>NZ_JBBOXI010000001.1:0-3944573 GCF_038007485.1 Bacillus sp. FSL K6-3312 | reverse complement strand
AAGGCTTCTCCCCCCTCCTTTTCTTTTTAAAATGACCAGTATCAAACTGTTATAGAACACGAAAAAGAGCAAATGGTCATCACCATTCGTGCACATACATTGTTGAAAACAAATAATATAGTAGAAAAACGTCTTTTCGACAAATTACACAGTCTGTGGATAAACAATTCAACAACCTGTGTAATATCTTTCCACAGCTTATCCACAGATTGTGGATAACGCAAATAGGTCAGATAAGTAATTAAGAGTTAAAACACAAATATAATATCAAAATAAACGAGATGGTGCAATGGGTGTCACAAACTTATCCACACACTTTACATCCTGTTGAAAAATAATTATCCACATCGGTTATTTGTGTGAAAAAAATGTCGATAATGGATGTGGATAGTCTAAATATGCCGGAAAAATATCCACACCCTTGTTTTGGAGGCCTTTTAGGAGGAAAAAAAGAATAAAATGTTGGAAACTGAAAAAGAAGGTTTCTTCGTTTGATAAATTATGTTATGCTTATAAGGTTGATAATAAGAGTTTTATCATTGATATTGACAATCGATGGGTTACACAAATATAATGAGTTAGACTGTCTTAAACAGCTATTCCTCAGGGAGGTGTCATAAATGAAAAGAACGTTTCAACCAAATAACCGTAAGCGTAGTAAAGTTCATGGCTTCCGCAGCCGTATGAGTTCTAAAAACGGACGTCTAGTTTTAAAGCGACGCCGCAGCAAAGGTAGAAAAAAATTATCAGCTTAGGCCACTGAATAATGTCAGTGGTCTTTTTTACATAAAATCGTAATTGAACTGTCAGTTTTTATCGGAGTGGAAGAAAACATGAAGAAGCGAAACAGGCTAAAAAAAAATGAAGAGTTTCAAAAAGTGTTCAAAAAAGGTCAATCAATGGCGAACCGCCAATTCGTTATTTACCAGCTGGATCAACCAAATCAAGATGAACTGCGTTTAGGATTGTCTGTCAGTAAGAAGATTGGTAATGCAGTGATGAGAAATCGAATTAAACGACTGATCCGCCAGGTGTTTTTAGAGGAAGGTCATAAGTTAAAGCAAGAAAAAGACTACATTGTCATTGCAAGAAAACCAGCAAGTGAATTGACCTTTGAAGAAACAAAAAAGTCTCTCCAACATTTATTTAGAAAATCCGCTGTTTATCAACAACAACCGAAAAAGTCTTCGTAATAGAAACTTTCGTTGAATCAATTTTTAAAAGCGCTTCCTTCATCTAGTGAACTAAAATGAAACCACCACTTTGTAATGAAAAAATGTTACCATACTGATTAGGTGAGTCACTTTCGTAATCAATTCCAACTTAAATAAAGTTTGAAGTAATGGGAGGAATCTTGTTGAAAAGGCGATTATTACTAATATTTAGCTTGATTGGCGCATTGGTTCTATTGGCAGGATGTACACAAATTAATGAACCAATCACATCAGATAGTAAGGGATTTTGGAACTCTTATATTGTTTACCCGCTATCTCAATTAATCACGTACATGGCAAATTTGACTGGTGAAAACTACGGGGTTGCGATCATTATTGTGACACTGTTAATCCGCTTGCTCATTTTACCATTAATGATTAAGCAGTTAAGAAGTACAAAAGCAATGCAAGCATTGCAGCCTGAATTGAAAAAGCTTCGTGAAAAATATAGCTCTAAAGATCAAAAAACTCAGCAGCAGCTTCAGCAGGAAACAATGGCCCTTTTCCAAAAAAATGGCGTCAACCCATTGGCTGGCTGTTTCCCGATTTTAATTCAGATGCCAATCCTAATTGGTTTTTATCATGCGATTATGAGAACAGCAGAAATTAAAAAGCATACATTCTTATGGTTTGACTTAGGCAGTCCAGATCCATTGTTCCTATTACCGATCATTGCGGGGGTAGCTACTTTCATTCAGCAAAAGCTGATGATGGCTGGAAATCCGTCGGACAACCCTCAAATGGCGATCATGCTATGGGTTATGCCGATTATGATCATTGTATTTGCTATTAGTTTCCCAGCAGCACTTTCATTGTACTGGGTTGTAGGTAACATTTTCATGATCATCCAAACATTAGTGATTAAAACTCCTCAAGTAAAATTAGATACAAAAGAAAAAGCTGGCGGGAATAAAAAATGAAGGAAATAACTGCTGTCGGTCGCACAATCGAAGAAGCAGTAGATTCCGGACTTAAACAAATTCAGCTTCTAAAAGAAGAAGTAGATATCACAATTTTGGATGAAGGAAACAAAGGGTTCTTAGGATTATTTGGTAAAAGACAAGCTGTAGTCAAATTGATAGAAAAGAGAAATACTCTTAAATTAGCTACACAGTATTTAGATAATATTGTTAAATCCATTGATCCTAAAGCGAAGATTGTTTCCAAACAGGAGCCGAAAAAGATTTCTTTTCACATTGATGGAGATAAAACATCATTAATGATTGGAAAAAGAGGTCAAACTTTGTACTCTTTAGAAACCTTGGTACAGTTAGTGTTTAATCGCTATTCTGATCAGTATCATCATATTACCATTGATATTGGAGATTATAGGAAGAAGCGACAAGAAGCACTTGAACAATATGCTGTCAAGACAGCAAACAAAGTTTTAAAAACGAAGAGAAAGGTTCATTTAGAACCAATGCCTTCGAACGAACGAAAAGTAATTCATGATACGATCGCTGCTTTTTCTAAAGAACTAGCAACGGTATCGGAAGATACAGGCAGCAAGCGTCATGTTGTGGTGCTGTATAAAAAATAACAGAAAGGCTAGAATTCAGCAAAGCTGGATTTTAGTCTTTTTTTATTGAAAAATTGTGTTTCTATAGAAGATTCATCCTTTATTTCTAAAAAGTTAGGGTGTAAGTTGAGTGGAAAATGCCATTTTTACAAGTAAACAAAGGCATCGGGGCGTTTAAATTTATCGGGTTTCGGTGTAAGATGTGAAGATAAGTTTAGAACGTCGTTATTCACATGTGGATAAGTTAAGTGTTAAAATAGATAGGATGCAAAGCTGTGGATAATTGTATAGAGGATACTTTCACTTCGCTTTCATTTATGGTATCTTTAAATTTTGGATTAAGCGTTTTTGATATAGAGATGGACAACGTCCATTTAATAGATAAAAGACTGTCTATTAAAGTAGAGAAAGAGGTGATTGAGCGATGGATACAATTGCAGCCATTTCGACACCGATGGGTGAAGGAGCAATTGCGATTATTCGTTTAAGTGGGCCTGAAGCGGTGCAGATCGCTGATAGGATGTATAAAGGGCCTAAGGAGAAAAAACTTGTATCAGTGGATTCTCATACCATTCATTATGGTCATATCGTGGATGCAAGGACTGATCAAGTAATAGAAGAGGTCATGGTGTCAGTACTTCGAGCGCCAAAAACATTTACGAGAGAAGACGTTATTGAGATTAACTGCCATGGCGGAATTGTAACGGTCAATAAAGTATTGCAGCTTGCTTTAAGAGAAGGAGCAAGATTAGCGGAGCCAGGTGAGTTCACAAAGCGTGCTTTCTTAAATGGAAGAATAGATCTATCGCAAGCGGAGGCTGTCATGGACTTGATTCGGGCAAAGACGGATCGAGCGATGAATGTAGCAATCACTCAAATGGAGGGACGTCTCTCCGGTTTGGTTCAGCGACTGCGCGGCGAGATCCTAGAAACACTGGCGCATATTGAAGTCAATATTGACTACCCTGAGTATGACGATGTTGAAGAAATGACACATCGCGTCTTAGTGGAAAAAGCGACATCCGTCAAAAAAGAAATTGAATCGTTGCTCTCGACTTCTCAGCAAGGGAAAATCCTTCGGGAGGGCTTATCCACTGTAATTATAGGAAGGCCGAATGTTGGAAAATCTTCTTTGCTGAATAGCCTTGTACAGGAAACAAAGGCCATTGTCACTGATATTCCTGGAACTACGAGAGACGTTATTGAGGAATATGTGAATGTAAGAGGCGTACCTCTCCGTCTTGTTGATACTGCGGGTATACGTGAGACAGAGGACATTGTTGAACGTATAGGGGTTGAACGATCTAGACAGGTCTTAAAAGAAGCTGACCTGATTTTACTTGTGCTCAATTATAGCGAAGAATTATCAGAAGAAGATATTAAGCTTTTTGAGGCTGTCTCAGGTATGGATATCATCGTGATTGTGAATAAGACAGATCTTGAGCCTAAGCTTGATGTAGAAAAGGTCAAGCAGTTAGCAAAGGATCGTCCGGTGGTCACTACATCATTATTACAAGAAAAGGGCATTGATGAGCTTGAAATGGCGATTCAATCACTGTTCTTCACTGGATCAATTGAAAGTGGAGATTTAACGTATGTAAGTAATACAAGGCATATTGCTCTTCTTCAGGCAGCAAAACAATCAATTGAAGATGCTCTTGAAGGAATTGAAATGGACGTACCAATCGACATTGTTCAAATAGATTTAACACGCTGCTGGGAACAGCTCGGTGAAATTATAGGAGATGCTGTTCATGAAAGCTTGATTGATCAGTTATTCTCTCAATTCTGTTTAGGAAAGTAAAGGGAGGAACATAAGAAATGGGTTATGAAGCTGGCAATTATGACGTCATCGTCGTGGGTGCCGGTCATGCTGGGGTTGAGGCTGCTCTTGCTTCTGCAAGACAGGGCGCTAAAACACTTGTATTGACTATCAACCTCGATATGGTTGCTTTTATGCCATGTAATCCGTCCGTAGGTGGTCCTGCAAAAGGGATTGTCGTTAGAGAAATTGATGCACTGGGCGGAGAAATGGCACGAAATATAGATAAGACGCATATTCAAATGCGCATGCTGAATACGGGGAAAGGACCTGCTGTTCGTGCTTTAAGAGCGCAAGCAGACAAGTTCCAATATCAGCATGAAATGAAAAAAACAATGGAAAATGAACCGAACCTGACAATGCTTCAAGGTATGGTGGATCATTTAATTGTAGAAGATGATGAATGTAAAGGTGTCGTTACACAAACAGGGGCAAACTATCGTGCGAAGTCTGTTGTATTAACGACTGGGACTTTCTTAAAAGGTCGTATTATTTTAGGGGATCTATCGTATTCAAGTGGTCCTAATAACCAGCAACCATCCATCAAATTATCGGATCACCTAGCAGAGTTAGGATTCGATTTGGTTCGCTTTAAAACAGGAACACCTCCTCGAGTGAATAGTCACTCGATTGACTATAGTAAAACAGAAATTCAACCAGGTGATGATGTTCCGCGGGCGTTCTCCTATGAAACGGTTGAATATATCACAGATCAACTGCCATGCTGGTTAACTTATACGAGTTTAGAAACACATCAAATTATTGATGAGAATCTTCACCGTTCTCCAATGTATTCAGGTATGATTAAAGGAACTGGTCCTAGATACTGCCCTTCCATTGAAGATAAAGTGGTTCGTTTCAATGACAAACCAAGACATCAAATCTTCTTAGAGCCAGAAGGTCGTAATACGCAGGAAGTGTATGTTCAAGGATTATCTACAAGTCTTCCAGAGGATGTACAGCAGCGTATGCTTTCTACCATCCCAGGGCTTGAAAATGTACAAATGATGAGAGCGGGTTATGCCATTGAGTATGATGCAATTGTGCCTACTCAGTTGTGGCCTACACTCGAGACGAAGAAAATTTCTGGATTATATACAGCTGGCCAAATTAATGGTACGTCTGGCTATGAGGAAGCAGCAGGTCAAGGAATTATGGCAGGTATTAATGCAGGAAGAAAAGCATTGGGTAAAGAAGAAGTCATTTTAAGCCGATCTGATGCATATATCGGTGTTCTCATTGATGATCTTGTCACAAAGGGAACAAATGAACCTTACCGTCTTTTAACATCCCGTGCAGAGTATCGTTTGCTTCTTCGTCATGACAATGCGGATTTAAGATTAACTGAACTTGGCTGTCATATTGGATTAATTTCTCAAGAAAGATTTCAGGCATACCAGCAGAAAAAAGAAGCCATTGAAGCAGAGAAAAAACGTTTATATTCTGTCATCATTAAACCCACAGCAGAGACACAAGAATTTATTCGTTCACTTGGTGGAAGTGAGCTGAAGGACGGTATTCGTGCAAGTGATTTGATGAAGCGTCCAGAAATGAACTATGAATCTGTTGTGACGTTAGCTCCTGCTGAAACACCGCTTCCTTCTGATGTGTGTGAGCAGGTAGAGATTCAAATTAAATACGAAGGTTATATCGAAAAGTCACTCCAACAAGTTGAAAAGCTGAAAAAGATGGAGAACAAAAAGATTCCTGATCGTATTGATTATGATGCCATCAAAGGAATTGCAACTGAAGCGAAACAAAAGCTGAAAGAAGTCCGACCGCTTTCTGTTGCACAGGCTTCTCGTATTTCAGGCGTTAACCCTGCTGATATTTCTATCCTTTTAGTATATTTAGAGCAGGGACGTATTGCGAAGATAGCAGAATAGAAAGGATGTCGGCATGAACATTGAACAATTTATAGCAGCACTAGAGGAGAAAGGGATGACTCTTTCTCCTGTGCAGCTTGAACAATTTGAAACTTACTTCCGCATGCTTGTAGAATGGAACGAGAAAATGAATTTGACGTCCATTACTGAAAAGGAAGAAGTGTATTTAAAGCATTTTTATGATTCAATTTCAGCATCATTTTTCATTGATTTTCACAAAGTGACGACGATTTGCGATATAGGAGCTGGTGCTGGTTTCCCAAGCATTCCTCTTAAAATTTGCTTCCCTCATCTACATGTGACCATTGTTGATTCTCTTCAGAAACGAATTACGTTTCTCAATGAGTTAGCAAAAGGGTTAAACTTACAAGATACTACTTTTTATCATGATCGTGCGGAGACGTTTGGACAACGTAAGGAAAAGCGTGAAAGCTATGATCTTGTCACTGCTAGAGCAGTTGCGCGTTTATCTGTATTGAGCGAACTATGTCTGCCCCTTGTAAAAAAGGAAGGGTTGTTTGTGGCATTAAAAGCATCTGCTGCTGATGAAGAAATGCAAGCAGGGAAGAAAGCCGTTACTGTCCTCGGAGGAGAGGTTGTTGAAAAGCATTCCTTTGTCCTTCCTTTAGAAGAAAGCGAACGGAATATCATTGTCATTGAAAAGAAAAAGCAAACACCAAAAAAATATCCTAGAAAACCAGGAACACCTAATAAATCACCAATAGAAGGTTGATCATGTAAAAGGTCGGTTTTTCTTCAATATTTAAGATTTTACAGAAGGAAAAAACATGAGAAAATAGAATTATAAAAAGGTAGTTTTTAAAGGTGGTGTAGGTTCATGAAGCATTCACTCTCACGCTTCTTCGGGCTTGGTGACAAAGAACATCCTGAGCGTGAAACCGAAATAGAGGCAGAGATTGCTGAGCATGTTACATTAAAGGAAGAGATACAGGAGCTCCCGGTCGACACAATTATGCCAAACCGTTTTCAGCCACGCACCATTTTTTCAGAAGAAAAGATACATGAGCTGGCCACGACGATTCATACCCATGGCATTATCCAACCTATTGTTGTCAGACCGACAGAAGAAGAAGGAAAATATGAACTGATCGCCGGCGAAAGACGTTGGAGAGCGGTACAGACTCTTCACTGGGAGAAAATCCCCGCTATTATAAAAGATTTTACTGATACGGAAACGGCATCTGTGGCATTGATTGAAAATTTGCAAAGAGAAGAGCTGTCTGCTATTGAAGAGGCTCATGCCTATGCACGTCTTTTAGAGCTTCATGATTTAACACAGGAAGCGCTTGCTCAGCGTTTAGGTAAGGGACAATCAACTGTTGCAAACAAATTAAGACTTTTAAAGTTGCCTGAAGAGGTACAACAGGCCATCCTAGAGAAAAAAATCTCTGAAAGGCATGCACGTTCACTTGTACCCCTAAAGCTTCCAGAATTACAAATCGCGCTATTGCAGGAAATCATCGAAAAGCAGCTGAATGTAAAACAGACTGAAGAGCGTGTAGTGAAAATGCTTGAACAAAAAACAGATCGCAAACCGAAGCCAAAACGTAAGGCGTTTAGTCGTGATACACGAATTGCGATGAATACCATTCGTCAGTCTCTCCATATGGTAGAAGACAGCGGGCTTAAAATAAATACCGAGGAAGAAGAATTTGAGGAATATATCCAATTAACAATTCGGATTCCTAAATAGAAAAAAGCTGATGAGAGCCACTCGTCAGCTTTTTTTGTCTGCCTTTCATCAAAGTTCATAATATTTACTTATTATTGATTAATTGGTAAAATATGATTCTCGTAGTAGAAAGGAGGTGACATCTATTCAATGAATATGAAAAAGACTATTTTTGCTATTATCTGTTATTTACTATTCTCTCTTTCTCTTTTTTCAAATGAAACGACTATATTCGCTGTGAATACGCCACCGAGCCAAGAGGTTCATGATGCAGAAGAAACAATTACGAAGGAAGAACTGAACGTCCTGAAGGAACAAGGCGTGGTTTCTAAAGAAGTAACAGTTCAACAATTAAATCAAGAGCATGAGTCTCAGGACGACACAATTGACTTGATCACAGTTGATGATGACTTGAAGAACTATGGCTTACGACAAAACAAGCAGGATGAGATGGTGACTGATGAAAAGCCGCATACCATTCGCCACCTTTTAGGAAAACCGTATCCTGGTACCAATATTATGCCTAAAAAAGGGGATATATTGGTGACAAGCACTGGTGCTTTGAATGGTTTAATTGGTCATGCAGGTATCGTCATTAACGAGAAAAGCTATGCCTCCATTCCAGGGTTTCGACAGCACCCAAATATCGATTCCATTCATAGCTGGTTTCGCTATAGTGCCAACACAAAGGTGATTCGGATCAACCACGAAGAAAAGGCGGATCTTGCAGGAGAATGGGCACACGATTACGTGAAAGACCATCCTAAGGCTCGATACTCCATCACAATGTCGATCCAATCATTGGACCCCACATACTGTTCAAAGATTGTGTGGCAGGCCTACGCTAAAACAGGTGAACGCTGTGGGACATGCGACATTTACCATTAAGGCACCCTATGGATTCTTGAAAAAGAAAAGCTATAAAACAGTGACCCCCAAGGTCATTGTGAACGAAGGCCGCAAAATTGGCGGATTAAACTTTTGATATGTGCCCTCACTTTTGATTAAAGTGGGGGATTTTTATATTTCTCAGTATATCGTTTTTCATCAAAAAAGATATATTGATATATTTTTCAGTGTGTTTTCATTCATTTAATCATGTACGAAAATAGACATTCGTCGACGAATTTATAATGGAGAAACAAAAAAAGCAAACGTTTCATACTTTTTTTGATAGAATAGGAAGTATGAATGAATGAGAAACTTGTTAAGTTGAAAGTGGGTGACATCGTGGGAAAAATCATAGCGATTACCAACCAGAAGGGCGGCGTCGGGAAGACGACAACTTCTGTTAATTTGAGTGCGTGTTTAGCATACATAGGTAAACGAGTGTTGTTAGTTGATATTGATCCGCAGGGCAATGCCACGAGTGGTATTGGGATTGAGAAGGCCGACGTAGAGAAGTGCGTGTACGATATTTTAGTTGATGATGCAGATGTTCTTGATGTGATTAAGACGACAGAGGTCGAAAATCTTGATGTCATTCCTGCGACGATACAGCTTGCAGGGGCTGAAATAGAGCTTGTGCCTACGATTTCACGTGAAGTGAGATTGAAGAGAGCACTTGAATCTGTTAAGCAAAATTATGATTATATGATTATTGACTGCCCGCCATCACTTGGATTACTGACGATTAATGCGTTAACAGCATCCGATTCCGTTTTAATCCCAGTACAGTGCGAATATTATGCGCTTGAAGGATTGAGCCAATTGTTAAACACCGTTCGTCTCGTGCAAAAACATTTAAATACGGATCTCGCCATTGAAGGTGTCTTGCTGACAATGCTTGATGCACGAACAAATCTTGGGATTCAAGTCATCGAAGAAGTGAAGAAATACTTTAGAGATAAAGTCTATCAGACCGTGATTCCGCGAAATGTAAGACTGAGTGAAGCGCCTAGTCATGGGAAACCGATTATCTTGTATGATCCACGTTCAAGAGGTGCAGATGTCTATTTAGACTTAGCAAAGGAAGTGGATGCGAATGGCTAAAGGTCTTGGAAAGGGTATTAATGCACTATTTAACACTGTAGACTCAAATGAAGAAACGGTTGAAGAAATCAAAATAAAGGATTTGCGTCCAAACCCGTATCAGCCAAGGAAAACGTTTGATGAAGATGCATTGTCTGATCTCAAAGAATCCATTCAGCAGCACGGTGTTTTACAGCCGATCATTGTCCGTAAATCGATTAAAGGATATGACATTGTAGCAGGTGAACGTCGTTTCCGTGCAGCACAACAAGCTGGTCTGACAACGATTCCTGCGATCGTCAGAGAATTTTCAGAAACGCTCATGAGAGAGATTGCCCTTTTAGAAAATCTGCAACGCGAGGATTTATCTCCATTAGAAGAAGCGGAAGCCTATGCTTCCTTACTAGATCACCTAAGTGTCACGCAAGAGGAATTAGCGAAGCGATTAGGGAAGAGCAGACCGCATATTGCGAACCATCTCCGTCTTTTGACTTTACCGGATGAAGTACAAAAGCTGATTGCAGATGGAAAGTTATCGATGGGTCATGGAAGAACCTTGCTTAGCTTGAAAAACAAAAATAAGCTGGCGCCATTGGTAAAGAAAATTGTGGACGAGGGGTTAAACGTACGTCAGGTTGAGAAACTTGTTCAGCAATTAAACGAAAATGTTCCACGTGAAACAAAGAAAAAAGAAGCACCAAAGGATCGAGTGTTGAAAGAAAGAGAGTCTTTCTTACAAAACTACTTTGGCACTTCAGTGTCGATCAAGAAACAGAAGAAAAAAGGAAAAATAGAGATTGAATTTCTCTCCAACGAAGATTTAGAAAGAATCCTCGAATTGCTTTCTACGAGAGAATCATCAGAGTGACCATCTTGATACGAGATGGTCTTTTTTATATTCTCCCAGTGATATTTTGAATAGGAGCGAAGAGAGAACGGCTTTTTTCTCTTGTCCAATCCATTTGATCAATATGAGATAGACTTTCAGAAAGTGTATTGGCCATAGACATGACAAGATGAAGGCGTGTGTTTTGGAGAACGAAGTATTCCATAAAGCCGCTCACATTGACGATCCCATTAATATGAATATCTCCTACCTCTGGCAGCTCCTTTTGTACACCTGCTCCAGGCTTTAACGGTCCATCTCCAATTTGGAAGGAGCCTACACTTTTCACTCTTCCTAAACAGGCATCAATCGCTACAATGAACGGATGTTTATGGGCTTGTTCAATTTCGGCGAGCTTTTCTTTTAAATTGACCGCATGAACTGGGTCAGAGAGCGTGCCATATACATGAAGCTTTTTCAAATCAAGACCTGAAAGCTTTGTACCAACAAGTGGACCTAGAGAGTCGCCAGTTGAGCGGTCTGTTCCAATACAAACGATGGCAACGGGTCTTTTTCCTGCTTTCTGAAGATGCGAGAATAAAATACTTTTAAGCTGTTGAATGGCGTTTGTATCCGTATGGGACACGTATTCTTTCACCCTATTTCTAAAAAAAAGACCGTTCTTGCTATTCATAGGTCTCACTTCCTTGTCATAGTAGTTAGTAACAGTATACGGAAACAAGCTTAATTCTATACCTATGAGGTGATGATTGTGTGGAAGGCTGGTTCAAGGTGGACGCTTTTAATTTTAGGAAGCTTAATAGGAGCGGGGTATGCTTCCGGCCAAGAAATTTGGCAGTTTTTTGGCATTGATAGTGGACTAGCCATTCTACTGTTTACATTGATGTTTATGCTGTCTACCTATGTGGTGTTGAAAATCAGTTATGAGGTACGTGCCGATCACTTTGTGCCAGTGCTAGAGCGGCTTGTCGGTCCATGGCTGGCTAAAGTGTATGATGTTTTAATTGTCCTTTATTTATTCACGACAACGACAGTCATGATTGCCGGTGGCGGGGTGACACTCGAGATGTATCATGTGCCATTTTGGGTGGGCATCGGTGCATTTTGTCTATTT
This sequence comes from Bacillus sp. FSL K6-3312, assembly GCF_038007485.1. Classification (NCBI taxonomy): domain Bacteria; kingdom Bacillati; phylum Bacillota; class Bacilli; order Caryophanales; family Bacillaceae; genus Bacillus; species Bacillus sp. FSL K6-3312. The sequence continues at coordinate 3,932,507 of NZ_JBBOXI010000001.1, read as the reverse complement.
TCATTTATGATTTTTTTCTGGGATGTGAAAGGGCTCTTATCTGTGAATGCTTTCATTATACCAATTTTGGTGGCGGGGCTCATCTATGCGTTTGTTTTTTATTATATGAACCATGATCATATGTGGCGGATTGATTTTGGGCAGCAGTACAATTGGCCTGCCAGCATTGTCTTTGCTTCTTTGAATATATTATCTGTAGTCGCAGTGCTGTCTTCGGTTGGAAAAGAAATGAAGGGCCTTGGCGAGGCAAAAGTGGCGAGTATATTAAGCGGTCTGATTTTTGGGATCATCTCGTATGTGTATAACGAAATATTGGTTGATATTTCTGGGAGCCTATCAGCAGAAGGCATTCCTTTGTTTACAGTATTAGAAGGAGCGCCGACATCATTGTTTGTGTTTATGACCGTTGTCCTTTGTCTAGCTATTTATACGACGACAGCGGCAGGTTTATTTGGTTTATCCAGCCGGATGCTTTCTTTTGTACCATTGCCTCGCTGGCTGGTTGTGCTCGTGATGCTTCTGTTGATGGCGCCTTTAACATCTCTTGGGTTTGCCGATTTGATTGCTTTCTTGTATCCGATATACAGCTTGCTGAATCTTTATTTGCTTGTCTGTTTAATGCTATATCCGATTTTAAGTAAAAAGATATTTTCTTGCCCTAAAAATTATATTGATAAAATAAAATAAGCACCTCTCTTAGTCAGAGCTGTGCTTATTTTATCCGAATAGAATCAATGGCGTCTTTGATATCATCATAGACTGGCATTTGCTTGAGACGCTGAAGGCGTTCCTCTAATTCTGAAATGGCTTGTCCTTTTAAATGCTGGGAGATGTGTTGTTTGACAATGGTCGTCTGGTTGATCATGTCTTCGGTTTTAGACAATTGATACTCCAAGTGTACGCGAGTGTTTGCTAATTCGTCATGCAGTCGCATTTTGAGCAGCCGTTTTAGATCCTTTCGCTGTCCTTCTCTTCGTATGGCTTGAATTGCTGCTATTTCTTCTGGGGACTGCGTTTGCGTTTGTGGTGCCGATTGATTTTCAAATACAGACATGGAGCGGCGGGCACTCACATTTTGCAAGAAACGCTGGGCGTCACTAGGAGGTTTATTTTGATTGATCATGCGGTGACTCCTTTCTTAATGAATACCCATTTGCATCGCAAGGCGTCTATCTGCCTTGGCGTAATCATCACCCATTGTGTACATATGTCTTGAAAGGGAAGAAAGTTCTTGTTCGTAATCTCTCAAGGTGTACAGGGCATTCAGTTGTTTTTCATGTGAATAAAAGGAGGAATGATGTTGTTCCATCCTCACTTCTTCTACCAGTGCTTCCACATCACTTGGACTTAATAAATCATAGTGGCCAAAGCCGACGAGTCCTTTGAGCTCTTGTTTTACATGCTGGACGGCGTCTTTTACACTTTCATCGATCCCATCGATTTTATCAAATATAGTGTGTACTTCATGTTCAATCACACTTTGGAGATCGTAGGATGAATTTTTCAGTAAATGGGATTTTATGATAATTTCTAGACCGCTTTGTGCATATGCACGTCCAGAATGGATTTCTTGCAACAGCATGGCTGTAAAACTTGTATTATGATCAAGCTGTTCATCTAAAATACGGGCAGATCCATCTTTGTGGAATGAATACCCATTTCCTTTTAAACTTCCAGAAATAAGAGCTAAAAAAGCATTTGTATCAAAGGATTCGTTCCATTCTATATTCATAGACGCAAAAGCTGATTTTAAAAAGGTGTCAATTTCTCTTTGTTTATATTTAACGGATTCTTGGACGGCGCCTTGCTGCTGTGGCGGCACGGTGTACTTAACTTGACCAACTCCATGATCATGGCGATTGAGTAAACCTACATAATGACTAGGTTGAATATATTCAGTCAAGATCCGTGTATATTGACCTTGCTGCGTTTTCTGCTGAATCGAAGGCGCCAGACTGCTCCATATATTTGGGCTATCAAAGGTGACGGCTTTTTTGACAGCTGGCTGTTCTGTCGCAACATAAGCACAAACAGCACCGGCAAGGGCTTGTCCAGTGAGATAGATACCTGCATTGGGATGCTTCTGGCTGACTTGCTCTATGTATTCCTTCCCTTTAAAAAAGACATGATCTTGATTGCTATCAAGGGACTTCCTTTCAATGGGATAGGCATAATCCGTTTTGAGCAATGACTGTGCCGCGGTGTGTACATCTTGTGGCGAGGTCACCGGCATCTGCTTTGGCATCGGACAGTGAAAAGCGACGATGAACTCGTCTGATTGTTCCGGCTGCATCGTTAAACCATATAATTGATGATCGACCTTGAGAAAATCATGGACAGTGAGCGTTTGCTGACCTATTTCTATCGTATGGTGCTGCTGGTAATTGTCTATGTTTCCAGCATGATCGGATATGATTTTATATTCTTTATCAGTTAATCTATCCTTTCGATTGACCATCGTACCTGCTCCCTCACATAACATTTATGCAGATATCATAAATCAAAAAATATGGAAAAACCACAGCGTTCTACCAATAAAAACCTTTCGACCTACAGTGTTTGTGACAATATTGAAAAAAAGCGGAGTTTAAGTAACTATTGGTCACAAATAAAATGATCTAAAAGAAGGGTTTTTTCTATAAAAAAGAATAGGAGAAAGAGGGTCTTTGCTTTGTGCATTGCTCTTCATCGCCGTTTTTTTGTACAATAGATTCAATGAAGTGAGCAAGAGAGGTGAAAGCTGATGGCAGACAAAGCGTTTGGGTTACATGACGTCGTTGAAATGAAGAAACCCCATCCATGTGGTGTCAATCGGTGGAAAGTAATTCGGTTGGGCATGGATATTCGCATTAAATGTGAAGGCTGCGGGCATAGCGTCATGATCCCAAGAAGAGACTTTGAACGAAAAATGAAGAAAATTCTCGTCAAGCATGAGGAGCCAACTGCTTAAGTAGGCCTCATGCTTTTTTGATGAAATTTGTCTTTTGTATAGAAGAATTAGATGCAAATTCCCGTTTTAAAGGATTGATTTATTCTTTTTGGCAATGTTTCTTCTATTGATAATGCATAACGGTTAGCTTGTCTTTTCATGTAAACCTACTTATAATTGCTCTAGGTTCATATTACGCAGTATAACGAGCACGTTTGATATAGAGGAGATGAAAGAATGGCTTTAACAGCTGGTATTGTTGGCTTACCTAACGTCGGGAAGTCAACGCTATTTAATGCAATTACACAGGCTGGAGCGGAGTCTGCTAACTATCCGTTTTGTACCATTGATCCAAACGTCGGAATTGTAGAAGTTCCAGACGAGCGTTTGCAAAAACTAACAGAATTGGTGCAGCCGAAAAAGACAGTTCCGACTGCTTTTGAATTCACTGATATTGCCGGTATTGTCAAAGGGGCTTCAAAAGGTGAAGGTTTAGGGAATAAATTCCTTTCTCACATTCGTCAAGTAGATGCGATCTGTCACGTGGTGAGAGCTTTTGCAGATGATAACATCACACACGTATCAGGTAAGGTTGACCCTGTGTCAGATATCGAAACCATTAATTTAGAGTTGATTTTGGCTGATTTAGAAACAGTTGAAAAACGTTTGGCTCGTGTGAGTAAGCTTGCAAAACAAAAGGATAAGGAAGCGGTAGCTGAATTTGATATTTTGTCGAAGCTAATGAACGCATTTGAAGCTGGGAAATCGGCAAGATCTGTAGAATTTACAGATGAGCAGCAGAAGCTTGTGAAACAGCTTCATTTACTCACATCTAAACCAGTTCTTTATGTAGCAAATGTGAGTGAGGATGAAGTAGCAGATCATGACGGCAACGAATATGTGAAGCAAATCCGTGAGTTTGCTTCTGGTGAAAATGCTGAAGTCATCGTCGTATGTGCGAAGATCGAGTCTGAAATTGCAGAGCTTGAAGGAGAAGAGAAGCAAATGTTCCTTGAAGAGCTTGGCATCAAAGAGTCAGGTCTAGATCAGCTGATTCAAGCATCTTATTCACTTCTTGGTTTAGCTACTTATTTCACAGCAGGTGAGCAGGAAGTACGCGCTTGGACGTTTAAAAAGGGAATGAAGGCACCGGAATGTGCTGGGATCATTCATACGGACTTTGAACGTGGGTTTATTCGTGCTGAAACGGTTGCGTATGAAGATTTACTTGCTGGCGGAAGCATGTCTGCTGCAAAAGAGGCTGGAAAAGTCCGTCTAGAAGGTAAAGAATATGTAGTGAAAGATGGAGACGTCATTCATTTCCGTTTTAATGTATAGGTTCTTGTCATAGGCCAAGTAATTTGTTATAATATACAATTGTGAGTAATATAATTTATTGCTCCTTGCCCGTTTAGGGCCGCTTAGACCAAAAGGAGGTGCAATCAGATGAGAAAGTACGAAGTTATGTACATCATCCGCCCAACAGTTGACGATGATGCTAAAAAAGCAGTTATCGAGCGTTTCAATAACGTGTTAACTTCAAACGGTGCGGAGATCACTGGAACAAAGGATTGGGGTAAACGTCGTCTTTCATACGAAATCAACGATTTCCGTGAAGGCTTCTACCAAATCGTAAACGTTCAATCTGACGCTGCAGCAGTTCAAGAATTTGACCGCTTAGCTAAGATCAGTGACGATATCATTCGCCACATTGTTGTTAAAGAAGAAGTATAAATCATTGAAATATATATTTAAAGGTGGTCTTTCAATATGCTAAACCGTGTTGTATTGGTCGGAAGACTAACAAAAGACCCTGAGCTTCGCTACACGCCTAATGGTGCGGCTGTAGCCACGTTTACTCTAGCTGTGAACCGTACGTTTACGAATCAATCTGGAGAGCGTGAAGCCGATTTCATTAACTGTGTTACTTGGAGAAGACAAGCCGAGAACGTGGCTAATTTCTTGAAAAAAGGAAGTCTTGCCGGTGTAGACGGTCGTTTGCAGACAAGAAACTATGAAAATCAGCAAGGACAGCGTGTCTTCGTGACAGAAGTTCAAGCTGAAAGTGTTCAATTTCTTGAGCCTAAGAGCGGCGGTGCTGGTTCAGGTGGATACAGCGGCGGTGGTAATAGCGGAGGCCAGTATTATGGCGGTAGCCAAAACGATCAGAATCCATTTGGAAATGAACCAAGTCAAAATCCATATGGCAATCAAAACAACCAACAAAATCGTAATCAGGGAAATAGCTTCAATGATGACCCATTTGCGAATGATGGTAAACCGATTGACATCTCCGATGATGATTTGCCATTCTAATTGATCTGAAAAAACTAATGACTAAATGAAAGGTGTGAAAACAAATGGCAGGTGGACGCAGAGGCGGTCGTGCGAAACGTCGTAAGGTGTGTTTCTTTACTTCTAACGGTATCACGCACATCGATTACAAAGATGTTGATCTTCTTAGAAAGTTTGTTTCTGAGCGTGGTAAAATTTTACCTCGTCGTGTAACAGGAACTAGCGCTAAGTATCAACGTAAATTGACATTAGCGATTAAAAAATCACGTCAAATGGCATTACTTCCATACGTTACTGGTGAGTAAGTCGTTGACTTAAAAGCGGAGAGCCTCGAGCTCTTCGCTTTTTTTTTGTCTTACGAAGAATCTCATCCGATTTGGCTAGAGCTGTTTTTGGCGGGCACCTTAGGGGAATTATGTAAAAGAGAGTAAAAGTGACAGTTTGTTCTATACAAATACGGGGTCGATCTGTCATATTGGTATTCTAGAAAATAATTGCAGTCAGGGCGTGGGAAGATGATTGAATTTAAGAAGGTATCGATGCAATTTTCTGATGAGCGCTATGCCGTTCAATCGGTTGATTTAGAGATTCAGAAAGGTGAATTTTTTGTATTCATTGGACCTAGTGGAAGCGGAAAAACGACAACATTGAAAATGATCAATCGTCTCATTTCTTCAACAGAAGGTGAGATTTACATAAAGGGTCAAAAAATAAACGATTATGATATGTATGAGCTGCGCTGGGATATTGGGTATGTTCTACAGCAAATTGCTCTTTTTCCTCATATGACCATTGAAGAAAATATCGCTGTGGTGCCAGAGCTCAAACAATGGAGTCGGAACGAGATTAAAAAGCGAGTGGATGAATTGATGCAGATGGTTGGGCTTGACCCTGCTATGTATCGACATCGAAAGCCATCAGAGCTATCTGGTGGACAGCAGCAGCGTGTCGGTGTGGCACGCGCACTTGCAGCTGATCCGGAGATTGTCCTCATGGATGAACCATTTAGTGCGTTAGATCCACTAACGAGGGAGAAATTGCAGGATGATCTGCTTGATTTGCAGCGCCGTATTCAAAAGACCATTGTCTTCGTGACACATGATATGCAGGAGGCGATGAGGCTTGGTGATCGAATTTGTATCATGAAGGAAGGAAAAGTGGTGCAGATTGGTCGTCCAGAGGAATTGGTTCAACACCCAGTGAATGCTTTTGTTCGGGAGTTTGTCTCAGGGGCTGCTCGCCATGCGTTACATCAATCGTTTGAGCTAGAGGACATGGCTAGACCAATGGCTCACGAGGCTCTTTTAGGCTATGAAGCGATCACAGCACATGCCACGCTGGATGAGGTCTTATCCCAATTGGCAAAGCATGAGGAATTGGCTGTGGAAAAGGAAGGGGAGCGAATTGGACTAGTGAATCGTCAAGCGGTGATTCAGTTTTTAGCTGATTCTCCTAGAGAGAGGGGCGAGTCACATGAATGATTGGATCAGTGTGTTATTGGATCGAAAAGAACAATTGGGACACGCCTTACTTGAGCATATTCAAATTTCGTTTATTGCTTTATTTTTAGCCATTTTGATTGCCATTCCCTTAGGTATCTATTTAACGAGAGTGCCAAAGCTTGCAGAATGGGTGATTGGGGTGACGGCGGTCTTGCAAACAATCCCGTCGCTTGCGCTGCTTGGCTTGCTGATTCCTCTCGTTGGAATTGGGCAAGTTCCTGCGATTATTGCGCTTGTCGTTTATGCCCTACTCCCTATTTTAAGAAATACATATACAGGCATTCAGGAGGTCGACCCTTCCCTGAGAGAAGCGGCGCTTGCCATGGGAATGAATCACCGTAAACGGTTATTAAAGGTGGAACTGCCTCTGGCCATGCCAGTCATCATGGCAGGTATCCGAACCGGGATGGTTCTCATTGTGGGAACTGCCACTCTTGCCGCACTGATCGGAGCTGGGGGATTAGGAAGTCTAATTTTGCTGGGAATTGACCGAAATGATATGTCACTCATTGTCATTGGCGCTATACCAGCAGCCTTACTCGCACTCTTATTTGATGTGGTGCTGCGCACGTTTGAGAAAATCTCTTTTAAAAAGACTGTGATTTCTGTGACGGTTTTTGCTGTGTTCGCAGGAGCTATTGTCGCGGGCCCATTACTGTTTCAACAAGAAAAGAAGGAAATCACCATCGGTGGAAAGCTAGGATCGGAGCCTGAAATTCTGATCTCGATGTATAAGCTTTTAATTGAACAGGATACGGATATTCAAGTCAATCTTAAGCCTGGTCTTGGCAAGACGTCTTTTGTTTTTCAAGCTTTACGGTCTGGTGATATTGACATTTATCCTGAGTTTACGGGCACTGCGATTTCTGAGTTCCTCAAACAAACAGCGAAAAGCACAGATAAAGAAAAAGTGTATGAGCAAGCGCGGCGCGGTTTGGAATCATCTTTTAAGCTCCGCCTTCTTGAGCCGATGGCTTACAATAATACGTATGCTTTAGCCGTGCCTCAGTCGCTGGCTGATCAATATGATGTATCCAATATTTCAGATCTAGGCAAGATCAAGAATCGCATAAAAGCTGGATTCACCTTAGAATTTTCTGATCGCCAAGATGGGTATCGAGGCATTCAAAAGACCTATCAACTTTCCTTTGATGATGTGGTGACGATGGAACCGAAGCTTCGGTATCGAGCGATTCAAAAAGGAGATATCAATTTAGTCGATGCGTATTCGACAGACAGTGAATTGAGGCAATACAAATTAAAGGTGCTTGATGATGATCACCATGTTTTCCCGCCATATCAAGGAGCACCGCTGCTAAGGCAGGAGACATTAACGGAGTACCCTGAGATTGAGACCTCTCTCAATAAGCTCGGTGGTCAAATCACAGACGATGAGATGAGAGAAATGAATTATGAAGTGAATGTAAAAGGTAAGGATGCATTTCAGGTAGCGAAAGCCTATTTAAAAAAGAAAAAATTACTGCAATAATCAAGGAAGAGCAGGTCTGTTATGCAAAAGCAGACCTGCTTTTTTAAAAGGAAAAACAAAAATCGTTGACTTTTATTTAAAAACATCATATCCTTAATTCGAGATAAATATATTTTTTTGATTTAATATCTCGAATTCGAGATAATATAAAGACGTCAGTAAAGACATAATGAATAGAGGCTTGTTACTTCATGATTAGGAGGTCATTAGAAGTGAAGAAAACAGAAGGAATTCACCATATCACAGCAATTGTAGGGCATCCTCAGGAGAACGTTGATTTTTATGCAGGTGTTTTAGGACTTCGTCTCGTGAAGAAGACCGTGAATTTTGATGATCCAGGTACTTACCATTTATATTTTGGAAATGAAGGAGGATCTCCGGGAACGATTATCACGTTTTTCCCTTGGCCAGGTGCTCAAAAGGGACAAATTGGCGCAGGTCAAGTGGGCGTGACGACATATGTTGTACCACCAGGCGCTTTCTCTTTCTGGAAGGAACGTCTTGAGCAGTTTGATATTTCTTATGAAAAGGTTGAACGTTTTGATGAAGCCTTTCTCTCATTTGAAGATCCACACGGCTTGTTGATTGAGCTTGTAGAGCGTGCGGAAGGGAAACAAAATGAGTGGACATTTAACGGAGTCACACCAGATGTTGCGATAAAAGGGTTTGGGGGAGCGGTTTTATTAACATCACAGCCAGAGCAAACGATGCAGCTGCTCGAACAAACAATGGGTTTTGAACGAGTTGGAGCAGAAGAGGACTATGTGAGATTCCGTTCGTTTGGTGAGATAGGCAATGTCATTGATGTGAACAAGACACCTGTTGCACGAGGACGTATGGGTGTTGGAGTGGTGCATCATATTGCATGGAGAGCGACAGATGATCAGGATCAGTTAGATTGGCAAAGACATATTGCGCAAAGCGGGTATCAAGTGACACCTGTGCAAGATCGAAATTACTTCAATGCCATTTATTTTAGAGAGCTTGGCGGCATATTATTTGAAATTGCGACTGATCCTCCAGGGTTTGCACACGATGAATCAGTGGAAACTATGGGTGAAGCATTGAAACTGCCACCGCAATATGAAGCGCAGCGCAGTCAGATTGAACAAATTGTGCTGCCAATAGAAGTGAGAGAATTGAAAGGGAAAGGAGATGCATGATGAAACATCTTTTTCGAAAAGGAAAGAATGAACAAAGACCTGTTTTGTTATTACTGCATGGTACTGGCGGGACGGAAGAAGATTTATTGCCGCTTGCCGATTTAGTAGATGCTGACGCTTCTGTTCTTAGTGTGAGAGGAAATGTGTTGGAAAACGATATGCCGCGCTTTTTCAGACGTTTAGCAGAGGGTGTTTTCGATGAGCAGGATTTAATTGAGCGGACAGAGGAACTTTATACATTTATCGGAGAAGCAGCAGATGAATATGGGTTCGATCGTCACAATGTCGTCGCTCTCGGATATTCCAATGGGGCGAACATTGCAGGAAGTCTTTTATTCCATTACGAGGATGCGTTAAAAGGAGCGATCCTGCATCATCCAATGGTTCCAAGACGCGGAGTTTCATTGCCTTCATTGGCGGGGAAACAAGTCTTTATCGCAGCTGGTAAAAATGACCCAATGTGCCGCCCAGAGGAATCACAAGAGCTCGAGCAATTGCTGCAAGGCGCAGGCGCTTCGGTCACACTACATTGGGAAAATCGCGGACATCAGCTAACGAGAGAAGAAGTCGATGCTGCGGCATTATGGTATCGTCGTCAATTTTAATGAAGGTAGGGAATATAGATGGGTTTTTTACAGAAGCTTTTTGGGCAAACCAAACAAAAGGAGATGGAACAAATGGAAAACGTAAAATTAGCAGTTATTTATTATAGTTCAACAGGTACAAACTATCAGATGGCAAAATGGGCAGAGGCTGGAGCGAAAGAAGCTGGAGCCGAAGTGAAAGTATTAAAGGTTGCTGAATTGGCACCAGAAGCAGTTGTGGCATCAAATCCAGCATGGAAAGCACATTTAGACGAAACAAAGGATGTCCCAGAGGTTCAATTAAGTGATTTAGAGTGGGCAGATGCCATCATCTTTAGCATGCCAACACGTTTTGGTAACTTACCGGCTCAAATGAAGCAATTCTTAGACACTACTGGCGGCCTATGGTTCCAAGGGAAATTGGCAAACAAAGCAGTGAGTGCGATGACCTCTGCACAAAACCCAAATGGCGGGCAGGAACAGACCATTCTTAGCCTATACACAACGATGTTCCACTGGGGAGCGATTATTGCCGCTCCTGGATACACAGATGACTCGTTATACGGTGCAGGGGGCAACCCTTACGGCGTGAGTGTCACTGTTGACCAAAACGGAAAGATCCAAGAGGATGCTGAAGCTGCTGCAAAACATCAAGCAAAACGTACAGTCAATGTAGCAGAATGGATCAAAAAGGGTCAAAACGCTTAATCGATGAATACAAAAAGAATGCAGCCTAGGCGCTGCATTCTTTTTTATTTAATAAGGATCTGATGGTGTGCTGTTGTTAATCGCTTCGTCTACAGCTTGTGCGGCGCCTGTAGACCCTATAGGTCCGCTTGGCTGTTCTTGTTTGAAGGCTTTTAAGCCATCAGCGACACGCTTTCCGTAATCAGGGTCAGCCTTTGTAAAGTTTTCGATCATTTGCTCTTGAATGTCTTTTTGACAGGTCGCCAGGGTGTTGACTAAGTTCTTAATCAATTCCTCACGTTCCCAATCATTGAAGCGGCGATATGTTTCTCCGGCTTGTCCGAAGTTGTTTGGGCGGTCAATGGCTTCCCGTTTGACGTCACCCTCTACAAAAGGCTTATGATCCTTTCCATCCTGCTTGGCTTCTTTTAATCCGCCGAGGATCGATGGTTCATAATTCACATGAGGATTTTGCCCTTTGCCTTGATCGACCTGGTATTCCATTTGCCCATCTCTTTGATTCGTGGCGACATGCTTTTTCGGTGCATTGATCGGCAGCTGTAAATAGTTCGGTCCCACACGATATCGCTGCGTATCAGAGTAAGAGAAGGTGCGCCCTTGAAGCAATTTATCATCTGAGAAATCCAAACCGTCTACGAGAACGCCAGTCCCAAAAGCGACCTGCTCAACTTCTGCGAAATAATTTTCTGGATTTTTGTTTAATACCATTCGTCCGATCGGTTTCCATGGATAGTCATCCTTGTACCAAAGCTTTGTCGGATCAAGCGGGTCAAAGTCAAGGTGAGGGTGGGCATCATCTTCCATGATCTGCGCATAGACCTCCCATTCAGGATGATCTCCTTGTTCAATAGCTTCATATAAATCCTGTGTGGCATGATTAAAGTTTTCACCTTGTATCGCTTGAGCCTGTTCTTGTGTCAGGTTGCGAATGCCTTGCTTCGGTTCAAAGTGATATTTGACCAGCACTGCTTTTCCTTCAAGGTTCACCCATTTGTACGCATGGACACCTGAGCCTTGCATGTGGCGATAGGTTGCTGGGATACCCCATGGTGAAAAGAGAAATGTCACCATATGTGTCGCTTCTGGAGATTGCGAGACGAAGTCAAAAATACGCTCGCCGTCCTGCCGATTGGTGACAGGATCAGGCTTAAAGGCATGAACCAAATCTGGAAACTTCAAAGCATCTCGGATAAAGAAAATTTTCAGGTTGTTTCCAACGAGGTCCCAGTTGCCTTCTTCTGTATAAAATTTAATCGCAAACCCTCTCGGATCGCGCAATGTTTCTGGCGAATGACCGCCGTGAATGACAGCAGAAAAACGAACGAAAACAGGAGTCTTTTTTCCTTTTTCCTGAAATAACTTCGCCCTTGTATAAGTGGAAATGGGCTCGTCGCCGAATGTGCCATAGGCTTCAAAATAACCGTGAGCTCCTGCACCGCGCGCATGGACGACACGTTCAGGAATACGTTCGCGATCAAAATGACTGATTTTTTCTAGGAAATCGTAATTTTCAAGCGTAGTTGGGCCTCTATTTCCAACGGTTCTCATATTTTGATTGTCTGTTACGGGGTGACCTTGCCGATTTGTTAAAGTGTCTTCTGACTCTGAAGATGGCTTAGGGTGTTGATCTTCTTTCAATTCGAATCCCTCCTTCAATATCTCCCTAACAATATGGTCATCTTTCTCCCTATTTCATACAAGGATTGATATAATGATTGAAAACTTTCACGAGGAGCGAACCTGATGATTCGATTACACTGCCTTCATGCCCATCCGTCTAATCAGTCCTATATAGAAGACGTGTTTGGTGATACAGATATTGAGTTGCATCACATGGTCGATTCATCATTTATAGAACGTGCCACAAAAGATCCCGATTTTAATCCTCACAAGCAGCAAACCTATGCCATCAACAAATTGATGAAAGAAGATGAAGCCGACATCATTCTGCTCACGTGCACACAATATATTGCCGCTTTGGGTGATCAGCAGCATCTCTTTAAGCAACCGATTGTTCCAATTGATGAACCGTTATTTGAACTGATTTGTCAGAGAAAAGGGCCTCTTCAACTTGTGTTTTCAAACCCGGATACAGTGGATGGGACAATGGAGCGGCTTGAATCATATGCAAAAGAGTACGGCAAACAGATTGATGCAGAGGTTATGGTGATGGAGGATGTCTTTCACCTTTGCCTAAATGGTGATATGCAGGATTATGAGGAGCTAATCAAAAAGCAGCTCAGAAGATGTATGAAAAAAAGTGGAGACATTTGCGTGATGCAACTATCAATGGTTCATGCGGCACAGCAGATGAAAGAGGAGACAGGCGTTCCGATCATTCATCCGCTTTCTCCACTTAAACAGTTTGTCCATCAAACAATATCCGCTTTGAAAGAGTGAACCTGTCCGGTTCGCTCTTTTTGTATAGAAACGGAAATGGAATGACATGTTAAAAAATAATCGAGCGCAAACTATTTTCAAAAGGTGCGCGTCTATCCATTGTAAGAAATAACCGATGCGCATTTAAGATAAAGGAGCTCTTTGTAAAATGAAGAAACGAAAAATTGAGGATCAATTTGCTGATTACGTAATGGAGCATAAACACAGTTTTTATCGATTGTCCTATAGTTATGTCAAAAACCCAGAAGATGCGATGGATGTCGTTCAAGAGGCGATTCATAAAGCACTCAAATCTGTTCACCGATTAGAGGATGCGACCAAGATGCATAGCTGGTTTTATAAAATCGTGGTGAACGCAGCCCTAGACTTTTTACGAAAGAAGAAGCGGGTGCAAGTGACAGACGATGATACGCTTGAATTCTTATCACAGGGTGAATCAGATGTATATGAGGATCAAGATGTCAGAAGAGCCATAGAGGATTTGCCCGAAATCTACCGGGGCATCATTATCTTGAGATTCTTTGAAGATTTAAAACTAGAGGACATCGCCCACATTCTCGATGAAAATGAAAACACCATTAAAACAAGATTATATAAGGCGTTGCGGCTTTTAAAAGTAGAATTATCGCAGGAGGAAATATAAATGGATAAGTATTTAGAACAGTTAAAAGAGGAATATTTAGAAATCCCCATTCCACCGGAATATGATGCTATGGTTGAACGGACATTAAAACGAAAAAACAAAAAACCTCATTTTCAGCAATGGACGATCGGACTTGTTGCTGCGGCTGCTCTATTTGTCACGACTGTTAATGTCAGTCCACAGGCGGCAAGAGCTATTTCGGAGATACCTGTCATTGGCGAGCTGGTGAAAGTCGTGACATTCACAGAATTTAAAAAGAGCGATCAAGGAACGAATATTGACCTTAAAACACCACACGTTTCAGGGCTTGGGGACGGAAAATTACAAGACAGCCTGAATCAAAAATATTTAGCTGAAAACAAAAAGCTGTATCAAGATTTTGAAAAGGAAACAAAGGGATATAAAAATGGTCATTTAAGTGTTGAGAGCGGATATGAAGTGAGAACAAACAATGACCAAATTCTCTCACTAGGTCGATACAAGGTGACAACTCAGGCGTCTGCGGCAGAGGAAATGACGTATGATACGGTGGATAAGAAAAATCATGTACTCATTACATTACCAAGCCTGTTTAAAGATGACCGTTATATTGATGTGATTAGTGAAAATATTAAAGAGCAAATGAAGAAACAGATGAAAGAGGATTCAAATAAGATTTACTGGATTACCAAGCAAGATACGGTTGAACCGTTTAAGAAGATTCAGCCAGATCAAAGCTTCTATATCAATTCAAAAGGCAAACTGGTGATTTCCTTTAATGAATATGATGTGGCGCCTGGTTACATGGGTGTAGTTGAATTCACGATTCCAACAAGTGTGTTAAAGGATATTCTTGTCAGTGATATGTACATTCATTAAAAAAAGAAAAAAGACTGCTGAACATGTCAGCAGTCTTGTTGTGTTTATGAAGAAAGTGCGTCTGTCAGTGCAGGTACGACTTGTTTCTTTCTTGATACAACACCTTTTAGTAAAGCGGTGTTGTTTTCAAGTGTGACGTTAAATGCTTTTTCTACTTTTGCAGCTTCGGCACCGAGTGCAAGTGCAAGAGAGTCATTTTCTAGGATGTCTGTGATCACTAGAACGAATAGATCAAGACCTTTCGCTGCGATGACTTCATTGATTTTCGCTTCAATATCAGCCTGTCTTGCTGTAACTTCTGCGATATCTACTGTATTGACTTGCGCAATTTCCACTTTGCTATTGCCTAGTGCGAATTCTTTTGCATCAATTGTAATTAGTTCTTGAACCGTTTTTTGGCTTAGGTCAGCGCCAGCTTTTAGCATGTCTAGGCCGTAAACTTCTGGATCTACTCCTGCAATTTCAGCTAGCTCATGCGCAGCATCAATGTCTTGTTGTGTGCATGTTGGTGATTTGAATAGCAAGGAATCAGAAATGATTGCAGATAAAAGCAAACCAGCGATTTCTTTTTCAATCTTCACTTGGTTCTCTTTGTACATTTTGTTTAAGATTGTTGCTGTACAGCCAACAGGCTCAGCGCGATAGTATAGAGGTTCACTTGTTTCAAAGTTGGCAATACGGTGATGGTCAATGACCTCAGTCACTTGTACTTGATCAATATCGCTTACACTTTGTTGGAATTCGTTATGATCGACAAGAATGACTTGCTTTGTTTCGTTTGCAGCCGTTTCAATGAAACGAGGTGCTTCTTGTTTAAAGTAATCTAATGCGAATTGTGTTTCTCCATTGATTTCTCCAAGTCTGACCGCTTCTGCTTCGACGCCGATTTTGTTTTTTAGATCAGCGTAAGCGATAGCAGAGCAAATCGTGTCTGTGTCAGGGTTTTTGTGTCCGAATACGAGTGTTTTTCCCATGTGAATTCTCCTTCTTACATTTATTGATGATGTTTCTATTCTAACAGCTTTTGACCTTGAATTCAGGGTTTATAGCTAAGAATAATCTAAAAAATTGTAACATGCTGTTTGAAAAGTTGCATGTACGAATCGATATCAGTGTTCCACGTGAAACGCTCCTAAGATAGCCTGCATTTTACTTGCGATTTACCGCTATGGTAAAATAAAGGTTGGAGTAAGACATGGTGTAGCTTACATCGTACGTATACATAGAAGGACACAATGAGCAAGATATAGTAAAAGGATTGGATAGAGGTGAAGGTGTGAAACAAACAAAAGCGTTAGTAGAGGGCGCTATCATGATCAGTATTTTCTCTGTCATGACGCTGTTTTATTTGTATGTGCCGCTATTATCCATTATTTTCTTTCTAGCTGCTCCGATTCCGATCATCCTCTATACAATCAGGCACGGCTTGAAAAAAGGAATTGCTGCTGGCGCTATTGGGATAGTGATCAGCTTTTTAATTGGGTCTATTAATGGACTCATGACTGCGCCAATTCTGATTGCTGTCGGATTAGGCATGGGTGTTTTCTACAGCAGAAGACAGCCTGGGAATGCCATCATTACAGGTGCGCTGATCTATCTATTCAGTTTCCTTATCTCCTTTGTTGTCAGTGTTCAGCTTTTTCAAATCGATATTATGAGTATCGCGAAAGAGTCGATTGAGCAAATGATTCCAATGTTAGAGAGTGCCTTAAAGCAATCCGGCGCTTCTGAGCAGGACATTGCGAAGCAGCTGAAGCAGTTCAGAGAGATGCAGGATGCTGCATTGAGTGCTTTACCTGTCGCGCTGTTGATGTTAGTTACGCTGACGGCGTTCGTGAACCACTGGTTTGTGAAGCCTCTGATCAAACGGTTTGTCAAAGACATGCCAGCCTTGAAGAAATTTAAGGATATGCGGCTGCCAAAAAGCATGGTATGGTATTATTTACTCACACTGCTTTTGATGCTGATTCAGACAGAAAAAGGCAGCTTTTTATCGCTCGTTCAAACGAGTGCGTTTCAAATTTTATTTATACTGGTGCTTATTCAGGGATTTTCTTTTACCTTCTATTATTGCCACGAAAAAAACATCTCAAAAGCGGTGCCCGTTTTCGCTATCGTGTTAGGAGTTCTCTATCCGCCAGTTGGTGTGATTGTGCGTATTATAGGGATTGCTGACATAGGCTTTGATTTAAGAGAAAAAGTAAAAAACAAATAATTCACTCTGAATGTTGAGGAGTTGATATCAGTGCCAAGCTTCTATAGAAAACCTGTCATCAAGTATCCGATCATCGCTTTGATTGTTCTTGCGGTGGTCACAGTCCTCCTCAACCTTTATTATAATTGGATCATAGGAGCGGTTGGTCTTTTAGTCCTTGCAGGTGTGCTCTACTTCTTAAAGTGGGCAGATACGCAAGTGCAAAAAGAGATTGATTCATATATTTCAACATTATCCTATCGAGTCAAAAAGGTTGGAGAAGAAGCATTAATGGAAATGCCAATTGGTATTATGCTGTTTAATGACCAGTATTATATCGAATGGACAAATCCATTTCTCGCTTCGTGTTTTCATGAAAGCACGCTTGTCGGCAGATCCTTGTATGATACATTCGAGTCCGTTGTGCCTCTTATTAAACAAGAGGTCGAGACAGAAAATGTGACGCTGAATGACCGGAAATTCAAAGTCATTATTAAACGGTCAGAGCGCCTTTTATATTTCTTTGATGTCACAGAACAGGTACAGATTGAAAGACAGTACGAAAATGAACGAACGGTGTTATCTTATATCTTTTTAGACAATTACGATGATGTCACGCAGGGTCTTGACGATCAGGTGCGCAGCACCATTAATAGTGAAGTGACGTCTCTGTTAAACAATTGGGCACAGGAATATGGCATTTTCCTGAAGCGAATTTCGTCCGAACGATTTATGGCGGTTCTAAATGAAAGCATCTTAGCTGAGCTGGAAGCGTCGAAATTCTCTATTTTAGACGAGGTCCGTGAGAAAACAGGAGCGCATAGTGCGACGCTTACCTTGAGTATCGGGATCGGTGCATCCGTACCTTCTTTAAAAGAGCTTGGGGCACTTGCGCAGTCGAGTCTTGATCTTGCCCTCGGACGAGGCGGGGATCAGGTAGCCATTAAGCAACCGAATGGAAAAGTGAAATTCTACGGCGGGAAAACGAATCCAATGGAGAAACGGACACGTGTACGTGCACGAGTCATTTCTCATGCTTTAAAAGAAATTGTTTCTGAAAGCGGAAATGTCATGATCATGGGGCATAAGTTCCCAGACATGGACTCAATCGGTGCATCTATTGGGATTTTAAAGGTCGCCCAGGCTAATGGGAAAGAAGGCTATATTGTCATTGATGCCAACCAGATTGGGGACAGTGTTCAACGTTTGATTAGTGAAATTAAGAATTATGAAGATCTTTGGTCACGTTTTATCACGCCAGAGGAAGCCATGGAGCTTGCAAAGGATGACACGCTGCTTGTGGTCGTGGATACACATAAACCGTCTCTCGTCATGGAAGAACGACTACTCAATAAAATTGAAAATGTCGTGGTCATTGACCATCATAGACGCGGCGAGGAGTTTATCCGTGACCCATTACTTGTCTATATGGAGCCGTATGCTTCATCAACAGCAGAGCTTGTGACAGAGCTTTTAGAGTATCAGCCGAAGAAATTGCGCATTAACATGATTGAAGCTACTGCGCTTCTCGCAGGGATCATTGTTGATACGAAGAGTTTCTCGCTGAGAACGGGATCAAGAACGTTTGATGCAGCATCCTATCTTCGTGCAAAGGGGGCAGATCCTGTCCTTGTGCAAAAATTCCTAAAAGAGACCGTCGATCATTACATCAAACGGGCAAAGCTCATTCAGCATACAGATCTGTATCAAAATCAGGTGGCGATTGCTTCATTACCGTCAGACAGCTCGGAGTATTATGATCAAATCACGATTGCCCAGACGGCAGATTCCCTGTTGTCAATGAGTGAGGTAGAAGCGTCATTTGCTGTCGCTAGACGAGATGACAACACGGTGTGCATTAGTGCGAGATCATTAGGAGATATCAACGTCCAAATTATCATGGAAGCGTTAGATGGCGGCGGTCATTTAACTAACGCTGCAACCCAAATGTATGGTATAACCATTGAAGAAGCGGTAGAGCAGTTAAAAGCTGCCATTGATGAATATTTCGAAGGAGGGGTTCAAAGATGAAAGTCATCTTTCTAAAAGACGTAAAAGGCAAAGGGAAAAAAGGCGAAGTCAAGAATGTAGCTGACGGATATGCTCACAACTTTCTCATCAAACAAGGGTTAGCAGTTGAAGCAAACCCAACGAACCTAAGCGCATTGGAAGGGCAGAAGAACAAAGAGAAAAAGAATGCCATCCAAGAGCTTGAACAAGCGAAACAACTAAAAGAAACACTTGAGGCGCTAACAGTAGAACTAACAGCAAAATCAGGTGAAGGCGGCCGTCTGTTTGGATCAATTACAAGCAAACAAATCGCTGATAAATTGCAAAAAGATCATCAAATCAAAGTCGATAAGCGCAAAATCGAGCTGAATGACGCCATCCGTGCATTAGGATACACAAATGTACCGGTGAAGCTTCATCCAGAGGTACAAGCAACGTTAAAGGTTCATGTGACAGAACAAGCATAAACCGAAAAGAACCCGTCTCATGAGGAGGCGGGTTCTTTTTTTTATGATGGATCTGAAATATAGACGCTTCGTCCGGCTCGCATACCGGATATAAGCATGAAAAATAGGATGATAATAAAGATGATAATGGATGGCGTCCATGTATGTGTGAGATCAAAAAGGATACCGACCATGAAAGGACCAACGGCGGCTAATAAATAACCGAGAGACTGCGCCATTCCGGAAAGGGCAGCGGCTTGCTCCATATTGGTCGTCCGTAATCCGATAAAAGTGAGCGCCAGACTGATGCTGGCACCTTGTCCAATGCCGATCAATAAAACAGAGATCACAAGAATAGGCGTCGATCCTCCGAGAAGAAGCCCGATCATGCCAAGTAAATACACAAGGACAAGGCTCAAGACAAGCGGTCTTTGTGTTTTTAATTTTTCTGCAAAAACAGGCGTTAAAAAGGTGGATGGCAGCCCAGCAAACTGCATAATGGACAGCATCCAGCCGGCTGTCGACAGGTTCATTCCATGTGATGTTAAAATATCAGGAAACCAGGCGATGCTGCTATAGAAAAGGAATGACTGCAAGCCCATAAAAAAGGTCACCTGCCATGCGACACGTGAACGCCATATCGGCTGCTCTGTGAGCGAAATGCTTTTGACGGATGCTGTGTTCTGATGAAGAAGCTGCGGCGCCCAGACCATCATCGCGAGAAGTGCAAGGCCAGCCCATACGAGGAATGATGTATTCCAGCCGCCAGGCATCGTATGACTGAGCGGAACACTGACACCTGAAGCAAGTGCCGCAAAGACGGACATCGAGGTCGTATATACACTTGTCATCAAACCTGCATGTGCAGGAAATTTATGCTTCACAAGCCCCGGTAAGAGCACATTACATATCGCAATTCCGACACCGACAAGCGCGGTTCCCATCATTAAGAAGGTGATCGTGCCAAACGAACGAATCACAATCCCAAATAGAAGGACAGCCAGCCCAAGCCAAAGGGTTCGTTCATTGCCAAGACGTTTTCCGATTTTAGGTGCAATTGGAGAAAGTAATGCGAATGAGAGCAGTGGTAATGTCGTGAGAAAACCTGCAAGTCCATTGGAAAGCTGCAAATCGGAACGAATGGCGCCGATGAGAGGGCCAACGGACGTAATGGCAGGCCGCAGGTTAAATGCAATAAGTAAAATCCCAGCAATCAGCAGGACGGTTTGTCCTTTACTGCGAGGATGTAATGTTGATTGTTCTAGTTGTTTTTCCATGAATGTAAACTCCTTTATTTCTTTAAGAAGAACGATCTTTCTTCTGTTCAAGCTCTGCTAGTTTAGCGATTAAGATATGCTGCGGCATATGCATGATTTGTTCAATGGGTACATTGAGTGATGCTGCAAGTTTTTGTGCTGTGTCGGCTGAGATTTGTAAAGGTCTCATACGCAAATCCCTCCTCTTTCAATCTATAGGTTCCAATATATCATATAAGGGGATCGTTCTAATAGATTTTTTCACAACACACTGTGGATGTACAGAAAGGGTTATTTCAAGTGGACTTTATGATTGTTCCGGATTAGATGGAATGACAAAGAAGCAGACAGCAAAGGTCTGCTTCTTATCTTTTCTAAAAAGGTCACCGGTGAGAATCAGTTTTTAAAACTCTTTTCTTTTAGCAGCTCTATGATGAGTTCATTTTGTTTTTCAATTCTGTTTAAACTTTTCTCAATCATGGTACTTGATATGAAAAGCACAATGAGAATGGCAATCCCCACAAATAACAAATAAACCCTCCTCAAATTACAACTATCAAACCAACAATCAATTTGATCCTTCTAGGAAGTTCTAGTTTTGTTGTAGGAATCCTTCTTCACTTCAACCAATATCATATAAAGAACCATTTTGATAACCAATAGATAATACCAAATCAGGAATAGAATCAAACCCGTTTTTGGCTAGATCAAATAGCTGTGCACCATAATGTGAAGCAGCAATGCGCGCATTTTCTGCTGTGTATGGATTTTTCAGGAGTTCTTCTTTGTATATATCAAAAATATTTGTTCCCTTATCCGTGACAAATTGACCGTTTACAATGCTTAAATCTTTTAAATTGTAGCCTGTCACCGTTTTAATTTGATTGACAAGATGAAACTTGGCAAGAGAATCCGGCATGAATTGAGTAGAATCGTCATTTCTACTTTTCATAATATGGAAAAATAGTTCTCTTGTATTATTGGTTGTATTCAATAAGTCTTCTATTTGTTTGGTCAGCGATTCATCTGTTGATCCACCCACCACTAATTTGAAATGATTTGGGTCAATGGTAAAAGTTAAATTCGTGTTTTTGGGAATGTTTATACCGTTTTTAGAGAATAAATCTTGTAATTGTTCGTTTACCTTTTGGCGATTGAGTATTTTCTTTTCTATACTTTCTAGTGTGGGATCGTAACGTTTTTCATTCCGGAAGATGGCGTCATTAAAATCGTATTGTCCACCCTTATTATTCCTTGCCCAACTCATTTCCATAGTGTACGCAGCTTCTCTCTCCACTTTAGTTAAATCATTTCTGAAATAAGAGGAATATGGATTTCTATACTTATCATATATATGGTCTTGAGGGTCTTTGAAACGTTTATTTTGTTCATTTATTTTTTGGTATTTTTCATCTAGTATTTTCATTCGTCTATCAGATTCTGTCATCACCTCATTTGTACTTTTAATAGCTAATTGACCTTTATAGTCTATTCGGTTCTGATTGTTTGAAGCACCTGCCGTGTATGACGTATTAATATTCATTTCGACTCTCCTTTTTCAAAAAAATAGTGATTATTCAATATATCGGCAATTAAGTTAAAATTTGTTAGTTTTGAACCGATATAGTAATTATTACAAGGGGGGTTAAAATATGACAAATACTATCTTTAAACGTTTTTTATTACCAGCGTTAGTATTAGTTCTAGTTACTAGTTTTTTTGCACCTAATTCAGCGGAAGCAGCTATTACTGGAAATAACAGTCCGAGCACAGCAAGTTTTATGGGGGATTGGAAATATAGTCGTCCCGATACGACAATCTTACCTGAAGGTGAAAATGAAGCGTATTATCAGTTCACGATCAATAAGGGTGAAAGGGTTTATGTGCGAAGTTCATATGATAAGCAATATACAGGAATGAAAATAGAGGTGTATAATTCTAAACATTCTATGACTGGGTCCGAGGTTATGAATCCTTATTCCATTACACCATTTATTTATGCCAATACTAGTGAAGTTACTTCAACAACAGAAACTTATTTTGTGAAAGTAACTCGTGGCACATATACAGGGAATATGTATTTTACCGTCTCAATTCGAGATCGTATTAAATCTGGATTTGGGACATTTAATTTTATAGGAACTGCTACAAACATAGGGAATTCTTCATTGAATCGAGCAGGTGTTGATTCTTCTGTCATTACAATGGATTTAACTAATAATCCTGCAGTTCCTAAACATGCTGTTGTTAAATCGATTTCGACGACTAGCACTCAAACACCTAACCAAGGCAATGTTACTCACAAGCTGATGGCTGATGAAAACAAGATTTGGAACGAATCCGTGTTTTCATCTGCAACAAGTGGTTCTTACCGTATTTCTCTGGAAAATCAATTAAGAGTGGCTCAAAAATGGAGCTTTAAGTACAACGCAAAAGCTACAGCGAGATCTACTATGAGCAATGTCAAAGCCGATATTCGTTACGAATATGATGTCACAGACGGGTTCTAATCGTTTGAATGAAAGGTCAGCTAAACATCCATAAAGAGACAAGGCGCAATACGCCTTGTCTCTTTTGTTACGTCCCCATTCATGCCTTTCGTTTTCAATCCTTCTTCCTATATATTTAAAGGCACTGTTCAATCAATCATCCTCATGGTAATTTTGACTATAGTCGATGTTTTTCACTTTTTTATTGATGAAAATGTTAAAATGATGAGTAGCGTATTTTTTTATGAAAGGACGGTGCTTGGCATGACGGAACTTCTCGATGACCGGCTGCCGCCGCAAAATATAGAAGCCGAGCAGGCCGTATTAGGTGCTGTTTTTTTAGAACCATCTGCGCTCACGCTCGCTTCTGAAGTTTTAATTCCAGAGGATTTCTATAGAATGTCGCATCAAAAGATTTACAATGCGATGCTTGTACTTGGTGATAGAGGGGAACCGGTCGATCTTGTTACGGTGACTTCTGAACTGGCCAATACAGATTTACTAGAAGAGGTAGGCGGGATTTCGTACTTAACCGATATTGCGAACTCCGTCCCAACTGCCGCAAACATTGAATACTATGCAAAAATTGTAGAAGAGAAATCAATTTTAAGACGTCTGATCCGCACGGCGACAACCATTGCACAGGATGGGTACACGCGTGAGGATGAAGTAGAGGATCTGTTGAGTGATGCTGAAAAGACCATTATGGAAGTGGCGCAGCGTAAAAACTCAGGAGCCTTCCAAAACATTAAGGACGTGCTTGTTCAGACATATGATAATATTGAACAGCTTCATAACCGAAAAGGCGATATCACAGGGATTCCAACAGGTTTCTCCGAGCTTGACCGGATGACAGCTGGATTCCAGCGAAATGACTTAATTATTGTAGCGGCTCGTCCATCAGTAGGGAAAACAGCCTTCGCATTGAACATCGCACAAAATGTTGCGACCAAAACGGACGAAAGTGTCGCCATCTTTAGTTTAGAGATGGGGGCTGAGCAGCTCGTCATGCGTATGCTTTGTGCAGAGGGGAATATCAATGCACAGAACCTAAGAACCGGTAATCTGACAGAAGAGGACTGGGGCAAGCTGACAATGGCGATGGGCTCGCTATCAAATAGTGGGATTTTCATAGATGATACGCCTGGAATCAGAGTAAGTGAAATTCGTTCGAAATGCCGCCGCTTGAAGCAAGAAAACGGTCTTGGCATGATCCTGATTGACTACTTACAGCTCATTCAAGGGAGCGGACGATCAAGCGATAACCGTCAGCAAGAGGTTTCTGAAATCTCTAGGGCATTAAAATCACTGGCAAGGGAGCTTGAAGTTCCAGTTATTGCTTTGTCTCAGCTTTCACGTGGAGTAGAGCAGCGTCAGGACAAACGTCCGATGATGTCTGATATTCGTGAATCAGGAAGTATCGAGCAGGATGCCGATATCGTGGCATTCCTTTATCGTGATGATTACTACGACAAAGAATCAGAGAATAAGAACATTATTGAAATCATCATTGCCAAACAGCGTAACGGCCCAGTTGGTACAGTATCACTGGCGTTCGTCAAAGAATATAACAAATTCGTCAACCTGGAAAGAAGATTTGACGATGCGGGTGTTCCGCCCGGTGCTTAAAGCCCAGCTCAAGAAGCTGGGCTTTTTTTGATGGATCTACATCGAAAGAATGATTGAAAAACGATCGAAATGAGGAGGAGAGAAAGACAGAGAAATCGTATACTAAAAGGAGAAAAGGAGTGATGACTGATGAAATTCCAACAGTTCGAAGCCGCTCAATTACGCATCGCACGCCCAACCGTCAACATGGAAGAGGTTGTGTCCTTTTATGAAGAAGGCTTAGGGCTCAAACGAATAGGTTCTTTTGATCAGCATGAAGGATATGATGGTGTCATGCTAGGACTTCCTCATCAGCATGTTCATTTAGAAATCACGAAGCATGAAGAAGAAGAAAGCCTGCCCGCTCCGCATCCAGAACAACTTCTTGTGTTCTATATTCCAGATGCTGAGGAATTTCAGCAAATGAAAGAGAGGTTGATCTCATTTGGCGGACGGCAAGTCACCTCTACAAATCCATATTGGGAACGGGGAGGAGCAACCATTGAAGATCCAGATGGGTATCGCATTGTGCTCATGAACACAGATGGAATCACCCCCGTTTAAAAAAAGACTCCCTTGCCCGGGAGTCTTTTCTGTTATGAACGAGGCGTGACACGCAGTTTCAGCTCTTTCAGTCCATACATGCTGCTGCTTGTCATCGGAACGTAAGAAAGGAGCTCTAACGCCTCATATCGTTCGATTAAAATCTTTATAGCTGTACATGCTTCAAGACGTGCCAGTGGTGCGCCAAGACAGAAATGGATGCCGTGCCCGAAACCAATATGAGGGTTAGGGTGGCGGTGAATATCGAATTCATGTGCGCTTGAAAATTGACGCTCATCTCGGTTGGCAGAAGCAAGAAACACAATCACATTGTCCCCCTTTTTCAACACTTCCCCTCCAAGCTCTGTATCTTTTGTGACATAACGGACGATTGTAGGAGCTGGTGCACGAAAACGGACGGCCTCCTCCACTGCACGTGGGATGAGTTCAGGTGATTGGGCGAGCGCTTCATACGCACCCGGCTGTTCTAACAAGCTGAAGATCATATTGGAGATCAAGTTGGTAGTTGTTTCGTTGCCGGCTAAAAGAAGAAGATTACAAAATGGAATTAGTTCATCCGCTGACAGTTTGTCTCCATTCTCCTCCGCTTGAATAATGAGGGAAATCAAATCATCACCGAGGTTGTGACGTTTCTTTTCAATGGTGTCTGCAAAAAACGCCATCATGTCAGCTTCTCCTTTGTCACGTGTTTTGTGCCATTCAGCTACATCCTCCTCATTTTCACTTTTAGGCATGCTGACGAGAATATCTGACCATTCTTTAAAGGATTGTTTATGCTCTGACGGCACACCTAAAAGCTCTGCAATGACAATGACAGGAAGCGGATAAGAGATGTCTTGCACTAGGTCTATCTCTTTTTTCCCTTCAAGTTGTGCCATGAGTTCATCCATCAATTCTTGAATACGAGGCTCCCACAATTTCATGACTCGAGGAGTAAAGGCTTTGCTGACAATGGAGCGGATACGAGTGTGATTGGGAGGGTCCATCATCACCATTGTTTTCATCAGTGAATGCTTCCGCTGGTTTTTAGGAGGCTGACTCGAAAAGGTATCTTTATCGATTGTCACACGTTTTGCTTCCTCGTAGGTGAATACACTCCACGTTCGGCTGGCTTCGTCAAAATGAACAGGTGATGTCTGGCGCATGTTGGCATACCAATCAAATGGGTGATACGGGTCCTGCTTGTTTTTTCCTCTTAATAACGTTTTTTGCACGGCACTTGGGGTCGTTGTTTCCATGATCATCACTCCTTATAGGTTGTCAGATGCTTCCTTTTTTTCATTGTGTTAGATTAAAGTTAATTCATCAGCCTGGAGGATTCAACCAACAGAAAAGCAAAATCTGTTGAAGAAAATAGGAAGGGGAGAGCGGCTTGTGGCGGACTGCTACAGAGAGGATAAGCGCGCAACGGAATCAAAGCAGCAATTAAGAAAAGCATTATTTCAGTTATTAAGCGAGAAAGAATGGGGGAAGATTTCTGTACAGGATTTGACGAAAGTGGCGGGCATTCACCGCACGACCTTTTATCAGCATTATGAGGATAAATTTGATCTTGCCCAGCAGGTGATGGATGAGATGTTTGATGTGATGAAATGTGCCATTTTTGCGCCTGTACAAGAAGGTGATTTGGAAAAAGAACATGCAGCATATGTATATATTTTTCGATTTTATCAGCATTTGCAAGAACACGAAGAGGAGTATCAAATTCTCTTGAAACGAGGACGAGAGCTCAATATTCATGAAACGGTTCGTGCTTTTTTTGAAGAAAGCTTTTCTTTGGGGGTAAAGGGGGTGGCAGCCTCAAAACTTGATCCGCATCTCGTTCCTATCGACATGCAGAAGCAATTCGTCATTTCGGCTTACGTTGGAACAGCTGAATGGTGGCTGAGGACAGGGAGACCGTACTCACCTGATTTTATGGCAAGCTCGATGATTCATTTAATTGAAAATCAATAGAAAGTAAGAATAATCAAAATCGTTGTTTTTACTCAAAATCTCCCTTTTTAAGCGCTGAAGAAGTGATTAAAGCGCTTTTTCTCATATTTAAAACGAACAAAATTTGATTTCGAGATATTAATGTTCGGATTTCGCGTTGACTTTTTCGTTTTGCATTGATAAAATAAATGTGTTTGAAAGAGATAACGTTTTGAAAGGTTAACGGAGGTGCACGATATGTCTTCAGTAGTCGTAGTAGGTACGCAGTGGGGTGACGAAGGGAAAGGGAAAATTACCGATTTCCTTTCAGAAAATGCAGAGGTGATTGCCCGTTATCAAGGGGGAAACAATGCAGGTCACACGATCAAATTTGATGGAGTGACTTACAAGCTACACCTCATTCCGTCCGGTATTTTTTATAAAGAAAAAACTTGTGTCATCGGTAATGGAATGGTGGTTGATCCTAAAGCGTTGGTCACTGAGCTTGCGTATCTTCACGAACGGAATGTGAGTACAGATAACCTCAGAATCAGCAATAGAGCCCATGTGATTTTGCCTTACCATTTAAAATTGGACGAGGTAGAAGAAGAGCGGAAAGGGGCTAACAAGATCGGTACGACGAAAAAAGGAATCGGACCAGCTTATATGGACAAAGCAGCTCGTATCGGTATCCGTGTCGCAGATCTATTAGATCGTGAAGTATTTGAAGAGAAGCTTGCACGTAATCTAGAAGAGAAAAATCGTCTTTTAGAGAAAATGTACGACGCAGAAGGCTTCAACATTGAAGATATTTTAGACGAGTATTATGAATATGGCCAGCAAGTGAAAAAATATGTCGTGGACACATCTGTTGTCTTGAATGACGCACTAGATGAAGGCCGCCGCGTGCTATTTGAAGGAGCACAAGGTGTGATGCTTGATATCGATCAAGGGACATATCCATTTGTTACGTCATCTAACCCAGTGGCTGGAGGAGTGACGATTGGTTCTGGTGTAGGACCGACGAAAATTCAACATGTGGTCGGCGTGTCAAAAGCGTACACAACACGTGTTGGAGATGGCCCATTCCCGACAGAACTCCATGATGAAATTGGTGATCAAATCCGTGAGGTTGGCCGTGAATACGGTACAACAACTGGACGCCCGCGCCGTGTTGGCTGGTTTGACAGTGTTGTTGTCCGTCATGCGCGCCGTGTGAGCGGTATTACAGATTTATCTCTGAACTCAATCGATGTACTGACAGGGATTGAGAAATTGAAAATCTGTGTCGCTTATAAATTGAACGGAGAAATCACAGAAGAATTCCCAGCAAGTCTAAAGGAACTAGCGAAATGTGAGCCTGTCTACGAAGAAATGCCAGGATGGACAGAGGATATTACAGGCGTGAAGAATTTAAGCGAACTGCCTGAAAATGCCCGTCATTATTTAGAGCGCATTTCACAATTAACAGGTATTCCACTTTCCATTTTCTCAGTCGGTCCAGATCGTTCACAAACGAACGTTGTCCGCAGCGTGTACCGTCCATAATCATAGACTGATCAGACACCAGTAAAATTGCACATTTTACTGGTGTCTTTTTGTTTAAATATTTCTTAATTTCAGTAGAACAGGCTTCCGACCATTACCAAAATATGATAACTGTATAGGGGGAAGGAGCGTTCTAGTGAAAGAAAGAATAAGATTATTAGATATTTTAAGAGGTTTTGCCATATTAGGTACATTGGGAACGAACGTCTGGTTTTTTGCGTATGCAGGGGATACCTTTGCGACAGATCAGATTGCAGATGAATATGAACATGGCAGTTTTCTAGAAAGCCTTGTTTCCATGTTCGTCTATGGGAAAATGCTCTCACTGCTTACCATCATGTTCGGTGTAGGGCTAGAGCTGAAATACCAGCAGGCCAAAAGAAAAAACACGCCTTGGCCGGGTACATATTTATGGATTCTTTTATTTTTATTTATCGAAGGCTTTGTCCATTTTGCACTTGTGATGGAATATGATGTGCTCATGAGTTACGCTGTCACCGGTTTGCTTGTGGCATTTATTGTACGAGGAGGGAGCAAGCGTATCAAAAGAGGCATGATCTTCTCTGGAGTCATTCATCTGCTTGTTCTGTCCTGTCTGATGGTGTTTGCCCTCTCTGAAATGGATACCGCATCGTATGATCAAAGTAGTGAACCGGCGCTGGAAGAGCAGGTGCCAGAGACATGGATCTCGCAGGTTCAAGAACGATTACAACACTTTTTCATGTACCGTGAGGAAGCGATCTTTATCGTTCCAATGAACACATTTTTGTTTTTATTAGGGGTGCGGATGATGAGAGCCGGTGTATTTTATGCAAATGAACGCGGGCAATCTCTGCGGAAAAGATTATTCCGAATCGGTCTGTGGGTGGGTTTGCCGCTGAATGCACTTGTCTTCGTTCCGAATGAACTAGTGGAATTCGTGGTGCGCTATGCGTTTTCGCCATTCCTCTCTCTTTTCTATATTGCTGTCGTGGCGAAGCTTCTAGCACGCACGGAGTCATGGTTCATGTGGAATTGGTTTGAATATGTAGGGAAAATGGCGCTCAGCTGTTACATCCTGCAAAATGTCATCTGCTCGGTTCTTTTTTATAGCTGGGGATTGGGTCTTGGCGGGCAAATCACTTCCCCTCTTATCGTATTGGCATGGCTGCTCATTTCTCTTCTGCAAATCGCCATATCAGCATGTTGTCTAAAGGTTTGGAGAATTGGTCCAATGGAATATATTCGTTCGCAGGCACTTCTCCGGGTGACGAAGAAGAAAGCAGCATAAAGGGGAATCGTTACAATGTTTTTCAAAAAAAGTACGAAAAAAGAACAAGCGAATGCACATAAAGCAGCAGGACCGGCATTTATCTTTTATCTTCTCGCATTAGGAGGACATTCGCTGTACTCATATTTTCAGGATGATAAACCACCCGTCACCTTTGTGATTCTCATGTCGGGTCTCCTTGTATTTTTCGCCGCAGACTGGCTATATAATAAAACGCGTTCATAAAAGAAGCCCTCATGACAAGGGCTTCTTTCTTATTTCAGCTTTTATATTGACCTTTTAAGTTTTTGCGGATGTACTGAATGATTTTGCGCAGTTCGTTGGCATGCGGTCTGCCAAACGGACTTGTTTGTCTTTGCTGATAGAGGACTTGGCCCTTTTCGTTTAGTAAGAAATAGGCAGGTTCCCCGTGCACTCCGTGATCTTCATAAGGAGCATCTTCTCCGTGATAGTGGACTTCATATGCTTTTAATGAAGTGAGGTCCTTGTCAGACATGATTGGGAAGGATAGTCCTTCTTTATCGGCAAATTCCTTCAAGTCATCAGAATGATCCGTTGAAATCGCCATTAAGTGGATATCCTTGTCTTGAAAGTATGATTGCTGCTGTTCAAGCTCTTTCAATTCTTCTACACATACTGGGCACCATGAGCCTCTAAAGAAGACGATGAGGTGCCAGCTTTGATGCTCCTCTAAATGTTTGTGAAAATCAATATGTTCGCCCTGAATGG
This sequence comes from Bacillus sp. FSL K6-3312, assembly GCF_038007485.1. Taxonomy (NCBI): domain Bacteria; kingdom Bacillati; phylum Bacillota; class Bacilli; order Caryophanales; family Bacillaceae; genus Bacillus; species Bacillus sp. FSL K6-3312. The sequence goes on along the minus strand of NZ_JBBOXI010000001.1, from coordinate 3,901,908 downwards.
TTGGAAGTGAAAAATTGGGCATTTTATCTCCTAATTTAAATGAACTCATACTGCTTCCTCCTTTTTCAATCACAATGTTACTTGTTTCATGTATAACCAATTTCGAGCGGTCTAAAACGTTTCTATGTGCTTGAATAGGCAGAGGTCATGAAAAGAGGCAGTAAAAATGAAGGCGGTTGCAAGCAGAAGAGATTTGGCATGAGATTTCAAATCCGACACTTTTTTTAAAAAAATGTCGAAAAACGTATTGCCATATGTAATTACTCTATGATATTATAAATCTCGTTGTTGCAAAGGTCTCTGAAACTTGTTAGGATGCGATGTTCCAGCTTTTTTAAAGCGATTGGTTTGACGCAATACAACTTCTTCAGAATTACTTTTCACAAACCGAGAGCCATTAGCTCAGTTGGTAGAGCATCTGACTTTTAATCAGAGGGTCGAAGGTTCGAGTCCTTCATGGCTCACCATGTATTGGCCCGTTGGTCAAGCGGTTAAGACACCGCCCTTTCACGGCGGTAACACGGGTTCGAATCCCGTACGGGTCATTGATTTACTTTAGCGTTAAGCTAATTTTTCCTCACTTGCTTGAAAGAGCACCACGATTGCTTTTTCGGGCAAGTTACTGAGGTCCGGTAGTTCAGTTGGTTAGAATGCCTGCCTGTCACGCAGGAGGTCGCGGGTTCGAGTCCCGTCCGGACCGCCATTTATACTTATTCATCTTTTTGATGATGGCTCGGTAGCTCAGTTGGTAGAGCAACGGACTGAAAATCCGTGTGTCGGCGGTTCGATTCCGTCCCGAGCCACTTCCAAACGCATCTGCAATCGCAGGTGCGTTTTTATTTTATGAAAAAAAGGCATAAAAAGGGAGAAGCCGGACCTAGGTAGGGCCCGGCTCCATAAGAAGAAGACGTTACATCTATATAGACGATCGATGACTGGAAAAGTTTCAATAAAAAAGGAAAAAAACCATCATTTTTTTGAGCATTGTCTTCCTATCCAACGTTTACTAGAAAAGAAAGCCGTTATTATTTTTATCTTTGCCACGTAAAGCGTTATAATAGACAGTGAGCCTTTTTTGCTCAAATGAAAAAGGTCTGATGAGACATGCAAAAATAGAATGACATAGATGCTAAAAATGCAGGAGGAAATCACAATGGAAAAAAAGATTCTTGTCGTAGATGATGAAAAACCGATTGCTGATATATTGGAATTTAACTTAAGAAAAGAGGGCTATGAGGTTCATTGTGCATATGACGGCAATGAAGCCCTTGAAATGGTAGAAGAAATCAAACCGGACATTATTCTGCTCGACATTATGCTACCGAACAAAGATGGCGTTGAGGTATGCCGTGAAGTGAGAAAGAAATATGACATGCCGATTATCATGCTGACAGCAAAAGACTCTGAAATTGATAAAGTCATCGGTCTTGAGCTTGGCGCAGATGATTATGTGACGAAGCCATTTAGCACGCGCGAGCTGCTTGCCCGTGTGAAAGCGAATTTGAGAAGACAAATTGCTACGCCGCAGACAGAGGAAGAATCTGAATCAAATGATATTGAAATTGGATCACTTGTCATTTATCCAGATGCGTATGTAGTGTCTAAGCGCGAGGAAACGATTGAATTGACGCACCGTGAGTTCGAATTGCTTCATTACTTAGCGAAACATATCGGACAGGTCATGACACGTGAGCACTTGCTGCAAACCGTTTGGGGCTACGATTACTTCGGGGATGTCCGTACAGTAGACGTTACCGTCCGCCGTCTTCGTGAGAAAATTGAAGACAACCCTAGCCACCCGAGCTGGATCGTGACAAGACGAGGCGTCGGCTACTATTTAAGAAACCCAGAGCAGGACTAAGATTCTTATGAATAAAGTAGGTTTTTTTCGCTCGATTCACTTTAAATTGACCTTAATTTACGTGCTGCTGATCATCGTCGCCATGCAGATCATTGGCGTGTACTTTGTGAAGCAGCTAGAGCAGTCCTTAATTAATTCATATGATAATTCCTTGAATCAGCGAATCTACTCGTTATCGTATTACCTAGAACAAGATTCATCGAAAAGCAAGGCAGAATTAAAAGAGGATGCTCAAAAGATATTAAACGACTTTAACAACAAAGATGAGTCTAATGAAATTTCTGAAGTCAGCTATATTGACGGAAGCAGAGAGGTGATTGCCTCTGTGAATAACGGCAGTCAGGAGATTGCCGGCAAGAAAATCACAGATCAAATCATTAGCCGTATTTTCGCAGTAGGCAAAGACTACGAGAAAAAATTCTATGACCCAGAATCGAATAAACGAGTCCGCATATCAGCGACAGCCGTGAAAAATGAGAACCAAGAAACCGTTGGTGTCATTTATGTGGTCTCATCCATGGAAAGTGTTTTTAACCAAATGCGAACCATTAATACGATTTTGGCAACGGGAACGCTGCTCGCCCTTGGGATAACCGCTCTACTTGGTATATTCATATTCAGAACCATTACACACCCAATCTCGGATATGAGAAAGCAAGCGATAGAGCTCGCCAAAGGGAACTTTTCCAGAAAGGTTCGAAAGTATGGACATGACGAGATTGGCCAGCTTGCGACAACCTTTAACCATCTGACGAGAGAGCTGGAGGAAGCGCAGCTGATGACGGAGGGTGAGCGGAAAAAGCTTTCTTCGGTCATTGCCTATATGACGGATGGCGTCATTGCTACGAATCAAAACGGTGCCATTATTCTATTAAACAGCCCAGCATTAGAGCTTCTGAATGTTTCACGTGAAACAGCACTAGAGATGCCGATCACGTCCTTACTGGGCCTCGAGGACACGCATACCTTTGAAGATTTAGTCGAAAATCAAGATTCCATGCTGATAGAAATCGAACGCGAAGATCAGCTGTCTGTTTTGCGTGTCAATTTCTCAGTGATTCAGAAAGAGCATGGGAAGATTGATGGTTTAATTGCGGTCATTTATGACGTCACAGAGCAGGAGAAAATCGATGCAGAACGCCGTGAATTCGTCGCAAACGTATCACATGAGCTGCGCACACCGCTAACGACGATGCGAAGCTATCTTGAGGCTCTGGCTGAAGGCGCAATTGGTGATAAAGAGCTTGCGCCAAGGTTCCTCAGTGTTACGCAAAATGAAACAGAGCGCATGATCCGGCTTGTTAATGACCTGCTGCAGCTGTCTAAGTTCGACAGCAAGGATTATCAATTCAACCGTGAGTGGACGAATTTTATCAGATTTATCTCATTGGTCATTGATCGTTTTGAAATGACAAAGGAGCAGCATGTCGAGTTTATTCGCAATCTTCCGCAACGTGAAATATATGTGGAAATTGATCAAGATAAAATCACACAAGTGCTCGATAATATCATTTCCAATGCTATGAAATACTCGCCAGAGGGTGGACATATCATGTTTACCGTTGATCTGGATGAGGAGAATGGTCTTGTATTATTCAGCGTCAAAGATGAAGGGATCGGTATTCCGAAGAAGGATATGGATAAAATCTTTGAACGTTTTTATCGAGTGGATAAGGCGAGAACAAGAAAACTTGGCGGAACCGGCCTAGGCCTTGCGATTGCAAAAGAAATGGTTCAGGCTCATGGCGGAGATATTTGGGCTGACAGCATTGAAGGAAAAGGAACAACAGTGACCTTTACCCTTCCGTACAATGAAGAACAAGAGGATGATTGGGATGAAGCGTGAGACCTTTAAAACCATAATATTGACAATCCTAATTGCGATCAGTCTTGTGTTTACGTGGAATATTTGGATGTTCCAGCCCGTCATGCAGGACCAGGCAGATGCCGGCACTAAGGTCGTGGAAACGAAGAAGATATCAAGCGATGAGCCTAGAAGCCTCATTGATGTCGTGAAGCCGCGGGAGATGTTCATCCATTCAAATGGGGAGCATTTTAAAGTGGATCAAAAGGAACTCTTTCAAAACTTCTGGAATGATGTGAGCCTTTGGGATGTGAAAGAGATTTCGGATGTGTCAGATCAATATTCGGAGCAGAAATTTAAGAATTTCTTCTATGGAAGCGGAGGACAGGGGAAGACATTGGATCTTGTGTTCAATGACCCGATTCCGATTGATATTTTCCAAGCGTTGTTTAAATGGCCGAATAAGTCCATTGAATACAATTCGTTTGACCGGATGATTGTGCCGTTCTCCCAGCAGGACAAGGCCAATAAGAAAGTTTATTTGGTTTCATACAGCAAGGAAACGGTGCTTGAGCTGACAATAGAATCCGCTAACTATCGGAATCTCATGGACAGTATCGCAGCTGCTCAAAACGAGATGCCGCACTATGATCTCTATACATTCTCAGCGAATTCGAAACGAGATTTCCTCCTTCCGAGAAAGCAAAAGCAGCTTGAAGCAAAAATGTTCTTTATCGAAACGATTAAGACAAGCAAATTCAAGGACGCTTTGTTTACGGATCCGAGTCTAGTCGGCGAGGAGTCTAATTTAAACCGAACGGTGTACACAGATGGCACAAGCCGCCTTGAAGCCAATCAAAAAGACCACCGCATCCAATATCAACATCGCAATATCAACAGCAGCACCGTTTTCCAAACGGGCGATTTGATCAAGCGAAGTGTGAAGTATTTCAATGATACGGGGAGCTTTACCGATGACTATCAATACTTTGGCATCAATAGCAACCAGCAGCTTTCCTTTAATATGTTTATGGATGGCCTACCGATCGTCAACAGTACAAAGCACCCATTTGGGATGACCTCTCTTGAAGTACAGTGGGCGAATGACGACATCTTGAATTACAAGCGTCCAAACTATATTCTAGGCAACAAAGCGAGTCAGAGCGAACAGGTCAAGCTGATGAATGGGACAGAGTTGAAAGACTTAATCGTCAAGCAGACGAAATATGATGACCTTGAGAAAATTGAACAAATTTTCCCGGCCTATCAAGCTGTTTCCACCGCATCAGATCAAGATCAAGCGATGTTTGTCTGGCTGGAGCCAGTATGGTGCATGAAATACAATGGCAAAACCGTGATTCTATCGCATGATTTGTTGACAGAGGGGAGCGAGAATCATGGAGTGGAATAAGACCAAAACGATCTTTATCCTAGCCTTTCTCGTTCTCGATATCTTTCTAGGTTTTCAATACTTTGAAAAACGATCAACCGATCATTTTGCGATTATCGAAAAAACGGATACGCTGGAAGAAATGAAGGCAGACGGGATCAAATATGGCAATCTATCAGATGAAGCGAAGATTGGCTATCGCATTACAGCTGAAAAGAAGCAATATACGAAAAAGGATGTTGACGAATTAGCTGATCAAAAGGCGAAAAGCACATTCCCGAAAAGAGACAAAGATGATCCTGTCACGCTGCTTGAAATGACTTTCAATAAACCAGTGGCCTTGCCGAAAAAAGATATGAAAACAGCGGCGGCAAACCTTGTGAACCAGCGTTTGCTGGATGGGAAGAATTATAAGCTGTGGAGTATTGATGAAGAGACAGGGAAAATCGTCTTTTTCCAAACGTATAAAGGGAAATACATTTTCCAAGAGGGGCTTGATGACTCCGAAACCATCGGAAAAATCACCCTAGATCTAAATGATAAAAACGAGGTCGTATCGTATCAGCAGTCGATGGTGACATCGATTAATGAAGTGAGAAAAGAAACCCTAGTGCCAGCGCTTGAAACTGTGAAGGATTTATATACGCAAAACATGCTGAGCCAAAACACGACCGTGAAAAAGGTAGAGCTGGGCTACTATACGCAATACCCAGGTGCAAGCACGCAGGTCATGGTGCCTGTATGGCGAGTCGAGCTTGAAGGCGTATCAGCTAGTTCAAAGAAAAAGACAGAAGAAGAATATTTGATCAATGCCATTGATGGCTCAACACTTGATCATATAGAGAAAGATGACAAATCCTCAATGGAGTGAGAGAACATGAGCTTGCAGTTCAGTGTACTAGCGAGCGGAAGTACGGGGAACGCTTTTTATTTAGAAACAGACGAGCATGCCTTTTTAGTGGATGCTGGGTTAAGCGGCAAACAGATGGTCGAGCTGCTTGGTCAAATCGACCGCAAGCCTGAGGACTTGGACGGCATTTTTGTGACACATGAGCACTCAGATCATATTAAAGGGCTCGGTGTTATGGCAAGAAAGTACAAGCTCCCTGTCTATGCAAATGCGAAAACATGGAAGGCGATGGAGTCTCATATCGGGAAGATTGACACAGAGCAAAAATTCCATTTTGATATGGAAACCGTCCAATCCTTTGGCGGTCTCAATGTTGAGTCCTTTGGCGTCTCACATGATGCGGCTGAGCCCATGTTTTACGTGTTCCATTATTGCGGGCGCAAACTTGCCCTAATGACGGATACAGGCTATGTGAGTGATCGTATGAAAGGGATCATTCAGTCAGCCAATACATTTGTATTTGAGAGCAATCATGATGTCGGTATGCTGCAAATGGGCCGATACCCGTGGAGCATTAAGCGCAGAATTCTGAGCGATGTCGGACATGTATCAAATGAAGATGCGGCTCTTGCGATGACAGATGTCATTGGAGATGCCACCTCACGCATTTACTTGGCTCATTTGAGTCAAGACAACAACATGAAGGATTTAGCCCGTATGGCCGTCCAGCAGACGCTTGAGATGAAAGGCTTTGTTGTCGGGGATGGCTTTGATTTATATGATACGGACCCGAAAAAAGCAACCCCGCTTTGCGCCGTATGATTTTTACAATCGTATGATTAAGATAAGGGCTTCTTACCAACACTATATACATCATCTATTCACTGAAAGGAAGGAAACATAGTGGATTATCGCGATGTAGAGTGGAAGCCGAGACGAAGCAGAAAAGGATATTTCCTATCTGGTCTGATCGGTGTATTGGTAGGAGCTTTTTTAATGGGATTCTTTTTCCCCTATGTGTCAGGACAGAGCGGCAGTCCCTTTGGGTGGCAGCAGAACGGAGATGGGCAAGCAGCACAGGGCCCTTTAAAGACCGTCAATGTGAACGTCAATGATGCGGTCACAAAAGTCGTATCTCATATGTCGGATACGGTTGTCGGCGTCATTAATATCCAAAAGTCGAGCTTTTGGGAAGAAGGCGGAGAGGCAGGCAGCGGGTCAGGTGTGATTTATAAGAAAAAGGGTGACACCTTTTATATCGTGACCAACCATCACGTCATCAAAGGTGCCAATCAGCTTGAAGTGAGTCTTCAGGATGGGACAAGAATTGGCGCCAATCTTGTCGGAAGCGATCAGCTTATGGATTTAGCGGTTCTCACCGTCAAAAGTGATAAGATCAAGAAGACCGCCGCCTTTGGCAATTCAGATCATGTGAAGCCCGGTGAGCCAGTTATCGCCATTGGAAATCCATTAGGGCTTGAATTCGCAGGCTCTGTCACACAAGGTGTCATTTCTGGAACGGAACGTGCAATTCCTGTGGACTCGAATGGAGACGGACAGGCGGATTGGAATGCGGAGGTACTGCAAACAGATGCCGCCATCAATCCAGGCAACAGCGGCGGTGCTTTGATCAATATGGACGGAAAAGTGATCGGCATCAACTCAATGAAGATTGCTGAATCAGAGGTAGAAGGTATTGGACTGTCTATCCCGGCGAATCTCGTTATCCCTGTCATAGAGGATTTAGAGCGCTACGGAGAGGTGAAGCGTCCGTATCTAGGCGTTGGCATGAAATCATTAGCTGATATTGCGAGCTATCACTGGCAGGAAACGCTGAAGCTGCCGTCTAACGTCACATCAGGGGTTGTCGTGATGAGTGTCGAGCCTTTGTCTCCGGCAGGAAAAGCGGGACTAAAAGAGCTGGATGTCGTCACTTCCTTTGATGGCAAGAGTGTACAGAATATCGTAGACCTTCGTAAGTATTTATATCAAAAGAAAGTCGGCGACAAGGTAAAGGTGCAGTTTTACCGAAGTGGAAAGAAAAAATCAGTAGAGATCAAACTTTCTCAAACCGACCGATTCGGTGGCTAACCAGTTCCTTGAGGGGACTGGTTTTTATTGCATGCTCATCATATGATGGAGGAAAGGGGGCGGTACGATTGGTTACACTACAACCAATGTCACAAACGGATTACGATGTATTGATGAAGAAGGCCATTCAGCGGTACGCAGAAGAAAAGGTACTCGCAGGCACTTGGGAGAAGGAAGAATCACTTGCAAACGCCGAAGAACAATTTGATCGGCTACTTCCCGAAGGTCTGCAGACAGAGCATCATGAGCTATGGAATTTCTTAAATGGGGAAGAAGCGATTGGCTGGGTTTGGCTTTGTTATGACCCCAATCATCCGCAGAAAGAAGGATTCATTTATAACTTTTTCTTATTCGAAGCCTATCGAGGCAAAGGCTTTGCAAAGCAGGCCATTGCTGCATTAGAGGAGCAAGCAAAGTCATTAGGCGTGCAGAAACTCTCGCTTCATGTTTTTGCTCACAATCAAATTGCCCGTTCACTGTACGAGAAGACCGGATTTGCAGAAACTGGAATCTATATGAGTAAACCTTTATAAAAAAGAAGAAGTACCGTGCGGATCGCGTACGGTACTTTTTATGAGGTGCTCATGGCATCCTGAGCCGTGACTCTGTATAAATCAACTTTGCATTTCACGAAAGCACGGATGATCGATGGGACTTGGGCTTCTGAACGAATCAACAATGAGGTCTCGTCATCACTGATCACAAGATCTGTTCCAACAGTTTGTAAGTACTGCGTGAGAACAGGCTTCACCTCATCATCAATCCACGCATGCTTGAAGGTTGCACGTATGTTTGAGGATGTGATGGTTTTCTCTTGAGGATGTGTATGGAGGGACACTAATTTTCCTTCAGAAATAAAAGCAGTTTTTGTACAGATACTATTTGTGAACCTTGGGCGGTCAGCCGTTAAAAAGACGGTTTTCCCTTCATGTTTTAACGTGTCAATGACCTGCTGGATGTGCAAGATCGAATCTGCGTCGATATCAGCAAAAGGCTCGTCGAGTAAAATAAATTCAGGTCGATGGGCGATAGCCTGCGCCATGCCGAGCCGTTTCTTCATACCAGGTGTGAAGGAACCGACCTTTTCCTGATGATAGCGATCTAAGCCGACAAATTCGAGCAGTTCTTCATAATCACTCGTTTTCTGGCGCGTTCCGGTGATTTTTGATAAGTAGGCAATATGTTCAAGTGCCGTAAGCCCTTCATATAAATCCGTATATTCAGGCAGAACACCGATATGCTGCCTCACCTTTTTTAATGAAGGCATATTCATCATCGTAAACGTCCCAGAGGTTGGCCGGGAAATTCCCGTAATGATATTGAAAAACGTCGTCTTACCAGAACCCTTCGGTCCAATGAGCCCGAAAATATCACCTTGATTGACATCAAGGGTAATGTGATCTATCGCGACTTTTGTCCGATATTTTTTTGTGAGTTCTTTTGTATGTAGCATTTAGACATCCCTCCTTTGAAATAGGAGTGCTGTTCCAATGAGTAAGATAACGGTCAATGCTGTATTCATGAGTACATAGGTCAGCGGCTCACTCAAGCGCACATAATAATAAGGCGTCATATATTGGAACCAATGAATCAATCGTTCTGAAGAAAGAACAGATATCATACTGACGATTGGGAAAAGAAAGGAAAACAACATCCCAACAAACATTGATTTCTGCGGGGTTGGAAAGAGCATGGACAAAAATAAAGCACATGAGATACCGACACTGATAAAGGTTAAGATTTTTAACGCATCAGAGAACAGAAAACGATGTGAAATCACCATATTCAGTACGTATGTCGTCATAATACAGCTAAGCCAAAACAGCATCAGTCCAAGATATTTCCCGATAATAATGTTCAAACGAGTAGTTTTACTGACGAGAAAACGAATGGTTTTCAAATGAATTTCTCGGCTTAAAATATCGTGAGACAATAAGAAAATAAGGAAGAAACCAAATAACGACATCACCAGTTCATTCCCAATGGAATAAGGATCCTTTGCCTCCCATTTGTCCTGATGAGCAGCAATAAACGGTAGAGTTGAAACAAAAGTAGATAAAATGAAAATAATAACAATTGTTAAAATGGATTTTGTGCTTTTGAAGAGCTGCTTAAACTCATTCATACAGATGGTCCACACACGCTGTACCTCCCTTCATCTTTATTATACCGCTAGAAAGGAAAGACACCATATCTCGCTCTTTAACATTTGTTTAAATTTTATAAAAAGAAGACTCTTTCAACACCGGTTGACTCACTTTTGAAAATGTTCAGAAAAATATCTTGATTTATCAAAAAACATCATGTATGATAGCTTTAATTCAAGATAGTTAAACAGGCAATGACGAGAGAAAGTACAATCATCAATTTTTCCACAGAGAGCTTCGGCAGCTGAAAAGAAGCAAAAATAATGATTTGAAAAATGGTCTCTGAGCCTCGTGCTGAACATATCTATGATATTAGTAGGACACGACGAGAGTTGGTACTCGTTATCAAAACCACAGTATATGAGCCAGATTGGAGCTTTGTACTTGTAGAGGCTGTTTAGCGCGAGCAAACAGTAAATAAAGGTGGTACCACGAGACAAATACCTCGTCCTTATGATTCAAAGATAAGGATGGGGTATTTTTTATTGTCCACTTTTTTCATACAAATGTTCAAATGTTCCACGTGAAACACCACATCCATTTTTTCAAATGAAAGGGAGATTGACATGAGTGAACATGCATTGGTTTTACAATCAGATTTCGGTATTGATGATGGAGCAGTCAGCGCTATGTACGGAGTGGCAAATACGGTCAGCAGCAGCATCCGGCTTTTTGATCTAACACACAATATTCCGCAGTATGACATTTGGGAGGCATCTTACCGCCTGCTCCAAACCGTTACATACTGGCCAGAAGAGACGGTATTCGTATCCGTCGTTGACCCAGGCGTAGGGTCAGAAAGAAAGAGTCTTGTCGTCAAAACCACAAGCTCGCACTACATCATTACCCCAGATAACGGGACACTCACGCACGTCGCACAGGATATTGGCATAGCGGAAGCCCGTTATTTAGATGAAACCATTAACCGACTGCCGAAGTCGGGAAAATCACATACATTCCACGGGAGAGATATTTACGCGTATACAGGGGCGAGAATCGCTTCAGGTGAGATTTCTTTTGAAGAGGTTGGGCCAAAGGCGGATATTGATGATATTATTCACCTTCCAGTCGTACAGGCTTATGCGAAAGAAGAGGTCATCACAGGAACGATTGATATTTTAGATGTGAGGTTCGGAAACCTTTGGACAAACATTCATCATACGCTATTTGAGCAGCTTTCAATCAATTATGGGGATGCAATAGAAGTTACCATTGCCAACGGGCCAAAAAATGTGTATAAAAATATCATGACCTATGGACGATCTTTTGCCGATTTAAAGGTAGGCGAACCACTCGTATATGTCAATTCACTCGATCATTTAGGCGTGGCGATCAATCAAGGGTCATTTGCAAAGGCTTATAACATCGGAACAGGCACAGGCTGGCGCCTTTCGATTCGCAAAGCTCCGCGCATTATATACGAATAAGAGGAGGATACATCATGGCAGGTAAACAACTTTCAACGAAAACTGTCGTTGCCATCGGAATTGGCGCAGCCGTCTTTGTCATTTTAGGACGATTCGTCTCCATTCCAACTGGGATTCCGAATACACAAATTGAAACCTCGTACGCATTCCTTGCATTAATGGCCGTGCTATTTGGTCCTGTTGCAGGCGCACTGATTGGGTTTATTGGTCATCTTATTAAAGATGCCACCACATTTGGCCCTTGGTGGAGCTGGATTATCGTTTCAGGTGTTGTTGGGTTATTGATTGGCTTGATTTCGAACCGTTTAAAAGTAGAAGAGGGCGACTTTGGCTGGAAAAAAATCACGCTCTTCAATGCCGTACAAGCAGGCGCACAGGCATTGGGCTGGTTTGTCATTGCCCCGGTACTCGACATTGTGATCTATGCAGAACCTGCGAACAAAGTATTTGTTCAAGGCATCGTGGCGGGAATCTCAAACATCATCACAGTCGGTGTACTAGGAACCATCATCATTGCGGCTTATGCGAAAACGAGAAGCAAAAGCGGCAGTCTATCGAAAGAAACATCATGAAGCAAGGTGGAACACATAAATGAAGAAACCGATGATTCAATTCGAACATTTCGGATTCCAATATCGCAGTCAGGCAGAACCGACATTGAAAGATATTAACCTGACCATCTATGAAGGCGAAAAAGTCCTCATCGCAGGCCCGTCTGGATCGGGAAAAAGCACACTAGCCCATTGCATCAATGGGCTAGTTCCTGCGTCTTATAAAGGTTCTATGGAAGGAAGTCTTCACATCGGAGGGAAGAATGCAGAGAAAGAGAACATTTTCTCCCTCTCACAGCTCGTCGGAACGGTGCTGCAGGACCCTGATGGACAATTTATCGGGCTGACCGTTGGAGAAGACATCGCATTTACACTTGAAAATGATCAAGTGACACGCGAAGAAATGAAAGCACGTGTCGAAGAAGCAGCAAAATTAACAGAGGTAGATGGCAAGCTGGCATCATCCGTACATGAGCTGTCAGGCGGTCAAAAACAACGTGTCGCCATCGCAGGCGTACTTGTTAACGAAGTCGACATTTTGCTGTTTGACGAACCACTCGCAAGCCTTGATCCCGCTACAGGCAAAGAAGTGATCGATCTCATTGATCGACTGCAAAAACAAACGAAAAAAACCGTCGTGATGGTTGAGCACCGATTAGAGGACGTCCTCTTCCGCCAGGTGGATCGCATCATCGTCGTCAATGACGGCACGATAGCAGCGGACATGACACCAGATGAATTGCTCGCCTCAAATGTATTAGAAGCGGCGTATTTACGTGAGCCTTTATATGTAAAAGCCATGAAATATGCAGGTATTCCAGTTACACCTGGAGATCAGATCGCGAATTTACAGCATCTTACCTTAAATGATGAGGCAAAAATGAAAATCGAGCAGTGGATGGAAGCCTCTGAGCCGTCAGTCGAGCAGAAGGAAGCGCAGGATTTACTAGAAGTGCGCGAGTTGAGCTTTGACTATCCAACAAGACCAAATTCGCTGAGCAACATCTCTTTTACCGTCAAAAAAGGAGAAATGATCAGCATCGCAGGAGCCAATGGCGCAGGCAAGACGACACTATCCAAGGTGCTCTGCGCGTTTGAAAAGCCAACGAAAGGGACCATTCATCTAAATGGTGATGACATCACAGGAGACACCATCAAACAGCGCTCCGAACGAATCGGCGTCGTCATGCAAAACCCAAATCAAATGATTTCTAAACAAATGATTTTTGATGAAGTCGCATTTGGTCTCGTTTTAAGAGGCGTAAAGGAAGAAGACATCAAGGAACGGGTGGAGCGAGTCTTAAAAGTATGCGGCTTATACCCATTTCGGAACTGGCCGATTTCTGCTCTCAGCTTTGGACAGAAAAAGCGCGTCACGATCGCATCAATTCTTGTATTAGAGCCAGAAATCATGATTTTAGATGAGCCAACCGCCGGACAGGATTTTAGACATTACACAGAGATGATGACGTTTTTAGAGCAATTAAATCAGCAGGGTGTCACGATCTTGATGATCACACATGATATGCATTTGATGCTCGAATATACGACAAGAACCATTGTCATTTCTGATGGAGAAAAAATCGCAGATGATACACCAGCCAAAGTGCTGACAGATCAACTGCTTGTCCAAAAGGCGAGCTTAAAGGAAACATCGCTGTATGAACTGGCGCTTAAAGCAGACTGGCCAAATCCAAATGAACTCGTGGATCGCTTCATTGAGGTTGACAGAAAGGAACGAATGACATGGCTGTAGACATGCTGTCTTATATCGATCGCCCGTCGCCGATTCACCGGCTGACAGGGGCAACCAAACTCATTTGCTTTATCCTCTGGTCATCCGCAGCGATGCTCACGTATGATACAGGCGTGTTAGTCTTTATGTTAGCCGCCAGTGTCGTATTCTTTCAGATGTCGAATGTGCGATTTCGTGATATCTCCTTCGTGGTGATCGTCCTGGCAATTTTCCTAGTCATCAACAACATCGCTATTTACATCTTTGCACCCCAGCAAGGAGTCGCGATCTACGGAGCAAAGCATGAACTATTTCATATTGCCGGCTGGTACAACGTCACACTTGAACAGCTTTTCTATCAGTTGAATATTACACTCAAATATGTGACGGTCATGCCAGCAGCGCTTTTATTTATCGTCACAACAAATCCAAGTGAATTTGCCTCATCGCTCAGCCGAATCGGGGTCAGCTACCGGATTTCGTATGCGGTTGCGATTGCTCTACGCTACATTCCAGATATTCAGCGTGATTTTCGAACGATCGCAATTTCTCAACAAGCAAGAGGCATTGATTTATCGAAGAATGAAAAACTGGGGAAACGGATCAAAAATGCGCTGTCGATTGTGATGCCGCTGATATTTTCTAGCCTAGAGCGGATTGAGACCATCAGTAATGCGATGGAGCTGCGCGGTTTTGGAAAGCATAAAAAGCGCACATGGTTTACAGCGAAAGACTTTCAAAAAGCAGATTATGCTGCGTTATTGTTTGTTGGCGTGGTGCTGATCGTGTCGTTAGTGATTACATTTGTTAGAGGAACGAGATTTTATAATCCGTTTTGATAGAAGGAAGCCTTCACAGGAGTGGAGGCTTCTTTGTTTTGTTTGTGGATAAAAGTTGTGGAAAATAGTAAAAGACTATTAACATGTGAATAAATCGGTTATATTGAACAATGAGCGAAACACTTGTGAATAACGAAACAATATATTGGAGGAATTAGAAACTTATGAACAAACCACTTTATGCTTGCGCAGAACACATAGAAACCGTACTAGACATGTACATAGATGATCACGAAACGCCGCCGGAATTCAGAAAAATCGAACATACACACAGTTTATCCACAACCTGTGAATTGTGCGATGAACCTGCAATATATATAGTGGGGAACGAATGATCGGACACAAAATACACAAATTTTATCCACAATTGTTGATAACTTATATGAATAACTTGTTCTTAAGGTGGGGATGACCTGTGAATATATCAATTATCACAGTAGGAAAATTAAAAGAGAAATATTTAAAGCAAGGCATAGCCGAATACACAAAACGATTACAAGCCTATGCAAAACTAGAAATCATTGAGCTCGCGGATGAAAAAGCACCCGAACACCTCAGCGAGCAAGACATGAAAATCATCAAAGACAAAGAAGGCGAACGCATCCTAAGCAAAATCAATCCAGACGCCCACGTCATCGCCCTCGCCATCGAAGGAAAAATGAAAAGTTCCGAAGAATTAGCCGATACAATAGATAAGCTGGCAACATACGGAAAAAGCAAAGTATGTTTCGTCATAGGCGGGTCGCTTGGGTTAAGTGACGCTGTGATGCAGCGCGCGAATGAGAAACTGTCGTTTTCGAGGATGACGTTCCCGCATCAGTTGATGAGGCTGGTGCTGGTGGAACAGATTTATCGAGCGTTTCGGATTGTGCGGGGGGAGCCTTATCATAAGTGAATGGGGTTTTAAAGTTATTATTTATGACAATGGTATCCCTATAATAGTAGGTTATG
The DNA here is from genome assembly GCF_038007485.1 of Bacillus sp. FSL K6-3312. Lineage (NCBI taxonomy): Bacteria > Bacillati > Bacillota > Bacilli > Caryophanales > Bacillaceae > Bacillus > Bacillus sp. FSL K6-3312. The sequence goes on along the minus strand of NZ_JBBOXI010000001.1, from coordinate 3,886,262 downwards.
CAATCACTTCTGGCTTTTATGTTGAGCTTTTAATTGGGAAATTTCTAAGAGTACCATTTAAAAAGGGTATTACTTTAAGGTAACTAGTTTGTGAGCTTCACACAGAATTGTATCCTAATATTAAATCAAAACTTCAGTGAAATTATCTATACACATAAACAGAAGTCCCATTTACAAGTTACTGAAAGAGCACATGATTATATCATGCAGCGAGTAGATACATTATTTAAAAAATTTGGCTATGAACAGCTCTAATAGCACTAGAAGGAGGACTTTAAATTGAATGATAGATTAATGTCATTATCATTTTCTGTTGAAGCAAATCAAGGTGTTTATGCCTTATTGCTGGGTTCGGGTATTTCCTATTCATCAGGTATCCCTACAGGATGGGGCGTTCTAAAAGAGCTGTGCAGAAGAATTATGCTAGTAGATGGTTCAGAAGAGCAAGATGAGATTAAATGGTATGAAGAAAAATTCGGAACCCCACCTTTATACGATGAAGTAATAGGTATGCTAGCTAAAACATCATCAGAGCGGAATGGTCTACTAAAAGAATTTTTTGAGCCTACAGAAGAGGACTTAAAGGAAGGTAGAAAGGTACCAACGGCAGCACATAAGGCAATAGCAGAATTAGTAAAACAGGGTTATATAAAAGTAATTGTTACCACAAACTTTGACCGTTTAATTGAACAAGCATTAGATGAATTAAATGTACAGTATCAAACGCTTTATCACGAATCAGATATAGAAGGAATGAAGCCTTTAGCACATGCTGAATGTACAATATTGAAAATTCATGGAGATTATAGAGATACAAGGTTTAAGAATATTACCGATGAGTTAGAGAGTTATTCAACTAATCTATCTGTGTTATTGCAACAAATTTTTGATGACTATGGATTAATAATTTCCGGTTGGTCGGCTGAGTGGGATACGGCATTAAAAGACACAATCAAAAGTGTTAAAGGACGCAGGTATTCATGGTACTGGCATTCTTTTTCTGAAACAATAAATGAAAAAGCAGAAGAATTAATTAATTTTAGGGATGCCAATTTAATAATTGACTCTGGAGGTGCTGACCATTTTTTCAGAGAAATAAAAGAAACTGTATTTAACATTTCCAAGTTGAAGAAAGTTAATCCAGAAAATACTCAAGTCAAAATTAAGAGGTTAAAAGACTATATTCAAAATGGCAATGAATCGGCTATTCGTGATTTGTTTACTAGTGAATCACGAGATGTTATCAATAAAATTAATAAATTTGATTCAAATCTAGAAGCAACTATTGAACTCATGAAACAATGGGTTGAAGAAATAAAGGTCATTGTAAAACCTATTTGCGTTTTATCTTCAATACTCGCTTTTTATGGAAAAGGTAATTATCAAGAACGATTACTAATTGAGACTTTAGAAAGATTTACATCAATAAAAAACAGTGATGGCAGAGTTTCTTTACTAGGATTGAAACAACTACCACTGCAAGCTGTTTTTTATAGTATGGGAGTTTCATTGACTATGAGGAGAAAATATAAACTTCTAGATGAAATTATGATGAAACCTAAGGTAAGAGATAGACTCCATAGTAGACAAGATTTTTCTTGGTATGTTTCCCCACGGAGACATTTATATGATGCTTTTCAACGCTTACAACCAGAAAGACCATATCATTTACCCATTGAAGTAATGTTTACTTTTCCTTTCATGGAAGAGGTTTTTAAAGAAAGTCAATTGGCATTTGATAGTGTTGAATATATGATTCATTACGATTTGTTTGAATTTTTACGTTCATTAAAACACCGATACTTAGGTGACAGCAATTACTTTAGTGGATGTTTCGGTTATAGAAGTGATCGAAGTCATATTGAGCAGTTTTTAACTGAAGGTTCTCTAATAACTGATTGGGAAGTGCTTTTATTATTTGAGGGTGATAGAGAACTCTTTACTAAATCTTTAAGAACATTAGCTGATGACTTAAATAAGCAAGTGTATTTCAGTGGACATGGTCTTGTTGAAGCGTATCTTAATGAAAAATAAGTTTAAATCTTATTTAGATGCACCACGGAGAGCAAAATCTTAAGTGAGTGGGGTTTTTAAAAAATATATTTAGCCTATTCACTATTAGCGAATAACTTTGCGTTGTAGGAGGGAAAAATATAAGGTATAAAAACTATTAAAAAAACACCTTTAAATATTTACTCCTATATACTCTGTTTAATAGACTCACCCTTTTTGACACTGAAGAATTCTACCGAAAATAATATCGCAATAAACTATTAAGCTAATTACAATTATCTCTATAATTAAAAGAAATATAAAAACTGAATATTAGTGCTTTGAAGCTTTTAGAGGGGGGAGCTAAGAGTGATAAAAATTTATGCTGATTTAACTAAAGATTTATTAAAATATGCTAATGAAAAGCTAAGTGATTTTATTGAGCGTTATTTTGAATTTAATGATGAGGATTATTCTGATATTTTTCCTATGGTAATCTATGAGACTAAAGAACAGCAGTGTAAAAAAGCTGCAAAAGACTTATATTTGTGGAGTAAAGATTATTTCGTTCATACACTTACTCCTTTGCATGAATACGCTTTATATTCAATTATTAATATAGCTAGTGAGATTGAAGATGATTATAGTACTCATAATGGGGAAAGTCTATTTTTCTATGCCGTGGAACCTGAGATAAGAAAGGAACAACCTGAAATAGACGAGGAAATGTATTGGATTATTGAGGATTTGAATGATTTTCATTTTTATTTTGAAAATTGCTTTCAAGATTTTGACTTTTTAGATGTCCCTCTGTATTTATCAATATTTAAGGATATGCCAACAAAAAAATTTGAATCTCAGTTTGATGTTGTATTAGCAGATTACGTGGATTTAATGCCACCTGATATTGAGGAAGAATATAAATATCTTTTAAGCTTAAAAGAATTAAAAGAAGAAAAATACGAGGTAACTATAAAGGATGACTTTTTTATTGTGGTTAAAAAAGGAATCGATAATTTTATCCATTCAATTGTTAATCACGGTTCTTATAAACTTCTTTGGTCTGAAAATTATAAGTCGAGAGATGAAAAAGCAGTACAGCTACTTTTTATGGCAACTTGTTACTTATATTTTCAAACAAATAATATAGACGTTTCCCCAGAAGCGAATATTGGGAGAGGTCCAATAGATTTTAAACTTTCAAGAGGAGTAAATGAAAGAATCTTAATCGAAGTAAAGTTGGCATCTAACCCTAAATTAAGACATGGATTAAACTTGCAACTGCTTAAATATTTAGTTGCTGAGGAAATAAAAGAAGCGGTATTTATGATAATTGTATTTAAAAAAAACGAATTTAAAAAAATAGAAGAATTGAAAAAAGATGTTGTAGTGATCAATCAAAAGTATAATCTTAATATAATTATTACTAGTGTTGATGCAACAAATAACAAACTATCAGCTTCACGTATGAAGAGTAATTCTTCCCCGCTTTATTAAAACTACAGTTATAATTGATAACTGAAATTATATCAAAATAAATTTAAAACGTGGAAGCAATCATATGTTTGAAGCATGTATTGCATTATTAATTCTAATAATAGGCTATGGTTATGAACTATGAAATGAGGGGAAATAATGCATTTAATGTATTCATCGCCTGCTTCTAAGATGGTTAATTTTATAAATTTAGCCGACTTTTTGAGAGAAAAAGAACCTAAAGATTTTATTTTAATTATGGATTCTAATGTAAATATTTATTTAGAAAATTATTTTGATGATCCAGTTGGTACAATCAGCAACTGGAATAATCATAATAATCATGAATTATTAACAGATTTTTTTGAGATGATTAAGTGCATAAGAGAAAGGAAATTAGAATTCGATATATTTAACGCACTAAATGAAAATTGTAGAGATATTCTGGGGGATTATTCTTTAAATACAGATAAATTTTTTCTTAGAGTCGATAAAGCTTTCAAATTAATTGAAGATTTACCTATAAAAGATGTTCTCTATCCTGATGGTCCTTTTAAATCTAGTACTAATTTTTACAATTATGAATTATTTTTCAAACCATTAATTACTAAACATGATAATTCAAAAACATCAACGTATTTAATTTTATCTTACGTTTTTACACTCAAGATAAAACAACTTATGAGTGATAAAAATAAGAATGATTTCCAAAAATTAAGGTCTTTTTATAATTTTATGACTAATGAGGTTGATTTTATTAGCCTAGTTCATAGGGGCACAGCTATACTTTGCTTTGGAGGACTTAAATTAAAAAGTGGGAAGAGTATAACAAGACTGATCCACATTACTAAAAAGAAAAATATTTCAAAAAGGGATTCTTATATAAGAGGTATCTGGAATGCTGCTATTGATCTGGCTTGGGTTATAGAGGTTTGTCAAGAAGTGAAAAGGGACAATAAAATTCCAATATTTGTAACTAATGACGAAGCAATCAATGAGATAATGAAAAGATATACATTACGCATGTTTATTAAAGGCATAGATAATATGCCTGCAATAGCAGAATTTGATTTATCAGGTACTAATTTTAATGCAACCTTTAAAAAGGAGATTAATATTCTCGAAAAAGACCTTATAATACGACAAAGGATCGAAATACAATATAGGTATAATGATATTAAAAGATTATTAGCTAATGAATTTCGTGAGCATATAATAGATATTAAACAAAAATTAGAAGAAAATATACCTGATTAATGATATTTAGGTGATTAAAATTATATATTTACAAAAAAATATTTTTTGTAGATTTTTTAGTTCAGCAAGCAGTAATTAAAATATTTATGATTAATGGTAAAAATACAAAAGTCATTAAAAATGCTACGGGGTTATTGTTATATAACTTTGAAATGAAACTTATTACTTGGAGTAAGAGGATATCAATGAATCATAGTATATAATATTTCTTTTTTTGAGAGCAACTCAAATTAAGATATAAGTATAGAAAGCAGGCACACCATGCACACAATCAAAAAAATAGGCCAAACCTTCTCCTACATCACACCAATATCAAGAACCGACCGCCCCATCCTAGGCATGGTCGTAGGCAATAACAAAACATTAATGATCGATGCCGGCAACTCAGAAGATCATGCGAACTATTTCATCCAAACAACTTTAAAGCATGAGCTCGCCTCTCCCGATCTGGTTGTCCTCACGCATTGGCATTGGGATCATATTTTTGGTCTGCCTGCGCTGCCTGATACGGTTTCAATTGCTTCTGCAAAGACTAGAAAGGAAATGGAGAAGCTTCTTCCGTTTTCTTGGTCAGATGAGGCGATTGATGAGCGGGTGAGGGAAGGAACGGAGATTGAGTTTTGTGCGAAGGCGATAAAAGAAGAATATAAGAATCATCGAGAGATTCAGGTCGTTTTACCGGATGTGACGTTTGATCGTCGGATGGAGATTGATCTTGGCGGGGTCACTTGTGTTGTGCAGCATGTTGGGGGTGATCATGCCGCAGATTCAGTGATCGTGTATGTGAAAAAGGAAAAAATTCTTTTTCTTGCTGATTGCATTTATCCGAAAATGTATGCTGAAAAAGTACATTATACGGTAAAAGAAATCTTGCGTCTTTTAGATAAGTTAGATGCTTTTGACGCCGATACGTATATTCCTTCACACCAAAGACCGTGGACAAAAGAGGAGTTTCGTCAGGAAACAGACAAACTGAGGGTCATTGCTAAATTCACTGATCTTTATGGTGGAGATCGGCAGAGAATCGTGAGTGAATATCAAGCACATGTGAACAGAGAACTGAAAGAAGATGAGTTAGAGACGATCGCTTATTTTGTAAATGGTTATTAAATAAATGCGCTAAAAAAAGTCTCATTTGAGTTATGCATCTCAAATGAGACTTTTAAATTTCTACGGCAAACCTACAACATCTTCTGCATCACAAACTGTGACAGACATGTTTTTTGCATTAATAATAATGACACAATCAAAAGTCGGCTTCATTTGCAGTTCATTATTCTCATCAATACGGATAATTCCTTTAAATTCAACGGTCTGTTCTAGAAAAACCATTTTCTTTTCTGTATCATCTTTGACTGCTGTTAAATGTTCAGGGTAGTGAACTTTCCAGTCAAAAAAAGTAGTTTTTTTCATAAATCCTCCTGTTTTCACTCGTATAAATCTCCGAATACTTCTTCTGTTTGCCGGATTGTTAGAGTTTTGTTGGTTGGATCAATTGTAATGACACAATCCCAAGTAGGTTTGATTTGTAGCTCGTTGTTTTCATCTATCCAGATCACACCGTTTAATTCAATGGATGGCTCTAAAATGACCATCTTTTTTTCATCATGATCTGTTATTGCCGTTAAGTTTGCTTGTAATTGAATGGTCCAATCAAAAAACGTGATTTTTTTCATGAGTTCCCCTCACAATTTTGTTTATATTTCCATTATAACTTGCATGAGTTCTGACATGTTATTTGATCATTCTATTTTTGGTATAATTAGATGTAAATAAAGAATGGATAAATGACTGATAAAAGTTTGAATTTAATCGGAGGTATGTATGAAGCAACTATACATGAAGCAGAAAGTATTTAGTCTGAGCGGCAGGTTTACAGTAAAGGATCAGCAGGAGAACGATGTGTATTTGGTCGAAGGCAGTTTTATGAAGATACCGAAGACGTTCACCATTCTGAATACAGAACGAGATGAAATCGCTGTGATTACGAAGAAAATGTTTAGCTTTTTACCGAAATTTTTAGTAGAAGTTGGTGGTCAAGAAGTATTGACGATCAAAAAAGAGTTTACGTTCTTTAAAGCAAAATATTCAATTGATGCTGCGGGTGTAGAAGTGCAGGGTAACTGGTGGGATATGAATTTCCAAGTGCTGCAAAGCGGCGAAGTGATCGGCCAGGTGAAGAAGGAATGGTTTACATGGGGAGATAGTTATAAGGTCGATATTTTGAAAGAAGAAATGGAGCCTGTGATGATTGCGCTCGTTGTTGCGATTGATTGTGTGAAGGCTGATGAAGCAGCCTCTAGGTCTTCGTCGTCGACAACGACGAATTAGATAAATATGTTCTTAAAGCATAATGAAATGAAGAAGAGTGGTAGGACATTACTCTTCTTCATTAATCAGTAGAACGAATCATGTTTCTTTACTTTTCAATGGGGTACTTCTCTGCATTTTTTATTAATTTTTCTTCAATTATTTCTTTCACATTTAGATGAAGATCTGAACAAAGCATAAGAGAATATATTAAGATATCTGCTATTTCCTCTTTGATATTTTCTTCGTTCGCCTCAAGAGCATCTTCATTACTTTTCCATTGGAAGTCTTCAAGCAGTTCAGCTGCTTCTATCGAAATTGAGATGGCCAAGTCTTTTGGATTATGATACTGTCTCCAGTTTCGATCATCTCGAAATTGGTTAATCGAATGTATTAAATCTTTGATTTCAGTCATATTTGCCTCCCTCATTTATCTCTTGTAATTTCCTTCTCAATTTTTCATCTGTTGCATAAATATAAAGCCCGTGAATGCCTCGCTTCATCAGAACGTTAATCGAGTTTAGTATAATTTTTTCTTTTGCCTGTTTGATTTCCTCTGCAGACATGTCACTTCTTGTTGTGAATGCACCTGTATCTTTATAATTTGACGTGTCTATGAGAAGTTCATCCTTTTCTTCATCATAGCTGATAGAAGGGCCAAGTATGACGCCGACATAATTTAAATCAAATCCTTGAACCGTATAGATTGAGCCCACTTCTCTAACTGAATCTGCATGTTCAGCCCATGTCCATTTATCATTTGTAAAATTCCAGGGCATATTGATACCGTCTTCATCTACGATATAGGCAGCTCCATCTTTTTTATGTAAAAAGTCAAAGGTAGATACAATGCGGGATAGGCCTACTTCATTATCTTTTTCTTGAATGGCAGTTTTAAATTGATTAGGATTCTCAAAAATTTTGAGTTCGAAAGATTCCTGTTTTTTAGGCAGAGTTAATAATCGTTTTGAGACAAACTGGTCAATCCATTTCAACGTATCAGTATCAGCATACATACGCATCTGTTCTGTAAGTTTCACAGTCTTGGCATGGTATCTGTTTGTTATTTCCTCGAGTAATTTTTCATTCCAGTAGCTTTTAATTTTGAGTACCTGCTTTGGATCAAAAATGACAATGGTGATTTTACTTCGTTTGATAATCTCCTCTAGTTGGTTTTGGTAATGGAAGTTATTGTACTTATCATCTTTTGTTAATAAAAGGTGTGCTTCATCAATTAACACGATATCAGCCATATCACCTGACTTTGTCATCTGATTGATAAACGAGGTTGGTCTCATAATTTGTTTCTTCTTCAGATTTGGCAGACTCTTTGCGATGTTTTGATATGTTTTAAGCATTTCCGCATGATTCACAAGTAAATAATTGTTCTTTTTGTTTAAGACAGATTCCATATCATTTGATAAATCTTGAATCGTATTAAAGAGAGAACTTAGTAAAACACTCTTCCCAGTTCCTGCATCACCCTCTATCGAAATCACATGGTGACCGGACTGTTTGATATGCTCTTTACAAAAAGATAAAATTCCATTTTTAATTTCTACTTGTTGAGGTGATAATTCTTTATAGGGAGACAGTTTATAAATATCTCTATTTTTTAATGTTTCAATTGAATGAGTAACGATCTCCTCTTTTTGAAGTTGCGTCCATACCTCATTAAAGACAGATTCATTATAAAAGTCTTTCTGATAATAATGGTGCATCTCCCTCGATCGTGTCTGGCTAACATTTTTTAATTGAAAACGATTTTCTGCAATAAAGTAGTTTATGAGATTTGTCTCAATATTATAAGAGGCAGATTGATGAAAGCGTTCATGTCCGATCAGAATGGTTTTGGTTAGTTTATTCTTGTTCTGGTCTTTCAAATGGTCTTTCAAACGTCTGCTAGCTTGGACTGACTGACCAATATAAGCAGATGGTTTCTTCTTTTCATCATAAAGAATATAGACAATAGGTTGATTATGAAATACGGTTGTTCGTAAAGAAAGAATTTGATCTGTCATAAAATCGCGTTTTTCAATAATAAGTTCACTCATTTAGCAAGCCCCTGTAGTCTTTTTGCCTATTATCGTATCATAAATTTAGCAAAATATCTCAGTGGTTATAGGTGAAAATTGAATCTCGAGATAAATTAGACATGTTGAGTTATTTTTTCGATTTACAATATGAAGATACGAGGTGACCAAACTGATCACATTCCAATACAAAGTATTTCTAACAGTCGTTGAGTGCGGCAGTTTTACAAAAGCCGGGGAGAAGCTTGGACTAACGCAGTCTGGAGTCAGTCATAATATTGCGAAGCTTGAGTCGGAATTAGGGGTTGTGCTGCTTCGGCGGAATCGAAACGGGCTGTCGCTAACAGACGCAGGTGAGCGGGTGATGCCTCATATTCGGCAAATCATCCACCATGCGGCATTGCTTGAGCAGGAGGCGGCGTTGATTCAAGGGATGGAAGTGGGGAGTATCAAGATCGGGACGTTCTCCAGTTTTTCTTCAAAAATGCTTCCACAGCTAATTCACCGCTTTACAAAAAGGTATCCCAATATCCAAGTAGAGCTATATGAAGGTGGTTATGAGGAGATTGAGGAATGGATTGCGTCTGGCACGGTTGATGTCGGTTTTTTAACGCAGCCATCAAGAGAATTTGAAACCGTTCCACTTTTCCAAGATGAATTGGTGGTGCTCATGCAAGAGAATCATCGCTTCCATACGAAGAAAGTGATAGAAGTTGATTCGTTACAAGATGAATCATTCATTATGCCAAAAGCGGGCTGTGACCTACTCATTAAGAAATTATTAAAAGAAAGAGGCGTGAAGCCTCAAGTTTTGTTTGAAATTGGAGACAACAATACGCTCATTTCTATGGTTCAAGAAGGGCTCGGAGTGACCATCATTCCGACATTCATTTTGCCGCCGCAGATGTCTGATATGAAAGTGATTCCACTTGAGACAAGCGTCTATCGTGAGATCAACTTGGCGTTCAAATCATTCAAAACAGCATCCCCATCGGCTAAAAGATGGATCGAAGTGGTCAAAGATCATTTCAAGTAAAATCAGCTTGAACGAGATGCCTCCCATTCAAGCTGATGGTTTATAAGGTCAACACGCCGCGAATAGTGATAACCGCCGCGCCTGCCACTTTGATCACAGGCTTTGATTCATTCGGAATGACCGTGATACGAAGTATGCCAGGCCTGCCGATGGCATTCCCTTGGGCAATGTTCAGACGAGTAGTTTCTTGCTGAGAAATGATTCCTTCCAAATAAAGATAGCCAGCCAATGCTCCGTTTGCTGCCCCCGTCACCGGATCTTCGGGTATCCCAATTCCAGGTGCAAAATCTCTCGTGTAAAGATCACATTCTTTTGTGGTATGAAATGTATAAAGGTGAGTCGTCGTGATATTCTGCTCTTTATTCATTTTCCCTAAAGCCGCTAAGTTCGGTGCTGCTTGATCGATATCCTTTTGGAGCTTCATCGGAACGAGAAGATGCCAGTTTCCGGTGTTTGCTAATTTGATAGGATAAGATGGATCAATGCGGTCACTGCTGACACCAAGCATGTCACTAAGCTCTTCTAAATCAATCATAAAATCTCGCGTTTTCGGCGTCACCTGTGTCATTTCCACATCGATGACTGTGCCATTTTCTTCGTGCCATACAACAGGAACATTGCCAATCTTCGTTTCTAACACGACCCTTGTTTTCTCTTTTGCCAGCCCTAGCTCCGTCGCCAAAAGCCAAGTCAATCCAACAGTCGCATGCCCGCAGAAATTGACCTCTTCCGTCGGTGTGAAGTATTTGACCCGATAATCAGCTTCTTTATCATGTGCAGGCAGCAAGAAGACAGATTCCGGTAAATTCAACTCCTTGGCGATATTCTGCATCTCATCCTCCGTTAAAAGATCACCATCCAACACGACCCCAGCAGCATTTCCTCCAAATTTCTCAGTTGTAAACGCATCGACATGATACACTCTAATGTCTCTCATATAATGAATCCTCCTATACATTCTTGTTACGTTTATCATAAGTTTGATCAATGCATTCGTAAAATGAATCTTTCTGATACTTTAAATCGGAGGTGTTCATGTAAGAGAGTGAAAGGCGCAGTATCTATTAAATTAGTATTTAGATAAGTCTTTAGTCATAATATTAACTCTTGTGCCTACATTGGATTAAATGTATAATATTTGTATATTAAAACATTAATAGGAAAAGAGGATATCTTTATGAAAATAGTCCTGAAAATAGTAGCTTCTATTCTCTGTATGATGATGTTGACTTTCAATATACAAGAAAATGTGAGTGCCGCAGAGGATGGAACGAAAACAACGGTTGATCGTTATCAATATGGTGATAACTATCTGACGGGTAAAACAAAGCCAAATGCAATTGTTGCATTCGTAGATTGGGGTATTCCGAGTAACTGGAAATCTAAATATATGCACTATGCAAAAGCAGATAGTAACGGAAACTTTAAGTTGTTTTCTTGGAACATTAGTTCAGGCCAAACGGTGGGGCTAGATACTTACGACCAAAATGGGACAAAGCTTTCTTCAAATAAAGTGTATGTTTTCAAGGAATCTTTTACCTCATTAGATCCGATATATGATACTTCTCAGGAGCTAACTGGGAAAACTGTGAAGAACACAAAAGTAGAGGTCTTGAAAGATGGCAAAGTGATTGCTTCAGGCATATTCAATGATGCCATTCATTTAAAGCTGCCTGTCCTAAATGCAGGCACATTCCTAACAGTGAAAATGACGACTGGAAGCAATATCGACGTTTACAAAAAAATTGTTAATCCTAAGAAAATCTCACTTATTCCTACGACAAAATGGTCTAAATCAGTGAAAGGCCAAACGGGAATTCCTTATGCAAAGATCGTCTTTAAAAATCAAAAATCAAGTGAAGTCATCCAAACGATTACTGCAGATGGTGATGGCAACTTTGAATTGAGTGTGGACAAAAACACAATAAAAGCATTAGATCAAAGTGAATTTCAAGTGATGGAACCCTCTTATGATAATGCTTTGCATGAGACCACTTTCCGACTTAGATCAACGGCCCCAACTATTGATCCATTTACTCAGCTTTCAACTTCAGTGGGTGGAACCGCAACTCCTAAAAGTATGATCAATATTTTAGATGGAGAAGGCAGAGTCATTGGGGAAGGTCAGGCAGACTCTAATGGCGTCTATGATGTTCCTGTTTCAAAGTTAATCGGTGGTGACTTAATTACAGTCAAGTCGTTCATGGCAGATAACCCGAATGAAACGGATCAATCTCAGGAAGATGTACAGAAAGTTTTTGTGGAAGAAATCGATGATTCAAGTGATACGATTAATGGCGTCAGTACGTTTGGTGATCAAGCTGTTGTAGAGGTGCAAACTGATTCAGCGAATAACACAATAAGAGCTATGTCGAAACTCAGCTCAAGCATAACAAAAAAGAAATATGGACCGTTTGCCATTACACCGGGAAAAAACTTCAAATTAAAAACAGGGAAATTAACGGAAGGATCTAAAGTGACCATCACGTTGCAAAGTGGGAAGAGAAAGGTTGCCCTGCCAGCTGTTACCGTTAAAAAAGTCATCACATCTCCACTTCTATCATCTCAAGTGAAGGTGACAAACAACAAAGGCAAAAACGATACAGTGACGATAAAAGGAATCAAAAAACAATCCGTCATTAAAATCTTTAAACAAGCTTCTGGTGGAAAAGCAATTGCTCAACAGACTGCATCTAGCTCGAACATGACGATTTCCTTGAAGCAATTAGGCCAAACAAATGGAACACTTTATATCAGTATGAAAGAGCTTGGTTTAAAAGAGGGAAATCGAGTACCAATCCGTTATCAGGGTGAAAAATCAGATGTTTTAAAAGCCAATCAAGTCAAAATCAATAATCTTAAAAATAAAAAAGACGTCATTACAGTGAGTAAGATCAAGAAAAAAGATGTCATTAAAGTTTACTCAACAAATGGAAAACTACTTGCCACATCAAAACCAGCGAATAGTTCATCTATCAAATTGTACGTTAAACAAGTAGGGACTAAAAGCGGCAAAGTGTATGTGACGCGTAGCGGAGATAAGATGCTGGAAAGCGGAAAGCAAGCCATCTCTTTTAAAGGTGAACCATCTACTTCGCTAAAAAGCAATCAAATCAAAATCGTGAACAACAAGAAGAAAAAAGACGTTGTCACGATCAGTCAATTAGCGAAACAAGATGTTATCAAAATCTATCATTCATCAGGGAAGCTGATTGGAAAATCAACGGCTTCTAAAGGTAAGGTTGTGAAAGTCACTTTTAAACAACTAGGTGCCAAGGGTGGAAAGCTTTATTTCACCGTCACTGGGAAAGGCATGTCGGAAAGTAGTAAGACAGTAAAGAAGTTTCGGGCTGAAAAGTAGAGTTTTCAATCGCCATTCATTTAGGGTGGCGATTTTTTAAATAGCTAAATGCTAAAAATTCCATTGATAGGAGCGTGTTTTTTTTTGAAAAAAATAAAGAATATCACCCTAATGGCTGTCATCTTTTCGTGCAGTATGTGGTCAACTACTATTCAGGCTCAATCAGGATATTTCAACACGTATACAACGTATTCTGCAATGTCTGGTTCTGGGTTTTACACTTCTATGCAAGGGATTGCTGTAGATCGTAATAATAATACGATTTATTCTGCAAAAATAAATACGTCAAATCATCTGACGCAATTGTACACGACAAAAATGAACAACTCGTCTAGCAAAAGAACTGTTAAGCTACTTAAAAACTCTGACACCAACAGTACTAGCAATGACTTAGGACATGCGAATGACCTAGCTGTGAAAGCTCAAAAAGGTGATGAACAAGTTAGCTTATATGTAGCGCCGATGACTGATGGTGTAAAGTATGTAAAAAAAATAGTGAAGTTAAGTGTGAACACGAAGAAAAATACGTACAAATTGGCTAATTCCTATGTCCTGCAGTACCAAGGGGCGAATTTATCAATTAGCGGCATCACATATTCTGTTGGAGCGGATAAATTTATTGTTAGGTCTGGCAATCGCTTTTTTATTGGGAATTTTAATGACAAGAAAGGGCAATTTGAATATGAGGCAACATTTACATTAAATTATACAAAAGCTGTGATAAACCAATCAGTGGTTGATGTTTCGAAGTACATTCTTCAAGGAATTTCTTTCTATCAAGGAACATTATATGTACCTTTATCTAAGCCGGCTACTAACGGAGGAGCTTCTAATGTAAGTATTATTCTCACATACCCGTTAAATATCAATCAAATGATAAAAGAGCAAAAGGAAACAGCCGCAAAGGATTTTTCAAAAGAGTTGTTTACGAGAAAAGATCTTTCTTTCCGAATTACGAGCAGTGCATTTACTCTTTTTGAAATAGAAGCTGTTGATTTTGATGACGGAACGTTATATTTTAATACGAATCGTGGGAAAAAAGGAACGCAAGAAGATATGATAGCAACGTTCAATGACTATAGCTATTACAAATAAAATGTCCACTTTAAAAAGACCCCTCATAGCTGAGGGGTCTTTTCCATCCATCACCCATAATAATTATTCGCCTGAATAAAAAATTGGGATTGCATGTAGTTATATGTGATTTTCGAGAAGTCGAAAGGCTGGCCGTTTGTGAGATGAAAGACGGTTTCGACGCGGAGAGCGGGATCGTCTTGGTTAAGGCCGAGGTGTTTTGCTTCGGTTTCATTCAGTTTGCCTACTTGCAAGTACATATCGGAAAAGCCGACTTTGAGCCCAAGGCCTTCACTGATAAATTTAAAAACAGAGTCGGCGGCAATTTCTGTGTTGAGATAGGGAATGATGGTTTTTCGGTAATAGGATTCTTCTAGACATAAGGTTTGTCCATTGATGTAACGGATGCGTTTGAGGTAAAAAACATCCTCATCTTGTTCAATATTCAAATTAAGCGCTGCTTCTTCGGGCGGTTTGATGGTGTCTAGCATTAAAACCTCTGAAGTCAGTTGAAATTCCTCTAAATCTTTTTTAAATCCTTGGTTGGATAAAAGGCTGATGTAGCCCTTGCGCCTGTGTCGTCGAACAAAGATGCCGCTGCCCCTCACTTGATAGATAATTCCTTTTCTTTCGAGTAAGTCTAATGATTTGATAATGGTGCTTTTGCTCACTGCAAATTGGCTCATGAGGGTTTCGAGTACAGGGAGTTTGTCCCCTTGCTGCAGCTCATGGGTGACAATATATTTTTCAATATCGCTCGCAATTTGTTGATACTTTAACATAGCCATTCCTCTTTGTTTTCACGATTTATTGTCTTTGATTATAGCACATACCGATTTTTCTTTGATATGTTAAATGAAATTATATATGTATTGATAAATTGTACCGGTATAATTATAATGTACATATACTAGTAGTGATAAAGGGAGGGTTATATGTCAAAAGTGAGGGATTATCAAAAGCTTGCAGAAGACATCTTAGAGGCAGTTGGCGGAGAAGAAAATGTGGTGAGTGCCGCAAGATGCGCCACGCGTCTGCGTTTGGTACTGAAACGTTCGAATCCAAAAGCCAAGGAAGCAGTCAATGCGATGCCTGGCGTCATTACCGTGGTGGAAAACGGCGGTCAATTTCAGGTCGTCATCGGCCAGCATGTTGGTGAGGTATACGAGCATTTTTCAAGCCTTGTTCAGCTCCAAACGTCGGATGATGACCAGCCTAATGAAAACAAAGGAACGATACTGAACCGTGTCATTGCGACCATGTCCGCTGTGTTTGCACCTTTTGTGTATATTTTGGCCGCAGCTGGTATTTTGCAAGGTGCACTTATCCTCATTAATTTGTTATTTCCAAGCTTTTCGAAAACGGGAACGTATGAAGTCTTTAGCTTTATTTCCTGGGCGCCGTTTACGTTCTTACCAATCTTTATTGCCATCACAGCAGCCAAGCATTTTAAAACAAATATGTATATCGCCGTAGCGTGTACAGCAGCGCTTGTTAGTCCGGCTTGGACAGAAATTGCTGGACGTGTAGCTTCAGGTGAAGGCGTTACCTTTTTAGGGATTGCGTTATCTGAAACTGTTTATACGTCATCCGTTTTGCCTCCGCTGTTCTTAGTGTGGATTCTTTCATATGTAGAGAGATTTTTAAACAAACGGATTCACGAGGTTGTCAAACCGTTATTTGTGCCATTTCTCTGTATGGTCGTCATGGTTCCGTTAACCATTCTATTAATTGGACCTCTTTCAACAGCAGGTGCAAATGGGATTGCAAACGGATACAATATCTTGGCGGAAAATGTACCGGCTTTAGCAGGCGCCATTATCGGTGGGTTCTGGCAAGTGCTTGTCATTTTCGGCGTTCACTGGGGCATCACGCCAATGGTGCTCGCCAACTTTGAACAGTACGGACGGGACTCCTTCCAGGCATATCAAACCATCGCTGTTATCGCTCAGGTCGGCGCAGTGTTAGGGGTTATTTTAAAAGCAAGAAACCGCGAAACTCGGAAAGTCGGAGTGTCAGCTGGAATTACGGGACTCTTCGGAATCACCGAGCCAGCGATTTACGGTGTTACCTTACGTTTTAAAAAGCCATTTATTTTCGGATGTATTTCTGGAGCAGCCGGTGCCATTGTTGCCAGCTTCTTTACGCCTTATTACTTTGCGTATGCAGGCTTGCCTGGTCCGCTGACAATTGTGAACGGAATTAGTGCAGATTATCCAACATCGATCATCGGTATCTTAATTGGTGTCGCAATTGCGCTGATTTTACCAGTTGTGCTCATTCAAATGTTTGGTTATGGGGAAGATACAGTAGAACAGACGGCAAGTACAACACCAGTCAAAGATGAAGAAAATAAAAATGCTTCGATGAACAATGAAGAAACAATCACTGCACCACTTGCTGGAAAAGTACTCGCATTATCTGAAGTACCAGATGCCGTATTTAGCTCTGGGGCGATGGGCAGAGGGTTTGCGATTGAACCGACAGATAATAAGCTGTATGCACCGTTTGACGGCAGCGTCGTCATGCTTGCACCAACAAAGCATGCCATTGGACTTCGTTCAGAATTTGGTGTGGAGTTACTTGTTCATGTAGGAATTGATACGGTTTCTCTAGATGGCTCAGCGTTTACACTCAAGATCAAAGAAGGTGACAAGGTGAAGAAGGGTGACTTGTTGATGACATTTGATCAAGAAGCCATTGAAAGCAAAGGATTAAAAACAGTCACACCGGTCATCATCACCAATACACAAGCGTACGAAGATGTGATCGTAGAACAACTATCGACATGTCAGCCAACGGACGTCATGATCACAATTGTGAAATAGGAGGAATATATAATGACATTACCAAAAGATTTTCTATGGGGTGGAGCATTAGCTGCACATCAATTCGAAGGTGGATGGAATGAAGCAGGAAAAGGCCCAAGTGTTGTGGATGTAATGACAGCTGGTGCCCACGGAGTACCGAGACAAATGACGGAGACGATAGAAGACAGCAAATTTTATCCGAACCATGAAGCAATCGATTTCTACCATCGTTACAAGGAAGATATCGCGATGTTTGCCGAAATGGGGTTAAAATGCCTGCGTACATCCATCGGCTGGAGCCGAATTTTCCCAAAGGGAGATGAAGCAGAACCGAATGAAGCTGGTTTACAATTCTATGATGATGTATTTGATGAACTGCTCAAGCATGGCATCGAGCCTGTGATTACACTGTCTCACTTTGAGATGCCGCTTCATTTGGCAAGAGAATACGGCGGATTCCGAAGCCGAAAAGTTGCTGAATACTTCGCGAAATTCGCTGAAGTGTGCTTCAATCGTTACAAGGACAAAGTCACATACTGGATGACATTTAATGAAATCAATAACAAAATGGATGTCAACAACCCGCTGTTCCTATGGACAAACTCAGGGGTATCAGTCAAAGAAGGCGAAAATGCCAAAGAAATCATGTATCAAGCAGGACATCATGAATTACTAGCAAGTGCATGGGCAGTAGCAAAAGGCAAAGAAATCAATCCTGCTTTTCAAATTGGTGCAATGGTATCTCACGTACCAATCTATCCGTATTCCTCAAATCCAGAGGATGTCATGCTTGCTGAAGAATATATGAGACAACGCTATTTCTTCCCAGATGTACAAGTTCGGGGCTACTATCCGAGCTATGCACTGAAAGAATTCGAACGCGAGGGCTATCATATTCCGTTTGAAGAAGGCGATGAAGAAAGCTTAAGAAAAGGCAAAGTAGATTATCTTGGCTTTAGCTACTACATGTCGACAACAGTTAAAAGTGATGCAGTGTCTGATAACGACGGAGACATTGTCAACGGAGCCCTTCCGCATGGTGTAGACAATCCTTATATCAAATCAAGTGACTGGGGCTGGTCCATTGACCCGACTGGCTTAAGATATACGTTGAATCGTTTTTACGATCGTTATCAAATCCCGCTCTTCATCGTTGAAAATGGGTTTGGTGCTATAGATCAAGTGGAGGAAGACGGTTCCATTCATGATCCAGAACGAATTCAATATCTCGCTTCTCATATCGAAGCACTGAAAAAAGCCATCGAATACGACGGTGTTGACCTGATTGGCTACACACCTTGGGGTATCATTGACATCGTGTCATTCACAACAGGTGAAATGAAAAAACGCTACGGCATGATCTATGTTGACCGCGACAACGAAGGCAACGGCTCAATGAAGAGACTCAAAAAAGATTCGTTTACTTGGTACCAAAACGTCATTGCCACGAATGGTGAAGAAGTGTAATAAAGGAAAAAATAGAAACCCGGATGAGCGTGGTATATGCTTGTTCGGGTTTTTCATCGTTTAAGTTTTATTAATGCCTGAATACAAAGAAAAAAGAGGGTAATGGCGACAAAATAGTTCATTGGGTTGTGAAAGATCTTCATGTTCAAGGATATTTGAAGAAGAATCCAAAGGCCGAATATCACCATAACAGCAGGAATGATTCTTTTATACACATTGATTCTCCTTTCGAGAGTGGTTTGTTTTTAGGTAGCATTGTCTCATATCGCAGCAGAGGTTGAAAAGAGATAAAGATATGAATAGGTTTCATTACATGATTTGGTATAATTGATCTATAAAAACGTTAAATGGTAGATTAGGAGTTGTTGTAATGAATCACACTCTGCAAATGGGAGCCAATACCGTACTAAACTCTCAAAAGGGACAGGTATCCATCAGCTATGAAGTGTCATCTGAAATTGATATTTCTTTAACGGCGTTTCTTTTAACAGATTCAGATATGGTTCAAGGAGATCATGGCATTATTTTTTACAATCAACCAGAGAGTGCCACGGGTGTCGCGACACTTTTACCAGCAGAGGTATCAGGTCAGTTGAAAAGGCATCAACTAAATTTTGATATGAGCAAAGTGCCTGCTGGAATCACAAAGGTGGCTATTTCACTAACAGAGGATCAAGGATCGGGCTTTTCTCAAGTGAAGAATTTACAAGCAGAAATTCGAACAGGTGACGAGGTGCTTTATCTAACACCAGTAAGCTTTACAAATGAAAAGGGCATTGTCGTAGTAGAGCTATATATAAGAAATGGTGACACGAAAGCACGCTCAATCTGGCGTGGCTTCGATTCTGGACTGGAAGGGCTATGCAAGCTTTATGGTGTGGAGGTTGAACCTGATGAACAGGATATTTCTACACCTCAAATGGCTCCTGAAAAACAACCAATTGAAGACCCTGCTCAAACGAAGACAACTGCTAAAGAGAAAGTCGCTGCACCTATCAGTTTAGAGAAAGTTCAAGGTAAAATTAGTCTAGATAAAGGTCATAAACCGATCATAATCGAGAAAACGCCTGAGATCACAGCTACAGTATCTTGGGAGTCTGGCACTGATTATGATATTTATGCATTGGTCTACACAAAGTCAGGAAAGCAAGTAGATGTGGCTATGTTTGGTGCGAAAGAAATTCCTGCTCTCAAAAGTTACGACAACGGAGCTGTTGAGCATATGGGAGATGTCGGTAGAGACTATGAATCAATGAAAACAGAAGTTATTAAACTACGGTTAAATGACGATATCCTTGCCGTCGTTCCGGTTGTTTATTCTGCTCAATCAAACGGAACAGGTTCCTTTTATAGATATAGAGTATCTATGAGTATCGATAATCATCAAGGAACGTCTGTGACGATTCATGCCAAACATGCCAATGACAATGATCGTATTTATTCTTGTGTGCCAGGTATGCTTCAAAATACAAATGATGGTGTAATCATCCGCCCACTTGAGCTTTACAGCAAACCAAACTCTGAGCGGAGACCTAAATTAAAAATGAAGTCTTCTAATGAAATTGAGGTATTGATGGATAAAGGACCTGTCAATGATTATAAATAAAACGGATATATGGCTAGCTCAAAAAAGGTGACTTCTATGAATAATAAGCCCAAAAAAATTGAAACTCTAAAAAGAAAAAGCAGAAGAAAGCACTTAATGAACGAATTAAGCTATATGACACTTCCAGAAAATGCATTTTTAGATATCGAAGAAAATCAACTGTTTTGTCAAAAGGTTTTTACTTTCCTTCAATCAAGAGAAGACAAAATGCAAATACATGGAGATGGCTATCGAGAGCATATTGAGAAGTCTGAACAAGTGTTAAAGGAAATGGTTAAAAAGGTAAAAGTAACTCCTACACAAGGTAGATTACTATTTTTTCGAGACCATGAAATTGAAGCCCTTTTAGTGGATGTGGATGAAGTGTTTAGTCACTTAAATCATCTTCTTGAGCAGACTAAATTTTCAACTGGATATGGTGATTTTATTTTAGTCTCAGAGGATTTTCATTTTGGATTATGCATAGAGCGGACGGAATATTATTATGAATTTAGCACGTGGGGGCTTTGAGTGTAGAAATGAAGAGTTATGACTTTTTTATTGTTCGTTGTTATTTCCTTTATTTTCAAATTCGGTAGAAATCCTAAAAGGTACGATTAGTTGATATAAAAGTGTTCTTTTATCTATATTTAATAAATTTATTATCTGTTTTTCGAGAAAAACATTGCTTTTGTTAAAAGAATTAATTACTATAAAGGTATTAACATGTTAAAAGCGGTTTCATGAAACGATGAAAAGTTAAAAATAGAATAATACGTACATTCAATAAGGCGTGTTACTGTTCGGCAGGCAAGACCTAGATTGGATGGGATATCTGTATGTGTAGATTCCCACCCGATCCAGGTCTTTTTTTATTGCCTGAAGCCTTTTTTATTAAAAATGAAAGCGGTGACTTTAATGAACCATAAAGACTTAGCTCAAGACATTCTAAAACATATTGGCGGAAGCGAAAATGTTCAAAATGCCATTCACTGTATGACGAGATTAAGGCTGACTTTAAAAGACTCTTCACGCGCAAACACTGAAGAAATTAGTCGTCTTGATGGCGTCATCCAAGTAGCAGATACAGCAGGTCAGTATCAAATTATTATAGGAAATGATGTAGGTTATGTTTATAAAGAGTTTGCCAAATTGATTGATCAAAATCCAGAAGCAAGCGGGCAAATTGAACAGAATAAAGATCACAGCTTGAAAGGGTATTTCAATCGTTTTGCCAATTTGATTACTGGCATTTTTGCACCGATCATTCCTGCGATTGCCGGTGCCGGTATGTTGAAGGCTCTATTGATTTTATTGCCGATGCTGAATTTGATGAAAGAAGATAGCCAGACCTATTTGGTATTGAAAATCATCTCAGATGCAGCGTTCTTCTTCCTACCTATTTTGTTAGCCTATACAAGCTCACAAAAATTTGGCACAAATCCTATGGTATCGATGGCTTTGGCTGGAGTTTTGTTACACCCTAACTTAGCAGCTCTGTTTAGCAGTGGTGATCCAGTTGTCTTTGCGGGTATTCCACTGAAAGCTGTTTCTTATGGTGCATCGGTTATTCCGATCATACTGATTGTTTGGCTGATGTCTTATGTAGAAAAGCTTGCAGATAAATTATCACCGGGACCGGTAAAGATCTTCATGGTTCCTTTAATCACAATGATCATTGTTGCTCCAATTGGTTTACTATTTTTAGGACCACTTGGTATGTATCTTGGTGCAGGTTTAGCCGCAGGGGTCTTATGGATTCAGCAAACTGCGGGTTGGGCTGCCGTTGCTATTTTAGCCGTTTTCTTACCTTTTATCGTCATGTTTGGGATGCAGAAGGTGTTCTATCCAGTTGTTATCGCTTCCCTTGCTTCACCTGGTTACGATGCTCTCATTGGGGTAGCCATGCTAGCGGCGAACTTTGCGCAAGGTGGAGGTGCTTTGGCTGTTTCATTTAAAACAAAAGATCCTAAGTTAAAACAAATTGCGATGTCCGGAGGAATCTCTGCATTATTTGGTATAACAGAACCTGCATTATACGGCGTTCATTTAAAACTTAAGAAAACATTACTCGCATGTATGATTGGTGCAGGAGTTTCAGGTATTTTTGTTGGATTGATTAAGCTAAAGGCGTTTGTCATGGTTTCACCTGGAATCGCAACAATGCCGATTTTCATTGAAAAAGGAACTTCAAACTTTACGTTTGCCATTATTGGTGCAGTCATTTCAGCAGTCGTTGCATTTATTGCTGTTTACATCATCGGCTTTAAAGATGCAGAAACTGAAGTCATCCAGAAGAACAGCGAGCCTGTCTCCACATCAGAAAGCACAAGAAATCGTGAAGTCATTTATGCACCAATTCAAGGAGACATTATTCCTTTAGCAAAAGTGAATGATAAAGTTTTCTCTGAAGAAGTGATGGGTAAAGGAGCAGCGATTCAACCTAGCGAGGGAAAAGTATTCGCTCCTTTTGATGGACAAGTGGAAATGGTTTTTCATACAAATCATGCCATTGGACTAAGATCAAAGCTTGGTGTGGAAGTTCTTATTCATATTGGTATTGATACCGTTAACTTAAATGGACAATATTTTACTTCACATGTTCAAAAAGGTGATACTGTGAAACTAGGTCAACTCTTGATAGAATTTGATGGCCAAAATATACAAAAGGCTGGTTATGATACAACAACACCAGTCATTATTACAAATTCAGCTGATTATTTAGAAATTTTACCTCAAGAAGGTAATACGAATCCTATTTCTGGTCATCAGCAGCCACTTTTAACTGTCTTATAAAACGATTTTGAATGTAACCAGGAAGGTGATATGGTATGGAAATTATCAAAGTGCTGAATACCAGTGTGGTTCTCGCTAAAAGAGATGACGGTAAGGAAATCATCGTAATGGGTAAGGCGATTGGGTTTAAAAATAAGCCAGGCAGTCTTATTCAAGAGTCTGATATTCAAAAGATTTATGTGCTAGAAGATCAAAGCACGTCTAATGATTTAGCTGAGCTTATGAGGGAGACCCCAGAGGAATTTTTAATCATGACGGATGAGATTATATCCTATGCGAAGCGCCGTTTATCTACACACTTAAATGAGCATCTTTATATTTCTTTAACCGATCACCTTTTTATGGCTACGAAGCGCTTTAAGGAAAATTTAACGATACAAAATCGCCTGCTGTGGGAAGTAAAGAAATTTTACCCCGAAGAATTCAGTATTGGTCTGCATGCACTAGAGCTGATTGAAAAACAATTGGGCATTCAGTTGCCTGAAGAAGAAGCGGCGAATATTGCATTTCATCTCGTAAATGCGCAGCAGACTAAAGATAATTTAAATCAAATCGTGATGATGACCAATATGGTCAAAGACATTTTAAATATTATCAAAATTCATTATAAGATCGACATTCCCACAGATACGATTAATTACTCCAGATTTTTAACACATTTACAGTTCTTTGTTCAGCGTTTGCTTGAGAACAAAATGCTTGAAACAGATGATCACGATCTAATCGGTCAAATCATGAGGAAATACCCTGAAGAAGTAAAATGCGTGGAGAAAATCGAGAAATATATTAAAACAAATGTTGATTACACGATATCCAATGACGAAAAAATGTATTTAATTATTCATGTCAATCGAGTTGTTCAAAGAAATAACGCATAGTCTTGAGGAGGAAGAAAAATGTCTAATCAAATTAGGAAATTTCCGGAAGGTTTTTTATGGGGTGGCGCCATAGCGGCAAACCAAGCAGAAGGTGCATGGAATGTAGACGGAAAAGGGCTATCGACTGCTGATGTGGCGATCTTTAAAAAAGGTCTCAGCAAGTCTGACTATAAAAAGCACAATAAAGTGGATGAGGAACAAATCCAGCAAGCGATGAATGCAGATACCGCTGAAGACTATCCGAAACGAAGAGGTGTAGACTTTTTTCATCGTTATCCTGAAGATATGGCATTGTTCAAGGAAATGGGATTGAAGACATTACGTGTCTCGATCGCATGGACACGTATTTTCCCAAACGGTGATGAAGAAGAGCCAAATGAAGCGGGGTTATTATTTTACGACCGTCTATTCGATGAAATGAGGAAACATGATATTGAACCACTTGTCACGTTATCTCATTATGAAATGCCACTATATTTAGTGAATCAATATGGAGGATGGTCTCATCGAATTGTTGTTGATTTCTTTGTGAAATTTAGTCGAGTTGTATTTGATCGATATAAGGAAAAAGTGAAGTATTGGCTGACTTTTAATGAAATTGATAGTATTGTTCGTCATCCATTTACTAGTGGGGGCATCGTGTCAGAGCGCTTTGACAATGTAGAACAGGCAGTTTATCAAGCATTGCATCATCAATTTGTTGCAAGTGCTTTGGCGGTTAAATATTGTCATAAAATGATTCCTGGGGCAAAAATAGGGTGTATGCTGACGAAATTAACAACGTATCCGTATTCTTGTAACCCAAAGGATGTTTTAAAGGCGTCAAAGAACAATCAGTTCAATATGTTCTTCACAGATGTACAGGTGCGCGGTGAATATCCACGTTTTATCAATCGACTGTTCAAAGAAAAGAATATCCACATTGAGAAACAGCTGGGAGATGACGAGTTATTAAAGGTGCATACGGTTGATTTTATTTCTTTCAGTTACTACAATTCACTAGTTGCTACTGAAAATAGTGAGGGCATGGAAACTGTGAGCGGAAACACAATTGGCGGCGTGAAAAATCCTTATTTAGAAGTCAGTGAATGGGGCTGGCAGATCGACCCTATTGGTATTCGTATCTCTTTAAATGATTTATATGATCGCTATCAATTACCACTGTTTATTGTGGAGAATGGTTTAGGTGCATATGATAAGGTGGAAGATGGAAAGATCAATGATGACTATCGTATTAGCTATCATGAGCAGCATTTTCAGCAGATGTTAGAAGCTGTTGAAGATGGGGTCGAGTTGATGGGTTACACGAGCTGGGGAATTATTGATTTAATTAGTTACTCATCGTCCGAAATGGAAAAACGGTATGGGTTCATCCATGTTGATCAAGATAATGATGGAAATGGAACATTAAAACGAACACCTAAAAAAAGCTTTTATTGGTACCAGAACGTGATTCGTCAAAATGGTTTGGAAATAGACGATGAAAAGAATTGAGACACCTTTTAAAGGAGTGGCAGATAGCCGCTCCTTTTTTTTATTTATTGCGTCAGATGTTTGGCGATGATTTCCCTCAAATTTAAGCAATTCACTATCATTACCTTTCACATTCATATAAAATAAGAGCAGTGAAAAATTGAAGAAATGCTTGATACATGAAGGGCATGTAAGCGGTGAGCTGCATGACATGATGAGATGTATGAACGTGAAGGCTGCAAAGCTGTTCTTTCTCACATATGAGATCTTATAAGCGTAACCATTATTTATCACTTCATTGCGATGGTGTTGAGGGGTGTGTCAGGATGAGGAATCCGTATGTGAGAACGGCTTCTAGTCTTTATATCAATTATTTTTTATTAGGGATGGTCAATATTATATTGGCTTCCAATATGCCATTTTTAATCAAACAGTTAGATACCAATAGTGCAGGAATTAGTTATATGATTTCGGCGCTTGGCATTGGCAGGGTGCTTACGTATGGTTTATCGGGCGTGCTGTCAGATCGTTTTGGGCGGAAGCCAGTCATTTTGGTTTCGGGTGTGCTGATGGCGGTGTTCCTCATCGGAATTCCGTTGTCTCCAAATTATCAAATCGCGTTTGCGTTTGCGATTTTGGCAGGGGTCGCAAATTCGGCAATGGATGCAGGAACGTATCCTGCATTAATGGAGGCTTTTCCGCAAAACTCGGGATCTGCGAATGTGATGGTGAAGGCCTTTATCTCGATTGGGGCAACCATTTTGCCACTGGCGATTTTCTTTTTAGCAGAGCATGATTTGTTTTATGGAATGGCATTTTTTGTTCCTGCTCTGATCTATCTTGTGAATGTCTTGATGCTGTGGACCTTGCCATTTCCGAATCATCGCAAGGTGGAGCAAGTCCAGGTAACGGAGCATGACGGACTTCCGCGCTTCTCGACAGAGCCTACATTTTGGAGAGAAGGGATCGCACTCATTGTAATCAGCTTTACGTCAAATGGGCTGTACGCCTTGCCGCAAATTTGGCTTCCGACGTATGGTGAGGCCATATTGGGGATGACATCGGGCAGTGCTGTGAAACTGCTCAGTTACTATAGCATGGGCGGGCTGCTGTCTGTCGTGATGCTCGCATTTCTGTTGCGCCGTTTTGTCCGTCCGGTCACTGTGCTGCTGATCTATCCAATCATTACGCTTGTTTCCATTTGTGTGCTCTTGGTCGTGAAATCCCCAGTCATCGGAACCGTCAATGCCTTTGTATTGGGATTTTCAACAGCAGGAGTCTTTCAGCTGACGTTAACTGTGATGGCTGAATTCTTCTGGAAAAACAAAGGGACGATGACAGGAATTATTTCCACAGCGGGCGGTGTGTCGGCTATCGTCATCCCGGTCGTAACAGGCTTAATTCAGAGTCACTCGTCCATTTTACAAATCTTTATGTTCGATGCAGTGGTGGCTGTTGCGGCCATTATCGGCGCACTGTATATCCTGTATCGATACCGCCAAATCATGGTACATGATTAAAAAAAAGACGACCTCCGCTTAGGAAGTCGCCTTTTTTTTGTTTAGAAACGGTCATTTTCAAAAAGAATTTGTTTCACTTGATCAACTGGCATATCTTCACCAGTAAAGAGTTTGTAAGCAAGTGCACCTTGCCATAGCATCATGCCAAGACCGTTAATGGTTTTGGCGCCAGCTTCCTGTGCTTGTGCAAGAAGCTTTGTTTTTTGCGGGTTGTATACGACATCTGTTACGATCAAATCTTCACGCAGTACATCAAGTGTATCATCGATAATGCTGAGCTGATCTAGTGGTTTCATGCCAAGGCTTGTCCCATTTGCTAGGATCGCACTTTCTGCTACTTCACGGCGGAAAGCGTCTTTGTCTTCAAGTGGGAAAATGTTCGCTTTGACACCAAATGATTTCATTTCTTCGTTGATGTACGTCACATTTTCTTCAGCTTGAACAAAATATTGATCATTGCGAGCGAAAATACTAATTTCACGAATACCAGATTGTGCAAGCTGAATCGCAATCGGAGTCGCAGCGCCGCCAGAGCCAACGAGAGTGACCTTCTTACCGGCTAATTCAACGCCATGTTCAATCAAGTTTCTCACATACCCAAGACCGTCTGTGTTGTAACCGATGAGCTTACCATCCTTGTTCACAACGGTGTTGCTTGCACGTGTGTATCTTGCAGAATCGTCTAGTTCATCTAAGTAATCCAATACTTTCATTTTGTTCGGCATAGAAACGTTAAACCCAGCTGCACCCATTGCTTTCATACCATTTACGGCTGCTTCTAGTTCTTCATTCCCTACTTCAAATGCGAGGTAAGCATAGTTGATCCCTGTTAGTGTATAGCCAAGGTTATGCATCCGTGGTGAAAGGCTGTGTCCGATTGGTGTAGCAAGAAGACCAACTAATTTTGTTTTCCCATCAATATTTCGTTCATGTATGTTTGTCATGATTGACATCTCCTTTAATTATCTAAATAATTTTTTCATGCGTCCAAGAACAAAGACCGCTAGCAATACGCTCATAACCGCAATGATCATATCGAAAAATAACGTCATTTTAATATCGTACGTGCTGACCAACCCACTTGTAATGAGCGGCACGAGAATAAACGCGGAGCTTGCCGCAATGTTGACGTAGGATGAAGCCGTTGCTTTGTTTGTCGGGAATAGTTTCATCATGATACTCATCACCAGCTGGAAGATTCCCGCTGTAAATAGCCCTAAGAAAAAAGTGCTGACAATCACAATGCTGTATGTTTCGATTTGGAATAATGAAAGCATCGCAAGGAATGCTCCAATTGGATAAATAATTGCCACCATAATAGGTGAAATGAATTTATCTAAGACGATCGACAGCAAGAGAACAGACACCAGTGCACCGATACTAAAATAAGATAGAAGCTGTGTGGCTTGTTCTGTGCCAAGTCCGATTAATTTTAACCCGAGCTGCGGAAGCCATGTCTGCCATACGACAAACAATGCAGTCGACGTGAACCCCATGAGTACAACAGCTAAGCCTTCACCAAGCATTTTAGGTTCTTCCTTCATTTGTTCCTGTACTGGAAGGTCATCTTGTGAAGAGACTTGCTTATGGTTCGGGAACGGCATAAAGATTAAGTAAATCCCAACAAGTAAATAAAGAAGCCCTAGTCCAAAGAACGCCCAGCCCCAGAAGATGTCATGTGCAATAAGGAATGCCAGGATAAATGGAAGAACAGTCGCTCCAATTGAAACGGACGCCTTCACTAAAACAGAAGCTGAACTTGCCTTTTTAGGAAACGATTCTGTCAAAGCAGGATATGTTCCCGAATCAAGTAATGAGTTTGCAATCCCAGCAGAAATCGCAAAGATAAATGCTAGTGTATAACTCGTTGTCGTTGGAATACCGATTAAGAATAATAAGTAAAGAAAGTTTCCTGTAATAATGACAGGCTTACGTCCCCAGCGGTCGGCTAACCGGCCTGAGAAAAAGAGAGCAACCAGTTTACCAATTCCGATCGCCGATACAAGCAAGCTGATTTTCGGAATATCCACATGGTAGCGTTCAGATAAGCTGTCCATGTTGGATGCCACAATAATATTGATCATGCCGAGCATGAAGTAGTTTAAATACATGCCAACAGACGATTTAATATAAGGATTTTTCATGTTCCCACTCCTATATTTGAAACCCCTTTAGGGTCAAATTCTTTGTACACCCTTTGTTATTTCCTTAAAAGTAAATAATATGATGCCCATCACAACACCCCTTTTGTGATTGATGAAAAAAATAATGAATATTCATCTGTTCTTCAATTAAGTAAATCGTTCTACTGAAATATAAAAAATAATAACAGTCTTAATAAGAAAGTCGATCTTCATGATTTGATCAGAATCAGAAATGATCAATTTAACTGTTGTTGAATGAAAAATAACGAGCTGACGAGATAGGTATAACGATATACTAAAAGAAGCAACGAGATAAATATACTCCTGTGTTTTAAATGTGTCAAGTTTATGACTTTGTGATTTAAAAAAAGAAAAATGAAACAAAGAAATAGTTGACTTGATCAATAAAAAAAGAGAATTGCTGCACGCAATTCTCCCTTTCATGATGATGAGGTTTCTCTAATATGAAGTTGAGGTTTTAAGATCACTCGCTGCAGCTCTTCATCCTGCTCGTTCATTTTTTGATATAAAAGGTTCGCTGCTTTTACCCCGATGGATCGGGGGAATGAGGAGACAGTGGTGAGCGGTGGGTGATATAGCTCCGCTTCAGGGATGTTATCGAATCCAACCACATCGATATCTTCACCAGGCTTAATGTCCCGTGCTGCCAGTTCCTGAATGACCCCAAATGCGACTAAGTCACTAAAGCAAAAAATAGCAGTAGGAGGCTCGGGCTGGTCGATGACTTGGGTAAGGGCTTCCTTCCCGCCTTCACGAGTAGGTACCATATCGATAATAAGAGATTCATCAATTGTCAGGTTTGCCTCATCATGTGCTCTTTTGAAACCTTTCATGCGTTCAATCCAAGTCGATGAGGACTTGATGCCGCCTAAAAAGGCAATACGTCGATGTCCTTTTTGAAGAAGGTGATGTACCGCCATCCAAGTGCCTTGTTCATAATCAGCGCCGACATAGTCACAATGCACATCCGCTAATTCACGGTTTGCCAGTACTTTTGGGGTGCGAATTTGATTTAACTGTTTGACCGTCCGAGTAGAGCTTTTCGAAGCTAGGTTTAAAATAATCCCACCAACTCGATGCTCTACCATTGTGGAAATGAGCCGCTCCT
This sequence comes from Bacillus sp. FSL K6-3312, assembly GCF_038007485.1. Taxonomy (NCBI): domain Bacteria; kingdom Bacillati; phylum Bacillota; class Bacilli; order Caryophanales; family Bacillaceae; genus Bacillus; species Bacillus sp. FSL K6-3312. The sequence continues at coordinate 3,855,921 of NZ_JBBOXI010000001.1, read as the reverse complement.
GTTTATCGACACTGTCAAAGGTCGTACCAAGTAAAACAGTATAGCCTAGTGATTCAAGCGTGGTTTGCACGCCAATTAAAAACTCAGAAATAAAGGTGTTAGAAATATCCGTGACAATCACACCAACGATATTTGAGCTTTTTGACCGCATGTTGGCAGCAACGCGGTCGTATACGTATCCTAAGTCCTCCATGGATTGCAGTACTTTTTTTCGAGTGGCTTCAGAGATTCTAGGATTATTTCGAACAACAAGTGATGCCGTTGAAGTCGAAACACCGGCATGCTTGGCGACTTCCTGTAATGTGACACGCTGTTTGTTCATTTTTTTCATTTGTTTTCACCAACTTCCATGGATTGCCTAACTTTGTTCTTGATCAGAGGGATTTCTCCATCAAACGGGCCGAACATCTTTTGATTTATTATACATGAATCAAGGGGGAATGATGAAGTGAAGTTATATGACTGCCACCGTCAATCATAAAAGATTTCCATTGACAGCTTTCTTCTAGAGGCGTAAAATATGAAATTATTCAGAAATAGCAACATTTTAATTAAATAATGAAGGCTATGATTGCTGTGGGTTACACTATGGCAGGAGCAGCTTCTGGAGAGACCGCATGTATGTGCGGCGCCGAAGGGTTCACAATCTCAGGCAAAAGGACAGAAGAGTACGAAATATTGTATTTGTAATGCATGGATGATGCCGTGTATTGCTTTTCTCTATTTTGCTATTCTTTTATGACCGTGAGATTGGAGCGCATCCAATCTCTTTTTTTATGGACTTTTTGAGAGTTCATTATTTCAGTATAAGATCGTGTCGTAGGAGGGCGTTAGCATTGGAACAACAAGAATTAAAACGAGATTTATCAAACCGCCATGTTCAGTTGATTGCAATTGGCGGAACCATTGGAACTGGGCTGTTTTTAGGCTCTGGAAAGGCCATTCAATTGGCAGGTCCATCGATCATTTTTGCTTATTTAATTGTCGGAATGGCGATCTTTTTTGTCATGAGGGCACTTGGTGAATTGCTCTTATCGAAGACAGGCTATCAGTCATTAACCGATATTGCAGAGGATTACCTTGGTCCGTGGGCATCCTTTGTGACAGGATGGACGTATTGGTTTTGCTGGATTATGACCGCGATGGCGGATGTTATTGCTGTCGGAGTGTATGTGCAGTATTGGTTTGACATCCCGCAATGGATTCCTGCTATCATTTGTTTGTTGATTTTACTAGGGTTTAATTTATTAACGGTGAAGCTTTTCGGAGAAATGGAATTCTGGTTTGCACTTATTAAAGTGATTACGATTCTATTATTGATCGGCGTTGGAATTGTCCTTTTAATCATTGGTTTTCAAACAGATACAGGACCGGTGACGGTAACGAATCTTTGGTCACACGGCGGACTATTCCCGCATGGTGTCACAGGCTTCTTACTGTCATTCCAAATGGTCATCTTTGCGTATGTGGGAGTGGAACTGGTCGGTGTGTCCGCAGCAGAAACAGCCAATCCACAAAAAAACATCCCGTCTGCGATTAATAAAATTCCATTAAGAATTCTATTTTTCTATGTGGGCGCCATTTTTGTCTTACTATGTATCAACCCATGGACTGAGCTCAGTGCATCAGAAAGTCCTTTTGTAAAAACCTTTGGGCTGATTGGAATTCCAGTAGCAGCGGGACTCATTAATTTTGTTGTCTTGACGTCTGCGGCTTCGGCTTGTAATAGCGGTATGTTCTCGACGAGCCGAATTTTGTATAATCTCAGTCATCAAAAACAGGGCCCATCTTCCTTTGGCCGCCTGAACAAGCACGCTGTTCCAAGTAATGCACTATTCGTTTCAACGATTGTAGTTTCGGTCGGTGCTCTTTTAAGCAAGCTGATTCCAGAGCAAGCCTTTGGTATTGTCACAACCATCAGTGCCATCTGTTTCATTTGGGTATGGAGTATTATTTTAATTTGCCATTTGAAATATAAAAAAACAAAGCCTGAACTGCATGCAGCATCTACCTTTAAAGCGCCGTTCACACCTTTTGTGAACATTTGTGTTCTTGTCCTTTTTGCTGCCATTCTTGTGATCATGCTGTTTGCGGATGCAACACGTCCGGCGCTCTTGTTAACACCGGTTTGGTTTGGTTTCTTATTATTGATTTATGCCCGAAAGAAACGCCGTGCGTCATAATGGACAGAAAAAAGCACAGCCTTTCCAGTAGGCTGTGCTTTTGTTCATTTAACGATTTCTAATCCTGAACATATAATTTGCATTCAAAATGATTAAAACAAGTCCAATCACGATGATTGAGAAGAGTTGAGAGTGATTGGCTCCAAGGGAATACACAATCAGAATAAACATGGCACTGGTCAATAAGATGTTCATCATTTGATACGTGTGAAACAGTCCGCCAAGCATCACATGCTTTTCACCTTCGTCAGAAATAGCGAGCAGCTTTTTACTATAATCTTTGTCAGACGGGCTTGGGAGATTGCGATTAGGGTAGACAAGCTTTAGAACGGATATCGCTACGTAAGAACTGATAATGGTGACGATAAATAAAGCAACATTGACGAAAATCAGCCAAATAGGCTGTTCGGTGACAATGGCCATACCGATGGCAATAATGGACAAAATGGTACTCACCGTATTGGCTAAAGTCAAATCAGTAAAGGTGCGATACTGTTTTACTTCGAGTTCATCCTCTTCATCTCCAGATACCGAAAGTGATACTCTTTTCTTCATACGTGAAATCCCTGAAAAACAATAAACAATCAATACAATCGTCAAGCCGCTGATGACAAGAGTCGCTTCAAATGCAACATCAAGAAGGGTCATCTCAAATTCAGCTGCAAGCAGACAGTAAGCGCCGAGAAAGCCAAGGAGAGCACCTAAAAGCATTTTGTATATAGTTTTCATGATAGTTCATCCTCCTCGAATAGAAAAATACGTTCAATGGGTTCCTGAAAAATTCGTGAAAGCTTAACAGCGAGCAAGAGAGACGGCATTAATTCATCGCGTTCCATTAAGCTGATGGTCTGACGAGAAACTTTTGCACGCTTGGCAAGCTCAGTTTGGTTCAAACCATCACGCGCACGAAGCTCTTTTAATCGATTTTTCATTCTGTCACCTCAATTTTGATCTGATTCTTTCTTTGATTGTAAAGCATATTATTCAATTTGACAAATAAAGTTGTCAAATTGATAAAAATAATTGTCAGAAAGATCATCTTTCTTCAAAAGATGAACCATGATACGCTAAAAGAAAGAGAAACAGAAAATAGGTGATGCCCGTGTTCATTGACCAATTAAAAAATGACTTACATCAATCTCAACCGTTATTTATTGGAGAAGAAACAGCGTTCAAAGCTGCAGTCCTTGTCCCTTTGGTGCAAGTAAACGGAGAATGGCATATTTTATTTGAGGTGCGATCGCTCATCATGAGAAAACAGCCGGGAGATATTAGTTTCCCTGGTGGCAAACTCGACGGCAGCGAAACAGCACAGGAAGCTGCATTGCGAGAAACACATGAAGAGCTGGGCATTCCGCCAGAATCGGTGGAGATTCTTGGACAGCTTAGTCCTTACATTGCGTCTCCATCCTTCGTGGTCTACCCATATGTCGGGATCATTGATGAACAAAAAGTGAAACACTCCTTCAATCAAGAAGAAGTAGAAGAGACCTTTACCGTGCCTCTATCATGGCTAATTCAATATGAGCCGTACCTACATCATGTATCCGTTCAGCCAACTCCTGCTGAGGATTTCCCTTATGAAAAAATCATGAATGGTGAGAAGTACCGCTGGGGAAGCCGTTCGATAGAGGAATGGTTTTATGATTATGAAAACTACACCATTTGGGGATTAACAGCCCGCATATTAAAACATTTTGTGACCGTTGCAAAAAGAAATTCCTAGAGATTCGCTCTCTAGGAATTTGTTGTTTTCAGCCGTTCTTTCGCTGTTTGTTTTCCTTTACCAATTTGAATAGACGCTCTCGCTTGGCTCAATCCATAAGAAGGCATATTCACATAGACAGATCCATACGAGCCGGCTTGAATTTGATAGGTTTCATGATAAATACCCACTGCGTCATTGTTCTGAGCCCTCTGATGAAAGTTCTTCCAAGCTGCCAAATGTTTTTCCATCTTCGCATAAGCCAGAAGGTCATCTGTTGATTTCCAATATTGGATCATCGCTGTCGTACGTAAGCCAAAGTAATTCTCTGTCCCGAGGAAACCAAGCTCATCTTGATGGGTATACAGCTCTCTGATCATGCCAGGCATCGACATGAACACAGGCATCCATTGATGAACCGCCCAGCGTTTGTTGATCCGCATGCCGATAATAAACACAACAATCGAGTCAGAATTCTCTGTTGTAAACCTGCCAGCACGTATGTCTTTTTTCATTCATTTACCCTTCCTTCTTCATCAAGTGGGATGTTTCCACGCACCAATCAATTCCTGCTTGAGCCACTCTTTTTCCGTAATCTAAAGTAAACAGCCAATACTTCGCATCTGCTTCATCTGGATAAAGCTCTTGAATGTTTTCTTCAATCGAAACATAGGTCTCATAACGGATACGAAGCTGCCTTTCATAATCCTGTAGCAGTACCAGCTTTTTCTCAATCGAAAGATATTGACCGAAGAATAACTTTAATAACACTTCATTTCGTTCCGTTGGTAACTGATCGAGAGGCTTTGCCAGCCACTCTCTTAACGTCTCCAGCCCTTTTTCAGTCAAATGATATTCCCGCTTGTCTGAGCGGCCTGACGAAGAAGCAGGTGAAACCTCAGCAAGCCCTTCCTCGACTATTAACTTTAAAGCTGGATAAATTTGTCCATAACTAATTTTCCAAAAATGATGCAAGCTCTTATCAATTAATTGCTTCACTTCGTAACCAGACTTACAATCTGTCGTTAAAATACCTAAAATCGCATACGTCGTATCATTGTATTTTTTCATATCAGCACACCTATCTAAAAGATATATCAATTAGATATATAATAAGCGATGTGCAGTGGCATATACAAGAGGATTTTAAAAAATACATTTTATAAAGGAGGTGAAGAGACAACAGATTTTGTGAATTGGGAAGATGAATCACTCATATAAATTGACATGACGATGGAGAAAAAAATAATGATAGCGGAGGGGGACAAATGAGCAAATCAAAAATTTGGATCATGGCTGTCCTGACGGTACTAGTCATTGGTGCAGTTGGCTGGATAGCATATCAAGCAACCGCAAAAAAGAGTGCACTGAATCACTCCTACGCCTTTGCGTATAAAACAAAAGATCGTGTGAATTGGTTTAAGGTAACGGAGAGAAAAGGGAAAGTAACAGGTCATCTGAATGAAACCATTCTGGAAGAAAATCCGGAAATGCATTATGATCCTAATCTATTTAAAAATAAAAATCAATTAACTGGAAAAGTAATTGAAAACGGTTACGAATTTCAAGTGAAGCAAGGAAAAGATACGGCTATATACGAAGTTCATATTGCTGGAAAAGATCTTTCTGTGAAAAAACAAGGTGAAAACAAAAGCACCACATACAAAGCGGTTGATCAAAAAAAGCTAAAGGCGTATCAAAAAGTCATTCAAGATCGATATGATGAACTAATAGATGACTCAGAAAATAGATTTTATGATTATTTAAGAGACTACATCAAGAAAGTAACAGGCGCTTACGGTTATCTGTATACTGCGGAGGATGATTCATACCAACTATTTCTACAAGTAAAGCACATGCATATTGAGTCAGAATGGTCAGGGTCTTTTCTGATGAGAACAGTTCCAGGGGATGGTAGTGAACCTTATAAAGAGACGAAACATAAAGCCAGTGGTGTTTCTGATGGAATCATGTTTGATATCAGTACCTATCCTCAAATCGAAGAGCACAAAACGGGTATTATCGTAGGTTCGACGAATCGAGGTGCAAAATCAATAAAACTTCCTCTGAAAATAGCAGGCGGCACTGTAGAATTTAAACCAGTCACGAAACAGGAATATCAAAAACAATCTGAAGCATTTAAAAAGCAGGCGGAAGAAAAGAAAAAATAGACTGTGTTAAACCAGATGAGTGAGTCAACTTATCTGGTTTTTTTATGGTGGAAATAGTTCTTATTAATGATAAAAGGAAATAGGTGTATTAAAAAAAGAGAAAGGCTGCTTCAAGTAATTAAAAAAAGCAATTTAGGTATATGGACCTTAATAATTTTTAGAAAAATAAATGTTGACGCTTTCATATAATCGATATATACTAAAATCAAATCCAATATTGATAAATTAGACATGTGACTGGTCATGCAGGCAGGATCTAAAAACGATGAATTTCTTTAATTTGTCGTTTTAGGTCCTTTTTTTGTTGCTAAAATATAGGTCTCATGTATGAGAAAAGGGGGAGAAAAAATGGATTACACACAGGTTGCCAAAGACGTTTTACAGCATGTAGGTGGCAAAGAAAACATTGCGCACCTTGAGCACTGTTCAACAAGACTTCGCTTCACACTAATTGATCAGAAAAAAGCAGATGTACCAGCACTAGAAAAAACACCAGGTGTCATAGCTGTCAGAATGTCAGGACAATGCCAAGTGGTCATTGGGAATGACGTCATTGAAGTGTATCAAAAGGTAACAAAATTAATGGGCGGCAGCTCGCCTGGACAAGACGTGCCATCCAATCAGCCAAAAGAAAAAAGAAAAATAGGCACAGTTCTGTTAGATTTCATTGTAGGTGTCTTCCAACCGCTTGTTCCAGCTATCGCAGGCGGAGGGATTTTAAAATCATTTCTTCTCCTTTTCTCTCTATTAGGCTGGATGGATGCAAAGGGTCAAACCTATCAAATATTGAACATGGTAGGGGACGCACCGCTTTACTTCCTGCCTTTACTAGTCGCTGTAACGACGGCGAATAAACTAAAGGTGAACCCACTGGTCGCATTATCAGCAGTCGGTGCGCTTCTTCTTCCGAACATGACGGCTATGCTTACTGAAGGTGCGCAATTGCTGTCATTCGATGTGAAAAATATAGCTTATGCGTATCAAGTGTTCCCAGCAATCCTTTCTGTATTGCTTTACGCTCAAATGGAAAAATTCTTCACACGATTTTCACCAAAACCAATTCGGATTTTCTTTGTTCCAATGATGTCATTGGTCATTACTGTACCAGTTACATTACTTCTATTAGGACCGATTGGTTTTACAGCAGGACAAGGTTTTTCATCTATCATTCTCGCAATGTTTAATACAGTAGGCTGGGTAGCTGTCGCGATTTTAGCAGCAGTCCTCCCATTCATGGTCGCATCAGGTATGCACAAAGCAATGGTCCCTTATGCAGTCACAACGATGGGTACCCTTGGGAAAGAAGCACTTTATTTGCCAGCATCACTTGCGCATAATATTGCGGAAAGTGGAGCATGTTTCGCTGTAGCACTACGCACAAAAGACAAGGTACTCAGATCAACAGCCATTTCGGCAGGGATTTCAGCATTTTTTGGTATCACAGAGCCTGCTTTGTATGGTGTGACACTTCAAAATAAGCGAGTTCTTGGAAGTGTCATGATTGGTTCGTTTGTTGGCGGGATCTTCATTGGATTAGTTGGTATACAAGCCTTTGTACTTGTTGGCCCTGGATTAGCAAGTATGTCGATGTTTATATCAGATGAGCTCCCACGAAATCTAATGTTTGCTGTCATTGGAGCAGTCATTTCCTTTATTGTCGCCTTTATCGCTGCTTTTGTATTAGGTAAGGATAAAACAGTAGAAGAAAAGACAAATGATCAAGCGGCATTTGCTGAACAAATTGGAGCAGGTGAAACATTCAAAAGTCCTGTGATTGGTCAAATGATCTCTCTATCTGAAGTAAAAGATGATATTTTCTCTTCAAAGGTCATGGGAGACGGAATTGCCATTGTCCCTTCAGAAGGAGCGCTTTATGCACCAGTAGATGGTGAGGTGACCATGCTGTTCGAAACAAATCATGCACTTGGTATGAAAACGGACCAAGGCGTTGAAGTATTATTCCATATCGGCATTGATACCGTGCAATTGGAAGGACAGTATTTTCATCCAAAAGTTCAGGCAGGAGAACGTGTTCAAGCAGGAGATTTACTGATTGAATTTGATGTAGAAAAAATCATAGCAGCAGGTTATGATCCAGTTACACTTGCTGTCATAACAAATACAGATCAATATGATATAAAGGTACAGCCATTACAAGAGGTCAATCGTCAAGATACATTGATGGTGGTCACACAATTAGGAGGCTAAATATATGACAACAATTAAAGGTTTTCCAAAAGGGTTTTTATGGGGTGGCGCCATTGCCGCCAACCAGGCAGAAGGCGCTTGGAATATAGATGGAAAGGGACCATCAGTTGCAGATATTGCAATGTATCGTTCCAATTTAAGTGTAGAAGACTATGAAGGACATCTTGCTGTGACTTCTGAAAATATAGACCGTGCAATAAAAGACCCAGATGATAAAAAGTACCCTAAACGCAGAGGTGTTGATTTCTATCATCACTATAAAGAGGATTTGGCTCTATTTGCTGAAATGGGCTTTAAAACACTTCGCATTTCTATTGCGTGGAGTCGGATCTTCCCTACTGGAGAAGAAGCTGAACCAAATGAAAAAGGGCTGCAATTTTATGATCGTGTATTTGCCGAAATGAAAAAACTCAATATAGAACCGATTGTGACACTCTCTCATTATGAAATGCCTTTAGCCCTTAGTGTGAAATATAACGGCTGGGTGGAAAGAAAAGTGGTCGATCTCTTTGTGAAGTTCGCCAATGTTTGTTTCGAACGTTATCAACATGATGTGAAATATTGGCTGACCTTTAATGAAATTGATAGTATTCACCGCCACTCATTCATTACAGCAGGAATTATTCCTGATCGTTGCCCAGAAGGTAAAGTAGAAGAGACCGTGTATCAAGCACTCCATCATCAATTTGTTGCATCTGCTCTTGTAACAGCTGATTGCCATCGTATTATCCCAGGTAGCCAGGTTGGGTGTATGCTGACAAAATTGACAACGTATCCGCATACGTGTCACCCGAATGATGTGGAACAAGCCTTGAAACAAAACTTAGAAAACTATTTCTATGCAGATGTTCAGGTGTTTGGCGAATATCCGCCACTGATTACACGGATGCTTGAGAGAAAAAATATTCATATTCATATGGAAGCAGAAGATCTCAACATTTTAAAAGAAAACACAGTCGATTTCATCTCTTTTAGCTACTATATGTCTTTAACTGAATCCGCCCAAGAAGGGTTAGAACAGACAGAAGGGAATACGATTCGTGGAGTCAAAAACCCTTATCTGCCTTCAACTGACTGGGGCTGGCAAATTGATCCGGTTGGTCTGAAAATTTCTTTAATCGAACTGTATGATCGCTATCAAAAACCTCTTATCATTGTCGAAAATGGAATGGGTGCAAAGGATAAAGTTGAAAGTGATGGCTCTATCCATGACGACTATCGGATTAACTATTTTAAAGAGCATTTCCGTCAGATGAGAGAAGCGATTGAAGAGGGCGTCGATCTCTTTGGATATACGAGCTGGGGCTCAATTGATATTATTAGTGCAGGTACATCACAAATGTCAAAACGCTATGGCTTCATTCACGTAGATCAAGATGATGATGGGAACGGAACATTAAAACGATCTCGAAAAGACTCTTTTTATTGGTACCAAAAAGTCATTGAGACAAATGGTGAATCGCTTGATTGAACACCACAATCATGAAAACAGGTGATGACGATGTTTAAAATCAAAAAAGTTTTAAACTCGAGTGTGGTCCTGGCTGAAGATCAGAACCAACAGGAGATGGTTTTGTTTGGCCGTGGGATTGGCTATGGACAGAAACCGGGTCAAATGATAGAAGAGAAAAATGCGGATCAAGTCTTTATGTCAGTCGATAACATGAGAGCAAAAGAATTTCTTCAATTGTTAGATTCAATGCCTCAAGAGTTTATCGATTTAACTCAGCGCATCGTCCAATATGCAGAAAAACGGTTAAATTCAAATCTAAATACAGGTGTTTATTTTACCTTAATGGATCATTTGAATTTTGCTGTTGAACGACATAAAAAGAATATTAATATTACGAATCGCGTGTACTGGGAAATCAAAAATTACTATACTGAAGAATTTGAAGTAGGGAAGTACGCTCTTGAGTTAGTCAATGATACATTGGGCATACAATTACCAAAAGAAGAAGCTGCCAATATCGCCTTTCACTTAATCAATGCATTAGGTGAAGAATCCGATTCAAAAGATAGCATGAAATATGCCAAAATGATCGGGAGCATTGTCAATCTTGTGCGCTATACATTGAATAGGAAAATGGACCAAGAGAATATTCATTACAGTCGGTTCATTACACATGTGAAGTTCTTTGTAGAGAGGTTTTATGCAAATAAATTACTGTCGGATCAAGAAAATGAGTTGTTTGAACAAATTGCACACTTGTATCCTCAGGCGATGGATGTTGCTTTTAAAATCAAAGATTATATTAAACAGGTGCATAGTATCGTCATTCCTAATGATGAGCTTACTTATCTTGCGGTACATATACACCGCCTCATATCTTATCAGCAATTAAAATAATGGTGGAACCACTTGCCTTGTGATCAGGCAAGTGGTTCTTTGCTGTGATCAATTTTTATATTAAGTTCCGATAGGTCGTTCTGTTGTGCCAGGATTCGTCTCATTTAACGAATTGAAAGACACTGTTTGTCCGAAAACAACGATGGTTAAAGCGAGGATCAATAAACTCATTTTTTTCATTAGAATTCCTCCATTCAAATATAGGATGGTTCATGTGATAGGCTTCCTTCAAAAAGAGATAGGCTTGATGAATGGCACCTAAATCTTCAAAGTGTTTTGCAGCTAATGCACTTAATTCACAGGCACCTTCAGCATCCTTTAATTCTTTTAGAATGCTGATTTCCTCGAAACAGGCTTGAGCTTTTTGAGACATATCCTCAGTAAAATATAGATGGTAAAGCAAATTCATTTTTGCTGTATAGATGGGGCATTTCTCTGATTCGTGTTTTTGGTTGACCAATTCGAAGTAATAGAGAGCTTGTGTTCTTTCATCAATAGAGAGCAGCTCTTTGACTAACATAAACATGGTGTGATGGAAATAGCACGATGAGAGGTAGTGTTCATCACTTAGAGCCTTTTCTAGGGCATCGATACATTTTTTCGATTCTCCAGCTTCGGCATACAGAATACTGATATTATGAAAAAGTTGTGAAGTTAGAAAATGATCATTTAGATTGTCAGCGATGTGTAATGCTTTTTTGTAGTAGTTTTCTGCTCTTGTGAAGTCGCCAATATCCATATAATTAGCAGCGGCGATGACAATGGCTGTCGCTAGTCTTCTTTCATATCCTTCATGACTTTTGAAAATATCTATAGCATTCTGAATATAGTGAAGAGAAATTAGGCTTTGACGAAGTAGCATATATAAGTTTGCGATTTTCGTATGGAATTCAGCTACTTCTATTTCATCCGGAATGTTTTGCAGTTTTTTCTCGGCAATTTTAAACAGTCCAATGGCTGATGCATAGTCTCTGTTATATGAAGCGTAAAGGGCTTTGTATAGGTAAAAATAGTATTCAATTAAGTCGTTTGTTTTAGAGGGGCAATCTAGCTCTGTCTGTTCATTCAGTTTTTTACCTCTTCGTTCATATATCATGAGTTTATACTTGCCTTCTAGCAATGAATAATAAGTCAATACCTCCTGATTCTCTTCCATTTCTTGAAGCAATTGCTTTAATTCTGTGTACATTGCGTTAGCACTTTGTACATCATGTTTGCGAATCGCAATTCGCCAATCATTTAAACGGTTCCCCACCTGTTCAGCAGAAATGATAGCCATGAAATTTCACCTCTTTAAGATCCTTTCACCTGTTTCACTAAAAAACGATATCACAATTTTTGGAAGAATATAATCATTTCTGTGAGGTGATTGCCAAGAGGTAATAAAAAGGACCTATGGTCATGTGATGTACGAAATTGTAATGGTGATTGAATGTTTTTACAAATGATTAAAATCTTTTTTTAATCGTCTAAAAAAGGAATATATACAATGGGTTTTATGATTATGATCAAAAATATCACTGGTATATTACAAATAAAGAGATTTTAGTTAATCGGTGGGTAAGTTGGAAGGTCGATCTATTAAAGAAAATCAGTTATGATGATGCTAGACCAAATTTGGAATAGACACGGATAGAAGCAGACAAAAATTAGTCTGTTGGAAAGGATGTTGATATGAAAAAAAGATTTAAAATCTCAAATTGGCAAATCACAGTGATTATGGCGACGCTGTTACTTGTTTTAGTGACTCTGTATATGTCAAAGAGATACTTTTATAGCAAAGAAATCGAATTGCTGACAGAATCTTGTCAACAAGTAGGCGGCAAAATCATACTAGAGACTAATAGTTTGTCTATGGATTATTCATTTGAGTGCCAGGAAAAGTAAAACAGGCAGAAAGGCTGCCTGTTTTATTCCAACTTAAAACCCTAAATCTTGAAGCCATTGATTTAATCTGGTCTCCCGTTTCTCGGCAGTTGACTCATCATCATATCTCCCTAAATGTAAGCTAGCCGTTATTTCTCCGTCATTCATAAACATGATTCTTTCAGAACGAAGAGCAACCTTTGGGTCATGTGTGACGAGCAGTAGTGTCGCTCCTTCAGAATGGATTTTCGAAAATATATTCATCACTTCCTTCGTTGCATTGGAGTTAAGAGCACCTGTTGGTTCATCAGCGAAAAGAATGTCTGGTTCATTCATAAGCGCTCGACAGATAGAGGCTCTTTGAAGCTGACCTCCTGATACTTCTGACAAATATCTATCTGCTAAATGATCAATATCAAGCTTCTCCATTAAATATCTAGCTCGCTCATTCACTTCTTTTCTTGGCTTTTTCTTTGTTAAGTAAGCTGCAACAATGATGTTATCAAATAGATTAAGATTTTTTAGTAAGTGGCTGTGTTGAAAGACAAATCCCATATCTGTTAAACGCAGAGCAGTTAACTGTTTATCTGTCATTTCTGATAATAAACTGCCTTTATATTTGATCTCTCCTGTTGAGGCTGATTCTATCCCGCTAAGCTGATAAAGCAAGGAGGTTTTCCCGCATCCGGAAGGTCCCATAATGGTCACAAATTCCCCAGGATTTATCGATAAATGGATATCTTTAAGAATGATTTGTTTCTGTCCTTTTAAAGAATCAATTTGCAAAGACAATCGCTTTGTTTCAATCAAGTGTTCCATGTGAAACATCTCCTTATGAAAGTGTATGACGTGTAGTTTGACTAGTAAAAAACGTCTTCAATAACGAAGCAGTTAAAGCTAAGCTGACAATCAATAGTGTGATTGGGTACACAACTGACACCCATTGTGGTGCCAGCCACTGGAGGCTTGATGCCCCTAAGGATGCTCCACCTACACTCATTAAAGCTGGTCCAATCGAGTGGACAGCGATCGTGCCAATAAATGTGCCCAAAAAGATAACGACGATAAAACTTGTGATATATTGTACTGTTACATCTTTTTTAGAAAATCCAATCGTTCGTAATAAATGGTTTCGGCTTGAATCTTTTGCTTTTAACATGTGCAGAAACATGAATAACATCAAACTGGCGGTTCCAAAAGCAGCTAATGTAGACAAAAATGCAACGACTTTTACTAAAGATGCTGTGCTGCCGATTGTTTGATGAACGTATTCTTTCATATCTGTTACTTTTGCAGGAGATATCTCTTTTTCAAATACTGTCTTTTTCTCAGCAATTTCTACTCCTTGGTTTAGTTGGATTTGAATGGTTTTCCAAAGAGCTGTTTGAGGAAATGGCTGTGATATTGCTTTTGCTGTTTTCCCGCCGTTGGTGACATCCTGATAAATGCCAGTCACAGTTTTTTGAATTTCCTGCCCGTTTGTTACGAGAGTAATTTTTTCTCCAACCTTTTTCTGGAGTGAATCTGAGCTGAGCACTGATAAGGCAATTTCTTTCTTCTTTAAAGGCTGTCTCCCTTGTAAATAGGTGAGAGGAAATGCTGAGAGATTACCTGCTTCTAAATAGAGTGTTTCTAATGAATTCTCCTTTGATTTTGCCTGAAGAGAAGTTGTTTCATATATGGCTGATGCTTGAATGTCTCCATCATCACGAATCATTGATTCTATTTTATTAGTATTTTCCTTTAGATGATTTCCTTGTCGTATATCAATTCGAAGGTCACTTTGACCAGAGCCAAGATATGTGATGAAATCCGGAGATTGTAAGGTGTACCATAGCTGAATAGGCAGCAGCATCAAAAATGTACAAAGGGCCATAATACAAGTAATCGTTGTGTACAACTTCTTTCGTGATAACAGATCTTTTAAACCAAGCCAAATATTGACTGATATGAACCTGTTTTTCTTGAGATGCAAGGGTATTTGTTTTTTATCATTCGTTGAAATGACGCTGCCTTGAAGTGCTTGAGCAGCTGATACTCGACCAAACTTTCTTAGGACAGTATAGCTGAAAGAAATGATGATCATTGCCATCACAATAGAAACACAAAGCGGGATGAACCAAGAAGTGAAAGAAGGCTGATTCCCCATGTATCGCTGAATATTGGCTGTAAACATATCACCAAATATAAACGTTAACCCATATCCTGCTATACACCCTATACCAGCAAGCAAGGCATACTTTCCAACGTATAATTGCTTGATTTTTGTTAAAGGAATCCCAAGTACCTTCAATATTCCAATTTCACGTTCGTCCTCTTCTATAGAAGCCGTCATAGCAAGGTGGAGAGAGAGAAGGGCTATACCGATGAGCAGCATGCAAGCAAGCAGCAGAATGGCGATCACCATTCCATCTGTCAATGCGTTCAGCATACGCAGCAAAGGTAATGTGACAGCAGGACCTTGTTGTGGAAGCTGTGATGACTGGTAGATTGCTTGAAAGGCATCTGCCTGCGCGGCATCATGCAATAAAAATTCAATTAAATATTCCTTTTTATGAAACACTTGATTCATTGCGTCCCAATCCTTGTGATGAAGAAGGAATCTTTTCGAACTAACAAGACTGGGGTTCATTTGTGCATCTCGCAAGAATGCTTTGATGCGGAAAGAGAATTGATTAGACCCTTTTCCAATCAGTAACGTTTCTCCTATTTTGAGATGATACTTTTGTTGAAAATAGATAGGGACAGCTACTTCACCTTTACTGACAGTGAGCTTTTCATTTTGTTCATTTAAAAGAAAATCAAAATAACGATTTTGTTTTACAAATAAATGATCCATCACACCTGCTTTGGCGGGTTCGTTTCCGAACTTGATATTTGCATGTTCAATTGGAATCATTGGGACGATTTGATGTGCTTTTACCATGGACTGCTTGCTTGAAAATGCCTCAATATCTTTTTCCTTTAGGCTGCCGTCATGCATTTGGACAAAGTCTGGTGCCTTGGCTGAATGGAGCAGATTAGAAATGGAACCATTCAGTTGTACTGTCATTTGAGCGGCGCTTGTTGCTAGAAATGATGTCATCATAATGCATATGGTTAAACCGATGGAAATGAGACGGTGGCGGGTTAAGTCCTTCTTTATAAACGTCAGTCTCATGAGGCTGATTCTCCTTCATGTTGAAGCATATTTTTTGTTAAGTAGGCAAGGACAAACATGAAAGTACTGACTATTAATACTGTCACATACATGTTTGCTGAAAACGTATTGAACAAGAACCCATACATCATTTGACCAAGCGGGGCAGCACATTGAGAAACCATTGTCAGATTTGCCATCACTTTTCCTAATTGACTATTTGGCGTTTTCTTTTGAACATGTGAAATCACAATGATTGAGATCATTGTAAGAAGCATAGCAATCGGAAGACATCCTGCTAGAAAGAGAAAATAAGCTGGATAAGTGCCAAATTGAAGAGCTGTGTTGGATGTAGAGAATGCGACAGGTAGCAAGATGATCGCGATGACGATCAGCCAGCGATATAAAGTAGGGATGCGCCAATGCTTTGCTACAAGTCCAACTAGCAGAGCTCCTGCGATGACAGCGAACTCAATCAAGCCCATGCCTACACCATACATGATGTCACTACTTTTCATTGTGACCCTTAAAATGATTGGACCACCTACGATAAAAAATGGCGTGAGGATGAAATTTAACATTGCAGCAAGCAACATGGCTCTTTTTAAAAATGGCTGACTGCCAATATAGGAAAATCCCTGTTTCATATCTTTTACGAGCACTTTGCCCATAGTTTCTGTAAGCGGGCTAGGTGAGAAGGATATGTTTAATCGTAAAAGCATGCATGCTGATAGAAAAAACACGATGGCACTGGCACCTATAATGGATTGACTTCCAATCAGTCCGTACAGAACCCCGCCGATAATAGGAGCGAGAACACCTGAAAGTGCCTGCACGCCATTGACGATCCCGTTTGCTTGTTCTAATTGTTCCTGTTTTACTAACTGTGGAATGCTGGACATCACAGCGGGAGCATAGAACGTACTCATCACACCAAGAAGCACCATGACCGCTCCGATCATAAAGAGTGAATCATTGCCTGAGAATAACCAAAAATAAAAAGCCAGAATCATGATGCCGGTGAGAACATCAAATAAAATCATTAAGTTCCTTCTGTTAAACCGGTCAGCGATTGCGCCTGCTAAGGGGGAAAGAAGGAGCGGTACATTGGATAAAGCGAACAGTAAGGCATATAAGTCAACACGCTGAGTCATATCCAGCACGTGTAAAGATAGAACAAACCGAATTAAGGAAGACCCAAAAACAGAAATAATCTGTCCGAGCACGAGGTAAATAAAGTGGGATGATCCTCTTTTGGATAATAAAGACATGGGTATCACTCTCCTTTTAGACCGACCGTCAGTCTATAATGTATGCAGGATTGGTATTGAAGTGACCAATCACTGATTATGTTCATCAAGTTCTCCAGTTAAACGTTTCAGAAGAAAGGAGAAGCTCCCCTTTTCTGCATGTAATGAGGATTCGAGGATATCGATAAAAGCTAGCGCGCGCTGCATACTCTCTTCGGCTGTCCATTGAAAAAGGCCCTCATCAAATATGACCTGTGCAGAAGCAAGAAGGAATTCCACCGTTTCTTGCGGGTACTTTGTTTTGAATGTCCCTTCTCCCACCCCTTGCTGAATGACATCAGCTAAAACGGGTGATAGTTCTTTAATCGCTTTGATTAAGCTTTTTTGGTGCATCTCCGCATTAGAAGGCTGATGAAATTGTTCAATCATGCCCTGTTTATTACTTCCTTGCTGCGGTGATTGTGCCATGATAATACGAAATAGTTTGTCGACGACTGGAAGGTCCGGCTCAGCTGCGATACGTTTTGCCACGATGATATCTGCTTTGATGATCCTGTCAATAATGGCATCCATTACTTCTTCTTTGGATGAAAAGTAATAATAAAAAGTGCCTTTTGCAATGCCAACAGCTTTCAGAATGTCGATAATCGTTGTTTGCTGATAGCCTTTGGTAGAAAAAAGCTCTTCGGCTGCGTTTAAGATGTCATTTTTACGTTCTTCAGGATGTTTAACGGTTCTCATAAAGCCATCCTTTCTTTTGACTAGACTGTCGGTCGGTCTCTTGATTTGATTAAACACTTTTCAATGTACCTTTGTCAATGCCCCAGTTTTAAACACTTTGCATTTATTGTGCAATGACACTATGATACATTGAATGAAAATACCTTCAGGAGAGATGCCTCATGCAATTTTTAACCACTGAATTGGCACAAGAAATGGTTGAACGTACGATGCGTATTTTAGATAAAAATATCAATGTGATGAATGCGGATGGTATCATCATTGGTTCTGGTGAACGAAACAGGATTGGTCAGAAACATGATGGTGCACGACTTGTGCTAACAAGCGGGAACAGTATGGAAATTGACCACGAGGCGTCCTTGCACTTAGAAGGAGTGAGACCAGGAATCAATTTGCCCATTTGCTTTCGTGAACAAGTAGTTGGTGTGATTGGCATTACTGGTGAGCCAGAGGATATTCGGCATCATGCCGAGCTGGTGAAAATGGCAGCTGAGCTGGTGTTAGAGCAGTCTTTTCTGCTTGAACGAGTTCAGTGGCGGCAGCGAATAGAGAGTGAAATTGTTAATCAGTTAATTTCTGATTCGGACGTTGGTGATCATCAGCTAAAGAACCGAGCTGCATGGCTGGGAATGGATTTAGATAAGCGTCGAATGGCCATCGTTTTTCAGCCAGTTCCATCCTCAGAAGACGCTGTGCATAAAATGATGCATGCGATTCAATACGATAAGAATGCGGATGATTTGCTTGGCATGACCTTTCGTCATGAATTGGTTCTTTTAAGGCAGCCGATTTCTGATCATTTTTTAAAGCATGTGGTTGGGCAGCTGCAAAGAACAATGGAAAAAGCAGTAGGAGGCCAGGTGCTGGTGGGGATAGGGACTGTCGCCGACGACATAAGCCAGCTGTCATTGTCCTTTGAGCACGCAAGAGATTCCTTGAGGTTGGGGAAGGCTCTTGATCCTGAGGAAAGTATTTATTTTTTTGAATCTTATCAGCTGGAAAGCTTATTCGTGACAGCAGGAGCTGCTGAAGAAAACAGGAGATGGACTGACTTTTACAAGCCATTAACACAAGAAGCTGAGCTTGTCCACACATTAAGAATTTACATTGAAGAGGGCGGTGATTTACAAAGAATTGTTGATCGGTTATTTATTCACCGGAATACATTGCGATATCGTTTAGATAAAATACAAGCTTTGACCGGAAAAGATCCCCGTCATGTGAAACAGTTGATGGAGCTTTATATGGTGCAGTTGATGAGTCAACTATCTTGATTGTGCATATGCACAATGAATTGAAGAGATAAATTAAAAAAATTCATCTAGAGTCACAACCTGATCCCCATTAGTAATCGCTTACAATTAAAGAAAGACATTTTGGGGGGATCGAGGATGAGTGGAGATGTGACAGTAAGTACACTAGGGGCCGTGACGGCACTTGTGGTTGCGATTGTTCTTATTCTAAAAAAAGTATCACCTGCATATGGCATGCTGGCAGGTGCTTTCATAGGCGGCTTGGTAGGCGGTGTAGATATTGTTCAGACTGTTAACGTCATGATGGAAGGCGCTAAGGATATGATTCCAGCTGTCCTCAGAATTATGGCGGCAGGTGTACTGGCTGGCGTTTTAATTGAGTCGGGTGCAGCTTTATCTATCGCCGAGGCGATCGTGAAGAAGCTTGGAGAGGCGAGGGCGTTATTAGCACTTGCACTGGCAACCATGATTTTAACAACAGTGGGTGTTTTTGTAGATGTAGCCGTTATCACAGTGGCACCTATTGCACTTGCCATTGCCAAACGGGCAAAGCTGTCAAAAACGGGAATTCTACTTGCTATGATTGGAGGAGGGAAAGCAGGGAATATCATGTCACCGAATCCGAATGCCATTGCCGCTTCTGATGCGTTTGGTGTACCGCTTACTTCAATGATGGCAGCAGGTATCATTCCGGCTATATTTGGCTTAGCTGTCACATACGTGTTAGCCAAAAAGCTTGCTAAGAAAGGAGCGCCTGTACTTGAAGAAGAAGTTAATCAAAGCCAGTTTCAAGTACCTGCCTTTTTACCAGCGGTGGTCGGTCCACTTGTCACCATTTTATTGTTGGCTTTAAGACCGCTTTTTCAAATCAATATAGACCCAATGATCGCCTTACCGATCGGAGGCATTATAGGCGCTCTTTTCATGAAAAAAGGGAGGTTTCTCAATGATTATGCGATGTCGGGGCTTCATAAAATGTCGGGTGTAGCAATTATGTTATTAGGGACAGGCACACTAGCAGGAATTGTATCGAATTCTTCCTTAAAAGATGTGTTGATCCAAGCACTCGATGCTTCGGGATTACCTCCGTATTTACTTGCACCAGCTTCAGGGATTTTTATGTCAGCCGCCACTGCTTCGACAACAGCAGGAACGGCGGTAGCGAGTGGCGTATTTAGCGGTACACTCATTGGGCTTGGTGTATCGGCTCTTTCAGGAGCAGCCATGATTCATGCTGGTGCAACTGTGCTTGATCATATGCCGCATGGGAGCTTTTTTCATGCAACAGCAGGAAGTGTTCAAATGGACATCAAAGAGCGGTTGAAACTCATGCCTTTTGAATCGTTAATTGGTTTGACATTAACTGTCGTATCGACCATTATTTTCGGCATTTTTCAGTTGTTTGGCTGATGACATTTGATAAGAAACGAGGGGCTTTAGGATGAAAATTGTGATTGCACCAGATTCATTTAAAGAAAGTTTATCTGCATATGAGGTAGCATGTGCCATCGAACGAGGATTTCATGCGATTTTGCCAGACGCTGAATATATTAAACTTCCCATGGCAGATGGAGGAGAGGGAACTGTTCAATCACTAGTTGATGCGACCGGCGGGTACATGATCAATCAAGTAGTCACAGGCCCGCTTGGTGACCCTGTCGATGCCTTTTTTGGCATGTTAGGAGACGGTGAGACGGCCGTTATAGAGATGGCCGCAGCCTCTGGGTTACACCTTGTTCCGCAAGAAAAACGCAATCCGTTACTCACGACATCCAGAGGAACTGGGGAATTAATGCTTGCGGCACTAGATCAAGGAGCGAAGCATGTCATCATTGGGCTTGGCGGAAGTGCAACAAATGATGGCGGCGTTGGGATGATGCAAGGATTAGGTGCGGCTTTTCTTGATCAAGCAGGACAGGAGCTGTCGCCAGGCGGTGGAACCCTTCATCAATTAGCTTCTATTGATCTATCTGGACTTGACCCAAGACTGCAATCCGTTCGGCTGGAGGCAGCCTGTGATGTGGATAATCCTTTAACGGGTGAGAGAGGAGCGTCTGCTATATTTGGTCCTCAAAAAGGTGCAAATGAAGAAATGGTTCAAGTGTTAGACAAGAATTTAGCTCATTTAGCTCACATAGCAGAAAAGCAGTTTAATGTATCCTTTGAAGATGCAGCGGGGGCAGGAGCGGCAGGAGGACTTGGTGCGAGTTTATTAGGCTTTTTACACGCCGATTTGCAGCGAGGAATTGATATTGTGCTGAAAGCTGTTCAGTTTGATGATGTCATCAAGGAGGCAGACCTAGTCATTACTGGGGAAGGTCGAATTGACCAGCAGACCATTTATGGAAAAACCCCAATCGGTGTAGCCAAAGCAGCAAAGCAGTATCATCTGCCTGTGATTGCTATCGCGGGCTCCCTCTCAAAAGACAGTGCTGTCGTACATAAGCATGGCATTGATGCCCTTTTTAGTATCGTTCCAGGTGTAACTTCTCTTTCTGAGGCGATGAGAGATGGGGCTATTCATGTAGAGAGAACAGCTCGAAATATTGCGGCTGCTATATCAATTGGAATAAATAAGTAAACGATGAAAAATGTTTCCTTTTCTATCACATTCTTTCTATAAGAAATGTGGTAAAATTGTATGAAATGAAATAGAAAGTTGGAGGAAACACAAATGTCTAATCTACCAAATTGTCCTTCATGCAGTTCAACGTATACTTATGAGGATGGCAGTCTGCTCATTTGTCCTGAATGTGCGCATGAATGGTCACTTGAACAAGAACAAGCCGCAGAGGAGCAGCTTGTGGTCAAAGATGCGAATGGAAATCTATTAAGTGATGGGGATACGGTCTCTGTCATTAAAGATTTAAAAGTAAAAGGTTCTTCTTCTGTCTTAAAAATAGGGACGAAGGTCAAAGGCATTCGTTTAGTGGAAGGCGATCATAACATTGATTGTAAAATTCCTAGCTTTGGTGCAATGAAGTTAAAATCAGAGTTTGTGAAAAAGGTATAATAATGAAAGGAGGCTGTCAGTAAGAGGCCTCTTTTTCATTTCTTCATTTATAGGTGAAAGGAATAATCTTAAACAAAATTCAATACATATATACCTGTTGAAAAAAGGTTCATTTTTAAAAAATCAAGCCTCTTTTCACATAAAAAATTGTTGTTTTCTTAACCCTACCTTAAAAAAGGCAGATGATTCACTAAATTTTGGCTCATCCCCTTCACAACTTTTGGGCATTGCTGTACCATATGGAAGTGTTCTTTTATTTTTAACGGATCATGGTGTTTATCAGGAAATAGATGATAGATGATACTTAGACAAAGAAGGAGAGGTAACGTGACGAACGTTTTAGAACTGCATAATGTATCTAGGCATATTCACGGGAAAAAGATCGTTCAAGACTTGAGCTTTTCTGTGCAAGCGGGCGAAGTCTTTGGCTTCTTAGGACCAAATGGCGCAGGGAAAACGACAACCATTCGTATGATGGTCGGTCTTTCTCCTATTACATCTGGTGACATTCTGATTAATGGTCATAGTATTCAATCCTCATATCAGCATGCTATCCAAGATGTTGGTGCCATTATTGAAAACCCAGAAATGTATAATCACTTAACAGCCAGACAAAATCTTGTTCACTTTGCCAGAATGAATGGGAAAGTGGATGAAGGGCGAATTGATGAGCTGCTAGAACTAGTCAGCTTACAGCACGTGAAACATAAGCGTGTTCGAACGTTTTCATTAGGAATGAAGCAGCGTTTAGGTATTGCGCAAGCACTTATACATAGACCGAAACTGCTGATATTAGATGAGCCGACCAATGGACTTGATCCAGAGGGAATTCGCATGATACGAGATTACTTGAGAAGGCTTGCAAAGGAAGAAGGGCTAGCTGTCATTGTTTCAAGTCACCTCATGTCAGAAATGGAATTGATGTGTGATCGTTTTGCGATTATCCAAAAAGGTAAGCTGATTGCGATTGAGGATCAGCGTGCAGAGACGAATCAAGACGAATTGGTCAATTATCGAATGAAGGTCGCATCTGGTGAGCTGGAAGAAGCGCAGAAGCTCATTGGTATATTTGAGGAAGGCACGACTGTAAGAGAAGAGGAGCAGTATTTATTCTTCTCCTTGGCAGAAGAGAAAATGCCGGAATTGATTCGTCATTTGAGCGGCGCGTCCATTCATTTGTACGAAATCAAAATAGAAAAACAAACCTTAGAAGATAAGTTCTTAAGCTTAACAGGTAAAAAGGAGGCAGACGTATGATACGCCTCATTCAAAACGAGTGGATGAAGATCAGTTATCGTGTTGGAACTTGGATTATGGTTGGACTTCTTGTTTTAGGTATGATCGCCACGCTGATCTTTGTAGTGAAAACAAATGACAAAGATCAAGCTTCAGGTGATTGGCAAACCCAGCTAGAAATGATGAATACGGAGAACAAGAAAGAGCTCAAAGAGACAGAAAATGGTTTCTTTAAAAGAAACCTTGAAAAAGAGATCGCTATCAATGATTATCGAATCAAGCATAACTTGCCGCCAGCTGATCAGTTTAGCCACAGTGTATGGGATTATGTGAAAACAAACGCCAATTTACTTCAGCTAGTAGGTGTGTTTGTGATCATTATTGCTTCCACTATTGTGTCGGCTGAATACAAGCATGGTACAATAAAATTATTATTGATTCGTCCACCATCAAGGCTAAAGATCCTAATATCTAAATATATTACAGTACAGCTGTATGCTCTTTTACTTGTTATGGTGCTATTTATCTTGTCCTTCATATTGGGTGCTATTTTCTTTGGACTTAACACTGATTATGTGAATTTGGTGTATCACAATGGTGAAGTGATTGAACGTTCGCAGTTTGCAAATATGGTCTATTATTATCTTGCTCATTGTGCAATGTTTGTCGTTTTGGGTACCCTTTCGTTCGCCATTTCTACAGTATTTAGAAGTGAAGCTATCTCCATTGCCATTAGTGTGTTAGCTTATATTGTGGGTGGGTCAGTTACAGGTATTTTAATGCTCTTCTTTGATTGGTCAAAATATTTGTTATTTGCAAACGATCCATCCCAATACTTTATGGAACAGGTTACTCTTATCGAAGGTATGTCTCTAGGATTCTCATTAATAGTTCTTGTCATCTATTGGGCTATCTTCTTGGCGATTGCTTTAATTGTCTTTCAAAAGCGAGAAGTAAAAACAGGTTAATTTAAATTTTTAGGAGGTTTACACATGATTAGACGTAAAGGTGAAAAAATTATGGGGATTATTAGTATTGTCCTCAATGTCATTGGTGTTGGAATTGGAGCATTATTCCTCTCCATAGGTCCATCAGTTTATGATCAAATCAATGAAGTGTTACAAGAGGAAGGAGAAACATTGCCAATTGAAACGCTTCAGGCTTCGGTTCATGCATTTGGTACTCAGTACATGGTTGTTTCCGCAATTGCGGCTGTGCTATCGATTGTCGGTGTGGTTCTTTTGAAAACAGACCGCCGTGCCGTGATTTCAGGTATTCTTTTCTTGGTTTCTGCTGTGACTCTTTTGATTGGAACAGTTGGCCTTGCATTTGCTCCAATGGTTCTATTGTTTATCATTGGATTGATGTCTCTTATTAGAAAGCCGAAAACAGAAGACATTCACACAAATGAATATCCTTCATAATACAAAGAAAAAGACATGCGTCGTTGTACGCATGTCTTTCTTTTTTTAAATGATACCGATCAGCATCGCCACGAACAGAAGGATAATACTGAATCCCCACATCCAAAAGAAGGAGTAGCGGATATGTTTCCCCATATCGACCCCTGCAAGACCGATCGCAAGCCAAACGGCTGGAGCGAGTGGACTGACAAAGGTTCCGATGATGTTTCCGATCATCATGGCATACGCCGCGGAAGTGCCTGTCACGCCAACCTCAGATGTGATTGATTCGACAATTGGCAGAAGTGCATAATAATAAGCGTCTGTACTTGTCAGCATATCCAGTGGTACCCCAAACATCCCGACAATGATATGTAAAAATGGAAGCAGGAAAGCAGGTAGAATCTGAATGCTGTCCACAGCAATAGCTTTTAGCATTCCCGTTCCTTCGAGAATTCCTAGAAACGAACCTGCGGAGAAAATAACAGCGGCCATCATGAGTGCACTAGGTGCATGCGCCTTGATTCTTTCCATTTGTACATCCACTTTCGGATAGTTAATTAATAGTGCGAGAGAAAGACCAATCATAAACATATAACTAGCCGGAATCACGTTGAGTACAAGAAGGACAACAACGGCTATAAACAGAATGAAATTCACCCAAATCAAGTGATAACGTTTTAAAGCGGCATCACCTGTCTCGCTAATGGATTGAATAGCCTGGTCCCAATCTGCCCCTTCTAATTGAACAGCAGCGATTTCATTTGCGGCGATTTTGACCCGAATGCGTTTTTCTTCTCTTTTTCCTAAAATAAATGCCATTCCTAATACGAGAACGACCCCAATGAGCTGAATGGGAATGAGCGGCACCCAAAGTTCAGATGGATCCATATTCAACACACTTGCTGCCCGTCCTGTGGGGCCAGCCCACGGCACCATATTCGTTAAGCCGGCACTTGTCCCAATCAATAACAGCAATAAGTACGGACTCATATGTAATTTTTTATAAAGTGGAAGCAGTGCAGGTACAGTTAATAAAAATGTAGTCGCTCCAGCTCCGTCTAAATGAGCGATGACTCCTATTAGAGCTGTTCCCATCGCAACCGTGACAACATTTCCCTTTGTCAGTTTAATCAGTGTTTTTATTAGAGGTTCAAAGAACCCTGTATCTTGTAAAATGCCGAAAAATAAAATGGCGAAGATAAACATGGTCGCCACCGGCAATACTTTGATAATTCCTTCTTCAAAAAAGGTTTGAATGTCATTTATCCCAAATCCCGCAATCAGTGCTCCTATTAAAGGCACCATGACCATAGCGACAATTGGACTTGCTTTCCCCCAAATCAGCAATACAACAATCGTTAAAATAATCAACAATCCAACAAGCGTTAACATAAGACCCTCCCCCTACAATAAACCGTTTACATTTGTTAGCTCTTTTTATAACAATGCAGTCCCACAGCTGCATTGAAAAAAAGAGTATCAAAAATATGAGCATTAGGCAACCGCTTTCATACCTATACAATGGTAAAAAAGGATGGTGAATCCATTCATGGCGCGGTATCAAACATGTCAAAAAATTTAGATAAAATATAACGCTTCAAATATATTTATACTAATAAATATATTTATATAGGTATTTAAGATCATTAAAAAAGAAGTGTTCAATGAATGAACACTTCTTTTAAATTATTTTTTCAAGATGACGTACTCGTAAGGGTCAAGCTGAAACTTCTCTGGCACCTGCTCGTCAGTCAGCATATTTTCATAGCTTTCCGCTGAATCTAGTGATATGTTCTGCTGCTCTTCTGTAAAATTCATCATAAACACATATTCCTGAGTGCCATCTGTTCGTTTTTGTACACTGACTCCCTCTGGAATCACCGCTGATAGGACGGGCTGTATATCCATTTCTGCGATGAGTTCCTCGTAAAACTCATCATAAAAAATCTGCTCATTTTCGGAAGCCATATAGTATGCTTTTCCATCTCCAAAAGGATGGACAGTCAGGGCTGGCTGTCCTTCGTAGCAGCCGTTCTCAAAATGTCCTAACACAGAGGCCGTTTCAGGATGAATGGATTCGCAATATTGCCCGACATGGTAGGTGCGTCCATTTCCTGTGGTCATTAATACATGTTCATCTGGCATCAATGTGTTGATTTCCTCAGCCCAAATGCCAAGTACATGGCGGAGAGGACCGGGGAAACCGCCGAGGAAACAGAGGTCGTTTTCATCGACCATGCCGCTCCAGTATGTTGCGATAAAAATACCGCCCGCTTTAACAAAGGCTTCGATTTTTTCTGCCACGCTTGGTTTGATCATATAGAGCATTGGACCAACGAGCACACGATAGGATGAGAAATCCATTTCCATGCCGACAATGTCAACAGGAATGCCTTTTTTCCAAAAGCTTCGATAGTGAGTTTGACAAGCCTCTACATAGCGTTTGTTTGTATTATTTAAGCCTTGTGCATCATCAATGGCCCAGTGGTTTTCCCAATCGTATATGATGGCGACTTCTGGTTGAACGGATGTCCCCGCGATAGGCTGCAGCTGCTCCAGCTGTTTCCCTAGATCAGCGACCTCTTGAAACACGCGCGTATGTTCATGTCCAGAATGATCAACTACCGCGCCATGAAATTTCTCGGAGGCACCTCGCCCTTGGCGCCACTGGAAGTAAAGCACGGAGTCTGATCCGTGAGCAATCGCCTGCATAGCAGACAGATGAGCCATTCCTTGATGTTTGACTTTATTCACATCATGCCAATTCACGAGGCTAGGCGTGCTTTCCATGACGAGAAATGGCTGACCGTCCTTTAATGAACGATATAAGTCGTGAACGAAGGCAACGTTTGACGCTAATTCAGCGGTTGTTTCCCTGCCGCTATGCCATGCTGGATAGCTATCCCATGAAATCACGTCGACCTCTTTTGCAAATTGATGATAATCCAGCCCAAGAAATGGGCGCATATGTGGGTAGTCGCCCATAAAGTTGGTGGTCACTGGAATATGAGGTGTCAATTCTCGGAGCGGTTCAATTTCATTTTGATAAAAATTGATCGTTTGCGCGGTGACAAAGCGCTTCCAGTCTAGGTTCATTCCATGGATCATGTGCTCCCCGTGCGGTGCAGGTGACTCGATTTGTGACCAATCACTATACGTGTGGCTCCAAAACCCCGTCCACCATGCTTGATTCAAAGCTTCAAGGTCATGATTGTACTTGTCTTTCAAATAGCCTTGAAATGCTTCCTGGCAGAGATCACAATGACATTCGCCGCCGTACTCATTCGAAATGTGCCACATGATCAGTGCTGGGTGATCCTTGTAGCGTTCAGCCAGTAGCCGGTTTAGTGTATTCGTTTTTTCTCGATAAACTGGTGAGGTGAAGCAATGATTATGGCGCAGTCCATGTAAATTGCGCTGACGGTTCGCTTCAACGCGCAATACTTCTGGATATGTTTGCGAGAGCCAAGCAGGTCTTGCTCCGCTTGGCGTTGCAAGAATGGCGTGTGCCCCCTGTGCTGCCAAGCGGTCCATGATGTCATCCAGCCATGTAAAATCATATTGACCTTCTTTTGGCTCTAGCTTACTCCATGCGAAAATGTTTATGGAGAATGTTTGACAATGTGCAAGCTTCATTAATCGAAAATCTTCGTCAATGATCTCCGGCATATGGAGCCATTGATCTGGATTATAATCGCCACCATGTAAGAATCCGTTTACATTGGGGTGAACGAGTGGGTAACGCTTTCCCATTTTGTCACGTCCTATCCTTTTAATTACGGTGTCATTTGTTTAAATACATCAAGAGAAGGCAGTGCTTTTCCGTTGAAATCAAACATCGCTTGATTTTCCCAAGCATTTCCGGCCGTACCGGTTGTTTGGATATAAGCCAGCCCATATAGACTAGACCACGGAGCGCCTTTCGCTGGAATCCAAAGTGGCTCCCAATAAAAGAAACCTTTCCCGCGATTGTTTTTCACTTGTGAAATTTTTTCTGATAGATCTCGTATAAAAGAAGCCTGGCCTTGAGGTGAAGCTGGGTAGCCGGCAGTATTGACTGAATCTTGGTTAAATGAGTTTTCTAGGTTGTCGCCATTTGCTGTTGTAAAACCGTAGGCGGTTTCTACCACGATGACGTCTTTGTTATAGCGAGCGCTAATGTCATTCATATTGTTAGTAAGACCGCTAAATTCGCCGTCCCAATACGGGTAGTAAGATAAACCGATCGTATCGAACGAGACACCTCGTTTGGTGATTTCATCAAACCACCAGCGGGATGCACCATTGTCCCCACCGTGGGCAAGGTGAAGCATGATGTTGATATTCGAATCGACAGAGCGAACAGCATTTGTGCCAGCCTTTAGCAAAGCGGCAAGCCGGTCAAATTCACCGCCGCCTTCACCCCAGCTTTTGCCGTTCGGCCACAGCATGCCTGAGTTCAATTCGTTTCCGACCTGTACCATGTTCGGCAAAGCATTTTGGGCTCTCATCGTTTTGAGTACATCCCCTGTGTAAGTGCCAACCGCTTTTACTAAATCGTTTTGTGAAAGGGAAGCCCATGCTTTCGGTTTGAACTGTTTACCAGGATCGGTCCAGAAATCACTGTAGTGAAAATCAAGCAGCACTTTCATATTTTGTGCTTTTGCGCGTTTCGATAAAGCGATGGCTGTATTGAGATCATTTGTCCCGCCATTATAGGCACGACCTTGGTTGTCGTATGGGTGGTTCCACAGTCTAATGCGCACATAGTTGACGCCTTTTTCCTTTAATAGCTTGAGCGGTTCCACCTGTTTTCCATTCTGGTCGAAGTATCTGCCGCCGCTTCTCTCCACTTCCGCAAGCATGGAGATATCTGCTCCTTTAATGAAATCATTTTGCAGTCCATTGATCGGCTGAACTGAAATTGCATCCGCTTTTGCTTCAGGTAAAATCCCTAACCCCATCAAAAAGAAAACGACAACCGTGACGAGCATCCATTTCTTCATCAAATCTCCCCTTATCCTTTTGTCCCGCCTTGTGTGAGGCCGGACACAAATTGTTTTTGTAACACAAGGAACAATAAAGCGACTGGAATCGCAATGAGTAAAGCCCCGGCTGCAAAGGTCGTGTAGCTGGCCCCCATTTTGTCTGATACAAGATTGTACAGACCGATTGGGAGTGTATACATTTCGGGTGAGCGGACAATGACACTGGAGATGATGAAATCACCCAGTGGTCCTGTAAACGAGTTGATGGCGACAACCGCTAAAATGGGCTTAGCAAGCGGCATAATAATTTGGATGAAAATCCGGAAATGCCCTGCGCCGTCCATTCTGGCTGATTCGTCGAGATCCTTCGGAATCGCATCAAGATAGCCTTTCATTAAATACGTATTCATCGGAATTTGTCCGCCTGCATAAATCAAAATCAGTGCAAGATGGCTGTTAATCAGTCCAAGCATTTGAGCCAAAACGAAAATCGCAATCAGTGCTGAAAATTGAGGAATCATTTGCAGCAGTAAAAAGAGCATCAGCCCATTTTTCCGTCCTTTGAAACGGAATCTAGAAAAGGCATAGCCTGTAAAACTAACAAGAATCAGCGTTAACAACATTGTGGCAATACTGATCTTCATGGAGTTCCAATACCATTTTGCATAAAGTGCTCCCGGGCCGAAGAAGAGCTCGGTAAAGTGACTGAACGTTGGATTTTTCGGAAACATACTTGTACTCATGAGGCTGTTTCCAGGATTAAAGGAAGCACCGATCGTCCAAAGCAGTGGATATAGAATACAAATGGAGGCAATGAAAAGGATAAAATAAGTAATGCTCAGGCGAATGAGCTTGTTTTGTTTTGATCCCATATCACATCATGTCCTCCTCTTTGAATGAATTCGTTCTCTTAAACTGCCAGAGTGCAATGGCGATCACAAAGATTGAAAGTAAAATCGTGACAGCCGCAGCGAGTGCATATTGAGAGGACTGCATCGTGAGTTTATAAATCCAAGACACCAAGATGTCCGTTCCCCCAGCGGTTGACCCCGCAACAGGCGGTCCCCCGCCATTAAATAAGTAGATAATATTAAAGTTGTTAAAGTTAAACGTATATTGTGTGATGAGGATGGGTGCAATGGAATAGAGAACAAGCGGTAACGTGATGGACCGGAATTTCTGAAAAAAATTGGCTCCATCAATGGTCGCAGCCTCATATAAATCCTCGGGAATCGCCTGCAAAACGCCTGTTGTCATAATGAAAACGAAAGGAAATCCAAGCCAAGTCTGCATCGCAATGAGGGCAATTTTGCTCCAAAATGGATCTGTTAGCCATGGTTTTGGATCAATCCCTATCGATGCAAAAAGTGTATTGTTAATGGCCCCAAATGTATCATTGAACAGTCCAGCAAACACCAAAATGGTCACGAAGCCCGGAACAGCCCAAGGGAGAATCAAAATGGTTCTAAAAAACCGTTTTCCCTTTAAATCCTTCTGATTGAGCAGAACCGCTAAAAAGATGCCGAGGGCACATTGAAGGGTCGACACAGCCAAAGTCCATACGACGGTCCAGCCAAGTACATCAATGAAGGTGTCTCTCCAAATATCAATGGAAAAGATATTTTGAAAGTTCTTGATTCCTACCCAGTCGATCAGATTGGCAGGAGGCGAGTGATATAAATCATAGTTCGTAAAGGCAAGCGCAAAGCTGAACATAATAGGAAAGACAACAGAAAATAGAAGTAAAAAGAAAGCAGGAGTGCTCATTAAGTAAGGGAAGCCTTGATCGATGAGCTGATGATATTGAGCACGGATGGAATGAAGTGGAACCCCTTGATCCCGTTTCTTTCCATTCATAAAAGCATCACGCATCATGAGTACATAAAAGCCGATACCAAAACCAGCTGTTAACAGCGCAATAATCCCCTTTGCTAAAAGAAAAACAGAGTTGTCACGAGGCAGCATCGTCCCAAGTGTGAACAGTCCCCAGAAGCCAATATTGAATAAATCATAAAATACAATCAAAAAAGAGACGCCGAACAGGAAAAAAAGTGCCCCTTTGCCGTACTGTTTGTTGTATATCTGCCCCATCCCGGGTATAAAGGAGAACATTAGCGCCCGTCTCCGGTGTGTCTTTGATTCCACTGTGTGTGTGCGGTCTAGTTCAAGGTTACCCGTCACGTCTAACACCTACTTCATATAAAATTAGATCAACTACGGGCAGTTTGATAGACTACCCGCATTTGATGGTTATTTGGAGTGATTTGCTTTAATTTGAGAGTCGATTTGATTGACCGCATCATCAAATGCCTTTTTCACATCTGTACGACCAGTTGCAATCAGTCCTAATGCACTATCAATCGGCTTCCACACCTCTTCCATTTCAGGATTGTTCGGTGTTAGTGTGGCGTATTTCGTTTGTTTAGAAACAGCATCCGCATTTGCGTTTTCCGTAATGATTGGATCTTTCATCAGTTTTTTCACTGGTGGAATTTCCTCTGTTAATTCAAAGCGCTTCTTTGAATTTTTTTCGTTCGTGATAAATTCAACAAATTTCTCAGCAAGTTCTTTATTTTTAGAATAAGAGGAGACGTTGTAGCCTTTTACACCTAAGAATGAGCTCATATTTTTTCCGTTAGGGAGTGTTGGCAGCTCGGCCACACCATAGTCAATACCCGCCTCTTTATATGGACCAAATGACCAAGGACCAGAAATGACAGCTGCTGCTTTTTTCTCTGTAAATAAGGAGTTGAGGACATTGATTCCTTGTTCACCAATGATGCCTTTCGGGAAAAGACCTTCGCTAAAGAATTTTTGAATGTATTCTCCGCCTTGGATGGCGCCATCGTTGTTCAAACCAATGTCATTAACATCATAAGAGCCATCGCTTTTCTGCTTGAAAATATAGCCCCCAGATCCGCCTAAAACACTTTGCGCATAGTAAATTTCATCCCATTTCGCAACAAAACCGTACTTTCCGTCTTTTGTCAGCATTTTCGAAAGATCATACCAGCCATCAAGTGTCGTTGGTGCCTTTTTGACAAGATCTTTGTTATAAAAAAGGACAGTGGTTTCAACGGATTTTGGCAGACCATACAGCTTGCCATCTACCGTTTGTGATTGAATCGATTCGTCTGTGAAGGAGTTGATCACTTTTTGATCTGGCTTGATTTCTTGTAATAGCCCCTCAGTGACAGCTGATCCAATTTGATTGTGAGGCATCGTGATGACGTCTGGACCTGTCCCAGCTGCTCCATCTAGACGGAGAGCTTCGATTTGGTCGGCATAAGCTTTTTCGACCACTTTGATTTTCACATCATGTTGTTTTTCGAATTCTTTTACAGCGTCTTGAATCCCCTCAGTTTTTTTGACATCCTCCCACACTAGTAAGGTCTTTGTACCTGTAGATGCTGGCTGTGTTCCGCTTGAATTGTCATCTCCCGGTCCGCAAGCTGAAAGCAGAAGCACAGCAGTCCCAACGACTGCTGATAATGTCGCCCATTTTCCCTTTTTCATTAGTAATCCCCTCTCGTTCTTTTTTCACAGATGATAAGAAAACGCTTTCTTAATGTGAGAATATCAACTTGAGTAAAAAAAGTAAACATATTTTATTAAATTTATTAAGTAAAATTTTTTACTGATGTAGAGAGAAAAGAAGCCCTCCACATTGGACGGGGCTTCTGGTTGTTTATATCGTACTTTTTCGAAAGACAGGTTCTGAGGCAATCAGCACAGTTTTCGGTAATGTTCTGCCGTCCACAAGTCTTTCTAACAGTAAATCAACTGCTGTTTCACAAAGTAAAGACGTGTGGATATGATACGTGGTGAGCGGTGGTGACACATATTGAGACACATGAATATCGTTGATACTAAAGACGCTCACGCGGTTCGGCAGAGAAAATCCGCGCTCATTTAATGCTTGTAAACAGCCGATGGCAAGAGGATCACTAGCGACACAAAAAGCGGTGGGCAGGTCATCACCAAGCTCATCAATCGCCTTCATCATCAGCGCATAACCATCATCTACTGAGAAATGGTGACTGACATAGACCAATTGCTCATCAAGGACATTGCGAGCCATCATATATTCACGGAAAGTCGTTTCGCGAATATCTGGAATATGCACATTCGTATTCAGATCAATGTCTGTGCCGCCAACGAATCCAATGGATGTGTGTTCTTTTTCAATAAAAGAATCGATGATCCTTTCAACAATTCGTTTCAGGTTTGGCTTTACTGAATCAAAACGGTCTTCATCTGGTGACGTATCAATAAAAACGATATGTTGGGTGATCGCATATAATTGATCAAGCTCTGACGTTTTAAATCGGCCGAGGGCGATGATCCCTTCTGTAGAAGGATCAATGGAGAGAAGCCCATCAGATGGATTGTAAGCGGTGACATTTAAACTCCGAGTATTCGTAAGTTCCTCAATGCCTAGACGAATGGATTTAAAATAAATATCTTCAAGCTCTTCCTTTTCGGTCATCCAATAGAGAAAGGCGATTTTTTTTAATGAATGTTTGAAAGTTTTCTTTTGATAGGACAAAGCTTCAGCGGCGGCGTATACTTTCTCACGTGTTTGATCCGTGACAGATAGGTTGGGATCTTGGTTCAGTACGCGAGATACAGTCGCAATGGATAATCCAGCTTTTTCAGCAATGTCCTTTATTTTAGCTGCCAAATCAGCACCTCCTATAGAAAATATCTCCTTCTAGTATAGAGTCTTTAAAAAAATTAGTAAATATTTTTATTAAATTGTTTTCAGTTAAGCGCTTCTTTACGCACTGGGAAGGAATTAGTAAGATATATATATGAAAGGTTTTGGATTAAGATTTCTGATAGGAGAGGGACCGATGTATTATGATGCACTGAAGACATTTGTGACAGTTGTGGAAGAGAAAAACTTTACAAAGGCAGCCCAAAAGCTGCGGATTTCTCAGCCAAGTGTCAGTCTTCATATTAAGAACTTGGAGCAGGAATTCCAGACCGTTCTGCTGAATCGTTCGCCAAAGCAACTAACTGTTACACCAACTGGGGATATGCTGTACCATCGATCAAAACAAATCATTCGTTTATATGAACAGGCGAAGCAGGATATTTATGAGCATCATCATCTGGCAAGAGGGAAGCTGACAATCGGGGCGAGTTTTACCATTGGAGAGTACGTGCTGCCGCAAATATTGGCAGAGTTTCATCAGCTCTATCCGCATGTGGACATTGAGGTGGTCATTGATAACACAGAGGCGATCGCCAGTCATGTCCGCTTATTCCATGTCGACATCGGTTTGATCGAAGGACAGACGAATGACAAAGAACTGACTGTAGAAACTTTTCTAGAAGACGAGCTATATATCGTCGCGCCATTAGATCACCCCTTTGCTAAGAAAAAGGATGTCACGATTGATCAACTGCAAAACGAAACATGGATCACAAGAGAAGAGGGATCAGGTACCGGGGAATACTTACAGCACGTCCTGAAATCAAATGGACTGAAAGCACGGACATTTGTGACGTTTAGCAGCAATCAAGCGATTAAAGAGGCTGTGATTCATGGAATGGGGCTTTCTGTTTTATCTAAATATGTCCTCCAACGAGGCAGCATTGGCGGTGAATTGGCTGTCATTTCTGTGAGAGGAATGGATTTTAAACGAAAATTTTCCT
This sequence comes from Bacillus sp. FSL K6-3312, assembly GCF_038007485.1. Classification (NCBI taxonomy): domain Bacteria; kingdom Bacillati; phylum Bacillota; class Bacilli; order Caryophanales; family Bacillaceae; genus Bacillus; species Bacillus sp. FSL K6-3312. The sequence continues at coordinate 3,820,769 of NZ_JBBOXI010000001.1, read as the reverse complement.
ATGTTGAGTCACCGATGACAGGGGGAAATAAAAATAAAGAATTGCTCGTTGAATTGTTAAGGAAAGAGAGAAAAGATGCTTCTCCTCGGTAGGAGAAGCATCTTTTTTATAACCCTTTAATGTTGATTTCATCAACTGGAAGGAAGATTTCACCTGTATCTGTGTATTTCATGGTGACCTGATCGCTTTCTTTTAAATAAATGACGAGAGGTTCTTTTTCAGATGACATGGTGTAGCTTTTCCCATCGTCTAGCAGGAAGGTGACGGTTGTATAATCACCGGTCTTTTCTTTATACACTCGTTTGACTTTCCCTGTAGTTTCTTTCTTTTCCTGCTTAGAGGAACTGTTAACGGTACCGCCGCCTTTTTGCAGAGCTGTCTTATAGGCTCTCAGTGCTTCGTTTGGTGTTGAAGCGTACGCAGCGATTTCAGGATTGGCTGCCGAAACGATAAAGTAGTTTTGCAGGAAGCCATTTGAATCGAGAACTGGTGTGAGCCAGCTGGCTTCTCCATAGAAATTATAGAGAATCGGCATGCGGCCTTTCCATTTCTTTTCGATGAAACGTTTCTCAATAATTTGCAGAGCGCCTTGAGAATCCATGTAGGACGCTTCAAGATTTCCGGTATAATAAGTCGCTTTTCCTGTCCGGGCATTTGTCAGGGCATACCCAAGCATCGAATCAACGCCCTCTTTCGGACTTGTGAAATCTGTGAAGTAGTACATATCTCCTTTTGCATCAAACACCGGACTCACATTGGCTTCTGTTCCTTCATCTGAAGGCAGCTTTACATCTGACTTTCCAAACATACTATTCCAGAACCCGTGAATATAGTTTCCGAAATAACTGTTTTGCAGACTGACCGCTTCTGGTGAAACAGCACCATCAATAAAAGCAGGTACTTGATCTAGAGCATATTTCTTCGTTGCACCTGTTTTGGCATCAACAACGACCACGCCTGATGCTTTAAAGCCGTTTCGCGCCGAGATAAAATCGCCATACGTGCGAATGTAATAAGGCTTTCCATCATCATTGATTTCCAGCTGTGTGTCGCCGTAGAAAATCAAATCAGGGTATTGAAGGCGAATATGCCGCTCAATTTCTTTGTTGAAATAAGAGGAAGGCGTGTAGACCATCTCTGTTTTCACAAACTTTGGATTGGCAGATGAGTCGGTCGCACTTAAAGTAAAGTAACCCGGCGTACTCCCTGAACGAATCCATTTAAAGAAATCCGAGAATTCCACTGGGGCGATGTACACATACTCACCGTTGACCTTCTGGATTTGCAGGCTGCCAAGCTCATAGTAGCTTGTGTTTGGAACCTGTCCGAACGATTTCTTCATTTTGTTCCGAGCAAATTGAGGCGGTACACTTGCAGGTGTTTCCGTCTCATCAAACGCTTTGATTTCCACTTTTTGTTCCATTTTGGAGACATCAAATTTCTCATTCGCATTGAATAGAAAAGCTGTCGCCATATAAACACCGAGCAGTAATAAAATAAGAAACAGCACGCCTTTGATCTTACGCTCCAGCCCAACTGATAAAAAGGCGCCTGCTGCTGTCACAACAAGTCCAATCAACCATAGGGATGAAGGGTTACGATCCAAATTGGTCATATAATAGAAAACAAAAATACCGACCATGAACAGTAAAGCAAGGCCTGCAATCCACAGAAGCGGAACCTGTTGTTCTGTCCCTTTCTTTCTAATGATCAACTTGAGTGGTGTGAGCAAGAGGGTCAAGACAAGACCGATCACAACCGAAAATAACAAAATATATCCCACAAACAGATCTCCTTTCAAATCAATCACTCTTTTAGTATATACGAGTGAGATGGGGAAAAGATTCATAAGACGGAAGGTTCATCTAAATGCCAATCGAGTCGATGGCGGATTGAACATCTTCTTTCAGTTCGTAAAACTTGAGTCTTTGCTCGATTTTCTCTGTTAAGGCGTCAATGGCTTGTCCTGACATATGCGTATGGATGCGCTTTTGATGTTTATACACTTTGTTCTGAAGTTCATCAATTAGATCTAAAATTTTTCCCGCTTCTTGGCGGTCTTCTGCAAATTCATGTTGAAGCTGATGCCGGATGGCTCTGATTAGCGCTGTTTTCTGTTCTTCTTTGATCTTTGCTTTCAAAGCAGCCAGCTCTGCTGGTGTCATGTCTTCAGTGTGAAAGTTTGTTTGAGAAAAGACGGAGCTTGATGTATGCGTATCTGTCATTCGTTGCAAAAAACGGTCTGCATCTGTTGGTTGTTTCTTTGAAAATTCCATTCCTCGTTCTCCTTAAGAAATGCCCATATTCTTTGCCAGGGCTGTATCTGCATCATGGTATTCTTTTCCTAGCTGGCTCATATCATCTGATATTGAGTCCAGCCACCTTTTTATATTCATCGCGCTATCAATCGCTGTATCATACTCTTTGACGGAATAGAACTCATTCTCAAGTCCCTCCGTTTTTAAATGACGAATCACGGTATCCACATCAGAAGCCGTCAGCTGATCATAGGAACCAAAGCCAACGATCTGTTTGTATCTCGAGCGTACCCGTTCCACAGACTGATCCACTTTGTCATCGAGCTTCTCGATTTTGCGAATAATTTGCTGCATATGGTGCTCGGCATATGTCGAGAATTTACGACCTGTGTTCATGAGAACATGCGACTTGATTAAAATCGCCACCACACTTTGCGGGTGAACATTCGACTGACTCAATTGATGTAACATGGCGGCAGTGAGAGAAGGGTTTTTTTTCAACATATCATCAATGGTTTCAACGGAGCCATCTGATGAAAAGGCATACCGATCTAAGCCATGGCTGCCAGCAAGGGCTTCAAGAAATAAATTCGCATCCAGTGAAGGATTCACACTCATTGCCCGATTGAGGAGATCTTTCATGAATTGGACGGCTTTGGAGGAGTCCTCGGAGTAATCGACGCCTTCAGGTAAAGCGGCATCATACATCACTTTCAAACGACCGATTTCTGTCGTATGTCGATTTAAAAGAGAAAGCCCGTCATTGAGATTGATATATTCTGTTAATCTACTACGGTAATCACCTTTTAATGCTTTGGCTTGGAGGCCGTCCGATAGATTGGGGTAAATATTCGGATTCTCAAAGGTGACCCCGCCTTTAATAAAATCATTTTTAACAAGAACATAGGATGCATTCGACCCGCCGAGTGAATGACCTGTCACATACATCTTGGCATTCGGCATTTTCTTATGTATTTCTTTCGCATACCGATCCGCTTGAACCATTTGATTCTCTGCGCCATTTTCAAAGGGAATATTTTTAATCAGATACTTTGTATCCGAAACCATCCAATCTTGAACAATTTCATTTGTATAGGTGGTTGTGCCTGTTGTCATCTTAGTCGTCACTTCCTGTGAAGCCTTCGACCGACTAAAAGGAGGTAGCTTCGTCAAAATGGTAGAAAGAAGATCATCTGACTCTTTTTTTCCATGTTTTTTAATGGTATCTTTATATTGGCCTGCGCCAATCGGTTCAGAGCCACGGTAGGCGATGACTGCGTTTTTGATTTTGGTGAGGTCTTTTCCTTTACCGGATCTAATATAGTCATCCATTAAAACGAGAGTCAATGCGTTAAGTCCTTTTTCTGTTTCTTTATAGTCAATGACATACATTTTTCTACCATTGCTAATTTCTATTTCTTTATAGTCCTTATAGTTTTTAATAGCATAAGATTTTGTTGATATTTCTTTATAGTCTTCGTCAGTAAGCTTAAATTGAGTTGACTTTATGGTCAATATTAACACTCCTGTTATCTTTATACTTGGTAATTATATTATATAGTGGTATAAATATCTATTTTAGATCTATCGCTTATTATACAAAAAATATCTCTATTATATCAATAAAAGGTGGATATTATTTAAATGAAAAATACAATTAAAATTATATGTGTTCTAATTCTCGTCATAGTTATCTCAGTGATTTTACTTATTCTGGAATTTGACAAGAAAAAAGAATCAAACGATGCGGGAGGAAAAAATATCGTGGAAGAAAGAGAAAAGAGTGATCAAGAATTAGCAGAAGAGTTTGCAGAGAAGATGAAACCCAAGATTGAAGAGCACTTACACAAAAGAGATATTCATAACTTTATCAAAACCATCACGTTTGAAAAAGATGTGACCATTAACCCAATGGGAGATATTACGATTGATGGTTATGTAAATGATGAACCGGAAAAGTACGGTTTCTCAGCTTCTTTACAATATAGAGCTAAAAAAATCGGTTCAATGAGTTATGACCCTGATTTATCAGACCGCTTTATAGATTGGGAAGAATATAAAGATGAGCCGGAAGTGAAAGAAAATTACCTTAAAAGTTTTACTAAGGAGGAACGTGATCAGTATCTGAGAGACATTGGAGAAAAAGAGTAAAACAGGTACTAGCCTACCTGTTTTTATTTTGTCAAATTCAATAGTCAGCTGATTAAAGTTCATCAAGGAGTTTTGCTTTTTATGAAAAATATCATGAAATTTTCTATCATAATTGTGGTCGCCGTCATCTCCGTAATTGTGTTTGTTGTAGAGTACATTCATCAGAGTTTTTCAGATGAAGTAGTGCAAGAGAAAAGCGATCAAGAAAAGGCCGAAGAATTCGCAGAAAAGATGAAACCAAAAATTGAAGAATATTTACATGAAAAAGATATTCACAATTTTATTAAAACCATCACATTTAAAAAAAATGTATCTATAAGCCCTATGGGTTATGTCACAGTTGATGGATATATAAATAAAGATGCAGAAAAATATCATTTTTCTGCATCATTAATATACAAATCTAATGAAATAGGTTCGATGAGTCATTCTCCTGATTTATCATATCGCTTTAAAGACTGGGATAAATATAAAGATGAGCCTGAAATAAAGGAAAACTATCTTAAAAGACTCTCTGAAAAGGAACGAGAACAGTATCTCAAGGATATTGGGGAGAAATAACAAAAAGTTAATAAATTACCTTTTTTGTTTTTCATTATTAAGAAGGTGGCAACGGTAGACATGAAAAACACAATAAAACTTGTATCTGTTTTGGTCGTTATCATCATTGTCTCAGTGACTTCGTTAATCACTCAGCACAATAAGCAAAGTAAATCAAATGATGTGGTAAAAGAAAAGAGCGATCAAGAAAAAGCAGAAGAGCTCGCAGAAAAAATGAAGCCTAAAATAGAAGAATTTTTACGCAAAGAAGACATCCATCAATTTATTAAGACCATAACGTTTAAGAAGAGGGTAACTATTAATCCAATGGGCTACATCGTAATTAGAGGATATATAAATGGTGAGCCAGAAAAGTACGAGTTCTCCGCTTCATTAAAGTATAGAACAAAAGAAATCGGTTCAATGAGTTTTTCAGCAGAACTAGGAGATCGTTTTGAGAACTGGGATGATTTTAATCCTCAAGTGAAAGAAGACTATCTGAATAGTTTATCTAAAAAAGAACGCGAACAGTATCTCAAAGACATCGGAGAAAAGGAGTAATTACAAGTGTTCAACTTCTGATTATCTCCAAATCGTTGAAAAAGGAATATGCTATCATTCCTCTAACAACACTTTCAAATAAGGGAGAGATTTCAATCATGGCAAATAAAAAGAAATTGATCTTGGACGTAGACACTGGAATCGATGATGCGATTGGGATATTGCTTGCAGTGAAAAGTAATCGGTTTGATATCTTGGGGATTACAACGGTGTGTGGGAATGTGTCTGTCGATGCGGCTACATTGAATACGTGTAAAGTGCTTGAGCTGGTTGAGGCAGATAATATTCCTGTCATCAAAGGTTCAGCAACTCCTCTTTTAAGAGCGCCCCATTATGAACATCGGGTGCACGGAGAGGATGGGATTGGCGGTGCTTTAAAGGATGCTCAGCCTAAGAAGAAAGCATATGCTGGTTTTGCGCCTGATTTTATCATCGACCAAGTGATGCAGTATTCGAAGCAGGTTACGCTTGTGTTGACAGGGCCTTTAACGAATTTAGCCCTTGCAGTGAAAAAGTGTCCTGAGCTGATTCATCACGTGAATGAAGTCATTTTTATGGGTGGTGTCGTTGAGGGACAGGGGAATGTCACGCCGGTAGCGGAATTTAATACATATGCAGACCCAGAAGCGGCGAAGTTAGTGCTGGATGCAGGGTTCCCTTCATTGACTCAAGTAGGATTAGATGTCACGAGACAGGTCTTGCTTACGGATGAAAGAATTGATGCGATTCAGAATGAAACGTTGGCCCATTATATTAGAGAGAGTACAAGCATTTACTGCCAGCGCTATTTTGAACGAAATGGTGTGTGGGCGTGTGCCATGCATGATCCGCTTGCTGTAAGTCTTGCCATTGACAAGCAGCTCGTGAGCACACAGGCTTTTCATGTGGACGTCGAGACGAAGAGTGAGTTTTGTGATGGACAGATGATCTGTGATTTTCAGCATCAATGGGAGAAAGAGCGCAACGTTCAAGTGTGTATGGATGTAGATGCTGACGCTTTCTTTGATTTATTGATCAACACAATGAATGCTTAAAAAAGAAGTCTGTGCAAACGGGCTTCTTTTTTATAAGATGGGAACATGAGGAAATGTATGCGTTCACATGAATAAGGGAGGAGTGAAGTCAATTGGCTTCTGTTAGTTTAAGTAGTATTGAAAAAATACGAGCAGCAAGCAGAGGATTGCCGCCAAAGCTCAAAGCAATTGCAGAGCATATTACGAGTGAGCCCCGCGACATCATCCATTTGTCTATTGTCGAGCTTGCGAAAAAAACTGCAAGCTCAGAGGCAACGATTTTTCGTCTTTGTAAAAGGCTTGGATTTGAGGGATTTCAAGATTTGAAGATTGCTATTGCCCAGGAAATAGACCAAACAAAGCCTAATTATGTAGATGAAGAAATGAGTCTTGATGATGATATGGCTATTTTTATGCAAAAGGTTTTTCAGACGAATATATCCGCTTTAAAGGATAGCTTTCAATTGTTGAATCCAGAGGATGTAGAAAAAGCCATACAAATCATTCATGAAGCAAAACGCTTAGAGTTTTATGGAAGTGGTGGGTCTGGCCTCATTGCGACAGACGCTTTTCATAAATTTATGAGGACAGGCATCAACTGTATTGTTCACACAGATTCTCACTTTCAAGCGATGTCTGCTGGTCTTCTTGATCAGCACAGTACAGTGATCGGTATATCTCATTCTGGACGAAATAAAGATTTGCTCGATGCGATGAAAACAGCAAAGAGTAAAGGAGCTAAAACCATCGGTATTACAAGCTATCAGCGCTCACCATTGAGTCAGCTAGCAGATGTCACGTTGTATACTGCGACACAAGAAACGGCTTTTCGAACAGAAGCGATGTCTGCAAGACTTGCTCAGCTGACGGTCATTGACGTTCTATATTTTGCACTTGCTCACTTAAGGCAGCAGGAAACAATAACGAATTTAAAACAAATGCGAGAAACCATTTCACAAAAAAGGGTGTAATGATTCCAAAAATAAATTTTTCTGATAATGAAAAATGCTGATGTGGTAACGATTGTGAGCTTTTTAGTGAAAATAATTTTCTTTTCGGTCATTGAATGTCGAAAAAATTATTTTTATAATGGGATCTAACAGGCAATTCAAAAACTACATATGTGACTTCAAATCATTGATTGGGCGTGATACAGATGAAGGGGAACCAGGCGGTAATTGGTTTGGATATTGGAACAACAAGTACAAAGGCGGTTCTGTTTGGACCTCAGGGGAAGGTATTAGCGAAGCATTCAGTTCCTTATGAGCTCATTCAGCCCCAGCCAGCATGGGTTGAGCAGGATCCTGAAAAGATATTAGAAGCCGTCATTGCGAGTGTAAGAGGTGCATTGACGAAAGCAGCATTTGATGAAGAAAATCTTATAGGCATCGGGATAAGTACAGCGATGCATTCCTTAATTGTGATGGATAAGGATGGAAAAACATTAACGAACAGTATCATTTGGGCAGATAACAGAAGTGCAGAACAAGCGAAACGAATCAAATCAGATATGGATGGCTTCCACATTTATAAAAGGACAGGTACACCGATCCATCCAATGTCACCGCTTTCAAAAATACGTTGGATGAAAGAAATGGCACCGGATGTCTTCAAGAAGGCAGCAAAATTTATTTCGATCAAAGAATATATTCTTTATCATTTTTTCGGTCAGTATGTCGTCGATTATTCAATCGCTTCAGCAACGGGACTGTTCCAATTGGAAGCGCTTCGATGGGATGAGAAGGCGCTTCGTATTGCTGGTATTGAAGCCAGTCAACTATCTGAACTTGTCCCAACGATATATCAACTGAAAGGACTTCAGCCAGAGATTGCACTGCGCATGGGCATTAAAGAAGATACACCATTTGTCATTGGTGCGAATGATGGCGTTCTAGCGAATTTAGGTGTGGGCGCGATTGGCAAAGGAGAGGTGGCTGTTACGATTGGGACAAGCGGTGCTGTCCGTACGGTTGTAGACAAACCAATTACAGATGAGCAATCAAGAACGTTCTGCTATGCCCTGACAGATAAGCATTGGGTTGTAGGAGGACCGACCAATAATGGCGGGATCATGCTGAGATGGCTGAAGGATGAATTCGGGTCATCAGAGGTGGAGGTAGCAAAGCGTCTAGGTGTGGACCCTTACGATCTGATGATGGATATCGCGGAAAAGGTTCCAGCTGGTTCTGAGGGTCTGCTGTTTCTGCCATTTTTATCAGGTGAGCGGGCACCTTATTGGAATCCAAATGCGAGAGGCACCTTCTTTGGAATCGGTCTTCAGCATAAGCGGGAGCATTTTATTAGAGCGGTGTTAGAAGGCGTCATTATGAGTGTTTTCTCGATCGGTGTTGCCTTAAGGGATTTAACCGGTTCAGCAAAGGATGTCAGAGCTTCGGGCGGATTTGCACGATCTCCGCTGTGGCGGCAAATTTTAGCGGATACGATGGGTAGAGAAGTGCTTGTTCCAGAAAGCTACGAGGCGTCAGCACTTGGGGCGGCTGTCCTTGCACTTTATAGTTTAGGTCATATGGAAGAGATAGAAGAGGTTCAAGAGTGGATTCGAATCTCTGCTCGTCATGAACCTAATATGAAGAACAATGAAACTTACATAGAGCTGTTTTATTTATATGAGCGCCTCTATGACAAACTGAAGGATGAATTTGATGTCATTAGTGCGCTGCAATTAAAACAAAATCGTTAAACATCAGGGAAAAGGTGGGAGAACATGCTTTTATTCATCGTGATTTCGGCGATTGTCCTTTTACTCATTCTCATTACAGTCGCTAAGTTGAATCCGTTTGTGAGCTTAATTATTACTTCGATGCTAGTGGGCTTTGCGACGGGGATGGATTTGCAGGAAATCATTCAATCGATTAAAACGGGATTAGGCAATACGTTATCATTGCTGGCCATTGTTCTAGCGCTTGGTACCATGCTTGGGAAAATGATGGCTGAATCAGGGGGAGCAGAGCGGATAGCTCAAACTTTAATCGGCCGGTTTGGGACGAAGAATGTGCATTGGGCAATGATGTTTGTTGCTTTTATCGTGGGGATACCTGTCTTTTTCCAGGTCGGTTTCGTTCTTCTCATTCCTTTACTTTTTACAATTGCCATTGAAACAGGCATCTCGCTCGTGACCATTGGGATCTCGTTAATCGCTGGCTTGTCTGTCGTGCATGGGCTAGTCCCGCCTCATCCAGCGGCAATGGCAGCCGTTGGCATCTATCATGCCAACGTGGGGAAAACCCTTTTCTTCTCTATTATTGTGGGATTGCCGACAGCGATTATTGCAGGACCGCTGTACGGTAAGTGGATTGGAAAACGGATACATAAACCCGTTCCGGAGATGCTGAGAAAGCAATTCACTGAACGAAATGAAGATCGGAGACTCCCCGGCTTTGCGAATACGATGTTTACCATATTGGTACCGGTGATTCTGATGCTTCTTGCCACACTGGCGGACATTATCTTACCAGAGGACAATATGTGGTTCCAGGTATTCAAGTACATCGGAGATCCAATAACAGCACTGCTGATTGCAACAGTTTATTCATTTTTCAGTCTTGGCTTTATGCAAGGAATGAGCCGTGACCGGGTGCTTTCCTTTAGTAATGAGTGCTTAGGTCCGATCGCTTCCATCTTGCTTGTCATTGGAGCAGGAGGAGCTTTCAATAATGTGCTGATTGATTCAGGTGTCGGTGAATATATTGCAGATGTAGCCAAACACTCGCCGATTTCACCGATTTTGCTTAGCTGGCTGATTGCTGCGGTGATTCGTGTGGCAACAGGATCTGCGACGGTATCCATGATGACGGCAGCAGGTATTGTAGCCCCAATTGCTGCAACTATGCCGGATGTGAGCAGGGAGCTGCTTGTGTTAGCAACAGGAGCGGGTTCATTAATTTTATCTCACGTCAATGACTCTGGTTTTTGGCTGATCAAGGAGTATTTTGGTATGACCATTAAAGAGACGTTTTTGACATGGACGGCTATGGAGACGATCATTTCCGTTAGTGCCATTGCATTTATTATGATCATTAATATGTTTATATAGCGAACAACAGCCTAGTTCTTTGGAATTGGGCTGTTTTTAATATCACTTTCTTCAGATTGGGGTAAAATAATGATATTGAAATGTGGGAGGTGGACACGATCGAACCATTAAAACATGTGTACAATGAATTATTTATCCAAGAATTAGCGGAGAAACTTACGCAGGCTTCAACTGTATTTGATGTTGAGCCATTCCAGCGGCTCGTATTTCAAGAGGATTGGCAGCAGCTTGAGTTAAAAGGACGGATGAGACGAGTCACTGAATCGATGCATGCCTGTCTACCAGAGGATTATGAGCAGGCAATTGAGGTACTGCGTCAGGCAGCCCCGCATTTTTCAGGACTTAGTGCGCTTGTATTTCCAGACTACGTCGAGACGTACGGCCTTGCACACTGGGACCTCTCGATCAAGGCGCTCGAATTCTTCACACCCTTTTCCACTTCTGAATTTGCCGTTCGGCCATTTCTGATTCAAGATCAGGACAAAATGCTGGCGCAAATGCTCGTATGGTCTCAGGATCAAGATGAGCATTTGCGGAGGCTGGCTAGTGAAGGCTGCAGACCGCGTCTGCCATGGGGCTTATCTGTCCCTTCGCTTAAAAAGAATCCTTCGGTCACGCTGCCCATTTTGGAAAACTTGAAGGCAGATCCGTCGCGGTATGTGCAAAAAAGTGTAGCGAATCATTTAAATGATATTTCTGCAATTCAGCCAGATCTGATGAAGCAGACGGTTCAAAGCTGGTATGGAACCAACAAACATACGAACTGGATTGTCAAACATGCATCCCGTACTTTACTCAAAAAAGGAGATCCAGATATTATGGCGTTGTTTGGCTATGGGGACGATCCATCCGTTCAGGTAACGGATTTGAAGATCATACAAAACCCTATTCGGATCGGTGAGAAAATGACATTTCATTTTACCCTACAAGCCGATAAGCCGCTAAAGCTGCGTGTAGAGTATGCCATAGACTACGTCAAAGCTCGGGGGACCCGCAATCAAAAGGTATTTAAAATCACAGAGTTTGAAACAGACGCAACGTTACATAGAGAATTCGTCAGGACGCAGTCTTTTCAAAATATGACGACAAGAAAACACTATGAAGGAACCCATACATTAACAATCATCATCAACGGCATCCCGAAAGCGTCAGTTGATTTTGAAGTGACAGAAGACAGCAGCTCATGAAAAAAACCCGCCTCAATGGCGGGTTTTACAGCGTGTAGACAAACCCTCGCATTCGGTGTCAGGTCTGCGCGCTGGTGCTCACGAATGTTCAATTCGCTCCGCGCCAGTGCTCGGCCTTCCTAGACTTCAAAGGTTTTCAATCACGCTGAAAAGAAGACAAAGGGCTAAAATAAAGATCATTTTAGCCCTTTGTCAACAATCTGAAAAAAACCCGCCTCAATGGCGGGTTTTAGCGTTTAAGCCTTCTTTTTCATTAAGAATGAAGCAATGATGGCTGCGATTAAGAAACCAATGCTGATAATTGAGCTAGGCAAGTTTTCTTGTCTGAATAGGAACATCACAAAACTCACACTTAGTACAAGACCTGCAAATAAAGTCAAATACGGAAACAGCCACACCTTGAAATACGGCTCCTGTGGATATTTCGGGCGAAGTTTCAGATGTGCCATGCAAATGCTAATCCAAATGAGTGAAACAGCAAAACCAGGAATAGCCAGCATATAACTGAAGATTTGCTCTGGATATAAGTAAGCAAAGAATGTTCCGATGAGAAGAAACAGAATGGTCACCCATAAACTCAAAATGGGTACGCCTCTTTTATTGACCTGTGCCAGTTTTTTCGGACCGCCATCTGATTTAGAGAGAGAATGCATCATTCTCGTCGTTCCATAAATGCCAGAATTGGCCGCCGATAGAACGGCTGTAATCAATACGAAATTAATGAAGTGAGAGGCGCCTTGCATACCGGCTGCTGAAAAGACTTGAACAAATGGGCTGTTATTTGGATCAATTTGATTCCAAGGAATGAGTCCACAGATGATCAAAATCGGCAAAGTGTAAAATAAGATAATACGCCACATCATACTTTTAACAACACCAGGCAAGACCTTTTCGGCATCCTTTGTTTCTGTAATGGTCAGCCCGATCAATTCAGAGCCCCCGTAAGAGAAAATAACAACTAATAAAGAGGCAAAGATCGCACCCCATCCGTTCGGGACGAAGTTTTGATAGTTGGTGAGTGCAGATGTGCTTTGTTCGTTCGGAATGATCCCAAATAATAGGGCTGCACCAAGAATAATAAACACAATAATAACGAAAATCTTCATTCCAGCGAACCAAAACTCAATTTCACCAAAGTATTTTACATTATTTAAGTTAATTCCGATGACTAAGAGTGAGCAGAGTAAACATAGTGACCATAGCGGCACGTTTGGTAACCAGTATTGAAGCAGGCTGCCTGCCGCAATAATCTCGATGACACACACAGTGAGCCACATGAAACAGTAAACCCAGCCGACAACAAATGAAAAACGTTGACCAAGCGCAATCTGTATCAGGTCGCGAAGGTTATTTCCCGGATAGACAATCGCCATTTCAGCTAAGGCTGCCATCACGATGAGCAATAATAATCCGGCAAATACATAGGAAAAGATGACCCCAGGACCTGCTAAACCGATTGTATCGGCACTTCCTTTAAAGATTCCTGTACCAATGACCCCGCCCAATGCAATCATGCGAATGTGACGCGGTGATAAAAGCTTTTTTAATTCTTGTTGTTCCTGATTCGCGCTCATGACGTTCTCCTTTTTTAAAAATGCTTATGTTCCATTTTCTTTTTTCGGGACGTCAGTGTCAATATAAAAAAAGAGATTTTTCAGACAAAAACGGCGGTTGATTCTATCAAATGAGCCGTTTTCTTCCATAAATCCTTTCCATGACCCATCCCCAAAATCTGAAATTTCGTGAAAAAATGAACATTTGCCTTCATTCTGACATAAACAATTTTCAGTTTTTGTCGATATATCTTTTGTATTACTAAAGTCCTAATAAAGAATTGTTTATAACTGTAAAATATTTCAAAAAAGTATGAAGGAATGAAAGGAGTTATGAAAGATGTTTATGAGAAAAGCAAATGATTCGTCAGCGGGAACCCTTTTAAAGGAAAGCAGTCGATTAGTAGAACGAATTGACAAGGGAGACCTTTCAGCACGAATAGATACTGCTGCATTCTCTTCAAGTCAAACAATTGAAGCAGTAGCCCAAATAAATGAAGCTTTGCAAAAGATGCAGGAAGTAAATGAAGATATTCAAATGCGGATGAATTTGGTGACAAAAGCCATTCAAGTTGGTTTATGGGATATGGTCGTTATCGCTGGAGATCCGGTCAATCCAAAAAATGAATTCACATGGACGGATGATTTCCGCAAAATGCTCGGCTTTCAAAATGAGCACGATTTTCCAAATGTTTTAGACAGCTGGGCATCTCGAATCCATCCAGATGAACAAGAATATACCTTAAATGCATTCTCTTCGCATTTATTGGATCATTCGGGGCGTACACCATATGATATCGAATATCGCTTGAAATTGAAAAATGGAGATTATCGCTGGTTCAAAGCAACTGGCACGACCATTCGTGATCGAAATGGTGTCCCTCTTCGTGTGGCGGGAGCTCTTTTTGATATTCATGATCAGAAATTGAAAGAAGAAGAGCTGCAAGCATTCGTGACGAGATATGATTTGATCAACCGTGCGCTTGTGGAAGCTCCTTGGGATATGGTCGTAGAGGCTGGCGATTCAGTTAATCCACACAACGAATTCTGGTGGTCTCCACAGTTTAGAAAAACGCTTGGCTTCACAGATGAAAAAGATTTCCCGAACGTTTTGAGCAGCTGGAGCGATCGTTTGCATCCTGAGGATCAAGAAATGGCTTTGCAAGCCTTTGCGGATCATTTAAATGACCACTCTGGGCGCACGCCATTTGACATTGATTATAGATTGCAGAGTAAAAATGGTGATTATCGTTGGTATCATGCGAGTGGTGAAACCATTCGTGATGAGAAGGGTGTACCTCTTCGTGTTGCAGGAACCATTCGTGATATCACGTTAGAAAAAAATAAAGAGAAAACAGCCAATGAAATGGCTTCTCAGGTAGAACAGCTTTCAAGTTCTATTAGTGAGATGGTATCGGGCATTAGTTCTGTTACAAACCAAGCACAGGAACTTGCTGTAGCTCAAGAGAAGTCAACGTCTGCCGCAAATCTAGCGAAAAACAGTGCAGATGAGACGAAAAACATTTCTGACTTGATCAAAGAAGTGGCGAACCAAACGAACCTACTTGGTTTGAATGCTGCGATCGAAGCAGCTAGAGCTGGTGAGCAAGGACGCGGATTCTCAGTCGTCGCAGATGAAGTGCGTAAGCTGGCGCTTCATAGTGCCAATGCAACGGAGAATATCGAATCTAGTTTAACGGAAATGAAAACGCAAATTGATGAAATTCTTGAAAATATTTCGAACATGACAGCTCTTACACAAACACAGGCTGCTTTAACAGAGCAAGTAAATGCTGCAGTCGATGAAGTGAACCACATGTCTCAGCGCCTTGTTGCCTATTCAAAGAGTATTTAATCGTCAAAACCGCCCTCTCATAAGAAGGCGGTTTTTTTCATTAAAATTGATCTGCTGGGAAAACAATACCTGCATCTTTTCTTGCAGCATCAAGGACTTTCATGACGGAAAGACTTTCATCGAGCCATGCATAGCACTGTTCATGATTATTTGTTTCAATGATGTGCTGAAAAACCTCTGCTTCATAAAATAGGCGGTTTGAATTTGTTTGTGCATTGAGTGATATCACCTGGTCATTCACGTGAAGCAGCACTTCCTCGCAGCCATTCGCTCCATTTTTCACATGAATGAAGCCCTTTTCTCCTTGAATCAATGCAAAATTCATGCTGCTTGTATCCTTACTGCCGACACTTGTCGCAATGAAATCATTGTAGGTGAAAGTCAAAACACCAGATGTATCGATGCCATTTAGGTGACGGTTTGCCTGGTAGCGAACCTGCTCCGGTGATCCGAAGAGATTCATGATGAAATGGACATTATAAATATTAATATCCATCAATGCTCCTCCTGAAAATTCAGGGTTAAAGACATTTGGCGTTTCGCCGGCTAGCAGCTGATTATATTTGCTTGAATATTGACTATAGTTGCATTGAACCAGTTTGATTTTACCTAATTGATGAAGGTGCTTTTTGATTAAATGATAGTTTGGCATATGAACGGTCGTAATGGCTTCAAAGAGGAGAAGCTGCTTTTCCTTTGCGAGAGCGATTAAGGCTTCCAGCTCTTTGACATTAGAGGTGAAAGGCTTTTCGCAAATCACATGTTTTCCGTTTCTTAATGCAGCCGTGGCATGCTCGCTATGTAATCGATTCGGTGATGCAATATAAACAGCTTCAATGTTTGGATCTTCTAGCATAGCCGTTAAATCTGTATAAGTCGTTTTTACACCAAATTGGTCTGCGAGCTTCGTTGCCGTTGCTTCCTTTCTTGAATAGACGGCATGACAAGAAGCGCCGTCAAGCTGTTCAATCGCTTGCAAGAAGCTTTCCACAATCACACCTGTTCCAATGGTTGCAATGTTCATTCTATTCAAAACCCCTTCCACTCGTTTGATATCAAGTAAAGCTGTCTCTAGTATAACTGATGTTTGAATCGCACGCGCACTTGAGACCTGGGCGTAGAGGGGCGCCAGTGGCAAACACTGGCACATCTTTGGCAACCCTTACAATTAGCTGATGTTTGCTAATGTTTGTTTTGTTAACAATTGAATGGCAGCTTTCCTCTTCTTTAACTCTTGAATGGAGTGTTGAATATCCTCAACTTTTTGTTCGAGCAGCTGTTCAGCTTCTGTCTTTGATTGTTTTTCAAATAGTGATTTAATAATTTCACGAATTTCTTTGAGTGAGAAATCTAGCTTTCTTGCTTCTGTGATAAAGGATAGCATGAGTACATATTTTTTATCATATAAACGATAGCCGTTATGTGCTCTCTTTGGTTCGGGGAGCACACCCTCATTTTCATAAAAACGAATGGTTTCAATATGCACACCAGACATTTTTGACAATTTACCTCTAGTAAACGTAAGCATTCCCTGCACCTCCTTTCTTTGCTATCCATCATACAATTAGATTTGCTAGTTTCAAAATATTCAGTGGTGAACATTTGTTATCATTTCCCCGTTGGAAAAGGGCAGAAACTCTATTTAAAGCAGGATAAATAGAATACGATATAATAGAGAAGGCATATGACAATTTTGTTACAGTGAGGACAAGTAGACAGCGTGATGAAAAAACGATAGGCTAAAATAGGTAAATAGTAATGATATAACCTGTCATCATATAGATGATGGCCTAAAATAGTGCAGCACGTTTTTTGCTGAGAAAAGGGGACCAGTGAATGTATAAATTAGTTGCAATTGATATGGATGGTACGTTATTAAATGATCAACATATGGTGCCGGATGAGGTGTTTGAAGCCATTCAACAGGCGAAAGCAGAGGGTGTTAAAATCGTATTATGTACAGGACGGCCTATTGGCGGAGTGAATCGCTATTTAGATGATCTTCAGCTCAATCAAGAGGGAGATTATGTGATTGCCTACAATGGGGCACTCGTCCAAAACAGTCACACAAATGAAGTAGTGTCAGAACTGACGTTATCCTATGAGGATTTAACTTCTTTATATAAGCTGAGCCGTGAGCTCGATACACCGATGCATTATTTCGATTCCGCTCATTTGTACACACCGAATCGTGATATTAGTGAGTACACAGTACTTGAATCTTATTTAACAAAGCTGCCGCTTAAATATTTACCTGTTGAAGAGGCAGACCCTTCAATGAGACTTCCGAAGATGATGTATATTGATCAGCCAGAACGGTTGGAAAAGACGATACAAGCCATTCCATCTGAAGTAAAAGGCAAGTACATGATGGTGAAAAGTACAGATTTCTTCCTTGAAATCCTGCATCCTGAAGTCAGCAAAGGGAATGCCGTGAAGCTTCTAGCGAAAGAGCTGGGGATTGCTCGTGAAGAGGTCATGGCCATTGGTGACAATGGGAACGACGTATCGATGCTGGAATTTGCGGGCTGCGGCGTTGCCATGGGAAATGCCATTGATGATGTCAAAGCAGTAGCGGATGTTGTGACAAAATCCAATAATGAAGCCGGAGTAGCACATGTCCTGCATGAGTTAGTTTTAGGAAAATAAACAAAAAGCGGTCTACCACTGAGGTAGCCGCTTTTTTTATATGTGAGAGAAAAAGTAAACAAGCATCCGTCTACTGCTCAAATTTGTCTTTTGCAGCATCGCCTTCACATGATCATGGACGGTATGGGTTGAAATAAATAAAGTGCTGGCAATTTCCTTTGTAGACTGTCCTTTTAATAGGCAGTCGAGGACGTTCATCTCTCTTTCTGTCAGCTTGTATGTTTTTGCCGCATAAGGAAGAATATCATTGGTTTGGGCTCTCTTGATGTGAATCATGACAGCCTCTTCCTGACCGGCTGCCTGCGTTAATCGAAATGCTTGAAGAGAGAGGAACAGCCCCGTAGGCAATCTCGTCATGCTTGCCGCTGTTTGGTCGATGCCGCCGTATAAAAGTTTTGCCCCTAATGCTCTAAACGGGCGCGGCATAATCGCCCTGTCATGGATTTGTTCAAAGGCTTGAAACGTCTGAAGCCAATGAAGACCCGTCTCATTTCCATAAAGAAGGTTGTAATCGTGCGAGAGAATGAGGAAGCCTTGCTGCTCCGCCGCCGCGTCCTCTCCAGTATCTCTTTTCTTGAAAAGTTCATCTCTCAGCTTGGCTGCGAGTCTAGGCGTTTGTTCGATGACCGCTCTAATATCTTTTTCTTGAAAAGCTTCCTTGTCCTTTAGACGATAGAGGCTGGCAATACCCCAGCATTCTCCTTGAATCACAAGGGCTGCCCGCAATTCATCAGACCATCCTTTACGTAACAAAATGTCTTGATAGCGCTCACTGTTGAGATATTCTCCGCTTTGGACCAGGCTCGCAGCATGAATAGGACCTTTGGCTAGAGACTCATGCTGATGCACGTCCTTTTTTAAGAACTCATTTTGAAACAGCTGGTCATGAATTTCTTCAATCGGTTCATCTGTGAAGGAACCTGTCGAGAGGAGAGTGGCTGGATCAATGGTCGTGATACAGGCGGCATCAAAATCAAGGACGGCAGCAAGCTCGTCCCGAATGTGTTGTCTCAGCTGCTGAAAATGAGTGGCTGGATTGGTCACATGATCTCCTCCTCAAAAATCCCCACTTTTAGGGATCGTGTTTTCTAGTGTCTCTTTTTACAATAAAGATGTCATACCGTTAGTGTACAGGAAACGATGTAAAGCGGAAAGGAACTGGAGGAGAAGAACATGAAAGGAAACCAACATTGGCACGATCCCGTTGCTGAGTCATATGCAGCGACGATTGCCTATAAAGTACCCGGCTATCAGCTATTGCATGAGTTGACAATAGACGTATTAGAAACTGAATTAATGGGAACGGCTCCCCGCATCCTGACTGTTGGAGCGGGCGGGGGCGAAGAGATCATCAACATGCTTCAAAGAAAAGAAGACTGGCTCATCACAGGGATCGATCCGTCACCTTCTATGCTGGACATGGCGAAACGGCGAGTTACACAGCTTGAGATGGAGTCGCGTGTCACATGGCATGAGACCTCATTAGATAAGGTTTCTGCTGAACCTGTTTACGATGCAGCGGTGAGCTTGCTTGTCATTCATTTTATAGAAAAGCGCCAGCTCTTTTTAGAAGAGATTGCCCGCAGGCTTCAACCAGATGCGCCGTTTATGTTGGCATTTATACATGGAGAGATGAAGTCCCAAGCATTTCAACAGGAGCTTCACATGCTTTCTCTTTTCATGCAACGGCAAGGTCTAGAAAAAGAAGTGTTTACGTCCTTTAAAAACAGGCTGGGGAGCGCGACACACCCTGTTCCCGAGGAAGAGATAAAAGAGCATTTAATCAAAGCAGGATTTGAAGACATCAGACCTTATTTTCAGGCAGGAATGATTAAGGGGATTGTTTGCAAGCGAGGTCATAGAGAGGCGGATGAGAAATGAGATCACAGGTGATGGTGATAGGCGGCTATGGACATGTTGGACAGCAAATATGTCTTCAGTTAAGCGAAGTGTATCCAGGGCAAATTGTAGCGGCAGGCAGAAGCTATGAGAAGGCAGAGAAATTTTCACGCCAGACAAAAGGGAAAGTTCTTCCCTATCAATTAGATGTTAGTGAGCCGTTATTTTCGGACTGGATGGATCAAACAAAGCTGGTGATCATGTGCCTTGATCAAGAAGACCCGTCATTTGCTGAAACAGTTCTGCAGTCAGGTATTGATTATATCGATATCTCTGCGAAAGGGTCGTACATGGAACAGATGGCAAAGCTGGATCAGCAGTTCATCGGTGCAACGGCTTTACTCAGTGTCGGGCTTGCGCCTGGCCTTTCGAATTTATTGGCAGCGAAAACAGTATCTATGCTCTCATCAGTGAATCAAATAGATATAGGGATTATGCTTGGATTGGGTGATCAGCATGGAAAAGCCGCCATTGAATGGACGCTTGACAATGTCCATACTGACTATGTGGTTACTGAGCATCATCAGCGTAAAATAGTCAAAAGCTTTACTGGAGGCAAGCGTATAGATTTTGGTGTGCAACTTGGAAAGCGGCAAGCCTATTAGTTCCCCTTCTCTGATCAGCAGACATTGCCTTCGACGCTCAGCGTGCCTTCTGTGACAACAAGGCTTTGTTTTGATTCTCGCGTGGCAACGCGGGCGTTTGCCTTCACAAGGAGCCTTGGAATGACGTCCCTTCTCACTGTGCCGAAAATCAAGGAACGAGCCATTTCTATGATTCAATCTGCTCAAATGGGAACAGATCAATATGCAGTGAAAGTGGAGGCGACAGGAATGGAAGGGAACAAGATTCATCAAGCAGCACTTGGAATAAAAGGGCATGATGAGTCTCAAGCAACAGCTCAAGTCGCCTCTGCTGCGGCACTGCATTTATTGGGCAGGCGCTTTCAGACAGGTGTGTTTCATATCGAACAATTATTTTCATTAGCATATGAGAATGGTGATTTTGCGTTGGTGGATCAAACAACGAAGGAAAAGCGTGTGTTAGCGCTGAAAGCCAGCCTTTTAACGTCATAAAAGAAGACTAGCAAGATGCTAGTCTTTCTTATGACGATGACACATCTCCTTTTTTCTTGATACTTGCTGTAATGAGCTGTGTCAATGTATCAGAGCCTTTTGTTGAAAGGTGAACACCATCAGGCTGAAAATAAGATGGCTGTCCGGTAGCGGCTGAATGCCAATCGACCAGGGTCACATTGGAATGTTGATCGGCCACTCCCTGAATGACTGCATTCACATCATTTTCCCAAGACCTTGGGACTCTCGTGTTCACAAGGAAAATGTGCGCCTTTGAAAATTGCTGAATGAATGCTGTCAATGTGCCCTGAGTAAAATAGCCATTTGTGCCAAGCTCAATGATAACAGCGGCATCAGATTGATTAAATGAAGCATACTGAGGAGCGATGCTGACGGCTTCGTTCATTTGTCTGCCAACCTTTGCATCGATGGTGATTTGTGCATATGCCTTTTCAAGATTCGGTGCTATGTCCAGCATGACGGAATCACCAATAGCAAGAATTTGGTGGAACTGCTTCTGATCTGCTGCTTTCTTCTCGTGTTTTTCTTTCTTTTTTTTCGTTTTCGATTCCGTAGAGTCTCCTGCTTTTTTCGGTGCCGTCTTAATTTGTGTCACTTCCTTGGCATGTGGAGATGTATGGGATGAACTGGACATGCCAATGGTAAATAAGATTAAAAGAGCTGCAGTGATTCCAAGGAACACTTTATGAGACGTAGACCATTGTTTGAATCCCTTTTTCCAAATAGACCAAGAGGCAAAATATTGTCTGAAGCCAAGCCGGCGAATCGGCTGTTCGATGAAGCGGTAAGAGGCCTCTGCAATGAGTAAAATGGCAATGATCTGCAATGCGACACGCCCCATAGAAGGCTGTCCAATTTCAATGACAGGGGTGGTCAGCACGATGATGGGATAATGCCACAGGTAAATACCATAAGAACGCTTCCCGAGCCAGACGAGTGGCTGGTAGGAGAGCCATTTTCCCAATAGGCTTGCAGGGTGGCAGATGCACGCAATTAAAATCGCTGCATTAAGACAGAATAAAAGCATGCCGCCTTGATAGAGGAAGCCGTCAAATTCGTCCACTGCATAAACACATAGAAGAAAAACCGCAAAGGATCCAAAACCAGCGATATGTAAAATACGTCTGCCAATAGGAAGTAGCTTTTTGCTGGACAGTCTTTGCATGGGCCATACAAATGCTAGGCTGCACCCAATCAGAAGCGCAAATGCACGAGTATCTGTTCCATAATAAACCCTGCTTGGGTCCGTATCTGGTGAATAAAGAATTGCCATCCATAAGGCGGAGACAAGTGCAAGGCCAAAGGTGATCATTGGCAGATGGGATCTATTTTTTACCCATTTTAGCCCTGCAATCAATAGTACCGGCCAAATGATATAAAATTGCTCTTCTATCGCCAAAGACCACAAATTTTTCAGTGGAGATACAGCATTGAAGCTATCAAAATAAGACAGCTGATGGAAAATGTACCACCAATTACTGACATAAAAAAAGGACGATAAGGCATCGCCACGAATGGACAATAGTGCATTCGAACCCGCAATCGCACACCAGCTGACGGTTAAGAAGATCATCACGTAAGCAGCTGGAAGAAGCCTTCTGATCCGGCCCATCCAAAATGGCAAAAGCTCTTGATAACCCAAATCCTGTTTATGTAACAAGATCGTCGTAATCAAGTAACCAGAGATCACAAAAAACAAATCAACGCCAAGAAACCCGCCGCTCGCAGGTCCAATATGTAAGTGATAAGCAATGACCGCCAATACAGCAACGGCTCTTAGCCCATCTAATCCTAATATATAACGTAAACGATTCTCCTTGCTGTTCATGAAAATGAATCCCCCATTTATGTCAAAACGCTTCTTTTTTGTTGTCACTCCAAAAGAACAACGATTCTTTTATTTTATATAAGATTAGACGAATCAGCATCACATTTTGTTGGCGAATTTCTGTCTTTTTTTAAAATTTTTATATAAAGAAAGAATTGAGGTCTGGAAGGCTGCCTTATTTTTATACTCAAAGCCAAAATCCCTGTCATAATAAAAGAAGAAGGAAAGGGGATGTGTGAAATGAGAACAATTGAAAATGATCAGTTATTGATTCAGATCAATGAGAGAGGTGCCGAGGTCAGAGCGGTGCTTCACAAGGAAAGTGGACGTCAATATATGTGGTCTGGCGATCCTGCATACTGGGGCAGGGTGTCGCCTGTCTTATTCCCGATTGTTGGACGATTAAAGAATGACCAATACAAGATAGATGATCAAACCTATGAGCTCACGCAGCATGGATTCTTGCGTGATGTTGATTTTGATTTACATGAAGAAACGAAACATACAGTGACCTTTCAATATGAATCAAAAGGCAGCCACATCGATCAGTATCCTTATGAATTTACCGCCCGTATTCGATACGAGCTGTCGGAAAATGGTCTGACGATTTCCTGGGAAATTGATTATGCCGGAGATGACACGATGTATTTCTCCATCGGAGGTCACCCCGCATTTCAAGTTCCGCTTGTTGAAGGAGAGCGCACAGCGGATTATACCCTGACATTGACGCCGTCTACTGAGCATCTTCCTGTCCAATATGAACTAAAAAATTCACTTATCAGGGAGAAAGAAAAAGGGATTCAGCTTGAAACGATTCAGCTTCGTCCAGAGCTTTTTCAGCATGATGCGATGATCTTTAGTCATATCAATCGAGTGTCATTGATGTCTCAGGCAGGTCACGGGGTTGAGGTTGATCTCACTGGTTTTCCGTTCGTTGGCATTTGGTCACCTTATCGTCAAGAAAAAGGCACAATGGCTCCTTTTGTTTGTATTGAGCCTTGGTACGGTATTGCCGATGTTGAAGGGACGAATGGGCAGTACAAGGAAAAGTTCGGTATTCAAACTTTAGAGAAGAATGAGACCTTCCAAGCCGCCTATACGATTTTCTTCAAATGAACATTTGTGCATGATAAGTTGAACAATTTGTTATGATAGAAGAAAAAAGGAGGCGTACGAATGGATCGGGAGAAACAACAACTGAGTATTGAAGCGGCAAGGCTGTATTATTTATCGGATTACAGCCAGCAGGAAATTGCCAAACAGCTCGACCTGTCGAGACCAACTGTATCTCGGCTGCTTCAATATGCGAAGGAGAAGGGGTACGTCCAGATAACGGTAATGGACCCGTTTGAAGACTTGAATGAGCTGTCTTCATTGCTCAAAGAAAAATATGACCTGCTCGAAGCCCATGTGGTGTTTTCGCCCAAAGATGATTATCCAACGATCACCGAATACTTGAGCCAATTTGGTGCCGAGTACTTGCAAGACACAGTGAAAGACGGTGATATTGTTGGTGTGAGCTGGGGAACCACCATGTATCAAATTGCTCAAAAGATGCAACCTAAACAGGTCAAAGGTGTAGAGGTTGTCCAGCTGAAGGGTGGGATTAGCCACTCCCATGTGAATACATATTCTGCTGAAACCATCCAGCTGTTTGCTGAAGCCTTTCAAACCGCACCACGCTATTTGCCGCTTCCTGTTGTGTTTGATAGTGCAGCTGTTAAAGAGATGGTCGAACAGGACAGACATATTCAGCGCATCATTGAAATGGGCAAACAGGCGAATATTGCTGTGTTCACTGTTGGAACGGTAAGAGATGAAGCCCTTTTGTTTAGACTTGGTTACTTCCGCGAAGAAGAAAAAGCACTGCTTAAGGCATCCAGTGTCGGAGACATCTGTTCGCGCTTCTATGATCAAGAAGGACGCATTTGCAGTGAAGCGATTAACAATCGCACAATCGGTGTGGAGCTTGATGATTTAAGAACAAAAGAACGCTCTATTCTTGTTGCTGGCGGACATCGCAAGGTTGCTTCTATCCACGGGGCACTTAGAGGGAAATATGCGAACGTATTGATCATTGATCAGCACACAGCAAGAGTTCTTTTAAATGTCACAAAATAAATGAACAAAATTTCATAACCATGTTTACAAATGTTCATCGGTCATATATGATGAAAGTATCATAATTAAAAGGAAGTGTGAAGCATGACGATAGCAAACCTTATTGATCATACAGCACTAAAACCAGATACAACTAAAGCTGCGATTTTGCAGTTACTTGAAGAAGCGAAGACTCATCAATTTGCATCCGTTTGTGTCAATCCAACATGGGTGTCACTTGCAGCGAAAGAACTAGCAGGAACAGGCGTTGATGTATGTACTGTCATCGGTTTCCCGTTAGGCGCAAATACAACGGCGGTCAAGGCATTCGAAACAAAGGATGCGATTGAAAACGGAGCGACAGAAGTGGATACGGTCATCAATATTGCGGCATTGAAAGACGGCGAATATGATGTGGTTGAACAAGATATTCGTGCGGTAGTAGACGCGGCGAAAGGTAAGGCACTTGTGAAAGTCATCATTGAAGCGTGTTTACTCACAGATGAAGAGAAAGTACGAGCTTGTGAGCTTTCAGTGAAAGCAGGCGCTGATTTTGTGAAAACATCAACTGGATTTAGTACAGGCGGTGCAACCGCTGAGGACGTCGCATTGATGCGTAAAACAGTAGGTCCTGATATTGGGGTCAAAGCTTCAGGCAGCGTGAGAACAAAAGAAGATGTTGAGGCAATGCTAGCTGCAGGCGCTACCCGTATTGGTGCGAGTGCAGGGGTGTCTATTATCAAAGGGGATCAATCAGCTCCTTCGAAAGACTATTAATTCATACGATCCTATGGTAGGATAACATTCGTGACTCATAAATGGTGAAAAAGTCATATGCGGAAGGATCTCACTTTTGGGAATTTCTTCCGCACTTTGTTTACGAAATAGGGTTTGTTCTATTCAATCGCATTAATGTAAACGAATTCATTCGAGGAGGAAAAACATGAAATACGTGATTGGTATCATCGGTTTGCTGGTGATTCTCGCCATTGCATGGCTGGCTAGTAACGGGAAAAAACGAGTAAAATTCCGTCCAGTAATTGTCATGATTGTACTGCAATTTATTTTAGGTTATATTCTGCTCAATACAGGTGTTGGGAACTTCCTAGTCGGAGGTTTTGCAAAAGGATTCCAAATGCTTCTAGGCTATGCCGGTGAAGGAATCAACTTCGTATTTGGCGGGTTAATGAATGATAAGGCGTCAACTTTCTTCATCAACGTTTTACTGCCGATCGTTTTTATTTCGGCATTGATCGGTATCTTGCAGCATTGGCGTATCCTCCCGCTTATCGTACGCGGAATCGGGTATTTGCTTAGTAAAGTAAATGGAATGGGGAAACTAGAATCCTACAACGCAGTAGCGTCTGCGATTTTAGGTCAATCAGAAGTCTTTATTTCCATTAAGAAACAGCTCGGATTACTACCTAAGCAACGTCTTTATACATTGTGTGCATCTGCGATGTCAACTGTATCGATGTCCATTGTCGGTGCATACATGCAAATGATTAAACCAGAGTATGTTGTAACAGCACTCGTGTTGAACCTATTTGGTGGGTTTATTATTGCGTCTATCATCAATCCTTATGAAGTGGCTAAGGATGAAGACATGATTGAAATTGTAGAAGAAGAAAAGCAATCCTTCTTTGAAATGCTTGGCGAATATATTATGGATGGTTTCAAAGTAGCGATTGTTGTCGCTGCGATGTTGATTGGTTTCGTTGCATTAATTGCGATGATTAATGGAATCTTTACAGCTGTCATCGGTGTTTCTTTCCAAGATGTACTTGGATATGTGTTTGCTCCATTTGCTTTCCTTGTCGGTGTACCTTGGAGCGAAGCTGTACAAGCAGGAAGCATTATGGCAACGAAAATGGTATCTAACGAATTTGTGGCAATGCTTGCTCTAACTGGAGAAGGTTTGCATTTCACTGCTCGTACAGAAGCGATCATTTCTGTATTCCTTGTATCATTTGCGAACTTCTCTTCTATCGGTATCATTGCTGGAGCAGTCAAAGGCTTAAACGAAAAACAAGGAAACGTTGTCGCACGCTTTGGATTAAAGCTTCTATTTGGTGCAACACTTGTCAGCTTCTTAACAGCAGGCGTTGTCGGTTTGATTTACTAATTTAAAAAAAGGAATGGTGAAAACAATGAGAATGGTAGATATCATTGCAAAAAAACGTGACGGAAAAGAATTATCTTCAGAGGAAATTTCTTTCTTTGTCAAAGAATATACGGACGGAACAATTCCTGACTACCAAGCAAGTGCCTTGGCTATGGCAATTTTCTTCCAAGATATGACGGATCAAGAACGTGCTGACTTAACGCTCGCTATGGCGAACTCGGGAGACACGATTGACCTCTCTGCCATTGAGGGTATTAAAGTAGACAAGCACTCAACAGGCGGTGTAGGCGATACAACAACGCTTGTACTCGCTCCTCTTGTGGCTGCACTTGATGTACCTGTTGCGAAAATGTCTGGCCGCGGCCTTGGACATACAGGCGGTACAGTGGACAAGCTCGAAGCGGTAAAAGGCTTCCACGTAGAAATTACAAAAGACGAATTCATCGAGCTTGTGAACCGTCATAAAGTAGCGGTCATTGGTCAATCAGGCAACCTGACACCAGCGGATAAAAAGCTTTATGCCCTTCGTGATGTGACAGGAACCGTTAACTCAATCCCGCTCATTGCTAGCTCTATTATGAGTAAGAAAATTGCTGCTGGCGCAGATGCGATCGTATTAGATGTGAAAACAGGTGCAGGTGCTTTCATGAAAACACCTGAAGACTCTGAGAAGCTTGCAAAAGCCATGGTCCGCATCGGAAACAACGTTGGCAGACAAACGATGGCTGTCATCTCTGATATGTCTCAGCCACTAGGATTAGCGATTGGAAATTCCCTTGAAGTGAAAGAAGCGATTGATACGCTTAAAGGCGAAGGTCCTGAAGACTTAAACGAGCTTGTACTCACATTAGGAAGTCAAATGGTCGTTCTTGCGAAAAAAGCAGAAACGCTTGATGAAGCAAGAGAAAAGCTAATTGAAGTCATGAAAAACGGCAAAGCACTTGAGAAATTCAAAGAATTCTTAGAAAATCAAGGTGGGGACGGCTCGATTGTAGATCAGCCGGAAAAACTGCCGCAAGCCCCTTACCAAATCGAAGTTCCTGCAAAGGAAGCAGGTGTGGTTGCTGAAATCGTCGCAGACGAGATCGGTGTTGCAGCGATGATTCTTGGAGCAGGACGTGCGACAAAAGAGGACGAGATCGACCTATCTGTCGGCATCATGCTGAACAAAAAAGTCGGCGATCGTGTTGAAAAAGGAGATTCACTCGTGACACTTCATGCAAATCGTGAAGACGTTGCGAATGTCGTGGAGAAAATTTATGACAACATCCGCATCGCAGATCATGCTGATGCACCAACTCTCATTCACACTGTGATCACAGAATAAAGAAAAAAGGACAAAAGTGCTTCGCCGCTTTTGTCCTTTTTTTATTCATTTCTTTTTCTATTGAGATAAAAAATTTCACTTTATGAATCAAACCTCTTGCAATCATTAAATAATGGGTGTATATTAGTTGACGAGTCAATGATTGATATATCAACTAATTGATCTGAATAGAAAAGAGGGGATGGCATTGACTGCATTTTGCTCTGAAGAAGCAGAGGTATTATACCGTTTGCAGTGTGTGAACCGTATGATGGGCGTGAAGTTCGAAGCATGCACGGGCATCAGCCAATCAAGACTAGAGTTGCTATCACTGTTATTCCAAGCAGACGAAATCAGCCAGTCAGATTTGCAGAAAAAAGTAAATATTGATAGTGCGGCTGTGACGCGTCACTTAAAACAGTTAGAAACAAAAGGAATGGTCACGCGCAGAAGAAAGCCAGAAGATAATCGAGTCACACTTGTTCGTCTGACAGAAGAAGGCAGAATAAGAATCGAAGCTTCTAAAAAAGAAAAAGAACGATTTATCTCAGAAATGCTTGAAAACGTAAGTGACGAAGAACGAAAGCTTCTCACTGATGTGCTCAACCGAATACAACAAAACATCGAAAAGATTCAAACAACCTAAAGGAGTGTTTCAACATGGCTACAATATTAAAAACAAACGATTTTATGGAAATTATGAAAGGACGCCGCTCCATTCGTAACTATGACCCAGCTGTGAAAATCAGCAAAGAAGAAATGGCAGAGATTTTAGAAGAAGCAACAACTGCACCATCATCAGTGAATGCACAACCTTGGCGCTTCATGGTCATTGACAGCCCAGAAGGAAAAGAAAAGCTTGCACCACTTGCAAAATTCAACCAAACTCAAGTGTCAACATCAGCAGCTGTCATTGCTGTATTTGCAGATATGAAAAGCAATGAATACTTAGATGAAATTTATTCAAAAGCAGTGGAGCAAGGCTACATGCCGCAAGAAGTGAAAGAAAGACAAATTGCTGCACTAACTGCACACTTTGAGGTACTTCCAGAGCATGTCAACCGCGAAACAATCTTAATTGACGGTGGAATTGTGTCTATGCAGCTTATGCTTGCAGCACGTGCACACGGCTATGATACAAATCCAATTGGCGGATTTGATAAAGAAGTCATCGCTGAAACATTTGGCTGGGATAAAGAACGTTATGTACCAGTGATGCTGTTATCAATTGGGAAAGCTGCTGACGAAGGTTATGCTTCTTACCGCTTACCGATTGAACGCATTACAGAGTGGAAATAATATCTTTTAAAAAGGAGACGATTAGATGATTATTATTCATGCAGGGATGACCATTCATCCAGAAAAAGAAATCGTATTTCTAGAAGAAATCAATGCATTAATGAAAGCTTCACAAGCGGAAGAAGGCAATGTATCCTACAAGCTGTTCAAGGATACAGCTAAGGAAAATACCTTCTTAATGGTAGAAGTGTGGAAAGATGACGCTGCGGTTCAGAGCCATAATGCGAGTGCACATTTCCAAGCTTTCGTAGCGAAGGCAAAAGAATTCTTAGCCGCTCCACTTGACGTTGTTGCCTTTCAAGGCCAGCAACTTTCATAGTAAAACAACAAACACCCTAGGCGTTCAGGACTGGACCCTATAAAGGGAGACAAATAAAAACACCTTTAAGTTGAAAATCGGGTATAGAATACCTGAAATCAATTTGGAGGTGTTTTTCTTTGGGTTCAAGAGTTAGTTATTCACTTGAAGTGAAGATGAAATCAATTAAGGAGGTAAAATAATCAAGTCAAAATATTTCATCTAATCATTCAGGTGCTCCCATCTAAAATGAGAACACACTGAATGGTCAATCATATTTATGACATCACGGCCACTGTTGTTCGCCTTTCATGACTTTAGCACTCAATTCTAAGTCTCCAGTGTTCGTAAAGTTCGGATACTCTTTCTTCATTTCAGCAATCAATTGAGCTGAATTGTCTGCCCTCTTAGCTGCTGCTTCAAATTTTGTAATATAGTCACGGGTAAACACAACTGCTGATGTATCTTCAGCACTCTTACCTAGATAATGACCTGGAATCACACGTTCCGGCTTCAGATCAAGAATATGATTTAGAATTTCACGCCATTGATCACGACTTTTTTGAGATTGATTGTCTGCTGTCCAAACATATTCATTCTCATAAACAGGTACTCCACCTAGAACTGTTTTTTTCGATGGAACCCAAAGAAAAGTGTGAGATGGGTCTGGTCCGTCAAGTCCAATGATGTTGATGTTTTTTCCATCAACGGTCAGTTTATCTCCCTTTAAAACATCTGGAATTATCTGTGCTGTTGGTGCATTTTTCTTCAATATTGGATTCCAGTAATCATTTTTGGCCTGAATCGTTTTTTTAATTCCCTTAACAGTTTCAGGCGTTGCCACAATTTTCACATCAGGGAATGCTTCACGAATGGCAGAGAGACCAAAGTAATAATCTGGGTCTTTATGACTGACATAAACAGTTGTCAGTTTCTTTCCTGTATCGCGAATCATTTTTACTAACTTCTCTGCATTATCCTTTTCAAACTGGGCATCGACAAGAATGACCTCTTTCGGTCCTTCAATCAAGCTAGAAGTGACAGCAAAAACTCCTTTATCACCAGGGTTGAATGTTGTGATTTTAAGATTTACAGCTTGTTTGTCCGCTGTGTTTTTGTTATTGGTTGCTGTATTTTTTGTATCTTCATTGCTAGCACATGCGCTTAGCAATAACACGAAACAAAGACCTAAAGTAAATCCTATGACTGATTTTAATTTAAACATTAGATGATTCTCCTTTTTCATTTTTTACGAAGACCCTATATGTTATTAATGACTAAAAACACAGGTCTTATGTATGAGTGTAGCCAACACATAAATAAATATTTCTTTAGCGAATTAATTGGATATTGTTCAATCATTAACCTCCCCGAAACAAAGTGAATATTTGATTCATGCTGGATAGCCTTAGAAAAAAGATGTAACGGACTCAGTTACACCCAGATGAGATGTAACCATTATAGTTACACCTTTTGGTTGATGTCAATAGAAAAAAATTTGAGAGTTTCAACAAAATTCACCCTAATATGCCTTTTTAACGATCTGTTTTAGCAGTATCATGAGCATGTCCCATAAGGGTATGCCCGCTGATAATGCTCGATCGAATTCTTCCACTCCAGTTTGAAATTAGAAAGTCACCGAAAAAGTTTCGGCAACTGGCTGTTTCATTAAGGTGTTTTGATCCATGTATCAAAAACGGGTGTCAGTCCCCCGTTCATCACCCAGGGTTCTTTTATTTTCGACACCTTGTTCCGTCCATTTTATTCCCGTATTGTGCATTTTCCACAAAGTTTCTGAAAATAAAATGTTTTTCGACTTAAGTATATTGGAATATGCTAGAATGAGATATTATTTATTACCAAATTAGGGAGGAACCAAAATGAAAAAAGGGAAATGGACGAGCATAGCACTAACAGCTGTCCTCGGTTTAGGCACATTGACAGCTTTCAGCACCCCTCTATCAGCCCACACTACAGAAAAGTCAACATCCTCAGACGGCGGTCATTATTCAGGTATTCCATTCGATGCAAGTGTTGTGAATGAAGACCGTCTCATCAAAGCCTTGAAAAAACAAGGAAAGATCAAAAAAAATGCCAATGAAGCAGAAACCCAAAAAGCATTAAAGAACTATTTAAAGAAAAAAGAAGAAGCTGCCATGAAACAAAGTGCCAGCACCTTAACAGAAGAGCCTGAATTTCTGAAAGAATACAAACAAGAGGTACATAACAAATTAGCCAAAAAGAAAAAGTTAAAGAAGCATAAAGGAAAAGAAGGCAATCATGTAAAACCGGTCAAAAAGGAAAAGTATAAAGGCGATGTTCGCAATGATAAGGTATTGGTTTTATTAGTAGATTTTAAAGATTATAAGCATAATAGTATTAAAAAAGAAGAGACTGATATGTACTATGACAAGTACGATCAGCAGCACTATCAAGACATGCTTTTCGGAAAAAATGGCTACATCGGTCCAGATGGGAAACGAAAAGTATCCATGAAGCAATATTATGAGAAACAGTCTGGCGGCAGTTACACGATCAGTGGAACGGTTGCTGGCTGGTATACAGCGAAGCATGAAGCAGCCTATTATGGCGGGAACGTACCTGATGAATCAGGCAGTGACGGCAGACCGCGTGAATTGGTGAAAGAAGCACTCGAAGCAGCAGCAAAGGACCCGAACATTGATCTTGGTGAATATGATCAATGGGACCGCTATGATATGGATGGGGACGGCGTTTATAACGAACCAGACGGCATCATTGACCATCTGATGGTCGTTCATGCTGGCGTAGGTGAAGAAGCTGGCGGCGGACAGCTTGGCTCTAATGCAATTTGGTCGCACCGCTGGTCACTTGGTGATGTATTTGAAATTCCAAACACTGAATCTGAAGTCGGACAAGGCGGGAAATTAGGCGCGTTAGATTACACGATTGAGCCTGAAGATGGCGCGGCAGGCGTATTTACACATGAATTCGG
This sequence comes from Bacillus sp. FSL K6-3312, assembly GCF_038007485.1. Taxonomy (NCBI): domain Bacteria; kingdom Bacillati; phylum Bacillota; class Bacilli; order Caryophanales; family Bacillaceae; genus Bacillus; species Bacillus sp. FSL K6-3312. The sequence continues at coordinate 3,788,022 of NZ_JBBOXI010000001.1, read as the reverse complement.
ACATGATCTCGGTCTTCCTGATGAGTACGATACACAGTACACAGGTGGAGGCGAGCCCGTATCCTACTGGTCGATCATGTCAAGCGGAAGCTGGGCAGGTAAAGTCCCTGGAACGGAACCAACAGGCTTTAGTCCATATGCGAAAGAAATGCTTCAAAACTTACATGGCGGTAACTGGCTTACTGGACAAACTATTGATGGTAAAACATTAAAGAAAAGCAAAACAGTGCTGATTGATGAAGCAGCAACAAAAGGAACGAACCATGATGCGGTTCGAGTGGATTTACCAGATAAAGAGATTGTGGTCACAAAACCTGCTCAAGGACAAAATGCGTACTTTAGCGGAACGGGTGACAATTTAAATGCGATCATGACGACAACAGGTATCGATTTGTCGAAAGGGAGCAAAGCAGAGCTGACATTTAAAGCATGGTACGATATCGAAGAGGATTATGATTATGCGTATGTAGAAGTTCGTGAAACAGGAACCGATCAGTGGAAGACCATTGCTGGTAACATCACGAACGATCGAAATGAAGCTGGAGCGAACGAAGGCAATGGAATTGACGGAAAATCAGACGGATGGGTAGATGCAGCCTTTGATCTTTCTGCTTATGCAGGAAAGAAAATTGACCTGCAATTCCGCTATACAACCGATGCAGGCTATTCACTGCCAGGCTTATTTGTAGATGATTTAAACATCACTGCAGATGGAACGAAAGTATGGTCAGATGATGCCGAGGGCACGTCTACTTTCACCTTTAACGGATTCTCGAAATCGAATGGAAAACAATATGCAGCACAATACTATTTACTAGAGTGGCGCTCATATGCTGACGTCGATAAAGGGTTAAAGCATATCAAACGCGGGGCAAGCCTCATGAGCTATAATAACGGTTTGGTCGTGTGGTATGTCGATCAATCCTACGGTGATAACTGGGTAGGAAAACACCCAGGGAACGGTTTCCTTGGGGTAGTAGATGCGGATCAGCAAGTATTGAAGTGGAGTGACGGCTCCATTGCAGCCACAGGTTTCCAAGTACATGATGCAGCATTTTCTTTGAATCCAAGTACGAAGCTCAATATTGATTATACAGCGACAAATGGCTTAACGTTGGTAGATCGCTATATTCGCCCGACTCGTACATTTAGTGATAAAAAGAATTATGTGAATCCAAATAATCCAGATGCAGGGCGTGATGTCCCAACATACGGTCTATCCTTTAAAGTTGTTGGACAAAGTAAGGATCGTTCTGTTGGAAAGGTATTAATTTCTAAAAGTAACTAAACAGAAAGCCGGATTCTACCATTGAATCCGGCTTTTTGATATGGTAATAAACTGTTTTTGATGAAAAGGACGGCTTTTTGGTCGAATGTCTGTTCTTTTTTATTTTGATATCCGAATGAAATCATTATATAATAGAGATTGGAAGGTTTTTCTTTCATACATGGTTCTTTTTAGCTGTTAAAACAAAGGAAAGGATGAGCGTTACCAATGAGTTGTGTCACTGCTAAGCAATTAAAGGTGATAAGAGGGACGATGCAGACTTTTTGCAGCCATTTCGAGTATGATGGTCACGGTAAGCTTCATATCAATACCATCATGGCTTTTATTAAAAAGGAGTTTGGTGTGAGAAAAATGAAAGACATTCCACAAAGCCGCTTTACTGAAGCGCTTGAATTAATACAAGACTTTGATTTATACACGGATAAAATAGAGATTCGTGATCGTCTATCAGAAAGGAATTAACTAAATTGAATATTTTAGCAATAATACTAGTAGGAATTGTCGCATTAGAACACCTTGTCATTATGTTATTAGAAATGTTTTTTATGGAATCAAAGATGGCAAAGAGATCCTTTAAGCTGCCAGAACACTTGCAAAAGGATCCAAATGTAAAAGTGATGTTTGCCAATCAGGGGCTTTATAACGGGTTTTTAGCTGCAGGACTGATTTGGGGGCTCATTCTCGGATCGAATACTGTTGGATATATGATTCAGCTATTTTTCATTCTTTGCGTGATCATCGCTGCGGTATTTGGCGGTGTGACCTCTAATAAATCAATCATCGTCAAGCAAGGAGTACCAGCGCTTCTTGCATTAATTGCGCTTATCCTGGCAATTTAACCGTAAATAAAGTCGCCCGAGTAAAGGGCGGCTTTTATCTTTTTCGAAGACCCATTAGACGAATAATGGATGTCAGACATAGTGCAACGGCAACGGCCAAAATAATTTTTCCATACATGACCCCTGTTAAGTTCATTAAAAAGACGGCCAATATGATACAGAGCGTGATGATGATCATCACAATCGAATAGGTTTTCATCTCTTTTCCACTCCTTTAAAAGTCCCCTCACATCCGTGAGGTCTATCCATCTTACCCTCATATGATATCACTCAATGACAATTTTACATGAAATTCCCTACCAATAGAATGTGACATATTGATTAGATTTGATGACATGCCATATTTTTTAGAAAATCGGGTATACCATAAAGAGTTGCAACGAAGTTCAATTGCTTGATATTTAATTGTGCAAAATATAAAATGGAAACATGATAAATCGAAAGGATGATCAAGATGAGTAAGAAAGTGTTATTAGTATCGACAAGCAGTTCAGAAATGAACGGACATCCAACAGGCTTATGGCTAGAAGAGTTGGCAGAGCCATTTCATATTTTTAAAGAAAATGAACTAGACGTTCAAATTGTCTCTATTCAAGGTGGAACTGTCCCTATTGATAAAAATTCAATTCCAGAAGGTGTTCCAGCGCAATATGAAGATGTATATGAATTACTTCAAGACACAAAGGCGCTTACAGATGTGAACCCAGCTGATTATGATGGCATCTTCTTTGCGGGAGGACACGGCCCAATGATCGATTTTGCGTCTAATCAACTGGTAGCCGATGCAATCTTAGCTATTTCAAACAAAAATGGTGCAGTCGGAGCTGTTTGTCACGGCGTTTCAGCATTCATTGATGTGAAGGATCAAGATGGCAAATCATTTATCGAAGGTAAAAAAATCACAGGCTTCACAAACGAAGAAGAGGAAGCTGTTCAGCTGACATCAAAAGTTCCATTTTTATTGGAAACAAAACTTCGTGAGCAAGGGGCAGCGTTTGAAAAAGGAGATGCCTTTGCACCATACGCTGTAGTTGACGGACAAATCATTACTGGACAAAACCCAGGTTCTAGTGCAGAAACAGCACGCCTGTTTGTTAAAACCATTTCATAAAGTGATCAAAAAACCAGTCGCAGCAAATACGGCTGGTTTTTTGTCATAAAAATTTCCTGAAAAAGACCAAAACAACGAATGAAATATGGTAAAATATTCACAGGGTAAAAAACCCAATTAAGGAAAAAGGGGATGTTCCTGTGAGAGCATTTTATGGAAAAATCACTGCAACTTTATTATCCATTCTACTCGTCACAACAGGTTTATTTTCACCAGTATTAAAAGCAGAAGAAGCACCGAAATCAGATGGGAAATTGTCACCACTGACGGAAAAAGCCATTCAGCAAGTGCAAGACTCGTTTTTGAAACAGGATGAAGGAACCGCTATCCAAAAGAAGCAGCTAAAAAAATCTTTTAAAGTAGATAAGAAAAATGGAATCAGTATCAAACGAAAAGCCGCTAAAGATGGTAAGATGCGTACATCTTCCGTTCGCTCCATTGATGGACTAGCCATCAACCAATCGGTTGTCTTATCAGAGGACGACCCAGTCGATTTATGGTTGTTAAGTACGACTTCACCTCAGGCACTCATCAGCCGAATTACCTCTTCAAATCCCGATTATTTTGTACAATTATTTGTTGTTGATTATGAAACTGGACAAGCTTATCCGACGGATTTGATTCAGCCAGCAGGCAGTCTCCTTGGTTTGACCAATTTACCAGCAGGTGACTACGCATTCGGTATCACAAGCGGTGGAAATTTCGGAGACTCTTACACGTTACAAGTGAATGCAAAAAACCCACCCAATTTCACAGGGGCTGTTTCCCTCTCTTCCACCCTGCAATACTTTGTAGCTGAGTATGCGAATGGGGATGTTTTCGCTAATGGTACAAAAGTGTATAACAAACAATCTAAGACCGCCGATTATAAATGGGAGCGTGTATTTTATTTCTCCTATGACGGAAAATATGATCAGAGAACCCATTCTGTTGAAAGTGTGAAAGTGAAAAGTATTTCGGCACCAGTATCGTACTCTTCTCCTTATGCGAGTTCATCTGAGGCCATTCTCGTCTACTTAGATGTGGAGACGTTATTTATGTATCATGAATCATCGTTTGCTAGCGGACAATACTACCATAGTAGCTTTGTTGATACACTTGGAAAGACAACGCCAAGGCGTTTAGATATTGATGATATGACAAATTACGGCGATCATATTTTAGCTGTTGATTTGAAAACAGGAAAACCAATTGATTTCTTCAGTGTCCTTAATTTTTACTATGCTGCAGGGATCGAAAAGCTGCCTACGATCAGAACGTTGAATTAAGAAAGGCGGTTGACAGCAAATCTACACATGTGTAGAGTAAAGATAATTGAATGACAAAAGTCCACTAGGGGAGTCATATATGACTGAGACAAGAGAAAATCTTGGACCCTTTGAACCTGATCTAGTTTGTACTAGCGGAGGGAAGTGGAGCTGGACCTCGTCTTATTCATGATTGAATCGATAAGAAGGCCGCTCCATTTGGGGTGGCTTTTTCATTTATTCTACTGAAGAAGAGGAGGCTTTTTTTATGACGTTTTCAGCGCAATTAAGAGAAGAAACAGAACCATTATTTGAAGCCATTTATCAGCATCCGTTTGTTAGAGGACTGGCAGCAGGAAAGCTGGAAAAGGAACAGATCATTCATTACGTCAAACAAGATGCAGAATATTTACATGCTTTTATTAAAATTTATGCAGCAGCTCTTAGCAGATGTACAGACAAAGAAGATATTGCGTTTTTCCATCAGCAGATTGCGTTTGTACTAGATAGTGAGACACACCCTCATCAAAATCTTTGCCGAGTGGCAGGTGTATCATATGATGAGCTCCAAGGTGCCCCGCTTGCTCCGAGTGCTCATCACTATATTCATCACATGCTACAAGTCGCCAAGGAAGGTACGCTTGGAGAAATCATCGCTGTCCTGCTTCCATGCCCTTGGACATATTGGGAAATCGGGAAACGAATGCTCGCATATGTGCAGCCTGACCCGTTACATCCGTTTTATGAGTGGATCACATTTTATGGAGGGTTAACCGACTCTATTACAGTGGAGCTTTGCAAGCGGCTCGATCAGCTGGCGGAAGCAGCAAGTGAGAAGGAAAAGGAAAAAATGAAACAGCACTTTATCTTAAGCTGTCAGCTTGAGTACAAGTTTTGGGATATGGCGTTTACGGTGGAAGAATGGCCAGTTCCATTTGAGGTGCATTCATCATGACATGGAAGATGAAAGAAGTTGTCCTTGCTGTCATTTTATCCGTTGCATGTGGTGTCATCTATTTAGGATGGTCCACACTTTACTTACCCATTACAGCACTTGTTGGCCCAGCAGGAGGCAACATCATGTTTGGCATTTGGGTGATTGCCAGTCCAATCGTCGCGTATATCATTCAAAAGCCGGGAGCTGCCCTGATTGCAGAAACAGCCGCTGCCGCTGTGGAATTACTGACAGGCAGCCACTTCGGTCTTTCAGCCCTGCTGATTGGTGTATGCCAAGGGCTTGGGGCAGAAATCGCCTTTGCTCTTTTTGGTTATAAACGATATCGCATGTGGACACTGATGCTGTCAGGTGCCTTTGCAGCTGTTGGAGCAATGGCATACAGCCTCGTTGCGAATGGCTTTGGTTATTACACACCTCAAGTTTTACTCATCACACTGATGACTCAAATCATCAGCGGAATGATACTGGGCGGATGTTTAGCGAAAGTAGTGGTGGACGCATTATCTAAAACCGGTGTACTGAATCAATATGCCATCATGAAAGAAAAACGAAACAAAGGTGAACAGCATGAATTCATTTCTCGCGTGCAATAATCTCACTGTCCGTTTTTATGAACAGCCTCAGCCCGTTTTGCATCAAATCTCTCTTTCCATTCAAAAAGGAGAAAAGGTGCTTATTTTAGGACCAAGCGGTAGCGGTAAATCCACGCTCATCTCCGTTCTGGCTGGCATCATTCCAGAACATTTAGAAGCGGACATGCAGGGCGAAGTGATATTGCAAAGACATACAGGCGTCATGTTTCAGGACCCTGATTCCCAGTTTTGTATGCATCGCGTCAATGAAGAAATTGCCTTTAGCTTAGAGAACCGTTCTGTCCCTCGTGACGAGATGGATGGCATCATTCAGCAGCTCATGCAAAAAGTTCAACTTGATGTCGATCCGAATACAGACATCCACACATTATCTGGCGGCATGAAGCAGCGATTGGCGCTTGCTTGTTTACTAGCGTTAGAGCCAGATGTGCTGTTCTTTGATGAACCGACCGCACAGCTTGATCCAGCAGGCAGAATGGAGATATTTCAGCTTCTACAGCAGCTTGCAGCTGATCAGCGACAAACCATGATTTTTGTAGAGCATGTGCTAGATGGTGTCATTGAATGGATGGACCGGGTGATTTTATTAAATGATCAAGGCAGCATCTTAGCAGATGGGTCTCCAAAAGATGTGCTCGCGACTTATGAAATAGAAATGAAAGAGGCAGGAATTTGGAGGCCGAAATTATTTCCCGAGAAATGGTCTACGATCTTTCAAGATCCATTTCATCCAATGAGTCACAAGCTTATGCAAACCTTTGAAGCAAGAAAGAAGCAGAATGAAAAAGTGCCGTCGACTAAGCGGGAGACCATCATTCGTTCAGAAGATCTTCAATTAAGCTACGGGAAAAAGAGGATTATGAGTGATCTTCAGCTTGATATCAAAGCAGGGGATTGGGTGGCGATCATTGGGAAAAATGGAAGCGGTAAAAGCACATGTCTCAAACATTTGGTTCGTTTAGAGCCAACGAAAAAAGGCCACATTTTTTTAAAAGAGACACTTCTTAAAAAATGGTCTGACCGAGAACTATATGAAAAAGCAGGCTTTGTGTTTCAAAATCCGGAGCTTCAATTCATACAAGATACAGTGTTCGATGAAATTGCATTTGGTGGAAGGCAGCGTAATTGGCCAGAATCCGTTGTGCAAGAAAAAACAGTTCAGCTATTGAAAGAGTTCGGTTTAGAAAAGCATGCAAAAACTCATCCTTTCACTTTAAGCTTAGGTCAAAAAAGAAGATTGAGTGTGGCTACAATGCTCCTTTTTGATCAGGATGTCCTATTGTTAGACGAGCCGACTTTCGGGCAGGATGAAAGAACAGCGAAGGAATTAATCAGGCGTTTGAAAGAGCGTCAACGCCAAGGCACCACTATTTTGATGGTCACACATGATATGGACCTTGTCGATGAGTGTGCCGATCAAGTGCTTCTTTTTCATCAAGGAAAGCATGTGTATGATGGCACGCCTTATGATTTGTTTTCAAATCAGGAACTTGTCGATGTTTATCAGCTGAGAGCCCCGTTGCATTATCGCTATGTGGCTGAAAGAAAGGAAGTGCTGACGATTGCAAAGTAATCATTCCTTTCTTTCCACTGTGAATCCAGTCATCAAATTACTCACTCATCTACTTGCGATGTGTTGTCTCATGGCGATATCTGATCCTAAAACAACCTTCATAATCTGGCTGTTTGCACTTGGTATTGGACTTGTTTTAGGCGGATGGAATTTGAAGTATCTTTTCACAAGACTTGTCCCTTATCTGCTCTTTTTTATTCTCGTGTTTTGGATGATGGCGGCCTTTGGCAAGGGGGATCATACTGTTTGGAAATGGGCATGGTTCCATATGACAGAGGAGAGTTTAAGAAATGGACTCACCATCGCTCTCAGAATGCTTGGCTTTGTGACATTCGGTCTCCTGTTTACGTCCACAACAGATTTGACAGCATTTATGATGAGTCTCATTCATCAGTGCAAAATGTCGCCAAAATGGGCGTATGGGATGCTTGCTGGCTTCCGGTTTATTCCGTTATTTCAAAGTGAATTAAAGCAAATGAAGGCGGCGCATAAAATTAGAGGCAATAAGCAAAAAAACAGCTGGAAAGCCTTTATGCGTTATGCACTTCCTCTTTTTACACAGGGCGTACGAAAATCAGAACGGTTGGCCATTGCGATGGAAGCAAGAGGCTTCACGGGTGAGAGAGAGCGGACGTATTATCATGTCATCAGCACTTCGTGGATCGACTATATGTATCTTTTGCTCATCGTTATCAGTGTCTTGATATGCATGTCCTTTTTTTAAAAATACCCACATTCTCTTGATAGAATGTGGGCTTTTTATATGTCTTAGGTCATTTGATTGATATTAGTGCACATTACAGGCTGTAATAGACCTTATAACGAACCGATAAAGAGGATGTACTGAGAAAAAGAGAGGATGAACGTGAGCGAATGTCACAGAGAATTGATAACATAATAGACGCTTTACCAATCATTGGACTAGCTATGAGAGAGCAACTAACCTTTTCTGTTTTAGGGAAAGAGAAGGTTCTTTATTATCAGCAACATGGGGACATTGACTTAGGATTTAAAGCTGGTGATACAGTGGCTGATGGATTTCAAAACTTTTCGATGTTGAAAAATGGGAGAGAGCCATCGTTTATCCAAATTCCGAAAGAAGTATACGGAATTCCAATGGATATTGTAGCCGTTCCAATTAAAGATGAGACGGGTCAGGTAGTCGCTGCTTTCTGCGTGGCCTATGATCAGACCAATCAACAACGATTAGATGACATTATGACGGAGAGCAACGAAGCTTCCGAAAAACTAGTCGCAATGGTACAGCAAGTTGCTGCGCATTCAGAGGAACTACAAGCGACAAGTGAACAAATTCTACAAAATACGAAAACCACTGTAGAAAATTCCTCTAAAATCAATCAAGTGTCCAATCTTATCAAAGGTATCTCTGATCAAACGAACTTACTTGGACTCAACGCATCAATTGAGGCTGCAAGAGTAGGTGAAGCAGGAGCAGGCTTCGGAGTAGTCGCAACGGAAGTGAGAAAACTGTCAACTCATGCGAAACAAGCGACGACTGATATTGAAACAGCGCTAAAAGATGTGCAGGGATCGATTAAAGGAATGGAAGAAGAAATAGCACAAATTGTCGCTTCTTCTGAGCATCAAGCAGAGCTTGTAGGCACGTTTACAAAAATTATTGAAGGTCTTCATGAAACAAATGAAACGATGAAATCACTCGCAGAAGACTTAGTGAATTATCAAGTGAAATAAAAAATAGATCGACCAAAACCTCCAGATTAATCGGAGGTTTTTTTCGTTTTAAGGTGAGGAACTTGTTAGGATATTGACCGATTGATCGCTGACAGGCAGTGTACACTTCTGTATGATAGAAAAGAGATACTACCCTGGTCAGTAGACCTATTCATAAGGAGGAAGACCATCGTGACACAATCAGCGAGGCTGCAAGAAATCATAGCACCTTACCGTAAAATGTTAGATCAAACTGAACAACCAATGATTCAACTAAATATGAAACAAGGAAAAACAGGACCATACGACAGCAAAATTGCAGGTGATCCTTACTTCCCTAAAAACGACGAATATCCAGTTGATGGCGCAGGACACCCTATGAAGCTTTTGGCACAAATGAATTTTGGCCAGCTACCGAAGCTGAAGGATTATCCAGAAACAGGACTTCTGCAAATTTTTATTTCTGTGCATGATGATCTTTATGGGATGAATATTGACCATAAAACAGAGCAAAAAGATTTTCGAATCAAATTTATTGAGGAACCTTTTTTGGCAGAAGAAGAGTTGTTGACTGATTTTTCTTTTGTGAAAATTCCTGATGATTTTTATTTTCCTGTGACGAAGGAAGGCGCCATTACAGGTGAACGATCAAGTGAAACGATTAGTGTAGAAGATTTCCGCTTTGAGAAAATCACAGGTAAGCGAAGCTGGGACCTATTCGAAGGTGTAGAAGGTATTGATGGAGATGAAGCGGATGCCTTGCTAGATGAATTTTATGAGACAGAGAGTGGTTTTGGTCACAAATTGGGTGGATATCCAGGCTTTACACAAGAGGATCCGCGTACCTATGAAGACCAAGAGCATACCGTTCTACTATTACAAATCGACTCAGATGATGAAGTGGATATGTTGTGGGGAGACTGCGGAATCGCCAACTTTTTTATCAAACCAGAAGACCTCAAACGAAAAAATTTCGAGAATGTCGTCTATAATTGGGATTGCTCCTGATTTTGTAAAAAACACTCTTTAAACACTCTTGATAGAGTGTTTTTGTGTATGTTTTTAGACTTTTTGCCCCTATTTCGTCATGTTTGAGAGGTAATATGTCATTCTTTCTAGTTGACCGTATCAAAAAAAAATGTAAAATCATCTTAAAGTCCTCTTTTTTGATAATAATAATAAAATGACATATCAATCAACAATAAATGCTCGAAAAAGCGGGATGTACTGGGGGGTATTAATTGATCATTTCGAAAGTAATCAATAATAATGTGGTCAGTGCGTATGATGACGAGCAGCATGAGCTGGTCATTATGGGCAGAGGGATCGCTTTTCAAAAGAAAAGTGGAGACCCGATTGACGAAGAACGTATTGAAAAAGTATTTTCCATTCAAAATAAAGATATATCAGAAAAATTCAAAACCCTGCTTTATGATATTCCAATCGAGTATATGCAAGTGTGTGAGGCGATTATTGATCATGCGAGAACAACCCTTAATAAAAATTTGAATGACAGCATCTATGTGACACTGACAGATCATATCACCTTTGCTATTGAACGTCATCAAAAAGGAATGGACATCAAAAATGCCTTGCTCTGGGAAATCAAGCGGTTGTACAAAGATGAGTTTATGTGTGGTGTAGAAGCGATTCGGATTATTCAGGACAAGCTCAACATTCATCTTCCTGAGGATGAAGCCGGTTTTATTGCGATGCACATTGTCAATGCAGAGCTCAATGAAGAAATGCCGAACGTGATTCAAATTACCAAACTCATTCAAGATATTTTAAATATCGTCAAGTATCACTTTCAAATTGATTTAGACGAGGAATCATTAAATTATTTCCGTTTTGTCACGCATTTAAAGTTTTTTGGGCAGCGTCTGTTTAACGAAACACAAATGGAAAATCAAAATGAATTCCTGTATGAAGTCGTAAAAGAGAAAAACACTGCAGCTTTCCAATGCGCCGAAAAAATTAATGATTATGTTCAAAAAGAATACAACCGAAGTCTCATAGAAGATGAGATGTTATACTTAACTTTGCATATCGACAGAGTGATAAAAAGAAAATAAATTTAAAAAGAAAGCGTTGACATCACTAAAATAACATGATAATTTATAACTATAAACTAAATAACCCACAATCTTTTAGGATTGTTACTGGTCAAGCAGGCAAAACCTAAATCATTGTCCCTATCTTTGATAAGGCATGATTTAGGTTTTTTTATATCTAAAGACATATAAAATTAAATAAAGATCAATCGCTATGAAGGATTGTTACTGGTTAAGCAGGCAAAACCTAAATATCGATTAATGTCTGAATCGCTATTTTTCGGACATTAATGGATGTTTAGGTTTTTTCTATATCAAGATGTAATCAACGATTGGAGGGTAATACAATGAACCACAAACAAACAGCAAAAGAAGTTTTAGAGCTTGTCGGCGGTGAAAAGAATGTTAAGCAAGTCACGCATTGTATGACAAGACTTCGCTTCAACTTATACGATGAAGGCAAAGCGGATAAAGAGAAGCTGCAATCAACAGACGGGGTCATGGGTGTGAATCAAAGCGGAGGTCAATATCATGTCATTATCGGCAATGATGTTTCAAATGTCTATCAAGCGATGATTGCTGACTCAGGACTGTCAACAGATGTAAAGTCAGGCGGTACAGAAGAAGCATCAAAACAAAATGTGATATCAAAGCTTTTCGATTTTATCTCTGGTGTCTTCACACCGATTCTTCCAGCCATTGCTGGAGCCGGTATGATCAAAGGGATCTTGGCACTCATGCTTACGTTCCAGTGGATATCGGATAAAAGCAGCACATATGCAATTTTAACAGCTATCGGAGACGGAGCCTTTTACTTCTTACCGATTCTGCTTGCTGTAAGCGTAGCTAAAAAAATTGGCACAAATCAGTATATCGCCGCTGCCATTGCAGCCGCCGCACTGCACCCGCAGTTAACGGCTTTACTAGGCGCAGGAAATACAGAATTTCTAGGCTTACCAGTGGTTGCCGTTGTGTACTCTTCATCGGTGATTCCAATTCTACTTACCATCTGGCTCGGCTCATATGTTGAAAGATTCGCGGAAAAATATAGCCCAAAATCATTGAAGATCATCCTTGTTCCAACGGTCACACTTCTTGTCGTAGTACCAATTATGCTTATCGCAGTTGGACCGCTTGGTGGGATTATCGGAAATGGCCTTTCAGGTGGAATTGATTTATTGTTCAAACATGCAGGTATTTTGGCCGGACTCTTGATCGGCGGCTTCATGTCACCATTGATCATTACGGGCATGCACTATGCACTACTTCCAATTATGATCAACAACATTACGTTAAACGGTTTTGACTTCATTCTTCCAATGATGTTTGTAGCAAATATGGCACAAGCAGGCGCAGCATTCGGTGTCTTCTTAAGATCAAAAAACAAAACATTCAAATCATTGGCGATGTCTACAAGTATCACTGCATTAATGGGTATTACTGAACCTGCTATGTATGGTGTGAACATGCGATTGAAAAAACCGTTCCTTGCAGCCCTCATTGGTGCAGCAGCAGGCGGCGTGTTCATGTCAATCTTTAAAGTAAAATCATATGTGATATCTGGATCAGCAGGTCTCCCTGGTCTCCCGACATTCATTGGCCCAACATTTGTCTACTCTATCATCGGCTTAGTAATCGCCTTTGTCGCAGCAACGATCATGACACTTGTTCTAGGATTCAAAGATGTACCAGTGAAAGATGATAAAAAAGCAGACAAACCAGAAGAAAAGAAAGACACAGTAGCACTTCAAAATGAAGTGGTACAAAGCCCGCTTGAAGGACAACTAAAGCCGCTAAATCAAGTAAATGATGCAACATTCTCAAATGAAATCATGGGTAAAGGTACAGCCATTGTCCCAACAGTTGGACGTGTAGTAGCACCATTCAATGGCAAGGTTGAAACCATTTTTCAAACGAAGCATGCCATTGGCTTAAAGAGTGACCAAGGCACAGAGCTTCTCATACATGTTGGAATTGATACGGTGAAGCTTGGCGGAAAGCATTTCACAAGTCATGTAGAGTCAGGCGATCTTGTTCAAGCAGGAGATGTGCTCGTTGAATTTGATATCGAGGGCATTCAGCAAGAAGGCTATGATGTCACTACACCAATTATCGTCACTAACACAAACGATTTTGCACAAGTTGATGCGAAAACAGAAGGCACGATTTCAGTACAAGAGACACTGCTCACAGTCAGTGTAGAAGAAAACGAGGAGGGCATTCAACATGAACAAGTTAGAAAAAACATTTCCTAAAGGTTTCTTATGGGGCGGCGCTGTTGCGGGCAACCAAATTGAAGGTGCTTATAATAAAGATGGAAAAGGCTTATCGACAGCTGATGTATCACCGCACGGTATTATGCATCCATTCGATGAATCAATGAAAGACTTGAACTTATATCATGATGCGATTGACTTCTACCATCGCTATAAAGAAGATATTGCACTCTTTGCAGAAATGGGATTCAAATGCTTCAGACTATCCATTTCTTGGCCGCGTATTTTCCCAAATGGCGATGATGCTGAACCAAATGAAGCAGGCCTTGCTTTTTATGACAGAGTATTTGATGAACTGCATAAGCATGGAATTGAACCAGTTGTCACGATTTCTCACTATGAAATGCCGCTTGCACTTGTGAAAAACTACGGCGGTTGGAGAAATCGTAAGCTTGTCGATCTGTATGAAACATATGCGAAAACGTTGTTTACTCGCTATAAAGACAAAGTGAAATATTGGATGACCTTTAATGAAATCAACGTCGTGTTACATGCGCCTTTCACTGGCGGCGGACTTGTATTTGAAGAGGGTGATGACGAGAAAAGCATTCAATATCAAGCAGCGCATCACCAATTTGTTGCAAGTGCTTTAGCTGTCAAAGCAGGACACGAAATCATTCCTGATGCGAAAATCGGCTGTATGATTGCAGCGATGACAACTTATCCGTACAGCTCAAGACCAGAAGATATGTTTGCAGCGATTGATCAAGATCGTAAAACATTGTTCTTCTCAGATGTACAGGCAAGAGGCTACTACCCAGGTTACATGAAACGATACTTCCGCGAAAATGGAATTCATATTGAGTTCCAAGATGGTGATGAAGACATCCTAAGAAACCATACAGTGGACTATATTGGCTTCAGCTATTATATGAGTTTTGTGACAAGTACAGATCCAGAGGTTCTTGGACAAGTGACTGGTGGTAACCTATTCGAAGGCGTGAAAAACCCTTATCTAGAAGCAAGTGATTGGGGCTGGCAAATTGATCCAAAAGGACTTCGTACAACACTAAACCAGCTATATGACCGCTACCAAAAACCATTGTTTATCGTAGAAAATGGACTGGGTGCTGTCGATCAAGTAGAAGAAGACGGATCCATTCAAGACGATTACCGAATTGATTACCTCAGAAGCCATTTGCTAGAGGCGAGAGAAGCCATTGCAGACGGAGTAGACTTGATGGGTTATACAAGCTGGGGCCCAATTGACCTTGTCAGCGCATCAACAGCTGAAATGAAAAAACGATACGGCTTCATTTATGTCGACCGTGATAACGAAGGAAAAGGAACATTAGATAGAAAGAAAAAGAAAAGCTTCGATTGGTATAAACAAGTGATTGCGACAAATGGTGATCATTTAGATGCATAAAAGAAAAAAGACAAACCGTTCATACTGCGGTTTGTCTTTTTTTCGTCAAGGGGACTATGAAGTCCACACTTGATCTGCAATCTCAATCACATGACGAAGCTTTTCCCATTGCTGTTCTTCTGTTAACAGATTGCCTTCCTCCGTTGAGGCGAACCCGCATTGCGGACTCAAGCAAATCTGGTTAATGTCGACGTATTGAGCAGCTTCCTCGATTCGTTTTTTAATCTGTTCAGCCGGCTCAAGCTCACCATACTTTGAAGTGACAAGGCCTAGTACGATTTGGAGATTTGGGTTCTTCACATAGCGAAGGGGTTCAAAGCCGCCAGAACGATCATCGTCGAATTCTAAAAAGAGACCATCCAGATCTAAGCCGGCAAAAATCGTTTCTGCCGCTGCTTCATAACCGCCTTCAGCTGCCCACGTCGATTTAAAGTTACCACGGCAAATGTGCATAGTGATCACCAAATCCTCTGGACGATCGGCAACGGCTTCATTGATTGTTTTTGCAAACGACTCACGAAGTTCATCTTCCTCGCGGCCAAAGGCTTTGATTTGTTCCTGACCTTTTTCAGAAAAGAACACTGCCCATGCGGTATCATCTAGCTGTAAGTAGCGACAGCCTGCATCATAAAAAGCTCGGATGGCTTTCTTATAGGCCTGTGCCACATCATGGTGGAAATCATCTAAGCTGTCATACACACCTTCATCAAGCTTTCCACGGAAAAAGAGCATATTCGGACTTGGGATCGTCATTTTAGCCGTATGCTCACCAGCGATGCTGTGAAGGAATCGATAATCCTCCAGCATTGGATGATCTGTAAAATCGATTTTACCTGTGACCTTGATGCCCCGTGCTTTTGTCGTCGTATTGTGGAATTGAATACCTTGATCTGCTTCAAATCCTTCGACCCCATCTAATCCCTCAAGAAAGTCAAAATGCCACCAAGCACGTCTGAACTCTCCATCTGTGACAACCTCTAATCCAATTTCCTTTTGCTTCTCCACAATACGAGTGATTTCTTCATTCTCAATTTGTCGGAGCTGCTCTGCTGTCAGTGTGCCGTCTGCTTTTTGCTTGCGTGCTTCCTTGATACGTTCTGAACGAAGTAAACTGCCTACTTGATCTGCGCGAAATGGCGGTTTCGTTGTTTTCTTTCCAATGGTTTGTACTTGTGTCATGCTGAATCCCTTCTTTCTACAGGTTAAAAATCAAATAAAAAAGCTCTTCCTTGGATAAGGAAGAGCATCATATACTGAGAGAACTCTGCCTTATCTTCAAACAAGCATCTGCTTGCTTAAGGAATTAGCACCATTCTGTTCCGAGGAACAGCGGTTGCCGGGTTTCACAGGGCCAGTCCCTCCACCACTCTTAATAAGGTTACCTTTTGATTCAATTTTCTTAATAAACATAATTATTCAACTTTTCCGAGAGAAAGTCAATGGTTTTTACAGTTAATTTTCTACATGAACAAATCAGCGACGAGAACACCCGCTAGTCCGACAAGTGAAAGAACGGTCACCATCAATGTCCACGTTTTAAAGGTTTGGGCCATGGACAGGTTAAAGTATTCTTTGTAAATCCAGAAACCCGCATCATTCACGTGAGAGAACGTAATACTGCCGGCACCTGTTGCGATCACCATTAATTCTGGGCTCACACCTGTCAATCCAATCAAAGGAGCAGAAATACCAGCCGCTGTGAGACCGGCGACGGTGGCTGATCCTAAAGATACACGAAGGACCGCAGCAATCAACCAAGTGAGAAGCAGTGGAGAAAGTGTGCTTCCTTGCATGATTCCTGCAATGTATTGATCAACCCCGCTATCAATGAGCACCTGTTTAAAGGCGCCGCCACCTGCAATAATTAATAAAATCATTGCAATAGAACCGATAGAATCTGTGATTGATTTCATCACATCCTGCATGCTCTTGCCTCTGCCAAGTCCAAACGTGTAGATAGCAAGAAGCACGGAGATTAACAGTGCAATCGCCGGTTCGCCTAAAAACTCAGCGGTTGGCAGTAATGGGGAGGACGGGAAGAAAATTTCTAAAACTGCTCTGAATGTCATGAGCAATACAGGCAAAACAGCGGTGAAAATGCTAATGCCGAAGCTTGGCATTTCCTCTTCTGTAAATTCCTTTGGATTAAATAAGTTCTTTGGAATATGTGCGTGTAACTGATCTTTTTTAAATAGTTTCGTAAAGAGAAGTCCACCTACTAAAACTGCAGGAATCGCTAAAATAATCCCAACTAATAAGGTTTGTCCCATGTTTGCTTGAAAGACATTTGCAATGGCAGTCGGCCCTGGGTGAGGAGGGAGGAAGCCATGTGTGGTGATAAGTGCAGCGACGAGCGGCATACCCACATAAAGCACAGGAAGTCTTGCAGCTTGTGCGATCGTAAAAACTAGTGGAATCAAGATAATGAATCCGGTTTCATAAAATAGAGCAATTCCGATCACAAATCCAGTCAGCATCGTTGCCCATTGAATTTTTCCAATACCGAATCGGTCAATGAGTGTCATCGCAATACGCTGAGCTCCGCCAGAATCAGCCATCAATTTACCAAGCATCGCCCCAAAACCGAGAACGAGTGCGAGGTGACCGAGCGTACTGCCGAGTCCTTTTTCGACGGAAGCAATCGCTTCAAGTGGTGACATTCCTTCTAAAACAGCAACAATTAAAGAAACAATAATCAAAGATATGAAAGCGTTTAACTTAAAGACAACCATGAGTAAAAGCAATAATAAAACGCCAAGTCCGATAAACACTAACGACATGATCTTTCCTCCTTTGTGGTGCATAAGGGAGTGCAAAACACCCCCTATGCTTTATCCTTCAAGTATGTCTACAGCTTCTTTTAACGTATCCCTTGAACCAACATTTCCCGGGAAAATCACATAAGACATGAAAGGGAATTTACTATCTTCACCTGTTTGCCAAACGGGAATGCCTGGTCTGATCTGCCCTGCCACAGTTGCGCGTTTCACGTGAAGTCCTCTAGTTCCAATATCGCTGGAGGTAATGCCACCTTTGGCAATGAGATACTTAGGGCGAATTGTGAGACGCTGGACAATGCTTGTCACAGCATCACTAATTTTTACAGAGAGCTTTAATTCTTCCTCCTGACGATCATCCCCAAGGTCAAGCCGTTCTCTTCTTGTATAAACAGCCACAGATTGACCAGATGCTAATAATGCCTCAGTTTGCTGAATCACGCGGTCAATTTCTTGTTGAAATGCTTCAGGCGCCAGCACGAGATGTGTATTAAACTCAATAAAAGCTACCTCTTTATTCTGTTGAAGCGCTTTTAATTGATCTGTTGTCTTCTTCACATGAGAACCAATCATAATGAGACCACCGTGCGGGCTTTGTTCTTGTATCAAGTCATGTCTTGTTAATAAGGCACGATCCCCTATACCGCCAAGAACTTTTGTAAGTGCCGCCGCACTTCTGAACATGAGTTGCTTTCCTGCTTGAATGGCCTCAATGAGAGCGGTGACAAAGACTTTGACATCGTCATAGTCCATAGCGTTTACAACCACCTTTTTAAAATCGGTCACACTCATGAGCTGTTTTTTTATTTGATCAATCCGTAAAGCCCGTAGATCATCTAACGAAATGTAGGTGGTGTTCTCTTTCGTGAACGATCCGTTTGACTTTTCTTCAATCCATTCTCCGAGATGAGATGACTGAAAGCCGAATGTGCGATCTCGTGCAAATTCTGTGTCACCAGCAGGAATTAATTCGTGTCCATCTTGGACGTAATGAATATTGTTGATCGTCAAGCGTCCACCTTCTTGGAAAAAAGGAAGAAGGATTTCTCCATTGAATTGGCGGGAGCTTTGCTGTTCAATCGTGGTTCTGAGTACGTCAGTTTCCAGCGGAAAGTGTCCACGAAGAGTAGAATCTCCTCGGCTGACAATAATGAAATCCTGATCAACACGTTCCGCTACCTTCACAATTATTGAAGCGATTGTTTCATGCACAGCAGCCGTTTCCTTCTCTGTCATACTGCGAGAATTGGTCAAAATAAAGAACATTCGGCTGTCTTCAAGAAAACCGGCTTCAATGCTTTCTTCTGACCAATCGGTGAAAACAGAGACGCCATGTACGGTTTGAATCCCTGTTGGATCATCATCTAATACAATGACTTTATGATGAAAGCTGTTCAGTGCTTGTTCGTATGCTGATTGAATGATCTTTGAATCCGCTTTCGGAAGGGCATTCAGTATGTCAGTGCTTTTTTTCATGACCATCTCATCCTTTCTTCACTTCGACATGAGCCATTTTTTCGTAATATTGAACGATGCCGCCATGGTCAAGCCCAGATTTTCCGTCCGCTTTGAGAGCGTGGAAGATTTCGAGCAGTTGGCTAGAGAGCGGGAGAGGAACGCCGATATCATGAGCAGTTTCCATCACATTGGTTAAATCTTTTAAGTTGATGTCGATACGTCCGCCTGGTTCAAAGTTTCGTTCTAAGATGAGAGGGACCTTTGCATCGAGAACAGCACTTCCTGCCAGCCCGCCGCGAATGGCTTCATACATTTTGTCAATGGCAATGCCTGATTTAGCGGCAAGAACGAGCGCCTCGGACATAGCGGCAATATTTAAGTTGACGATGATTTGATTGGCGAGCTTCGCTGTTGTTCCGCTTCCATTTGTCCCAACTAATACAACCTCTGTGCCCATCGCAAGCAGGACATCCCTCACTTGCTCAAAGATGACTTCTTCGCCGCCAGCCATGATGGCAAGTGTTCCGTCTATTGCCTTCGGTTCTCCGCCGCTGACAGGTGCGTCGATAAATTCCACCTGATGCTGTTTTGTAAGAGCAGCTAAAGCTCTAGAAGTAACAGGGGAAATTGAGCTCATATCTACGACAACAGTGCCAGGTTTAGCTGTAGTTAAAATGCCATGATCACCTGAAACAACTGCCTCTACATGCTCTCCTTTAGGAAGCATTGTGATGATGATATCGCTTTTAGAAGCGGCATCAGCTGCTGAAACAGCACCTTTTGCTCCGGCTTCTTGTAACGCTCGAATCGCTTCCTCATTTAGATCGAAAACACTCACAGTATGACCGGCTTTTAATAGATTGAGTGCCATAGGCTTTCCCATAATACCTAATCCAATGAATCCAATTTTCTTTGTCACATTGAACGCCTCCTATATAGAAAACCCTTACAAAAAGCGCTTTCTTTTTCTTTTGTTAGTATATATACTATCCATTTGTTTTAATAGTAGTAAATAAACTATTGTTCATTTAATGTACATGACGTGATAGGAACGTGTCAACGGAAAATATGAGAAAAGTCACAAAAAAAGACCGGAATCAGCTCCGGCCTTTTGCGTTCATGTTTTATTTTTAGCTACGGCTAATCGAGATCGTTTCACTTTTTCAATGGCATTTGATCCTAGTTCTAAAACAGCGGCGACGTATAGTACATCAATGATCACAAGCTGGTTAATACGGGAGATCATGGAGTCAGATCGATAGGTTGTCTCCCTGGAAGAACTGAGCAGATGAAAGTCAGATCGCTTTGCGAGCTCTGATTTCGGATAGCTGGTGATAGAGGCAACCTTTGCTCCCTTTTCTTTAGCAAATTGCACGGCATCAAGAATTTCTCTACTCTCTCCTGAATGGGAGATCGCAACGATAAAATCGTGTTCCGTGGCGTGAGTAGCAATCATGTTCATCATATGCGGATCACTGCATAGACTCACTTCAAAACCAAGCTGGAGGAACTTATGATAAGCATCTCCAGCAATAAAACTGGACGCACCTGCTCCAAAGAAGACGGTTTTATGTGCCTGTTTCATTTGTTCAATGAATTGCGTGACAGCATGGTCTTCTAATATATGCTTCATATCTTGAATAGAGTTTGTTGTTAACTCTATGACCTTATGTTTAATGTCAGCTACACTATCGGATGCCTCGATCTCACCGTATATGGATTGAGGCGTATTGGTTGCAATATCCTGTGCGACATGGACACGAAACACTTGGTACGATTCATAGCCAATTTTTCGTAGAAACCGAAAGATCGTCGTTTCACTAGTATTGCATTCAGCAGCGAGTGCACTAATGGAATGAAGCACAACTTTCTGAGGATTTTCTAAAATGTAATTGGCAATCTTTTTTTGGGTCGGAGACAAACTATGAAACGTTGTCCGAATGTGACTAAAAATATTCTCTTCTATGATAAACACCACACTTCATCTAGCATTCTACATTAAGCATACAGGAACTTATGAAAACGGTAAACAAACCCGATGTGGAAAAAGGAAGAATAATATGGAAATAATGCTTTTTTTGGTTCTTTTGTCATGGTATACTCAATTGGTAATAGACAAAAATGGGGGTTTTTACTATGACGATGAAAAAAGGCCTAACAATCAGCCTGCTCATTTTCTCACTGATTGTTTCGTTGTTTGCGCCAGTTGGATCTGCGGATGCCAAACAAGCAAAAAAAGCAAAAGTAAGCACACACTATTATAAAAAGAAAAAAACATTCAAATATGCACAGGTGAAAAACCTAAGCAAGGCGCATATGAAAACCATCAATCGTGATTTAAAAGAAGACATCGCCTTCTCTTATTCTACTTACTTATTCTTAAAGGACGAAGCGAAAAAGGAAGGCTACGGGAAGATCACGTACGAAAGATCGTTTAAAACGAAATTTAACAATGGGAAGAAGCTCAGTATCTTAAACTATGATTACATGAATGATGGTGGAATGCATGGGGATACGATGGTTTCCAGCATGAACTATGTGTTAACGAAGAAAAAGACAAAGCAGCTGTTCTTGACAGACGTTGTGAAAACAAAGAAAAAGCGTACGAAAGTAAGAGATTATATTTATAACTACACAAAGAAACATAAAAGCAAATTCTATGCGAACCTGAAAAAAAGAGACATTGAAATCAACTACAACACGCAGTATTACTTCACGAAAAAGGGAATTGCTGTTGTTTTTCAGCCATATGAGATTTCACCTTACTATGTAGGAATTCCGATGATTCAAGTTCCTGCGAAGGTATATAAATAAAAAGAAAAACGACCACTGAGTCTGGTCGTTTTTTGTTATGTACTCACACAAAAGAGCCCCATATGAGGCTCTTTTTCAGATTTATACTTGTTTAGGTGCATCGTTTAGTGGATGACGGCGTTTTCCGTTGTAGTGGCGGCGCATACGAAAGATTTCAAACTCCGAAAGCTCTGCGCTTTTTCGTTTTGGTGTGCGGTTATCTTTTTTGAAAGAGAATAGTAAGTAGCAGCAAAGTGAAGCGATAATCAATAAAATCATCATATGACATTCCTCCAATTCATCCTATTCTTTAAGTGTAGACAGGGTGAGTGATGTTTATAACTGAAAATAAGCAGCAGAATCGGTTTAGTTCTTAATGTTTAGATGATCTGCTAATTTAGGTCTAAAATACTGGTTGTTTGTAACTATTATATTTCCAGTTATTGCACTCGTCAAGAAGAATTTTTCTGGGGTTGTCTCTATTAGTACGAATAAGTGTCATAAAAGTTTCAGAAAATTGTAAACTTTTATTAAAAAACCGTTCCCGAACAGGAACGGTTGTAAACATATCTATGCTTTTTCTTCAAATAAACGGGCGATTTCAACGATGACTTCTGTTGCTTTCACCATGTTCTCGACAGAAATAAATTCATATTTACCGTGGAAGTTTTCCCCGCCAGTAAAGATGTTTGGCGTTGGAAGACCTTTATATGAAAGCTGGGAGCCATCTGTACCGCCGCGGATCGGTTCGATCACAGGTGTCACTGAGCGGTTTTCCATGGCTTCATGGGCAATATCCACAATATGTTTCACCGGCTCAATTTTTTCTCTCATATTATAATATTGATCTTGAATGCTGAGATTGATGCTGTTTTCTCCGTAAATGGCTTTTAAGTCATTTGCTATTTTTTCAAATAGTGCTTTGCGTTCGTTAAATTTGTCTTTATCAAAATCACGAATAATATATTGCAGCTCTGCTTCTTCGACTTCTCCTACAAACTTCGTGAGATGGAAAAATCCTTCGTAGCCTTCTGTGTATTCCGGAGATTCATCAGAAGGAAGCTTGTTGTGGAAGAGCATCCCAATCTTCGCAGCGCTGACCATTTTGTCCTTTGCTGTCCCAGGGTGGACGTTGTTTCCTTTAATGGATACTTTCGCACCTGCTGCGTTGAAGCTTTCATATTGCAGCTCCCCGAGCGGTCCTCCGTCAATTGTATACGCATAGGAAGCGCCAAAGGCATCAACATCAAATTTGTGCGGCCCTCTGCCAATCTCTTCATCGGGTGTAAAGGCGACGCGAATTTTTCCATGCTTGATTTCTGGATTTTCAATTAAGTAATGCATAGCGGTCATAATTTCTGCGATACCTGCTTTGTTATCTGCACCAAGCAAGGTTGTGCCATCTGTAGTGATCAGCGTATGTCCTTGATATTTTTGTAAATTTGGAAACTGTGATGGAGATAAAACGATATGTAGATCTTCATTTAAGGTGATGTCGCCGCCTTGATAGTCTTCATGAAGCTTCGGTTTCACATTCTTGCCGGTGAAGTCAGTAGCTGTGTCGATGTGAGCCAGGAAGCCAATGGTCGGGACGTCTTTGTCTGTGTTAGATGGGATCGTTCCCATGACATAGCCGTTTTCATCCATTGTTACTTCTTGAATCCCGATGGATTTCATTTCTTCAACTAGCTGTCTCGCTAAGTTCAACTGTCCTTCAGTCGATGGGCAGCTTTCCTTATCTGCATCCGACTGCGTATCTACCTTCACATAACTTGTGAATCGCTGAATCATTTCTTCTTTCATGTATACGTCACTCCTTTTGTAGAATACGTTCATTTTATCACGTCTTGAATGCGCTTCATAACAAGAAAGGTTTTCTCTGGTAATTAGAGTGGAAAAAGACCTACTTTCATTTGGTGATGTGTTGAATGGTTCTTTAGGGTGATTTTTTCGGGTGTCTTTTTATTTATAATGAGGACATATAAAATCATCCATTTGTACGTTAAATTGGGAGAAAGGGGTGCGAAAGTTGGATTCTAGTCAAACGCTGGCACTCGCTCAAAAGTTTCAGGAAGCAGCTGTTGAGATTCGGCAGTCAAAGCAGCTGCTGGAGAATCGGCTCAAGGCAGTAGGATCAGGCTGGCAGGGAGAAGCAAGGAATAAATTTGATCAAAGCTTTGAGGAAACAACGGCACGCTATGATCAATTCGAAAAGGACTTGCTTGAAACAAGTCAGGAACTGCGCGACGCAGCGGTCAAAATCGAGGAACGGAAAGCTGAAATTGCCAGAATGGAAGAGCTTGAGCGAAAGAGACGAGAAGAACGGAGAGAAAGAAACCGAGAAGGGAGATGATGTGATGGCACGTGACATAGTGGTTGATCCAGATCAGCTGACAGGGCTTGCGAATGATGTTTTAGGCGAACTTTCTGTCATTGAAACGAAGCACCGCGATTTACATAGTGAACTGGATGGTCTCATTTTAGGCTGTGATCCTCGGTATAGAAGCTGTTTTTCAGGCGTCGGGGATGCATGGGGAGCAGGACAAGCATTGATCAGTAAATTGAGCAGTGATGATATTGCGATTCGTCATGCAACAGATAAAATGGTCGAAGCAGACGATATTTTACGGAAAATGTACAGCATTTATGATCAATATGGGACGCTCACGAGCTTAGCTGGTATTGTGATGATGCAGGCGAAATACTACGGGCTTGGGATGACGACCTTCATTAAAGACAATGGCCGGTATGCCGCGCAGCATTCAAAGCTTCTGCTTGATCTGACCAGCCGGGTAGAAGGAACGAGATTTGACCGGCTAGCAAGGATTTGGCTGAGTAAAAAAGAATTATTAAGACGATCGAACTGGTCGATGGCAGACTTGGTCCATAAGAAATTCACAAAATTTTATCCTGATGATACGGTTGCATTCACGAACAGTGTCCGTGATTTTACAAAAGGAAGTATCAATTGGAAGGACACGGCTGGAATCAAGTCTGTTCTGAAAAATGGGGCAAGATTTGCGAAAGGAAATGCCATCATTGCAACGGTAGTCACTGGTGCAACGGAAACAGTCGGCTGTGGATTGAAAATTGCCGAGAACTATGCAGAATTCGGTGATCAGCCAGAAGTCCTTAAGCGTGAAAATGCTAAGGCTGTTGGAAATGCAGTGAACAATACGGTCTTTATCGCTGGCGGGTCTGTCGCAGGTGCCGTTGTCGGAGGAGCTCTTGGAAGCTTTGCAGGACCGATTGGAACCGTCGTTGGAGGAGCCATTGGTTCCGCAGTCGGTGGATTTATAGGAGAAAAAGTCGCCAAGCTGACATCAGGCTTTGCTGAGCAGGTTGCAGTGAAATTAAAGGACCCAATTCATGCGGTTGTGGATAAAGGGAAACAAGCATTTGAGCTGGCAGGTCAAGGTGTGAAAGCAGTTAATGACACCATTGATCAGGCAAATCAGGTGATACATAAAGGGATAGAAAAAACAAAAGAAACCGCAGATTCGCTCATAAAAGGTGCAGGCGATTTCTTTAAGGGTGCATTTTCTTTTGGATAAGGAGAGATCAAGTTGGATCAGCTAAGTCTAAGTATTGAGGAACTCATCTTTAGTTTTTACAGTGAAGGCTATTTTGAACAAGGTATGTCCTTAAAGGAAGCCTATTATCCTGATGTAGAGGACGAGCGTCTAGGGTTTTTATTTGAAATTGCATGCCGCTCTTTGCTCGCAAAAGGTGTACTTGAATTTCGAAACAGACAATATCGTTATAAAGCGGAATACCGTCATTTTATCCAGGCGATGAATGATGCATCTCACACCGTCAAGGCATCTCGATTTGGGGATGAAGATGAAGAAGTCAGTACCTCCTTTCACACGACACAGATGGGCGTATATGCGCACCATACACTTTATGATCAACAAGTCCATCAGATTCAAAAACTGAAAGATGACCAGCAGGCAGAGGAGCAAGTGACTGCCTTTTTCAATATACAGATGAGTGATCACCCTGCACCTGTCGTCACCCTGCAAGCAGAGGAATTTGAAAAGCTATTAGAGCAAGCAAGTGAGGCGAAGAATGAGTGGCCCTCCTTCCATCATCGAGCAGAGAACGAAGAACTCGTGCAGGCATTTGTTTCTGATGTACAGAAGAGAAAAGGAAAGATGGACTCCCTCATGAAGGTCGTCTACGACAAAAATAATACGCCTGATGTGGAATCCATGTTATTTGTCATTCCAGGCGAGAAACAGTCGTGGCTTGTGTCGGGAATAAAAGAAAGTGAATTTCGCGTGGAGACGGCTCATAGAGACGGATTACGTTCTATATTCTAATGGAGAAAAGGAGAATGACGCTTGAATCCAAGTGTAGTAATAGAAGTGAGAAGCAGGGCCTTTTTAAGGGTATGGGCATTCTTAGCAACGGGCGGCTTCGGTATCATTGGTATTTGGTTGTTTTCAGAAGCTCTTACATTTGAATCGAATTATACATTGTTTTTATTTTTAGGCGGACTATTAGGCATTGTCTATGGCTTGATCTCTTTTTTGATGATTTTGCCGGCTTTTACGAAGAGGGGAAATGTGATTTTTCGCATTCAGCGCGGGGAGAATGGTGCTGTGCTGTATCGAGAGCGGACGATCCCTTTTCAAGACATTCAATCCATTGATATGCGCAGGCATCGGTACAGTGTAAGGGGATTTCTCTTCATGGATGTGCTCATTCGGAAAATGGATGGGAAATTGATCAAGATTCCAGCGTACAGTATTTTAGATGAAGAAGTATTCGAGCAAACCGTCAAACAAGAGATCTATCCATATTTAAATCAGGCAGCCCAAGAGAATTGGAGACAGCAGCATGGTCAGGTCGAAGAGCAGATCGACTAGGAGGTATTTCCCATGATTCCGAAGGATGAGGCGCCACTTTTTCGAAAAAATCGTGTATGATGTCAGTAAAGACTGAACACTCGGAGAGGTGATGAGAGATGGATAAAGAGATGGTAATCGACCTCGTCACAGAACAAATGGCACGAATTCGAAAAGAAAAGAATTATACGCAGGACCGCATGACTGAGGTACTTGGTCTATCGAAACGGCATTTGCAGCAGGTTGAAAAAAATAGGCTGCGCCTCAACTGGACGCAAACTGCGGCCGTATGTGCATTATTCAGGGATAGTGACATTTTAAAAGGGACACTTGGGGATGATCCGCTTGAGATTCTGGAAGTCGTGGCACATGATGAATTGCATCTATCGGTGGAACGTACGATCGGCGGAAAGGTTTGGTGGCGGACGTCTATCAAAAAAGGCACATTTCGTCTTCAGCAAAATGTGCTCAGTCAGCATTACCGCATCTTAGATGATGAGAATTATCGCTATTATAGTTCATTTAATAAAGAAGAAGCGAAGCGGCGGTTAGAGGAATTAAGTCAGCTGTCTTCTCCTTATTCTTAAGCAGCTGAAAAAGAAAAGAGAGGCACCCAATTGATAGGGGCCTCTCTTTTCTTTGTTTTATACTTTTAGGGTGTTTTTCGCCCGAATAAAGGCAACAAGCTGTTTGATTTCTTCATCATTTAGGGGAACGCCGTCTACAAGAATGGTTCCTTCTTTTGCTTCCGTCAGTTCAATTTTGATGTCAGAGATTTTACGTTGTATCTCTGGCTCGTCCGTTCTACCAAGTAAAAAATCAATGGACGTATCATACAAATCAGCCAGGCGCTTCACTGCTTCAAGCGAAGGTCGTCGGTACCCAGATTCGTAACCGGCATAGGTGCTTTTGGCGATACCTAGGCGATCTGCCGTATGCTGGAGAGACCATTTTTTCTTTTTTCTAAGAGTGGTTAAACGATCGAGTATCATTACATGAACGCTCCTTTATATACAACAACAGTATATCATATTTTGTGATAGAATGTACGCGTTATGCGTAATAATTTCTTGATTAATTCGCGTTATGTGACTATAATGGCAATGAAGGTACGCGTAAAGCGTATATTATAGAATAGCACAAGCTGGCTTATAATATGTGTGACAAACGAAGTAATTTTACTGAAAGAGGTGGACCTGTTGAAGAAATTATTGCTTTTAACCACTGGTGGGACGATTGCATCTGTAGAGAGTGAAAATGGTTTGGCTCCAGGTGTTAAAGCTGAGGACCTTTTAAGCTATTTAAACGAAATTAATGCAGAGTACACAATGGACACAAAGTCCCTAATGAGTATAGATAGTACAAATATGCAGCCTGAATACTGGGTGGATATCGCAACAGCCATTTATGAAAATTATGATCAATATGACGGCTTTGTCGTCACGCATGGAACCGATACAATGGCCTATACATCAGCAGCTCTGTCTTATATGCTGCAAAATCCGGATAAGCCGATCGTGATTACAGGTTCACAAATTCCGATTACGTTTAAGAAAACAGATGCGAAGAAAAACATCACCGATGCCATTCGCTTTGCATGTGACGGCGTAGGCGGTGTGTATGTTGTCTTTGACGGCAGAGTCATTCAAGGAACACGCGCAATCAAACTAAGAACGAAAAGCTACGATGCATTTGAAAGTATTAACTATCCATATATTGCATCGATTGAAAACCATCAAATTGAATACAATAGCAAAGTAAAAAGATCGTCAATGAAACCGCTTAAATTAGATGCATCCTTAAACACTGACGTTTGTCTCTTGAAATTGCACCCAGGTCTAAAGCCTGAGTTCTTAGATGCAATCAAAGGTGTGTACAAAGGAGTCGTCATCGAAAGCTACGGCAGCGGCGGAATTCCTTTCGAAGGAAGAAACCTTTTAGAGAAAATCAACGAATTGCTCGAAGAAGGCATTTCTGTTGTCATCACAACTCAGTGTCTTGAAGAAGGAGAAGACATGAGCGTGTATGAAGTAGGACGCAAAATCAATCAAGAACTAGTGGCACGTTCACGAAACATGAACACAGAGGCTATCGTGCCGAAACTCATGTGGGCACTAGGTAAAACAACAGACCCAAGAGAAGTGAAAAAGATTATGGAAACGCCAATCGCAGAAGATTTAGTGATTTAACTATTCTATAGAAAGCAGGTCATATCAGATGGTTCAAGCAACTTATCGCTATGAGAAGGATTTTCTTGGAGAAAAAGAAATTCCGGCAGACGTGTATTATGGGGTTCAAACCCTTCGTGCAAAAGAAAACTTCCCGATTACTGGATATCACATGCATGAGGAACTGATTAGAGCCTTTGCCATCGTGAAAAAAGCAGCTGCTCAAGCCAATATGGAAGTTGGACGTTTATATGAAGGAATTGGAAATGCCATCGTACAAGCCTCTGATGAAGTCATTGAAGGCAAGCTGCATGAGTACTTTATTGTAGACCCAATTCAAGGCGGCGCAGGAACGTCGATGAATATGAATGCCAATGAAGTGATTGGAAACAGAGCGCTAGAAATCATGGGACATCAAAAGGGTGAATACATCCATTTAAGCCCAAACACACATGTAAACATGTCACAATCAACGAATGACTCGTTTCCAACAGCTATCCATATTGCTGTATTGAAGCAGTTAGACATTCTGCTTGAGACAATGCAAACGATGCATGACGTATTCAAAAAGAAAGCGAAAGAATTTGATCATGTGATCAAAATGGGACGTACGCACCTACAGGATGCTGTTCCAATTCGTTTAGGACAGGAATTTGAGGCTTACAGCAGCGTGCTCAGCCGTGATATTAAGCGGATCAACCAATCAAAGCAGCATTTATATGAAGTCAATATGGGTGCAACAGCTGTTGGGACAGGCCTAAATGCAGATCCTCGTTATATTGAGATCGTCGTGAAGAAGCTAGCCGATATTTCAGGTCTTCCGCTTGTAGGCGCAGAGCATCTCGTGGATGCAACGCAAAATACAGATGCTTACACAGAAGTGTCTGCTGCATTAAAAGTATGCATGATGAACATGTCTAAGATTGCCAATGACCTTCGCCTAATGGCTTCTGGTCCGCGAGCAGGTCTTGCTGAAATTGCATTGCCAGCTCGTCAGCCAGGATCATCCATTATGCCTGGGAAAGTCAATCCAGTCATGGCAGAGCTCATTAACCAAATCGCATTCCAGGTCATTGGGAATGACCACACCATCTGTCTTGCCTCTGAAGCAGGTCAGCTTGAGTTAAATGTGATGGAGCCTGTTTTGGTCTTTAACTTGCTTCAATCTATTAGTATAATGAATAACGGATTCCGTTCATTCACAGATCATTGCTTAGTGGACATTGAAGCAAATGAAAAACGTTTGAAAGAATATGTCGAAAAAAGTGCAGGTGTGATCACTGCCGTGAACCCTCACTTAGGCTATGAAGCTGCGGCTAGAATCGCAAGGGAAGCCATTTTAACAGGACAATCGATCAGAGATCTTTGCTTGCAAAATGATGTGTTAACAGAAGAAGAACTTGATATTATTTTGAATCCATTCGAGATGACAAAGCCTGGCATTGCGGGTGCAGAGCTCCTAGAGCGATAATAATATCAAAAATTTTATTTTATTGATATGTAGAATTGCCTGTGAAATAGAGAAAAACAGGCAATTCACTTTCTTTCGAATTGACACACTTTTTTCACAATATTTTGAAAACGCTTAACGCACGCACAAAGGGAGGAAACACAATGAAATCACCACGTCTGCCGTCTATTTTAGAAGTCGTGTTTGTACTTGGCTTGTTTTTAGCAATTGTTTTATCTTTTACTCTTTATTTCAAATTGGATATTCAACTGGCATTGTTTATCTCATGGTTTATGGTCATTGCTTTAGGTATTCGTTTAGGACACTCATACAAAGACCTTCAAAACGCCATTACAAAAGGGATATCGAATGGTTTAGAGGCTGTTTTGATTTTACTTGCAGTAGGTGCACTTGTTGGAACATGGATTGCTGGCGGAGTGGTACCAACATTAATTTTTTACGGACTTGAATTTATTCATCCTAATATTTTCTTATTAGCTACGCTGATCATCTGTTCCATTATGTCTGTTGCTACAGGCACATCATGGGGGACAGTTGGAACTGCAGGTATTGCCATGATTGCAATAGGTGAAGGATTGGGAATCCCATTACCTATCGTAGCCGGAGCCGTTTTATCAGGTGCCTATTTTGGTGATAAGTTATCCCCATTATCTGATAGTACGGTGCTCGCTTCCTCACTTTCAAAAGTGGACGTGCTCGCACATGTTAGAGCGATGATGGTCTTATCCATTCCTGCCTTTGTTATTACTGCCATTATGTTTACAATCACTGGATTTATGTATGGCGGAAAAAATATTGATCAAGGCAAAGTAGAGTTCTTGAAACAAGCACTACAAGATACATTCACCATCAATATTTGGATGATTATTCCGGCGCTAATTGTTGTACTATTACTTGTTTTGAAAAAACCATCAATGCCTGTTATTGCCATTGGTGCACTTCTTGGAGCTATCTGGGCAATGGCATTCCAGGGAATGAATCCAGCCGATGCACTTGGTACAGCTTATAATGGCTTCTCGATTAATTCAGATGTAGACTTCTTAAATACGCTGTTAAACCGTGGCGGTATTGTCAATATGTTAGGATCTCTAGTGGTGATTATTCTCGGTCTCGGTTTCGGTGGAGTACTGGAATACTTGGGCGTATTAAAAGTCATCGTCGCTACATTCGAGAAGAAATTGCATAATGCAGGAAATGTGACTCTATCAACACTTGTTGTTGCATTCTTCGCTAATATCTTTGGCTGTGCGATGTATGTATCATTAATTCTTACACCGAAAATTATGGAAAAGAGCTATGATAAATTAAAATTAGACAGACGAGTTTTATCCAGAAACTCCGAGGTCGGTGGTACGCTGACGTCAGGAATGGTTCCTTGGTCAGATAACGGGATTTACATGGCGGGAATTCTAGGCGTATCGACATTCTCTTATTTACCATTTATGTGGTTGAGCTTTGTTGCCATTGCTCTTGCTATTATTTACGGATATACAGGGAAATTCATCTGGTATGTGAAAGATCAACAGCAAAGTGAAGAATCAGCTTCATAAGCCGTTTACAAAAGCCGCTCCTCAACCGAGCGGCTTTTGTTTGTCCTAGGTCTGCATGACTATATGTGACATATAACAAATAATCAGGATTTAAGACCCCCTATAAAAGAGGTCTTAAGGGGTAATGAGAAGCAGAATGAAAGCATATTTATCCCATAAAAAGGGCACAAATCCCTATTCAAACATGAGTCTTTGAACCTTATAATAACAATATTGGAAAAAGTGCTATTCACCTTACGCTCGTTTAGAAGAACTCTAAGCAGCGTTTTTATTTTTTGTCAGGAGGAGGAACCCATAATGAGCTTATCAAATATGCTGTCTGCCCTAAACGGTGGCATTACAAATAAAAAGGCAGAAATTGAAGAGAAAATCGCTCGACTGAAAAAGGCGAAAAGTAAGGTCGAACGTGAACAAGATGCGGCAGAAACAGACCTGAAGCAAATCAAGCAGCCAAAGCTTGGGACCTCTTGGAAAGGTGAGCGAAGCCAGGATTTCAAATCAGAGCGGAATGAAGCACATGATGAGCTGCAAACGATTGTGAACGACAAGTACCCACGCTATGTGAGCCGCATCGAATTCAAAATTAGTACGTTAGAAGCTGAACAAGCAGCGTTATCCTTTGCCAGTTCCCTAGCTGGAGACGCCGCACGTCTTGCTGAAAAAGGAGAAGACGCAGTGGAGGACGCCAAACGCTTGATCTCAAAAGCATGGAGTAGCTTATAAACTACCTTCATGCTGAACAAACTTGGAGGATATCACGATGGGACAAATTAAGTTAAACTACCAAACAGTTATGAATCAACTAGACGAAGTCTCCCAAGCAGTCGAAGCTTTAACGATGAAAAAAGCAGCAGATAAAGCAGGTGAAAACAGCCTTGAATTTGTGACCAAGTGGACGGCACGTGAGGCAGAGGTGAACGAAATGGTTTCAAGTTTTAAAGAAGCCTTAATCAAAAATGTTCAGGACACGCGCTCTAATGTGAAAACTTTAAAAGAACAGGACGAAGCGATTGCGGCAAAATAATGGCAATCATTTTTCTAATGGGTTTTATGGGATGATACGAAATATAGTTCTAAGGGATCATATATAATTTGGGAATTGCGACCCTGTGTTATTCCGTTTTTCTTCCAAACACGTCACTAAAAGGACACCTTTTCCCTATTTAAGACTGAGGCTTTTCACCTTATACTATACTTAATGAAAGCAAAACGATAGAAATGTCAGGTTTGGAGAAATCAAGTGAGTTGATCGTTTCCAAGGCTCTGATGCTGTGCTTTCGTATGAGGTCCGATAGAGGTGGATGACATGAGTTTATCCGAGATGCTACACCATCTGCATATGGGAATTGAAAACAGACGTGCAGAATTTGATGACATGATCTCTCGGTTAAAGACAGACAAAAGCAATATTCGAACAGAACAAGATCTTGCGCAGTCAGACATAAAGGAAATCAAGAAACCTGTTCTAGATTCGTCATGGAAAGGTGAGAGAGGAACCGACTTTCATCGCCACCGAAAAGATGCCTATCATGTAATGCATGACATCGTGAACAATGAGTATGAAAAATATATCGCAGAGATTGATCAAAAAATCTTGCACTTTGAATTAAAAAAAATGGAGCTGGCTGTTGCCAGTAACTTTGCCGGAAGAGCCCAGGACGTGATGGAAAAGGGTGAGGATTTTGCACTCGATGTTAAACATCTGATTGAACGGGGCTGGAAGGCTCTTTAAAATAATAAAAACAGCCGTCTCATCAGCGAGCGGCTGTTTTTTATTTAGTCACATCCACCGCCACTATCCCCGGAATCTCCCCCGCAGGAGGCATCAGAAGCGTGATGAGTATAAGAATCAGTATATGTACTTGTTGTTGAACTGTGATGTGAAGAACGCTTAGCAGACGTACGCTTATCCTTTGATGTGAATAAATGGGCAATGATTGCTCCTAAAGAAGCCAATATGATCATAACAACAAACATAAAAGAACCCATGATGCATCCCTCCTCTTGTTTCCTATTCATACGAATGAGCCATATCGTGGTTCCCGATTTGAAAGAAAAACTGGGCAAAGAGTTCTATTTTCGTTTATGATGATAGGCAAAAGTAAATGCCAAGGGAGGAGAGCCTATGCTATCTCTACGTCAGGAGGAGCTGCTGAATCGACTGATGCAAGCGGAACAGGAACTGACTAGTGAAGAAATTGCCCGCATGATTGGCGTCACATCAAGAACCATCCGAACAGATATGAAAGCGCTTAAATATATTTTGGATGAACATGGAGCCGTACTACATATCAAACGCGGGGCAGGGTATACATTGACCGTAGAGGATTATGGGTCTTTTCGTACATTTTTGAAAAAGTCATTGGGAGAAAGAAACGAAAAAAAGGAGCAGACCATACCCAATCAGCCTGAGGACCGTGTAGCCTATCTATTGAAAAGGCTGCTTCTGTCAGAAGACTATATCAAGTTAGACGCGCTGGCAGAGGAATTATTTGTGAGTGAATCGACAGTGAAAAATGATTTGAAAGCGGTCAGACATCTGTTTTCATTACATGGACTTTCTGTGTCACATCGTCCTAAATATGGACTGCGGCTGACAGGGGATGAAATGAAATTAAGATATTGTATGGCTGAGCATGTGTTTCAGCAAGCGCATGCGAACCCTGCGCTGTTACCTGAAGAAACGTATCAATTGATTCAGGATATCGTGCGTTCACGTACAAAAGCTAGCGGACTTCATCTGTCAGAAATCGGTTTAAGTAATTTAGTCACCCACATCGCCATTGCATGCAAACGAATTGAAGAGAAAAAACTGGTCATGATGCCAGAAACGGAGTTAAAAGAGATTCAAGTGCAGCCTGTTTTCCAAGTAGCTCAACAAATGGCAGAGGATATTCGGCATGTTCTAGCGATTGATTTTCCATTATCTGAAATGGCGTATATTGCGATTCACTTGATGGGAGCGAAGATGATGGCATACGGAGATACCGGTCATACGCTATTTCATCTTCTAGACGAAGATCACTTTCGCTTCATCCACCAACTGCTTGCTTATGTAGAGGAGCACATGTCACTTGATATTCAATTTGATAAAGAGTTAATCGTTGGATTAAGTCTTCATTTGCGTTCCGCTATTCATCGTTTTAGGTACGGTATGAACATTCGTAACCCTTATTTAACGGACATTAAAAGGCATTATCCCATTGCATTTGAAGCTGGCGTCTATATGGGTAGATGGATGAGAGAAAAAGAGGAGATTGAGATTCATGAGGATGAGATTGGGTATTTGGCGCTTCATATCGGAGCTGCAATCGAGCGGACAAAATCACAGCATGTGAGAAAGAGATGCCTGATTGTGTGTGCGACGGGTGTCGCCAGCAGTCAGCTCCTTCTTCATAAGCTGACTGCGGCTTTTAGCGGAAAGCTGGAGATCGCTGGCACTGCAAGTGTTGGGGAAATTCTTTCGTATGATTTGAGAAGCATTGATTTTATTATTAGTACCATTCCGCTTCAGAACACGTTGCCGGCGCCAGTGATTGATGTACATACCATTCTAAGTGACGATGATATTGTGCGGCTGAAACGGTTTTTGCAGGGCGCGCAGGATACAGGGGTTTTGCGGTATGTGAGTCCGGCGCTGACATTTTTTCAGCAAGACCTTCAATCAAGGGAAGAGGTACTGCAATTTTTCGTAAACGTGCTCAAGGAACAGGATCGCATCCCGGAAGAGTTTGAACAATTATTGCTGGAAAGAGAGCAAGTGTCACCGACATCGTTCGGTCATTTGGTTGCAATTCCCCATCCGATGAAGCCGGCAACAGATGACACGTTTTGTGCGATCTGTACGTTGAAAAAACCGGTGCTGTGGGGTGAAAATCGGGTACAAGTCGTTTGTTTGTTGAGTATCCAGAAGACGTATCAAAAAGAATTACAGTCACTTTATCAATTTCTTGTACGGCTGACAGAGCGCAAGGAAGTGGTGGAGCAACTCATCAAGGCCGCTTCATTTGAGGAACTGACGGCGGCGCTTCAAGTATTGGAGCATCCGAATGAAAAAACGGGACATCCATTTCCGCATCTGTGAGGAAAAAGATTAGATGTTAATGAAAGCGCTTTTAAAATAACATCAAAAAGGAGGATGATCACGAGTTTTTGCAAAGGGGGAGACAGATCATGAGCTTCAAGGAGAAAGCGGCAGACGTCATGGGGAATGTGGCTTATCGCATCACGAATCAGAAGTATATTATGGCGATTAAACAGGCATTTGTCACACTGATGCCAATCATCATTACAGGGGCTTTTGCTGTATTGGTGGCAAATATGATCATGAGCCCGGAAACAGGGCTTGCTCATTTTGAGATGTTCAGATTTTTAGCGGAGCTTCAACCAATTATGAAGGCAATCAATTATGCCACGCTGAACTTTTTAACGATTGGGGCTGTGTTCCTCATTGGGATAGAGCTTGGGAAAATCAACGGGCACAAGTCCCTGTTCCCAGGGTTGATGGCATTGATTTCATTTATATCTGTTATTCCAACGACACTTCTTCTTGAAGTGGATGGATCGATGCGTGAAGTTGTAGATGTACTGGCAAGGCAATTTTCCGATCCAAAAAGTTTATTTTTAGGGATGATCATTGCGATCGTATCTGTGGAAATCTTTTGTAAGCTGACCGAGGTGAAATGGCTGCAAATCAAGATGCCAGATTCTGTTCCATCGAATGTGGCTACATCTTTTTCGTCACTTTTTCCTTCGATCATTACGATTACGATCATTAGTTCATTCGGCTTTGCATTTCATCGTTTGACAGGTATTTATTTGCATGAAGCAGTGTATAACGTGGTGCAACGCCCGCTAGAAAGTGTTGTACAGGGTCTACCAGGGATTTTAACGTTGATGTTTGTGGCACAATTCTTCTGGGTGATCGGCATCCATGGCAACCAGATGATCAAACCGATCCGGGAGCCGCTCTTATTAGGATCGATTGCAGTGAATATGACAGCATTTCAAGAAGGAAAAGAGATTCCGAATATCATCACGATGCCATTTTGGGATGTGTATATGAGCATCGGTGGTTCAGGTGTGACCATTGGGCTTTTGATTGCGATTTTTATTGCTGGAAGAAGGGAAGAGATGCGAAGTATTGCCAAGCTCTCATCTGGTCCGGGTCTCTTCAACATCAATGAACCCGTTATTTTTGGCTTACCTGTTATGTTAAACCCTGTGATGGCAATTCCATTTATCGTCACACCACTTGTGACAGGAACGATTGGTTACATTGCGACGGCTACAGGGTTTGCTGGAAAAGCCGTCGTGATGGTGCCGTGGACGACACCACCGATTGTGAATGCATGGCTGTCCACCGCTGGCAGCATGGGGGCTGTCATCACACAGCTCATCTGTATTGTGGTCGCAGTCTTCATCTATTTTCCATTTGTTCTCTTGTCTAACCGTAAACCAGAAGTGGCACCAGATTCAGAATAAAAGGAGTGACATGAATGAACATGCAATTCAGGTGGTACGGAGAGGATGATCCCATTTCACTTGACCGTAAATATACGAAAAAAGGGCAGAAAGTCTCAATATGGGGACAATTGTGAAGGCTTTGGATGAAGAGGGCTTTGCTGGCTACGTCCGGCCTGATCATGGGCGTATGATCTTTGGCGAGACAGGCAGGCCTGGCTACAGTTTATATGATCGGGCGCTTGGGGCTATGTATTTGCAAGGAATTTGGGAAGGACTTCACACTTCACGTTCAAACGAGGAAAGGGAAGGTGGCGACATGAACAGAATCGAGATTCCAAGAGATTTTATCCTAGGTGCTGCAGCCTCTGCTTGGCAAACGGAGGGATGGAAGGGAAAGCAAGTGCATCAGGACTCGTACATCGATTTATGGTATAAGAACGGGTATCACGTTTGGCACGAAGGATATGGCCCGGCTGGTGCGACGAACTTTTACGAGCGCTATCCAGAAGATGTAGCCCTCATGAAAGAAATCGGTCTGACTCATTATAGGACATCGATCAATTGGTCAAGATTTCTTATCGATTACGAGAAGGGGATTGTGGATGAGGACTATGCCCGTTACGTTGATGATTTGATCAATGAATTAATCGCAGCAGGTGTAGAGCCGATGTTTTGCTTAGAGCATTATGAGCTTCCAGCCGTGCTACTTGAAAAGTACGACGGATGGTCATCAAAGCATGTCGTCGAGCTGTTTGTTCTCTATGCGGAAAAGGTGTTTGAGCGATATGGAGACAGGGTCAAGCATTGGTTTAGCTTTAATGAACCGATTGTTGTCCAAACACGCGTTTATCTTGATGCTATCCGGTATCCCTTTGAGCAAAATACGAAGAAATGGATGCAGTGGAACTATCATAAAGCGCTGGCAACAGCAAAAGTGGTGAAGCTGTTTCGGGAGATGGGATTGAAGGAATCAACAGGTGCAAAGATCGGGGTGATTCTCAATCCAGAAGTGACGTATGCAAGATCCTCTGCTCCGCATGATCAAGAAGCGGCACGGATGTATGATTTGTTTTTCAATCGAGTGTTCTTAGATCCCTCCATCAAAGGGGAGTATCCAGAGGAATTGCTCGATGTGTTGAAAAAGCATGAGATTCATTTCGATGCGACAGAGGAAGAGCTTCAGGTCATCAAGAATCATACGGTTGATGTCATTGGGCTCAACTTATACTATCCGCATCGTGTCAAAGCACCGAGTAAGGCGTGGAATGAGATGACGCCATTTCATCCGTCTTATTATTACGATATGTTTGAGCTTCCAGGAAGAAAAATGAATCCATTCAGAGGCTGGGAAATCTACCCGGACATTGTCTATGATATGGGCATGAGAATAAAAGAAGAATACGGAAATGTTGAGTGGTTTGTGGCCGAAAACGGCATGGGTGTAGAAAAGGAAGAACGGTTTAAAAAAGAAGACGGTATCATTGATGACCAGTATCGCATTTCATTTATCAGCCAGCATTTGAAACGGGCACTTCAAGCGAAAGCAGAAGGCTCAAATTGCACGGGCTATATGCTGTGGGCTTTTACGGATAATGTATCGCCGATGAATGCCTTTAAAAACCGCTACGGATTAGTCGAAATTCAGCTGGAAAATGAACGGAATCGCCAGTTGAAGGCATCAGCGTATTGGTACCAGACATTAATTAAAGCAAGGGAACTGAAGGCCCAAACAGAAGTCAACTATCGATAGGAGTGTTGGGATATGAAACGAATCATTCTCGCTTGTGCCGCAGGAATGTCGACATCCATTGTAGTGTCCAAAATGAAGGCAGCCGCAGAAGCGAAGGGGCTGG
Source organism: Bacillus sp. FSL K6-3312 (assembly GCF_038007485.1). NCBI lineage: Bacteria > Bacillati > Bacillota > Bacilli > Caryophanales > Bacillaceae > Bacillus > Bacillus sp. FSL K6-3312. The sequence goes on along the minus strand of NZ_JBBOXI010000001.1, from coordinate 3,748,633 downwards.
ATTATGATATATACGCCATACCTGAAGGGGCTATTGCGGATGAATTAGAAGAGCATGGAGAAGATGTGCAGGTGATTTTACTTGGACCGCAAGTAAGCTTTATGAAAAAGGCAGCAGAAAAAACAGCGGCACCTTACCAAATACCTGTTGATGTCATCAATGTGAGATTATACGGAACAGCGAACGGAGAAAAAATACTAGAGCATGCTCTGAAACTAGCAAATGAATCTTAAGTAATTGGAGGAGAAGCAGATGACGGTATTAGAGGAAATGCAGGGAGCAGCCTTTCAAATTATTGCTCATGCAGGCGAGGCAAGAAGTCATTATGTTGAAGCCATTCGTCTAGCAAGAGCTGATGATTTTGAAAAAGCACAGCAGTTGATTGAAAAAGGGGAGGAAGCGTTTCGAAGCATCCACAACCTGCACTTGTCGCTGATCCAAAAAGAGGCGGCAGGAGAGCAGCTTCCCTTTTCTTTACTGCTGATACACGCAGAAGATCAAATGCTCACAACAGAGACCATTCATCTGCTTGCCATTGAAATGATTGAAATGTGTAAAAAAATGAACACCCTGTCAAAATAGATATCAGCTAGTAACCAATTTCTGTTATAATCATTCGATAGATAGAGAGAAAGCAGGATTGGTGAATGAAAAAAACATGTATGTGGATGACGGTTGGTCTTTTGGCGCTGTTCATTTCGGGCTGTATGGGAACGAAGGAGCAAACGGAAGGAAACCAGCAAGTGGTCAAAGAGGAAAAGGGTCCATTACGATTAAAAGAAACAGAAGAGATTCAGCAGACAGAAGCGGAAGTGATTGATACACAAAGCTGGATTGAGCAAAAGGAGCCGGTAGAGCTTCCGATTTTGATGTATCACAGCATCTCCAGCGGTAACTCGCTTCGTGTACCAAAGAGCGAGTTTGCGGCTCATATGAAATGGCTGAAGGACAACGACTATGTCACGCTGTCGCCAGAAGAAGCGCACCGCGTCTTCACAACAAATACGAAGCCAAGTGAAAAGTGTGTCCTCATTACATTCGATGATGGATATACCGATAACTATACAAAGGCATTTCCGATTTTAAAGCAGTATGGAATGAAAGCAACGATTTTCATGATTGAGCAATCCATTGGGCGTCCGAACCACTTAACGGATGAACAAATGGATGAAATGATGGCAAATGGGCTATCGATTGAGAGTCATACCATTCATCATTTAGAGCTCAATCGTTTATCAAGGGAGCAGCAGAAAGAGGAATTAAAAGGGTCAAAGACATTCTTTGATCAACGTTTTTCTCAGCGTACGAGAATGGTCAGTTATCCTGTCGGGCGCTATAACGAAGACACGCTAAAGCTAGCGAAGGAAGCCGGTTATCAAATGGCTGTCACCACTGAACCAGGACATGCGAAGAAGGAACAGGGCATGATGTCCTTGCACCGTGTTCGCATTTCACCGGGACTTTCACCCGAAAGCTTTGGCAGGCTGGTAGAAGGGAATGGACGATAAATGTTTCACATGAAACATTTTACGACAAGTTTCACCAAAATTAATCACTACACATGATATGTCTTGGTTTCAAATGTCATTACAAGAGACACTTAGATGGACAGAACTTTCATTACAATGAGAGTTCTGTTTTTGAAAAAAATTTTGCACTGTCATTTAGATGAAATCAATCAAACTCTACATCGTATGAAACACCTCACTGGAAGACTCCAAGTATCAAGCCCACCAATGAAGCAAAGAACAAAAATACCCAAGCAAATTTGCTCAGTATCACAAAAACTTAAGAAACACTTCATAGAAAAACCAATTGAGAAAAGAAAGGAAGAGAGGATTATGTCAAATTTTGTTGGAATCGATCATGTTCAATTAGCTGCTCCAAAAGGTAGTGAAGAGAAAGCACGTTTGTTTTTTGGCGGAATTTTAGGAATGGAGGAAATACCCAAGCCTAGTAATCTAGCTAAACGTGGAGGTGTCTGGTTTCAATGCGGTCACCATCAGCTTCACATTGGAATTCAGGATCATTTCCAAGCTGCAAAGAAAGCCCATCCAGCTTTTCTTGTAAAGAGTCTATCGGAATTAAAAAAGGCATTATTGAAGCACCACATTAGCATCAGAGAAGATGAGCCATTGGAAGGAGCCAGCCGGTTCTATGTAGAAGATCCCTTTGGGAATCGAATTGAATTTTTAGAGAGAACAGACTAAAAAAACTAGATTTTTAAAAACAAGGCGGCTGTTGAGGGGATCTAAACAGCCGCCTTATTTTTGTTATTGATAAACGGGGTAACCCGTTATTTTGATATCTTTCCCTAGTGTTTCTACTGAGAGTTGATCCAGTTCAATGGCATCACTCATGAGACGTATGCCTTCGCCTCCAAAAAAGGAAGGAGACAGCCTTCCGCCAATGAGTTTAGGTGCCATATAAATGACCAATTTATCTACAAGCTGCTGTTCTAAAAATGAAGCATTGATCTGGCCGCCGCCTTCAATCATGAGGGAGGAGACATTTCTTTCTCCCAGCATTTGAAGCACTTCTTGCAGGGGCACCCGCGTCTCGCTGTCTGTTACAAAGACGCTGACGCCGGCTGCTTCTAAAGCGGCTCGTTTTTCCTCATCGGCTTGCTTTGTTGTAAAGATCCATGTTGGTGCCATCTGATCAGTGACGATCTTTGCTGTCAGCGGTGTTGAGAGCTTAGAGTCTAAAACAATTCGAATCGGATGATGCCCATTTGGAATCCGTGCAGTTAGTGAAGGGTCGTCATGAATAACAGTTTGAGCACCGACCAAAATCGCATCATTGATACTGCGGATATGATGAGCATCATAACGGGATGTCTCAGATGTAATCCATTTGCTGTCAGACGTAGCAGACGCAATTTTTCCGTCTAAGGTAATACCTGTCTTGAGCGTCACGAAAGGTGTTTTTTTCGTAATAAAATGATTAAACACTTCATTCATGAGAATGGATTCCTGCTCAAGTACGCCTGTAATCACTTGGATGCCAGCATCTTGTAAAATGGCGATTCCACGGCCAGCGACAAGCGGGTTCGGGTCAAGTGCTGCCACGACAACGGTTTCGACGCCTGCTTTCACAAGTGCCTCCGCACAAGGACCTGTACGGCCATGGTGAGAACAAGGCTCGAGGGTCACATAAATGGTGGCTCCTTTTGCCTTGTCTCCAGCCATTTTAAGTGCATGAATTTCAGCATGTGGTTCACCGGCTTTCATGTGAGCACCGACTCCAACAATTTCATTATCGCGCACAATCACAGCCCCGACGAGCGGGTTCGGTGATGTCTGTCCTTTCATTGCACGTGCATTTCCTAGGGCTAGATTCATATATCGCTCATGATGTGGCAATCGTACGCACCTCTTGCTCCGCCTTCATGTGACCTGAGCGGTTGATTTTTGTCTGCAAGTATTTTTCATTAAACTCTGAGACATCACCCCAAAGCGGAATACGTCCAGAAAGAGATAAGCCTGCATGGCTGATGGCATCTGTCTTTTTCGGATTATTGGTAATGAGTCTGACTGGCTTTGTACGAAGTGTTTGAAGAACCGCGATGGCTTCTTCATATTGACGCGTGTCATCTTCAAAGCCGAGTGCTTCGTTCGCTTCTACTGTATCGTAGCCGTTTTCTTGAAGGATATAAGCCATGGCTTTCGTGAAAAGTCCAATACCTCGGCCTTCATGGTTGGCTAAATAAAACAGGGCACCTGCACCATTGTCCTCAATCATTCGCATGGACTGCTTCAATTGGAATCCGCAGTCGCAGCGCTTGCTTCCGAAAATATCACCAGTGTGGCAAATGGAATGCATGCGGATAAGAGCTTCGTCAGCGTGCTCGAAATCTCCATACACTAGCACGCTTGACTGCTGATGATCGGCAAGCTGGCGGGACGAGAGGCTTTCGATTAAAGCTTCATCTGACAATGGCTCTAACCCATCGTCTTTTAACCATGAATACCAGTTGAACATCACCGTTCTGCCGTCTAAATTCACTGGCAATTTAATGGGTCCAGTGATATATATATACCCGTCTTCTTGCTGTACTCGTTTGATTTTATCTTTTAAAATGGCTGTTTTAAGATCTGTGTGTTTGTCCATATTCTGCACCTTCTTTTTTGTCTGTTTCTTCAATCTGTAAACGAACGAGAACGCCAAATGGATCAACAAATTCGTTGCTTTTTCCTATTGTTTTCACTTGAGTGCCTGCTTTTGTTAGACGCTCAACGACGGACTGTCTGTCTGCTTTTTGTGGGAATACGAGTGTATAGCTTCTAATTCCTGAAAAACGTGGATCAATGGCTCCTTTTCGTCCGCGTCCCCATGCATTAAAGGCAAGGTGATGGTGGTACACACCAGCGGCGATAAATACGCTTGCTGGTGGAGCCATTCGGATATGAAAACCGAGCGTATTGACATAAAAGGAATCAGCTTCTTCTGGGTTCAGATGGAAATGTAAGTGTCCCATCACTGTACCAGCCGGAAGTCCTTCCCACGTCGTATCAGCGGCTTCTTGCAGGAGACCATCTCCATCAAGAGGTGCATTTCCACCACCTTTCAGTTCTCCATGCTCACCTACCCAAACGTCCTCAGGGCGATCAGCATATATTTCTACGCCAATGCCGTCAGGGTCACTTAAATAAATGGCTTCACTGAAAAAGTGATCGCTTGCTCCAATTAAAGGATAGCCTTTTTTCATCACATGTGCCAGCCATGTGCCCAGGTTTTTTCTGGTAGGTAATAAAACAGCAAAATGATAAAGTCCTGGCTCATGATCAGGCTTCTCCTTGAGCTGTGCATCTTCTTTTAACAAAAGAATGGGTTCCTTTGCATTGCTTCCAAGAGTGGCGGTGGATTCCGTCTGTTCTAATATGGTAAATCCTAAAATGTCTGTATAAAAAGGTAAAGAACGCTCAAAGCTGGATACATGTAACTCTGTTACACCCAATCTTAGCTTCTCAATTGTCTTCAAGCTCGGTCATCTCCTTCATGATATATGCATCGGCATGTTCAAATGTTTTTGAAAATATATAAAAATGAATACCTTGTTACTTAAAGTAACTAAACTATATAATAGTTAGTTGCTTATTTCAAGTAATTAATTATGTTATAATGAAAAAAAGAGAGAAAAGCGGGAGGGAGTAAGGTATGGCTCAAGTAGATGGCTGTCCAATCACAGATGCCATGGAGATTCTAGGCAAGAAGTGGGTCATTCTCATCATCAATCAGCTTCTGACAGGCCCTAAGCGTTTCTGTCAGCTTGAAAATGAAATGAACATCAGCGGACGATTATTATCAGAAAGGCTGAAGGATTTAGAGGCTGAAGGACTCGTTGAGAAAAACGTATACCCTGACATTCCAGTACGGATTGAATACGAATTAACAGCGCAAGGGAAGAAAATAGAGCCGATTATTCGTGAAATGTATGCTTGGTCTTTAGAACGTAAAAACAGCAAAAAAGGGGAACATGTCCCTTCCTAATCGATTTCGATCAGTCTGTCTGATCGAAATTTTTTTGTGCGATTTTCCAGAAATCTAAGTCAATAGTATGAAAAATGATGTTGACAATAAATTCACTCATCATATAAGATCAAGAAGAAGAGGGTTCTTTTCCCTGTAATGGAATGGAGGTCATGCCATGGAATCATGAATGGGACAGATTGCCTAAAACACGTGTCAAACCATCATTTAGAAACAGACATCTTTGGCTTTTAGGAAGCAAAGATTTATTTTTTCAACTCAATTGATAATGATTATCATAATCATCTATAAGTGTGATCAAGCGCTTATAAAGGTTATTTTTTTTATTGTTCATTGAGAATAATTATCAATATCATTTAGGAGGGTTCACATGAAAGCCATTCGTTCAACATCACACGTATTATTGTTCTTTAGCTTTGTTCTATTATTTGCTCTAGCCCCGATTAGCTCAGCCTCAGCAGCAGGCTTAGCAGATGGTCAACATTCAGTACAATATGTGGTATGGAAGGCAGATAGCGATTCGACTTCAACAGCGAATACGTATTTTGAAAAACCAGCCAAGCTTGTCGTGAAGGAAGGAAAAATCAAAGCACAAGTCACGTTAACGAATAGCTCTTGGATCACAAGCTTTAAAACACTTGATCAAGGTGTCTACAAAGATGCGAAGGTGATTAATACAAACACAGCTGTGAATAAGAGAACAGTAGAATTCAACGTGAACAGCCTGACAGAAGTCGTACCAGCAAAAGTGAGCGTGACTGTACCGGTCATCGGATATACAGGCAATTATGACGTACGTCTCAAGTTTGATGCAGCATCTGTTCAATAAAAAGGGAGGAAATTCGCTTGATGAAAAAAATGATGAGGCTATCAGTCTTCATGACCGCTTTATTATTGGCACTCATGCTGCCTTTTTCAAACGCACAGGCTGCCACGTTAAAGGATGGTACATACTCCGTCAACTATACTGTGCTGAAGGCTGAAGGAAATGCGGTCTCCATGGCAAATGATTACTGGCTGAAGCCAGCAAAAGTGATTACAAAAAATGGGAAGCTGACAGTACAAATGACTATTAAAAATAGCAGCTGGGTGACGGAATTTAAAGTCCCCGAAAATGGCAGCTATGTCGATACAACGGTTCTCTCAACCAATAAAAAAGCCAACACAAGGATTGTTCAGTTCCAAGCTCAGAGCTTGTCTAAACCAATCAAGTCAAAAATTCATGTCACTGTAAAATCTGCTGATTATGATCATGATTATACCATTCAGCTGAAATTTGATGAGAGCAGTATCAAGTCACTTTCTTCTAACAGCTCAAACGAAACAGCGGGTGCTGCAGAAAATCATCAATCATCAAAGGAATCAACCAAAAAATCTGATTCATCCACTCATACGAAACAAGAAGAGAATCCTCAAACTGGTGATACAAACCAGGCAGGGTGGCTCCTTGTGCTTGCTCTATGCTCAGGCGGATTTTTAGCAAGAAAGTGGATCATCAAGCATTAAGGAAGGAAGTGTCACCATTTGAAACGTCTTTTTCATCTAAAGGCAGCCATTCTGCTCGTTTTATTCAGTTTATTGACTGCATTTCAGATTCCTCAAGGAACGGCTCAAGCTGCATCATTTGTTGATGGTGAATACACGGTCGGATTCACTGTTTTAAAAAATGGCAGCACAGAAGCGTCCATGATGGATACGTATACAGAAAAGCCAGCTAAGCTGATTGTGGAAAATGGCAAGACGACTGCCTATGTCACACTGAAGCAAAGCAAAGAGATTACAGATTTCAAGGTCGAACAAAATGGCGCTCTTGTCACCACTGAAACCGTCAGTGAGGATGAAACTGCCAATACACGTGTGATCAAGTTTGATGTTGCCGACTTATCAGCCAAATTAAACGGCTGGGTGAAAATTTACTGGGATTTAGGCGGCCTTATTTATGACGAAGCATATGACGTACAGCTTGCATTCGATCAAAGCAGCCTAACGCTCGTTACACCTGCAAAGCCAGACGATAACGAAACAAAACCAGATGACCAAAATGGCACAAAGCCAGACGATAACGAAACAAAGCCGGATGACCAAAATGGCACAAAGCCAGACGATAACGAAACAAAGCCAGATGATCAAAACGGTACAAAGCCAGATGATAGCGAAACAAAACCAGATGATCAAAATGGTACAAAGCCAGATGATTCTGCGCAAAATCAATTAAAAGATGGTGTGTATCGTGTCAATTACAGTGTGCTAAAAGGGGATGAGGACGAGGCATCTCGGATGAACCAATACTTCTCACATCCTGCATCCTTAACCGTCAAAAACGGAAAGCAAACCATTTCCTTTACGGTGAAGGACAATACGTCGGTTGCTTCTTTGAAAACAGAGAAAAACGGCTCTTATCAAGAAGTGAAAACCGTCAGCACAGATCAAGCAAAGAACACAAGAATCGTCTCATTTGATGTAGCTGATTTGAAAAAAGCTGTCAAAGGAAAAGTACACATTGTGGTGGCAGCTGCTCACTATGACCAAACCTACGATATTCGTTTTCAATTTGATTCAAAGAGTATCTCTCCACTTAAGGACGGTCAGGTAGAGGAAGAAACACCAGCCACTCCAGAAACACCAAAACCAAATACACCATCACCAGAAACAAATAACGGCGGAGTTGCTCAAGAGACGGCTCAGCTTAAAGATGGTGTATACAAGCTTCCTTTCTCAATGAAGAAAGCAGACAAGGATGAGCTTTCTCGTATGAACGATTACGTCGTGAGCCCTGCGACATTGGTTGTGAAAAATGGCCGCCATTTCGTTTCATATACAGTGAAGAATAGCTCAGCCATCACGTCCTTCCAAGTAGGAACAGGTGGCAAGTTTGAGGAGACGCTTGTTGCAAAAACAGATCAAAAATCAGATACACGAGTGATTCAATACGAAGCCAAAAGCTTAAGCACGGCTCAGGCAGCACGCGTGAAAATTGACATTCCAGCTGCGAATTACCATGAGCAGTACGATGTCAAACTTGTTTATGACACAAAAGGCATCGCACTTGGTGAAGGAAGCGGAATTGCGACGGTTATTGGAGACGATGAGAGTATCGGCTTTGTCAAAAATCCAAATGATCGCGATTCTCAACCAAATCAACTTGAGAATTTAGCGCCAGAGGAAACAGGCGCAGAGCAGATGACATTTACGCCATCAGATGACCAAACCAAGTCTGAGACTGGACAGCTGAATCCGAAAACAGGAGATACCTCTCTTCTCTGGATGTATATTCTTTTATTCGGCGGGTCGTTATTCGTGCTCGTGAGAAAGTATCAAACTAAGGCAAGATAGATTGTTTATTTTAAGTGAGATGCGCCATTCAACTCGGCGCATCCACTCTCTTTTTTCGAAAGGAGGCTTCTGTTTTTGAAGCATCGAATGTTACGTTCCCTGATCGCTGCTTTAAGTGTGTGCGTGATCTTGTCAGGGTGCTCACAGTCGGCTGAAAGCTCAGCGAAAGGCAAGAAAAGCGCGGAATCAAGTGCGCGCATTGTGGCAACGACTGTAGCTGCTGTGGAGATCATGGATGCTTTAGAGGTGGATCTTGTCGGGGTGCCAACAAGTCAAAAATCCTTGCCAGCTCGTTACAAAGGACTGCCAGAAGTCGGCAACCCAATGAGCCCGGACATGGAAATCATCCAATCACTTCAACCGACAGGTGTCCTGTCTGTCACGACCCTTCAATATGATTTAGAGACACCCTTTCAACAAGCAGGTGTCCCTGCCACATACTTAAATCTCGAGAGCATGGCTAACATGGAGAAGGCGATTAAGAAGCTCGGAGATCAGTATGACAGAAAGAAACAAGCCGAGCGCATTGTGTCTGACTTTGAGCAAAAAAAGAAAGACATACAAGAGAAGACGAAGGGAAAACGAAAGCCATCCGTTCTGATTTTGCTTGGTGTACCAGGCAGTTATTTGGTGGCGACAGAGCATTCATATATTGGTGATCTTGTGCGTATCGCAGGTGGAAAGAACATTGTCAAATGTGAGAAAATGGAGTATTTGGCTTCCAATACGGAGTATTTACAAAAAGCCAATCCAGATATCATCCTCCGGGCCGCACATGGGATGCCAGATGAAGTCGTCCGTATGTTTGATCAAGAATTTAAAACAAATGACATTTGGAAGCATTTTCATGCAGTCAAGCAAGACCGGGTGTATGACCTCGAAGAAAGCTTATTCGGGACAACGGGCAATTTAAAGGCAGCAGAAGCATTAGATGAACTAACGCGTATGCTGTACCCGTCATAAGCGGTGAATCTGAATGATAAAAGGACGTTTAAGATGAAAAAAACAGGGATTTTATTTCTGACAGTCAGTGTCTTACTAGTGTGCGTGTTTATTTATTCCGCCATTACTGGGAGCATTCATGTCACCCCGATTGAATTATTGGAAGGGCTCATCACCGGTCAACATGCACAGGTAGAAATCATTAAAGATCTCAGAATTCCTCGCATGCTCATTGCAATGTTTACAGGGGCAGCCTTATCTGTCTCCGGTGTACTGCTGCAGTCGGTCATGAGGAATCCATTAGCTGATGCCGGCGTCATTGGGATTTCATCAGGAGCCAGCTTCTTTTCTTTAATGGCAATAACAGCACTTCCTCAATTTTATTTCTACTCTCCTTTATTTTCGGTGTTAGGTGGAGCCATTGCGTGTTTCCTCGTGTATGTTCTGTCTTGGAAGGGTGGATTAAGCCCCATCCGTATGATTTTGGTTGGGATCGCCATCAATGCCATGTTTACTGGAATGGCAGAAGCGTTCGTGACCATTTGCAGCTATTTCAATATCACGATCAATCAGTCAGGACAGTCGAATCTTACGATGAAAACGTGGGGAGATGTCCGTTTAATCGGAGTCTATGGCGTCGTCGGCCTTGTCGTAGCCCTTTTCTTCAGCAGATGGTGTAACCTCTTGGCTCTTCAGGACAAGACAGCGAAAAATTTAGGATTGCGTGTGACCAGAATGCGCCTTTTGATTTCCATCACAGCTGTATTGCTTGCGGCGGTGACAGCAGCGGTAGCAGGCGTGATCGCCTTTGTCGGTTTGCTTATCCCACACATTTCAAGAAGACTTGTCGGCTCGGATCACCGGGTACTCATTCCATTTTCTGCGTTAAGCGGGGCTTTGCTGATTCTGACGGCTGATACGCTCGGCAGGACGCTTGTCGCGCCAAATGAAATTCCTGCTTCTACGATCATGGCCGTGATTGGCGGGCCATTTCTGATCTTTTTACTAAGAAGGGGGGATCGTCTCCATGGACATTCGTGAGGTGTCATTCTCATATGACCAGCAGAAGGACATCGTTCAATCGGTCACAACACACATTGAAAAGGGGAAAATCACAACCATTATCGGTCCGAATGGCTCAGGGAAATCCACACTGCTTTCATTGATGGCGCATAACCATGCTCCAAACAAAGGGCAAATTCACTTAGACGGCCAAGCACTGAATGCGTTTAAGCCAAAGGAGCTGGCAAAAAAGCTGGCTGTCGTCCATCAGCAAAATGAAGCGCCGCTTGATTTAACGATCGAGAGGATCGTGGCATTCGGCAGAACGCCGTACCAGACGATGCGCGGAGGAGACAAGGAAGAGGATGAGAGAGCGATAGAGTGGGCGCTTTCCAGTACAAAGCTAACGGAAAAACGAAAGGTGCCGCTCGCCTCACTGTCAGGCGGTGAGCGGCAGCGAGTATGGATTGCGATGGCACTTGCGCAAAAAACGCCGATCCTTTTCTTAGATGAACCGACAACCTATTTGGATATCTATTATCAATTTGACATTCTTGAGCTGATTCGAGAGCTTAATGTTGTGCATGGGTTAACGATTGTCATGGTGCTGCACGATATGAATCAGGCTGTTCGATACAGCGATGTCATCATTGCGATGAAGGATGGACAGATCATTAGTGAAGGACAGCCAAACGATGTGTTAACTGAAGAGATGGTGCGGCACATTTATCATGTGTCCGTCACGATTACACAGGATGCAGAAACAGGGATGTACATCGTGCCTGTTGGTATATAAGCTGTGCAAAAAGCAGGTGAGACAGTGTGAAAAGAGGAAAACGGGTCTGGCAGCGGATGCTGACGATCGTCTGTTTAGGTGTATTCATTTATAGCGGATCGGCCATTGGCTTAGAGCTGTTCGGCTATTATCAAAATCGTCAGGTGCTGGCAAAGGCTCAGACGATGTATGGTCATGAGAAAGGAATGAATGAAAACCGGGAGCCGGGAACCATTCGTACGTCATTTGATGAACTGCGGAAGGTAAACGACGACATTGTCGGCTGGATCAATATGAAGGACACGATGATCCAATACCCAATCGTCCAATCTAGCGATAATGCGTTCTACTTAACCCGTAATTACTTAAAAAATGGCACCCGGGCAGGCAGTATTTTTATGGATTATCGCAATGATGTCTTGCATGAAAGTCCGAATACTGTGGTGTACGGGCATCGGATGAGAGATGGGTCCATGTTCGCTGGACTCACAAACTATTTAAAAAAGGATTTCTTCGATGAGCATCGGACATTTCAGTACGATACGCTGTATCAAAGCTATGAAGCGGAGATTTTTGCCGTGTATGAAACAACGGTGGACTTCGATTATATTCAAACCGATTTTCAAGATCTTGGCGAATATGCGCACTACTTGCAAGCTGTGCGAAAAAAATCAATCTACCAAACGAAGACAGACGTGTCCACTGATGACCTCATTCTCACTCTATCGACCTGTGATCATGTGCTTGCACCGAAAAACGGGCGTCTCGTGGTACAGGCAAAGCTAAAGAAAGTTTACTAGAAAAGGAGAGACAGGCGGTTGAAATTTTCACATGTGATCTTCGTGGGACTTGTCTTGTTGCTTCTCCTCGGCGGATGCAGTCAGGTAGCACCTGTAGAGAAAGGGAGCGGTCAAGGTGCGCTGAAGATAAAGGACTTTGCGGGCAGAACGCTGTCGATTGAAGACTCCCCTCAGCGTATTGTCTCATTATCGACTGGAGACATGAGCATCCTATATGCCTTAGGCGGTGAGGTGGTCGGTCGTCCGGCCGCCGAATTACCAGAGAGCTTACAACAGGCTACATCAGTCCAAACAATTGGTACCACACATCAATTTGATGTAGAGCTCATCACCAGCTTAAAGCCCGATGTCGTACTTGGGAATGAACAATTAAACAGCAAGGACATCTCTATAATAGAAGGAATTGGTTCACAGCTTCTTTTGACAAGTGCCAATTCAGTGAAGGACATCCAGCGCCAAATTACGTTATTCGGAGATTTGCTAGGGAAGCAGCAAAAGGCAAAAGCGCTTAACAAGCAAATCGATCAGCGGAAAAAGCAGGTCAAACAGCCTCAGAAAAAAGTGAAGACACTCGTTGTATACGGGGCACCTGGCACATATATGGCGGCACTTCCTCAATCCTTAAGCGGAGATTTACTGCACATCGCTGGAGGGACGAACATTGCCGAGAATGAACCGGCACTCGAGAAATTCCCTCAATACGCTCAAATCAATGCAGAAAAGGTCATTGAAGCTGATCCTGATCTTATCCTGCTTATGACCCACAGCAATCCTGAAGATGTGAAAGCGGGCTTTATGAGTGAAATGAAACAGAATGCCGCATGGCACGATGTGTCAGCCGTCAAACATGGACACGTCGAGATTCTGCCTAGTGATCTATTTGGGACGAATCCAGGCGCAGACGTGATGAGAGCGATTGATGAGCTAGAGAAAAGATTGAAGCGATTGTCATCATGAAAATGAATGCAGAATTAGATTTTCAAAAAAGACAGTCGAGGCGAAGATGGCTGATACCCGGGCTATTCATCTCGTTAGTTGTAGGCGCATGCCTAGGGCTTGCATTAGGTTCTGTTCAATTATCACTGCAAGACTTACTCTCTGCTTTGACGGGATCAGGTCAGCCTGTTCATGAAAAAATTGTGATGGATTTACGCCTGCCGCGCGTTCTCATCGGTTTCATCGTTGGGGCATGTCTCGCAGCATCAGGGGCGATTTTACAAGGAGTCGTCCGAAATCCACTCGCTGACCCTGGCATCATCGGTGTGACGGCTGGCGGCGGATTGGCTGCTGTGCTCAGCATGATTGTGTTTCCACAATTCACGTATTTGCTGCCAGCCGCTGCTTTCCTTGGCGCTTTATTAGCGGCACTTGTGGTGTATATGCTCTCATTTGATCAAGGGGTTTCACCGCTGAAGCTGATTTTGGCGGGAGTGGCAGTCAATGCCCTGCTTGGGGCGGTGATGAATGGGTTTATGGTGCTTTATAGTGAGCGTGTACAGGCTGTCCTGCCCTTTTTATCAGGAGGATTAAATGGACGGAGCTGGCATCATCTAACCTTCGTGTCGCCATATGCGCTCGCTGGGTTGTGCCTTTGTTTTTTTGCCATCAAGCCGGCAAATCTTCTTTTGCTTGGCGATGAATCGGCTCAGCTGCTCGGTCTCAGAGTAGAGCGCACCCGGTTTTTCTTAATTGCACTGGCGGCACTTTTAGCTGGTGCAGCAGTAAGTGTGAGCGGCTTAATTGGATTTGTCGGACTGGTCGTTCCTCATTTTATCCGTCTTTTAATTGGAGATGACTACCGGTACCTGCTGCCGATCTCGATGCTGGGCGGAGGCGTGCTTGTGGTTTTTGCAGATACAGCGGCACGGGTATGGTTTACACCGGTTGAACTGCCTGTGGGTATCCTGCTTGCCTGCATCGGTGCACCTTTCTTCCTCTATTTATTAAAAAAGAAAGGGAGGGGTTAAGTTGGATGTGATCGCTATGGATGACGTGAGTCTCAGTCAAGGAGGCTTTCAGCTGTCATCTATATCAGCAGCTGTTCCTAAAGGAAGCGTGACAGGAATTATTGGACCGAATGGATCAGGGAAGTCGACTTTTATTAAAGCAGCCGCACGTCTTACGTCAATCGAAAGCGGCACGATATACATTCACGATATACCGCAAAAAGAGATGACCGCTCAGGAGATCGCAAAGGAGATCGCCGTTCTCATGCAGACGAGAACAGCCATTCCATCTATGACCGTACGGGAGCTGGTCGCACTTGGACGCAGCCCGCATCGTTCGATCTGGAAAAAAAGCTCGAAGACAGATCAAGAAGCGATTGAGTGGGCGCTTAATGTGACCAATAGCCGGATCAATGAAAATAGAATGCTGCATACATTGTCTGGCGGAGAAAGGCAAAAAGCGTATATTGCGATGGCGCTCGCTCAGAAGACAGAGACGATTATTCTGGATGAGCCGACAACTTACTTAGATATTGCGCATCAGCTTGATTTACTAGAGCTGCTCAAACAGCTGAATAAGACGCATGGGATCACCATTTTAATGGTTCTTCACGACCTGCAGCAGGCAGCAAAATATTGTGACCGCCTTATTGCGATGAAGCGTGGTCAGATTGATCAAATAGGGACACCAAAAGAAGTATTAACAGAAAGCTTTTTCAAAGAGGTCTTTGGAATTCAGGCTGAAGTTCACTTAGACGGTGAGCATCCGCTTATTATTCCAATCGCTTCGATCCAACAACAAAAGGGAGATGAACCAAACATGATCATTGTCAACAACCAGGTAAGAGTAGAAAAAGGCAGTGCCGACCACCTCGTCAAGCGTTTTAACAAGCAAGGACAAGTAGAATTCATGGAAGGATTTTTAGGCATGGAAGTATGGGTCACACAGCAGACAACCGAATACGATGAAGTGACCATTCATACACGCTGGAATCGAAAAGAAGACTTTGTGAATTGGACAAAATCTCAGGCATTTGGTGATGCGCACGCTCATGGGAAAGCGAAACCTGAAGGACTATTAAAAAACAAAATTACGTACTATGAAGTGCAAGTCACTAGACCAGCTTTACAGAAAAAAGCCTAAAAAAGAAACACAGCGCTGCAGCTCACGTGTAGCGCTATTTTTTTTGCGTTTTTTTACTTTCTGTCACATATCTTTGACAAAGTATTCAAATAACTGACACAATACCATCCAATTTTTAGGTAAAATTTACTTTATTTTTGAAGCGTATGGGTGTAAAGTACAGGTATAAATAACTAACCGAATGAAAAGCAAGAGTAAAATTTCACCGAGCAAACCATTTCAAACAGGCTATCATTTGTGAATCATTGAACAAATATTGAATATTTTGTGAAGTGGTGAGCATAGATGTTTCGAATCATTCGGCATGTGAAAGTAAGGGAGGATGTAAGGCTGTGAGTGAGCTGTTTTTAGCAAGATTTCAATTTGCTTCAACGACATTATTTCATTTTATTTTTGTTCCTATGTCAATAGGTTTAGTGTTTATCGTTGCTTTGATGCAGACCCTTTATGTCGTCAAGAAAAAAGAGATTTATAAAAAGATGGCGAAGTTTTGGGGTCATCTATTCTTACTCAATTTTGCAGTAGGTGTGGTGACAGGGATTCTCCAGGAATTCCAGTTTGGGATGAATTGGTCAGATTATTCAAGGTTTGTCGGTGATGTCTTTGGTGCACCGCTTGCCATCGAGGCACTATTGGCCTTTTTCCTTGAATCTACATTTATTGGCCTTTGGATTTTCGGCTGGGATCGTTTGCCTAAGAAAATTCATTTATTGTGTATTTGGATTGTTTCCATTGGTACGATTTTCTCAGCATTTTGGATTTTAGTAGCCAACTCATTCATGCAGGAGCCAGTCGGATTTGTGATAAAAAATGGCCGTGCAGAAATGAATGACTTTGGGGCTCTTATCACGAATCCGCAGCTCTGGGTAGAGTTCCCACACGTTCTGTTTGGTGCACTTGCAACAGGTGCTTTCTTTATTGCAGGTGTTAGTGCCTATAAAATGATCAAAAAACAAGAAGTAGCTTTCTTTAAAAAATCTTTCCAAATTACTATGATACTTGCTTTAATTGCTGGCTTAGGTGTGGCGTTCTCTGGACATGACCAAGCAAAGCATTTAATGAAAGCACAGCCGATGAAGATGGCAGCAAGTGAAGCCCTTTGGAAGGATAGTGGAGATCCAGCGGCTTGGACACTATTTGCCAATATTGATACAAATAAAAAAGAAAACTCTGCGGAGATCAATATTCCGTTTGCTTTAAGTTACTTGGCTTATTCGAAGTTTAGTGGAGATGTGCCAGGCATGCTGACTCTTCAAAAAGAATATGAAGCAAAGTTTGGTCCTGGAGACTACATTCCGCCAGTAAAAACAACCTTCTGGAGCTTTAGAATCATGGTTGGTGCCGGCATGCTGATGATTTTTGCCAGTATGATTGGCTTGTACTTGAGCTTTAGAAAGAAACTCGAAACGAACAAATGGTTTTTACGCTTCATGGTAGGGATGATTGCATTCCCGTTTATTGCGAACTCAGCTGGCTGGATCATGACTGAAATTGGGCGTCAGCCGTGGACGGTCTTTGGGATGATGACGACGGCTCAATCGATTTCGCCAAACGTATCGTACGGTATGCTGTTATTCTCAGTCATTAGCTTTACGACGATTTATCTGATTCTTGCCATCTTGCTTGCCTACCTATTCATTCGAGAAATTAAAAAAGGTGCACATTCGGAAGAGGATACAGATCAAAAGTATGAAACGGACCTGTCTACAGATCCATTTGATGGAGGCGCATATCATGGCATATCTTAACGAGATTTGGTTTATTCTTGTCGCAGTATTGTTTGTTGGATTTTTCTTCTTAGAAGGATTTGATTTTGGTGTTGGGATGTCCATGCAGTTGCTTGGAAAGGATGCGCACGAACGCCGCATTTTGATTAACACGATTGGTCCTTTCTGGGATGCGAATGAGGTCTGGCTGATTACAGCTGGGGGCGCTATTTTCGCTGCTTTCCCTAACTGGTATGCCACGATGTTCAGTGGATACTATATACCGTTTGCGGTTCTCCTTTTAGCACTCATCGGGCGCGGGGTCGCCTTTGAATTCCGAGGGAAGGTTGAGAAAGCTTCTTGGATCAAAGCATGGGACTGGGTCATCTTCTTTGGCAGTCTGCTGCCGCCGTTTCTACTCGGTGTGCTATTCACAAGTATTTTACGCGGGATGCCAATTGATCAAGACATGAACATGTACGCTGGTTTTACGGATTTTGTGAACCTTTATTCAGTGATTGGCGGGTTAGCTGTGACGGTTCTTTGCCTTCTGCACGGATTGATTTTCGTCACACTTCGTACAGAGGGTGATTTAAGAGATCGTGCGAGAAAGCTTGGCAAGCGTGTCCTGCTTATTGCGCTGCCAGTTCTGGTCCTATTTGTTGGTGTATCTATCATGGAAACGGACATTTATACGGTACGCCCAATCATCACCATTCCGTTAACTGTCCTCATTGTGGTTTGTTACGTAGCGGCTCTATTCTTTATGAAAAAAGAACGTGATGGCTGGACTTTCCTATTCACAGGTGCGGGCATCATGGTGACAGTGACGATGCTGTTCACTGCATTGTTCCCGCGCGTCATGATTAGCTCAATCAACCATACGTTTGATCTGACCATTCAAAACGCTGCATCTGGATCTTATTCACTGACGGTCATGACGATTGTTGCCATTTCTTTGCTGCCCTTTGTGCTTGGGTATCAAATTTGGAGCTATTACGTCTTCCGTAAACGTGTAAGCGGTAAGGAGCCAATGACCTACTAATGGATAAACGTTTGCTTCAATTAAAAGGAATGAGAGGGCTTCTTGCCCTCTTAGGTATTGTGTCACTCATCCAAGGAGCAAGTATTATTTTCCAAGCACAGTGGCTGGCACATGCCATTACTACGCTGTTTGACGGGAAAAGCCTTTCGCAGGCAACGCCTTATGTCCTGCTGTTTCTTGCTGCCTTTCTGGTGCGGCACGGTCTCACCTTGATTCGGGAGAAGGTCATGTTTACCTACTCTTCCCGAATTGGAGCAGACGTCAGAAAACAGTTGTTAGACCAACTCTTTCGTTTAGGTCCAGCTTTCACAAAGAAAAAGGGTACAGGAAAGCTTGTCACTTTAGCGATGGAGGGAATTGCTCAATATCGTCAGTATTTACAGCTATTTTTGCCCAAAATGGTGAACATGGCAGTGATACCGGCAATGGTCCTCATCTATGTTTGGACATTAGACGAGACATCTGCCGTCATTTTAATCGTGACGCTGCCGATTTTAATTATCTTTATGATTTTGCTAGGTCTTGTCGCTCAGCGTAAAGCGGCCAAACAATGGAAATCGTATGAGAAATTATCCAATCATTTTACTGATTCTCTCCGCGGCCTTGAAACGCTTCGTTACTTAGGGATAAGCAAAAAACATTCCCGCAATATCGGGGAAGTGTCAAAGCGATATCGAAAGGCGACCATGAGCACGCTGAAGGTCGCATTTCTTTCATCATTTGCGCTTGATTTCTTTTCCATGCTTTCGATTGCAACCGTCGCTGTCTTTCTTGGCTTGCGATTAATTGAAGGGGAGCTTCTGTTATTGCCGGCTTTGACGGCGCTCATGCTAGCACCGGAATATTTCCTGCCAGTACGTGAAGTGGGAAATGATTATCATGCCACGCTAAATGGAAAAGAAGCGAATGAAGCGATGCAGGTCATTTTAGAAGAAAAGGGCTTTCGCACGCAGGAGACACAATCAGTGCAGTTGAACGAGTGGAATGAACAGTCTGCGCTCACCCTGCAAAATGTAAGTGTCCAGCATGACGAACATGCCCCTTATTCGATTCAGGATGTAGATCTCACTGTCAAAGGGAAGAAGAAAATCGGAATCATTGGTGCCAGTGGTTCAGGGAAATCGACGTTAACCGATGTGCTCGGCGGCTTTGTTGAACCGACCTCAGGTCAAATCACGCTAAACGGCCAGCCGCTTGTTCATTTACAGATGAAGGAATGGCAAAAGGAAGTCGTCTATATGCCGCAGCACCCTTATTTATTTCACATGACATTAAGAGAAAACATTCGTTTTTATGAACCACATGCAACAGATGAAGATGTGGAAAGAGCTGTCTGTGAAGCTGGCTTATCTCAGCTCGTGGCGCAGCTGCCAAATGGTATTGATGAGGTCATTGGAGAACAGGGAAGAGGGCTAAGCGGCGGACAGGCACAAAGAATTGCGCTTGCGCGAACGGTGCTGGGCAAGCGGTCCATTATGCTGTTAGATGAACCAACGGCGCATCTCGATATTGAGACAGAGTATGAATTGAAGAAAACAATGCTTCCACTGTTCGAAGATAAACTTGTGTTCTTAGCGACACATAGGCTTCATTGGATGCCAGACATGGATGAGATCATTGTCATGGATCAAGGAACGATTGCGGAAATGGGTACACATGAATCATTAATGCGAAGAAAAGGCGTGTATTATCAATTGGTACAGGAGCAAATGGGGGCGGTCACACATGGTAAGTAAAGGCTGGTTTATACCTTATATCAAGGAGAATCAAAAGCTGTTTGCGCTGGTTTTATTTCTAGGGGCAATTGCAGTATTCTCTGCTTCTATGCTGATGTATACGTCAGGATTTCTCATTTCAAAAGCTGCCACAAGACCTGAGAATATACTGATGGTCTACGTCCCAATTGTAGCTGTCCGTACCTTTGGTATTTCACGCTCAGCTGCCCGCTATGCAGAAAGATTGGCGAGCCACCAGCTCATTTTGACCATGATTGAAAAAATGCGTGTCCGCCTATATGACATGGCTGAACGAAGTGCGAAACAGACAAAGCTGGGTACAGGTGAAATGCTGGGGCTCTTGTCAGATGATGTTGAGAGACTGCAGGATGCCTATTTAAAAACCATCTTTCCATCTATCGGTGCGCTGCTTTTATATGCCGCATCCATTGGGGCACTTGGTCTATTCTCGTGGCCTTTTGCTGGCTTGATGCTGCTTTATATGGCACTTCTCGTATTTGTTTTTCCATACGTCACCGTGCTAGTGAACCGGGCGAGACAAATTCAAATGAAAAAAGGCAGAAATGAACTGTACAGCCATTTAACAGATGCCGTCATGGGCGTGAGTGACTGGTTGTTTAGCGGCAGGCAGAAAGATTTTGTTGATGAATATGAACAGAAAGAAGCGCAGCTGTTAGCGCTTGAAGCAGCTAAGCACCGGTTTATCCGTCTGCGCCAGTTTTTTGCACAGCTTATCATTGGAGGAGCGGTCGTGCTTGTCGTGTATTGGAGCGGTTCAGTTGTTCAGTCAGGATCGATGTCACACACCCTGATTGCAGCCTTCGTGCTTGTGCTTTTTCCGTTAACAGAAGCCTTTCTTCCACTCTCAGATGCAGCAGGTGATATTCCAGTCTATCAGCATGCTGTCAGCAGATTACATCATTATGAAAAACTTTCGTATGAAGGAGAATCTGAGCGCAAGACAGTTGACCAGCCGGTTGTTTCTCAAGGTGAAGCTGTTTCTTTTGATCAAGTGTCCTTTGGGTATGATTCGCATCAACACGTGCTAAAGCATCTGTCATTTTCATTGAAGCAAGGAGAATCGCTTGCTCTCTTAGGAAAAAGTGGTGCAGGAAAATCGACTATTTTGAAATTGTTAGAAGGAGCTGTCGTGCCAAATCAAGGAGCTGTCAGTATCCAGGGGCAACCGGTCGAAAGCATTCGAGAGAACGTATCCACCTATGTGTCAGTGCTCAATCAACAGCCGTATTTATTCGATACCACTGTTTTAAACAATATTCGCTTAGGCTCTCCAGATGCGACAGAAGAGCAAGTAAAAGAAGCAGCGAGACAAGTGCAGCTGCACGATACCATCGAATCTTTGCCAGAGGGTTATCACACCGGTGTTCAGGAGACAGGTATTCGTTTCTCAGGTGGAGAAAGACAACGGATGGCGTTAGCACGGATTTTGCTGCAAAACACTCCGGTTGTTGTATTAGATGAGCCCACCGTCGGACTTGATCCACGCACAGAGCGTGAGCTGCTTGAAACCATTTTCCGTGTGTTAAAAGGAAAAACGGTCATTTGGATTACCCATCATCTCACTGGCTGTGAGGCATGTGACCGCATTATGTTTATTGAAGATGGACAAATTGAGATGCAGGGGGAGCATCAGGATTTACTGAAAGAAAACCCACGCTATCAAAAATTGTATGAGATGGATCGTCCGTTTTCTACAATTTAAATAGATGAAATGACAAGAACGTTCGGACAGAGATTTCTGCCCGAACGTTTTGTGGTTTTAAGGGTTTACTTTTCCAACACCAGCATTTGATACCACTTCTGATTTGACATTGTTCACGTTAAGCAAGGAGTAGTTATAAGGAGGGTTGTACGTACCTGTAGAAGACGTTGGCAGACTGCCTGAGCTGTTAATATATGAGTTGTTGATGACATGCCATGTACCGACTTGACGGCTATCCCAGCTGCCGATCGCATTTTTTGTATTTTCAAATACGTTGTGCTCAATTCTCATTTTTGCGCCCATACGAGAGTTGATCGCTGTCGTATGGATACCTTTATAGTAGTTGTTATACACATGACCTTCCCCATAGCGCATAGATGGTACACGGGAATTCAGGTTTTCAAAACGGTTGTTGTGGAATGTTATTTTTCTGTTGTAGTTGTCGTTATCAGAGTTGCCCATGAGCATCGTTTTCCAGCTGTCATGAACATAGTTCCATGAGAAGGTAATATAGTCGGAGTCATTTTTCACATCAAATAATCCATCATAATCATCTTTACCAGAGTTTAATGTATTGTACAGTTCATTATGGTCGACCCATACGTTTTTAGAAGCGCCTTCGATTCCGATGGCATCCTTGTCACCGATTTTGCTGTGATGGATTTTCAGGTTGCGGATGATGATGTTATTGGAACGCCATACTTTAATGCCGATTCCATTAAATTCACCTTTCGTGCCTTTGCCGACGATCGAGACATTGTTTGTATCTTTCACATCGATTTTATTGGCAGATGTATTAGAAGGAGTAATCGTCCCGTCGACAACAATTTTTAATTTTTCGTTTGTTCCTTTACTTTTGAGGGCAGCCAATAGTTCATTTCCAGTTTTGACTGTGACGGTTTTACCGCCTTCACCGCCTGTTGTACCACCATTTAATGTGGAGAATCCTTGTTGATTAAAATTGGCCATAATAGAAGGGCTTTCCGGATACTTTGCTGCCGCTTTTGCCTCCCCATTAGGTGCAAATAATGAAGTCACGAGACCAACCGTTAACACACCAGCTAACATTGGAACTTTTTTCTTCAAAGTCAACATCTCCATTCAATTTTGTTTTAATGTAAACGTTTCCAAAAATAAGCTGCAATTCAACTGCTCCTCCTTTCTTCGCCAGTATTGCCTTTTTCGGAATGTAGGAAGAGCATAGCATGCAAAAAGGTATCATCGGCTAAGAATTGGCGTTGTGTATTCCATGATTTTCTAGAAAACTAAGGCCATGATTATTTTATTTTCGTCTAAATGAGACAAGGATCATTGACGATAGGTATTGGGATAACCTAGTGATTATGGGGGAGAGCATCTCCGCTTGATAGAAAATCAGAACGCATCATTTTATTAGAGACGAAAGAATGTCATAATCATTACATAAGAAAAAACTGGGTATTTAACGCTTCAAATACTGGATCAACAGGGAGAAAAGCAGACAAGCTAAAAAAATAAAACCTATTTTGAACGATATCGTTATACGTGTCGTCTCATGAATAAGAGAAGAAAGAGGAAGGAGGGGTGTGTTTGGAGCAGACAGAAGAGACATTATTGATTCAGCGGGCAAAACAGGGGGATGATGCTGCATTTACAGCCCTATATCGTCATCATTATTCCTTTCTTTACCGTTATATAATGAAGCTCACCCTTCAACAAGAGCTTGCAGAAGAAATCATGCAAGAAACGATGCTGAAAGCGTACATGAAACTCTCTTCATTTAGAGGAGATTCCTTATTTTCAACATGGCTCATATCCATTGCATCTAGACAATTTTTGGATCACCAGAAGAAAAGAAAACGTGAACAATTGAGGGAAGAAAAGGCGAATCAAGAGACGATACGCCGTTTTAAATGGGAGATTCAGCAAAAGGGACATACATGGCATGAGATGTGGGATGCTCTTAACGAATTGAAGGCTCAGGAGAGAGCGCCGATTATTTTGCACTATTATTATGGCTTTACTTATCCAGAGATTGCTTCAATGCTCGGGATGAGAGAAGGTACTGTGAAGTCGAGGGTTCATCATGGATTAAAGAAAATTCGAAAGGAGTGGTCTCAATGAAGGAAGATCAGTTCACCGAACGTTTAAAGGAAGAGTTACAGCAGCTAGATGAACAAATTGAAGTGAAAGAGCCAAGTGAACAGGCTGTCATGATGATGCTGAAGCAGGCGAAGGAACGAGAGAAAAGGCGTTTTAAACAAGAAGTACTGGCGTACGTTCTCATCAGTCTGACCATTCTGGCACTATTTGTCGCTGCCATCTCCCATTTGCCTATCATCTTCATTCTTCTTCAAGTAGTGAGTGTGCCGCTCTGCGTCGTTGTCGGCATCAAGGAATATCAACACATTAAAGGAGGGTCTTCCTTATGAGTCAGTCGGAGATGATCATCTTATTGTGCGCATTGCCGTTACTATTTGCGCAGGGCCTTCTTTTATTTATGGATGCAAAGAAAAGAGGGCGTTATAAGTGGTTTTGGGGCATTGTCGGTTTAATTAACTTCCCATCGTCTTCTATTTTATATTGGCTTTGTGTGGTGTACCCTGATCGAAAAAAAGAGGAGAAGATCCGAAAAGATTGAGCAGACGGCCTATAAAACTTTAGGCCTTTTTTTCTTGTTGAAGATCAACTAGAAATCATTCATGGTTCATCTAATTGTCAAAGAGTGCGGGATATATAACGTCTAAATCATGATTTCTAGCTCAATAGTCATTCTGTAAGAGATACTTTCTAAAAACGATTGCGGCGGCTGCTTGATCCATCTCAAATCGGCATCATTTTCATCTGTTATCAGTATTGATCCGTTTTTACAAATGGTGTTAAATTAATCTCAATATGCGTTAGAAAATCTAACAAGATAAAAGATATACAAAGGAGGCAGATGAGACATGTTGACCTTAGATCGAGCAGCGCAAACAGCACAAAGCTACATCGACCGTGTGTTAGAAGAGGTGGAAAAACGAAATCCTGGTGAGGAGGAATTTCAGCAAGCCGTAAGAGAAATTCTAGAATCACTCGTTCCCGTTTTTGCAAAGCATCCAGAGTATGAAAAACAAGGCATTTTAGAACGACTCATCGAGCCTGAGCGGCTTGTGGTATTTCGCGTACCATGGGTAGACGATGAGGGGAAAGTACAAGTCAATCGGGGATTCAGGGTTCAATTCAATAGTGCCATCGGACCTTATAAAGGAGGCATTCGTTTCCACCCATCTGTCAATGCAAGCATTATTAAGTTTTTAGGATTTGAACAAATCTTTAAAAACGCACTGACTGGTATGCCGATCGGTGGAGGAAAAGGTGGATCAGATTTTGATCCTAAAGGGAAATCGGATGGAGAAATCATGCGTTTCGTTCAAAGCTTTATGAGTGAGCTCAGTCGATATATTGGACCTGATCAAGATGTGCCAGCAGGTGATATTGGCGTAGGGGCACGCGAAATTGGCTATATGTTCGGGCAGTACAAGAAAATGCGTGGTGCTTATGAAGCAGGTGTACTCACAGGGAAAAGCCCTGGATTTGGAGGCAGCTTAGCGAGAAAAGAAGCGACAGGCTATGGATTGGTGTACTTTATGGAAGAAATGTTAAAAGCACATGGACTTCAATTTGAAGGACGTTCAGTTGTCGTGTCCGGCTCAGGGAATGTGTCTATTTATGCGATGGAGAAGGTCATAGAGCTAGGTGGTAAGGTCGTTGCGTGCAGTGATTCAAGCGGAGCGATTTATGATCCACAAGGCATTTCATTAGAAACAGTGAAACAGCTGAAGGAAGGAAGCAATCAACGGATTGGGGCATACATAGACATTCACCCGCATGCTGAATTGATTGAAGATTGCGAACAAATTTGGTCTGTTCCTTGTGACATTGCGCTCCCATGTGCAACGCAAAATGAAATATCTGAGATGCAGGCACAGCAGCTCGTGGAAAATGGTGTCATTGCGGTAGGAGAAGGAGCGAATATGCCTTCTACTCTAAAGGCAGTCAAAGTTTTTGAACAGAATGATATTCTATTCGCGCCGGCAAAAGCGGCGAATGCAGGCGGAGTAGGTGTCTCAGCGCTGGAAATGGCGCAAAATAGTGCAAGAATGTCTTGGACATTTGAGGAAGTAGATGATCAGCTGAAACAAATGATGCAGACGATTTATCGTCAGTGTACAGAGACAGCAGACGAATATGGACACTCTGGAAACTTAATAGTAGGAGCAAATATTGCAGGATTTCGCAAAGTGGCAGATGCGATGATCGCACAAGGCGTGATTTAACTCCTGCTCTCCCGCACCTGTTTATTTCATGCCAAGATGGGGAATCTTCCTTGTAAGAATGACAATAAGGAGGCGCGGGAGAAATGAAAAAATGGCTGAAACAAATTTTTAAATGGGCACCTGTGATTTATCCAGTGGTGAGAAAAATATATAAAGAGCGGAAAGCATCTAAACGTCGTAACGTATCAGCCGGATAATCCGGCTTTTTTTTATGCAAGCATGACCGATTGTGCGCTAAACAAAAAAAGATGATAGATTTGAATGATCCATTTCATGCTTCTTTCCGTTAAGTACATAACAAACGGAAAGAGGAGGAAAAACAGATGAACATGAAAAAAGCGATTTTAACCATTCCGCTTAGCGCAGCATTACTATTTCCGGCAGCCCATAGCGCAAGTGCACACGAAGGACATATGCATGGAGAGGCAAAGAAGACATCTGCGTCACAAGAGGTGTCAAACAAAGCAACCGATCTTCGAGCAGCACTAGACCAGTTATTTTCGGAGCATGCCTACTTAGCAGTCATCACAATGCAAAAGGGAATTGACGGCAGCAAAGATTTTAAACAAGCAGCGGCAGCGCTAAATGACAACACAAATGACTTATCGGAAGCCATCGCTTCTGTGTACGGAAAAAAAGCAGGGAAACAATTCAAAGACATTTGGTCAAGCCATATCGGCTACTTTGTGGATTATGTACAAGCAACCGCAAAGAAAGATGAGGCAGGTAAAAAGAAAGCAGTTAAGCAGCTTGACCAATATCGTATGAAACAAGCCGACATGCTCGATCAAGCAACAGGCGGGAGATTGAAAGCAAGTGAGCTTGAAGAAGGCTTGAAGATGCATGTGAACGAACTATTAAAAGCGTTTGACAGCTACACAGAAAAGGATTTTGATACGGCCTATGAAACCGTTAGAAAATCCATTCATCATATGTTTGAAGTAGGCAAAGGCGTATCGTGGGCGATCACAGATCAATTTCCTGGGAAATTTGATCATAAATCTGTCGATACACCAGCCGCAGATCTTCGTGAAGATTTAAACTACTTGTTCTCAGAGCATTTGGCACTTGCGGTCGTTGCCATGCAAAAAGGAAATGATGGTAGCAAGGACTTTGATCAAGCAGCAGCAGCTTTGAACGAGAATACAAATGATTTATCTGATGCGATTGCATCTGTTTATGGTAAGGATGCAGGAAAACAATTCAAATCCATTTGGTCAAGCCATATTGGTTACTTAGTTGATTATGTCAAAGCGGATGCATCAGGAGACAAAGAAGTGAAAGAAAAAGCTGTGAAAAACTTGGATGCATATCGGATGAAGCAAGCGAAATTTCTAGATCAAGCGACAGATGGCCGTTTAAAGGCGGCGGATTTAGAAGCTGGCTTAAAAATGCATATTGATGAGCTGATCAAAACATATACGTCTTACCATAATGGCGAATATGATCAGCTTTATCCAACAGTGAGAGAAGCATACGGTCATATGTTCATGGTCGGTCAAGATGTCGCAGCAGCGATTGTTGATCAGCATCCTGAACTATTCAAATCTAACATGCCTAACGAAATGCCGAAAACAGGTATGGGAGGCACAGCCGGTCCTTTAGGTATGTCATATGAAGCATTTGCGGGATTAATCGCAAGCTTGATCCTAGCTGGCGGTGCAATGGGTGCGCTCTTCCTAATTCGTCGTAAGACATCAAATTAAGCTCATATCAAAACAAAAGGGGGGAACGGAACGTGCACAATCGTGCCGTTCCTTTCTTTAAAAGGAGGCAGACTGACTTGAAAAGGTGGCTGTTTGGTCTTCTGATGCTTCTTGTCATCACGGGCTGTGCATCAAAATCGATGAATGATTCGTCATCCGCTAAAACAACCTCATCTCCTGAAAAAATGACAACAAACCAAGCCACAAAACAGTCTCATTCAAAAGCCATGTTAAAAGACGAACCGTCCGGTATTATCCCGGCTGAAATTACGATTCCGGCGATTGATGTCAAAGCAAAAGTAGAGAAAACCACTTTATCAAAGGATGGCAGTATGGGCGTTCCAAAAAATACGGACAACACAGCTTGGTTTAAAGATGGTCCAAAGCCAGGAGATAAAGGAAATGCCGTCATAAATGGCCATGTTGATAATAAATGGGGACCTTCTGTTTTTTATCGATTAAAGGAGCTGAAAAAGGGAAACAAGGTAATCGTGACATCCTCATCAGGAAAAAAGCGAACCTTTGAAGTGATCAAAGTACAAAGCTATCCGCGTGAAGAAAAGCCACATGCGTTTTTCGGGTATGCTTTTACACGAAATCTCAATTTAATCACATGTACAGGGACGTTTGATCATGCAGCTGGGACTCATGAAAAAAGATTGGTTGTCTTTACCCAGCTAATCTCTTCATAAAAAAGGCGATGACACGAAGGTGTATCGCCTTTTTATCATGGTTTCCAAACGCTCCTACAAAAAAATGCATAGGTCATTGGATATGGTTTGTTGTATAAATAGGGGCGTTTGTCATATAAATGAGATGGTAATTTTTATTTCTTTTCAGTAGAATATGAGTAATGAAGAGAACTGCAAGCGTATACACCTTGTCCAGACAAGGCAGATTCTCCACCCTTACATAAGGAGGCCGATCTGATGCTGAGTAAAAGACTGGCGCACATCTTAAGTCAGCTCATGGCAGCGGAGACCCCGCTCACAAGCGCTGCGCTTTCTGTCAGTTTACAAGTAACAAGCCGCACCATTCGTACAGACATCAAGGAACTGAACGACTGTCTCGCTCCTTATCAAGCGGCTGTAACAGCTGTTCGAGGAGCTGGCTATGAGCTGTTGATCAACGATGAGAATGCCTTTCGCCGTTTTATGAAAGAGGAGGTCGAACAGGAAGAGCCGCTGGCTGTTCTGCCAGAGGAGCGCGTTCGGTTTATTTTAAAAAAGCTGCTTCTCGCAGAGTCTTATGTGAAACTGGAAGACTTACAGGAGCAGCTGTTTATTAGTAAATCGACGATGAGTAACGATATGAAATGGGTCAAACGCAAGCTTGAGCCCTTTGATCTAAAGCTGGAAGCAAAGCCGAATAAAGGCTGCCGGATCAAAGGATCGGAGATGAAAATTCGTTATTGTATGTCAGAATATTTATTCAGTGAACGCCGATCCTGCCAAACGATGCTGAACACGGCAGTCACCATTTTGCCAAAACATGAACTGGAATTGATTCAGAAAACAATCATTGATTATATCAATGAAGAACGAATGAATCTATCAGACATTTGCATGAATAATTTAATCGTTCATGTCGCGATTGCCTGCAAACGAATTAGACACGGAAACTATGTATCTGTTTTGCCAGAGGAAATCAATGAGATTCCACGAGCAAAGGAATACGAGGTTGCTAAAAAAATGGTGGAATGCCTTGAAGGACTGCTGGACGTCTCTTTTCCACAAGAAGAGATCGTCTATATCGCCATTCATTTATTAGGAACAGCCAAAATGGTGCAGTCCTTTTCATCGAGCGCTCAAAAACAAATTGTGGATGATGACACGAGCCGTCTTGTCCAGCTGATGCTCCAAGCCGTTGATCAAAAGCTGCAGCTTGATTTAGCCGGTGATGCGGAATTAATGATTGGGCTGAGTCTGCACTTAAAGCCAGCCATGACCCGGTGTAAATATGGGATGAACTTAAGAAATCCAATGCTTGATGAAATAAAGGCGGGGTATCCACTTGCCTTTGAAGCAGGAATTATCGCCAGCAGGGTCCTTGAAGAAGAGGAGGGGCTGAGTATTCATGAGAATGAAATCGGATATATGGCGCTTCATTTTGGTGCGGCTTTAGAGCGGAGGAAAATGGAGATTCCGCCGAAGCGATGTCTCATCGTCTGTGCGTCTGGTGCAGGAAGTGCAAGACTGCTTCAAGATCGTCTGCGGTCACAATTTGGGTCGAAGCTGACCATTTTAGGAACAGCAGAGCTTTATTCGCTTCCGCATGTCTCTTTACATGCCATGGATTTGATTATTACAACGGTCCCGATTCAGATGGATTTACCGATTCCAGTCATACAAGTGAACACCATTTTGGGAGGCGGCGACTTTTTAAAAATTGAAGAAGCCCTGACGAGTGAAACAAGGGTGACATTGGCCTCTCAATATATGAAAAAGGAATTGGTCTTTACAAAACGCGCCTTTCAAACAAAGGAAGAGGTCATCACTTTTCTCACGAAAAAAGTCATCGATATGGGATTAGCACCAGCAGAACTTACACCTTCTGTGATGGAAAGAGAAGAGGCTGCACCGACATCCTTCGGGCATTATACAGCCATTCCGCACCCTATGACGCCGCTGACAGAAGAGACATTTTGGGCGATCTGTTCATTAGAAAAACCGATCATATGGGGAGAGAAAAAAGTTCAATTTGTTTGCTTGCTTTGTGTCGAAAAAGAGAATGCCAAAGATTTAAAAGGGATGTATCGTCTGCTGGGCGAGCTTGTGCACAATGTGAAATTCATTCAGCATCTCATCGCCTGTGATACATTTGAAGACATGCTCGATATCATGTATAAAAAGGCCCCTTCGTACAAGAGCTAACAATGTGATCTTAACTTTTTCCGCTTCCTAAAGGAAAAAGTATAGGTGTTTATGAAAGCGGTTTCATAATATGATGAATGTGTAAAGAAAAGCTACACACTTTCAAAAGGAGGCGTTTACACATGAACATCTTATTGGTTTGTGCAGCAGGTATGTCAACAAGCTTACTAGTCACAAAAATGGAGAAAAGCGCACAAGAACAAGGAAAAGACTATCGTATTTGGGCAGTATCTGGAGATTCAGCAAAAAATCATATTGATCAAGCCGATGTGCTTTTATTAGGACCACAGGTTCGATATTTATTACCACAAATGAAAAAGCTCGGAGAAGAAAAAGGGATTCCAGTCGACGTCATCAATACCGTGCATTACGGCGTATGTAACGGGGCTGAGGTTTTAAAATCTGCTGAACAGTTAATGAACGGATAAAGGGGGCGGAAGGGATGAATGGATTCAACCGATTTCTAGAAGAGAAGGTCATGCCGTTTGCAGGGAAGATTGCCGCTCAAAGACATTTACAAGCATTGCGTGACGGAATTGTTTTAACCATGCCTCTCATTATTGTCGGTTCACTGTTTCTCATTTTAGCCAACCTTCCGATCCCAGGATACAGCGATTTTATGGCAAGTATCTTCGGAGCAGAATGGGCCACGAAACTATCCTATCCTGTTAATGCAACCTTTGACATTATGGCACTTGTTGCAACCTTCGGGATTGCCTACAGGCTTGCTGAAAAGTATGCAGTGGATGCCCTATCATCTGGTGCGATCGCTGTTGCAGCTTTCCTTTTGGCAACACCATATCAAGTTCCTTTCACACCTGAAGGCTCAACAGAAGCCATCTTAGTAGGTGGGGGAATTCCAGTTACATTGATGGGCAGTAAAGGGTTATTCGTTGCCATGATTATTGCCATGCTTTCAACTGAAATTTACCGATTCATTGTCCAGCGGAATATCGTCATTAGGATGCCTGATGGTGTACCGCCAGCAGTGAGTAAATCGTTTATCGCACTTATTCCAGGTTTTGTGGTCATCACGCTGATCTGGGTCGCAAGACTTGTGATTGAGATGACACCATTTGAGAGTATTCATAATATCATCACGGTCTTAATTGGCACACCGCTTTCCATTCTTGGTGGAAGCTTAGGCGGAAGTATTGTCGCCATTGGTGTGCAAATGCTCCTCTGGGCATGTGGTATTCACGGAGCAACCATTGTCGGCGGCGTCATGGGCCCAATTTGGCTCGGTGCGATGGATGAGAACCGTCTCGCATTCCAAGCAGGAGAAGTGCTGCCAAATATCTTCACAGCGCAGTTCTTTGAAATCTTCATCAATGTCGGCGGTAGCGGTGCAACGCTTGCCTTGGTGCTGACGATGATCTTACGTGCCAGAAGTAAACAAATGAAACAGCTTGGCCGACTTGCCATTGGGCCAGCCATCTTTAACATCAACGAACCGATCATCTTTGGAATGCCGATTGTTATGAATCCAATGCTTCTGATTCCGTTTATCCTTACGCCTATCATGATGATCATCACGACATATATCGGAATGAGCACAGGGCTTGTCGCAAAACCGGCGGGGATTGCGGTCCCATGGACGATGCCGCCTATCATTTCAGGCTATCTCGCCACAGGAGGCAAAATCTCAGGTGCTGTCATGCAGCTGATTAACCTAGCGTTGTCATTCGCTTTATACTACCCATTCTTTAGAATGTGGGATAAGCAGAAATTAAAAGAAGAAAGTGAACTAGAAACAAATGCAACAACTGATGAAAATGTCGTCAGCATGTAATAGAGGAAACAAGGGGGATGCGGCCGATGGAAATGGAACAAATTGTGTTTCAACTCATCTTACACGGCGGGAATGGCAGAAGCTCTGCGATGGAGGCCATTACATGTGCAAAGCAAGGGAATTTTGATGAGGCGAAGCAAAAATTGCAGGAAGCACAAGACGCGTTAAATGAGGCGCATCACGCACAGACAGAGCTGATCCAAGGAGAAATTAGAGGAGAAAAGACCGATATTAGCCTCTTAATGATCCATGCACAGGATCATCTCATGAACGCAATGACCGTCAAGGAGCTTGCGGCGGAAATCATCGAGCTCCATGAAAAAATGAAGCAACTCGGAGGTGTCAATTCATGAAAGATGGAATCAAAATTGTCACAATAGGCGGAGGATCAAGCTATACGCCTGAGCTTGTCGAAGGATTTATCAAACGATATCATGAATTGCCTATAAAGGAATTATGGCTCGTGGATATTGAAGCGGGTCAGGAAAAGTTAAACATCGTGGGTGCTCTCGCGAAACGTATGGTCGAAAAAGCCGGTCTGCCGATTGAGGTACACCTGACGCTTGACCGCCGGGAAGCCCTGAAGGACGCAGATTTCGTGACAACACAATTTCGTGTAGGACTGCTGGAAGCACGGGCTAAGGATGAGAGAATCCCACTTAAATACGGCGTCATCGGTCAGGAAACGAACGGACCAGGCGGCTTATTTAAAGGCCTTCGAACCATCCCAGTCATTCTAGATATCGTGAAGGATATGGAAGAGCTTTGTCCAGATGCATGGCTTGTGAATTTTACAAATCCAGCCGGCATGGTCACAGAAGCTGTGCTGCGCTACACTAATCTAAAAAAAGTAGTCGGACTATGCAATGTCCCAATTGGGATGAAAATGGGGATTGCCAAGGCGCTTGATGTGGATGTTGAACGGATCGAGGTACAGTTTGCCGGCCTCAATCACATGGTCTATGGATTAGACGTGTATTTAGACGGGGTCAGCATTATGGATCAAGTACTCGATGAATTAGGAAATCCGAATAGTCAGTGGTCTATGAAGAACATTGAAGCGAAAAACTGGGAACCTTCTTTTGTAAAAGGATTAGGAGTGATCCCATGTCCGTATCATCGCTATTACTATAAAACAAAAGATATGCTGGAAGAAGAGCAAAAAGCAGCCCAAGAAAAAGGAACAAGAGCAGAGGTTGTCCAGCAGGTCGAGCACGAATTATTTGAGCTCTATAAAGATCCTGAATTATCGATTAAACCACCACAGCTCGAAAAAAGAGGCGGGGCATATTACAGTGATGCGGCATGTAACTTAATCAGCTCCATCTATAATGATAAGCATGACATCCAACCAGTCAATACAGTGAACAGAGGGGCGATTGCCAGCATTCCGGCTGATTCAGCGGTTGAAGTGAACTGTATCATTACGAAGGACGGACCAAAACCAATCGCGACGGGTGATCTGCCTGTAGCTGTGAGAGGGCTCGTTCAACAAATCAAATCATTCGAGCGTGTGGCAGCAGAAGCGGCAGTCACAGGAGATTACGAGACGGCTCTTGTAGCGATGACGATCAATCCGCTTGTCCCTTCTGACGAAATTGCAAAGCAAATTTTAGATGAAATGCTCGAAGCACATCGTGAATATTTACCGCAATTCTTCAAATCAGTCAAAGCGTAAAACAAAATGGCCCCTTTATGGGGTCGTTTTTTAATCATTGCCCCATATGGAAATTCAAGAAAGAAGTGTATGATATAAAAAACAGCATGTATGGCTTCAAAGAAAGGACGGTTTGAGTATGGTTGCAATTGGTTTAATGCTTTACGGCTTTATCGTTCAACCTCTGTTGAGTTATGGCACAGTGGTCTTGTTTTTGTATGGCATCATCGCTTCTTTTATTGGTCTTATTCGTCATAGACAGTATGTATGGATTTATGTTCTTCGCCTGCTCGTTTGTTTTACCTTTCCAGTGACCAACCTGTTGATGTATTTCGCAACGATTGGTGGAGATGAAAGAGACTTTGATTTTCAGCCGATGCCGTTTGTTTATTATCTTGTCTTTATCATAGAAATCATCATCGTCTTTTTACCAGAGATTTTTTTACTGATCGAAAGAAAGCGGAGCATCAAAGGGAAACAGTGGATATATATAGGGGCGATTGTGGGTGTATCGGTCTTGTTTTGGTGCACGATTTGATGGAAGGCTGACTGGACATCTAAGTCTATTTCCCCTTTTTGTTGCGTAACCTTTTTCGTCTAACCTTTACAAAAGTAATAGAAAGAACAAAGATAGAAATTCCGAGAAGCTTAAATAGAAACCGGGTGTGGAACGGTGAATCGTCGAAGCCTGTAGCGATGATGATCGATCCGATGAAAAGACCAAAGAACGCTAGTAGATAAGTAAAAAACATACCATCACTCCTTAATGTGTTATTACCATTATAAGGTATATCAGAGGGGTAAATAAACAAAAAAAGAACCCTTCATGATTGAAAGGTTCTTTTACATGCTTAAGCTTGTTTGACGACCGAATCGACTTCTACTGTCCAGCCGAAGATATCTGGTTGTGTTCCTTTTTGAATACCCGTAATGGCTTCATACAATTTCTTCGATACTTCACCTGTTTGACCATCTTGAATCACATATGGCTGATCGTGATAAATTAATTCCCCGACAGGAGAGATGACGGCCGCTGTTCCAGTTCCAAAGATTTCTTCAAGCTCACCTGATTGATGTGCTTCAATTAACTCATCAATCGAAATTTTACGCTCTGTCACTGGAATTCCCCAGTGTTTTAATAGCTCAAGTACAGAGTTACGTGTGATGCCTTCTAAAATGCTACCGTTCAATTCAGGCGTCACGATTTCTCCATTGATTTTAAAGAAAATATTCATACTCCCGACTTCTTCAATGTACTTTTTCTCAACTCCATCAAGCCAAAGAACTTGTGAAAAACCTTTCGTTTCAGCGACTTGCTGTGCCTTGAGGCTTGAGGCGTAGTTTCCAGCTGTTTTGGCATTTCCTGTTCCGCCTTTAACGGCACGGACAAATTCGTTTTCAACGGCAATTTTGACAGGATGGATGCCTTCTTTATAGTAAGACCCCACTGGAGATAGGATAATGAGCAGCTTATATGTGCTTGACGGCGCAACGCCTAAATACGGCTCAGTGGAAATAATGAATGGACGGATATACAAGGAAGTGCCCTCTGCATCAGGTACCCAATCCTTATCAATGCGAATGAGTTCATTTAAGCCCTCTAAAACCGTTTCTGTATCAATTTGAGGGATGCACAGGCGGTCATTGGATCTGTTTAAGCGTTCCATGTTCTTTTCCGGACGGAACAAGAGAATTTTCTGATCCTCAGAAACATAAGCCTTCAAGCCTTCAAAAACAGATTGCCCATAATGGTAGACCATCGAAGCTGGGTCCATTGGAATGGCCTGATAAGGGATAATTCTTGGATCATACCAGCCTTGATCAATGGAATAATCCATCACAAACATGTGATCTGTGAAGATTTTTCCGAATTCAAGTTGATCAGATTGAGGTTTTGGTTTTTTTGTTGAACTAAGTTCAACGCGGATGGGTTGTTTTGGCATCGTAAATCTCCTTGCTGTTTGATTATTTGAAAATTCTAATAATATGAAATAATTATGATTCTATTCTATACCTTCACAAAATATTAGCAATAGGTTTTCTGGAATTCAGACAAGAAAAATCTGTTAAAGCGCTTTCCTTCTCTCTGCCGTCAGTCTGCCTCATGTCACCCCTTTTTAATAAAGAAATAAAATCCAAATACATTATTAACTGATTAATCTGACAATTTAAAAGCGGATAAATTTCCTGTAAGATATTCTTTCAACCATACACCTTTTGACCGGTACATTGCAAGGGGCATTGTCATATTTTAATCCTCTTTTTTTTAACCGATAAAGAAAGAAGAGAAGTGAAAGGAGCAAACAACAAGATGAAACGAGCGATACCAGGCATTTTACTTATTTTATTCATGACCGTGATCAGCTTCGGTTGTCAAGCGATGACGGAGGAGGCTGGCGCCAAGCAGGGAACTGCCTATTACGTGGCGACAAACGGAAACGACAAAAACCAAGGAACGAAGCAAAAACCTTTTCGCACGCTGAAAAAAGCGGCAAGTATGGCGAAAGCCGGGGCAACCATTTATGTTAGAGGCGGCACATACAAAGAGAAATTGATTGTCCGCCATTCAGGGACAAAGAAAGCACCTGTTATCTTTCAAGCTTACGGAAAAGAAAAACCTGTCATTAGCGGGGCTTCACTAAAAGGAAATCAAGCAGATGGCGGTCTTGTCACGATCGATCAAAAAAATTACATTACCCTCAAAGGTCTGACGGTGGGACATCTCAAGACGAATAAGGAAGATCTGACCCCAGTCGGTATTTTCATCAAAGGAAGCGGGAAAGGCGTCAAACTTCTCAACAACCGAGTGTATGACATTCAGACGATACACAAAAATGGGAATGCGCACGGTATTGCGGTCTATGGAACAAAAGCTCCTGCGGCCATTGAAGACATTGAAATCAAAGGGAATACTGTTGAAAAATTAAAGCTGGGCTTCAGTGAAGCGCTTGTGCTGAATGGGAACGTCAAAAAGTTCCGTGTGACACATAACACCGTCCGCCACACTGATAATATAGGCATTGATTTAATTGGTTTTGAGAACGTAGCACCTTCTAAAAAGTACGATCAAGTCAGAAATGGTGTTGTATCTAGAAACAAAGTGTATGAGATTACGAGTGTAGGAAATCCAGCCTATGGCAAAGACATCTCTGCTGGTGGAATTTATGTGGATGGCGGGAAGGACATTGTGATTGATCATAACATCACACATCATAATGACCTAGGGATTGAAGTCACAAGTGAACATAAAGGAAAAATGGCAGATCGTATTCGCATTGAACACAATCAAGTGTATTTGAACCGTTATACAGGCATTTCAATTGGCGGTTATGATAAAAAGCGAGGCGGAACAACAAATACGACGATCTCACATAATATTTTATACAAAAATGACACAGCCGGCTTAGAAGGCGGTCAATTGTTGATGCAATATCAAGCCGTGAACAATCGAATCACGAACAATATCATGACAGCGAGTACCTCGCATTACTTAGTCGTGAATCTTTATGGAGTAAATCAAAAGAATACCTTCCAGAAGAACGTGTATGACGACCGCAAAGGTGCGAAAGCATCACAGTGGGTATGGCGCGGGAAATGGATGGAAGGTTACAAAACGTATCTCTCTAAAAGCGGCCAAGATAAAGGATCAGCACACCTCAATCCACAATTTGTGAGTGAGAAAAAATATGATTTTCGCCTGAAGAAATCATCACCTGCTAAGAAAATCATCGGAAGTTAAGTATGTCTGAGCCACAAACTCATTGTTTTAAATTTTCAAAAAAATCATTGACATTAATGTGACATCACATTAAAGTAAAGAAGACATTTCAACGAAAACAAAATTTCATAACGGATCTCTTATCAAGAGAGGCAGAGGGACTGGCCCTATGACGCCCGGCAACCGTTTCTACTATAGAAATTGGTGCTAATTCCTGCAAAGCTGTGACAGCTTTGACAGATAAGAGAGGAAGAATTCCCGATACATGTTTCATGCAACGGTGATCAAGCCTCTCTTTCCAAGAGAGGCTTTTTTTTCGTCTCTTTTTCAAATGGGAGAACAGTTTACTGGCGTTTTCCCACATTTTTACCTAGTTTTCCGATGTGAAAAATAAAAACAACTTGAGGAGGAACAGCAATGAAGCGTAAGTATTTTACATCTTGTTTTATATTATTAACGGTATTGACCGTCCTATTAACAGGCTGCGGCACTGGATCAAGTGCAGGCTCAAAGGCAAATACGAACGAAAAGGTCTCCTTTGACAATGTACCGAAGCGATTTGCAAAGGGACAGGGAGCCAAAATTAAAGTCATCCGTAAAATCGGAGGAGATGATCATACAGCGCAGTTTTTAGCTGGGACGAAGGCAGAAGGTGAAGCGCTTGGCTTTACGGTAGATGTCTACACCGCAAATGGAGATACAGCGAAGTTCCATGACGCGATCTCTCAGGCGCTGGAAGAAAATTATGATGGTTTTATCATCTCTCATGGGGACGACGAGGCGACCGTCGCTGACGTGAAAAAGATCACAGCGAAGGGCATTCCAGTCGTAGCGTTCGATTCAAATCCTAAGCTGAAGGACATCAAAGGGGTCACAGTGACGTCTCAAGATGACGAACAATTAGCGAAAAAATCACTAGACGCACTCGTGTCTAATTTTAAAGGAACAGCAAATATTGCGTACCTCTGGGTAGATGGATTCCCGCCAATGGTGAGACGAAACAAGGTCTATCAAGAAACGCTCAAACAACATTCAGGGATCAAGGAACTTGACCGCTTTGGTATTGCCTCCTCTGATACGTCTGTTCAAACACAAAATGCAGTAGCAGCGATGCTGAATAAATATCCAAAGGGTAAACTTGATGCTATTTTTGCCACGTGGGATGCCTTTGCCATTGGCGCAGCAAGAGCGCTAAAGGAAGCAGGAAGAACAGAAGTGAAGATTTATGGGATTGATGTGTCAAATGCTGATCTTCAAGAAATGACAGCAAAAGACAGTCCATTGATCCGAAGCTTATTGGCGCAGTTGACGTGAGAATTCTTGCGAAGAAAATAGCGGGTGAGAAAACCCCGTCTTCCTATGACCTTGAGGCCTCTCTCATCTCACAAAAACAGCTTCAACAATCAGGAAAGGCCATCAATATGGTCAATCTTGCAGACG
Source organism: Bacillus sp. FSL K6-3312 (assembly GCF_038007485.1). Lineage (NCBI taxonomy): Bacteria > Bacillati > Bacillota > Bacilli > Caryophanales > Bacillaceae > Bacillus > Bacillus sp. FSL K6-3312. The sequence continues at coordinate 3,709,504 of NZ_JBBOXI010000001.1, read as the reverse complement.
AAGTGAAGGGGTTCGGTTCATCGACTGCCTTTGAAGAAGATTGGATGAAGACCTTGAAGAAGCATTATTCAAAATAAACGCCGTGCACTCTCTTCTATAGAGGGTGTTTCGTTTTTCAGATGATGATCATGAGAAGGAGGACATCTATGACTTCGCCGCTAGTTTGTATGAAACATATTTCGATTGAATTCCCAGGAGTAAAAGCGTTAGATCAAGTGAATTTCACATTAAAAAAAGGGACAGTTCATGCACTGATTGGAGCGAATGGTGCTGGGAAGTCCACGTTAATGAAAGTTCTTTCTGGCGCTCATTCGCACTATGAAGGAAGCATCCAAATCAATGGTCAGGCGGCATCGATCCAAACCCCAAAGGATGCGGCCTCATATGGTGTGCAGACGGTTCATCAAGAAGTGGACACAGCTCTCGTTCCCTACTTAAGTGTTGGTGAGAATATGATGATACATCAGATTGAGAAAAAAACATTTGTCGACTGGAAAGAGCTGCACCGTAAGGCAGCTCAACGATTAAAAGAACTGGACATCGACATCTCCACAAAACGCCTTGTGAGTGATCTAACCCTTGCGGAAAAACAGATGGTGCTCATCGCCAAGGCCGTTTCAATTAAATGTAGAATTTTAATTTTAGATGAACCAACGGCCCCGCTAAGTCATACAGAAACAAACAAGTTATTTTCAATGATTGACCGGCTGAAACAGAATGGAACGGGCATTGTGTTTATCTCTCATCGTATGCCTGAAATTTTCACCATTTGTGATGAACTGACAGTGATGCGAAATGGAACCGATGTCGCAGCTCATCTTGTTCAAAATACAGATCCGCAGCAGATCATTGAAGAAATGCTTGGTGCGCCATTAGAGGAGCAATTCCCGCCTCGTACACCGTTGATGGATGCACCTATTGCCCTTGAAGTGAAGCAGCTAAACGACCAGCATAAATTACGCAATATTCATCTTCATGTGAAAAAGGGTGAAATTCTCGGAATTGCAGGCCTTGTCGGTGCTGGAAAAACGGAATTGTGTAAAGCCCTTTTCGGCGCCTCAGAAAAAACGACGGGGACTGTACAGCTTCATGGTCAAACTGTTCATATCGCATCGCCTCATCAAGCCGTGAGAGCTGGAATGGCCCTTGTGCCAGAAGAACGGAGAAAGGAAGGGATCCTGACGGAAGAGAGCGTGGGGTGGAACTTAACGGCCGCAAGTCTTCGTTCATTCTCAAGCGTGTTCAGCTTCTTACATCGTTCGAAGGAAAAGCGGGAAGCAGACGAAATCGTCAAACGACTTGGCGTCAAAACCCCATCTCTTGAAGCAAAGGTGAAGCATCTATCCGGTGGAAATCAACAGAAGATTGCCATTGGAAAATGGCTGCTGGCTGAAGCGGATGTCTATCTCTTTGATGAACCGACTAAAGGTGTTGATGTTGGAGCGAAAAAAGATATTTTCACGCTGATTGCAGAGCTTGCCGCCCGCGGGAAATCTGTGATTTATGCGTCAAGTGAGCTGTCGGAGATTGCAGGGATCGCAGACCGAGTCTATGTGCTGTATGATGGCAGCATTGCCCGGGAAATGACTGCCCCAACGACTGAGGAAGAGCTTTTATATCATTCAACAGGAGGACAATCATGAGTGAACAACAAATTCCAGCCCCTGTGCAGCAAACGAAAAAGCAGCGGCCATCCTTTCATCTATTTGATTTCTTTTATCGATATGGCACGATCTTAACCATTGTTGTATTGATTGTGGTATTTGCGGCAGCGAATCCAGCGTTTTTGCAATCAGGGAATATCATCAATATTTTACGGTCTATCTCCATTGTGACCATTATTGCGGTGGGCCTTACCATCTCCTTGGCAGTCAACGGCTTTGATCTATCAGTCGGATCAGTCGCAACGTTATCGAATGCAATCGTGATTTCTATGTTTGTGTGGTTTTCGCAAAACCCGCTGATTGCGATCCTCTCTGCGCTAGCGGCTGCCCTTATTGTTGGTTTACTTAATGCCTTGATGATTGTCAAAATGAAAATTCCAGATATGCTCATGACATTAGCCATGATGTTTATCATTCAAGGGCTGGCTCAGACGTATACGAAAGGGGCGACCATTTCTGAAAACATGGTGCTGCCTGACGGTACATTCTCAACGGGTACAATTCCTGCCTTTTTCAGCAAAATCGGACAGGTGCCATATATCATTCTCTTAATGGCAGTGATTGTGCTATTTGCACATGTTTTCATGACCTACACAAAGCACGGACGATTTATGTACATCATTGGAGGGAATAAGGAAGCGGCTCGATTGTCCGGTATTCATGTGAATAAATATAAAATCGCGGCATATCTGCTTTCGGCTTTATTTGCGGCAATCGGCGGTATTGTGCTGGCATCAAGGGTAATGACAGCGGAAATAAATGCGGGCACACCATATTTAATGGATGGCGTAGCGGCAGCTTTTATCGGTTTTTCCGTCATGGGAGCAGGAAAACCAAATGCATTTGGTACGTTTATTGGGGCTGTGCTCATCGGAATTTTGCAAAATGGGCTTGTGATGATGTCTGTCCCTTATTATGCGATGGATATTGTGAAAGGCTCTGTACTCGCCCTTGCGCTGGCGTTGACATATTATAAACAGCGAGGCTGACGACGTATTTTTTAAAACCTTTCGAGTCCTGTCTCCGTCTAGTAAACGGAAAGCGGTGCAGCCGCCGTTTCCCAAAAGGAGATGACAAATAGAAATGAATATGTCAGCAACTCATGTAGAAGATTTGAAGAACGTCATGGAAGACTGGAAAAATGAATTATTAGTATATAAATTTGCATTAGATGAAATGGATACGAAGTTTTCAATCATCAGCCAGGAATATAATTTAATCCATGGCCACAATCCAATAGAGCATACAAAATCACGGATCAAATCCTTTGAAAGCATTGTAAATAAATTAGCAAGAAAAGGGTGCGACATCACAACACAATGTGCCAAGGAGTATATTCATGATATCGCAGGTGTCCGTATCATCTGCTCCTTTATTCAAGATATCTATAATATTATGGATGTATTGAGGCAAAGAGAGGATCTGAAAATCCTTGAAGTGAAGGATTACATTCAACATCCAAAACCAAATGGCTACAGAAGTCTTCATTTAATTGTGGAGATCCCTGTGTACTTAACGAATCGGGTGGAGCATGTGAAGGTTGAGATTCAGGTGCGGACCATAGCGATGGATTTTTGGGCGAGCCTTGAACATAAAATCTATTATAAACTGCAAAACGATGTCCCTCATCAGCTAACCGATGAACTGAAGGAAGCGGCAGATATCGCCCATTACTTAGATGAAAAAATGCAAAATATTAAACGAGAAATTGATTAACCCATAAAAAAGAGCAGCTGCGATATTCACAGCTGCTCTTTTCATGTTTAAGGATTGGTGCCGCGGTCTCTCTTTTGAATGATATCTTGAGATTGTGCAGATTGGCTGTTTTTTTGGATAGAAGCGCCAATGGAGACACCTGTTATCAAGAGTGTCAAAATCGCAGTTGTGATAAGCCATTTTTTCATCATACATCACTCCATATTCTTAACAAGTTTTTAAGGACAACGCCTTGTTCCAGAAATAAGTGGATTCTTCATGAAGTCCCAGATCCGTTAAGTAAGCAGCTGCATCCTGACAGATGGCTTCAAGATCGACAAGAAAATTCATAGATTCTAATTGATCACAATAAGACTTGATTTGCTCTATCATGTTGTCTGGCTGAAGCATAAGTGTTTCTAAAATAGATAATTTAAGTGAAATATTTCGTTGCTTTAAAGTTTCTGCTTTTTGAAGTGAAAGCTGTACATAATAGTGGAACAAACCAGGCTTTTTCAGCTTGAATAGTGCTTTTGTGTAGGCATACATGGCTAGTAAGTAGCCGCCTGGAGAAGACGTTTCAAATGTCTCGATCAATAAAGCTTTTTCTAGGAGCGGCACAGCTGCACTGTATTCATTTCTAAGACTTTTAATAAAAGCTGCATTGCAATACGCATGACCAAGTAAATCTGGGTCTTCCATTTGTTCTAGTGAATGAATCACTTCTTCAAATAATGACTCTGCCTCATCATATTTTGATTGATCAGCATAATTCAAAGCGAGCATCATTTGACAGCTGATTGATTTTTTCACATAACATGGATCTGCGTCATAAATAGATGAAGCCATTTTCAAGTGGTGTATGGAGAGGAACGAGGATCTTATATTATAGTAAAGACACCCTGTTTTATAATGAAATTCTGCTTTTTCAATGTCATCGTGGACGAGATCTAATTTATCCTCTGCCAATTTTAAAAGGTGAAATGCCGTATCCTGATTGCCTCTGCGCATTTCATACATCCCTTTAAAGAAATAGAAATAGTAGCTGAGCATGTCATCTGTACGGATTGCATTTTCATCAACAAAAAGACTATGATCCAACGAGGCTGTATCTTCAATGAGATCCTTAAAACGGTACTCTAGCAATTGATAGTAAAGTAAGACGTCTTGATTCTCTTCCATGCGATCAAACGCTTGAAGAATCTCTTCTTTTAGCTGGATCGCACCTTGTATTTCTCTTTTTTTCATCATGACATACCAGTCATTTAACATATTCGCTACATCAACGGACGACAAAACACCTGTTTCTGCCAATTTATATCCTCCTTTCTTCATCTATCCATCTCGTTCGATTTCCGTTCATCTGAATTCACTTTCCATATTCAGTATCTTCTTATATTTTAAGCGCTCTCTCGCAATTTGTAAAACATGTTTTTTGATGTAAATTCAACCAATTGTGAAAGAAATAGGGATCAGGTGCTTTTTTGTATACGCTTACATATTTTTAGGTAAAAAGAGGGTTTTAGAAAAAATATATTACGATATCAATAGAGAGAAGAAGGTCATTCAAGCATCTGTTTTCGTATGTTAGAAAAAACGGTGGTTTTCAAGGTGATCTCTCGTTTTTTGTAAGGTTATCTCACATTATGATTGTGAATCGCTCTTCTTTTAGAATAAAATGAGTTATTCGCAAAAAAGTAAAATTTAAAGAGACTATTGATCTAGGATTGTATGGATCTTTGGTATTGATAAAAAGTATCACACACTATAGCTTTAGCGTGGTATAGTATTATTGGTATTGCGAATATTTAGACAAAACTGACAATAGGGGGTCGTGTTTTATGAAAAAATCGATGTTACTGATCATGGGACTCATTGTTGTGCTCGTCATGGCAGCCTGTGGATCAAAATCGGACAGCGGTTCGGGAGAAGGCAAAGGCACATATAAAATAGGGATAGATACAACATATCCGCCGTTTGAATTTGAAAAGGGCGGTAATTATGAAGGGATAGACGTTGATCTGATTAACGCCATCGCGAAAGACCAAGACTTCAAAGTGAAACTTGAAGCTATGGACTTCTCAGGCATTATTCCAGCAATGCAGGCAGGCCAGCTTGATGTAGGGATGGGCGGGATGAGTATTACAGATGAGCGTAAGAAGAAGGTGGATTTCTCAGATCCGTATTTCGACGCTGGATTGACAGTTGTTGTGAAAAAGGACAGCAGTATCAAATCAATTGATGATTTAAAGGGGAAAAAGCTAGCTGTTAAAAATGGGACGACGGGTGCAAAATTTGCATCAGATAACGCAGATAAATATGGGTATGAAGTGGTTCAATTTAATGACAGCCCATCGATGTTCCAAGAAGTTTCAAACGGAAATGCAGATGCCTTAATAGAGGATTATCCTGTCATTACGTATGCAATTGCACAACAAGATTTAAACTTGAAAACAGTTGGAGACCGATTGAATGGAGACCAGTATGGTATCTCTGTGATGAAGGGGAAAAACCAAGACCTATTGAAAAAGATCAATAAAGGTCTAGAGAACCTAAAGAAAAACGGTGAATATGACAAAATTATCGATAAATATTTGAAGTCATAACACAAGCGAGGCGCGCTTCGAGCGCGCTTTCTTTATGATGCGCTGTATGTGAATTAGGGAGGGAGAAACATGGACACGATTATTAATGCATTTCCGTATTTAATGGATGGTTTGCAAACCACTTTATATATCTTTGTTGTTGCTATCATTTTAGGATTTATCATCGGTTTAATAGTGGCATTATTCCGTCTGTCACCTTTTAAAATCTTAAATTTCATCGCACTCGTCTTTGTCAATGCCATCCGAGGCACACCATTTATCGTACAGCTATTCTTCATTTACTTTGGTTTGAATACACTTGAATTCATATCGCTTGATCGAGTGCCGGCAGGGATTATTACAGTAGCGATTAATGCAGGGGCTTATTTCTCAGAAATTATTCGTGCTGGGATTCAGTCTATTGATAAAGGACAAACAGAAGCTGCACGTTCCTTAGGTTTTACAGGGGGACAAAACATGCGCTTTATCGTCCTTCCGCAGGCATTTCGCCGCATGCTTCCAGCCATTACAAACCAAGCCATCATCAGCTTGAAGGACACGTCTCTCTTATCAATTATCGGAATTGCCGATATTATGCAGCGGGGACAAGTACAGGCATCGGCAACATTTGATCCTTTGAATGTCTGGCTCATTGTCGGTATCATTTATTTCGTGATCATTTATTTACTTTCTCTACTGGCTAGCTACGCAGAAAGGAGATTTGATATCAAATGAGTATGATTACGGTGAAAAATTTAAAGAAATCCTTTGGCGATCACGAAGTGTTAAAGGATATTAATGCAGTCATCGAAGAAAAGGAAGTAGTGTGTGTGATTGGTCCTTCTGGATCAGGTAAAAGCACGTTTCTAAGATGTCTCAATAAATTAGAAGATATTACGGCAGGTGAAGTCGTTGTCCACGGACATACGATTACAGATCCTAAGGTGAATATCAATAAAGTACGTCAAGAAGTGGGGATGGTGTTTCAGCACTTTAATTTATTTCCTCATAAAACCGTTTTAGAAAACATCACGATCGCACCGATGAAGGTAAAAGGTACCGACAAGAAGGCGGCAGTCGATAAAGCGATGGACCTGCTTGAAAAGGTTGGCTTAAAAGACAAAGCCAAAAGCTACCCTAACCAATTATCTGGTGGACAAAAACAGCGTGTCGCCATCGCAAGAGCCTTGGCAATGGACCCGAAAGTGTTATTATTCGATGAACCGACATCTGCTCTTGACCCTGAAGTTGTCGGGGATGTATTAGCAGTTATGAAACAATTAGCCGTCGAAGGCATGACAATGATTGTGGTCACACATGAAATGGGCTTTGCGAGAGAGGTAGGAGACCGCGTGATCTTTATGGATGGCGGATATATTGTCGAGGAAGACAAACCGGAGGCTCTCTTTGGAAACCCGCAGCATGAGCGTACAAAATCATTTCTTAGTAAGGTGTTATAAAAAAAGAGTAAGGGCATATGGATGCTCTTACTCTTTTTCTTTTATGGGGCATAGCCGGTCCCATTTCCTAGGAAATATTAGCGCTGGAAGAATTCGATCCATTCTTGGTCTGGCCCTCTGAAAAAGAAGTAGCAGTATCCATTTGGTAGCGTCGTAATTTCTTCATCAATTAATTCGATTTGCAGCTTTTGAATACGATTGAATTCAGCATGAATATTGTCTGTTGTAAAGGCAAGATGGTGAACCTTTCCTTCAGATGGCAGATCGCTGCTGTACCCTTGGATGAGCTCAATTTCCGTTTCTGCCTCATCTTTAAAGCCGAGAAATGCAAGCTCAATGATTCCGTTTGTATGAGTGATGCGATCCTTTAATTTCATGCCCACGACTTTTTCATAAAAATCAATGGACGTATCAATATTTGAAACCATAATACCTGTATGATCTAATCGTAATGTCGTCAAAAAAAGAGCCTCCTCTATGGTGTGTTGATATTTTTCTCCTCATCTTATCATAATAGAAGTAACGTATACATTCATTATGATAGGATAGAGAGAGTCAATTTAGGATAAGGATGACACGAATGAAAAAAATCTCATTAAAACAAACATTTGCAGAACAAGTGAAAAAGGGATATCCGCTCATTTCTAAAGATGCTGTATCACATGTAAACGGTGTGAAAGAAGGCGAGCTGATTGAATGGGTGGATGAGCGAGGCGCCTTTTTGGGAAAAGGATATTATGGTGTGCAAAATAAAGGGATCGGCTGGGTACTTACTATTGATGCTAACGAAAAAATAGACCACGCCTTTTTTGTCTCCAAGCTTGAGCAGGCAGAGAAAAGCAGAACGCATTTATTTCGTGATGCACAGACGACTGCTTTCCGTGTGTTCAACGGAGAGGGAGATGGCATTGGCGGGTTCACGATTGATCATTATGACGGTTTCTATCTCATCCAGTGGTATAGCGAAGGAGTGTATACATTCAAGGCGGAAGTATTGGCTGCACTTGAGCATGTATATCCAGACTATAAAGGCATTTATGAAAAGAAACGATTTGATACGTCTGGACAGTATATAGAAGATGATGATTTTGTAAAGGGAGAGAAAGGTGAATTCCCTCTCATCGTGAAAGAAAATGGCATGAACATAGCGGTTTACTTAAATGATGGTGCGATGACAGGCATTTTTCTTGATCAACGTCATGTGAGAAAAGCAATTCGAGATCGTTATGCAAAAGGAAAGACCGTGCTCAATACATTTTCTTACACAGGCGCTTTCTCCGTAGCAGCAGCACTTGGCGGAGCGAGCCGGACGACAAGTGTAGATGTCGCAAACCGCAGTTTGAAAAAAACATCTGAACAGTTTGAAGTCAACGATATAGATGTGGACGGGCAGGATATGAAAGTCATGGACGTCTTTAAGTACTTTCCGTTTGCTGCGAAAAAAGGATGGACCTATGATCTTGTCATCTTAGACCCGCCTTCCTTTGCACGCACGAAAAAGCACACATTTAGTGCGGCGAAGGATTATAAGAAGCTATTAAAAGAAGCCATCCAAATCACAGCTGAGAACGGCGTCATTGTGGCATCAACGAATAGCAGTGCATTTGGTATGAAGAAATTCAAAGGATTTATTGCGCAGGCCTTTAAAGAATCAGGGCAAACCTATCGTATCCTTGAAGAATATACACTTCCTGAGGATTTCCGTACGACGAAGAATTATCCTGAAGGAAATTATTTAAAGGTTGTCTTCATACAAGCATAAGAAAAAAGCCATTTTCCGATAAAGGGAAATGGCTTTTTTTATAAGGCAAACGACATGAGGATAGGCGCTGCACATAAAGTAATGATGGCTGAAAGAATCATCGACACACTTGAGATCGTCCCTGAGACGGAGCTCATTTCAAATGCCTTCGATGTTCCTGCCCCGTGTGCACCTGTACCAAGCAGGACGCCCATGGCAATGTCATTATCAATACGGAAATAACGAATGATCATTGGACCGATGATTGACCCAAACAGTGCGGTTAATATGACGAATACTGCCGTAACGGACGGCATCCCGCCAATCATTTCTGACACACTCATCGCCACTGGTGTTGTGACCGACCTTGGGACAAGACTTTCAATAAGGCCTGTATCCAAATGAAACAACTTCGCGATAAATGCCGTAGATAGAATCGCAATGACAGAACCGCAAGCCACATTCAAAATAATTTCCACTGCATGCTTCTTCAGAATGTGAAAATACTTATAGAGGGGAATGGCGAAAGCAACAGTCGCAGGCTGAAGCATATTCGTGAGCCATTTCCCGCCTTGATTGTATGCGTCGTAAGGAATATTGACGATTAACAGAAAGACGACAAGGACAAGCGGTGTCACAAGTAATGGGGAGACATAGACCTTCGGATGTCGTTTATACACCGCTTTTGATCCGAGATATAAAAGAACTGTTAAGATCAGAAATAGTGCGCCAACTAACATAGCTTTTTTCGCTCCTTTCTTTTCGCAATCATTTGCGTCATGATACCAGTCGAGAGCATGACGACAAAGGTACTCAGTAAGACGACAAGGACAATACTTGTACCAGATTGAGAAAGCAATGTTCCATAATCAATGACACCAACGGCCGATGGGATAAAGAATAGCAGCAGTTCTCCGAGCAGCCATACGGCACCAAGTTCAATCCACTTTAATTGAATAATTTTAAAATGAAGTAATAAGAAAATGACCAGAATGCCTAAAATCGTACCCGGTATTCTTAAATGCAAAAAGGCCGCGAGCACATTCATCAATTTCGCAAAAACAAACAAAGCCATAATCTGAAGGACAGCAATCAGCGGCGTTTTGAGCAATTTCACTTTCTGTTCACTCCTTTTTCTATATAATTTGTTCACTGTTTCACAAAAACATGACAACGTTCCAATTGATTAGCTTACTTTAAAGTGTACAGCACGTTCAGTTATAGGTAAAATACATATATCGAATAATTAGTATTCCTTTTGTCTATAGGAAGGATGAGTCATGTGGACATTAGACATTTAACATATTTCTTAGAAGTGGCGAGGTTAAAAAGCTTCACAAAAGCATCACAATCTCTTTATGTGTCGCAGCCTACCATTTCCAAGATGGTCAAAAATCTCGAGGATGAGCTGGGGGTGCAGTTGTTTTATCGGAATGGCCGGCAGGTTGAAATGACAGATGCTGGACAAACGATGTATACCCAGGCGAGTGAAATCACACAATCATTTCAAAATTTAACGAGCGAGCTAAATGATTTAATGAATGTCAAAAAAGGACATATTCGCATCGGGCTGCCACCGATGATTGGATCGAGTTTTTTCCCGAATGTCATGGGAGAATTCCGCCAGCAGTATCCAGATGTCACATTTCAACTAGTGGAGCACGGATCTATTAAAGTAGAGGAAGGGGTCGAGGATGGTTCGTTAGATATTGGTGTCATTGTTCTGCCTGCAAATGATAAAATCTTTCATACGTACACCATTATTAAAGAGGACATGAAGCTCGTGACGCATCCATCACATCCGATGGCAGGTCGAGATAAGGTTGATTTAGCTGATTTAAAGGAAGAGTCCTTTATTTTCTTTCGAGAAGACTTTGTTCTGCATAGCCGGATATTGAATGAATGTATGAATGCGGGCTTCCGGCCCAATGTCATTTATGAAACGTCTCAATGGGATTTCATTAGTGAGATGGTAGCCGAGAACTTGGGAATTGGCCTTCTGCCTGAGCGGATCTGCCGTGATCTTGATCCTGAAAAGGTGAAAGTCATTTCCTTAAACACGTCGATCCCATGGCATTTAGGAGTCATTTGGCGAAAGGATCGCTATTTGTCGTTTGCGGCAAGAGAATGGTTAAAGCATACGAAATCCTATGTGTGGGGAGCAGAGTAAAAGGGAGGATGATATGGATGAAAACAAGTGACGTGTCTCATTTATTGGAAAAGGTTCGAGCGGAAAATCCACTCGTCCATAATATCACCAACCAAGTCGTGACGAACTTTACAGCGAATGGTCTGCTTGCTTTAGGCGCTTCGCCAGTCATGGCAAATGCCAAAGAAGAAGTGGCTGAAATGGCGCAATTAGCCGATGCGCTTGTGCTGAATATTGGCACACTGACCAAGGAGACGGTGGAGGCCATGATTCTGGCTGGACAATCTGCCAATAAAAAAGGGATACCTGTTCTATTAGATCCTGTCGGCGTTGGTGCGACAGCGTTTCGAATGAAAGCGGCAAAACAGCTGTTAGAGCAAGTGAACATGACAGTTGTCAGAGGGAACGCTGCAGAAATTGCTCATTTACTTGAAGTGGATGGCTGGGAGTCAAAAGGCGTGGATGCGAAAGCAACGAACGGAGATGTATCGGCACTAGTCAAACAAGCGGCGAGGACACTTCAGACCGTTGTGGTGATCACTGGGAAAGTCGATGTAGTGTCAGATGGAGAGGACGTGTTGTCTATTCATAATGGACATGAATGGCTCACCAAGGTGACGGGAACCGGCTGTTTACTGACGTCTGTCATCGGGGCATTTTGTGCAGCAGGTGAAAGGCCGCTTCACGCGTCGGCAGCTGCTCTATTGTTTTATGGTGTCGCAGCTGAAAAGGCAGCTCAGTACACCCAGAATAAAGGGCCAGGTACGTTTCAAATGGAATTGCTCAATGCACTCTCACACACAACTGGCGATGATGTGTTAACGCTAGGGAAAATAGGGGGAATGTCACATGACAAAGGCTGATCAACAGCAAATCAAACAGCAATTATCGGTTTATTTTATTATGGGAACAGCGAATACAAGCCGGCAACCGCTTGATGTTTTGAAAGAGGCGATTCAAGGCGGGATCACCATGTTTCAATTTCGAGAAAAGGGTGAGGGAGCCTTGCAAGGAGAAGAGAAGAAACAATTGGCTCGCCAACTTCAAGTACTTTGCCAAGAAGCGAATGTTCCGTTTATTGTAAATGATGATGTGCAGCTAGCGATAGATCTTGATGCAGATGGCGTTCATGTTGGCCAGGAAGATACAAATGCAGTAGACGTCAGACAAAAAATAGGGAATAAAATATTAGGTGTGTCTACGCATAACCTAGATGAAGTAAAACAAGCCATGAAGGACGGCGCAGATTATGTCGGCATGGGCCCAGTTTATCCAACAGAAACGAAAAAGGATACACGCAGTGTCCAAGGAGTATCATTGATCACGGAAGTGCGTCATCATGGTCTTCATATTCCGATTGTTGGCATCGGGGGTATCGCATACGATAATGCAGCACCAGTCATACAAGCAGGGGCAGATGGTATCAGCATCATCAGTGCCATTAGCCAGAGTGCTGACCCTAAGAAAGCAGCAGAAGAATTGAAAGCACTTGTAACATCAGAAAAAGCATTACTTTAATCTGGAGGAGACATGGATTGACTCAATTCATGTCTTTTCTGATTTCGGGGAAAATAGACAGGTGTGAAACAATTGTGTACAATCAAATTGTTCGATTATTGTCGAAATGACAGGTAAATAAAGGAGAATGAACAATGGAAGTTCTCGATACGTATTTTCGCCGCTACGATGAAGCTGGAAAAGGGCAAGAACAAATGGATGAATTGCTCGCATTGTTTTCTGACGATGTCATGATTGTCTTAAATGGTGCAGAGAAGCCTGGGATCCAAGCGTTTACACAGTTTTTAAACACATTTTTCCACGTGCATGAAGACATCAAGCATATGTGGGATGGATGGAAAAAAAGAGAAGACGGAAAGTATGAAACCAACTGGGCCGTTTGCGGGAAACTTTCGGATGGCCGTGTTTATACAGCAGAAGGAATTGATATTGCAGAACTGGACGACAAAGGAAAAATCGTTTATTTAGAAAACGTTCCGAAAAATCCAGAGTTATTTCAGCGCTATTAAAAAGCCGGCTCATCAGCCGGCTTCCAGCGTGTAGACAAACCCTCGCATTCGGTGTCAGTCCTGCGCGCCGGTACTCACGAATGTCAAATTCGCTCTGTTCCGGTGCTCGTCCTTCCTAGAATGCAAAGGTTTTCTATCACGCTGAAAAGAAGACAAAGGGCTAAAATCAAGATCATTTTAGCCCTTTGTCAACAATCTGAAAGCCGGCTCACCTGCCGGCTTCTTTTATTTGTCTAAAGAATAAGCCTCGATGGCTTCTTTCACCGAAGTTTCTTTATCAAAAATAAGGTGGCGGCTGTACACTTCACTTAAATGCAGTGGTTCTTGATCTAAGTCATCTAGAAGCTCAAAGACATCTAATATAGCTGCTAATTTTTTGGTCGTTTGTCCACCTGCCGCATTATCAAAGGTTTCTTCTAGAAAGCTCTTTTGGATGATATCTTTTACTTTACGATGGTTTTTTGCACGCACCAAAATGATCCGTTCTTCAAATATTTTATCGGGCATACTGCTTGGTGATGAGATGGATTCAAATAATAACTTGGCAGAATATATCTGACGCATCAGTAATGTCACTTCTTTCTTGCAGCTTTTTCATTGTACAAATATGAGTTCCTCAACGTGTGAATTGATTTCCAGTATGTGTATATCATGATAACATATGAGTGACGCAGAGCGTTTGTACAACATAAAAGGGGAGGTGAAAAAGGTGAAGAGTGTGATTGATAATAGAGGAGAAACGCATGAAATTCTGTTGATCCTCGTCACATGCTGCTCTCTGATCACATGTAGAAGGTTTGCCAGATTAGAGAAATATAAAAATAAGTTAAAAGGTCAGTTTATCCCTTACTGAGAGCTGCTTTTTTAGAGAAAGAAAACAAAAAAGCCGGCTCATCAGCCGGCTCTTCCTTATGAATCGGTATCCATATGCATCCCTGTATGTGCCTTTACTTGTATTTCTGTAAAGGTGTCTTCATCTGCTTTTTCAGAGGAGAAGATCGTGCCTAAGTAAGCGGCAAGGAATCCGAGTGGGATCGAGATAATTCCAGGGTTCGACAGCGGGATGAGCGGGTCTCCTGTAAAGATGGCTGCTCCCGATGGGTCCCAGACGCTTGGGCTGAGCGAGACGATAATCAGTGCGCTCAGCAGTCCTACTAAGCTCCCTGCAATGGCACCTGTAGAATTAAATCGTTTCCAAAAGACAGTGAAGATAATCAATGGTAAATTTGCACTTGCTGCCACTGCGAAGGCAAGTGACACAAGGAAAGCAACGTTTAACGATTGGGCAAATAATGCGAGAATGATAGAAAGAATGGCCACGCCGATGGAAGCAAAGCGTGCCGCTTTTACCTGTTCCCGTTCACTCGCTTTCCCTTTGCGGATGATCTGACTATAAAAGTCATGCGCAAAGGCAGACGCGGCGGATAGGACGAGACCAGTTACCACCGCCAAAATGGTCGCAAAGGCAATAGCGGAAACAAAGGCAAATAACAAATCTCCTCCAAGGGCTTGGGCAAGCAGTGGAGCGGCCATATTTCCTGCTGCATCTGCTGCTGTGATCGCTTCTGTTCCAACAAAGGCAGCAGCACCGAAGCCAAGGAAAACTGTCATTAGATAAAAAATACCGATGATCCACGTAGCGGATAGAACAGATTTACGCGCAGAAATGGCATCCTTCACCGTATAAAACCGGATCAAAATGTGCGGCAAACCTGCTGTCCCAAGCACTAGAGCAAGGTTCAAAGACAGGGTCTCTAAAGGCACATCATATTTATTTCCCGGGTGAAGAAATGCCCCACCGAGCGGGGTCGCTGTTTTCATCTCCTCAAACATCTTCAGCAGGCTAAAATCAAACTTTGCAAATACAAGCAGTGAAATAATCAGTGTCCCAAGCATGAGAAGTACAGCCTTTGTAATCTGTACCCAGCTGGTTGCGATCATGCCACCAAACACGACATAAATGGTCATCAAGACACCGACGATCAGTACCGCAATCCAGTAATCAATGCCAAGAAGCAGCTTGATTAATGCACCTGCCCCAACAAGCTGTGCAATCATATAAAAAGTAGAGACTGTGATTGTGTTAAACGCAGCAACTCCTCGAATGGCAGGACGCTTAAATCGTGCAGCAATCATATCGGCCATCGTATATTTCCCTAGATTTCGAAGCGGTTCGGCTACAACGTAAAGTACGACAAGATACGCTACTAGAAAGCCAATGCTATAGAAAAAGCCATCAAATCCATTTAACGCGATCATTCCAGCGATTCCTAAAAATGATGCGGCAGACATATAGTCCCCAGCGATGGCAAGTCCGTTCTGAAATCCAGTCAGACCTCCACCTGCTGTGTAAAAATCGCTCGCATTGCTCGTTTTCTTCGCAGCAAAATATGTGATGACCAATGTGAGCCCTACGATCGCTATGAATAAAATAAAAGCGGTCATGCTCATTCGCCATCACCTCTCGATTCAATTTTTAAAGCGCTTACATATTTGTCAAACTGAGCTGCTTTTCTCGCATAAAGTCCACATAATACCCAGGTCATCACAAATTGTGTGAGGGCGAATAACCAAGCCCATGAGATCGCGCCAATTGCCGGCTTGTTCAAAAAGGTGAAGTAGGATGTAGCAACCGGAAGTGAAAAGTAAAAGAGAAAAAAGAAAATCGTCATCGGTACGATAAATCTGCGTTTTTCCTCGAGAAGTTTTCGAAAATCCTCTGAAGCGGCAACCTTCTTATAATGAACTTTTTTGTCTGCCATTGTTTCCTCCTTTGTACGAATTAGGGACAAGGTACTCCAATGCATATGAGACGATCTGGTTGTTTATGACAGTATATCATAAAAAAGGCACCCGAAAAGGGTGCTGAGCCTGATCAAAACATGACTTTATCTTGAGGTATTGTGTTAAGTCGAGAAGGGGCAAGCATTCTATTATATGAAATATCGGCCTTGGAAGAGTGAAATATGGAAAGGTTACTGACCGTCTTGCAGGCGCAAGACGGTATTTTTTGCTTCGTACTGGTTTAGTATATACTCGTGTTGAGATATGCGAGTATATACCTGATTCTGTGGAACACGCTGCAATGACTCCTAATGTTGAAGATGAAACGGCAGAGACTGTTGAATATGTACATTTACGTTTGCCAGACGGAAGTACAATTCAACAAAGGCCCTATCCGATCTATTACTGGTTTAAGATTTTCTTCGATCGGACCGGAAAAAAAGAAGCGCAGTATAATCATTATGATAGCCCAATCAATTTTAATCAGTCACTTGAACAGGCAAACTTATACACTTTAAAAGGATTTAATCTGATTTGAACGAGATAAAAGACAATATTCGTGAAATCGTTTCGCTTGTATAGTTGGCCACACTTTTTCATTCGTGTTTTAGCTCATTTTGGATCTTCCAGGGCAGCTGTTTTGTTCGCATTCTCTCCACACAACAAAAAACTGAAATTCGTTATTTTAACATGAAACTTAAAGGAGGATTTAGACATGGCAATTATTAAAGAACAATATTTAGAGCAGCATACAGAATTTAAACCACCATTTCAAAAGGAAGAAGCAACAATCATTATTCAGGAACAGAGTAGCCAACCGACTTTAGACTTTGCTTTAGCATTGTTGCCGACATTAGGAAAGGTCACACGTATTACGCATTTTAGAAATGGTCAAAAAGTGAGATATTATACGTATGTGGAGACTGTTGCCTATAAATTATTTATTTACCAAGGTTTAGCCAGTAATTATAACGGCGAAGGCAGCCACGCTTTTCAGTCATTTTTAATAAATGTGGGAATTCCAGAAGAAGAGGTTTCTTTCATAACAAAGTCCAATGGTGAAGATGTGGCCGTAATTGAAATAGCTTTATAAAAAGGGTATTTTGAAGTCGAGGATCAAGGAGAAAATCGTATTATGGAATATAAATTAGTACCGGTACACGCCGGCATACCCGAAATGGAATAGTCGCGCGCTATAATCTTTATTGAAACATACAAGGATGGTATGTTAGATAAAGATGATAAAAATTCATTCCAGAGAGGTTTTCAACTGTGCCTTATAGATTTCGGATATAAAATAGTGGAAAAGTGAAAATCAACATAAGAAGCCGTTAATGGCTTCTTTTTTATGTAAAAAGGGTTGTTTTACTAGGAGAAGAATGTGAGGGCTTACCGATCGTCTGCACGCTGCAACACTTTCTATACGCTTACCACTAATTAATGCAGAACCAAAATATTTTCAGGAATTTCAAAAATTTTGTGTTGAAGTCTTATATTAAGAGTAAGCAGGCTCTTACTGGAGCCTGCTTTTTTTATTTATTGTTGCTTAACAGTTATTTTTAAGGTATTTTTACAGTATATGCTAAATTAACAAACATAATATTTACGCCTACATCAACTTTCTTATATTTGTTTTTAACTGCCCATGCAACAGCACCAGAAGTTCCAGCAGTAATAGCCGCAGCTGCTCCAGCACCCCATGGTCCGGCAGCAGCAATTCGACTTGTGTACCAACCGATATATCCGGCTGCAAATCCACCTGCTACTATGGCATTCATGCTTCTAACTTTCGGTCCTAATTTGAGGTGTAAACCTACAAAACCTAAAGTCTGCATGTCACCTTTTTTCTCATTCTCTTCAAAGCTAAATTCTTCTGATTTCATTGAAGTCATTAGTAGACTGTCGTGTTCTGAAATTCCCATTTCCATAAGGGTTTCTTTATCAGCTGTAAAATGAATATTTCCATCCTTATCTAATTCGAAGTAATTAGATAGTTTCTCTGCTAATTCCAATTGTTTTTTATCTACACTGACTGGAGGGGTCTCGTTATTACCTTGACTGGCATGACTAATCATTGGAGAAGAGAAACCAAATGTAATAGTAAGCACACTTAACACTACTAGAAATTTTTTAAACATACGTACCACTCCTATTTGTTTTTTGGGGTAACGCATACATGATATTTCCTTCTATTGGGGTGGAATACTTAGAGGTTAAGGAGAGTAATAAAATGTATTTATTCTTATTCACTTTGATTTATTGTGTAATCACACAGATGTTGAGTTTTTCCTTTGAGATGTCTTTTGGTGTGTACTTGATAGGTTTAGCTTTAATCAAAGGACTTTCTAGTGTGGAAATTAAAGACATCTTTAATTTCAAAAAGACAAGGGACGTGTTCAAAGAAAACAGATTTATAGATTCTTTGATGGAATTGTTTTCTTTGGTAATAGTGTTTATTAATGCATACATAATTGATTATGAACCATTCTCTCCCTTTGAGTTTGTTTATACTTTTTTCTTGCTTGTAATTCTGTACAGGTTCCTATTTTGGGGGATCATAAGAGAGTCAAAAAAATGGTTGCATAAAGAAGCATAGGAGACATGGATTTATAAGAATCACTCACTTTCTTTGATATATTTCCATGCTACCATTTATTTCTTGATAATTGGTAATGTGATGGAAAGTTTCTTTTTGGGTTGCGGTGACCGCAATATAGGTTCTTTTATTAGGGAGGATAATTTATGATGACTGTAATACCAGTATTGATGATGTTAATTGGTGCTTCTTATTTTGCTGTTTATATGAAAAAACGTAAGAATAATAAAGAAAAAGAGATGGGTTATAAAGTTGTTTTTGCCGTTGTTTACTTTTTACTGAGTGTCCCATTCATCAATATGGTCATCACTGGATAATAAAGAACAGGCTAAAGAGCCTGTTCAGATTGTAGAGAAACTCATGTTTTTCTACAATCTTTTTTATTTTCATCGTAATGATGATGGATGAGATTAAAGAAAAAGGCCTCCCACACACCTAGCCTAGCTTCGCTAGGTGTGTGGCAATCTTCTTCATGTTCTGACAGGCAGCTGTGAGAAGCACTTGCTCACTCACATTTTGTTTTCCCCTCAACCGGCAGTAGCGAAGCCCATGCAGTTGTTTTGAATCTGCAAAGCTTCGCTCTATTTTTTCTTTTCTTTTTTTATATAGCTCTTTTCCAGAAGCAGACAGACGATTTTGTCTGATCTTTTCTTTATGTTCTTCCCATACATGTCTTGAGATCACTTTTTGATGATTTTTCGACCTTGTACAGCTCTCTAGGAAAGGACACGATACGCATTTTTTAGGGTCTGATTTGTAGAATCGATAACCTTTTCGATCAGTTGTTGTATATAATAGCTTCTCGCCATTTGGGCATATGTAGTGATCATGTTCAGAATCATACTGAAATTTCCATTTCTCAAATAATCCTCTTGTTGGATGAAAGCGTCTATGTGCGATGACACCAAAAATACGGCGATCGGATAAACCTTTACAGATTGGGGTTGTCAAATAACCAGAATCAAGGGCAACAGCTTCTACTTGAAAACCAAATCGGGCGATTTGGTGATCCAATCGATCAAGATACGGAACAGAGTCATGGATATTGCCGGGCGTGACATGGGCATCCGTGATGATATTGTACTTCATATCCGTTGTACGGTGGTCTAGGTAGAAAAAGCCTTCTGGCTTGTTTTCACGATAAAGATAGCCACTTTCAGGGTCAGTCGTACTTTGACGAATGTCTTTTTCCGTTTTCACCTCCTCTTTTACCTTTAAGGGCTTTTTTCCGTGTACCTCTCGATCTTCTTGGATCGCTTCTTCTAAATCATTTATATAGTTCTGAGTATCTTGTTCAATCGTTTTTCTCGTATATTTATGTTTATTGGCATTGGCTTTAAGATGAGTCGAATCAGTAAAAAGAACGCGGCCTCCTACCATATCATGATTGATGGCTTGAAGCACAATTTCATCAAAAATGTCTTGAAAAATCGTTGTATCTTTGAATCGAGTACGACGATTCCAGCTAATGGTCGAGTGGTGGGGAACGGGGTCATTGATGTTCAAACCTAAAAACCATCTATACGCCATGTTATAGTAAATTTCTTTTTCAAGTTGTCTTTCAGAACGGATACCGTACAGGTATCCGATAAACATCATTTTGAACAAAATAAGTGGATCAAGAGAAGGACGACCTTTATTCTCACTATAATAGGGTTTGACTTTATCTACGATAAATGAAAAATCAATGTACTGATCAATTTTACGAAGCAGGTGATCCTCTTCGACCAGTTGATCTAGCAATACAAATTCGGCTTCGTGCTGAGAAGAATTTCTAGTGTGGAACATGAGAAAAACACCTTCCTTTAGTATGCTTTTCTCTATTATAAAACGGGGGAATGGAAACTTTAAGGGAAAAAATAAAGCTGTCGAGATTTTCTCGACAGCCTGAACAGGCTAAAGAGCCTGTTTTTTTGTTTCTTAAAAAACATGGCACCTATTTTAAAAACACCACCAAGAGCGTTCATATTCGTTTCTAAGCATCTTTATTTATGCTCGGGTTTTTCATAGTGTGATGCTTCAAGAACGCTTATATGGGATTTAAATGCGTTAACTGCTGTGATAGCATCTAAAAACCGATATGTCTTGTGTCCTACTTGCTTAAAAAGTGTTTGCGTCATGCCGAAAATTTTACATATACATATGAATGGATAAATAGGGTTTTATTAGGAATTCTTGTGCTAACATTTATTAAAAATTGGTTTTCTAGGGGGGGATTGTAGATGGCGTCTATACCGTCTCCAGTTGTAGCGATCAAGATAAATGAATGGTATAAGCAAATAAAAAGATTCAATGTTAAAGAGGCCCAGATGCTAAGGAAAGAGGTTAGAAAAGATATAGATGTCATGGAAGAAGATGAACAGGCGGTTCTTTATTTTCAGTTGATGGAGTTTCGTCATCAATTGATGACAGACTATGTGCAGCCTTCTAAAGAACCACTTGAAAAATCGGATTACTTGAAAGCTGTAGAAGGACAAGGAAAAAAGATGTCAGCCATTCTTGAATACTATTTTAATTTTTTTCAAGGCATGTATGAATTCAAAAATGGTGAGTTTATTAGAGCTATTGTGTTCTATAAGCGCTCGGAAAAGCGCCTGGAGCAAGTAGGGGATGAGTTAGAAAGAGCGGAATTTTATTACAAATTATCTGAAGTGTTTTATCACATGAAACAGACACATGTGTCTATGTATTACGTTGGTCTTTCTTATGATACTTATAAGGCGCATAAGAGCAATTCCCTTTATATGATTCGAGAAATTAATTGTCTAACTGTTATGGCAGGTAATTTCATTGATTTTGAATGCAGAGAAAAGGCGCTTCCTCATTTATTGTCAGCTTTAGAAAAATCTAAGGCAATTTCTAATAAGCCAATGATTGTGAAGTCATTATTTAATATTGGGTGTTGTTATAAAGGATTAGGTGATTTTAATAGGGCGCTAGCTTATTTTAATCAGGTTATTCTAGAAGGAGAGCCTATTAATGCTACAGAGTTGCTTTTGGTTTATTATGAATTATCGTTATTTCATTTGAGTCAAAAGGAATTTATTGAGGGTGAAAGATTTTTCAAAAGAGGCTTGGAAGAAGCGAAGAATAGAAAAAATGATCTGTTTTTATCGTTGCTGATGGTATTGGAAATTTTATTTTTAAAAACAGCAAACCTAAGTGAAGTCTTGAGCTCGTTGGAAAAATTAGAGAATGAGAGGGGTTATCCATACATGGAAGACCTAGCGCTCGAAGCGGCTCGGTACTATAATGAGAATGGGCGTATGGATGAATCTGTAAAAATGTATGAAAAAGTGATGTACGCCCGAAAACAAATCCAAAGGGGCGACTGTTCATATGAATTTTAAAACGGTTCTTACTGGTTTTTTGAGTGCTTCAGCATTGCTAGGTATGATCTCATTATCATCTGTCGATTTTGATGTGAATTCAAGAAATGCTACTTCTCCAGAATCCACTGATCTGACTGTAAGGAATGCTACAGGCAGTAGCGTTACTACTGAGGATTTTGCTGTGAGGAATGGAACCCGTTCTAGTGAAAATCCTGATGTTCGTTTTGGAACACGTGATTCTAGATTATCTACTTGATGAATCAAACAGACCTTTAGGGTCAGGCTGTCGAGAAAATCTCGACAGCTTTATTTTCTCGGAAAGGTTATCGGTTCTACAAATCAGATCCGAAAGCATGTGCTCCGTGACCTTTTCTTGAAAACTGCACAAGATCTCAAAAGCACCAAAAGACTCATTCTCACCTAACATCATGATGTGGAAAATAAAAAAGAATGTAGAAAAACATGAGTTTCTCTACATTCTGGTGACCCGAAAAGGGTGCTTTCTATCGATAATTTGCAAGAAATGTTTGTCTCGCTTTTTCATACGCTTCCGCATCAAAATGATCTCCGCATTTGTGGATGCACCAAGGCTCTTCTTGCCTCGCAATTCCAACCTCATAGCCCTGTTGCATGAATTCAAAGGATTGCGAAACATCATAAAAATGAAAGCCATCAAAGAGGTCCTCACGCCACTTCACATCATATTGCGTCGCCATGAAAAGACCATCAATCGCCGAAGCGTTCATATAATCTTGCGCTTCTGCCTGTTGACGACCACTTTCAAACGAAAGCAGCTGATAGGTGTTGTGACGATATTCAATGACTTTCCCCCTGCAATCAGAACTCTCCCACCAAATCCCATTGTCAGGCACGCTTTCTGCACCTATGACCCCAATCATCCCAAGTGATGGATGCTGTAAAAAAAGCGGGATCAACTCAAGCAGCATATGCTGTTTGACAATCAAGGTATCTTGATGAAGATAAATTTTAAACTGAGCTGGATGAGTGATGGCTTCATTATAAGCAGAGGTCATACTGGATGCATGTCTAATTGGCAGTACCTCCACATGATATCCATGGGGAGCAGGAAGTGAAGCGAGCTGCCGAAAGCAAGCCTGAAACATGGCCTCATCATTTACACATAAAACAAACAGGATGGTGGGGTTACTCATGAAGCTGAACCGCCTCAACCACATACTGATAGGCGGTAGCGGCCTCATGAAAATCTGAACGAATGCCATGCTTCATGAGTAATTCATGTAAATCAATCATTATGCTCTCATAGGAAGGATGCTGTACGCGAATGGTTTCGAGTTCGCGAATACGAAAGCCTGCTGAATGAAAGAGTGCATGAATTTCATGAAGAGTGAAGAAACGTAAATGAGTTTGATCCATTAATCCTGCATCTGAATAAGTGAATCTGCCGGCTAATAATTCTAAAACGGTTGATATGTGACCGATATTCGGAATGGATGACAGGATGGCTCCTTCTTTTTTAAGGAAAGGTTTGACCTTCTTTAAAACGGCCCACGGATCCAATAAATGTTCAAGGACATCTCCGAATATAATGCAGTCAAATTGTTCCTGTTCGTAAGGGAGCGTCATCTGTTCAATATTTCCGCATAGCACATGATCTAGCTCTTGCTCAGCCTCTTTTGCTGCATTCTCAAACGATTCAATTCCATAAATGGTCCGGCCCTTTTGTTTCAGGACTTTTCCAAGCTTGCCTGTGCCGCATCCGATATCCAATAAAGACGTCCATTCCTCACGAATACGGCTGACAATGACCGGGTTCACGCCATGATAATACTGATCCTTTTTTTGGTGATAATAGGAAAGGGAATCTGAACTCACGCTCTACCCACCTTTCTGCTTTCTCATTGTTTTCATGCTTAATATATGGGTGGGGAGCTTGGTTTTATAACGAGAGAAGAACAATTTTTATGAATGGTGGCTAAAAAGGGATCATATAAAGAACGGGAAACGGACTGTCCTCCTAATATAGAAAGACAGAACCCCATGAGTGGAAGGGATTGGTATGAAGGGGTGTTCTACTGTAGCGTATCGTCATGAAAGGATTTTTAAAAGGTCAATTGACAAGTCAGAACTTTTAGCCAAAGCAGTCTGAAAGACAAAGGATAACGGCGTTGATTTACGGTTTGTTTATCATCTTCTGATCACCGTTGGATGTTAAAAAAGCTTGTATTTCTTCGATGGCTAGTCCAATTTTTTTCGCTTCCTGAATCAAATAAACCCACTCTTCGTCAACTCTTCTTTTCACTTGCGTATCCATAATATCCTCCAGTTCAATAAGACATATTCATCTGCAACCAATGACTTGAACAAACCGTCTAGTAACTGTACGTGTGGATGAAAACAGCGCAAAATAGATTTTGTCGAAAAATGATGACATTTAACCTATTTTGTAAAATCTATCACCTACCACGTTCCTAAAAAAATGACTAAAAAACCCATAAATATTGATTTCTTACTTCTAATAATAAACAATTGTAAAGTCAGTTAAAAGATTATAAATTAAAATAATGAAAAAGACCTAAAACATTTGGCTTATATAAACCAATTAGGTTGACATTTGCCATCGAGTAGAACAAATTTCATCTGTGCAGGACGTACATATTGTTCGTTTGGGAAGTTCTTCTCAAGATGGTATTCTAAAAGAAACAGAAACCACCAAGAAGGAATGAAGAAAGACATGTATAGCCTTTTTCAAAAGTATCAAGAAGTTGTCATGTATCTTGTGATGGGTGTGTGTACAACCATTGTCAACATAGTCAGCTTCTACTTATTCGTTGAGATGTTTTCCATGGATTATAAAACAGCTACAGTTGTTTCATGGGTATTTGCTGTTCTCTTTGCTTATATCACCAATAAGAAGTATGTCTTCAAGCAAAAGGCCCGTGATACGAAAAGCCTTATGCGTGAGCTTTCTTCATTTTTTAGTGTTCGTCTCATGTCTCTAGGTGTAGATCTAGGGCTGATGATTTTATTTGTGACCCAAATGGCGCTCAATGAAACTGTCGCAAAAATTCTTGTCAACTTTGTGATTGTGGTCGTGAATTATGTCGCCAGTAAATGGTTCGTCTTCAAGAAAACAAAAGAAGATGCGATTTAACACATGAAAAAAGATAGGTGATGTGAAATGAGCAGCAGGCCAGACGAATTATATGATGTCATATATCAACAAACAGAAAAGCAGCATGAACAAGTGCTGAGGCTAGTCAAAGAAATGACCGCACATCCAGAAGCGTTTTCGGAACAAGAAAAGGAAAAGATCAACCGAATGGACATTGCGCTTCAAACAGCAACGGACATTTTGGAAAACTTAATGACACCTGACACTCAAATGACCATTGTTTTAAGACAAGGGAGAATCCATGTTGACCTGACGAAAGCGTAAAAGAAGCAGCCAATTGTAAAAGCGGCTGCTTTTTATTATGCATCGCTTGTTTCCCGCAGTTGCTTTGGAGACATGCCGATTTTCTTTCGAAAGACTTTATTCAAGTAATTCGCATTTCTGTAGCCGCACTGTATGGCGATTTCTTCAATCGAGTATTTTGTTGTTTTCAGTAACGTTTCCGCCTTTTCTAACCGAATATTGGTTAGATAGTGAATAGGTGTGAAGCCAGTGGCCTTTTTGAATTCCCTCGTAAAATGACTTTTGGATAAACGTGCCGCAGCTGCCATATCGTCCGGGCCAATTTCCTCGTGAAAATGATGGCTGGCAAACAAGGCCGCTTGAACGATGGGCTCGGGCCATTTCTCCATTTGTCCCTCAAGCTTTGGCAAATATGAATACAGTTCCATGACAAATTGATAAGCAAGGCTAGACCCCTCAAATGGATTGGTAATCCGTCTTTCACTGGCTTCATCATAAATGGTCTTGAGCAGGCGGATCGGTCTGGAATTCGGATGAAAACGCATGACCTGCTTTCCTTGGTCAATAAATTGGTCAAAGCAAAGATCGCAGGCTTCCCCGTAAAGCGTTAAATAGAGAAATTCCCAATGCTCACTGTCTTCTGGAAAATAATATTGGTAGGCACTTGGGCTTTTCACGAGAAAGGCCTGACCCGGCAATACTTTGAAACGTTTCTCTCCGATTTCAATCATGCCATGTCCAGACAGTGTGAGCTGAAAGATGCACTTGCCCTGATCCTTCCGCTCCACGCCATTCCAGCTATATAACGAAGAAGATTGAACTTCCCAGCCAACAGACCAGATTTGTGCTGGCAATGTCACATCAGAATGGTGAAAACGAAATGCAAATGCTTCTTTCTTCAAATTGGAAACCCTCCTTCACAGCAAAAAACAACCTTTTTCTATTTAGAATCATGTTACACCTCATATCACATCGTACCATTCACAGCAAAAAAAGGGTATTTTTTAACGATTTTTTTACCATTGAACTGATGCTGCTGGGACAACTAAAATAAAAAGTATCAGAAGAGAAAAGGGGAATGGATATGATCGATACGTTACGCGCGGCATTTCACCAGCAATTTGGAGATAGAGAAGAACTTCGCTACTTTTTTGCCCCAGGAAGAGTGAACTTGATTGGTGAACATACAGATTACAATGGAGGACATGTATTTCCATGCGCGCTTACTCTCGGGACGTATGCTGCTTGTGCGAAGCGGTCAGATGGCCGCGTGAGAATGTATTCCTTGAACTTTGATCGCGATGGTGTGAAAGAATTCAATCTTTTTGAAATCGCTTACGTAGAATCGGACGGCTGGGCAAATTATCCGAAGGGTGTGTTCAAACAGTTTATAGAAGCAGGAATGAAGATAGAAGAAGGCTTTGACATTGTGTACAGTGGCAATATTCCAAATGGTGCAGGCCTGTCTTCCTCTGCCTCCATAGAGCTTGTCACCGCTGTTCTCATCAATGAATGGCATTCATTCAGCGTTTCAAATGTCCAACTTGCCCTCCTTTCACAGCGTGCAGAGAATGAATTTATTGGTGTCAATTGCGGGATCATGGATCAGTTTTCGATTGCCCTTGGAAAAGAAGATCACGCCATTTTGCTCAATTGTGACACCCTTGCCTTCGAATATAGTCCGTTTCGGCAAGAGGGACTGGCGCTTGTCATCGCCAATACAAACAAAAAACGGACACTGGCTGATTCCAAATACAATGAGCGCCGGGCAGAGTGTCAATCCGCTTTAAATGATCTTCAGAAAGAAATCGACATTGCCCACTTATGTGAGCTCACTGCGGATGAATTTGCGAGGGTTGCCCACTTGATTGAAGATGACGTCTGCCGCAAACGAGCAAGACATGTCGTGACGGAAAACGAGCGGACGATGAAAGCAGTAAATTTTCTGAAAGATGATAAAATGGAAGAACTAGGTGGGCTCATGAAGGCTTCTCATCATTCTTTAAAGAATGATTATGAAGTAACAGGACTTGAACTAGATGCACTGGCTGAAGCAGCTTGGCGGCACCCGGGGACGATTGGCTCCCGTATGACAGGTGCAGGCTTTGGCGGATGTACGATCAGCATCGTGAAAGAAGAGCTGCTAGATTCATTTATAGAAGAAACTGGTGCGATATATCAAGAGAAAACAGGGATTCAAGCCTCTTTTTACACAGCTGGAATTGGAGGCGGCGCAAGAGAACTCACAAAGGGGGAAGTGTGATGACAATTTTAGTTTGTGGAGGAGCAGGGTACATAGGCAGTCATGCGGTGGCGGCTCTTTTAGCGAAAGGCGAACGAGTAGTGGTAGTGGATAATTTGCAGACAGGCCACAAAGAAGCTGTTTTGGAAGGAGCTGTCTTAGAGGAGGGTGATTTACGAGATCACGCCTTTTTAAGACAGGTGTTCAAAAGGCATCAAATAGAAGCGGTCATGCACTTTGCGGCAGATTCACTTGTTGGGGAGAGTGTAACAGACCCGCTTAAGTACTATAACAACAACGTCGGCGGAGCAACTGCTTTACTACAAGTCATGAATGAATTTGATGTGAAACACATCGTCTTTTCTTCCACTGCTGCTGCATACGGTGAACCGAAGCGGGTGCCGATCGATGAAACGGATGAAACGAACCCAACAAATCCATATGGAGAAACGAAACTAGCCATTGAAAAAATGCTGAAGTGGTCTGAGCAAGCGTATGGAATAGAATACGTGGTACTTCGCTACTTTAATGTAGCTGGTGCCCATACAGAAGGACTTGTCGGAGAGGATCATCAGCCTGAGACGCATCTCATTCCAATTATTCTGCAAGTTGCTCTAGGAAAACGGGATCAAATGATGATTTATGGTGATGATTATGAGACAGAGGATGGCACGTGTATTAGGGATTACATTCATGTGATGGATTTAGTAGAGGCACACATCTTAGCTGTTGACCGGCTGCGTGCTGGAAAAGGCAGTGCGACCTACAACTTAGGGAATGGAACAGGGTTCTCCGTGAAGCAGGTCGTAGAAGCTGTTAGAAAAGTCACGGGGCATACCATCCCGGCACAAGTGGCAAAAAGACGCGCGGGAGATCCAGCAAAGCTGATTGCTTCTTCTGAAAAAGCACTGCAAGAATTGGGATGGACACCTCAATATGCTGACCTTCACACGATCATTCAGAGTGCGTGGGATTGGTTTCAGAAGCATCCAGATGGTTACCAAAGTGAATAAAACGTAAAGGCAGGCAAGAGAGGGGACAGAGGGAATGGCGATTGATATTTTTGAAAAGCTGGAACAGCTGATTCAATATGGGATCAATAAAGAGCTAATGACATCACTAGATATCGAATATACGAGAAATCGACTGCTTGAGGTACTCAGGCTCGATGAAGCGGAAGCAAGAACAGTCTCAGGAGAAGAAGACCTTGAAGACATCTTAATGCCGATGCTCGATTGGGCAGTAGAAACAGGGATTATTCCTGAAGGGACAGATACGTATCGTGATTTACTAGATGCGAAAATCATGGGCTGCTTGGTGGCTCCTCCAAGTGTTATCTATGCGAAGTTTGAAGAGAGACGCAAGCAAGAGGGACCGAAGGCAGCTACGAGCTGGTTCTATGAGATGCAGCAGCATGCCCACTACATTCATACAGGCAGGATCGCCAAAAATGTACAGTGGTTTACACCAACAGACGATGGCGTGCTGGAGATCACCATTAATCTATCAAAGCCAGAAAAGGACCCTAAAGCCATCGCTGAAGCGAAGAAGCTCAGTCAAAAGCAATACCCTCTTTGTCTCCTTTGTAAAGAAAACGTTGGGTTCGAGGGGCGGATCAACCATCCAGCGAGACAGAATCACCGGATTATTCCTGTGACACTCTCAGATGAATCGTGGTTTCTGCAATTTTCACCTTATGTGTATTACAACGAGCACTGTATAGTGTTCAAAGGCAAACATGAGCCAATGAGCATCACCAAAAAGACCTTTGAACGACTGCTTTCCTTCATATCTATATACCCGCACTATTTCATTGGATCGAACGCCGACCTTCCGATTGTCGGAGGCAGTATATTAAGTCATGACCATTTTCAAGGCGGTGCGCATGAATTTCCGATGGCGAAAGCAGAGATGGAAGAAGTCTTTTCTCTCAAAGCCTTTCCAAATGTGCGAGCTGGCATTGTGAAATGGTCGATGTCTGTGATCCGACTTCGAAGTAATGAGCGGAAGTCGCTCGCAGACGCAGCAGACTTTATCTTACATGAGTGGAAACTGTATTCAGATGAAGTGGTGGGGGTCATCGCTCATACAGGAGAGACACCTCACAACACCATTACACCTATTGCGAGGCGTCACGGGGATGACTATGAATTAGATTTAGTGCTTCGTAATAACCGTACAAACAAGCAGCACCCGGACGGCATTTTCCATCCGCACGAAGAAGTCCACCATATTAAAAAAGAGAATATCGGATTAATTGAAGTCATGGGCCTTGCTGTGCTTCCTGGTAGATTAGCAGAGGAAATAAGTCAATTAAAAGAGGCTTTGCTATCTGAAAGTCCACTTGAAGAAATCAAAGCCCGTCCTGCTATCATGAAGCACGAGGCTTGGGCGAAGCGGCTGCTTGAAGAGAACACCT
The DNA here is from genome assembly GCF_038007485.1 of Bacillus sp. FSL K6-3312. NCBI lineage: Bacteria > Bacillati > Bacillota > Bacilli > Caryophanales > Bacillaceae > Bacillus > Bacillus sp. FSL K6-3312. The sequence continues at coordinate 3,679,413 of NZ_JBBOXI010000001.1, read as the reverse complement.
TTACAGAGGACAATACCGAAACCATTTTACAAAAAGAAATTGGCTTTATTTTTTCTCGAATTCTCTCGCAGGCAGGTGTGTTTAAAAGAACTGAGCAAGGGAAAACAGCTTTTAACCGTTTTATTCAAATACTTCAAACAGGCAGGTGATTAGATGATTGAACAAGTAAGAGAATTAATGGAAGAAAAGCAGCTTGATGGTGTTTTGATTCAAAAGCGAAATAACTTCTCCTGGCTGACAGGCGGAAGAAGGAATCATATTGTGTTAAATACGCCAGAGGGCGTGTGCCAGCTGCTCGTCTTAAAAGACGACCTCGTCCTCATTGTGAATCAAATGGAAGAAAAGCGGATCATTGAAGAGGAAATGGCGTACGTCGATCATCCGTTTCAAGTGGTCACAATGGATTGGTATGAGGATGAGACCCCATACATTCAAGAACTCACAAAAGGTAAACGAATTGGGACGGACATTCAAATAGATGGATTCGAATGGATCGAACCGGATTTGTCGCATGTTCGCTCGATCCTAACCGCCTCACAGCTCAGACAATATGAAACACTGTGTCATGAAACAGCGGTCATTGTAGAAAGTGTCTGTCAAGAAATCGTTCCAGGGCAGACCGAGCACGAGATTGCTTCGCTTGTTGCTCAAAGAGCCATTACACAAGGGATGACGATAGAAGTCCTGCTTCTGGCAACCGATGACCGGATCCATCAATACCGTCACCCGATTCCAACAGATAAAGCTCTTCAAAAGCACGCGCTTGTTGTTCTCTGCGCGGAGCGGCACGGGCTCGTTGCGAATGTCACAAGGTCTGTTTACTTTGGTCAGCTTCCGAAGGAGCTTGAAGAGAACAAAGAGCGTCTAGCACGAATTGACACGGTCATGAATGCCGCCACTCGTCCTGGGGGAACATTAGGAGATGTTCTGAAAGCAGGTATTGCTCAGTACGAAAAAGAGGGCTTCCCTGATAGCTGGAAAAAGCTTCATCAAGGGGGAAAGACGGGATTTGTATCTAGGGAAATCATTGCTGTTCCCTCATCGAAGGAAGAAATTCAGCTTCATCAAGTGTTTACATGGAACCCTTCATTGCCTGGACTGAAATCAGAGGATACGATTGTTGTAGAAAAAGAGGGCAACCGATTTTTAACGTATACAGGCAAGTGGACGTACATGGACATTGAACATGAAGGGAAGATCTATAGACGACCTGACATCTTAGTGAGAGATGAATAAATGCAGAGTGCCGGCGCTGAGCCGGTTTTTTGCTGGAAGTCTTTAGCGAGATTCCACTAATTCAGCATCATTACCAATTCTTACAGCGTATACACAGAGGATCGATACTTTCTTTTCTTGTGAACTTGCGTTAAAATGAGTAAGGTTTTTGTTAAATGTAGGGATACCTATTTTGAAATTGTTTACCTAGATAAAATTTCATTAAGTTAAATTGAAATTTGACCAAACTTTTTTATTGTGGTAAACCTAAATTTGACAAAGTTCTTGATTGTTTGTCCTTTGCCTTCAACTCTCAACTTTTCAAAATCCTAGAAATTTATTGTGTGTGCAATAATATAAATTTATGTCGAATTTATGACATTTTAATAGAAATCTGTTGAAAAATAAATGAACTTTTGAAAAAAGGGAAGCTAACTGTAACAGATTTTGATAGCATTACAAAGGGAAGAAAAGTTTTCGAAGGCAGATGGCTTTTCACAATTATTCAGCAATTTATACATTATCTAAGGAAGGATGGTGATCTTCTTGTTCAGAGCCATTAAACCTATGCTTTTATTAGCGATGCTCGTGAGTGTTTTTGTATTAGGAGGTTGCAGCAATATCGCTGTTTTAGATCCTAAAGGACCTGTCGCAGCACAACAAAAAGACTTAATCCTTTTATCCATCGGATTCATGCTCTTTATCGTTGGTGCGGTATTTGTACTGTTTACCATCATTTTGGTTAAATACCGCGAGCGTAAGGACGTTGGAAACGCCTCTTATAACCCAGAAATACACGGGAACACGCTTCTAGAAGTTGTCTGGACAGTGATCCCAATATTAATCGTTGCTGCCCTTTCAGTTCCAACTGTAAAAACAATTTACTCTTTGGAAGAGGCACCTCAAGCAACAAGCCATAAAGATCCTCTTGTCGTTTATGCTACAGCTGTTGATTGGAAATGGATCTTTAGCTATCCAGAGGAAAATATTGAGACAGTGAACTACTTAAACATTCCAAAAGATCAGCCGGTTTTATTCAAAATCACTTCTGCTGATACAATGGCATCACTATGGATTCCTCAGCTAGGCGGGGAGAAGTATGCGATGGCTGGAATGGAGATGGAACAATATCTTCAAGCTGATCAAGTTGGCACATATCAAGGAAGAAACGCCAACTTCACAGGCGAGGGCTTTGCTCAGCAAAAATTCAAAGTCAATGCGATGACGCAGTCTGACTATGATAAATGGGTAAGCAAAACGAAAAAAGAAGCACCAAAGTTAACGAAGAAAACGTATGACTACTTGATGCTTCCTGATGCTGCAGATGTGCAGACATTCTCATCAACACATTTATCCTTTGCGAAGCATGGAGAGGATTCTGAATACGCACTCCAAGCACGCAAACGTTTAGGTTACAAATCAGTTTCTCCGCATTCCAAAACAGATCCTTTCGAGAATGTGAAGAACTATAAAAGAAAACTAGATAATGAATAAACTGACTAAGGAAAGGAGGAGGCCGTTATGCATTTGAAATGGGATGAGTTTTTTGTAACTGGAGACCCATTAATTCTTGGTGCGCAAATATCTATCGCTCTTACTTCCATTGCTATCGTGTTTGTTTTAACCTACTTTAAAAAGTGGAAATGGCTCTGGAAAGAATGGCTAACATCAGTTGATCATAAAAAGCTTGGGATCATGTATATCCTTGCTGCTGTGATTATGTTCTTCCGCGGTGGGGTAGACGGACTGATGATGCGCGCACAGCTGGCGCTTCCTAATAATACGTTTTTAGATTCCAACCACTATAATGAAATTTTCACAACGCATGGTACGATCATGATTCTATTCATGGCGATGCCATTTTTAATTGGTTTAATCAACGTCGTTGTACCTCTTCAAATTGGTGCACGTGACGTTGCATTCCCTTATTTGAACAACCTGAGCTTCTGGACATTTATGGTCGGAGCGATGCTGTTCAACATTTCCTTCGTCATTGGAGGATCACCAAGTGCAGGCTGGACGAGTTACATGCCGCTCGCCGGAAATGATTTCTCACCAGGACCTGGACAGAACTATTACTTGCTCGGGCTCCAAATTGCAGGTATTGGTACACTTATGACTGGTATTAACTTCATGGTGACCATTTTAAAAATGCGTACAAAAGGTATGACGCTTATGCGTATGCCAATGTTTACATGGACAACGTTGATCACGTCTGTCATCATCGTATTCGCATTCCCTGTACTAACAGTTGCTTTAGCACTTATGACATTTGATCGTTTATTCGGTTCTGCATTCTTTACACTCGAAGCAGGCGGTATGCCAATGCTTTGGGCGAACCTTTTCTGGATTTGGGGACATCCTGAGGTATATATCGTGATCCTGCCGGCTTTCGGTATTTTCTCAGAAATCTTTGCGACGTTCTCAAGAAAACAGTTGTTTGGTTACAAAGCGATGGTTGTATCGATTGTGGCAATCTCTGTTCTTAGTTTCCTTGTGTGGGTTCACCACTTCTTTACAATGGGGAACAGTGCAGCGGTTAACTCATTCTTCTCGATTACAACAATGGCAATTTCTGTACCAACAGGTGTGAAAATCTTTAACTGGCTCTTTACGATGTATCGAGGCCGTATCAGCTTTACTTCACCAATGCTTTGGGCACTTGGTTTCATCCCGAACTTCGTTATCGGTGGTGTCACTGGGGTTATGCTTGCGATGGCAGCTGCGGATTACCAGTACCATAACACGTACTTCCTTGTATCCCACTTCCACTATGTATTAATCGCAGGTACTGTCTTTGCTTGTTTTGCTGGTCTTGTTTTCTGGTATCCAAAAATGTTTGGTTACAAGTTAAACGAAAGAATCGGCAAATGGTTCTTCTGGGTATTTATGATCGGATTTAACATCTGTTTCTTCCCGCAGTACTTCTTAGGATTGCAAGGAATGCCAAGACGTATTTATACGTATGGACCAGAAGATGGCTGGACTGCACTAAACTTTATTTCAACAATTGGTGCATTTATGATGGGTGTCGGATTCATCATCCTTTGCTACAACATTTACTACAGCTGGAGACACGCGAAACGTGAAGTGTCTGGAGACAGCTGGGGAGAGGGACGTACTCTTGACTGGGCGACATCTTCTGCAATTCCGCCGCATTATAACTTTGCAGCACTTCCAGAAGTGACAACACCAGATGCATTCCATCATTGGAAGCAAAACAATGTAGACGTTCATCCTGAAAAAGAATTCAAGAAAATTCACATGCCGCACAATTCAGGCAGACCACTTATCATGTCTGCATTCTTCGGACTTGGTGCATTCGGTCTTGTATTTGAATGGTACTGGATTGGCGTTATTGGCTTAATCGGTGTATTCGCAACAATGATTTTACGCTCATTTGAATATGACGATGGCTACTATATTCCTGTTGAAGAAGTGATTGAAACAGAGAAAAAGAATAAGGAGGCGCAGAAGTAATGGGACATAATGATAGCAGCTATGCAAATGCACCGCTTGAATATCAGTCTGAAACGGGACGTTTAAACATCCTTGGTTTCTGGATATTCCTTGGCGCGGAAATCGTGTTATTCTCAACACTTTTTGCGACCTACTTTGTTCTTCATGGCAGAACAGCTGGCGGCGTTTTACCAGCTGAGCTGTTTGATATGAAGCTTGTATTGATCATGACATTCCTGCTATTGGTTAGTTCATTTACATGCGGGATTGCCGTTCATGAAATGCGCCGTGGAAGTACAAAAGGGGTTGTCATTTGGACGATCCTCACACTGCTTCTAGGTGCAGGCTTCGTTGGGTTTGAGATTTACGAGTTCTTCCATTATGTACATGAGGGTGCGAGCATTCATACAAGTGCGTATTGGTCTGCATTCTTTGTACTCTTAGGAACTCACGGATTACACGTATCCATCGGTATCTTCTGGATTACCGGGGTCTTGTTCCAAATTAAAAAACGTGGATTAACTCCACAAACAGCATCGAAGATTTTTATCTCAAGTCTATACTGGCATTTCCTTGATGTTGTATGGATTTTCATCTTCACAGCTGTTTACTTGATCGGATTAGGGGGGCTTTTGTGATATGGCTGGAAAAACACATTCCTCAGCAGAGCACGAACACTTCCCTTGGAAACACGTAGTTGGCTTCATCCTATCCATCGTGCTAACCATCTTAGCATTCTGGATTGCCATTGGAGCTGAAATTGGCAGTTCTGCAAAACTATGGATTATCTTTGGTTTTGCCTTCATTCAAGCGTTCTTGCAGCTATTCATGTTTATGCACATGACAGAAAGCGAGAACGGAACTGTTCAAGTCGGAAATACATTGTTTGGTCTGTTTTGTGCGATTATCTTCGTTATCGGATCTGTTTGGATCTTTGCGGCTCACTACAGCCACGGAGAGAACAGCAAAGACGGTTATTCACCTTCTGCACCAAAGCAATCTGAGCATTCAGAGAAATAATAAAAAACCACTCATCTCTCAAAGGTGAGTGGTTTTTATCATGATGTTGTGTTATTTATCTGGTGCTGCTGAATCTTTTGCGAATGAATGGAAGTCCATAAATGAGGAACGCTGCAATGTGTGCCAAAATGACATTAATGGCAAAGAATGCGATCATGAAGGTATGTCCTGCTGGAGATAAACTGCTTGTCATGTAAAGACCGAAGAAAATCCACATAATCATAATGGGTGGAATAGAAGCTAGTGCAATTTTTCTGTTTTCGAGCCATAAAAACAGGGGTGTAGCCGTTGCAATACATAGGTACGCAAAGAACATATCCATCGTATCCAACTCCTTTGTAAGTTGATGTTCAATTCAAATGAGAGGTCAGGATGCAATTGTGTCTGTTTTTAGGAGATATTGTGAACATTTTGTTACAAGTATTATACCACAATTGACTTTGAAGTAAACTCAATAATTGGAAAATGGGCCTTATTCCGTAGAGTAGTTTTTTCCTTTTCTGTCCATAAAACTTATGCTGACTTGATAATTGCTTGTCATATCGCCACATAGGTCATTGAATTTTCCCCTTAATATCTGTAAAATAGTCTTTTAAAAGAACTCGTGATCGGTTGAATGGTAAGAGTATAGAGGGATTTTTTCCTATTGTTAGGATGAAAAGTATTTCATTTTTTGAAAAATGGTTGGAACCTTTCGGATGTATCTTCCGTCATATTTAAGGTGAGTTGCTTTTGTGAAAAATTCAATCTAATATAAATAAGGGCTTTTATGTTTTGTAATAAGGGTGGTTAGTTCATGAACAAGCAGAATACATCTCCGTACTATCAAGGGGATTTAATTTTTATATTTTTAGCCTTCTTTGCCATCAGTGTCATTGCGATTTATGCTGCGGGGCAATTTGGGCAGTATGGATCTAATGCATGGACCAGACAGATTATTTACTACATGGTCGGAGTTATATGTATTGTAGCCATAAATTACTTTGATTTGGAGCAATTAGAGAAGCTAAGTCTCTATATTTTTATAGGCGGCATACTGCTGTTACTTTTTCTGAAAGTCGCTCCTGCACAAATCGGAGGTCATGATTTTGCTCCAATTAAAAATGGTGCAAAAAGCTGGTTTGTGATACCAGGGGTTGGAACACTTCAGCCTTCAGAGTTCATGAAAATTGGTTTGATTATGATGCTTGCATCTGTCATCGGCAAGTCAAGCCCTAGAGGAAAACGGACATTAGAAGACGATATCTTCCTACTATTAAAAATTGCCGGTGTAGCAGCTGTTCCAGTTGGATTGATTTTCTTACAGGATGCAGGTACGGCAGCTGTCTGTATGTTTATTGTCGTTGTGATGGTGTTTTTATCAGGGGTCAATTGGAAGCTGATTTCTCTCATCGGTTCCGTTGTTGTGCTTTTAGTTGCCGCTGTGTTAGCCGTGATCATACTTTTCCCTGATGTTGCGAAAACAATTGGTATTCAGCAGTATCAGATTAACCGGATTACCGCTTGGCTACCTGATAGTTCAACGTCAGCCAATCAAGCGCAGACTCAGGATGCGTCTGGGTCTGATAAATATCAAGTAGACCAGGCCATTATGGCTATTGGTGCTGGACAGATTTTTGGGAATGGGGTTAAAAACTTAAAAGTCTATGTCCCAGAAGCACAAACAGATATGATTTTCTCCATTATAGGAGAAGCCTTTGGTTTTATTGGCTGTGCGTTTGTTGTGATCATGTTCTTCTTCTTGATCTACCGGCTTGTCGTGCTGATTGATCGTATCCATCCTTATAGCCGATTTGCGTCATTCTTTTGTGTAGGATATACAGCACTTATTGTGATCCATACGTTCCAGAACATTGGAATGAACATAGGCGTAATGCCTGTAACAGGGATTCCGCTCCTATTTATCAGCTTCGGAGGAAGCTCTGTTTTATCTGTTCTCATTGGATTCGGGATTGCTTATAATGCAAGTGTTCAATTAACGAAATACCAAAGTTATTTATTTAAATAAAACGGGTAAGGGCAGTCTAAGCATAGACTGTCTTTTTTCATTCGAGTTTTAATTTTTGAAAAGCCATATGTCTTTGCCTTATGATAGTAGAAGTGAAGGAGGTCTTCGAATTGAACAAAACGATAGAAACGATATTAAATCATCGGTCCATCCGTTCGTTTACAGACGAGCGTTTGTCCGAAGAAGAGGTGCTGACACTCATTAAAAGTGCACAGGCCGCTTCAACATCAAGCTATGTACAGGCGTACAGTATTATTGGTGTGACAGATCAGGAGAAGAAGGCCAAGCTTGCTGAACTGGCTGGAAATCAGCCATACGTTGAGAAGAATGGGCATTTCTTTGTCTTTTGTGCAGACTTGAAACGCCATGATGATATTGCAAAAAAAGCAGGGAAGAATCATCAGGAGGCGCTTGAGAATACAGAAGCCTTTCTCATTAGCGTCATTGATACGGCGCTCGCTGCGCAAAATATGAGTATAGCCGCAGAATCAATGGGACTTGGGATCTGCTATATAGGCGGTCTGCGTAATCAACTGAGAGAAGTATCTGATTTGCTTGAAACGCCATCATATGTGCTGCCGTTATTTGGTCTGGTTGTCGGACATCCAGCGAGTCAATCGTCACAAAAGGAACGACTGCCAGTTGAACTCATTTATCATGAAAATTCATATCAGCAAGATGAAGCGCATGTGGATCGTTATTTAAAAGAATACGATGATCGTATTTCATCATATTATGAAGAACGAACAAACGGAGAGAGAACAGATACTTGGTCTAAGCAGATGCTTCGCGGCTTTAGTCAGCCAAAGCGTGCCTTCCTTGGAGAATTTGTGAAAGAGAAGGGCTTTAATCGAAAATAAATAAGACATCCCCCTTTCGATGGAGAGAGGGGGATTTCTGTAAGAGGTGCAGTAAGATGAAATTAAGTATACTGGATCAATCTCCTTTAATTGGAGATGCAACACCTGCTGAAGCCTTGAAGCAAACGGTTGAATTGGCAAAGCAGGCAGAGAATTGGGGCTATCACCGTTTTTGGGTATCAGAGCATCACTTTTCAAATCGGCTTGCAGGGTCGAGTCCAGAGGTGCTTCTCGGTCATTTATCAGCCGTTACGTCACATATACGTATTGGTTCAGGCGGTGTGATGCTGCCTCACTATAGTGCCTATAAAGTAGCAGAGAACTTCAGGGTTCTTGAAGCACTCGCTCCTGGCAGAATCGATCTTGGAATTGGACGTGCTCCTGGTGGTATGCCCATTTCCTCCATAGCTCTTCATCATGGTGAACGAAAACGTCTAGGTGATCAATATCCTGAGCAGGTAGAAGAGTTGAAGGTCTATTTACACGACCTAGCGGATGAATTTTACCCGCTGCCCCATTTAACCGCTTCTCCGAAGGTAGAGACTGCACCAGAGGTATGGATGCTTGGTTCCTCTGGAGGAAGTGCAAGACTTGCGGCGAAAGCAGGTGCAGGCTATACGTTTGCTCTATTTATCAATGGCGAAGGCGGAGAAGATTCTGTAGAGCAATATATCAACCGGTTTGAACCTTCAGCATTCGGTGATGAGCCGCGCGTCAGTCTGGCGGTCTTCGTTTTATGTGCTGAAACAGAGGAACAGGCAGAAAAACTGGCAGTCAGCTTAGATTTATCCTTACTCGCCAATGAACAGGGGCAAAACCTTGGGGGCTTTCCTTCATATGAAAAGGCACAGGCTTATTCCTATAGTCCATATGAACAAAAACGAGTGGCTGCCAATCGTCAAAGGATGGTGGTTGGAACGCCATCTTCTGTGAAAAAGCAGCTGACGGCACTAACGAAGGCTTATCGTACAAATGAAGTGATCGCCGTGACCATCACTCACCGCATGCAAGACCGGCTCACATCGTATCGTTTATTAAAAGAAGCCTTTGATGCATAACGTATGTATGTCTGTTTACCGTCCACGCAGCCAGTAGAGAGGGAAGAGGAGCATCATGATGAAAATAAACGCGGCTGTCACCAGCAAACTAAGCGGGTAAATGAAGGACACATAGACCGTCAGCTCGCATGCTTGATGAACAGGACGAGGATGTGTCGCGTGTAAAAGGGTGAGAAAATACACCAAGGTGATCGTTAGAAAAAAAGCAGTAAAAAAAGAAACGATCCATAGCAATATCAACATCAGTCTCTCTTTCCTCCATATATGATCGAAAAGCCTTGATGAGCATATCTGCTCATGCAAGGCTTTTCTTGTGATTCACGTTTATTCAGGGTGAATTTCGAAAGGTTCCTTCGTTTGAACAGTGTCGGATTTCCCTTTCAAACTGGCATACGCAAGCATTGTATACTCACCAGGTTCGAGCTTTTGACCTTGATTGATCGTGCCATTCCATTTTACGCGGTGTTCTCCTTTATCAACATGTTGATAAACACCTGCTTCACCTAAATATTCTCCATCTGTCGAGTAGACGAGGAATGCAAGGTTTTCAGCTCCGCCAGGCAGATAGCTGCTAATGACATAGCTTCCAGCACGGTTATCCGGCTCTACAGCAACCGAAGTGACGCGAGGATAATCAGGCTCTTTTACAATCAATAAAGTCGGAATCTCTGTGACCTTTCTGCCATTTTCGCGAAGGGTAATGCTACCTTGGAAGGTTCCTTTTTTGGTTTTACCGTAGTTCACTTGTACCGCGGAAGTAAAGGACCCAGTGGAATTCCCTTTGACAGTGATTTTTTTCGTTCCGTTTGTGCTGATGCCGCTGCCATCGAATTTGTAATCAATGGTATACGTTTTCGGTGCTTTTGAAAGGTTTTCTACCTTGAATTTCTTCGTTTTGATTTGAACGCCTTTTTCTTTCAAGAAAGTGCCGTAAGAATAACTCGCATCAGAAACGATAGATGACGCTTGGAGTGATTCGATGATGCGAACACTGCCTGTCCCTTGTGTGTTGTGAGGGAATGGGCTGCCGTTTGCGTCAAATAGTTTTTCTGCTGTATTCATCAGCAATGCTTTGATTTGTTCTGTTGAGTACGATGGTTTTGCTTGCTTCATGATCGCTGCAACCCCAGCCACATGCGGTGAAGCCATGCTTGTCCCTTGCTTTGAGCCATATCCGTAAGGCTGAGAAGCATCATGCGTTGGGATTGTGCTCACAATGCTGACGCCTGGCGCTGATAAATCAGGCTTAATCATCCACGTATCAACAACTGGTCCGCGAGAGGAGAAGTCAGCGACTTGCTCACTAAGTTCTTTGACAAATTGAATGGAGAAAGTTGTTGTATTGTTTCCAGCCTCAATGGCTTTGACAAGCGCCGCTCCTTCAGCTTTTGAAAGCTTAATCGTTGGAAGAGCAAGTCCCGGTACATCGACTGGAATTTCTCCATCGGTGTTGTTATACATCACAACGCCGATTGCACCAGCAGCTTTTGCATTGTCGACTTTATCAACAAAGGCAATGGCTCCTCGTTCGATCACGGCAACCTTTCCTTTCACGTCGATGTCTTCAAATGCTTTTTCGTCACCGATACCTGCATGGACGAGTGTGATTTGTTTTTGGTCAAGTGCTTTTAAATCACTCTCTTGGTAGTAGCCCATCACTTTTGCAGTAGAATAGTTCGGGAATTTTACATTGTAAAGGCTGTACGGAAGCTGAGTTGCTCCGACAGAAATGGCATCTCTTGACGTGCCGGGAGATCCGACTGTCCAGCTGTTCGGACCACTGTTTCCATTCGATGTGACAGCGACAACGCCTTCAGACATGGCCCAATCGAGTGCGATGCTTGTGGCATAATCAGGGTTATTCACACTGTTTCCGAGAGAGAGGTTCATGACATCTGCTCCATCAGTAACAGCCCGGTCGATGCCTGCAAGGACGTTCTCAGTTGTCCCAGACCCGCCTGGTCCAAGTACACGGTAGGCAAGAAGCATTGCATCCTTTGCGACACCTTTAATTTGTCCATTGGCAGCAATTGTCCCTGCGACGTGTGTACCATGGTCTGTTGATTCGCCTCTAGGGTCTCCTTTAGGAGTCTCTTGCGGAGAATAATCGTTATCAACAAAATCATAGCCTTTGTATAAACCAAAGTTTCCTTTTAAATCAGGGTGGGTATAGTCTACTCCAGTATCAATGACAGCGACTTTTACCCCTTTTCCAGAGTAGCCGGCATCCCAAGCTTTTGGGGCACCGATAAATGGAGCGCTTTTATCCATAAGGGGGGAGACATCTTCGTTTGGAAGCTGGATGCTTTCTTTTTTCACTTCATCTGTTTGATATGTAACATCCGGATAAACGGCTTTTACTCCGTCAACTGCGAGCAGCTTCGGAATTTCGTTTGCAGGAAGTTTCATAGAGAAACCAGAGAAGACTTTTTCATATTCTTGACGAACACTCGCTTTATCAATTTCTTTGAGTGCTTCATTTTTTACTTTTGTTCGAGATTTTTTGAGGGAGGCCTTCGTTTGTGCTTTGCCTTCTTGTTTGGCTTCAACTAAGGATTTTTCCTTTAATTCAACAATGACAGTGGTGTGTTTTCTAGTATTGACATTGATTTCACCGAAGATTTCTGCTTTTTCCAGTTCCACCTGTTTGTTCGATGGAGCGGCACTAGCCTGTTGACCTGTAAAGAATGTGGATAAAATAAAAATAGTGGAGAACAATAGAACAGAAGAACGAGAGATGACCTTTTTCATTAATTTTCCCCTTTCTAGCTGTGTTTTTAGGGAGATAGCCTTTCTTTTTGTGGATAAATAGGAAAGATTCACTGCCCGTTATTAAGTATTCAATACGTTGAAAACAATTCCTTTACTAAAATGGTCTTATTTTACATAGTCAAAAAGAACTATTTTGTTTATAAAGTCTCACTTATGCACAAACTCCTGTTGATAACTCAATTATTTAGATACATATATGGAAAACAAAAAAATCTCATACACAAAATCTAGTAATGGGGTGTTGATATGTGGATAAACCCTGTTGATAAGGTGTGCTTATCTTTTGGATATAGTGTGTATAAAATTTTTATTCAAACATCCACTTACATGATGAACTTCTGCACTTTTCAACAAAACTTCTGAAAACTAGTTTGTTTTTTCACCCAGATTGTGACAAATCTCTCTTTTTTCTCGGGATATGATAGGAGCAGTTGTTTTGCTAGAACTGCTAGATTCTAAGAAAAGCGGAGGGATGTTCAGTGAGGAAATTCAAAAACTGGTTGAGTGTATGGTTTGGTTTCATGATGAATGTGCTTGTGAATCCTGGTGTGATGATGAAGCAGCAACGTTTTCAGGCGGCAGCGGTGGATGAACGTTTCTTTCAAGTGGTGAAAGAGAGAGAGCTAGAGAAGCTGGCAGAAGAAAAGAACAAGAAGCGCAGGTCAGAGAAACCGTTTAAGCAAAGTCTGATGATGCTTGATGAGAAGACAACGAGAGAGGCGCGTGCTGGTCCGCTCTTACCTTTACATGAGAGATGAAAAAGGGTAAAATCCCACATAAGAAACGTTATCTGGTGGGAGAGGATACCCCTTGAAGATATATAAGATATTGAATAACAATGCAGTGATTGTAAAGGAAGGTGATCAGGAGAAAATTGTGATGGGTCCCGGAATTGCTTTTCAGAAGGGGAAAAATGACGTCGTTCCCGTTCAAAAAATAGAGAAAATCTTTGTTGTGCGTGAAGAAAATGAGAAATTCAAACAAATTCTTGCGACATTGCCTGAAGCGCATATTGAGGTGGCAGAGCATATCATCAGTTATGCGGAGGGTGAACTGATGATGCCGCTTAGTGATCATATCCATATATCACTGACTGACCATTTATCCTTTGCCATTGAGCGTATTCAAAAGGGCATTGTGCTATATAATAAATTGCTTGGTGAGATCAAAGTCTTATATAAGCAGGAATATGACATTGGGAAGTATGCCATTCGTTATGTAAAGGAGCGGCTCGGGGTTGAACTGCCGGACGATGAGGCAGGGTATGTGGCACTCCATATTCATACGGCCAAAATGAATACGGAGTCTATGAAAAAGACCGTGAAATATACAACGATGATCAAAGAAATGATCGAGCATATAGAAAGCTACTTTCAGCATTCAATTGATGAGAATAGTATTTCCTATCAGCGGCTTGTGACACATTTGAGGTATGCATTAGGCAGGTTGGAATCAAATGAGGCATTTCAAATCATGGACGATGACATGCTGAGTTTTATCCAAACAAAGTATGATTTGGCTTACCAGTGTGCACGTGGACTCGCTGATTTGTTGAAAAATGAATATGAACTTCATCTCCCTGAATCGGAGATCGGCTACATCACGCTGCATGTCCAGCGTCTGCAGGATGCCGAATTGGTTTAGTGTTTGTGCCTGCATGCAGGCTTTTTTTTATGCACACTACTCTAAATAGTGTATATGGGTCAATAGATTCGAAAAAAGAGGTTGACGCAGGTCACGCTCTTATACTATGATGAAAGCGTAATCAAAACTTGATATCGTGGGATTGTGACTGTCAGGCAGGCAAGACCTAAAATTTGCGTAACGAGGGGACGTGTATGTCCTTTTATCGTTAGTGAATTTTAGGTCTTTTTTGCTTTAAAAAAGGAGGAGACAACATGGATTATCAAAAAACAGCCAAAGAATTAACAGAACTATTAGGCGGCAAAGAAAATGTCATCAGTGCCACGCATTGTGCAACAAGACTCAGATTGGTGATGAAAGATGAGGAACTGATTGACAAAAATGCCATTGAGGAACTTGAAGGGGTGAAAGGGGCTTTCTCAAGCTCGGGGCAATTCCAAATCATTTTTGGAACGGGAGCAGTCAACAAAGTATATGAACCATTTGCTCGTGAGACCGGCCTTGAGACAGACGACGAGAAAGAAAAACCTGTCAGCCATGATGAAGCAGTGAAACAAAAAATGAATCCACTTGCACGTTTTGCAAAGACGTTATCAAATATTTTTGTACCGATCATTCCAGCCATTGTTGCAAGCGGTTTATTAATGGGGCTTTTAGGCATGATGAAAGCCTTCAAATGGGCTGACCCAAGCTCCGCGATTTTCCAAATGCTTGATATGTTCTCAAGTGCAGCCTTTATCATTTTGCCCATTTTAATTGGGGTCAGTGCAGCGAAAGAGTTTGGTGGAAATCCGTATTTAGGAGCCGTTATTGGGGGGATTATGATTCACCCGAACCTGCTCAACCCGTGGGGACTGACGGATGCGAAACCAGAGTATATGCATTTATTCAATTTTGATATTGCTCTTCTTGGTTACCAAGGAACAGTCATTCCAGTGTTATTGACTGTGTACATCATGTGTCTTGTTGAAAAGAATTTAAGAAAAGTGGTTCCGAACAGTATTGATTTACTTGTGACCCCGTTTGTGACGGTGATTGTGACTGGATTTGTGACGTTTATTGCTGTTGGACCGCTTGGAAGATTGCTCGGTACAGGAATTTCGAATGCACTGACATTTATTTATGATCATGCAGGGTTCTTAGCAGGACTCATTTTCGGAGGAGCCTACTCTCTCATTGTGCTCACAGGGGTCCATCATAGCTTCCATGCGATTGAAGCAGGACTGCTGAATGATATTGGGCGTAACTATTTACTGCCAATTTGGGCGATGTCCAACGTAGCGCAAGGCGGGGCAGGCTTGGCGGTCTTTTTCCTAGCGAAACGCGCGAAAACAAAAGAAATAGCACTTCCTGCAGCCTTCTCAGCTTTCCTAGGGATTACCGAGCCTGTTATATTCGGTGTCAACCTCCGCTATCGTAAGCCGTTTATTGCCGCGATGATCGGAGGCGCATTAGGCGGGGCATTTGTTGTCTTCACAAAGGTAGCAGCCAACGCCTATGGTTTAACGGGTATTCCGATGATTGCGATTGCAGCGCCATTTGGTGTGCAAAATGTGGTAAATTATGTGATTGGTATGTTAATCGCTGTTGCTGTTTCATTTACCCTCACCATCATCTTCAAAGTAAAAGAAGTCGAAAAATAATCAAGGAGTGGTCACAGTCATGACAACAACTGACGCAGCACTTCGTCAAAAGGTAGCAGAACGTATTCGAAACTATGAGCATTTGGTGAAAAAAGATGTGTATCGCCAGCATTTTCATTTAATGCCGCCAGTTGGTCTTTTAAATGACCCGAATGGGTTGATTCAATGGAAAGGGGTCTACCACGTTTTTTATCAGTGGCAGCCATTCAAAACGGGTCACGGCGCAAAATTTTGGGGCCATTACACATCGACAGATCTAGTAAATTGGCAGCACGAGGAAGCCGCCCTTGCGCCAAGTGATTGGTTTGATCAAAACGGCTGTTATTCTGGCAGTGCAGTCATTGACGATGGACATATGTATGTGATGTACACTGGCAACGTTCGCGATGAACAAGGAAACCGCGAGACGTATCAATGTTTAGCTGTTTCAGAGGATGGCATTCATTTTCAGAAAAAAGGTGTCGTGGCGACGCTACCAGAAGGATTCACCGCCCATTTTCGTGATCCGAAAGTATGGAAGCGAAATGGCCAGTGGTACATGGTTCTAGGTGCACAAAGCCTGAACCTGAAAGGGAATCTTGTCTTGTTTACCTCTGATACTTTAGACAATTGGACGTTTCAAGGCATCATTGCAGGCAGTGGGAAAAATGGATTAGAGGATTTCGGCTATATGTGGGAATGTCCAGATCTATTTGAATTAGATGGCCGAGATGTCTTGATTGTGTCGCCGCAGGGGCTCGAGCCGGATGGCTTAAAATATCATAATACACATCAATCAGGCTATTTTGTTGGGAGATTGGATGACCATACTTATCAATATACGCACGGAGCGTTTGAGGAGCTGGACCGAGGCTTTGACTTCTATGCGCAGCAAACCTTTCTAGACGAATCAGGCAGACGCATTTTAATTGGATGGATGGGAGTGCCTGATCAAGGAGAAGAGCATCACCCAACGATTTCGTATCAATGGATACACTGCCTCACCATTCCGAGAGAGCTGCGTTTAGATGATAACGGACATCTGATTCAAAAGCCAGTCACTGAGCTCCAGGCGATGAGAACCAACGAACAGGAGCATGTTTTCCATATCAAACGCTCCGTCCAATCGATTCCTGTAGATGATATTACGAGCGCAGAGTTATTCATTGATCAGATTGATACACAAAAAGGGTTTGAATGCTGTATTCGAGCGGCAGCCCGTATCATTTATGATAAAGGTGAGGGCAAACTGACACTAGAGCGAGATCGATTTGAAGATCGATCAAAAGAAGTTCGAGAAGTAGCAATAGAGGAATTACACGACCTTCACATCTTTATCGATGCATCGTCAATTGAGATTTTTGTAAATGGAGGCCGAAAAGTATTGACTGCTCGTTACTTTCCTTCCCCGGGAAATAAATCAATCTCGATCAGTGGCAGAAATGAAACAAAGCTTAAACTAAAAACATGGCATTTACAAAGAGAAGCAGCTCAATGATCTGCTCAACAAGTAGAGAAAACGTCTACGACTCCTACAAGTGATGATCAGTATGATGTGAAATTGAATTTTCCGGTTGATAAGTACAAGAAACAGCGCAATGCTATAAATAAGGGAGCTCTTCAGCCGCCTGCACAATTGATAGAGAAGGTGTCGATTAAAAATAGGAAATGTCAAACAAGAAAAAAGAGATGAATCATGAGGTTGTATAGGTAGAAATCAACCTGTTGAAATATTACTACTAAAGCTAAAGAAGAGCGAAAAAGAAGCAGGAAGGGATAGCCTGCTTCTTTTTATTTTGTGCAGTGAGTAAACCTCTATTTTCCTTAAAAGCGCAGAGGAAGTGTTTGTACATGCCCAATGAAAGAAATACAATTACAGCGTTCCATTGTTGGAAAAGGAACGGGGAATTGAAGGTTAAACCCAAACCTTTCAAGTGACATATTCTAAAAAGACTAATAGGATAGATGCAACAGGGTGACATTGTCTTGGTTTTCTAAGACAAAAAGAAGCCATACAATTTGAACTTCTTTGACAAGAAAACTACAAAAAATTCTATTGCTCTCAATTAGCTTGGAGAGCTTGGAAAAATCAAGGTCACGATATTGACCATTATAAAAACGATTTAGTCGTGTCCCCAATGGAATTAGTAAACTCTAACAACACGAAGATTTTTTATCATAAAAAAAAGTAAGTTGAAAGCAGTCGGGGATTTCCCCGATTGCTTTGCTTGTTTAAAATTAAAAGGAGATGATTGAATGAAATACTTTAAGTTGCTTTTATCAGCTTGTGCCATAGCATTAATATGTACAGCATGTTCAAAGAAAGAGGAGGCTGTGGGAGACTCTTCTAAGGGAGAGCTGAGCAATATGAAAGATAGTAAATTTGCTGTAATTCATTCAAAGATGATGAATAGGGGATGCGAGATAGTAAACTATAACGATATAGGGAGTAAGCTATCAAGCGTGTCATTAAAAGACTGCGTGGGATTTACTTCGTCTACTCAGAGTGATAATAATATGTACTTCTCATCTAATAGGTCTAATTATCATGTCTCGATAGATAAGAATAATGGCAAGGTAAACCATCTACAAACAAAATCACTTTCAAAATCTACAGAAGACGAGGGAGCATTTTTTATTAACTACTCTAATGGCTATGTTCTACATGATATAAACGTTGGCTATGTAGAAGGTGGATTAGCAGGAGAGTTAGTTTATTGGGAAGAAGACAGCGGAAGTAAAGAGTAACTCAAATTCAACGGAGAATTGAGGACAGCTATATTTGACCATAAAAAAATATATGCCATTTTGAACAATGATGAACATATCATATTATCCTCTATAGACCCAAAAAGTCATAAGACTAAAAGAAAGAAACTGGACATTGACTCTGTTTTTTATCCTGACAACAATGAATCATTAAATAATTTAAACAATAAAGAATTAATGATTGCTGTAAATGATGATGTCGATAGTAAGAAAAATTCTATGTTAATTATAATCAACAAAGAAACTCTCGATAAGAAAAGAGAAATCGTAATGGATAAGGGGTTCAATATCTACAAATTACGATAATATCCCATGAAGGAGAAGTTAAAATGTTTAACAGAGACTTCAAAGAGATATCTTCTGAAAAAATTCCACTTAATTTTAAATCAGATGACGAACGTTTAGAAGAGGTCAAGATTTTATACGGCAAAATTTATGCATTGGTAAGAATGTTTGATAGAGATAAGGATGGAGTTATTGGCAGAATTATTGAATATAATATTGAAAGCAAAGACTCTAAAGAGATATCTCTAAAATCTGATAGAGATTGGGAAATGACAAGCTTGGAAGTTGTAAAATAACTGACGAGGAGCGTGGAGTAAATCAACTTACATTATCTTGAACCCATGAGGCTTGTGTTATTCACATTGCCATTGTTGTATTTGGCTTGGGGGATTATTGGCTATTTAATCTTTAAGAAGGTTCATGTGGTTTTAACTATCACATTTATAACTTCAACCATTTTTATATTTGCCTATACTGGGTTTGACATGTCAAATATGTATTGGGTAGGGGTGGTGACTTTTTTATGCATGTGCACCTCTGTAATTACAAAAATTATTCGAGACATGTATATTCGCTATAAAAAAGCATAATCAACAAGCTTATGTCCACAAACATAAGCTTTATTTTTGTTTCATACCACTAAAATAACTCAAAATGCTTGTAATAATTAAAGTGATAACTGATGAAACTAACAAAGAAACGCTGATCGCTCCTAACCCTAAACCTTCCCATCCTCCCACAAAAAAGCTTATGAGCAATAAGATGATACTTACCATCATTAAAACTGCTGGAAATCCATACTGGAAAGATGACTGGTTTTTTTTAAAGATTAAAGAAACGCCTAGTATAATAACTGTAAGGATAGTTGTCAGTAGCCAGAAAGACATTTGTTTTTCCCCCTTGAAAGAGATGATGAAAGAACCCTAATGAATAACCAGGGTTCTTTTCAATATCGTACCACTGATTTAAGCTGTTTACCAAAGCAGCCAGTCACAGAACCTTTTCTTTGATCTTATATTTTATTTCCAGCTTCTTTCCCTACACTCGATGTAATCACTTTGTCAGCCACTTCATGTGAGACAGCAGCAGAATGAAAAATTGGTAACGCTAATGCTACAGTTACAAGCATGATGGGAACAAAAATTTTACTCTTCAACATATAACAATTCCCCTCCTTGAATTAACGACTTTGCTTCAAGAGCTCTTTCATAAAAAACGACAGCAATTTCCAACTGCCCACTTCTATTATAGTATCGTGCAGCTTCAAAAGCTAGTTGATACACATCTTCGTAAAGATTTTTGCTTTGTAGGGTATCAAGCCAATGTTTTAACTCTGTGATCGCATTTGGTGTCTTAGATTGAAAATAAAGGCAATATAAAAATTTCATTTCTGCTTCATAAATTATGTCATCCAGTTGTTGGGCCGCCGAGACCCCTTTCTCAAAAGTTTCGGCTGCTGGAACAACCTGTCCTAATTTCAAGAGAGTGTATAACTTGTTAAAATAGGATTTTGGAACATGTGATGTTTCATTCTTTTCAAAAAGTTCACAAGAAGTATCAAAATGGGACAAGGCTTCTGTATATTTTTCTAAGTGGAAATAACACTTGCCTAAGTTAAAGATCGTAGAGGATATAAGGTATTCGTTTTTCGTCTGCTGTGCAAAAGAATGGGATTTTTCAAAGTAAGTAAGTGCATCAGCATATTGTAGCTTAGATAGATAATTTCCAGCGATGACTGAATAACACCAGGCTATTTTTTCTTGCATTAATGGTTGTTCTATAAATAGACTCAATGCTTTATGTGCAAACATGACAGAAATTTGATACTGGTCTATATGGTAGTACACTTCTGATAACTTGTAGTAAAATTCAGCCTTTTCAATAGGGTCTTCAACATCCACAAGAATTTTTTCAGCACTTTTATAAGAACTGATCGCCTCGTCAAATTGTTTTTTCCTAAATTCGTGCATTCCTTTAAAAAACCAGAAATAAAAATCTAACATCTTTTCAATTTGATCTTTGTCTTCGTGAAGTGATTGATCAATCTTATGTTTCTGCTCATTTATCTGAACCATATATTCATCTAACTCTTGGCTAGATAACTTAGGCTTGAGGTAGCTTAGCATTAAGTCATGTCGAAATTCTAGAAGACTAAAATATAATAAAACAGTTTGATTTTCCTCCATACTGTCAAAGAGTCGTTTAACATCCGCTTTTAAAAATTCAGCATCAGTTATTTGATCTTTTTTGATGGCTGAATACCATTCATTTAGTTTGATCGCAACCTCGTCATAAGTGATAGAACCACCCATATATACTCCCCCTTCATATTCCTATAAAACCAATTATATACAATACCTTAACATGTCTAACTATTCTAAAATCGAACAGATGCGCTATTTATGTAAATTTTCGGTATACCGCAAAATCAAGCTGACTCTAAGAGGGAAAATGAGTAATTCATATAACATATGACATGCTACACATTACTTATTTTTACATAAATGTTGGAAAATAAATCGTCATCTGCGATAATAAGTCTAAATTGTGGTGAATAGAAAGGGGCAGGTAATTAATGAATCACTTTAAAGTTATGATATTGAGCCTTACCTTATTAATGGGGATCACAACTAATGTACATATAAATTCCTCAAATGATTTTCAAACCGCAGAAAACGGATACTTTGGATAAGCATTAGGAGAAGTAGACTCTCCACAAGTTTACTTTTTCTATTGGGTTTTCTAGTGTTAGCAAAAAGGCGTACTGGAATAAAAAGCAACTCCATTAATGATTGATTGAAAAAAGAACAAAGAAAAAGCCCTGTCCGCAGGGCTTTTTTGTTCGTCTTTATTTAGTTCGATGCTTCATTTTATGAATTGTTCTATAAGCCGATTCAACGCCAATGAAAACGACAAAGAATATAACTATCCAACTGAACAGGTCAGCCCAAACATTGGACATGTTTAGCTGGGGTTAGCCCATTCCATTATACCGCTCTGGTTTTAATAGTGAAATCAACCCGTATCTTAAAGCCTATATCATGTATATACAAGAATGGCCAGAAGCGGTTTGATGACGTTTTACATATATGATAACAGGTGGAATTATGGTATCATTTTAAAATATATACAGCTGAGGCTGACGTTTATCCAAATGCGGTAGGACAAAAAGGGGTTGTTTATTTGAATTCAAAACAGCAGCCGACGACTAGAAAACGCTTGGAGACAATGGCAGATCATGTTGAAGATAAACGTGAAGAATATAAAGAATTGCTCATTCAAGTCCAATCTATTCTCGGTGAACCTTCTCTAGAGCAGGAAGAATTAAAAGAGAAGCTGTCAGATACGTATAAACAAATGAAAGAATATGCCTTATTTGTCGAATCTATTGAAGCCTTTATTCGAAAAATGGCGAAAGAATCTGATCAGCAAAAGTAGATATTCCTGTATGGATAAAAGAGTGTACCCAGACGCGGGTATGCTTTTTTTCATGAAATGAAAGGTGACGTCAATTGAAGATAGAAACGTATATTAATTTGGAGAACAAGAAGAAGTTTGTACCCATTGATGATATTGAAAAGATCAAAACATTCGTTGCTACGAAAGAAGATTTTATGGAACAAGGGTTTACAAACCTTGAAGGCACAATTACGTTCGATCATGAGGAAAAGGGGAAAATAGAGGATTTCGAAAATCCAGATTCTATTGAAGAGTTGTGGCATTATTACACAAACATTTTTGAGAAATATGTGGAAGAAGGGTATGGAAAAATATATTATCCAAGTGTTCCATTAGAGAAACAGTTAGAAAAAAGATCTGATCATGAAGTGATGTTATCGCTTGATAATCAAACCTTAATTGCAGAGTATAAAGAACTTGTGCGTCATTTTATTGAATCTGGTCGTGAGTTCATTCGCTTTCTAGAAAACATAGCACCGCAGGTAGATCATTCTGGTTTCACCAATCAATTGAACGATTTAGAAAAAACATGTTAAAAACAAAAACCGATTCACCCAAAAGGCGAATCGGTTTTTTCTACTCTACTTATCAAAACGATGAGCAGAGTGCTTTGTTGGTCCGATGTATTCATTTAGCTGGAAAGAGCCTTTGATGGCAGCTGTGATGAATTCTTTTGCTGCATAAATGGCTTCTTTCACGTCTGAGCCGTTTGCTAGTTCAGCTGTGACTGCTGCTGAGAATGTGCAGCCTGCGCCGTGTGTGTATTCTGTGTCGATCTTCTCTGTTTCAAGTCGTTCGAAGGTTTGTCCATCATAAAGCAAATCGATCGCTTTATCTGGGCTTAGCTTACCGCCTCCAGTGATGACCACATACTTGGCACCAAGTTCGTGAATGCGTTTTGCTGCTTCTTCCATTTGTTCGATCGTTTTGATCTCACCGATTCCGCTTAATTGACCTGCTTCGAAAAGGTTAGGCGTAATGACGGTTGCCAGTGGCGTGAGCTTTTCGCGCAGTGCTTCCGCATGCTCCGGATATAGCACTTCGTTCGCACCCTTACAAACCATAACAGGATCAATGACGACATTTTTTAGGTCATATGTTTTGATGGTGTCCGCTGCAAGTTCGATCACGTCGACTGTTGGGAGCATACCCGTTTTCAGTGCATCTACCCCAATGCCTTCTACAATGGTAGAGAGTTGCGCACGAATCGTCGCCGTATCAATTGGAAACACCTGATGATCCCAATGGTTATGTGGGTCCATTGCAACGACAACGGTTAAAGCTGTCATCCCGTAGACGTTTTTTTCTTGAAACGTTTTTAAATCTGCTTGGATACCTGCACCGCCGCTTGAATCCGAGCCTGCGATGGTGAGTGCTTTATTCATAGACATAGTTGCTGAACCTCCAATGTGATGTGTAACAGTTACTGTTCTATCCCTTATTATAATCAGCTTTTCCGTTTATCACAATGAAACGACATAAAAAAGCGTTCCACCTTAGGAAGAACGCCTTTCCCCTTACCTTTTACAAATCACCAATTTCCCCTTTTTCAGTTCGTCTAAAAGTGTTAAAGCTAATTCCTGATCGGCGCCAACCGACATCATTTTGGCCATGAGCTCGTCATCCCGGGTGCGGATGACATTGGCAATTTGATCTAAAATCCCTTGATCGACCGCTGTCATGCTTTTGGCATTCGTATGCTCTGTGACGGTATCAGAGCGTTCTGGATCGTACGCAAAAACAAAAATATCATCCTTTGGTGAACGTATTTGTTCAATGGTCTGTTTCGCTTCTTTGCTATTTTCTACTGTGAAATATTCCATCGTGATCACTCCTTTTCATCAAAAATTCCCATTTTCCCGTCACATCAAACCGCCTTTTATATCATGAGAAGAACGTCATTTTATGTTTTAATGGAAAAAGACGAATCTATTAAAGGAGTTAGCTGAATATGAAGATTTCCTTATTAATTGTGACACATAACCGGCTCAGCGCACTGTGTGAGCTGCTTGAATCTATTACGAGACAAACCGTACAGCCTTTTGAAATTGTGGTTGTGAATGATGCAGGAGAGCGCGTCGAGATCATTCAGGAACTCTACCCCGAACTTCCGATCCGCTTGATCCATTTAGATGAGAACGTCCAGCATGTGAATGCTAGAAACGTGGGGGTGCGGGAGCTGACAGGCGATGTGATCATGCTGAGTGACGATGATGATTACTTTACACCTTGTCATATTGAACGTATGAGTAAGGCGCTGGAGGACGCCGATTTTGTTTTTTCTGATGCTGAAATTGTGTCATTTGAAGAAAAAGGTGCGACCCGCTTCCCGGTGTCAAGACGTCTGTTTGCGTATACAGCTGCTATTGAGGATATGCGTGTCTTTTCTACATACGTTCCTTCCGGCAGTATGTATAAACGCTGTATACACGATGAGATTGGCTATTTTGATCCAGCGATGCATCATTACTGGGATTGGGACTTTTTCTTACGTGTCACGCAGCACGCCCGGGTCAAACGAGTGCCGGCTGCCAGCGTGATCTATGCGTTTTTTGATGGCGGAGGGAATCAGTCTAGTGATCTTGGTGAGACAAGGAAGAACTACTTAGATGATCTAAGTGAAAAGCATGGGCTGGGTGACCTTCCGACAGCGAACTTTGCTGTCTTATTAGAAGAACCAGCGATGAAAAAACGAGAATCAGAGAGTGAGATTGTGTGGGACGGAAAACCGATGATCTCAAGACTAACGCAGCAGACACAAGGAGGAGAACCCCAATGAAGCCATTTTTAAATGATAGCTGGTGGGCTGTGATGAAAAGTGAATTTGAACAGCCATATTATCAGGAATTACGTGAATGGATGAAGGAAGAATATCGTACGCAGACCGTTTTTCCGAAACCGGATGACGTTTATCGTGCGCTTCATTTGACGTCATATGAAGAGGTCAAAGTGGTGATTTTGGGACAAGACCCGTATCATGGCCCAGGTCAGGCACATGGATTAAGCTTTTCTGTTCAGCCTGGTGTGAAGCATCCGCCATCGTTGAGAAATATTTTTCAGGAGCTAAAGGATGATCTTGGCTGTCCTGTTCCAAATCACGGCTCACTTGTGAGCTGGGCAGAGCAAGGTGTGCTGCTCTTAAACACTGTGCTGACCGTAAGAAAGGGCGAGGCGAATTCTCATAAAGGCAAGGGCTGGGAACGTGTGACAGACCGCGTGATTGATGTGCTGAATGAACGTGAGCAGCCCGTCGTTTTTGTGCTGTGGGGAAGACATGCTCAAAATAAGAAAGAACGCATTGATCAAAACAAGCATTTCATCATTGAGTCCCCTCATCCAAGTCCTTTTTCTGCAAGAAACGGCTTTTTTGGCAGTCGTCCGTTTTCAAAGGTAAACGCGTATTTAAAGCAAATGGGGACAGAAGAAATTAACTGGTGTATCCAAGATATTGAGTAAAAAGAGGACGAGGGGAGAGACCCTTCGTCCTGTTTATTTTAAAAATTTACGAACCAAGTCGAGTCCGTTTTTCGCATTTGGATAACGGAAGGAAAAATCGAAGCGATTGGTTTGGCGCAGGACGCTTTTTTCATGCGTAAACGTAAAGAAGCTTTCTTTCCCGTGATATCGTCCCATGCCGCTTTCACCCACGCCTCCGAATGGCAGGTAAGGAGTAGCGACATGCATGAGCGTGTCATTGATACATCCTCCACCAAATGAGAGATGGTCTAGAATATAGGATTCTGTTTCTTTACTTGTTGTAAATAAGTAAAGCGCAAGCGGCTTCGGTCTAGCTTTGACCATATGAGCTGCCTCGTGCAGAGAATCGATGGTCATGACAGGCAGAATCGGTCCGAAAATTTCCTCCTGCATGACAGGATCTTCCCATGTGATGTGGTCTAATATGGTCGGAGCGATTTTGAGCTCGTGTTCATTGCGCTGTCCCCCCGTGACGATCGTTCCATTTGAGAGGAATTGTGAGAGCCTGTCAAAGTGACGCTGGCTGACATTTTTCCCAAAGTGCGGATGTGTTTCCGGTTGTTCGCCATAAAAGTCACGGATACAAGCTGTCATTTCCCGCAAAAGTTCTTCTTTAATGGATTCATGAACAAGCAAATAGTCTGGTGCAATACACGTTTGCCCAGCATTGGTGAATTTGCCGAACGTGATTCGCTTTGCCGCTAATTTGATATCTGTATCAGGCGTGACGATGCAAGGGCTTTTTCCGCCAAGCTCAAGTGTGACTGGGGTCAAATGCTTTGCGGCGGCTTCCATGACGATTTTGCCGACTGCCACACTTCCTGTAAAGAAGATATAATCAAAGGGCAGTTTCAACAGCTCTGTACTCACATCTACACCGCCTTCTACGGCAGCTGCATGGTCTTCTTGAAATACACGTTCCACCATTGCACTGATTACTTCTGAAACTTGCGGCGTCAGCTCAGACGGTTTTAAAATAACGGCATTACCCGCAGCAATGGCACCAACTAATGGAGAAAGGGCCAATTGGAAAGGATAGTTCCAAGGAGCAATGATGAGCACACTTCCATAAGGTTCCTTCATAATCATACTTTTCGACCCGATATGAGTGAGGGGCGTTCGCACGCGTGTTGGCTTTGCCCATTTGTGGAGGTGCTTGATGGTATGATTGATTTCTTCATACACCATCCCGATCTCTGTTGTGTAGGCTTCCTGTTCGGATTTATGTAAATCATGGGCCAAGGCTTGTAAAATATCCTTCTCATGCTGTTTGATGGCTGCTTTTAAGTCTTTAAGAAGACGGATGCGTTCTTCCACCGGCGGCTTTTGAAAGACTTTTTGTTTCTGAAAAAGAGTAGTGAGTTTGTCCATTATTCAATCCTTTCATAAACGATGTTGTTTCTTTTATTATGTGTGAATGACGATGCCGGGTCAAATAGGAGAGGCGTGAGCGCACTGCTTTGAAAAAATGAACCATTTCGTTTGTTCATTTGGTAAAATAATGTTGAAAGACGATTTTTTTAGATTGGAGGGTCTACCCTTGAATATTCATATATCAAGCCTGCTCCAAAAAATGGAGGAAGCGGTTCAAAAGGCGAAACAAAGTGGAAATGATGAAGAGGTGAAACGTCAAGTGGCGGCGATTTTTTCACTATGTGATGTCATTCTCGATGCACCATCACAGGTGCAAATGCCGCAAGCGCCGATTATCTCGCCACCTTCTTCGATACAGACACCGCCCGCGCCGCCCGTATCCTCAGATCAAGCCATGCTTGAGAAACTGATGGGTGCGAGTGGTGCGAAGAAATTTCAGCATCAAGAAGAGGGGCAAAAAGACAAGGATGGGAATGGCGACTCTATCTTTGATTTTTAATGGTCTTGTCACGACAAAGGGAAGGTGATTGGTTTGAAACTATTTTTGGGCGCCATTCAGTGGATGGCATTTTTTATCGCAGCTTCTATTGCTGTACCAATTGCGATTGCACAAGCATTTGAATTGAACCAAGTGCAGTCAGCAGAGCTGATTCAAAGTACATTCTTTTCACTTGGTCTTGTGGCGATGGTGCAATGTTTATGCGGCCATATGCTGCCGATCAATGAAAGTCCAGCAGGGCTTTGGTGGGGTGTGTATACCCTTTATGCAGGTATGACAGGAACCATCTTTGCGACGTATCCTGAAACTCTGCAAGCACTACAAGGGGCTTTAATTTTTAGTGCCGCTTTCTTTTTTATTTTTAGTTTATTTAAAATCATTAATTGGCTCGCGTCTTTATTTACGCCAGTCGTCACAGGCATTTACTTGCTATTATTAGTTGTCCAGTTAAGTCAGCCGATCATGAAAGGGCTGATGGGCATCGGCTATCGGGGAAATCAGGTGGATGGGCTTGTCTTTTGCTTGTCGATCTTGATTATTGTTCTGACCTTCATGATCAGCCGCTCAAAATGGCATTACTTAAGGCAGTTTTCTGTGTTATTTGCCCTTGCAGGAGGCTGGTTGTTATTCGCTCTACTCGGGTTGGCAAAGCCGGTTCGAATTCCAGAAAAAATCATCGAGTTTCCGAAGCTGTTCCCATTCGGCATGCCAGTCTTTGACAGTGGATTGCTTGTCACGTCCTTTTTCATTACGATATTACTCATTGTGAACATGCTGGCAAGTATTCGAATTGTGGAAAGTTCAGTGAAGGCGTTTGGTGAACTGCGTGAGCGGAAGAGAGCTCGTCCGGCTGGTTTTGTCGCAGCATTTGGCCACTTACTGAGCGGATTGATCGGAGCGATTGCGCCTGTACCTATTTCCGGGGCAGCAGGATTTATCCAGACAACGAAAATTCCATCGAGAAAGCCATTTTTCATAGGAAGTCTGCTCATCGTACTCATTAGTTTGTTCCCGCTGCTCATGAGCTTTTTCTCCGCATTGCCATCACCTGTGGGGCTTGCTGTAAACTTTGTGGTGTTCTCCTCAATGATTGGGATTGCGATGTCTGAGTTTGATCAGTATGAGAAAGAAGAAATTCCGCGGATTCGCTTTGTCCTAGGGATTGCCGTTTTAGCAGGTGTAGGGGCGATGTTTGTACCGCAGGAGGCCTTGAAAGGCATGCATCCTGTGCTCATTTCATTATTAAGCAATGGACTTGTTCTAGGTACACTCATTGCGATCGCGGTCGATCAAGTTCTGTTACGAAAGAAAAAGAAATCCGACAATCTCGTGTCAACGTATAGGGAAAGTTGAATGTCGTCTGTCACCCGCGCTATGATAAACATAATTGACGAGATAAGGAGAATGACGAATGAAACTATTTTTCATTTTAGGTGCGATTAATGCGATGCTAGCTGTTGGACTCGGAGCCTTCGGTGCGCACGGTCTTGAAGGGAAAATCCCTGAAAAGTATATAGAGATTTGGAACAAAGGGGTTCAATATCAGATGTTCCATGCGATTGGACTATTTATTGTCGCCTTTCTTGCAGATAAGCTGTCAGGTGTTTCTCTAGTCCCAACCGCTGGCTGGGTGATGCTTGCAGGTATCCTTTTCTTCTCAGGAAGCCTTTATGTCCTAGCATTGACTCAGGTGAAGATTCTAGGTGCCATTACCCCAATTGGCGGAGTGGCGTTTATCGCTTCTTGGATCATGCTTGTCATTGCAGCAGCAAAAAATTTATAAGCCAAAAAACCGATGCTCTGTGAGGGGCATCGGTTTTTTTCTTAATTCCAGTAAGGGGCGTAGTTTGGCGGTGCTTGATAATAAGGGATGTAGTGAGACGGAGGGACAGGGTTCGTTTGTGCTTCCTCTTCTCTGTGGCAAAATGGTCCGATAAACGCACTTGGCTTCACAGGCTGAGTCGCCTGTTTCCACTGTGTTTCGTTCATGCAATACGTATGTGCCATGATGTGAGCAGGGGTGAGGGTGAGAAGGTCTGAGCCTAGGATCACTTCTGGCGTAGATGCGTTAAAAATGGCTAACAAATGAGTTCTGTCTTGAAGGGCAACTTCGTAGTGCCACCAGCCTTGAGGTACGTTTGCCACCTGTCCTGGGGTGATGGTATAGGTGTGCAGTTTTTTTGTAAAAGGATTCAGCATCGAGACGGTAGCAGAACCGGCTATACAATAAACAAGCTCTGCGGCATTTTGATGATAATGAGGCTCTACGACTTTGCTTTTACTCAAATATATATCCAGCAGGGATACTTGATCCAACGAGTTTAATTGTTTTTTCCCTAAAACGTTAATCAGGTTATGCTGATCGTATTTCACAAGTGGACTTTGATTCAGGTCGTATGAATATTTAACATTTGGTGATGTATAATCCAGCTCAACAGTCATGAATGTCACCTCTAGGTGTTTGATAAAAACTACTAGGCATCTTATGAGCAGCACCCTAGAGTTGTGACAAAAACCTAGTCAAAAGAAAAAAGCAAGGGCGCCTGCTCCTTGCTTTTGCGATATGTGGCGTTATCTACCTCGGAGAATACGTGGACATGGAGTATGGATAGTCGTATTGAATTTCCCCATCAAACGTAATGTAATCAAGATAGATCGTTAATAGTAAGTATCGTGTTCCTGTCTTGTTATCACTAATGATAATGTGGTCACGTCCTGCAGCTTCAATGACGCCTCTGAAAATCTTCGAGTTCCATTCCTTACTTGCCTCAAACGTCATATAAATCGTGGCTACCTTGCCGCGGTTCAATCGTAAAATATTTTCAATATAGGACTGCTCGATTGGCAGTTGACCAGTGACATTCTGCTGATAAATCGGTCCAGAAGGAATTTGATACGGCTGCCCGCCGCTCTGCGTGCCCTGCCCCCCTGGTGAAGAACCAGTAGACGGCATTGGTGAAAATCCCTGCTGCATTTGACCTTGCATTTGACCCTGCGTTTGGGGAGGGACTGAATAACCCATCTGCTGCGCAGGATACGGATTTGCTCCATATTGTTGCTGGCGAAAATCTTGACCTTCGAAACCCGAACCTTGCCCAAATTGATTTTTCAATTTCATAACGTTCCTCCTCTTTCCTCATGGTGTTCTAAACAGAAGGCGCTTAAGCACCTGTTGTTTCCATAGCATTCTTTCTCTCTTTCACACTATGAGACAGGAGGGGAGAATATGTACATTGAACGAAAAAAAGGAACTGTGGTGCAGTTCCTTAGGCGCGGTCAAACCCTCGCATTCTTTGTCAGGTCTGCGCTTCGTTGCTTACGAATATGATGTGCAACCTTCCTTACATCATCCAATTTACAGCGCGCTGGACACCAAATAAAAGAGTAATGATAAGAAAACATGCAGCAAGCGGTGTGATCACAATGAGAAAGGCTTGCCATAATCTGAGCTTCATCACAGCGGCAATGCCTAAAACAGCCATTCCCAATATCCACGTCTTTGCATAAGCATCAATCAGTGTTAAAAGATCGAGATAATACCAAACCTCATAATGCTGATCTAAATAGGGTGAGATTTTGACAAACGTATACGGACCGAGCATTCCAATCGTGAAAATCCAACTGAGTGCAAATAAAGCAGAAGGGAAAAAGACCGACAGCGTGCAGGCTTTGAGCACATCTCGATATGCGGTTTGACTGCCGAAAAAAAGACGACCTAACCACTTTAGGATGAGTACACCGAAAAATAGCGCCAGATTGCCTGAGAGAATACCATATCCCGCACCTTGTAACAGAATAAAAGGAAATGGAATATGATTGCCCATATAATCGCTAAAATATCCTTCGTAGATCCAGCCTGTACCAGCGATACTTGCAAGAAGCATCATCAGCCAAATGGGAATAGAGGAATGTTGATATGAGCGAATAATCGTTTTTGTCGCCACGAAAATTTTAAAAAATCGAAAAAAACCTTTTACTTCCTCTTGTTGGGAGTGATCATTCTTCATAGCTTCCAATGTTCTTTACTCCTTTAATACACATAAATGATTACTTATATTACCAAAAAATTCGCGTTTTTCAAAGATAGATCATTAAAAAAATACAATTTTATAAAAAATAGGTCACTCTACAGTCTCTTTAAGAGGAGACACATATGATAAACATAGTTTGAAAGAGACCGAGGTGAAAACTTTGACAAAAGTAACTGTCATTATGACGAGCTACAACAAGGCGGCTTACGTCGGCAGATCGATTGAAGCGATTTTGCAGCAGACGCTGTCAGATTTTGAACTATTTATCATGGACGATGGTTCAAACGAAAAAACCCTTGCCGCGATTGAGCCCTTTCGCAAAGATCCCCGTGTTCATTTTATCCAAAGTGGTGTCAAATCGCTGGAGGAGAGAACAGCGAAAACCCGATACGCCGTCCTCATTAATCAAGCATTAGAACTAGCAAAGGGCGAGTATATTTCCTATGCCACAGATGACAATGTCTATGCCCCGGACCGTTTAGAGAAGCTCACACATTATCTAGATGCTCGACCAAGTGAAGATATTGTCTATTCTGCATCGAAAGTAATCTATTTAAATAGCAATAAAGAGCCAGTAAAGGAAACGATTCGACCTGCGCAAACGGTGCAATGGAATGCACCTTGTGCCATAGATCATTGCTCGGTCGTTCATCGTGCTTCTATTTTAACAAAAATTCATACTGAATTTGGGTCTTACTGGGACGAGAGTCCGCATTTTTATCGAATAGGGGATGCCCGGTTCTTTTTTCGATTAAATCATTTTTATCCGTTCTATCCCTATGATGAAGTTTTAGATACAAATTACATCACAGAACAGTCGATTCACTATCAATTGGCGGAAGACGAGAAAAGTGCCTTTATTCAAGCACTTCCTGAGCAGTCTACCTGCTGGGAGCTCCGCCATATATTAAAACAAAGACATGGGAGGTGACCTGAAGTGTCGCACTATATTCATCATTATTGGCAGGTGTACTTTGAGTATGTGAATCTTATGAAGGATTTGTCCTATCAACAAATTCCCCTTGGGTTGATCAGCAATTTCTATCAATATATCAGTCCTGAGGTAAGGGAACGTATGGAGGATGAAGCATTCGGTCAAGAATTGACAACCGATTGTCCGTTGCCGGAAGAGATTCAGCCATTTTTTGATCAACATAAGCAGCAGATCAAGCGTATTGCTTATCGTCCGGCGAATGGAAAGGTCCTGCTTCACTTTGAACATCTGCGTTTTACTGAACAAAATTACATGCGGTTCCATCCGAGTCAAACGGTGGTGCTTGCTCGCTGGAAGAAGGCAGATTATTTCGGTTTACCGGTCATCAGCAAGCCGGAATTAGCAGGAGAGGTTAATAAAGAAGCCCATGCTGAATATATTGAGAAAGCAAATGCTCTCCTTAAAACTTACGCAAAGCATCCGGTCTTTGGCAATGTCTTTTTTAGAGAAAAGCTTCGTAAGGACATTGTGCAATTTATTGATGTGATTGACCAGACAGAAGTGCTATTTCAGATGGAGCCAATTGCAGCCATCATTGTGGGGACAACGGAGGATGCTTACAGCCGCGTACTTGCACTGCAAACTGTGAAACGCCAGCTCACGAGTATCTGTCTTCAGCACGGCGCACTGATGGGAGACGAAGCCTTTTTGCCGATTTTCACGACGTGCCACGGGGTGTTTGGAAAGTATGAAAAAGACTGGTATGTAGACAAAGGCTGTCAGCTGGAACAGGTGGAGATCACAGGTCATCCGAGGTTTGATTTGGTGAAGGATCGAACGCCGCTTCAGCAGGAACTCATCTTTCGTAAATTGAACTTCAATCCTGCCAAAAAGACCGTGCTTGTGGCAACGCAGCCGTTTTCAGAAGCCTTCTATGGTGATGTGCTTAAAACGATTGCAAAACGGAAAGACATTCAGTTGATCATGAAGCCGCATCCGTGGGAAATTGCCCGCAACCGATTAAATGAGTATGTGTCCATTGAACGAGCAGGAAATCATGTGAGATTGATTAAAAAAGAGATCGACTTGTATGACCTATTGCCATATATGGATATGGTCATTACGCTCACATCAACCGTCGGTCTTGAAGCGATGCTCTTTGAAAAGAGTGTGCTGATCGGGAAAATGACAGAAGGCAGAAGATACCCTTATTACGAGTCGCTTGGCAGCTATCATATGAAAAACCCTGTTGAACTGGCTGAGAAAGCCATTCGTATTTTGTCGGATGATCAAGAGATGAAGCTGGCAAAGAGGCAAGGAGCTGAGTTCATTAAACAACATTATCCGCATGCGCGATCGACCGATGTTCTGCTTTCTCTGCTTCAAACAAAAACAGGTGTGGATTTTCAGAGATGAAGATAGGGGTGTGCAAGCGATATGGAAAAAAAGAGAGAACAATTTCTTCCTTATGCCCTGCCGTTGATTGAGCAGGAAGAAATTGACGAAGTCATTGGAACATTAAAATCTGGCTGGCTGTCAACCGGACCAAAAGTCAGACAGTTTGAAGAAGAGTTTCGGCAGCTGACCGGTGCAAAACATGCGATCGCTGTCAATTCATGTACGGCTGCTTTATTTTTAGCCTTAAAAGCTAAAGGGATTGGGAATGGGGATGAGGTGATCACAACGCCTCTGACATTCTGCGCAACAGCCAATACGATCATTCATACAGGGGCAGCACCTGTATTTGTCGATATTGACCCAGCGACACTCAACCTCGATGCAGAGAAACTAGAAGCGGCGATTACACCACACACAAAAGCGATTGTCCCTGTTCATTTTGCTGGTCAATCGTGCGATATGGAACGGATTTTAGCCATTGCCAAAAAGTACGATCTCTTTGTGCTTGAGGATGCCGCTCATGCTCTGCATACAACGTATCACGGGCAGCCGATTGGAGCGATTGGTGATGCGACTGCCTTTAGTTTTTATGCGACGAAAAATATAGCGACCGGAGAAGGCGGCATGCTGACGACACATGATGATGCACTTGCCGCTCGGATCAGAAGACTAGCACTCCATGGGATGAGCAAGGGAGCATGGAATCGTTATGGAGAAAAAGGAACGTGGTACTACGAGGTCGAGGAACCTGGCTATAAAATGAACATGTTTGATGTGCAGGCATCGTTAGGGCTTGTTCAGCTAAGCCGTTTAGATGATATGCAGGCACGGAGAGAACAAATTGCGAAAGCATACAATCAAGCATTTCAAAAGGAAGCAGGGCTGATCCTGCCGCCAGTCCATCATGAGGGAAGACATGCATGGCATTTATATGTACTGCAAGTGGACCCGAAAGAAGCATTCATCACACGCAATGAGCTGATTGATCAGCTGCAAAAGGACTATAAAATCGGCACGAGTGTTCACTTTATCCCTGTTCATGTGCATCCATACTATCAACAAACCTACCACTATTCACCAGAGGATTTCCCTGAGTCACTCGCGTACTACAAGCGAACCCTCTCACTGCCTCTTTATCCCAGTATGACAGATGAAGATGTGCAGGATGTCATCACTGCGGTGCTGTCTATTTTAAAAGAACAGAAGGCATCTTCATGAAGACCGTTCATGCACTAGACGATCAGGTGCTGTCCGCTTGGATTGAGAAATACGGTCAACAAATTGAACAAATGAAAGGCTTCAAACAGTTTGGTCTTGTCAGTGGCGCCCAGCTCAAAGCAGTGCTGTTATACGACTGGTCAAAATGGGAAAGCGGTATATTTGATCAGCATATTTTTCATGTGAAGTTTGCGGAAGCTGAGTCAGCATCTGCTTTTCAGGAATTGATGGAGCGCTTCATCAATTGGATGAGAACAGAAAAATGCGATTTTTTCTTTTTACGTCTTGAAGCGGCGGATGTTGAAAAAAACCGCATCGTCCAAAAGCTGTCACATGTGTACTATGTGGGCGGTCTCACTCGTCTTGAAGCGCCGCCTGTTCACTTGGAAATGCCATCAACAGTTGAAGATGTGATCATCAGTCTGCCGAATGAAAAGGAATACGATGAGGCGGTGTCACTCGCTTATCAGGCTTTTGTGAAAAGCCGGTATGCCCTCGATCCATTTTTAGACCAGAACGTCGTCCAGCATTTCTATCAAGAATGGATGAGAAATAATGTTCTCGGACGTGCAGATATCAATATCGTAGCAAAGGTGAACGATGAAGTCGTGGGCTTGATACAAGGGATGACCAAGGGCGATGAGCTGGCGCTTGAGCTGTTTGCGATTAGACCGGATGTACAAGGAAAAGGGATCGGGAAAAAGCTGTTTATTGAGATGATGAAGGTCTCTTATGAGAGAGGGCATCGTTTTATTTCTGCCGGAACGCAGCTGCATAACACAACCGCCATTCAGCTGTATGAAAAGATGGGCTTTAGAACAACAAATGCCTTCTTGTATTACCATGTATGGCCGAAAAAAGGAGAGAGGTAAGATGGCGCATTTCTACATTGGAGATCGCAAAGTGGGGGATGGTGCGCCTGTCTTTATCATTGCAGAGGCAGGCATTAACCATGATGGAAAGCTGGATCAGGCGCTTGCTTTAATTGATGTGGCAAAAGAAGCAGGTGCCGATGCAGTGAAGTTTCAAATGTTCCAGGCTGATCGGATGTATCAAAAGGAACCAGGTTTATACGAAACTGCCAAGGGAGAAGAGGTGTCCATTTTTTCCTTAGTCGAACAAATGGAGCTGCCGCCAGAATGGCTGCCGGTGTTATTAACCCGCTGTGAGGAAAAAGGGCTAATATTTTTAAGCACAGTGTGTGACGAAGAATCGGCGGATTTATTAAATCAAACCGATCCGAAAGCTTTCAAACTGGCATCCTATGAAATCAATCATTTGCCTCTTTTGCGACATACAGCTTCTTTTCAAAAGCCCATCATTTTCTCAACTGCCGGGGCCACTATTGCAGATGTTCATGAAGCATATGAGGCGATTACAAGCTTGCAAAACGATCAGGTTGCCATCATGCATTGCGTCGCAAAGTATCCAGCACCTAGAGCTTACACGAATCTTCGTGTGCTCCAAGCCTTAGTCTCCGCTTTTCCTGAGGCAGTCATCGGTTTTTCCGATCATAGTGAGCATCCTACTGAAGCCCCTGTTGCTGCTGTGAACCTTGGGGCAGCCATGATTGAAAAGCATTTTACGATAGATAAGACGCTGCCTGGCGCCGATCATTCCTTTGCGCTCGATCCCGAAGAATTAAAGGAAATGGTTCAGCATATTCGAGCGGTGGAAAAGAAGCGAAACCAATCAGAAACAGACGCTCATTCTGTGTCAGAGGAACTCCTTGGCAGTTCTTTTAAAACGACAACAGCCATTGAAGGGCAGATTCGTGAATTTGCGTATCGAGGGATTTTTACGACAAAAGGTATTGCAAAGGGGGAGACATTGACCGAAGAAAATCTAGCCGTATTACGTCCAGGACAAAAAAGCCAAGGTCTGCATCCGCGGTACATGGAGATTTTACTTGGCGCCAAGGCTGTCAGAGACATTCCAGCCCATACAGGGGTTTCGTGGAAAGATGTGCTCATGCAGGAGTCTACAAATGATCAATGATGTGCTCTTTGTCATACAGGCTAGAATGGGCTCAACAAGACTGCCAAAAAAGGTGATGAAACCAATCGGTGGTATGGCGTTGATCGATTTTATCGTTGAACGGGTAAAGCAATCAGCTTATTATAATCACAAAACGCAGAACCTCATGATCGCCACAACAGTCGAAGCAGAAGATGATCTATTGGCTCATTATTGTTTATCAAAGGGCTATAAGGTATTTCGTGGCAGTGAGATGGATGTATTGCAGCGATTCGCAAAGATAGCTCAACATTTTGAACCACAAACCATTGTACGTTTAACGGGAGATAATCCATTTATAGATCCAGCGCTTTTGTCGAAAATGCTTGAAGAACATAGACAGAAGAAGGCTGATTACACGTATACGACCGGAACACCACTCGGTATTTCCGGGGAAATGATCAATGCAACTATTTTACGTAAAATCGACAATTTTCCCCTTACGCAGCCGGAGCGTGAGCATGTCACGCTGTATATCCGAAAGCACCCTGAGCAATTTCAACTACAATTATTCACACCGCCCAAAGAACTCGCATATCCTGCTTATCGATTCACGATTGATACAGAAGAAGATTATGTATTTGCCACCCGTTTACTTGAGAAAGCCGGTGGATCTATTACTGTGCCTACGGCTGAGCTTATCGTCATTTGTGAACAAGACCCTAATATTGTTCGGTTGAATCAATTTGTGAGACAGAAGGATGCTGAATGAATAAAAAAATCATGATTGTTGTTTACGGTGGTTTTTTAAGAGGAATGGGGCATATCGTTAGAATGAAACGTCTGGCAAAGGAACTGATTCAAGAAGGAAACGACTTATATTTTTATACAAATGAACAGATTTGTGTAGAAATGCTCTCGCATCCAGCATGGCACGTTCATTTGGTGCAGGAATCAAACGTATTCCTTCAAATGGAGCAGGACATAAAAGAGCTAAATCCTAATCTTCTGCTAATCGATGTCCTTGATTGTGACCTTCAGTTCCTTCGATCGATCAAAGCGTCCTCCAGAAATGCAAAACTGGTCTTATTTGAAGAAGAAAGAACAGAAGCTTGCCAGCTTGCTGATGCTGTCGTAAACGGCATTTATGGTGGACTAGATGAAAAGCACCTGCAAGTAAATGGAACGGACTACTTTTATGGAACACCTTATTTATTGTTAGATCACGAGATCAACAAATTAAAAGACACATATGAGGTTCGCAAAGAATGTAAGAAGGTGGTGATCAGCCTTGGGGGCAGTGATCCAAGTGGATTATTAACAAAGGCTGTATCAGCACTTCTCAAAGCAGGCCATTTACACATTCTAGCGGTTACAGGAAAAGCCTCTCGCATCGAAGAAGAAATCGAGGCTACACATATTCAATTCATTCGTCATACGGATCAATTACCTGCCCGTCTTGCAGAAGCCGATCTAGCGATTGTTGCTGGCGGGATGACGTTATATGAGGCCGTTTGTATCGGAGTGCCTAGCATTGTCCTTTCGCAAGTAGACCACCAAGCAGTAACAGCCACTCGTTTTGCACAAGAGGGAGCCTGTCACCATCTTGGATTAGGTAGCCTTGTGGATGAAAAGGATATATGGCGTGCTGTTCGAAGGCTGTCCGGCAGCTACTTTCTCCGCAGGAGCATTCATCTCAATGGACGGTCACTTATTGATGGAAAAGGAACCGAACGAGTGAAAAACATTCTTATACACCTCATGAATCATCACCAAAAAGAACATAAGGATGTGTAGATGTGAAGGGAGTTATTTTAGCAGGAGGAAAGGGATCACGACTGGCACCTTTAACAAAGATTTTCAATAAGCATTTATTGCCGGTTGGCCCATATCCGATGATTTATTGGTCATTGTTCAAATTAAAAGAAGCGGGAATATTGGATGTAATGGTCATATCACAAGCAGAACAAATCCCGCTGTTTCAAAAGCTACTTGAAGGCGATCAGGAACTAGGGATGAACATTGTGTATCAGGTCCAGCCTGAAGCTTCTGGAATTTCGGACGGCTTATCCTACGCAAAGCCCTTTGTAGAAGGGGAAAAGTTTGTGCTCATGCTTGGTGATAATGTATTTGAGGATTCGCTAACCCCTTTTGTTGAAGCCTTTCAGCAGCAAGAAAGTGGTGCGAAGGTTCTGTTGAAAGAAGTGGCAGATCCAAAGCGGTTTGGCATTGCAGAAATTGATGCCACCCACCACCGAATTGTATCAATTGAGGAAAAACCGAAGTATCCGCGTTCATCCTACTGCGTCACGGGCATCTATTTTTATGATCAAGAAGTCTTTCAATATATTGAGAAAATCTCGCCGTCAGATCGAGGCGAATTAGAGATTACAGATGTAAACAATCTCTATATCTCAAATAGCCAGCTGACCTATGATATGTTAAAAGGGTGGTGGATTGATGCAGGAACACATGAATCTCTCCACCAAGCATCGACGAAAATGTTTGAAACGATGAAGAAAAAAGAGGGATACGAATGACGAAGTCTTATTTCATTACAGGCGGAGCGGGTTTTATTGGACTGAATTTTGTGAAGCTGCTGCTTCAGGAGACAGATGTCCGGCTCACTGTTTTTGACAAGTTAACATATGCTAGTCATCCAGAGGAGATGGATGAATTATTAAAGCTGTCTCATTTTCGTTTTATTCAAGGGGATATCACCCTTCAACATGAGCTGGATCAAGCGTTTGATGAAGTCTATGATGCTATCATTCATTTTGCAGCAGAATCCCATGTTGATCGCAGTATTGAATCGGCAGAGCCCTTTATTCAAACCAATGTCCTCGGTACCTATCGTATGCTGGAGGCAGTCTTAAAGGGCAAGGCGAAAAAACTTATTCATATTTCAACAGACGAAGTATATGGAGATTTGGAACTGAATGATCCGGCTTTCACAGAACAAACACCACTTTCACCGAATAATCCTTATTCAGCAAGCAAGGCAAGTTCAGACCTGCTTGTAAAATCTTATATCCACACTCACCAATTACCCGCAATGATCACAAGATGCAGCAACAACTACGGACCGCATCAGCA
Source organism: Bacillus sp. FSL K6-3312 (assembly GCF_038007485.1). NCBI lineage: Bacteria > Bacillati > Bacillota > Bacilli > Caryophanales > Bacillaceae > Bacillus > Bacillus sp. FSL K6-3312. The sequence goes on along the minus strand of NZ_JBBOXI010000001.1, from coordinate 3,639,259 downwards.
TGAAGAGAAATTAATACCGACGATTATTAGAAAAGCAATCAATGGAGAAAAGATCCCGATTTATGGAGATGGCCAGCAGATTCGCGATTGGCTGTATGTAGAGGATCATGCGAGAGCTGTAAAGCAGGTCCTTGAAAACGGAACAGCTGGGCAAGTGTACAATATCGGCGGTGGCAACGAGAAAACGAATCTCGATTTGACCAAAACCATTCTGACGCAGCTCGGGATCAATCATGACCTTATTGCGTTTGTTGAAGACCGTAAAGGACATGACAGACGGTATGCGATTGACGCCAGTAAGCTAAAACGGGAGCTTGGCTGGACGCAGGAGACGTCATTTGAAGCAGGTATTGAAAAAACGATCAATTGGTATCGTGCCAAATATGATCAGAGCGAAGAAGGGTGACCGATGAAAGTTTTAATCACCGGTGCAGGCGGGCAACTAGGGAAGGAATTGAGCAGACAGCTTAAGGAGAAAGACATCACCGTCATTTCCTTAACGAGGAGCATGCTCAATATCGCAGACCAGCAAGCAGTCAGACATGCGATGAGACACTTTCGTCCTAATATTGTTGTCAGTGCAGCAGCATATACCTCAGTAGATCAGTGTGAAACAGAAACGGAAAAGGCGTATCTTATTAATGGTATTGGCGCCTACTATACAGCGCTGGAGGCAAAGAACGTAGGGGCTGATGTGTTACATGTCAGTACAGATTATGTGTTTGACGGGCAAGCAGACACGCCTTACCAAGTCGATGCACAGCCAGATCCTCACACCATTTATGGAAAAAGTAAAAAGCTTGGTGAGGAATTGATTCATCTTGTATCAGACGAAGTGAAAATCATCCGTACATCGTGGCTATACGGACATGAGGGACATAATTTTGTGAATACCATCCTTCGGCTCGCAGAAACAAAGGGTCATTTGCGCATCGTGAACGATCAAGTAGGCTCACCTACTTATACAAAGGATGTCGCAGAGGCCATCATTCATTTGTTTGATCAACAGGCAGGAATTTATCATGTCAGTAACCGAGAAAGCTGTTCCTGGTTTGACTTTGCGTCAGAAATTGTGGCAAAAAGCGGCCTGTCTACGACCATTGAGCCAATTTCCACAGAAGAGTACGGCTTTCAAACACCTCGTCCAGCCTATTCTGTGTTAGACCTTCAAGCGATTGAAGCCACAGGCTGGCAGCCGAGACATTGGAAGGATGCGCTTCACGAATATTTGCAGAAAGAAGGGAGATGGCATTAGCATGATTGATGGTGTACAAACGAAAAAACTCATGAAACATTGTGATGATCGCGGCTTTTTTGCAGAGCTCATTCGAGATGATGAGCCCATGCTGCAACGTTTTGGGCAGGCATCGTGGTCGAAAAGCTTTCCAGGTGTGATCAAAGCCTTTCATTATCATGAAAAGCAAGATGATGTTTGGTTTTTCCCAGCAGGTCATGCTCAGGTCGTTTTATACGATTTGCGTGAGGACTCTCCTACAAAGGGTCAAACCGATGTGTATTATATGGGGGAAGACAATCCAATGCTCCTCCTCATCCCAAAGGGTGTCGCACATGGCTACCGGGTACTAGGCGAGACGCCGCTGCAAATTGTCTATTTCACGACAGAATCCTATGACCCGAAAAACCCAGATGAAAAGAGAATCGCTTGGAATGACGAGACAATCGGATTTGATTGGGAAACGACATTTAAATAAAGAACAAAGGCCTTTCGCAGGAGAAAGGTCTTTTTTGATTGAATTCAAGGAGAATGAGTTGATACAACCAACAAGAGTAATCAATGCACATACAAGCCCTACCATTATTTAGTTTTATTTTGCATTTTGCATCATAAGTATTATCATAAAATACTTTTCAAATGGAACGATTTTTAGATAGGAGAGGTACGAATGAAAATCACCGATGTTGATGTGCATATTTTAAATGAATTGAAAGAAGATGCGCGCTTATCTATGAGGGAATTGTCCAAACGAGTCAATTTATCCGCACCTGCGGTAGCAGAAAGAGTGCGTAAATTAGAGGATGCAGGGATTATCGAAGGGTAATCGGTTCAGGTTAACTATAAAAAATTAGGGCTTATGATTGACTGCCTGCTGGAAGTCACAGTGCTAAACGGGGAGTATCAGCGTTTTGTGGCTTTTATGAATCAGCATCCACGCGCTTTTTTTGCTTATCGAGTGGCAGGGCAGTCATGCTTTTTCATTAAGCTGTCTGTCGCGTCCCTTGAAGAAATTGAAGCCTTTATTCAGGCAGTGTCTGGGTTTACAAAAACCGTATCTCATATCGTCTTATCCGAGCACTCTTTTTCCCACCTAGTTCAGCAACGTGTGAAACAAATAGAAGAGCCAGAAATGACCGTGATGAAATAAAAAAGGACCTAGCTCAGGTCCTCAGATTGTAGAGAAACTCATGTTTTTCTACAATCTTTTTTATTTTCATCGTAATGATGATGGATGAGATTAAAGAAAAAGGCCTCCCACACACCTAGCCTAGCTTCGCTAGGTGTGTGGCAATCTTCTTCATGTTCTGACAGGCAGCTGTGAGAAGCACTTGCTCACTCACATTTTGTTTTCCCCTCAACCGGCAGTAGCGAAGCCCATGCAGTTGTTTTGAATCTGCAAAGCTTCGCTCTATTTTTTCTTTTCTTTTTTTATATAGCTCTTTTCCAGAAGCAGACAGACGATTTTGTCTGATCTTTTCTTTATGTTCTTCCCATACATGTCTTGAGATCACTTTTTGATGATTTTTCGACCTTGTACAGCTCTCTAGGAAAGGACACGATACGCATTTTTTAGGGTCTGATTTGTAGAATCGATAACCTTTTCGATCAGTTGTTGTATATAATAGCTTCTCGCCATTTGGGCATATGTAGTGATCATGTTCAGAATCATACTGAAATTTCCATTTCTCAAATAATCCTCTTGTTGGATGAAAGCGTCTATGTGCGATGACACCAAAAATACGGCGATCGGATAAACCTTTACAGATTGGGGTTGTCAAATAACCAGAATCAAGGGCAACAGCTTCTACTTGAAAACCAAATCGGGCGATTTGGTGATCCAATCGATCAAGATACGGAACAGAGTCATGGATATTGCCGGGCGTGACATGGGCATCCGTGATGATATTGTACTTCATATCCGTTGTACGGTGGTCTAGGTAGAAAAAGCCTTCTGGCTTGTTTTCACGATAAAGATAGCCACTTTCAGGGTCAGTCGTACTTTGACGAATGTCTTTTTCCGTTTTCACCTCCTCTTTTACCTTTAAGGGCTTTTTTCCGTGTACCTCTCGATCTTCTTGGATCGCTTCTTCTAAATCATTTATATAGTTCTGAGTATCTTGTTCAATCGTTTTTCTCGTATATTTATGTTTATTGGCATTGGCTTTAAGATGAGTCGAATCAGTAAAAAGAACGCGGCCTCCTACCATATCATGATTGATGGCTTGAAGCACAATTTCATCAAAAATGTCTTGAAAAATCGTTGTATCTTTGAATCGAGTACGACGATTCCAGCTAATGGTCGAGTGGTGGGGAACGGGGTCATTGATGTTCAAACCTAAAAACCATCTATACGCCATGTTATAGTAAATTTCTTTTTCAAGTTGTCTTTCAGAACGGATACCGTACAGGTATCCGATAAACATCATTTTGAACAAAATAAGTGGATCAAGAGAAGGACGACCTTTATTCTCACTATAATAGGGTTTGACTTTATCTACGATAAATGAAAAATCAATGTACTGATCAATTTTACGAAGCAGGTGATCCTCTTCGACCAGTTGATCTAGCAATACAAATTCGGCTTCGTGCTGAGAAGAATTTCTAGTGTGGAACATGAGAAAAACACCTTCCTTTAGTATGCTTTTCTCTATTATAAAACGGGGGAATGGAAACTTTAAGGGAAAAAATAAAGCTGTCGAGATTTTCTCGACAGCCTGAGGACCTAGCTCAGGTCCTTTTTGTTCGTCTATCTGACTGATAGCTCATGATCGTTATGATGAGTCCAATGAAAGTTACAGCTGCAGCAAATAACGGCACAAGCTGCAAGACTGTCAAGCGCTACACCGCTGGCATTCCCGAAATTAAAGGCAGAATGGCTGAGGGCATATATAGAAAATAAAATTCTGTATTACAAGATATCTTAAACAGACTAAATGTATTTATAAAAATGTGAATTGTTAATAAGGTATTGTTGCTGATGTGAGTTTGTTGATTGTGGATTTATATTAATCTTTAAAATCTCTCAACCTATTGATATATATGCATCGATAAGGTCTTTTATGATTTCCCTTATATTTTTTGTCTTTATATCTTGTTTATTACACATCATTGGCTTACTAATGGGCTTTCATTCATCAATTTATTTATTTAATTTGTTTCCAAAAAAATAACCTTTTTTTGCTAAAATATTCGTATAGTAATAATTTGAGATTAAAGGAGTCAATTCTTTTGAAGCTTTTAAAAGTAATAGATTACGCAGCATTAATGGGTATGCACAGAACAAGAAGCAAAGAAAGTCACTATAATAATTTGCCTATTGACGTAGGTAATAGGGATCGTTTTTTTGGTGCTCAGCCAATTGATTTAGAATTTCACATCAATAACCATACAGCAAACTTAAAAAGTGGAATATTTTCTTTTAATTCAAGCATCAAATCTGGTGAAGATAAGAATGACAAGGTTTCTGGGGAAGTGTTTTTACGAAAAGAGTCAAAGTACAAGCCCAATGTAATCTTCGTACATGGATGGCGAATGGATTCATACGACAGAATCAAGAAGATTTATCACGATAAGATCGTTAAAAATTATGATTGGAATATGTATTACTACACGCTGCCTTATCATTTCAATAGGGAACCACAAAATTCAACATATTCTGGTGAACAGATGATTAGCGCCAATATAAGTCGAACAGTGCAATCCTCCCAGCAAGCTATTGTTGAACTTAGAGGGCTGATTAAATGGATCAAGGAAAACGAAGGCGGAGAAATAATAATAGTTGGCATTAGTTTAGGAGGGTGGCTAACAAACTTATTAGCAACAGTCGAGAAAGACGTGAATATTGTTGTATCAGCTTTTTATGCGAACAATATTGCGCATTCCATTTGGAATACTCTTCCTGGCAAGTATATACGAAGAGATCTGGAGGAACATGGAACAACGTATGAAGAACTCGACAAAGCTTGGGACATTATGAACCCTAGTAAAGCAAAACTTCTCGTAGACAAAGAAAATGTACTCTTAATATCAGGAAAATATGACATGTATATCGACATAAACGATGCTGATACTCTGTGGAATAGCTGGAATCAATCTAAAAGGCACGTATACAGTTGTGGGCATGCTGGAATTGTTCTATCTAGAAATAGAATAGCAGCTGACACACTTCAATTTATTGAAAGTAGGCTAAGGAAATAAAATGATGTTCATCCTAACTGCATTGTTGTGGGCCATGAGTTTAGTTTTGTTTCTTACTTATCCTGAAAATGAAAAAACAAGATGGGGTAGATTTATTGGATTTTTTGGTGGTTTTGGTGGTTTAAGTGTAATTTTGTCATATTACTTGGATGGTTCATCTAGCCATTTACAGCTAATCCATTACATTACATCATCTATTGGACACTATGGAACAGCATATGCAATTATGATTTTCGACCTTGTGTTCTCAGAAATAATCACAAGTAAAAAGCGAAGTTTCATTTGGAAAATAATTTTGTTCATACCCGTAATCATTATGCAGATTTACTTTACGGAATTTCCTCAATGGCAAACACATCATGTAGTTCTTTCTTTATGGGTCGTACCATATGTCTTTATTTCAATAGGTTTGATGGTTTATGCAGCATATACAGAAAAGAGTATAACAAGCAAAAGACAAAAGGTTTATACATGTCTAGTTGTTGTTCCAACACTTGATGACACATTCAGTCATGCCAATCGAAAACGCACCGAGCGTTAAAGCAAAAAGAGCAATGGGGAAGTTTTTCATGATGTGATCACCCTTCTAAAAAAATATATAAAAAGGCTTCGGAAAGATCCGAAGCCTTAAGAGTTTATCATACATGAAAATAAGACGCCAGCTGCTCGTTTGCTAATCGGTTTCCGACAAAGAAAGAACCAAATTCGCCGTAGCGTGCACTGACTTCATCAAAGCGCATTTCATAAACCAATTTTTTGAATTGAAGCACATCGTCAGAGAAAAGAGTGACGCCCCACTCATAATCATCAAAACCGACGGAGCCTGTAATGATCTGCTTTACTTTCCCAGCATAACTGCGGCCAATTAAGCCGTGGCTTCTCATGAGTGATTTACGCTCATCCATAGAGAGCATGTACCAGTTGTCGTTGCCGGAACGTCTTTTATCCATTGGATAGAAGCATACGTATTGAGAAGAAGGGAGCTCTGGGTATAGACGCGCACGTACATGTGGGTTCTCGTAAGGATCTCCGCCATCTCCGCCTCCTGCTAAGTAGTTGCTGAGTTCAACAACTGAAACGTACGAATAAGCTGGGATCGTAAATTCTGCTAGTCGTGTCTTGTTGAATTCAAGTTCAATTTCACCCAGTTCTTCCATGGTTGGACGCAAAATCATGAGCATAATATCTGCTTTTTGGCCGACAATACTATAGATTGTTTGGCTTCCAGCCTGATCGTGCTCAGCTGTTTTCCATTTTTCTAATAGACCTGTGAATTCATGAAGAATCGCTTGGCGCTCATCACTTGTCAGCAGCTTCCAAGCTGTCCAGTCAAAGGTTCTAAAATCATGCAGTGCATACCAGCCGTCTAGTGTTTGAGCTGCTTCATTGGTTGTATGTTGTTCGCTCATTTTTTTCACTCCTATTTACAGTTTTCCATCTGTTCCAACTATAACATAGTTTGTCCAAATGAAGATGTGATCAAAACTTGAACGACGAAGTCAGCTGTATGGAAATTGATTTAATTAGTTTGAAAAATAAGAATTTAATATGTAAGCGCTATAATGTAAGTTGGTAGTTTGAATTTATGTAGAAGAAGAGTATGCTTAAAAGAGAACGCTTTTTTTGTAAAATCAAGGAGGGTATATAAGTGGCAGATATTTTTTCAACAGTTCAGGAAAAGGTTGCAGGTAAAGGAGTAAAGATCGTTTTTCCTGAGGGAATGGACGAACGCATTCTAACAGCCGTTCAAAAACTAGCAGATGGCAAAGTCTTGCAGCCAATTGTTGTAGGTAAAACACAAGAAGTTGAAGCAAAAGCAAAAGAATTAGGTCTTACACTTGATGGTGTTGACGTGTATGATCCTCATACATATGAAGGTTTTGAAGAGCTTGTACAAGCTTTCGTAGAAAGACGTAAAGGCAAAGCAACTGAAGAGCAAGCAAGAAAAGCATTACTAGATGAAAACTACTTCGGTACGATGCTTGTGTACAAAGGTCTTGCAGACGGACTTGTGAGCGGTGCAGCACACTCAACTGCTGACACAGTACGCCCAGCACTTCAAATCATTAAAACAAAAGAAGGCGTAAAGAAAACATCTGGCGTCTTCATCATGGCTCGCGGCGAAGAGCAATATGTGTTTGCTGATTGTGCAATCAACATTGCACCAGACAGCCAAGATCTAGCTGAAATTGCAATCGAAAGTGCAAACACAGCCAAAATGTTCGACATCGAACCACGTGTGGCAATGCTTAGCTTCTCTACAAAAGGCTCAGCAAAATCAGACGAAACAGAAAAAGTATCTGAAGCAGTTCGTATTGCAAAAGAAAAGGCACCTGAGCTTGTACTTGATGGGGAATTCCAATTCGATGCAGCTTTCGTTCCTTCAGTAGCAGCGAAAAAAGCACCAGATTCCGTCATTAAAGGCGATGCTAGCGTATTTGTTTTCCCTAGCCTAGAAGCTGGAAACATCGGCTACAAAATTGCACAGCGCTTAGGTAACTTTGAAGCTGTAGGTCCAATCTTGCAAGGCTTAAACCAACCAGTAAACGACCTTTCAAGAGGCTGTAATGCCGAAGACGTTTACAACCTTGCGCTTATCACAGCAGCTCAAGCACTATAAAATAGCATCTCGGCTAAAACAGTCAGCGCGATAGATTCGTGCTGGCTGTTTTTTTATTTTGGACAAATGTGTACAATATAGAAAGAAAACAATCTGATCGTAGATAAAGCCGATAGGATGGGCAGGTGCTAAAATGGAGGATTTAATATATAAGCTTCAGCATAAGGTCGCTTTTTTAACTGATGCACAGAGGAGAATTGCAGATTATATCGTACAACATCCAATGGAGGTCGCTTTTTTAACTGTCGATAAATTAGCGTCAAAAGTCGGGACGAGTACAGCAACCATCATGCGATTCTCTGCTGCTGTGGGGTATTCTGGTTTTTCTGAGTTTCAAAAAGAGCTCCAATCAGCTATGAAGCATAAAGCCGACCCTCAAACAAGACTTGAGGCGAATCTCAAGCATTCAAATAAGAGTAAGCTCCTGCATAACCATGTAGAACTGCAATTTCAAAATATCCAGTACGCATTGGACAATATCACGGAAGAAACCTTTCAACAAATTGTTGGGAAAATAGCCAACGCGCGCCACGTTTTGTGTACAAGTGTCCGAAGTGGAAGACCTGTTGGCGAGTACATGTCATTAGGAATCAATCGGCTATTGGGGAATTGCCAGTATATTGATGCAGATCAAAGTGACTGGGTGGATGATTTGGTTCATTTCAACTCGGATGATTTCATTATAGCTGTCAGCTATCCGCGCTATGCAAAGCGTATGAAGGATTTGATGGAAGCAGCGAAGTCTTATGGAGTGGAAGTCCTTTTAATTACAGACAGTTACAGCTCTCCACTAACCAAATATGCACAATATGTATTACCGTGTTCCTCAGCAAGTGTAGGCTCTCATAACTCTGTCGTATCTGCTATCTTTATCGTCGATTTCATCTTAAGTGCATTAGCGATGAATGATCCTGAAAGAACAAAACCACGTTTAGATCAAATCAATCATATGTTAACGAAAATGAGTTATCACACAACACAATAGTCGTGTGGGGACTCATTTTTTATTTTTTGAAAGCGCTTTACTAATTAAAAATGAGATGGTATGATCATATCACGAAAGTAATATATATTACTTTAAATGAATTAAATGTAATGAATATAACTCAAAGGGGATGATGGAAACAATGAGTACTGTTCATTTCGTGTCAAATGATCTTATAGCTAGGGCAAGAAAGCTTAACTCGACCTTGCTGTCAGACGTGATGGGATGCACCGGCGCGATGGATCATCAAATCAAACCAGTTGCGAGAGGCATGAATGTAGTCGGCACAGCTTTTACCGTGAGCTTACGGCCAGGAGATAATCTGTTTCTTCACCAAGCGATTTATTCTGCACAAGTAGGCGATGTACTCATTGTTGATGGGAAAGATCATAGGGGTCACGCATATTTAGGAGAATTGATGGCTAGTTCAGCAAAAGCTGTTGGAATAGAAGGAATCGTGATCGACGGTCTTGTCCGCGATAAAGTCGCTTTAGAGGAATTAGCTTTTCCAATCTATAGCAAGGGGTTCACGCCGAATGGACCTTTTAAGGATGGTCCTGGTGAATTGAATGAAATCATCTCGTGTGGAGGGGTCAAAGTATCACCAGGTGACTTGGTCGTTGCAGATGATGATGGAGTAGTGATTGTCCCGAAAGAGAAAGCAGAAGAGATGCTGTCACTAGCTGAAGAGAAACTAGCGTATGAAAACCAAAGATTAAAAACCATTCAACATTATATGAGCGAAGGAAAGCAGGATATCAGTCTCTTAGCGCCTGCATGGCTAGAGGGCAGAATGAAAAAATTCCAGGGATAGGGGAATTGTGATGAAGATAGGCTTTATCGGTTATGGAGAAGCTGCATATGAGCTGTCAACGGGATTGAAAACAGAAGGATTAGATCATTTTTATGCGTATGATGTACTATTACAGAATGAGAAACATGCTGGAACAATGAAAGAAAAAGCAGCCCGCACAGGCGTCGAATTAACAAGTAATGTGAGTGAAGTCATTGGAAAATCTGATATTGTTATTGCGGCTGTGCCAGCGAATAAAACCTTAGAAGTGGCTCAATCCGTATTAGATAGTTTGAAAAAAAATCAAGTATATGTGGATGTGTCGGCATCAACTCCAGATATCAAAAAACAAGTGGCAAACGAAATTGAAAAGCAAGAAGCTCTATTTGTAGATGTTGCCATGCTAGGATCTCTTCCAGTTAACAAACACAAGGTTCCAATCACTGCTAGCGGCAGTGGAACAGATCGATTCATTGAATTAACGAAAGAATACGGTATGAATATTACAAAAATCAGTGATCAGCCAGGAGATGCCTCAGCCTTAAAGCTAATAAGAAGCATTTATATGAAAGGGATTGTCGGTTTACTCATTGAACTTTTGGAAATTTCCAAAAAATATAATGTCGAAGATCAAGTGATTTCTTCACTAAGCGAAACGCTGGACAGCAAAAGTTTTGAAGAGACGATGAATCGTCTTGTGACAGGAAGTGCATTACATGCAAAAAGACGAGCGGTCGAACTACTTGGCTCTATTGAAATGCTGGATTCAGCTCATATTGATGCGAGCATGTCCCGGGCAGCACAACAGAAGCTAGAGAGATTAGCAGATTTTCAATTCGTTGAACGGTTTAATGGGGAAAAACCAGCCAGCTGGGAAGAAGTCATTGACGTGATGCAGCAAGGGCGATTTTTGTAAGCGCTTTATCAAAATAAGGGGAGGCGAAGAAACGACATGGGTTTTATTGCATTGATTGTATTCATAGCCGTCATCATTATATGGAATGTCATCGTGAAACGAAATATGGGAGAAGCCATGCTATTAGGCTTTATTGCAACCACTTTGTTTGGCGGAATGGATGCATTAAGACTTTTCTGGGATGGTTTAATATTTGCATCCACATATGAGGTGCTTTATGCAGCCGTTGCGTTTGTATTCATGGCCTATTTAATCGAAAAGCTGGAATTAATTCACGCACTCTTGCGCATCCTGAATTCGGTTGTCGGCAAGCTTCCTGGGGGAGTTGCTTATATGAGTACGTTAGGTTCAGCAGTGTTAGGTGCTCTTTCAGGTTCAAATTCTGCAAACACAGCTGCCACTGGCTCTATCACGGCCTCTTGGATGATTAAATCAGGCTGGAGCCGAACCCATACGGCCACGATTCTAGCCGGGAATGGCGGACTTGGAGCGGCACTGCCTCCGAACTCTTCCATGTTTATCATGCTGGGCTTTGCACCAGTTGCAGCCCTTGTATCTGAAGGTGATTTATATATTGCTCTTTTAATAGGAGGACTGTATCAAGTCGTATACCGGTTTATTCTTGTGTATATTCTGGTGAGAAAAAATAAAATTCAAGCGATGCCGCCAGATGATATTGTCCCTTTTAGAGAAGCTGTGAAAAAAGGGTGGAAGTCGATCTTTATTTTTTTCGGTGCATTGATCCCGATTATCATGACGATTGGTCCACTTGCAAATTATTTAAAAAGTAATCCAAACATTGGACCAGAGGCAATGGATCAAATTTCTTTAATTACGTGGATTCCAATTCTCATGATGCTGATTAGTTTAACAATTGGAAGAAAAAAGGCGTCTGCTTTAGATTGGTCTAAGTTTTTCAAGTCGGCCATTCCTAAGTTTACAACGATTGGAGCATTGATGCTGTTTGCTGTTGCTGCTAGTCAGGTGCTTGCTGAATTAGGACTCGCAGAAGATTTGACGCAAATCACATCAGTACTTGCCATTCCGAAGTGGCTCATGGTGCTCATTGTTGGTGTTCTTGTCACGCTGGTAGCTGGACCATTATCTTCAACTGCCACATTAACAGCTGTTGGACTTGTCTCATTTTCAGCTTTAATCTCAGTCGGAGTAGATCCAGTTGTCGCTGTTGTCGCCATTCTTGCCTTTTCATCAACAGAAGGCGCTTCCCCGCCGGCATCAGGATCAATTTTTATCGCTTCTGGTCTTGCAGGAGCCCGGCCGGAGAAAACATTTATACCACTCATTCTTTACTATATGCTGCCGATTGTAGGAATTGGCTGGCTCATCGGAATGGGCATACTTCCAGTATAGAAAGGAGAAACATATGAGAGCATTGATGGAATGTTTATTTAAAGTGCTGCTTGTCCTTTTCTTAACGTCAGGTACCCTGTTGGTATTCGGTCAAATACTAGGGATTCTCTTGCAAAATGGAGATTTGATCATAGCAAGTACGAACCTATTCAAAAATCCAACACTGGTGTTAAGCGCTTTTTTTAGTCTTGTCGGTTTCTCTCTTCATTATATTCCTGAAAAGCAAAACACGTCATTTAGCGATCAACCATCAGCATCAGCTGGTGATTCGGTCAAATAAGCGTCAAAAGCTGGATTCAGTTGGTGGATTCAGCTTTTTTGCGCGTGTGAATTAGGTATAAAAACCCAATACCTACGATTCATTTTTCGTTGAATTCGTTTTCAATCATATGCCTCTTGTGCTAGGAAATGGTAACATAACGGAGGACTATTTGAGGAATAGAGGTGTTTGACGATGTCTGGAGCTATCATCGGTTATACAACAGCCTTGTATTCGTTAAAGGCAGACATATCCATAAAAAAAGAACAAATCATAGAATTGAGCATGTGTCGAAAAGAAATAAAAGAAGCAAAGTCTACTCTGGCAGATGCTAACAAGAAAATGACTTATCCATATCTGACATCACATACATGGTTTGGCCATCTTGCAGATACGTTTGATGACATTCGAGACGAGATGGCATCCGCCAGTCAAGAGATAAAAGGTGTACAGCTGATTAATCTAGTGAATCGAATTGATGAGAAAATCAGTGACTTAAAATCAGAGATTCATACGTTAGAACATGAGATCCATTCTGTTGAAAGAAAAATAGAGAAAGAAAAGCAGAAACAATTGGAAGAAAAAAGAGGGAATTCACATGAGTAGAGAAATCAAAATAGATGCCAGTGAAATCAAACGAGTTTTACAACATGCAAAACAATCAGGCGCTCAAATGAATGCAAAACTTCCAACATCCATCAAAGGGAGAAACCAGCTCATAGAAGCAGACACATTAGAAAAAATCAATCAACAGTTGAACGAATTAAGTACATCCTACATAGGCATTCTTCAGAAACAGCTTGTACAAACAGAACAAGCGGTGAACACCATGATCGAAACGGACAAGGCGCTTGCCTCCAGCAGTAAAAGAAAATAAAGGAGAACGCAATGAAAACCCTTGACGCTTTTGCGCTAATAAACGGAATTGACCAAACGCTGAATACATTAAAGCAGCAATCACAACAAATCAGCTCCATAGAAAAACAAATCCATCAGATCATCTCACTTGATGGCGCACTAAAGGGAGAGGCGGGACAAGCCATCCGCTCCTTTTATACAGAATGTCATATTCCCTTCCTGCAATTCTTTCAGGTCGTCATTGAGGAATACAGCACTGCGCTGAAAAGCACAAAACAGGCGCTTCATGCTCTTGAACCAAATCAGCACGGCTTGATCTCACAATCATTTATTGAACACGAACTAGATCAAGGATTAAAAAAAGCCGAGCGCACGATATCTGAGATTGTAACGGATGTAAACCATGCCATCGGCAGAATTGGTCATATTGTTCATTTGCCAAATGTAGACGAATCAGCTTTTCAGCAGAGCTATCAAAAAGCCTGGCTCGAGACCTCAAGAACCATTGGTCTGCTTCATGCATTTGACCGAGAGCAGACAAGCGCTTTGCAAGAAACAAAAAGCTCCCTTCAAACAATGAAGCAATTCATCAACACGTTAAGCACCATGTTCACCGGCCCAAAAATCGACATCACCACCTATCAAAAAGGGTCTATTTTCAAAGATGGAAAAGAAGAAAAAATAAGCAGCAACGTCGGTGGATTGAATGACAAAATAGACAATCTGAAAGACAATAATCCGATGATGATCATGCTGAAGAAACTGAGAGAGAAAGAACGGACGGATGTGGAGACGGTTGTTCTGGATGACACACATAAATACATCAACAAACAAGTCACAGTCAACGACCCATCCTTTACGACATTGCAAAGGGAAGCCGTGAACGGGAAAAACAAGATTCATAGAGACATCAGGGTCATAAATGGTAAACTATACAACGTCAAAGGCATTAAAAAATTAAAAGAATTCGATATCGCAGATGAAGTTGTCACCGACTCATCCGATATTGATTTTATTGGCGGCCGATACACCGTTTACGCCAATAAACAAATCATCCGAACGTATATCGCAAACGGTGAAGTAAGAATAGAAGAAGTAGACAAAATCCCAGAAAGCCGGAGCCGAGGCAACGCGAAGCGCATATTAGACGGTGAAGTTGTCTCAACAACCGAAAACATCATCCTAGAATACAGCGGAATCTACGACGGTTATCGAGCCGTAACCGGCAAAGACCCCGAAACCAGCCAAAACATCAGCAGAACAGAACAAGCTCTGTCCGCAGCTTCTATTATTCCATTTATGAAAATCATTAAGGGCGGGAAATATGTTTTTAAAATTGATCAAGGGGAGAAAGTGGTCAAGAAGGTTGAGAAGCCGACTAGCGTTACAGGTCAAGTTGGTTGGAGTTTGTCAAAGGGCGGAGGAATAATAAATCAAAGAAAATATTCTCAGCATGCTCTAGAAAGAATGGCACCAAATATTCCTGAAGTAAGGGCAACCTTAACAAGAAGAGCATTAAAAAAAGCTGATGAATTAGGTTATCAGCCGCAAACAAAGGACTTCAATGATTTTATAAAAAAATATGTAGATCCAAGAGATATTCCGCCTTCTGTTATTGAGGATGCTATAAAGAATACCAATAAGATACCTGGCCATAGAAAAGGAACTTTTGTTCACGATACACAGGATGTAAGAGTTGTTATAAATGAATTTGGTGATGTTATTACAGTTATCCCTAAATAATGAGTAAAAGGGTGAATGGAAATGTTTATAAAATATGATGAATATGATTTATTAGAACTTTTTCAAAGTGAGCCAGTTAGTATTACGGGCAATTTAGATGATGGAGAGTACATTTATTCTTATGAAGACGATCTGAATTTCAAATTAATTTTATCCCTTGATGTATATAAACAAACAATTAGTATAAGTATTACATTTAATGATTTTGTAGTTTTTTCAGGTGAGTTCTCTCACGTAACCAGCATAAAAAGAAATGACCGGACTCTGATTGTGTATGTGAATGAGGAAGAAACTCTAAAAGTTAAATTTTACAATCAAGTGGGTGTTGAGTTAATTTAATTGATATTTAAATGTTTTTTAGATTTATCTACATGGCAGATTGTATAAAAACATGAACGAACTCGTTTACTCATTAAAGTCGTAAGACTAATCATGAGGTGCGGTTCTTTAATTGGAACATTAATTTTAATAGATGGTTAGAAAGTATTGAAAATTGATCTCATCATTTTCTATTAAAGGTGCTGCTGTGGATGTATAAAAGGATCATGACAAAATTAGCTGTTTAAAAGCTAGTTCAACCCTTTAGTAGGAGGCTTTCCAAAATGATCAACTTCTCTCAAAATCCCAACAATCCTGAACCAGCAAGTGACAAACACATCAAAGAGGCAGAATCCCAATTAAACATGGTGCTGCCTGATGCTTATAAGACCTTACTCAAACAGACGAATGGATGTTCCATTGGAGGCGATGTCCTACTATACGGGACGGGGGATATAGTGGAACGCAATGCAACGTGGGAAGTCCATCATTATGCATACGGCTTTGTGGCGATTGGCGACGATGGCGGCGGACAAGTATTTCTCATGCGTTTGGCTGAGGATGAGAAAAAGGTATGGATTGTGGACGCTGGTATAATGGACCCTCAGCATGCGGAGATGATGACCGAAAACTTGATGAAATGGGTAAGTGATGGCTGTATCATAGAAACATGATCCATAAAGGAGATGATCGATTTGCCTTGGAACACATTGATCGCTGCCGGCCTCATGGTTGGGGTACCTTTCATTTTGTTCGCCACTGTTTATTTCATCATGAAAACCAAGAACAAGAAATCCAAATCATCCAACTGAAACGCTCTGTGACGCCCAATGTCATAGAGCTTTTTTGAAATGAACAAATGCCATGTCCCTCATTTTCCCTCCATTCATCCCATGTTCCTTCCATGTTATAATAAACACAGTTTATGAACGAGAGGATATGCAGGACATGAAAAATGAACCTATTGAGTTACTGACACAGCCGAAATGGCGAATCATAGATCAGTCAAGCCTCGGTCTCTATGTAGACCCGAAGCAATCCTTTGCGATGGATGATACGCTTTGTGCGTCGGTCGGGAAGGGGCTCTCACCAGCAACAGCCCGTTCTTGGGTGCATCACAATACAATTGTGCTTGGGATTCAGGATACAAGACTTCCATTTCTGCAAGATGGCGTGAAGTTGCTTGAGGAAGAGGGCTATCGCGTCATTGTACGCAATTCAGGCGGACTTGCTGTGGTGCTGGATGAAGGTGTCTTGAATGTATCGTTAATTTTTGCGGAACAAAAGAAGGGCATTGATATTGACCGCGGGTATGATGCGATGGTGGAATTGGTACGCCGGATGCTGTCTAAGTATGAGGTGGACATTGAAGCTTATGAGATTGTCGGCTCTTATTGTCCTGGCAGCTATGATCTAAGCATCAATGGAAAGAAATTTGCAGGCATTTCTCAACGTAGATTACGCGGTGGAGTTGCTGTGCAAATTTATTTGTGTGCAGATGGAAGCGGGCGGGAACGTGCCGACTTAATCCGCCGTTTTTATGATGCCGCCTTAAAGGATAAACGGCAAGAAGTGAAGGCAGTATTTCCTGATATACAGCCAGATACGATGGCGTCTTTATCAGAATTAACTGGAGAACCAATTGATTGTGCGCTTCTTATGCGTCTTTTACTAGAAGAGCTTCAAACGCTCAGTGATCAGCTGACAGCGTCAGGACTAAACGCAGAAGAACAGCTTGAATTTGAAAAAAACATGACGCGGATGATTGAGCGGAATGAAAAGGTGTTTTCGTAAAAAGAAAGGAAGGGTTCTGGTGAAATCCAAAAACGGCGGTTACCTCTATTTACTATGGCTTCCTGTTATCATGGGAGCCGGCTACGGCATTTCGCTTTTGGTGCCGTTTCTTCAGCCTGTACTGACACTTGGCATCGCAGGTCTTTATATGTTTATATTTGGTGATTTTCAGGTGAGACAAGTCAGGTATATTTTTATGTTCGTCTTTTTGATTAATGTCCTATTTAGTGTGATGCTATTTTTGGGCATTTAAAAAAGTGCTTCCCGCAGATGGGGAGCACTTTTTGTTATTCTGCCATTTTTTCGAGGTTGCCGTTCCGGTCCATTTTAAAGGTTGGAGCGGCAGTGTCGTCCTCTTCAAACAAAACTAGTTTTCTTGCACGGTTCATGATTTTGACGAGTGTTTCATAATCTTCTTGAATGGTGAGTTGATCCTTTTCAAGCTTTTTCACTTCTGTTTCTAGCTGTGTGACTTTATGTGAAAGTTCGTTGTTTTCTCGTTTTAACCGGCTGTTTTCCATGCGTAAGGCAGACGATTGCTGTCCATCGCCTTCATAGCGGCGCAAGAAATCAATGACATCTTCGATGGTTAAATCCTGTTGCTGCCTAAAGGGATTGGCTTCTGGCTTTTTCTCTACGACATGAGAAGCCTGTGACAATAAATGTGATAAACTAGCTAACTCTTCATTGTAGCTTTGGTCTACAAACTGGAGCTGCTCGGCTGTTTCAGATGCTGGTGCAAACGTTTCCTCCTGCGCTGGTTCCAGCTCCTGTGAGAATTCCTCTTGCGTGACTGTTTCTTCTACTTGCGGCTGATAGAGTAATCGTTTCTTTGCAGGCTGACCATTGCCAAGTGCGCGCATCCGCTGTTTTCTTTGTTTTTTGGCAAGTGCTAACGCTTTTTCATATTGATGCCTCACAACAGCATTCCATCTAAAACCGCATGCCGCTGAGGTACGGTTCAGCTTGTCTCCTACTTCTTCAAACGCATTCAGCTGTGTGCTGCCTTCTCTGACGTGACGTAAGACGGTTTCTGCCAAAAGAAGATCATCTTCCTCTGACCAAGCATCTTGTCTTTGTTTTGACATGTTTAAACCCCCATATGATTTGATGGTATTAGATTAGCCAAGTTCAAGAAAGTTTATACAAGTTTGCTAAAAGGATAGTGGAAAATACTAGCTTTTATGTGAGCATGCTTCGGCGTTTACAAAGCGTCTTGCAAGTCCAGCCGCTTCGATGTACAATGTTGGGTGGTATATTAAGACTCTTGGTTGTCCAACTGTTTCATATAAAATGAAGTTCATCATTGAAAGGAAGCGTAAGACCATGGCTAATGAGTTTCGCGTATGTGACGATTGCGATGCGACGAACCTAAAGACGTTGCTGCCTCGACTCAAATCGGTTGACCCTGATGCAAAAATTGAAATTGGCTGTCAATCCTATTGTGGTCCAGGACGAAAAAAGGCTTTTGCGTTTGTGAACAATCGCCCATTATCCGCACCAACAGAAGATGAGTTACTCGAAAAGGTTCAAAAAAAAGTCAAATAAATGTCACTGAATGTGTTCAGTCGACCTAAAAAGAGGTCCGCCCCTGTCAGGTCGGGCTTTTTACGTCCGTGCAATGGTTGAGAACACATTCACGAGCAATCAAGGATGTTTTCGGGAAAAGTTACCCGATATAATAGAAACACGTCTTAAAAAAAGAGGGACGAAACGATGGCGTATCCAAAAGGGAAATTATCTGAGGAAAAGGTATTTAAAGATCCTGTGCACCGTTATGTTCACGTACGGGACGCATTAATATGGGATTTAATAGGAACAAGAGAATTTCAGCGCCTGCGCCGAATTAAACAGCTAGGAACCACTTATTTGACGTTTCATGGTGCAGAACACAGCCGTTTCAATCATTCACTCGGTGTATATGAGATTGTGAGACGGATTGTGGATGATGTATTCAAAGGACGGCCGGAATGGGATGAGGGAGAACGCGAGCTTGTCCTGAGTGCGGCCTTGCTTCATGACCTCGGACATGGACCATTTTCTCATTCCTTTGAAAAGGTCTTCCACTTAGATCATGAATCGTTTACAAGAGATATTATTTTAGGGCAAACCGAAGTCAATGAAGTGCTTCGCCGGGTGAGTGATGATTTCCCGAAGCATGTGGCGGAAGTGATTGCCAAGACGTATCAAAACAAACAGGTGGTCAGTTTGATCTCAAGTCAAATTGATGCCGACCGTATGGACTATTTGCAGCGTGATGCCTACTATACAGGCGTGAGCTACGGCCATTTTGATATGGAACGTATTTTGCGCGTGATGCGTCCGAGAGAAGATCAGATTGTGATGAAGCAGAGCGGGATGCATGCGGTCGAGGATTATATTATGAGCCGCTATCAAATGTACTGGCAAGTCTATTTCCACCCAGTGACACGCAGTGCGGAAGTCATTTTAACGAAAATTCTCCACCGTGCAAAAGAGCTGCATGAAACGGGCTATATTTTCACACATGCCCCTGTTCATTTTTATTCGATTTTCGAGGGGAATGTCACCACAGAGGACTATATTAAACTGGATGAGTCCATTGTCTTATTTTATTTTCAGGCGTGGGAAGATGAAGAAGATCACGTGCTGGCTGATTTGTGCCGCCGTTTTATGAACCGCCGATTGTTCCAATATACAGAGTTTAATCCGAATGAAGAAATGACGAAATATTTCAAGCTGACCGCCTTGTTCAAGGAGGCAGGCATTGATCCTGACTATTATTTAGTCGTCGACTCTTCCTCTGACTTGCCATACGACTTCTACAGACCAGGGGAGGAAGAAGAGAGACTGCCGATCCACCTTTTGACGCAAAGTGGTCATATTAAAGAGCTGTCGAGACAGTCAGATATTGTTGATGCCATTTCCGGTAAACGAAGAACCGATCATAAACTTTATTTCCCGATGGACTTAATTGTAGATATGTCGGAAAAAGCTGAAGAAAAGAAGGCGATCATGAAGCTGCTTGGATTGGGATAAGGAAGTACTGAAAAAGGAGATGTCGGGAATTTGTTGAAAGAGCATGCAAAGTTGATGAAGGTATTCTCTGAATCCGGGGAAATCGTTGGACGGAAGAAGCTGCAAAAGATGATTTACATAGCAAAAAAGCTAGATTTGCCTTTTTACGAGAAATACGATTTTCACTTTTATGGCCCCTATTCAGAGGAGTTGACGCTCAGAATTGAAGAGCTGTGCAACCTTGGATTCTTGGACGAAATGAAGGAAAAAAAAGGCGGATACTATCAATATCGCTATTCGCTGACGGACAATGGGAAAGAGTTTCTCGATCAGTGTGAAGTGGACATGCCTGACCTCAAAGTGCTGACGCAGCAGATGAACGAGCAGTCGTCTCGTTTCCTAGAGCTCGTCTCTACGATTTTATACTTTGATGATCTGCCAGAAGATGAGGTAAAGGAAAAGGTCTTCACCATTAAAAGCAAGCAGCGCTATACGGACGAAGAATTTGAGGATGCTCTTGCTTATATTGATCAGTTGAAGGAATTGAACTAGTTTCGCAAAAGCCCAGCATTTAGGGCTTTTTTTTGTTTTGTAAGACCCAGACCAAAAGCGCTATTTTTTGCTGAAATGTGTGCTGAAGGATCCGGAAAATTAGTGAATATGACGTATTTCGACTTTCTTCCTGTGTATCTAATTCCCTGTTTTTGACTGAATAGAAGGAAAAAAGTGAATTTTCAGTGAATATATAACTTTGTGAAAATCAAAGGAGGGATAGGAATGAAAAAGCGTTCAGTCTTTTTGTCATTTTTATTGGTAGGTAGTTTGTTACCGGGAGTAAGTTCAGCTTCAGCACCAGTCGCGAGTACTGGTCATGGGCATGATCATGGTCCATTCGAAACACATATTGGTGAGGGGTTGCCAAAGGCAAACGATTTTAAAGATTTGACGAAAGCACCTCCAATTGAACGAGATGTGACAACAAAGGTATTAGATGAGTCTGGTAAGCAGGTAGGCTCTAGAACCTTTAAGGCGAATACAGGAGATTCTATTTCAACAAAGGCAAGTACAGGCAGTCAAAAAGTAACGGTCTATGCTGTAGCAGATGCGCAGTATCGTGCGAAATATAGTGACTGGCAGACGCGTATTGTCAGCATCATCGAGCAAGCGGACGTCACCTTTAACCGTGATCATGATGTGGACTTTGTCGTACAAGCAGTAGGATCTTGGACATCTTCTGGATCAAATGCAGAGCAAATTTTATCTAACCTTTCGCGCAGCTTTGATGGCAGAGGATACGATTTTGTCACTGGATTTACAGCAAATCCAAACTTTGATGCGGGCGGAATCGCTTATGTATACAATAGTGCACCGCGCGGAAGTGCATTCGCCGTCAACCTTGATCAAGGAACAGCGAATACAGCAAAAGCGGCTACGCATGAATACGGCCATAACTTTGGCTTACCTCATGACCCTCAAGGCAGCGGCATTGTCTGCTTAATGAATTATGATTATTCCTACACAGTCGATTTCTTTGATGCGGCTCATAAAAATCAAGTGAACCGTAACAAAGCGTGGTACAGATAAAATAAGAGAAAAAAGGACAAACACCTATGTGCTTGTCCTTTTTTTATGCTTACAGGTCGCTCATTCGCTTTCCTGCTACGGCATAGTGTTCTTTTTTCATTTCTTCAATAATAACAGAGACTTTTTCTGCACCTGCGCCTGTTGTTTCAACAACAGCATCAGTGACTTTCTCCACAAGAGCTCGTTTCTGCTCGTCTGTTCTTCCTTCAAGCATTTGTACGGTGACAATCGGCAATGCGAAAACCTCCTTTTTCCTTTCATGCTACGCTTCCCTTTAGTTTAAGGGACTTCTTATAGTATACTGAATGAAGTAAATCATTGTATAGAAAGAAAGAGGGATTCATGCCTTTGAACCAATTTCTTGTGTATCCATTAGAACTCATTCCATATGTCGCCATTACACTTGTTGTTGCATTTACGATGCACGAGCTGGCACATGCATATGTTGCGTATCGTTTCGGCGACCCGACAGCTAAGAACCAAGGGAGACTCACATTAAATCCACTGAAGCATCTTGATGTATTTGGGACGATTTTGATCTTTGTGGCTGGGTTTGGCTGGGCGAGACCTGTACCGGTCAATCGTTACCATTTCAAAAACCCGCGCTTAGCAGGAATCTGCGTCTCGATTGCTGGCCCTTTAAGTAACTTAGTGTTGGCGTTTCTAGGCTTTTTCGTGTACGTGTTTCTTCAGAAATTTGGCGGGGAGTCGCTCATGCGCTTTGAGCCGGGAGTTGATCATTTCTTCCGGATATTTATTAACTTGAACGTCATTTTGTTCCTATTTAACTTATTGCCACTTCCGCCGCTGGATGGGTATCGTATTATTGAGGACGTTGTCAGCCCCCGTATCCGGGCGAAAATGACGCAATTCGAACAATATGGGATCATTATTTTTCTCATATTCGTGATCACACCGCTAGGACAGTTTGTTTTTGGTCCATTGATCGGAATGCGGGATCAAATCA
The DNA here is from genome assembly GCF_038007485.1 of Bacillus sp. FSL K6-3312. NCBI lineage: Bacteria > Bacillati > Bacillota > Bacilli > Caryophanales > Bacillaceae > Bacillus > Bacillus sp. FSL K6-3312. The sequence continues at coordinate 3,616,620 of NZ_JBBOXI010000001.1, read as the reverse complement.
TTCAATGGTTTAATCTTATTTTGAAGCCGCTGCTTTAGGAGGTTTAATGAATGGAAGGTAAAAAGAAGAAACCAATTGGTTTTAACATCATTAAAAAAACAGATGCAACCGACGGACACGGAGGCTTTGGAGCGGGTGCGCTCAGCCTAGATAACATTTCGCCGGTGATCATTGACGTAGAGGAAAAGGAAGCTGTCATTGATATTGGTGCGATGCATGCAAGAAGTGCCGTGGAAAAAGGGATTAAATTCTTGAAAACAAAAGAAGAGGTACCGAACGGAAAGCCGTATTGGCTCGTATGGGTGACCATTGACCGCAGAGAAGAAGGCCCTTATTATGCGGGTGTGACGGCTTGCGAAATGACCGTCGACCGTTCAATCCGCCGCGGGTATAAGTCGCTTCCAGAGCATGTGAATTTCATGGATAAATCAATGAAGCGAAATATCGTCGTCAGTCATATGGATGATGTATCGAAAAAGGTGCTGGCTGATTTCTTGAAGAGTCATAATGAAGCACTATGGGAAGCATCTACAGATGAATTAAAAGAAGGATTGGCTGTCCCTGAATAATTGTGAAATTTTTGTGAAGAATGGCGAATTGCTACCAATTCCAGCTGATTTTTGAGTAAACTGGTGTTAAAGCTAGGACATGGAGAATCCCGAGATGCAGATCTCGGGGTTTTTCATGTCCTTTTTTAACGTTTCAGCCACTTTTCCCACCATTTCTTTGGCTTTTGATCTTGAACCGGATCTTGCTCAGAAGATTTATTCTCAGCACCGTAGCACACACCTGTCGGCTCTGTTCCTTCTATAAAATAGGTGAATACCTTTGATTCACACCCTGGACCCGCAAGATCGCCGGTTTTTGGATTGATATACACACCTTTTACACCGTCTGGCGGCATGAAGGAGGACGCTGGCTGTTTAGAGAGGGCTGATTCCATAAAGGATGCCCATATTTTTTTTGCATAGGCTGTTTCTTCGACCGAGTCAATGGTACGCCCTTTATCATAGCCCGTCCACACACCTGTGACGAGCTGGGGAGAGAAGCCGATCATCCAACTGTCCGCTCCTGTCGTTCCCGATTTTCCTCCGTATGTTCGCGTGAGATCCTTCATAATGGTGCGGCCAGTGACACTTGTATAGCCGTTTAATTGATCATTGAACATTCCTGACATCATGTCAGTGGTGACAAAGGCTGCCTTTTCATCTAAGACTTGCTCTCGTTTTTGTTTTTCTTCAAAAAGCACGTTGCCTTTAGCATCCGTTACTTTTGTAATAAAGGTGGGTTTGACTCGTTTTCCGCCATTGACAAGCATTGCGTAAGCATTGGTCATTTCAATTGGTTTGACAGGGGACGTGCCTAGGGCAAGTGATGGCACTTGATCTAGTTTTTCGTTGATGCCAAATGTTTTGCCAGCACGTACAAGCTGCTCCATTCCTAAAAATAGATGGGTTTTCACGGCATAAATATTATCAGACAGTGCTAGGGCTTGAAGCATTGTAATGCCGTCATTCGCGTAATAGCCGTGATAATTGCTTGGTGAATAAGCAGCACCGCTTCCTTGATCATCCAGCTCAAAAACTGTTTCTTCACTGCGCATGACGGTTGCTGGTGTAAACCCATTTTGCAAGGCAATGTAATAGAGAAGAGGTTTCATTGTTGAACCGGGCTGTCTTTTCGCTTGTGTCACTCGGTTGAATGGACTTTTCTCATAATCTCTTCCCCCTATGAGGGCGAGTACATGACCTGTTTGGGGATGAATAGCAGTAAAACCGATTTGGATATCTGATTTCGAATAGATTGTGCTTTTTAACGTCTTCTCTGCAATTTTCTGTAACTCTGGATTTAAAGTCGTTTGGATATGAAGGCCATAGGTTTCGATCTGCTCCTCAGTTAACCCCAAGCTTTGTTTCAACTCACGAATTACATCATCATAAAAATACGGGGCTTGCTTTGCTTGCAGCTGCTTCTTCTGCAAAGGGCGATAGGACAGTTTTTCTTTCGCGGCTTCAGCGGCTGCCTTTTTCGTAATCATGCCGTCTTCTTGCATGTGCCTCAAAATCATATTCTTTCTTGCGCCGGCTTTCTCTTCATTCACATAAGGGGAGTAGAGAGAAGGGCCCTTTGGGATACCGGCAAGTAAGGCAGATTCGGCGAGGGTTAAATTCTTCGCTTCTTTCCCGAAATACAGACGGGACGCTGCTTCCACGCCATAAGCTCCATGACCATAATAAATGGTGTTCAAGTATCCTTCTAAAATCTCATCTTTTGTATAGTTTTGCTCTAAGCGGATCGTGTAAAAGGCTTCATTCCATTTCCGCTTCCACGTTTTATCATGATCTAAATACAGATTTCGTGCATATTGCTGGGTGATCGTGCTGGCGCCTTGTACTTTAGCCATGGCACGAATATCAGCCACTGCAGCACCCGCCATCCGTTTCACATCAAAACCATGATGCTCATAAAAGGTTTTATCCTCTACAGCTACAGCTGCCTGCCTGATATAAGGGGACATGTCCTTTAAGGGCACCCAATATCTTTTTTCTCCAAAGCTGGATTCTCCAAGCTTTGAACCATCGGCTGCATAAATCGTCGTAGATTGGGGAACTTGAACAGAAGGGGCGCCTTGCCATTTGGCTATTAAAAGAATCGTCAAAAAGACAGTGCCTGCAAATAGAAAAGCGAGCAAGCCAATAAAAAAACAGGCTCGAATCGTTTTCACGGTCATGCGGATTTTTTTATTACTCATGATTGTGTCCATGCAAAGCCCCCATTTTGACGGTTTTTTATCAGTATGGAACAAAGAAAACCGTTTTAAACAAATGATTGAAAGAGCGTGCATTAAAATTGAAGAGAAGTCATGCGGTTCTTTACAATTTGATATGAATCCACTATACTTTTTTCTTGGACAATCGATATAGTCATAGCCGATAAAGGCGCTAACAATAGATGTTTGTTTATTATTGGATGAGAGGAAGATGGACAATGAGCGAACTTTGGTATACAGAGAAGCAAACGAAGAATTTTGGTATTACATTGAAGGTGAACAAAACCCTTCACACAGAACAAACAGATTTTCAGCATTTAGAAATGGTGGAAACAGAAGAGTTTGGCAATATGCTGTTTTTAGACGGTATGGTGATGACATCTGAGAAAGATGAGTTTGTATACCATGAAATGGTGGCACATGTTCCTCTTTTCACTCATCCAAACCCGGAAAATGTTCTTGTCGTAGGCGGAGGAGACGGCGGTGTCATTCGTGAAATCCTCAAGCATCCAAGTGTGAAAAAAGCGACACTTGTTGATATTGATGGCAAAGTCATCGAATACTCGAAGAAATTCCTTCCTTCGATTGCTGGAAAACTAGACGATCCTCGTGTGGATGTCAAAGTCGGAGACGGCTTTATGCACATTGCTGAAGCTGACAATGAGTACGATGTTATCATGGTGGACTCAACTGAACCAGTTGGGCCAGCTGTGAACCTGTTCTCTAAAGGATTTTACGCAGGAATTTCAAAAGCACTCAAAGAAGACGGTATTTTCGTGGCACAAACGGACAACCCTTGGTTCACACCTGAGCTGATTACAAATGTACAGCGTGATGTGAAAGAGATTTTCCCAATCACGAAGCTTTACACAGCAAATATTCCAACGTATCCAAGTGGTCTTTGGACATTTACCATCGGTTCAAAAAAATATGATCCACTTGCTGTAGAAGACAGCCGTTTCTTTGATATTGACACGAAATATTACACAAAAGAATTGCACAAAGCGGCATTCGTTCTGCCGAAATTTGTGAGCGACTTAATCAAATAAATCAAGCGAAGAGGAAATGCGCAAATAACAGTTTGCGCATTTTTTGAAGCGTAAAAGGAGGAATCTTGCATGAGATTCGACGAGGCTTATTCAGGAAAGGTATTTATTGGAAGTAACCCGACATGGGAAGATGCAAAAGTCATTTTATATGGTATGCCGATGGATTGGACCGTCAGTTATAGACCAGGCTCACGTTTTGGCCCAAACCGTATTCGTGAAGTATCGATTGGATTAGAAGAATACAGCCCTTATTTAGATCGTGAACTGCATGAGGTGCCATTCTTTGATGCCGGTGACATTCCGCTTCCTTTTGGAAATGCTCAGAAAAGCTTGGACTTAATTGAAGAGTATGTCGACAGCATTTTAGAAAAAGGGAAGTTTCCATTAGGAATGGGCGGCGAGCATCTTGTGTCTTGGCCGGTTTTCCGTGCGATGCATAAGAAATATCCTGATTTGGCGATTATCCATATGGACGCACATACGGATCTTCGTGAGGAATACGAGGGTGAGCCTCTGTCTCATTCAACACCGATTCGTAAAGTAGCAGGACTCATTGGACCTGAGAATGTGTTCTCTTTTGGGATTCGTTCTGGGATGAAGGAAGAATTTGAATGGGCAAAAGAAGCGGGCATGCACATTTCTAAATTTGAAGTGCTGGAGCCGTTGAAGCAAGTATTGCCAAAGCTGAAGGGGCGTCCAGTTTATGTGACGATCGACATTGATGTACTCGATCCAGCTCATGCACCTGGTACAGGCACGGTGGATGCTGGCGGTATTACATCAAAAGAGCTGCTTGCATCCATTCATGCCATTGCAGGATCTGAGGTTCAAGTAGTCGGTGCAGACCTTGTAGAGGTAGCACCTGTATACGATCATTCCGACCAAACAGCGAATACAGCGAGCAAGCTTTTACGCGAAATGCTGCTTGGATTTGTGAAATAACACCTTGATAGAGGAGCTTGTCATCTCATGTGGACAAGCTCTTTTTTTACATGGATCAAAAAATAAAGGAGGCAGTTCATGTTTTTTTCTATATTGATGGTGCTTCTCGCTTTTTGTGTGTTAGCGGCGGGTTTTCTCACGCTGAAACGAGAGCTCGCAGCTGCGCCGCCCGTTTTTGCTTCGAAAAAGGAAGCAAAGGAAGAGATGTTGGGGCTGTTTCAAGATCGAGGCTTTTTCTATTTGACGGCCATTGCGTTATTCATGCAGGTGATATTTAAGCGAGCACAGATCGTGCCATTTGATTTTTTTTCAGGTATTTTTGGCAAGTTCAGGCGTACAAGCTCTTTTTTATTTAATCAAAAGAAAAGACATGGGCGTAAAGGCTGTGTTGGTGGTATTAGTCAGTTTCCTGTTTCTTTTTTTCTAAAGGGATGGCGTAAGATAAAAACGAAGTTTAATCGCAGTGAAGAAGAGAAATGATGGTATGATAGGCGATCATGAATATGGTATACTATTTTAGTTAAACGGGTCTTAGCAAAGGAAGTGCAAAATGACACAAAACCAAATTTCAATTCATGTAAAGTCAGTGATGAAACCAGAGACGGAGCCGGCTGAAACGATCGAATTCCGCACGACTGGAACGTATCAAGAAAAGAATGACAAAACGTATCTCACTTACCATGAAGAACATGAAATGGGTCAAGTAAAAACCGTTGTGAAAATGAGTGAAAAAGAAATTTTTGTCATGAGATCAGGGGCCATTCAAATGAAGCAGCGCTTTCTCATTGGGGAAACGACCGTCACACATTACACGATGCCATTCGGTACACTACAGCTTGATGTACACACACATGGCATTGATCTGGATGTGAACAAGGGACTGCTGCACATTACGTACGATATGCTGACAGGGGAAGATCAAAAGCATTTACATACATTATCGATTTCGTATAAGGAGGATTTACGTTCATGAATATCGCAGAACAGGTCAAAGATGCGTTAAAAGAAGAAATTATTGCGGCAGTCGTCAAAGCAGGACTTGCTGATGAAAGCCAGGTACCAGATGTCCTTTTAGAAGTGCCGAAAGACAAAACTCACGGTGATTACTCCACCAACATGGCGATGCAGCTTGCCCGCATTGCAAAAAAAGCACCTCGCCAAATCGCAGAGGACATTGTCAAAGCGTTTGATAAAGGGAAAGCTTCTATTGAAAAACTGGATATCGCAGGTCCAGGGTTCATTAACTTTTATATGAACAATCAGTATTTAACAAAGCTCATTCCAGCTGTCCTTGAAGCAAAAGAGGCATATGGTGAAACGAATACAGGCGGCGGCCAAAAGGTGCAAGTTGAATTCGTCTCAGCCAACCCAACAGGTGACCTTCACCTTGGACATGCCCGCGGAGCAGCTGTAGGTGATTCTCTTTGCAACATCCTTGATAAAGCAGGGTTCGAAGTGAGCCGTGAATACTATATCAACGATGCAGGCAATCAGATCAATAACCTTGCTTTATCTGTAGAGGTACGTTACTTTGAGGCGCTCGGTCTTGAAAAAGAGATGCCTGAAGACGGCTATAGAGGAGAAGACATCAAAGGCATCGGGCAAAAGCTGGCAGATGAATTTGGTGACCGTTTCGTGCATGAGCCAGAAGAAGAGCGTATGAAGTTCTTCCGTGAATACGGCTTAAAATACGAATTAGAGAAATTACGTGTAGACCTTGAGAATTTCCGTGTCCCATTTGATGTATGGTATTCAGAAACCTCTTTATATGAAAACGGAAAAATTGAACCAGCGCTGGAAACACTTCGCGCTAAAGGCTATGTCTTTGAAGAAGACGGCGCAACGTGGCTGCGTTCAACTGATTTTGGCGATGACAAGGACCGCGTGCTCATTAAAAAAGACGGCAGCTTCACTTACTTGCTTCCAGATATCGCATACCATAAAGACAAATTAGACAGAGGCTTTGATCAGCTCATTAACATTTGGGGAGCGGACCATCACGGCTATATCCCTCGAATGAAAGCGGCGATCCAAGCACTTGGATATCCTGCTGGCAAGCTTGAAGTAGAAATCATTCAGCTCGTTCACCTATACAAAAACGGTGAAAAAATGAAGATGAGTAAACGTACAGGAAAAGCCGTCACCATGCGTGATCTGATTGAAGAAGTAGGTCTAGATGCCACTCGTTATTTCTTCGCGATGAGAAGTGCGGCAACACATATGGACTTTGACCTAGACTTAGCGATTTCTACGTCTAACGACAACCCTGTGTACTATGCACAATATGCGCATGCGAGAATTTGCAGCATGCTGCGTCAAGGGGAAGAAAAAGGCTACGAGCCAAACCTTGAAAAAGCAGATTTCTCTCACATTCAATCGGAAAAAGAGTACGATCTTCTCAAAATCATTGGCAGCTTCCCAGAAGTTGTAGCAGAAGCAGCTGAAAAGCGTATTCCGCACCGTGTAACGAACTATATTTATGACCTTGCATCAGCCCTTCACAGCTTCTACAATGCCGAGAAGGTCATTGATGTAGAAAACGAAACAAAAACAACAGCACGTCTTTCACTCATGAAAGCAACACAAATTACGCTTGCAAATGCATTAAAACTAATTGGCGTATCGGCTCCGGAAAAGATGTAAGAACACGAAAAAACCCGCTCGGAACGAGAGTGGGTTTTTTCGTGTTTTTCATCAATCAGCTTTTAGATCACTTTTATTTCTCTGAAAAATCTCAATTTCATAATCCTCTAATGCTTGTTTAGGAAGTTTCTTTTCTAAGACAGATTGCAAACTTACCATATCTTTTGAAGTATCGATGCCGATGGAAATTGTGGGATCTGTCTTGATAATTTGATAGTTAAACAATGCATGTTCTTCCCATAATGAGTCCAATACGTGGATGACCTTTTCATCTAATTCCTCTTCAGAAAGGGTGAGAGTTTTTGAAGTGAAGCTTAATCCAACAATACAAAGAGTAATAAAAAACAAACCAATCAAACGTTTTATCATTATATCTCCTTTATATAGTTAATATATTCCTTTAATAGATCATAACATCCAATTGGATTTGTAGAAACAAGTTCATAAAAGGTCTTTTGAATTGATGATAATCAAACAAGGTTCCTTATAATTATTTAAATTGACTCCATTCAGAATATGTTAAATAAAAACATCCGCTATCTACTAGAGACAGCGGATGTTGAACATTACCCAAGCGTATTAATAATGTTAGAAATAGAATCGAATAATTGACTAAGTACATCAGAAAACATAGAGTGCATCCTCCCTTCGGTAAGCATGTAGTATGTGTGCGTTAATTAGAATTATCCAAGTGTATTAATAATGTTAGAGATAGAATCGAATAATTGGTTAAGTACATCAGAGAACATGTTTTTGCCTCCTCTCTTTTCTTTTTACATCTACTTAACGAAGGGGTTGGAGGGTTGGATCACTTTTTCTAAAAAATTTTTAAAAAAGATGGTGGCATAGAAAAAAGCACCACATATGGGACTGACCCCCGTTTTTGAGACAGGGATCAAAACACCTTTATACAGCCAATTGCCGATAGTTTATCGGTGATTGGTTGTTTAGTTTCGTTTGAATACGAATGTTGTTATAATAATAAATGTATTCTTTGACAGTGCGTTCTACGATGCTGGTCGTAGTGCGGTCAATCCTGTTAAGATAGAACGTTTCAGACTTTAGTGAGGAATGAAACGATTCGATGGAGGCATTATCAGCGGGCGTCCCTTTACGGGACATGCTCATGGTAATGCCTTTTATATGAACAGCTTTCTGATACTCGTAAGATGTATACACAGAACCTTGATCGCTATGTAACACGCAATTCTCAGGCAGTGCTGGGAGCTGATTAAGTGTGTTTAAGATAAAGTCTGTGTCCTGCTTATCACCAATCGTAAAAGCAATCACTTCTCCATTATATAAATCCAAGATACTGGAAAGGTACAATTGTTTCTGTCCATAAGGCAAATACGTGATGTCCGTTACTAGTTTTTCAAGAGGGCGATCAGACTGAAAGTTCCGATCCAATATATTACCGGCCACGGCATAGGGCTGCCCATTCTTCTTACGCTTTTTCATTTTAACCCGGCATTGCCACTGGTTTTTCTGCATGATACGTTGAACAGTTTTATGGTTAATACGCATTCTTCTTTTTAGTATGGCTGTGATTTTTCGATAACCATATCGATATTTGTGCTTTCGGCACAACGTGCCGACCTGTTTCTCTATTTGTCTTTTAGAATGATTCTGAGTCAAATCCTTTTTCCATCTATAATACGAAGTACGTAAGATGCCTAAATGGACACAGATGTCCTGTACTGTCATCGTTTTGCACAATTCTTCTACCAGTTTGATTGACGTTTCCTTATCAACTTCCTTTCCAATTCGTTGTACTTTTTTAAAACTTCATTCTGTTGACTCAAATAGCGATTTTCTGCCTGCAGTCTCTCTAATTCGGAAGAGTACTCGGGACCCTTTCCATAGGTATATTGTTTTCCAACAGGCTGTTCGAACCGGTGTGTATCCCCAGCCTTATGCCACCTCACCCATGTCTGAACCTGCGTCTTATTCTTGATATTCAATTTCTGCATGATCTCTTTCATAGGTACGCCTGCCAATCTCATTTCTACAGCCTTCTGTTTGACTTCAACCGGATAACTCACTCTTGTCCCCATAGAAAAAACACCTCCATGTTTTATTTCGGATCACAACGATCCATTTTCAAACTTGAAGGTGTTTTTTATTTGTCTCATCTTATGGGGTCAGTCCCTATTCGGGTGCTTTTTTAGCCTTTATTAGTTATGAATGAATGCGCAGCTTCACGTCTCCATCTTTACATGCTAGCTTTACATTTCCACTAATCGGTAAGGTGAAAACCGGCTGCGTATGTCCGATATCGACATCGTAAATCACTGGAATGTGTTTGAGCATTGGGTGCTTATCTAGAATGAATCTTAAATGTTCCTCTGTCATCTCGGATTTCTTCTGAAAGCGTCCGATGATCAGTCCTTTGATTGATTCTGCATGCTGCAAGAGGGATGTGAGGTCTCTGGCGAACATTTCAGGGAAAACCAACTCATCATCCTCCACAAATAAGATGGCATCCTTGATATGAGGCATAAACGACGTCCCTTGCAGTAAATTCAGTGTACAAAGGTTACCGCCATACAAGGTGCCTTCAGCTGTTCCTTCCTGATATATTCCCCATTTTGTCGGATGAAATTGCCTGTTCGCTTGATCAAGATACCACGCATCATCACTCCACTTTGTCGAAGGGATCACATCAAAAGACTCACCGCCATTCATCAAGCAGGCTTGAAACATAGCGGTCTGCTCCTCTTGTCCTTGCTCCATTTGGAAGCTGGAGAAATGAGGGCTTGAGTATGTCACCATCTCACATTTGGCAGTAATAGCGCTTGCGAGTGCGGTAATATCACTGTAGCCGCAAAGAACTTTAGGGTGCTGACGAATCAAGTCGTAATCAATGTAAGGCAAGAGCTCATTGCAATTGAAGCCTCCGATTGCTGTCAAAATACCGTCTACTTCATCATCTGTGAACGCCTCATGGAGATCAGACAAGCGGTGTTCAATAGATGAAGAGGAATGAAGATCACATTCAAACGCGTGTTGTCCAAAAGAGACGGTGAAGCCTAACATCTCTAAACGCTTTTTTGCTTGAGCGATTCCTTCTTCTGATAAAATGCTGGCACTTCGGCTTGGGGCAATGACACGAAGATGACTACCTTTTTTTAAAGGAGGTGGTGTATGCATAAACAAATCTTCCTTTCCATCACATATTTATCCATTATATCGGATCAAATGGTCCAAGTCTGTAAAAGCTAGAAGAAAGGCATAGGTCGTGCGTTTCATACAAGCTGTGCAAAGGGTATGGAAGAGAAAAGACAGAAAGAATGAGGGCGGAGAATGTGAAAAAGAGAAGACTGGAATTTTTATTTTTATATTTTATGATATTCGGGGCATATGTGGTGTATTGGTGGCCGGTTCCAGCGTGGAGTGTTCAGCTGTACGCAGCGGTTTATATCGCCATTATTTTATTTAGTATCATCTCACTCATGCTAGAGAACCGTACATCACAGCACACACTCTTATGGATGTATGTTTTAATCTTTTTCCCGATCATTGGCTATATGTTTTATTTGTTCTCGGGACAGCTCTATGTGAAAGGTCATTTATTCAAATCAAAAAGAATGTACAACCGTGAAAAACTACGCAGAATATCTGAGCTTGAGAGCAAGCCGGATGAATCAAGTCTAACCGAAAATCAGCGGACTTTTTTTCATTACACAGAAAAAGCAACAGGCATGCATGTGAACACAAATAGTGATATGGACATTTTAAAAAATGGGGAGGAGACGTTTCCCCGTATTTTTGAAGAATTAAAAAAGGCAAAATCGTTCATCCATATAGAATATTACATGTTCAAATCGGATTTCCTCAGGCACCGGATGATGGAGATTTTGATAGAAAAAGTGAAAGAAGGGGTAGAGGTTCGCTTCATCTATGATGCGGCTGGCAGCATTCGCTTCTCCCGAAAAGATATTAAACGCTTGAAGCAGGCAGGAGTCAAGGTCGCTCCATTTCTGCCTTTAAAATATGGTTTCTTTAATCAAAAATTCAATTTCCGAAATCACCGCAAAATCGTGATCATTGATGGGAAGACAGGATTTGTCGGCGGGTTAAATGTCGGAAAAGAATATGTCGGACGTGATGAAAATATCGGTTTTTGGCGTGATACGCATACCATGTTAAAGGGTGAGGCTGTCCAAACCCTTCACTCTATTTTTATGCTCGACTGGGAGTATGTATCAGATGAAGTATTAATTGATGATCCGAAATATCATACGCCGCATCCTGTGACGGGAGAGGATGTCATTCAGGTTGTACCAACTGGACCCGATATGAAAGAAAGTATGAGTGATTTATATGATGCACTCATCTCAAATGCGAAACAATTTGTCTGGATTGCGACACCTTATTTTGTCCCTAATGAATCCCTTCGTACAGCATTGAAAATTGCTGCTACAAGAGGGGTGGATGTCCGGGTGATGGTACCGGAGATCAATGACGGCTTTCTCACACAATACGCCACACGATCCTATTTTTCTGAGCTTCTAAAAGAGGGCATCAAGGTGTATCACTATCAAAAGGGCTTCATGCATCAAAAAGTAATGATCGCAGATGGAGAACTTGCCTCTGTCGGCACTGCAAATGTGGATATGAGAAGCTTTCAGCTCAATTTTGAGGTCAATGTCTTTACAGCCGCGAAAAAGCCCATTGAGCAGCTGATGGCACACTATGAGGAAGATATGATGGAATGTGAGCAGATGGGACCTGTTCATTTTTATAAAAGAGGCTTAAAAGAACGATTAAAGGAATCATTTGCTCGGTTGTTTTCTGGCGTTCTATGAGGATTTCTAGTCAAAGAAATCATTTCCTAATCTAGTATTTTGAAGAGGATTCCTCTATAATTGAAAATGATTATCAATTATAGAGGAAATGAGGTTCTTTTACATATGCTAAAACGCTTTTTCGCCTATTACAGGCCCTATCGAGGTCTGTTCTTTTTAGATTTCTTTTGCGCTGTCGCCGTTGGATTAATGGAACTGGGTTTCCCGCTTATCGTGAACTACTTTATTGATACATTGTTGCCAACAGGGAACTGGACAGTCATTGTCTGGACCGCATTTGCGCTGTTTGTCATTTATGCCCTCAGCTCGGTTATGCAATTTATTGTGTCGTATTGGGGGCATATGCTTGGCATCAATATTGAAACAGATATGAGGAAGAAGCTGTTTGATCACTTTCAGCGCCTATCCTTTAAATTCTTTGACAACAACAAAACGGGTAAGCTCATGTCACGGATGACAAACGACCTCATGTACATTGGAGAAGTGGCGCATCATGGTCCTGAAGATTTGTTTATAGCGATTATGACGATTCTTGGTGCCTTTGCAGTCATGCTGATGATTAACTGGCAGCTGGCCATTTTAACCTTCCTGATCATGCCGGTCATCATCTGGCTTGCTCTTCATTTTAATAAGAAAATGACGCATGCGATTACACAGCTGAACAATGACATTGGAGACTTTCATGCAAGGGTTGAAAACAATATCGGCGGCATTCGTCTTGTTCAAGCATTTGCCAATGAACATTTCGAGAAAAAACGTTTTGCTGAAAACAACAACCGTTTTCGAAAGGCGAAGCTTCTTTCCTATAAAATTATGTCGGTCAATGGATCGATCAGTTACATTCTCACACGTCTTGTGACACTGTTTGTCCTTCTCGCAGGTACATGGTTTGTCCTGCAAGGTCAATTAACGGCAGGTGGCTTTATCGCGTTTGTTCTGATCACAAATGTTTTATTTAGACCGATTGATAAAATCAACACGGTCATTGAAATGTATCCAAAAGGCATTGCGGGCTTTAAAAGCTATGTCGATTTACTAGAAACAGAGCCGGATGTGAAGGATACAGAGGGAGCACGTGATGTACACGGACTAAAAGGTGAAATTGAATATCGAAACGTAACATTTGGCTACGATGAACACAGTCATGTGCTGAAGAATATCGATTTAAAGATTAAACAAGGAGAAACGGTTGCGTTTGTCGGGCCTTCAGGAGCGGGGAAATCAACCATTTGCAGTCTGCTGCCTCGCTTTTATGATGTGGATGAAGGGGAGATCACGATTGATGGTATAAGCACAAAGTCGATGACATTGTCATCTTTAAGGCAGCAGATCGGTATTGTGCAGCAGGATGTCTTTTTATTCTCAGGCACCATTCGTGAAAACATTGCGTACGGCAACTTAGAAGCCAGCGATGCAGAGATTTGGGAGGCTGTAAGAAGTGCGCATTTAGAGGAACTCGTACAGCGTTTCCCAGAAGGGTTAAATACCGTTATAGGTGAGCGCGGCGTCAAACTGTCAGGCGGTCAAAAGCAGCGTCTGTCGATTGCGCGGATGTTCCTGAAAAACCCGTCCATTCTCATTCTAGATGAAGCCACGTCAGCACTTGATACAGAAACAGAAAAAGCCATACAGGATGCACTGAGTGAACTGGCTGTCGGCAGGACAACGCTCGTCATAGCCCACCGCCTTGCAACAATTAAACACGCCGATCGTATCATCGTCGTGACAGAGGAAGGCATTGAAGAACAAGGCCGCCACCAAGATTTAATTCAAATGGGCGGCGTATATAGCAGACTGCACGAAGCGCAGTTTGGTCATTAAAGATTAAGCCCTTTTGATAAGGGGCTTTTTTTGTTAGGATAGAAAAAACTCGTGTAGGAAGGGTCTGATGGAATGAAGAGGCTTCGGCGATTACAAAAGGGCGATAAGATCGGTATTTTTTCACCTTCAAGTCCAGCATCAGCGACCTCGCCTCTTAGGTATGAGCGGGCGAAGAAGTGGCTTGAGCAAAAAGGATTCATTGTGGTACCAGGATCATTAACAGGGAAAGAGGATCACTACCGTTCAGGTACAATTCAAGAACGAGCAGATGAGCTGAATGAGCTAATGGCTAGGGAAGACTTGGCGTGCGTCATGTCAATGATTGGCGGGACAAATTCAAATAGCTTGCTCCCTTATCTTGATTTTGAGCTGCTGAATCAACATCCGAAGATCATGATCGGTTATTCAGATGCGACAGCGATTCTTTTAGCCGCTTACGAAAAAACGGGACTGCCTGTATTCTACGGACCGGCGCTTGTCCCATCTTTTGGAGAGTTTGAACCGTTCGTCGCTTATACGTATCAGTCGTTCGAAGACATCCTGATGCATCCTCAACCCATTCCTTATCAGATCAAAAAACCACCTTTTTGGACGGATGAACGAATCAATTGGGAAGAAAAGACGCGTGATAAAGAGCAGCGTTCGAACGATTGGCTGTGCGTCATAGGAGGACGGGCAGAAGGCAGATTGATCGGCGGAAACCTGAATGCAATGTACGGCTTATGGGGCAGTGAATTCATGCCAGCGATCCAAACAGGAGACATTCTCCTCATTGAAGATTGCATGAAAACCGCTTCGGTTGTAGAAAAAAACTTCTCTTTATTGAAAGTAAATGGAGTGTTTGAGCGAGTATCAGGTATTCTTTTGGGAAAACATGAGCTGTTTGATGATGAGGGAACGGGAAAAGAACCTTACGAGATTTTACTTGAGGTGCTTGGAGAGACAAAGAGACCGCTCATCGCAGATTTTGACTGTGCCCATACGCACCCGATGCTTACGATGCCAATCGGGGCACAAGTGAAAATGGATGCAGCTTCAAAACAAGTGTGGTTGACGAAAGAGTGGATCTAACAAAAAGAGCGGCCTGAGGGCTGCTCCTTTTTATGAAACCTGCTCTTTTTCAAAAGGCTGCAAGAGATCTTGCGCTTTTTTCCCCTCTACGACAATTAAGTAGTCAGACTCTAAATGAGTGAGCCTGAAGGTTTCAAGCTCTACGATGTTCTTGATGTTACACATTGTTTTTTTAGAATACACATATAGACGATGTTGAGCCTGGTGGCATTTTTCATAAAGAGAAATAAGCTTATGTAAATTCAATGCTTTCGCAGCGATTTGGATTGAATAGATTTGAGACATCTTCATATCCTCCTGTTAATAACTTTCTCACAATAGCTTTGTTACCCCTGTTTGAACAGAGATAAACCTTTCTCTATGATTTCCACTCAATGGTTCCTCCGCCGGTTCGCTTGTTGCCTCTTATCGCAGACAGCTCTTCGACAAGTCGGAGCAGTGCCTGATCCTTTAACTTCGCCTCAATCATAAAATCTATATCACGCCCATACGGTTTTAATGCATGAAAAAGCGGTAAGACAAAGGACATATCTACACCATCTGCATGACTGCGTATGGCTTTTTCTGATTTCGGTGAGGATAAATGGATTTTAGGCGGAATTCCAGTGCTCGTCCAAGTGTCGAACATTCTTGGCAGGATGTCTTCAAGCACGGCATCATCATCTTTATTGGCCACGTGATGATGGTAATCAAAAACAAAGGGAATACCGTGCTTTTCACATACACCAAGGGTTTCTAACGACGTATACGTTTTGTCATCATTCTCAAGCGTCATTCTTGCCTTGATATGCGCCGGAAGCTGTTTGATATTGTCATCAAAACGTTGAAGCGCCGATTCTTTATCACCGTACGCACCGCCCACATGAATGTTCATATAGCCTTCCTTTTCGAGCTTCATCGCCTCAAGCATTTGATAATGGTACGTCATATCAATCACGGCATTTTCTGTGATTGAAGGCTTGGGGCTAGTAAACAAGGTGAATTGATTGGGGTGAAAGCTCACACGCAGTTCATGCCGTTTCACCAACTCGCCAATTTCAAGAAACTCCTTTTGAAAAGGTGTCACAAAGTCCCAGCGTACCTCAGGATGGGTCGCAAGCGGGACGATCGAACTCGAAAAACGGTAAAGCGGGATATCATGAGCAATGGCAAAGTAAAGCGTTCTTAATGTATTCACGAGATTGGCCTTTGTTGTTCGTAATAAAGCCTCTTCTCTCTCTTCCTTCAGAAGCTTGCTGTATCTTGTAAAGGTCAGTGACTTGGCAGGAGAAGCCTCCCACAAGGTGACGACATTGGATACATAACCAAATCGATAACGCATAGGTCAGCTCCTTTATAAAAAGTACGAGAACATGGCGCCAACCCATTCCAGCGGACGTGACAAAAGCGGACGCTGTGTCAATTTCTCCTCTGTCATAAGCTCAGACACTTCTATATGCTCGCGAATTTTTTCTTCTACGTGTGCAGTAAAGTCGACATCATCAATGGCGACGTCAACTTCTTCGTTTAAAAACAAGCTGCGTTTATCAAAATTTGCCGTACTGATCATACAGCGTCTCTGGTCAATTAGAATGGCTTTTGCATGATAAAATCCTTTATAAAAACGATAAACAAGGCAGCCGGAGGCAATGAGGTCCTTCAAATAATGAAATCCAGCCTCTTTGACGAGGGGATGATCTGCTTTCATTGGGATGATGATTTCAACCGTGACGCCCCGCTTTCGTGCATCAAGCAGTGCACTCAGAAGAGGAGCAGATGGAATAAAGTAAGGCGTACAGATGATGATCTGTTTCCTCGCCTGCTGAATATCTTTGAGAAACAAAGCTTCTAAAGAGAAACCAGCAGTCGCGCGTGTTGTGCATTGTAGTGTTCCCGGTTCCAAAGCAGGAAAAACCTCATATTGCAGCTGATGAATGCCAGATGTCCGGTATAAATCATTCAAAAACACATGCTGGAGATCTGCGACAACTTGTCCCGTCATGCGCAAATGATAATCCTTCCAAATACCAAACCGACCCTTTTTTCCAACATATTCATCACCAATATTAAACCCGCCAATATAGCCAATCTTTCCATCAATTACCGTGATTTTACGATGATTTCTCATGTTTAACCGATAAATCAAAAAAGGGAAACGAGGCTTATTTAAAAAGTAAAATTGGATGCCGCTTTTCTCCAGCATATCAATGGACTTTTGATCAAACGGATAGGACCCTAATCGATCGGTCAGTAAAAAGACGGAAACCCCTTGTTCAGCTTTTGTTTTCAAAGCTTGTAACACCCTTTGACCAATCTTGTCGTTCTTTACAATAAAGAACATCATATGAATAGAAGAAGAGGCGTGCTGAATATCGGTGATCAGCTGTTCAAAGAGTGGTTCGCCATCATGATAAAAGGCGGCATCACCGCTTGTTTGATCAAAAGATCGTTCAAAAGCGCGGGTGGAAAAATATTTCTTTCCCATATAAAGGTCTAACAATATGAGACAAACGATGACAATGAGTACGAGTAGGATGATCAATGCGATCATGAAGCTTCCTCCTTTTTTGCATATTTAAATAGTGTACCCAAACGTGTAAAAAATATTGACTGAATACTCATTCATTATTTATGATAGAGGTACAACATGGAAACGGAACAAAGTGGGTTTTGGGGAATGAAAGGGGGAGCAAGATGAATAGCCTTTTAATCATGAACATGATCGCATTTGCGGCGGTGACCGCTTACGCTGTGTATTTGTTTATTTATCTCATTCGAACACGAGCAGCGTACATTCGTCTTGGTAAAAAAGAAGAGTTCCAACAAGACATGAAAAAACGCTTAGAGCGTGTTTGGGTCAATGTATTTGGGCAAAAGAAGCTGTTAAAGGACAAGAAGAGCGGCATCATTCATGTGCTGTTTTTCTACGGATTTATCCTTGTACAGTTCGGAGCCCTTGATTTTATTATGAAGGGACTCGTTCCAGGCAGCGGACTCCCTTTAGGTCCGCTTTACGGTGTCTTTACCTTTTTCCAAGAGGTAGTCACACTTCTCATTTTAGTAGCTGTTGTTTGGGCGTTCCATAGAAGGTATGTGGAGAAGCTTGTCCGTTTAAAGCGTGGCTTTAAATCCGGTCTAGTGCTTTTATTTATTGGCGGCTTGATGCTGACCGTTTTACTTGGGAACGGGATGAATATCATCTGGCATGGACACTCTTTATCACCAACGGAGCCAATCGCATCCAGTATTGCTTTCTTGCTGGGCGGTATTTCACCTCTTGCGGCAACGGTTGTTTTTTATGTCGCATGGTGGGTGCATCTCCTGATTTTGCTGACATTCTTAGTGTATGTCCCGCAGTCAAAGCATGCTCACCTCATTGCAGGACCGGTGAACGTATTTGCCAGCAGATTAGACCCGCCAGGCAAGCTGCAAAAAATTGATTTTGAAGATGAGACACAAGAGACCTTCGGTGTGGGAAAAATTGAAGACTTCCGTCAGTCACAGCTGATCGACCTTTACGCTTGTGTGGAATGCGGGCGCTGCACAAATATGTGCCCAGCAACAGGTACAGGGAAAATGCTGTCTCCAATGGATTTGATCTTAAGGCTAAGAGATCATTTAACCAATAAAGGGGCCGCCATTACATCAAAGACGCCTTGGGTTCCGCAGCTTGCCTTCAGGCAGACAACAGGAAATCAGCTGGCGCTTCAGGCGAGAGGAGCAGGTGCAGAGGAGTCGGCTGCTAGCTCGATGTATCATCCTTCTCTTATTGGTGAAGTCATTACAGAGGAAGAAATTTGGGCATGTACGACGTGCCGAAACTGTGAAGACCAATGCCCTGTCATGAATGAACACGTTGACAAAATTATTGATATGCGCAGATATCTTGTGCTGACTGAAGGGAAAATGGATGCAGATGCACAGCGTGCTATGACAAGTATAGAGCGCCAAGGGAACCCGTGGGGATTGAACCGGAAAGAAAGAGAAAATTGGCGTGAACTGAGAGAAGATGTGCACGTGCCGACAGTAAAAGAGCTGAAAAAAGCAGACCAAACCTTCGATTATTTATTCTGGGTTGGTTCAATGGGGGCATACGACAATCGAAGCCAAAAGATTGCGCTTGCCTTTGCAAAGCTTCTCAACGAAGCAGGTGTGTCCTTTGCCATCCTAGGCAATAAAGAAAAAAACTCAGGTGATACACCAAGAAGGCTTGGAAACGAATTTTTATTCCAAGAGCTTGCTGCAAAAAACATTGAAGAATTCCAGAAAAACGGTGTCACAAAGATTGTTACGATTGATCCGCACGCCTACAATTTATTTAAAAATGAGTATCCAGACTTCGGGCTTGAGGCAGAAGTGTACCATCATACAGAATTACTGGCAGAGCTAGTGAAAGAAGGAAAAATAACGCCTGTACATGAAGTGAACGAGGTGATTACCTTCCACGACTCTTGCTACCTAGGCAGATATAACGAAGTGTATGATCCGCCGAGAGACATTTTAAAAGCCATCCCTGGTGTGACGCTGAGAGAAATGGAACGGCATCGTGAAACGGGTATGTGCTGCGGTGCAGGCGGGGGCTTAATGTGGATGGAAGAAGAGACGGGTACCCGGATTAATACTGCCCGAACGGAGCAGGCGTTACAAGTGCAGCCGTCCATCATCAGCTCAGGGTGTCCTTATTGCTTAACGATGCTGGGAGATGGGACGAAAGCGAAAGAAGTAGAAGAGCAGGTAGGTACATTTGATATCGCAGAGCTTCTTGAAAAATCAGTGTTTGGCGAAGCTGGAAAGCAGGTTTCGTAAGCAAAACAGGCCGATGAATAGAATGTTCATCGGCTTATACATGGCGCTGTACATCTGCTGTTTAGATAATATGTAAGCGGTAACAAAAGGGAGGGGACATACATGAGTAAGACAGTCATTGTATCTGGAGCAAGAACACCATTTGGAAAACTAGGCGGTGCTTTCAGTGGGTTGACTGCCGCAGAACTAGGCGGAGTGGCAATCAAGGCTGCGCTAGAAAGAGTGCCGGATTCACATCATGTGGATGAGGTCATCATGGGAAGTGTTTTGCAGGGAGGACAAGGTCAGATTCCTTCAAGGCAAGCAGCAAGACATGCTGATCTTCCGTGGTCCGTTCCGACGCAAACCATCAATAAAGTCTGTGCATCAGGAATGCGCAGTGTGAGCACAGCAGATCAAATCATCCGAGCTGGAGATGCGGAGGTCATCGTAGCGGGCGGTATGGAATCCATGTCACACGCCCCTTATTTGCTAAAAAAAGCGCGATGGGGCTACAAAATGGGAGATGGTGCGGTACAAGATGCGATGATTTTAGATGGATTAACCTGTTCGTTTACAGGCGTTCATATGGGTGAGTATGGGAGCATGGCTGCGAAGGAGCTCGGTATCACGCGGGAAGAGCAAGACCTTTGGGCATTAAGAAGTCATGAACGAGCGATCGAAGCGCAGAAAAACGGCTTTTTTCAGCATGAAATCACTCCCGTCACCGTCAAGACGAAAACGGGAGAGCGGCTGATGACAGAAGATGAATCCCCGCGTCGTGATACGTCATATGAACGGCTGTCAAAGCTCATGCCTGTTTTTGATCAAACGGGTACCATTACCGCTGGAAATGCACCAGGTGTCAATGATGGAGCAAGTGCGCTTCTTTTAATGAAAGACACATATGCAAAGCAGCATGACGTCAAGTCATTGGCAATCGTGCTTGGTCATACGCAGGTAGCTGTAGAGGCAAAGGATTTTCCGAAAACACCAGCCTTTGCTATCGAGAAAATTTTACAGAAAACAGGCAAGCGCCTAGAGGATATCGATCTATTTGAAATCAATGAGGCCTTCTCAGCTGTGGCGCTGGCATGTGAAAAAATAACCGGGCTTGACCGGCGGAAAATGAATATCAACGGTGGTGCAGTTGCGCTTGGTCATCCCATTGGGGCAAGCGGAACACGTATCATATTGACCTTGATTCATGCATTAAAACAAAGAGGCGGCGGTATTGGCATTGCGACGATTTGCAGTGGAGGCGGTCAAGGAGATGCCATCATGATAAAGGTAGATTAAAAGGGAGGCGTTCATCGTCATGAGTACAGAAGAAACCGTCATGGTCGTTGGAGCTGGTCAAATGGGATCAGGCATTGCCCAAGCTTTTGCTCAGTCTGGCTATACAGTTCTGCTGCATGATGCATCTGAAAAGCAGATTCATCGAGCCATTTCCTCCATGACCAAACAACTGACGAAACGAGCAGAAAAAGGAAAGCTAGCCCATCAGGCAGTCCGAGATATTACGCAGCGGCTTGCCGTATCTACAGATTTAAAAGACGTGCAGCAGGCTCATTTAGTGATTGAAGCTGTATCTGAACAAATGAGTGTGAAAAAGCAAATCTTTGAAACACTCGATCAATTTGCAGAGGCGAAAACGATATTTGCAACAAACACATCCTCCTTGTCGATCACAGAATTAGCAGCTGTTACGGGGAGACCGGAGCAAGTGATTGGCATGCATTTTATGAATCCGGTGCCTGTCATGAAACTCGTTGAGGTCATTCGAGCGTTGCAAACGAGTGACGACACGTATCAACTCGTTTGTGAAACAGCAAAGAATTTAAACAAAACCCCAATTGAAGTGGAAGACTTCCCAGGGTTTGTATCAAACCGCATATTGATGCCAATGATCAATGAAGCTATTTACACCCTTTATGAAGGCGTGGCAGATGCAGAAAGTATTGACGGTGTCATGACGCTTGGAATGAATCACCCAATGGGGCCGCTTCGTCTCGCTGATTTCATCGGACTAGATACATGTTTATTTATTATGAATACCCTTCATGAGGGACTTGGGGATAGCAAATACCGACCTTGTCCTCTTTTGAAAAAATACGTGAATGCAGGCTGGCTGGGCAAAAAGACAAAGAGAGGTTTTTACACATACCACGACCACTCATAGGGGGAGTCAAAATGGATGTTTTGCTTACGGATCAACAGCGACTCTGGAGAGAACAGGCAGCAGAATTTGCAAGACAGCGTGTATTCCCTGAAGTGGAAGCCATGGAACAAGGTCAGTTCCCAAGAACACTTTTAGCAGAAATGGGACGACAAGGCTTTCTGGGGATTCCAATACCAGCTTCGTATCAAGGCTTAGGAGCAGATTTTACAACGTATATCATCGCCATTCATGAATTATCCAAAGTGAGTGCGACCATCGGTGTCATTGTGTCCGTTCATACATCTGTTGTGACGATGCCTATTTTGGCTTTTGGAACGAATAAGCAAAAAGAATCCTATGTTCCGCTGCTTGCATCCGGGCAGAAACTGGGAGCATTTTGCCTGACTGAACCGAAGGCAGGCTCAGATGCCTCCAATATTCAGTTAAGAGCAGAGCGGGCGGGCGACCATTATGTGTTAAATGGTACAAAAATGTTTATCACAAGCGGCGGGGAAGCAGAACTGTATCTTGTCTTTGCCGTGACAGATCCTGCTTCTGCGAAAAAAAATATATCGGCATTCATTGTCGAGAAAGGTACACCAGGATTTACGATCGGAAAAGATGAGAAAAAGATGGGGCTCCATGGGTCAAAAACTGTCACGCTTCATTTTGATGATGTGCGGATTCAAAAACAGCAGCTGCTCGGTGCAGAAGGAGAGGGCTTTCACATAGCCATGTCTAGTTTAAATGCGGGGAGAATCGGTATCGCGGCTCAAAGCCTCGGTATAGCTGAAGCCGCATTAACCGAAGCGGTGACGTATTTAAAGCAGCACCCGGCAGGTCTAGAAACGACCATTCGGCTGGGTGATTTGGCAGCGAAGCTTGAAGCTGCCAAACTATTAGTCTATCAAGCGGCTTTTTATAAAGAGGCGAATCGTCCGGTGACAAAGGAAGCATCCATGGCAAAGCTATTTGCGTCAAAAACGGCGGTTGAGATCAGTACAGAAGCGATCCATTTACTCGGCATGGACGGTTATACGAATCGCTATCAAGCAGAACGTTACTTTCGTGATGCGAAAGTTTGTGAGATCTATGAAGGAACAAGTGAAATTCAAAGGCTGGTCATTTGTAAACAGCTAATATGAAACGAGGTGGCTCATGATGCAGTTTCAATTAAGTGATGAACATGAAATGATTCAAAAAATGGTGAGGGATTTTGCGAAAAATGAAGTAGAGCCAACAGCAGCAGAGCGGGACGAGACAGAAACGTATGATCCAGCTATTTTTCGCCAAATGGCGGAGCTCGGTTTAACGGGCATTCCTTGGCCGGAAGAGGTAGGCGGGATCGGTAGTGATTATTTAGCCTACGTCATCGCAGTGGAGGAGCTTTCAAGAGTGTGCGCCTCTACAGGCGTCACCCTCTCCGCCCACACCTCTCTCGCCTCGTGGCCTATCTATACTTTCGGAACAGATGAACAAAAAGAGACCTATTTAAAGCCGCTTGCAGAAGGACAGAAGGTAGGGGCATATGCACTCACTGAGAGCGGTTCGGGTTCAGATGCCGGCGGAATGAAGACAACGGCAGTAAAAGCAGGCAGTGAATACGTCCTGAACGGTGCGAAAATCTTTATTACAAATGGAGGCATTGCAGATTGTTATATTGTGTTTGCTGTGACAGACCAAGAAGCTACATCTCGAAATACGACCGCCTTTATTGTAGAAAAAGAGACACCGGGCTTCTCGGTCGGCAAAAAGGAAAGCAAACTGGGCATTCGCTCATCGCCAACGACTGAAATTCGATTTGAAGATTGCCGGATTCATGAAAGAAACCGGCTCGGACAAGAAGGAGAAGGCTTTAAAATAGCTATGATGACCCTCGATGGCGGAAGAAACGGTATTGCTGCTCAGGCTGTTGGGATTGCACAAGGCGCTCTTGATGCGGCAGTCGATTATGCGAAGGAGCGAAAGCAATTCGGCAAACCAATCATTCAGCATCAAGGAATTGCTTTTAAGCTCGCAGATATGGCAACCGCAATTGAAGCATCTAGGCTGCTCACTTATCAGGCAGCATGGCTCGAAACGAAAGGGCTCCCGTATGGAAAGGAATCAGCTATGTCCAAGCTCTTTGCTGGAGATACAGCCATGAAGGTAACAACAGAAGCCGTCCAAATCTTCGGCGGCTACGGGTATACAAAGGATTACCCAGTCGAACGATACATGCGTGATGCGAAAATCACCCAAATTTATGAAGGCACACAGGAAATCCAGCGCCTAGTCATCTCACGCAAACTGCTAGATATGTAGAAACAAAGCAAAGACCACCTGATGTGAGGTGGTCTGTTTTGGTTCATGAAGCATTAATCACTAGCATCATCCAAAGTTTTTTTATTTTAGGATTGTAAAAGGATAGTGTCGGCAACAGGAAACAGCTTTAACGTATGAGTGATTTGTAACTGGTGAAGTAGTGAGTATTGGTACATGTGAATTGGCAATATACCTACTAAAGAATTAGACCTCAAGAATGATATAGCTATAACCCACATACAAGGTAATAGTCAGGTTTTCCTGAATTTAAGATGATTTCCAGTATCGATCCATATTATATTAGCATTATGTTAAAATTAAGAAAATAAAAATATGGGAGGTTATTATGACCACAACTACTACCATTATAGCAATTGTGACTTTGGTGATATGGATCATGGTTTCCGCAGAACTTTCGAAGTCTTCAAAGAAAGATCACAATGAAAAAGAAAATAGCCGTAGAAAATTAATTGTTTTAATGCTTGCAGGCATCATATTGACCATAGCAGTAGTCATCTCATTACTTCAGAATCTCTAGCCTTAAAATAAACGATAAAAGTGTATCGTTATGAAAGCATATTTCAATGCTTGAGAACTAGATAACAAGTTCATCTCATTCACCAATGTGTTTAGACTTTGCAGAAATGTCAGGGTTCAGCCTCATTTCTAACGTGATGGTTATGATTCTGCCTACATAAAGGAGCAATGCTTTTTTTGCCCGAATATCTGGATCTAAAGAAAATACAGAAATGACTATACAGACGATTCATGCAAAAAGCAGCCATTATTTTTCATCATACGTTCAAAGATTTGAATAATGGGTATCTATTTTGATATCAAATCGAAGTCGAGACAACTCAATATGAGTGTCTCGATTTCTTTTGGAATTGAGGAAATTGATTCAATTTAACTAGGTGATTTAATCCATTTTCTTCTTTTTCGACTCCGATTTGTAGGGACTTATGTTGTGTTTTAGAGAATAGTATGTTTATCACATTTTCTAAATGTTACAATTTTTCAAAAGCTATGATAGGAACTGAAATGTATAAAGATACTGATATATTTCCAAAAATGAATCGCTCCCTAATACAGGATACGGTTCTTCTCTCCTTAGGGTCAATGTATATAACTTACTTCCCATTCCATTCATCATTTCTCTTGAATTCAAAATAAAATCAACTCTTTTTCCACATCTATAACATGATCTTTCAGTGATTTTTTGAACTTGGTCTCTGTCTTTAACGAAGGTGAGCTCCGATTGTTGAAGAATATCTCAGTAATAATCAAAGTACTACAGGAAACGAGCATCTCTTAAAAAAATTCATCATAAAAGTTTACCTGTCTCTAAAAAGAAGGCATTGAAGATTTGAAACGAATTGATTTTTTGATAGTGTTTATCAGAAATTCTGACTAGATTTAAATGAATCAGAGCATTTTATGCTATTACATAAGTGCCCGGTAAAAATGGAAAATGAACGTAAATCCTGATAAAAACTGATTACAAATACCGTTAATTAAATAAATATTACAAATTTTCCAAAAAAATATTGAAATGTAATTTACTTCTTGCTAGACTAAAGAAGTAGTAAATAATCGAAGGAGGTCATATTATGACGAAAGCAACAGATTCTAAGTTTTATGCTTTATTATCGCTGTCACTTCTTGCGGTAACATTAGTAGCTTTAGTGATTGGTAATGGTTCTTTGATTGCAGCAAATCTGGGTGTTAGTACTGCAACTGCGGCAACAGTAGTGAATTTCTTAGATACTTGGTCCTCAGTAGCAACTGTCATTACAATCGTTGGTGTTTTCACTGGCGTAGGCACAATTAGTTCAGGTGTAGCTGCTGCTATCTTGGCTATTCTTAAAAAAGAAGGAAAAGCGAAAGCTGCTGCTTTTTAATCTAAAAAAAAATCATCTCAATCTTTATTGAGATGATTTTTTTTCAAAAGTGTATTGATATCAGATGAAACAACGTTCAATAGACAGGGACTTAAAAACTAATTTAACGTTTTATGCCCATCCGGCTTGTAATAAAACATTAATTAGGAGGAAATTTTATGATAA
Organism: Bacillus sp. FSL K6-3312; assembly: GCF_038007485.1. NCBI lineage: Bacteria > Bacillati > Bacillota > Bacilli > Caryophanales > Bacillaceae > Bacillus > Bacillus sp. FSL K6-3312. Next base: position 3,590,218 of record NZ_JBBOXI010000001.1, on the reverse strand, counting down.
AAACAAAAAATCTTGGCTCATTCTCACTATTGTTATTTGCAGATACAGTCGCATCTTTAGTCGTTGGAAATGGTTCAAAGATAGTAGCCAATCTAGGTGTTAGTACTGGGGCTCCCGCTGCTATTTTGTTTGTACTTAAAAAACAAGGAAAAGCCAAGGCTGCTGCTTTTTAAAATGACTTATGCATAAAACAAATAAACTATTTAAAATATATGATCAAAGTATAATGGGGTACCTCAATTATATTGGGATGATTCTTTTTTCTTTCATTGTGATGGTAGCGTTGATTTTCTATCGGGGTGAGATTCCCGGCACTTACCTAAACAGCTTTGTTTTTATTTCAATATACATTGTAGCTACAGCTAATATTAATCGTTGTGTATTACCGTATAGAAGACAGCAGCCAGGCGTGGTCTTTGTCTCTAAACAATTGTTGTTGAAACATTTATTCTTTACGATTAAAAAAGGATATTCAGTTCAATTACTTTTGGCTTGTTTCATCGCTTTAACCTTTTTGTTAGTAGAAAATCAATATTTCATTATGATACTAGCACTTATTGTCGTGATGCTTTCTTTTGCATCTCAATTATTGTCCGGTCTATTCAATATCATCAACAGAGTACTCCTTTTGTTGCAATTTTGGTATATCATAACGTCCGTTTTTGAAGCAGTGATGATACTGCAAATAGTACAGTCTCTTCTTATTTACATTTACATAAGTAATTCTCATAGAATACCTTTGACAACTGGACTTTCCTTCCTAAAAAGTGCGAATAAGCAATATAGGTCTGGAAATATTCTGTATTTATTTTTGTCATATATCACTAGTAATAAAATATTGATCATTTTAATAGGTGCCTTAGTATCAATGCTTACTTATTTCGCCCAATCCTTTTTAACGAAAATAGAAAATCTGCCTGCGCTCATTTTAGTCTATATAAACTTTATTACGATCTTAGAAATCTTAATAGGGTCGAAAAAGGAAGAGATTGTGCTTGATAGGGCAAGAATCGAGACGTTGCAATCCTCTTTGATTGTGAGTCCGTACGAGAGATTTAAATCCAGTACGATATATTTACTATGTCTTGTACTGATTTTTGTCAGTGTGTGTGGAATAGTCGGAGTAATGATCAACACGTCCGATATCTCAATTATTCTTAAAAATACGTTATCGTTGCCTTTAATCATCTTTATTGGGGTCGTATATTTCAGAAAAACAGAACTATTAATCAACGATTATGAACATAAGTTATTGAAGCTGTCCTTGCCTATTTTATTACTCATATGCATTACTATTTTCACGATTACTTCATGAAAAGAGGAGGAAAATGATACATAAAAGATTGAAGTATTTTCTGTGGTACTACTCTATCTACTGTATATTGCTGATAGGTACAGGGATTTATCTAGGGAATATAGTCAACAAAGATTTATTTGAAGCCGCACCACCAACTTCGGGCCAGGAATTTATGTCTGTAGTCCTGACACATAACTTAACGAACTTTGCAATGTATTTACTGGGTTTCTTGTTGTCGCCGTTATTTCAAATAATGGATTTTGGAGGTTCGTCCTTCGTCATTACGATGGGTTTTAGAACGCTAGGAGCACAAGAAGCTTTAGGTAAACTAATTCCTCATGGGCTATTAGAATTTCCAAATATGTTGTTTTATCAAGGAATCAGCCAGTATGTGCTTTTCACACTAATTTATACGAAATCAATTAAAGCTGCTTTAGGTGTCATGAAAAAAATGATTCCTTATTATCTACTATCGTTAGTCATCCTAATAATAGCTGCTTTTATTGAAGGGTATGATTCTTTATTATTTTCTATCATGATCAATAATAGATGGTTTTATTGAAGACTCTATACGACAGAGAAGGGGATTCAAGTGGGATTAGAATTTGTAGAATGTACGAAGAAGTTCAAAAACAATATCATACTAGATAAAGTGAATTTTTCAATTCCAACAGGTCTCTTTCATTTAGTGGGGAGAAATGGTGCAGGTAAAAGCACTCTCCTTAAAATGATAGCTGGTTTAGATAAGAGATACTCTGGAGATATTGAGGCAAACAAAGAATCGACTCTTTATTTAAATGTGGATCCTATTGGCATTCACCCATTTACAATTAGAGAAAACCTAGAGATTCTGTGGAATACGTTTAAAATTGTGCCGACTGAAGAACAAATGGGGAAAGTGAATGATTTTTTTGATGGTAACCTAGATGGTTCGTATAGCAGAGCATCTACGGGTATGAAAGCGAAGGTAGGATTATCTTTATTATTCGTAAAAGATTGGGAAACCATTCTAATTGATGAAACCATGTCATCTCTAGATTCAGAGAGTATAGAGATGCTATCTGAGAGGCTAGTGAATCTCTCTATTAAAAAAATTTCAACCATCATATATGTTTCCCATAGCATGGTGAATAAACGCTTAAACGATCATTCAAGCATTATGAGTATAGGGGATGGGAGGTTATTATGGAACAACGTCCAAGAATAACATCATTGATATCATTGGTCATTTTTATTATGGCCAATTATTATTTCGTTACTTTTGCTATTGAGTTGAATGGCTACATTTCGCAACTAGATGATTTAAGAGCTATGTTAGAGGATATGTCCTATGAAACGATGCTGAATCTAATTGTTGTCATTACAACAATTCTAACCACCATCAGCCTATTAGTTCAGTATCTCATCGCAAAATTCCTATTAATCATCTTTGCTCCAGAGATTAAGGGTCATTTGTTTTATGCTCTAATTCCTAAAATTATCATTATGTTTATTAATGTAATATGTATGGGGATCTTGCAAATACAAAGCTTATGGCTGTACCTCTTCACGGCACTCATAGGAGCAGTGTTGATCTTGTTCTTTTTTCAATACAAAAAAGCGAACTGGAAAGCTTCGATTCTCTTTGCGGCACCATTTATTATAGATGCTTTCATTTCCTTAGGAAAAGAAATAGTCGCTGTACTGTAATGAATAATAAATAGAGCATGAACTCTTGCGAAAAGAAGTAACGGTATTCGCATAAAAACTGAATTCAAGGTTCCTTGAGAAAAAAGGTGTTATACAATTTTTTTCATTAAAGGTACACGTCAACTGAACCCGTTGGCGTGTACCTTTTTATACGCTTTATAAAAAATGGACAATCACTTCGTTCGAATGATAGCCAAAATTTATTCATTCACCATTGCTGCCTCTGATTGTTCCCATTTTTTCGTTTGGAATGAATAAATCGGTTTACAAAATGCAGGCCGGACACAAAAGCTAGACCCATTTCACCTAAATGATGAACCATTAGTTGCTCCCCTTGAGAAAAAATCAAAAATTAACATGATTAAAGGTGGCATAAACTCCCCTAATTTGTTTATAATGAGAGGTATGGTTTGTCGTAAAAATAAGGGATAAACACTTATTATTTCACTGATAAATGGATACATACATGTAATAGAAAGGGAGTGTCTGACCTTGAGTTTGAAAGAATACTCACAGGAGCAGCTCAAGCACATGTCTTTAGTTGAACTTGCTTATGAAATTTTCAGAGACAGCAAAACACCGATTACGTTTTCCGAGTTAATAGATGAAATGGTCCGTTTACAAGGAATACAAAAATCTGATCTTGATGATCGCCTTGCTCAATTTTATACAGACTTAAATATAGATGGCCGCTTTATTTCGTTAGGTGATCAGAGATGGGGACTTCGCAGCTGGTATCCAGTTGATCAAATCGAAGAAGAAGTTCAGCCAGCTGTGAAAACAAAAGCGAAAAAGAAAAAAACAAAAGCAGCTGTCGTTGAAGAAGACTTCGATGAAATTGAAGAGGAAGAGGAAATCGAAGAGCTTGAAGAAGAACTTGATCTTGTTGAAGACGACGATGATCTCGACCTAGACGATGATGAGGAAATCGAGGAAGATATAGAAGACTTCGACGAAGACGATGACGAAGATGATGATGGCTTAACAGAAATTGACGAAGACGATTTAGACGATAATAAGGAAGAGAAATAACCCTCACAAACCGGTCCTCAAAACAGGATAAAACCGTCTTGACTTTCGAGAGCGAACTATGTAGTATGTATTTTGGGCTCTCTAAAAAGAGTACGTAAAGATACGTTCATTTACGCTCCCTTTCATTTATTTGAAAGGGAGCTTTCTTATTTTTCAAGAGATTTAGGGATACACTCTAAAAAGGATGAAGCTGTGCATGTCTAGTCATGCAAGGGTAAAAAAGAGAGGAGCATACGAAATGACAAAGTATATTTTTGTAACAGGAGGAGTTGTTTCCTCACTTGGAAAAGGGATCACGGCTGCCTCGTTAGGCCGCCTTCTGAAAAATAGAGGGATGGATGTCACCATTCAAAAATTCGATCCATATATCAACGTAGACCCAGGGACGATGAGTCCATATCAGCACGGTGAGGTCTTCGTCACAGATGACGGTGCTGAAACAGACCTTGACTTAGGTCACTATGAGCGCTTCATTGATATTAACTTAAATAAGTACAGCAACGTTACAACTGGTAAAATCTACTCTACTGTTCTGAAGAAAGAGCGTCGCGGCGACTATCTAGGCGGAACTGTACAGGTTATTCCCCATATTACAAATGAAATCAAAGACCGCGTGTACCGTGCCGGAAAAGAAACAGGTGCAGATGTGGTCATTACAGAAATCGGCGGAACAGTAGGAGACATCGAATCCCTTCCTTTCCTTGAAGCGATTCGTCAAATGAAGAGTGACATTGGCCGTGAAAACGTGATGTACATTCATTGTACGCTTGTTCCTTACATCCGAGCAGCAGGTGAACTGAAAACAAAACCAACACAGCATAGTGTCAAAGAACTTCGCAGCCTTGGTATTCAGCCAAACGTTATTGTGGTTAGAACTGAAATGCCAATGACCCAAGACATGAAGGACAAAATTGCGTTATTCTGTGATATTGATACAAAAGCTGTTATCGAATGTCAGGATGCAGACACGCTGTACTCTATTCCGCTTGATTTACAAAAACAAGGACTAGACAAGCTTGTATGTGAACATATGAAACTTGACTGTCAAGATGCAGACATGACGGAGTGGACAGCGCTAGTCGATAAAGTGCAAAACCTCTCAAAACAAGTCACAATTGGTCTAGTAGGAAAATATGTTGAACTGCAAGATGCCTACATTTCTGTCGTTGAATCACTTCGCCATGCTGGTTATGCATTTGATTCAGACGTTCAAATCAAATGGATCAATGCAGAAGAAGTGACAGCAGAAAATATGGCTGATTTCGCGCAAGATGTCGACGGCATCATCGTTCCTGGAGGCTTCGGAGACCGCGGAGTGGAAGGGAAAATCATTGCTACACAATATGCCCGTGAAAACAAAGTGCCTTTCTTCGGAATTTGCTTAGGAATGCAAGTTGCGTCAATCGAATATGCACGAAACGTACTAGGTCTTGAGGGAGCTCATTCAGCGGAAATTGATCCTGAAACAGCGTTCCCAATCATTGACCTTCTTCCAGAACAGAAGGATGTAGATGATCTAGGCGGAACACTTCGTCTTGGTCTGTATCCATGTAAATTAGATGAAGACTCCAAAGCATTTGCTGCATACAATGATGAAGTGGTCTACGAACGCCACCGCCATCGCTATGAGTTTAATAATGAATTCAGACAGCAAATGGAAGCTGCAGGATTTGTCTTCTCTGGTACAAGCCCAGATGGACGTCTTGTTGAAATTATCGAGCTGAAGGACCATCCTTGGTTCCTTGCTTCTCAGTTCCACCCGGAATTCGTCTCAAGACCGACAAGACCTCAGCCATTATTTAGAGATTTCGTTGGTGCTTCATTGCAAGCATCTGAATCAAAATAAAACAAAAAAACTGCCGAGAATATCATCTTCTCGGCAGTTTTTTATTCATATTCCTCAACGATTTCTTTCACAGTAAACGATAGAGCGTGGTAGACGTATAAGCATGTCATTAAAGCAGGATAACCGAACCTTGTTCCGTCATCAGCAGGCACAAGCGGTTTCTTGAGCTGAAAATCAATATGGACATCACAATGCTCTTCAATCATGGACGACTCCTTTTGTGCCGGCCCGACACCGACAACGGGCGTCCCTTGCGCATGCAGTTCTTTTACAAGAGATTGAATCTCCTCGTCTTCTGGGTCTGAATAAAATAGCAGCACTCTATCGCTTGGATGAAGCAAGCTGCGCTCCGTTTGATCAAGCGGCAGCACTTTCGCACCTGGAAATGGCTCCTTGCTTTCAGTTGCCTCTAGGGCTACAGCAGCCAGTTCATTCTTCCCGTGAAAATAAACAGCGTGTCCACTGACAACGGCTTGTGCAAGAAGGCGTGCACCATCCTCGATCGCTTCAGCCTGCTTTTCTCCAATACGTGAAAAAATACCTGATAACTGGGTCGTGAAAATTTTTAACAAGACGGATTTCCTCCTTCGGTCAGATCATTTTATAATAGAATATAAAGGAATATTAGGAAAAATGCTCAGAAAATGTCGTAAAGTAAACTATTATAAATAAAGGAAATGTGAAAATCAAACAGAATTATTTAACAACAGCTCTTTTTATGGCGAAAAATGAAAGCAATGGGGTGTAACAGATGAATGAGAAAATTTTAATTGTCGATGATCAATATGGTATTAGGATATTGTTGAATGAAGTGTTTCATAAAGAAGGCTATCAAACCTTCCAAGCAGCCAATGGACTTCAGGCGTTAGATATTGTGAAAAATCATAGACCAAACCTTGTGCTGCTTGATATGAAGATTCCCGGAATGGATGGAATTGAAATTTTAAAACGCATGAAATTAATTGATGAAGACATCCGCGTCATCATTATGACAGCCTATGGCGAATTAGACATGATCCAAGAATCCAAAGAACTCGGTGCTTTGACGCACTTTGCAAAACCTTTTGATATTGATGAGATCCGAGATGCTGTCAAAGAATACTTGCCGCTCGAAACAAATGGGTAGTTGGAAATGATTGAATCGAGTCATTCTGTTGCCGATTTGTCGAATAATTGGTATCCTAGATAAGAAGAAGAAAGCGATCTGACTTTGAAAGTTTACATATGGCGAGAAATTCTGGTCATGCTAGGGTGGAGAGCTTTTTTTAGTAAGCAAATTAGCTACATAGGGAGGATTTTTCATCATGCCTTTAGTTTCAATGACAGAAATGTTGAAAGACGCAAAGGAAAAAGGTTACGCTGTTGGACAGTTTAACTTAAATAATTTAGAATTCACGCAAGCGATTTTACAAGCTGCTGAAGAAGAGAAATCTCCAGTTATCTTAGGAGTATCTGAAGGAGCAGGACGCTACATGGGCGGCTTCAAAACAGTTGTCGCAATGGTTAAAGCGTTAATCGAAGAATATAATGTAACAGTTCCTGTTGCGATTCATTTAGATCACGGTTCAAGCTTTGAATCTTGTGCAAAAGCGATCCATGCAGGATTTACTTCTGTCATGATCGACGCTTCTCACCATCCATTCGATGAGAACGTAGCAACAACTGCGAAAGTAGTTGAGCTTGCACATTTCCACGGTGTATCTGTAGAAGCTGAGCTTGGAACTGTTGGCGGACAAGAAGACGACGTCATCGCCGAGGGCGTTATTTATGCTGATCCAAAAGAGTGCCAAGAGCTTGTAGAACGCACTGGTATTGACTGCCTTGCACCTGCATTAGGTTCAGTACATGGTCCATACAAAGGTGAACCAAACCTTGGTTTCACTGAAATGGAAGAAATCGGTAAAATGACAGGTCTTCCACTTGTTCTTCATGGCGGAACAGGTATCCCAACAGCTGACATCAAGCGCTCAATTTCACTTGGTACAGCAAAAATCAATGTAAACACTGAAAACCAAATTGCTTCTGCGAAAGCAGTACGCGAAACACTTGCTGCAAAAACAGAAGAGTATGATCCACGTAAATATCTTGGACCAGCTCGTGACGCAATTAAAGCGACTGTTATCGGCAAAATGCGTGAATTTGGTTCTTCTAACCAAGCATAATTTGATGAGAACCGAAAGCCGCCTGAGTCACAGGCGGTTTTCTCCATATCTTGAGAAAGCGCAATCAAAATTTACATTTCAGACAATTTATTGATAGGAGAGTGGCACGGTTATGTTATTTTTCGTAGATACAGCGAATATCGCAGACATCAAAGAGGCGCACGAGCTTGGCATTTTAGCAGGCGTCACAACAAACCCTAGTTTAGTAGCGAAAGAAAAGGACGTATCATTCCACGACCGTCTTCGCGAAATCACTGACGTGGTATCAGGTTCTGTCAGTGCAGAAGTCATTTCCCTCAAAGCAGAAGAAATGATTGAAGAAGGAAAAGAGCTTGCTGCCATTGCACCAAATATCACGGTTAAAATCCCAATGACAACAGATGGTCTTAAAGCTGTCAAAGCGTTAACAGACCTTGGAATTAAAACAAACGTCACTTTGATTTTTAGTGCAAACCAGGCACTTCTTGCAGCTAGAGCTGGTGCGACATATGTCTCTCCATTCCTCGGCCGCTTAGATGATATTGGCCAAAATGGTCTCGATCTCATCAGTGAAGTGAAAACCATTTTTGATGTTCATGGCTTAGATACACAAATCATTGCTGCATCCATTCGTCATCCGCAGCACGTGACAGAAGCTGCACTTAGAGGTGCTCATATCGGCACAATGCCGCTGAAAGTCATCAAGCAGCTGACGAAACACCCATTAACGGATGCGGGCATTGAGCAATTTTTAGCTGACTGGAATAAATAAGTGATTGTGGCAGGCGGGATTGTCTCCTGCTTGCCGCAGTTTTCCTTAAAAACGCTAAGAAATGTTTTGTGCAAAGAAGAGAACATCACAGCCTCGCAAAGCTTCGATTATTTTTCTTCCGACAAATTTCGTTTAACCTGTATTCTTTCTCTTGATATTGGCTAAATTTTGGACAAGACCTTTTAAAGCGCGACATCCACAAACAGTATAACTCCAACAGTGATCTTCTTTAAGAAGGGAGACAAATATGGAAAAGTTAAACATTGCCGGCGGTGACCCCTTGCGCGGGACCGTACATATTAGTGGTGCGAAAAATAGTGCAGTGGCACTGATTCCTGCCACGATTCTCGCTGATTCTCCAGTAACGATTGAGGGCCTTCCGCATATTTCAGATATTGACACATTACGAGATCTGTTAGAAGAGATTGGCGGAAAGGTCACATTTGAAAAAGGTGAAATGGTCGTCAATCCTGCTTCCATGATCAGTATGCCGCTTCCTAATGGGAAAGTGAAGAAACTGCGTGCGTCTTATTATTTAATGGGCGCTATGCTGGGAAGATTCAAGCAAGCTGTCATTGGGCTGCCAGGAGGGTGCCACTTAGGACCTAGGCCGATCGATCAGCATATTAAAGGCTTTGAAGCACTCGGAGCCGAGGTGACAAACGAGCAGGGTGCCATTTATTTGCGCGCTGAAAAATTAGTCGGAGCCCGTATTTACCTTGATGTGGTCAGTGTAGGTGCGACCATCAATATCATGCTGGCAGCCGTACTGGCTGAAGGAAAAACGGTGATTGAAAATGCCGCAAAAGAACCCGAAATTATTGATGTAGCGACACTGCTTGCAAGCATGGGAGCCAAAATCAAAGGTGCGGGTACTGATGTGATTCGAATCGAAGGTGTAGAATCTCTTCATGGCTGTAAGCATTCCATCATCCCTGACCGTATAGAAGCAGGCACATTTTTAATTGCTGGTGCTGCGATGGGGGATGAAGTTGTACTTGATAATGTGATCCCAACTCATTTAGAATCAATTACGGCGAAACTTAGAGAGATGGGGTTCACCATTGAAACAAGCAACGATCAGATGCTGATCGTTGGCAGAAACGAAGGACTCAAGCCTGTCGATATCAAAACCCTTGTGTATCCGGGCTTTCCGACGGACCTTCAGCAGCCGATGACGGCGCTGTTAACAAAGGCGAAAGGCACGAGTGTGGTCACAGATACGATCTACTCAGCCCGCTTTAAGCACATTGACGAATTACGCCGAATGGGGGCAAACATGAAGGTCGAAGGAAGATCTGCCATTATCACTGGACAGACTCAGCTTCAAGGAGCAAAGGTGAAAGCAAGTGACCTGCGTGCAGGTGCTTGTCTCGTCGTTGCAGGGCTAATGGCAGACGGTGTGACCGAAATCACAGGGCTTGAACATATAGACAGAGGATATAGTTTGCTTGAGAAGAAGCTTGAAGGCTTGGGTGCAACCATCTGGCGTGAAAAGCTGAGTGACCAAGAAATAGAAGAACTTCAAAATTCATAAGGCTTTGACTGTGAGAGGAGATTTGGACAAAAATGGAAAGAAGTTTATCGATGGAACTAGTACGGGTGACAGAAGCAGCTGCGTTAAAATCTGCTCGTTGGATGGGAAGAGGATTAAAAGACGAAGCAGATGATGCTGCAACAAGCGCAATGCGTGATGTATTTGATACCATTCCGATGAAAGGAACAGTGGTCATTGGCGAGGGGGAAATGGACGAAGCACCAATGCTTTACATTGGGGAAAAGCTTGGGAACGGATACGGACCTCGCGTGGATGTAGCTGTTGATCCATTAGAAGGAACAAATATTGTGGCAAGTGGCGGCTGGAATGCCCTAGCTGTTATTGCAGTTGCAGATCATGGCAATTTGCTGAATGCACCTGATATGTACATGGATAAGATCGCAGTAGGTCCAGAAGCGGTAGGCTGCATCGACATTGAAGCGCCTGTCATTGACAATCTTCGCGCTGTAGCAAAAGCAAAAAACAAAGATATTGAAGATGTGGTTGCAACGATTTTAAACAGAGATCGACATGAGAAAATCATTGCTGAACTGAGAGAAGCAGGAGCAAGAATCAAACTGATCGATGATGGTGACGTTGCAGGAGCCATTAATACAGCATTTGATCATACAGGTGTTGATATTCTATTTGGTTCAGGCGGAGCGCCCGAAGGTGTCCTTTCTGCTGTTGCGTTAAAGGCACTTGGTGGTGAAATCCACGGAAGGCTTCTTCCTCAAAGTGAAGAAGAATTAAGACGCTGTGAGAAAATGGGGCTAGATGTTGGCAAAGTCCTAAGAATGGAAGACCTCGTGAAAGGCGACGACGCCATTTTTGCAGCGACTGGTGTAACAGACGGTGAGCTATTAAAAGGTGTTCAATTCAAAGGCTCTGTTGGAACAACACATAGCGTTGTTATGCGTGCGAAATCAGGTACAGTTCGTTTCGTAGACGGCAGACATAGCTTAAAGAAAAAACCGAATCTTGTCATTCGTCCGTAATCTGAAAGCGGGTATTTATTACCCGCTTTTCATATAGGTGTCAAATGTATATCATTTTCTTTTTAAAGTTGAATATTCTCTGCAAATGAGGTAAAACTAAAGAGTGCTGCGAAATTTTCTGCGAATTTACTTCTTTTAAGCTTCAACAAGTTTAAATACTGCCGCATCATGACGATATACTCATTATCCTTCTCTATGTTGACAAAGCTCGAGTTCACATTGTTCCTATCTTTACGATAAAACGAGTGGGAGCGTTACCATGAGAGCGAGGTCATTCCAACAAAAACGGAATTAAAAGCTAATCAAATACAATGGTCATGCATTTGTAATGAAATACATTGACTAGAAAAGTGTGGTGTCCATATTGAAAGATGTTTCGATTTCATCTTTGGAAAATATGAAATTAAAAGAGCTGTATGAGTTAGCAAAAAAGTACAAAATCTCTTATTACAGCAAACTAACAAAAAAAGAATTAATTTTTGCCATCTTAAAGGCGAACGCTGAGCAAGAGGATCTCTTATTTATGGAAGGGGTTCTTGAAATTATTCAGTCTGAGGGTTTTGGTTTCTTAAGACCAATTAACTACTCCCCAAGTTCTGAAGACATTTATATTTCAGCTTCACAAATCAGACGCTTTGATTTGCGAAACGGAGATAAGGTGTCTGGAAAGGTACGACCTCCAAAAGAGAATGAACGCTACTATGGCCTCCTTCATGTCGAAGCGGTAAATGGGGACGACCCAGAATCAGCTAAGGAACGTGTTCACTTTCCTGCACTCACGCCGCTATTCCCTGATCGTCAAATGATTCTTGAAACACAGCCTAATCACCTGTCTACTAGAATTATGGATATGATGGCGCCAGTTGGGTTTGGGCAGCGTGGTTTAATTGTTGCACCGCCTAAGGCTGGGAAAACCATTTTGCTCAAAGAAATTGCCAACAGCGTTTCTGAAAATCACCCAGAGTCAGAGCTGATTGTCCTTTTGATAGACGAACGCCCGGAGGAAGTAACAGATATCGAACGTTCTGTTGCAGGGGATGTTGTTAGTTCAACCTTTGACGAAGTACCGGAAAACCACATTAAAGTAGCAGAGCTTGTATTAGAGCGTGCGATGCGTCTTGTTGAACATAAGAAAGATGTCATCATCTTAATGGACAGCATCACAAGGCTTGCTCGTGCATACAACCTTGTCATCCCGCCAAGCGGCCGAACGCTTTCCGGCGGTATTGATCCAGCGGCTTTCCACCGTCCAAAACGCTTCTTTGGTGCTGCGCGTAACATTGAAGAAGGCGGAAGCTTGACGATTTTAGCCACTGCGCTTGTTGATACGGGATCACGTATGGATGATGTGATTTATGAGGAATTTAAGGGGACGGGGAACATGGAGCTTCATTTGGACCGCTCTCTTGCAGAAAGAAGAATTTTCCCAGCGATCGACATTCGTCGTTCTGGTACGAGAAAAGAAGAACTGCTTGTACCAAAAGAGCATCTTGATCGTTTATGGGCGATGAGAAAATCGATGTCAGATACACCTGACTTTGCTGAGAAATTCATGCGCAAAATGAGAAAAACAAAGACAAACCAAGAGTTTTTTGATATTTTAACGCAAGAATGGAAACAAGCGAACATGTCTGCATCAAGAAGATAGTTTGTTGAAAAAATACATTTGCAATCATAGACTCACACTGTTATAATTTCATCATGTGCGTTTCAGAATTTATTCTGAGATATTAACTCTGTTTCCGAATTGGATTCAGGGCGGAAGGAGATGACAGTAGATGAAAACAGGAATTCATCCTAACTACAAAAAAGCTACAGTCAAATGCGCTTGTGGAAATGAGTTTGAAACTGGATCAGTAAAAGAAGAGGTACGCATCGAGATTTGCTCTGAATGCCATCCTTTCTATACAGGCCGTCAAAAATTCGCTTCTGCTGATGGACGTGTTGACCGCTTTAACAAAAAATACGGTCTTAAGTAATAATAGATACAATAAACAGGCAGGAATCCGTTCTTGCCTGTTTTTTTACGTGGATTGATGGAACTTTAAAACGGGGGAGAAGACCTTATGTATGTGATGAAACAAAGCGGTTGGCTTGAAGTCATCTGCGGAAGTATGTTTTCTGGAAAGTCGGAAGAATTGATTCGGAGAGCCAAAAGGGCCACCTTTGCCAAACAAGAAGTAAAAATATTCAAACCAGCGATTGATAACCGGTATAGTACAAGCTCAGTTGTTTCACATAACGGTTCATCGGTCGATGGGATTGCAGTAGCCTCACCAAAAGACATAATAACGCACATATCAGAAAGAACCGATGTCATTGGCATAGATGAGGTGCAATTTTTTGATGAGACAATCATTGACATTGTCACTCAATTGGCTGATAAAGGTTACCGAGTCATTGTTGCAGGCCTTGATCAAGACTTCAGAGGAGAGCCATTTGGTGTTGTTCCGCATTTAATGGCATGTGCAGAGCTTGTAACAAAACTTCAAGCAGTTTGTTCGGTATGCGGCTCCCCAGCGAGTAGAACACAACGCTTGATCGACGGTAAACCCGCATCCTATGATGATCCCATTATTTTAGTAGGTGCGCAGGAATCATACGAAGCACGATGCAGACATCACCATGAAGTATCAAGACTTGACGTTGGTACAACACTTGACAATTAAAAAAATAGCAAATGCCGCTGTGTTTCGTTTTTCGAGATTTTGGCTGAACACCCATCATTTGTACTTAAATAAATTAAATAACGCTACGAAAAAATTATCTAATTTTCAACGCTTGCGTTTTAGTATAAGCAGGCATAAAATGACTAACTGTAGTGTAAAGCATTTTAACGAAAAGTTCGATTTCTTGTCATAATTTTTTTGATTAAGGATTATTCTCCTTAATCGTTCTTTAAATTAATAGTTCACTTTATTTATATTTTAGAAAGAGGGTAGTTTTTGATGAACAACGTGAAGAAAACAAAAGAAGGGTACCTCGAAACCACTTTGACAGGTAAAGATGTATTATCGATTCCAACGTTGAACAAAGGCGTTGCTTTCTCTGAAGAAGAAAGACAAGAGCTTGGACTAGAAGGCTTACTTCCTCCAACTGTTCTCACTTTAGAACAACAAGCGGAGAGAGCGTACAAGCAATTTCTAGCACAGCCAGATCGTCTTCGTCAAAACGTATACTTAAGTGATTTGCAAAACCGTAACGAAGTATTGTTCTATAAGCTTATATCAGACAAGCTTCGTGAAATGCTTCCTGTTGTGTACACACCAACTGTTGGAGAAGCGATTCAAGAATACAGCCATGAATACAGAAGACCTCATGGTGTCTATCTTTCAATCAACAACATTGACGGCATTGAGAAAGCATTTGAAAACTTACATGCAACAGCAGGAGATATCGACCTTATCGTAGCAACTGACTCTGAGAGCATTCTTGGAATTGGTGACTGGGGTGTCGGTGGTATCAACATCGCAATTGGTAAATTAGCTGTTTACACGGCTGCTGCAGGTATTGATCCAAGCCGCGTGATTCCAGTCGTATTAGATGTTGGAACAAACAATGAAAAATTATTGAATGATCCATTATACATCGGAAACCATCACAAACGTGTACAAGGTGAAAAATACGAAGAATTCATTGATGCATATGTAAAAGCAGCGCTTAAATTCTTCCCGAAAGCATTGCTTCACTGGGAAGACCTTGGAAACAAAAACGCGCGTAACATCATGAAAAAATACAATGATAACATCCTAACGTTCAATGATGATATTCAAGGTACTGGTGCCATTACTTTAGCGGGTGTACTTGCAGCTGTCAAGAAAACTGGTACACAATTGAAAGATCACCGTATTGTGATTTTCGGAGCAGGATCAGCTGGTATCGGAATCGCAGATCAAGTGCGTGACACAATGGTACTTGAAGGTCTGACTGAAGAAGAAGCAAACAATGCATTCTGGACATTAGACTACAGAGGGTTGTTAACAGATCAATTTGAAGATGAAGTGCTTGATTTCCAAAAACCATACCTTCGTTCTTCTGATGAAGTAGAAGGCTGGGCTCGTGATGAAAAAGGGCAAATCTCATTTGCTGAAACTGTTCGCAGGGTGAAGCCAACGATTCTAATTGGTACATCAGGTCAAGGCGGCGCATTCACTGAAGAAATCATTAAAGAAATGGCAGCTCATACAGAGCGTCCAGTGATCATGCCAATGTCTAACCCAACACCACTTGCTGAGGCAGTGCCAGAGGATCTGTTTAAATGGACAGACGGCCGTGTATTGATTGCAACAGGAAGTCCGTTCGAAAACGTTGAGTATAACGGAATTGAACATGAAATTGGACAATCAAACAATGCGTTCGTTTTCCCTGGACTTGGTCTTGGTTCAATCGTAACGGAATCTAAAATCATCACAAAAGGCATGTTCGTTGCTTCTGCGGATGCGATTGCTGAAATGGTTGATCATGATAAACCATGTGCTGGTCTTCTTCCAAGCATTGATAAATTGCAAGAAGTTTCGATCAAAGTGGCCATTGAAGTGGCAAAAGCAGCAATTAAAGATGGTGTCGCAAGAAGAACGCCTGACGACATTGAACAAGCTGTGAAAGATGCAATGTGGATTCCTGAATATAAAAAAATTGTAAGAGCATAATAAATTGTGTAACGCGGCATTGTTTAGGGTAATTTAAACAATGCCGCAATAAATAGAAACTTGTAAGGATTTAAGGAGGAAGAGTAAGATGGACTTTTTAAATATTTTGATCCTCCTAGCACCGATTTTTTTCGTTATCGCGCTGGGTTGGTTCGCAGGGAACTTCGGCAGCTATGACGCTAAATCTGCGAAAGGTGTAAGTACACTTGTTACAAAGTATGCTTTGCCAGCGCACTTTATCGCCAGCATTCTGTCAACACCAAAAGATAAATTCTACAGTCAAATTCCATTTTTCGTTGCATTGATTTTCGGAATCGTTGGTTTTTATATTATTATCCTTTTAGTTACGAAATTTGCTTTTAAATATGATTTAACAGATTCATCTGTTTTCTCGTTAAACTCAGCACAACCGACCTTTGCATTTATGGGGATTCCGGTCTTGGGCAGTTTATTTGGGGCTCAAGAAGTTGCAATTCCGATTGCTATTACCGGAATAGTTGTAAATGCATTGCTTGATCCAATTGCCATTATTGTGTCAACTGTCGGTGAAAAAACAAAAGGAAAAGCCAAAGACGGCGAAAGTTTCTTAAAAATGACGACAAAAGCGATTTTGCATGGTTTATCAGAGCCGCTTGCACTTGCACCGCTAGCAAGTATCATTCTTGTTCTTTTAGGATTTAAACTTCCTGCAATTGGACATGAAATGCTAGAGGAAATCGGAAGTGTGACGTCGGGGGTTGCGCTATTCGCAGTCGGTGTCACTGTAGGTATTCGAAAAATTAAATTGAGCTTACCAGCATTTAGTATTGCACTACTAAAAGTAGCTGTACAACCGGTTCTTATGTATCTTATCGCCATTTTTATGGGTCTTTCAGCGGATGAAATTACAAAAGCTGTATTGCTTGTTGCCTTCCCAGGTTCAGCTGTTGCAGCAATGATCGCAACACGATTTGAGAAACAAGAGGCAGAAACTGCATCCGCATTTGTGATCAGTGCCATCATGTCACTCATTACATTACCAATCATTATTGCGCTTACCGTATAATATAGTAGAAAGGCTGCCTAACGAGGCAGCCTTTTTAGCGAAATGAATGAAACATAGGGAAGAGCGCACGCTTTTTTTTGAGGTCAGTGTGCGTGATTTCCTTTTTTTCTTCTATTTGAGAGGGTTGTTTCAAGCTCCCAGCAAGATGCTCAAGTTTAGTGGTGAGATCTTCAATTTCTCTACGGTGCTGGAGCAGCTGATATGATACACCTTCATCTGCTTTTTTAGCCAGTTTCCGTTCGAGTTCTTGCAGTCGTTTTTCTACATCAGTGCTGTGTAATTGCTGCTGAATGAGCTGATTCACTTGCTTTTCTAATGCTTCAATCCGCTTTGTGGAGGCATCAGTTTCTGCAGCAGGCGATAACTGTTGAACGGTTTCCGCGTGGATTGGCAATCGAATGTCTTGAAGGATCACACCCTCACTCATTTGGTGTTTGACTTCTTTGAGAAGCTGTACAATATCTTCATGAAATTCATAATGTCCAAGTTCATTCCGGGCGACAGGGATGTTGAGCTGTTTGACCCAACGCTGAATCGTTTTTGAAGAAACGCCAATTTCTTTTGCAACCTCATTTGTATTCAAACCAAATGCCCTCCCTTTTTTCAATTATAAGTACCATTCTCTTCAAGAAGGACCTGTTCCTTCACGTTAGACAAAACAAGTAACCAATCGCCAAAGATCGTGTTTTCTAGCGAAAAATTGCAGAAAATCAATTGTTTTGGAAATTTTTTTGACTGTCATACCCCGCTATACTATAATTAGACTGTTACGCACAAAACAGAGGTGAAGACCATGTTAGACCGTTTAAAATCAATTGAAGAACGCTATGAAAAGCTAAATGAATATTTAAGTGACCCTGAAGTGGTGAACGACCCTAAGAAGCTTCGTGAATATTCAAAGGAACAATCTGATATTCAAGAAACTGTTGAGGTATATAGACAATATCGTGCGGCATACGACCAGTTGAGCGAAGCGAAAGCAATGCTGGAAGAAAAGCTGGATGCCGAGATGCGCGACATGGTCAAAGAAGAAATTTCAGAGCTCACAGAGGAAACGGAACGCTTAGAAGACGAGCTGAAAATCTTGCTGATCCCGAAAGATCCGAATGACAACAAAAACGTTATTGTTGAGGTTCGTGGTGCAGCAGGAGGAGAAGAGGCCGCGCTTTTTGCTGGAAACCTTTACCGTATGTACAGCCGTTATGCTGAAATGCAGGGCTGGAAAACAGAAGTAATGGAAGCGAGTGTGACTGGAACTGGCGGTTATAAAGAGATTATCTTTATGATCAGCGGGAAAGGCGCATATTCCAAACTAAAGTTTGAAAACGGTGCACACCGCGTGCAGCGTGTTCCGGAAACGGAATCAGGCGGACGGATTCATACATCAACAGCGACAGTTGCTGTCTTGCCCGAGGCTGAAGAAGTTGAAATTGATATCCACGAAAAAGACATCCGTGTAGATACTTTCACATCAAGCGGACCTGGCGGACAAAGTGTTAACACAACCATGTCTGCTGTTCGATTAACTCACCTACCAACAGGCGTGGTTGTATCCTGTCAGGATGAGAAATCACAAATCAAAAACAAAGAAAAAGCCATGAAAGTGTTACGTGCAAGAATTTATGATAAATTCCAGCGTGAAGCACAGGCTGAATATGATCAAACGCGTAAATCTGCTGTTGGAACAGGGGATCGTTCAGAGCGTATTCGTACGTACAACTTCCCACAAAACCGTGTAACAGACCACCGCATCGGATTAACGATTCAAAAGCTTGATCAAATTTTAGAAGGAAAACTTGACGAGATCATAGATGCATTAATTATGGAAGACCAAGCAAGAAAGCTTCAAAATGCAAAATAATCAGCGAACCAATTTTGAAGCCCTTAAATGGGCTTCTTCTTTGTTAACGGAAGCCGGTAGAGACCAAAACGCAGCAGAGCTCCTTTTGATGCATGTACTGGGCATAAGCAGAAGTGAACTTCTTGCACGTTTTCATGATCAGCTGCCAGAGGAGCAAGATCGGTTGTTCAGCGAGTTAGTCACGCAGCACAAGAAAGGCGTGCCTGTTCAGCATCTAACAGGTATTGAATTCTTTTACGGCCGTCCATTCGAGGTGAACAAACATGTTCTCATTCCTCGCCCTGAAACGGAAGAGGTCGTTTTGGCGGCGCTGAATTTGATGAGTGACATCTTCCCGCACGATCAGCCGCTCAAAGCAGTAGACGTTGGCACCGGAAGCGGGGCAATTGCGATTACGCTCGCTCTTGAGAAAGAAACACTATCTGTCACAGCAACGGATATTTCACATGAAGCACTTGCGGTAGCAAAGCGGAATCAACAAGCGCTAGGTGCAGACGTCCATTTTTTACAAGGGGACTTACTCGAACCTATCAAAGATCAGGGCATCAAAGTGGATCTGTTTATTTCCAATCCACCTTATATTGCGGCAGAAGAAATGGACAGCTTGTCAGAGGTGGTTACGAAGCATGAACCAGTAAATGCGCTGACAGATGGACGTGATGGTCTGTGGTTTTATAAGCATCTCATTCGTGATCTTCACCATGTACTTCATAAACAGGCGGTCGTTGTCTTTGAAATTGGACATACGCAAGGGCAAGATGTAAAAGCACTTCTCTTGCAGTCATTTCCCGCGGCAGATGTCCGCATCGTCAAGGATATTAATGGGAAAGACCGAGCTGTTTGCGCACACATTCAAAACGGAAAGTCCGGCTGAATAAAGTCGGACTATTTTATTATGTAAAGATGAAACTTATGGTAAAAGAGAAACGTATATATAGAAGAATGAACATTCTGATCATGATTTTTTTACATAAATTTGTTTTGAAGGAGCGAATGGTGTGAACAGAAGGTATGCGATGGTGTTGGTCATCGTCAGTGTACTATTGATTGTGAGTGCTTGTGGCAAACCGAGCTTTAAAAAAGAAGCAGCAGCATTTGGAGAAAGCTATAAAAAAGCACAATACACAGTGAATCGAACAGATGACCTAACTGATATGAAGGAGAAGCTGAAGTCTTATTTAACCGAGCATGAATATCAAGAATATACACAAGACAGCATGTTCCCAAGCGTGTTAGAAGCAGCAAAGGATCAAGATTGTCAAATTAAGCTGAAGAATATTACGTTTACGCCTTCAGATGAAAGCGATGACAGAATTGAATTTAACTATGAAATGATGATTCAATTTATTAATCAAAACGGAAAAGTCAAAAAAGAAATCAAGAAAAAAGGAGCAATGACTGTCATCAAAACAGATGCAGGGTTAAAAATCAGCCGAGATTGGGATGGAAGACTGTACCCTTCCGATTACCAATCCTCACTCCAAAGCCGTTCTTAATGGAACGGTTTTTTTTATTTGACTCATAATCTATTAAAAAAATCATTTTTCCTGTTTATGAGACGGGTTTCCTGGACACAATGTTTGTAGCGAAGAGAAAAAGTAGGGGGGAACACATCATGTTTAAAAGTAAAATGATGATTTGTCTTTATATGTTTCTATTATTATGCGGTGCTTTTGCAAACCTTGGCAGAGAGGAGACAGCGGCTGCTTCTGCAAATCAGCCTGTTGTGATACCAGATGAAGCCATTCGATTACGCATTTTAGCAAATAGTGATCGTTCAGCAGATCAGGATGTGAAAAGAAGCATTCGAGACGAAGTCAATGCCAATATGACAGAATGGGTCAAAGACCTTACATCCATTGAAGAAGCAAGACGTGTGATTCGGTCCAAGCTGCCAGAAATCAATCGTATTGCCAAAGCGAAATTGAAGGAGCAGCACATTGATCAATCCGTATCAGTCAGTTTTCAAAAAGCCTCATTTCCAACAAAGCTCTATGGAAATTTCGTTTATCCTGCAGGGAAATATGAAGCCATTTTAATTACGCTTGGAGAAGGGGATGGAGCCAATTGGTGGTGTGTATTATTCCCGCCGCTCTGCTTTATCGATTTTTCAAATGGAGAAGCCATCGCGTCGCCAGAGGGGGATGAGGATAACGAAGTGACAGCACAGCAAACAGATGAATCTGTGAATGAAGTGGTCAAAGAAGAGAAAGAAGAGAAGGGTGAAGTGAAATTCTTTTTATTCGAATGGGTCTCTAGTCTTTTCTCCTAAAAAAGGTATAAATCTGTTTTTGCCTCATAGAGTTGAAGTAAGAGATCAAAAAGAGGTGAAAGCATGTTTTATCAATTAAGAATAGCCACAGAAGAAGATGCCCCAGCGATCAATGCTTTTCTTGAAAAGGGACAAGCGAAAGGCGGCGTCACGCTTGCAGAGCGTACGACATTTGTTGTCATGGAAGATGCAGAAGGTCAGCTGGCAGGGTGTTTAGGTCTTGAACAGCTTAGTGAACAAGAGGGCTTGCTCCGGTCTCTTGTCATATCAGATAAACTAGGTCAAGGACACATCGTGTCTTTGTTCCAAAGTGTTCAAACGCTCGGAGGGAAAATAGGTGTGGATACGTTTTATGTCGTTGCCAACCACTCCTCTTCGCATGACTTTTTGGCATTGATGGGCTTCACGGCTTTAGAGGATATTCCAGAAAGCATGTGGGTATCTGCACATGCAAAAGAGATCTTAGCGAAAGAACAGGCTGTGGTTCTTCAAAAAAAAGCCAGTTAATCACAATATATTGAACTTATACACATACTTATCCACTGTTAAACAAGCGTTATCCACAAATTGTGGACAACGCTTGTTTTATTGATCATCATCTTTTATACTTTCAAAAGGATAATTGAGATATATCAACAGTTTTATCTTTTTTAAAAGGAGTTTGTATGATGTTAAATACAAAAAGGTGGTCTGTGGATTTAGAAAAGGATTTATCCACATACTATCCACAAATTGAACAGGCAGCGTTGTTATTGCAGCAAAACGAAGTGGTCGCTTTTCCGACAGAGACAGTGTATGGACTAGGGGCTAATGCGAAAGACACAGAAGCTGTCATGAAAATATATGAAGCGAAAGGGCGTCCAAGTGATAATCCATTGATTGTCCACATTGCGGAGATTGAGCAGCTTCATGAATTTGCACAAATAGAAAGCGAAAAAGCAAAGGCATTGATGGATGCCTTTTGGCCGGGTGCTTTAACCATTGTTCTTCCGTGTAAGCCGGGCGCTTTATCAAAGCAGGTCACGGCAGGTTTATCCACGGTCGGTGTGAGAATGCCTGACCATCCGATTGCGCTGGAGCTTATCCGAACGGCTTGCCTGCCGATTGCCGCACCAAGTGCCAACCGTTCAGGCAAACCATCACCAACACAAGCTGACCATGTAGCGAGTGATCTCGATGGAAGAATCGCTGGGATTGTCGATGGTGGTTCAACTGGTATTGGCGTTGAGTCAACGGTTGTATCCTGTGTCGACGAGATTCCAGTCATCCTAAGGCCGGGCGGAATTACAAAAGAAGCTTTAGAAGAGGTAGTAGGAACGGTCAGTATTGACCCAGGGCTGACAAAAAAGGACGAGGCGCCTGTATCGCCAGGGATGAAATACACACACTATGCCCCTGAAGCTAAAATGTACCTCTTTTTTGGAAGTGATGAAGAGATGCAGCTTCACATTCAAACATACCAAGCAGCAGGTTTAAAAGTTGGTGTGCTGACAACAGAAGAAAAGAAATCGTTGTTTGCGGCAGATGTTGTTTTCAGCTGTGGATGGAGAGAAAAACCTGAAACGATAGCGGCGAACTTATATCGTGTACTGAGACAATTTGATGAGACAGATGTAGATGTTATTGTTTCAGAAGCCTTTTCAGAACAGGGGGTTGGTTCAGCAATTATGAACCGTCTGCAAAAAGCGGCAGGAGGCCGAATCCTCTCTTCATTCAAATAGTTCTAACCCTTCTTGGACAAACATAGGTTAAAGGAGAATGTGTGTCCAAGGGGGATTTACATGTACGAACTAGCTGGCGAATTGCTGACGCTCAGCATCATGGCTTTTGCACTGGGGATGGATGCTTTTTCGGTTGGACTTGGCATGGGAATGATTCAGCTGAGGTTCCGCCAGATCATTTATATTGGACTTGTCATTGGGATATTTCATATGTTTATGCCGCTTTTTGGTATGTTAACAGGTCAGCTCTTATCAGGCTGGCTCGGTCTCCTTGCCACCTATATCGGCGGGGCGCTGCTTTTGGTGCTCGGGCTGCAAATGATCATTGCGTCTATTCGCAAAGAAGATAAACCATTTATCGCACCTGTGGGCACTGGTCTTGTTCTTTTTGCAACAAGTGTCAGCTTAGATAGTTTTTCCGTTGGTTTAAGCCTTGGAATTTACGGTTCTCGCGTGTGGATGACCATTTTATTGTTTGGTTTTTTTAGTATGATCCTCACATGGCTTGGGTTATTTCTCGGTAAACAAGTTCGATCATGGGTGGGATCATATAGCGGGGCGCTTGGCGGAATCATTTTACTAGCCTTTGGTATCAAATTATTATTTCCGCTCTAGTCAGTCTCCTTACATAACATGTAGAATGAAATGCTATATAATAGAAGAAAAGGAGGGCGAAAGATGAAAATCTTATTTGTTTGTACGGGAAATACATGCAGAAGTCCGATGGCTCAAGCCCTTTTTGCTTCAATTGCACATGATAAAGGTTTAGAGGTCACTGTTAAATCAGCGGGCATTTTTGCCTCAGATGCTGGGAAGGCTTCTCCTCAAGCGGTCGAAGCGTTATTTGAGAAAAGCATTCCGCTGAATCACTCTTCAGCAAAACTGACAGAGGATCTTCTGCGAGAAGCTGATTACGTTTTCACCATGACCATGCAGCATAAACAGTTGATTATGGATCAATATGCACATGTAAAAGACAAGATCTTCACTCTAAAGGAATTCGCGACAGGAACAGAAGGCGATGTTTCCGATCCATTTGGAGGAAGCCTGTCTGTTTATCAGGAAACACGTGATGAACTTGAAGCATTGCTCCATCAGCTGGCTGAGAAATTGAAAAAGGATCGGACATCCTCATAATGGACAACCTGTAAAACCGTTGCAACAACGGTTTTTCTGCTTTTATTTGCAAATGACTAAGCAGAGGTTAAAATATAACTGTAAATAAAAAATAAATGTAAGGCTTAACAGATCAACTCACCCTTAGGAGGAATTGCCCGATGAAAGTAGCTATTGCATCCGATCACGGCGGAACGAATATTCGTGAAGAAATCAAACAACTGATGGATGAATTGAAGATTGAATACATTGATATGGGTTGTGAATGTGGATCAGGTTCTGTAGACTACCCAGATTATGCTTTTCCTGTAGCCAATATGGTGGTAAACGGAGAAGTTGACCGCGGCATTTTAATTTGCGGGACAGGCATCGGTATGAGTATCTCGGCAAACAAAGTAAAAGGAATTCGCTGTGCGCTGGCGCATGATACATTTAGTGCGAAAGCGACTAGAGAACATAATGATACAAACGTCCTTGCAATGGGAGAACGAGTCATTGGACCTGGATTAGCACGTGAGATTGCACATATTTGGCTGACAACAGAATTTACGGCAGGACGACATGCTGTACGGATTGGTAAGATTGCTGATTACGAAGAAAAGCACCTATAAGGAGCGCTTAACATGAACATTGGTCAAGATTGGCTTGAAATGTTAAAAGAGTTTCATCAAATGGTCGAACTGCGTGCTGGGCAAATCTTAGTGTTCGGCTGCAGTACATCAGAAGTGGCTGGTGAGCATATTGGGACAGCAGGAAATGAGCAAATAGCTGCGTCCATTTATCAAGAATTGGATCAGCTAAGACGAGAGACCGGTATTGACCTCGCTTTCCAGTGCTGTGAGCATTTGAATCGTGCTCTTGTTGTGGAAGAAGAAGTGGCTTTCCGGCTTAACCTAGAGATTGTGGCGGCAGTACCTGTCCGAAAGGCGGGTGGTTCGATGGCGGCTCATGCGTATCAGCACATGGAACATCCTGTGTTAGTTGAATCCATCGAGGCGCATGCTGGAATCGATATCGGTGATACATTAATTGGGATGCATCTAAAGAGAGTCGCTGTACCTGTTCGCCTTAGTCGTCATCAATTAGGACATGCACATGTGACGTTTGCGAAAACGCGTCCGAAGCTGATTGGCGGAGAACGAGCGGTTTATACAAGATCTTAGCTTAGATATATTTCTAATATAATGTTGAATGATGAAGGCGCTTCACCACTTGAACATTCGGTTTTTCGCAAAAAAAGAAGTCAATTTCCCAAAAAAACTTTTACATTTCACTCAAAAACCGTGTACAATGAGATGGTGAAAACATCGAATGGAAATAGATTGGAGAGGATTTCGCTGATGAAACATTTACCTGAGCAAGACGCACAAGTATTCAAGGCAATTCAACTAGAGCGGAAACGCCAGCAAGACAAAATTGAATTAATTGCATCAGAAAACTTTGTAAGCGAAGCAGTCATGGAAGCGCAGGGCTCTGTATTAACAAACAAATATGCAGAGGGCTACCCTGGTAAACGCTACTATGGCGGTTGTGAACATGTAGACGTTGTAGAAGATATCGCACGTGACCGCGCAAAAGAAATTTTTGGCGCTGAGTATGTGAACGTACAGCCTCACTCAGGTGCTCAAGCGAACATGGCCGTATACTTTACCATTCTTGAGCATGGCGATACAGTGCTAGGTATGAACTTATCACATGGCGGGCATTTAACACACGGAAGCCCTGTTAACTTTAGTGGTGTACAGTACAACTTTGTAGAATATGGTGTTGATAAAGAAACGCAGCATATCGACTATCAAGATGTACTTGAAAAAGCACGTGAACATAAGCCAAAGCTAATTGTTGCGGGTGCAAGTGCATACCCACGTCAAATTGATTTCAAAAAGTTCCGTGAGATTGCGGATGAAGTCGGTGCTTACTTTATGGTCGACATGGCTCACATTGCAGGTCTTGTTGCAGTAGGTCTTCATCCAAATCCAGTTCCTTATGCAGATTTTGTGACAACGACAACTCACAAAACATTGCGTGGACCTCGCGGCGGAATGATTTTATGCCGTGAAGAGTTTGGTAAAAAGATCGACAAATCGATCTTCCCTGGTATTCAAGGTGGACCACTGATGCATGTCATCTCTGCAAAAGCTGTTTCTTTCGGTGAAGTATTGAACGGAGATTTTAAAACGTATGCACAAAATGTCATTGACAATGCGAAGCAGCTAGCTGAAACCCTTTTATCAGAAGATATTCAGCTTGTGTCCGGTGGAACGGATAATCATCTTGTTCTTATCGACTTGCGTTCTCTTGGCATTACAGGAAAAATTGCAGAAAATGTTCTTGATGAAATCGGTATTACAGTGAACAAAAATGCGATTCCTTATGATCCAGAAAAACCTTTTGTCACAAGTGGTGTACGTGTTGGTACAGCAGCAGTGACAAGCCGCGGTTTCGATCAAGAGGCGATGAAAGAAGTAGGTTCCATTATTGCGCTTGCTCTAAAACATCATGAAAATGAAGCGAAATTAGAAGAAGCGAAAAAGCGTGTATCTGATCTAACTGCCCGCTTTCCTCTATATAACGAATTAGATTATTAAAAGCAGACCCATTTGCCTATTTTTGGCATGTGGGTTTTTTTTGTAGGATTTGCGAATCATATTGAAAGATGATGTCTTTTTATGTAGAATTGTAGGAAGTGTGCAAAGTTCACCGGAAGATGACAGAAAAGGAGTTGTAGCAAGCAATGGCAAAGGTTTATGTATTTGATCACCCGCTTATTCAACACAAACTTACATATATTCGTGACGTTCATACAGGAACAAAAGAATTTAGAGAGCTAGTGGATGAAGTCGCAACATTAATGGCATTTGAAATCACAAGAGATTTACCGCTTGAAGAGGTAGATGTAGAAACACCTGTACAAGTAGCGAAATCAAACGTGATCTCAGGGAAGAAACTCGGTGTTGTGCCAATTTTAAGAGCAGGTCTTGGAATGGTGGACGGGATTTTGAAACTCATTCCAGCTGCTAAAGTGGGACATGTCGGTTTATACCGTGATCCGAAAACATTAAAGCCTGTTGAATATTATGTGAAGCTTCCATCTGATGTGGAAGAGCGTGAATTTATCGTAGTAGATCCAATGCTTGCAACTGGAGGTTCAGCAGTCGAAGCATTGAACAGCTTGAAAAAACGCGGGGCAAAAAACATTCGCTTCATGTGTCTGATTGCTGCTCCTGAAGGTGTAGAAGAAATGCAAAAGCATCATCCTGACGTTGATATCTACATTGCAGCATTAGATGAGAAATTAAACGAAAAAGGTTACATTATCCCAGGCCTTGGTGATGCTGGTGACCGTATGTATGGAACGAAATAATTAACAAAGAAGTCATGTACATATCATGTACTTGACTTCTTGGTTTTAAAAAATGCTCTTATTTAAATTTTTAAAGGACGTTCGTCATAGGGAGTCCTGTTATGAACCTTGGGAATTCTCATATTTCTCGAGTGCTTTGTGATATTTTTATACAATTATGTTGAAAATGTGAACATTCTGTGTGCGCCAATATTTATAGAAAAGTTTTTTAACTTTCAACTGATTGACACATCATAGAGCCTATTGTATGCTAAACGAGGGTATTATGGTAAGGTTTTCATAGCCTATAGCACTCTATCAATCCTCAATATGAATCCTAAAAAACCCCGAAAAAAATGGGTTCATACCAGCTAATGAAGCAGAACCCCATAAATTTTAAGATGTCAAGTCTGATTGCACAATCAGTTTCTTGGTGATTTGTTTTTCTGAATAGAACGGCGTAAAAACAAATGTCTTTTCTATGGATTTAATCACCATTTATTGACTTTTTTCACAAAATTCTTCATCAGGAGATAGATATTTGATGGATGAGCCAAACCTTATTTTTCGTAGGCAAAGTAAATATTTGTTATATATCTTGGCTGCATTTGTTTTAGGTTATGCATTGCCAAGTTATAAAACAATATTTCTTGGTTTAATTATCGGCACGTTATTCAGTTTTTTTAATTTACTGCTTGTGATTCGAAGAATGAATGCTTTTGATCACTCCATTGAAACAGGTAAACCTGTGCGATCTCTAGGAAGTGCGGCAAGATGGTGCAACGGACTTATCGCAGTTGCCATTGCTTGGCGTTACCCAGAATATGTTCATCTGGTAGGTATTGTTTTTGGATTAATGACAATTTATCCTGTCATTATGATAGATTCCTTCATTCAGCTTAAACGCTCTACAACGGAAGAGAGGTGAATACTCTTTGAACCACGGTGCAAGAACAGAAGAATTTCTAGGATTAACATTTAATATGTCCAATGTTCTTATGATTACTGTAGCCAGCATCATCGTTTTTCTCATTGCAGTTCTTACTACACGTACATTGGCAATCCGTCCAACCAAGGCACAAAACTTTATGGAATGGGTTGTTGATTTCGTCCGTAATATTATTGGAAGCTCGATGGACATGAAGACAGGTGCTCCTTTTATTGCACTTGGCGTCACATTGCTTATGTACATATTTGTCTCTAATATGCTTGGTTTACCATTTGCCATTACTATTGGAAATGAGCTTTGGTGGAAATCACCTACTGCTGATCCAGGCATTACACTCACTCTAGCGATTACTGTTGTGGGTCTGTCTCATTACTATGGGATTAAACATAGAGGAATGAAGAATTATGTAAAAGGTTTCCTCGCGCCTATTCCATTTCTATTCCCGCTTAAGATTATTGAAGAATTTGCAAACACGCTAACGCTCGGTTTGCGTCTTTATGGTAATATTTTCGCCGGGGAAATCTTGCTTGGTCTAATTGCAGGATTATCCACGAATTTTTATGCTCAAAATATTGGGCTTGGCATCGTCGGAACAATTGGTGCGATTGTGCCAATGCTTGCTTGGCAAGGTTTCAGTCTGTTTATTGGAGCCATCCAAGCATTCATTTTCACTATGCTGACAATGGTGTACATTTCTCATAAAGTCAGCGACGAACATTAATTTTAAAATTTTCTTGTCCTTATGTGGACGTAAATTAAAGGAGGAGCTTTATAAATGAATATTTTAGCAGCAGCAATTGCAATTGGTTTAGCAGCACTAGGTGCAGGTATTGGTAACGGTTTAATCGTTTCAAGAACAGTAGAAGGTATTGCTCGTCAACCAGAAGCTGGAAGAGAGTTAAGAACAGTTATGTTCATCGGGGTTGCATTAGTTGAGGCCGTTCCGATCATCGCAGTAGTTATCGCATTCCTTGCATTCTTTGGTTAATGTGTTAAGAACTGCACTATAGACTATATGAGACGAAATGGCGAAGATCATTCTAGACAGAACCTTCGCCATTCCTTTATGTTTTATGGTTTCTTAACAATTAACTTTAGGAAGGGAGTTGCCTAACAAATATGTCACAGTTACCAATGGTACTAGGAGCAAGTACTGGTGTATTTACAGGTGGAGATATGATTTTCCAACTTTTAAGTTTGCTCATCTTGCTTGCACTTTTAAAGAAATTTGCGCTTAAGCCTTTATTAGGGATTATGAAACAGCGTGAAGATTATATAGGAAATGAAATTTCAAGTGCTGAACAAAAGCACGTTCAAGCTGAAAAGCTTCTTGAAGAACAACGTGTCTTATTGAAAGAAGCACGCGAAGAATCACATACACTCATCGAAAATGCGAAAAAGATTGGTGAGAAGCAAAAAGAAGAGATCATTCAAGCAGCACGTCAAGAGTCAGAGCGCTTGAAAGAGTCTGCTAGAACTGAAATCGTGAAAGAAAAAGAACAAGCTGTGGCTGCACTGCGCGAGCAGGTTGCATCACTATCTGTACTTATTGCATCTAAAGTGATTGAAAGAGAACTTGATGAGCAAGCACAAGAGAAATTGATTCAAGAGTATCTTAAAGAGGCAGGCGAAAGCCGATGAGCGTGACTATTGTCTCTAAGCGTTACGCTTCTGCTCTTTTTGACATCGTTCTTGCTTCTTCGGCAGTAGACGAAACTGAAAAAGAGCTGAATGAGATCAAAAAAGTTCTAAAGGCTGACCAAGAATTGAATGACTTTCTTGTTCATCCAAAGATTACGGCAGACAAAAAGAAACATTTGATTGCAGAAGCTTTCAAAGGTGTTTCGACACATGTATTGCACACAATGTATTTATTAATTGACCGCGGGCGCACGAATATTTTCTCTGAAATGACGTCTGAGTTTGTGAAACTGGCAAACCGCACGAAACAAATAGACGATGCGGTCGTGTATTCAGTGAAACCGCTGAGCGGCGCTGAAATTCAATCTTTATCTGAAGTATTTGCCAAAAAAGCCGGAGTCACATCACTGCGTGTTGAAAATGTGATTGACAAGGATCTAATAGGCGGAGTGAAAATCCGTATCGGAAACCGCATTTATGACGGCAGTGTCAGCGGAAAGCTTTCCCGCATTGAACGTCAGCTTGCAGGCGAAAATCGTTAGAAGGGGTGAAACCTTAGTGAGTATCAAAGCTGAAGAGATTAGCGCGCTGATAAAGCAGCAAATCCAAAACTATCAATCTGAAATTGAAGTAAAAGATGTCGGTACAGTCATTCAAGTAGGGGACGGTATCGCGCGTGTACATGGCCTTGACAACATTATGGCAGGAGAGCTGGTTGAGTTCTCTAACGGTGTAATGGGTATGGCTCAAAACCTTGAGGAGTCTAACGTAGGTATCGTTATTTTAGGACCTTACAAAGATATCCGCGAAGGTGATGATGTAAAACGTACAGGTCGTATCATGGAGGTTCCAGTAGGTGAAGAGTTAATCGGACGTATTGTGAACCCACTTGGTCAGCCTGTTGATGGACTAGGTCCAATTTTAACAAGCAAAACTCGTCCAATCGAAAGTGAAGCACCAGGCGTTATGGATCGTAAATCTGTACATGAGCCGCTTCAAACAGGGATTAAAGCAATTGATGCCTTGATTCCAATCGGACGTGGACAGCGTGAATTGATCATTGGTGACCGTCAAACAGGTAAAACATCTGTTGCAATTGATACGATCCTAAACCAAAAAGATCAAGACATGATCTGTATTTATGTAGCGATCGGACAAAAGGAATCAACGGTTCGTGGTGTTGTTGAAACACTTCGTAAGCATGGTGCGCTTGATTACACAATTGTAGTCACAGCTTCTGCATCACAGCCAGCTCCGCTACTTTACCTTGCTCCTTATGCAGGTGTAACGATGGGTGAGGAATTCATGTATAACGGCAAGCACGTACTTGTTGTATATGATGACCTTTCTAAACAAGCGGCAGCTTACCGTGAGCTTTCATTATTGCTTCGTCGTCCTCCAGGTCGTGAGGCATTCCCTGGTGATGTTTTCTATCTTCACTCTCGCTTATTAGAGCGTGCAGCGAAGCTTAGTGACGAAAAGGGTGGCGGTTCTATCACAGCATTGCCTTTCGTAGAAACGCAAGCTGGCGATATCTCTGCATATATCCCAACAAACGTTATTTCAATCACAGATGGACAGATTTTCTTACAATCTGACCTCTTCTTCTCAGGCGTACGTCCAGCAGTAAACGCAGGATTGTCTGTATCCCGTGTAGGTGGTTCTGCACAAATCAAAGCGATGAAAAAGGTAGCAGGTACACTTC
This sequence comes from Bacillus sp. FSL K6-3312, assembly GCF_038007485.1. Taxonomy (NCBI): domain Bacteria; kingdom Bacillati; phylum Bacillota; class Bacilli; order Caryophanales; family Bacillaceae; genus Bacillus; species Bacillus sp. FSL K6-3312. The sequence continues at coordinate 3,558,604 of NZ_JBBOXI010000001.1, read as the reverse complement.
GTCTGGATCTTGCTTCTTATCGTGAGCTTGAAGCATTCGCTCAATTTGGATCTGATCTAGACCAAGCGACTCAAGCAAAATTAAACCGTGGTGCTAGAACAGTTGAAGTCTTAAAACAAGACTTGAACAAACCGCTTAAAGTTGAAAAACAAGTAGCGATTCTTTATGCACTTACAAGAGGATACTTAGACGATGTCGCGATTGCTGATGTCAAACGTTTCGAAGCTGAATTATTCATGTACATTGAAGAAAACCATAAAGACTTGTTTGACACGATCTCTCAAACAGGAAACATGCCTGCTGATGAAGAGTGGAATACAGCAATCGAAGGCTTTAAACGTACGTTTGCACCAAGCAACTAATTAGTAATCTTTCCGAGAGAAAAAGATTCTCTTTTTCTCTCTTTTCACGTAAATGAACACGGATTCCTGAAAAAAGGTGGTGAAATCTTTGGCCTCATTACGCGATATAAAGTCAAGGATCACGTCAACGAAAAAATCGAGTCAGATCACAAAAGCGATGCAAATGGTATCAGCTGCGAAACTGAATCGTGCTGAAAACAATGCGAAGTCTTTTGTTCCTTACATGGAGAAAATCCAGGAAGTCGTTGCTGCAATCGCAACTGGAACAAGTGCTAAGCACCCAATGCTTCTTTCAAGACCTGTCAAGAAAGCAGGGTATCTCGTCATTACATCTGATCGAGGACTTGCAGGACCTTTTAACAGCTCGATTTTGCGTGCCGCTTACCAAACCATTCAATCTCGTCATCAATCCGCTGATGAATATACGGTGATTGTGATTGGTAAAATCGGACGCGACTTCTTCAAAAAGCGCGGTATTCCAGTTATTTCTGAAGTCACAGGGCTTGGAGACGAAGTAGCGTTTGCTGATATTAAAGAATTAGCAAGCAGTACAGTTCAAATGTTCTCTGATGAAGCGTTTGACGAACTTTACATGTTCTACAACCACTTTGTCAGTGCCATTTCACAAGAAGTAACAGAGAAGAAATTATTGCCGCTAACGGACATTTCGGCCGCAGCGACACCCAATAAACGTTCCGCATCTTATGAGTTTGAGCCTTCTGAAGAAGAAATTCTTGAAGTTCTCCTTCCTCAATATGCAGAGAGTTTGATTTTCGGTGCGCTTCTTGACAGTAAAGCAAGTGAACATGCTGCAAGGATGACAGCAATGAAGAGTGCAACAGACAACGCAAAGGAATTGATCGACAGCCTGACACTCTCTTACAACCGTGCTCGTCAAGCAGCGATTACACAAGAGATTACAGAAATTGTCGGCGGAGCAGCTGCCTTAGAATAGAAATAATTGTCAGGAGGGAATGCAATGAAAACAGGACGCATCAGTCAGATCATGGGACCAGTCGTAGACGTTCATTTTGAAGACGGTCACTTGCCTGAGATTTATAATGCGATCAGAGTTTCGCATAAAGCGGAAAGTGAAAGTGAAGTTACTATCGACTTAACTTTAGAAGTAGCACTACATTTAGGTGATAATACAGTCAGAACCATCGCAATGGCATCAACAGATGGTGTGAAGCGCGGTATGGAAGCTGTAGACCTTGGAAAACCAATTTCAGTACCAGTTGGTAACGTAACACTTGGACGTGTATTCAACGTACTGGGAGATAATATTGACTTAGATGAGCCACTTGGTGTGGAAGCTCAAAGAGATCCAATCCACAGACAAGCGCCTTCTTTTGATCAACTTTCTACAGAAGTTGAAATTCTTGAAACGGGTATTAAAGTTGTTGACCTTCTTGCTCCTTACATCAAGGGCGGAAAGATCGGTCTATTCGGTGGAGCCGGTGTAGGTAAAACCGTTCTGATTCAAGAATTGATCAACAACATCGCACAAGAACATGGCGGTATTTCTGTATTCGCTGGTGTTGGAGAGCGTACACGTGAAGGAAACGACCTTTACTACGAAATGAAAGATTCTGGCGTTATCGAAAAAACAGCCATGGTCTTCGGTCAAATGAACGAGCCACCAGGTGCACGTATGCGTGTTGCCCTAACTGGTTTGACAATGGCAGAGCATTTCCGTGATGAACTAGGTCAAGACGTATTGTTCTTCATCGATAACATCTATCGTTTTACACAAGCAGGTTCTGAAGTATCAGCCCTTCTTGGACGTATGCCTTCAGCGGTAGGTTATCAGCCGACACTTGCAACAGAAATGGGTCAGCTGCAAGAGCGTATCACGTCTACAAACGTAGGATCGGTTACATCGATTCAAGCGATCTATGTACCTGCGGATGACTATACGGATCCAGCTCCAGCAACAACGTTCGCTCACCTTGATGCAACGACAAACCTTGAGCGTAAGCTGACTGAAATGGGTATTTACCCAGCGGTTGATCCTCTTGCTTCAACATCTCGTGCACTTGCACCTGAGATCGTTGGCGAAGAGCACTATGCCATCGCACGTGAAGTGCAGCAAACATTGCAGCGTTATAAAGAACTACAAGATATCATTGCCATTTTAGGTATGGATGAATTATCAGAGGACGATAAGCTTGTGGTACACAGAGCGCGTCGTGTTCAATTCTTCCTATCTCAAAACTTCCACGTAGCAGAGCAGTTCACTGGCCAAAAAGGTTCTTACGTGCCATTGAAGGAAACTGTTAAAGGCTTCAAGGAAATCTTATCTGGTAAATACGATCACCTTCCAGAAGATGCATTCCGCTTAGTTGGACGCATTGAAGAAGTGGTTGAAAAAGCCAAAGAGATGGGTGTAGAGGCCTAATCTGGTCCTTAGGAGGGTAAAAGCATGAAGACCGTTCAAGTCAATATCGTTACTCCCGACGGCCCAGTGTATCAAGCGGATGTGGAAATGGTCAGTGTCAGAGCAGAAAGCGGTGAGCTTGGTATTTTAGCTGGCCACGTTCCAATGGTTGCTCCGCTAAAAATCGGTGCAGTTCGCTTAAAACATAGTGGATCAACTGAATTGGTTGCAGTAAGTGGCGGATTTGTTGAAGTTCGCCCTGAACAAGTAACCATTCTTGCTCAGGCCGCTGAAACATCAGATAAAGTTGATGTCGATCGTGCTAAATCAGCGAAACAGCGTGCTGAAGAGCATTTGAACCACCCGAATGAAAGTGATATACGCCGGGCGGAACTCGCATTAAAACGGGCGTTAAACCGTTTAAATGTAGCAGGGAAATAAAACAGAAAATCCTTCTTATCACAATGATAAGAAGGATTTTTTTAAAGTGACATGAGGGATTGGTACATTGACACATATGGATGAGAATCCTGTTTTTCAAGATATAAGTGCTCGCAAAACTGCGTACTATGCCACGTTTTATTGTGCCGTCGCAAACCCAGCGTATATTGATGTGGAGAGTCCATATAAGGCCGTACCACCCAGTCAGCATCTGAATGATGACGAAGAACAACCTCTCCCATATACACACTCATCATCGCTTCTAATGCATCTATTGGCATTTTCCACTCGGCAAACAGCTGCTTGGTAAATGCATCAAAGTAAAGTGATTCTAACTGATTCAGGCTTTCCTCAGAGTAATCCAAAGAAATGTTATGAAAATGACACAATTGCGCTAATTCTTCTAGCTGTGTCTGTCTATAATCAAAGTAGAAAGCAATGGCCTCCCATTCATGATCAAATGAGGGAACCAGTTCTCCGTACAAATCAACAAAGTCAGGAAAAGAATCTTTCAATATGTTCAGCTCCTTTCACACGCAGTATATCATCTCCTTGGCACCAGGATAAGAGGGGATTTACTCTAAATGTAGCTCTTTTTTCCAAATGATTCATCTTTCCGATTTTCGAGGATATAATGAAAGGGAGTTTTCCTTTACAGAAATAAATAAAAGGAGGATTCAACTGTATGGAAGACGTAGGACAACAAGCAATTGTTAGTATTGTGATCCACCTGTTTTTTATTGCGGTTACATGGTGGGCATTGCTTGCCGTAAATATTGACCCACTGATTAAAAAAGGGAAAATCATTCAGGCAAGATTGCTGATGATGCTCATTACCATTGCTATTGCATCTGCAGTCAGCAATTTCTTCCTTGATTACTTAAATTTCTCCAGACAAATACCTTATATGTTCTAACGTAAAAGGTTTGGTCACTGCCTTATGCGGGAACTTAAAAAGAAGTGTCAAAAGTATGGCCTTTGATGACTTTTCCACGTATGCATAGACCTCCTTGCGGCAACACTTGTAGCAAGGGGGAATGACAAGTGAGAAAGTATGTAAAAGGTTGGCCATTATTTGCGTTTATTCTTTTTTTTGTTCTGATGATTCAAGGTGTTCGTGCGGAAGAATCTTCTCCGCTCGTCCAAATAGCAGAAGGTCTAAAAAACCAGCAAATTGAAGTAGATGGATGGACTCTTCACGCCAAAACAAATGTAGACATTTCATCCGAACAATTTTCAAAAAAAGTGAAACGTTTCAAAGACGAACTACGACAGTATGAGTGGACCGAAAAAGAAGAAGAACATGTCACCAAAGTCACAGGAATTTACAAAGATGAAAAAAATGATACATTATCGAAAATTTTACTCGTGAAGACCGACACAAAATCCAATCAAAAGTCGTATTTATTATATGAGCAAAAAGGTGCTCGCCCACTGAATACCTGGGAGCATACATATGATCAGTTCGTACGTCATGCAAAAAGCATATTACAAGAGAAATTTGTAATTTTTACTTGTCTCGATGGTCATGTAAATGGTATGATGGATGTTGTTTTGCAAAAAAAGGCTGAAATGTTAGCAAATGAATTTCAAGCAAAACCAGTTGAGTATCTCGTTGAGTCTAATTTTGTGTCGCTTTCCGCTTACACAGATAAGTGGGAACAGTTCATTATGACTTCAAATGATAAAATGAATGTTCAAATTGCCATCAGAAGTTCGGAAATGAACGAAAATCATACGATTACGGTTGGCACACCAATCGTAACGACTGAATATTAATATAGAGAATTTGGGACGCGGAGGGGAAGACCTTGGAAAAAATCATCGTCCGCGGCGGTCAAAAGTTAAACGGCACAGTTAAAGTAGAAGGAGCAAAAAATGCCGTTTTACCAGTTATCGCTGCATCTTTGTTAGCAAGTACAGAAAAAAGCGTAATTTGTGATGTACCTACGCTCTCCGATGTATATACAATCAATGAAGTGTTACGTCATTTAGGAGCAGAAGTACATTTTGAAAATAACGAAGTATCAGTGGATGCATCTCATGCACTAGAAACTGAGGCTCCGTTTGAGTATGTCCGTAAAATGCGAGCGTCTGTGCTCGTCATGGGACCACTTTTAGCAAGAACAGGTCATGCAAGAGTTGCATTACCTGGAGGGTGTGCGATTGGTTCAAGACCAATTGACCAGCATTTAAAAGGCTTTGAAGCAATGGGAGCTAAAATTCAAGTAGGAAATGGTTTCATCGAGGCTGAAGTTAAAGGCCGTTTAAAAGGTGCGAAAATCTATTTGGATTTCCCAAGTGTTGGCGCAACTGAAAACATCATTATGGCAGCAGCATTAGCTGAAGGAACAACGATTTTAGAAAACGTAGCAAAAGAACCTGAAATTGTTGATTTGGCAAACTACATCAATGCCATGGGTGGTAAGGTTCGCGGAGCTGGTACTGGTACAATCAAAATCGAAGGTGTGGAAACACTTCACGGTGCAAAACACAACATCATCCCTGACAGAATTGAAGCAGGTACTTTCATGGTGGCAGCAGCCATTACAGAAGGAAATGTTCTTGTGAAAGGCGCAGTGCCGGAGCACATGACATCACTTGTAGCAAAAATGGAAGAAATGGGTATTCAGATCATTGAAGAAGAAGAAGGTTTAAGAGTCATTGGACCATCTGAGCTCAAGCCAATCGATCTAAAAACAATGCCACATCCTGGTTTCCCAACGGATATGCAATCTCAGATGATGGCGCTATTGCTTCGTGCGAACGGAACAAGCATGATCACAGAAACGGTATTTGAAAACCGCTTTATGCATGCAGAAGAATTCCGCCGTATGAATGGTGATATTAAAATTGAGGGTCGCTCTGTCATTATCAACGGGCCGGTTCAACTTCAAGGTGCTGAAGTGTCAGCGACTGATTTAAGAGCAGGAGCAGCACTTGTACTTGCTGGATTAGTAGCAGAAGGTCATACACGTGTCACTGAGTTGAAGCATATCGATCGTGGTTATGTGAACTTCCACCAGAAGCTTGCAGCAATCGGTGCAGATATTGAAAGAGTAAATGATGAAACAGCAGATGTGACACAAGAACAAGTTGTATCAGATCTGAACGCGTAATCATAAAGAAATCAGTGTGTCCATTGGGGCATGCTGATTTTTTTTTTAGAATCATAGAATGATTTATTTTCAAAGCTTATCATTAGTGTATCCAACCATCTTAAATTTTATTCATAAAGACGAACAGTAAAATCAGTTGATAAACAGCCTCTTATCTTCATCAAAAGACTTGTCCACCGAATGAAAGAAGCTGTCATATTAGCTTGTCCCCGCCCATAGGATAAAAGAGATTCAATGACAAATGGGGGCAGCCAAATATGAAACCAATGATATGGACAATCGCAGGAATATGCATCATTATTTTAATGATTCCAACTTTACTTGTGTTGCCGACGTTTCAAGGGAAACCGGAGGCAAGCCAGCATGTATCAGCGGAGCCATCAGTTAAAAAAGAAGTGAAGGGTACAGTCAAATTGAAGCAATCACCCGTCGCTATCCCCGTCTATCGTTCAGCTCATCAGCAGGTAGAAAACATCCCCTTAGAAGAGTATGTGATCGGTGTCGTAGCATCTGAAATGCCAGCTGATTTTGAGATGGAAGCACTTAAGGCACAGGCACTCGCCGCAAGAACGTATATCGTCAGACAAATGATCATCGATAAGACCGTCAAATCACCAAAGGGCTCTCTTGTAGATGATACCCAAATGTTCCAAGTTTATAAAAACAAGCAGGAACTCAAGAAAATTTGGGGAAAAGCGTACAATTGGAAGTTAAAAAAAGTCACAGAAGCTGTTGCTAGCACACAAGGAAAAGTGTTGACCTACAACGAAAAACCAATTGATGCCTCATTCTTTTCAACAAGTAACGGGAAAACGGAAAATGCCGAAGCTTATTGGAAAAATGAAATCCCATATTTGAAAAGTGTCCCAAGTAAATGGGACGAAAAATCGCCAAAATTTCAAAACAAGAAAACCATCTCAGTGAATGAATTTCAGCAAAAATTAGGTGTGACGCTCACTCAGCAGGCTCAGGTAGGACAGATTGTAGAACGGACACCTGGAAATCAAGTGGCGAAAGCCGTAATAAACGGTAAAACACTGACAGGCAGAGACATTCGAGAGTCATTAGGGCTTCACTCAGCGGACTTTACATGGGAACGACAGGGCCAGCAAATTATCATCACGACAAAGGGGTATGGCCATGGTGTTGGAATGAGTCAGTACGGTGCGCATTATATGGCACAGTCAGGCAAAAAAGTAGATGCTATCGTGAAACATTATTATAAAGGGATTCAAATTGAATCAGCTGATCGTTTTCTTAACACATATATGGCTAAAAAATAAAGCAAAGGTGCCTCAAAATGGGGGCATCTTTTTTTGTGTGTTCCAAGAGGTTTGAACAGAATGTGTCAATTTGCGACTTAAGACGCACCTCAGGAAATCTTAAACATTTACGTCCCGACAAGAACCGATGGCCGATACAAAGCCCCTCGAAAGAAGGAGAAATCAAAAGAAAAAATGATGTGTTGGGTGAATATATCTAGACAACTGACAGATTTTTAGTGATTTTGATGAAAGAGAAAAAGGGACCGAGTCCTATACCATTCCAAGACAGAATATTTTACGATTAAGATGTTTCAATTTAATACATAGGGAGGAAGGAAAAAATGATGTTGAAAAAAGTATTTACACTCGTAACCTTAGCTGTATTGACATTATCTATGTCAATCTCTTCACCAGTATTTGCAAAAGCATCTACAGTCAAAAAACATAACAAAGATGTAAGAGTCACCATCTTACTTGATGCAAGTGGAAGCATGGCAAGAAAAGTAGAGGGAGAACGCAAATTTGACATCGCAAAACAAGAGGTATTTAAATTTGCTCAGTCACTTCCAAAAGACGCTAAAATTCGTATGAGCTTGTTTGGCTCTGAAGGAAACAACAAAAATTCAGGTAAAGCTCAATCATGTGAAGTCATTAGAGGCGTTTATGGCGTACAGCCTTACGAAAAAGAAAGCTTTGAAAACTCTTTAAACGGACTTGGACCAAATGGCTGGACACCGATTGCTCGTGCTCTTGAACATGCAAAACAAGCGGATGAACAGCTTAATAATGGAACAAAACATATTGTGTACCTCATCACTGATGGCGAAGAAACTTGTGGCGGGGATCCAGTAAAAGTAGCAAAAGAATTGCATAACTCAAAAGGCTCGACTGTTGTTAATGTCATTGGATTAGACTTTAACGATGGCTATGAAGGTCAATTAAAGCAAGTAGCCAAAGCTGGTAAAGGCCATTACTACCAAGCAAGCACTGGTAAAGAAATGGGTTCTATCCTGTCAGCAGAATCATTAAAACTACACGAATAACTTGCTCAACAAAAGGGAAACGATTGATGTATGCTTTCGTTTCTCTTTTTCTGTACAAATGTAAAAAGGGAGGTTTTTATGAATGAAACGCAATATTGTATTAACCATTTTGGCTAGTCTTGTCCTGCTTCTTTCTTCACCAGCTCATGCTGTGACAAAAAAACAGGAGCCGGCTCATGTGGTGATATTACTCGATTTAAGCGGCAGCATGGCGCAATCAATTGAAGGCGAAAAGAAAATCGATATCGCCAAACGTTCTATTCAAAGCTTCGCAAGTATTTTATTAGATGATACACAAGTCCTTCTTCGTGTATTTGGTCATGAAGGAACCAATAAAAATGCTGGAAAAGCAATTTCTTGTGGAAGCTCTGAAGCCGTTTATGGATTTGGATCATATGAGTCATCAACATTTCAGCAAGCACTGAATGTGTATAAGCCAACTGGATGGACACCACTTGCAAAAGCATTAACAGATACGAAGCAAGATTTTGAAGATCACCAGGCTGAAGGGAAAAACATTGTCTATGTCGTCAGTGATGGTAAAGAAACTTGTGGAGGAAGCCCTTCACAAGCAGCAAAGGAATTATATGAAGGCGGAATTGACACCATTGTTAATATCATCGGCTTTGACGTGAATGAAAAAGAAGCCAAAAGTCTAAAGTCTGTTGCAAAAGCAGGCGGTGGACAATATCAACCGGCTGCAAATGCCGAAGAATTGAATCACATTCTACAAAATGCAGCGAGCACTTTTGGTCAGTAGGATATGAATGGGAGCTGGGGATTGTTTTCCCCAGCTGTTTTTTAGTTTAAGATCAATTCAAAGTGGTTTCTAATTCATCAATTCGTTTCTCCACGTAGTGCTGGTCTTTTCTTGCATGAAAGGTTTCAGCTTTTTCTAATATAGCCGCCGTATTATATTCGGGAATCTGTGAGTAGCTCTCATACACACCCTTTGGAATTAAAACGTTCCCTTCAGGCCAGTAAACAGCGATATTGCCACGTTTCAACTCCCCGAATTGAGCGACTCCTTGGTAGGATCCATATTGATTAAACAAAACAACTGGATCACCTTCTTTGACATAAAGCTCTTTAGCATCTTCGTCATTCATCAAGATAGAATGACGCTTCCCACCATTAAAGGCATCCTTTTCACTATAGATCATCGAGTTGAATTGCTTTCCTCTTCTTGTCGTGATATTAAAATGTCCCTCGGTTTTTCGGTATTGAGGCAGCTGGGCAGGAAGAAGATGTCCTTTGCCGTCCGGTGTTGGACACTCTCCGTCTTCACATAGCCAGGCACCTCCCCATTGAAAAACGTCTCCTTTATGACGTAAATGCTGTATGCCATCATAGTTTCGATTTGCGATCGCAATCTCACGGCGAATGTCTTCAGCCGTTTCGAAATGCATCAGTTCAGCATCTTGTGGGCGTACTCTTTTTGCAAGATCCATATAAATATCCCATTCTGCTCTGGCTTCCTCAATCCGAGGTCCTTCAATTTCTGGACTGAAATATACCATGCGTTCCGTACTAGTTGATGTACCGCCGCCTGGCTGTTCATATCTTGTCATAGCAGGCAGAACAATGACCGTCTCTTCTGCCTCTACTAGCGTAGAGGTATTCAAAATGATATCTTGATGGACACGGAGTTCAAGCTCAGATAATGCTTTTTCGATCGCATCTGGATTTGGCATCGTTTCTAAAAAGTTCCCGCCGCTCGTAAACAGCATTTTGAGTTTTTGCGGATGTTCTTTTGGGAGAGCCATTTTCTCAAAGGATTGCCCAATGGTGTCACCATGCCATTTCGGAATGTCAAACCCCCAAATCTTTTCGATTCTTTCAATATTCTCTTCATCAAAATCACTGCCCGGCAAAACAAATGGGTCAGCACCCATTTCACCAGAACCTTGAACACCGCTATGCCCGCGAATTGGCATGACACCACAATGTTTCCTGCCAATAAATCCACGTAACATAGCAAGGTTAGCGACCTGTGATATATTATCCGTTGCAAAGCGGTGCTGGGTAAGACCCATGCTCCAAATAAAAACGCCTGAATTGGCATTGGCAAGAAGGATGGCAAATTCCTTCATTCTTTCTTTTGATAAGCCTGATGATGCCTCAAGGTCTTCCCATTTCAACTGTGCGACATGCTGCTGTAAATCCTGTATGCCGGTAGTATGAGCTTGAATAAATTCATGATCAAGAGCGGAATGGGGCGCGTGTTGCTCCATGTCAAACCAATGTTTGATGACACCGTTCATAAACGCAATATCGCCGCCTATATTGACTTGATAGAAATCATCTGCGATTTTTGTGCCGAATAAAGCACTTTCTGGAATAGAGGGAACCCAGTACTTTTCCATGGCAGGTTCTTTGTACGGATTGATGACAATAATTTTGGTTCCTTTCTTTTTCGCCGCATACATATATTTAGTGGAAACGGGCTGATTGTTTGCTGCGACAGATCCCCAAAAAATTAAGACATCTGTTCCGATCCAATCGTTGTAATTACAGCTGGAGGCTCCTATGCCAAGAGATCGCTTAAGAGCGGTTTTGCTCGGTGAATGACAAATGCGAGATGCATTATCAATATGATTTGTCCCGATAAAGCGAGCTGCCTTCGCAGCGGTATAATAGACTTCATTTGTAATTCCTCTAGCTGTTAAATAGAAAGCGAGCTGCCGTTTATCAATTGATTTGATTTTAGCTGCGATTTGATCTAATGCATCATCCCAGGAAATACGCATAAAGGCATTGTCACCTTTTTTTCGAATCAGTGGATAAGGGATACGGCCAAGTTTGCGGAGAGTAGTGCTGTCCATTTGTTTGAGCTGTTGAATGTCTTCAAACCATTTTGGATCAATAGCTGGCATTGTATTAAGACGAAGTACATTTAGTCTTGTGGTGCATATATGAGGTCCTGCGAGCGTTTGGTCATATAACCCTGAAACACCAAGGGCACAGCCGTCACACACGCCTTGCGTTAAAATACGATATGCATAGGGGAGATTATCCTTGTTCTCCCAAGCCACTTTCATCGTATCTCGAATGTGTTTCGGCTTTACTTTTCCAAGTCCCATAGGCGCAAAAGAGGCCCATAGCTTTGGTGAGGGTTTTTTATTAAGCTTAATAGGCCCCTTATGTTTTGTTTTCCCCATGATATCATCACCCTCCTATTACTTTATAAAGCGTTTTCATATCTAAAAATTACCTTTAGATTGTGATTCTGTCAAATTCAAATTAAGGTCGGGATGAGACAGAAGCAGCAGCAGTAAGGTTTGTTTCTCTAAGCTGCTGAATATCCTTCCGTATGAGAAGAGATATGATAAAAGCGATGAAAAATAAGCCAGAGAACACCATCAGACTCTGCGTGTAGTTACCTGTTATATCCCGGATAAAGGATGAAAATAAAGGTCCTGCTAAACCAGCAGCTGCCCAGGCTGTCAAAATATAACCGTGTATGGCACCAAGTTGTTTCGTGCCAAATAAATCCCCAATATAGGCTGGAATTGAGGCAAACCCTCCTCCATAGCACGTATAAATGATTGCCATCACGATTGAAAAGACGAGTGGTTCTTTTAAGTAGGGAAGTAAAGGAAAAGCAATGAGCTGGATACTAAAGAAGATTGTATACGTATTCGGCCTTCCGATATAATCTGAGAAGGAAGCCCAGCCAATCCGTCCTAAACCATTAAAAGCACCTAAAATGCCAACAAGGGTAGCTGCAGCACCTGCAGTGAATCCAACACTTTCTTGAGCAAGAGGCGATGCTACTGAAATAATGGCAATTCCGCATGTGATATTAATAAAGAGCATGAGCCATAAATAATAAAAACGTCGTGTTTTGATCGCTTCATTTGCTGTAAGCTGTGATAAATCCTGAGGGATTTTTCTTTGATTTGTTTTTAACACATCAAATTGTTTGATGTCATCAGGTGTTGGTGGTGATAAATAAAGAGATGAAATCACCATGATCATAAAATAGGAAATTCCAAGAATGTAAAAGGTATTTGCGATATCTACTTTTTCAATGAGATATTGGATAATTGGGCTGCAAATAAGAGACGCAAATCCAAAACCCATAATAGCTAAGCCGGTTGCAAGTCCTCTTCGGTCCGGAAACCATTTCACTAAAGTTGATACAGGTGCAATGTAGCCTACCCCTAATCCTATCCCAGCGAGTACACCATAAAATAAATAGAGGAGAGGGAGTGAGGACATGTGGACAGCGAATCCTGACCCTGTCATCCCGATACCGAAGAAAATGGCTGAGAAGAGCCCTGATGCCCTTGGACCATATCTTTCAACGAAATGCCCCATGAAAGCAGCAGATAATCCTAAAAATAAAATAGCAATACTGAAGGTCAGGCTTATTTCTGTGAGTGACCACTGAAAGGCCTGATGTAAAGGATTCGTAAACACACTCCAAGCATAAACAGACCCAATAGATAAATGAATTCCCACAGCACTTGTTGCGATGAGCCAGCGATTTTTCGATTTGTTCATTTTGTTCCCCCCATATAAAGCAATCAAAAAGTTTGATAAGATAGAAATATGTTACATTTTTATGACTTTTTAAAATAATATCACAATTTGATTGGTTCATATAACTAAATTTGTGCTGAAAGGAAGGTCATACAATGAATCCTTCTGTTAAAAAGAAACGAGTCATACACCAATACCGTGAAGGTCAATTTACTTGCAAAACAGATGAAGTTGTAGAAGAATTTCCTTTAACTGTGATCGTGAATGGAGAGGAATTTGTAACACTTGTTTGTTCACCAGATCATTTGAAAGAATTGGTGATCGGTTTTTTAGCTTCAGAAGGAGTCATTCGATTTGAAAATGAGATTAAAAGGTTTACAATAGATGAAAGTATGGGCTTTGCCTATGTTGATTTAGTTCACTCAAGCCGATTTCAGTCATCAGATTTTACAAAGCGGGTGATTGGTTCTTGCTGTGGGAAAGGGAGACACTTTTATTTTCTCCAAGATGTAAAAACAGCAAAAACAGCCATTGATCGAATCAACATTTCTGCTGATACTTGTATACGTCTAATGAAATGTTTACAAGAAGAAAGTCAATTGTTTCAACATACTGGTGGTGTGCATAATGCTGGACTGTGTGATACAGAAAAGCTATTCATCACTAGAACTGATATAGGAAGACATAATGCATTAGATAAAATCTATGGATACTGTTTACTTCATCAAATTCCACTTAGAGATAAAATTCTTGTGTTTAGCGGCCGGATATCGTCAGAAGTTCTATTGAAGGCAGCAAAACTAGGAGTGTCGATCGTCATCTCAAAATCAGCACCTACTGAGCTGGCGCTTAATATGGCAGAAGAATTAAATATCACGACAGTTGGATTTGTCAGAGGAGAATCTTTTAATATCTACACTCACCATCAGCGTATAACAGAATAGGAGGCAAAGTATGGACAGTATATTGGATAGGAGACATCGACCATTGCGCGATTTAAGAATATCAGTAACAGATCGCTGTAACTTTAGATGTACGTACTGTATGCCTGCTGAAATTTTTGGACCAGATTATCCTTTTTTGAATAAAGAAGAACTGCTTAGTTTCGAAGAAATTGAACAGCTTGCTACCCTTTTTGCAAAGGACCTAGGTGTGGTAAAAATACGCATCACGGGTGGTGAACCTTTAATGCGAAAAGATTTGCCTATCTTAATAGAAAAGCTCTCAAAAATTCCAGGAATCGAAGATATTGCGATGACAACTAATGGAACGCTTTTACCTGTATATGCTGATAAGTTAAAGAAAGCAGGTCTTCAAAGAGTCACCATTAGTTTGGATTCATTAAATCCTGACCGTTTTAAGCAAATGAACGGAAGGAATATTTCTATCCAAAAAGTGTTTGATGGGATTGAAGCTGCAAAAAAAGCTGGACTTGCTATTAAGATCAATATGGTTGTTCAAAAAGGTGTGAATGATCAGGATGTTTTACCAATGGCAGCTTACTTTAAAAAAGAAGGACATGTTCTCAGATTTATCGAGTTTATGGATGTCGGAAATACGAACAAATGGAATCTAGAGCATGTCATGACAAAGAAAGAGATCATTGGTCTAATTGATTCAACATTTCCCATCAAACCAGAACCTCCTCAATATCCAGGTGAAGTAGCCAACCGATTCTTTTACCAAGATGGTTCAGGAGAGATAGGCATTATTTCTTCTGTTTCAGATGCTTTTTGTGGAACATGTAATAGAGCGAGACTTTCTGCTCGCGGTGAATTGTTTACATGTCTTTTTGCATCATCGGGTTTTGATCTGAAGCGGGTGATTCGCTCAACAAAAGATAATGAAGATATAAAGAACATATTGAAGGAACTATGGTCGAATAGAGATGATCAATATTCAGCTGAGAGAGAGCAGAAGAAAGATCAGAAAAAAGTTGAAATGTCATACATCGGTGGGTAGTGACAACAAAGTATCATGATCATGATTTTTTGAAAAGTAGAGAAAATGTCATAATCATTGTTGAAAATCCTTTTATAGAAATAGGTCTATTCATCTTAGAATCCTGTCATGATCAAAAACCAGCAGAAACTCTGCTGGTTTTTAAAATGTTATTTTGTGGCTCAAAAAGGTTGAGATATGCTTAGAAAATAGATTTTTCAACATTTTTTACTGCTTTACTTTTATGGGAGTTGTGATAAGATCAACTCAATCTTTACCAGCTCGATTTTTTCACTCCTGGAATTTGGCCCTTATAGGCAAGCTCACGAAAAGCAATTCTAGACATTTTAAATTTTCGTAAGTAACCTCTAGGACGACCGGTTAACTCACAGCGGTTTTTTAAGCGAGTAGGGGAAGAGTCTCTAGGTAATTTCCGTAAAGCTTCATATTCACCTTTTTCTTTCAACTCTTTTCTTAATTCTGCATATTTCAATACAAGCTGCTGCCGCTTTTTTTCTTTAGCAATTTTAGATTTTTTTGCCACTTAAAACCCTCCTGGCTTAATGTTGGATTTTCCATTGAAAGGGGTCTTCAAACGTAGTCCATTCTTGATCAAATTCCTCAGGTGTGAGCAAGCATTGATCAAGTGTGCGAATGATATCTGCTTTAGGTAAATCTACGCCAATAAACACAAGTTTTGTATGCCTGTCACCAAATTCTGCGTCCCACTCATCAAGAAGCTCTGGTTCTTGCTTTAATATCTGTGCTTTTTCTTGCTCAGGCAAGGCAGCAATCCAGTAGGCAATTGGTTCAATCGCAACAGATTTTCCAGCCTGTGAAATTAAAATGGTTAAATCATGATGTGTGGCAAGCCATGTAAATCCTTTAGCGCGAACTATTTGCTCTGGCATCTGATCTAACCAATTATTTAACCTGCCAGTATGGAAGGGAAGTCTTCTTTCATAAACAAAGGAGGAGATTTGGTATTCTTCTGTTTCTGGCGTATGCTGAGAATGCCCAGCGTTGATTTCTTTAATCCAGCCAGCAGAAGCACTGGACTTTTCAAAATCAAATAAACCAGTATTTAAAATGTCACTTGGCTTTACTTGCCCTTTTGAGGTTCTGATGATAGATGCTTCTGGTTGAAGTGTGGTCAGCACGTGCTCAAGTCGGTCTAATTCTGAGTTTGATACTAGATCACACTTATTGATAATCAACACATCGCAAAATTCAATTTGATCAATAAGTAAATCGGAAATTTCTCGTTCGTCATCATCGGAAACGGCTTGTTTACGGTCTAATAGACTTTCTCCTGACTGGAAGTCGGTCCAGAAACGGTTCGCATCTACAACAGTAACCATCGTGTCTAGCCGGCAAAAGCGCGTCAAATCTATCCCCATTTCTTCATCAATATAAGAGAAAGTTTGCGCGACTGGAATAGGTTCACTAATACCTGTTGACTCAATGACAATATAATCAATATGGCCAGTCTTACATAGGCGCTCTACTTCGATTAACAAATCTTCTCTTAATGTGCAGCAAATACAACCATTGGATAATTCAACTAGCTTCTCATCTGATCGAGAGAGCTCACCGCCTTGTTTGATAAGTTCTGCATCAATATTGATTTCGCTCATGTCATTAACAATAACAGCTACTTTTAACCCTTTACGATTTTGTAGTACATGATTTAATATCGTTGTTTTTCCTGCTCCTAAAAAACCGCTTAATACTGTAACGGGTATTCGTTTATTCATTTCCTTCTGTCCCTTTGCCAATGCTCATGTTCATTTCCGCCTCTCTTAAAAAGTAATGATTACGATTTGAAACCTAAAAATTATTTTGTTTCTCTATGAAGGGTATATTTCTTTAACCGAGGAGAATATTTTTTTAACTCCAGTCGGTCTGGATTCGTTCTTTTATTCTTTGTTGTGATATAGTTTCTGTCACCAGTTTCAGTACAGGCTAAGGTAATTTTTACACGCATCAGTAATAGGACCCTCCTTTAATTCGTAATTGTTACGATTTGTATTTTAAAATGATCAAGATAGAATGTCAAGCTTAGAAGGGTAAAACAATGTCAAATATCAAACAAAAGGGGTATCAAATGTTCATTGATACCCCCTCCATTAATAAAAGTCACCAAGCTCTTCTTCGTATTCACCTTCGTAGTGCTGAATGTCACTAGGAATTTCTTGAAGAAATGCTAGACCGCCTAATATCAGCATCAGGATAATGGCGATGAATGAGAGAATGGCTGTGACAATACTTGATATGGCAAATAGCGTCTGCATTTTCATCATCTTAGCATATTGTTCTAATAACTCTTCATAAGAAGTATCAGGAGCTTGAATTAATTGTTCAGCTGCGTTTACAGATTTTTGTACATGGATTCCCATCATAATGAGGAAGACGCCAAGGGCAGCAGGAAGAACAAGCCAAAAACCAATAAGAATAGCTAAGCCACCTGAAATATAGAGAAATATACTACCAACTTTTCCCCACTTTGTGATCGAATGTAGAGATTGAATGATTTTCTCAGTTTGTTGCAATGGTGTTCACTCCTTTATGTATTCATTCTTTATCATACTTGAGCAGGTAGTACTTTAGGAAGAGTGAATGTAGAACAATTTTTAAAAATTTCTATCTTCACTTTACTATTTATGGATAAATAAATTATCTTTGAATAAGAAAAAAGTAACATTTACTATGAATTTTAACGTCAATTTATGTCATAAATAAGATTAGTAGTTAAAAATAATTAGTAAAATTATCAAAATATGTTGTTAGTTGTCTTGTAATTGGTTATTATTGTGTTGTATTACCATAAAAATTGGAAGGTGGAATTCATATGTTAGATCGTTTCTTAAACAAAATGACCAATGTTCAACCTGCAGCTTCAAGATGTATTTTGCAAAAATTAGTCACTTCATGCAAATCAGCGCCAACTTGTTTCCTTCAAGGTGTTGGAACTTTCCGTTACTACGTGGATCGTGATACAGGTGAGATTTGTACTAGCCAAGAACGCATTAGATGTGGCTGCTAAATTCAAGGATTTTATTTAATAGGATGTGAACGCATGAGCATATCTTCAATTTCATTCTTAACAAATGCTATGCAGACGTCAAACAGTCGTCAAGCGAGTCAAACATCCAATTCTTTTTTAAACCAAGCAGCGAAAATTGTTCAAGGCGACCATTCTCCAGAAGAGAGAAAGGCATTATTTCAACAACTGACTCTAGTTCAGCAAGGAAAAGATTTAGAGCTTCATGTGTCTAAATTAAAGGAACTAGAGAAAGAGGTTCAAAAAGAATCGTCTTCTTCGTCCGTTACTGTGAATCAGCATGGTGACCAAGTAGATATTTCAAATGAGGCTCGCAGTGAGTTTGAACAAGCTGAGGAACAAGCCACAGCTTCAAGTGAAGCGAGTGAAATCGCCGCAAGGGAAAAGGATCAGGATATACAGGCAGATTCAAACTAATAAAAAAATGAGGCGTGTGTTTTTTATCTTCACATGCCTCATTTATGTTTATTTTGCAGAAAACCTTGAATAAAGACCATCCGGAAAAGGGGCTGCATATGAGATTGTTTCATCTTCTTCTACCATGATGTAATATGGAAACTCTTCAATATGAAAGGCGCCTATCATTTGTTCGTCCACTGAGATAATTCGCATGTTGGTTTGGTTATCACGATATAATTCTTGATCCTCTTTTTTCCCATTCTTTAGAAAAATACTAAAAGAAATGTCTAATTGACGCTGCTTTTTCGTTTCTAGGAATTGTTCCAGTGATGGGCTGCAATGCGGACATGCTGTGTCAGTGAATATAAGCAGCTGCTGCTTGTGATTGGTTTGCAGTAGATCATTTATTTGAATAGGTGATGGTTTTTCGAGTAGCGGATGAACAAATTTTTGTCCAACATGCTGGATCGGTAAGATGATTAATTCCATCTGATGTTTTAAATAGATCATGATTCCGATCGTCAATAAAAGGCTGCAAAGAATAAGAGTTAGCTGTAAAAGTAAGATTGAAGTCATCGTATATCGTCCTCTCAGAATGAAGTTACGCAGAGCTATCATAATATAAATATCAAAAATATGTCAATTATACTAAATGGTGTAAGGTGGAGCGTTTGATGAGTACAGTGAACCATTGTTTATATGCAATCTCCTATACTTGGAAAAGAAGTCGATCATATCTTCTATTAACTCTATTCATCCAAGTGATCGTTGGCTTTATGCCTTTGGCTAGTGTCTGGATTATTCAAACATTGATTAATGAAATTATTTTATTCATGACTTCTTCAGGAGATATTCAAAAGGTCTTAAGGTTATTTGGGTTGCAAATGGTCATTGTGATTTTAGGATATGGGCTTCAATTCATTCTTCAGCTTAGTCAGCAGAAAGCGACAAATCTGATTGGTTTGCATTTGAAGGGTGAATTGCTTCAAAAAGCGATCAGGCTTCCATATATTACATTTGAACACCCGTCTTTTTATAATGAAAGTCAACGTGTGATGAACAGTCATCAGCATGTTCTGAGTATGGTTAGAAGTATTTTTACAATCATGAGCGCATTGATTACTGTTGTATCACTTCTCATTTATATGATTGGTATCCATTGGGGCTTGGCGGTCATTCTGATCTTATGTACTCTGCCTGTCTTGTGGATTGAGCTTTTCTTTGGAGGTGCACGGTATCAATTAAACCGCATGTTAACGGCCAATGATCGAAGAGAAATGTATGTGTCTGATCTTGTTGCGCAGCGAGATTCATTGAAGGAAATCCGTTTATATGGAATTGGAAATTATCTTCTTCAAAAATGGCAAGGTCATTATGTAAAAAGTGCAGATGAAAAATATAAATTACTAAAACGTCAGGTTCGCTGGGAGATGGCAGGCGGATTGCTTATGACATTTGCCTATGTGTGCTGTGGTCTTTTTATTGTCTTTCTTATCTTTCAAAAGAAATTAGCTGCGGGTACGTTTGTTGCTGTGCTCCAAGCTGTGCAAAATATTCAAAGTGGTTTTCAGGATTTGACGAGGGAATGTTCTAGTTTATATGAAACGAGTCTCTATATTGATGAAATGAGAACTTTTCAAAAGAGAGAAGAAGAAATTGATGAGCAGACAGAGGAAGCGGCATCGCTTCGTAGGATTGAATGTATTCAGTCCATTACGCTAGAAAATCTCTCTTTTACCTATCCGAATATGAAAACGCCTGCTATTGAACATATACATTTTCATATCGATAAAGGTGAACGCATTGCATTGGTGGGGGATAACGGATCAGGTAAGACGACCTTGATTAAATGCTTGACCGGTTTATATGATCCAGACAAGCCGAATATGCAAAGGGTCAATGGTGAATCGATTTCGACCATTTATAAAAAAACATATCATGCGAGAATGGCCGTCCTTTTTCAAGATTTTATGAAGTACGAATTCACTGTGAAAGAAAACATTGGATTTGGCCGTATCAACGAAATAGATAAGGAAGAGCGCATGATCTCAGCTGCACGGCAAGCAGGCATAGAGAAAAGAATTCATCAAATGGAAGAAACATACGATGCGCAGCTTGGCCGGTTTTTTGAAGAAGGTCATGAACTATCTGGGGGACAATGGCAAAAGCTTGCGATGGCGAGAACCTTTTTTAGAGAAAGTGATTTTATCATTTTAGATGAACCGACTTCTGCTCTCGATCCGCTATCGGAGATTTCACTCATTCGAAAGCTATTCGATCATACGCAGGATCAAGGGGTCTTGTTTATCACCCACCGTATGGGAGCGGCCCGCTTAGCAGACCGGATTATCGTGATGAAAGATGGTGCTTTCGTTGAAGAGGGGAACCATGAAGAGCTGATGGCGCTAGATGGAGAGTACAAAAGACTTTACGAGGCACAATCCCAACTATTTCAACAAAAGGAGATGGCGTAAGGTGAGTGTCTTTTATTTTATAGGTGTCTATTTATTAGGAATCATCTTTGCAGGTTCATGGCTTGATAAAGTGAGAAAACAAACGGCGCATATTCAGCAGATGAATGCTTATCGACTGCTGCCTCCTGCGCTCACGGCGCCCATGTTTTATTTGTTTTTGACTGTTGAATTGGCTTGTACGGGTTTATTGTTCGTGTGGAACATGTCTCTTGTACCTGCGATTGGTCTTACAGCACTTTTATGTATCTATACTGGAGCGGTCACCTTCAATTTATTGAGAGGACATCGTCACATTTCATGCGGCTGTGGAGGTTTGCTTGAAAATGACCGCCTTCACTGGGGAATTGTGATTCGTAATGTGTCGATGCTGGCTCTTGTGATTGGGTTGTTTTATGTACATCCCTATGTAGAAACAATTCCGTGGCCATTTCATATTATTTGTTTTCTGATTGCAGTGGCTGTCTGTTTGATTATAGCGGTTGGGAAAACAATCATGATGTTCAAAAGAAAATGGATGAATCAATTTGAATCGTTTATAGAAGGAGACCAAGTGAAATGACTGATATTCTACTAATTATTGTGTTATTCATTGTCATTGCTCAGTTGGCGGTCGTGTTTTTGCTTGCCCGCTTTATCGGAAAATTTATGAGTAAAATTAAATCCCTTGATGGGATTGAATTAAAGGAAGCGGATGTTGGTGATGGTGCGCCGTTATTTCGAAGCTATACACATTTAGGAGATAAGGTTATTTTAAAGGAGTATTTACAGAACGGAAGAGCCGTGATGCTGTTATTTGTAAATACCACTTGTATGACATGCAAAAGCATTTTGTCTGATATGCGTCAGCACATTTCTAGCGGTGATACTCAATTCATTTGCATCAATGGAGATGAACAAGGAGATGATGCATTGCTTCTTCAATTGCTGCCTGATCAAGCTGTGTATGTGCGCTCTTCGCAAATCATGGAGCTGTATGGGGTAACTGTGGTTCCGCAAGCGATTCTGATAGATGAACATGGCATCATCCTCCAAAGAAAGGCTGTTCAAAATGCGAAACAGTTTGAACAGTTGTTACACGCATCATAAAAGGCGTCTCTTTGTTGGAGAGACGCTCGTTTTATAATTCTTTTCCTAGAATGTCTAAATCGTACCTGCTGCCGTCCATTTCTGCGATGCGTGGCAAGTGACCCCATGTTTCAAAGCCGTGCTTTTTAAATAATCGAATGCTGGCTTCGTTGTGCCCGAAAATAAAGGCGAGTAATGTTCGAATGCCTAGTGAAGGTGCCAACTCAATGGCCTCTTGTAAAAAAAGTGATCCTAAGCCTCGCCCTCGATCGTCTTGGTTTAAGTAAATACTCATTTCAACGGTCCCGTTGTATGCGGGTCTTCCATAAAACGTTTCAAAGCTGAGCCAGCCGTAAATATGTCCATCCTCATCTGTTTTCACATAGAGAGGTCTTTTCTCTGAATGATTCAAAAACCATTGCCGGCGGTCTTCAACTGAAACTGGTTCTGTATCGGCGGTTACTTCTCTTGAAGCAATAGTCGAATTGTAAATATCAACGATTGCTTTGAGGTCATCTTCTATTGCTATACGGTTGAAAGTTTTCACATTAAAGTCCCCCATCTTTTTTTCATTCATCATACATATTATTGATGCGATTGCGCAAAATAAAAAGAAAAATGATTTCGTGTGTATATATTTTTTGAAAAGTGTTCAGAATGTTGCTGAGGTGATGAAAAATGAGAGAGGAAGAAAAGAAACGTACTTCCAAAATCACAAAAGTTCAGCAATTTTTCCGTAAGCGCTGGGTATTCCCTGCAATTTACTTGGTCAGCGCAGCGGTCGTGTTAACAGCCGTTCTTTGGTATCAAGCTGTATCAAAAGATGTGAAAGACCAACTATCTGATGGAAACCAAACAGGGCAAGAACAGCGTGATGATGCCGTTGAAGTTGGAAAGCCAATTGAAAATGTTGCCATGCCAGTCCAGAATTCTGATAATGTTTCTGTCGTGAAAAAGTTCTATGAAGCAGATGCTGATCAAAAAGAAAAAGAAGCAGCACTTGTAAACTATAATAACACCTATACCTTGAGCAAAGGTATTGATCTTGCAGATAAAGATGGCAAAGTGTTTGATGTCACAGCTGCTCTTAGTGGAACAGTGGTTCAAGCGAAAAAAGATCCAGTTCTCGGTCACGTCGTTGAAATTGAACATGAAGATGGATTATCGACTGTTTATCAATCGTTGTCACAAGTGAGTGTTAAAGAAGGCGATGAAGTGAAGCAGAATGATGTCATCGGTGCTTCTGGTAAAAATCTTTATGGTGCTGAAAGCGGCAACCATGTGCATTTTGAAATTCGTATGGAAGGTTTAGCGCTTAATCCACTTAGCTTCATTGACAAGCCTGTTTCGACTATTGAAAAGGCCGCGCAAGAAGTGACGGAAGAAGCAAAAGAACCTGCTCAGCCAAAAGCTGATGAAAAAACGAAGGAACCTGCTGCTGAAGATAAGGCCAAAGAGCCTGCTGGAGAAAAATCTGAAGAAAAGTCTGATGAGAAGGGGAAATCCTCTGATCAAGAAAAGTCTTCTGATTCCTCTAAAGACAGCAGTCAATCTGAAGAAACAAAACAATCTTAAGTCTTGAAACCTCTGTATATGAATCATGCAGAGGTTTTTTTCTGTCTTTAAAAAATCCCCCGCACTCGGCGGGGGATGGTTTAGAGTGCGGCAGGTCCTTCTTCACCTGTCCGAATGTTGATTGTATTTTCTATCTCATATATAAAAATTTTCCCATCCCCTGGTTCGCCTGTACGAAGTACCTTTTGAGCTGTTTCAACGACCTGTTCGACAGGTACTTCGCTTAGGACGATTTCAATCTTTAATCGTTCGTACACATTACTTTCCTTTTTGACGCCGCGGTATAGCTCTGTATGTCCCTTTTGTAAACCGCAGCCGTGTACATTCGAAAAGGTAATGGAAGTGACACCAATCTTTCCAAGCTCCACCTTTAATGTTTCAAAATTGGCTGGACGTGTGACAATCTCCACTTTATACATTTTGCTCATAGAGACACCCCTTTTTCATTAATCTTGATAAGCTTTTTCCCCATGCATGGTTAAATCAAGACCCACTGATTCTTCTTCTTCGGTTGCGCGAATCTTAAAGAAGAGATTGACCACTTTGATGATTACGTATGTCACAACAGCTACAAAGGCATAAGTGGCAACAATAGCGACGACTTGCTTCCAAAGTAAGCTGGGATCTCCGTAAAATAAGCCATTGGCTCCGCCGTCATTGACAGAGGTTGTTGCGAAAAGCCCTGTTGCAATTCCTCCCCAAGTCCCGCCAATTCCGTGAAGTCCGAATGCATCTAGTGCATCATCATAGCCAAATTTGGCTTTGAGTGAGAAGACTCCCCAGAAACACACGATGCCGCCGATGATTCCGATGATAATAGAAGCAAAAGGTGTGACAAAACCTGCGGCAGGTGTAATTGCCACAAGACCTGCGATGGCTCCAGAAATCGCGCCGAGCATGGTCGGTTTTTTGTTGATCATCCACTCGACTAACAGCCAGCCAATGATTCCCGCAGCAGCAGCTGTATTGGTGTTAATAAAGGCATACATTGCGACACTGTCTAAGGTAAGAGCACTTCCAACGTTAAAGCCAAACCATCCAAACCAAATGACAGCTCCGCCAAGAAGGGTATAAATCAAATTGTGAGGAGAAGAGCTTGCTGCTTCTTTACGCTTCCCGAGCACAATCGCTACGACTAGACCTGCAACACCTGATGAAATGTGAACCACGTTTCCTCCAGCGAAGTCGAGTGCACCCATTTCGCCAATCCAACCGCCGCCCCATACCCAGTGTGCGACTGGCGCGTATACAAATGTGACCCAAAGGAGTGTAAACACGACGACCGCTGAGTAACGAATTCGTTCAGCAAAGGCACCTGAGATGATGGCTGTTGTTAAGACGGCAAAGGTCATTTGGAACATCATGAACAATGAATGTGGAATGGTCTCACTGTAGGAACCAGGTTCAAAGCCAACGCCTTTTAGTCCAATCCAGTCTAAGCCTCCAATCCATGCATTGCCTGGCGCAAAAGCCAAGGAATAGCCGAACATGATCCATACGATAGACACGATCGCTAGTGAAGTTAAGCTGTGCATGGTTGTACTTAAGACGTTTTTACTTCTCACGAGTCCTCCGTAGAATAAGGCTAAACCCGGTGTCATTAACCACACAAGTAGTGCGCAGAAGAACATAAATACTGTATCACCCATTTGCATGCTGCATTCCCCCTGAATCATTCAGAATTAATTGATTTCTTAATTCCTCATTATAGAGAGAAAAGTCATATATAACATATTCATGTAAGTTAATCTTACATGGTTTTTGGTTATATTCAATATAAATGGATGAAAAGTTCGTGAAATATGAGAAAAAACGTGCATTGAGCACGACAAATAAAGGGCGTTTGACCTATAAAATGGAGCTGAGAAAGACTTTGGTTCGTTCCTCTTGAGGAGAATCGAACAATTTTGATGGCGTGCCTTCTTCGACGATACGGCCTTCGTGCATATAGACGACACGATCGGCGACTTCTTTCGCAAAGCCCATTTCATGTGTGACGATAACCATCGTCATGCCTTCTTTTGCGAGACTTTTCATTGTTTGCAGTACCTCGCCTACAAGCTCTGGATCGAGGGCAGACGTAGGTTCGTCAAATAACATGACATCTGGTTTCATGGCGAGAGCTCTTGCAATAGCCACACGCTGCTTTTGACCGCCTGATAGCTTAGAAGGATATACGTTGGCTTTATCCGCAAGTCCGACCTTTTCTAACAGGACATTGGCTTCTGATACAGCTTGAGTCTTTTTTGTTTTTTTCACCATAACAGGCGCCTCGATGATGTTTTCAAGCACAGTTTTATGCGGAAAGAGGTTAAAATGCTGAAACACCATGCCTATTTTTTGCCGCATCTCGTTTAATTGATCGCGTTTTGGGTGAACAGGACTCCCATCAATGATGATTTCTCCATCATTTTTGATTTCTAAAAAGTTCATACAGCGGAGCAAGGTGCTTTTTCCAGAGCCACTGGCTCCAATTAAGACGACCACATCATTTTCATAAACAGTGAGGTCGATATCCTTTAAAACATGCAGTTCTCCGAAGTGTTTATTGAGTTTTTCAACACGAATGAGTTCCTTTGATTCTGTCATGTTTCTCCTCCTAATGGTCACTGACTGATAGTTTCTTCTCAAAGGTTTGGACAGCGAATGTTAACAGCAGGACAAGAACTAAGTAATAGACGGCTACAACAAGTAAATAGGTCATATTGTCAAAGCTGTTTGAGCCTTGGGTCGTGGCGACGTTAAATAGTTCATTGACGCTAATAAAGGCGGCGAGTGATGAATCTTTTAAGCCGATAATGAACTGGTTGCCAAGAGGGGGGAGGGCGCGTCGCATCGCTTGCGGGAGAATGATGCGTCTCATTGTTAGAAAACGTCCCATGCCAAGAGAGCGTCCTGCCTCTTTTTGTCCCTGATCGATCGATTGGATGGCGCCTCTGAATATTTCTGCTATATACGCTCCATTATGAAAGGCGAGCGCAATGGAAGCGGCCCAGAAGTCGGGGATATTTAATTCTGTCAGTCCAAAATATAGGATGAAAATTTGAACAATCAGTGGTGTGCCGCGTACAAGGAAGATATAGGCGTTGGCGATATAACCGAAGACAGTCACGCGTGATATTTTCAATAAAGCAAAGAAGAGCCCGATGAACATGCCGATAAAGATACTGATCACAGTGAGCTGTAAGGTGAGTAGCATTCCTTCTAAAAAAATACCTCTTGAATCAATCAGCGTCTGAAAAAAATGTGATAGGGTAGGCAAAACAATCATCTCCATTTGAAGAAAGTGCGCCTAAAAAAGGCGCACAATCGTGGTTTTAATTTTGTTTGACCGTGATGTCTTCATCAAAGTATTTCTCGCTAATTTGTTTTAATGTTCCGTCCTTTTTTAATGCGTCAATCGCATCGTTGATCTCTTTTATGAGCTGTTCATTTTCTTTAGATACAGCAATTGCCTGCTCGCTTTGTCCGAGTCTTTCCTGCGCTTCGATCTTTAATTTTTTCTTCATGGCTTCTGCACCTGTGGCGAAATCCGTCACGACTGCATCGTGTTTTCCGTTTGCTAGTGCTTCTAAAGCGACTACATCACTGTCGTAATATTTTGGTTCCTGCCCGCTATGTTCCTTTGCAATATCAGCGTAGGACGAGCCTTTTGAAACAGCGATTTCTTTGCCTTTTAAATCATCAGCATGTTGAATGTCTGCTCCAGGTCTTGTGAAAATTTGCGGACCAGAGTAGTAGTAGGGCTTAGAAAGAAGGACGTGTTTTTTTCGTTCCTCATTGATGGTATGACTTGCAACTGCCGCATCAAATTTTCCTGATTTCACACCTTCGACGATGCCTGCGAACTTATATTTCTTCTGTATAGGCTCAAGGCCTAGTTTGTCACTGATCGCATTGCCTACATCGATATCAAAGCCTGACATCTGATTTCCATCCATGTAACTGAACGGGTGAAATTCACCTGATGCTGCAAATATAAATTTTCCATCCTCCAAAATTGGCGACCCTTTCGCTGTAGAATTACGTTTATCTCCGTTCCCATTTGTTTCATTTGAACCACACGAAGACAGAAGTAATACTGCAACCGAGAAAAGGGCTGGGACCCAAAACCGTCTTTTCTTAATAATAAGCTTCTCCTCCTTTTCAGCCGTTCTCCATATAAGGAGAAAGTAGGCTTTTAAATATGTGTAGCATCTTACCATTTGTTCCTCATATTCTCAATTTCATATGTGTTTTTCCAACACTCGCCCTTTTTAAAATGTATGTCTTGCTTTTCCAAGAGAGAACTTGAATTGATCAGGGTAAAAAAGGGAAATGAATCTCATAATAACGGAAGGAAACATGCCAGAACATAAAGAGGGGGTCGGTGTATGAAGAAGTGGAGGGACAACCGAAAAGTTTTTTTAACTGCTATTGCCTTTGGGACGATGTTAAATCCGTTGAATTCCTCAATGATTTCTTTGGCCTTGCATCAAATCCAACATGAATTCGGTTTGTCATTTACGACTGTATCTTGGCTTATTTCGTCTTTTTATTTAGCTAGTGCGGTGACGCAGCCGGTGAGCGGCCGGATTGGGGATCATGTGATGAGCCGGAGAACATTATTTTTATTCGGACTGGGTCTTGTGGCGGTTTCAGCCATCTGTGCGCCGTTTGCCCCGACGTTTGCGGTGCTGATTGTGATCCGGCTATTGCAGGCAATTGGGAGCAGTGCCATTTATCCTTCTGGTGTCGGACTCATTCGGGATCATATTCAAGACAAGCAGGCATCGGCGTTAGCGGTATTGTCCATTTTTGCTTCAGCGATGACGGCGCTTGGACCGACACTTGGCGGCTTTTTGATGACAATCGGTGGCTGGCCGGCTATCTTTTTAGTGAATCTGCCTTTTATTTTGATCAGCTTCTTTCTTGGACTATCTTTGTTTCCAAAGGAGCAGAAAAAGAGAAAGCTACGTATAGGTGAAACGATACGGAAGCTCGATCTGCCAGGCATGTTGCTTTTTACAGTTTGTATTGTCCTTCTGCTTTCGTTTTTATTATCACTAGGTCATGGCA
The DNA here is from genome assembly GCF_038007485.1 of Bacillus sp. FSL K6-3312. Lineage (NCBI taxonomy): Bacteria > Bacillati > Bacillota > Bacilli > Caryophanales > Bacillaceae > Bacillus > Bacillus sp. FSL K6-3312. Next base: position 3,529,930 of record NZ_JBBOXI010000001.1, on the reverse strand, counting down.
TTCAATATGTACAGGGGATTCTTTGTCTCGTGAGTGCAGGCGCTTTTATTTGGTGGGAGTATCAGGTGGATGAACCGTTTATTCAAATTCGGATGTTCAGACAGGAGCAGCGGCTTTCACTCGTGTATGTGCAATTTATCATTTTAAATATCTTTTTCTATTGTCTTTTCTTTGGTTTGCCGAGCTATTTCCAAGATGAATTAGGCTGGCGTGTGGAAATGACGGGTCTTTTTATGCTTTGCATGTCTGGGGTGAGCATCATTATCTCTCCGCTGACGGGAAAGTGGGTGGACCGCGGGGATGAACGCCATCCGGTATTAGCCAGTGCGGTATTGATGCTGGCTGGGGCGTCTGCGATGACCTTCTTTTTTATTCCGGCACCATTATGGGGAAAAGGGCTGGTTCTAGCGCTGCTTGGACTTAGTTACGGGATTGGAAATGTTGCGCTACAAGCTGCGATGCTCAAGGCAAGCCCTCAGCATATGATTGGCACGTCCTCTGGGCTTTTTCAAACATGCCGCTACCTTGGTTCTATTCTATCGTCTGCTGTTCTCGGTATGCTGTTTGGGGATGAAATTGCTGGTCCACATTTTGAGCAGTTAGGTTGGACGTTGATTATCATTTCCCTTATCGGCATCGGTGTCAGTCTTTATTTTTCGAACAAGGTCAGAGGAGGACATTCAATAAAAAAAGCGGCGCGATAAGTGGAAGAAGATTCTTCATCACGTTATCGCAAGCCGCTTAAGAGTTAGACAGGTCAGAGCCCTGATCCTTTTGCTTCCTTCTGAATATTTTCCCTACAATTGTCTCATAGAAAGTGACGATGCGATCAATTGGAGAGTCAAAGAACTTCCATAATTTATTCATGATAAACACGACCACAATGGATACGATCAAGCTGCCTAAAACATCTAGTGGATAATGGTGACCGACCCAGATGCGGGAGAATCCTGTGAGTAATCCAAAGACGAGCAAGATGTTGCCAAGCTTTTTATTACGAGATCGAATGGCAAGTGAAAGAGCCAGTGCACCTGTTGTATGGTCACTTGGGAAGGAAGCGTCTGCTGAGTGCGGAATGAGTGTGTCGACTTTATGCGCCACAAACGGTCGCTCCTCATAATGAAACAGTGTAATCGCAAAATTGACAATAAGTGCCGCGATGCCCGTTACACCGGAAAAGAAGACATGCTTCTTAAATTTGTGATTACCTAAAAACCAGCAAATCAATAAGACAAGGGCGTACACAAGAATGGCCTTTTTCGTAATGAAAATCATGGCCTGATCTAAAAACTCAGAATGATGAGCCATCCCGTGTATCACTTTAAACAGTTCGTAATTCAAAACATCACCTATACCTTCGCTTAATGCCAACTATTTTTCAAATAATCGTTTATTTGAAACATCCTATATTTTAGCATGTTTCCGTTGAAGTTTAAAATAGAATCCTATTCTGATAGGGAGACCTTCTGTGCTTTTGCTTCTTGGGGCTTTCGTTCGCTCCAATAAAAAACAATCATACTGAGCAAGACAACAATACCTGCAATGAGATATACATTTGAAAAGTCTGTGAAGCTGACAAGAAGACCAAATACAAATGAGCCAGCAGCAATACCCGTATCATATAAAGTGAAGAAAGTAGCCGTCGCATAGCCTGTACGGTGAGCTGGTGAGTGCTGAATGGCAAGTGTTTGTAAACATGGTACTAGCGATCCATAGCCAAGTCCAATGACACCACCTGATAGAAGAAGCATTGTAGCTGAATGTGTAGCTGTCAGCATCCATAAACCAATCGCAAAAAGAGCAATCGAAGGATAGATCACAATGTGAGGTCCTACTCGGTCAAAAAGTCTGCCTGTAAATGGACGTGATCCAAGCATCGCTGCCGCAAACACAATAAAGAAATAGCTGCTTGCCCCCATCAAGTGAAGGGAATTGGCATAGACTGAAATAAATGAAATGATCGGCGAATAACAGAATGAAATAATGATGCCGACCGCCGCTGTTTTTAATGCACCTTTTTCAAACAGATGAGAAAAAGTAAATCGGAAGACGACACTACCCCCATCTTCAAGCTCTGGCTGTCTGATCAGCATCGTAAAAGCGGCACCAATGGTAACGATAATGGAAAAAAGAAGGAATAAGGAATGGAATCCTACTTTTCCTACTTGATTGAGTGCGATAAATGGACCGATAACCACAGCGAGGTTCATGGACATGACAAAGTAGCCGAGTCCTTCCCCGCGTTTATGTTTTGGAATCATATCTGCCGCAATGGCACTGGTTACTGTCGTCAAAATGCTAAAAAAGATGCCTTGCACGAAACGCAGCATGAGAAGTGTTTGGAATTGATCAATTGAGATGTATAAATAAGTGAGTAAGGCAAATGCCGTTGAGGAGAAAATCGCCATCCGTTTTTTACCGAATTTCTCAATAATCGCTCCAGAAAACGGTCTTGTCACAATGGCGGACAATAAGAAGACCGTCACAAGGAGACCGCCCTGTGATTCTGTTCCATTTAGTTCATCCATTGTGTAAATAGGCAGCAAGGTTAAAAGGGCATAAAAAGAGGTGAACGTAAATAAATTCACCAGGACAATCATGATAAAGTCTCTCGTCCAAATGCGTTCGTTCATGATGTATGTCACTTCCTATTCAGTTGATAATTTGTGTAAAAGTGTATGGAGGAGTTGTTTTTCTTCGTGGGTGAGATCTGAAAGACATTCTTCTTCAAATTGTTCCATCGTACGTTTGATTTCTTCAAATCGGGCCTTAGCATCATCTGTCATCACGATCAGATTTTCACGTTTGTCTTTTCCTTGTACACGTTGCACCCAGCCATTTGCTTCTAGACGGGTTACGGTTCGGGTAATGGTTGGGGCTTCGACGTTCAAATATGTCCAAATGTCTTTTTGGGTTTTCGGGCCGAATGTATCCAAACAAAAAAGTACAGTCCATTGGGACATGTACAAGTCATAAGCAGCAAGCGCTTCGTTCGCCTTTTTAGACAGCAGGCGTGCGCTTTGGTGTATTTGATGTAAACACTCTCTATTTAACGTATCCATATGCTCACCTTTATTCAATATTTAGCTAGGTAAATAAAATCACCTTTTCTATTTTACGTGCTCGACCCATTCTTGTAAAGTGAAAATTTTCGCCACTCGAAATGATTGCATTTTCTGATAAATCCCTTGTCCCATCTTCATTTTTAGCATATTCCCTATGCAATGCTAATACACTGTTACAAACCTGACAAAGAGAGTGTTTGAGGTGAGGGATCGTGTTTGGCATTTACTACCTAATGGATGAGAAATTAAGACGAACAAGCGCCTCTGAAAATGGATAATATTGATACGAATCTCATTTCACACTTCTCACATCCATTTTAGGGAGGTCGAGTGGTGTGCACGATTACATCAAAGAGCGAACAATCAAGATAGGAAAGTATATCGTGGAGACAAAGAAAACCGTTCGTGTAATTGCGAAAGAATTTGGAGTCTCTAAAAGTACTGTACACAAGGATCTAACAGAAAGACTGCCAGAAATTAATCCAGATCTGGCTAATGAAGTGAAGGAGATACTGGATTATCATAAATCAATCCGCCACTTGCGAGGGGGAGAAGCCACTAAATTAAAGTATAAAAAAGAAGAAATTTTAGAAGGCGAGCCTGTGAAACAATAAGTTTAGTTCTTTGTTCATAAACATGATATATATATCTTCCTCATATCGGTAGTTTCTAACCACAAATTTTGTAAAGACTTTTGTAAAGAAATATCTTTTTTTCTGCAAATTATGATAGAATATATAATTAGGGCAGAATGTGGTATTTGCTATGGAAACAGATTTTCAAGGAGGATATATATAGATGTTTGCTAGGGATATTGGAATTGATCTTGGTACTGCCAATGTACTGATTCATGTCAAAGGAAAAGGAATTGTGTTAAATGAACCATCTGTTGTAGCTCTTGACAAAAACAGCGGGAAAGTTTTGGCTGTTGGAGAAGAGGCTAGACGTATGGTTGGACGTACGCCTGGGAATATTGTTGCGATTCGTCCATTAAAAGATGGCGTAATTGCTGATTTTGAAGTAACTGAAGCGATGCTCAAGCATTTTATTAACTCATTAAATGTGAAAGGGCTATTCTCTAAGCCGCGTATGCTCATCTGCTGCCCAACAAATATTACATCTGTTGAGCAGAAGGCGATCAAAGAAGCTGCTGAAAAAAGCGGCGGTAAGCATGTATTTCTTGAAGAAGAGCCAAAAGTAGCAGCTATTGGTGCTGGTATGGATATTTTTCAGCCAAGTGGAAACATGGTCGTAGATATTGGAGGCGGAACGACAGATATCGCTGTCATCTCAATGGGTGACATTGTAACCGCCTCTTCTATTAAAATGGCTGGAGACAAATTTGATCTGGAAATTCTCAACTACATTAAAAAAGAGTACAAGCTGTTGATCGGTGAACGCACGGCTGAGGATATTAAGATCCAAGTTGCAACGGTATTCCCAGACGCACGTCACGAAGAGATTTCAATTCGTGGACGAGACATGGTGACAGGATTACCAAGAACGATTACCGTCACAAGCAAAGAAGTAGAAGAAGCATTGCGTGAATCTGTATCTGCGATTGTTCAGGCTGCGAAGCAAGTTCTTGAGAGAACACCGCCTGAATTATCAGCTGATATTATTGATCGCGGCGTCATCATTACAGGTGGCGGAGCTCTTCTAAACGGGCTTGATCAATTGCTTGCAGAAGAGCTGAAAGTACCAGTTTTCGTTGCTGAGAATCCGATGGATTGTGTAGCTGTTGGTACTGGCGTCATGCTTGATAATATGGACAAGCTGCCAAAGCGTAAACTCAGCTAATGATGTCCCTCATTCTTTTTCGAAAGAATGGGGGATTTTTATTAAAGAACCCTGCAAATATGCCGATATATTTCATAGAAGATTGTGTTTAGGTCATGTGAAAGAATTTTAATGAGGTGAGCACGTGTTAAAAGGACTATATACCGCAACATCTGCCATGATCGCTCAAGAGCGGCGGACAGAAATGCTTTCAAATAATATCGCAAATGCGAATACGCCAGGATATAAAGCGGATGAGGGGACCATGCGGGCATTTCCAGAAATGCTGCTAAGCCGAATGGAGTCAGGACGTTTTCAAACTTCCTCAGGCAAAGGTTTTAGTGTTCCGCAGCAAACGCCGATTGGCGGCATTAATACGGGGACATATATGCAGGAACTGATCCCTCAATTTACACAAGGAACTTTAAAAACAACAGATCAAACAACGGATGTCGCACTAGTCGAAAATAATGTGCCGATCAACCCGGAGACCAATCAGAAATCAGCGCTCTTTTATGCGGTCAATACCCCAGAAGGCGTTCGTTATACGAAAAGTAGCTCGATTACAATGAACGCACAAAATCAGTTGACTATCAATGGACGTGCCCTTCTTTCTGTCACAGGTCAGCCAATTACGGTTCAGAGTGAGAATTTCAAAGTGAATGCAGATGGAACTGTGAGTGAAAATGGACAAAATCTCGGGCAAATTGATGTGCGTGTTGCGATGGATACAAGGAATTTAGCGAGAGAAGGAAATGATTTATACCGTACAGCTGATAACCAGCCCCTGCCAAGCGCAGTCAATAACGGTCAAATGTCCTATACGTTAAGTCAAGGTGTATCGGAGCTATCGAACGTGGATGTGACGAAATCATATACAGAAATGACAACCGCCTATCGAGCATTTGAAACAAACCAAAAAGTGGTTCAGGCGTATGATAAAAGCTTAGAAAAAGCAGTGAATGAAATCGGCAGAGTGTACTAATCAAGAAATGAAAAAGAAAGGAGGATTCTCATGCTTAGAACGATGATCAATGCAGCTGTATCAATGAACGAAGTACAAAAGCAGCTTGATATTATCAGTAATAACATCGCGAACAGTGAAACAACAGGGTACCGTGCGAAAAATACCCGTTTCTCAGAGCTGATCAGACAACAGTTCAACCAAGTGGATGAAAAAAATGCACAGGTGGCAAACAGTCGTCTGACACCTGATGGGCTAAGGCTTGGGACGGGTACGATGGTCAATGCGTCCATTAACTCTCTGCAAGGCTCGATTAAAGAAACAGGTCGTGATCTTGATGTTGCATTTGGAGCGCCATCTCAGTATATGCAGGTCAATGCCGGCGGTAATATTCGTTATACAAGAGACGGTTCTCTTTACTTACAGCCAGGCAATAATCGTAATCAAGTGCAGCTTGTCACTAGCGAAGGCCATCCGATTCTTGATGAAAACGGAAATGAAATCGTCTTAAATGCGAATTTCCGTGATATTTCAATTGATAAAAATGGACGTCTAACAGCCATTTCAAGAGACAATCAACCGAATCAGCAAGTGAATTTAGGGGTTGTACAAGTCAATAACTCTTCAGCACTTGTCTCTGAAGGAGATAATTTGTTCTCAGTTGACGGTACTTATCAAGGTGCATTAACGGCACTAAATGGAGCAAACCGCCAAGCGATTCAGCTTCAGCAAGGTGCACTTGAAACGTCGAATGTGGACATGTCTAAAGAATTAACAGATCTTATGACAACACAGCGCTCCTATCAGATGAATTCAAGAACGATTACGATGGGTGATCAAATGCTTGGATTAGTGAATACAATTCGATAACGAGCAGGCTGACATCAGCCTCTCATGATAAAAAAGGCGGCTCGCTCAAAGTCGCCCTTTTTTTTATAAAAATCTGAGACATCGGCAAGCAGATCCTTAAGATCAATCCAAGCTTCTTTTCGTTCAAGGCATGTGACGAGCCTTGCAATCTGCTCATCTGCCTTTGGCGTTTGGCTGTAAAGAAGAAATAAGATTTGGAACTTGATTCTTAATATATCAAATTGTGAAGCAACGGCTTCTTTTAATCCTTTTTGAATATACTTCATTCCTTCATCGGTTAAATTTTCTTTATAACAGGAACGCACAGTTTCATAGAGGCACGATACATAGGAGTGTGCGGACTTCCGGTATGCTGGGAGATGAAGTGCTTTTTTAAAGTATTCCAGCGCTTTCTTGTGACGGTTTTGTCTCGACTGAATAAAGCCAGCGTCATAATAAACGATACCGAGCAGTTCTTGATCATCAATGATTTTCACGTATTCGATGATCTCAATAAAAAGAGCTTCTGCTTCTTCATATTTTTTTTGATCGCTAAAGTTAAGTGCGAGGACAATTTTGCACCGATAAATGCTATGGATATCCCCGTGCTTTGCAAAGATATCCATGGCTTTTTCAACATGACGAATCGATAACAACGAATAGCGGTTGTTATAATAAACACCACTTGTACGAAAATGGAACTCGGCTTCCTCTAGCTCATCGTCTAGCAGCGGCAGTTTTTCTTCTGCTTTTTCAAGATAATGAATGGCATCATTTTGATCGCTTTTTAAAGATTCGTATAAACCGAGAAAGAAGTTAAAATAATATTGCAGTTGATCGTTCATTTGGTCTTTGTACTGCATCAGTTCATGTTTAATTTTTTCTAAGTCCTCTGTCTGATTCATCCAGAGCTGATGCCGAAAAAGCATCAGCTGATAATGTAAATAGAGTTCCTGTTTTTTTGATATTTTACGTTGATGTTTTAATAGAGTTATTTTGATTTCTTCAGCCTTCGAAAAATGTCGATGCTTTAGCATTGTATACCACGAATGGAGAAGTTTTTTAATGGATTTATCACTTATAAAATTCATTTTTACCCTCTTATTCAATCAATGATGTAATATATATTACCATATTTGTGAAAAAATAATGAGTGTAGTGTGGATTATATTTGATGACAATAGGTAATAGTGGATTCTATTTTTTACCATATATGTAGAGCGGACGTTGAAAAATACGAGCATTCATAATATACTTCTATAGGAATCAAATGAAGATCATCGATATAGAAAAAAGGAGAGATCAAGATATGCTTGATGCTCAGCAAATTCAAGACATTATTCCACACCGTTATCCATTCTTATTGGTCGACCGTATTTTAGAGGTTGAAGGAGAGAAAAGAGCGGTTGGGATTAAAAATGTCACAGTGAACGAAGAATTTTTTAATGGTCATTTCCCAGGATACCCAGTCATGCCGGGTGTGCTTATTGTAGAAGCACTTGCGCAGGTGTTTGGGGTCATTATGTTAGGCAAAGAAGAAAACAAAGGGAAAATTGGTTTGTTTGCAGGAATTGACGGATGCCGTTTCAAAAGACAGGTGAAGCCTGGCGATCAGCTTCGTTTAGAGGTGGAAGTGACGCGCCTTAGGGGTCCAGTTGCAAAAGGAAAAGCAGTAGCCACAGTAGATGGCGAAGTGGCATGTGAAGCAGAACTCACATTTTCTATCGGTCCTAAAGTATCATGATTTGCCTGGCGGTTCATCAAGGATGAATCGCTTTTTATATGGAAACAACTAGTCTGAACGGATCAGGACTTGCTTTTTTGACAAAAAAACGTCATATTAGACAAAAAAGATGAAGGTGATAAAAGATGCTGAAAGAATTTAGAGAATTTGCAGTCAAGGGAAATGTCATTGACTTGGCTGTAGGTGTCATCATTGGGGGAGCATTTGGCAAAATTGTCACTTCTCTTGTGAATGATTTGATCATGCCGCTCGTCGGTATTATTATTGGCGGACATGATTTTAGCGATCTATCTATTAAGATCGGATCTGCTCAAATTTTATATGGAAGCTTCATACAAACAGTGATTGATTTCTTGATTATCTCGTTTTCCATTTTTATCTTTATTCGTTATTTGAATAAATTAAAACGGAAAAAGGTGGAGGAAGAAGAGGTTGTAGAAACGCCGGATCAAACGGAAGTTTTACTAACTGAAATTAGAGATCTCTTGAAAAATCAAAGCCAATCGAAAGATGTGCAATAAAAAAAGAGCGGCTAACTCCGCTCTCAGCATGTAGGCAAACCCTCGCATTCGTTGTCAGGTCTGTGCTCTGGTGCTCACGAATATTCAATTCGTTCCGCTCCAGTGCTCGCCCTTTCTAGACTGCAAAGGTTTTCTATCACGCTGAAAGGAAGACAAAGGGCTAAAATAAGATTCATTTTAGCCCTTCGTCAACTATCTAAGAGCGGCTAATCCCGCTCTTTTTATGTGTTTTGTTTAAATGCATCCAGCAGTTTTTCTCCGGAAAGCCCCTCTTTGACGAGGTCTTTAAGTACTTCTTCGGTTTCTGTTCTGTAACGATTTGTAATCATCTTACCATCGAGCAGCACAGAAATGTTTTCTTCTAAAGCAACAATGTTTTTGACTTGGACAGATAGATGAACAGGGCGGTTGTTTTCTTTTGTGATCGTCACAAGAATCTTCACTTCAGTGTGCTGCTGAAAGAGCACCTCAAACACCTGTCTATGTTTCTTTGGAATGAGTGCCTCGATCATCCAGTGATTTTCGCCATCTTCTTTATTAATGATTAAACCGTCACGAAGGGGAATGCTGGACATTTTATCTTGCTTTGGATCAAGTTCGATTTTTAAATCAATCAGCCTAAAGGTTTTCATTTTTTGCACCTCACAAGCGTTCATTATTCGTAAGTATCATTATAGCATACAACATCTGTATAAATGAAACCGCTGCCTGCTTAAAGCGAGCTGCATATGAGTGAAAGGAGATGTTTTATGGAGTCTTATCAATTGCGAAACATACATATTGGCGAGGAGAAGGCAAAGAGCACAATGCGCGTTTATTCGTGGGGAGACATTCTTTCATTTTGTGATGTGTACATGGAAGAAGGTGAGTCACTCACGTTTCAATACGTCACCGAGGATCAAATGGACTACTTTGAATTTCAATTGTCGATTCATGACGGACAGCTTTGTTTTTATTGGTTTGCGTGGGACGGATCTGATTATATTCACATGCCTTCTAGTAATTGGATTCATTCAGACGTTTTTTATCAATTTATGAAAAATAAGTTTTTCATTAAACAAAACAAGATGATGTATTATACTCAAGCGGTAAAAAGCAGAAATTAAAGAGGTAATAGAGAATTTGAGGGGGGGATTTTGTCATTTTCAGGTTTTGTCACATACAACCTTTCTCGGTAGACTAAGGGCAGTTGAAAGGAAAGGAGGTACGGTCTGAATCAAAAGGTAACGTCTAGCATCTGACAGCCCCCCTCTAGCTAAAGCTGATAGACGCTGCCTTGAGCATAAGAACACTGCGTAATAGAACCATCGCTTCTTTGTATAGGTCATGTGTCCTCTTAAATCCCCTTGTGTGTATCCGGTCATGTAGCGTGGCCGGGTACCCTTTTATTCAATGATAAACCGATCACCTCTTGATGAGGGATTTTATCAGCGGTATGATAGCCAAAATGGAGACAAAAAGGAGAGAACGATGACAAACATTCAATTGATTGCAACGGATTTAGACGGAACGTTATTGAATAGTGAACACAAAGTGAGTCGGGAAAATGAGCAGGCATTAAAGGAAGCAGTGGCGAATGGATTGGAAGTTGTCGTTTCAACAGGAAGAGCGTATTTTGATGTGAGGTCTATTTTTGATGGGCTTGGGATGAATACATGGGTGATTAGTGCCAATGGAGCTGTAATTCATGATCCGGCTGGACAAGTATATCATTCAGCTACTTTACAAGAAGAAAAGGCCAAACACATATTGAAATGGCTTGAAGAACGTGATTATTATTATGAAGTTTTTACAAACGAAGCCATTTTCACACCGAATCGTGGTAGAGAGCTTCTGGCGATTGAAATGGATCGCTTAAAAAGTGCAAATCCAGAAGCGGACTTGAGTGTTTTAAAACAAGCTGCAGAAGTACAATATAGTCAGTCAGGTTTTTCTTATATTGATACATATAAAGAGTTGTTTCGTGAGGATCGAAAGCTTTCATTCTACAACATCTTAGGTTTCTCTTTCTTTGAAGACAGATTGAAGGCAGGTTGGAATATGTTTGGTGATGATTCAGATGTCACAATGGTCAGTTCAGCCGATCATAACTTTGAAATTGGTTCAAAGGATGCATCTAAAGGCCAGGCATTAACAAGGCTGGCAGAACGACTTGGTATTCCTTTAAGCCAGACAGCGGCTGTAGGAGACAGTTTAAATGACGAATCGATGCTTCGAGCAGCTGGTGTTGGGGTTGCGATGGGCAATGCGAGACAGGATATGAAAGAAATCGCTGATCATGTCACGTTAACAAATGATGAACATGGTGTGGCGTATATGATTCGGCACCTGTTGAAATAGATGCATCGGATGTCGTTGTATAATCCACATAGGATAAAGCGCATTCTACAAAAGGGGAATTCAGAACTACTTCTATTTACACATGATGTGGAACATCATATAATTTAATGATGAACATAACCCGCTTGTAAGGAAATTAAGGAGAGTAAACGAATGGCGCTGGAATCTTATAAGTCCGAAAATCTGCATTTAATCAAGGAAGCCTTAGATTATACTCAGGTTGGCCTGACGGTGACGGACCCGTCTTTACCTGATAATCCTTTAATATATGTGAACAAGGGCTTTTTAGATATGACAGGCTATCAAGAACCCGAAGTATTGGGGAAGAATTGTCGTTTCCTTCAAGGAAATGAAACAGAGCCAATCTCTCTCCAACAAATTAGAACAGCTATTGAGAACAAAGAGGCTGTCACTGTTCAGCTGAAAAATTATAAAAAATCTGGACAGATGTTTTGGAATGAGTTAAGTGTAGCTCCTCTTTGGATTGATGAAAATGAAGGGGAACGTCTTTATTTCGTTGGTCTGCAAAAAGATGTCACGAAAGAGAAGGAACAGCAGGAGCTTCTTGAGCAATCAATTGATGAAGTGCTGAACATTTCTGTTCCCATTGTTCCTGTGAAAGATGGTATTTCTGTGTTACCGATCATTGGTACGTTAACAGCGCCAAGATTTGATAAGATTATCTCCACAGTCTCCACCTATATCTCTCAATCCAAGGACGATTATTTTATTGTCGATCTGTCTGGTTTATTAGAAGTCGATTCATTTGTGGCAGATGCGATCTTTAAGCTGAATGATTTGATTTTAATGACAGGTACGGAACTCATCGTGACAGGAATTAAACCGAACCTTGCGATGAAAATGGGAGAAATGAGAGAAGACTTCCGTGAATTGAATACGTATATGAACGTGAAATCTGCATTGAAAAAACTGCACATTTAACCTATGTTCATATGAAATGAAAAAAGAGGACTTTTCATCATGTTGAGAAAGTCCTCTTTTTGCTTGGATTAAGATGATTGAGCGGCGGCACTTAATGTGAATAAATCTTCTAGTTCGTTTGTCGATAGCTCTGTAATCCAGCTTTCACTTTGGATAATTTGATCATTTAACGTTTGCTTTGTTTCGAGCATTTGATCGATTTTTTCCTCGATCGTGCCCGTTGTGATCATCTTATGGACGTGAACAAATCGTTTTTGTCCGATCCGATAAGCACGGTCGGTCGCTTGGTTTTCCACAGCAGGATTCCACCATCTGTCGTAGTGAATGACATGGTTTGCGGCGGTTAGGTTAAGTCCTGTTCCTCCTGCTTTTAAAGAGAGAATTAAGATGTTGAATTCTTTCTTCTGGAAGCGGTCCACCATTTTATCCCGCTCCTGTTTGGACAGACTGCCATTTAAAAATTGAACTGGTTCTCCAAACATCTTTTCCGCCAGCTGCTTGATCATGTTCCCCATTCCAATATACTGCGTAAAGATGAGGCAGCTTTCTCCTTGCTCGTGTATTGCTTTTAACAGCTCTGCGAGTTTATCCATTTTTAATGAACGTTTCAGCAGTTTCACATCGGCTCCACTCTCTTTTAAATAGAGAGCCGGGTGATCGCAAATCTGTTTGAGTCTGCCGAGCATACTTAAAATAATGGCTTTCCGCTGCATTCCTGTTAACGAAGCCATGTGTTCGAATGTATCCTTCACGAGCTGTTCATATAAAGAAGCCTGCTCAGCGGATAGCGGAATGAATTCTTTTTCTTCGAGTTTCTCAGGCAGGTTCAGGGCGACCTCTTCATCTTGCTTTGTTCGTCTTAATAGGAAAGGCTTAATCAGTTGCTGTAGCTGTTCAATTCTTTTTTCATCACGGTCTTTTTCAATCGGCAGAACGAATTTCTTATGAAAGCTCGTTAAGCTGCCGAGATATCCTTTGTTGACGAAGTCAAAAATGGACCAAAGCTCTGTTAAACGGTTTTCCATAGGTGTCCCGCTAAGGGCAATGTGATGCTGCCCTTTGAGCTGTCTGATCGCTCTCGATTGTTTCGTATGGGCATTCTTAATGTTTTGGGCTTCGTCTAAACAAATCGTATCCCACTTTGCTGATGTTATTTCATCACGATCAGAATGTGAGAGTCCATAAGACGTCAGGACAACATCTGTTGACTCGTATGCCTTTGTAAAGTGTTCCCCTTGAGGACGCGATGGCCCGTAATGCAAGGCAACATTCAAGTGTGGTGCGAAGATTTCAAGCTCTCGCTGCCAGTTTCCTAAAACAGAGGTCGGTGCAATGATGAGAGATGGAGCGGCATTTTGCTCCTGCTCCTTCAAATATGTGAAATACGCAATCATTTGAATCGTTTTTCCAAGCCCCATATCGTCTGCTAAACAAGCCCCAAATCCATGAGATCTTAAGAATAACAGCCAGTTGACACCATGCTGCTGATACGGCCTGAGTGTGCCTTTGAAGGACTCACTCATTTCGTATGAAGGCAGTTCATGCGTATCATTTAACTGATGGACAAGCCCTCTTAATTGAGACGAAAGTTCAAATTGAATATGTGCAAATGCTGAGCTGTCTAGCAGCTCTGGAATCGATTCAGAGGATGCTTCTTGATCTGCCAGTTCACGTGACAAAATATCAGACATGTGTAGCCCTTCATTTTCGGCACGCTCCATCCATTTTTTCATTTGCTGGATGAAGGTTGGATCGATTTTGATCCATTGTCCACGAATATTGACAAGGCGCCGTTTACTTTGGACAAGCTCGTTGAACTCATCTTCTGTCAGCTCGATGCCGTTTGTAGCGAAGCGCCAATTAAAGTCCATCAAGGCATCCATTCCGACATGTGACTCGCCTCTTGGGGTAGAGGAAATCCTTGCTTTTAGCATCATGGTGCTTTCTTTGACAATTTGCCACCACGATGGGAGTAGGATCTCAATGCCCATATTCACAAGTGTTTCACTAGCTTCAGATAGGAAGAGCCACGCTTCGTCTTCTGACATGAGCGTGGTGCCAGATGTGAAAGAGAGCCAAGGAACAATTTGACCGAATCGCTCCAGCTCTCTTGAGATTTTATCTTGATACGGATGCCAAGACCTTTTCAATGAACGGATGCCTTCAAAAAAGTGAAGGTCGCTGTTTTTCTTATCACGCAAAAACAATTCGATTTTCCAATCATCTCCGTCGAAATCCGGTTCATTTAAACGCAAGCCGACAGTGAAAGGTGTGTCGTCATCAATCCAGCCAATCGTTTCCAAGAAATCCTGCTCATCTAAAAAATGTCCTTGGAAGGATGAGAGCGCAGGCGATTGTTCTGTCATGCGGTTCCATTTGTGCTGTAAGGCATCATCATATTGAATATAATCCTGTACGGTAAAGGAGAACCACTCAGCCGTATAGCCATCTAATAGTCCTTCTTTGTCTTTAAAACGAAGCACACCTTTTGTCCACGCCTCGTAATCGGGAATGAAATCTTCATCCTCGATGAATTCATAAATGGTGGAGGCTGTCTTCATCAGTGGTTCCGTTTCATCGGTTAGTGTCACATGACTAAAGGTATTAAACGAATTTTTTCCTAGCAGTTCGACGGTCATCCAAGGGCTTAGCAGGAAGGCAGGTGTGCCAATAAAGCTTACATCTTCTAAAAATGTTCCGTAAAAAGACGATTCGTGCCATTGGAAAAGCTGCCTCTTCATTTCATTAAGCGGAACAGGGTGTCCGTCCTCTGCTTGGGCTGAAATGGTGAAAGAGAAATCTTCTGTTTGTTCTGCATGAATGACAATTTGTTTATGGCGTGTCATCAATTAATTTTCCTTTCTTCATTTCCTCTTGGAACGCACGCAGCCGTTTCGTTGAATCCTGTAGCTGCTTTACATATCTTTCCCAAATCGCAGTTTTTTTCGTTTTATGATAAAGCGTGCGCAGTTTTTTTAGCATTTTCACAGATTCTCGATAAGCACTTCGATTCTTTTGATCGAGAAGCTGTGAGATTTCACGGTGATATGATGGAATGAGCGCTTCAGGCTCCTCTTTTGCAATTTGTTTGATCAGATCCTTCTCCAGTTCACTGATGGAGAAACCAACAAGGCTGTGAATCTCAATCCATTCTGCATAACGCTGCTGTGCATATAAGAGCTGACTATATTCAGTAAACGCATAGGGCATGCAGATTTGGAGGTAGCGTTCATATAAATGATGATCCTTTGTCTGCTTAAAGTATGCGTCTAAATAGAAGAAGAAATCACTAACGGCTCCTCGTAGTTCTCTATAGGAAAGGTCGAGCTGGCAATATTCTTCTAAAATATAGGTGATCTCATGATACCAGAGCTTGAGCCGCTTCCAGTCCTTGCGGTTTGTCAGGTCCTTCAGCCAATTGAGCACATTTGGCAGCATATCTGCATTGAGCAGCTTTAATTGCTGAAAAAGGCTATCGTCTTCTTTCATTAAATAATCCATGTGCATCAGTCCGATGGTACGTTCAACCGTTTGCTCTTGCTGCTGAGCATTCTTTAGTAATTCTGTTTCTTTTTTAACCCATTTCCCTCTATTTAATATGGTGCCCCAAATCTCCATAAAGACCGCTACTCGTTCATGCTGGAAAGGTCCGTTTATTTGAAGAAGTGTCCGAACGGCAGTTGGTGTGTTTTCAAGAAACGGATCGAGGGAAAAGGAAAGGGCGTATGTCTTCAAGTGATCCACTGAATCGAAAATGGTGTTCATGAGTTGTTCTACATATGGATTCATGGAATAAAAGTCCTTCTCGGCATCAAGCTGGCCAAGGTCGATTAATTCATGAATCCTTAACCACACATCGATTGACGTATGAATCGCATACAAACTCTTGAATTCAGGAGAATGAGGTGCGTGTTTTTTTAGGATCGATAAATAGCCATAATACAAATGCTGCGGTGTTTGCTGGTGCTTTGGTGTCCGTTTCAGCCAGAGGTTAAATTCCTCTTGGAAAAAATTCAACCAGCTTTGGAGTGATTGTTCGTCTGGGCGCTTCACTTGGAAGTGCTGACGAATCAATTCTTTGCTGCGCTGTAATTCATCTTTTTCTGACCAATTTTCTGTAAATCCAGTCACACTCTCCACTTGAGCGTATAGCGAAAAGAAGACAGCGAGAATGTGTTTACAAAGTCCATCTGCCGGACATGAGCAGCTGCTTCTCACAGGAAACAGCACATGAAGATGGACTCTTGCTGCCACGACATCATGTACATAAGCTGACCATTCCGTATCAGATTCTTGCTTGAGACGATATACACTGTCCTGTCTATAAGTAATCAATGCTTTTTTGATGAGTTGTTTGTTTTCATCTGTTGCAGGAAGAAGTTCTTTGATCTGTTCGGCTGTTTGTTTGATTTCTTCCTCGTTGATGTTGTGCTGAAGCATTTGATCCGCTCCTAACCAAGTAAAAGATTCCAATTCTTTTATTATAGCTCAATGGTGATTTATAAAAAAGTTTTTCATGAAAATGGTCATAAATTTCAAAAGCTGTCGAATGATGTATTAGAGTATTGCATAAACCAACCATACAACATATAATAATGAAATTAGTGGAATCGAAAGGATACAGACATGGATAATAAGGGTTTGAATCAAGAAGAGTTTTTAAAAATTTTGATGTACGCTCATGATATTGGTGAGAATTCAAATGATGTCACCACAAAAGAAATGCTTGAAAATCTGATTGCTCATATTCGAAATGGTCTTGTTTCATAAAAGTGACCCCCTGCTAGTGATGGCAGGGGGTTTTTGTATGCTTTTATGAATGGAACGAAAGCTCCCAGCATACGATGTCATTACAAGCATAAGGCGTATGGGGAGCTGATGGTGTCATGAATATTGCAATTGCAGGCTGTGGATATGTGGGACTGGTCACAGGTGTGTGTTTAGCGGAGTCAGGGCACAATGTGGCGTGTATTGATATTGACCGGAGAAAGGTCATGCAGTTGAAACAGGGACATCCACCAATGCATGAGCCGGGATTAAAAGAACTGCTGAAACGCAATCTTGAGCAAGGACGAATTCAATTTCACATAAATGGAGCGGCAGCCTACCCGCGGGCTGATGTGTTAATGATTGCGGTCGGCACCCCGCAGCAGGCAGATGGCCAAGCTGATTTACAATATGTGTTTCAAGCTGCAAAGGAAATGGGCACAAAAGCGAAATCTGGTGCGGTTCTTGTGGTGAAAAGTACGGTGCCTGTTGGAACGGGTGATCAAATCGAACGGATGATCCATCAAGAATTAGGACGGAATGAGCCATTATCGATTGCATCTAACCCAGAGTTTTTACGAGAAGGCTCTGCCATTTCAGATACATTGAGGGCAGATCGGCTTGTCATTGGGGCTGAAACAAAAGCTGTATTAGATCGGCTCGAGGAGATGTATGCTGATTTCCATTTGCCAGTGGTCAAGACAGACCGAAAAAGTGCAGAAATGATCAAGTATGCATCAAATGCTTTCCTTGCGACCAAAATCAGCTTTATGAATGAGATTGCCTCCATTTGTGAAAAAACAGGTGCTGATGTTGAATGGGTGGCGCAGGGAATGGGGCTCGATCAGCGGATTGGTTCTTCATTTCTCAAGGCGGGGATTGGCTACGGAGGTTCTTGTTTTCCAAAGGATACAAATGCACTTGTCCAAATCGCAGGGCATGTGTCGCATGATTTTGAGCTGTTAAAGGCTGTTATCAAAGTAAACAATGAGCAGCGAGCCGGTTTTATCCGAAGTATTCAGGAGAGACTGGGATCAAATCTTGAAGGAAAGCGAATTGCACTTCTTGGCCTTGCTTTTAAACCGAATACAGACGATATGAGGGAGGCGCCGTCGGTTCCAATTGCTCATGAACTCGATCAATTAGGCGCGGAGCTTGTGGCGTATGATTCTGTTGCCGCACGCAATGCCGCTCGTGAGCTACCTGAAAAAGTCGTGTTTGCTCATACGATTGAAGAAGCGCTAAAGGATGTCCATGCAGCTTGTATATTAACAGAGTGGACAGAAATTCAGACGTTTCCGCTTACGTCCTATAAGGAATGGATGAGACAGCCGCTTATTTTCGATGGGCGAAACTGCCATACGCTTGAAGCGGCAGAACAAGCAGGAGTCGAATATCATTCGATTGGGCGTAGACCGGTTTCTCCAATCTATATGTAAAAGAAAACCGATAACAGGTCATGTTATCGGTTTTTTTAATGCGGCAGAATGAATCCGCCATATAAAAAGGCAGCCACAATGAGAAAGGCGGGGTGCATTTTGAATTTAGTCATAAAGAAAAAGGAGATCGCGGCAATGGCGAGCGACTGTGTCCAGCCAATGGCTTTCACTGCATCTCCTCCGATTTCCCATGTTAATAAAAGCATCATCATCGCAATGACAGGCTGGACGGATAAGGTCATGCCTTTGACGACAGGGGATTGACGAAAGCGGTCAATCAGCTTGAGCAATAAAATCAATCCAATGGCTGATGGCAGTACAGTTGCAAGCAGTGCCACAATAAAGCCTGGCCAGCCCATGACGTCATAGCCGACATATGCCGCGATTTTTGTCGCAATTGGTCCTGGCAGTGCATTGGCTAAAGCAAGCATATTGGAAAATCCTTCGTTCGTCATCCAATGAAAATGGTTGACGATTTCTTCATAATTCAGCGGAATTGATGCAGGTCCTCCGCCATATCCTAATAGATTGGACAAGAAGAATGCCCAGAATAAAAAGAGAACCAGCATCATGAAGACACTCCTTTCTCTTTATTTGGTCGGTTCCAGCGTTGTTTCAGTTTGAAATGAAAAGCGCCATAGCATAAAAAGATGATAACAATGATTCCTGGATGAATGGACAGCACCTGCAGCCCGATAAAGGCCACAAGGAACAGAGCGATCCCGAAGATCATTCCGAAGCCTTTCAGCGTTTTTTGTCCAAACTCGTATGCCATGATCCCGAGCAGCACGGCAATGACTGGTGTCACGGCGCCAATCATATTTTGAATGATTTGTGAGGAGCTTAAGACGCTGACAAGTGTGACGAGTGCCACCATGGCGAGACATGTCGGTAAAATATGGGCAACTGTTGAGACAATTGCGCCGGATACGCCCTTCAATCGATAGCCGAGATATGCTGACATTTTGGTCGCGATCGGACCTGGTAATGCGTTGGCGATGGCGAGTGTTTCTCCAAATTCGTCATCATTGATCCATTGATATTTCACTACCGTTTCATGGCGAATGAGTGGTATGACGGAAGGACCTCCGCCAAAACCGAGAATACCTGTTCGCACCATAGCGATGATGAGTTCGATATATGATTGCAAGTGCTTCAACTCCTGTCTACAATTTCATGCCCATTCGGCTTTTGTATCGTTTAATGAGCATTTGGCAGTCCACACTCACGACGCCTTCTAGCGGGTACAGTTTTTTTGTCAAGAATGTCTCCATTTCCTGTTCATTTTGAAAAATGCCATGCATATGCAGCTTGCTTGGCCCTGTCATGTGATAAAGGCTTGTGACAGCTGTTTCCTGCTCAAGCTGAAGGGCGACTGCTTCTAAAAATTTCGGCTCAACCTCTACATTAAAGAAGACAGAAACATGAATGCCGATCTTAGCAGGATTGATGACCGTTGTGAATCGTTCGATGACACCTGCTTCAATTAGCTGCTGAATACGGGCTTGCACAGCAACACGTGAAAGACCGACTTGTTTCCCGAGATCTGTATAGGACATACGCCCGTCCTCATGTAATAGGGATAAAATTTGTTTATCCCGTTCGTCTAATGTTAGGTTCGGAATGCTATAGTCGTTTGCCACCGTATGACCACCTTTCTTTTGTTGATATTTTAACATATTTTATTACGAATAGAATGAGTGAATCTCAATTTTATAACGAAATGAAATGTAATGAGGTGATGAGTGTTCTTTTTGCATAAAAAGACACCCCGGAAGCACCGGGGTGTCTTTATTTTATTGATCTGGGCTGCTTTCTGCACTGGCAATTTGCTGTGCGAGGTCAGCTCGATCAATGTCTGCTTGGAAGAATTCCTGCGTATTTGGCAGATGTAAATTCATATGACGTTTTTGAGAAATTCGGATGGTCACTTGATCAACGGTGTAATCAAATACGTGTCCGCCGACACTTCGATCGTCATCAATGAAATGAAGATGATATCCACTCACCGCAATGCCATGTGCGTACTGCGGTGTACGGAAACCAGCGATCGTTCCTTGAATTTCCTCGAAATCGAAGATGGGCTGTGACTTGACTGCTTCCACCATCGGAACGTAAGGTTTTTCCTGTTTTTCGACCGTACGGGTTTGAACCTTTTTGAATGATCCATCAATGCGGATTGCATAAAACACATTCTTGCTTGGTAAAATGCGGTCGATTTCTTCTTCTAGCTCTTTGCTCGTCATGGCTGCATCAATTCGATGAACGATATCTGTTTCAAAGAATGCTAGAGAGCAGAAGGGTGAATAATCTTGATCTGTTACCGGTGTCGCTGTTCCATCTGAGCGCAGTCGATAAAATGCGCCGTCAAAGCCGATCAGCTCTCCATCTAATTGATTGAATGTACCAATGCCGAAATCACCGTGCTCGGGAATTTGTGAAAGGGAGAAATCTCCATCATATACGGCTTCCAGCAAAGAGGTCATCGTCGATACTTGATAGACCTCTTGCTGTTTGTCATGTTGTCTTGTGTCGCTGTGTTGATTCATTGGGTGCATCATACCCATATCCGCTCACTCCTTTGGTGTAATGTATGGACATCTTATCAGACGTTCAATGTGTGTGTTTCACGAAAGACTTCTGGCCATTTTTGACTGGCGAGGTCTGGGTTGTCTTGATAGTCAATCGGAATATCAATAATAACGGGTCCTTCTATGTTTATACCCTTTTGGAGGACAGTTGAAAGCTCTTCAGGTGAGTTAACCCGTAATCCAGTCGCTCCAAAGCTTTCCGCATATTTCACTAAGTCGATCTGTCCGAATTCAACGCAGGATGTGCGGTCATATTTCATTTCCTGCTGAAATGCCACCATGTCGTATGTGCTGTCATTCCAAACAAGGTGAACAAGATTTGTTTTCATGCGGACGGCTGTTTCTAGCTCCATTGCAGAGAAGAGAAAACCGCCATCACCAGAGACCGAAATGATCTTTTCATCTGGATTCAATATGGAAGCCGCAATGGCCCATGGTAATGCGACGCCTAATGTTTGCATTCCGTTGCTCACGAGGAATGTGTTCGGCTCATAGACGCGGAAGTGACGCGACATCCAAATCGCGTGAGACCCGATATCACATGTGACCTTCGTGTCATCAGGAATCAGGCGTCTTAATGTATGAATGACATCCAGCGGGTGAGATAGATGACTTTCTCTTTCTGGTGCTTTTTCAATGTCGCTTAACAGCTCCTGCAATTCAGTGACGAATTCAATTTGTTCTTTGCATAGAGAAAGTGGAACACTGTCATGGGCTAGATGTTTAACGGTTTCAGCTATATTGCCAACAAGCTCAAGTGCCGGCTCATAAAAATGGTCAATATCTGCCTGGATGTCATCGACATGGATGATCTGTCGCTGCTTCGGCTGAATATTCCAATGCTTCGGATCGTATTCAATTGGATCAAAGCCGATGGTTAAAAGGACATCTGCTTGTTCAATGAGAAGATCCCCCGGCTGATTTCGGAATAAACCGATTCTGCCTACATATTGAGACTCAAGCTCTCTTGAGAGAACGCCGGCTCCTTGGTACGTTTCGACAAATGGAATTCCAAGTGTTTTCAATAATGTTCTTGTAGCCTTTGCAGCAGCTGGACGACTTGCTTTCATTCCCACAATGGCAACAGGTAAGTGTGCATTTTGAATTTTGGCGATAGCCGAGCTGATGAGAGCATCCGGTGCAGGACCTAGTTCTGGAGAAGGGTGAGCAGACACTGGTATTTGTGTGGTGTGTTCTGTCACGACATCTTGTGGAAAGCTGATAAATGCTGCTCCAGCCTGCCCCTTTTGTGCCGCGCGAAAAGCATTTGTTAAGGCTTCGGGTATATTATGAACGTCTTGTACTTCAACACTGTATTTTGTGACTGGTTTGAATAATGCCGCATTGTCGAGTGATTGATGTGTTCGTTTCAGCCGATCCGCACGAATGACGTTTCCAGCGATTGCGACAACAGGATCACCTTCTGTATTGGCTGTTAATAGACCTGTTGCTAAATTAGATGCGCCAGGACCTGATGTGACGAGACAAACACCTGGTTTGCCGGTTAAGCGGCCGACAGCAGCTGCCATAAAGGCGGCATTTTGTTCGTGTCTGCATAGGACAAGCTCTGGACCTCTGTCTTTTAATACATCAAATACGGCGTCAATTTTGGCACCTGGAATTGCAAAAACATGGGTCACACCTTGAGCAATCAGCGTATCAACAATCAATTCTGCTCCTCGTCTTGTTAGGGGTTGTGCTTGAGAATTCATTTACCCCGCACTCCTTTCGGCAAGTAAAATTTTTTATGAAAATATATTTTCATGATATGATTTACTATACATTTCAAAATGGAAAATTTCCAATATCTGTTTAACGTGGTTTTAATATGTTTCACGAATAAGTGTGCAAGGGGTGAAAGGATGGAACTGAGACATTTGCAATACTTTGTCACAGTAGCAGAGGAGCTGCATTTTGGCAGAGCAGCCGCACGGTTGAATATGACACAGCCTCCACTTAGTCAGCAAATTAAGCAATTTGAAGAAGAATTGGGGTTTCCTTTGTTTCACAGGTCGAAGCGAGTGGTGGAGCTAACAGCTGCTGGAAAGGTCTTTTTACATGAGGTGCGGGGTGTGCTGCATCAGCTTGATAAAGCCGTTGATCATGCCCGGCATACAGCAAGAGGAGAGCTGGGAAAAATCATCATAGGGTTTGTTGGAACAGCGACGTATGATATTCTGCCGCCAGTTGTACGCGAATTCAGAGAGCTGTATCCCTCTGTCAGTATTGAGCTGAAGCAGCTTTCTGTTCCGCAGCAGCTAGGAGCGCTTTTAAATGGGGAGATTGATATCGGTTTTTTACATCCTACATCTCCTCATGAAGAACTGGTCAGCCGTTTGATGAAGCAAAGTGAATGTATTTTTGCGATTCCGAAAAATCATCCGCTGGCGAAAAAAGAGGCGGTCACGATCGAAGATATTCGTCATGAACCGATTATTTCTTTATCACATGAATCATGGCCGTCCCTTTATCAACACTTTGTCCTGCTATGTGAAAAGTACGGATTTTCTCCAAATATTGTGCAGGAAGCGGCGGAATATCAAATGGTGATTGGCTTAGTCACAGCTGGTGTCGGTATCGCAGTTATTCCAAAATCAGCCCGGCGTTTATTTAATCTAGATGTTGTGTATCGGTCCATGGAAGGTGAACAGCTTCTGGCAGAATGGACGATTTCCTATAGACGAGAAAATCATAATCCGGCTTTATTTCATCTTGTCCACCATATCCTGCATCGCACCGAGCCTGAATCAGAGGCATAGAAAAAGAGGTATGGTATGATGTCGATACACCAAAAGGAGGCGTGTCTGAATTGATTACGTTGCAAATGGATCAGCTATCAAGAAAAGAAGCATATAAATTATTATCGGGTTCTATTGTTCCACGACCGATTGCGTTTATTACAAGTCTGTCTAAAGACGATGTTGTCAATGCCGCACCATTTAGTTTCTTTAATGTCATCAGCGGACACCCGCCGCTCCTCGCAGTTTCTATCGGACGACGCGAAGGTCAGATGAAAGACACAGCGCAGCATATGATTGACAGAGGAGAATTTGTAGTCCATGTGAGTGATGAAGCGATAATAGAAGATATTAATGAAACAGCTGCTACGCTGCCACAGGATGAGAGTGAGCTGGATCGAACCGGTCTTCATCAAGTAAAGAGTCATGTCGTGTCAGTGCCGGGCATTCAGGAAGCGCGTATTCGCTTTGAATGTCAGCTTGAAAAGCATCTTACCTTTCAAAATGATGAAGGGGAGATCACGGTCGATCATATCATTGGCCGGGTTGTGTGTGCGCATTTAGATGAGGCTGTTTATGATGCGGAAAAAGGATATGTTTCGACTCATGAACTAAAGCCAGTCGCACGTTTAGCGGGAAATGATTATGCCCATTTAGGGACGTCATTTGTGCTAAAAAGACCAGAATGAAATGAAAAGAAGACAAAGGACTAAAGCCCTTTGTCAACCATCTGTACCCCCGAGGGAAGTCGGGGGTTTTGTGTTTATTTTTTCTGTTCTAGTTTCAGTGGAGCTGCGATGTTCTTTTCTACTTTTTTCCCTTTTAAGACGTCGCTTGCAGCGCCGACTGCCAGTTTCCCGATTAGCTCTGGCTGCTGGGCGACTGTTGCGGATAGTTTTCCTGCTTTGATCGAGTTGAGAGCATCTTCGTTTCCGTCAAAGCCAACGACGATTATGTCTTTTCCAGAGCTTTGAATCGCTTCTAGAGCGCCAAGTGCCATTTCATCATTGTGGGCAAAAACGGCTTTGATGTCAGGGTTTCCTTGAAGGAGGTTTTCCATGACGTTCAACCCTTTTGTCCGGTCGAAGTCAGCCGCTTGTTTTGCTGTCACTTTTAGATCCTTATCTGCTATTTGATGGAATCCTTTTCCGCGCTCACGTGTAGCGGAAGCGCCTGGTACACCTTCTAATTCAGCGACTTTAGCGCCTTTTCCAACCTTGTCGATAATAAAGTTAGCTGCCATTTCGCCGCCTTTGACGTTATCTGAGGCAACAAGCGCTTCTACTTTTCCGCTTTCAGCTGAGCGGTCTAATGTGATGACAGGAATATCTGAAGCATTCGCTGATTCAACAGCAGTTGAGATGGCAGACGAGTCCGCTGGGTTGATAAGCAATGCGTCGACCCCTTGCTGAATTAAATCTTCTACGTCACTTGTTTGTTTCGCTGAATCATTTTGTGCATCTGCAATGACGACTTCGATGCCAAGCTTTTTCGCTTCTTTCGTCACCCCGTTTTTGAGAGAAACGAAGAATGGGTTGTTTAAAGTTGAGATCGAGAGACCGATTTTGATGTCTTTTTTCTTCCCATCTTTTGTTGATTTGGCCCACTCTGGTGGTTCTAGCGAGCAGGCAGAAAGCATGAATAATGAGAGAGTCAGAATGAGAATGAGATATTTTTTCATAGCAGCTGCCTCCTTAAGCAGATTTCTTTCTGTCTAGTAGGACTGCAATCAAGATGACAATCCCTTTCACAACAGATTGATAGAATGATGATACACCAAGTAAGTTCATACCATTGTTCAGGACACCGATGATGAGCACCCCGATCAGTGTGCCGACAATTCGTCCTCTTCCGCCAGACAGGCTTGTCCCGCCAAGTACAACAGCAGCAATCGCATCAAGCTCATAGGACGTACCAGCTGTTGGTTGAGCTGAGTTTAGGCGAGAGGTTAAAATGGCACCTGCTAAAGCAGACATGAAACCTGCCAATGAATAAATCATAATTTTTACGCGTGGTACTTTGATTCCTGAAATGAACGCAGCTTTTTCATTTCCGCCGATGGCATACGTTCTTCTGCCGAAAGGAGTTTTATGAAGAAGCACCCAAAGTACGATAAAGGTGAGAAGCATCGTGATCGCTGGAACAGGAATGCCTAAGAAATACCCGCGGCCGAATAACTGAAAGGCATAGTTAGAACCGAGTCCTGTAATCGGGTTTCCATCTGTATAAACAAGTGTTAACCCTCTGAAAATCGTCATCGTGGCAAGTGTTGCGATAAAAGGAGCCATTTTTCCTTTTGTGATTAAAAGACCGTTGACCATCCCAAGAATAGCGCCGATGATACAGCCAACGATAATAGCTAAAATCGGGTCCATACCAGACACGATAAATCCGGCAGTCAGTGCACTAGAAAGTGCTAAAATGGCACCGACAGACAAATCAATTCCTCCGGTTAAAATAACAAACGTCATACCAAAGGCAATGAGGGCATTAATGGAGATTTGTCTCAGTAAGTTTAAGATGTTTAATGGCTCTAAAAAGGCCGGGTTTAAAATAGAAACAATGGCAACAAGGATGATGAGTCCTAAGAATGGCCCAAGCTTTTGCATGATGTTGTCAAATCGTCCATTTGAAGTAAGTGGTTTCATGTTACTTCCCTCCTGTAGCTAGTGTCATAATTCGTTCTTGTGTTGCGTCTGCTTTATTTAATTCGCCGCTGATGGTTCCTTCATGAATGACAAGCACTCGATCGCTCATCCCTAGAACTTCTGGGAGCTCAGAGGAGACCATTAAAATGGCGACACCTCGATCAGTCAGTTCATTCATTAACTGGTAGATTTCTCGTTTCGCTCCGACGTCGACACCTCTTGTCGGTTCATCTAAAATCAAGACCTTTGGCTGGATGCCGATCCATTTGGCGATGACGACTTTTTGCTGATTTCCACCAGAGAGACTTCGAGCAGAGATTTCAGAGGAAGCCGTTTTAATCGTCAATCTTTTGATGAGCAGGTCAACAAAATCCTGTTCGTTTTTCTTATCGATCAGTCCTTTTGGAGAGAAGCTTTCTAAGTTTGGCAGACCAATGTTTTCTCGAATGGATGCATCCAGCATAAGTCCTTCATCTTTGCGATCCTCTGTGATAAAGCCGATGCCAAGCTTGACGGCATCACTTGGTTTTTTAATGATAGCCTTTTTTCCATGAACCCAGATTTCACCTTGATCAAGAGGATCAAGACCAAACAGCGACCGCATCATTTCGGTCCTGCCAGCGCCCATTAAGCCTGCAACACCGACGATTTCTCCAGCTTTAACGGAGAAATTGATATCTTGAAATTGTCCTTTTCTTGTCGCTTGCTTCACCTCAAGGATAGTATCTCCTAGAGAAGGCGTTCTCTCAGGGTATCGATCTGTTAATTCGCGGCCGACCATTTTTTTGACCACCTCATGGAAATTCGTTTCAGGTATGGCTTTCGTATCGACCGTTTTCCCATCGCGCATGATGGTAATCCGGTCACAAATCGCAAAGATTTCCTCCATACGGTGAGAAATATAGACGATGGATACGCCTTCCTTTTTGAGAGATTCAATGACCTGAAAGAGCTTTTCAATCTCACGGTCCGTTAGAGCTGCTGTTGGCTCATCCATGATGATGACCTTCGCTTCCGTCATTAATGCCTTTGCAATCTCAATCATCTGTTTTTGTCCAACAGAGCAGCTGCCTGCCTCTTGATCAAGCGAGAGGTTCACAGACAATCGGTCCAGCTGGCTTTGGGCAAGAACCTTCATTTTCTTTGTGTCTAGCAATCCAAATTTCGTATAGATTTCTTTCCCGATGAATAGGTTTTCCAAGACGGTCATATCTGGCCATATGTTGAGCTCTTGATGAATAAAGGCGATACCGTGTTGTTCCGCTTCCTTCGGATTTTTGAAAGCGATTTCTTTCCCGTCGATATGAATCGTTCCCTGGTCTAATGAATAAAGACCTGTGAGCAGGTTCATTAAAGTTGATTTTCCTGCGCCATTTTCACCCATGAGCGCGTGAACCTCACCTGTGACGAGGTCAAAGGAGACCCCGGAAAGAACGGTGTTTTTTCCAAAGGCCTTATGGATGTTATGCATCTCAATGTTCATATCTGGCTCCTCCTTTTAAAAGATGACACCGGCATGAAGAATGCAGTTTGCGTATGGGGTGGCTTCACCCGTGCGAATGACTGCTTTTGCCTGTTTGGTCATGTCTTTGAACGTCTCGTGGTCTACATCATGTAATGGGTGTGAGAACGCTTTCTTTAGAAATAGATGATCTCGCTCATTGGCTTCTTTGATTTCACTAGCTACAGTAATGTGTTCAACCGCCATTTCTTGAAGAAGGAGGGAGGTGACCTCCTGAAAGGACGGTGTGCCGATTGATAGTGCCAGGTCGATTTTGACTGGACCTTCTGGAATAGGCAGGCCGCAGTCTGCGATGACGATTGTATCTGTATGACCAAGGTCAGCAAGTACCTTGGCGATATGACTGTTTAAGATGCCGTTTTTTTTCATTTTTTTCTCTCCAGTTCTTCTCTTGTTGGCATGCCGCCTTGTGCACCGAACTTGGTGACAGACATTGATGCTGCAAGGTTAGCGAATGCAAGTGCGTCATAGAGAGAGTTGCCTTCTGTTAAGGCGACAGCCAAGGCTCCGTTAAAGGTATCGCCTGCTCCTGTTGTATCAACTGCTTCGACTGGAAATCCTGGGACTAGCACTTCTTTCAATCCGTCAAAATATCGAACCCCATTTTTCCCTTCTGTAATCAGTAATTTGTTAGGGTATTGACGCAAGGCGTCTTCATTTGGGAGTCCATTAAACATGAGAACAGCCTCGTGCTCATTCGGTGTAATATAGGCAGCCTGGTCTAAAACTTGATGCGATACTTTGCGGGCAGGTGCAGGGTTTAAAATCACAGGGATTTCTTTTTCACTGCAAATGGCGCAGACAGCTTCGACCGTTTCTTCAGGTATTTCCTGCTGAATGAGCACTATTCCAATATCATCTATTGTAGAAAGTGCTTCTCTTACATAGTTAGGAGTGACCTCGTCATTTGCCCCTTTGACCACGACAATGCTGTTATCACCTTCTGCTAAAATGATATGAGCCGTGCCGCTTTCCATTTCGGTAACCGGTTTCATATATGAGGTGCGGACCCCTTGATCTTGTAGATTGCTGAGAATATCTTGACCATAGGCGTCATCACCGACTCGGCCGACCATGTATACATCAGCTCCGAGTCTGGCACTGGCGACTGCTTGATTGGCGCCTTTTCCGCCTGGGACGGTTTTAAATGATTCGCCTAACACTGTTTCACCGGCATTTGGTCGTTTATTCGAAGTGACGACTAAATCCATTGAACAGCTTCCTACTACGACAATATGACTCATTGTGAATCCACCTTTCTTGTGGTCTCTCGTTCAATAAAAGAGACGGGCATTTGGATAACTGGTTGATCTATAGGTTGTTTCTGAATCGCTTTGATTAACAGCTGTGCCGCTTCTTTTCCCATCTCATAGGCAGGCTGCCTAATCGTTGATAGGGAAGGGAAGAGCAGCTCGCTTTGCGGAATATCATCAAACCCAATGATTTGAACATCCTCTGGAACGGCTTTTCCGATCCGAAGTGCTTCGTGAATGACCGCTGTTGCGACGATGTCGTTACTGGCAATGATGCCATCTGTTTCAGGGTACAGCTGGAAAAGAGCCTTGGCACTCTTACGGGCTTCTTGAAAAGAAAATGAAGCATTAGACATCACATGGAAGTCGACACCCTTTTCGGTCAGTACATCGAGTGCACCCTTGAATCTCTGCCTCGCTGTTTGAAGGTGGGCAGGTCCTTTCAGCAGTGTGATCTGCCGGCTGCCGCGCCTGATTAATTCCATTGCAGCCATTTTCCCGCCAGCTGCAGTATCTGCAGATACAGAAGGTGCATGTGGAACGGTTCGATCTAAGAACACAACCGGCAATTCATCATCATTGTATATATCTGATTCAGGTTCGTTTGTGACAGCGATGACACCGACTACTTGATTTTGTTTAAATGTTTGTAAATAAGCCAATTCCTTTTCTCGATCTTCATCACTGTTTCCGAATAATAACCGAAAACCTTGCGCATGAATCTCATCCTCTACGCCTCTAGCAAGCTGAGGAAAGAAGGGGTTTGTGATATCAGGCAAGATCAAACCGATTAAGCGGGATTCTCTTTTGAAAAGGGATCTAGCCACTTCATTGGGAAAGTAGTTCAGCTCCTGCATCGCTTGTGTCACGCGAATTTTCGTATCTGAATGGACATATCCAGTATCGTTCAGTACGCGTGAAACAGTGGCAACAGACACTTGTGCAGCTTTTGCAACATCTTTAATTGTAGCCAATGGAGTGCCTCCCTTCGTGAATGTGTAACCGTTTACACAAATAGATTATCATGAAAGCTTTTAAATGACAATCTTAAAAAAATAAAAAAAGAAAAGAAAGATGACATCTTCCTTTTCTTAACTAATAATCCCTGTTTCTGTAATATTCACTTTGATTTTTGGGATAATTTTTACATTTGGATAATCCGTAACCCAGTTCATTTTCATGAATTCATCATAGTGTCTTACACGATATTTTCTGCCTAGGCTAAGGACGTCAGAGTTTGCTTCTTGCAGGGAGGCCACGACTTTTTCTGCTTCTTTTGTCAAAATTGCGGAAAGCCTTTTGTTGAGCATTTTAATTTTTTTATCTGTGTCTAGATTATCTTTCGGGTATTCAAGGACAGAGGTCGTGAATTCATACTCAAGAGAAAAGGTTAAGTTTCGATGGTCAGGATTGATAATGTTGATGTCTCTCTTTGAATCTGTCACTTGAATGGTGATGTAATTGTTCTCCTTTGATTTCATATCACTTCTTACTTTTTTAGTGAAGTTCGCATATTTGCCCATATTCTCGTCCATGACAGTGAGAAGAATGGCATCTTGTCCGTACAGCTCACCTTTCTTTTTCTCATTATCAAATAGGGCTACGCCTTTTACACTCGTTAGTTTTTTCTCTTGATCATAGTAGAGTAACGGCAGTGTGAAATCCTCTCCGGTTTGCAGCATTTTGGAACGAATGCTTTGCATGTTTTTAGGTGCTACTTGGGAGGATTGAGATGCAGTGGTGATGAGGTTATTTAAATAATCGCTCACAATGACCTTTTCCTTGAGGAGCTGGTTGATTAATTCCACACAGGTTCCCCCCTGTACCACTGCAAGATTGGCGAGCAAAGGACTTTTTGGATCTCGATAGAACATATCTAAATAGGGGAGAAGGCTATTTTGAGCAAATTCATCACCGATTAGCATGACTCGCATTTTTGATATATCAATTTTTTGATCGACAATTCGGCTGAAGTTGGTTCTTGCTTTTCTTAATGTAGGAGCTTCAGTTGTAAGAACAGTGGTTAAATAGCTGCCTGTATTTCCTTGCGCCATGCTTTGAGACTGCTGCACTTTACGATAGGTGATGGAGAACTTCGCATTGTCGTCTTCTCCTTGATCAACCGTAGACGTTAACACAAGAGACATATTTTTTAATAAGTTTTGATCCCAGCAGCCAGGCATGAAGATAAGCGATATACACATGAGGAGCGTCAGCGAAAACTTATGACGCATGCGATTTCACCTTCCCTTTAAGATGTTTGATAAAAATGATGATGGCCATAATGATCGGCAGTGTGTAAATAACTGAAATTTGAGCAATGGTCGTAAAGTCGTTAAAGCGCTGTATTCTAAAGTTATCGCTTGCGAGAAAACAGCAAGCCGCGTAGATGAAAATGGCAAAATAATAGACATATTTTTTATGCTCTTTTTTATTAAGTAGGCTCGCTAGGCCATTGGCACAGAAGTGAAGGTAATTGCTGAGTGTGGCAAGAATGACAAACACCCAGAAACTTAGAAAAATTAAATCTGTTCGTTCAATGATTCCGAATGTAATGGTCTTTAATAGATAAAGCACAGGATTTGGAATGATATCAAGCTCAATCGGGCTGAAGAACATAAAACAAATCAATGTAATAAATAGGTAGAAAAGCGTCGTGCATATATTTGAAATCGTCATGACCTTATACCGTTCTTTGATGGAACCTTTCATGAATGGAGAGATGATGAGAATCATTTCAAAGCCGTTCATCGAGAGCACCACATCTTTCAATCCAAGCTGGAACTGAGACAAATCCGTCTGGAAGAAAGGCATGAGGTAGTCAATATTGGTTCCTTTTAACGAATAGAACATGAGTAAAGACAACATGAGCAAAAAGGGGGTTAAGATAAAGTTAAACCTGACGACCGCTGTGATTTTTTCTTTTGCGATGTAGATGATAGAGATCGTCAGCAATAAATTAATGACCCAGTTTGGCGTAAGTGGCAGTACCCATATACCAAGTATTCTGGTGAAAATTGAGAGAACAACAATGCAGATCGAGGCAAAATAAACTGTATAAAGCCCGATTAAAATATGCCCTATCCATTTCCCATAGACTTTGATTAATGCTTGGAAGAACGATATGTCAGGATATTTTTGAATGATATAAATGAAAATGGTATTGATGATTTGAATAAATACGCCGGCTAAGATAATCGCCATCCAGCCATCGTGCCCCATATCTTTCATCAGCAAATGGGGAAGTGCTAAAATCCCAACACCAATTTGAGATTGGATGAGAAAAAAGACCGCTTGAGATGGAGATATTTTATTTTTCATTTTTCTTTTCCCATCCTCTCAATTGTTCAATTTGTTTTTTCCTTTGCGGATTTAAATAAACAGGACGCTGTTTGTACATCCACATAGGTAGTCGAATGACGGTGTCCTTTAAATCCTGCCAGTTAAAAGGTGTAACAGGTGATAAGTACGGTACACCTAATGATTCTAGGCGGCATAAATTCATGAGGACGATGGCAAGGCCAAATGAAATGCCGATAAAGCCAAACATTGACGCCATGAACATGAGCGGAAAACGCAGCATCCTGATGGTAGACGTCATTTCAAATGAAGGAAGGACAAAGGAAGCAACGGCAGTCACGGCAACGACAACGATAAGGACATTCGAGATGAGTCCTGCTTGTACTACCGCATCCCCAATGACCAAACCGCCTACGATCCCAATGGTCTGCCCGATGGGTTTTGGCAGACGCACCCCGGCTTCCCGTATGAGTTCAATGGTAATTTCCATCAGCATGGCTTCGATTAAAGGAGGGAAGGGAATCCCAATAATAGAATTCTTCATGGTCACGGCGAGTTCATCAGGGACCACCTCATAATGAAACCCAATCACGGCGATATAAAAAGATGGTAGTATGACTGCGATGATGCAGGCGAGATAACGCAAAATACGGATAAATGTAGCTGGAATCCAGCGGCTATTATAATCATCTGGTGATTGAAAGAAACTAAAAAAGGTGACAGGAAGAATAATTGCCATAGGGCTCCCGTCCATCAGCACTACAATACGACCTTCAAGAATGGCAGATCTCACCTTATCAGGACGTTCTGTATCAATCAGCTGCGGAAAAATAGAAAATGAATCATCTTCGATCGCCTCAACAATAGAACCAGGACTAATCAGCGTGTCTACTTTAATAGAAGAGATCCGTCTGTTTACCTCTTCTACCTTTTCCTGATTCGCTACATCAGAAATATAAACAATCGCAAGCTTTGTTTCTGATTTTGTACCGACCTTATGGTACTGAATGGCGAGCTTCCGATCATTTAAGTGAGAACGCAGTAAATATATATTCGTATCCAAACTTTCCACAAATCCATCATGAGCACCCGCAATGATGCTTTCTGAAGAAGGCTCAGAAATAGAGCGAAGCGGCGGCTGCCCGACAGCAAATAATTTGATCTGCGAGGAATTTTCATCAAGAAAGGCAATGCTTCCTGCAATAATACTGTCAGTGATCAGAGTCAAGTCGCCTGTTTCAAGCGTACTAAGAGACTTTGTATAATCTTGTTTTCCAGGAGGACCTAACAAGTTACCGATAATAAAGTTGTTCAGTTTGCCTTCATCAATTCTTGTTTTAATAAAAAACAGGACAGATTTCGTTTCATTCACCATTAACTCTCGGTATTCAAAATCGCCGCTTTGCTGAAATGTTTTTTTCAGAATCCGGATTTTTTCCTCGAAGCTGCCTGATAAAAAATGCAACCGTGTTTGCTCATTGCTGTTTGGCATCTTTAGCCTCCTCTCACAGATTTTTTAACCTTAGTGTAAGCGGGGAAGCTGATTTTATTCGTCGCCTTTGGGGAAAGCATGACATGAATTGACAACTTTCAACTAAAATCATATTAAAAATGTTAAGAAATGATGAATCTTGATAAAAACAAATGAATAATGTTTCATTGTGTAGGTCATAAGGATCGAATATCGTAAAGAACAGGCATTTCGAAATGATCAATAGTTTACATATTATCCCGATTTTTCGTGACCTGAAAATAAGCATATGACTTGATTTTTTATGAGGTGACCTTTGTCATAGGTCAACGTGTAGCGTTCTGACCGATGAAGATGACTTTCTAACCTGTTCCTTCAAAAATCGAAAACATTCCAAAACACGCACTATTCATTTAAAGCGCTGATACGACTGATGTTATAGAGTTTAAAGGGCTTTAAAACATTGATTCAAAATACATCTTAACAATTGTCAAAAAATTTAGGGAGAAAAGGACAAAAGATTTTTCGATGCTTGATGGTAACGCTTACTCTTGATTGAAGCCGAAATTCAGGCTGATTTTTGTCCGTCTTTTGGCCTTTTCATTTAAAGAGGAGCTAGGTCAATTCACCTTCTGATTAGAGGATTTTGGCATACGAGGAAGTGAAAGATTATGTTACATAATACCGATTGTGATTTTATGCTGAACCTATATACTGTTGATTGAATTTACATATCACACTCATAAAAAAAGGAGATGTAGATAAGCGATGTGGTTAATCGTTATAGCCTGTGTCATCATGTTAGGGATTGGCTTTATTGAAAAGAAGCGTCACCAAAAAAATATCGATGCCCTACCGGTGCGCGTCAATATTAATGGTATTCGCGGAAAGTCTACCGTTACAAGATTGACAACCGGTATCTTAATGGAGGCAGGTTATAAAACTGTCGGCAAAACAACGGGAACAGATGCAAGAATGATTTATTGGGATACGCCAGAGGAGAAACCGATTAAAAGGAAACCGCAAGGACCGAATATCGGTGAGCAGAAGGAAGTTATGAGAGAAACCGTTGAAAGAGGAGCAAATGCCATCGTCAGTGAATGTATGGCGGTAAATCCAGATTACCAAATCATCTTTCAGGAAGAGCTGCTTCAAGCGAATATTGGCGTGATCGTAAACGTTCTTGAAGATCATATGGACGTCATGGGGCCGACACTTGATGAAATAGCAGAAGCCTTTACAGCGACAATTCCTTACAATGGACACTTGGTTATTACGGATAGTGAATATACGGATTTCTTTAAAGAGATTGCGAAAAAACGCAATACAGAAGTCATTGTTGCAGATAATTCCAAGATTTCTGATGAGTATTTACGGAAATTTGAGTACATGGTCTTCCCAGATAATGCCTCACTTGCACTTGGTGTTGCACAGGCATTAGGAATTGATGAAGATACGGCATTCCGAGGAATGTTAAATGCGCCACCTGATCCAGGAGCGATGAGAATTCTTCCATTAATGGATGCGAAAACACCTGGACACTTTGTAAATGGTTTTGCGGCAAATGACGCATCATCTACATTGAACATTTGGAAGCGTGTGAAAGAAATTGGCTATCCAACAGATGAACCGATTATTATCATGAACTGCCGTGCGGATCGTGTAGATCGAACGATCCAGTTTGCGGAGGATGTACTTCCTTATATTGAAGCAAGTGATCTCGTCTTAATTGGTGAAACAACAGATCCAATTGTAAAGGCATATGAGGATGGAAAAATTCCGGCTGACCACTTACACAACCTTGAATATCAATCTACAGAAGAAATTATGAACATGCTTGAGAAAAAGCTTCATAATCGAGTGGTTTATGGAGTCGGCAATATTCATGGTGCCGCTGAACCGTTAATCGAAAAAATTCAAGAATACAAAATTAAGCAGCTTGTCAGCTAGGAGGAAATATAGAAAATGTTCGGATCAGATCTTTATATCTCGTTAATTTTAGGTGTTCTACTTAGTTTAATCTTTGCAGAAAAAACAGGAATCGTACCAGCTGGACTTGTTGTCCCAGGTTATCTGGCGCTTGTATTTAACCAGCCAGTCTTCATTTTAGTTGTCTTATCTGTCAGCTTGCTTACGTATGTCATCGTTCGCTTTGGTCTATCGAAATTTATGATTTTATACGGACGCAGAAAGTTTGCTGCGATGCT
This sequence comes from Bacillus sp. FSL K6-3312, assembly GCF_038007485.1. Classification (NCBI taxonomy): domain Bacteria; kingdom Bacillati; phylum Bacillota; class Bacilli; order Caryophanales; family Bacillaceae; genus Bacillus; species Bacillus sp. FSL K6-3312. The sequence continues at coordinate 3,493,790 of NZ_JBBOXI010000001.1, read as the reverse complement.
GATTACAGGGATTGCCTTAAAGCTAGTCTTTGATTTCTTCTATCCAGTGGTCCCATTTGAAATAGCAGAATTCCGCGGAATCGGTATTATCGTTCCTGGATTGATTGCAAATACGATTCAAAAGCAAGGTCTTACGATTACCCTTGGAAGCACGTTACTTCTAAGTGGTGCAACATTTGCCATCATGTATGTTTACTATCTATTTTAAGATAAGGTGTGTCCAATGATGAATAAAAAATTGAGCTTTCAGGAAAAGCTGCTGAAAATCACAAAGAACCAAAAGAAAAAAACGAATAAACATGTACTGATTGCTTTACCGATCGTCATTGCTTGTACATTTCTATTTACGTTTATCGGGCAAGCAAAAGTGCCAACTGTACAAAAGAATCCAGAAAACATCCTGACCGCTTCGTTTGTCGGTGACATTATGTTTGGAAGAAACGTAGAGAAAGTAACAGACCGTTATGGAAAACAGCATCTCTTTCGCTATGCCAAACCATACTTTGATGTGTCAGATTATGTGACTGGTAACTTTGAGCATCCAGTCGCATCAGACCGGGAACAAGCGGCGCAAAAGAATATTCATTTAAAAACAGATGAGGATTCTGTCAAAGCGTTGAAGGATTTGAATTTCTCTGTATTAAACTTTGCGAATAACCATGCGGCAGACTATGGTGAAAAAGGGCTAAACAAAACGATTGATGCCTTTAAACAAGCTGACATGGATTATACAGGCGCAGGCCATAACCTTCAGGATGCGAAGCAGAACATTTCGTATAAAGAAGTAAATGGTGTCAAAATCGCTACACTTGGTTTTACTGATGTGTATGGGAAAGATTTTAAAGCAACGAATCGCCAGGCGGGTATCTTGCCAGCCGATCCATCTATCTTTATTCCGATGATTTCGCAGGCTGCTGAAAAGGCAGATATCGTCGTTGTTCATGCTCACTGGGGACAGGAGTACAACAATGAGGTAAACGATAGACAAAGAGAATTGGCAAGAGCGATGTCTAAGGCTGGTGCTGATATCATTATCGGTGCTCATCCGCACGTTCTTGAGCCAATGGAAGTCTATAACGGCACGGCGATCTTCTATAGCTTAGGAAACTTTATTTTTGACCAAGGCTGGTCAAGAACACGTGATTCTGCACTTGTTCAGTATCATCTGAATGAAGATGGAAAAGCGACATTTGAAGTTGTCCCAATGTACATCAAAGAAGCAACACCTGCTCCGGTTAAAGCAGGATCATTTGAATCAAAATCCATTATCCGTATGCTGACAAATGGTACGAATGCGGATTGGAAAGAAAAAGACGGACACATTTTCTTTGAAGTAGATCACGCTGATAAAGTTAAACACTTAAAAGAAAACGGAGGGAAAGAGAAGAAATGAAATTCCTAAAAGCAAGCTGGCCGTTTGTTGCATTAATTTTAGTCTTTGTCTTTATGTCTGCTTTTAAATTTAGTGACAGCCTCACAGATCATGAAAAACAAAAGATCTCGGTTGAAATGCAGAAAATCGAACAACAAAAACAGTCAAAAACGGAAGCAAGTAAATAACTCTAACGAGCATAGAGGGCACGCATTGCGTGCTCTTTTTTGTCGAAAAAAGGTGTAAAAAGTTAGGTGTCATGCCGAAACTATAGAAGAAAGGAGGGAGAAAGATCATGAAATGGAAAGGAATAGTGATTGCTGGATGCGCGCTCGTAGGGCTGATGTTCATGTCTCAATCAGAAATATCTGCTCAAACAGTGTCTCCTTTGCAGCAAGCGGAAAAGCTGATTGGAACACCTTATCATAAAGGAGGAACCGATCCAAAAACGGGCTTTGACGTATCAGGGTTTACGCAATATGTGTACAAGACATCAGGAGTATTTGATTTGCCGCGGAAGGTAATCGACCAGTATCAGATTGGAAAAAAGGTATCATGGGACAAAGCCCAGCCAGGTGACCTTGTATATTTTCGCAGCCTTGAAGAAACAAAGGATATCCCGACACATGTAGCGTTGTACGCTGGTAACGATCAGGTCATTCACATCACGCTTAGTCAAGGTGTCGTGAAAACAGACGTCAGCAAAAGCAAATACTGGACGGACCGATTTTATGCAGTCAAACGACTTCCCGGCACACCGGCAATCTCGGATAATCGTCTTGTGAAAGATGCGATGAAATATTTAGGTATTCCTTATGTATTTGGTGCAGCAGACCCTAAGATTGGCTTTGATTGTTCAGGCTTTTTACAATATGTATTTGAAAAATCACTAGGGATTTATTTGCCTCGAAGTGCTGAACAGCAGTGGATGGTTGGAGAAAAAGTAGCATTAGATGATATACGTCCTGGGGATTTTGTCTTTTTTAGCAACACATATAAGCCAGGCATTTCTCATGTAGGGATGTATATTGGGGGCGACCGTTTTATTCATGCGAGCCGTTCGGAAAGTGTCACAATTTCTTATTTGTCTGAATCGTATTGGCGCGAAAAATGGACAGGTGCAAAACGATTAACGGAGCTGAAATTAGCAAAAGAAGACCCGATTGTCTCAAAAGCCGCTACGTATATTGGAGAAGTTCCTTATGTCAAAGGTGGGACGAATCCAAAGCAAGGCTTTGACACAGCAGGGTTCACACAGTATGTGTATCGAGAAGTACTTGGTATTGAGCTGCCTCGTTATGCGGCAGGTCAAGTCAAGGCAGGTACGCCTGTGAAACGGTCGGAGCTGAAGCCGGGAGATCTCGTTTTCTTTAGTGGAACGTCATTGATACCGGCCATTTATGCAGGATCAAATCAAGTCATTCATATGACCGTCTCAAATGGTGTCGTGCTTACGAATATGAAAACAAGTACGTACTGGAAGGATAAGTATGAGACGGCAGTTCGAATTAAAAAATAAAGAAAAAGCCCGATCCACGTTCGTATCGGACTTTTAGACTTCTCTCTAGGCGCTGATCAGACAAGCGTCTTTTTTTCGTGGAATTGATTTTGTAAAAGCAGATCAATAAAGTAAGCAACACCGTCTTCATGATTACCTTTTGTAATGTAGGTGCTCTTTTCTTTAATGACATCGACTGCATTCCCCATTGCAATGCGGTGGCCTGCTTCCTCAAACATGGATAGATCGTTGGGGCTGTCGCCGATCGCATAAATATGTGAGCGGTCTACGCCATAATGAGCTGCGAGCTTTTTGAGGGCATGTCCTTTTCCAGACTCTTTTGGAAGAACCTCAATGATATGTTTTCCAGAAGAGGTCAATGAAAGCTCAGGCATTTCCGCGAGGAGATCTCGTGCTTCCTGTAGTTTATTCATATCAAACGAGAAACAGAGTAATTTATAGGTCGCTTCATTCGACTCAAAAATCTGACGAATATCATCCACTGGTTTGATGCCAAATTGTTTGAATTGAGTCATTGCCACTTCCCATAAATCAGCTACATCTTCATTTGGATTCGCGCTTTTGATCACATCAAATTCTGCTTTCAGCTTCTCTTTTCCATCAAAAGGAGAGAGGAGCGCATCGTCCGTGTAGACCTCAAAGTAAATGTTTCGTTCTACTAATGCCTGAGCCGCTCGTTTTCCTGCTTCTTGGTCAAGTGTGATACGGCTGAAAAGTTCGTAACCTTCTGTATGAACGGTTCCGCCGTTTGCTGCAATAATAGGGATATCCAAATCGCCAAGCAGTTCCTTCACATCAAAAGTCGCCCGCCCTGTACAGATGGTGACAATATATCCCGCTTCCTTCGCGCGGATCAATGCTTCCCTGTTTTGAGCAGATATTTCACTTTTTGTATTTAAAAGTGTACCGTCTAAATCAATCGCAATCATTTTTTTCATCGCTGTCAAATCCTCCTTCATGCATGCAATAGCCTCTTCAAAGTATGTACGATTTCGTTCCTTCTCATGAGCAATACGATGCTTGTTCCTCTCTATCAAGGCTAAACAAAAATGATCGAATGATCAAGGAAATAAGCCAAAGGGGAAAAATCTGCATCATCGTTAGCAAGTAAAAAAGCGCCCCTTAGGGACGCTTTCAGCGTGTAGACAAACCCTCGCATTCGGTGTCAGTCCTGTGCACCGATGCTCACGAATATTAAATTCGCTCCGCTTCTGTGCTCGTCCTTCCTAGAGTTCTATCGCGCTGAAAAGAAGACAAAGAGCTAAAATAAAAACCATTTTAGCCCTTTGTCAACAATCAAAAAGCGCCCTTTGGGGACGCTTTCTGTTTTATGATAATTCAAGCTGCTTCTTCAATTCAGTCTTCACTTCGTTTAGCTGGTTTTGATCCAATTGGTAATAATAAACCCCGTTTGGCTGGTAATCAGAGCCTTTAAGCTGAATGGTATCTACCGATTTCAATGACGTCAGAAGTGGGAAAAGCCCGACTAGCTCTTTCATTGAAAGGTTGGTCGCGACATTATCACCAAGCGTATCAATGATATTGTCATATGACGGAATAGATGTTAACGATTTTGATTTATCAAAAATGGCTTTTAATACTTCCATTTGACGCTGCCCGCGCATTAAATCACTATCTGCTTTTCTAGTTCTCACATATGCGAGAGCTTGATCACCGTCTAGCGTATGAGTTCCTGTTTGAAGCTGTACCTTGCCCTTTGTATCTTTTAGAACCTGTTTGACTACATATTTATCCTTGACGTTAATAGAGACCCCGTTTAGTTCATTGACGATCTCTTTAAATGCTTTGAAATTACTTTGGATCACAAAATCAACCGGAATATCTAGTAAATCTTCGACTGTACTCAAGGTTAAATCTGCACCGCCAAATGCGTGTGCATGTGTAATTTTGTCATAGCCATGCCCTGGAATATTTACATATGAGTCCCTTGGAATGCTTAATAATTTCACGGTTTTATTTGTACGATTGACGGTTGCTAAGACCATCGCATCGCTTCGTGCTTGTTTCACTGTTTCGCCCGGTCTGCTGTCAATACCAAGCAGCAAGACAGAAAAGCTGTCTTTCCCAGGATCGAATGCTTCAATCCGTTTGACAGATTGAGCGCCGCGATCTAAAGATACTTGCGCTTTTTTGGCAGCATTTGTCACTTTATAGTAGGCATAGCCTGTGACAGAAGCGGTTGTTAGTAAAAGAATACCGATGATAAACAGAGTGACTTTCACCCATGGCTTTAAACGCTTTTTCCCTTTGCGTTTAGTTCTTGATTGATCCATATATTTTAAACCCTCGCTATGTTTTTTATAGTAAAGATGTCCTTTTTTTGCTTACAAACTAAAACAAATATACCTTAAAACGGGATATAGTGCGACGTTTTTTTCACTAATGCTTAATTGACGTTTCCTTATCGTAAAAAGTTTCAATGATACGCAAATGAAATATATTTGTCATAAAACATCGAAATGTTTGAAGTGACAGAAAGTGAGGAAAATGATTTTCCATAGAGAAACATCCAGTACATACAGAACAAAAGAGGGGTTATGAACATGAAAAATCGGAATGGATGGCTTTATTTTTTCGGCGCACTCGGCGGCGCCTTATATGGCTATGATACAGGTGTCATTTCTGGCGCCATCTTATTTATGAAAGAGGATTTAGGGTTAAACGCATTTACAGAGGGACTTGTTGTCAGCTCAATTTTAATCGGAGCGATGCTCGGTTCCTCTCTATCTGGAAAGCTGACAGATCAATTTGGGCGGAAAAAAGCCATCATCGCCGCAGCGATTTTATTTATTATTGGCGGATTTGGTACAGCCCTTGCTCCGAATACGGAAGTGATGGTCTTATTCCGAATTGTGCTAGGACTTGCTGTCGGGTGCTCGACCACGATTGTTCCATTATATTTATCTGAACTTGCTCCAAAGGAATCGAGAGGTGCACTGTCCTCATTAAACCAGCTCATGATCACATTGGGTATTCTTCTCGCCTATATTGTGAATTACTCTTTAGCGGATGCAGAGGCATGGCGCCTGATGCTTGGAATTGCGGTCGTGCCTTCTGTGCTTTTATTATGTGGGATTATGTTGATGCCAGAAAGCCCCCGCTGGCTGTTTGTCCATGGACAGGCAGACCGTGCGAAAGAGATATTATCTAAACTCAGAAAGAGTAAGCAAGAAGTTGAAGAAGAAATTTCAGACATTCAACAGGCGGAAAGTGAAGAAAAAGGCGGTTTTAAGGAATTATTTGAGCCATGGGTACGCCCGGCATTAATCGCTGGTGTCGGTCTTGCCTTTTTGCAGCAGTTTATCGGTACCAATACGATTATTTACTATGCACCAAAAACATTCACAAGCGTTGGCTTTGGCAATTCAGCGGCCATTTTAGGAACCGTCGGAATTGGGGCTGTGAATGTTGTCATGACGTTTGTGGCGATTAAAATTATTGACCGTGTAGGGCGTAAAGCTTTGCTCTTATTTGGGAATGCTGGCATGGTCCTTAGTTTAATAGTCCTATCAGTGGTCAATCGATTTTTCGAGGGGTCAACAGCTGCAGGATGGACAACCATTATTTGTTTAGGACTCTTCATCGTCATCTTTGCTGTCAGCTGGGGTCCAGTCGTTTGGGTGATGCTTCCTGAGCTGTTCCCAGTACATGTCCGAGGAATCGGTACGGGCGTCTCTACCTTCCTCCTTCATACAGGGAATTTAATCATCTCGCTTACATTCCCAACTTTACTAAGCGCGATGGGTATCAGTAATCTCTTCCTCATTTATGCGGTCATTGGCGTAGGTGCCTTCTTATTTGTGAAATATATGGTGGCTGAAACGAAAGGGAAAAGTCTTGAAGAAATTGAAGAAGATTTAAAAAAGAGAAACCGTGCCGTCACAGGTGAAGAAGGAAAAACGGTGTAAACAATGACCAGCTGCACGCATGCAGCTGGTTTTTCTTTGTTAAACAAACGTTTAATTAAGAAAGGACAATCTCTCATCTTCTGAACGTGCTGCATATGACATACATATGGAACAGACGGGCGAAAGGTGGAAATGAGATGAAAGGGAAAACGAGCATTGTCATCCTGACATACAATGAACTGCATTTAACGAAAAAATGTATCGACAGCATCAAGCAGCATACCCGAAGTGACCAATATGAACTCATCATCGTTGATAATGCGTCAACCGACGGGACGAAGAAATATGTGAGAGAGTTGAAAGATGTGATTTTCATAGAAAATGCAGAAAATCGAGGCTTTGCAAAGGGCTGTAATCAAGGAGCGAAAAAAGCGACAGGAGATAGCATTCTCTTTTTAAATAACGATACGATCGTGACGGAAAACTGGCTTTCTCCATTAAGAGAGGCGTTATTTGCATCAGAACGTATTGGGATGGTAGGACCAGTCTCCAATTATGTGAGTGGTCCTCAAATGGTCGAGCCATCGTATACAGATGTGAAGGAGCTCCCAGCTTTTGCAAAGAATTATACGGCTGCGAAAAAAGGTCAGAGAACTTATGTACATCGGCTTGTGGGATTTTGTCTGCTTGTGAAAAGAGAGCTTATTGAAGAGGTAGGTTTATTTGATGAACGGTTCGTGTATGGATCATTTGAGGATGACGACCTTTGTTTGAGATCCTTGCTCAAGGGATATCAGCTGCAAATCGTTCACGATTCATTTGTGCATCATCACGGTCATGCAACCTTTCGAGCGAATCAAGAAACGAACATCTCTACACTGTTTGCAGAGAACAGGCTTCGGTTTTTAGATAAATGGGGCATTGATCTCAATCTGATGGCTCCTCATCCGTACTTTGCGGCTCTGCTGCCTGAAGACGCTGTTTATGTACTGGATGCGGGATGCGGCGCAGGGGCAACAGGGCTTGAAATAATGAATCGGCAGTCTGTTGACATGTACGGGGTAGAGGCTGATCCATTAAAAGCAGCCATCGCAAAGGCATATTATAAAGAAGTCATCGAGGCAAAAGCAGATGAGTACCCATGGTTAGAGAAAGAGGCTTTTTTTGATGCGATCATTTTTTCGGATGTTTTAGAGCATGTGTCAGATCCTTGGCACATCATTGAACAAGCGCACGCATCTTTAAAGCCAGGCGGCGTGATCATTTGCTGCCTGCCCAACATGATGCATGCAGAGGTGCTTCTCCCGTTAATGACAGGGGATTTTACGTATCAAGATGTAGGAATTTTAGACCGAGGTCACCTGAGGTTCTTCACACCAAATACAATGCGTGCGCTTTTCCCAGACCATTTGTTTGAACGGGTGATCGAGCAGAGGGTCAATGTTCCGATTGATCAAAACGTCCAATTGTTTTTTGACGAGATAGCAAGAGTAGGAGCGTCACTTGGCTTTCAAACAAAAGCGTTGACTGATCAAGTGACTCTATATCAGCTTTTAATTGTCGTGCGTAAAAAAGGCGGCTCCCCTTCGGGATAACCGCCTTTTTGCTTTACCATTTAAAGCTTTTTGTTGCACCTTCTGCACCAAAGTTCAAGATGCTGACTTTGACATCGTAATCAATGGCTGCTTCTTGGAAGAGCCTATCCCACTCGGTACCATGCCGATCCCAATAGTCAGGATATTTCATACGGAACTGCTTGTTAAACAATATGGGATCAACGCCCACTTCTTTTTGCACATGATGGATCGCTTTTTGAATGCGTTCTTTAATTTTATGAGCAAAGATCCGCTCAAATCGTTTGATATACTGCTCATCGAATGAGTTTTCAGGAGGATATTGATCCTCAGACAATTTTCCATTTGTTTGTACGCTAATTTTAAAGGATACCTTTCCATTTTTCAGATAGGGCTCGACCTTCGTTTTTGCTTTTTTGATTTCATACGTTATCGGATAACCTTTGTAGGTGGCAGGTACAACGCCGCCTGAAATTCGGTCCATCACCCAGTTTAAAGATTGTACATCCTTCGCAGGGATGAAACCGATCAGCTTACGTGTTTTTCCGTGAATGATGCCTGCTCCATCATAAATAAGTTCACCGTCTATCGCATCTACACTTTGCACAAGGAAGCTAACGCCCATCTGAAAGTAATCAGACGCCCGGCCAATACGTGTTGGCGGTGCGATTTTTCCGTTAAAGCTTCGATTTTTGGATGTTTCGAAGATATGCTCAACTGGGACCTTTTGCTGTGATTTTAATTTATGGTTGATTATTTTTGACGCATCATCTCGTGACACGAAAAGGTAGCTGCTTCTTCGAACCTCATCATCTCGTATAAAGTGATTGAGTGTTCCTTGAATACCGTGATGCTCCGCCTGGGTTTTACCAAACAAAAAGATTTTCAGGTGATCACTATAGATCGGCGGGTCCTTCAAGGCGACATTACTGACAGCCTCCAGCACATTTTTTCCCTTCGAGACAACATTCACATAGCCGGGAGAATCGGCTTCTTGTGTTCCGCCTGTTTTCGGTACAAGGTTTTGATAGGTCAGCTTAACGCCATCCTCATCTTCCTCATCAATACCAACACCGCGTACAAACGATAGTTTTTCAATATCCTTTAAATCCCAGCATCCTGCTGATAGAAGGAAAAGACAGCAGGACAAAAAGATGAACACTACACGTCTTCCTCTCATGCAGAACGACCTCCCCATTTTTTGCGTATCATCAACAGAACAGCTGTAATAAAAGGAATGGCTAAAACCGCGAACAATGCGTAGCCGAGTAAAGTAGAGTAGTAAAAGACTTCATTGATATTTCTTGGAAATAAAGAGAGGGCAGAGGTAATCAAAAACAGCAGCCATAGCAGTCTCGTTACATTGGTCGTCTTAAAGACCGTTTGGCACCCTTTAATGGCAAATTGGAAAAAGCCAAGCATACAAATAAACTGCTGGCACGTCCAGATCGTCAGTAAAAAAATATCAAAGCGTTCAATGAAGACCCCTTCAAGTTCTAACGCTTGAATGAGTGAGACGGTGGGCCAGGTGAGGGATTTTGTTTCTCCGACGGTCATGGAACCAATCACGATAAAGAGCGTGAGGGAGTATACAAGAGTTGTAATTCCAACACCGATCGCAGCGGCCCATTTCGCTTTTGACCATTTGTCTTTATAGATGAGTGGTACGACAAATAAAATCACTTCAAAGCCTGTAAATTGAATAAATGTTTGAGAGAACAAATTACTGAAATCTTTAAACCCGTGTGCCATGACAGGACGTAAATAATCAAAATCGAATATTTTCAGACAAAACAGCATGAGCCCGATGTAAATGATCAAGGCGATGGGATAAATGTACGTGACCAATTTGACGACTGGGAAAATACCGCTTTTCAAATGATAGATCGCCACAAGTAAAAAAATCATGACAATCACGGACATGGGAGTCGATTCCAGCAGGAAAAATTGGACCACTTCACCGAGTACACGCGCTTCAAAGCCGACAATGCCTAGTAAATAGGCAATCAGCATTAAATTAAAGAACGTGCCAATGATGGCACCGGCTCCTTTTCTATTTGACTCAAAAATGGTATCCGGCGCATTTTTTTCAGCAATCCATCCTAACAAAAAAGCAATGAAAGCAAAGATGACTCCCTGTATTAATACAATGATCCAGCCATCAGGGAATCCTGAATTGGCAGAACTGCATGGAATGGTTAAAATTCCAGCGCCTATCATTGTAGAGCTGCACAGAATGGTGACTTGTAACAATGATAGCTTCTCAGCTCTGTACATCGTTTAATCTCCTTGTCTTTTGAGATTTTTTATTTTTGCTGTTTTCGGTCTCGATTTAAATAGCCCAATTGGTAAACGTACGTACGTATCCTTTAAATCTGAAAACGGTGAAGACAAAACAGGTGTGAAATAGTCAAAACCAAAGGTCTTTAATTGCATCAGGTGACAAAGAACAAATAAATAACACATGATTAAGCCATATAATCCAAACATCGCTGAACTGAAAATGGCCATAAACCGCAAGATGCGTAGCGGGAAACTAAAGTCATAGGACGGTGCCGTAAAGTCAGCTAGTGCGGTCAGCGACACAATAATCACCATTAAGGCACTGACGATATTAGCTTGGACAGCCGCCTGACCAATAATCACGCCGCCAATGAGTCCAATTGTTTGTCCAATAGCCCTCGGAAGACGAAGACCAGCTTCCCGCAGCAGCTCTATCGTAAATGACATGAGAATGGCTTCGACAACAGGAGGGAACGGAACATTTTGCCGACTGCCTGCGATGGTGATTGCCATCCGTGTCGGTAATAATCCGGGGTGGTAAGAGACAAGAGCGATGTAGAGCCCTGGTAAAAAAATCGTTAACAGTACGGCAAAATAACGTAGCAGGCGTAATAGAGTCGCACTTGTCCATCTTTGGTAATAATCCTCCGGTGATTGCATCAAGGCTGTAAAGGTCATCGGTAAAATGAGCGCAAAAGGAGTGCCATCGAGTAAAATTGACACTTTTCCTTCAAGCACAGATGCAATCACCCGGTCAGGACGTTCTGTATTTTGAATCTGCGGGAAAATGGAGATGTGGCTGTCCTCAATCAGCTGTTCAATATAGCCCGTTTCAGGGATGTCATCCATTTTGATTTCGGTCATGCGTGATAAAACATCTTCTACTAATTTAGGGTCAACAATATCACGAACGTACACAAGGGCTGCGGACTTTTTATTGCGAGTACCTACATTCACCTTTTGAATGACAAGGTTTGGGTCATTTGCCCGCTCACGGATTAAAGCCGTGTTTTTTTCAAGATTTTCAATAAAGCCGATCCGAGGCCCTCTTACAAGGACTTCCGATTGCGGCTCTTCTACTTCTCTAAATTGAAAAAGGTTCGTTTGGAGCGCAAGTGCTTGAGCCACGCCATCTACAAATAAAATAGCCCTGCCGCTATATAACTGCTCGATGGCAAGGTTCATATCCTCGAGCACGTCATTTTGGATGCCAAAGAACGTTTTAGACAGGGCTGGAAGCGTACTAGAATCAACCTCGGTGATATCCAGTTCCTTTTGCATGGGTGAAATGATTTGTTTGGAAAGCATCTCAAATTCTGTGAGTCCTTCAACGTACATGAGACATGCAGAGATAGCAGAAGGGCCAAATGAAAATGAGTGGAACACGATATCATCACTTTTCCCGGCAAAGCTTTTGACGCGCTTGATGACGGACGCTATATCTTGTTCAATACGACTTTTCATAATACCTCACCCTCATGTCATGTTTTTTATAGAGTGACTCGGATGGTGGAGAATTATGCAAATAGAAAAAAGAGAATCCCTGCAAATAGGAATTCTCTCGTCTGTTTATCTCGCAAGCCAACCGCCATCAACCGCTAAAATATGACCGTTCATATAATCAGAGGCTGGTGAGCTAAGGAAAACAGCCGCACCGGCTAGATCCTCAGGCTTTCCCCAGCGCCCGGCAGGAATTCGTTTGAGAATCTCTTCATTTCGATTCTCATCGTCCCGAATGGCTTGCGTGTTATTGGTCGCAATGTAACCAGGAGCGATCGCATTCACTTGTATATGCTGGTTCGCCCATTCGTTTGCAAAAGCCTTCGTCAGCCCTGCGACTGCGTGTTTACTTGCTGTATAAGCGGGGACAAAGACACCGCCTTGAAACGATAGAAGGGAGGCGATATTGACAATTTTCCCTTGCCTATTTTTCAGCATCTGCCGCCCAACCCTTTGGGTGAGGAAAAAGAGACTATTGATATTCACATCCATGACCGTATGCCAATCTTCCTCCGAATAATGAGCGGCCTGCTCTCTTTTAATGGTGCCGGCATTATTGATTAAAATATCGATCGTATGCTTTTGTAACATGGCATCGACAGCCTGCTTTGCAGTTTGAGGGTCGGAAAAGTCAACCTGAACCGCATGAAACGAGCGGCCCGCCTGTTCGACTAGCGCTTTCGTTTCCTCAAGCGGTGTGTGGTGGTATGTGCCGATAATATCTGCGCCTGACCTGGCAAGCGCCACAGCAATGCCCTGCCCAATGCCGGTTCCAGGACCTGTCACAAGGGCTGTTTTGCCTTCAAGAGAAAAGAGGGACGCTACATAGGATGCTGTCGTCATCACATTACCTCAGCTGGTCCATTGGGACAAAGTCCATATCTTTAAACGTATAGTTCTCGCCCGCCATCGCCCAAATAAATGAATAATTCGCTGTACCCGAGCCTGAATGAATAGACCAAGCAGGAGAAATGACCGCTTCCTCATTGGCCACAACGAGATGTCTTGTTTCAGATGGCTCCCCCATAAAATGAAAGACACGAGCATCTTCTTCGATATCAAGATATAAGTACACTTCCATACGTCGATCATGAATATGAGCGGGCATCGTATTCCACGTGTTATTGGTTTCCAGTTGAGTGATTCCCATCATGAGCTGGCAGCTTTGGATGCCGTTTGCGTGGATGACTTGATACAGGTTTCGTACGTTTGAAGCAGACGCTTCCCCTAAGTGATTCGGTGTTAATTCAGCGATAGCTGCTTTTTGCGTAGGGTACGCTTGATGAGCCGTGGCGGATACAAGATAGAACTTGGCTCCCTCGCCGGATGAACTAGCAAACTGTACATCTTCGTGTCCAAGCCCAATATATAAGAAATCTTTGCGCTCCAGTACAAAGGCTTCACCATCGACAGTGACTGTTCCTTGACCGCCGACATTTACAATGCCGATTTCTCGTCTTTCAAGGAAATATTCCGTACGTAGAAAGTCGCCCGCATCTAATTTGAGCGGCTCTTTAGATGGCATGACTCCGCCAATCACCACGCGGTCCTCATGTGAATAGTAGAGCTTTAATTCACCGCTGACGAATAGTGTAGGAATATGAAAATGACGACGAAGTTCCTCTGTTGTAAAACGTTTGACCTGTTCAGGGTGTACAGCATAACGATTTTCCATTTGAAATAAGCCTCCCTTTCCATCTGAAACAAAGTATGGGTATTTTATTTGGTATCGGTTTCAAGGAAAATTTTAGAGGAAAAAGAGAGTGCAGTCAACCGTTATTTTGAAATCGCTTTCTTTTTGTTTATTTAAATGGTTTTTTGTCATCTTCAATCAAAAAAATCTTCTGGAATTCAAGAAATTATGATATGCTCTTTTTAAGTTATTTGAAATCGGTTTCGAAACAAATGAGAAGACATTGATTGTGGGAGTTTTTTGAATGAAAGAGAAAAAGCAAACGAAAGTGACCATCAACGAAGTAGCCGCTTATGCAGGTGTTTCAAAATCAACTGTATCCAGATATATCAATGGCAGAACAAATGAAATTTCTACTGAAAAGGTCAAAAAAATCAAAAAAGCCATTGAGGAACTGCATTATCGTCCGAGTCAGCTCGCTCAAGGTTTGAAAGTAAGGAAAAGCAAGGTCATTGGGTTTATTGTAGCCGACATTACGAATCCATTCTCTGTAGCGACACTTCGCGGAGTCGAAGAAATTTGTGATGAATATGGATACAGCATCATGGTATGCAACACAGATAACCGGCCAGAAAAAGAACGAGAAATGCTCCTCAAGCTGAATGCGCATTATATTGAAGGGCTCATCATCAATACGACCGGCCAGAACAATGACATTTTGCAGGATTTTAAGAAAGACGGTGTGCCGATTGTTCTTGTTGACCGGAAATTATCTGAACTAAAAGTCGACACAGTGACAACGAATAACCGTGATATCACGATCCAGTTGCTTCAACAAATGTATGAGAGAGGCTATGAACACATCGCCTTCTTTACTGAGCCGGTCGATGGGATCAGTCCTCGTGAAGAACGAAAAGAAGCATATGAACAGACAGCCATGAGTAAACATAAGAAGCCTATCATTGCAGAAATTGATTTGAAACAAAAGGAACAACTGCGAGAAGAGCTTGTCCATTTTGTCCAATTAAGTCAGCAGAAAAAAGCAATTTTAGCAGCCAATGGATTACTTATGCTGAAGCTGATCAGTGAGCTTGTAGAACTCGGGTTAAAGATTCCAGAAGATATAGGCATCGCAGGCTTTGATGATACAGAATGGTATAAGCTGATTGGGCCTGGAATCACAACGGTTGCCCAGCCATCTCATGAAATGGGGAAAGCCGCCATGCAAAAAATCAAGACTCGGCTTGAAGGGGATGAAAGTGCGCCCCAAACCATTCAGCTTGATGGAGAAATCATCGTAAGAAAATCCTTATAAACAACAGACAGAGAAGAGTATACATACGTGCATGCTCTCTCTTTTTCAACTAATTTGAAACCGGTACCGAGAAAGGGGAGAAATGAGTGAAAGCATTGGATGCGGTCACATTTGGGGAATCAATGGCGATGTTTTACGCAAAAGAAGCCGGAGAGCTTCATCAAGTGCATACATTTCAAAAGGCGCTTGCTGGTGCCGAAAGTAACGTGGCAGTCGGTTTGGCGAGGCTAGGTTTTGATGTGGGATGGATGAGCAAAGTCGGAGCAGATTCACTGGGCACATTTATTTTAGAAGAGCTTCAAAAAGAACGAGTCGATACAAGTGCAGTGATCCGTTCAAATGATGGGTCTCAAACAGGGATATTACTTAAATCCAAAGTGATAGATGGAGACCCTGATGTCACGTATTATCGTAAAGGCTCTGCTGCGAGCACAATGAGTCCAAGCGACTTTCCCGCGAATTATTTCAAACAGGCAGGACATCTCCATATGACAGGTATTCCGCCTGCATTATCCAGTGAAATGAGAGCGTTTTCTTTTCATGCTCTTCAAAAGATGAAAGAAGCAGGCAAAACCATTTCATTTGATCCAAACCTTCGGCTGCAGCTATGGGAAGAGGAGGAAGATATGATCCATACAGTGAATCAGATGGCTTTTCAAGTGGATTGGTTTTTTCCGGGGCTTGCAGAAGGACAAAGGCTCACAGGCTGTCACGAGCCGGAAGAGATTGCAGATGTTTATTTGCAAAAAGGCGTCAAGCTTGTGGTCATTAAGCTCGGTGCAGAAGGTGCCTTTTATAAAAGTACAGCCAGTCAGGGGGCTGTGAGCGGCTTTTATGTGCCAAATGTCGTGGATACAGTCGGTGCCGGTGATGGATTTGCCGTAGGGGTCATCAGCGGCTTACTGGATGGTTTATCATATAAAAAATCTGTGACAAGAGGCAATGCTGTAGGGGCTCTTGCGGTGATGTCTCCAGGCGATAAGGACGGCCTGCCTACTCGGGAAGAGCTTCAGGCTTTTATGAAAGAAGCCAAGCGATATCACAGACGGGAATATATGAAGGAGGACGAAGGATATGGGAAAGTCAGCAAGTTTGAGCGTTAAAGAGCGCCTCGCGGCTTGTAAGCTAATCGCAGTGGTGAGAGCGGAGAGCGAAGCGGAAGGCATTGAGATCATTCAGCGTTTAAAGAAAAAAGGCGTTCGTGCCATTGAAGTGACGTATACCACGCCAAATGCTGAACACATCATCGCATCCTTTCAGCATGAGCAAGATCTGATTGTAGGAGCAGGCACAATCACCACCCTTCAGCAGGCGCAGTCAGCCATTGACGCAGGCTCGCAATTTATTGTCAGTCCAGGGTATCTCCCTGTCATTGGAGAGCATCTCTCATTTCACAACACACTCTATGTACCAGGTGTCCTCACCCCAAGTGAAATCATGCAGGCAAAAGCAGCTGGATACTGCTTGCTCAAACTTTTTCCAAGCGGCTCCTTCGGTTTATCCTATATGAAAAACTTACAAGGCCCATTTCCAGACATTGAATTTATTCCAACGGGGGGAATTCATCCAGCTGATGTGCCAAAATGGCTGAAAGCAGGCGCAGTTGCAGTAGGGGTCGGAAGTCAGCTTGAAAGCAGTACGGCAGAAGAATTACAAGCGGTTCTTTCTTCATAAATAGGCGCTATCAAATGAACAACTGGCAGATGAATGCCGGTTGTTTGTTCGTTTATCTGACATAACAGCAGGTGAATGCTGACTCTTCACGTACAATAGTTGTGAAGGAGTGATAGATGTGTACATTCAACAAGATACACTCATGGATGGACAAATAGAGCAGCTGATGACCGCTCATATAGAAGAAATGAAAGAGCATTCCCCGCCAGAAAGCATTCATGCCCTTCCGTTAGCTGATTTGAAAAAGCAAGATGTCACAGTGTGGAGTGTGCGGGATGGAGAGGAGCTTCTTGGCTGCGGAGCGTTAAAGGAGCTGTCAAGTGATCACGGCGAAATCAAATCCATGAGGACCGCAGCTCTCCATATGCGAAAAGGTGTAGCAAGGTATATGCTGAACCATCTTCTACAAGAGGCAAAAAGGCGCGGTTATTCACGTGTCAGCTTAGAGACAGGTGCGATGTCTTTCTTCGAGCCAGCAAGAAAACTATATGAGAGTGTTGGGTTTTATATTTGTCCGCCTTTCGGTTCATATCAAGAAGATCCAAACAGTTTATTTATGACAAAGGAATTATAGAGGTCGAGAGAGTATGCTTATAAGCAGCTCTTTTTTTATGCGCAGTTTTTGAAAGGGGGAGGATGTGGTGAAAGTATCAAAGTGGATCGGGGTGAGCGCCTTTCTCACTTTTTGTGTCGTATCTGTCATTTTTTTAACATCATTAGGTCAAGATTTATTTAAAATTGAAAGCGCTTCCGAAAAAGCGTCAACAACCTATCAATATCACTTTGTCCTTGTACCGGAGGAACTTGATAATGAATATTGGCAGCTGGTACAAAAGGGAGCTGCTGATGCGGCAGCCGCTCATCGCGTGTATTTAGAATATTTGGGTCCGAAGCAAGCCGATATAGACGACCATTTGAAAACCATTGATATGGCAATCGCAGGGCATGTCGATGGCATTATGACACAGGGTCTTGATGCGAAGAAATACAAACCGCTTTTTCAGAAGGCGAGGGATAAAGGCATTGATGTTGTCACCGTTGATACGGATGCAGAGGGGAGCAAGCGTCAAGTGTATGTAGGCACAGACAATTATTATTCTGGCTTTATCGCAGGACAGGCACTCATTGCAGATACAAAAGGCGAACAGCACGTAGGAATTGTCACAGGCAGGCTTGATGCCGTTCATCAAAAGCAGCGCGTCAAAGGGTTTCGAGACGCCGTCGCCGTTGAAAAACGCATTCATATTGCTGGAATAGAAGAATCAGCCATTACCAAATCAGGGGCCTCCGGTGCCGCGTATAAACTATTAAACGATCATGCAAAGCTCACTGCATTTTACGGTACGAGTGCATTAGATGGTGCAGGTATCATTCAAGCAACAGCGCAATATCAATCGTCTACAGATGTCTATGTACTCGCATTTGATACGTTACCAGATACGATTCAGGCGCTCGATGATGGAGAGATTGATGCAGTCGTTGTTCAGCACCCTTATGAAATGGGCTACCAAGCAGTGGAATCGCTTGTGCGTTTGCAGAAAGGTGAAAAAGAAGAACCGCTTCAGTACACAGGAACGAGTGTGATTCGGCGCGAGGATCTGCCGCTGCAGCAAACAGACAGAAGGCAGGGGGTGCAGCCGTGAGAAGGATTCGAAGTAAGTTGCTACTGGCATTTTTAATCCTTGTGTTTGTTGGTAACGTGGCCGCTTTTTTCGTCTATTGGAGCAGCTCGAATATCACATCAGAATATAGCAGAAGCTTTCGTTCTTTTCTCCTGCTTAATGATATATCGACAGAGGCAAAAACGATGTATGAAAAGGTCAATGCGTATGCGATTGAAAAGGATCAGCAGTTTGCCAAAGAATATCTAGCTTCAAAACAAATATTGAAATCCTACGACCAGGCATTGCGAAAAGATGCCGGGCTTCATGCGGCAATTCCTTCTATTGAAAAATATCAATATATGATGCGGACGCTCATCAATGAAAGTGATGCGACCATGACATATGTAAAAGAAGGGAAAATCAAAGAATATGCAGCAAGTGTGAAGGAAGTAAGAACCGTCTCCTCCTATATACAAGAGCAAACGATGACCCTGCTTGATGATGAATTGTCTGAGTATCAAGTACTCTACCAATCTCTGCAAAAAAGACACCAAACCTATGCGCTCTTTACCTTATGTTTGTTTACGCTGTCCATAGGGGTCGCCTTATGGATGGCGTATATGATTGCTGGCGGGATATCAAGACCGATCGTCCATCTCTCTCGAAGCGTAAAGGAAGTATCCGAAGGGAACTTTGATGGAGCGGACTTGCATGTCACCTCAAAGGATGAAATTTCTGTATTAAATGAGGCTTTTCAGCGAATGCGTCAAGAGATGAAAATGATGATTGAAGAGATGAAACAAAAGGCAGCCTTAGATCAAAAAATCAAAGACATGAAGCTGAAAACGCTACAAAACCAAATGAACCCACATTTTTTATTTAATACATTAAACATCGTCTCACGCATGGCTTACTTAGAATCAGCGGATGCCACATCGAGGTTGATCCAATCCGTTTCCACTCTCATGCGTTATTCGCTGTCAGCTCTCAGTGCATCCGTTACGCTCGAACAAGAAGTAAAAGTGGTCAAAGAATATTTTCATATACAAGAAACAAGATTTGCCGATCGTATCACATGCAAAACGACCATAGATGAATCGTGTTTATCTGTACATATCCCAAGTCTCACCTTACAACCGCTTGTTGAAAATGCCTTTATTCATGGCGTTGAACCGAAGGAGGAAGGCGGGCTTGTCGAGCTCTCGATCTATCAAGAAGGCGGCTATGTGATGATTCGGATTCGGGACAATGGGATGGGAATCAATGAACAAGAGAAAAGGAGATTGCTATCAGAAAAAGAAGAGGAAGATCCAAACATCTTGAGTAAAGGGCATTCGACAGGGATCGGTCTTCGAAATGTGATGTCAAGGCTGCATTTGTTTTACGGGGTAAAAGATGCCCTTCAAATTGACTCAAAGCCAAACGAAGGCACCACCATTCAATTGGCTATTCCGATGAAGGAGGGACCTGCATGCTGAACGTGCTGATTGTGGATGATGAAAAAATAGAACGACTAGCGATGCGGAAGTTCATGACGGATTGGCTTCCAGAGTGTCATATCGCAGGAGAAGCTGAAAATGGAAAAAAGGCGGTTGAATTCGTGCGGACTGAGCCCGTTCATCTTGTGCTCATGGATATTCAGATGCCTGGAATGGATGGACTCATAGCGATCAAGCAAATCAAAGCGATCAGTCCTCATACAAAATTTATTATGCTGACAGCCTACGATACGTTCGATTATGCCAAGCAAGCGATGCAAGAAGGGGTGAAGCAATATCTCGTCAAACCGGCTGACAAAGATGAAACCATCGCCGCCATTCGAACGGTTGCGGCAGAGATTCAGCAGGAGGCGTCTCAGCGGCAGGCGGTGGCGGCCGGGCAGCAGTCAAAGTGGCTTGAAGCTCATGTCATAAACGGTCAACCCTATACCTCCACGGAGTTTCAACAACTGTTTCATGAATTCGAAGCAGGTCTTGTCATCGCTGTGCAGCGGACAATCGGGGATCAGCTGTTGATGGATTTACAGACATCTCCCCTTTTTCATACGGTACCGATTCAGGTGAGTGGTGAGCTGTTTACATGTCTCATTTATCGTCACCAAGCGCCTGGTCATTTAAAGGCAGATGTCCTACAGGCGATTCGAACTGCCACCACAAACGATCAGCCTTCACCTGTCGTTGGCATAGGACACCCGGTCTCAAATCCGCTTTATCTTCAGAAAAGTGCAGCAGAGGCGAAGCTTTCCTATTATCAGCGAAAAAAGAGCCCCGGCGTTGTTCGTTATGGTTTTTACCAAACAGAAGAACAGTCTCATCCATTGATCCATCTGCCGGAGCTTGCAGACGATATGATGCAGGCAATGGAAGAAGGGAGAAGAGAGGATGCGCTCGCTTTATTCGATGCCTTTGAGCTAGAGGGGGCGACCCTTTCACAACTAAAAGAGCTGCTGATTTTATTTAAATCACGGCTACGAACAGACTGGCCAATATTAACGATCAGCACCGCAGCTGAATGCCGTCAGTGCTGTGAATATTTATTTGACGTGTACGAAGCAAGAAACCAGACTGTGAATGATATCGATCGGGCAAAGCGATACATCAAAACGCATTTTTGTGAACAGATCACGCTGGAGCAGACTGCCGCCTATGTTGATTTAAGTCCAACCTATTTCACAAAACGGTTTAAAGACGAGACAGGGCTGACATTTAAAGAGTATGTGACCACCTGCCGGCTGGATAAAATCAAACAGCTTCTCAAAGACAGCTCGCTTAGTTTAAAAGAAATTACTTATCAGGCAGGATATACAGACCCCAATTACGTCAGCCGTGTGTTTAAGAAGATGGTGGGTTGTTCACCGAAGGAATATCGAAAACAGACCGTAAAAAAATGAAGAATTTCATAAAAAAGTGAAGAAGTTTGCCTAAAAAAAAGCAAGGATCTGCCATTATACTTATTGTGATAACGCTTACAAAATAGGGATGGGGGATCAATCATGAAGGTTAAATTAGGCTTTACGCTGTTAGTGCTCTGTATGCTTATCGTCACTGCCTGTAGTTCATCGACGAGCTCAGGTGCGAAAAAAGAGGGCGGAGCAGAGAAGCTCGACATTTTTTCTTGGTGGACTGGAGCAGGTGAAGAGGACGGACTGAAAGCACTTATTCAATTGTTTGAAGAGAAAAATAAAGACATCCCAATTGAAAATGCAGCCGTCGCAGGTGGTGCTGGTACAAATGCAAAGGCTGTTCTGACTAGCCGGATGCAAGGAAATGACCCGCCAGCTACATTCCAAGTACATGGCGGAGCGGAGCTGAATGAGAGTTGGGTCGCAGCAGGCAAAATGGAGCCGCTGGACGATCTATATGAAAAAGAAGGCTGGAAGGACAAATTTCCGGAATCACTCATCGACCTTGTCAGCAAAGATGGGAAAATCTATTCAGTACCAGTGAATATTCATAGGGGCAATGTGCTTTGGTATAACAAGAAGGTATTTGATGATGCAGGCTTAGAGCCGCCAACGACCTTTGCTGAATTTTTCAAAACAGCAGATGCATTAAAGAAAAAAGGCATTACACCGCTTGCACTTGGTGATAAAGAGCCTTGGGCAGCGACGCATTTGTTTGAGAGTGTGCTTCTCGGCGTTTTAGGCGCTGATGGATATCAAAAACTTTGGGCTGGCGACATGAAAATGGATGACGCAAAAGTGAAGGAAGCGGCAGACATCTTTGGACGTATGCTTGAATATGTCAATGATGACCACAGCTCACGTAACTGGCAGGATGCCTCGCAGCTCGTAGCAAAAGGGGAAGTTGCAATGAATGTCATGGGCGACTGGGCGAAGGGGTACTTTGTGAATGATCTGGATCTGAAGGTGAATGAAGACTTTGGATACGTGGCGACTCCTGAAACAGAGGGAAGCTTTATGGTGATCACCGATACATTTGGACTGCCAAAGGGCGTGAAACAGCCAGAAAACGTGAAGAAATTCTTATCTGTCTTAGGATCTGTGGAAGGACAGGATGCATTTAATCCGCTGAAGGGATCGATTCCGGCACGTGTGGATGCAGATGTTTCTAAATATGATGAATACGGAAAATCGGCGATGAAGGCATTTAAAGAATCAAAGCTGGCGCCGTCTCTCGCGCATGGTTCAGCTGCTGAAGAAGGGTTTGTGACAAAAGCGAATCAAGCCGTCAATATCTTCGTCACACAAAAAGATAGCAGCCAGTTTGTTTCATCTTTAAAAGATTCAATGAAATAAAGACGAGGAGGCGGCGACTAAGCACCGCCTCTTTTTTAAAAAGGAGTGTAGCTTCATGCGTATGGATACATCGCCGATCACAAAAGCAGCAACACCTAAAGTCAAACGTGTTCAGAAAAAATGGAGTGGGGATCAGCTGCTTGCGCTTCTATTTTTAGCCCCGTCGGCTGTGTTGTTATTCATCTTTGTTTACGGCTTTATTGGCTGGACAGGGTATGTGTCATTATCAAATTGGACCTCGCTTGTTCCTGATTTCTCTTTCGCAGGGCTTCAAAACTATATGATGCTGTTTCAAGATTTCCGCTTTCAGTCTGATCTTCGGAACACGGTCTTTTTTACTCTATTCTTTATTGGAGCCGTTATTGCCTCTGGGCTCGCACTTGCGATTTTACTAGATCAGAAGATCAAGGGTGAATCTCTATTTCGGAATTTATTTTTCTTTCCAATGGCCCTTTCCTTCGTTGTGACAGGGGTCGTCTGGCAATGGATTTTAAACCCGTCCACTGGGGTGAATCTATTTTTAAAGACGCTTGGTATCCAGCCTAAGTGGTATACGGATACGAACATTTTAGCCGGATTTGTCTGGGGGAAAATTGAGTTTGGTATCCCTGCGGCAATGATTGCCGTCGTGATTGCAGCTGTTTGGCAGATGACTGGATTTTCTCTAGCGATGTATTTGGCGGGTTTGAGAGGCATTCCAGAGGAAGTAAGAGAGGCTGCTAGAATGGATGGCGCAACCGAGTGGCAGATTTACCGGAAGATTATTTTTCCTCTATTAAAACCGATTACTGCAAGTGTCATTATCATCATGGCTCATATTTCATTAAAGATTTTCGATTTGATTTACTCGATGACAGGACCGGGTGCAAACTTTGTCACAGATGTTCCGGGTGTTTACATGTTTGAAATGACCTTTAGAGGAAACCATTATGCAGGTGGTGCCGCCATCGCGATTGTTATGCTGATCTCTGTTGCGGTCTTTATCGTGCCATATCTCCTGTCGAGCCGAAAGGGGGCGTCATCATGACAGCTAGATGGTTTGTCCGTCCAGTCCTTTATGCTTTATTGATTTTGTGCAGTCTCTTTTTTCTGATGCCAGTCTATGTCATGCTCGTCACAAGCTTGAAGCCATTAAGTGAAGTGACCCTTGAGAAAATGTGGGCGCTGCCGTCAACACTCGATTTTTCAAGCTATCAAATCGCATTTGAAAAGCTAGCACCCAATTTAATGAATTCTCTTTATCTAGTCATTCCGGCTACCTTATTGTCAGCTGTCTTAGGGGCGATGAATGGCTATGTCCTATCAAAATGGCGTTTCAAAGGGTCAGAAGTGGTCTTTACGCTGATGCTGTTTGGAATGTTTATTCCATATCAAAGTATCCTCATTCCACTCATTCAATTTTTACGCGAAGTCGGATTGTATAATTCGATTCCAGGTTTGGTGCTTGTCCATGTCGTATATGGACTCCCAATCACAACGCTCATGTTTCGAAACTTCTATGTGAGCATTCCTGATGAAATGATTGAATCGGCAAAAATGGACGGTGCAGGGTTTATCGGGATTTTCAGACATATGATTCTTCCGCTTTCGATCACAGGATTTGTTGTGGTCGCGATTTGGCAGTTCACAAATGTATGGAATGAGTTCTTATTTGCAGTCACGATGACCACTGCAGAGCATCAGCCAGTGATGGTTGCCTTGCAAAATCTATCTGGCAGTCAAATTGTGCAATGGAACGTCCAAATGGCAGGGGCGATATTGGCCGCACTGCCGACACTTTTGGTTTATATTCTGCTCGGAAAATACTTTGTCAAAGGGCTTCTCGCAGGCTCTGTCAAAGGATGAAATATTTTTGTGTTATCGTTTTCATTTGGTGTACTGAAAGGATTGACTTCTCTTTAGATAGCGTCATAATAAAAGTTGAGACTTGCTAGTTTTCATCAAGCTTGGCAAGGATTATCAAAGGGTAGCAAAGGGAGGAGTCATCCTGAATGAAGCAGTCACCAATTTTTTTACTGCCTGAATTGAAGGAGAGAATATGGGGAGGTACAGCCTTAAGAGATCAATTTGGCTATGATATTCCTTCTGATCAAACGGGAGAATGCTGGGCAATTTCTGCTCATCCAAACGGACCAAGTGTCGTGCAAGACGGTCCATATAAAGGGAAAACGCTGATCGAACTATGGGACAATCACAGAGAATTGTTCGGGGGAATAGAAGGCGATCGATTCCCGCTGTTAACCAAAATTTTAGATGCAAACCAAGACTTGTCCGTTCAAGTTCATCCAGATGATGATTATGCGGAAAGACATGAAAATGGCGAGCTTGGAAAAACAGAATGCTGGTATATCATTGACTGCAAAGAAGGAGCAGAAATGATCTATGGGCACAATGCAAGAACAAGAACTGAGCTTGTGACCATGATGAACAGTGGAGATTGGGAAGGTCTTTTGCGTCGTGTGAAGATTAAGCCTGGTGATTTTTATTATGTGCCAAGCGGTACCATTCATGCGCTGTGCGAAGGAACGCTTGTCCTCGAAACGCAGCAAAGCTCAGATACAACCTATCGAGTATATGATTATGAACGAAAAGATCAGAATGGCAATGAACGTGAACTTCATTTTGCGCAAGCCATTGATGTCACAACGGTTCCCCATGTAGACGGTTATGCAGATGAATCAGTTGAAACACGCCGTGGGCTGACCATTCGAACGTTTGTTGAAGCAGAGTATTTCTCTGTGTATAAATGGGAAATTGATCAAGCAGTGGAGCTTTCGCAAGATTATCCGTTTTTGCTGTGCAGTGTAATTAGCGGGGAAGGGGCTTTAACGCATGATGGGCATACATATCCACTGCCTAAAGGAGCTCATTTTATCCTGCCAGCTGAAACAGGGAGCTTCTCAATTGAAGGAACTTGTGAGCTGATTGTATCGCATATATAAAGGAAAAGAGGACTTCGACGGGGTCCTCTCAGATTGTTGACAAAGGGCGAAAATGACCTTTATTTTTGCCCTTTGTCTTCTTTTCAGCGTGATAGAAAACCTTTGAAGTCTAGGAAGGACGAGCACCGGAGCGGAGCGAATTTGACATTCGTGAGCACCGAAGCGCAGACCTGACACCGAATGCGAGGGTTTGTCTACACGCTGAGAGGACTTCGAAGGGGTCCTCTATTTTTCTATTGCATAAATGACTTGAAAGAGTACTTGTTTTTGTCGATAAAGAGATTAGTAGACTATTATGCAAAGTAAGAGAGGGACAGTGAACGTGAAAAAAACCATCAAGATTATGTTACTCGCAGCTGCCTTTGGTATGACAATACAGACGGGCAAAGAAGCGCAAGCAGCCTCCTATGTCGATCAATCCATTTATACGATGAACACCTCAAAGGTATTTACAACAGAATCAGAAGTAAAAAAAGCAGTGGAAACATTGAAGAAGGACAAAAAGTGGACAGCCACTTATCAAACCTCAGGAAACACGTCGACCTATCAGCTCACTGCCTCAGGATATGAGTCACAAGCAGCAGCGAGTGCAAGTGCAGCTGCATTAAAAAAAGAGACGGGCATGAGCGGTACAGTGTCGCCAGTAGGTGACCGGCTTCCTTTACAAAAGGTCGTATCTGACCCCGTCAATGATCAAGCTCAGGCGAAAAAGCTCTCGCTCGAGCTAACGAAAACATCAGGACTTAATAGCACCTATGAAGTCATCAATCAAAGCAGACCTTCTTATCAGGTCATTTCAGGCACCATTGATTCTGAAACGAAAGTCAAAAATATTCAAACCGAATTACAAAAGCAGGCCGGTGTCACCAGTACATACCAAACTGAAAACAAAGCTGGCACTGTGTATCAGTTGATTTCAGGCGGTATCGTTGGACAAAGTAAGGCGAATACGATCCTACAAGGCTTTCAAAAAGAGTCTGGTTTAAAAGCGGTGCTTCAAACGGTGACAGCAGGCAAGCCATATTACATCGTCACATCAGCTGCACAAGTGAGCCAGTCAAAAGCACAGACGCTTCTTACCCAGCTCCAAAGAGAAGCAAAGATCAGCGGGAAGATTCAAAAGACAGGCGCTTTAAAAAATGTGTATCGCTTGGAATCAGGCTATTTCAAAGACAACAAACAAGCATCCTCGGCTGCGGCCCAGATTAAGAAACAAACCGGCGCTACAGGGACTGTGCAGCGAGTGGGAAAAACAAAAAATTATATCGTGAAGCTCAATCAACTGAACCATACAGCATACGGAAAAACGGTGGCCTTTTTCAAGAAAAAGAAATGGCGCTACACATCAAAAAAGATCTCTTCTACACAGCCATATCAAGTAGTGACTGGAAACCTATTGGGAGATGATCAAGCGAAAAAAGCAGCAGCTTTCTTCCAAAAGAAAAAGGTATCAGCGACAACGAAAAAAACAGGTAAAGCATCTGACAGCACGTATCGACTTGTCGTCAATCAATCAGCGGACCAAGCGAAAATAAATAAAGGTGCCGCATATTTAAAAACGCAGAAGGTGACAAGCAGCATCACAACAAGTAAGGGACAAGCTGTCAGCAAAACGTATAGTCTCAAGACAATACCTGTATATGAGCAAAGTAAAGTCAAGCAGGCTCAAGAAATTATCAAGAAAAATGGCGTTGCCAGCAGTACAAAAACGCTGACAGAAGCGGTTAAACAATACCGGATTACGACAGAGCCGACGGTGAATCAGACAAAACTGAATCAAGCGCTAAGCTATTTAACGAAACAAAAAATGAAAGCAACTGCTCAAAAAACTGGCGCAGCTGATTATGCTCAATATCAGATCAAAACCGGTGCCATCTCAACAGCCGCATTGCGCGATCAAGGCATGGCATTTTTCAAAAAACGGAATGAACCAGCTGCTTATCAAACAACAACGAAGCCAACCTACAAAATCAACATTACGCAGCAATTCACAGGATTACCAACTGTAAATGCAGCGATTGCTTTTGTGAAAAGTCAATATGGCTGGACAGCTACAGCTGTAAAAATCAAAAATGGCCCAATGGTCATGCAAACGAACTACAACCTCACTGTCAATGAGATGGTGAACAAGCAAATGAAGGTGTCACCACAGACCGATGGCGCAGCCTATGTATATGCACCATATGTCGACACGGCGACGTCAACTGTGAATACGGACGGCTTAAATGTTCGTTCGACACCTGATTCGAGCTCTGCAAGCAACATCGTGGCACAGCTGAATAAAGGAGCAAAAGTGAAACAGCTTGGGAAAGAAGGAAACTGGATCAAGATCAGCCTTGGCTGGAGAAATGCAAGTGCAGCAGAGGTGCAAAAATATGTAGACCCAGCTAACATTGCTGAGGGCACTCAATCTTATTTCCAATTTCTAAAACTCTCTGAAGCTGCGAATCTCAATCCGGCAGAAGTGAATTCAAAGATTCTAGCAGGCAAAGGGATTCTTGCAGGTAAAGGACAAGCCTTTATTACGGCAGCGAAAACTTATCATATCAATGAAATTTATCTCATTTCTCACGCGTTGCTTGAAACAGGTAACGGAGGTTCCATTTTAGCGAATGGTACGATGTTTAATGGAAAGAAAGTATATAATATGTATGGCATTGGCGCATACGACAGCAATCCAAATTACCTCGGTGCAAAATATGCGTATGAACAGCAATGGTTTACGCCAGAAGCAGCCATTATTGGCGGGGCAAAATTCATTGGCAACAGCTATATCAATCACGCCACATACAAACAAGATACGATTTATAAAATGCGCTGGTCTAGTGCAGCGACTCATCAATATGCAACAGATATTGGCTGGGCATATAAGCAAGTCACTCGTATGTATAGCTTGTATAACTTACTTGATAACTATACGCTCTATTACGATATCCCGGTTTATAACAAATAAAAAAACGTCCGTGCTTCCTAATGAGAAGCCGGGCGTTTTTTGTGTAAGAGCTGCTGTTCAATAAAGGATAAGAGTTGCTCACTAGACCTTCCCTTTGAATATTGATTCCATTCCTCGGCGAAGGTTTTGATTCGTTTTAGTTGATCTGATTCATTTAGATGAAGCAGCTCCTTCAAGAGCATGTCTTGAGTGATGCAAGCCTTCCCAGGAATGATGTCCTCATACCGATCGACTAAGCCGCGTTTCTCTCGATAAGTGTCTAAGTCATAAGTGAAGAATAAAACAGGTTTTTCAAGCAGCGCATATTCAAACACAATCGACGAGTAATCTGTGATCAGGACATCGCATGCACAAAGCAATGGATAAAGCGGCTGATCGGACACATCAAATATCCATTCATCGTCTGTTTCCGCCTTCGCTAAATGTTTGACCGCAGGATGAAGCTTGACGAGCAGAATATAATCTCCGTTTAGCTCTGTTTGTAATTGCTCCTTTGAAAAAGGCAGGACAAGCCCGTCCATTGCAAAGTCTCGATAGGTCGGTGCATAAAGCAGGATCTTTTTCCCTTTAGGAAATTCGTTTGGCTTCAAGGAAGACGGGCGCTGATCATAGTACACATCCGTCATCGGGACCCCAGTTGGTAAAAAACGTTCATCATTGACTCCAAATGAAGACTTAAAAATCTCGCGCATATGATCTGAGCCTGTAACGATATAATCGAAAGACGTATAGACTCGTTTGAACCGTTTGATGTCACGAGGACTTCGTTCCGAATTTGAAGCATCTTCAAGACCGAATTTTTTCAACGCCCCATTAGCATGCCATACTTGAATACAGGTGGTAGAAGGACGTTTTCTGAGTACAGTTGTCATGAGAAAGTAATTATCTGTCACGACAACCTTGCTTTTAAACATCGTATAAATACATTGAATGAGATGGAGAGGATTTTTTTCATGAAAATAGCGAAATGACAGATGAGACTCGTCCTTTTCTATCGCAGAAGCATGCTTCGTATAGAGGACAGTAAGCTTCATCGTCATGTTCGCCTGTTGTTGATAAGTATCAATAAGAGCAGCTGCATTCTCTTGAAATGAAACAAGCAGCGTCACCTGGTTTTCACGTGGTTTCACGCCGCTCATCAGCCATCCAATAAAAGAAACGAAAGCTGCATAGCATAAAATGATCATTGAGCGTATATTTATCATTGGTCAGTCTCTCACAGCTGCTTCGTCTGATCCTTTACTTGCTCAGGATAGTAACGTTTTTTCCCTTTGTTTTCTTTCAATACGGCAAAAGCGTATTTAGGAATATTCAGCATTCGTTTCCATCTCCATGGATTCACAACAAGTCTGTACAGCCATTCTGTATTTGTTTTAATCATCCAGCGTGGTGCACGCTTCACCGTTCCGCTAAATACATCAAAGCTTCCGCCTAAACCGATGCAAACAGCCTGCGGGAATAAATGACGGTATTCATAAATAAAGTTCTCCTGATTTGGATAACCTAAAGCAACGAACACCATATCTGCTTTCGAGCGAGCGATTTGCTTTGCTACGAAACGTTTATCGGCTTGATAACCGTCACAGCTGCCTGCAATGACCACATTTGGATATTCCGTATCAATTCGCTGTTTAACAGCCTCAAGCACTTCTTTTTTTGCCCCATATAAAAAGATACTTTTAGACTGCTTGTTTGCTAGATCAAGCATAGACATGAAGACATCAAAGCCAGCAATTCTTGACTTCAGCGGACTTTGTGTCAAACGTGACATCAAGACGACGCCTACACCATCCGGCAGCACATAATCCGCAGAAGAGACAACTTGATGATACGCATGATCCTTCATAACAGCATAGCCAATCTCTGGATTGACAGTGGCAATCATGGCGCCTCTTCTTTGAGAAATATGATGGTGATTCATATAGCTAATAAATTCATCTAGGTCGCCGTTTACATAAGAAAGGTTAGAGACCACTTCTGTTTGCATTGTTTAGACCTCCTTTTTCATCTTGTTATCTATGAACGTTCATTGTAAATTCATTCTTCGTCTACACATCATTTTATCACAGATGCTCCATGAAATATTAACAATAACTTTACAAACCTTTAAATTTCATGACATTTTCATCAATTCATAATGAGGCTGATGCGAGAAACATTGATTCTTCGGACTTTTCCTTCTGCGCCCAATAAATTGGAAATAGTTTGTCTTTACATCTGCTTAACGTTTGATGGGCGCTGTGATATAATGAGGTTCCGAAGAGCGAAAAAATACGAACGAAGATCATAGGATTACGGATAAACATTACTGCATGAAAGCAGTTGAATAAGGAATGAAGAAAGGAGTTCATGTTTGCAATGAAGAAAGTTATTACTTACGGTACATTTGATTTATTACACTGGGGGCATATTAAGCTGCTCGAACGTGCAAAGCAGCTTGGAGATTACTTAGTAGTGGCCATCTCTACAGATGAGTTTAATTTACAAAAATCAAAAAAGGCTTATCATAGCTACGAGCATCGAAAGCTCATTCTTGAAACGATTCGTTATGTAGACGAAGTCATTCCAGAAAACAGCTGGGATCAAAAAGTCCGTGACGTGCAAGAGCACGATATTGATGTGTTTGTCATGGGAGATGACTGGGAAGGTAAATTCGATTTCTTAAAAGAGCATTGCGAAGTCGTGTACTTGAAAAGAACAGAAGGCATCTCGACCACACAAATTAAGGAAGAAATTGCTGGACTTTAATAGATCGAAAAAAAGTACTTCTTATCTTTTGGTGAGAAGTGCTTTTTCATGTAAAATACAAGTTATCATTATTTTTAAGGAGAGCTTCCTTTGTTTCAAAATTGGATGAAGAAAAAAGTTGAACACACATTGGATCAACCTGAACAACATGAAACAATGACATCAGTTGACATGCCTGATATGGACTACTACTTTATCATGGGTGATGTACCAAAACAGGATGAGCGCTTAACGAAGTCTTTAAAAGCGAGATTAAAGCCATTGGCTGACAAACATAAACGTAATGCCATTTTAACTTTGAATTATGATGCAAATGTGAAAGAACATATTCATAGCTTGGAGGAGACCCTTCTGCACCAAGTTGATATCTTGAATGTATTTGAGCACTATATTCTACCGGAAAGCGGAAGTAAAAGGCGTTACTCGGAATTTATCATCGGTACATCTTTTCAATCGATCAATGAAGCAGTGATGCCAGTAGAAGAATCAACAGTTCAGGTGACGAGATATGAACTGCCATCTTCCCCTATTTGTTATATTGATCAATATAATGAAGAGCAGCAATTAGTAAAGAGGGAAGAGTACAATTGGCAGGGCGTTTTGTGCAGAGTACAAAGCTTTGTTCCTCATACAGGTGCCCTATACTTGGAAGAACTAATCAATGACGATGGCAATATCTATATGGAGATCATCTACCCTGGAGATACAAAAAAGAATCCAGTTCGGCATATTAATTGGTATAAAAAAACAGGAATTCAAACTTTTACAAAGAAGACAGATATAAAGCAACGATGGTTATCTAGTATTCAAACACAAAATGACCGTTTGAAACTGATGATTACAGAAGACCGGGATCAAGACCGTCACCTGTTTAAAATCGATCAGCCTGAAACAACGTATTATGCTGCATTTGTACATGACGCTCATTATGAAGAAGATCCGCATCAACTCTATTCTCATTACGAAGAATTATTTAAACAAATAAGAAAACAGCAAGTGGATGCCGTCTTCTTTGGAGATACTAAGCATAAGGTAGATGTTGAGAAGGTATTGGGAGAACAAGCCTATTTTTATCTTGTGCCTTCTGATGAAATGTCTCTTTGGAATACAACACTTCATCATATGCTCGAAAATCGTGAGCGTAAAGATGAACTGAGAAGGATCGTGGACCGCATGAAATGGGTTTTGCGTGATCTAAGCGCTGAACATCATGTTCTTCATCTTCAGCTTGAGCTGAAGGACGAAATGAGTCATGCGGATCATGTGCAAATCGATTTCGCAGGATATGATCGAGTGAATGGAGCTGAAATCATATCTCAAACAATCGATGAAAACCATCAAGTCAGCTTCCCAATTGGGCATTTTCAAACAAAGAAAAATATTGAAATCAATCAAACAAAATACGTTGATTTTTACATTCGTTTTAAAACAGAAGAACTTCAGGAAGTTTTGCAGCGTCTAGAAGTAGAGGAAGAGCTGCTCACCAATAAACCATCGTCAATCGATGGGTGGTCGTATCAAACGAAACAAGGAAACTATTCTTGGAAAGTAAAATAATGTGACAACAAAGCGGTAAGATTTCTGAACAGAGGAGATTAACGATTAATGATTGAAGAGGGAATTCATAAGAAGAGTGTCGTTGAAGGGTTAAAAAATCATCATGAGCAACTAGAAATGCTTATTCGCATCGACGATGACATGCCATTAACAGATAGAGAATTTTATTTGTTTATGAGGGAAAGAGTATCCAAACAAGAGCTTTTCCTTCCGCTTGTTCATCAAGAAGACAATCTATTCAAATTGGTATTGAGTGAATCATCGCTTCCGCTTGCATTAGAGCAGGGTCAGACATACAACCTGTATGTGACGGACTATCTGAGTGCAAACAAAGAAGAGGATGAGGACGAGCTTGAGGATTCGGCCTATGATTCTGATTCGGAAGAAGAGGAAGAAGAACTTAAAGAAACGGATCATGCCGAAGTAGAAGAGAAGTCGCCATACTATAAACGCCGTTTAAAAATGGAAATAGAGAAGCCAGAGCTGACTTTTTTAGAAAATAAAGGCGCGATGCTGAATGTCATCCCATATCGTACGGATAAAGGAAATGCATCGTTTAAAATCAAGCGTGAGCTAAAGGTTGTGAAATTCAATCATATCGAGCTCAACAAAGATTGTACGTTATCTTTATCTGGTTATGCAGGCATTCTTAGTGCAGAGCATCCTTATGAGATCAAGGAAGTAAAGCTTCTAGTGAAGAGAAATGGCGAAGAGCCAATTGAGCATCGTTTTCCGGTAAATATGACTCCAATAAAAGAGGAAGTGGTCAAATACCGTGATGATCAACAAGTACCACAGCTTTATCAATTTCTAGCAGAAGTTCCTTTAGAGGAATTGTCCTATTCGTTAAACAAACGTTTTGTATATCGCTTCTATTTTGAATTTATTTGCGATGTAGGTGGAGTAGAGGAGACTTTAACGACCACTTCTTTAGTCCTTGGAGATCGCTCGAACAAACTCAAAGGACTTGTTCAAATTCATAAAAGAAACGATGTCCCGATTCGATATGAGGTGTATCGAAAGAAAAAAAGACAAACGCTTGGCATTCGAATTAATGATTATACAATGAAAACACGTGCGAAGTACTATGTCAAAAGCAAGTGGAAGAAGTTCAAAAAGCAAATCGGCAAAATAAAAAAAGTCCGTAACCGCCTTGTGACAAGTACCTTCCAAACGACCTTTCAGCTGGCGAGCAAGCTGTCTGTGAAAAAGAAAACCGTTATGTTTGAAAGCTTTAATGGAAAACAATTTAGCTGTAACCCGCGTGGGATCTATGAGTATATGAAAGAAAATCATCCTGAATATACATTGATCTGGAGCGTGAAAAAAGGGCACGAAGCACCGTTTAAGGAAAAGGATATTTACTATATCAATCGTCTGTCATTGAAATGGATTTTTGCGATGGCAAGAGCTGAGTATTGGGTCGTCAACAGCCGTTTGCCGCTGTGGATTCCAAAACCAGAGCATACAACATACTTGCAGACATGGCACGGTACGCCGTTAAAACGACTGGCGATGGATATGGACGAGGTGCATATGCCTGGAACAAACACGAAAAAATACAAAAAGAATTTCACGAAGGAAGCGTCGAATTGGGATTACCTCATTTCTCCAAATGCTTACTCGACTGAAATCTTTACACGTGCCTTCCAATTTCAAAAGACCATGATTGAGTCAGGATATCCGAGAAATGACTTCCTTCACAATCAAAACAATGAAGAAACGATGAGAGCACTCAAACAAAAAATGAACCTGCCGCTTGATAAAAAATTAATCTTATATGCTCCGACATGGAGAGACGATCAATTTTATAAAAAAGGGCAGTACAAATTTGATTTAGACCTTGATTTGCATGAGCTGAGAGCCGCTGTCGGAGATGAATATATTATCATTCTGCGTATGCACTATCTAGTCGCTGAAAACTTTGATTTAGGACCATATGAAGGCTTTGCCTATGACTTCTCTCATTACGAAGATATTAGAGATCTTTATATGATTTCTGATCTGCTCATCACTGACTACTCATCTGTATTCTTTGATTATGCAAACCTCAAACGTCCGATGCTATTCTATGTGCCAGACATCGAAACATATCGTGACAAGCTGAGAGGCTTCTACTTTGACTTTGAACAAGAAGCACCTGGACCTCTTGTGAAAGAAACAGCGAGCGTCATTGACTGGGTAAGAGAAACAGAACAGCCAACCTTTTCTTTGCCAGCTTCATTCGCACCGTTTTATGAAAAATTCTGCTATTTAGAGAGCGGAGAGTCTTCGAAGCGTGTGGTGGAAGTAGTGTTTTCTGAAAAATAGTTTAAAAAGTACCGTTCTTCACCTTTGAACGGTACTTTTTTGTGTTTTTTATTCCAATGTACACATATTTAAAAGTTGTGGTAAAAATAAAAAAACATAGAATTTTAACAGTAAACATGCTAAATTTAGATAAGATTATCCGGTAATGTAAATTTGCTGAAAATAATATAGAGGTGCTTCAATGTACAAACTTTATCATAATTTTATAGAAATTCTTAATTTAGATGAACATAAGTTAGTTATATATATTGATAACATAGAGAAGTTGTGCACTTTTGAATTTAAAGAGTTAAATGTAAATGAGTCAAAGTGGATTTGTGAAATTGATGTAAGGGATCAGATGATTTTTGAATCCACAATAGACAATTCTAATGAAATGATCTATCTCTATGCAAAGGATCATAACCTGTATATTGTCAAAGAATGCTCAGACATGATCCAATCAGATCAAGTACTTCCTATTGAAATTAACAATCAATTTGAGGATATTTATGTCAAGCAATTAGGGTTAGATCGCTACGGCTTATACAGCGGCGAAAAGGAATTGTTATTATTTTCAGGGCTGCTGAATGTAGATGAGATCAATCGTAATTATAAAATAGATTTGCCCATCGAAGAGGCAAATAGACGATTTGAGGATATCTCCTTTATTCAATACAGTGCTTTCCACTTTGTGATTACCTATGACTGTCAGAATAAAGAACTAAATGTAAGGAAAATTTTGTTTGATGTGATGCAGGAACATAAAGATATTCAAGTGACTGTGAATAATCGTAATCAAATCAAAATTTTAAATAAAGTGACGGATCAAAAGAAAATCATCAACTTTAGACTCGTCCCTAGATATCAGCCGCTAAAAGTTTTTGGTAAAGATACCTTAGACCAGTTCAAAGATGACAATATTCTTAATATCTTAGTGATTAATAAGCAAAGATATTACATCTATGTCAGAACGAATGGCGTATACTTAGTGAGAGGAAACCCATATCTCGTTACTAAACATACGTCGAGATTACGCATCTTTAGTTTGTTTAATAGTTTTTATGTTTTTGGAAGATTGACGCATTATGCGTATAATTCAGACCAAAAATATGAATATCTTTACATTAGAAACTCTGAGCATCAGCTGGCGAAATTTATAAGACCATTTAGAAAGATTAAATTCTTGAAAAGATATGGTTTCTTTAAAATCTCGTTAAATGATCTTGATTTAGACAGCAGAATCCACAATAACTTGTTTGTAGGAAATGATCACCGAATTATCCATAGTTTAAGGTTGAAAAAGAAGGATAAGAAGGTCAAAACATATATCACGAAAAAGAATGGGGACAAGCTACAAGTCCTAAGAACCAATCTATTTGGAAATGTGACATCAACTATTATTCCTTATTCACAGGAATATTCTTTATTTAGTAAAGTGAAAATAAAAATAGCGAGTATCCTATCATCATTCTATAAAGACAAAAAGTATCGTGTGAATTTGTTTTTTGAGAAAAAGAGTGATAAAGCAGATGAATCAGCTATTAGAGTGTATGACTATGTACAGGAAAATTGTCAAACAGACTCAAAAAATTACTTTATTCTTAATAAGAAATCAAGCGCATATCCAGCATTGAAAACGAAATATGGAAAGGGTATCATACCGAAATATAGTCTCAGACATTATTTAAGTATATTTAATGCCAGTTATTTTATATCAAGTGAATTATCTAACCATGTTCTAAATGATAGGTTGTATATTGACCATCTCAGAGAGAGAATCATGAGTGTCCCACTTGTCTTTTTACAGCATGGCATTATGTTTGCTAAACCAGTTGATAATCCAATGGCCTTTGGATTCCATAAAGACAAGAATCAATACAATATTTATAAATCAGTCATCAGCTCTGAATTAGAGGCCGGTGAATTTTATAAAATGAACTATGATCGTGAGGATTTGATTTTGACAGGTCTGGCAACCTTTGATCATGCCAAATTAGTAGACGGTGCAGATAAGATCGCCTTTATGCCAACTTACCGATATTGGGAAGAGGGACTTATTTATACGAATAGAATTGAAGAAACATCTTACTATAGAGTTCTAATCAAAATCATCAAAAGCTTTGAAGAAGCAGGTCTTCTTGATCGTCTGTTAATTGTACCGCATAACAAATTTTCACAGTACGTTTATCAAAATCTGCCTCAGTATAAATATATTATTTCTGATAACCCATCGGAAGCGCTAAAAGTGTCAAAAGTGTTTATTACTGATTATTCATCTGCTATTTATGATGCACAATATAGAGGTGCCTACCCTATTTTTTATTGGGAAGAAAAAGATTACTTGATTAGACAGTATAAGGCGATTCCTCCTGTAAACGATGAAAATGCACCAGGACCGATAGCATATAATACACAAGAGCTGATTCGAATCGTGAAACATGCGATCGATCGTCAGTATGTTGTGGAAGATGAATATAAAGAAAAATATCTGAAAATCAACAGCTTTAACGATAATCAGAATACGAAAAGAATTACGGATTTCTTAAAAGAGCACCAAATTATCTAATATGTGATGACCCCCCTGAATCAACGATTGAAAGGATTCAGGGGGTTTTTGTCTTCTAGTTTGACGTGCATGACTTTTGTTATAAGATGAAATGTGCATCGTTATCTGTTACAATTATGAGCGGTGCTTTTTAAAAAAGTAATCCCAAAAACTTATATCTAAGGAAGATTAGAATGAACGCAATGTTGACGATATTAAAGGAGCAAATTAGCTCATTTCCGCTGATTATGCGACTTGCTGTTTATGAAACAAAATCAAAATATCAGATGAATTATTTAGGTGTTTTATGGCAGTTTTTAAATCCATTGATTCAAATGCTGGCTTACTGGTTTGTTTTTGGTCTGGGAATTCGCGGAGGGCAGCCAATTGTCATTGGAGGGATGGAAGTTCCATTTATCATTTGGATGCTTGCTGGATTAATCCCTTGGTTCTTCATTAGTCCGACGATACTTGATGGATCAAACAGTGTGTTTAAACGCATTAATATGGTATCGAAAATGAATTTCCCGATTAGTGCGCTGCCGTCTGTAGTGATTATGTCCAATTTGTTCAGCTACTTTGTCATGATGGGTGTCTATCTGATTGTGCTGATTTCCTATGGCATATATCCTGATGCGCACTGGCTACAATATATATACTATTTTATTTGTATGATCGCGTTTATGTTTTCGTTTAGCTTGTTTAATTCCACGATTAGCGTACTCGTGAGAGACTATCAATTTCTTTTACAATCAGTGACACGTTTACTTTTCTTTTTGCTGCCGATTTTTTGGAATATCTCAGAGAAGCTCACTGGAGACAAAGCATGGATCGGGGATATACTAAAATTGAATCCACTTTTCTACATTATTGATGGTTTTAGAAATAGCTTGTTAAAGGGAGAATGGTTCTTCCATGATGTGAAATATACGCTTTATTTTTGGCTGATCACGCTTCTTCTTTTAACAGTCGGTTCATTGCTTCATATGAAATTTAGGGATAAATTTGTCGATTTTCTTTAAAAAGTAAGGAGATTATACGATGAAACTAAAGGTTTCGTTTCGAAACGTATCCAAGCAATACGTCCTATATAAAAAGCAGTCAGATAAGATTAAAGGGCTGTTTTTTCCTAATAAAAATGAAAAAGGTTTCTTTGCTGTTCGTGATGTGTCCTTTGATGTATATGAAGGCGAGACGATTGGTTTTGTAGGGATCAACGGATCTGGAAAATCAACGATGTCGAATCTTCTTGCGAAAATCATTCCACCGACAAGTGGTGAAGTTGATATGGACGGCCAGCCTTCGTTAATTGCCATTGCGGCAGGGCTAAACAACCAATTAAGCGGGAAAGACAACATTCGCCTCAAGTGCTTGATGATGGGGCTGACGAATAAAGAGATAGACGAACTATATGAAAAAATCGTAGAGTTTGCGGATATTGGTGACTTTATTGATCAGCCTGTGAAAAGCTATTCAAGCGGAATGAAGTCACGTCTTGGCTTCGCCATTTCAGCGCATATCGATCCAGATATCTTGATTATTGATGAAGCGTTGTCTGTTGGTGACCAAACCTTCTATCAAAAATGCGTGGATCGAATCACAGAATTTAAGGAACAAGGGAAGACGATCTTTTTTGTCAGCCATTCCATTAGCCAAATTCAAAAAATCTGTGACCGAGTGGCTTGGATGCATTATGGTGAGCTTCGTATGTTTGATGAGACGAAGAAGGTCGTGAAAGAGTATAAGGAGTTTGTTGAATGGTTTAACAAGCTTTCTAAAAAAGAAAAAAAAGAATATCAATTGAAACACAAAGAAGGTCGCAAAGGCGTACAAAAAAAGACAGAGAAGGTGTCTCGATATGATGAGAACGGAAAACGACGTTCCTTTTTTGGGCCAGCCTTTCAAGTGACGATAATAGCTGTTTTAACGATTTTACTTGCCTTATCGATGTTTTCGGATCGTCCGCTTCGTACACTGGCGACGTTTGGCGCCATCCCAGCAGATAAGACAGAATCGCCTCAGTCAAAGAACCCGCTAACGAAAGGGGCGCCTGATTTGAAAAAGGTGGAACGACAGACGCTTGTCACGGCAGATCCACTCACGGTGTACAAAGATCAAGCCATGAAAAAGAAGGCAGGTGTCACTTTGCCATTCGGGCAAGAGATACAAGCTGTCGCTGAAAATAAACAAACCGTTCAAATCAAAACAGCATCAGAGACGTATTTTGTCAAACCTGAAGGGCTTCAACCTGCAGAGGAATTAAAGTCTTTATCCATTGGACCTGGACAGTTCAACTCGTATGTATCGCCCGCATCTGCTGGCTCGTATGAGTATTTACTTTCTTTCCTTGGAAAAGAGGAATCTGTGCTTAAGCAAAAAATGCAAACGCTGAGCTCGATCAAAAGTGATCAAGGCGGTACGATTGAGCGATTGACCACAGAGAAAACTGACTATGTCATTCAAAATGGTCAAGCAAATGCTATTGTCTTTCATGAGGTGATGCCGATCTCTCCTTCGACACTTGGACTGACAGAACAGAAGGTTTGGATGAATGAGAAACAAACGAAATTCGCAG
This sequence comes from Bacillus sp. FSL K6-3312, assembly GCF_038007485.1. Classification (NCBI taxonomy): domain Bacteria; kingdom Bacillati; phylum Bacillota; class Bacilli; order Caryophanales; family Bacillaceae; genus Bacillus; species Bacillus sp. FSL K6-3312. The sequence continues at coordinate 3,453,577 of NZ_JBBOXI010000001.1, read as the reverse complement.
TAAAGGGCGAAAGCAATCTGTTTGTCATTGATAATGAAGAGCATACACTGACGATTTCAGTGATGAAATAAAAAACTGCCGATTCCGGCAGCCAGATTGTAGAGAAACTCATGTTTTTCTACAATCTTTTTTATTTTCATCGTAATGATGATGGATGAGATTAAAGAAAAAGGCCTCCCACACACCTAGCCTAGCTTCGCTAGGTGTGTGGCAATCTTCTTCATGTTCTGACAGGCAGCTGTGAGAAGCACTTGCTCACTCACATTTTGTTTTCCCCTCAACCGGCAGTAGCGAAGCCCATGCAGTTGTTTTGAATCTGCAAAGCTTCGCTCTATTTTTTCTTTTCTTTTTTTATATAGCTCTTTTCCAGAAGCAGACAGACGATTTTGTCTGATCTTTTCTTTATGTTCTTCCCATACATGTCTTGAGATCACTTTTTGATGATTTTTCGACCTTGTACAGCTCTCTAGGAAAGGACACGATACGCATTTTTTAGGGTCTGATTTGTAGAATCGATAACCTTTTCGATCAGTTGTTGTATATAATAGCTTCTCGCCATTTGGGCATATGTAGTGATCATGTTCAGAATCATACTGAAATTTCCATTTCTCAAATAATCCTCTTGTTGGATGAAAGCGTCTATGTGCGATGACACCAAAAATACGGCGATCGGATAAACCTTTACAGATTGGGGTTGTCAAATAACCAGAATCAAGGGCAACAGCTTCTACTTGAAAACCAAATCGGGCGATTTGGTGATCCAATCGATCAAGATACGGAACAGAGTCATGGATATTGCCGGGCGTGACATGGGCATCCGTGATGATATTGTACTTCATATCCGTTGTACGGTGGTCTAGGTAGAAAAAGCCTTCTGGCTTGTTTTCACGATAAAGATAGCCACTTTCAGGGTCAGTCGTACTTTGACGAATGTCTTTTTCCGTTTTCACCTCCTCTTTTACCTTTAAGGGCTTTTTTCCGTGTACCTCTCGATCTTCTTGGATCGCTTCTTCTAAATCATTTATATAGTTCTGAGTATCTTGTTCAATCGTTTTTCTCGTATATTTATGTTTATTGGCATTGGCTTTAAGATGAGTCGAATCAGTAAAAAGAACGCGGCCTCCTACCATATCATGATTGATGGCTTGAAGCACAATTTCATCAAAAATGTCTTGAAAAATCGTTGTATCTTTGAATCGAGTACGACGATTCCAGCTAATGGTCGAGTGGTGGGGAACGGGGTCATTGATGTTCAAACCTAAAAACCATCTATACGCCATGTTATAGTAAATTTCTTTTTCAAGTTGTCTTTCAGAACGGATACCGTACAGGTATCCGATAAACATCATTTTGAACAAAATAAGTGGATCAAGAGAAGGACGACCTTTATTCTCACTATAATAGGGTTTGACTTTATCTACGATAAATGAAAAATCAATGTACTGATCAATTTTACGAAGCAGGTGATCCTCTTCGACCAGTTGATCTAGCAATACAAATTCGGCTTCGTGCTGAGAAGAATTTCTAGTGTGGAACATGAGAAAAACACCTTCCTTTAGTATGCTTTTCTCTATTATAAAACGGGGGAATGGAAACTTTAAGGGAAAAAATAAAGCTGTCGAGATTTTCTCGACAGCCTGACTGCCGATTCCGGCAGCTTTTTTTAATTCACTTCTTCTTTTTCGAGAAGTTGTTTCATAAATGGAATGAGTTTCTTTTTCAGATCCTCATCTTGAAGGGCAAACTCGAGAGTCGTCTCGATGAAGCCTTGCTTCTCACCAACATCGTATCGTTTTCCTTCGAAATCATAGGCGAATACACGCTGGATGTCATTCAGCTTTTGGATGGCATCTGTCAGTTGAATTTCCCCGCCTGCACCAATTTCTTGCTGATCAAGGTACATAAAGATCTCTGGCGTGAAAATGTAACGTCCTAATATTGCTAGATTGGATGGTGCTGTACCTTGCGGCGGCTTTTCCACAAAGTTTTTCACTTGGTAGCGGCGTCCTTCTTGTGTAAGAGGGTCGATGATCCCGTAGCGATGCGTATCGCTGTCTGCTACCTGCTGAACACCAATCACAGATGAAAGGGTCTTTTCGTATTCATCCATCAGCTGGCGAAGCCCAGGTGTTTCGGCTTGAACAATATCATCACCTAATAAAACGGCGAAAGGCTCATCACCGATAAAGTTGCGTGCGCACCAAACAGCGTGTCCCAGTCCTTTAGGTTCCTTTTGACGTATGTAATGAATGTCAGCAATGTTAGAGGATTTTCTCACCTTTTCTAGAAGCTCGCTCTTCCCTTTTTCCTCTAGGTTGCGCTCTAGCTCTGGTGCAAAATCAAAATGATCCTCAATGGCTCTTTTTCCTTTTCCAGTGACGATAATAATGTCTTCAATTCCTGATTCAACAGCTTCTTCAATAATATATTGAATGGTTGGTTTATCAACGATTGGCAGCATTTCTTTAGGCATAGCTTTTGTTGCAGGGAGGAAACGTGTCCCAAGACCTGCAGCTGGTATAATGGCTTTACGTACTTTTTTCAATGAACTTTGCACCTTCCTTACATAGATAACCGATTTAATCACTCAATGTTTGTTCTTGGTCGTCTGTTTAAAGTGTAACTTACAAATCATAGGAAAGACAAATGATTTCACTAAAATGAATTTTAGATAATTCATATTTTATATGTTAAATGTAAAGGAAAGAGAAATTTAACGTTAATTCAATGTAAATTTCTTTTTTTATACCATTAAATTTATCCTCCAAATTGTGTATAATTGAAAGTACTATACTAGGAAAGAGGATTAAACAAGTGAAAAAACTAAATGTAATGACTATTTTCGGTACTAGACCTGAAGCGATCAAAATGGCACCACTTGTCCTTGAATTAAATAAACATCCACAGATAAATTCGATTGTCACTGTGACAGCCCAGCACAGAGAAATGCTTGATCAAGTTCTTGAGGCTTTTTCAATTAAGCCAGATCATGATTTAAACATCATGAAGCAGCGCCAGACATTATCTGAAATCACATCAAATGCACTGTTAAAGCTAGACCAATTATTCCAAGAAGAAAAACCTGATATTGTCCTAGTCCATGGGGATACTACAACAACCTTTGCAGGAAGCTTGGCAGCATTTTATCACCAAATTTCAGTTGGGCACGTCGAAGCAGGATTGAGAACACACAATAAGTATTCGCCTTTCCCAGAGGAATTGAACCGTCAAATGACAGGCACTATTGCCGATATTCATTTCTCTCCTACAGAGGAAGCGAAGCAGAATCTTTTAATTGAAAATAAAAAAGAAGAGACCATTTGTGTGACAGGGAATACAGCGATTGATGCCCTGCAAACTACAGTTACTGAGCATTATCAGCACCCTATTTTAGAGAAAATAGGCACGGATAAAATGATTTTGTTAACGGCCCACCGCAGAGAGAATCTCGGTCAGCCGATGAAAAATATGTTTAGAGCCATTAGACGTGTTGTAGAAGAGTTTGAAGATGTTCAGGTCGTTTATCCTGTTCATTTAAACCCTGCCGTACGTGATGCAGCTCAGACAGAATTTAGCGGTCTCGATCGTGTACACTTAATTGAACCGCTTGAAGTCGTTGATTTCCATAACTTTGCTGCCGCTTCGCACTTTATCTTAACGGATTCTGGCGGTGTACAAGAGGAGGCGCCTTCTCTAGGGAAGCCAGTTTTAGTGCTCCGTGATACAACAGAACGTCCAGAAGGCGTGAAAGCCGGCACACTTAAGCTTGCAGGTACGGATGAAGAGACCATTTACAAAATGGCTAAAGAGCTGCTAGTAGATCAGAAGGAGTATGACAGCATGTCGAAGGCGTCTAACCCTTATGGTGACGGACAAGCATCAAGACGAATTGTCGAGGAGCTCCTCCATCGATTTGGATTAAGTGAAGAAAAACCTGCCCCATTTAAATCATAAAAAAAGAAGACAAAGAGCTAAAATAAAAACCATTTTAGCCCTTTGTCAACAATCTGAAGACTACAGTCATGTAGTCTTTTTTTACTGCTCCAAACTGTCCTTCAATTCCTTCTTCACTTTAGCCAAACTGCTATCATCAAGCTGATAATAATAGATATTATTGATGCGTGCTCCCGTTCCTTTCAGCTCGTGCTGCTTCACACGCTGTCTTGCGTCACGGTAGTCATTCATCATCGTCCACATGTCATCAAAGGACATGTTGGTCTTCATATTGTTTTCCACGACTTTGAACATATCGCCGAACTTCGTAATAGATGAAATGTTTGCCCCTTTAGCAATGATGCCTTCAATGACTTGACGCTGCCTTTGCTGACGTCCGAAGTCACCCTTTGGATCTTGTTTTCTCATTCTTGTGTAGGCAAGGGCTTGATCGCCATTTAGATTAATTTCTCCTGTACCAAATGAATGACCATCATAGCTGAAAGCAAATGTGCTGTTCACTGTAATACCACCAACTGTATCGACAATATCCTTAAAGCTTTCCATATTGACTTTCACGAAGTAATCAACAGGTACATCAAGCAATTCCTCTACAGTATCAGCTGCCATTTGTGTGCCGCCGAATGCATAGGAGTGGTTAATTTTATCCATTGTGCCTTTTCCGACAATTTTCGTATACGTATCACGCGGGATACTCACCATCTCAGTCGTTTTGGTTTTTGGGTTAACGGTCATGTATATTAATGTATCCGCACGGCCTCGGTCATTTTTTCTTTCGTCAACACCCATGACTAAAATAGAAATCGGGTCTTTCTTATTTAAATCGACATCTTTGTCACGCTTATCTGACTTCTTTAAATTCTCCTGAATGCCTGCCACGGTTGAAGCTGCTGTATTCCAAAGATGATATGCATATCCGCCAGTTGCTAATACGAATAAGCCAATAATCGATAAAACAATCCAAAGAACCTTTTTCTTCTTTCGTTTTCTTTCAGCTCTCATAATGTCCCTCACCTTTTCTATGATTCTTCCATGATTATAGGTTTACGAATCTTGATAAACAAGTTATTTTTTTACTCTGAACCTAGATATAGACGTTGTAACAAAAAAAAGGTTTCAAAAAACCTTAAATTTACCTTAAAATATTAAGTTATAAGACGATACAAAGACATGAGGTGAAAAAAATGAAGAAAATCGTCGTTTTACCGTTCTTAATACTACTACTTGGTATCGTGCTCACAGCATGTGGAACGGCTGAGCAGTCCTCGGGAGAAAACAACACAAGCAGTTCAACTCCTCAGGTGCTGGAAGAAAAAGCTGAATTTATTGGAATGGCTGATGCACATACAGTCGAAGTGAAAAAAGTGAATACGACCTTAAGCTATGAATTTACGGATAATTTTAAAGATGTGTTAAATGAATTCAAACCAGGAGACAAAGTAGAAATCTCTTACTTTATCAATGACAGTGGTCAAAAGGAAATTCAAAAGATTGAAAAACAGAAGTAAAAAAGATGGGCGGGATGAACAAAATTGAAGAAAACAGGCGTTACACTTATTGTTCTCATGACAATGACTCTACTAATCGCACCCTTTCAGTCTGCCATGGCTAGCTCGACAATTTCAGTGAAATTGTCTAATTATATCGGAAATAAAAAAACGATGGATCTATCCACAGCTGGAGAATACAAGCTGTCAGGATCGAATGTCGCTGTCACGAAAAGATATGATGGCAAAAATCGCTACGAAGTTGCCAATAGCATCGCGTCTGCCGGCTGGAAGAATCCATCAACAGTTGTCATTGTGAGCCGTGATGCATTTGATCATGCCATTTCTGTATCACCGTTAGCTTACAAACTAGGCGCACCCATTTTGTATACAAACATTGAAAAACTAACAAAAACAACTGAAAACCAGTTGAAGAAAATGAAGCCGGATAACATCCTGATCGTTGGTAACACGAAAAGTATTTCAACAGCTGCTGAGAAATCTATTAAAAAGTATGGGAAAGTCAGACGTATTAGTGGAAAAGACAAGTTTGAAATCTCCCAAAAAATCGCTAAAGAAATGGGTAACTATAAGCAAGCTGTCGTTGTCGGTGGAAACTCATTTATGAATGGGATTGCGATTGCATCCTATGCATCGAGAAAGGGATATCCAATCCTGTTAACAAAAAAAGATTCCATTCCGTCTTACAAGCTGCCAAGCAAAGTCATCATCATCGGTAGTACGAAAAGTACGGGACAAAAAGTAGAGAATCAAATTAAAAAAACGTCACAGGTAACAAGAATCAGTGGTGCCAATCGCTATGAACTCTCTGTGAATATAATGAAGAAATTAAATATCAATGCAGATAAAGTTTATTTGGCAAAAGCCTCTAGCTATATTTATGCTATGCCGCTGTCTCAATTGGCTGCAAAGTCTAATAGTACTGTTGTGTATGTGAAACCGGATTCTGTCACAGCGTCACTAAAAAAACTGCTGAAAGAAAAGGGTACATATGCTTATCACCTTGCTGGTAGCACAAGTGCGATTAAAGATAGCTTGAAGAACTCATTAGCCAAACAAGTCTATCTGAAAAAAAATCAAAACTACCAATTGAATATTTCTAACGGAAAAATTTCATTAAAAGGCATAAAGACGTATAACAATGTAAGAGTTGTTCCTGAGAAATATTCAACGAAAAATATCCTTCAAATTGCAGGGAAGCCGTACTTAGGCAGCGTCAACTTTGCAATTGAATCAGGTTATATCAGGCCGACTCTCGAAAATATCCCATTTGAAGACTATCTAAAAGGCGTGGTACCAAATGAAATGCCTGCAAGCTGGCATGTTGAAGCGCTAAAAGCACAGGCAGTGGCCGCTAGAACGTATTCAGTGAAAAGTATTGGAAAAGTCGTACCTGATACAACTGCCTTCCAAGTATATGGAGGATATAACTGGTACACGAATTCGACAAAAGCTGTCGATGCCACAAAAGGGAAAGTACTGAAATACAACAATCAGCTCATTTCAGCCACCTATTATTCTAGTAATGGCGGATATACAGAGGCAAGTGAAGAAGTGTGGGCAAATGCACTGCCGTACTTAGTGGCCAAAAAGGATACAAAAGATCCGGTCAATGCATGGACATTAAAACTCTCTAAAAAACAGCTAGGCACAACATTGACTGCTAGCACAGTAGCATCTCAGTGGTCTAAGGCAAAAGAGACAAATGCAACGGATCTTGCTGGTCTCAAATCATGGCTGCTCAAAAACAAAGAAACAGCTGCATCTGATATGAAGATTGCATCCATCTCAAGCCTGACGTTCTCAGGAAAAACAAAAGGCCAACGTGCGAAGACGGTATCAATCAAGCTGACATATCATTTGAAAAATAAAACAGGCACATATGCAGTAAACAAAAGTACAACGGCAAGTATGAAGATGACCGAGTTTAGATCCATCATGGGCGCAACAAAGGTGAAAAGCACATTTGCGTCAGTCAAAAACAATACAAATGACTTTACGATTTCAGGAAAAGGATATGGTCACGGCATTGGCATGAGCCAATACGGTGCCAAAGCTAGAGCAGAATCTGGAAACTCATATTCTTCCATACTTTCGTTCTACTATCCAGGTACAAAACTAACAAACTATTAAAGGGTTAAAGGAGGACATAGATGATGCGCTCAATCATGAAAACAGCCATCCTCAGCCTCATCGCCATTTTCGTTATTGTTCCAACAGCTTCAGCAGATAATTCAGTCTCACGAATTGATGGCGGAAGCAGATATGCTGTAGCAGCAAACGTAGCGAAAAAGGGATGGGGAACTGCAAGTACAGTCGTAATAGTAGGGAAAACTGCGTATGCAGATGCAACAGCAGGGATTCCACTTGCACACCAAAAAAATGGACCAGTTCTTTATACAAACAGTAAGAGTCTTTCAGGTGATACGAAAAAAGCCCTAAAGGCTTTAAAAACAAAGACAGTGATCGTTTTAGGCAGTACATCAAGTGTGTCAAATAACGTAATCAATGAAGTGAAGAAAATGGGCATCTCTACACAACGTATTTCAGGAAAAAATCGATATGAGCTATCTGCAAATATCGCAAAGAAAATGAAAAAGCCAGCAGGCGTCGTTGTCGTTGAAGGTTCCTTCTACGCTCATGGGATTGCAATTGCACCGGTAGCAGCACAAAAAGGTTTCCCGATTCTCTACACAGATAAAAAGGGACTTCGTTCTGAAATCGCATCTGTTGCAAAAGCAAGCAATGTCAAACAAACCATTGTAGTCGGCGGAGAAAATTACGTCACAAAAGCAGCTTATAATCAATTGAAATCTCCAACACGAATTAAAGGCTCCACTCGTTATGACGTTGCCGCTAATATTGTGAAAAAGTATAATATGAGCACGAACAATACCTATGTAGGAAGAGGGTTTGGCTACGCCACTTCATCTTCTGCTGCAGGGATCGCAGCGAAGCAAAACAAAGCATTGCTTCTAACGAATGAAAAAACATTACCAAAAGTAACAAGAGCAACCATTAGCAGTAAAAAAATCACCAAATTTACTGTCGTAGGCAGTGCAAATACGGTGACACCAACTGTCGTGAATCAATTGAAAAACCCTGTCGTCGGGAAAAAAGTATTCATTGACCCAGGTCATGGCGCACATGATTCAGGAGCTGTAGGCTACGGGTTATATGAAAAGAACTTGAATTTAGATGTAGCCAAGCGTTTAAATACGAAATTAAACAACGCGGGTGCACTTGTTACCATGTCAAGAACATCAGACACATTTGACAGTCTTCAAACACGAGTGAGCAAAGGTGCGTCAGCAAATGCAGATATCTTCATCAGTGTCCATGCAAACTCAAATGATAACAGCAGTGCAAACGGAACAGAAACGTATTATGACAAAACATATGCGTCTGCAAACAGCTTGAAGCTTGCGCAAAACATTCAGCCGAAAATGGTCAGTGCACTTGGTACAAGAGACCGTGGTGTGAAAACAGCTGGATTCTACGTGATTAAATATTCTAAAATGCCGAGTGTTCTTTTAGAAACTGGTTTTGTGTCAAGTCCAGTTGATTCAAACATCTTGAAATCGGCTACGTATAAAGATCGTTTAGCGTCAGGCATTTCAAGCGGTGTGTCAGGTTACTTTAGATAAGAAAATACAAACATGAGGGGTGCCTCAGATACTCCTCTTAGGCTGCTCGAGAACGTCTCTCGGCAGCCTTTTTTCAAAAGTCTATGAAGTGATCGGGTCATCAATAGTGTGTCAAGTTAAAAATACATTTCATTTCTAGTTATCTTTGTTATAATTGAAACATAAAAGGTGAATGGTTTACGCGTGAATCTAAGCGACAGCCAATCGACAAATCATGAAGAGGTGACAATTTTGAAAAAATTAATCACAATGCCGTTTCTAGTATTGCTTCTAGGTGTACTACTCACAGCATGCGGCACAACAAATCAATCAAGCGACAACAATAAGGATGACAGCAAAAAGGAAACAACCGAAGCAGCTGATCAAAAGAAAGAAAATGCTTCAGAGAAAAAGGAAAAAACAGAAGATCAGTCATCAAATGAAAAAGCAGATGATCAAAGCAAAGAAACAGTTGCTCCAAAAGAAGAGCAATCTGGTCAATCTGATGAAGACGCAAAAGACAGCTCAAGTAAAGAAATCACAAAAGAAGAACCTACTAAGGAACAATCAAAAGCTGAATCTAAAACAAAGAAAGAATCAACAACAAATAAGAAAAATGAAGTCACCAAGGAAGGCACATATGTCGGCTTGGCTGATGGACATACCATTGCTGTGAACATTGATGGCAAAGAAGTCGCTATTCAATTCGGAAATACGTTTTCTAAACAAGTGAACAGCTTAAAAGAAGAATCAAAAGTGAAAGTCACTTATACAAAAGATGCAAACGGAACCCTTCGATTAAAAACGATCGAATCTGTTAAAGCAAAATAAAGAAAAGACCCGGAGACCCGCAGAATTGCGGGTCTTTTTTACGTTGAAAAGGGCATAACTTGATATAAGTGCACATTCTTAACACAGTTTTACAAGACTTAACAGCGCATTTACATTTGCTTAATGTTGCTCTGCTAAACTGACTTTCATAGAACATCTCTTTACACAACAACTACTTTGAATGGTGAGGTGCAGGTCAGTGAGTGCAGAGAAAGCGATGAATCTTTATAGAGAATATGAAGTGAGACGAAACCACTCTTTTGCTTTAACAGAACATATGGTTCGTTATTTATTTGCAAAACGTTTCATAGATTTAATGTTCTCGTTCATCGGATTGATGTTGAGTACGCCAATCATTTTGCTGTTTGCTCTTTTGATTAAGCTGGAAACACCGGGACCAGCCTTTTATATGCAGGAGAGGGTCGGGAAAGACGGTGTTTACTTTAAATTATGGAAGCTCAGATCGATGAGAACCGATGCTGAAAGCGGAGGAGCGAAATGGGCACAAAAAAACGACCCACGTATCACCAAAGTGGGAGCCTTCATTCGTAAAACAAGAATCGATGAACTCCCTCAATTCATCAACGTGTTAAAAGGAGAAATGAGTATCGTAGGTCCGCGTCCAGAAAGACCGATGTTTACCGCAGAATTTAATCGGACGATTCCAGGTTTTACGAAAAGATTAACGGTCAAGCCGGGGCTGACAGGTCTTGCACAAGTAAATGGAGGATATGAAATGAGTCCAAGTGAAAAATTAACACACGACTTACAGTATATTCAAAACTTGACATTTTCTCTCGACACGAAGATTATGGTAAAAACGTTAAAAGTCATCATGACGGGTGACGGAGCCAGATAAGTAAAGTAGGGAAGAGAAATGGCAAGTATGAAAAAACGCATGCTAGGCGGGGCAAAATGGACAAGCTTGTCCGCATTCATCATTACGATCATCCAAATTGCACAGTTCGCCTTTTTAGGGAATGTGATGTCACTGAAGGAGTTTGGACTCGTTGGCATGATCACAACTGTCACAATATTTACGCAGATTTTACTTGATCTAGGGATCGGGGCAGCGATCATCCAAAAGGAACAAACAACAGAACGTCAATTATCCACATTATATTGGATCAACTTACTCACTGGAGTTGTCTTATTCTGTTTACTCATTCTAGTTAGCCCAATGATTGCCGCCTTTTATAACCGGCCAGAGCTGGAGGGGTTGCTGAAACTATTATCAATCATGTTTTTGATTGCTCCTATTGGCCAGCAATACCAATACATGATGCAAAAGGACTTAGCCTTTAAAACATTAAGTGCCATTGAAGCCATTGCAACTATGATATCGCTGTTTGTTTTACTCGCTTTGGCCTTCTTCATCAATCCGATTGTAGCCTATGTCATGTCTCAAGTGCTTCTGCAATCTGGAAAAGGGCTTATGTATGCCGCAGCTTATTGGAAGAAGTGGCGCCCAGCACCTGTTTTTGCATTAGGAGAAGTGAAAGAATTTTTCTCATTTGGTGTATTCCAGCTCGCATCCAGACTAGTCAATCGAGCAGGATCGAACATAGACATGATTTTAATCGGCCGGTTTCTTGGAGCAGAAGCGTTAGGTATTTATAGCTTGGCGTATCAAATCGTGACGATCCCCGTGCTTAAGATTAACCCAATCGTGACGAGAGTGGCTTTCCCGGTTTTCGCAAAAAGTCAGCGTGATCACTCCATGCTGCGAGAGGGCTTCCTCAGTATGACGAATATGCTCGCATTGATTAGCTTTCCGTTATTAATCGGTCTTGCTGCCGTATCAGATAGCTTTATAGAAGTAGTGTTTGGCGAGAAATGGCTCGTAGCTGTTCCGGTTCTTAATATATTGTGCATTGTCGGACTTCTGCGTGTGCTGATGAATCCAAACGGGTCAATACTCCTTGCAAAGGGGAGAGCGGACTTAGCCTTTTATTGGGATACGGGGATGCTTCTTGTGTATGGATGCGCCTTATATGTAGGTGTCAGCACAGGCAGTCTGCTCACAGTAGCTTGGGTTTACTCAGGTGTCAGCCTGCTCAACTTCATTGTCGGCAGATGGCTCATGGCGTATGTCATTCAGCTAGATATGAAGGTTTATTTGAAATCACTTGGCAAGCCTGCTGCTATGACGCTATTGATGGCCGCCTGTGCGGTAGCCCTCCATCAAGGGATGAAGCTGACGTCAGCCGACATTTTACTTCAATTAGGATTGACGATTTGTGTCAGCGCAGCATTGTATGGCTTGCTGCTCATCAAAATGTATCCGCAAGTTGCAGGCAAATTATTGAGAAGAGGTCGTTCGTCATGAAGGTGCTATGGCTGACAAGTGTATATCCTAGTGAAACACATCCAAGTGAAGGCGTATTCCATGAAACGCAAGTGCAGGAGCTGCTCAAACAAGGAATACAAGTGACCGTCATATGTCCCAACCCGGTCAATCCACCGGTTTTGCGGATGCTGAAGGCGTCCTATCGGCAGAAAAAAGATCTGCCCGAGCAGGAAGTGAGAAACGGAGTGACCGTATACAGGCCGCCCTATACAGCGCTCCCTGGACAGCTGAAATGGGCACAGCCGAGTAAACGAATAGCTTCTACTGTTCTCAGCGCCATGCAGCGTTATCAGCTGTCACCAGATTTTATCCATGCGCACTTTGCGATGCCATCTGGCGGAGCGGCGGCTGTGATTCAGAAAAAAACGCAAATTCCTTATCTTTTGACCTTACATGGCAGTGATGTGAACGTGTATCCGGGCTATAGCAAAGGGGCACATGCAGCCTTTGAAACGGCAGTGAAACAGGCATCTGCTGTTCTGACGGTGAGCGAGGAGCTTGCTAAAAAGACACATGACATGACAAAGGTGGAAACGCAATGCCTCCCGCTCGGTATTCCGCTCCAGTCATTTTCTAAAACGGAAGAAGATCAACAAGGCATCAGGAAAAAGTTAGGCTTACCCCTTCACGACAAGCTCGTTGTCTTCGTCGGACGATTAGTCAAAGAGAAGGGCTTACTTGAATTAGCTGATGCTGTCAGCGGCTTGGATGGTGTGAAAGCAGTTTTTGTTGGAAAAGGCCCCCTTGCAAAGGAGCTCACAGAACGTGCTGGAGCATCCATTCTACTCCCAGGGCAGGTGCCAAATGATCAGGTGAAAGACTATTTAATAGCAGCCGATTTGTTTGCACTCCCATCCTATAGTGAAGGAATGCCAACCGTTGTTCTGGAGGCGCTCGCTTTAAAAGTACCTGTCATTGCGACAAGAGTCGGTGGTCTCCCAACCTTATTTTCTAGCTATCAACACCTCCTCGTTGATCCGTATTCGGCAAATCAGTTAAAAGAGGCCATTCACGCCTACCTTTATGAAAATAGATGGAATGAGCAAGTGAAAAACGATCTTTATCAAATCGTTCATACAGAATATTCATCAGCAAATAATACGAAGCAGCTCATACAGCAATATGAAAAGGTGCTTCATCAATCAAGATCCATCGTTTAAACAAGATGAAATGTGCAAAGAATGATAGATAGATAAACAGCTTGGAACGGACAATATGCTTTTACTGAGAGGATGAAAAATGTTGAAGAAAATTGCTGTGATTGGAACAGGGTATGTCGGGTTAGTATCGGGTACTTGTTTTGCTGATATCGGAAATCGTGTCATCTGCTGTGACATCGATGAATCAAAAATCAACAGCTTAAAAAGTGGTGTCGTTCCCATTTATGAACCGGGTTTAAAGGAATTGATTGAAAAAAATACGGAAGAAGGAAGACTGTTTTTTACAACCAATATTCCTGCTGCTATCCGGGAATCAGAAATTATCTATATTGCTGTAGGGACTCCGATGACAGCACAGGGGGAAGCAGATTTAACGTACGTGAAAGCTGTCGCTCAAACAATTGGTGAACATCTAAATGGCTATAAAATCATCGTCAATAAAAGCACAGTGCCCGTTGGAACAGGCCGGCTCGTTCAAGCCATTGTCGAAAAAGCATCGCGCAGTAAATATCCTTTTGATGTCGTATCCAATCCAGAGTTCCTCAGAGAAGGCTCTGCCATCAAAGACACGATGAATATGGAGCGGGCAGTCATCGGCTCAACAAGCACCCATGCGTCAACCATCATCAAAAGATTGCATGATCCGTTTCAAACAGAGGTTGTGGAGACCAACTTAGAAAGTGCTGAAATGATTAAGTATGCTGCAAATGCCATGCTTGCCACAAAAATCTCATTCATCAATGACATTGCAAATATTTGCGAGCGGGTGGGCGCTGATGTTGAAAAAGTTAGCGAAGGCGTTGGATTAGACAGCCGCATCGGGCATAAATTTTTAAAAGCGGGCATTGGATTTGGGGGTTCTTGTTTCCCGAAAGACACGATGGCTCTTCTCAAAATTGCCGAAACAGCCGGCTACCGGTTCAAGCTGATCGAGTCCGTGATTGAAACGAACAATCACCAAAGAGCGCACCTTGTCAGCAAACTGATGAGTGTATTCGGTGATATTAGAGGAAAAACCATCTCTGTTTTAGGTCTCGCATTCAAACCGAATACGAATGATATGCGTTCTGCGCCTGCATTAGACATTATCCCAATGTTGAGAGAGCTAGGTGCTTTTGTGAAGGCCTATGATCCGATTGCTTATGTAGAAGCAGAACGAGAGCTTGGCCCGCAGGCTGTCTTCAGTAATGACCTGTATGAAACAGTAAAAGATACGGATGCTTGCCTCATCCTAACAGAATGGGATGACGTACAGAAGATGGATAAAGATCAAATCAAGCAGCTGCTTCGTTCACCGATTGTAATTGATGGAAGGAATTTGTTTGATCCAGCAGAAATGAAAGAGAGAGGATTTATTTACCAGTCTATCGGCCGCCCAGGCGTATGGGAAGCAGAATTGGTATCAAAGGCACAATAACAGGGGGAGCTTGGATGAAGAAAGTAATGGTTACTGGGGGAAGCGGATTTATTGGATCACACACGGTAGAGGCTTTACTAGAAAAAGGTTACGAGCCCATCGTTCTTGATAACTTTTCAACTGGATCTCGGGGAAATATTGCCCACCTTTCCGTTCAATGCATTGAGGCAGATGTCACAAAATCAGAAACGGTCGATTTGATCAAACAAATAAGACCGGATTATATCATTCACCTTGCAGCACAGGTGAGTGTCGCCGTGTCTGTTCAGAATTTCGTTTATGACGAAGAGGTCAATATCAAAGGGTCCCTGCACGTCATGAAAGCAGCGGCTGAAGCAGGGGTGGAGAAGGTGGTATTTGCCTCATCGGCAGCTGTCTATGGAGATCCAGTGTATTTGCCAGTAGACACCGCTCACCGGCTAAAGCCTGGTTCGCCTTATGGTTTATCGAAACTCACAGTAGAGCGATACTTAGAAATGGCAAAATCACTGTATGATGTGGACTATTGTATTCTTCGGTATAGCAATGTTTATGGTCCGCGACAAGATGCACTTGGCGAAGGCGGGGTTGTCTCTATTTTCTCTGATAAGTTTGCAAAGGATGAGGCTCCTTTCATTTTTGGAGACGGGGAACAAACAAGAGATTTCATCTATGTAGGTGATCTAGCAGCAGCGAATGTCGCGGCTTTAACAGCTCAATCAAACGTTTGTTTAAATATTTCATGTGGTGTTTCGATCACTGTGAATGAGCTATTTCAAACGATGAAGCGAGTGACGAGGTCGCATCTTGAACCAATTTATAAGCCGCAGCGTGCAGGAGATATTGTGCATAGTACATTGGCAAATGAGGAAACGAAACAAGTCTTAGCATGGGAGCCTGTTGTGAGTTTACAGGAAGGTTTGGCTCGTACCATTTCCTACTATGAACAGGAAGTCAAGGCTTAATCCCTCAAATCGGATGGGTTGCTTAGGAGGAAAATGGGTATGAGTGTGAAACAAACAGCATGGCAAATCATGATTGGATGTATTTTGTTTGCAGCAGGGATCGGGCTTGTACAAATGGCATCCGCGCAGCCCGTCGGGTTAAAGAAGATGGTAGCTGTTCCGATTATACTTCTGATCCTGTCGGCTGCTCTCGTGTTGATGAAGCTGTACATGAATGGTGAGCAAATCTTCATGTCAGCCATCTATCTTTTGATTACATTGACCTTTCTCAACAACGCGTTCTTTTCTATTAGTGCAGGATTCTTTAGTCTTTTTCTCTACCGTATCATGCTCATCGCCACCTTTACTTTATTCATATGGCGGATGAGAGATAAGGGGACGTACATATCGCAGTGGCAGCAGATTCGTGTCAAAGGACTTCTTGGTTTTTTCGCTGTATGGTTTCTTTACGGGCTCATCTCACTGCTTTGGGCTCATTCGGTCACATACGGCCTGAAATATATGTCCCTTCTTGCAATGGGGATGGGATTTGTCTTTCTAGTCGTCATGTATATTCAGCGAATGGATCAAGTGGTGACTTTTTATAGCATTTGGCTTGTCATGACTGTATTTGTGATGGGGATTGGGTTCTATAATCACTTTACATTGAACCATTTACCGAATACCTCATTATATCTAGGGCCAGTGTATAAACAGCACTATCCTACATCTGTCTTTTTTAATCAGAATGACTTTGCAACGTTTTTATCGATTAGTTTCTTTTTATATCTAGCATGCATGCGTCAAATGAAAAACGGTTATATCAAAGCGTTTGGATTATTAGGTGCAATCGCAGCGCTGTATCTCATTTTGTTAACCGAATCCCGCGCTAGTCTGCTTGGGATATTTGCAGGAGTGGCGATCTATGTGTGGTTGCTGCTGCCGCGTTTTCTCAAAAAATGGTCAATCGTTGCAGCAAGCGGACTTGTCGTCATCGGTATCGCTGTCTTTTCAGCCAAGATTTATTCGATTTTTTATGACTTGTTTCTCGCTTCTCAGGTCGCGCATTCTTTTAGTGAACCACTCCCGTCTAACATCGCGAGAGCAAATTTAATCAAAAATGCTTGGCACTTCTTTACGAATTCATACGGATTCGGAGTTGGAGCGGGGAATGTGTCTTACTACTTAGCTCACTTTTCGATCTTTGACACAGACCAGGTCGTAGAAGTGCACAATTGGCTGCTGGAATTGATGACGAACTTCGGATTTGCAGTCATGCTGGGCTATATCTCAGTATACGCCTATCTCATGTTCACACTGTACAAACAATACCAATGGGCTGACACAAGATCGGCAAAAATGATCATTGAGGGGTTGTTTGCAGCCATGCTGAGCTTTCTCGTTTCAAGTATCAGTCCTAGCTCCGTCTCGAATTTATATTTCCACTGGGTATTTTTAGGACTGGTGATCGCAGCGGTGAATATGCTGAAAAACAAACAACGACTCAAGCTGTGGTAAACCGTGTGTGATGCTTTGTTTGTATGGCTACACTAGTGAAAGAGCAAATACGTCAATGTTGGGAGAATGAACATGTCTGGTTTCATATCTAGGATAGGGAAGCG
Source organism: Bacillus sp. FSL K6-3312 (assembly GCF_038007485.1). Taxonomy (NCBI): domain Bacteria; kingdom Bacillati; phylum Bacillota; class Bacilli; order Caryophanales; family Bacillaceae; genus Bacillus; species Bacillus sp. FSL K6-3312. The sequence goes on along the minus strand of NZ_JBBOXI010000001.1, from coordinate 3,436,186 downwards.
AATCAAAAAGTACATCGTATGGCTCATACTGCTGCCTGTCGTATTAGGCGTTTTTGGTTTCTTTTTTGCTAAAGGAACTACGCAGCAGTCTAGTTACACAGCTGCTGTTACCCTCACTCTCGGTAAATATGATGATGGGGTGTATAACAATATGGCAGAAGTGACATCTCTATTAAAAAGCGATGCATTTCTAAACGAAGCACTCAGTGATGTGAAAGAAGAAGAAAGACAGGATGTGAAAACCCGTCTCATCCTTACCAATCAATCGGATACACAATTACAGCTGTCTTTCACGGATGCCGATAAGGATCGTGCTTTGGCTGTCGTGAAGCAGGTGTCGGATACATTTCTCAAGCAAGATAAAGCGTTATTTACAAAAAGGCAGCAGGTGATTGAAAGTAGATTAGCTGCTCTTGAAGACGAATCGGTCAGCAATGATTCCAAAGTCGATAAAGAACGATTCTTATATGAATTGGAGTCAACAAAGCTTGGAATGAAGCAGGCAAAAATTGTTGATCCTGCCCAAGTACTTGATGAAGGCAATAAAGGCATGTCAGCTAAAAAACGTGCACTTCTTGGGCTTGTCATTGGCTTTAGTATCTCGCTCATGTTTGTGGTCTTACCCGAAGTGTTCAAAGAATCTTAATGATGAACTGGAGATGAGTCTAGGTGAACAATCAACCGTTAGTATCCATCATTACACCTGCGTATAATGCGGAACGTTATTTAACGGATACAGTTCATTCCGTCCTTGCCCAAACCTATTCCAATTGGGAGCTGATCATTGCAGATGATTGTTCTACAGATGGAACTAGAAAGCTATTAGGGGATTTAAGTCAAGCGGACGACAGAATCAACGTCATTTATTTAGAGGAAAATGGGGGAGCTGCCATTGCTAGAAACGCAGCCATCAAACAGGCAAAAGGACGCTTTATCGCTTTTTTAGACAGCGATGATATGTGGAAAGAGACGAAGCTCGAAAAACAGGTAGACTTCATGCTGACAAATGATTATGCCTTTACATTTACGGCATATGACATCATTGCAGAAAACGGAGAATCATTAGAAAAAACCGTCACTGCGCCAGCGAGATTAGACTATAATGAAGCCCTGAAAAACACCATTATCGGCTGTTTAACGGTCATGCTTGATCTTCAAAAGGTAGGACATGTGGAAATGCCGAACATTCGCACAAGGCAGGATTTAGCTACTTGGCTGTCTATATTAAAAAGAGGATTTACAGCCTATGGAATGAGTGAACCGCTCAGTGAATATCGCATCGTTGGGAACTCCATCTCTAGTAACAAGTGGAAAGCAGCGAAAAAAACGTGGTTTGTCTACAGAGAAATTGAGCAGCTTCATTTTGTCAAAGCGTCTTGGTGTTTTATGCACTATGCGACAAATGCTGTGAAGAAGCGCTTATAAACAGAAGGGAAAAAAGGTGATAAAGGTGAAAGCAGACTCGATCATACATGTTGTCGTAGCGACGGGAGAATGGGGACAGGACGGACTGAGGTACAGACGGCATCGGCTGGCCGAATTTCTAGCATCTGATCCAGAAACAAAAGAGGTCATCTGGGTATGCCCGTCATCATCTCGTCATACAGCTCCCTTTCAGCCCATAACAGATCGAATGAAGCAATTGACCATTCCTGATGTGCTCAAGAGCAAATTATTTCGCTTTGGTCGATATCAAGACATGTTCTATATTCATAAATTATCCCCTCTTCTTGAACATTTGCGGCAGGAGGAAAAGATGGGGATCGCCGTTTGTTTATGGTATACGTTTCCGGGTTTTCCGCTCTTATCTTCTTTATTTGAATGGAAACATATTGTCTATGATTGCAGTGACCTGTGGGGAGAGCCGATAAGCGGCAACCATAACATCCTTTCTTATATGAGGCAGCGTGTCATTGTCAAAGCAGAAAATCGAATCATTAAATATGCACACAGCATTACATGCTCTTCTCAATATTTACACGATCAAATCAAAAAACGTCTTATGGGAGAACCGAAAGATGTATTTACGGTGGAAAATGGCGTCGAGTACGATGTGTTTGCGAAAAGCAATCTTCCGTGTAAAGAAGATGTGCTGGAAGGAAGAGAAGGGACTGTGCTTGGTTTTATCGGAGGAATTAAGCCAAAGCTAGATTTTGACATGATGGCTGAAGCTGCTCGTATGCGGCCTGATTGGACATTTTTATTTGTCGGTCCGGATGGAACGAATGGAGATCCATCTTTTCAGCATGCACTCAAACTGCCTAATGTGATTTGGACAGGTGCTGTTGCTCCAGAAGAAGTGCCTGCTTATATGAAGCTGATTGATGTAGGTATGATGCCATATAAACAATCCCCTTACAATCAAGCGGTGTTCCCTCTCAAGCTTTATGAATTTTTAGCCGCTGGAATACCGGTTGTCGGTTTAAATCTCCCATCAACGGAAAGGCTAAAAGAGAAGGATGTGTATGAATATTTAGAGGGCGATGATCCTGCGCTCTTCGTAGAAGCCTGCCTGAAAGTGATCAGCAAAAAAGACGACACGAGCTATAGACATCTAAGACAAAGCCGAGCGAAGAAAAAAGATTGGCACGCGCTGTTCACAAACATGGTGGAACTAACGAATATTAAAGAAAACGCATAATTCATTCGGGATTGTGCGTTTTTACTTGTTTCATCACCGGGGGAGGTTGTGATCATCCTCTATTCAATTGTATAATGGAAAGAGCGGCCAATATACAAAATACAGATTTCAATTTAGAAGGAGACTGACCTATGGATTACGAACGCGCCTTATTAGCGTTTTTTGTCTCTCTGGCTACAGTTTTAATTGTGACACCAATCGTCAAAAAGTTTGCAATTAAGATTGGTGCAGTGGACCAGCCGAATAAACGAAAAGTTCATGATAAAGTAATGCCTCGAATGGGTGGTTTGGCAATTTTTATTGGAGTAGCGGCTGGAGCATTAGCAGGCGGGCTGTTTCTACATAATAAAATTACAGCAATTTCAGTTGGTGCCGTACTCATCGTCATTTTAGGTATATTTGATGATAAATATAATTTAAGTGCAAGATTTAAATTTCTCGTACAAGTCCTTGTTGCTTGTTTGATTGTGAGCACGGGCTTAAAAATGGACTTCTTCTCTGTTCCTTTTTTAACAGATCGAATTGAGTTAGGCTGGATGGCATATCCCCTCACCGTGCTATGGATTGTGGGCATCACAAATGCCATTAATTTAATTGACGGCCTTGATGGACTAGCTGCTGGTATTTCTGTCATCGGTTTATCAACGATTGCAGTGATGGCATTTTCTGCTGATAAGATTCTGATTCTTTCTTTATCTCTTGTCGTCATTGGCAGTACGATCGGCTTTCTCTTTTACAACTTTCATCCGGCGAAGATTTTTATGGGAGATACCGGTTCGCTATTTTTAGGCTATATGATTTCGGTGCTGTCACTTTTAGGGTTATACAAAAGTGTCACTTTGTTTAGTGTTGTTGTTCCTGTGATCATTCTAGGTGTTCCTATATTTGATACGACCTTTGCAATCATTAGACGCATATTAAACAAACAGCCGATTTCATCACCGGACAAATCTCATATTCATCATAGACTAATGGCCTTTGGCTTGTCCCATCGCATGGCTGTCATCGTGATTTACATGATTGGCTTAGTCTTTAGCTTAAGTGCGATTTTGCTGACAAGCGCGACCATTTGGTTATCGCTGATCATTATCTTTTTACTGGTGATGTTTATGCAAGTGATTGCGGAAGTCACGGGTTTGGTCAACGAAGAGTTCAAACCATTTACGAAATTCTATAAACGAATGGTGAAAAGACAATAAAAAACAGCCCGTTCCTAGGAAGGAACTGACCCCATAAGATGAGACAAATAAAAAACACCTTCAAGTTTGAAAATGGATCGTTGTGATCCGAAATAAAACATGGAGGTGTTTTTTCGATGGGGACAAGAGTGAGTTATCCGGTTGAAGTCAAACAGAAGGCTGTAGAAATGAGATTGGCAGGCGTACCTATGAAAGAGATCATGCAGAAATTGAATATCAAGAATAAGACGCAGGTTCAGACATGGGTGAGGTGGCATAAGGCTGGGGATACACACCGGTTCGAACAGCCTGTTGGAAAACAATATACCTATGGAAAGGGTCCCGAGTACTCTTCCGAATTAGAGAGACTGCAGGCAGAAAATCGCTATTTGAGTCAACAGAATGAAGTTTTAAAAAAGTACAACGAATTGGAAAGGAAGTTGATAAGGAAACGTCAATCAAACTGGTAGAAGAATTGTGCAAAACGATGACAGTACAGGACATCTGTGTCCATTTAGGCATCTTACGTACTTCGTATTATAGATGGAAAAAGGATTTGACTCAGAATCATTCTAAAAGACAACTAGAGAAACAGGTCGGCACGTTGTGCCGAAAGCACAAATATCGATATGGTTATCGAAAAATCACAGCCATACTAAAAAGAAGAATGCGTATTAACCATAAAACTGTTCAACGTATCATGCAGAAAAACCAGTGGCAATGCCGGGTTAAAATGAAAAAGCGTAAGAAGAATGGGCAGCCCTATGCCGTGGCCGGTAATATATTGGATCGGAACTTTCAGTCTGATCGCCCTCTTGAAAAACTAGTAACGGACATCACGTATTTGCCTTATGGACAGAAACAATTGTACCTTTCCAGTATCTTGGATTTATATAATGGAGAAGTGATTGCTTTTACGATTGGTGATAAGCAGGACACAGACTTTATCTTAAACACACTTAATCAGCTCCCAGCACTGCCTGAGAATTGCGTGTTACATAGCGATCAAGGTTCTGTGTATACATCTTACGAGTATCAGAAAGCTGTTCATATAAAAGGCATTACCATGAGCATGTCCCGTAAAGGGACGCCCGCTGATAATGCCTCCATCGAATCGTTTCATTCCTCACTAAAGTCTGAAACGTTCTATCTTAACAGGATTGACCGCACTACGACCAGCATCGTAGAACGCACTGTCAAAGAATACATTTATTATTATAACAACATTCGTATTCAAACGAAACTAAACAACCAATCACCGATAAACTATCGGCAATTGGCTGTATAAAGGTGTTTTGATCCCTGTCTCAAAAACGGGGGTCAGTCCCGAACTGGGCTGTTTTATTATTGTCCTGATGTGCTGGAAGGATTAGTTGTATCACTTGATCCTGTTTCACCAGAGGATGTATTGGTTTGTGAATCTGTTTCAGTCGAAGATTCAGTAGGAAGCTTTAAATGCGTCCGTAATTCATTTTGTACGTTAGCTAGATTGGTTTGATCTGGCTCAAAGTAATACGTTCGATTTGGTCCTAAATAAAGATCTGACCCTTTAATAGAAAGTGTTTCTGTGTCGTCTCCCTTAAACCCGCTGTAGATTTGCTGAAGCGCAAGACCTTCTGTGATACGGAAGTTGGTCGTAATGTGATCACTGACTTCTTTAGCGATATTATCGACGTTCGCAATGTTATTTGCCTTCGACATTTGATCAATCATTGCGCGTAAAATTTGTTTCTGACGATCATTACGTCCAAAATCACCGCGTGGATCTTGTTTTCTCATCCGAGCGTAAGCAAGTGCTTCTTCCCCGTTTAAATGCATATTGCCTTTTTTGAAGTAAATCTTTTTCGATTTTTTCACATCACTTTTTTCATTGAAGTCAAATGGAACATTGATATTAATTCCGCCGACTTCATCAATGACATCCTTGAATCCGTCAAAATCAACGGTGGCATATTTATCAATTGGAATATGCAAGAATTGTTCGACAGTTTCAATCGTCTCGTCTTTTCCGCCTTTAGCAAATGCTGCATTGATCTTTTCTTTACTTCCTGTCGTGTCACTTGCAAGCTGTACGCGTGTGTCACGAGGGATACTAACCATTTTCATCGTTTTGTCTTGAGGGTTAATCGTTGCAACAATAAGTGAATCTGAACGGCCATGATCACCATCTGTGGCATAATCCTCAATTCCGACAAAAAGTACAGAGAAGGGTTTCTTTTTAATATCAATGACCGCATCACGAAGCTTCGATTTCTCTCCGCGGTTTAGTTCGTCATATGTTTTGTCAGCGGCTTGAAGTGTATTGACTATTTTATAGACTGCAAATCCGCCCATGCATATGATAAGAAGCAAAAATAAGACCAGGATACGTTTGAAAATTTTCTTCTTCTTACTCTTTTTCTTTCGTACACGCACTTTTACTCGTTGTGCCATTCATCTGTCTCCTTTATCGGACCAATGTCCTTTTCTAAATAAATCAGTTCGCCTTCTTTTGTAACACTCTTTCCATTTGTCAGCTCAGTCATCCATTCAATGAACTGCTCTGTTTGTGTTTCTTCTACATACGTCTCAAAAATAACATCTTCTGCATAATGAATTTCTTTTAGCTGAAAAGATGAGGCTCTAAGCTCATTCTCTACCTTTCCAAGCCATGTATAATCTATTGTTGTGTGCATCGTACGCATTAAACAGCGCTCTACCATCCCAACATGGTTGATGGCTTCTGATACAGATTTTCCGTAGGCACGAATCAAACCACCGGCGCCTAGCTTAATACCGCCGAAATAACGAGTGACTACTACGACTGTATCTTTCAGCTTCCGTTTTTTTAACACTTCAAGCATTGGCACACCTGCTGTACCACTTGGTTCACCATCATCATTCGCTTTTTGAATCAGGTCATGTTCTCCAATGAGATAGGCAGAACAATTATGTGTGGCATTCCAATGTTGTTTTTTAATGGATTGTATAAATGCTTGTGCTTCTTCTTCTGAGACAGCACGCTGTATATGACAAATAAAACGTGATTTTTCAATGACGATCTCATGCTCGCCACGACTTTTTACTGTAAGATAGCGATGCAGCAAAAGACATACCCTCCTGAAAAGCAAATTGTAAGACTAGAGAAAATTTGCTTTGATTTTAGAATTTTACAGCGTATTTTGTTATGATGATAGGGGTAGAAAAAGGGTCGTCATAAAAACTTCATGATTTATACGCATTCTTTCATTATAATTCGACATAAAATGCAGATCAATGACATTTATAATAAAAAAAGATGACATCACTGTTACGGGAGGGAAAAGCCATGACAACACCTAAAATGGATCCGAGATTATTGGATTCAATCATCATGAAAATGCTAAGTACAGTTGATGGCAGCAAGGACGAAGTATTTAGGATAGGCGAACAGTCCCGTCAACAATATGAAAGCCTTGTAGAAGAGCTGAAGCAAATCAAGCAGCAAGTAAACGAAGTAATTGATTTTGGGGATAAACTAGAAGTCCATACGAGACATGCTAGAAATCGCTTATCTGAGGTCAGCAGAAATTTTAACAAATTTAGCGAAGAAGAAATACGCGAGGCCTACGAAAAAGCACATAATCTGCAAGTGGAACTCACCATGATCCAGCAGCGTGAAAAGCAGCTGAGAGAAAGAAGAGATGATCTAGAAAGACGATTGTTAAGCCTTCAAGACGTCATTGAACGCTCTGAAACGCTTGTGAGCCAGATCACAGTTGTTCTCAACTATCTCAATCAGGACTTACGCCAAGTTGGCGTGTTACTTGAAGATGCTCAGGCAAAACAAGATTTTGGACTTAGAATTATTGAAGCCCAAGAAGAAGAGCGCAAAAGGGTATCCCGTGAAATTCATGACGGTCCGGCCCAGATGCTGGCAAACGTAATGATGCGTTCCGAATTAATTGAACGGATTTTCAGAGACCGTGGGACAGAAGAAGGCTTTAAAGAAATTAGAAGTCTCAGACAGAATGTGCGAAATGCTCTGTACGAAGTGAGAAGAATCATTTATGATTTAAGACCAATGGCTTTAGATGATTTGGGTCTCATTCCGACGCTAAGAAAATATTTAAACACAATCGAAGAGTATGATGGAAAAACCAAGATCACATTCCAATGCCTGGGGGATACAGAAAGCGAAAGAATTGCTTCACAATTTGAAGTGGCACTGTTTAGACTAGCCCAAGAAGCTGTCACAAATTCATTAAAGCATTCCGAAGCTGAAGAAATCTCTGTAAAAGTAGAAGTGACGAAAGACTTTGTCACGTTAATTATCAAAGACGATGGAAAAGGCTTTGATATGAAAGATGTGAAAACAAACAAAAACAAATCCTTCGGTTTACTTGGCATGAAAGAACGCGTAGACTTACTTGAAGGTAAAATGACCATAGACTCAAAAATAGGTCTAGGGACATTCATCATGATTCGCGTGCCATTAACATTGCAAAATAAAATTGTAAAATAGAGACAAAAGACATATTGACCATAAAGTTCAGGTGTAGAACAATAAACATGGGGAGGCGTAGCTTGTGACTAAAGTAAATATTGTAATTATTGATGATCACCAATTATTCCGTGAAGGTGTCAAACGGATTTTAGATTTTGAACCTACTTTTGAAGTAGTTGCAGAAGGAGACGACGGAGACGAAGCTGCACGTATCGTAGAACACTATCATCCGGATGTTGTCATTATGGACATTAATATGCCGAATGTAAATGGTGTAGAGGCTACAAAGCAGCTAGTTGAGCTTTATCCCGAATCAAAAGTCATTATTCTATCTATTCATGACGATGAAAACTATGTGACACATGCATTGAAAACAGGAGCAAGAGGCTACCTGTTAAAAGAAATGGATGCAGACACGCTCATTGAAGCAGTGAAAGTCGTAGCTGACGGAGGATCTTATTTACATCCGAAAGTTACTCATAACTTAGTAAATGAATTCCGACGCCTAGCGACTAGTGGCGTTTCAGCACATCCACAGCATGAAGTATATCCTGAAATTCGCAGACCACTTCATATCTTAACGAGACGTGAGTGCGAAGTACTTCAAATGTTAGCTGACGGAAAGAGCAATAGAGGAATTGGTGAGTCGCTCTTTATTAGTGAGAAAACAGTCAAAAACCACGTGAGTAACATTTTACAAAAAATGAATGTAAACGACCGTACACAAGCTGTTGTTGTAGCAATTAAGAACGGCTGGGTAGAAATGAGATAATGTTCCGGACAAGTACTCCTTTTTCGCCTGTTTTTGGTTCTCTCACATGTCAATTGGAGAGAAATGATAGGTAGATAAGGAGTCTTTTTCGGATATAACGGGCTTGCCTATTGATTAGGCAGGCTTTTTTGATTACTATTATAAACCTAATGAATAACAATGATCATTCATTGAAAATAAAAAAGAGCAACTTAACGGATAAGGAAGGTATTTAAGAATGAAAATAGCCGTTGTAACAGACAGTACTGCTTATATACCACAAGAGCTGCGTGATAAACATCATATTCATATGATCCCTCTTAATGTCATTTTTGGCAACGAATCATACCGTGAAGAAATAGAAATGGATTGGAAGACATATTATGAAGAAGTCAAAAAGCATAAAGACCTTCCAACCACCTCTCAGCCTGCTTTCGGTGAACTAATAGAATTATATGAAAAACTAAGTGAAACATACGATGCCGTGATTAGTATTCACCTTTCTAGCGGAATTAGTGGAACATATAATAGTGCAGCCTCAGCAAATGACCTAGTTGACGGAATTGACATTTATCCGTTTGATACAGAAACTAGCTGTATGGCGCAAGGTTTTTATGTGATAGAAGCTGCTGAAAAAATCCAAGCTGGTGCTTCTCCAGAAGAAGTGTTAGCCCATCTCAATTACCTTAATGAGAATCAGAGAGCTTATTTTATGGTAGACGATTTAACTCATTTACAAAGAGGCGGCAGATTAAATGGTGCTCAGGCTTTTATTGGGAGCCTCTTAAAGGTAAAGCCTATACTGCATTTTGACAACAAGCTAATTGTCCCTTTTGAGAAGATTCGTACACGGAAAAAAGCCATTTCACGTATATTTGAACTATTTGATGAAGATGCATCGCGTGGTGTCCCGATGAGAGCAACAGTGATACATGGTAATAGAGAAGAAGAAGTAGACGATTTGATTGCGCACTTATCAGAAAAATATCCTCATGTTGAATTTTATAAAAGCTATTTTGGTGCCGTAATCGGCACTCATCTAGGCGAAGGCTCTTTAGCTCTTGGCTGGGTGATTAAATAAATCCTAAAAACCTCTTTTCTCTTAGAAAAGGGGTTTTGTTTTTCTTTTTTAGCTGTTGGACGAAAGGTCATGTCTTTGCGCATAATAGGCAAACATCAGTTGAAAGGTGTTTGTTGAAATTGAACATGGACAAAGCAATGGAACTAGGGCAACACCTGCAGTCACGCCACCTGCTTACTGCTGAAACAAGATGCTCACAGTCTGATTTGGATTGGTTGGAGGAGAAAGGGTTAGTTATCCGAACACCTTCTATTGAGAGGAAAGCAAATGGTCTAATTTGCTGCAGGTGTGGTGTATCAAAAAATCGGTACTTTGCCCACTCTCCGTGTGACAAGTGTCAAAAAGATTGTGTGTATTGTAGATCATGCATCATGATGGGGAAAACAACGGAATGTGGCTTTCTTTATGAATGGACGGGTCCACAAATGGAAGAAGCATGTCACTCGGAATTAACATGGCAAGGAGACCTGTCTAAAGGACAAAAAAGAGCGTCAGAAAAATTGATAGAAGCGATAAAACACAAATCTGATCTACTCATCTGGGCAGTTTGCGGGGCAGGGAAAACAGAGGTGCTTTTTCACGGAATAGAATATGCCTTACATCAAGGAATGAGTGTCTGCATTGCGACACCTAGAACTGATGTTGTCCTTGAACTAGAGCCGCGGCTTAAAAAAGCTTTTCAAGGAATGAAAATAGCTGTTCTTTATGGAGGAAGTCCTCAAAGGTTCCAAATAGCACCGTTAGTAATCGCTACAACTCACCAGTTGATGAGATATAAACATGCATTTGATGTGCTCATTATAGATGAAGTCGATGCCTTCCCTTATTCAATCGATGAACGTCTCCAATTTGCTGTTTTAAAGGCAATGAGAAAGAAAGGGGTTAGGGTTTATTTAAGTGCGACGCCGTCTAAGAAAATGATAAGAGATGTATCTCGTGGACAACTAGAAGCCGTAAAAATTCCTCTGCGCTTTCACCAACAACCTTTACCGGTCCCATCCTTTCAATGGATTGGACATTGGAAGAAGAAATTAAAAAAGAATCAGCTCCCACCTAAAGTAATGAATTGGATGCAGAAACATATTACAAAAAAGAGAAGGGTTTTACTTTTTGTTCCTTCTATTTCTACTATGAAGAAGGTAACGAAGGTTCTTAGAAAGCACCACTTAAATGTAGAAGGGGTGTCTGCTGATGATCCAGACAGGAAACAAAAGGTCCAGCAATTCAGAGATGACAAATACGATGTACTAGTTACAACCACAATTCTAGAAAGAGGCGTAACCATTCCAAATGTGCAAGTGGGGGTACTAGGTGCAGAATCTACTATCTTTACAGAAAGTGCACTTGTTCAGATTTCTGGTAGAGCAGGTAGACATCCCGATTTTTTTAAGGGAGATGTTTTCTTTTTTCATTTTGGTTTAACGAGAAGTATGAAACAAGCAAAGAAGCATATTGTAAAAATGAATGATACAGCTGAAAAAGAGTTCTCCGAAAAATAATGTAGGTTCAACTAAATTTCATGGTACATTTATATTCACAATACACAAATGGCAGGAGAGACAAATATGCTGCTCAATGCAAAAGAAACACTACTCAAGGAAATCCTCTATCAATATCTCAACCAATTAAACATGATTTGTCACTGTGAAAAGTGTATAGAAGATGTATTAGCTATTTCACTAAATCAAGTGAAGCCTCAGTATATAACAGATATTGATAAAATATCTTACAGTAAATCTGAGATGGTGGACAAACAGAAGAATACGGCCATGCTGGTCATTCTCACAGAAGCCGCTTCAAAGGTCTCCACATTTCCAAGATGCGAAAATCGTCTGCCGATAAATAAGGATAACAATTGATCTGCCTCATTTGTGAGGGGCATTTTGTCGCTTCTTTTACATGGAAATCATTACTTCTATTAAATGATGATCGTCTATGTATAGCATGTAAGCATCACCTAGAAAAAATTCAACGCCCGATTTGTCCAGCCTGCGGGAGAGCACAGTCGAACGATCAATTATGTCAAGACTGTTCCAGGTGGAAAGAACGCCCTGATTCTACTACATTACTTGTGAAAAATAGGTCTGTCTATGCTTACAACGATTTGATGAAAGAGGTCCTTTCCCGCTTTAAATTTCGAGGTGATACAGCTTTAGCTGAGCTTTTTAAACAAGATGTCCAAGCAGTATTTAAGCGCTCTTTTTCAATTAAAGAACCTGTGCTGATCCCGATTCCTTTAAGTAAAGAAAGACTAAAGGAAAGAGGGTTTAATCAGTCCGTCATACTTGCTTCCTTGATTGGTGAGCCGATCCTTCAGCCACTTGTGAAAATACATCAAACCAAACAGTCCAAGAAAAAGAAAAATGAACGTTTAGATCAAAAAGGAATGTTTCAAATCAAACAGACAGATGCGATCGTTCAAAGGGATGTTATCTTAATTGACGACATTTATACAACAGGGGCCACCATTTATGATGCGGCGAGAATTTTAAAAGAAGCAGGTGCCAAAAGTGTTTCCTCTTTTACGTTGATCCGTAGTTAAAATTCAGGATAATTAACCGATAATAAGAAGAGAAAATAACGTAAGGGGTTTTGGTTATGAATCAATTGGCAAACTGCCCGCAATGTAATCAGCTGTTTTTAAAAACGACCATCCAAACGGTTTGTAACAAATGCTTTGAAGAAGAAGAACGTTCTTTTGATATCGTTTATAAATTTTTGCGAAAGCAAAGTAATAGACAATCAACCATTGCTGAAATAGTAGATGCAACAGAAGTTGATGAAGAATTAATCTTGAAATTTATCCGTTTGAAAAGACTTCAAATTAGCCAATTTCCGAATATCAACTATCCTTGTGAAAGATGTGGCCAACCGATCAGAAAAAACAAGCTGTGCAGCCAATGTGAACAGGACATTCATTCGCAAATGAGTCAAATGAACCAAGAAGAAGAGCGTAAAAGGGAGATTGAATCTAGGAAAAAAGACACCTATTATGCCATTAATCCTAAAAACGATTGATTCCCTAAACTAAGTTGCAGTTTGGTCGATAAAATGGATAGAATCAAGACAGACTGTAACGGAAAGCGAGAGGAATCCCGTGAAAATTAATCGATATGGAACACAACCAGTAAATCCTTACAAGAAAACATATGAGAAACAAACGTTGCAATCAAATCAAGCAAAATCAACTGATAAAGTCGAAATTTCTAAAAAGGCAATCGAAATGCAAAAGGTGCCGAATATCATGAAAGAACGCCAAGATAAAATAGACCAAATTAAAAAAAGCATTGAAGCCGGAACATATCAAGTAGATACAAAGGGCATTGCTGATAAAATGTTGAATTTTTATAAACAACAATAACAAAAGGGAGTAGCGTGAATGTCAGTTAAAATAATCATTGAAGAGCTGCATCGTCTCTATGGATTGCATGAACAGCTTTTGAAGCTGTCGAAGGATAAAACAGAAATGCTGAAAAGTAATGAGATTGATGCTCTTTCAGAGGTTCTGAATTTAGAGCAAAAATATATTCAGGCCATTTCTCAATTAGAAGAAAAAAGAATTGAAGCGACAGTTCAATTTTTACAAAGTGATGAACCGCCAACCATCACCGCGTGTATCGAAAAGGCTGAAGGTTTGGATCAAGAAGAGCTCATTTCGTTATATGACAAATTAAATGACATCATGGTGGAACTGAAAGATGTAAATGAACTGAACAAACAGCTCATTCAGCAGTCGCTTCAATTTATTTCACTGACATTCGATCTCGTTAACCCTAATAAAGAAAATATGAATTACGGACAAAATGGTCTTGAGAGTTCAAAGCCTAAACAGCAGAGGGCTTTGTTTGATTCAAAGGCGTAAACAAGGAGGATACCAATGGGTTCTACATTCATGGGACTAGAAACGGCAAAAAGAGGAATCACAGCCCAGCGTGCAGGGCTTTATGTCACATCAAACAACGTCTCCAATGCAAATACAGATGGCTACTCAAGACAAAGAGTTACCTTTAAAGCAGATAATCCTTATCCAGTCATTTCAGTTTATGACGGCAAGACGTATGGCCAAATGGGGACAGGAGTTCAAGTTGGAACCGTTGAAAGAATTCGAGACAGCTTTTTAGATCTGCAATTCAGAGATCATAACAATAACTTGTCTTACTACTCAACAAAATCTGATGCCCTTTCGCAAATGGAGGGAGTTATGAATGATTTGACGGATGAAGGCTTAAACAGAGCTTTTGATAACCTTTGGAAATCATTACAGGTCCTATCCGAAACAAAAAATGCCGATACAGCGTCTGCGCGTACAGTTGTTAAAACAAGTGCACAGGCTTTGGTAGATCAATTCCGTCTACTTAATTCGTCTTTAACAACGATACAAAAGAATTTAAAAACAGAACTCGATTCAACAGCCAAAAATGTGAACACGATTTTATCTCAAATAGATGAAGTGAACAAACAAATTGCAGCAGTTGAACCAAACGGGTATCTTCCAAATGATCTATATGATACGCGTGATGCGTTGGTAGATCAATTATCTTCACTTGTTGATATTAAAGTGAGCTACAATCCATCTGGCGGGAATGCACTCAAAATTGCAGAAGGAACTGTTAACATCGACATTATCGGTGCAAATGGACAATCTGCTGGAACGATTTTGAATGGCATTACAAGCGAAAAATCTGAACTGCAAATCTCCTATGATAATACAACGGGACTTGTTAACTCACTTCAATTCGGAACAACAACCATTGCAGCAGATCAGCTTCAAGTGAATGGTAAAGTAAAAGCACTTGTTGAGGCTTATGGCTACATGTCAAATGGTGCTGAAAAAGGCATGTATCCAGACATGCTTGCAGAGCTTGATGAAGTAGCACAAGTCTTCATGGATACATTTAATGATGTGCATAAGCAGGGGTACACATTAAATGGCACAAGTGGACAAGACTTTTTTGATATCGAGAATAATAATGATCTGAATAAAGGTTTAGCTGCTCGTATCAAAGTGAGTGATGTTATTTTAGCATCAACAGATAATATTGCAGCATCTCTCAATCAAACAAAAGGTGACGGTTCGAATGCTACGAAATTAGCTGGTATTCAAGACTTAAAGGTACCAATCGGTGGCAATACAACGACGATCCAGGATTACTACCAAAATGTCATTGCTGAGATGGGAATTCAAGGGAAAAAGAACATAACGCTAGAAAGCAGTTCAGCCGCTCTTGTCAATTCAGCCAATGAGCGTAGAATGTCGACGAGTGCTGTTTCCATTGATGAAGAAATGACGAATATGATCCAATTTCAGCATGCATATAATGCAGCTGCGAGAGTTGTGACATTACAAGATGAAATATTGGATAAAGTAATAAACGGCATGGGTGTCGTAGGAAGGTAGGTATAACTGATGCGAGTCACACAAGGTATGATTTCTCAAAACTCACTTCGTAATATTAGTAAAAGTTATGAAAAACTTTCTAAAATAAATGAGCAAGCACAAACAGGGAGACGTTTCACAAAAACATCTGATGATCCCGTTGCAGTAGTAAAAAGCCTTCAATATAGCACAGCAATGTTTCGAAATGATCAATATCAAAAAAACTTAAATGAAGCACAGAACTGGATTGATACATCTGAAACAAGTGTCACTGAAATCATTGATATTATGTCAAATGTACGAGATAAAGTGCTTGATGCGGCTAATGGAACAAAGCAGCCAGAAGATTTAGCAGCTATCGGAGTAGAAATTGGCCAGATGAAGAAACAAATCATTGACGCGATGAACACTCAGATGTTAGGTAAGTTCGTATTTAATGGAACAAATACAAATGTTAAACCAGTTGTTGAGAACGCAGATGGTACGTTTACGTTTAACTTTGAAAACTATACAGATGCAAATTCTGTTAAGTCGAACATTTCTGATGGTATCACTTTAAATGTGAACTCAAATCCAATTTCAGCGTTTGGTGGACAGACTGCCAGCGGTCAAAATGTCATTGAAATGCTGACGGATTTAGAAAACTCATTGAAAAATGGAACGTTCGCAAATTCTGATGATGCGTTAGGAAGTATCGATCAGTTTAAAGAAGTGATGAGTGCTGAGCGCTCGGACTTAGGAGCCCGTTCAAATCGTGTTGACTTAGTAGGCAGTCGCTTGACTTCACAATTCGAAGTACTAAAAAATGCCAAATCAGATAATGAAGATGTAGAAAGTGAAAAAGCAATTATTGATCTTCTTCAACAAGAGACTGTGAATAGAGCAGCTTTAGCAACGACGGCTAAAGTTATTCAGCCATCCCTTGTCGATTTCTTAAGATAATAAAAAGCATCCGTTGGGTGCTTTTTTGCATCATGGAGGTGTACCTATATGCAAATCCCTAGATTGTTAATGCAACAAACCTATGCAAAGCTGCAAATGTCGACAACTCCTTCTCGGCAAGAAGTAGAGCAGCCCAGAGCAGACCTTGAGATTCAGCAGCCCAGAGCCGTCATGAATATGACAAGGACACCGTCAAAATTAACTATAGATCAAACCGAGGCATTTGCCGATATGGATATCAAGTCGATTTTTAGACGTTCTGAGGAATGGGCAGCTGAGGGGAAACGTGCTGTTGGAGAAGGAATGGGCAGAAGAGCGGAAGAAGGCAGTGAACTCATCAAGATCGAGAATGGTGGGAATGCAATTGCTGAGTTTGCCAAAATCAATGGCACTCCTCCAGCCAAACAATTCAATATTGGTGTGATCCCTTCATTCTTTAGTGTGAAAATTCACTATCAGCCATCTGAGCTTCAAATTGAAGTGGAGCCTCAAAAAGCTATTATAGAGGCAACGCCTCATAAACCAATCGTTAACTACCAGCCAGGTAAGGTCAATATTGATATGTTACAATACCCAGATTTAAAAATAGAAGTTGACGAAACGGGCCAAAATGGTGATAAGGTATAGTTAAGAAAAATGAAAAAGGTCGTGAATTATGATCATTCAAACAAAATACCATGGTGAAGTGACAATCAAAGAGGAGCAAATCATCAACTTCTCTAATGGAATACCAGGATTTCTGGATCAAAAACAGTTTGTCATTTTACCTTTATCAGAAGAGTCTCCATTTTTAGTTCTTCAATCATTGAAAAATGCAGAGTTAGGCTTTATTGTCAGCAGTCCGTTTTTATTCTTCAATCAATATGAATTCGATTTAGACGAAACGGTCGTAGATATTCTAGAAGTAGAAGATGCCAATGATGTGGAAGTCATGGTGATCTTAACAATGGAATCTTCTATTAAAAAAACGACAGCCAATTTAAGAGCGCCTATTATTGTGAACCGGAAAAACATGAAAGCCAAGCAGGTGATTTTGCATGATTCAGCCTATCATACAAAACATTTGTTAGAGGTGGCATCCTCATGTTAGTTCTCTCGCGTAAATTAAACCAGTCGATTCAAATTGGCGATGATATTGAAGTCAAGATTATTTCAATCGAAGGCGATCAAGTGAAAATCGGGATTGAGGCTCCTAAGCACATTGATATTCACAGGAAAGAAGTGTACCTGTCTATTCAAGAAGAGAACAGTCGTGCTGCGAGTTTATCCGTAGATCTCCTCTCTCAATTATCCTCACAAAAAAAGTGAGGATTTTTTTATCTGATTCAGCTATCCTTCTCCACGTTTCTGTGTGGATGTTCACCATCTATATGAAACTTTAACAAATCGGTCCATCTATATTTAATTTGAAAATTCAAAGCCGATATAAAAGGTAGATTAAAGCACAGGAGCTGAATAACTATGTCTGTTGGTAAGTTGACATCGCTAGAGCCAATTATCGATGCATTTCAAACCCGTGTTTCTAATAACCAGAATGACAATGCAAACTCTGATTTACAAGCAAATGGCAAGGTCGTTTCAAAAGAAGAAATTGAAAAAACGCTTCAAGGAGCAAACAAGCTGATTGAACCCACTCAATTTCATCTGCAATTTGAATTACATGAAAAACTCAATGAATATTATGTCAAAGTCGTAGATAACCAAACAGAAGAAGTCATTAGAGAAATTCCTTCCAAGGAATGGCTTGATTTCTATGCGGCAATGACAGAAATTGTCGGTTTATTTGTAGATAAAAGAATGTAAGTGAAGGGAGAACATAAAAAATGGTCAATCGAATTACTGGATTTTCAAATGTGTTTGATATTGATGAAATCGTATCAAAACTCATGAAAACTGAGCAAGCACCACTTGATAAAATGACACGCCAGAAACAAACACTTGAATGGCAAAGAGACAGCTATCGCGAGGTTAACTCGAAAATCAAAGAATTAGATGATTTGATCAACAGTTTAAACTTAACGCGTCCAACTACATATGGCGCCAAAAAAGTGACAAGCTCAAATGAATCTGCTGTCACAGCAACTGGGTCAACAAATGCTGCCTCTGGCTCAATCAATGTCACCCAACTAGCGACAGCTTCTGTCTTCAAATCGTCTGGTACATCTGGATTTACACCTGCAAATGGCACGTTTACATTCGAGGTGACGACACCAGATTCGACAAAACCGAAAATGGTGACGATCAATACTTCTGATACCGATACAATTGATAACATTGTGTCAAAGCTAAACAACTCGCAATTAGGTGTGACAGCTTACAAAGGACAGATCTTTGATGGAACGAACTACGTGGATACAATCGCTCTTACTTCTCGGACAACAGGTGAAGGTGTCAGCATTAAAGCAGCTGATGGTAATTCAGCTTCATTCTTCACTCAATTAGGCTTCCAAGTGGATGGAGATAACAAATTAGTTGCGACCACTCAAGGACAAAAAGCGCAATACGAGATTAATGGCCTAAAAATGGAAAATAACAACAATATATTTGAGCAGGCTGGTATTACGTACGAGCTTAAAGGGACAACCGATCAGCCTGTCAGCTTAAACGTTTCAACAGATGTGGATGCAATCTTTGATAAAATTAAACAATTTGTTGATAAATACAATGAGCTCGTTGAGCAAATTAATGGTAAAGTCAATGAAAAGAAAAACAGAGACTATCAACCATTAACGGCTGAAGAGAAAAAAGGGATGTCTGAAAAAGAAATAGAGCTATGGGAAACGACCGCGAAGTCTGGCTTGCTGAGAAGTGATTCCATTTTACGATCTGGTGCCTCTAAAATAAGAAGTGATTTTTATGCTAATATTACGACAAGTGATGCGAATAAAATTCACCTCACACAAATTGGTATTGAGACATCATCCAAGTATAAAGATGGTGGAAAGCTGGAATTTAGTAAGGATATAAATGGAGTAGAGAAATTAAGAAAAGCCATTGAAGAAGACCCGGAGAAAGTCAGACAAATGTTCATCTCGGGTAGTTTAAATGTGGATTCAAAAGATAAAGACAAAGCACAACAGCAATATCAAGAACAAGGAATCATTTATCGTGTCAAAAATTCCTTAACTGCCTTCACGAAGAGCATTCAAACAAAGGCGGGAAGCACAACGATGGAATTAAAGGAATACGGACTTGGTAAGGACCTTGATTCTTTAACAAAACGAATGGATACATTCCAAGATCGTTTAAAAATGGTGGAAACCCGCTACTACAAAAAGTTTAGCGCCATGGATAGTGCGATTCAAAAGCTAAACAACCAATCTGGCTATCTTTCTCAACTGCTTGGACAATAATTGGAGGTTTATAACATATGGCAATTCAGAACCCTTATGCCGCCTATCAGAAAAATTCTATTGAGACTGCAACACCTGCCGAGTTGACGCTTATGCTTTATGAAGGCTGCTTAAAGTTCATTAGACTAGCGAAGTATGCCATTCAAAAAGAAGATGCAGAAACGAGAAATGTGAACCTGAAAAAGGCTCAAAACATCATTCAAGAATTAAATGTCACCTTAAATCGTTCTTATGACGTATCAAAGAGTATGGCAAGTATGTATGATTACATTTATCGCAGACTGATTGAAGCCAATCTTCAAAATGACGAAGAGATGTTGAATGAAGTAGAGCAATACGTAACTGATTTTCGTGATGCGTGGAAGGAAGTTATTCAAACCGATCGAAAAGGGCGCCACCACTCTATTGGGGGATCTCTATGAGTATTGTGGACCAGCTGCATGACCAAACATTAAAAATGGCAGCCGAAATAACGGCAAATCCGCAAAGTGACACCTTGGTTGAAGACTTTGATGCCTTTTTAATTGAGAGAGATGAATTAATGAGAGATATTCAGCATGAGCTGACGGATCAAGAAAAAGAAAAAATCAAAGAAATCATCCAAACAGATCAACAGATGGCGAAGCAATTAACTGTGATCCAAAATGGGATCAAAGCAGATATTCAAGCCATTCAAAAAAAGAAAACGAAACAGCTGAATTATCAAAATCCATACCAGCCTATGACGAGTGACGGCGTATATTACGATAAACGGAAATAATTAGGTGAGACCTGTGGCGTATCGTTCAGATGACTATATTTTATTAACCACATATTATGAACTTCTATTTACGATAGAAGAGAGTCTAAAATATTTAGATGAAATTGAGAAGGATTTTGCTAAAACAGAAGGGGATCGGATCTTTAATGATCTGATCCATGCCTTCTTTCATTTAGAGACAACACATCCCCTTCTGCTTTCAATTATAGAAAATGAGCACTTTGCCAAAACGATTCGTTCGTTTGATCAAATTTTTTTAAGTTTTGATATACTAGCTTTCTATACATTCCCTTCAATACACTTCCAATCATTCCTTAAAGCATATTTTATACCTGAATATAGAAAGTGGATGGATGAAATACATGCCTGTATGAGGCCGTATGTCATTCATTAATTTTTGTTCAATTCAGACTTTCGGAGGAAATTATGAGACTAAAAAATCAATTTTTGTTTGGGCTTATTGTCATATGTGTATTGTTTGTCAGTATTTTAGGATTCTCAAGCTTCATCTATTACAAAACAGATCAATCCTACAAGACGCTTCTCAGTAAAGAAGTGAAGCTTTATCAGACCTCACTGGAATTAGAGGCGCTTTTGCAAAAACAGGAAGCACAAATTAAAACATATGTTGTCGTGCAAGATGCTGAAAATTTACAGAAAATTGAGCAAACATATGAAGAGATTAATAAGAAAACAACGGAAGCTACAAAAATGAGCTCTGTCAAACAAGCAAAAAATCTATTAGATCAAATCTCAGAAAAGAATTATCTCTACTACACCTCAACGAACCGACTATTTAATTCATTGAATATGCAAAATCAAAAAGAATTCAACACACGCCTCAATCAAGAATTACAACCTATCGAACAAGAAATACATACCTTTACAAAAGAATTTGCTAAAACTCAGTTGAAGCAACGTGACCAAAAAATCAATCAGCTCAACCAAGACAGTAATCAATTACTATTCACTCTCATTCTAGTTAGTGCGGTCATTATTGTTGGCTTTTTGTTGATTGGGACAAGATTCGTTTATCGTATGACAAAGCCGATTGTGTCTGTCACAAATGCTGCGAGAAGGATGGCAGATGGTGACCTTACACTTGAAGAGATTGAAGTGACCTCTAAAAATGAGATTGGTCAACTCGGTACTGCTTTTAATCAAATGACAAAGCATTTGCGTCAGCTCATTTTACAGGTGCAACATGGATCAAGACAATTAGCTGATTCTGCTGCTCAGTTTGAGGAAACGATTCATCAAACCATATCGGCAAGTGAGCAGACATCTAGCTCGATTGAACAGGTCAGTGAAGCTTCACGTGAACAATCAAACGCGGTCGGAAAAGTAGCTTCTGCCATTCAAGAAGTCTCGACTGGTATGCAAAATGCAGCTGAACACACATCCGATGTTTCGGGTCACTCAATTTCAGTGACTGAAAAGGCTGAAGAGGGTGCAGCGCTTATTCAGCAATTCGTAAAACAAATGAGCTCTATCAAAGCGTCTGTGAACGAGCACCATTCCACAATGGCTCATGTACAAGCCCAGTTTACAGGCATTGAAGATTTGTTAGGTCATATCCATGCCATCGCTGATCAAACGAATTTGCTTGCTTTAAATGCTGCTATTGAAGCGGCAAGAGCAGGAGAGCATGGGAGAGGCTTTGCGGTGGTAGCAGATGAAGTGAGGAAACTGGCGGAAGAATCTAGTCAGCTGACAGATCAAATTAGTCAATTGCTCGCGAACGTGAACAAAGATACTGAAAAATCATCACATACGATGAAAAAGGTTGAGCAGGATGTAGCAGAAGGTGTGAAAGTATCGCAATTGTCAGAACAGAGCTTTCATGAAATCCTGGAATCTATTCGTGATATTTCGATGAAAGCAGAGGAACTTTCAGCTACTGCAGAGGAGATTTCAGCTAGTACAGAGGAAATATCTCAGACGGTTGGGGTCATTGAAGAAGGAGCCAAACGCAATTCAGAAGAGACGGAGTACATGTCTGCGGCTGTTGAAGAATCATTGGCAGCAAATGAAGAAATGAAAGCAGCGGCGGAGGACTTAAAAACCTTATCTCAATCGCTGAAAACATCAATATCATCTTTCACCATTTAAATGTGCGCTGGTCTTTTTCAAGAATGAGCCGAATATATATTCATCACCTATCAAGTAACAGTTGATGCACCGCAAAATTCGACAAATTTCAATGAAAATTCACATTTTTTTTACGTTTGAGCAGGAGAAAAGGAGGGAAAAGTAGAAATAGGTTTACATATCCTTAATTTTAAAGGAGGCGTTCTTTACATGAATTACAATGTCAGAGGAGAAAACATCGACGTAACACCTGCACTAAGAGATCATGTCGAGAAAAAAATTGGAAAGCTGGAGCGTTATTTTGAGACAGACGTAGATGCTTCAGTCAACGTGAACTTGAAGTTTTACAATGATCAAGAATCTAAAGTTGAGGTTACCATTCCAATGACTGATCTAGCACTTCGAGCTGAGGTGCATAATGAAGATATGTACAATGCAGTAGACCTAGCAGCCAGTAAATTAGAACGTCAAATCCGAAAACACAAAACAAAAGTAAACCGTAAATTCCGCGAGCAAGGTGCCAAAAAGCACTTATTTGCTGGAGGAAATGGGACGGCTGATGTAGCTGTTCAAGATGACGAAGAAATTGATGAAACAGAAATCGTCAGACAAAAACGTTTCAATTTAAAACCGATGGATAGCGAAGAGGCCATCCTTCAAATGAACATGTTAGGTCATAGTTTCTTCGTCTTCACAAATGCTGAGACAAATTTGACCAATGTGGTCTATCGCCGAAATGATGGAAAATATGGACTGATTGAGCCAAACGCTTAATCTGATCTAAAATCAACCTAAAAAAAGTAAACCCGTTCCCTCCATGAGGGGCGGGTTTTTTGTGCGAAATCATTGCAAATTCTTTGGAAATGAAGGAAGGTATGGTATGATAAATGCAGGTAAATATGGACCTGTCAATCTTTTGGACATGCCGAAAAATTGCATGAAATAGAGGAGCGTTATTATATGCTTGGAATCTTAAACAAAGTGTTTGATCCTACGAAACGTACGATCAGCAAATATGAAAAAAAAGCAAATGAAATTGAAGCTCTCGCTCAAGATTTTGAGAAATTATCTGACGAGGCTTTACGAAATAAAACGAACGAATTTAAAGAAAAACTTGAAAAGGGACAATCCGTGGATGACCTGTTGGTTGAAGCATTTGCAACGGTTCGCGAGGCATCACGCCGCGTGACAGGAATGTTCCCATTTAAGGTGCAGCTCATGGGGGGGATCGCGCTTCATGAAGGCAACATTTCTGAGATGAAAACAGGTGAAGGTAAAACGTTGACTTCAACAATGCCTGTTTATTTAAATGCTCTTTCTGGAAAAGGCGTCCACATTGTGACAGTCAACGAATATTTGGCAAGCCGTGATGCAGAGGAAATGGGCAAGATTTTTGAGTTTCTTGGCTTAACGGTTGGCTTAAACTTAAACAGCTTAGACAAAGATGAAAAAAGAGAAGCATATGCTGCTGATATTACGTATTCTACAAACAATGAACTTGGCTTTGACTATTTACGAGATAACATGGTGCTTTACAAAGAGCAAATGGTTCAAAGACCGCTTCATTATGCCGTGATTGATGAGGTTGACTCCATCTTAGTTGATGAAGCGAGAACACCTCTTATTATTTCTGGACAAGCTGCGAAATCTACAAAGCTTTACGTACAAGCCAATGCATTTGTTCGTACATTAAAAATAGAAGATGATTTCACATACGATATTAAAACAAAAAGTGTACAGCTGACAGAAAGTGGAATGACGAAGGCGGAAAAAGCATTCGGCATCGAAAACTTATTTGATGTCAAACATGTCGCACTGAACCATCACATCGCCCAGGCGCTAAAGGCACATGTTGCGATGCAAAAAGATGTGGATTATGTCGTTGAAGAAGGTCAAGTCGTTATTGTTGACTCGTTCACAGGACGTCTAATGAAAGGACGCCGTTATAGTGAAGGTCTGCATCAAGCCATTGAGGCAAAAGAAGGTCTCGAAGTGCAGAACGAAAGTATGACCCTTGCAACGATTACGTTCCAGAACTACTTCCGCATGTATGAAAAGCTTTCTGGTATGACCGGTACAGCGAAAACGGAAGAAGAAGAATTCCGTAACATTTACAACATGCAGGTTGTGACAATCCCAACCAATCAACCAGTGGTTCGTGATGACAGACCTGATTTAATTTACCGCACAATGGAAGGTAAATTTAAAGCAGTGGCTGAAGATGTTGCACAGCGCTATATGACAGGGCAGCCAGTGCTTGTCGGAACAGTAGCGGTTGAGACGTCTGAGCTTATTTCTAAGATGCTTAAAAATAAAGGGATTCCTCATCAAGTGTTAAACGCGAAAAACCATGAGCGTGAGGCACAAATTATTGAAGAGGCTGGTCAAAAGGGTGCCGTCACCATTGCGACCAACATGGCAGGACGTGGTACGGACATCAAGCTTGGCGAAGGCGTCAAAGAGCTTGGCGGTCTAGCTGTAATTGGGACAGAGCGTCATGAATCACGACGTATTGATAACCAGCTGCGCGGACGTTCTGGTCGTCAAGGAGACCCAGGGATTACCCAATTCTATCTCTCTATGGAAGATGAATTGATGCGACGATTTGGTGCAGAGCGTACGATGGCAATGCTTGACCGCTTTGGCATGGATGACACTACGCCTATCCAAAGTAAAATGGTGTCTAAAGCCGTTGAATCATCTCAAAAACGCGTTGAGGGGAACAACTTTGATTCCCGTAAACAGCTTCTGCAATATGACGATGTGCTTCGCCAGCAGCGTGAAGTGATTTACAAACAGCGCTTTGAAGTCATTGATTCTGATAACTTAAAATCGATTGTGATCAATATGATTCAGTCTTCAATTGAGCGCGCTGTTGGTTCTTATACGCCGAAAGAAGAGCTTCCTGAAGAATGGAAACTAGATGGGCTTGTTGAATTAATCAACACGAACTATTTAGATGAAGGAGCCATTTCGGTCAAGGATATTTACGGTAAAGAAGCAGATGAAATCACCTCCTTCATTATGGATCGTATTAAAGAAAAATACGATGCAAAAGAAGAAACATATGGCGATGAACAAATGCGAGAATTTGAAAAAGTCATCGTTCTTCGTGCGGTGGATTCAAAGTGGATGGATCATATCGATGCAATGGATCAACTGCGTCAAGGGATTCATTTACGTGCGTATGCACAAACAAATCCGCTTCGTGAGTATCAAATGGAAGGATTTGCGATGTTTGAGCATATGGTCGCTTCAATCGAAGATGATGTGGCCAAATATGTCTTGAAATCAGAAATCCAAAACAACTTAGAACGTGAAGAAGTCGTTCAAGGTCAAACAACAGCTCATCAGCCTCAAGAGGGTGATGAGGAGAAGACAGTGAAAAAGAAGCCGGTACGTAAAGTCGTAGACATTGGCCGAAACTCACCATGTCACTGCGGAAGCGGCAAGAAATATAAAAATTGTCATGGGAAGACAGAATAAGTAATGGAAAGAGGTGAAAACCTCTTTCTATTCATGTTAGCCCCCATACATCTATGAGGTGAAGGATATGGAATTAGTAGAAATTAGACAAGAGCTTGAAAATATGGCTAGCAGGCTAGCTGATTTTAGGGGGTCTCTTTGACCTCGAAACAAAAGAAGCCAAAATTGCAGAACTCGAAGCGACCATGTCAGAGGCTGATTTTTGGAATGATCAGCAAAAGGCACAAGGCATCATCAATGAAGCCAATGCACTAAAGGATAATGTGAATTCATACCATGAGCTCAGTGAATCTCATGAAGAGCTGCAAATGACACATGACCTATTAAAGGAAGATTATGACGAGGAGCTTCATGTAGATCTTGAGAAAGAGCTGAAGAACTTAACTAAGCAATTTAACGAGTTTGAACTGCAGCTTCTCTTAAGTGAACCATATGATAAAAACAATGCCATCCTCGAGCTTCACCCAGGCGCAGGCGGTACTGAATCACAGGACTGGGGTTCTATGCTTCTGAGAATGTATACTCGCTGGGCAGAGCGTAGAGGCTTTAAGGTTGAAACGCTTGATTATCTTCCTGGTGATGAAGCAGGAATTAAGTCTGTGACATTGCTCGTCAAAGGGCATAACGCATACGGGTACTTAAAAGCAGAAAAAGGGGTCCATCGTTTGGTTCGTATTTCTCCTTTTGATTCATCTGGCCGCAGGCATACGTCGTTCGTTTCCTGTGATGTCATGCCTGAGTTCAATGAAGAAATCGATATTGATATTCGAACAGAAGATATCAAAGTAGATACGTATCGTGCAAGCGGCGCAGGTGGACAGCACGTCAATACGACTGACTCTGCCGTTCGTATCACACACATTCCAACCAATGTCGTGGTGACATGCCAAACAGAAAGATCACAAATCAAAAACAGAGATCGTGCGATGAAAATGCTGAAATCGAAACTTTATCAAAGACGGATCGAGGAACAGCAGGCTGAATTGGATGAAATCAGAGGAGAGCAGAAAGAAATTGGTTGGGGAAGCCAAATTCGCTCTTATGTATTCCATCCGTATTCTCTTGTGAAAGACCATCGAACCAATACGGAGATGGGAAATGTTCAAGCGGTAATGGATGGAGATTTAGATTCATTTATCGATGCTTACTTACGTTCGAAATTATCATAAAAACTCGGCTTCTTGCCGGGTTTTTTTTATTGTGAGAAAATATAATGAATATAAAGGAATACATACGCCATACTGACTCTATATCCTTTGTATGATGAAATTAGCAAATAAAGGGGGAAATATTTTGGGATTAACAACATTACAAGAGACGTGGGATTTAGATGCCTTTTTTAAAGGAGGCAGCTCTTCACCAGAATTTAAAACATACTTGCAACACATTCAGCAGCTATTAGATGAATTACGACAAAAGGTCGATGCCTTTTCAAAAGAAGATACACACATTGAAAATAGGTTAACGTCTGTCCTTGACACGTATGAAACCACATATAAAAAACTGTCTCAAGCAGGTTCATTTGTTTCCTGTCTTCAGTCTCAAAATACAAAGGATATGAAGGCTGGCAGTCTTCGAGGTACGATTGCTAAGCTGGAAGCTGATTTAGGTACCATTCTTGCGCTGTTTGATCAGGCGCTTGCTGCCATCTCTCCTGAAAAATGGGAGGATCTCATGAATTCAGAGACCTTTTCAGATGTTCGCTACATATTAAATGAACGCAGAGAGCGCGTGAAGGATCAATTGCCTGTTGAACAAGAAACATTGATTCAAAAGCTAGCCGTTGATGGCTACCATGCGTGGGATGAGCTTTATTCTAGCTTAGTGAATAAGATTACGATTCCGTTTGAACAACATGGTGAAACGCAGATGATCTCTGTCGGCCAAGCGGAAAATGCGATGGATAATCCAGACCGTGAAGTCAGAAAGGCTGTTTATCATAACCTAGAACATGCATGGACGCAGGACGAACATCTATTTGCAAGCACGCTCAATCATTTGGCAGGTTTTCGTTTGCAAGTATATGAAGCAAGAGGCTGGGATCATATCTTAAAAGAGCCGCTTGATATTTGCCGGATGAAACAAGAAACCCTTGATGCCATGTGGTCTGTGATTGATGAACATAAGCAGCCATTCATTGATTATTTACATCGAAAGGCTGACATGCTTGGAGTGGATAAGCTAAGCTGGTTTGATGTTGGGGCTCCTATTGGCAGTGAGACCAAGATCTATCCGTATCAGGAAGCAGCTGCTTTTATTGTGAAGCATTTCGCTGGGTTTGGAGAAGAGCTTGCTGCTTTTACAGAAAAGGCCTTTAATGAGCGCTGGGTAGAAGCTGAGGATCGCCCGAACAAACGAGTAGGCGGTTTTTGTACAAATTTCCCTGACAGCGGAGAGTCACGCATTTTTATGACCTTTTCAGGCAGTCCATCCAATGTGGCGACACTCGCGCATGAGCTTGGTCATTCGTTCCATCAGGAAGTGATGCAGGATGTTCGCATTCTTAATCGCAAATATGCGATGAATGTAGCTGAAACGGCGTCGACATTCGCAGAAATGATTGTGGCTGATGCTTCATTAAAAGAAGCGGCAAATGAAGAGGAGCGCCTCAGTTTGTTAGAGGATAAGCTGCAGCGAAGTGTAGCTTTTTTCATGAACATTCAATCTCGTTTCTTATTTGAACAGCGCTTTTATGAAGAGCGTAAACAAGGAGAAGTGCCGGCGGACCGGTTGAATGAGCTGATGGTAGAAGCGCAGAAAGAAGCCTTTGGTGACTCACTAGATGAATACCATCCGCATTTCTGGGCGTCTAAGCTGCATTTCCATATCACGGGTGTACCGTTTTATAATTTCCCGTACACATTTGGCTACATGTTCTCACTAGGAATTTATGCAAAGGCCTTGCAGGCTGGTACTTCGTTTGAAGAAAAGTACATTGCATTACTAAAGGATACAGCTTCAATGACAGTAGAAGATTTGGCCTATAAGCACTTAGGTGTCGACCTTACCCAAAAAGACTTTTGGGAGGAAGCCATTAGCCTCGCTGTAGCAGACGCTGAAGAGTTTTTAGAAGCGACGAAAAAGTGAAAATGAAAAGCCCCCATTACGGAAGCTTTAGATTGTTGACAAAGGGTTAAAATGATCTTTATTTTAGC
Source organism: Bacillus sp. FSL K6-3312 (assembly GCF_038007485.1). NCBI lineage: Bacteria > Bacillati > Bacillota > Bacilli > Caryophanales > Bacillaceae > Bacillus > Bacillus sp. FSL K6-3312. The sequence goes on along the minus strand of NZ_JBBOXI010000001.1, from coordinate 3,406,906 downwards.
CCTTTGTCCTTTCGGCGTGATAGAAAACCTTTGAAGTCTAGGAAGGACGAGCACTGGAGCGAAGCGAATTTGACATTCGTGAGCACCAGCGCGCAGGACTGACAACGAATGCGAGGGTTTGTCTACACGCTGAACCTCCCATTACGGGAGCTTTTTTGCTGGTTTTAGCCATTCAAGCATCGTTTGAATGATATCCTTTTGCTGAGTGAGGGCTGGAATGTCCGCTGGCTGATCACCTTTTTGTTTACCATACATGCCAAACTGAGCATGGTTCCCGCCTTTTATTTCATGATAAACGGTTTGAGACGGCAAATTTGTTTTCGATTGCTTGATTTTCTCTTGTGTCGCAAGTCCGTCCTTTTCACCTGATATAGAGAGGACGTTCAAGGACGGTGATTTCAGCTCATCTGATGCTGGATAAGACGCAAGGAAAAAAAGACCGTCGAGTTTGCGCTGATTTTTTTCTGCAAACATAGCGGCGGCTGTTCCGCCTAGTGAATGACCGCCAATATACCAATGTTTGATCGTTTGATGATCTTTCATGATATCTTGTGCTTTATTTGTATGAAAAATCGCAAACGAAAATGGCATGTCAGGGATAAAGACAGAGTAGCCTTTTTTCATCAATTCATTCCCGATATAGGCGTATGAAAGTGGTTCTACCTTTGCTCCTGGATAGAGAATGATGCCCGTATCGCTTTTTGTTGATGCAAATGTATAGACGTTGTTTTTATGTTCCACTTGCTCGATGTTCACTTGCTTTTTTAATGCGGCAGATGGTCCGTATGTAAAGCGGCTCCATGTATAGAAAGCACCAAAAGCCAAAATGATCAGTGCAAGTAATGTAATGCCTATGATCTTCAGTATTTTCTTCATCGCATGTCCCTTCTTTCTCATGTACATATTAAATATACCATCATTTGCTCCTATGCCAAACGGCAAGCACGCTGATCCGTTTGTGTGATAAAGTATTAATCCATTAGCACTGCATTTGGCTGTTATTTACATTCGTAATAGGAGGGCTTAAAATAGGTGTGCATTCAGAAGTAACGGAGGAAGACAGACATGAAGCAGGGACATTCACAATTATGGATTGAAGCAAAAAATTACTTGTTCATTTTAATCGGATCAGCCATTGTGGCGATTGGATTTAATACGTTATTATTACCGAATCAGATTGCCGCAGGTGGTGTGAGCGGGATTAGTACGATTATGCAGTCATTCGGCTTTGAAGCGGCATATGTGCAGTGGGGGCTCAACATTCCGCTGTTTATCGCTGGCTTTTATTTATTAGGCGGTACATTTGGCGTGAAAACGCTCGTTGGCTCTATTTTCTTACCTTTGATGGTGTTTGTCACAAGACATATTGCACCTGTGACACATGAAGCGCTCTTAGCAGCCATTTTTGGCGGAGTGGTGATTGGGATCGGCATAGGGCTCGTGTTCCTTGGAAATGGATCAACAGGTGGAACGGCGCTCGCTGCCAAAATCATCAATAAATATACAGGACTCACGCTTGGCACCTGTTTAGCGATGATGGATGGCCTAATTGTCCTGGCTGCGATGACTGTTTTCGGGATTGAAGAGGGACTGTACGCTGTCATTGGTGTGTTTATTTCAAGTAAAACGATTGATGTCGTACAGGCCGGCTTCAGTCATTCGAAAATGGCGATGATCATTACAGGGCATGAGGATGAAGTCAGACAGGCAGTATTTGATCAAATTGACCGTGGTGTCACAAAAATCTCAGCAGTCGGAGGATATACCGACCATGACCGTCCAATTCTAATGTGTGTCGTTGGACAGTCACAATTCACAAAGTTGAAACAAGTGGTGAAAGCAATCGATGCATCAGCATTTGTCATCGTAATGGATGCAAAAGAGGTGCTTGGTGAGGGTTTTAAAAGGGCGTAAACAAGGATATAATAGCGTTGACCAAATGATTGTAAGGGAGGGAAATTGATGCAAAAGAGCGGATTAATGATGCTGTTTGCAGCGATGCTTCTTGTTCTTGCGGCTTGTGGAGGTAATTCAAGCAGCAGTGACAGTGACAAAGAAGGCAGCAAAAGTGCTTCAACTGTGAGCAGTGGTGAGGAAATTTATCAGCAAAACTGTATTGGCTGTCATGGGAAAGACCTATCTGGCGGAGGCGGACCAAGCCTGAAAGAAGTAGGGAAGAAATATAATGAAAGCCAAATTGCAGATATTGCACAGAATGGTAAAGGCTCTATGCCAAGCGGAATGGTAGATGAGAAGCAAGCAAAAGAAGTAGCAAAATGGCTTGCAGAGAAAAAATAAAACCTTTGTCTAATCGACAAGGTTTTTTTGTTTTTATATGTAGAAAAAGACTTTTGAATAGTATGGAAACGCATTATATTAAATTTTATTTAAAAAATAAGGGTAAAAAGGCACACTTTTCGGTTTTAAACGTTGTTTTTACCTTTTAACGATAAGTTTTGAAATATAAATGTAATACCATTGCGTCGATTCATGACGTATAATTGGAGTTGTTGAAATTTAGACGATTCATTTTTTTCATCTTTTTGGATGAAAAGGACATAAATTGCTTGTACGTATCGAAGGGTATGTGCGTGACCATACATAACGTTTTTTGACGATAAGTGTCAAAACATCATGATAAGCTGTTAGTCAGCAATAAGAAAAGATTAGGTGATTACATGATTGAAATGAAGGAAGTCTACAAGATCTATCCTAACGGTGTAAAGGCGATCAATGGAATCAATGTCTCTATCCACCCAGGAGAGTTTGTGTATGTTGTTGGTCCCAGTGGTGCTGGTAAATCCACTTTCATCAAAATGATGTATCGTGAAGAGAAGCCAACCAAAGGGAAAATCTTAATTAATAGCAGAGATTTAGCCTCAATTAAGGAAAAAGAAATTCCTTACGTAAGAAGAGAAATTGGCGTAGTGTTCCAAGATTTCAAACTACTTCCAACCCTCACGGTGTTTGAGAACGTGGCATTTGCTCTTGAAGTCATTGGGGAACAGCCTCATATCATTAAGAAAAAAGTGCTGGATGTACTTGATTTGGTACAGCTCAAGCACAAAGCACGACAATTTCCTGACCAGCTGTCTGGCGGTGAACAGCAGCGTGTATCTATCGCTCGTTCAATCGTGAATAGTCCTGAGGTTGTCATTGCAGATGAGCCGACAGGAAACCTTGATCCAGATACATCTTTGGAAATCATGAAGACACTCGAAGAGATTAATAACCGCGGAACAACAGTCGTCATGGCGACACACAACAAAGAAATTGTAAACAGCATGAAGAAACGCGTCATCGCAATCGAAGATGGAATGATTGTGCGTGACGAAGCAAGAGGGGAGTACGGCATTTATGATTAAAACTCTCTCGCGGCATTTACGTGAGAGCTTCCGTTCACTTGGAAGAAACACGTGGATGACATTTGCATCAATTAGTGCGGTCACTGTCACATTGATTTTAGTTGGGGTTTTTCTTGTGATTATGCTCAACTTGAACAACATGGCATCGAATGCTGAAAAAGAAGTAGAAGTAAAAGTGTTAATCGAATTAACGGCGAATCAAAAGCAGCAGGATGAATTAAAAGCAGAAATTGAGAAGATTCCTGAAATTAGTGATGTCAAGTACTCATCTAAAGATGACGAACTAAAAGCGCTGATTAAAAGCTTTGGTGAAAATGGACAATCCATGGGACTTGTTGATCAAGAAAACCCATTAAACGATGCGTTTGTTGTGAAAACATCAGATCCACACGATACACCAAAAGTAGCGAAGAAATTAGAAAACCTAAAAGGTACGTATAAAGTAACCTACGGAAAAGAAGAAGTCAGCCGACTCTTTAATGTGGTTGGAGTGGCGCGAAATGTAGGGATTGCGCTCATCATTGGGCTTTTATTTACAGCTATGTTCTTGATCTCTAATACGATCAAAATTACGATTTTTGCTAGACGTAAAGAAATCGAGATTATGAAACTCGTAGGTGCAACGAACTGGTTTATCCGCTGGCCATTCTTCATTGAAGGATTACTGCTTGGTGTATTTGGTTCCATTATACCAATCGCTCTATTGCTTGGCACATATCAATATGCAGTGGGCTGGGTGGCACCAAGAGTACAAGGCTCATTTATTTCCATGCTTCCATATAACCCATTTGTCTTTCAAGTTTCACTGGTCCTTCTATTGATCGGTGCAATCATTGGTGTATGGGGCAGCTTGACATCCATTCGTAAATTCTTAAAAGTATAAATCTATTTTTGATGGCAGCACTCGAGAATTTGCTAGAAGATGTGACCGGTTGAACCGATTCATCCGGTCGACTCTTCATGCAGGCAGTTGTCATAGGAGGGGAATATCGTTTTGAAAAGAAAGCTGATGATGGCTGGAATGGCAGCGTTTATTGGAACAACGTGGCTATACATTCCAGGGAACGAGAATCGTGCATTCGCATATGAAGACCTAGATCAAAAACGTCAACAAATCGAAGAGAAAACATCAAAGACTGAATCAACTTTGAAGAAAAAGAAATCAGAGCTGGCTAAGCTTGAAAAGAAAGAATCCAAGCTCAAAAAAGAAATTGAAAAGATTGACCACAAGGTAAGTGCTGCAACTGAAAAAGTCGCTGAAAAAGAAAAAGAAGTCAAACAAACGAAGCAAGAGATCAAGAAACTAAAAAAAGACATTCAAGTCATCAATGATCGAATTGAAAAAAGAAAAGCTATATTCAAAGATCGAATTCGTTCGATGCAAAAAAGCGGCGGTACGATCAACTATTTAGATGTGCTGCTGGGTGCTCGCAGCTTTAGTGATTTTGTCGGTCGTGTTGGGGCTGTCACAACCATTGTCGAAGCAGACAAAGACATGATTACAGAACATGAAAATGATTTAAAGCTGGTGGAGCAAAAAGAAGCAGAGCTAAATAATCAGCTAAGTGGACTTGAAACATCTCTGAAAGAGCTAGAAGAGTTGAAAAAGGATTTGTCTAAACAGCAAAAAGAAAAAGAGAAAATCTTAGGGAATGTAACAGATAAAAAGAATCATACTCATGATGAATTAGGCAAACTTGAAAATGAACAAGAAATTTTAGCGAACCAAAAAGCGGCTGTGAAGTCTGAGGAAGCACGCCGCCAAAAGGAAGAAGCAAAGAAAGCGGAACAAGCAGCTGCTGAAAAAAGTGCACCTACACCTCAAAGTGGCGGTTCAGATCAAGTATCTGATACACCAGCAAGCAGCTCAGGCTTTATTAAACCAGCTGCTGGTCGATTCTCATCTGGCTTTGGCGGACGTTCTGGCGGAAACCACTACGGTTTAGATATTGCAGCAAAAGGCACAGTATCTGTCGTCGCAGCTGCATCTGGAACAGTCACGAACTCAAGCTACTCATCGAGCTACGGGAATGTAATATTCATTACGCATAATATCAATGGACAGACTTATCAAACGGTATATGCCCACCTGTCTACAAGAAGTGTGTCCACAGGGCAGAGAGTCGAGCAAGGACAATTCCTAGGATACATGGGGAATACAGGCCAGTCACATGGTCAGCATCTCCATTTTGAAATTCACAAAGGATTATGGAATGGCGCAAAATCAAATGCAGTCAATCCAGCGCAATATATTCGCTAATCAAAAAGCCGATAACATCACGTTATCGGCTTTTCTTATTCTAAATAAAATTAAAATAACAGCAGTAAACCGGCAATAATAGGTGTTAACAGTACAGCCGATTTCAATAAAAGCTTCGGTGCAAGGCGTGTGAATTTTGCGCCAATATATGCGCCTAATACTGTTCCGATTAAAATTTGAATCAGCAAGATAAAATCAACATAGCCCTCTGTAATATATCCAATTCCACCACCGATGGAAATCGGAATAATGACAAGCATTGTCGTGCCAACTGCCTGTCGAATGGAAAGTCTCAGTAAAATCAAAAGTCCTACTTGGATAAATGGTGCGGACCCGATACCAAACATACCTGACAGCAATCCGGATACAAGTCCTAAAATAATACCCCTTATGAGCAGTTGATGTGAAGAAAGCGGCTGCTGCTCAGCTTCTTCCTTCAGAACAAATAATTTGATCATCATAAACACAGCGGATAAAAAGAGCATGCCAGCTGTTAAATAGTGCAGATTTCCTTCTGGGATAAAAGGAGCAATCTTAGCTCCCGCAAAGGAAGCAAAACAAGCCAAAGCTCCGACGATCAAACCAGATTTCAGCTGAATATTCCCTTCCCGGTAATGGCTGTATGCACCTGATAACGTCGTAAATGCCATTGCGGCTAAAGATGTCCCAAGTGCGGTATGGATAGGGATATCAAAAATTAACGTAAGCAATGCGATAACAAAACCAGCACCGCCTGCACCTACAAATCCTAATAAAATTCCTAATAATAGCATCGTCAATATAATATACATAGCGAAGACTCCTTCTCGATCATAACAAAATAAAAATTACACCTAATAAAATAATTAGTCAAGCCTTCGCGACAGAATGTCTTTACATGAAATCCCTTCTTCTGGCATATAATAACTCAGGTCATCAGGAAGAGTTGAAGAAGGAGGCCAAATATGAAAAAACAAATCGCATCTATTATGGCAAGTGTCGTTCTATTAATCAGTGCAGGGGTGATGACGCATAAAGAGGGAACTCATGCAGAGTCACCGCAAGCAGCTGCTGCAATGGCTGGACAAGCTCAATCAAGTGATAAGGCGAAAGAGAATGGTATGGAGAAAATTGAGAAAGCCTATGACCTTATTTCGAATGAATATGTAGAGGAAGTGGATCGCCAAAAGCTGCTTGAAGGCGCCATTCAAGGAATGCTTTCAACTTTAAATGATCCGTATTCAGTATACATGGACAAGCAAACCGCCAAGCAATTTTCTGATTCGCTTGATTCTTCTTTTGAGGGAATTGGGGCAGAAGTGGGGATAGATGAAGGAAAAATCATTATCGTCTCTGCCTTTAAAAAATCCCCTGCAGCAAAAGCAGGTCTAAAGCCGAAAGATGAAATCATCAGCATTGATGGTGAGTCGATGAAAGAAAAAAGCTTAAACGATGCTGTACTGAAAATACGAGGGAAAAAAGGAACATCCGTCGCTCTGAAAATCAGACGAAATGGGATTGAAAAAGAGTTAACGTTCCAAATCAAACGAGAAGAAATCCCACTTGAAACCGTGACTTCCTCTGTGAAAGAGGTGAATGGTCATAAAACAGGCTATATCGCGATCTCAAGCTTTTCAGAAGATACTGCGAAGGATTTCACGTCAAGCCTGAAACAGCTCGAGAAAAAGGGCATAGAAGGTCTTGTGCTTGATGTGAGAGGAAACCCTGGCGGCTATCTGCAAAGTGTAGAAGACATTCTGAAGCACTTTATCACAAAGGATCAGCCTTATATTCAAATTGCAGAACGGAACGGCGACAGGAAACGCTATTTTTCAAAGCGGAAAGAACAGAAGCCTTACCCAGTTAATGTTTTAATTGATAAGGGCAGTGCATCCGCTTCTGAAATACTTGCTGGTGCTATGAAAGAAGCCGGAAAATATGAAGTCGTCGGTGATGTCTCCTTTGGTAAAGGCACTGTGCAGCAGGCGGTTCCAATGGGTGACGGCAGTAACATTAAATTAACGTTGTATAAATGGCTCACGCCAAAAGGGAATTGGATTCACAAAAAAGGTGTCGTACCAACGATTGCGATTCATCAGCCAGATTACTTTACTGTAGGACCGCTTCAGCTGAAAGAACCACTTCAGCTTGATATGAACAATGAAGAAGTGAGACAAGCACAGACGATATTAAAGGGATTGTCATTCGACCCCGGCAGAGTAGACGGCTACTTTGATGAAGAAACGAAAAAGGCGGTATTAGCCTTCCAAAGCACATACAATCTCGATAAATCAGGTGTAATTGATCTGAAGACAGCGAAAATGATGAACAAAATGGTGGATGAAGTGAAATCCTATAAAAAAAATGATCTTCAACTGCAGACTGCACTAAAAGCACTATATCTTAAAAAATAAAGAGGCGAATAAATGCCTCTTTTTTTTGGTTCATAAGTGTCACAAACATGTAATAGTTTATTCTTAAAAATAAATTATATCGAGAAATATATTCATTTATTTTACAAAAAACATAACATTCCTTCGATTTTACCCGATAACTTATTTATATAAGAGACTTTCTGTTGATTTAAACATGTCATGAAAATGAAACTTTTGAAAGTTGTATGTTACATAAATAATTCTTACAATATAAAGTAGCACTCATTTTAAATATTTTATTTTTTGCGGATATTCAGCTTGAGCATTAAGCTGTACCGAGGTTTGCGCTTTTCTTAAAAGAACTAGTAAATGGGGGTACACAATTGAAAAGGGCAAGTATTGTGAGAGAGAAAAAATATTACGAGTTGGTAGAGGAGCTTAAGAGTCGTTCGAAAGATGTGACGTTTTCCGCTACAAAGGCATTAAGTCTGCTCATGCTGTTAAGCAGGTACTTGGTCAATTACACAACGGTAGAATCAGTCGACGAAATCGATGAAGACTGTGCTGAGATATACTTCAATTATTTAATGGATAATCATAAGAGACTTGGTATAAACTTAACCGACATCAAGAGGTCGATGCAGCTGCTCGGCGGCATACTAGATGTAGATGTCAATCACTACTTAAAAGATTTTTCACTGTCCAATGTCACACTTTGGATGAATCAGGAGAAATAAACCTGGTGTCAAGCATCGATTTATTTGATAGAATAAGAGAAAATGCTTGACTTGGGCGGTGAACGATAATGAGCTCGGAGTGGATGGGAGCTGGATTAAATGCGGTCGGTCTGTTTTTAATCCACCCTCTTTTTTATTTCATGATATTAATCAGCCTGTTACATGGCTACATCCGCGTAAAGCGGGAGAGAAAAGCGTTTCAAACAAGAATAGAAGATGTATACGATGAACTTAAATTTACATATTCAAAAGGATGGATTCTAGGGATTTGCCTATCCGTCATTTCAGTAGGCTTAGGGATTGCCCTCCCACCTGGATTCATCGTGCTGATTGCAGCGATGACCATCGTTTGCTCTTTATTCTTTAAGGCGAGTGCGCTTTCGTCTGCATACACACTCGGTTTCAGTTTTATTGCGGCACTAGGACTCATGTATGTCCAAGTGAGTCATTCATGGCTGCCGCAGCTCTCAATGATGAATGCATCAGCCGTTGTTATTCTGCTAGGTCTTTTATTAATGACCGAGGGGATTCTAGCCTATCGAACGGCGCATTTACGAACATCGCCTGCAATGGTGATGAGTGCGAGAGGACTTTTGATTGGGCAGCAGCGGGCAAACCGTCTGTGGCTTTTACCGCTTGTTTTGCTGATGCCGGCAGGTGAATTTACTTCTTCTCTGCCATGGTGGCCGGTGCTTCAAGTACACGATCAAAGCTTTTCATTTATTTTGATTCCATACATCATCGGTTTCGGGCAGCGGATTCAAGGATCGCTGCCAATTGTGAGCATTCAAATTACGGCACGGCGTATTCTCATGCTTGGACTCGCTGTTGCTTTACTAGGTGCTGCAAGTATTTGGTTTACGCCGATTGCATGGGCAGCTGTATTGATAGCGATTGCCGGAAGAGCTATCCTTTCATGGAAACAGAGAGTTAACGACAATGCGGCTCCATTCTACTTCTCTAAGCGTAATCAAGGGCTAATGGTGCTGGGAATCATTCCGAATACACCTGCAGCTGATTTAAAGCTTGAGATCGGAGAAGTCATTACAAAGGTGAATGGAATTGAAGTCAAAACCGTTTCGGAATTTTACGAAGCCCTTCAAACCAATCGTGCTCTGACAAAGCTTGAGATCATTGGCTTGAATGGTCAGACAAGGTTTGAGAAACGCGCTTCTTACGAAGGGGAGCATCATCAGCTTGGCATCCTGTTTGTGAAGGATGATCCACAGCAAGAATCAACGGCGATTTCATCATAAAAAAAAGCTGCTAGAGATGGCAGCTTTTTTCTTTTGGACGCGCTTCTTTTCCATAGGATTCGCCCCATTCACGCATAGCGAAGATGATAGGCTTTAACGTATCTCCTAGAGAAGTGAGTGAATATTCGACACGAGGAGGGACCTCCTCATAGACTTCTCTGTGAACAACGCCGTCTTGTTCTAGCTCGCGCAATTGCAGCGTAAGAACACGCTGAGAAATTCTTGGCAGAAGCCGGCGTAATTCGTTGTATCGTTTTGGACCGCAAGTCAAATGATAAAGGATCACTCCTTTCCATTTTCCTCCTATTACACTCGAGGTGGTTGAAACGGGACAGCCATGATTGACAATACTGACTGGATTGGATGGTGCACTCATTTTTACACTCCTTTCTAAGACGAAATGGGTGATAAACGAACATGATTGTACCTAACGAACAAAAATGTGCGTACTTGAATCAAAGGAAACTTTTCTTTTACCATAGAGGTATCACATCACACATTCGGTCTGTTCGTTTTCTTATCATAACAATTTCTATATGGGAATGGAAAGAAATTGGATTCGTGAAACTTCACACCCTAATCGTTCACTAGAAAGGATGAATACCATGCGAGACAAAGAGCAATTAAAAAAAGAAATCATTGAGGCGTATGAATTCCGTCATGCGACAAAAGAGTTTGACCCGGCGAAAAAGATTTCAGAAGATGACTTTGCGTTCATTTTAGAAACAGGAAGACTTTCTCCAAGCTCTGTCGGCTTTGAGCCTTGGAAGTTCCTCGTCGTTCAAAATGAAGCATTTAGAGAGAAATTAAAAGAATATACATGGGGTGCGCAAAAGCAACTTCCAACTGCCAGCCATTTTGTGATCATTTTGGCAAGAACAGACGCCCGGTATGATTCACCATATGCAGAATACATCAACAAGGAAATCAAAGGAATGACAGACGAAACGTTTGAGATGGTAAAAGAACGCTACAAACAATTCCAAGAGAATGATCTTCATTTGATGGAAACTGACCGTACGCTCTTCGATTGGGCTTCCAAACAAACGTATATTGCCCTTGGAAATATGATGACAGCCGCGGCACAAATCGGCATTGATTCATGCCCTGTTGAGGGATTCAGCTACGATGAGATTCATCGTATGCTTGAGGAAGAAGGATTACTTGAAGATGGTCAGTACGACATCTCTGTCATGGCTGCCTTTGGGTATCGAGTCATTGAGCCAAAGCGCGGCAAAACGCGTCGTCCAATGGATGAAGTAGCCGTTTGGATTCGTTAAAAGAAAATGTCTGAAAAAGGCTGTTGACAATTGCGTGGTTAGTCAGTATATTTAAAAAATAAAATCTTTTATAAATAGACAAATTGACTATAAAACGCTTTGACTTGAGAATAGTAAATGAATATCCGTTTTCTAAGAGAGCTGCGGGTTGGTGCAACGCAGTAAAACGGATCATTGAACTCGCTCAAGGAGCGGCAAGACTGAATGAATAGTAAGTCTTTACGTGTGACCTCCGTTATTGGGTTTCAAGTTGGATTCAGCTATGTCTGAGTCAATAAGAGTGGTAACGCGGTTGCAAGGTCAGTCGTCTCTTCAAGGAGATGACTGGCCTTTTTATATGCTTTTATCTTATATTTGTCTGAAGATTCAAATTTAAAGGAGCTATAGAAAATGGAAAAGGAACATGTGCAGTTAAAACGAACAATGACGTCAAGGCATATTATGATGCTCGCACTTGGCGGTGCCATCGGTGCTGGTCTGTTTAAAGGAAGCAGTTCTGCCATTGATATCGCGGGTCCTGCTGTCATTTTGGCATATATGATTGGTGGTCTTATTTTATTATTTATTATGCAAGGACTTGCCGAAATGACAGTTGCACGACCTGGCGCTAGAACATTCCGTGATCTAATTGAACCTGTGTTAGGCAAATACCCAGCCTATTTCTTAGACTGGATCTATTGGAAAATGTGGGTGTTGAACATTGCAGCAGAAGCGATCGTGTCTGCAATCTTTATTCAGTACTGGTTCCCACAAGTACCGATTTGGACACTTGTGTTAATCATTTCACTTGTTGTGACATTGATCAATGTTTGTTCAGTCAAAATGTTTGCTGAAACAGAGTACTGGTTAGCTTCTATTAAAATTGCTGTCATTCTTTTATTTATTATCATTGGGTTAACGATGCTGTTTGTCTCATTCGGACAGCATGCAGCACCGGGATTATCCAACTTAACCGAACACGGAGGATTTTTCCCGAATGGAACAGGCGGCTTAATTGCGGCAATGCTGGTGGTCGTGTATTCATATGGCGGAACTGAAATGATTGGGGTTACATTAGCAGAAACGAAAAACCCTGAAAAAGTCATCCCAAAAGCCATTCAAAGTACATTTGTACGAATCATCGGTTTTTATGTACTTCCGTTCTTCATCATCGTCAGCTTAATTCCTTGGAATCAAGTAAACAATGAACAAGTGAGCCCATTTGTCACAGTGTTTGCAACGATTGGTGTGCCATATGCAAGTGATATCATGAACGGGATTATTTTATTAGCGATCTTGTCTTCTATGAACTCTGGTCTGTATGCTTCTTCAAGGGTACTATTTACACAGGCAATGGATGGCCGTATATGGAAGGGCTTTTCGAAGCTGTCGAAACAGCAGGTGCCAGTCAGAGCGATTCTAGTATGTACATCTACTTTGTATGCAGCCGTATTAATCTCTCTTTTTGTAGGAAGTCAAACCTTTAATTATTTAATGGGATCTTTAAGCTACACGGTCTTATTCATTTGGTTTATTATTGCTGTCGGGCATCTAAAGTCTCGAAGCGTAGCAGCACCAGGAGGATATCGCGTCAAGCTGTATCCCTTCACAACATGGTTTTCTGTCATTGCGATCATTGCCATTTTTATTGGCGTAGTATCAACAACTCCGATTGTCCAAACCTTGGTCACAATGGGTATCTATCTCATCATCACGCTTTCTTTCTTCATCAATAGAAAGCGGTTTGAAACAGCTGTTTAATTTAAAAGCGTGCAGGACTTTTGAAGAAGGTCTCGCACGCTTTTTTTAATGCAGTTTTATTGTTTGAACGAAAGCAATCGACTATCCTTTTGAAAGGAAATGATGCATAAAAGTAGATGATCAAAAAGGGGCTGAAAATAGCTGTTCAAATTTAGGCGACTGATGCGTATATTTGGATGAAACGAATGACCTTACCTACAAAATCTAATTGATTATATCGTATGCAGGTCTTCATCGATTGGAGTATTTGGCAGCTGGATGATGGCTGTCGTACCGTATCCTGGCTCAGATTGAATATCGAACGTGCCATGATGTTTTTTCATGATTTGATAGACAATAGCTAGTCCAAGGCCTGAGCCGCCATCTTTTCTCGTACGTGCCTTATTTACTCGGTAAAATCGCTCAGAAACATGCGGAAGGTCTTCTTTTGGAATGCCGTTGCCCTCATCTGTCACTCTCAATTCAGCTTTATGTTGGTGAACTAGTAATTCAATCGAGACCGATTTTCCAGAGGGAGTGTAATGAATGGCATTGTCCAGTAAATTACGAACCACTTGTTGCAGCCGATCGCTATCGCCATACACAATACAATCCTCATCAAGTGTCCGTTTCAGATAAATGCCCTTTTGATTAGCGATAAATGCCATTTGATCAAGAACGTCATGAATCAGCTGAGCAAAGACGATTGGCTCCATCGTTAGTGGATAAGAATCTCCTTCTAGCTGTGCAAGGTCTAAAAGATCATTCACAAGCCGGCTTAAACGTGCAGCCTCATCCTGGATGATGTGCATTCCTTTTTTTTGATCAATGATCCCTTCTTCAATACCTTCAGCATATCCTTTCATATAACTTAGCGGAGTTCGAAGTTCGTGGGAGACATTCGCAAGAAATTCCCTGCGGTGCTGCTCAACCTTTTCAAGGGTAGAAGACAGTTTGTTAAAAGAGCGGCTCAGCTGGTTTAATTCATCTCCGTTTTTGGTCACAGCCATCCGTTTTGAAAAATCGCCAGATTCCATTTCCATCGCAATTTCTTTCATTTGATTAATTGTCCGAACGACTTTATTGGAGCTTTTATATCCGATAAAGAAAATCAGGAGCAGAATTAATAAAATGGATATGCCAAGTGTCAATCTGATTTGGACAAAGGGTTCATATACATCCGATAAGGGCATGGATAGAAAAATTGTCCCTGATAGCTCATCTTTGCTTGAGAAAACAGGGATGGCGATGCCAAGAATATCTTGATGAAACTGTGAGTGTTCTCTAATCAACACGACGGTTTCCCCTTGAAGGAGCTTTTGGCGTTCCTTAAACGTGATGAGGTTATCATTTGTGTTCGTATCAAAAGGAAGACCACTTGAAAGCTCCATTGGGTCATCTGTAAAAATAATGTTCGCCTGACTCGAGTCGTTAGCCCATTTTATTCTATCGGTAAAATACGTATCTTTCCCGTGTTGATGATAGATTTGTGCCAGCTTTTCACCTTGTAAACTTAAGGAATCAATCTGCTTATCAACATATAAGTGCTGGTATAAGTAATAGGTGAGGGCAAGAGCTGAGGCAGCAACGATTCCGGTCACTACAAGGATTAAGAAGAGCACTTTCTTTTTAATCGATAAAGGCTTCATTCTTCCTCCTCAAACTTATAACCGACACCCCAAACGGTTTTTATATGCCGTTCCGCTCCCTTTAATTTCAGTCTCAGCGTTTTGATATGTGTATCGACTGTTCGTAATGAGCCACTAGTAGAATGTGATTCCCACAATTTTTGATAGAGCTGTTCTCGTGAAAACACTTGGCCTTGATTGAGTAAAAGAAACATGAGCAAATCGAATTCTCTTCTAGTTAAATTAATGGGCTCCTGATGGATATAGACTTGTCTACCATCCTGATCAATCTCTATGTCACCAAACTGTATGCGGCTGCGCTTTAGCGAAAGACCTCTAATTCGTCTCAAAGTTGTTTCAATTCTTGCTGCAAGCTCACGTAGACTGAAAGGCTTCATGATGTAGTCATCCGCACCAATTTCTAGGCCTCTAATTCGATCTTCCTCATAACTTCTAGCTGTTAAGAATAAGATGGGGATTTGAGATGTTTGCCTGATACGCTGGCAGACTTCAAATCCATCCATATCAGGCATCATGATATCTAGTACTACAAGGTCAACAGGTTCTTTTTCAAGCTGACGTAAGGCATCCAATCCATTACTAGCTGTGATGATGTGAAAGCCTTGTCTTTTTAAGAAGGACCCGATTAACTCAAGCATATCGAACTCATCGTCTACGATTAAAATATGCATTTGTTCTTTCATTTCTTTTCCTCCAACACGATAGCATAAGGTCCTGATGGGACATTCAGTCGATTTTTCATCATGAATGTATGTTTATCGATAATTGATACTGAATTGTCATCTAAGTTACTCACATATATTGATGTGGTATCAGCGGTGATATAATTCGGATTTTGACCAGTTTCAACAGAAGCAAGCTGCTTATTCGTCTCTGTATCTACTTTGTATAGCGTATGATCTCCATGACAAAGTACATATAAAGTAGAAGAATTTTTCTCTGAAAAGAATGCAACAGGCATAACGCCTAGTTTTATTTCTCGCTGCTTTTTACCTGTTTGAGGGTCGTAAGCAAAAATGCTCTTATTTAAGGTGCCTGGTTTACCGTGACCACCGATCCAAATGGATTGTCCATCAAAATGAATACCAGAAGGTCGTTCAAGTACAGAGAACGTACGTATATGTTTTTCCTTCTCAATATCTATGACAGAGACAGTATGACTTTCTGCATTTAAAACAAATAAAGTACCTGACGGAGAAAGTGTCATAGAAGAAGGTAACTTTCCTGTCTTCACAGTTGCTTTTATTTTTTTACGCTGCGTATCAATAAAATAAACGACATTTTTCTGTGAATCCGCTGCAATTAAGGTGTGAGAAGCTGCATCATATGTAAGGGAAGTCAGCCCTTTATTCACATCCATATAATCTGTTGCTGTACCTTTTTTTAAATTAATTTCGATAAGCGATTCTCCTTCTTTACTAGTTGCGATGATGACGTCTTTGTTGATTTGGATAAGATCAGTGAGCGGATGTTTTAAATCAACGGAAGAGATCATTTTATTCTTTTGTAAATCAACGATTGAAAAGGAGGCTTTTTTTAATTGAGAGATGACCGCGATCGATTGAGAGCTGCCAGGTGGAGTAAACTGCTGGTCTTTTCCACAGCCTGACAGGAATAACAATAGAGCTGATAAATAGATCAAAACATATTTTACACGTTCCATTCTTCCGCTCCTTTGCGTCCTCTATTTTCAAAAAGCATACCACAAAAATTGTGAAAAAAAATCGAAGTTATCAATGCTGAAAGAGTTGAAAAACAGATCTTAGGTGGATGAATGAGGACAATTCAATTTAAAGTTCCTTTTTTGTCTAGTCATATGGCTTTTTTTCCTCTTTAAAAAAGGATTTTCAATATTTGATTCCTGTGCCAGCTATAGCTTACAGTGATAAAAATAATGAAAACTCCCCCGCTCTAAATCGACATAGAGCGCAGGGAGTCATTAGGCAGAATGCCCAGATGATGGAGAGGTAGATTTCGTTTTGACGCGTTGGGATAAAAGGAAGCCAAGGATTCCTGCGCCCATTAATACAATAAATAAAGGTTGGAAACCACTCATGATACCAATCAAAGTCGACGAAATGATACTGCCAAAATATCGAAAGGTTGAGAAAATACCAGATGCCGAACCAGATAAACTTTGATCAACAGCTGTTAAAGAAGCCATCTGCATACTTGTCATACCAATCCCTGATGAAATTCCACCTGCGACTAGTGTCACGATCAGCAGTGGTAAGGTTGGGTACTGACTCAGTGTAATTAACATGATGCCTGTTAAAGTAAGGCAGAGAAATGAAAAGCGAATCATTTTTTTCGCGCCTTTTTTTGGATGGAGTCTTGCGCCTAATAAACCGCTAAGAGACATACAAAGAGAAAATACCGATAGAATCATACCGCTTTGTGTATGAGAAAGGGCAAGTTGCTGTTCCATAAACAGTGGCATGATGAGAAGGATAGCATACATCACAAAATTACTTAGCATGATCGACAGATTCGCATTTGTAAATGAACTGTTTTTAAATAGGGACAAATCGATGATCGGATTCTTTACTTTCCGTATATGTCTAAAAAATAAAGGAATGACAATCAATGCTAGAATGCCATAAATTAAATATTCATTTAGTAGCTGGCTTTTTGAGCATAGAATGACTGTGGCAATTCCGATGGTTAAATACAATGAACCGATCATATCTACTCTTGCGTATATACGTGTATGCTTTATCTTTGGAATAAGTAAAACACCGGTGACTAGTGTAAGAAATAGGAATGGGATATTCACTAAGAATATGGAATGCCAATCAAAACTTTGAATGAGAATTGATCCAATAAAAGGCCCAAGTGCGGCACCAATACCAGCACCAAATCCAAAGTAACCCATTGTTTTAGATAGCTTTTCTGGTGAGACTGTTGCACGAATCAAAGCAATGCTATTCGGTGTTAAAATAGCCCCGCCAGCTGCTTGAATGGAGCGAAAAATGATGAGAAATGCTAGATTAGGTGCTAAAGCACAGCCAATCGAGCCGATTAAAAAGAGTGTCACTCCGGTTAAATACATGCGGCGGTGTCCGTATATATCTCCTAACTTACCAGCGATAGGCTGGGTGACCGCCATGACAATAAGATAAATCGTGACAACCCAAGTAATGTTTGAAATGGATTGATCATAATAAGTTGATATGGATGATAAAGCGACTGCGATCATCGTTGAGTTGACCGGAACTAGTATAGCTCCAAGTAACAAAGAATAGATGATCAAACTCTCTTTTTGCAATTTCAATGTGTGTATACCACCTTTTGGAAAAAAGAAGAATTCCACCCTTTAAGCGGGAGAAATTCCTCTCATGAAAATGTGTGTGTATGTCTCAATAAAATCATCTTTTTGTGTTAATACGAGCTGGAAGTCTTGCTCAAGCTGCTGAATAAAAAAACCGAAATACGTACTAATGAAAATGTCTGCATAAATGTCTTCTTTTCCTTTTAAGACATGATGCTGAGCACTCATCTTTTTGAAATATTGTATCAGCATTTCCCTTAGTTCTTGAGGATAAATTTTTTCATGACTAGTCAAATCTTTAAACATAGCCGGTTCTCGCATGCTGATATAAATAAATTCTTTTTTTGAAGTTAAATCTTCAAGGAAATATGAACCGAGAAACTTTAAATCGGTGTATAAATCGCCTTTAAATTCTGCTTCTAAGGTTTTTGTCGGTGTTGATTTCATTTTCATAATGGCAGCAATGACGCCGCGTTTGTTTTTAAAGTTGCGGAAAATAGTCGCTTCACTGACATTCGCTTTTGTGGCTATTTCTTTGGTTGTGGTTTTTTGATAGCCCTTTTCAGTTAACAAATCCATTGTTGCGCGAATGATTCGTTGATTTGTAGATTTTAACAAGCATACTCACCTCAGGTCATGAATGTGTTTGCAACAAAGTAAGTATACCGATAAAACCTATGACCGCCAATATGATCCAAAATGATAAAGTTAGGCACGTGCATGCTGTTTTAATATCTGAATGCGTCCATTGCTTCCATCTACTGTCACAAGGTCACCGGATTGAAGTGTTTCAGTCGCTATTCGGGTACCTAGGACAGCTGGCATCATATACTCTCTAGCAATAATAGCTGAATGAGACAAAATGCCTCCAGCATCGGTTATGACTGCTTTTGCATCTCTAAATAAGCTCGTCCATAAAGGTGTGGTTGTTTTGCAAACTAAAATATCATCCTTTTGAAATTGTGAGAATTCCTCAGCACATGTAATGACTTTTACTCTTCCAGAAACAATACCGCTAGATGCGCCAATTCCATAGATCATATCGCTTGTGTTGTTTTCATTTTCTCTTAATGAACCGAGCATTCTTTCTACTTGCTGCAATTCAGATTCAGTTGGGGTGCCCATATAAGCTGGTGGCTGAATGGCTTCATTTTCTTTCATGTCAATTTTTCTTTGTGCGATGACCGTATCAAATGTTGTAGACGTTGTGAGCGCTGTGTGTACCTCCTCATCGTAGAGATACCATAGATCTTCTTGATGAGGAATCGCTCCTTTTTGTACAAGAAGTTCACCAATTTTTAATAGATATACCCTGGCTTTAGCATCTAACATGGCATCAATGTAGAAGTGGTGATCATCACGGATATTAGCGGCCTGTAGAGCAAATTGATAAAGTGTCTCAAATTTCGTTTTAAACGCTTCATCCTTCACTTGGCTCATAAAATGTTCATATGTCTCTTGTCTTTTGATGACGGCTTGTGCAAATTCTTCATCAAAATCACATTGGTGTTGAATGTTGTTTCTGATGATATCTAGTATAAACTCAGGGTTTTCCGCCCATGTCTCCTCCGTAAGATCATGACTTTTAACAGATCGCCAGCCATAGACTTGAAGAAATTCCTCTAATTCCGAAATGAAGTGTCTGCCTTTTTCCGATTGAGTGAGTGCATCAAGCAGCTCTGGGTTCTTTTCATGCTTCATAAACGCTTGATGAAGTTCAGTATCTTGAAGGACACTCTTTGCAAAATCAGATAGCTTCTTGTCTGTTTCAAGAGATTTGTTCATCACGCCTATCATCATCTCATGCAGCAGGATCACTTGTGATTGATCACCAGTATACGTCACAAGCATGTCTTCAATCATAGTCGATAAAATGACTTGAGGTATGACAATATCAAAATGATCATCGTATGCTTGTATATAAAAAGTCTTTAATTTTTCGAAGCCGACGATGGCGTCTTCAATGATCATCGGTTCCTTCATTTGGCGATCGAGTTTTTCATAAAAGGGAAAGAAATTTTTCTCTAAAATCTCATACATACGTTCACTTAAATGTGGAAATAACTCAAATATGCTCTCATCAAAAACTGGTGCAGTTTCTGCACTCGCTTCAGGCAGGGACGGTGATGAATACAGGTGACCTCTATAAAGCTTGATATCTTTAATATTCAGATCAGGCACTTGATATTTTTCACCATTTTTCTTCATACCGCTTTTTAATGCTGGGATGATCAGACTTGAAAAGAGAGGACTTGTTGGGCCCGGCATATGATCGTCCATTGAGATCCAGAAATCCTGCAGCTCGTCTGGCTGCATTTGAAAAGAAGCGCCCGCTGTCTCATCTGCTGCTTTTGAGAGGACTGCAGTAATCGGCCTGGCTTGAAGTAAATAAAATGTGCCATTTGCTATTCCAAATTCGATATCGACGCTATGACCATAAAGTGTTTCTACTTGTTTGGTGATTTGCGTGATTTCTACTAATTGGTCATCATTCAGGCAAAACTGACCAGCCATTTCCTCAGTTACTGATTGTTCAATGACACCTTCTTGATAAGGTACAATTTGCAGTTCTTTCGTTCCAAGTGATTTTTCAATAGAAAGTGTCTCTTTGTCTACAATAAATGTGTCTGGTGTCACAATCCCGGAGACGATAGCTTCTCCTAGTCCGTAGCTTGCTGTGAGCATCATTTCATTTGTTTTTCCTGTTACGGGATTTTCACTAAAGATGACACCGGAGACGTCAGAATGGATCAATCCTTGAACGACAACAGCCATGAGCGGCATCTCTTCCTCGTTTTCATCCATTTCTTCCTTATATTCTGTCACTCTCGCTCCAAAATAAGAAGACCAGCATTCTTTGACAGCCTGTAAGAATTCTTCATTTGTTTTGATATTTAAATAGGTCTCGTACTGTCCTGCAAATGAGGCGCCTTCGAGATCTTCAGCAACAGAAGAGGATCGAACTGCAACTGAGGGATAAGTCTTCCGCAATGATTGAAAGGACGAAAGGAGTTCTGCTTCCATTTGAGAAGGGAACGATGCTTCTTTGATTTTGTCAGCAAGGTTTTGTTCAGTTGGATGCAGGTTGTGATATGAAAGAAAGCTTGAAAAGCTGTTGGTTTTGATAATAAATCCATCTGGGACTGGCAGGCCGTGATTGTTTAATTTGATTAAATTCAGGCCTTTTGCCCCTGCGAGTGCTGCGGATTCTTCAGCCGCATGAAATAAAACTGAATACATGGGAATGCCCCCTTATCCAAATAGCCAATGGTTTGTCTATCTCTCTATTGTTTTTAAAATGATAGTGCGCACTATCATTTTAATCATAGGATTTATTGGATGTTACTGTCAAAGACGGAAAGACCTATCTTTACAAAGGGGACATTCTCACTAATTTCCTTCTATATCTATAACAAAAGTCTCCGAACAGAAAGAAAAATAGGTGAAATTGAAAACTGTGAATTGTTCAATATGCCAATCTTTACTATAATCAAGGGAGTAGACCAAGAAGAGGGAGGGTTTATGTGATTACAAAAGCCATATTTGCACTTGTTTTTCCTTTCCTGCTCGTTATTTTATTTTCAAAGGTTACTTATAATCATTATGTGGGCATTGCATTAACAGCAGCGCTTTTATTTGCCTCGTACATGAAGGGCTATACAGAAACCTACTTTATTGTGGGATTAGATATCATTTCTTTAGTAGCTGGGGCATTATATATGGCTAAAAAAGAAATTGAAAAGAGAGAAAAGGCTGAAAAACATCATTGATATCATCATCAAGAGCGTGTTAGGCAGAAAGATGACGTTTTATAAGCTGTGCTTACGAATTCTAGTGAGTGCAGCTTTCTTTTTGTGCTCTTTTTCTGCTCATCGAATATCTCACACCAAAATGTTCCATACTAAAAGGAAGGTTTTCTTAAGAGGGTTATTTGCCATTGAAGAGAGGGTATGACTGTATTGGAAATAAAAATCAAGCAAGAGCCGAACTTTAGTTCGTATTTTTGTGTTCTTTTATGATAATATATTCATTAGATAGATTTCGTAACGAAACGGAGGCTTTGATGTGAGTGACCGCTTTGAATTAGTTTCTAACTATCAGCCCCAAGGAGACCAGCCGAAGGCGATTGAAAAGCTTGTTGAGGGGATCCATCAGGGAAAACAGCATCAAACGCTGTTAGGTGCTACAGGTACGGGAAAGACCTTTACTGTATCCAACCTGATCAAAGAAGTGAACAAACCGACACTTGTCATTGCGCATAACAAGACACTTGCCGGTCAGCTATACAGCGAGTTCAAGGAATTCTTTCCGAATAATGCTGTCGAATATTTTGTGAGTTACTATGATTATTACCAACCAGAGGCGTATGTGCCTCAGACTGATACATTTATTGAAAAGGATGCCAGCATCAATGATGAGATTGATAAACTGAGACACTCTGCTACGTCCTCGTTATTTGAGCGGAGAGATGTCATCATCATTGCCAGTGTCTCCTGTATTTATGGCTTAGGTTCGCCAGAGGAATATCGAGAGCTTGTGCTGTCTTTACGTACTGAAATGGAGATTGAACGCAATCAGCTTCTTCGTAAGCTGGTGGACATTCAGTATTCTCGTAATGATATAGATTTTCAGCGCGGAACCTTCCGAGTACGAGGAGACGTCGTTGAAATTTTCCCTGCTTCACGTGATGAGCATTGTATCAGAGTGGAGTTTTTCGGTGATGAAATTGAACGTATTCGTGAAGTGGATGCACTGACTGGAGAAATACTCGGTGATCGTGAGCATGTGGCTATTTTCCCAGCATCTCACTTCGTCACAAGAGAAGAAAAAATGGAAAAAGCAATTATTAATATTGAACAAGAGCTTGAAGAGCAGCTCGAAAAACTTGGAGATAATGAAAAATTGCTAGAAGCGCAGCGTCTTGAGCAGCGGACAAGATATGACCTTGAGATGATGAGAGAAATGGGCTTTTGTTCAGGAATCGAGAACTACTCAAGGCACCTGACCTTGCGTCCTCCTGGTTCAACACCTTACACATTGCTTGATTATTTCCCAGATGATTTTATGATTGTTGTCGATGAGTCACATGTGACAATACCGCAAATACGCGCGATGTACAACGGGGACCAAGCAAGAAAGCAAGTGTTGGTTGATCACGGATTCCGTCTGCCTTCAGCACTTGATAACAGACCGCTCACCTTTGATGAGTTTGAAAAGCATATTAATCATATTGTACATGTATCTGCCACTCCTGGTCCTTACGAGCTTGAGAAAACCCCAGAGGTTGTGGAACAAATTATTCGTCCAACAGGTTTACTTGATCCAATCATTGAAGTGCGTCCGATTGAAGGGCAAATTGATGACTTAATTGGAGAAATTCATGCGCGGGTTGAGAAAAATGAACGTGTACTCGTGACGACGCTGACGAAGAAAATGTCTGAGGATCTTACAGATTACTTAAAAGAGATCGGAATCAAGGTCAATTATCTGCATTCAGAAATTAAGACCCTTGAGCGGATTGAGATTATTCGCGATTTACGTCTCGGAAAATATGATGTGCTTGTGGGAATCAACCTTCTTCGTGAAGGACTGGATATTCCAGAGGTGTCGCTCGTAACGATTTTAGATGCAGATAAAGAAGGCTTTTTACGTTCTGAAAGATCCCTTATCCAGACGATTGGCCGGGCAGCGAGAAATTCAGAAGGCAGAGTCATTATGTATGCAGATAAAATGACCAAATCAATGGATATTGCGATTCAAGAAACGAAGCGAAGACGAGAGCAGCAAGAGGCGTATAATGAGAAATATGGAATTACTCCGCAAACCATCCATAAGAAAATCAGAGATGCCATTAAAGCAACAAAGATACATGAGGAATCGGAAGAATATGAAACAAATACAGCACCAAAGCTGTCAAAAATGAGCAAAAAAGAACGAGAAAAAGTGATCGAAAAAGTCGAGATGGAAATGAAAGATGCAGCAAAAGCGCTTGATTTTGAAAAAGCAGCAGAATTAAGAGATCTATTGCTAGAGCTAAAAGCGGAAGGATGATTGCCTGATGGCTATGGAACGAATAGAGGTGAAAGGTGCTAGAGCCCACAACCTTAAAAATATTGATGTGAATATCCCGCGTGACCAGCTAGTGGTCATCACGGGGTTATCTGGTTCAGGAAAATCGTCTCTTGCCTTTGATACCATTTATGCAGAGGGTCAGCGCAGGTACGTTGAATCTCTTTCAGCGTATGCGCGCCAATTTCTCGGTCAAATGGATAAACCGGATGTAGATGCCATTGAAGGTCTTTCTCCGGCGATTAGTATTGATCAGAAGACGACGAGCCGGAACCCTAGATCAACAGTTGGAACCGTTACTGAAATCTATGATTATTTACGACTCTTGTATGCTCGAGTTGGGAAACCTATTTGTCCGATACATGGGATTGAAATTACGTCCCAAACGATTGAGCAGATGACAGATCGTATTTTAGAATATCCAGAAAGAACGAAATTGCAAGTGCTTGCGCCGGTCGTATCTGGCCGCAAGGGAACACATGTTAAAGTACTTGATCAAATTCGAAAGCAAGGCTATGTGCGAGTAAGAGTCGATGGAGAGATGGAAGATCTATCAGAAGAGATCGAGCTTGAAAAGAACAAGAAGCATTCCATTGAAGTCGTGATTGACCGAATCGTGGTGAAGGAAGGCGTTGCGGCTCGGCTGTCTGACTCCCTTGAAACGGCGCTGCGACTAGGTGAAGGCCGTGTGATGATTGACGTGATTGGACAAGAAGAGCTGTTATTCAGTGAACATCATGCCTGTCCGCACTGCGGATTTTCTATTGGTGAGCTTGAGCCGAGAATGTTTTCATTTAATAGTCCTTTTGGTGCCTGTCCGAGCTGTGATGGGCTTGGCTCTAAACTAGAAGTTGACCCTGAGCTTGTCATTCCTAATAAGGATTTGACGTTACGACAGCATGCCATTGCCCCTTGGGAGCCGCAGAGCTCACAATACTATCCTCAGCTTCTTGAGGCAGTATGTACACATTACGGCATCGACATGGACATTCCAGTGAAAGATATACCGTCGCATTTATTCGATAAAATTTTATATGGCAGCGGCTCTGAACGGATTTATTTTAAATATGAAAATGATTTTGGTCAGGTACGTGAAAATGAAATTGAATTTGAAGGTGTTCTTCGTAACATTGAACGACGCTATAAGGAAACCAGCTCTGATTATATTCGTGAGCAAATGGAGAAGTATATGGCGAACCAGCCATGTCCGACATGTAAAGGATATCGTCTGAAAAAAGAGACGCTTGCGGTTCTGATCAATGGTAAACATATCGGAGAAATCACTGATTTGTCTGTCTCTGATGCCCTTGATTTATATGGTGAAATCGAGTTGTCTGAGAAAGATTTGCAGATTGCCCAGCTCATTTTACGGGAAATCAAAGAGCGCTTGTCCTTCTTAAATAATGTGGGATTAGATTATCTGACTTTGAGCCGGTCGGCTGGCACACTATCGGGTGGAGAGGCGCAGCGGATTCGTCTGGCGACTCAAATTGGGTCAAGGCTGACGGGTGTTCTTTATATATTAGATGAACCATCCATTGGCCTGCATCAGCGTGATAATGACCGGTTGATCGGGACATTGAAAAACATGCGCGACATCGGGAATACCCTCATTGTCGTAGAGCATGATGAGGATACAATGCTAGCCGCTGATTATTTGATTGATATTGGACCTGGAGCAGGAGTTCATGGAGGAGAAGTGATTTCAGCTGGGACGCCGGAAGAAGTCATGAAGGACAAGAAATCTTTAACAGGACAATATTTATCTGGAGAGAAATTTATCCCGCTACCGGTTGAAAGAAGAAAGTCTGACGGCCGCTACATTGAGATCAAAGGGGCAAAAGAAAACAACTTGAAAAACGTCAATGCGAAGTTCCCTCTAGGCATCTTTACAGCTGTGACCGGTGTGTCAGGTTCAGGGAAAAGTACGCTTGTGAATGAAATTCTATTAAAATCACTTGCGCAAAAACTGCACAGAGCGAAGACGAAGCCAGGACAGCACAAAGAAATCAAAGGAATGGATCACTTAGATAAGGTGATTGATATTGATCAATCTCCAATCGGTCGTACGCCGAGATCCAACCCTGCCACGTATACAGGCGTATTTGATGATGTGCGGGATGTGTTTGCACAAACCAATGAAGCAAAGGTACGAGGGTATAAAAAAGGTAGATTCAGCTTTAACGTCAAAGGTGGACGCTGTGAGGCATGTCGCGGAGATGGCATCATTAAAATCGAAATGCACTTTTTACCTGATGTGTATGTGCCTTGTGAGGTGTGCCACGGGAAACGGTATAACCGCGAGACACTTGAGGTCACATATAAAGGGAAGAACATTGCTGATGTGCTTGAAATGACCGTGGAGGACGCACTCCAATTTTTCGAGAACATCCCGAAAATTAAGCGGAAGCTTCAAACGATTTTTGATGTTGGACTAGGGTACATTACACTTGGACAGCCTGCGACGACATTGTCCGGGGGAGAGGCGCAGCGTGTGAAATTGGCATCTGAGCTTCACCGCCGTTCAAACGGAAGGTCTCTTTATATTTTAGACGAGCCGACAACAGGTCTGCATGTAGATGATATTGCCCGTTTATTAAAAGTGCTTCAGCGTTTGGTCGAAAACGGAGATACGGTGCTAGTGATTGAGCACAACCTTGATATTATTAAGGCTGCTGATTACCTCGTTGATCTCGGACCAGAGGGCGGTGCAGGCGGCGGAACGATCATTGCCTCTGGGACTCCTGAGCAAATTGCAAAAGAAAAAGCTTCTTACACTGGTCGATACTTAAAGCCTATTTTAGAGCGTGACCGTAAACGAATGAAACAGTTGGTCAAAGAAACGGAACGTGTGACATCGTCATAAGAAAAAACCCCTCTTTATCGAGGGGTTTCAGCGTGTAGACAAACCCTCGCATTCGGTGTCAGTCCTGCGTGCTGGTGCTCACGAATGTCAAATTCGCTCCGCGCCAGTACTCGTCCTTCCTAGGACTGCAAAGGTTTTCTATCACGCTGAAAAGAAGACAAAGGGCTAAAATAAAGAACATTTTAGCCCTTTGTCAACAATCTGAAACCCCTCTTTATCGAGGGGTTTTCCTTTTATTGCGCATCTTCCTTCGGCATTAAATGACTGAGTTGCGTTAAATCCTTTAAAATATGCGTGCTGCTGCTGTCGAGCAGTACTTTTAAATAACGGATATCACCATACTGTGGGTGAGACGGATGAATGGTCTCAAGCTCCCTGATCATATCGCTGTTCATGCTTTTCTGTTTCTGTATAAGGTCTAAAAGCGTTTGAGCCGTGTGATTAGTATTATGATGATCTGTCAAAATAATTACCCCCTATAATGATAATCACCATCTTTTCAACATATTTTAAAGGGTAATCCGTGAAGAATCTACACTTAGGTGCAAAAAGATGTAATTTGTGTCTAAGGTCATATGTAAATTGAATGATTTTGAAACTTTTGATACGCAATAAACGTATGAGTTAGAAAGGAATTTTCATCATGAAGGAGCGAATATATATGAATAGAGATCAGTCGATCATTGCATCAATTTGTTATTTTAGTGTATTTTTTATGCCGTTTATTGTACCGATCGTGGCATATTTTGTAGTCGACCAGAAGGAACCGAAACGGCACGCGATGCGGGCATTGTGGTCACATGTTTTGCCAGTCGCAGCGTGCGTGTTGCTGGTTTTTGGATCTATTCCATTTTTATTATCGACACAGGCAAGTGACTCACTCATGCCAGTGATCACGATGCTCATCCTGTCCTTTTTAGTCGCCATTGGCTTTTTGATCTCTGTCATTTGGAATATCATTCAAGGTATTAAAGTACTTCAATCCATCAAATCGTAGGAGGGCTTTGTATGAATGAAAAAGAACGCATCTTAAAATTAGTAGAAGACGGGACATTATCGGCAAAAGAAGCGATTACGCTGCTTGAAAAACTGGAGGAAAGTCCGTCTGTTTCATTAGAAAAATCAACGGCTGACCACACCTTTCATGAAGAAAAAGCTGGCACAGAGAGCAAAGGAACTGGTACCGAAAATCTTGGTGCAAAGCTGTTTGGCTGGTTAGATTCTGCGGTGAAAAAGGTGAAAGACGTAGATCTTGATTTGAACTTTGGGCAGTCGGTCGACGTTGAGCACATTTTTCAGTTCAAAGACGCTTCGCTCTCTCATTTAGATATTCAATTGGCGAACGGCAGTCTCAATGTGATGCCTTGGGACGATGGCGATATTCGAGCAGAATGCCATGCGAAAATCTACCGTGCAGAAGACGGAGAGCAGGCAAGACAGCAATTTCTCAATCAATTGGACTGCGGCCTCGAAGGGGATAAATTTTTTATCCGGACCGAAAAGAAGACGATGAAAGTCAATGTCACTTTATATGTACCGCGTATCCAATACGATAAAATCAAGGTTAAACTGTTTAATGGTCCGATTCGCGGGGAAAAGCTAAAGACAAAAGAACTTGCTGCGAAAACCACCAATGGTGTTGTCTCTTTTGCCTCTCTACAGGCTGAAAAGGTTGGAATTGAAACAGCAAACGGACAAATTAAACTGGCGGATCACGAGTGTGGTATGATTGAAGTAGAAACCATCAATGGGCTCATTGACCTACGCGGGAAAAGTGAATCAATTGATGCCCAAAGCTTTAACGGAAACATAGCGGTTCAGCTGTCGGATGAAAAGTGCCGTTCCATTTATGCGAAAACGACAACAGGCAGTGTGGACGTCCAGATCCCGCGTGCGTGTGCAGTGACCGCTGAGCTGAAAAGCAATCTTGGGTCTATTTCTCACGATTTGCTTGATGCAGAGATGATTAAAGAGAAAAATGAGACATTACAAAAAGAGAAAATGATCAAAGCCAACCAACAGGCAGTGAACAGTATATCCATTTTTGCAGAAACAAAAACAGGTTCAATACAAGTAAAGCACCAATCAGACAAGGAGTGATTCTACATGAAGAAGCTTTATCGTTCAGCAACAGATAAAAAAATAGCGGGTGTTGTTGGTGGACTTGCCGAATACTTAAGTGTCGATGCATCTCTGCTTCGCATTTTAACGGTCATCATCGGATTTATGACAGCATTTATGCCAATTTTCTTGGTCTACTTCATCTGGTATTTTGTTGTTCCGGAAGAAGGCACTAACTAAATGCTTAGATGGATCGTCAGTATTTTAGTCAATGCATTACTTTTAATCGTCATTGCGGGATATTTTGATTCAGGCATTCTGCCAGGGCTTGGGAGCGTATATATTGAAGGGTTTGGCGCAGCCATTGTGGCAAGTATTATTTTATCCTTGCTCAATATTTTAGTGAAGCCGTTTTTGATCATTTTAACGCTTCCAGTAACCGTCCTTACACTAGGATTGTTCTTATTTGTGATTAATGCCATCACACTTATGATGACATCAAGTTTTATGGGCGATAGTTTTAATATTGATGGGTTTGGAACGGCCATTTGGATGGCTGTCATATTATCCATTTTCCATCTGTTGATACAAAAAGGAATTGTGGAGCCGTTAGCGAAAAAAAGCTAACGGTTTTTTTGACCCATTTTGTATCGTTTCTCCGTTTCATCTGACATAAAAACTTCCTTCAGGAGACACAATATCCGAAGGGAGGCGGTGCACGATGGTGAACATGAGCAGACAAATCATGCTTTTATGTTTTTTTATCATTCTTTTTTGTTTCAATCAGCCTGCTTCAGCAGGGCCTTTTATTCAAACACAAGTCAATATACCGGACAAGCCTTTTTCTCCTTTTATCTTTGATCCCTTTCATGTGGATGTTCGTCCAGTTCTAGGGGAAAAAAGCCGTGATCTCCAGTTTCGTGCGTCTATTACGGATCCGGAACAAATTTTGTCTGCGAACTTGTATTATAAACAAAGTGATGAGCTAGGGTACCGTTTGATCCCAATGGAACGGCTGCCAGGTATGAAGCCAGAATTTACCGCGAAAATTCCGCCAGATCAATTATGGAATTCAACCGTTCGTTACTATACAGAGTTTCTTACGCAAAAGTCCGTGATCAAAACGGCAGAACAATCTGTCCACTTAAATGGATTTGAAGAGGATCTTTCGCG
Source organism: Bacillus sp. FSL K6-3312 (assembly GCF_038007485.1). NCBI lineage: Bacteria > Bacillati > Bacillota > Bacilli > Caryophanales > Bacillaceae > Bacillus > Bacillus sp. FSL K6-3312. The sequence continues at coordinate 3,376,846 of NZ_JBBOXI010000001.1, read as the reverse complement.
CATTCCGGACTTAGTCATCACAGAAATTGTTGTCAATTCAAAAAATCGCAAAGGCAAAGATGCATTTGAATTTATTGAGGTATATAACACAACACATGAGCCTATCTCTCTTAAACATTATCAGCTTCGCTATCGCAATCCTGCACAAGGAACTGAAATGGATGATGTGTATTCCTTTCACACAAATCCAGTCACTCTTTCACCTGGAAAACCGTATGTTTTCTGGCTGAGGAAAAAAGGACAGGAGCATTTAACTGTAGCGGACTTCAATGCTATGTACAAAAGTCAATTAAAAGAGGGAGAGCATGTATCTGTCATCGAAAGCAAAGGGCTGTCCAACTCTAAATCCCGTCTTGTTTCCATCACAACAAATATAGGGGAGGAGATTTCTTCAGCAGCATTTCGTTTGAAGCCTTCATGGTTTAGTGAGCATAAATCTTTGCTGTTCAAATATCCAATGGACGGTACTTCGCAAATGAAGCTGATCTCGAATATTGAAGAAGAGCCTACGCCTGGAAAAGTGCTAAAAGCACAAATTCCATCTGAGAAAAAAGAAATTTCTCAAGATATCCATAAACCTGTGATTGAAGATATGACAGTGAGGAAACCAGTGAAACCAACTGAAAGCATAGAGATTAAAGCAGATGTACAGGATGATCAGGTCGTCAAAACCGTCAAGCTTCGCTATCGAACAAATCGGAAAGATGATTTTAAGGAGATACTGCTTCAAAAAGATCATAACGACCGGTTATTTCATCATATTATTTACTCACCTGTGTTGATTGGTAAAGAACAATTGGAATATCAGCTTGAAGCGTCAGACGGTGAAAATACAGCAATGACGATGAAAAAAATAATTGATGTGGAGCAAGTTAGCAAAGCTCATGGCCTTCGATTCAATGTAGAAGAAGGAGATACGGTTTCAGGATTATTTCCATTAAAAGCAACGTCTGATCAGAAAAAAAGCATTGAATTATTGATAGATGGAAAGCGGAATCAGCAAGTGTTTTCTGCCCTTGAAGCAGATCCATATATTGCATTTGATGTCAAAGGGACAAATTTATATTTTAAAAATGGTGTGTCCATAGGTAAGCACTTACTTTCTATTTTTGATGATTCGACAAAAGTGTATCGTACCTATACAATGCCAATACCAGAAGCAGAGATGAAAAAAGAAGGTCTCCAAACAATCTCTTTCCATGCTGGAACAAAGACTTCTCCAGTAGACCGGCTGCCTGGAGAGAATCACGATGATTTTGAATTAAAAAACGTCCGGATGATTTTGTCGAATGGAACTCAAATTCCTCCAATCAATGCAAAGCCGGAAAAAGAATGGAGAATGGGTGACAGTGGTAACGCCAAAAAGGTCAGAACATTTCAATTTGAAATACCAAAAGAAGCTTATGTTTCAACGTTTATGAAGTGGGATACAAGAAGGTTGAAAGAGGGGCCGCACCTGATTGAGGCCAAAACCTCAGACGAGCATGCATCTGTACATGTGATGGTCGATAATACAGGTCCAAAAATTAAGACCAATGTCCAAACAAACGATCCATATAAAGGAGCCTTTACGTTAAAAGCAAACGTAACGGATCGCTGGAGTGACATAGAGGAGATGAAGGCATATGTAGATGGCAAGCCAATTTCGTTGCCATACCAGACGTCCTCTAGCGAATTAAACCCGGGGGAGCACACGTTGACAATTAAAGCAAAAGATGCAGCAGGGAACTTGACGACGGTGAAAAAGGAATTCAAAACGGTGCATGAACACCCTGAGCCACCAGAACGTGTAGCAGATAAGACGAAAATGAAATCGTCAAAGCAAACTGTGCTCACCAAGGACCCAACGAATGATAAGCTGGATTATTCCTTTTACCGTGCGTATCAATATACATCGTTGCATCCATCAATGAACATTTTGAAATATGCAGCGGAGACAGAACCGCCAAAGAGCTTTAACGAAAAAGGAGAAATGATTTTTTCTCATGAAGAAAGGAATCGCATTGCATTTGCTGATGGTAAGTCAGTTGAAACGAAGGATTTACATCGTTTTCCCTATCATCGTTTTCAAATCAAGGTTCATCAAGATGTACGTGAAAAGGATGTCGTCGAAGCGATATGGAAAGGGAGTTCATTGACAGGGAGAAAGGTGACCATGTATGCATGGAATCATCAGCAAGAAAAGTGGGATAAAATTACTCATCATTTTGCTAAGAATCAAAAGGAATTTTACCTGAAAGGACTGCTGTCCGTCAGACAGTACATGAAGAATCATACGTTTGATTTGCTTGTACAGGATGAAATCAGTAAAGCGCAAAAGCCATATAAGATGGTTTGGATGTCTGACACACAATATTATGCAAAGAGCTATCCCCATATCTTTAAACAAATGGTCGAGTGGATCAGAGACCAGAGAGAAAAGTTAAACATTCAATATGTGTTCCATACAGGTGACATTGTGGATGATTCAAAAGATAAACAATGGCAACGAGCCGATACGTTTATGCGCGTGTTAGATGAGCATCAGATTCCTTATGGTGTTTTAGCAGGAAATCATGATGTTCGACATAAGGACGGTTTTTATGCGGAATATGGGAAATATTTCGGTGAGAAACGCTTTGCAAATAAACCGTACTATGGTGAATCCTATCAAAACAATCGAGGTCATTATGATCTCATCTCTGCCGGTGGCAATGATTATATGATGGTATACATGGGCTGGGGGATTAAGCAAGATGAAATTGATTGGTTGAACCGTGTGATTTCTGAGCATCCAGACCGTATCGTCATTTTAAATTTCCATGAGTATTTGTTGGTCAGTGGCAACCGCAGTCCGATTGGCGAGCTCATCTTCCATCAGGTAGTGAAACGTCATCCAAATATAGTGGCGGTATTTAGCGGTCACTATCACGGAGCGAGCAGGAAAGTAGATGAGCTTGACGATGACAAGGATGGTAAAGTAGACCGGAAAGTATATCAAATACTCGCCGATTATCAGTCAGGACCTGAAGGTGGACAAGGGTTTATGCGATTGATAACAGCCGATCAAGAAAAAAACCAGCTTCATTTTACGACATACTCGCCTTACATGAATCAAGAGCATTTCTACGATCCTAAAACGTATGGAGATCAGGATGAATTTTCAATCGATGTGGATTTGACGCCGAAAATGAAATCTGTCAAAACCAACTATTTTGAACTCAATGTGTACACAAATGTTTTGATAGGAGAGGCGCGCGGCGTAAAAAGCGGCAAAAAAGCGAGCTTTGAGTGGAAAGGCTTAAAGCCAAACGAAGACTATTATTGGTACACCGTAGCAAAAGATCGTTTTCAAGGAAAAGCGATTTCACCGATATGGAAAATTCATACAAAAAATGATCGTGAAGAAACATTTCTTAGGAAATAAAAACAGTGCTCCTTTTATAAGGGCACTGTTTATCTTTCCATTGTATGAATGAGCTTGTAACGATCTCCTCTATAAACGGAAAGAACATATTCAAACGGAATATCATTCTGAAAATAAGTCGTTCTTGCGATTGAGAGCACGGGATCGCCTGTTGAAATAGACAGCACGTGTGCTTCTTCATTTGAAGCAACATTCGCTTCAAGCTCTTGTTTTGCATGAGCAATTGTAAGGCCTGTTTGAGTCTCTATATATTCATATATAGAGCCAGTTAAATGTTCTCTTGTTAAATCTCCTGCAAATGCTTCAGGGATATAGCTCGTTTCAATCGCCATCGGTTCATCATTTGCGAGGCGTATCCGTTTGAGTTCAAATATATCATCGCCATTTGACAGTTGTAAGACAGGCAGCAAGTGATCTGGACAGACGGTTTTTGTGAAATCAATCAGCTGGCTTGAAGCTTTAAGACCACGCTGACGCATATCCTCTGTAAAGCTTGTTAAACCTTGAAGCGGCTGTTCAAATTTTTTTCGGCTCACAAAGGTGCCTTTTCCTTTTTGTCGATACAAATATCCTTCGTTCACAAGATTCGATAAGGCTTGTCTGACAGTCATTCGACTTATACCAAAGCGTTCGGCATATTCTCTTTCAGAAGGAATGAGTGTATCAGGTGCTAATGTTCCATCCTCAATCTGTTTTTTCAAATTCTCCATAATCTGATGGTACATCGGAATAGGTGACTGCTTATCAATAAACATGTGAAAATCCTCTCGTGTTTAGCTTTAGCGTAGTGAACCAGCTTCTCGATCAATCAAAATCGTCACATCTTCATGAAGTTTCAGAGCAGATGCTGGGAAGTCTGGATGTATCTCAGTCTGTTCTAAATATTGTATCACTTCCGCTTTTGATTTTCCTGATGCAAGAAGGAGAATCTTTTTACTAGAAAGAATGCTCGCAATGCCCATGGTGATGGCATGTGTAGGCACTTCATCAATAGAAGAAAAGTATCTTGCATTGGCCTGCCGGGTATTTTCATCTAGTTGCACGACATGAGTCTTTGAGTTAAACGGAGTACCGGGCTCGTTAAAACCAATATGTCCATTTTGACCGATTCCAAGAAGTTGAAGGTCGATGCCGCCTATGTTTTGAATGAGCTGATCATATCTTAAGCATTCCTTTTCTAAATCAGGTGTAGCGCCATTTGGAAGGAAATACTGATCCTGTGGAAGATCAATATGATCAAATAAATGACGTTTCATATAGGTCATATAACTATTTTCATGATCTGAATCAAGCCCTGCATATTCATCTAAATTGACTGTTTTTGTTTGTTTGAAAGACAATTGTTGTGATTGATGAAGGTGAATTAACTCTTGATACGTATCAAGAGGTGTACCGCCCGTTGCCAGGCCGAGTACGGCATCTGGTTTAGAAGCGATTGTGCGCGCGATCAGGGCTGCTGCTTCTTTTCCTAATTGTTCTTTATCTTCAAATTCAATGATGTTCATTAGTGGTTGGCCTCCTTTTTCTCAAAGACGATTTGTCCATGGCAGATCGTCATCATTAGTTCACCAGACTCATCCCAGATCACAAGGTCTGCTTGTTTTCCAACTTCAATCGAACCAAGCTGCTGATCAAGTCCTAGCTGAATGGCTGCATTAGTTGAGGTCATCTTTGCTATCTCTGTCCATTCACAATGTGTGATCTGTTTCATTCGTTTGACGCCATCTTTCATTCGCAGAATTGATCCTGCAAGTGTACCATCTGCCAGTAAAGCTTTTTCGCCGCTGACTGTGACTGTTTGGCCCCCAAATTCATACGTGCCATTTCCAAGTCCTTTTGCGCGCATCGAGTCTGTGATCATCATTAAACGATCACTTCCTTTTGCCAAATACGCCAGCTTGATGGCAAGTGGATGGGAGTGTATCCCATCCGTAATCAGCTCAGTATGGAGATCCTTGTTTGTAAGAGCAGCTCCTACAGCGTTTGGTTCACGATGCTGAAACGAACTCAGTGCATTATAAAGATGTGTGACATGGCGTGCACCATGCTTTGCTGCTAATTCAATCATGTCATGTTGGGCATTCGTATGTCCAATAGAAGGAATAATGTTTTTTTCTTGCAACAAGGAAAGAAAAGCAAAATCAGGGTCTTCCTCAGGTGCGAACGTGACGATTCGAATAAGCTGTTCAGAAGCATCCAGCCATTTTTCAAAAAGAGGGCGATCGGGCTGCTTTATCCATTGAACAGGCTGTGCCCCTGCTTTATCTTTAGAAATAAAAGGACCTTCAAGATGGATACCTAAACATTGTGCCTGAACGCCTGCTTGTTCTTCATTGTATTGTTTCCACTGGGCGACATTTTTAAGTGCTTGCTCTATCTCATGATGGTTTTGAGTGATGGTTGTGGCTAAAAAACTTGTCGTTCCTTCTGATGGTAAGTTGTCAGCGAGTGTATTCATGGCTTCTGATGTCGCATCCATCATATCTGCTCCATATCCGCCATGGATGTGAATATCAATCATTCCGGGAAGTAAATAAAAGTTTTCCCGGGAAATATATACTTTTTCATAATTTCCTGTCGGTGGTGTTGTTGAAATATAGTCAATCTTGCCGCCGCGTAAACCGACAAAACCGTTTGCAATCATTTCGGTCTTTGTCACAATATGAATATTGGAGAGCAATAAAGAGTTGCTCATGATTGTGCCCCCTTTAGTCATTGTCTTTGACTTAGTTTACCCTTTTTAAGTATAGTTGTCTATACCAGTAAATGAACGGAAACAGGATCAGGATAAAATACTGTTTTGGGATCATCATTGAAAGTGATAAAATAGAGCTGTATTTCTGAATCGCCTGTGATAAAAGGAGGAAGAAGCGTGCCGAAAGTTCGTACGAAGGACATAATGGAACAATTTCATCTTGAACTGGTAAGTGGGGAAGAAGGGATTAATCGTCCCATTACAATCAGTGATCTTTCCAGACCAGGTATTGAAATGGCTGGTTATTTTACATATTACCCAAAAGAAAGAGTTCAACTTTTAGGGAAAACAGAGCTTTCTTTTTTTGAACAGCTCCCAGAACGCGAACGAAAGCAGAGAATGATGTCTCTTTGTACTGATATTACCCCTGCAATTATTTTGTCACGAGATCGTGAAGTGCCGAAGGAATTAATTGAAGCTTCAAATGAAAATGGCGTACCTGTGTTACGTTCAAGCCTAAAAACGACAAGACTGTCGAGTCGTTTGACCAACTTTTTAGAAAGCAAGCTTGCACCAACGACTGCTATTCATGGTGTGCTCGTAGATGTATATGGTGTAGGTGTATTGTTAATTGGAAAAAGCGGAGTAGGAAAAAGTGAAACAGCCTTAGAATTAGTGAAGAGAGGACACAGGCTGGTCGCAGATGATTGTGTAGAAATCCGTCAAGAGGATCAGGATACGTTAGTCGGAAGCGCACCAGAGCTGATTGAACATCTTTTAGAAATCCGCGGGTTAGGCATTATTAATGTGATGACCTTATTTGGAGCTGGGGCTGTCAGAAGCTATAAGAGAATTACGATTGTGATGAATCTTGAGCTTTGGGAACAAGGCAAACAGTACGATCGTTTAGGACTTGAAGAAGAGAAGATGCGAATCATCGATACAGATGTACCGAAGCTGACCATCCCTGTCCGGCCCGGGCGAAACTTAGCGGTTATCATTGAGGTGGCTGCGATGAACTTCAGGTTAAAACGCATGGGACATAATGCGGCGGAACAATTTACAAGTAAACTAGCCGATGTCATTGAAGACAATGGCCAAGATGAATAGGAGTTGTCTATATGAACGAAGCGATTCAGCCAATTGATCCGATTGCTTTTCAGCTCGGACCTCTTTCGGTTCATTGGTATGGTGTGATCATTGGGGTAGGAGCCTTACTAGGACTCTGGCTCGCACTGAGAGAATGTGAGAAAAGAGGAATCAATAAAGATACGTTTATTGATTTAATCTTATTTGCCATTCCAATAGCGATTATTTGTGCACGAATTTATTATGTATCCTTCGAATGGGATTACTATCAGCAGCACCCAAATGAAATCATTAAGATTTGGCATGGCGGAATTGCCATTCATGGCGGGCTGATAGGCGCTGTGCTGACAGCAATCGTCTTCACAAAAGTGAAAAAGGTGTCCTTCTGGAAAATAGCCGATGTGGCAGCACCTAGTATTTTACTAGCGCAGGCCATTGGACGCTGGGGGAACTTTATTAATCAGGAAGCGCATGGTGAGGCTGTTTCAAGAGCCTTTTTAGAGAATTTGCATTTGCCTGAGTTTATCATTAATCAAATGTATATTGATGGGACGTATTATCACCCAACGTTCTTATACGAATCATTATGGAATCTTGCCGGTGTTGTGATCTTGGTTTTATTACGTAGAGCATCGATGCGCAGAGGCGAAATCTTCTTGTCTTATTTAATTTGGTATTCAATCGGTCGTTTCTTCATAGAAGGTATGAGAACGGACAGTTTGATGCTGACAGAACATCTTCGAATCGCTCAAATGATTTCGATTGCCATTTTTGTAGTGGCTGTTCTGCTGCTGATCTTTAGAAGAATAAAAGGTCACGCATCGATCCCGTATAAAGAGAACAACTCATCGAATTAAAGCAGGGGGGATCAGAAGGATGCAGGAGACATGGAAAAACGGCTTAAAAGCAGGGCTATCGACAACTTGGACACTTGGAAAAGTCATCTTTCCGGTTACCATTCTCGTCAGTATCTTGCAGCATACGCCTGTTATGGATTGGATGATTCAATTCACACGGCCATTTATGGGATTGTTTGGTCTTTCAGGAGAAGCAGCTATTCCTCTTGTATTAGGAAATGTGTTGAACTTGTATGCTGGCATTGCCGCCATTTTGACACTAGATCTTCCTGTGAAGGAAGTGTTCATTTTGGCCGTGATGCTGTCCTTTTGCCATAACCTGATCATCGAATCGACTGTTGCAGCAAAGGTTGGACTGAGAGTGTCTGTCATTTTGCTTGTCAGAATCAGTCTTGCTGTTATTTCGGCTATTGTCATTCATCTCGTTTGGCAGGGAGGCCAGGAGCCGGCACAATATGGACTGCTGACAGCAGCTCAGACGGCTGATGTGCCTTCCAGCTGGTACATGATCGTTCTTCTCGCTTTACAAAAAGCCGTACTCGGTGTGCTCCAGCTCGCCTGTATCGTCATCCCTCTCATGATCATCATTCAATTCATGAGAGATTTAGGATGGCTCCATACGTTGTCTAAGTGGCTGTCTCCATTTACGAGAATGCTTGGAATGAAAGAAAATACGTCGATGACGATGGTCGCTGGGTTAACCATTGGTCTGGCATACGGAGCTGGCGTGATGATGAAGGCAGTGGAAGAGGACGGCGTGAGTAAAAAGGATTTAACCCTTGCTTTCATTTTCCTTGTTGCCTGCCATGCAGTGGTCGAAGATACGCTGATATTTATTCCACTTGGGATTCCTGTGTGGCCGCTTCTTGTCATCCGCCTGATATCTGCTATTTTATTAACAGCTGCCATTAGCTATATTTGGCGAAAGCGCGAGCTCGTAGCTGTTAGAAAGGAAGCCATATGAACGAATCAACTGTTAACACCGTGCTATTTGATTTAGATGGCACATTAATCAATACGAATGAATTAATTATTGCTTCATTTCAACATACGCTTGATCATTATTACCCTGGTCAGTACAGCCGTGAAGAGATCCTCCATTTCATTGGTCCGTCATTATTTGATACATTCTCTGCGATGGACCCTGATCTAACGGATGACATGATTCAGATGTACCGTACGTTTAATCATGAACAGCATGATCTGCTCGTGACTGAATATGAGACTGTTATAGATACATTGAAAGTCTTGCAGGATCGAGGATTTAAGCTTGGAATTGTCACAACAAAGATACGTGACACAGTGTTAATGGGATTGAAGCTGACCGGTTTAGAGCCATTCTTTGAGGTGATTGTGACGCTCGATGATGTCCAAAATGAGAAGCCGCATCCGGAGCCAGTCCAGCTGGCATTGTCCAAGCTTGGCAGTGATCCACATGAAGCGGTGATGGTCGGCGATAATTATCACGATATTTTGTCTGGTCAAGCGGCAGGGACAAAAACAGCAGGTGTTGCTTGGTCAATTAAGGGAGAAGAGGCCCTTTTAAAGCATCGCCCTGATTTTATGCTAAAGAAAATGAGTGATCTTCTGGCGATTGTTGGAGCTGATTGAGTTGAGAAAAACAGATCGATATCCTGTAAAAGGGGTCAATTCGTTACGACAAGTCTATCGGACGGTCCCCTTTTTCAAAGTGGTGAAAAACTTTATTTTCATTCAAATCGCACGGTACACGCCTTTTATGGGAATGAAAAATTGGATATACCGAACCTTTCTTCGTATGAAGGTTGGCGAAGATACAGCGTTTGCCTTAATGGTCATGGTGGATCTCATGTTTCCTGAGAAAATCACGGTCGGTCGAAATTCGGTGATTGGCTATAACACCACCATTTTGACCCATGAGTATTTGATTAAAGAATACAGACTTGGGGAAGTCTATATTGGGGATGAAGTCTTAATTGGAGCCAATTCCACCATTTTACCTGGTGTGACCATTGGGGATGGGGCGATCGTGTCGGCTGGTACACTTGTTCATAAGGATGTTCCAGCAGGCTCATTTGTTGGAGGAAATCCAATGCGCATGATTTATACGAAAGAAGAAATGAATGCACGTCAATCTAAGTCTGCTGAGTAGCTCGGCAGACTTTTTTGTTGACAATATGTTATGGTGTAACTATAATGATTACAACAGAGGTGAGAAAACATGAAAATCAGCAGCAGATTTACTGTCGCTGTCCATATTCTGGCCTTGCTATCACTTGAAAAAGGATCATTACAGACATCGGAGGATATCGCGGGAAGTGTGAATACAAACCCAGTGGTCATCCGCCGTATTATGAGTAAATTAAAAAAAGCAGGCCTAATCTCAACGAGTCTTGGCAAAGGCGGTTCTCAGCTGAACCGCAGTGAAGACGATATCACGCTGCTTGATGTGTATAAAGCGGTTGAAGTGGTGGATGAGGGAGAATTGTTTCAAATCCATGAAAGCCCAAATCCTGACTGTCCGATCGGTGCAAATATCCAGGCTGTGCTTGAGTTAATCTTGTGCCGCGCTCAAAGTGCGATGGAGCAAGTGCTTGCTGAGATCAAATTAAGTGAACTAACGCAGGTGTTAATCAAAAAAATTGGATGATCTATTCAATTTTTTTTACCTCTGTTGTAACTGAATTGGTTACACCTTTGTTTATTAAATAAAATCATTTTACAGGAGGAATTCATATGAAAATCGGTATTATTGGCGCTACAGGTAAAGCAGGACAGGAAATTGTAAAAGAGGCTCAATCAAGAGGACATGAGGTAACAGCCATCGTTCGAGATGCGAAAAAAGTGACAGATTCATCCGTAGCTGTTATTGAGAAGGATGTGTTTCATTTACAAGCAGAAGACATCAAAGGCTTTGATGTTATCGTCAATGCATTTGGCGCACCTGCTGGACAAGAGCACCTTCACGTAGAGGCAGGGAAAAAGCTGATTGATATTTTGAAAGAGGTACCCGATACGCGTTTAATCGTTGTGGGCGGAGCGGGCAGTCTATTTGTTGATGAAGCCAAAACAACAAGACTTGTTGATACACCAGAATTTCCAAAGGAGTATGTGCCTACTGCTTCACAGCAAGGTGAAAACCTAAAAGACCTTCAACAAACCGAAGGATTAAAATGGACTTTCCTCAGCCCTGCTGCATTCTTTGATCCAGCTGGCAAACGCACAGGTTCTTATGTGAAAGGGAAAGACCAACTGATTGTCAATTCTAAAGGTGACAGCTATGTGAGCTATGCCGACTACGCCATTGCGCTTGTCGATGAAATTGAGCAGGCTGCCCATGTTGGAGAACGTTTTACCGTTGTATCTGAAGCAGAATAAGTGATTCGTTGCCGCTAAAAACGATGAGTGAGGAGTTTAACGTATGAATGATCAAGAATTGTCTCTCATTTATGTATGGGATGCGTATTGTGGCTGGTGTTATGGGTTTTCTAACAGTATCCGTACTTTGCATGAGAACCATCCTGAAATGTCACTGACGCTCGTATCTGGCGGCTTATTTGTAGGAGAAAGAAGTCTTCCAATAAAGGAATATCCACATATATCAGAAGCAAATCAACGGATCAGTCAGCTAACAGGCGTTGAGTTTGGTGAACGTTATCAGAAGCTGCTAGCAAACGGGACATTTCTCTTAGACTCTGAGGCTGCAGCCATTGGGTTTTCAGCATTAAGATCCGTTGTTCCAGATCGTGCATTGTACTTGGCAGCATCGATGCAAAAGGCTTTTTATCAAGACGGAAAAAGCCTGAGCGATGATGAAACGTATCAGGAGATCGCTCTGGCACATCATCTTGATCCTAAAGCCGTCATTGAACGAATGAAAACAAAAGAAGTCATCAATGCTGCGTATGCCGACTTTGCGAAGGTTCATCAACTTCAAGTGAATGGATACCCTACCCTTTTATTAAAAAAAGGGGATGAATACTTCAGTGTAGGCGGAGGAGCGATGACAGCTGAAAAGCTTGAGGAGCGCCTGAAGGAAATCATAGAAGCATCATCATGAAAAAAACCATCCTCTATTCGGATAGAGGATGGTTTTTCATGTTTTCAAAGAGAAATTGTTCTAGGCTTTAATGATAATCGCCTGCCTGCCCATCTGTTCCCAAGAATCTTCAAACTGATCGCGATCGACTTTTTGATTCTTTTCTCCGTATGGGTTATTTAAGTAGACATGCTCCTTGTCATAGCCTGTGATGACCACGCTATGCATATTAAAGCTTACATCTATTTTGCCATTTGGTGTATTCCATGTTTCCATGTTATCTATTTTGTCAAAGGTGGATGTGGTAATCACCCAAACAGGATACCCTTTTTCAAGTGATTGATAGATGGCCTTTTTGACAGGTTTTCCGCTTAAGTCGACGACTTGAGCGCCCGCATGTTTTTTCGCAAGCTGATAAATAGGTTCATGGTATACACCAAGACCTGGTCCATTCTCCATATCGCCTACAAACCCGTCATGTGGGTCTCCTTTTAAGCCATTTTCATAATTGAGTGGAACACGTTTAATTTCATTTGCCAATGTGTCTTTCGTCACTTGCTCGTAGCCGCTGTAATGAAGAAGCATCGCTAAGCTTGTGACTTCGCATCCATTATAAAGCTTTGGGGCATCCATTTGATTGTAGAGGATGACGTCCATGGCTTTTTTGCTTCCTTTTAAGGAAGAATAGGTGGTATCTGTTTTTTTCGTTGATCGTGTTTCTTCAGCTGCGAGTGCCGTATCGTTTTCTTTTTCTTTGGCTGCTTCGTGTGGCGAAGCTGTCTTCTTGACTTGGTCGATTTGTGTCACGTATATAAAGCCGAAATAAACAAGGCATGCGCACAACAAAGTTAAGATTAATGTCTGGATGAACTTCACTGTAATCTCCTGTGTTATTCAATATTTTTATGTATTATAGCACGTTCTTTCATCCAACATGCAGAAAAGAGATAGGTGTCACTTGAATGTAATAATTCCACAAATTTTTCGTGAAAATAGAGAGAAAATAAAAATGATTGATTTAATCACTTTATTTTGTTAGCATATTATCATATTAGCGAACTAAAGGATTCGGAATTTTTTGTTTTAATGTGTTGGAGGTGCAGAAGAACATGTTTATGTTTGAGAAACCGTATGGTATGCGGGATTCATTACCAGGATTGTATGAGACGAAGAAAAAAGTGAGACATTCCTTAACAGAGGTCATGAATGGTTGGGGTTACCGGTTGATGGAAACACCAACGCTTGAATTTTACGATACAGTCGGTGTTCAATCGGCGATTACAGATACACAGCTCTTTAAGCTGTTAGATCAGAACGGGCAAACCCTTGTACTCAGACCAGATATGACGGGACCTATTGCTAGAGTGGCAGCTTCAAAGCTTCATGAACAGGCGTTTCCGCTTCGCGTTGGGTATGCGGCCAATGTGTTCCGGGCACAGGAAAGAGAAGGCGGAAGACCATCAGAATTTGAACAGGTCGGAATTGAGTTGATTGGAGACGGTTCGATTAGTGCAGATGCTGAAGTGATCGCGCTTGTCGTATTCGCATTAAAAAATGCTGGGCTCAATTCCTTCAAAATTGCAATTGGGCATGTCGCTTTAGCAGAGACGTTATTTGTAGATGTGCTGGGAAATACAGAGCGTGCAAACGTCCTTCGCCGATTCTTATATGAAAAGAATTATGTAGGATATCGTCAGCATGTGAAGCAATTGCCACTCTCCTCCATCGATAAAACGAGGCTGTTACAGCTTTTAGAGTTAAGAGGCGGCCAGGAAGTCACAGAGCGGGCAGAGGAAATCGTCGTTTCACAAGAAGGAAAAGAGGTGCTCACGCAGTTAAAGTCGCTTTGGGAGACACTTGAAGATTACGGCTGTACAGAATATATCCGTCTAGATTTAAGCATGGTGAGTCATATGAGCTACTACACGGGTATTTTGTTTGAAGTATTTGCAGATCATGTTGGGTCAGTCATCGGAAGTGGCGGCAGATATGACCACTTGCTTGCTCATTTTGATGCACCTGCACCAGCTACAGGATTCGGACTTCGATTAGATCGTCTGCTTGAAGCGCTTGATGCAAAAGAAATCAATGAACCGCAGGAGGCAGTGATTTTTAGTAAAGAACAAAGACTGGAAGCTTTTGCTTTTGCAGAAAAGGAGCGGTCAAAAGGGAAAAAGATCGTGCTGCAAGACTTAGCAGGGATTGAAAATATTGACGCGATGACCAAGGCATTTGAGCAGGTGACTTATTTTATCGGCGCTAGAAAGGGAGAGCAAAATGGGTAAAGTGTTGACGATGGCGATGCCAAAGGGCCGAATATTTGAAGAAGCCGCAGGGCTGTTAAGGCAGGCAGGATATCAACTGCCAGAGGAATTCGAGGATTCAAGAAAGTTAATCATCGATGTACCGGAAGAAAACCTCCGCTTTATTTTAGCGAAGCCAATGGATGTGACGACTTATGTAGAGCACGGTGTAGCAGATGTTGGCATTGCAGGAAAGGATGTCATGCTCGAAGAAGCTCGTGATGTGTACGAGGTGCTTGATTTAAACATCAGTAAATGCCATTTAGCGGTTGCCGGATTGCCGGGAGCCAGCTGGGGCGGTGTCGCACCGCGTGTGGCAACAAAGTACCCAAATGTCGCATCTTCCTATTTTAGAGAACAAGGGGAGCAAGTAGAGATCATTAAGCTGAATGGTTCCATTGAATTAGCACCGCTCATCGGACTCGCCGATCGTATTGTAGACATTGTCTCTACAGGTCAAACACTCAAGGAAAACGGACTTGTTGAAACGGAGCATATTTGTGATATTACATCACGGTTTATTGTCAATCCTGTGAGCTATCGGATGAAGGATGTAGTGATCGATGAAATGGCGCAGCGCCTTGCAAGAATCATTGAAGGGGAGGAAACATCATGAACATCACCTACATACAAGAAGGTGAGACAGAGACACTCTCGCTCAAACGGACTTTAGATACAGGCACGGAAGAGCAGCGCCTGGCTGTTCAGCGGATTATACAAGAAGTGAGGCTAAATGGTGATCAAGCGGTACAGTCTTTTACAAAGCAATTTGATGGGGTGCTGCTTGAAGATCCGCTTGTCAAAGACGAGGAAATGACAAAAGCCTCCGAACGTTTGGACCCAGCCATGATTCAAGTGATTCAAACGGCTATCCGTCATATTCGCACATACCATGAGCGTCAGCTGACATCCTCTTGGTTTTATCACCAGCAGGATGGCTCGATGCTCGGACAAAAGGTGACACCACTTGATGCAGTTGGTGTGTATGTCCCCGGCGGAACAGCTGCTTACCCATCATCTGTTTTAATGAATGTGATTCCGGCGCTTGTCGCTGGTGTTAAGCGAATTGTCCTTGTGACACCCCCAGGGAAAGACGGCTACCTCTCTGACGCTGTACTCGTTGCTGCGAAGGAGCTCGGTATTACAGAGATGTATAAAATGGGCGGTGCACAGGCGATTGCGGCACTTGCCTATGGAACAGAAAGCATCCAGCCTGTTGATAAAATCACAGGTCCAGGCAACATCTATGTCGCACTGGCAAAGCGGGAAGTATTTGGTCAGGTAGACATTGATATGATTGCCGGTCCAAGTGAAATTGCGGTTCTAGCAGACGACACGGCCATAGCACATGAGGTGGCGGCCGATTTACTTTCTCAGGCAGAGCATGATGCGCTGGCATCTAGTATTTTGGTGACCCCGTCTAAGACACTTGCTGAAAATGTGCGAGCTGAGGTGCAAGCGCAACTGGACACCTTGCCAAGAAAATCAATCGCTGCACAATCCATACAACATCATGGCCGTATATACGTGACAGATTCCATGGATCGTGCAGTAGACGTCGTCAATCAGTTAGCGCCAGAGCATTTAGAGGTGCTGACAGCATTTCCAGAATCATTTCTTGGTCAAATCAAGCATGCAGGGGCGATTTTTTTAGGGCGTTATAGCCCTGAGCCGGTGGGAGATTATTTTGCAGGACCGAATCACGTGCTGCCAACCAACGGAACAGCTAGATTTTCTAGCCCGCTTGGTGTGACCGATTTTCAAAAGAAAACGAGCATTATTTCATATAGTCAAGAAGCCTTTGAGACACACAGGAATAGCATTGCGGCTTTTGCCAGGTTAGAAGGGCTCGAAGCACATGCAAGGTCGATTGAATCGAGAAAGCGGGGGGAATCGTCATGAGACAGGCGGAAACAGCGAGACAAACAAATGAAACGAATATTTCATTATCGTTAGAGATTGATGGGGAAGGAAAAGCGGATATTCAAACAGATGTCCCTTTTATGACACACATGCTCGATCTATTTACGAAGCATGGACACTTTAATTTGACCGTTGATGCGAAAGGAGATACAGATGTTGATGATCACCACACAACAGAAGATATCGGCATCGTGCTTGGGCAAATGTTTAAGGAAGCGTTAGGTGATAAAAAGGGGATTAAGCGGTACGGGTCCAGCTTTGTTCCAATGGATGAAACGCTTGCCCAGGTCGTGGTCGACTTAAGTAATCGTCCTCATTTGGAAATGAGAGCGGCCTTTCCAAGTCAAAAGGTCGGTACCTTTGATACAGAGCTCGTACATGAGTTTCTTTGGAAGTTTGCGTTAGAAGCTCGTATAAACCTTCATGTAATTGTTCACTATGGAAGCAATACGCACCATATAATTGAAGCTATTTTTAAAGCGATGGCACGTGCTTTGGATGAAGCAACAACCATTGATCCACGTGTGAAAGGGATTCCTTCGACAAAGGGGATGCTCTAATGATCGGAGTCATTGATTACGGAATGGGAAATTTGTTCAGCGTATCAAAAGCACTGGAACGAGCAGGTGCCCGTTATATTGTCTCCGCTGATGTGGAGGAGCTCAAAAAGGCAGATGCTTATATTTTGCCTGGGGTCGGTTCGTTTCGTGATGCGATGCAGCTGTTAAAACAGACAGGGCTTGAGGCGTTTATCCACCAAGTAGTGCAGGAAGGAAAGCTGCTATTTGGCATTTGTCTTGGGATGCAGCTGTTATTTGAAGAAAGCGAAGAGGCAGGGCGTACGAAAGGTTTGGGGCTGCTAAAAGGGCGTGTCGTTCTTTTAAAGGATCGTGACCATGATGGGCAAAGGCTGAAGGTGCCTCATATGGGGTGGAATGAGCTCACATTTCATCAGCCCTCCCCATTGTTTGACGGGGTATCCGAAGGATTTGCGTACTTTGTTCACTCTTATTATGTGAGGGATATGAATCCAGAAGAGCAATTAGCAAGCGCAGACTATGGCGTTCAAGTACCAGCAGTTGTCGGCAAGGGAAATGTGCTAGGCGCACAGTTTCACCCTGAAAAAAGCAGTACAACGGGCATGGCGCTGCTCAAACAATTTATTCAATTAGCAAACGAACAGAGGGTGAACAAATGAGTGAATTTACATTGTATCCAGCAATTGATATGAGAAATGGCAAATGTGTACGGCTCGTGCAAGGAGATTATGATCAAGAAACCATTTATGGAGATTCGCCGCTCGATATGGCGACGCGATTTGCAAATGAAGGAGCAAAGTGGATTCATCTCGTTGATCTAGATGGTGCGAAAGCGGGGAATCGCGTCAATCATGAGCATGTGCTGGCGATTGCTTCATCCTTAGATGTAAATGTACAAATTGGTGGCGGCATTCGGACAGAAGAAGACGTTGCCTTTTATATAAACAATGGTGTAGCTAGAGTCATCCTTGGCAGCTCGGCTGTTTCTAACCCTGCCTTTGTGAAAAAAATGCTTGCGCAATATGGGGAGAAAATAGCGATTGGCATTGATGCGCGAAATGGATTCGTATCGACTGAGGGGTGGCTTGAAACATCGAAAGTGAAGGCAGAGGAACTTGGAAAAGAATTGGCAAAGGAAGGCGCGGAGGTCTTTATTTTCACGGATATTCAAATGGATGGCATGCTGGCTGGTCCTAATGTAGAAAGTACAGTTCGCTTAGCAGAAGCTACTGGCAAACAAGTCATTGCTTCAGGCGGTATCAGTTCGGTAGCCGATCTCCAAAAGCTGTCAGCACAAAAACAGTCAGGCGTTTCTGGTGCAATCATTGGAAAGGCACTTTATACGGAGCGGTTTACTTTAGCTGAAGCAATTGAAGGGCTTGACCGCGTATGATGACAAAACGAATCATCCCATGTCTCGATGTGAAGGAAGGTCGTGTGGTCAAAGGGGTGCAATTTCTCGGCTTAAAGGATGCTGGTGATCCGGTAGAATTAGCGCAGATATATGATGAGGAAGGGGCGGATGAACTCGTCTTTCTTGATATTTCTGCCTCTCATGAAGGCCGGAAAACGATGGTAGATGTGGTCAAACAAGTGGCGTCCACTCTTGCCATCCCTTTTACGGTAGGCGGGGGAATTAACCACCTTGAAGACATGAAGCGCATATTAAGAGCGGGTGCAGACAAAGTATCTGTGAATACAGCGGCAGTTTTAAGACCAGAACTCATTTCAGAAGGTGCCGATTTTTTTGGTTCCCAGTGCATCGTCGTCGCAATAGATGCAAAGTACGATGAAGAGAAAAAAGCGTACATGGTTTATACACACGGAGGGCGCCGTCAAACGGATATAGAGGTTAGCGATTGGGCAAAAGAAGCCGTGCTGAGGGGGGCAGGAGAGATCTTGCTGACAAGTATGGATGCCGACGGTGAGAAAAAGGGCTTTGATCATCAATTAACAAAGCTTGTGTCAGAAGCTGTCACCGTACCTGTCATTGCTTCAGGAGGCGCTGGCAATGCTCAGCATATGCTGGAGGCATTTACAAAAGGAGAAGCGGATGCAGCTTTAGCAGCTTCCATTTTTCATTATAAAGAGACTTCAATTCAAGAGGTAAAGACATACTTGAGAGAACACGGGGTGAAGGTCAGATGAAACAGGCAAACGAATTATCCTTTCATGAGGCAGGCCTGATACCTGCGATTGTACAGGATGCTCAAAGTAAGGAAGTATTGACATTGGCGTATATGAATCAAGAATCCTATGAAAAAACACTAGAGACAGGGGAAACATGGTTTTACAGCCGATCAAGAAACGAGCTTTGGCACAAAGGCGCCACATCTGGACATACTCAGCGAGTCACATCCATTCGATATGACTGTGACAAGGATGCTCTGCTTATTCTTGTCTCACCAAGTGGACCAGCGTGCCACACTGGCAGCTATAGCTGCTTTTCGGAAGAAGGCGTGAAGCGTCAAACGGAAGAGCAGGATCGTTTTGCCATTTTAAATGAACTTGAACAGGTGATTGCGAAACGTCAGGCAGAAATGCCAGAAGGCGCTTATACAACCTATCTATTTGAAAAAGGGGTCGATAAAATCCTGAAAAAGGTAGGGGAAGAAGCGTCAGAGGTCATCATTGCCGCGAAAAACCGGGATCAAGAAGAATTGAAATGGGAAACAGCCGATCTTCTGTATCACCTGCTTGTGTTATTACGTGAACAGCAATTGCCACTTGATGATGTATTAAAAGTATTAAAAAAACGTCATCAAGGCGAGTGAAAAGCCGGGGGCACCTCCGGCTTTTTATTTCCTAAGTGAAAAACAAATCCTTCCTTTTCTTTTGTTCTATGTGACGACTCTTGAAGTATGTTATACTACACACGGTACACTGTTCGAAATGGAGGGTATCAGTGAGTAAATACACTTCTCAAAATAATCACACACAAGTCGTCCAGCTATTCCAAGATGGGCATTACTTTTTTCATAAAGGTCTAAAAGCTTATAGAGAAAGAAATCTATCTAAAGCGAGTAAGCTCATACAGCGGGCTATCGTACTTGAGCCTGAAAATGTAGAAATGCTGTCACAGCTTGCTATTATTTATACTGAAATGGGTCATTTCCAACAATCAAATGAACTGCTTGATTTCATCCTTGAACATATTGATGAAAATATGTTTGAGTGTCACTATTTTAAAGCCAATAATTATGCGAATCTAGGACTCTTTCAAGAGGCATATAAGTCAGCGACTGCCTATGCTTCATTAGAAGAGAACGGGGAATTTGCAGATGAAAATGATGACCTTCTCGACTTGCTCGATATGAGTGACGAAGAGGACGAAGATTTTCCTTACGATCAGGATGACCTGATTGTGAAGCAGGATCAAGCAAATCACTTGCTGGAAAGCGGCAGGCTTGATGAAGCCATTGAGATGCTGGAACAGATGATTGTTGAGTATCCAGAATTTTGGTCAGCGTACAATAATCTCGCATTGGCCTATTTTTATTCTGGTCGAATCCATCAGGCGAAAGAGATGCTGAACCGGGTTTTAGATGAAAATCCGGGTAATCTGCATGCCCTTTGCAACCAGCTTGTCTTCTATCATTATGAAAAAGAAGAAGAAAAGGTCAATACGTTAGCAAAGCAATTAACGCACGTGTATCCAATATTAAGTGAACAGCGTTATAAGCTTGGCGCAACATTTGCCCTAGTTGGAGAATTTGAATGGGCCTTTAAATGGCTTTATTCTTTGTACAAAACAGGCTTTCAAGGAGATAGTACATTTTTATACTGGCTCGCAAGCGCAGCTTATTATACAGGTCACAAAACGCTTGCACAGACGGTTTGGGATAAGATGGTCGAAGAAGATATCGATGCAGATGAAATCAAGCCGTGGCAGGATAAACCTGAGGAGACTGAGCCAATGGTCTCCATTAAGGAGCGGCTGACGGCGTACTATGTAAGCAAACAAAAAGGGGAACGTGATGTTCTTCAATCTGTCCTTGATGCACGCGCAGCGAAAACAGCCTTCGAACAGCAATTTATTGAACTGCTCTTATACGAAGATGAAATGGAAGAACGGTCTTTTTCAGAAGATGCGGTTTTCGCAAAACAGGCGGCATCCAGCTTGGAAGAAGCGGTTCAGCCTGACAGCCATATGCCTTATTTTTGGTTATTCCATATTATTCAGCAGGCACGTGCTTCTGGCGTAGATAAGAAAAATGCGCCTGCATGGGCAGCAGCATCTTATTATTTATGGATGCAGGAGCAAGAAGAATCTATTAGCAAAAAAGAGATTGCAGCCTCTTTTCAAATCAGTGTTCAAACACTGTCTAAATATGAACAAGTCATTTGTACATTAATTGATTGAATAGGTAAATAGATTTAGAAGATTGCAGCATGGCCGAAAAGGTCATGCTTTTTTCTTGGATAAAAAGGTGGGATTTGCAAGGATTTGGCGAAGTATGACAATCACGACATGTTTTTGAAACATAAATGTAATAAAAATATTAGCTCATTTTGTCGATGTCTCATGTATAATGAAAATCGTGGATTAAAACAAAGACATATATTTAGATATTTTACTATACATAATGAAACACCTAGTGATAGAAACAATCTGGTCAACATCTGACTGATCAATCAGGAAGAAAGACATAGATAGCACAGATTGATCGCAGAGAATTTGCTGCTTTCTCATGTCGCTTGGAAATTGTCAAAGGAGGAACTATTCGTGAAAAAGTTTATTACTTTCGGTTTAGCTTCGGTCATCGGAGCGAGCAGTTTATTTATCCCATTTACTCATGAAGCAAACGCACAGAACTTTGAACAAAAGAAACAAGAGCTGGACAGCAAGCAATCTGAGGTCAACAAAAACCTTCAAAAGAAAAAAGATGAGCTTTCAAAGCTTGAAGCAAAACAAGAGGCACTTGCACTAAAGCTAAAAGAAATTGACGAGAAAGCTTTAAAAACAAGTGATCAAATCGAAGAAAAACAAAAAGAAAATGAACAAACGAAAAAAGAAATCAATGCACTCAAAAAAGACATTGCTGATACTGAAAAACGTATTGAAGATCGAAACAAATTCTTGAAAAAGCGTGTACGTGCGCTTCAAGAAAGCGGCGGTTCTACGAAATACATAGATGTATTACTAGGAGCGAAAAGCTTTAGCGATTTCATCAGCCGTGCAGGTGCAGTATCTACACTCATCAACGCAGACAGCGAAATCATTAAAGAGCAAGAAAAAGACAAAGCTGAGCTTCAAAAGTCTGAAAACGAATTAAACACAAAGCTTGAAGATGTTCAAAAGACACTTACAAAGCTTGAAACACTTCAAACAGACTTGAATAAACAGCTGGATGAAAAAGACAAGCTATTCAAGCAAGTGAAAAAGCAAAAGGGAAGTGCTTCTTCTCAAATCAGCGAGTTAAACAGTGAGGCTAACAGCATTGCATCTGAAAAAGACGCAACAATCGCTGCTCAAAAACAAGCTGAAAAAGAAGCAAGAGAAGCAGCTCAAAAAGCTAAAGAAGAAAAAGTACAAAGACAACAGCAGCGTCAAGCTAGTGTTCAAGCAGAAGACAACAGCTCAACGAACGACAGCAGCCCGTCTTCAAATAACAGTAACAGTGGATCTTCAAATAACAACGATAATAACAACAACAGCAGTTCACCAAGCAAGAAGCCATCTACTGGCGGTGGATCACCTGTCAGCAGTAACGTAGGCGGAATCGAAGGTGCGATCAGCACAGGCTCTACCATTGTTGGACAATCTCCATATAAATGGGCTGGCGGCAGATCTCAAGCTGATATTGACGCACGTCGTTTTGACTGTTCTTCATTCGTTCGCTGGGCATTTGCATCAGCAGGCATCAACCTTGGACCAGTTGGCGGTACAACAACAGATACGCTTGTAGGTAAAGGAAGAGCTGTAAGTGCATCTGACATGAAACGCGGAGACCTTGTGTTCTTTGATACGTATAAAGTAAATGGACACGTTGGTATTTACTTAGGAAATGGTACATTCTTGAACGATAACAGCTCTCGCGGTGTTTCAGTTGACTCTATGAGCAATGTTTACTGGAAAAAAGCATTCAATGGCGTTGTAAGAAGAGTCGTTGAATAAATCATTACTTACTATATAACCGTAAACAGGCTTCCTTAAACAGCAGTTTAAGGAAGCTTTTTCTTTTTTTGAAGATATGAGCAAATGATTCGCTTATTATCCGCAGATTTAATAGGATATGGGTAAGGAATAAAACTAAGAGTGGGATGGATGCTTTCTGTCATGAATGGAAGCATCACCCAAGGGCATTCTAATAAGAAATGCTAGCAGCAATTGAAGAGGGAGTGACAGTTGTGTCAGAAGAAAAAATCTACGATACGATCATCATTGGAGCGGGACCTGCCGGAATGACAGCCGCTGTTTATACATCACGTGGAAATCTTTCAACATTGATGATTGAAAGAGGGATTCCAGGCGGTCAAATGGCTAATACGGAAGATGTCGAGAACTATCCTGGCTTTGAAAGCATTTTAGGGCCAGAACTTTCAAATAAAATGTTTGACCATGCGAAGAAATTCGGTGCTGAGTATGCATATGGCGATATCAAAGAAATCGTAGATGGTGAAGAGTACAAAATCGTCAAAGCCGGTTCAAAAGAATACAAAGGACGCTCTGTCATTATTGCAGCAGGTGCGGAATACAAAAAAATCGGTGCACCAGGTGAAAAAGAACTTGGCGGCCGAGGCGTCTCTTACTGTGCAGTATGTGACGGTGCTTTCTTTAAAAACAAAGAGCTCGTCGTCATTGGTGGAGGAGACTCTGCGGTAGAAGAGGGTGTGTACCTCACACGCTTTGCGTCAAAAGTAACGATCGTTCATAGACGCGATAAGCTTCGTGCACAAAGCATTTTACAAGCACGTGCTTTTGATAATGAAAAAATCGACTTCATGTGGAACAAAACCGTTAAACAAATTAATGAAGAAAACGGTAAAGTCGGCAGTGTGACTTTGATTGATACGGTGACTGGTGAAGAAGAAGACTTTAAAACAGATGGCGCCTTTATCTATATCGGAATGCTGCCACTGTCTAAACCATTTGAAAATCTCGGCATTACAAATAAAGAAGGCTACATCGAAACAAACGAAAGAATGGAAACGAGAGTGGAAGGCATTTTCGCCGCTGGTGACATTCGTGAAAAAACACTCCGTCAAATTGTGACAGCAACAGGTGACGGAAGTATTGCCGCACAAAGCGCACAGCATTATGTAGAAGAGCTTGCTGAAAAACTCAAAGCAACGAAATAAAAGGCTGTCGTAAATCCTTAATATAGCGTCATGGGCTTTTAACTGGAATGTAACACGGGTGAAACAATTTTCCGTTATGATAAAACTAGTAATTGACCCCCTTTTATAAGGAATACATGTTTGGCACGGATGAGAATCCGTGTCCTTTTTTTTTGCTTAAAATCAGAAATTCATGAGATGTTCACAAATGACGCATGGAGAACCATTAGTTGCTGTAAAATAAAGAGTAGAAAAATTGCCCGCCACTCCTTTCAGACGAAATTCGGTCTGATTTCGGTGAAGAAGGGGCATGTTCATTGTGGGAGTCAGGATGAACCTGTATAATAAGTTAAAGACATAAAAGAGTAGGTGACAGCTGATGCAACGAGTAACCAATTGTGTGCTGCATCACGAAGATCAAGTTCTCTTGCTGCAAAAGCCAAGACGGGGCTGGTGGGTAGCGCCGGGCGGAAAAATGGAAAGCGGAGAATCGGTCAAGGATTCAGTCGTTCGAGAGTATAGAGAAGAAACAGGAATTTATATTTTAAATCCACAGTTAAAAGGTGTTTTTACCTTTATCATAAAAGAAGGCGATCAAATCGTTCAAGAGTGGATGATGTTCACCTTTATGGCAGATTCATTTACTGGAAAAAACGTAACAGAGTCAGAGGAAGGCATTTTAAAGTGGCATGAAGTAAAGGATGTGCCGCATTTACCGATGGCACCAGGAGATTCCCATATTCTTGATTTCATGCTAAAGGGAAAAGGACTTCTTCACGGTACTTTTACGTATACACCTGATTTTGAATTGATTGCTTATCGGTTAGACCCTCAAGGAGACTAATACATGAACCGTTTTTATAAAGAAGGAGAGGAAGCAGGCATGAATACGCACAAACAAGGAGATATTCAGCTTGTGATTATTACAGGAATGTCAGGTGCGGGGAAAACCGTTGCCATTCAAAGCTTTGAAGATTTAGGTTACTTCTGTGTAGATAACTTGCCGCCATCACTTTTACCAAAGTTCCTAGAACTCATGAAGGATTCTAATTCGAAGATGAGCAAGGTCGCCCTTGTGATGGATTTACGCGGACGAGAATTCTTTGACAGCTTAGTTGCAGCCTTAGATGAAATGAGTGATCTTGGCTGGATCACACCAAGAATATTATTTCTAGACGCAAACGATAAGGTGCTTGTCTCAAGATACAAAGAAACGAGACGTTCGCATCCTCTTGCGACAACAGGTTTGCCGCTCGAAGGAATCGCAATGGAACGCGATCTGTTAGAAGAGTTAAAAGGCCGGGCTCAAATGATTTTTGATACATCGGATTTAAAACCAAAACAGCTTCGAGAAAAAATTGTCGCGCACTTTGCCACGACCCAAGGGCAGGTGTTTACAGTGAATGTGATGTCCTTCGGTTTTAAATACGGTCTGCCGATTGATGCTGATCTTGTATTTGATGTGAGATTTCTGCCGAATCCTTACTATATTGAGAGCATGCGTCCACAGACTGGAAACGATGAAGAAGTGCGTTCCTATGTAATGAAATGGAGCGAGACACAAAAATTCACAGAGAAATTAATTGACCTTCTCAGCTTTATGCTTCCGTCCTATAAACGAGAAGGAAAAAGCCAGCTTGTGATCGCTATTGGCTGTACAGGCGGACAGCACCGATCAGTGACGCTAGCGAACTACTTATCGGAGTATTTTAAAAATGACTACTACACTCATGTCACTCACCGGGACATTGAAAAGAGAAGCAGAAAATAGATGACGACACTTCCAAAGGTGGTCATTCTTGGCGGGGGCACTGGCTTATCTGTTTTGCTCAGAGGGCTAAAAACAAAGCCAGTGGATATTACCGCTATTGTAACGGTTGCTGATGACGGAGGCAGCTCAGGCAGACTGCGGCATGATTTGAATATTCCGCCTCCAGGCGATATTCGAAATGTCCTTGCAGCTCTCTCTGATGTTGAACCACTTGTAGAAGACTTATTTCAGCACCGTTTTAACAAAGGGAATGACTTAACAGGCCACTCACTTGGCAACCTCATTCTTGCGGCCATGACAAATATAACCGGTGATTTTTTTCATGCCGTCACAGAAATGAGCAAGGTCTTAAATGTAAGAGGAAAAGTCTTACCAGCAGCGAATTCAAGTGTTGTTCTACATGCTGAACTAGAAAATGGGCAAGTGGTAACAGGAGAATCAAAAATCCCAACCTACGGTGAGCGAATTAAACGAGTGTTCCTCACACCCAATACGATTGAGCCGCTCCCAGAATCGATTCAAGTCATTCGTGAAGCCGATTTGATCGTCATTGGACCTGGCAGCTTATATACAAGTATCTTGCCAAACTTACTTGTACCGCATATTGGCGAAGAAGTGATTCGTTCGAAGGCGAAAAAAGTGTATATTTGCAATGTCATGACGCAGCCAGGGGAAACGCTTTCCTACAGTGCAGCTGATCATGTGCAGGCATTAAACGATCATATGGTTCGTCCATTTATTGATACCATTTTTGTGAACAATAAAGAAATTCCAGAAGAGATCAAAGCAAAATATGCAGAAGAACAGGCACAGCCTGTACAGTTCGACACAGATGTACTCAAGGCAATGGGACTGGAAGTCATCCCTGGGGAAATCATTACATACGACCAGCATGTGATTCGTCACGACACGCTGAAAGTAGCCGCGCTGCTTGTCGACCTGTTGCATAAGAAAAAATAGGAATGGGGGTGGCAAGGATGTCATTTGCATCCGAAACAAAAAAAGAGCTGACTAATCTGGACGTGAAGGACTGCTGCACAAAAGCAGAGCTTTCTGCCCTCATCCGTATGAACGGTTCATTATCTTTCTCTAATCGAAAATTAATTCTAGATATACAGACAGAGAACGCAGCCATCGCAAGACGGATTTATACGCTGCTAAAAAAGAAATATGATGTCACAGTCGAGCTGCTCGTTCGTAAGAAAATGAGATTAAAAAAGAATAATGTGTATATTGTCAGACTGGTAGAACGAGCGAAAACCATTTTAGAGGATTTGAAAATATTAGGTGAGCATTTTGTATTTGAGCGCAATATTTCAGAAGAGCTTGTAAAGAAAAGGTGCTGTAAGCGCTCCTATATGAGAGGTGCTTTTTTAGCAGGCGGTTCTGTGAATAATCCAGAAACGTCTTCCTATCACCTTGAGATTTTTTCACTATATAAAGAACACAATGATGCCCTTTGTGAGCTGATGAACCAATTTCATCTCAACAGTAAAACACTTGAGCGTAAAAAAGGCTACATCACATATATGAAAGAAGCCGAAAAAATTACCGAATTTTTAAGTGTTGTAGGTGCGCATAATTCACTTCTTCGCTTCGAAGACGTTCGGATCGTCCGTGATATGCGGAATTCCGTGAACCGGCTCGTCAATTGTGAAACAGCAAACTTGAATAAAACGATTGGTGCATCGCTGCGTCAGGTCGAGAACATCCAATTCATTGATGAAAAAATTGGACTTGATGCTCTGCCAGATAAGCTGCGTGAAATTGCAAAACTGCGAGTCGACTATCAAGAGGTCACGCTAAAGGAACTGGGAGAAATGGTGGAAAGTGGCAAGATTAGCAAATCAGGCATTAATCACCGCTTAAGAAAGCTAGATCAAATTGCAGAACAATTACGAAACGGACAAGCTGTTACACTCAAATAGGAGAATGAAAAAGGGAGGCAGATCATATGGTGGAAAAAACGGTCACCATCCAGTTGAAAACAGGCTTGCAGGCACGTCCCGCTGCTTTGTTCGTACAGGAAGCGAATCGTTTTGGAGCTGAAATCTTTCTAGAGAAGGACGGAAAAAGAGTCAATGCGAAGAGCATTATGGGTCTCATGAGCCTTGCGATCAGCTCTGGGGTCACTGTTAAACTGATAGCAGATGGTGCGGATGAACAAGAAGCCATTGATGCGTTAACGGATTTTATCAATCAAGAAAACTGAGTCTCTTCACAGACTCAGTTTTTTTAGAAGGGAATGAACATGATGCAATCAGCATTTTTACAGAAGATCGGATACGAAGGCCAGTCCATCACCTTTGATGACCTGCCTGTATTATTAAAAAAGATGGCCTACACCTTTCCATTTGAAAATAGATCTGTGCTGAACAAACAATCCTATGCCTTGAATCAAGAAGGATTGAAAGAGCATCTTCTTGAAGGAGGCAGAGGAGGTCTTTGTTACGATCTCAATCCTCTTTTATATTATGTGTTAAATGAGGCAGGACTCGCTGTACAGCTCGTTCA
Organism: Bacillus sp. FSL K6-3312; assembly: GCF_038007485.1. Lineage (NCBI taxonomy): Bacteria > Bacillati > Bacillota > Bacilli > Caryophanales > Bacillaceae > Bacillus > Bacillus sp. FSL K6-3312. The sequence goes on along the minus strand of NZ_JBBOXI010000001.1, from coordinate 3,348,450 downwards.
AGGGACCGTGTATAACAAGGAAGCGGGCATATGGGCAATTGATGGTACGCACGTAGCCATGACGTTGAATCATCAAAACGAACGGTATCTTATTGATGCGGGTTTTGGTGTGAATTTACCTCTCCAGCCTGTACCCTTTACTGAAGAATGGGTGGAAGGAGCGTCTATTCGGTTTCGAGTCAAAGAAGAAGAAACTGAAAAAGGTACGCATCTTCTCCAATTAGATAGAGGAGAAGGCGCTGAAACAGGCTATGCATTTACATTGGAAGAGGTGAGTGAGCCTACATTGGTCCAAATGAGAGAGGAGATTTATGAAAATGAAGCCTCTCCTTTTAACAAAAGACCACTTGCTTCAAAGCTCACACCAACAGGACGTGTAATCGTCACCGAGGATCATGTCACTATACATGAACATGAAGAAGTGTCGAAAAAACCGCTGTCTCTGCCTTTTGAGGAATACGTGAAAACCCTGCTGCCATAAGTGGCATCAAAAAAACAGCCCTGCGTCAAATGGGGCTGTTTTTTGATTGATTATCGAATCCGTGTGAATGTCGCGTAATGGTCTGTTGTTTTGTAAATGAGCCAGTCACTTGAATACACGAGGCGGTCAGCATTGCGGAAGCCTGAGACGTAGTTGATATCTGCCTCACGCCATGTGCGGCCGCTTGCTGAAGGGAGACGTCCCTCCCGGTTAGAGAAAACATCTCCACCGATGCTTTTGCCTGGGGCAACCTCTGCTAGATTTCCCTTCGATGCCACCCATCCAAGAGCACTTGCTTGTGATTTTGTGATGTAGTTATCAGGCAGTCGTTTGTAGCGAATCAAATAATCTGCTACACCATCAAACGTATTAATGACGGCAAGGGTATGAACATCTGATGTCAGTTGAATAGAAGCTGTTTTATTTGTGGCGGTCGGTGTAAGTGGTGTTTCGGCATTGGCTTGCTGCGGAATAAAACCAGAAAACAGAATAGCAGCAATCAGAGCAAACATAGTAAAAACCGAACTGATTTTTTTCATCTTCATCCTCCTATTAAGGAAATCGGAAGCTGTCCTCTTGATGCTTGTCTACCTCATATTATAGCACCCGAATATGAAGGAAATGTAAAGAAACAGGATCTTTGCTAAAATGAGGCTTTTCTCCTGATATTCTTCTGATGAAATAAATAAAAAGACGCAGCTCTGAATCCTGCGTCTTTTCCGATTAAGATGAAGCAAGCTCCTTCACAATATCTACAGGGGCTTTGCCATCAATTCCATGAATCACATTATGAATGGCTCGTTTCAGCATAAGATCCCGCGTTGTTTCAGTAGCGGAACCGATGTGGGGAACAAGGGTGACATTGTTCATTTCTTTGAAAGGATGATTCTCCTGAAGCGGTTCCTGTTCAAACACATCAAGACCTGCGCCTTTGATCCATCCCTCTTGAAGCGCTTGAATGAGGCTTTTTTCGTCCACTGTTTTCCCGCGGGAGATGTTTACAAATAAAGCCGTTTGCTTCATTAACTTCAATTCTCGTTCGCCAATCATATGATACGTTTCATCGGTCAGCGGTGTAATCAACACAATGATATCAGCTTGCTTTAGTAGGTCATCAAGTGTGCAATATAAAGCGCCATATGCTGATTCAGCCTTTTCATTCCGGCTGCGGTTATGATACAGGACATTCATATCAAAACCATGTGCAGCTCGTTTGGCGACTTGCTCTCCGATTCGTCCCATGCCAATAATGCCAAGCGTTTGATGATGGACATCGATGCCAAAGATATCTTCTTCCTGTACAAATTTCGTCCATTTCCCCTCACGGATAAAACGATCAAGCTCGGCAATTCTTCGCGCAGAGGAAAGAATGAGTGAAAATGCAAGGTCAGCCACAGTATGATCGAGTGTATGAGGCGTGTGCGTTCCGATTATGCCTCTTTGCCTCATCACTTCTATATCGAAGTTGTCATAGCCAACAGAGTTATTGCTCACGACCTTGAGTTTTGGTGCGTGATCTAATAGCTCTTGATCGATTTTCGTCCCAGACGTTAAAAGACCATCAGCATGCTGCAATTTTTGAAACAAAATATCTTTTGGAATGGGGTCTTTGGATTGCCACACCTCGTATGTACAATGTTCCTTTAGTATTTCCTCAAATGAGGCAGGTAATGGTTTGGCGACAAAAATATGTGGTGTCACAGTCAACTCGCTCCTTTCACATGGTCATCTTGCTCCTTTTATTATAAAGCAACCATTTCGTCTGAACACGTTTGAAGGTTATCTGCTCAATATTTAATATACTAAAATAACGGAAAAGAGAGACATTTTCTTAGTGAAAAAGGTTATTTATATGCCATCTGATGCATTTATTACTTAGGTGGAAATCAGCTAATGGGAGATGTGACATATGAAGAAGCCGGTTTTTCTGAGAGATTATCTGACAAACTGGAAAATAGATCGAGATTTTTTGATAGAAAAATGATTATATTTGAAACATATTAAACGGGAAGGTCGTTTTCTACTAAACCATTTCATCGTCTTTTGGCGAGCAGAGAACGATAGATTGAAAGGAAGACCGCGTCCCCCTTGCGATGAAGCGTAAATGAGAGAAAATGATCGCATTTCTTCTCATCGTTTTCTCATTTTTTTCTTTTTTTTCTATCATTTTTCATCTTTAAGCTTGAGAACACACGAAAGAAAAGGAGGACAGGCAGGAGCTTACGTGACTTATAAAAAGATTGGGAGTTGGCAAAATGGGATCAAAATTAGAACAGATTCTTCAGCACAATTCAAAATTCGTACAAGAGAGACATTATGAGCCTTACAAAGTGGGGAAATTTCCTGAAAAGAAACTCGTCATATTAACTTGTATGGATACACGTCTTTTGGAATTATTGCCGCAATCCATGGGGCTGCGCAACGGTGATGCGAAGATCATTAAAAATGCGGGCGCCATCGTAACACATCCTTTTGGCAGTGTGATGCGGAGTATTCTGCTAGCAATCTATGAACTAAAGGCAGAAGAGGTATGCATTGTAGGACATCATGAATGCGGAATGGCAGGTCTTGCGGCAGATCCTTTACTTGAAAAGGCGAAAGCGCGTGGCATTGAAGAGAAATGTTTGAGCATTGTGAAAAACTCAGGAGTTGATTTAAAGGGATGGCTGACAGGCTTTGATTCGGTTGAAGAGAGCGTGTCCCAAAGTGTGAAATTGGTCAAAGAGCATCCACTTATGCCAAGTGATGTGGCTGTTCATGGACTTGTCATTCATCCAGCAACGGGAAAGCTGGATGTCGTTGTGAAAGATAATCAGATTGACGCACAGTATACCTAAATCATCTACACATACTTGAAGGAGGCCAACACATACCATGCGTTTTTATGGAAGATTTGAAGGATATGATTCATCAAAATTTAGACGTGATTTAATCGCTGGGCTTGTCGTGGGCGTTGTGGCAATTCCTTTAGGCATGGCTTTTGCCATTGCATCTGGTGTCGGACCAGAATATGGATTATACACAGGCATCGTTGCCGGCATTTTGATTTCATTGTTTGGTGGTTCAAAGTATCAGATCGGCGGGCCGACTGGGGCGTTTGTTCCAATTTTATTTGGTATCGTCAGCCAATACGGTATCGAAAACTTACTCATTGCCGGTTTTATGGCAGGGTGTATGCTTGTATTATTCGGGATATTCAAACTAGGGAAGCTCATGAAATTTATTCCTCGTCCGGTTATCATCGGCTTTACTGCTGGCATTGCTGTCATTATTTTTTCAGGGCAGATTGCCAACTTCCTCGGATTAAAGGGTGTTGAAAAGCATGAAAGCTTTTTCCTCAATATGAGAGAAATTGTGGTCCATCTCGGTACCGCAAACAGTCTTGCCATCATCACAGCTGTTATTGGGCTTATTGTGATTTTGGCGGCACAAAAATACATTCCCAAAATACCTGGTGCTCTATTAGGTCTATTGGCTTCAACGTTTCTAGCTGTTCTCTTTTTCCAAGGACAAGTTGAAACGATCGGCTCGGCATATGGGGAAATTCCTCGTCAGCTGCCAAGCTTTGCTTTTCCTGAATTAACGATTGAAAAAATGATCTACCTCCTCCCTCCAGCGATTGTCATTGCGCTTTTAGGCGGCGTGGAATCAATTTTATCGGCAATGGTCGCAGACAATATGAAAGGCTCAAAGCATGACAGCAATAAGGAGCTTGTTGGGCAAGGAATTGCCAATATGGCGGCACCGCTGTTCGGAGGAATTCCGGCGACTGGGGCGATTGCCCGTACGGCAACAAACATCAAAAATGGCGGAGCAAGCCCGATTTCTGGTGTTGTGCATGGCGTCGTCGTGCTGCTCATCTTAATGCTATTTGCGCCATATGCGTCGATGATTCCACTTGCTGCGATGGCACCGATTTTAATGTTTGTTGCTTGGAATATGAGTGAGAGAAAAGAGTTTATCAATATTGTAAAAGTGAAAAATGCGGATTCCCTTGTACTTGTTGTCACCTTCCTGCTAACGGTCATCGGTGATTTGATTATTGGCGTCACCGCAGGTCTCATTTTAGCCTTTATCGCTTTCATCAAAAAAATGAGCCAGACGACCAGCATTCATCCAAACGTTGCGGTTCCCCAGATGGAAACAGCAGCAGCTTTAGAAAAACAGACAGACCAGCAAGGCATTAGTATGTACGCCATTGAAGGGCCGCTGTTTTTCGGAACAACAGATTCACTCGAAAATTCGATTCTGGACCATGTTCAGACAAAGCCAAAAACGCTCATTCTGCTCATGAATAAAGTCAATTATATGGACACATCAGCAGAAGCGGTGCTGATGAATATCTCCAACCGGTTAAAGCATCATAATGGTAAGCTGATGATTGTCGGACTTCAATCACAGCCGAAAGAGCTTTTGCGTCGAACAGGTCTTTTCCATCATATTGGAAAACAGCATTTTTTTGAACGAACAGATGATATCTCACCACAGCAGCTATAAAGGTGGAAAAAAGCACGTGACGATGTGGTCACGTGCTTTTCAGTTCTGAAAAACGCTTTGTGAGTTTCTGTTGATGAGAGGAGAAGATCTCTTCTACTGTGACATCATAGAGATCGGCTAAAATAAGTAGATTCGCTAACACATCTCCCATTTCTTCAACGAGTTCTTTCTTCAACTCAGATGATTTTTGTTTTTGCTCGTCAGGCCGGTCACGTCCGATCTCGATGGCTCTAACAGCGCGAGCGAGTTCTCCTGTTTCTTCCATCAGGAACCCTAACCGGATAAACGGTCCGTATTCTGTCCAATTTCTCTTTTTGTAAAAATCCTTGATCCATTTCTCCATCTCATTTGTTTGCATTCTCTTTATACAGCTCCTTATATGGTGTGCACCTTTTGATTTTACACTATATATAGACGAAGCGGTTGTTTTTAAAAAAACAATTATAGTAGAATGAGTGGGTGAAGAAATCATAGAGAGAGATGGAGCTGTTTTGATGAAAACGATTTGTGTGTTTGCTGGTTCGAATCCAGGCGTGAAGGACGTCTACAAAGAAAAGGCTGTAGAGCTGGGGACTTATATGGCAGAGCATGACATCCGTCTTGTATACGGCGGTTCACGAATTGGATTGATGGGTGCCATTGCAGATGAGGTTTTAAGAAATGGCGGGCAAGTCATTGGAGTTATGCCTAAGGGGCTTTTTAGAGGAGAAGTTGTGCATCAAGAGCTGACAGAATTAATCGAGGTAACAGGAATGCATGAACGAAAAGCGAAAATGAGTGAGCTGGCTGATGGATTTATTGCGATGCCAGGCGGCTTTGGTACATATGAAGAATTATTTGAGGTGCTATGCTGGGCACAAATCGGCATTCACCAAAAGCCAATCGGCTTGTATCAAGTGAATGACTATTTCAATCCGCTCATTGACATGGTGAAGTTTAGTGTACAGGAAGGTTTCTCGAATGAATCACACCTCCAATTGTTACATGCCTCCAGCGAACCGGAGGAATTAATCACGCAGATGGCTTCTTATCAAACACCATCTCTTCAGCAGAAATGGACGGAGCTGTCTTAAAGCGTATTTCAACCACAAAAAACCGTCTGTTCGAGGAGCAGACGGTTTGTTTTGTTATATTATTTTTGTTCTTCTGCATTACGGGTCAAGACTTTGTCAATGAGTCCGTATTGAAGTGCTTCTTCCGCTGTTTTGAAGTTGTCACGATCTGTATCGCGCTCAATCACTTCGATTGGCTGACCAGTACGTTCAGCAAGTACTTGGTTCAGTTTATCGCGTAAAGAAAGGATTCGTTTTGCCGCAATTTCAATTTCTGTTGCTTGACCTTGGGCACCACCTAGTGGTTGGTGAATCATGACTTCACTGTTTGGAAGAGCATAACGCTTACCTTTTTCACCAGCAGCAAGCAGGAACGCACCCATAGATGCAGCCATACCAATACAAATGGTTGATACCTTTGGTTTAATAAATTGCATCGTATCGTAAATGGCCATACCAGCTGTGATTGAACCGCCAGGGCTGTTAATGTAGATAGAAATATCTTTTTCTGGATCTTCAGCTTCTAAGAAAAGCAGCTGTGACACGATGGAGTTGGCAACATTGTCATCGATCGCAGAACCAAGCATGATAATACGGTCTTTTAAAAGACGAGAATAAATGTCGTAAGCTCTTTCCCCACGATTTGTTTGCTCAATGACTGTAGGTATTAAATTCATAATGTTCCTCCTTCACCTTTTAGGTAAGTATGTAATTCAATGATACATTTTTGGTCAATAAAGGTCAAACAAAACGCAATCAAAAAATTCGACAGCCACATGTTATTTTTCCCAAAAATTATTTTTCTTAAACCATGGAAAAGGTTTAAAAAAATATGGTAAAACTTTGGCTATGCAGTGACCATGCTTCTCCTAGGATGGTTGACATTGTTCATTTGGCCATTTATTGATGGGATCATTTGTCTTGTCAAAACAGTGGATGAAGTAAATGAAAATATGGAACGAAAAATTATTGCATCTGTTAAAAGCGCATAAGTCGACATGTCTGCATCTTTTCGGTGCAGGCTTCTTCTTTGAAGTCATCAGAATATCATTGCTTTCTTGCAGCATTTCCCTTATAATTTGATATGCTGACGTTCAAAAACATATCGTGCGCTCGTAGCTCAGTTGGATAGAGCGGTGGTTTCCGGTACCACGTCTGCCGGGGGTTCGAATCCCTCCGAGCGCGTACTTGGCCTTGTTCACGATTGATAAAGGTCCAATTTAAACCCTCTCCTTTGGAGAGGGTTTTTTCGTTTTACTATATGTATCATTCACTTTTAAAACTGTTCATTTAATGATTGTCTAATTATGCTATAATTAATAATCATTCTCAATTAAAGGTGGTTTCGCAAGTGAAAAAAATGATATGGTTGATCAGTTTGATGGCATTATTGTTAGTGGCATGCGGGCAGAAAGAGAATAAAGAGCAAGCAGCAAGCACACGTACATATACAACTGAAACGGGTGAAAAGATCACCATTCCTGCTAAGCCAAAGCGAGTTGTTGTTTTAACGGCGCAACTTGGAAGTTTCCAAAAACTTGGTGTGACACCAGTTGGGATGACGGATGTTTATCCTAAATCATCCTTTTTAGATGAAACAGGTGTGAAGCGGGTGCCTATCGAAAATGTGGAGGCGATTGCAAAGCTGAAGCCTGATTTGATTATTGCTTATTCTCAAAACGCACAGGTTGAAAAATATAAAAAGATTGCCAAAACGATCACATTCACGACAAGTGAACACAGCTTCAAAGAGATGCATATTGAAATCGGAAAGATTCTTGGAAAAGAAGCGTTAGCAAAAAAACAAATAAAAGAACTGGATGAGCAGTTAAAGAAAGACGGAGAAGAAGTCAAAGCAAAAATAAGTGATGACAAGACATTCTCCATCATGGATGTTCAGCCAAAGCAAGTATACTTATTTGGTACTGATTTTGGCCGCGGCGGGGAAGTTATCTATCAAGGCTATGGATTCAGCCTGCCTGCAAAAGTAGAAAAGGCACTTCCAAAGGAAGGCTATCTTGGTATTTCGTTAGAAGAGATGAACCAGTATACAGGTGACTATTTACTTGTCCCCACAAAGGATGGAAAAGAGCCAAACCTAGATATCACGGGCAGCGGTGTATGGAAAAAGAATCGAGCGGTGAAGCAGGGACATGTTCTTTATTATTCAATCAATGAATTTATCTATGCAGATCCGATCTCAATTGAAAAACAGTCTGCTGCGTTTAAACAAATGCTGCTCAAAAAATAATAGAAAAAGGACAAAGCACTTAACTTGGGGCTTTGTCTTTTTTCTTCTAGTCATCTCTTAAAATACTGGTCATAAGACTCATTTCTTCCCTTTACAGGCTGTATATGATTAACATGGAAGAGAATTTACAATGAGGAGGGATTTCTTGTGGCGAAGATTTTATTGATTACATTTCCCGCTGAAGGGCATGTGAATCCTATGTTAGGGATCATCAAAGCATGGGCGGATCGTGGAGATGAAGTGCATGCGGTCACAACTGTACATTATGAGGAACGAATCAAACGCTTAGGCGCTCACGTACATAAACATCCAGACTATATTCGGACATTACACGTGGATGAAGGAAATCTCGATTCCATGCAGCCATTCTTTCATGCCATGTTGCAAACATCATTTGATATTTTAGAGGTGGTAGAAACACTTTCTCAGCAGCATTCATTTGATTTTGTCTATTTTGATATGTTTGGTGCAGGGGAGCTTGTTCGAGATTATTTACAAATTCCAGGAATCGGTTCAAACCCATCTTTTGTGCTGCAAGAGGCGCATTTTGATACACCGCTATACAGAAAGGATGAGAAAGCCGATCATCTGTTAGAAAGCATACAAGAGCGTTTTGGCGTTCAGCCAACGCGTTTGATGCAATTCATGAAAAATCGCGGAGAACTGAATATCGTGTATACAAGTGAATATTTTCAGCCGTCTGTCGATGCAGTGAACGACTCATTTGTTTTCATTGGACCGAGCTTTCTAAAAAGGGCAGATCAGCATGATTTCCCGCTGGAAGCACTTGAGCAAGAAAAAGTCGTCTTTATTTCGATGGGCACCGTTCTTGGGGATACAGAAGCATTTTTTAATATGTGTATTGATGCATTTGCCGACTTTGATGGAAAAGTGGTGCTCGCAACAGGTCAAAAAGTGGATCGGTCTCTCTTGAAAGAAGCACCTTCTCATTTTCTGATCGAGCCTTATGTGCCACAGCTTGAAGTACTTGAGCTGACAGATGTGTTTGTGACGCATGGCGGAATGAACAGTGTCAATGAAGGCATTCATTATCACGTTCCGATGGTTGTCATTCCGGTCGACAAAGATCAGCCGATGGTCGCACAAAGACTGACCGAGCTATCTGCTGCCCGTGCACTTGATAAAGACCAACTGACAGCAAAGCAGCTAAGAGAAACCGTGGAATCTGTTCTGGGAAGTAACACATACCGTGCTGGAATCGAAAAAATTGAAGAAAGCTTCCAAACAGCAGGCGGAACAGATAAAGCATTGCGGACGATTGATCAATGGATGCAGACGAAACAGACTCAATCATGAGTCTGTCAGCGTGTAGGCAAACCCTCGTATTTGGTGTCTGACGTGCATGAAAGTGGAATTGCTCTGCTTTGGTACCAGTCCTTCCAAGACTTCAAAGGTTTTCTATTACGCTGAAATGAATGGACTCACCTGTGCCATTTCAGCTTGACAAAAAATAACCAATCTTTTATTGTAAACGTAACAAACGACGGAAGGGTGACCCAATGCAATGAAGTACTAATCCTATGACCTGTAAGCAAAATGAAAAAACGAAGGCAGTGAGCAAACGATTGGTTTGCCATGTTTGCTGCGTTTTCATTTTTTAGCTTCGGAATAGGATGGTACAGCTTGGGAATCAAAGAATGAGGAGATTGATACGGGGATGTGTGTGTTCAAATAGGAACGGCACGTCATCCGAGATTGATCCGCTTATTTTTGTACACCATTTTGCCTCCTATTCTGAGAATGGGAGGCTTTTTCATGTCTCCTGATACGAAAGGAGTGGGTTGGATGTTAGTAAAAGCCAATCAGTTAAAGGTGTTTCGAAAAGATCGATTGTTATTTGATATTGAGGAACTTACCATCCATCAAAGTGACCGCATTGGACTTGTCGGGGCAAATGGCAGCGGGAAAACGACGTTATTGCATGTGCTCGCGGGACAAGAGACACCAGACAGTGGCACGTTTGCTGCCACAACGACCTGCACACTGCTTCCTCAGCTAAAACAAGCGGATGGCATACAGAGTGGTGGTGAGATGACCCAGGCTTATATTGAAAGCGCGTTAAACCGTCCTTCTGCCCTTTTATTAGCAGATGAACCAACGACTCATTTAGATACAGAGCACATTGAGTGGCTGGAAGAGAAGCTTCACAATTATCAAGGAGCCCTCATTGTCGTTTCACATGATCGTGCTTTTTTAGATGCGGTATGTACGGAGATTTGGGAGCTGGATCATGGACGGCTCAATCAATACAAAGGCAACTACACGCAATTTGCACATCAAAAAGAGCTGGCGCATCGTCAGCAGGTGGAAGCGTACGAAGCTTATACCCAAAAGAAAAAACAGTTAGAGCATGCGCTAGAAAAGAAAAAGAAAAAAGCCGACAAAGCTACAAAGCCATCCCAAAAGCTGAAATCCTCAGGGCCAAAAATTGCAAAGCCCTACTATGCAAATAAGCAAAAAAAGCTGCAAAAAACAGCCAAATCGATTGAAACAAGGATGGAGAAATTAGAAAAGGTTGAGAAAGTAAAAGACATTCAGCCCATTCAAATGACGCAGCATACAATGAAGGAAGTAGCGAGCCGTACCATTTTGCGAGTGAAAAATGTAGATGGCAAGGCGGGCGATCAATTGCTTTGGAAACAGGCGAATGTGGAAGTGAGAGGCGGGGACAAGGTCGCCATCATTGGCAAGAATGGGAGCGGGAAAACGACATTTCTCCGAATGCTGGTAAATGGACATCTCGGAGTTTCTCGCTCAGAAGCTGTCAAGCTCGGTTATTTTCGTCAGGATCTTTCAGGATTAAAGGTAGATGAATCGATTTTACAAAATGCGCTGAAAGAGGCAGTTCAAGATGAGACAGTGGTACGAACGGTTTTAGCGAGACTTGGATTTCGAGGAGATGACGTGCATAAACCTGTTGGGGTATTAAGCGGGGGAGAACGGGTGAAGACTATGCTGGCATCCCTGCTTGTCAGCGATGCCAATGTTCTCATGCTGGATGAACCGACGAACTTTCTAGATCTGGCGGCAGTTGAAGCGCTTGAAGGTCTATTGAAGGATTACCCGGGTACTGTTGTGTTCGTTTCCCATGATCGTAGACTGATTGAGAAGGTGGCGACTCGCATTTTCCATGTTCATGAAAAGCGTATTGAAGCTTTTTGTGGCACATATGAAGCGTATAAACAAAAAGGCGACAAACCAGCTGTTACCCAAAGAGAAGAGGAGCTTCTGTTAATTGATTTACAGCTGTCTGAAGTGCTCAGCCGGTTAAGTATTGAGCCATCTCAGGAGCTGGAGGAGACATTTCAAGTATTATTGAAACAAAAGAAATCTTTGGAGTCATAAAGAAAACCCCTGTGTTTATTGCACAGGGGCTTGTTCATGTCGTTCTTTTTTTAATTGATCAAGCTCACTGACTGTGACGAGCTGATAGCCTTGTTTGGTGAGTTCATGAATGATCTTCACTGCTGCTTGAGCTGAGCTGTCATAAATATCGTGCATCAACACTGTTCTGCCATCTGCTGCATGTGAAAGAACGTGGTTTGTGATCTGCTGGCTGTTGCGAATTTTCCAATCCTCAGGATCAACATCCCATAAAGAGACCTTCATCCCAACTGCTTGATTGATGTCTTGATTTGTCCCACCATATGGCGGTCTAAAGTGCGTAGGTGCATACCCGCTCGCTTTCTCAATCAGCTTCTGAGTGTCCTTCACTTGTTTCACCGCCTCCTTTAAAGGCAGTCTTGTTAATAAAGGATGACTGTAAGAATGGTTTCCGATTTCATTTCCGCCTTTTAGAATATCAGCAAGCATATTAGGATAATACTGCACCCTGCTGCCTAATACGAAAAAGGTCGCATGTCCTTTATTTTCCTTCAGTGCTTCTAAAATCTTTGAGGTGGTCGCTGGATTCGGACCATCATCAAATGTGAGGGCGATGGCTTTTTTATTTGGATCAAGCTTTGATTTTTGCGGCAGCTTGACGGCTTTTCTTTTCGGATTTGGTTCTTTCATTTCATTTTGATTTTTGGTTTTATTCATATATTCTGGCTTCATTATATCTTTCAGCAGCGTCTTTTTAATCGAAAGTGTTTGGAGACCAAGATCTTCGCCGGCTACTTGAGATGCTGGGAAATAAAATTCTACATATTTCTCTTTCAAGGCAAATTGACTGAAGTTTTGAGCAGTAGGGGCTGTTCCCTTCTGAAGGAGCGTCTGATCCTTAGATAAGGTTTTGTCCTTTTGAAGCTCCGAATATGTAATGTAGGATAATTTCTTCAAAAAGTTGGTTTTAGGTAGAAATAAATCTTTTGTGTCAAGAAAGGTTTTTTTCTGAAAATCATAGTTGATCGTGAGATGATTGGTGGTCCCATTTTGCTGACCTGTATAGGTATAAGTCGTAAAGCGAATAGCAGCCGACTGCTTCGCATAATGCACCATATCATAATCAATATTCAGTTCAAAGCGTTTGTTTTCATCGACGTCCTTGGCTTCACTAAACGTCTTTTTGAAATGCTCTAAAGCTGAATTGGCATAGCTTTGAATCTTGTCATCTAGCTCTTTTTGATGAAAAAGAGGATAGTTGACTGCATATCTCATAAATTTCCCGTCATTTACGAGAGTGACGATTTCGACGTTTTTATAGTTCGTATCCTGCTTTACATTTTTCTTCTCGGTACCACTTGCTTGTTGATTCTGAAAGAAAGCAACGACTCCAATGACGATCGCAAGTGCAAATAGGCCGATACTCCATTTTCCCTTTAATGACACAACGTTCAAATCTCCTCTCAAGACGGGTCATTCTTTATCAGTTTGACATCTGTTTGTAATATTTTTATAACATTTGACTTACTTTTGTCATTTTAGAGGATGTTCAGGCGGAATGTCAACTATTTTCCTATTAAACTATGAGAAAAAATGATAGGTCATTTCAAACGAGCAAAGACTGTCAACTGCATACCTTCATTAATTAAAAAATAAGGTGTTGTACATTGATTTTTGAGAGGCAGGCAGATATAATTTTGATGATTATGATTCTCATTTTCAAACAGACTTTTAATGAAGAAAAGGATGACACCGATTTTGCAGGATAAGCGAACACCTCAACAAAAACGATCATCATATATTCTGTTCTTTTTGATATTTTTTCTCGCCGTTCTTAGTTTGGCGGCTGCCATGTTTTTGGCTGTATCATATGGTGCCAAAACATTGTCTCTGCAAACGGTTTGGACAGCTGTATTTGACTATCAGTCAGATGTCACAGAGCAGCAGATCATCCATGAATTAAGACTTCCTCGTGTTTTAGGAGCAGCTCTTGTTGGAGCGGCATTTGCCGTAGCGGGTGCGCTCATGCAGGGGATTACAAGAAACCCGCTGGCCGATGCGGGGATTTTAGGCATCAATGGCGGTGCGATGTTCGTGGTCGCTCTTTGTTTTGCTTTTTTCCCAGGAATCCCTTATTCGGCCCTTATGTTGTTTTCCTTTATTGGTGCAGTGCTCAGTACGCTGCTGATCTTTGCGATTGGTGCGGCTGGTGGCGTTTTGACACCACTGCGCTTAACAGTAGCAGGAGCCGTTGTGGCTGCATTGCTTCATGCACTTAGCTCTGGAATCGCGATTTATTTTGACTTAAGTCAGGACCTTGCGTTTTGGTATGCAGGCGGAGTGGCAGGTGTGAAATGGCCGCAGCTGACAATTCTTGCCCCGGTCATTCTCGTAGTGATCGTATGGGCGATGCTATTAGGACGGTCACTGTCGCTACTGTCGCTTGGTGAAGATGTAGCGGCAAATTTAGGGGTGAAAACGCGACAAGTGCGAATACTAGGAATGGTAGCTGCTGTATTATTAGCAGGGGTTTCTGTATCAGCAGTCGGCTCCATTGGGTTTGTCGGTCTTGTCATCCCACATATCGCACGAAAGCTGGTTGGTGTAAACTATCGTTTCGTCATTCCGATGTCAGCGATATTAGGCGCGGTACTGCTTGTCTTTGCTGACCTTGCCAGCCGCACCGTTAATCCGCCGCGAGAGCTTGCCATTGGCGTGATGGTGGCACTTGTCGGTGTTCCTTTCTTCTTGTATATTGCCAGAAAAGAAGGGAGGAACCTGTCATGAGAGAGAAACAGCGGGCTCTTGTTGTGACAGTCGTTTTGCTTTGTTTAAGTGTGGCAGTTGTGCTGTATAGCTTAAATACCGGTACGCTGAAACTAAATCCTCTTGTAGTCGTCAAAACGTTATTCGGCTTTGGAGATTTTCAAAGTGAAACGGTGCTGTTTGACTATCGTCTGCCTCGAATCGTGGTAACGATGCTAGCGGGAATTGGTCTTGGTATTGCGGGAGGCATTTTGCAAAGTCTATCTCGTAACCCGCTGGCCGATCCAGGGATTATTGGACTGAATGCAGGCGCTGCATTTGGCTTAATCGTGTTTGTGACGTATTTCCACGCACTAGAAGGCAATCCCTCTCTTCTTATTCCGCTCTTTACATTTGGCGGAGGGCTTCTTGCGGCAGCAGTCATCGTGCTTCTGGCGTATGACCGGCAGGAAGGGCTCGTTCCCATCCGGCTGATCCTAGTAGGAATTGCAGTTGCCGCGGGATTCAGTGCTTTGACATTATATTTGTCATTGAAGCTAGATGAAGATACATACACATTTGCTTCAAGATGGCTTGTCGGCAATGTCTGGGGGAGAGACTGGATTCATGTGTTAGCGCTTCTGCCTTGGATTGTCTGCCTTGTGCCGCTTACGCTGATGCAGTCAAGCACGCTCAATGCGTTGACATTAGGAGATGCTGTCGCCTCAAGTGTAGGTGTACGTGTTCAGCGTCAGCGTCTCCTTTTGCTGACCTTAGCTGTTGGTTTGGCGAGTGCAAGTGTTTCGATGACAGGCGGTATTGGTTTTATTGGACTTGTCGCTCCGCATTTGGCAAGGCGGCTTGTCGGCTCACTCCATCAATATTTTTTACCAGTTAGTGCGCTGATTGGCTTGTTGATTTTGGTCAGTGCCGATACAATTGGACGTTCCATCTTTGCCCCAAATGCCATACCAGCGGGTGTCGTTGTGGCTTTTATCGGCGCTCCTTATTTTCTCTATTTATTAGCAAAAACGAAATAAACAAGAAAGAGGAACTCATCATGAAAAAATTACTTGTGCTTGGTTTAACGCTCTGTTTTATCTTGCTTGCCGCTTGTGGTCAACAGGAAACAAAGAATAAAGCAACTCAAAATGATCATGGAACACCGAAAATTGCTTCCTTGTCTATTCATTTAACGAATGACTTATTAGCACTCGGTATCAAACCAGCAGGCTCTGTTGTAGGAGGGGATTTAAAAGATTTCCTTCCACATGCGAAGAAGCAGCTGAGTGGTACGAAGAAGCTGGGCATCGCAGCCGATCCTGATATGGAGTCGCTGCTTGCATTACAACCAGATGTTATTTACGTTGATGAAGAACTAGCTGGACAAGACTTATCGAAATATAAGAAAATCGCCAAAACGGAAGTGTTTGATTTAAATAACGGCACTTGGCGCGATCATTTGAAAAAAATCGGCAAGCTCGTCAATAAAGAGAAAGAAGCCGATCAATATATTCAGGATTACAATCAAGAAGCAAAAGAAGTCAAATCGCTCATCAAACAAAAGATTGGAAAAGGAAAAGTAATGGCGATCCGTGTGACGGCAAAGGAGCTTCGAGTATTTAGCATGAAGCGCCCAATGGGTCCAATTTTGTACGAGGATTTAGGCCTCACACCTGTCGATGGGGTGAAGAAACTGGACAGCAAACGGCCATTTGAAGTGATTTCTCAAGAGGTTCTTCCTGACTATGATGCAGATGCTATCTTTGTCGTCGTGAACCGTGATGATAAAGCGCAGCAGGCATTCAAGCAATTAAAAAAGACGCCGATTTGGAAGGGTCTAAAAGCTGTGAAGAACAATCAAGTCTATCCGATTGCCGATCAGCCATGGCTCGATTACTCAGCACTAGGCAATAAAATGGCTTTGGATGAAGCGAAAGAGATGTTTTCTACATCAAAATAAGATGAAATCAGGCATCATTCCTTATATAGGCATGATGTCTCTTTTTTTGATCCGGTCTTCTATTCTTTCGGTTTTTGCATACATATGAGAGAGAACGAGCCTTACCGGCCGTGAAGCGGAAGAAAGGGAGGGGTTACAGTTGGAAGTTCAAAAAATTAGTGCAGGTACAATCGCAAGGCTTGTGCTGCTTTTGCTCGCACTTGTCAACAGTGCGCTAACCGCTGCGGGAAAAAGCCCAATTCCTATTGATGAAGAAGGTATTCAGCAATTCATCACGTTAGTCTTTCTTGGAATTACATCTCTCTGGGCCTATTGGAAAAACAATGATATAACGAAAAAAGCACGAACAAAAAAAGCAGAATAAGAGGAAAAAGAGCCTTTTTATGATAAAAGGCTCTTTTTCAGCGAAGCGTCAAACGCCTCTCCCCGCAATTTGACTCTTCCTGAAAGGCTTACGCCCGTCGTTCTCCCATGTTGGCGAGGAATGCTTTTACTTCCTCAATGCTTAAGCCGATAGCTTTCGCCTCACTCATCAGACGCTTCCACTCTGTTATATTCGAATCCGTCAACTTTCTATGAGTGACATGTAACGTCTTTTCTTCCTGCTCCTTTCGGTAAGTTTGGAGCAGCTGATAGAGTTCTTCTTTTGGCATGCCGGATTGGACGGCATTGACGATATGCTCCCGCCATTCGTGTTCACCACTCTCAGAGTCATGAAACATCAACGTCTCTGCATCAAATAGCTCTTGTAAATCAATCTCTAGCGAAGAGGATACCTTTTTTAAAAACTGGACAGATGGATTTCTGTGGACACCACGCTCAATTTTACTCAAATACGATTTAGAAACATGGGCATCTTCAGCCAGCTGCTGAATGGAGTATCCTTTCCTCTTTCGGTAAATGCGTATCACCTTTCCTATCATTCGATTAATGATCTCCCTTCTCCCTGGCGAATCGTACTGCGACCTTTTTGTTCATTATAAGAAATAAATTGTTCTTTATAAAATTCAAAAACGTAAGAATCAGGAAGTAAACAAAAGAAAACGAACGATTTTGTTCTTTAAAAAGAACTATAAGACCTATTATGACATTTTTCTTTGCGGGTATTATCTTTTATAATCCAATCATTAACAAAAAGAAACCATATATAACCTTTTTATGATGAAATCGGGAGGTATCTATGAATGAGAATATAGGTTTTAAGCAGCTGTTTTCTGTCATTAAAGAGAAAATGGCCCTTCTGATCCTGATTGTCCTGATCGTAACGGGCATTTCAGCCTACTATCAGTTCTATGTCTCGACTCCTGTATATCAGGCAACCACTCAAATTCTTGTTCATAAACGCAGCAATGACGCACAAGCGAACTTAAACGATATTCAGATGAACCTTCAATATACACGTACCTTTCAAGTTTTATTAAAAAGTCCGATCGTCATTGAAAAAGTAAAAGAAACACTCAACCTTACAGAATCAGCTGAAGGATTAAAACACAAAATTGCCACAAGTACAGAAAATGAGTCTGAGGTCATCAATATTTCTGTACAAGATGAGGATCGCGCAAAAGCAGTTGCCATTGCGAATACTGCAACAGAGGTGCTGCAAGAAGAAATCAAAAAAACCATGAATATGGATCGCATTAATGTTTTGTCTGAAGCCAAGCTGTCCAATACGATTCTCATGAATTCAAGAAAATTCGTTCATATCGTACTGGCACTAGGCGCCTCTTTATTAGGGGGAATAACACTCATTTTCTTAATGAACCTACTCGATGATACTGTAAAACGAACACATCAAATAAGAGAAGAGATCGGATTGCCGTCGCTCGGCAGCGTCTATCAGATGCAGGCAGACAGGAGGGCAAAAAAAGACAAGCAGTCCGTCATAACGGGAGGACAGAACATTGATCTTTAAGAGAAAGAAAAGAGAAAAGAGAGATTTATCCTGTATTTCTGTATTAGATCCTCACTCTGTCATAGCAGAACAATTTCGTACGATCCGAACGAACATCGAATTCACATCAATTCAAACAAGGCTGAAATCCATATTGGTGACATCCTCCTTGCCGAAGGAAGGGAAATCATTTACGGCTGCAAATCTAGCAGCTGTTTTTGCACAGCAGAAAAAGCGGGTGCTGCTGATGGATGCTGATTTGCGAAAGCCGGCTGTTCATGAATATTTTGACCTGAGTCATCACACTGGCTTGACCAATGTGCTATTAAATAATTGCAGCTTGGAGGAAGCTATTTTACCCACACCTATTGAACATTTAGAGCTGCTTCCGAGTGGAACCATTCCGCCGAATCCAGCTGAGCTGCTCTCCTCATCTGTCATGAAGCATCTGTTTTATGAAATTGAACAGCAATATGACATGGTGATTGTTGATTCTGCGCCACTTCTGCCAGTAGCCGATGCAAAGATCCTGGCGAACCGGACAGATGGAAGCATTCTTGTTGTCTTAAGCGGCAAAACCAAGATAGCTGCGGTGAAGAAATCAAAAGAAGTGTTAGACGGGACAACAGGTAAATTGCTTGGGGCTATGCTAAATGGCAAGAAAGAGAAAAAGGGAAGGCTGTATATGTATTAACAAGATTGATAGGTGATGTCTCCTGATCTTTAACAATGGAGGCACTCGATCCTGCTGTGGGCATGACCAATGCCTTAGATGCTCGTCATCAATAGTGGGATGTGAGGACGGGTTTGATGCCCATTTTACGTAAGAATAGAGATGCTTTAAAAAGGGGGAGGAGCGTTGACTTACGCCCAAAGATTATCAATCATCGTGGCACTAGATTCATATCTCATCTTAGTGGCTGTCTTTTTTGGTTTTCAATTTGTCCAAGAAGCGGCGTTAACTGTTTATACATTTGAAATGCTCGTCATTTCTTCGCTCAGTCTACTCATTGGGCACCATTTGTTTTCGTATATTTTTCACGTGTACAAGCAAGTATGGGCTTATACAGGGGTAAGAGAGCTATTTTCTTTAATGAAGACCTTTGTATGTTCTTTTTTATTTTCGATGGCAATGCTGTACCTCTTCGTGCAGACATGGCCCTTCCGTTTTTTATTCATCGTGTGGCTTTTTCACGTATTATTCATCGGTGCATCTCGAATGGCGTCCCGGCTATTACATGATGGGGCAAAGCGGCTGCAGGTAGAAAAGGAGCGGGCCTTAATCATTGGCGCCGGATCAGCTGGGACGATCATCGTTCGTCAGCTTCAGCAATCGAGTGATGTACATATTGAACCAGTCGCCTTCATAGATGATGACAAGACGAAGCATAGGCTTGAAATCATGGGACTGCCTGTTCTAGGGGGAAAAGAACAGATTCAAACAGCTGTTGTGATGATGGATATTCAAAAGATCATCATCGCCATTCCGTCCAAAAGCAGCCATACCTTAAAAGGGCTTTATAAAGAATGCGTAGCGACTGGAATTAAAACGCAGATCATGCCGGAGATGGAGCAGATTTTAAAAGGAACCCATGCGCTGAATCAATTACGAGATGTACAGCCAGAGGATTTATTAGGTAGAGAACCGATTCAATTAGATTCAAGCCGACTATCTGTCCATTTAAAGGGGAAAACCATCATGGTCACAGGGGCAGGCGGATCGATTGGGTCAGAAATCTGTCGTCAAATTTGTGTGTTTGCTCCTCAAGCGATTGTGCTTGTGGGACATGGAGAATTTAGCATTCATTCTATTTTACTAGAGCTGAAAGAAATGTATGGGGACACCATCAGTCTCTATCCGCAAATTGCGGATATCCAAGATAAACAGAAAATGAGAGAAATCGTTGGTCAGTTTCAGCCGAATATGATTTATCACGCCGCAGCACATAAGCACGTCCCGCTCATGGAGATCAGTCCAAAAGAAGCAGTGAAAAACAATATTATCGGGACAAAAAATGTCGCAGAAGCTGCACATGAGCATGGCATTGAAACATTCGTCCTCATTTCCTCTGACAAAGCGGTCAATCCTGCCAATGTGATGGGCGCCACAAAACGATTTGCTGAAATGCTGATCATGCAAATGGGGGCAAGCAGTGACACGAAATTTGTCGCAGTTCGGTTTGGAAATGTACTCGGAAGCAGGGGAAGCGTCATTCCAATTTTTAAGAAACAGATCGAACAAGGCGGGCCGGTCACGGTCACGCACCCAGCCATGACAAGATATTTTATGACCATTCCAGAAGCATCGAGACTTGTCATTCAGGCGGGTGCCTTGGCAGAAGGAAGACAGATTTTTGTATTAGATATGGGGGAGCCAGTGAAAATTGTTGACCTCGCAGAAAACCTCATTCACCTCTCAGGTTACACCACAGACCAGATTCCGATTACGTTCACAGGCATTCGTCCTGGTGAGAAAATGTATGAGGAATTACTCAACCAGCATGAAAAAGCACAGGAACAAATTTTCCCGAAAATTCATATCGGCCATGCGCTGGATGGGGACCCATATGTGCTGAACCGCTTTATCCATGAATTTGACATGATGAGTGAAGAGCAAATGAGAGAAGCATTGTTTGTTGCCATCGAATCGGATGATTTGTTGTCTGAACAGATGAAAAGAGAGGGGGAAGCGCTTGCTGATGAAGAAAAAAGTCTTGTTTTGCGCAACGGTTGATTATCATTTTAAGGCATTTCACCTTCCGTATTTCCGGTGGTTTCAGGAACAAGGATGGGAAGTGCATACAGCGGCAAATGGTCAGCTGGAGCTTCCCTATGTGGATCAAGCGCACTCGATTCCGATTCAGCGATCTCCTTTTCATGTGCACAACCGGTTTGCGTATGTGGAGCTGAAGAAGCTGTTAGCGGAAGAACACTATGACTTCATCCATTGCCACACACCAATGGGAAGTGTGGTTGGCAGACTTGCAGCCAAAAGCGCGCGCAAAAAAGGGACGAAGGTTCTTTACACAGCACATGGCTTTCACTTTTGGCAAGGAGCGCCGCTTCAAAACTGGCTGCTCTATTATCCGATTGAGCGATGGCTCGCCCGCCATACAGACGCTCTGATCACCATTAATGGAGAGGATTTTAAAAGAGCAGATCGTCTATCAAAAGAGCGGACATCTGTTTATTACGTTCCTGGTATGGGTGTGGATATGAAACGATTTGCACCAGTTAATGAAAAAGAGAAGCAGCATCTTCGTGCAGTCCATGGCTTTTCTTCAGAAGATTTTATTGTGCTGTGCGCTGGCGAATTAAATGCGAATAAAAACCAAGGAATGCTCATCAAAGCATGTGCCCAGCTATATAGGAAAATACCAAATGTGAAGATCGTGTTTGCCGGGGAAGGGGCAATGAGGCCGATGTATGAAAAGTTGGTTCACGAACTCCATCTTGAAAAGCATGTCCACTTTGCTGGTTTTTGTAAACAAATCGAGGAATGGATGCATTTGAGTGATGTATGTGTGTCGACTAGTTTAAGAGAAGGGCTCGGCATGAATCTGCTTGAAGCGATGTCTGCGGAAAAGCCGGTCATTGCAACAGAGAATAGAGGACACTGTGAGTTGATCAGACATGGCGTGAATGGTTTTTTAGTCAAACCGCATGATGTGAATGACTTGGCTGAATATTTGCACCATCTTTATCACAAAAGAGATCAGCTGCCCCTCATGGGAAAAGCGGGGCGCTCCTTAGCCCATGCATTTGCACAGGAGCAGACGGTGAGTGCTATGGAAGAAATTTATACAACCTTTATGGATCAAGCAAAGAAGGTGATGTGAGCATGCATAAGCCAAAGGTGTCTATCATCATGGGCGTCTACAATTGCCAAGACACAGTAGAAGAAAGTATTGACTCCATTCTTCATCAAACATATGACAACTGGGAGTTCATCATATGTGATGACGCATCAACAGACGGCACCTATGAAAAAGTGCTGTCCTATACAAAACGAGAACCTGAAAGAATTCGCCTTATCCGCAATGAGCATAATCAAAGGCTCGCTGCCAGTCTGAATCGCTGTCTAGCTGAAGCGAGGGGAGACTTGATTGCAAGGCAGGATGGCGACGATATATCAGTACTTGATCGTTTAGAAAAACAGGTGGATTTCCTTGAATCACATCCTGAATATGATGTGGTCGGGACGGCGATGACCGTGTTTGATGAATTGGGTACAAAAGGTGTACGTGCACTGATTTCAGAGCCTGATCGAAAAGTGCTGGCAAGAGGGACGCCTTTTTGTCATGGAACCATTATGATGAGGGCGGCTGCGTACAAGGCTTTAAATGGATATCGCTCTGTGAAAACAACGAGGCGGATGGAAGATATTGATCTGTGGATCCGTTTTTTTGCTGCGGGGAGAAAAGGCTTTAATTTACAAGAGCCGTTATACCTTGTGAGAGAGGATGAAGCGGCTTTTCAGCGTCGTAAGTTTCAATATTCGATAGATAATGCTTGGCTCGTTTTAAAAGCATGCTGGTTATTAAAATTGCCGCCGGTTCATTATTTGTTTGCGCTAAAGCCGGTGGTCCGCGCCTGTTTATCACCGAAGATCATGAAATTTTATCATCAGCGGAAGCTGGAGGCGTCTTTGTTGAAAAGGAGGACGATTCGGGATGAGTGAGCCAAAGCGTGTACTTCATATTGTGGGCGGGATGAACCGCGGCGGAGCTGAAACGATGATCATGAACATCTATCGTGCGCTCGATAGAAATATCCTCCAATTTGACTTTATTACCCACCGGAAGGATGTCTGTGATTATGATGAGGAAATTCAGAGGCTCGGAGGACGTATCTTTTACGTCCCGAGTATTGGGGCATCCTCTCCTTTGGCATTTGTCAGAACATTGACAAAAACGATCAAACAAACAGGACCGTATCAAGCAGTGCATGCACATACAGATTTTCAAACAGGCTTCTCTGCTCTTGCTGCGAAATTGGCGGGTGTGAAGGTGCGTATTTGTCATTCGCATAATACAGCTTGGAAACAGTCGCCAAATTGGGTAGATCATATGATGCTCAAAGGGTTTCGCCGGCTGATTTTTGCATTTTCTACAAAGCTTGTTGCATGCGGTGAGGATGCCGGTTCCTTTTTATTTGGGCAGAAAAAAATGAAGAATGGACAGGTTGAGGTGCTGCCGAATGGGATTGATTTATCCCTTTTCTTTCAGCCTGATCCAGAAGAAAAGGTGAAGATCAAAAAGCAGCTGGGTCTTCAGGGAAAAAGTATGGTGATAGGTCATATTGGCCGTTTTCATGAACAAAAAAATCACGTTTTTTTTATGGAATTGGCACAGACCTTAAAGAAGCAGGGGGTCTCATTTCAGCTCGTCCTTGTAGGGGATGGACCGCTGAAGCAGGTGGTTGAATCATATGCGGAAAAGGCCGGTTTGTTAGATAACATTGTCTTTACAGGCGTCGTATCGGACGTTCCAGACTATATGAAAGCATTTGATGTATTTGTGATGCCTTCCTTGTTTGAAGGCCTTCCGCTTGTTTTAGTGGAAGCACAGGCATCTGGATTGCCTTGTGTGATTTCAGATCATATTACAGAGGAAGTAGATTTAGGCTGCGGTCTTGTGAAAAGAATGTCGCTGCGGGATTCCGCGCATGAATGGATGAAGGCGGTGCTTGAAGCGTATCATGCAGAGCCTCCTCTTCAAGAGACCATTACGTACCAGCTTGAACAAAGAGGATTTGATGTCAAACAGAACATCACACGTGTGATGAATGGATATGGACTGTAAGGAAGGAATGGCAGATGGCGGTATATTTGGTGAACATGATCATGGTCTATTTATGGTCGAGCTTTGCCGCATTTTACGGTAAGCGTGATGATACCATTCAAAGCGGATGGCGGCCTAACAAAATTCTCGTGTTATTTCCGTTTTTGTTTCTTTGTATTGTCGCTGGTATTCGGTACAAAGTAGGAACCGATTTTGTCACATATGGACAGATGTATGAGTTCTCCGTCAATTATGAAAAGCCTTGGCACATATTCGGATTTGGCATGGATAAGGCAGCCACTGACCCAGGATTTACATTTATTTTATGGATGCTCAATCAACTGTCCCATGATCCGCAAATCATGTATATCTCGGTTGGGGCGATCACTTATTTTTTTATCATCAAGACGCTCATTCAATATGGCCGTCCCTTTGAGCTGAGTATGCTGCTTTTTCTCGGCACCTTTCATTATTACGCTTCGTTTAATGGCATGCGTCAGTATATGGTGGCGGCGGTTCTTTTTTACGCCATCCGTCTTGTGATCAATGGTCAGTGGAAATTGTATTTTCCGCTTGTCCTCGTATGTTCATTGTTTCATTCATCGGCTCTTATCATGATTCCTGTGTATTTTATCGTGAGAACAAAATCGTGGTCATGGATGATGCTGGTCTTATGCATGATTTTCTTAGGGTTAACCGCTCTTTATGACCGCTTTATTTCCGTGTTTGTCGTAATGCTGCAAGGCAGTTCGTATGGGCATTACGAGGAATGGCTCACAACGAATACAAATGGAATGAATGTGACAAAAATCGGTGTATTGATTTTGCCGCTTTTGCTTGCTTTTCTTTATCGAAAACGGCTTCGTGAGCTGACGCCTGAGAGTGATTACGTTGTGAATTTTTGTTTGCTCGGTTTCTTGTTTGGGATCCTTGCCACAAAGGATGTCATTTATGCAAGATTTCACATTTATTTTGGCTTGTATCAGCTTATTTTACTGCCGTATTTCACACGCATTTTTGATCAGCGGTCTAATGTCTTTATCTATGTAGGGATTGCTGTTTGCTATATTCTGTACAGCATCATGCTGATGCCGTTCGATTCATCTGTGTTACCGTACAGGACGATATTTACAAAGTAGATTTTGAGAAAGGTGGGGCATGTTGTAATGCCAGCTATCAGTCTATTGGTCGCAGTCTACAATACGAGTCAGTATGTGGAGCAATGCCTTCAATCAATTGCAGATCAAAGTTTTTCAAATATAGAGGTCATTCTCGTGAATGATGGATCTACAGATCATAGCGGAGAATATCTTGAAGCATTTGCTTCGCAAGATCAGCGGTTTCGGGTCATTCATCAAACCAATCAAGGGTTAGGCGCTGTGAGGAACCGGGGCATCGAAGAAGCAAAGGGCACGTATATTGCCTTTATTGATTCAGATGATATTCTAGCGCCTCATTACTGCGAAGCCTTGTATGAAAAAGCTGAAATGACCGGCGCAGATCTAGTTGTCAGTGAGTACTGGATTCAATTTGAACAGTCAAAGCGAACCATACCAACGACGTTGTTAGCCGAGCGGCCGGCCGAAAAAACGAGTTTAATTGAAGCGTTATTGCATGGAGACATTACGGGGTTCTCATGGAATAAGCTGTATCGACGTGCCTTTATCGAAGAACATCACATTCGATTTCCGCTGCGGGGGGAACTTGAGAACATAGAAGATCAATATGTGACGCTGCGCTGTTTTTCTTTATCTCGCGGCATTGCCTTTGTTCATGAACCTCTTTATTACTACCGTGTTCATCTGTCTTCTATTGTGCAGCGATATCAGAAGCAGTATTTTCATCATGGACTAACCTTTTATCATGCGCAGCGCTTGTTTTTGACAGAATATGATGACATCTCTCTGTATGAAAAGGCACTTGATTTTTTTATTGTCAATCATACCCTTCATTGTATGCTCAACGAATGGAAGAGCCAAAATGCACTCTCTCTTCGGGAAAAGCTTGATCACATGCGGGAAATGGTGACACACGAGGCTTTTCAGCATGCCGTCAGACAAGTGAAACCATCGAAGCTCACCGCGCGAAAGCGAATGATTTTATTCCTTGCGAAGTGCCGGCTGGTTTATCCGCTGTCTGCCGCCGCTTCTAGCTATCAAAAATGGATCGAATATCAAACAAGGAAATAGGGGGTGATGAGATTGACATTGCAGCAATTGAAGGCGCACGCCGCAGAGTGGCTGCTCTTAAAGGTTAAATATCCGCTTGAATATCGACTGAGCCGCCAAAGCCTGCCAGAGCGGAGTCATCAGAAGAAAATCATTCTCACGCTGCTGCCAGGGCATGATAATTTAGGGGATCATGCGATTGCCTATGCGAGTTATTGTTTTTTAAAAGAGCACTTTCCTGCCTATGACATCATGGAAGTGGACATGAAGGAGATCTATCGCCTCGCCCGTCCGTTAAAGCGTATGCGGCACCCAGAAGACATCGTCTGTATCATCGGTGGGGGCAATATGGGGGACTTATACCGTTATGAAGAGTGGACGAGACAATTTATCATGAAAACCTTCAAGTCCTATCCGGTGATTCAATTACCGGCCACTGCCCATTTTACAGAAACAAAGAGAGGAAAAAGAGAGGAACGCCGCGCCATTCAAACATACAAACATCATCCAAGGCTGCTTCTCATGGCAAGAGATCAAACAACCTACACTTGGATGAAGCAGCACTTCCCTGATCAAGATGTGTGGAAACAGCCTGATATGGTGCTGACATTAGATGAATCAAACAAGGAACTAAAACGTGAAGGGGTTCTACTTTGTTTGCGAGAGGATAAGGAAGCGTATCTCACTGAAAAGGAGCGGCGGCGGCTAAAGCAGCATGTTCAAGAGACGTATGATCAAGTCGGTATGATCACAACGACAATTGGCAAACGAGTGGATCGAACGACTCGCTTAGATGAATTATCTGCTTTATGGAAAGAGTTAAGTAAGGCTCAGGTCGTCGTGACAGACCGGCTTCACGGCATGATTTTTTGTGCGATTACGCAAACACCGTGTGTTGTCCTCAGGTCGTTTGATCATAAGGTGATGGAAGGGTATGAATGGGTGGCTCATCTTCCGTTTTTGACGCTATTGAAAGAACCGAATGAGGCGTCTGTGAAAGAGGCGATTCATCAGCTGATGAAAACGAGCAGACAAAAGGGAGAGGAAGCTGGATGAAGGCTTTTACACGCTGCGTGAAATCAAAATGAATCGAGCGTTTCTTTACAATGCCAGTGCAAACATCATGACGTTTGTCTTGATGATGCTTATGTCTGTTTGTTTAACACCGTATATCGTTCATACACTTGGAGTCGAAGCATTCGGCTTAATCCATCTGACGCAAAATATGATCAACTATTTATCGGTTATTACGGCGTCATTAAGTGCTGTGGTGGTGCGTTTTTTTTCTGTGGCGGCTCATAAAGGAGAAATGGAGAAGGCGCAGCGCTATCTCTCATCTTATTTCGTCAGTTCCATTTTTTTATCGATTAGCCTTTTTCTGTTTTGTCTGTTCATGTCCCGCCAGCTGGTAGAGTGGCTTCATGTGCCTGATGATCTCGCCAAGGACACACAGACCGCCTTTATATTAGGGGGTCTTTTATTTATGCTCAATTTTGTCATGTCCGGCATTGGGGCTGCGCCGTTTTATGCGAATAAGTTATATGTATCAAGTATTGGTCAGACCATTCAAATGTTTTTGAGGGCACTGATGATTGTGCTGCTGTTTACATGGACGGCACCCGCCATCTGGCATATTCCACTTGCGGCTGTGATAGGAAGCTTGGGGGCTATGGGAATTGGTATCTATTATTTTAAAAAACTGATCCCTTGGTTTTCGTTTAAGTGGCGGCACGTTTCACTATCTTCTAGTCTCACACTTGTTCGATCAGGGGTCTGGCATTCTTTTGAGCAAATGGGGATTTTGCTATTTTTACAGATTGATTTATTGATGACCAATCTGCTCATTGGAGCGGAAGCGACGGGACAGTATGCGGCGATATTACAATTTCCATTATTATTACGCACACTCGCAGGGACATTGGCGGTTGTATTTGCCCCAACGATTACGAAATTTTACTCGAATCAAGATGAAGAAGGTCTCATTCAATATGCAGCCAGTGCCATTAAGTGGAGCGGATTATTTGTCGCGTTTCCGGCCGCTCTGCTAGGAGGACTTGCCGGTCCGCTCATGCTTTTATGGCTTGGACCTGCCTTTGAAGAGCTGAAATGGCTTCTTATGATTCATGCTGCTTATTTATGCTTGACCTTGATGTTTTTACCGCTGACATATGTGCCGACCGCTTTTAATCGATTGAAGGTTCCAGCGGTGGTCACGCTCATATTAGGTGTATCCAATGTACTTTTTGCCTATGGATTGACTCATACGCTTCAGCTTGGTTTATACGGCATTGCATCAGCGGGAGCGATTGTTTTATTGATCAAAAATATTGTGTTTCTGCCATTTTATACGGCCCGCATCACGAATCAGAAACGCACCATCTTTTACAAACATACGATGGTTCCACTTGCAGGAGCGCTCATGATTTGGGGCGTCTGTGCAGGAATTCAAGCGATTTATGACGTGACGTCCTGGTGGGAGCTGTTTTGTATTGGCGGTCTATGTTTCTTTCTTTATATGGGCTACGTGTATCAATTTGCAGGAACAAAACGAGAGCGGCAGCAGCTGGTGCATAAGGTAAAACAAGCTGTTTCCCGCTAGTGAGAAAAGGAGATTTCATGATGAAAAGAATGTTAGATGTGATGGTGGCATTGACGCTACTCATCGCAGGCAGTCTTCTTTTTCTTCTGCTTTATGGACTGATTCGGTGGAAAATTGGGAGGCCTGTGTTGTTTCGGCAGAAGCGGCCTGGTCTGTATGGCTGGCCATTTATGCTATATAAATTTCGGACGATGACCGATGAACGTGACGAGCACGGGGTGCTCCTGCCAGATCATCTTCGATTAACAAAAACCGGCGCCTTGATTCGCAAGCTCAGTCTTGATGAATTGCCGCAGCTAGTCAATGTCCTAAAAGGAGAGCTCAGTCTCGTTGGACCAAGGCCGCTTCTGATGGAATATCTACCGATGTATACAGAGGAGCAAGCAAGGCGCCATCTTGTCAAGCCTGGCATTACTGGATGGGCACAGGTGAATGGAAGGAACACGATCTCCTGGGAGGAGAAATTCACCTATGACCTCTGGTATGTCGAGCATCAATCGTTTTGGCTTGATATGAAAATTTTATGGATGACCTTGCTAAAAGTCATCAAAACAGAGGGGGTGCAGCAGCCGCATCATGCCACAGCTGAAAAATTCAAAGGAACCGATATGTAAAGTGCAACCGATTGGTTTAATTGGGGCTGGCGGGCATAGCAAAGTCATTCAAGAAATGATTGCTGCCCATCCCGATTACTCATTATGTGCCGTATTAGATGATCAATTTGAAGAGACTACGACTCAAAGCAGCATCTTGTATGGACCGATCTCCATGAGTCAAGAGCTGAGAGAGACAATGCCGCATATGAAATGGCTGATTGCGATTGGGCAAAATGAGAGCAGACAGTTAGTAAAGGAACGCCTCTCCTTTGAAAACACGGCATTTGCCACACTCATCCATCCACGGGCGGTCGTAAGTACATCAGCGGTCATTGGAAGGGGAACTGTCGTGATGGCAAGGGCAGTAGTTCAAGCAGATGTAGCAATCGGTGAACATGCGATTATCAACACAGGATCTATCGTAGAGCATGACTGTATACTCGAATCGTTTGTCCATCTGTCACCAGGAGCAGTGTTAACTGGATGTGTGTCTGTACGAATGGGTACCCATATTGGGGCAGGTGCTGTTGTGATACCCGGGACATCGATCGGAAGCTGGACAATCATTGGCGCAGGAGCCGCAGTAACAAGAGATATACACGATCAGAAAGTCGCTGTAGGCATTCCTGCAATAGAAATCAAAGATCGGAGAGAGGGTGGGAAATGATGCAAGAAAGAAAACGGATTTACTTATCACCACCGCATATGAGCGGAAAAGAGTATTTGAAAATAGAGGAAGCTTTCAAGAGTAACTGGATTGCACCACTTGGACCTCTTGTGAATGAATTTGAGCAGGCAGTTGCGCGCTATGCAGGAGTGAATGCAGGAGCGGCTTTATCTTCTGGAACAGCAGCAATTCACCTCGCATTAAAGCTTATTGGCGTTGAAAAAGGGGACCTTGTCTTTTGTTCTACCCTCACATTTGTGGCAACTGCAAATCCGATTTTATATGAACAAGCCACGCCCGTTTTTATTGATTCTGAAAGGGATACATGGAATATGTGCCCGATTGCTTTAGAGAAAGCCTTTGTGGAATCAAAACGACTTGGAAAAAGACCCCGTGCTGTCATTGTCGTGCATTTATATGGACAAAGCGCAAAAATGGACGAGATCCTGGCGTTGTGTGAAGCATATGATGTACCAGTCATTGAGGATGCGGCTGAATCGTTAGGTGCTCTATATAAAGGAAAAAAAAGCGGCTCAATGGGCAGGTTCGGCATTTATTCGTTTAATGGCAATAAAATCATTACAACATCAGGCGGCGGAATGCTTGTGAGTGATGATGAAGCTGCAATCGAACGCTGCCGCTTTCTCGCTTCACAGGCTAGAGAACGCGCGATGCATTATGAGCATCAAGAAATAGGATACAACTATCGCATGAGCAACCTGCTAGCAGGCGTCGGGATTGCTCAGATGGAAATATTGGACGAACGTGTTGAACAAAAGCGCCGCATTTTCAAGCGTTATCAGGATGCGTTATCTAAAGTAGAAGGTCTTTATTTCATGCCTGAATATCAAGACACCAAGTCCAACCGCTGGCTGACGACATTGACCATTGATCGCGATAAAAGAACCTCTCCAGTGGATATCATTGCTGCACTAGAAGAAGAACAGATTGAAGCAAGGCGTGTATGGAAGCCGCTGCACGAGCAACCGCTCTTTCGTGATTGTCCCTTTTATTCAGCGGCGAAAGGCACTCCCGTATCTGAATTGTTATTTGAAACAGGGCTTTGTCTCCCCTCTGGAACAAGTATGACAGACGCTGAACAGGATCGTATCATTGACACACTTCGTCATGCCCTGCGAGAAAAAACCTTCACCTCTTCACAGGCTGCTCACTCGTAAGCAGCCTGCCTCTCTTTTTATAAAATTCATCAATTTATGGAAAAAATAGGTTTATTTATTGTCAATTCGTTTTAAATATGATATTGACAACGGGGTCCTTCCTCCTTAAAATGAAAATGATTATCAGCATCAATTAGGAGGAACATCTTATGTTTATGAGGAGTCAATTTTTTCCGAAAATTAAAATAAATACAGTCATCCCTTTCCTGCTTATCTTTTTATTAGTAGGCTGTTCTCAAGCAAACAATGGGGCAGATGGAAACAAGGATCATCCTGACATGATCACGATGGCTTGGCCGAGAGATATTGGCGAAATGAATCCTCACGTATACAACCCATCACAATTGTTCGCACAATCAATGATTTATGAGCCATTGGTCAGCTATCAAAAGAATGGAAAGCTAAAACCTGAATTAGCGAAATCATGGGATGTGTCAAAGGATGGCAAGGTGTACACGTTCAATCTAAGAGACAAAGTGACATTTTCAGATGGATCTGAGTTTAATGCAAACATTGTGAAAAAGAACTTTGATTCCATCTTAAAAAACAAGGATATACATAGCTGGTTAGGTGTGATAAAAAAGATCAAAAAGACAGAAGCAGTAGACAAGAAAACATTTAAACTCACATTAACAGAGCCATATTATCCAACTGTTCAAGAATTAGCCGTTGTCCGCCCGGTTCGTTTCTTAGGCGAAGCAGGTTTCCCTAAAAACGGTGATACGTCAAAAGGAATTGAAAAACCAGTGGGGACAGGCCCTTGGGTATTAAAAACATATCAAAAAGATGACTATGCCATTTTCGAACGAAATGATCATTATTGGGGAGAAAAACCAAAGGTCAAAGAAATCAAAGTCAAGGTCATCCCAGATGCGGAAACGAGAGTCATGGCATTTGAAAAAGGTGATGTAGACGTCCTTTACGGAGAAGGAACCATTAGCCTAGATGCCTACAAACAGTTAGAGGCGAGCGGTAAGTATGAAACAAAAATGTCAGAGCCGGTAGCAACGAGACAGCTTGTCATGAATACAAAAGTCGATCAGCTGTCAGATGAGAAAGTGCGACATGCCCTTCAATATGCGATCAATAAGAAATCAATGGTAGAAGGTGTTACCTCTGGCTTAGAGGATGAAGCAGATCACATATTGCCGACCAACATGCCTTACACATCTGATATTAAGGTGAAATCGTTCCAATATGATGTAGACAAAGCGAAAGCATTGCTGGATGAAGCAGGCTGGACACTACCAAAAGGAAAAACCGTTCGTGAAAAAGATGGAAAAACGCTTGAATTTAGTATGATGTATGATTCAGCAGAATCGATTCAAAAAGCGATGGCTGAGACGCTTCAAGCAGAATGGGGTGCC
This sequence comes from Bacillus sp. FSL K6-3312, assembly GCF_038007485.1. Lineage (NCBI taxonomy): Bacteria > Bacillati > Bacillota > Bacilli > Caryophanales > Bacillaceae > Bacillus > Bacillus sp. FSL K6-3312. The sequence goes on along the minus strand of NZ_JBBOXI010000001.1, from coordinate 3,315,867 downwards.
ATTGGCGTTGGTGTCAAACTTGAAGGTGTGGAGCTGGCAACACAGGTGCAGCGCTTTAAAGCTAATAAGTTTGATATGAACTTCTTTAGCAACTACGGAGCGCCATATGATCCGCATACATTTATGAACGTCGTCTCATCAGATGGTTTTGGATTCAAAGAAGCCATCTCAGCCTATCCAAATAAGGACAAGCTGATCAAAGAAATGAGCGAAATTCCATCAACAACCAATGAAAACAAACGAAAAGCACTTTATTCGTCTGTCTTATCTTCATTACAGGATCAAGGGGCAATTGTGCCAATCTCTTATTTTAAAAAGACAGCCGTTTATCAAAAAAATGTGAAGGACTTTGAGTTCCCAGCAAATCGCGACGAACATCCATTCACAGGTATTAAGCTGAAGTAATAGAAGGAAGGTTAGGAAATGGGCCGCTATATCGTCAAACGCATGCTATCAATCATCCCTGTATTTTTATTAGCCACTCTTTTCACGACTGGTATGATTCACCTTTCGCCAGTTGACCCGGCTGAGGCATATTTAGCAGCGGCTCATATCCAGCCAACGGATGAAATATTAGCGCAAAAACGAAGTGAATTTGGTTTAGACCAACCGTTTTATATGCAGTATCTTCACACCATTGAAAAAGTCATTCATCTTGATTTTGGCAAGTCATATATGTCCAACCAGCCTGTGCTCAATGAGGTGATCTATAGAATACCAGCGACGATTCAATTGGCGCTGACTAGTCTACTGATTGCAATTTGTGTCAGCATTCCACTCGGTTTTTTCAGCGGCATGAGGAAAAATGGCATCGTTGATCATGTGAGCCGGCTCATTTCTTTCTTAGGAGCATCTATCCCGACATTTGTCTTGGGGTATTTGCTCATCTTCTTTTTTTCAGTGAAGCTTGATCTTCTACCGGTAGAAGGAGTGGGAACATGGGAGCATCTCATTCTGCCGTCGGTCACACTGGCCGTCCCTTTAATTGCTACGTATACAAGGCTATTACGATCAAGTGTGAGTGAGGCGCTTCAAGAGCCGTTTGTTCAATATGCGAGAATCAGAGGATTAAAGGAACGGTCAATCATGTTCAAGCATGTATTGAGAATCGCGATATCGCCAATGCTGACAGGGCTTGGGGTGAATCTTGGCAAGCTGCTGACTGGAACCATTATCGTAGAGGCAGTTTTTTCATGGCCAGGGTTTGGACGTTTCTTTATTGAAGCGATCTTTAACCGGGATCTGCCGGTCATTCAATTCTATGTCCTCATGGCAGCATGTATCTTTATTTTGAGCAGTTTGATTGTGGACTTACTTCAGCTGATCATTGACCCCCGTATTTCCAGAAAGGAAGGCCGCCAGACATGATGACAAAAGGAAAATATCTCTTCTCTCATCAAAAGCTGATCTCGATCTGCGTGGTGCTCCTTGGTCTATTGCTGATTGTGACAATATGTGCGCCGTGGATCGCTCCACATGATCCGGCGGCTGTCAATCTAGCGATGAAGCTAAAGGGGTCTTCGTGGGAGTATCCTCTTGGGACAGATCAATTAGGCCGATGCAATTTATCTCGAATTTTATATGGTGCACGTGTTTCACTAGGCTGTGCGTTATTAATCTTTCTCTCTTCTTTATTGATTGGGTTAATCGTTGGTTTGTTGTCAGGTTACAAAGGTGGCTGGATCGATCACGTCTTAATGAGAATCTGTGACGGGATCATGGCATTCCCGAACCTGGTGCTGATCCTCGGATTAGTCGGCATCTTCGGTCCTGGACTTTCTCAAGTAGTGCTTGCCTTGATGCTTGTGCAATGGGTATACTATGCTCGCGTCTTCCGAGGAATGGTGCTGAGTTTAAAAGAACAGAACTTTATTGCTGCTGCGAAAATTAGCGGGACATCCCACTGGAACATCATGAGAAAGCATATGATTCCAAATGTCCTGCCGCCACTCGCGGTCATTGGCACACTCGAAATGGGCTGGGCGATTATGGATATTTCAGCGATGTCCTTTCTCGGATTAGGCGTTCAGCCTCCTATGCCTGAATGGGGAGCGATGATCCATGAAGGTAAATCGTATATTCAAACGAATCCTCAGTTGATGCTGTATCCAGGTCTTGTCATCATGGCTGTCGTCGTCCTCTTTAATTTACTAGGAGAAGCCCTTTCAGAGAAATATGGTATCAAACGCCGTGTGTAAAGGAATGATCAATGTGCAAGAGTCCATTTTACAAATAGAGAACCTGCATGTGCAGACGAAAACGCCTCATGGGACAACCTCTCTTATTCAGGACGTATCGTTTGAAGTAGGGCGAGGTCAAATCGTTGGATTAATAGGTGAGAGCGGCTGCGGGAAAACGGTGACAAGTATGTCGATCTTACATATGCTTGACCGGAAAACAACGGATGTCACTGGTAGCATCACATTACAAGGACGAGAATTGATCGGTATGAGTGAAAGGGCTATGCGCTCTATTCGGGGCAAGGACATCTCATATATTATGCAAAATCCAATGAATAGCTTTACGCCAGTATGGACGATCGGTCATCAGCTGATTGAAACCATCCGCCGGCATACCACTGTCAGTAAAAGGCAGGCAAAAGCGAAGGCAATGGATGCGTTAGCGCAGATGAATCTGCCGCAGCCAGATAAGCTGTTAAACAAGTATCCCTTTGAACTAAGCGGCGGCATGCTGCAGCGTGTCATGATTGCCATGGCTGCCTGTATGCACCCGCCTCTCCTCATAGCAGATGAACCAACAACTGCTTTAGATGTACACACGCAGAAGCTGGTGCTGGAGCATCTGAACCAAATTCGTCATGAGTATGGAACTGCCATTTTGCTCATTACTCACGACCTTGGCGTCATTGCAGAAATGGCAGATCAGGTTGTTGTCATGAGACAGGGAGAAATGGTTGAAAAAGCAGAAGTGCTTGAGCTTTTTGAAAACCCCAAGCATGATTATACAAAGAAACTATTAGCAGCTCGTCCATCCATCCCAGCTGTTTGCCCGATTTGAGGTGAGAAGGCCCTTGCATTTATTAGAAGTGAAAGCAGTAAGTCATTCATACAACAGCCGGTCGTTTCTGATGAGAAAAAAAGGCGCAGACCAAGTCTTAAACGGCGTCAATTTAATCATTGAAGAAGGCACGTGCGTCGGATTGCTGGGGCAAAGCGGCGCAGGGAAAAGCACACTAGGCCGCATCATACTTGGTCTAGAGAAGCCAAAATCCGGTCAGGTCCTTTTTGAAGGGCAGGATATATATTGTGCAGATCAAAGAACACGCAAGCATTATCGACGGCATGTGCAAGCGGTGTTTCAAGATTCGTACTCGGCGGTGAATCCAAGGTGGACAGTCGAACAAATTTTATCCGAGCCGCTTGAAAACTATGAAACCATGAGCCGAAAAGAACGCAAAATCGTGCTGATCCATTGGCTGGAAAGAGTCGGGCTCAGCGAAAAGGACTTGTCTAAATATCCGCATCAATTCAGCGGTGGCCAGCTGCAAAGGATCAACATTGCAAGAGCCTTATTGCTGCAGCCAAAGCTCGTCGTACTGGATGAATCCGTCAGCAGCTTAGACATGGTCACACAGGGTGTCATTTTAGATTTATTAGTAGAATTAAAGAAGGAACTAGGTGTCGCTTACTTATTTATTACACATGATATGACGGCAGCCTATCACTTAAGTGATCAATTGGCGATATTAGATCAAGGTGAACTTGTTGCTCAATTTCGATCAAAGGATGATTTCTTTTCATCAGATGAGAAAGCGGTGCAAAAGATGAGAGCTGCAATGCTCGCAGACCATCCTTTGTCCCGAACGATTGGCAGACCGGTCCGATAAATCTTCATTACATCAATGCCTCTTTTAGAAGAGGCTCAGCGTGTAGACAAACCCTCGCATTCGTTGTCAGGTCTGCGCGCTGGTGCTCACGAATGTTCAATTCGCTCCGCGCCAGTGCTCGCCCTTCCTAGACTTCAAAGGTTTTCTATCACGCTGAAAAGAAAACAAAGTGCTAAAATAAAAATCATTTTAGCACTTTGTCAACAATCTAAGCCTCTTTTAGAAGAGGCTATTTTTCATGAAAGGCAGGTGGCATCGTGAACCATCGAGCGTATTTAGCTTTAGCCATTCCTTTAACCATCTCAACGATGACCACTCCATTACTTGGAGCTGTTGATACAGCAGTTGTGGGTCAGCTTGCCAACCCCGCGTATATTGGAGGCGTCGCGGTTGGCAGTCTCATTTTCAGTACACTCTATTGGCTCTTTGGTTTTTTGCGGGTGAGTACATCTGCTTTTGCCGCTCAGGCAAACGGGGCGCAGAGTGAAGAGCAGGGCGTACTTGCTTTTCTAAGACCCTTTTTAATCGCCATCATTGTCGGCCTTTGTTTTATTGCCCTGCAATGGCCCATTATTCAATCTGCTTTTCTCGTGATCTCTCCGGCTGCGGATGTAAGGCAATTTGCAGCAGATTATTTTCATATTCGGATTTGGGGTGCGCCGTTTACCTTGATGAATTATGTGATATTAGGCTGGCTGATGGGAATGGCAAAAATGAAAGAAGCCCTCTCTTTACAAATCTTGATCAATGTCATGAATATGGTCCTTGCCCTCCTGCTTGTTCATGTGTTTTCGCTTGCAGTCAAAGGGGTGGCGGCCGCGACATTGATATCTGAATTAACCGCCTTTGTGCTAGGCGCATGGATCATCATGAAGCATTCAAAAAACGGGTTCCAGATGCCGTCTATTAAGAAAATCATGGATACACAGGCAGTGCAGAAAATGTTTCATGTGAATAAAGATTTGTTTATTCGGACGATTTGTCTGCTTGTCGTGATTAACATGTTTACAGCAAAAGGTGCTTCTTTTGGAACAGAGATGCTGGCGGCCAATGCCATCTTATTTCAAATTCACTACATCATGGCTTATTTGTTTGATGGTTTTGCCAATGCATCCAGCATCCTTGTGGGCAGATCAGTTGGAGCAAATAACCGCACCCTCTATGAGAGAACTTTAACCCTTTCGAGGCAATGGGCATTTGTCATGGCATGTCTCATTGCGTCGGTTTATTTTCTATTAAAAGAGCCGATCTTGGGCTTGTTTACAAATCTCCCCCGTCTTCTAGATGTGACATTAGGCTATGCAGACTGGCTCGTTCTCTATCCGTTTGCCGCTTGTTTCGGTTTGGTCATATACGGTGTATTTACAGGTGCGACAGAAATTGCCCCTGTCAGAAATTCGATGCTGTTTGCGATGATCTTGTTTATCGTTGTTCAAGCAGCGGTTACGCCTATTTGGCATAATCACGGATTATGGTTTGCCTTTATCATCTATACTACCGGACGGTCTGGCTTTTTGATGATGTACAAATCAAGGCTGGATCAGAAGCTTTTCGCAAATGAAAAACACCCTTTGCCATCGTGACAAAGGGTGTTCATGTTCGTTCATTCGCTTTCTTTTTTCACCTTTTGATACGCCTCATCAAGGTGCTGAATTCGCTTCAAAACCACAGCATTTTTGGTCAGCTGATCTTGTACAAGCGTTGACACCACTGAGCGGTAATAGGCATTCATGGCATGAATCTTGTCTTCATTTTGATTCATGGCGATGTGTTGTTTCAAGTTGTCAACAAAGTATGGAACGGAAAAAAGTTCAGACATGGGAATCACTCCTATTTCGTATATACGGTCCGTCAATCTTCATGTAAAATGATGAGAGGGAGGGGAGACAATGAGCCTTAATCTGCAACAAGAACAAGTATTAAAGCAGGTGCTCACACCAGAACTCAGGCAGGCCATTACATTGCTCCAGCTGAATAGCACTGAGCTTGGCGAGTATCTTGACCAGTTAGCGCTTGAGAACCCTCTGATTGAGCGGAAAGACACGGACAGCTATCAACCAGTTTATCATAAAAAATCTCAAGATCGAATGACAGAGCCGTATCGAACGCATCAAAAAGAAAGCCTGCAAATGTATTTAAAGAAACAAGCCCTTGATTTAAATCTAAGTGAAAAGAATCAAAGGATCTTTCATTTTATGATCGAGTCCATTGATTCCAACGGCTATTTAAATGAACCGGTTGACGAGATGGCAGCTGTCTTAAAGGTGTCAGCTGAAGAAGTAGAAGCCGTCCTTCATCAGCTTCAATCGCTAGAGCCTGCCGGTATTGGTGCAAGATCTTTACAAGAATGCATCCTGCTTCAGCTGAGAAGAAAAAAGGAGCGCTGGTATGAAGCCGAGCTGATCATTGATGAGCACTTCTTTCTCTTTGCAAGAAAGGTTTGGAAGGAAATCGCGGCGAAAACAGGCATTTCCATGAAAACACTTCAAGCGGTACAAGATGAGGTGTCGCAGCTTGAACCAAGACCAGGCATCCATTTCTCATACGAAGAAGACCATGTGTATATAGAGCCGGATGTGACGATTACTGTCGTGCAGGACCACATCACATTTGAGCTGAATCAGCGCGCTTTCCCAGACGTTGAAATGAATAAAGGATACTTCGCCATGATTCAAGACCGAAAGCGGCATGAAGTATATGCGTATCTAAAGGAAAAAGAGCAGCAGTACAATTGGCTTGTCCAAGCGCTGAAGCAAAGAAAACAAACGATGACCCATGTCGTTCGTGAGATTATCTTACACCAGACAGATTTTTTCCTTACAGGGAAACATAAAATGAAACCGCTTACGATGAAGCGTATCGCAGATATATTGCAAGTGCATGAGTCAACAGTCAGCCGAACGGTGAAAGGGAAAATGGTGCAAACCCCTTATGGCCTCATGGAAATGAAGCAATTTTTCCAAGCAAAGCTAGAAGGACCCTCACTGGAAGAGGCGTCCAGCTACACAGTCAAGACGTACATCGCAGAGCTGATCCAAACGGAAAATAAGAAAAAACCGTATTCAGATCAGCAAATGATGACGCAGCTTCAGCAAACCTTTGGCATTCGAGTCTCACGCCGAACCATTGCGAAATATCGTGAACAAATGAATCTTCCATCATCTACACTGCGGAAGCGCTATGATTAAAAAGAAGTACTTGCCAGAAACACGGCAGGTGCTTCTTTTTTGTTGAAAGCGAGGCACACAGAAGATTTTTTGAAAATTAAATCGGGGAGACGTGTGAACGGAAATTTTGGGGTAAAGTATAAGATAGGGCATGAGCCGAAAAGGGTAGACAACAGTGATGAGGTGAGACCAATTGAAATATAAACAAATCAAAACCAAAAAAATATATGAAGAAATTGCGGATGCATTAATCGAATCGATTCGCACTGGTGAGCTTCTTCCGGGAGAAAAATTAGATTCGGTTCAAGCGCTCTCAGAAAACTTTCAAGTCAGCCGTTCCGCTGTGAGAGAGGCGCTGTCTGCTCTCAAAGCGATCGGATTAATAGAGATGAAGCAAGGGGAAGGCACATATGTGAAGCAGTTCGATCCTGAACAGCTCGCATTTTCTTTATCTCCTGCATTTTTAATGAAGCAGCATGATGTCAGGCAACTGCTTGAAGTGAGAACCATTATTGAAACAGGTGCTGTCAAAAAGGCGGCGCTGCTTCGGACGGACGATGACCTTCATCAGCTGCGTGATGCACTTGAACAAATGAAGCTGGCAGAAGCCCATGAAGAAATTGGTGAAGAGGCAGATCTCACCTTCCATCTCGCCTTAGCCAAAGCCTCGAAGAATGATGTATTAAAGGTGTTAATGAATCAGGTCTCATCCTTGTTAGTAGAAACGATGCGGGAAACGAGAAAAGTCGTGTTATTCTCAACGAAAGCCTCCATTCGGAAGCTTTACGAAGAACATGAACAAATTTACAAAGCCATCGTTGCAAGGCAGCCAGAAGAAGCAGAGAAAGCGATGCTTACGCATTTGAAAAATGTAGAAAATCTGCTCGGTGATGTGCTGCAAAAACCAGCAGAACATTCAGATACACAATAAGCTGTGCCGAATGATGGCACAGCTCTATTATTGACGAGAAATATGTAGCTTTTTCATTCGATATTGCAGACTTTGCCTGCTCATGCCCAATAACTTTGCAGTCTGTGAAATATTATCGTCCATTTTTTCTAAGTAATGGACGATGTATTGTTTTTCGAATTGTTCCATTTGGGTTTGGAAATCAGTCGTCTGTTCTGGGCTTGTATACACAAAGGTGTCAGCAGCTGCGGTTTGCTGCAAAGAATTTGTTTGCAATTGCGCCTTAGGACGGGCTTCCCCGTGCTTAAATCTAAAATGATAGGGAAGGTGATGCATGCTTAAGTCGTCTTCATCCATCATCATATTCATCCCCGCCTCAATCACATGCTCAAGTTCTCTTACATTGCCTGGCCAATGATACGCCTTAAAAAGGGCAAGTACCTCTTCATCAGCCGTCCTCACCTTCATTTGAAACAGCTCATTATATTTTTGAATAAAATGATTCACAAACGTAGGAATGTCCTCTTTTCGTTCAGAAAGCGGCGGAATAAATAAGGTGACAATACCGAGACGATAAAATAAATCCTTGCGCATGCGTCCACCTGCGATTGCATCCACAGGGTCCTCATTCATATTGGCAATCACTCTTACATCAACAGCAATTTCCTTTGTACTTCCTAGCCTTCTCACACGTTTCTCCTGTAAGACGCGCAGTAGTTTTGCTTGAAGATGAGGATTTAGTGAGTTGATCTCATCTAAAAGCAAGGTTCCTCCTTGCGCCTGCTCAAATAAGCCAGGCTGATCAGCTGCCCCCGTAAAAGCCCCTTTTTGTGTACCAAAGAGCAGGCTTTCAATCAAATTATCAGGCAGTGCCGCACAATTTTGAGTAATAAAAGGTCCAGATGACCGGCTGCTGCCGTTATGAATGCTTTGAGCAAACAGCTCTTTCCCAGTCCCAGTTTCGCCAACAATGAGCACATAGGAGGAGGTGCGTGTCGCTCGTTTCGCATGCTCAATCACCTCTAAAAAGGCAGGGCTTTGTCCAATAATAGAATCGAAGGTAAAGCGGGTGCTTCCTTTTTTCTTCATATTGTGATGAATCAGCCGTTCCAGCTTGGTCACATCATTCGAAATTTCAACTGCCCCTTGAATGAGACCGTCTCGAACGAGCGGGTATGTATGGTTAATCGTTGTGATTTCTTTTCCGTTGTAATTATGATACGTCTGCTTGGCATGTACGGTTTGTTTCCCGGTACGCAGCGCTTGGACAAGTGTACTGTGCATCTCATCTTGAAAGGCGAAGAAATCGAGTACATTTTTATGGAGAACATCTGAGCGTTTTAAAGACTCGATCTCCATCATTTTTTTATTATAAACAACCGTATGTCCATTCTCATCAATTGCATGAACCCCGACATCAATTAAATCGAGCATTTGTTTATATAAATCAATCTCATTTTCAAGCTTTGCGGCATGCAGATCTTTTTTCAATTGTGCCACCTCCTGACGTTACCTCTATTTTACATGAAAAATTTTGCGGTTTCCTTTAAAAAATTTGGCATATGCAAAGAAACTTTGCGTAATTAATGAAGTAGACCCCATGATCAAGCGGTCAGAAAGTTGGCACGATCCTTGCATAACATATGGATGAAGATGAACCCGATTGAAAAAAGCTACCTTACAGAAGGAGGAATAGATGATGACACAGACAAATGAATTGATTCAACAAACAGAACAATATGGAGCGGCAAACTATCATCCGTTGCCAATTGTGATTTCAGAGGCTGAGGGAGTGTGGGTGACAGACCCTGAAGGCAATCGATATATGGATATGCTGAGTGCGTATTCCGCAGTGAACCAAGGACATCGCCATCCCCGCATTATTGAAGCGCTCAAAAAACAGGCAGATCGCGTGACACTCACGTCGAGAGCCTTTCATAATGATCAGCTTGGTCCTTGGTATGAAAAAATTTGCAAACTGACGAATAAAGACATGGCACTGCCAATGAATACAGGTGCTGAGGCTGTAGAAACCGCTGTAAAAGCAGCGAGACGCTGGGGCTATGATGTGAAAGGAATCGAAGAGAATCGTGCAGAAATCATTGCGTGTGTTGGCAATTTCCATGGGAGAACGATGACGGCTGTGTCTCTTTCCTCAGAAGCAGAATACCAAAGAGGTTTCGGCCCAATGCTTCCTGGAATTAAGTTGATTCCTTACGGAGATATTGAAGCGTTACGTGAAGCTATCACACCACAGACAGCGGCTTTCCTCATTGAACCGATTCAAGGTGAAGCGGGTATTGTCATGCCGCCAGAAGGCTTCTTGAAAGATGCCAAAACGCTTTGTGAGCAAGAAAATGTGCTGTTCATTGCGGATGAAATTCAAGTGGGGTTAGCACGAACAGGTAAGATGTTTGCGTGTGATTGGGAAGACATTGAGCCAGATATGCTGATTCTTGGGAAAGCTTTAGGCGGCGGAGTATTCCCAATCTCGTGTGTTGTAGCAAACCGCGATATTTTAGGCGTGTTTAACCCTGGTTCTCATGGGTCTACCTTTGGAGGAAATCCTCTTGCGTGTGCGGTGTCGCTTGCTGCACTGGATGTTTTAATCGACGAAAAGCTTGCAGCCCACTCTATGGAGCTTGGTGAATACTTCAAAGACAAATTGGCACGCATTCAAAGTCCTGTGATTAAAGAAGTGCGCGGCCGCGGACTATTTATAGGCATGGAGCTGACAGAGGCAGCTAGACCTTATTGTGAAAAGCTGAAGCAAGCAGGTTTGTTATGTAAGGAAACTCATGAAACAGTCATCCGTTTTGCACCACCGCTGACCATTTCAAAAGAAGATTTAGACTGGGCGATTGGTCATATTGAAGCACTGTTTCAAGCTTAAATGGCAAAGGGGGAGGAAGCTTCACTTTCTCCCTTTCTTTTTCAACGAACAGCGAATTTTGTCAAAGGATGCTGAATAGAAGAGGGAAAGTGGGGAAGTGGATTTGATGCAAGAACAGCAAAATGAACTAGAGCGTTCCATGAAAAGCAGACATCTTTTTATGATTGCCTTAGGCGGCGTCATCGGTACGGGCCTTTTCCTTGGATCAGGATTGATTATCCATCAGGCAGGGCCGGGGGGAGCCATTCTATCGTTTATCATTGGCGGACTGTTCATGTATTTGGTCATGCTGTGTCTTGGAGAATTAGCAGTGGCGATGCCAACAGCCGGTTCCTTTCAGGAATATGCAACCAAATATATAGGCCCGTCCACAGGCTTTATGATTGGCTGGCTGTATTGGTTTAGCTGGGCGTGTACGATTGGTCTGGAGTTTACATCAGCAGGCATATTGCTCCAAAGGTGGTTTCCAGATATCCCGGTTTGGCTCTGGTGTCTAGCATTTAGCGTGATATTATTTGCCGTGAATGCCATCTCTGCTCGCAGCTTCGCTGAAACGGAATTTTGGTTTTCAGCCATCAAGGTTGCGGCCATCCTATTGTTTATTATCATCGGAATTGGCGCAATTTTCGGAATGATTCATTTGAAAGGAGGAGAACCAGCCCCTTTATTTCGTCATTTGACGGATCATGGCGGACTATTTCCTAATGGTGTTTTTGCTATTTTATTAACCATGGTCACGGTCAATTTCTCCTTCCAAGGAACAGAACTTGTAGGGATCGCAGCAGGTGAGAGTGAAAGCCCTGAAAAAACATTGCCTCGATCAATACGGAATATTATTTGGAGAACGATGGTCTTTTTCGTTTTATCAATTGCGGTTCTGGCAGCACTTCTTCCATGGCAGACAGCAGGCGCTGTCGACAGTCCGTTTGTGGTCGTGCTGGACAAGGTCGGCATCCCATATGCTGCAGATATCATGAATTTTATTATCATCACCGCTGTCTTATCTGTAGCAAACTCTGGATTATATGCGTCATCACGTATGCTCTGGTCGCTTTCAAAGGACGGGAAAGGACCTGCTTTTACGAAAAAGCTGTCCAAGCGTAAAATCCCGATCAATGCATTATTGGTGACAATGGGTGTATCCGCTCTATCTCTGCTCACAAGTGTTGTGGCACCAAAAACGGTGTATGTGTGGCTTATTTCGATTTCTGGAATGGTTCTTGTTGTGGTGTGGATGTCCATTTGTTTGTCTCAATATTTCTTTAGAAAACAATTCATAAAAGATGGTGGAGATGTAAAGGATCTCGTCTTCCGTACACCGCTCTATCCATTTGTCCCAATAGCAGGCTTCATCGCATTTGGCATCGTGCTCATCAGCCTATTCTTTATTGAGGATCAGCGGATTGGCCTTTATTGCGGCGTTCCGTTCATGGCAGCCTGCTACATCATTTATTATCTCAAAATCAAACCGAAGGAAGAGGCAAAGCGTTTCGCCGAAGAGGAAGGAATCCCAAAAACATAAAAGACGACTATATCAAAAAAATGTGCATGCGGACCTCTTACGCATGCACACTTTCATTGATGAATTCATTCAATATAGAAGAAAATAAAATATTTTGAAAAGAAATATCATAGCAAGAACCCTGATGACAAGCAGGTTATCGGTGAAAATGTGTCTATTTTTTGTCTAAATGTGTTTGTAATAGTTGAAAATGCAAGATGATCCTGTTAAAATAATTAAAGAAAGCAGGGATTGATTTTTTTTGGCTGTGGCGGGACGTTTTTTGTCACAGTGGGACGTTTTTAGTCCAACGTGAAAAGAAAGGGTCGTTAGCCATGAATCGTTTATTGGAAGCTCAAAAAAAATTATTGCCAGATCTTCTCATCGTTATGCAAAAACGCTACGACATTTTGCAGTACATCAGATTAGCTGAACCAATCGGCCGCAGAAGTCTTGCGACGAGTCTTGGTCTCAGTGAGCGCATCTTACGTACTGAAGTTCAGTTTTTAAAAGAACAAAATCTGCTGGATGTCAAAACGAGCGGCATGATGCTGACGAGTGAAGGCCACGCTTTGCTTGAAATGCTTGAAGGAATGATGAAAGACGTTTTAGGTTTAACCTTTTTGGAAAATACATTAAAGAGGAAGTTAGGCCTAGAAGAAGTCGTGATCGTTTCTGGTGACAGTGACGAATCCCCGTGGGTGAAGCAAGAAATGGGAAGAGCTGCTGTCCAATGTATGAAAAAAAGGTTTACTGGAAATAATATCGTCGCCGTCACTGGCGGAACGACGATGGAAGCCGTTGCCGAAATGATGACCCCTGATGCCAAAAACAGAGACATGATGTTTGTCCCTGCGAGAGGCGGTCTTGGGGAGAATGTAAAAAATCAGGCAAACACCATTTGTGCCCACATGGCTGAAAAAGCTTCCGGTACTTACAAACTGCTGTTTGTTCCAGGACAGCTGTCAGAAGGTGCTTACTCTTCCATTATTGAAGAGCCGTCAGTCAAAGAAGTGCTTCAAACGATCAAATCATCCACGATGCTCATTCATGGAATCGGTGAAGCAAAAACAATGGCGATGAGACGAAACACACCAGCTGAAGATTTAAAAAAGATTGATGAGCATGACGCAGTGACAGAGGCCTTTGGCTATTACTTTAATCGTGATGGTGAGGTCGTCCACAAAGTGCACTCCGTCGGCATGCAGCTAGATGATTTAGAAAGCATTCCACACATCATTGCTGTTGCAGGTGGATCATCAAAGGCAGGGGCCATTGAAGCTTATTTCAAAAAACCCCGCCGAACGGTTCTCGTCACAGACGAAGGAGCCGCAAAAGAGTTATTAAGGGAGTCAATTGATCCCTCAATATAAACATTGTGACCTATAAAAGGAGGAACATCATGGCAGTAAAAGTCGGTATTAACGGATTTGGACGTATTGGACGTAACGTATTTCGTGCAGCATTAAACAATCCTGAAGTTGAGGTAGTAGCGGTTAACGATCTAACAGACGCTAACATGCTTGCACACCTTTTACAATATGACTCTGTTCACGGAAAACTAGATGCAGAAGTTTCTGTAGACGGTACAAACTTAGTAGTGAACGGTAAAACAATCGAAGTATCAGCTGAGCGTGACCCTGCGAAATTAAGCTGGGGTAAACAAGGCGTAGAAATCGTTGTTGAATCTACTGGATTCTTCACAAAACGTGCAGACGCTGCAAAACACTTAGAAGCTGGCGCTAAAAAAGTCATCATCTCTGCTCCTGCTAACGAAGAAGATATCACAATCGTTATGGGTGTAAACGAAGACAAATACGATGCAGCTAGCCACGATGTCATCTCTAATGCATCTTGTACAACAAACTGCTTAGCTCCATTTGCAAAAGTACTTAACGATAAATTTGGTATCAAACGCGGTATGATGACAACAGTTCACTCATACACAAATGACCAACAAATTCTTGATCTTCCGCACAAAGACTACCGTCGTGCTCGTGCAGCTGCGGAAAACATCATCCCAACTTCTACAGGTGCTGCGAAAGCTGTTTCACTTGTATTGCCTGAACTTAAAGGTAAATTAAACGGTGGCGCTATGCGTGTTCCAACACCTAACGTATCTTTAGTTGACCTTGTGGCTGAATTAAACCAAGATGTAACTGTTGAAGATGTAAATGCAGCACTTAAAGAAGCAGCTGAAGGAGAACTTAATGGAATCCTTGGCTACAGCGAAGAGCCATTAGTATCTGGTGACTACAATGGTAATGCAAACTCTTCAACAATCGATGCTCTTTCTACAATGGTCATGGAAGGCAGCATGGTGAAAGTCATTTCTTGGTACGATAACGAGAGTGGATATTCTCACCGCGTTGTTGACCTTGCAGCTTACATTGCAAAACAAGGTCTTTAATTTCTCACACTGAAGGAACTCACTTGGTTCTTTCCTAGAGACACGATATAATGAAGACGGACAAGGGAAGGGGAAGCATCCCTTTCCCTTTTTCTCTGTTTTTATCCGTTCTGCACGATTTCTCGTTTTGATGAGGGCAAAATGGGAAAAGGATAAAGAGAGACTTGTCCAATGCGTAAGGAAACCAGAATAAAGGAGGATCTCCTGACGAGCATGAATAAGAAATCAGTAAAAGACATTGACGTAAAAGGTAAAGTTGTGTTCTGCCGCGTAGATTTTAACGTTCCAATGAAAGACGGAAAAGTGACGGATGATACTCGTATTCGCGCAGCATTACCAACGATTGAGTATTTAACAGGACAAGGCGCAAAGGTACTATTAGCTAGTCATTTGGGTCGTCCGAAGGGTCAAGTTACTGAAGAATTGCGTCTGACACCTGTAGCGAAACGTCTTCAAGAGCTTCTTGGAAAAGAAGTGAAAAAAGCGGATGAAGCTTACGGCGACAACGTGAAAAAGCAAATCTCTGACTTAAAAGAAGGAGATGTGTTAGTGCTTGAAAACGTTCGTTTCTATCCTGGTGAAGAAAAGAACGATCCTGAACTATCAAAAGCATTTGCTGATTTAGCCGATGTGTATGTCAATGATGCGTTCGGTGCTGCACACCGTGCACATGCATCCACTGCTGGTATTGCAGCATATCTTCCGGCTGTTTCGGGCTTCCTCATGCAAAAAGAGCTTGAGGTTTTAGGAAAGGCAGTTTCCAACCCTGATCGCCCATTTACAGCGATTATTGGTGGCGCCAAAGTAAAGGATAAAATCGGTGTGATTGAAAGTCTTCTTGATAAAGTGGACAACCTCATCATCGGCGGCGGACTTGCTTACACATTTGTGAAAGCACTAGGCCACGAAGTAGGAAAATCTTTATTAGAAGAAGACAAAGTAGATTTAGCGAAATCCTTTATGGACCGTGCAAAAGAAAAAGGCGTGAACTTCCTGATTCCAACAGATGTTCTGGTAGCCGACGACTTTTCAAATGATGCGAATACAAGCATTGTGCCAATCTCTGAAATTCCAAGTGATCTAGAAGCACTTGATATTGGAACAGAGACAATAGGCAAGTACGCTGATGTCATTAAAAACAGCAAACTTGTTGTTTGGAACGGACCAATGGGTGTATTTGAAATCGACGCATTCGCTAAAGGAACAAAAGCAATCGCAGAAGCACTGGCAGAAGCAAAAGATACATATTCTGTCATTGGCGGTGGAGATTCAGCAGCAGCTGTTGAGAAATTTGGTCTTGCTGATCAGATGAGCCATATTTCTACAGGCGGCGGCGCTTCACTTGAATTTATGGAAGGCAAAGAGCTTCCAGGTGTTACTGCATTAAACGATAAATAAGACCAAAACTGCTATAAGGAAGTGTCAATCATGAGAAAACCAATTATAGCTGGGAACTGGAAAATGAACAAAACACTTGGCGAAGCGGTTAGCTTCGTTGAAGAAGTCAAGTCATCCATTCCATCTCCTGACAAAGTGGAATCCATTGTCTGTGCGCCAGCCCTTTTTCTTGAAAAGCTAAACAGCCTTTCTAACGGAACAGACCTTAAAATTGGTGCACAAAACATGCACTTTGAAGAAAATGGTGCATTCACTGGTGAAATCAGCCCTGCTGCGCTAAAAGATCTTGGCATCGGCTACTCAGTGATCGGTCATTCAGAGCGCCGTGAATTCTTTGCTGAAACAGATGAAACAGTGAACAAAAAAGCACATGCTGCATTCAAGCATGGCATCGTTCCAATTATCTGTGTAGGTGAAACGCTTGAAGAGCGTGAAGCTGGCAAAACAAATGAACTTGTCGCTGATCAAGTGAAGAAAGCACTAGCTGGTTTAACAACTCAGCAAGTCGCTGAATCTGTTATTGCATATGAGCCAATTTGGGCAATCGGTACAGGGAAATCTTCTACAGCGAAAGATGCAAACGACGTTTGTGCGCATATCCGTCAAACGGTTGCAAGCGAATATGGTCAAGAAGCGGCAGACAGCCTTCGCATTCAATATGGCGGAAGCGTGAAACCTGCGAATATTAAAGAATACATGGCAGAATCCGATATTGACGGTGCTTTGGTAGGCGGCGCAAGCTTAGAACCTCAGTCTTTCGTTCAATTATTGGAGGAAGGTCAATATGAGTAAGAAACCAGCTGCATTAATCATCTTAGACGGATTCGGTTTAAGAGGCGAAACAGTTGGTAACGCTGTTGCCCAAGCAAAAAAACCGAACTTCGACCGCTACTGGAACGAATTCCCGCATCAAACCTTAACAGCTTCAGGTGAGGCAGTAGGCCTCCCGCAAGGTCAAATGGGGAACTCTGAAGTTGGGCATTTGAACATCGGTGCAGGACGCATTGTGTATCAAAGCTTAACAAGAGTGAATGTTGCCATTCGTGATGGGGAATTTGAGAAAAACGAAACGTTCCTAGAGGCAATGACTTATGCAAAAGAGAATGACAAGGCCCTTCATTTATTCGGTCTCTTGTCAGACGGTGGTGTGCACAGCCACATTCAACATCTCTTTGCCCTGCTAAAGCTGGCGAAAAAAGAAGGCTTAACAAAGGTATACATTCATGGCTTCTTGGACGGACGTGATGTTGGTCAGAAGACAGCCAAAGTGTACTTAAAACAGCTTGAAGAACAAATCAAAGAAATCGGTGTCGGAGAAGTGGCAACACTTTCTGGACGCTATTACTCAATGGACCGTGACAAACGCTGGGATCGTGTGGAGAAAGCATATCGCGCGATGGCGTATGGTGAAGGCCCAAGTTATCAAAACATCTATGATGTCGTTGATGACTCCTATGAAAATGGGATCTACGATGAATTCGTTATTCCATCTGTCATCACGAGAGAAAATGGTGAGCCAGTTGCAAAAGTAAACGACGGCGATTCTGTGATTTTCTATAACTTCCGCCCAGACCGTGCGATCCAAATTTCGAACACCTTCACAAATGAAGATTTCCGCTCATTCGATCGCGGAGAAGCACATCCGAAGAATTTACACTTCGTCTGCTTCACACACTTCAGTGAAACGGTTGATGGCTATGTTGCCTTCAAACCAGTGAATTTGGATAACACAGTAGGAGAAGTGCTAGCGCAAAATGGATTGAAACAGCTGCGGATTGCTGAAACAGAGAAATATCCTCACGTGACGTTCTTTATGAGTGGTGGACGTGAAGAAGAATTTCCTGGTGAAGACCGCATCTTGATCAATTCGCCAGATGTGGCAACCTATGACCTCAAGCCAGAAATGAGCGCTTATGAGGTAAAGGATGCACTTGTTGCAGACATCAATGCTGACAAGCATGATGCGATCATCCTGAACTTTGCTAACCCGGATATGGTTGGTCATTCAGGTATGCTCGAGCCAACAATCAAAGCCATTGAAGCAGTAGATGAGTGCTTAGGAGCTGTTGTCGACGCAATCCTAGCAAAAGGCGGACATGCCATCATCACGGCAGACCACGGTAACGCAGACGTGCTGATTACCGAAGAAGGAAAGCCGCATACTGCACATACGACAAACCCTGTTCCAGTCATCGTAACGAAAAAAGGTGCAACGCTTAGAGAAGGCGGCATTCTAGCCGATCTATCTCCAACGCTTTTAGACTTACTTGGTCTTGAAAAACCAAAAGAGATGACAGGAACATCATTGATTCAGAAATAACAAATTGATTCAAAAGGAGAGAAATAACGATGCCATACATTGTTGACGTATATGCACGCGAAGTATTAGACTCTCGCGGTAATCCAACAGTTGAAGTAGAAGTTTACACAGAATCTGGCGGCTTTGGCCGTGCACTAGTACCAAGTGGTGCTTCTACTGGTGAATATGAAGCAGTAGAACTACGTGACGGAGACAAAGACCGTTACCTTGGAAAAGGTGTTCTGACAGCTGTAAACAACGTAAACGAAATCATTGCACCAGAGCTTTTAGGCTTTGATGTCACTGAACAAGTAGCAATTGACAAAATGTTAATCGAACTTGACGGAACAGAAAACAAAGGGAAATTAGGCGCAAACGCAATCCTTGGCGTATCTATCGCTGTAGCACGTGCGGCTGCTGATTTCTTACAAATTCCACTTTACCAATACCTTGGTGGATTCAACTCCAAAACGCTTCCAGTGCCAATGATGAACATCGTCAACGGCGGAGAGCATGCGGATAACAACGTAGACATTCAAGAATTCATGATTATGCCTGTAGGTGCTCCGAACTTCCGTGAAGCACTTCGCATGGGCGCACAAATCTTCCATAGCCTGAAATCTGTATTAAGTGCAAAAGGCTTAAACACAGCTGTAGGTGACGAAGGTGGATTCGCTCCAAACCTTGGTTCTAACGAAGAAGCACTTCAAACAATCGTTGAAGCGATTGAAAAAGCTGGTTTCAAACCAGGTGAAGAAGTGAAGCTTGCAATGGATGCTGCATCTTCTGAGTTCTACAACAAAGAAGACGGTAAATATCATTTATCAGGCGAAGGCGTTGTGAAAACATCTGCTGAAATGGTTGACTGGTATGAAGATATGGTATCTAAATACCCAATCATCTCGATCGAAGACGGCCTTGATGAAAACGACTGGGAAGGTCACAAACTATTAACTGAGCGCCTTGGCAGCAAGGTTCAGCTAGTAGGAGATGACTTGTTTGTTACAAACACGAAGAAGCTTTCTGAAGGAATCAAAAACGGCGTTGGTAACTCAATCCTAATCAAAGTAAACCAAATCGGTACATTAACTGAAACATTTGATGCAATCGAAATGGCAAAACGTGCAGGATACACAGCTGTTATCTCTCACCGCTCTGGTGAAACAGAAGACAGCACAATTGCAGACATCGCTGTTGCAACAAACGCTGGACAAATCAAAACAGGTGCTCCGTCTCGTACGGATCGTGTGGCGAAATACAACCAATTACTTCGCATCGAAGATCAATTGGCTGAAACAGCACAATATCACGGCATTGCAACATTCTATAACTTGAATAAATAATGCCAGCAACGCGCTGCGTTCCGCTCTTATATCAGAGTGGGCGCAGCGTTTTTTTGTGTTGAATGAGATCCCGCAGCTGTTTCAATAGTCACATCCTATTTTTGTAAAAAATCGTCCTTCAGTCAGAGGGAAAGCGCGCAACTCCACCATTTATAAGCAATAGATCATGAAAAATCGACTAAAAATATGATCTGAAATGAACTTATGTTTTCTGTATGTGGGATGGTATCATTTTACATATATTAGGGGGTGATGAGATGCTGAATCCTTTTAGCCTTCGTTTTCCAGTAGGTGTGTATATGTATATCCTTCAGCTACTGGCGGCATATGATGAAAGGAAGCAACGAATTCTAACTTCTAAGAATGTACAGAAAAACGCATTTTGGATTTATGTCCTTGCCGCTATATTGGGCATTATTTCACTTGGAGCATTGATTTGGGCATGTAAGACCTTTGGAAAGGGCTCCAAATTTTTAGGAGAGTTCAAATTATTAGGCATGTACGTTAAAATCCAATGCGGTTTCTAACAGGGATGAGAACAGATGCAAGGTCATCTGTTCCATCTGAAACAAACGGAGGGATATGATGCTGTCACTACAATTACAAGAAAAAACGTATAGCCGCACCTTCTCTCTCCGTAATATTCAAATGAACGTGGAGAAAGGCCAGACGATGCTTCTTTTAGGGCATAATGGTGCAGGAAAGACAACGATGATTCAAGCTATGTTTGGGCTGACGCCATTTACTGGATACGTTTCCTTACATGGTGAACAGCTGAACCTTCAATCCTCAGCTCATATTTCCCTTTTGAAAAAACATGTTTCCTATATTTCTGACGATCATGCGTTGTTCGATTATTTAACACCGAGGGAATACTTTCAATTACTTCAGCTGCCAAATGAGAAAGATGTCACACGAGAAGAGACATTCACCGATTTGTTTGAGCTGAGTCCGTATATGGATCAGCCAATCGCTCAGCTGTCCCATGGCAATCAAAAGAAAACACAGATCATTTCGCAGCTTCTCAAACCATGTGATTATTATGTGTTCGACGAGCCAACGAACGGACTTGATCCAGATATGATGATCATCTTAAAAAAGGTGCTCATGAAGCTGAGAGATCAAGGCGCTGGCATCCTGATTTCAACTCATCATTTGAGCTTTGGTGATACATTATATGATCATCTCATGATCTTAAGAAATGGTGACGTGAAGCTGAATATGTCCCGCCAAGAAACGAATGAGACATTTCCTCATCAGGCACTTGAAGAGATTTATAAAGAAGTAAATCGAGATTACTATATGCAGGTGGAGAGGTTACTCAATGATTTGGACACGACACGTTCTTCATAAAATCGAATGGGGCATGCTGACAACGAAAGGAAAGCAGCTTGGAAAAAAGTATCCTTTGCAGCTTCTCGCAGCTGCCGTTTTTTTCTTGCTCATCTATGCAATATACGTTGTCATCAGCCTGCGCTTTTACATGCAGGCAGGTGAAAGTGAGCCAGCTGCGCTATACCTCCAATTTGTCAAAATGTCGCTCTTACTATTAGGAGCAGGGATTGTGTTATCCCGCAATAAACTGAAGCGCCAAGAATATCAATTCTACTTTTTGAACAGTGCGATACAAAGTGTACCCTTTGTCCTTTGTGCGTATTTCTTTCCAGTGCTTTTTTGCTTCCTCATGGCTGGATTACTTTTTTTACCGATTGTATTAGGTCTTTTGATCACGGGTGTCACCCCATCTCTGTATTGGATCATCGTTGTTTGCATCACATGCGGCATATTGGCACTTTATACGCTCTCTTCATGGATGCTAATGCGGATCGGTGTAAGTCATTTCGTATCAAAAACAAAGGAGCATTTACTGCTACAAACAATCGGCTTTGCGGCACTTCAAGTACTCATATTTCTTCTTTTTCAAAAAGCAGTGGAGATGATCCATGTATGGCCGGCTGTCTATCTGACGTTGCTGGTGATTCTTCTAAGCGCTGGCTGGCTATGGGTGAAGGGCTTAGCAGCTTGCTATGTTCATCAAATGTTTTTGCAGCTGAAAACAGAGGTAAAGTCATTTTCTTACCAGAAAATTAGGACGTACTCTTCCTTTCTGACGCATTTGCGGCAGGAAGTGGTCTATTTCATCCGATCAGCTGTTTTTAAAGAACAAGGCATTTTGTTCCTCTTTCTCGTTTGTTTGACGATTGGGCTGCCATTTGTTTTTACGCCGGAAGAAACTGGATGGCTGTATGCCTTTATTGTGCAGTTTGCGTTAAAGGAAATATTGATTATGCTTCCGCTGATGATTGGCAGAGAATATCATATCAATCAACGGGCCATCTTTATGTTAAATACATCAAAGGGCGCGTATATATTGTCGAGAATTTTATTTTATTACGCAATCAATTTACTCATTTATTTTGTGTATATTGGCCTTGCTTATTTGGTGATCGGTATTGAAAGTGAAGGTCATGGCTTGGCGAGTTTGTCCATTTTATTCATGACCGTCATGGCAGCCTGTACGGGGTTTGTCGTGAAAATCAGTGATTTTAATAAACTGTTTGTCATCGTGATGATGATTGCTGTATTCAGCTTCATCGATATGCTTTTATTAGAGTGGCTGTCATCTAATATGTCTCTACTCGCCACCGCTTATCTGCTTGGTTCACTTGCCTTTTTCAGTTGTATATATGCAGTGATGTTAAAAAGGCCGATATTGCGATGATGGGGCTTGTCATTAGTTTACTAGCGGTTGTGCTCATTCATGAACTCGGTCATATGCTGATGATCATGGTGTGCAACAAAATTGAAAAAAGACCGCTCTTTGATTTTGTGGTCACGATTGATTGGAAGCATGTGGCGATCGTCCATGAGACATTTGCCAGGCCGAGCTTTAATCTGATGGTGGCACTTGCGGGTCCGCTGTTTCCGGTGCTCTGCTCGATTGTGCTTTTCTTAATGTGGAAGCATCCGGTGAGTCATCAGCTGCTGTTTTTTTCTTTACTGAACACTGTGATGCTGCATCCAGCTTGCCCAGACGGGAAAAATATCACAGCCAGTTTAAAAGAGATGAAGGAGAGAAAGAGATGATCAAAGTATTTCATTCGTTTTCTAGCGGCTTAACACTTGCGATGCTGTATATATTTTCTGTGTTTATGACCCCTGTCTTTTTACTGCTGCTAGAGGTCAATCATATTGAATCAAGTCCAACGCTGTTTGGCATGCCATTTTATATTATGAAAATTGAAGAGTATCAATTCAGCTCTGAGGCGACGCTTTTTGGATGCGTTGTCTGCTTTTTAGCTGGCGCTGTGCTTTATTTTTTCATTCAATATGTGATTCATGCTATGAAGAAACGAAGAGCATAAAAAAAGCAGGCTGAACAAATAGTCAGTCTGCTTGAAATGTGAGAGACAGCCGTACCATATCCATACACTGAATCCCGTTTTCATAAATTGGTTCATCATAATGCTTAAGGAAGAAATCGTGATCGATCGATGTTAGGCGGAAGCCGCATTTTTGATAAAGTGCGAGCTGCTGAATACTCGAGTTGCCTGTGCCGATTTCAATCGTATGAAAACCAGTGGCTTTCGCTTCAGCGATCGCATGGCGGATCAACTGCTTCCCAATTCCCTTTCCTTGCCATGACTCCTTCACAGCAACATTCATGATTTCCACTGAATGCTGAGAGAGCGATGATAGCACATAGACACCAATCACTTCCTGTGCATGAAAGGCGGCATAACAAGAGCCGGATTGCACATAAGCGAGAACCTTTTCCTTTGAAGGGTCAGCTAATAGTAAAAGATCCATAGGGAGAGATTGATCATGAGATAATGGCCGAATCTGTATCACATTTTTTCATCCTTTCTATTCTTTAATATACCCTTGTTTCACGCCACAATCATATTGGTCCTGTACCCACTGAGAGGGAGGATGATGAGTGACATTCGGGTCTTTTTTGACAGTTGGTTTCCTTGTAGACTGAGTGGTCTGCTTATTTGCTTGAGCAGTGGCTTTTGCTGCCGTCAGCTCTTTTTGAAGCTGGTCGACTTTTATCTCAAGCGCTTTACGCTGTTTGACCTCTTTTTCATAGGCTTTCTTTTCTTTTTTGAGCTTTTTTGTGACGGTGGCTATTTGCTTTTTTTGTTCATCGTTTTTATGCTTCATATCTGTTTGATCTGATGTTAACTGCGAGAGCTTCAGATCGCTCGTGTTGCTTTCTTGCTGGTGTGTTTTCTCTGCTTTTTCGATGGTCTGCTGCTGCCAAACAATCCAGCCACCTAAGGCAATAACTGCTACAGAAAGAAGAATGATCGTCATTGTTTTCTTCATGTGTGAACCCCTTTCTTTAAACCTCTATTATCATCGGTTAAAGATATACAGGTTTTAACATCACAAGGGCATATTCACATCAGAATGGCAGACACTATGAAAAAAGGAGGGTGTCTGTTGATTTCCTTTATGATTCATGTTGTCGTCTCATTATTTGCTGTATCAAATCCCATTGGAAACGTACCTCTTTTCATCACCTTAACAGAGGGCTATACAGAGAAAGAGCGCTCCCAGACAGCCAAAAAAGCCATCGTGGTCTCTTTTATTATTCTGATTGCCTTTCTATTAGCAGGCAGGCTCATTTTCAAATTGTTTGGGATCGATATTCATGCACTCCGCATTGCTGGCGGTATTTTTATTTTTGGTATCGCTTACAATTTGCTGAATGCAAAAGAATCGCACGTCCAAAATCCTCATTCGGAGGAAAAGGCAGAAAGCAAAGAGAAGGCAGATATCTCCGTTACGCCGCTCGCCATTCCGATCATCGCTGGTCCCGGTACAATCGCTACAGTGATGAGTTTAACCCCGGGAAGTCAAGGGATGCTCCACATGTTTTCGATTCTAATCGGCATTGTCATCGTTCTTGCCATGACGTATTATGCCTTTCATTATTCAAGTTTTATTATGCGAAAAATGGGGAAAACAGAGATGAATGTCGTGACGCGTTTGATGGGATTAATTCTGGCTGTAGTGGCAGTTGAAATGATCGGCGCAGGCTTAAAAGGGATGTTTCCGATGTTTATATCATAAGTGTATATAAAAAAGCTGTTTTTTTCTACAATGATGTAAAATAAAACAGCTTTTTTAAGGTTTCGGCACATGCTTAAATACTTCTTCACTTTCAAAGAACTCAATTAAGCGGCTAATCCAATCATAGTAATCAAGACTTTCCTTGATTTCTGAAAGAAGCAGATTGATTTTATCCTCTGTTTCTTTTGGTAAATCTTCCTGTTCAAGCAGCTCTTGCAATTCCTTGCACGTTTTCTTATGTGCTTTACGGTTTTTACTGACAACACGTGTCCAATTGGCTGCAAACAATGAAATAAACGTTTGGTATTGATCTTGCTCAACATCATAAAGATCTTTACGTATTCCTTTTTCATAAACCTTTTCCGCAATATTTAAATCAAGCATTTCTCGAACGACTTGACTCATCCTCGTTTTGCTCATGCCGGTCGCCTCTGATAGCTCTTCCAGCGTCATTGGTTTACGGTTCATGTGAATGATACCAAGCACTCTACCCACTGTAGAAGAAAGACCAAAGGCATTCATGTTCTCTGCAGCTTTTTCAATATAATGATCCTGTGCTTTTTGAATGGCGCCTAGCGCTTGCTTGTCCACTCCCCGCTTCATCCCTTCACGACTGACAATTTGTAACACAATATATCATATACCTGTTTGTTGATGAAAACAATAAATATTGAGTAATTGCTAGTAATTTGGAGGAAAAAGGAGAGATATCTAGATATTACGGCGTTAACTGAAAATTTTATATAAATGTTATGCAATACAAACACATTATAAACTTTTTATTTTATAAAGTTTGCACTATAATTAATAAGGTGTAAATTTTCTGAATATATAGATCCAACTAATTGGAGGTGTCTCATTTGCTGAAACTAGAGAATGTATCTAAGACGTATAAAGGTGGAAAAAAAGCTGTCAAAAATATTGATTTAGACATAGCAAAAGGAGAATTTATTTGTTTTATTGGACCGAGTGGCTGTGGTAAGACCACAACCATGAAGATGATCAACCGACTCATCGAACCTTCCTCAGGAAACATTTTTATCGAGGGAGAAAATATTATGAAAAAAGATCCAGTTCAATTAAGAAGAGAAATCGGTTATGTGATTCAGCAAATTGGACTGTTCCCCCATATGACCATCGCGCAAAACATCTCACTTGTGCCGAAGCTCTTAAAATGGCCGGAAGAAAAACGTAAGGAACGAGCACGCGAACTGCTGAAGCTCGTCGACATGGGCCCAGAATTTTTAGAGCGCTATCCTCATGAACTTAGTGGAGGACAGCAGCAGCGCATCGGAGTTCTTCGCGCACTGGCAGCAGAACCCCCTCTGATCCTCATGGACGAACCATTTGGTGCACTTGATCCAATTACACGAGATACATTGCAGGAAGAATTTAAGAAACTGCAAAAAACGTTAAATAAAACCATCGTATTCGTCACACATGACATGGATGAAGCGATTAAACTGGCTGACCGAATTGTGATTTTAAAAGATGGAGAGATTGTCCAAGTAGGCACACCTGAAGATATTTTGCGTAACCCAGCCAACGAGTTCGTAGAAGAATTCATCGGAAAAGAACGCCTGCTTCAATCAAATCCGAATATGGAACGTGTAGAACAAATGATGAACACGTCACCAGTCACCATTACAGTCGAACAAACGTTGACTGATGCCATCTACATCATGAGAGAAAAGCGGGTCGATTCCTTGCTTGTAGTAGACGAACATGATGTGTTAAAAGGCTATATCGATATTGAAACAATTGATGCGAACCGCAGAAAAGCGGCTTTCGTTGGTGAGATCCTAAATACAGAGTTCTATACTGTACAAGAAGGCGCACTTCTCAGAGACACCGTTCGGAAAATCTTAATACGCGGTATTAAATATGTACCGGTTGTCGATGCCAAAGGGCATTTAAAAGGCATTGTGACACGGGCAAGTCTTGTAGATGTTGTGTACGACTCCATTTGGGGAGACGATACGCCAGCGTCTGCCATTGAAATGAACTAAGGGAGGTGGACACATGGATCAAATCATCGATTTTCTAGAGAAAAATGGTGGGGAACTCCTCACAAAAATGTGGGAGCATTTATATATTTCCTTAATTGCTGTCGTGCTAGGAATTATCGTTGCCGTTCCTTTAGGCGTCGTTCTCACGCGAATGAAACGAGGCGCAGGCTTTGTCATCGGTGTCGTGAATATCTTTCAAACACTCCCTAGTTTAGCGATTCTTGCATTTTTTATTCCTATTTTGGGGGTTGGGAAAATACCTGCAATCGTTGCTCTTTTTTTCTATTCGGTATTGCCTATTTTGAGAAATACGTATGCCGGCGTCCAAGGTGTGAACAAAAATCTGCTTGAATCCGGTAAAGGGATCGGCATGACCACATGGGAGCAAATTCGTCTTGTGGAACTTCCGCTTGCTGTACCGATCATTATGGCAGGTGTCCGAACGTCAACGATTTATTTAATTGGTTGGACAACACTTGCTGCTTTTATCGGTGGAGGCGGTCTTGGTGACTACATTTTGATTGGACTTCAGCTATACCAGCCGGAATACATTATTGCAGGTGCCATCCCAGTCACTATTTTAGCGGTCATCATTGACTTTACATTGATGAAGCTGGAGAAAAAAGCAACACCAGAAGGCTTAAAAGGATTGAAGGAAGTTTCATAAGGAGTTGGCTTATGTGAAAAATCGAAAAACAAAATGGATCAGTGCACTGCTTGCCGGATGCTTGCTATTGATAAGCGGCTGTTCACTTCCTGGACTAGCCGGCTCCTCAGGCAATACGCTGCGGGTGGGAGCACAAAACTTTACCGAATCAGAAATAATGGCCTATATGGTGAGCGAAATCATCGAACATTACACAGATAAAAAGACAACGATTGTGAAAAACTTGGGCTCTAATACCGTACAGCAGAAAGCAATGGAAAACGGTGATATCGACATTTCGGCGACAAGATATACAGGGACAGATTTGACAAGTACGCTTGGAATGGATGCGGAAAAAGACCCGGAGCGTGCAATGGAAATCGTCCAAAAGGAATTTAAGAAACGCTATGATTACAAATGGTTTGATTCGTATGGATTTGATAATACGTATGCCTTTGCCGTGACGCAAAAGATGGCGAAGGAAAACAAGTTAGAAACGGTCTCTGACTTGAAAAAGAATGCGAAGAATTACCGGTTCGGTGTCGATAATATATGGCTCAAAAAGAAAGGCGACGGTTATGAAGGATTCGTGAAAACATACGGAATTGAATTTGGAAGCACGTATCCAATGCAGATTGGTTTAGTCTACGATGCATTAAAAAATGAAAAAATGGATATTGTGCTTGCCTATTCAACAGATGGACGAATCAAAGCCTATAACCTCAAAATCTTAAAAGATGATAAGCGGTTTTTCCCGCCATATGATGCATCGCCCGTTGTCCCGGAAAAAGTTTTAAAAGAGAACCCAGGGCTTGATAAGGTGATCAACAGACTGATCGGAAAAATTGATACAGAACAAATGCAAGAGTTGAACTATCAAGTCGACGGAGAGCTTCAAGAACCAGCCACCGTTGCGAAGAATTTCCTGAAAAAGCACAATTACTTTGAGTAAGATGGGGAGGTGTCACGGCTGATGGACACACTGCAGCAATTATGGACGTATTATCAGCAGAACGGTTCATATGTGTTAGAAGAATTTTATCGGCATTTTCTCATGTCAGCGTATGGGGTGCTGTTTGCGGCGATAGTCGGAATTCCAGTAGGCATCTTTGTGGCGCATTACCGTAAGCTGAGCAACTGGATCTTCGCCATTACCAACGTCATTCAAACCATACCGGCGTTAGCGATGCTTTCCGTGTTGATGCTCGTGTTAGGACTTGGCGCAAATACAGTCATCTTATCACTCTTTCTGTATTCGCTTCTGCCGATCATCCGCAACACGTATACAGGAATTGTCAGCATTGAACATGCTTATTTAGAAGCGGGTAAAGCGATGGGCATGACGAAATGGCAAGTGCTGAGAATGGTTGAATTACCGCTTGCTTTATCGGTTATTATGGCTGGTTTAAGAACTGCACTGGTCATCGCTATCGGCATTACAGCGATTGGGACATTTGTTGGTGCAGGAGGTCTAGGTGATATCATCATCAGAGGATCAAACGCCACAAACGGAACAGCCATCATTTTAGCAGGCGCTATTCCAACTGCACTCATGGCCATTATCGCTGACCTAGTCATGGGCTGGCTTGAACGCTATTTAAGCCCAACGAACAAGAAAAAAGAAAGAAAAGCATTAGCTGAAAAAAACATGACATCTGCTTAAGCGGTTGAAAAGACAAAACCTCCCTTACATCTGTAAGGGAGGTTGTTTTATAATGATCAGGCAGTTCACATGCGGTTATTTTATGATTCGAGCGTGATCCATTCAGTAGACCACTTCGAAATTTCCTCAAAAACGGGTGCAAGGGAACGCCCCATATCAGTTAAAGAATACTCAATACGCACGGGTGTTTCAGCAAAAACCTCCCGTTTTACAATGCCTGCTGCTTCCAGCTCTTTTAATCTCTCAGATAATACTCTTCCGCTTAAATTTGTCAGAGCGGCCTCAATTTCACTAAAGCGCTGCGGACTTGAGAGAAGCTGAAAAACAATCAGTGCAACCCAGCGTTTACTCAATAACTCAACTGCTTTTTCAAACCGCGGGCACATGTCAGATTGATTCATCTTTCTTCACTCCAATCTGAACCCATTATACCGTAAATTTGTCATAAATCAGCTCCAAAAGCTTGTCAATGATCAAAACATTCTATGATGACGAACGGCTGTTTAATATAAATAACAGATAGCGGTTAAGATCTTCTATTTCTTTTTTCGAAAGAGTTGACCAAATGTCTCCATCAAATAGCTCGAGATCACCAAGTTCATATTGCGTTGCGGCTTCCTTTATTTTGGATAATGACGTTTCCTCTTCCTTCAGCTGATGGACAGAAGAGGCTTCCTCAATATAGCCCGCAGCCTGCATCATTTCCTCATAAGGGACCTTTAATGCACCGGCTAGTTTTTTTATCGTAGGAGGCTTCGGAATGCCGCGTTTCCCATTTTCAATACGAGAAATACCAGCAGCACTGACCTCTGAATACATCGCTAATTGGTTCACTGACAGCTTCTTTTCCTCACGTAATGCTCTTAAGTATGCACCAAAGTTCATCAAGGCAAAACCTCACATGGTTATAGATTAGATATATCTATTTTACTTGATTTGTTGACTATTGGCAACAAGTATACCATGAAAATATTGACATTAGTTAATAGTGAATGTATCTTAGGGTTATGCCCCGCTATTTGTTCGTCTTTTTTTGGTTGGTGAGCGTGAGAAAGTATTCATTCAGCTGGCTGATGTCTTGTGCGGATAGCCTTTCCCATAGGTCTCCGTCAAAAATGGGAAGATGTTCTACATCCTTTTGAAGCGCCGTTTGATAGATTTTCAACACGGATTCATATTTTGGTTTCATTTCATGAACTTGTTCCTGTTCAATATGACCGGCAAGCAGCATTAAATCCTCATAAGGCACCTTCAAGGCGTGTGCTAATTTTTTTATGGTTAAAGGCTTCGGCACACCACGCTTTCCATTTTCAATACGAGAAATACCAGCAGCGCTTACACCTGAATACATGGCGAGTTGATTGACAGACATTTTTCTATTTTCTCTTAAAATGCGTAATTGTTCACCAAAGTGATTCATGACATCGAACCTCACATTTCAGTATATGACTTATTTTAGTATGATCATTGACCAAAGGAAATAGCAGAGGGGCAAAAGTGTTGACTTAAGTTAATGGATCTGTTTCATGTGAGCACCTACACGTTGTACATATTGATTCCATAGGAGGTTGTAATGATGGTCGAAAAGATTCAGATCAGGCGGACTTTTGTCATGCAGTATATGATCGAAAACGATATGTCTTTAAATCAGCTCGCTGATGAAATTGGCATTTCTCCTGCCACACTCAGCAGGGTATTAAATGGTCATCGGAAACCAGGCCAGCTTGTCATTGGCAAAATGATTCATTACTTTGATAAAAAATTTGAAGATCTATTTTACTATGAAGATGTTGACAAAAGTCAATAAGCAAAATGATCAAGGAGGCAATGTCGTTGAAAAGAACTGGGATGGTCAGACATATTGATTCACTAGGCAGAATTGTTCTGCCTTCAGAAATGCGTAAGGTACTCAATATTAAAGAAGAGCAGCTTTTAGAAATTTTCATTGAAGATCAAACCATTATGCTGAAAAAATATGATGCAGATAAGAGCTGCCTGTTAACTGGACAAGTGACGAAGTATAACAAAAGCTATGGAAATGGGAAAGTGATGCTGAGTCTTGAAGGAGCTGAACGTTTGTTAGTAGAATTAAAACAGCTATTGAAAGAAGAAGCAACCCGTTAAAAACACGTTTTTAACCGAAAATTGCATATAAAAAATGCTGCATACTACTCTTTGGAATGAAATTGAATCAAAATAACGAATAAAGTCGACAATATAGAGGGAATCTTTATTTTGATGTTTCGTGACATGCACCTTGTTTTCATGTAAAATAAAGTTATGTGTACCAGTTTGTCTGGAGGTGTTTTCATGCACGCATTTGTTATCACATTACTCGTAATTGTCAGTATCGCACTTATCATCGTTGTATTGTTACAATCTAGTAAAAGTGCTGGACTGTCAGGCGCTATTTCAGGTGGAGCCGAGCAGCTTTTCGGTAAGCAAAAAGCGAGAGGTCTTGACTTGATACTTCACCGTTTAACGGTTATTTTGTCAGTGCTTTTCTTCATCTTAACACTTGCATTGGCATATTTAGGCGTGTAAAGCGCGAGTAACAGAAGGTCTGATCTTTTTTCAGACCTTTTTTTATTATCAGCACTCTTTTGTGTTTGTTTCATACATACAAGTGGAAAATATAAACCATATCGGAAGGAAAGGAAGTCACATCATGAAAGTTGTTACACCAAAACCATTTACGTTTAAAGGTGGAGAAAAGGCGGTGCTTCTTCTTCACGGTTTTACTGGGAATACAGCCGATGTTCGAATGCTTGGCCGTTATTTGAACGAAAGAGGGTATACGTGTCATGCACCACAATATAAAGGACACGGTGTGCCGCCAGAAGAGCTTGTCCATTCAGGCCCTGATGACTGGTGGAAAGATGTAGAAGAAGGCTATCAATTCTTAAAAGATGAAGGCTATGAGGAAATTGCGGTTTGCGGCCTATCCCTCGGAGGAGTTTTTTCATTGAAATTAGGTTACACTGTACCTGTAAAGGGAATTGTACCTATGTGTGCACCTATGTACATAAAAAGTGAAGAAGTCATGTATCAGGGTGTACTAGAATATGCCCGTAACTATAAGAAATTCGAGGGTAAGTCAGAGGAGCAAATTGAACAGGAAATGGAAGAGTTCAAGAAAACGCCAATGGATACATTGAGGAGCCTGCAAGAACTCATTGCAGATGTTAGAAATAATGTCGACATGATTTATTCACCTACTTTTGTTGTTCAGGCACGTCACGATCATATGATTAATACAGACAGTGCGAATATCATTTACAACGAAGTAGAGACAGATCAAAAGCATTTGAAATGGTATGAAGAATCAGGCCATGCGATCACGCTTGATAAAGAGCGCGAAAAGGTTCATCAGGATGTATATGCATTCTTAGAATCACTTGATTGGTCAGTTTAAATATATAGGGGGTTAGAGTGTGCAAAAAGAAGAATTTATGAATGAATTACTCGCTTTTATGAAAGATGAAGCGTATAAACCGTTAACCGTTCAAGAGCTGGAAGTGATGATGGAGATTACCAATCCTGATGATTATAAAGAGCTCGTCAAAGCACTTGTGATCCTAGAAGATCAAGGGCTCATCGTTCGCACGCGCAGCGATCGCTACGGTGTACCAGAAAAAATGAACTTGGTAAAAGGAAAGCTGTCTGCTCATGCAAAAGGCTTTGCATTTGTGACACCAGAAGAGTTTGGACAGGATGATATTTTCATTCCACCTAATGAGCTAGGCACAGCGATGAATGGTGATACGGTCATGGTTCGTGTCAGCCACAAATCAAACGGCACAAAAAAAGAAGGGACTGTCATCCGAATTCTGGAGCGTAATACTCAGACGATTGTCGGTACCTACACAGAAACGAAAAGCTATGGCTTTGTCATTCCTGATGATAAAAAAATCACAACCGATATCTTCATCCCGAAATCCGCTAAAAATGGAGCGGTCGAAGGGCATAAAGTGGTCGTGACGCTGACTAGCTACCCAGAAGGAAGAATGAGTGCAGAGGGCGAAGTGACTGAAATTCTTGGTCATAAAAATGACCCTGGCATTGATATACTATCAATCATTCATAAACACGGCCTGCCAGGGGAGTTCCCAGAAGAAGCGCTCAAGCAGGCAGTAGACACACCTGAAACGATTGATGAAAAAGACCTAGAAGGCAGACGTGACTTGCGCAACGAAACGATTGTAACCATTGACGGAGCAGATGCGAAGGACTTAGATGATGCCGTTACGGTGCAAAAGCTGGATGATGGCAAATATAAGCTAGGGGTGCATATTGCAGATGTCTCTCATTATGTCACAGAGAATTCCCCGATTGATCAGGAAGCTTATGAGCGTGGAACGAGTGTGTATCTCGTAGACCGCGTCATTCCGATGATCCCTCACCGTCTGTCAAACGGTATTTGCTCATTGAATCCGAAGGTCGATCGTCTCACGCTGTCTTGTGAAATGGTCATTGATCGAAATGGGAAGGTCGTCAAACACGAGATTTTCCAAAGTGTGATCAAAACGACGGAAAGAATGACCTATACTGATGTGAATAAAATTTTAGTCGATCAAGACGAAGAGCTTATAGACAAATACGAGCCGCTTGTGCCAATGTTCCAAGAAATGGAGAAGCTTGCAGAGATTCTTCGCGACAAACGGATGGAGCGCGGGGCAGTAGACTTTGACTTCAAGGAAGCAAAAGTGCTTGTAGATGATGAAGGAGCGGCGAAAGAAGTTGTCGTTCGTGAGCGTTCTGTCGCAGAGAAATTAATTGAAGAATTCATGCTTGTTGCAAACGAAACGGTTGCAGAGCATTTCCACTGGTTGAATGTACCTTTCATTTATCGAATTCACGAAGAACCAAATCCTGAGAAGCTTCAGCGCTTTTTAGAGTTCGTGACAACGTTTGGTTACATTGTGAAAGGAACGTCGACAAACATTCACCCGCGTGCACTTCAAAGTGTACTTGATGCTGTGAGGGATCAACCAGAAGAAGTTGTGATACAAACTGTGATGCTTCGTTCGATGAAACAGGCGAAATATGATCCAGAAAGCATCGGTCATTTTGGTTTATCAACGGAATTCTATACACATTTCACATCACCGATCCGCCGTTATCCGGATTTAATCGTGCATAGACTGATCAGAACCTATTTGATTCAGAAAAAGACAGACGAAGCAACTCTAGAAAAGTGGGGCCAGCTGCTTCCTGAAATTGCAGATCATGCGTCTACAATGGAGCGCCGCTCAGTTGATGCAGAGCGTGAAACAGATGATCTCAAGAAGGCAGAATTTATGCTTGATAAAATCGGTGAAGAGTTTGATGGAATGATTAGTTCCGTGACGAACTTCGGACTATTTGTTGAACTGCCGAATACAATTGAAGGTCTTGTCCATGTCAGCTACATGACAGACGACTACTATCGCTTTGATGAGCAGCACTTTGCCATGATCGGTGAACGCACAGGAAATGTCTACCGTATCGGTGATGAAATCACAGTCAAAGTGGTGAATGTCAATAAAGATGAGCACTCGATTGATTTTGAAATCGTCGGTATGAAAGGGACTCGCCGTAAATCGGCAAAAGATTTTAAGTTTAAAAAACGAACAGATTCACCAGCGAAAAAAGGGCGCGGAGGCCAAAATGCCTCTGGGGATAAAGCCAAAGAGGATAAAGGCGGAAGTGACTGGTTCTCAGGCCGTAAGAAGAAGAAAAAGAAAAAACGCGTATTTGATAACGCACCAAAACAAAAGCGTAAAAAGAAAAAGTAACGTGACAAAAAGCAAATAGGGCATCACGCTCTATTTGCTTTTTGACCACATAGCGTCAGCGTTGTCTAAAGCTGGATTGTTTGATAAAATAATCCGTACGATTTGGACCGTGTTTGTGTCAAAAGGAGGGTGTACGCCAATGCCAAAGGGAGAGGGAAAGGTTGTTTCCCAAAACAAAAAAGCAAATCATGACTATTTTATAGAAGAAACATTTGAAGCCGGCCTTGTGTTACAAGGAACTGAAATCAAATCGATTCGTGCAGGAAAAGTGAATTTAAAAGATTCTTTTGCCAAAATCGAACGAGGAGAAGTGTTTCTTCATAACATGCACGTGAGCCCATACGAGCAGGGGAACCGTTATAATCATGATCCGCTGAGAACGAGAAAACTGCTGCTTCATCGCAAGCAAATCAGTAAATTGATTGGTGCGACAAAGGAAGAAGGCTACTCACTCGTGCCTCTGAAACTCTATTTTAAAAATGGCTTTGCCAAAGTGTTGATCGGAATTGGTAAAGGGAAAAAGAAATACGATAAACGTGAAGATCTGAAGAAAAAAGATGCAAAACGCGAAATCGACCGTGCCTTCCGTGATCGACAAAAGCAATTCTAGCCTGATGCAGATGGCTTGCTGTGAGCGGAAGTATTATGCTACAATATGATATGCAGTAAACAATCATCGTGTTTTTACAGAAACCACCAGTTGTTTCAAGCGATGAGGTTGTTATAATAGTTATATACGGAAGCAGTTAAGCTGAACGTTTCCATCCCGTATATCCCTTTTACAAGGGGACGTTACGGATTCGACAGGGGCGGTTCGAGCTTGAGCTGCGAGCCGAGAGGCGATCTCGTTAACACGCACTAAATGTAACTGGCAAAACTAAAAGTTTTAACCAAAACTTAGCACTAGCTGCCTAATAAGTGCAGCGAGCTCTTCCTGACATCGCCTATGTGTCTGTGAGGAGCCCAATGAAGTAGGCTACGCTTACGTTTTCGTCTGAGGACGTAAGAAGAGATCCATCAGACTAGCTCTCCAAGCGCCCGTCAGCAGGCATGAGGATGAGTGAACACCACAAATATGTTGACTACGCTCGTAGACGCTTAAGTAATCGATGTCTCTGGACGTGGGTTCGACTCCCACCGTCTCCATCAAAACTTTTAGAATGCAGTCGTATCAAGGGTTTGAAAGCCCTTGATGCGGGTCTGGCATCATTTTTTCAACATGTTGTTCTAAACGATTGGTTAGCACAAAAGGATTTTATTAAAAACTTTAATAAAAAAAGACGCTATTTTTAGCGTCTTTTTTTATTTAGTCATAGTATTATAACCTAAATTTTTATTCGGAGCCTCCTTGTTTACAGGTATTAAGAATTTAACTTTTATAGAAGGTATTTGTAAAGGTGTCGATGAATTTATTTTTTAAAAGAGTTTCAATTTTGACAGTAATTATCTTCACGATTAGTTCATTATCTACTCTAACTAGTTTCGCAGAGTCAGATATTGAGGAACAACCTGTGTTAGAGGGAGTTCTAGTAGGTGAAACAGTAGAGGGTATAAATTCAAATGATGTTAAATTGAGTAGGGAAGTTTTATCTGAAGAGTTCGATCTTGAAGAAGAGGTTAGAAATATGCCTTCGATAGATGAAATGACGAAAGATGAGAGAAAACTTTTTGATAAAATAGTAGAAGAACAAACAGAGCTATCAAATGTTACTGAGAAGGAAATATTTAAAAAAGAACTAACAAATTTCTTCGATAAAGAATCTGATACATATAATGATTTGTCAGCAGCACAAGAAGAGTTAGTGGAAGAAATAAATGATTCAACTCTATTAGAAAATGAGAATTTAGCATTTGCTAAAGAGGTATTTGCTTCTTCCTTTGGGGTTAAAGAAGTTGAAGCTGCTAAAAAGAAAAAATCATCAGGTATAAAGGTTGGTGTATCTGTTAGGTTTGCAGGTGCAGTTTTCAATGCTGTTATTGGTTTTGCTGTCGGGGGTGGCGTTGGTGTTATACAATCATTTATTATTAAAAAAGGCAAAGCAGAAGCGAAAAGAATATTCACTAAAACCGTGTCAAGTAGATTAAAGGCGTGGGGAGCTAAAAAATTAGCGGTTTCTATTGGTGTTGCTGTCGCGATTGCTCTAAATTATTTGGATATTGGAACCCAAATTGCTAAACAATTGGATAAAAGGGATAAACGCCCTAATAATGGTTGGGTGGATATTTATTAGGAGGAATTTTGTGAAAAGTATAATGAAGTATGCTGTTATGATTCTCTTTATCAGTGTATTTTTCTATTATTACAATATGTTTGTACCAAAAAACTTTTTGTACATTATCATTGCACTTCCTATTTGTCTTATTGCTATTAACATTATTGATAAGTTATTTACTAATAAGTGATTATGAAAAATAAGCAAGCAAAAGCTTGCTTATTTTTTGTAAGGTAATTCAATTGAATATAATCTAATTGATCATTTACATTTAAATACTAGTTAGCTTTCTATTTAACTTATAATTAAACTGACAAAATAAGTACTAACATAGTCTCAATTTTGTATAGTTTTCAAGAACGTGTCTTCTGAGAAGACAACACCAACCGAACAAACAAAGGAAAAACGACAACCACGGCAATCATCATCAAAAATCCATCCGGCATAAGTTCCACAAACGTTGTCTGGATCACATAAATCGCAATCAGCAGCAAGTAACTGATCAAAAATATCAATCCAGAACTTCTCTTTTCAAATGGCTTCTCCAAAAGAATCAGCATAAACAGCCCCGCCATGATAATTAAAAAAGTCATATACCTTGCAAGCCTCCTCTTCATTGATTCCCAATCCCACATTGTACAGATATTTCTCCGATCGCAACATATCTCTCCCTCAAATTAAGCAAAAAGTAGCGGAAATATAAGGTCTCATGAACAAAAGTCGACCGACACTTTACAAAAAACCTCCAACCAAATCAAAATCACATCTTCCCATTTGTGACTTCCTCATATATAGTAAGATTAGACTAGTTCTAAATAACTGAAATTGGGGCGTTTACATGGATTCGATTGTTTTACATTTTATTGTGATCATGAGTGTTTCTGGCATTCTGTCCGTGATATTATCAATCATTGCTCATGCGAACCGCCACCGGTATATTGGCTGTCAATTGTTTATGTACATGTCTGGAGCAACTGCGATTTATATCTTTGGGCACACGTTTGAATTATTGGCAAGTACACCTAGGGAGATTATGTTCTGGGTTTGTTTTCAATACATGGGTCTTCCGTTCATCGCGCCATTCAGTCTAATGATTGTGCTGCAATTTACGGGATTCCATCAATATTTCACAAAGCGCCGCGTGCTTCTCATCTTACTGATTCCAACTCTCACCACCATTATGGTGTTCACCAATTCTTTTCATTCACTCTTTTATCGAAGCATCACGATGAATCCGGTAGACGGATTTTTATTGGCTGACTTTACGATTGGCTATTGGTATATCATTCATGGTGTCTATACATTTGGCTGTTCGATGCTCGCTATTTTTATGCTGGTTTGGTTTTTGCGTGTCACAAAAAAAGAATATTTAAAGCAGATTCTAATTTTGCTAGTGGGCATGTTACTGCCAATCACGACATCTTTTATCTATTTATTAGGCGTGACACCTCTTCATATTGACCCTGTCCCTGTGGTGATGTTTTTAACCAATGCACTCTACTTATGGGCGATTATGTCGTTCCAGCTCTTTAAGCTCTCTCCCATTGCGATGGAGCGTGTGTTTGAGCATATGTCTGAGGGGGTTCTCATTTTAGATCGATACCGGACACTCATAGATTACAACCCCGCTGCTGCATCGATCATTCCAGCACTTTCTAATAAAAAGGGGATTGGCTATAAAATAGACGATATTTTCTCGGGAATCATCAAAGATACTGACTTCATTCAGTGGCTGCGTTCTCCGCAGGATCATTCGCAATATGATTTAATGTTGAAAAGGGAAAAAGATCATTCCAGCTATTATCACTTGACCGCATCGTCTCTATTTAATAGGAGAGGAGAGATCGAGGGCAGGCAAATTGTGATCAGTGATGTAACAGAGCAGCGTTTGCTCCAGGAAGAGCTGGAGCGCCGTGCGTATATTGATGGATTGACGAATATCTTCAATCGGTCTTCATTTATTGAACGAACGCAGATGATCCTAGAAGAGGATGCGCAGGATACGGCTGTTATGCTGTTTGATATTGATTTTTTTAAACAAATCAATGACACGCACGGACATCATATTGGAGACGAGGCGCTGCGTCATGTTGTCACCATTTGTCAGCAGCATTTACAAATGGACGATTTATTCGGACGATATGGCGGAGAAGAGTTTGCTATTTGTCTGCCGCATCATTCTTTTGAAGAGGCGTGTCATATTGCGGAGCGAATTAGACATTCGTTTGAGATGAGTTTCTTTGAGAATGATGAGGAAAAAGTGCGAGTGACAGCGAGCTTTGGAATTGCTCACACAGCTTATGTTCCCAATGTATTAGAAACTCTTCTATTTGAAGCAGACCAAGCTTTGTATATGTCAAAACGCCAAGGACGCA
Organism: Bacillus sp. FSL K6-3312; assembly: GCF_038007485.1. NCBI lineage: Bacteria > Bacillati > Bacillota > Bacilli > Caryophanales > Bacillaceae > Bacillus > Bacillus sp. FSL K6-3312. The sequence goes on along the minus strand of NZ_JBBOXI010000001.1, from coordinate 3,276,334 downwards.
ACCGGATTTATGCGTCCACTGGAGCGGACTATATGCTTTATGAAGAGCATTAACCTGCTGCTAGCTTCTCATTGACGGTTGTCCTGACATTCGATATGATAAACATAACATTTGAACGGTTTCCTAAAGGGGAGTAGCTTTTACGGTTTGATCGTCATTACAGAAACATCCGTTGTTTCTCGGCCATTCCGGCATGAACATGTTAGCCAGACCTTTGCCTATCACACATGAGGCAAAGGTCTGGCTTTTTTAGGTCTTATTGCATCTGTGTGATGGGGGGAGCGGGACAAATGATGCTTTCAATACCTCAGATGAAAGGATGATCAATCTTGAAAAAATATGTGATCTCTTTGCTCTTTTCCGGCACGCTTGTATTAAGTGGATGCTCTGGTTTGCTTGACCAAGTAAGTGATACAACGACATATGTCACAGAGGCAAATGAGTATGTGACGGACATTCAGCAATTTACGGAGAACTTTCCACAGCTCGCAGAAGAAGCTGTGAAAAACGCCGCCAAAAAAGCAGAATTAACCCAGCAGTTAGAATCATTGAAGGCAGACATTCAAGAATTTAATGAAATCACAGCACCCAAAATAGCAGAAGACCTGCATGCGCAGATCATTGAAAAAAATAAGGTGCTGTCAGAGGACATTCAGACGTATTTACAGCAATTGAAAGCAGACAACATCGACGTTGCCGCCATGCTTGAGGATCAGCAAGGATTGATCAAGCAGCTTCAGCAGTCCGTCAATCTATTGCAGGACATTGAACAATTAACAAACTAAAGCAAACACGATAGAGTGTAATCAGCATATCTTTGCCTTTTCCGGTGGAGATATGCTTTAATTTAAGTAAAGATAAGTCATATTAGAAAAAAGGTGATCACATGACAGAACATGAAGAAAGACATATGGCTTCGCCAAGAGCCGACAAGGATAAAGATCAATTGATCAATCGGTTGAAACGAGTGGAAGGACAAGTGCGTGGGATTCAGCAAATGATTGAAAACGATCGTTACTGTATAGATGTTGTCAATCAAATCTCCGCTGTCAATGCGGCTTTGAAAAAGGTCAGTCTTCAATTGATGGAAAAGCATACCCATCATTGTGTAGCAGATGCAATCAAGAGCGGCAATGGGGATGAAGCCATTGAAGAGTTAATGACGGTCTTTACGAAACTGACAAAATCGTAGCATTTATATGTTTACATTGATACCCTACTAGGGTATAGTAAGGTGTAGAAAATGATTGATGGAGGCGATGAGAAGTGGAACAAGCAACACTTCAAGTGCAGGGCATGTCTTGCGGACATTGCGTGAAAGCAGTCGAAGGAAATGTAGGAGAACTAGCAGGTGTTGAATCTGTGAAAGTCCATTTAGACAAAGGAGAGGTGGAAGTTTCATTTCACCCAGATCAAGTCACGTTACACCGTATCTCTGATGTAATTGAAGAACAGGGATATGATGTCGTATAAATGAACATACGTGCTGCATAACAGCACGTATTTTTTTCAAAAAAAGATACCCCTATGGAGTATATGAAGAGGTGAGATGAATGAAAAAGGAAATTGATTTTCAAATTACGGGGATGACCTGTGCTGCCTGTGCAGGACGCATCGAAAAAGGATTGAACAGGCTGGAAGGTGTGGAGGATGCCAATGTGAATTTGGCGCTTGAAACATCTCATATTGTGTATGAAGCAGAACAACTCACACCAGATGATCTCAAGCAAAAAATTCAATCCTTCGGCTACGATGTGGTGATGGAGCAAGCGGAATTTGATATAGAGGGAATGACGTGTGCAGCGTGTGCCAACCGAATCGAGAAAAAAATAAACCGGATGGATGGTGTTGATCACGGATCTGTGAACTTTGCGCTGGAGACCCTTCAGGTCACGTATCACCCAGGCCAAACGTCTACAAGTGATATAAAGGAAGCGGTTCAGTCCATTGGGTATTCTTTAATTGAACCAGCTGTAGATGAAGCAGAGGAAGGAAAGAAAGATCATCGCCAAGCAGCAATAGAGAAACAAACGGCACGCTTTTTATTTTCAATGATTCTGTCACTGCCGCTTCTTTGGGCAATGGTCAGTCATTTTTCTTTCACGTCTTTTATTTGGCTGCCCGAAGCGTTCATGAATCCTTGGGTTCAGCTAGCGTTAGCAGCGCCCGTTCAGTTCATTGTCGGCTGGCCCTTTTATGTAGGTGCGTATAAAGCGTTACGTAATAAAAGTGCCAACATGGATGTTCTTGTCGCACTTGGGACGTCAGCTGCATTTTTCTATAGTTTATATGAAAGCATTCAGTCAGCGGTTCAAGGCACACATGAGGCAGCCCTCTATTATGAAACAAGTGCTGTACTCATTACGTTGATCGTGCTCGGAAAATTAATGGAAGCAAGAGCAAAAGGGAGATCATCAGAAGCGATTCAAAAGCTGATGGGCCTACAAGCGAAAGAAGCGGTCATCGAGCGAGATGGGAAAGAGATGACCGTCCCTATTTCCGAAGTGAAAGTGAATGATCTTGTGTTTGTCAAACCGGGAGAGAAAGTGCCGGTAGATGGAGAGATCGTGGAGGGAAGAACCGCAATTGATGAGTCCATGATTACGGGCGAAAGTCTGCCTGTTGATAAAACGGCTGGTGATGCGGTCATCGGGGCAACGATCAATAAAAATGGGTTTGTGAAAGTGAAAGCGACAAAGGTTGGAAAAGAGACCGCCCTTTCACAGATTATTAAAGTCGTAGAACAGGCACAGGGCTCAAAAGCACCGATTCAAAGGATGGCCGATCAAATATCAGGGATATTCGTACCCATCGTTGTAGGAATTGCTGTGCTCACCTTCCTTATATGGTTTTTCTTTGTTGATCCAGGGAATGTGACTTCAGCACTTGAAACCTTTATAGCGGTCATCGTCATTGCGTGTCCTTGTGCACTTGGTCTTGCTACACCAACCTCTATTATGGCGGGTAGCGGTCGTGCGGCTGAATCCGGCATTCTGTTTAAAGGCGGAGAGCATTTAGAAGTGACCCAATCACTGGATACGGTGGTTTTAGATAAAACAGGGACTGTGACAAAAGGGGAGCCGAGTCTGACAGATGTAATAGTGTCTGCCAATTGGACAGAAAATACGCTCCTACAGTTAGCAGGATCAGCTGAACAACAGTCGGAACACCCGCTTGCCAGAGCGATCACAGATGGAATGAAGGAACAAGGTCTAGAAGTGGTCGAGATTGAAGCCTTCCAAGCTGACCCAGGTCATGGAATTGAAGCAAAGGCGGCAGGGCGCAAGCTTTTGATTGGAACGCGTAAGCTATTACAGAAACATCATATCCCATATGATCAAGTCGAAGCATCCGTCACAATGCAGGAGCAGCAAGGGAAAACGGCTATGCTTGTTGCCGTTGATGGAGAAGTCGCCGGCATTGTCGCGGTCGCAGATACGATCAAATCATCTTCACCTCAAGCGATCAAGCGTCTGAAAAAGCAAGGGATTCACGTCGTGATGATGACAGGTGATAACAAGATGACAGCAGAGGCGATTGCGAAACAGGCGGGCATTGATCATGTCATTGCTGAAGTTCTGCCTGAGGAAAAGGCTGCTCACATTGCGGCGCTTCAGGAACAAGGAAAGAAAGTCGCCATGGTCGGAGATGGCATCAATGATGCACCGGCCCTTGCGACAGCAAATATTGGGATGGCAGTTGGAACAGGGACAGATGTCGCCATGGAAGCAGCAGATATCACACTCATGACAGGAGACCTCCATGCCATTGCTGATGCGCTTGAATTTAGTCGAAAAACGATGAGAAACATCAAGCAAAATCTATTTTGGGCGCTTGCTTATAATTGTATTGGGATACCGATAGCTGCTTTAGGACTTCTTGCGCCATGGCTTGCAGGAGCAGCAATGGCCTTTAGCTCCGTGTCGGTTGTATTGAATGCGCTCAGATTGCAGCGACTGAAACCGGTTAGAGAGGGAGTGGCACAATGAAGCTGAATGTCAAATGGATTTGGACGATTAGTGCATTGTTCTACGTTGCTCTGGTCCTTATTGGATATGCGATATACGATGGAGCTTATTTACAAAAAGATACACCAAGTGAACAAATACAAAATCATTAGGACTTCGCTCAAAAGCGAAGTCTTTTTTTAACAATTTTGTGGAAAAACCCACCTTTTAAAAGATTTTTCATAAAAAATTCACTTCTTTTTGTTCCTTTTTGTCGTTTTTTGTAGGTTCATCGTTAAGATGCGATTAAGCAACAAAGAAAGCGTTATCAAAAAAAGGGGGTTCACGTATGAAAAAGTTAGGTTTAGCTTCTCAAATACTCATTGCGCTTGTTCTGGGTGTTATCGTGGGAGCGCTGTTTTATCAAAATGAAACCGTTATTAATGTGTTAACGCCGATTGGCGATATATTCATCCATTTAATTAAAATGATCGTTCTTCCAATTGTTATTGCTGCGTTGATTGTAGCAGTAGCTGGTGTAGGGGATATGAAAACCATCGGAAGACTCGGTGGGAAAACGATTCTTTACTTCGAAATTGTCACAACGATTGCATTAGCAGTAGGACTGCTTGCAGCAAACGTCTTCCATCCTGGTACAGGAATTGACATGAGCAACATGGAAAAAGGCGATATCTCTAAATATGAAGAGACATCGAAAGCTTCTTCCGAAAAAGCAAGTTTCTCTGAAACGATTGTGCATCTAGTGCCAACAAACGTTTTCCAATCCATTGCAGAAGGTGATCTATTACCAACGATCTTCTTTACAGTCTTATTCGGATTAGGAATAGCCGCAGTAGGAGACAAAGGGAAACCAGTGTTAGGGTTCTTTGAGGGTATACTCGAAGCCATGTTCTGGGTGACCAATAAAGTGATGAAGTTTGCACCATTTGGTGTATTCGCGCTCATCAGTGTGACGGTGATCAAATTCGGGGTCGGAGCGCTTCTCCCGCTAGGTAAACTGGTACTTGTCGTTTACGGCACAATGGCATTCTTCGTGATTGTCGTACTTGGCATTATCGCAAAATTAGCTGGAACAAGCGTCTTTACACTATTTAGAGTGCTAAAAGAAGAAATCATTCTTGCATTCTCAACAGCAAGTTCAGAAGCTGTACTGCCTAGACTAATGGATAAAATGGAGAAGTTCGGCTGCCCGAAAGCGATCACGTCGTTCGTTATCCCAACAGGCTATACCTTTAACTTAGATGGAAGTGCCATCTATCAATCCATTGCCGCCATATTTGTTGCACAAATGTACGGCATGCCACTTTCCATCTATGAGCAAATTACGTTACTATTAATCTTGATGCTGACATCTAAAGGAATGGCTGGTGTACCAGGTGCATCAATCGTTGTTGTCATCACAACACTTGGTGCAATGGGACTGCCGCTTGAAGGACTTGCCTTCATCGTTGGGATCGACCGTATTCTTGACATGGTTCGTACAACTGTTAACGTATTTGGTAACTCACTTGCAGCCATTGTCATGTCTAAGTGGGAAAAAGTTTTTGATCAAGAGAAATCGAAGAAGTATATTGAGGAATTAAAACAACAAACAAAAGCAGCGTAAAAGGAGATCTTTTCAAATGACGAAGCTACAGGACAAGCAAGTTCGAATCGAACGAGACTTTCTAGGTGAAAAGGAAGTAGACACTCAAGCGTATTATGGAATTCAAACATTACGTGCAGTAGAGAACTTTCCAATTACTGGCTACCATGTTCATGAGGAACTCATCAAAGCATTAGGGATTGTCAAAAAGGCAGCCGCACTTGCAAATATGGATACACAGCGACTATATTCTGGTCTTGGAGACAAAATTGTTCAAGCCGCAGACGAAGTTATTGAAGGAAAATGGAACAATCAATTTATTGTCGATCCAATTCAAGGCGGGGCTGGCACTTCAATGAATATGAATGCCAATGAAGTCATTGCAAACAGAGCGCTTGAACTACTAGGAAAGGAAAAAGGTGCTTATACTGAGCTAAGTCCAAACACGCATGTGAACATGTCGCAATCAACAAACGACGTTTTCCCAACAGCGATTCATATTTCAACATTGAATATGATTGAAAAACTACTTTATACGATGGAAAACATGCATCAAGTCATGACAGAAAAAGCGCAAGAGTTCGATCATGTCATCAAAATGGGACGTACGCATCTTCAGGACGCTGTTCCAATCAGACTTGGTCAAGAGTTTAGTGCTTATGCAAAGGTTCTTGCTCGTGATATTAAACGTATCAAGCAGTCTAGACAGCATTTATATGAAGTCAATATGGGAGCAACAGCAGTCGGAACTGGATTAAATGCTGATCCTAAATATATTCGCCAAGTGGTTGGCTATCTATCTGACATTAGCGGATTACCGTTAGTTGGAGCTGAAGACTTAGTCGATGCCACGCAAAATACGGATGCTTATACAGAAGTATCAGCTGCACTGAAAGTATGTATGATGAATATGTCCAAAATGGCGAACGATATTCGCTTGATGGCATCAGGTCCAAGAGCAGGCTTTGGTGAGCTTCACTTGCCGCCAAGACAGCCAGGTTCATCCATCATGCCAGGGAAAGTCAACCCAGTGATGCCTGAGGTCATGAACCAAGTGGCATTCCAAGTCATCGGAAATGACCACACGATCTGTCTTGCATCAGAGGCTGGTCAGCTTGAGCTGAACGTGATGGAACCAGTCCTTGTGTTCAACTTGCTTCAATCTCTCAGCATCATGAAAAATGTATTTGAGTCCTTCGTAGACAACTGCTTGCGTGACCTAAAAGCAGATGAATCTAGATTAAAAGAATATGTAGAAAAAAGTGCTGGTGTCATGACGGCGGTCAATCCGCATATTGGTTATGAAGCTGCTGCACGAATTGCCAGAGAAGCGATTCTTACAGGCGTATCTGTACGTGAGCTTTGTCTGCAAAATGATGTTTTATCAGAGGAAGAGCTTGATGTCATCTTGAATCCTTTTGAAATGACTAAACCAGGTATTGCTGGCGCATCACTTTTAGAAAAGGATCGTTTAGAAGATTAAGCGGCATCATGAGAAGCGCACACCGACAAAGTTCCGGTGTGCGCTTTTTCATGGATGTTTGTTTTTCTCAAGCCCACATAGTATACTATCGTCAATTATTAGGGATGTGACTGCGTTTGAATCTACTGAAAAAATGGCTAAATACAGAGCCTTATTTAATTGTGATGCTCATTGTACTGACACCGATTGGCGGAGAGTTTAAATTTTATCCTTTTGAGGACAGCTTTCGGGTCAGCTTTGGAACCGTTGTCTTTTTCTTTATCCTGCTTCAAATGAAAAAATTCCCGGCATGGGCAAGCGGTATCATTGCAGGGGTTTCTGTTTTTGCGTTTCGCGTGCTTCTTGATACAGCCGTCACAGGTCATCTTCCGCTGGAAGAGGCGATTTCATTCAGATTTCCTCCCCTGCTTTATTACGTCGTCTACGGCACGCTCTTTTATTTATTAAAGGTCAGACGTTTCCGCGATCAGCCTTGGCTGATTGGAGCGACAGGTATCATCATGGAGCTATGTGCGAGCGTTGTTGAAATGATTGCACTTCGTGGCACCATCGATGAAATTTTAACGATGCGGACGCTGTTTCAACTTTTCGTTTTAGCGATTTTTAGAAGCTTTTTCGTGTTGGCTTGTTATACAATGATTCGCTTATATGAAGAGCAGGCGAGAGAGCGTCAAATGAAAAAGGAAAAGGAACATCTGCTCATGCTCCTGTCTAATCTTTACACGGAATCTACATACTTTCATAAAACACTTGCACATGCTGAGCACATTACAGCGACATCCTATCAATTGTATCAATCTCTGCATCACGCAAAGGATGCAGAGTCAGTGGATTTGAAAAAGCTCGGAAAAACAGCCCTGCAAATTGCAGGAGAGGTGCATGAGATCAAAAAGGATAACCAGCGGATTTTTTCTGCCTTATCAAAGCTGATTCATGAAGAAAATTTCCAGGCTTATGCAAGTCCTGCCCATATTGCTGGGCTTGTGATTCGTATCCATGAAAATTACGCAGAATCTCTTAAAAAAAACATTGTCTTTCATTATGATGAAGATGGGCAGCATCCCGCCTATCACGTGTATACCATTCTATCTTTGTTAAATAATATCGTTTCCAATGCTGTCGAAGCCATTCCGGTGGATGGAGAGGTGTCTCTCTCTATTTCCCAGAAAGAGAACCATGTGATTTTTCAAATTAGTGACAACGGGCCTGGCATTAAAGAGCGTAATCATCATGTGATTTTTAAACCCGGTTTTACTTTAAAATACGATCAGGCTGGGAATCCATCAAGCGGTATCGGGCTTTCCTATGTGAAGGATACAGCGGAGAAGCTTGGCGGAAGTGTTGAGATGAGGAGTATCCCAAATAAACAAACGATTTTCACGTTAACGATACCATTGGATCAAGTTAGTAGAAAAGAGGGGGTTGGGAGATGAGATTTTTTATTGTGGATGATGATGAAGCCGTGCGTTCTTCACTGGCTCAGCTTATTGAAGATGAAGAGCTTGGCATTGTCGCGGGGGAAGCAGAGGATGGCGCAGAATTAACAGCAAGCTACTTAAATGATTTGCATATTGATATCTTATGTATTGATCTATTGATGCCGGAACGAGACGGACTTGAAACGATTCGAGCTATTAAGGATGAGTTTCATGGGAAATACTTAATGCTGTCACAGGTAGAAACAAAGGAATTAATCGGCCAGGCGTATACGCTTGGTGTTGAGTATTATGTGACAAAGCCAATCAATCGTGTAGAGGTCTTAAGTGTGCTCCACCTCATGATTGAGCGGCTTCATTTAGAGCATTCAATTGAAAATATTCAGCACTCACTCAAATCCGTCATGCAGTTTCAGCAGCGCGGTCAGACGAAAACGAAGCAGCGGGGGAAAAGTCTTGCAGAGGCAGGTCAGTTCTTGCTGGCGGAGCTTGGGATTGTCGGTGAGAAGGGGTCTAAAGATTTATTAGATATGATTCTCTTCACAGATCAATATTTAGCGCTGCATACCGATCATCATGATTCCTTTCCTTCTTTAAAGGTTATTTTCACGGGCGTCACCGAGGAAAAATTAAATGAGCCTTACACATCGGCAGACATTGCAAGAGAAGCGAAGGCAGCGGAACAGCGGGTAAGGCGTGCGATCAACCAATCATTGAAACATATCGCATCACTTGGGTTAACCGATTTTTCTCATCCGACCTTTGAAAATTACGCATCTAAATTCTTTGATTTCACCATCGTGCGAAAGAAAATGAGTGAATTAACAAAAGAGACCAGCGGTAGAGAAGAACATACCCGTATCAATGTGAAGAAATTTGTGCAGGTGCTCTACTACGAAGCAAAACGTATTTTTATGGAAGATTAAAAAGAAACATGCTCCCTCATGAGGGGGACATGTCTTTTTTGGTGATGGATTGCAGGTGCATCTGCAGTACGGAGCGTATGAGCTGAGGCGGTAAGCGATGAGGCTGCAAGATTCCATTCAATGCAAGTCCGTTGATGACCGCATAAAGCCGCTCAGTTTCGACTAAAAGATCGATATGATCAAGCAAGAGCCCATCCTCTTTTAATTTCATTAAACAATATTGGGTCATTTGGAAAAGCTCGTCATACATCTTTGCATTGAGCGGCTGTAAATCAGGTTCAGTCATCGACTTGACTGTAAAAGCCTGCCACACCTCCATTTCAAATCTTCGTTCTTCATCAAGTGGAAGAACCTGCTCCAATAACGCGAGGACATTTTCTTCCGTTGAACCGTTCAGCTGAAGTTCTGTCATCCGCTCTTTGACTCTTTCCTGAATCAATGTCATAGAGAAAAGAAATAGCTCCTGCTGTGTGGAGAAATAATGGCGCATAGAGCCCGCTGAAATGCCAGCTTCTACTGCTACTTTTCGTACAGAAGCGTTCTCCAATCCATCCTGTTTAATCACTCTCATGGCAGCTTGAGCGACTTTTTGTTTTTGTTTATAGTGATCGACGATTTTTGGCATACATTGATTTTAGCACAGCTATTGTTTTTTTAACACAGTTGTGTTACTTTTTATTTAATACAATTGTATTAAAAAGGATGTGGTGAATATTGATCGGGTTATTGATTGTGGCATGTGAAATTGGATTTTGGCTGTTTATTCTGGTGGGTTTAACACTTCGTTATGTGTTTAGACAGAAAAAGTGGGGCGCCTTTTTTCTCATTTGTACACCGATTTTGGATCTCATTCTTCTTGCAGCGACGTATATGGATTTAAGGCAGGGGGCTGTGGCGAGTGTCATTCACGGGCTCGCGGCTGTTTATATTGGGGTGAGCCTCGCTTTTGGACATCAAATGGTGAAATGGGCAGATGTCCGGTTTGCTTATCGATTTGCAGGAGGCCCTAAGCCGAAGGGAAGACCAAAGTACGGGAAGGAACGGTCTGTGTATGAAATAGTCGGCTGGACGCGGCATCTCGTCTCTTATGTCATCGGAGCCGGTCTACTATTTGGGTTATCCTACCTTATACAAGCACCAGAACGAACGGAAGCACTGATGCAGCTAGCGAGAGTATGGGGAATGGTCTTAGCCATTGATTTCGTCATTAGCATCAGCTATGTGATCTGGCCGAAAAAACACCCGCAAAATATAGCCAGCTAATAAAAAAGACAGGCGGACTCACTCCGCCTGTCTTTTCTTATGATGAAAGACCTTTGTAAATGGTGTCAATATTCCATTTCATCATCTTATAGTAACTGTCCCCATCTTCACCTTTCTTTCCAATGGAGTCAGTAAATACTTTTCCTTTAATCGGAACCCCAGTTTCTTCAGATAGGCTTTCAAGGCTGCGTTGATCGACACTTGTTTCAAGAAAGAGCGCAGGCACTTGATGATCTTTGACGAAATGAATGATGCGCTTCATTTGTCCAGGTGTTCCTTCATTTTCTGTGTTAATCTCCCAAATGTAGCCTGCCTTCAGTCCATAGGCATCTGCAAAATACTTGAAGGCTCCCTCACTTGTCACAAGACGCTTGTTGTCTTTCGGTAGCTGGTCGAACTTGTCTTTTGCTTCATTATGAAGCGCCTGAAGCTTATTGATATAGGCTTCTGTATTTTTTTCGTAATCCTCCTTATGCTCAGGGTCCGCTTTAATAAGTGCATCTCTGGCATTTTTAGCATACAGAATCCCATTTTCGACATTTAGCCAGGCATGGGGGTCCTGCTGGCTTTCCAGTCCTTTTGAAGACAAGTGCTTTACTTTGACGCCTTTACTTAATTCGGCTACAGGTGCATCATCCCCGTCCTTGCCACTCGATTCGAGCAGCTTTTGAAACCAGCCATTCCCTGTTTCAAGGTTTAAACCATTATATAGAACAAGGTCTGCATCCGTTGTATGCTGAACATCCTTTGGCAGTGGATCAAATTCATGTGGGTCTGTACCAATGGGAACAATGCTGTGAATAGAGACGTGCTCTCCGCCTACTTCCTTCACAATGTCATAAAGAATGGAGTAGGTCGTGACGACTTTTAATGTGCCGTCATCTTTGCCGGAATTATTTTGTTTTGTAGAACAGCCTGTGATGACCATAAGGGCAATGAATACTGCGGTCAAACGGATTGCAAATACCTTCTTCATATATGTCCTCCTTTTACATAGACGCTTCCTTTTTTAGCTGCGTTCGTTTTCGTTTAGACCTTAATGATCTCCATAGAATTCCTTGCTTTGGTGAAAGGATAAAGGCACTCCCGAATAAAATGGTCGCAACTAGCACGATAGAAGCGCCAGACGACAAGTTATACGTAAAACTAAGCCCAAGTCCGACGACAGCAGAAACTGCCCCGAAAAATGCAGATAAATAAATCATAATCCATAGCCGGTCTGTTAAGAGATACGCAGTGGCTGCCGGCGTAATAAGCATGGCAACGACAAGAATAATCCCAACAGTTTGCAATGAAGCAACGGTCACAAGGGTCAACAACGTCATGAGAAAATAATGGATCATTCGATTCGGTAAACCGTAAACCGAAGAAATCACCGGATCAAATGAACTAATGAGCAATTCTTTGTAGAAAACGATAACGGCCAGCAGGATAAAAATGCCGATGCCAAGCGTAATCCACATATCAGATGATCGAACAGCTAGAACGTTTCCAAACAAGATATGATATAAATCACTGGAACTTTTCAAAAATGTGATCAAAATGATCCCGATTGAGAAAAAAGCGGTGAAGACAATGCCAATCGCAGAGTCATTTTTAATGCGGCTGTTTTGACTCACGTATCCGATCCCAATCGCTGTTAATACGCCAGTTAAGACGGCTCCGAAGAAAAAGTTAATTCCCAGCATATAAGAGATGGCGACACCTGGCAGCACAGCATGCGATATGGCGTCTCCCATCAATGCCATGCCCCGTAAAATGATAAAGCAGCCAATGACCCCGCAAATAATGCCTACCATCACGGATGTAAATAACGCTTTTTGTAAAAACGCATATTCAAAGAGTCCGGTTAAAAATTCCATTACACGTCTCCTCCTGCTGATTTTAAGAATGGTAGCTGCGTTTCATATGCCTCCAGCATGACCTCTGGGCGAAGGATGTCGTGTACAGGTCCCGCTTTGATGAGTTTTTTATTTAACAGAACGAGATGACTGAAGTAATCATCGGCTTTACTTAAATCATGATGGACCACTAAAATGGTTTTTCCTTCATCCCGTAATTCCTTCAAAATGCGAATCATTGTTTCTTCACTTGCCATATCAATTCCAACAAATGGTTCATCCAAACAGAAGAGCTGTGCGTTTTGCGCAAGTGCTCTTGCAAGGAAGACACGCTGTTGTTGACCGCCGGATAACTCACCAATTTGTCTTTTGGCAAAGTCCTGCATGCCGACTTTTTCTAAACAGTGGTATGCATATGCCCGGTCTTCTTTTTTCGGACGTTTGATCAGGCCAAGCTTCGGATATGTTCCAAGTAGGACGGTATCCAGCACATGAATAGGAAACGTCCAGTCTAGATCATTTCTCTGAGGTACATAGGCGATCTGTTTTCTAACTTGTTTAAAGGGCTGTTCAAAAAAGCGAATATCCCCTTGGTCTTTTTCAATTAAATCTAAACATGCTTTGAGTAAAGTCGATTTACCGGCACCATTTGGACCTATGATTCCTGTCATCGTTCCTTCCTGTATGGAAAGAGAGATGTTCTCTAAAGCATCCTGCCCATGATATGAGACATGAAGACGGTCGATTGTTAAAGCATTTGGCATCTCTTGCGGCCCCTTTCAATCATCATTGCACTTCCTAAAGATATATGCATACATTAAATAATTTTGACTAAAGGATGAAATGATTCTCTAATCCTATTTTGTTTCCTTAGGGAAACTTTTATTTTATTCTAAGCGTCTGTCCTTCTTTTGTAAAGAGAAAAACTATATCTTATTCTGTAAGAGGGCAAATGATCGTTTTTATGTTATGCGCAGAGCGGTGGGCATGAGCTTGGTTTATTGAAAATCCGTGTGACAGAATGGGACACAAAAAAACCAATTATTTCTTCATAAATAATTGACAGAAGATAAGAAATCCTCATATAATAAGGGTAATCCAATATATGAATATATGCTCATATATAAAGTTTTTAATTTTTAATAGGTTGAATCGATCCAGGGAACGTTACTTATCATATAGAAAAAGGTGAGAACATGAAAAAGATGAAGGATGAATACGTATTAAGCGGTCTTGATTGCGGCAACTGTGCACGTAAAATAGAAACAGGTGTCAGCAAAATGGATGGAGTGGAAGCTTGCTCTGTTAACTTTGCGACAGGCACCTTGACTGTGACGCATGCAGATAAGCAAGAAACGATGTCAAAGCGAATTGAAAAAACTGTTCAGTCCATTGAACCTCATGTGAGTGTATCACCGAAAGAAGATGGTCATCATCACGATCATGATCACGGGACGAAAAATTTAAAAACGATTGTGCTGAAATTAATTGGCGGTGCAGTCATTGGAACAGCCGCTTTCTTTATACCTGAAGATGGTATATTAAAGTTCCTTATGTTCTTCGCAGCATATTTACTAGTCGGCGGTGATGTGGTTTTTAAAGCGCTGAAAAATATCGTGCGAGGCCAAGTATTTGATGAGAACTTTTTAATGACCATTGCAACAGTTGGTGCTTTTGTGATTCAGCAATATCCAGAGGCACTGGCAGTGATGCTCTTTTACCAAATTGGAGAGCTCTTCCAAGGGGCGGCAGTGAACCGTTCAAGACGTTCAATTAGTGAATTAATGAATATACGTCCAGAATACGCGAATCTAAAAGTCGGAAATGAAACGAAAAAAGTGAATCCAGAAGAAGTAAAAGTCGGTGACCGTATTGTCGTGAAGCCTGGTGAAAAAATTCCGCTGGATGGGCTCGTTATTGAGGGCTTCTCACTTGTTGATACATCCGCATTAACAGGGGAGTCGGTGCCGCGGGATGTAGAAGCGGGAAAAGAAGTTCTTGCAGGATTTGTGAATCAAAACGGTATACTTGAAATTGAAGTTCAAAAAGAGTTAAGCGAATCGGCTGTGACGAAAATTTTAGATTTGGTTGAGAATGCAAGCAGCCGAAAAGCACAGACAGAAAATTTCATTACAAAATTTGCGAAATATTATACACCGGCTGTCGTCGTACTCGCCTTATTGCTTGCCTTTGTGCCGCCGCTTCTTATTCCATCAGCGCAATTGTCTGATTGGGTGTACCGGGCACTTGTCTTTCTCGTGATCTCTTGTCCTTGTGCTCTTGTTGTATCCATTCCATTAGGATTTTTCGGGGGAATTGGGGCAGCGTCTAAACGAGGCATCCTTGTCAAAGGCAGTAACTATTTAGAAGCATTGAATTCTGTGAAATATGCGGTATTTGATAAGACGGGCACGCTTACAAAAGGAAACTTTACAGTGACCAATATTGCCACAGCCAGTGACAAGTGGTCAGAAGAAGAGCTGCTTTCTTTTGCAGCACTAGCAGAAGCCCATTCCTCTCACCCTATTGCAGAATCGATTAAAGCGGCGTACAGCTCACCGCTTGATGAAAGTCAGATCGAAGCATATGAGGATATCGCGGGACATGGAATTAAAGCGACCATCAGCGGTTCTCACGTCTTAGCGGGAAATCACCGCTTGATGGAGCGAGAAGGCATTGCGTATGAAAAAGAAAAAAGAAGCGGAACCGTTGTGTACATGGCAATTAACGGTGAGTTTGCCGGATCAATCTTGATCGCAGATGAATTGAAGGACGATGCAATCGAAGCCGTTTCTGCTCTAAAAGCGTCTGGTATTCAAACCGTCATGCTCACTGGTGATGCTAAGCAAGTCGGAACTGCGGTCGCTAAGCAAATTGGCATTGATGAAGTGCATGCAGAATTATTACCGCAGGATAAAGTAACGAAATTAGAAGAAATTGATCAGAAAAAAGCGCCTCAAGAAAAGCTATTATTTGTTGGGGACGGCATTAATGATACACCGGTATTAGCAAGAGCAGACATAGGAATTGCAATGGGCGGGCTTGGTTCAGATGCAGCTGTCGAAGCGGCTGATATCGTCATCATGACGGACCAGCCATCAAAGGTAGCAGAAGCCATCGCTGTCGCAAAACGAACAAGAAGGATTGTATGGCAGAATATCGCATTTGCCCTTGGTGTCAAAGGCGTTTTCCTATTACTCGGAGCATTCGGAATTGCGACGATGTGGGAAGCGGTCTTCTCGGATGTCGGTGTCACCGTACTCGCTGTTTTAAATGCGATGAGGGTCATGAAATAAAATTGTAAGGAAAATTTCATGAATACCATCTTTCATAATGGACCCCCTCTTGTTAAAATAGAAGAAGTTGGATAATGGCATTTTTCTAAGCTATTATCCAACTTTTTTTAAAGGAATGATAAAGATAAGGTAGGTGCTTATGTGAGTAAGAAAAATAATCAATCTTCATCCATTAAATTTGCTGTCATTTTAACCATTATCGCAGCTCTTCTCATCGGTATATTTGTTGTGATTGGAAACAAGAACAGCCAAGAAGCACAAACAGTTGACAGTAAGCCTTCGATTAAAGGACAGCCTGTCATAGGAGACAAAAACGCAGCGGTGCAAATTGTCGAGTTTGGGGACTACAAATGTCCGTCATGTAAATCATTCGAAACAGACATTTTCCCAAAACTGAAAGCAGACTACATAGATAAAGGCGATGTATCATTTTCATTTATTAACTTGCCACTGCCTGTTCATGGAGATGGCGCAGTGTTAGCAGCACTAGCTTCTGAAGAAGTATGGAAAGAAGATCCAAAAAACTTCTGGGCATTCCATGAAGCTGTCTATCAAGCACAGCCAGATAGTGAAGCAGAATGGGTTACGCCTGCTAAGCTGACTGAATTAGCGAAAAAGACAACAAAAATTGATACGGACAAACTCAAAGATAACCTATCAAAGAAAACGTATCAGCCGCAGCTGAACACAGACGATCAGCTTGTGAACAAATACAAAGTCAATTCAACACCAACGATTTTGATTAACAATAAACAAGTTCAAAACTTCTATGACTATGATGAAATCAAAGAATTAATTGATCAAGAGCTCAAAGGGAAGAAATCATGAAGAATAAGCTTATTTACTTGTACAGTGCTTGGATTGTCTCGATCATTGCGACGATGAGCAGCCTGTATTTAAGTGAAATTAAGAAGTTTATTCCATGTGATATGTGCTGGTTCCAACGCATTTTCATGTACCCGCTCGTGCTTTTACTTGGAATTGCTACGTTCCGGGGGGATGTCAAAGTGAAGTATTACGTACTGCCTTTGGCTGTGATCGGTGCTGGGTTTTCCATCTATCATTATATGGAACAAAAGATCCCAGGCTTTGCGTCGATTCGCCCTTGCCTCAGCGGTATTCCTTGTTCTGTTGATTATTTGAACTGGTTTGGTTTTATCACCATTCCGCTGTTAGCACTTATTGCATTTATTCTGATCATCATCAGTATGCTGCTGTTAAATGCAAAAGAAGATTGAGAGATAGCCTGCTTTTTAGCAGGCTGTTTTTTATTTTTGCAAAAAGATAAAATTTAAAGAAAATTTGTATTGCTTTTCGCTTATGTCAGATATACATTAAGGGAGTAGTGTTAGATGATCAGATCATGTAAGGAGATAAGCGGAAAATGGCATGGGAAGTCTTAAGTATCATTGGTATTATCGCATTCGCCATTAGTGGTGCGATAGTGGCAATGGAGGAAGAGTACGATATTCTTGGTGTGTACATTTTAGGGATTGTGACAGCATTTGGCGGTGGAGCGATTCGGAATCTATTAATCGGTCTTCCGGTGTCTGCTTTATGGTCACAGGGCAAGATGTTTACCATTGCTCTTGTATCCATTACGATTGTGTTTCTTTTTCCAAAGCTTTTGCTCAAGCACTGGAGCACATGGGGGAATTTCTCGGATGCGATTGGCTTAGCAGCGTTTGCGATTCAAGGTGCATTATTTGCTGTGCAAAGAGAGCTTCCACTCAGTGCGGTCATTGTTGCAGCCATTCTGACTGGAAGCGGTGGCGGAATTGTGCGTGATTTATTGGCAGGGCGAAAGCCGCTTGTGCTAAAAGCAGAGATTTACGCAGTCTGGGCAGCACTTGGCGGCTTACTCGTAGGACTCGGTTTAGCACAAGGAGAGATTGCTTTGTATTTGCTGTTTCTCATCCTCGTCGTATGCAGGGTTTGTTCCTATCTATTCAAATGGCGGCTTCCCGCTAGGTCTTATTTTTTAAATAAAGGGTAAAACGAGAAAAGAGCGATTTCGCTCTTTTTTTGTGTTTGAAACGAGCTGGATGTCAGCAGGTAATGGAGTTTTCGTGTAAAATAAAAGCAGGGTCTTTTTGTTCATCATTGGAACAATACATATGATGAAAATTTTGTCAGCTGGCTGAATATCTGGATTCAGCCTTTTTTTGCCTAGATGGATTGTTATGTGTTGGTTTCACATTTTGCGGAATACTAAAGAAGCTCCTATGATCGGACGGATGAATCAACTCGAAATGAACACATCTTTGCATGTAAGCAAAACTTGACGAAAAAATTAAAAGAGGAGGGACACGTACTAGTGGAGATTTTTTTGGCAGTGCTCGTACTACTTGCACTCATTGCATCATCTAATATTATCAATCGTTTTGTCCCCTTTATTCCAGTCCCGTTAATTCAAGTGGGCTTAGGAATACTGGTGGCAGCTTTTCCTTCAGGTTTACATATTTCTTTAAATCCTGAACTATTCTTCGTTTTATTCATTGCGCCGCTGTTATTTAATGACGGGAAGCGTACCCCAAGGGACGAGCTGTGGAAATTAAGAGCGCCGATTCTTCTGTTAGCCCTAGGGTTAGTTTTTGCGACAGTCATTGTCGCGGGATATACCATCCATTGGATGATCCCAAGCATTCCGCTTCCAGCCGCATTTGCGCTTGCAGCGATTTTATCACCGACAGATGTGGTAGCAGTCAGTGCTCTTTCCAGCCGTGTGAACATGCCAAAGGGCATCATGAGATTGCTGGAAGGCGAGGGATTAATGAACGATGCATCAGGACTTGTTGCCTTTAAATTTGCCATTGCAGCAACAGTAACTGGCGCTTTTTCAATTGCTGAGGCATCCTTTAGCTTTGTCCTAATTGCCGCAGGTGGTCTATTGACTGGATTTATTCTATCCTTTTTTATCATTCGTTTTCGCTATTTTCTCCGCCGTTTAGGAATGGACGATGTCACGATGCATATCATTCTGCAAATCCTTACACCATTTGTCATCTATTTAGCAGCTGAAGAAATTGGTGTATCCGGTATTTTAGCCGTTGTTGCTGGCGGTGTGACACACGCTATTGAGCAGGATCGAATGGAAGCAAATTTAGCCAAACTGCAAATTGCTTCATCAAACACATGGAATATTATTTTATTTATTTTAAACGGACTTGTTTTCGTTATTCTTGGATTGCAGATTCCTGATGTATCGACAGTGATTTTCCAGGATGAAGCATTTAATAATATGCAGGTCATCAGTTACATCTTAATCATCACGCTATGTCTCATGATCCTGAGATTCTTATGGGTATGGCTCTTCTGGGCAGGTAACTGGAGTGTAACGAAAAAGCAGAATGTGAAAAAACCGAAGCTGCGTGCTTCGATGCTGATGACATTCTCTGGTGTTCGTGGTGCTGTCACTTTAGCTGGTGCCTTCTCAATACCATTTACGCTTGCGGACGGATCACCATTCCCCGAGCGGCATTTGATTATTTTCCTCGCGGCAGGCGTCATTTTATGTACACTCATTTTAGCTAGTGTATTATTGCCTCTTTTATCTGAGAAAAAAGACAAGCAAATCGCCGTGGATTTGGATACAAAGGTTCAGCATGCGAAACGGAAGCTGCTGAGAAGTGCCATTAAAACCTTAAGAGAAGGAATGAATGAAGACAACAGGGAAGTGTCTCTAGCACTCATTAATGATTACCGAATGAAGCTGCGTAATATCCAGCGTGAGCCGTACCAATTCGGGATGAGAAGACAGGAACGAAAAATCAGATTGCATGGAATTAAAGCAGAACAAATGAAGCTTCAGCAATTAATTGATGAAGAGAAATTAGATAAAGAAGAAGCCTATGAGCTACAGGAGAGATTTCATGAGCTGGAAATGCTGTATTCAAACTCCTTCAAAATTCGTTTTTCAAAAGTGAAGTTCCTGCGCTTGCTTCAATGGCTCCAATTATGGCGACCGAATCAGCTCGTTTCCAGCGGTATTTTAGAAAACGAAGACTCGTACAAGCAAATCCGTAAGAAAACGGCAGAGGCTGCTGTGGATTCGATCAAACAGCATATGACCGATGAAAATAAACAAACGTGTCACCAAGTGATTGGCTTTTACAACCAAGTCATTTATCGATGTGAACACGGTCCAAGCTTCTTTCAGCAAAAAGATCGTTCGTTTGACCGGAAGAAAAAAGAGCTTAACTTCCAAGCTGTACAGACGATTCGAAATGAAATTCAAACTTTGTATGAAAATGGTGAAATCAATCGTGATATTGCCCATCATTTAAGGGAGTATATCAATGATATGGAAGCTGTTCTCTTGACCAATACGTAATGTTGTCATCTTTTCCCCTATGTTTTATGATGAAGAAAGAGAACGAGCAGGGGGAGATCAATGATGGCGTATTATGGAGCAATTGAAGCTGGCGGTACAAAGTTTTGTTGTGCAATTGGCAATGAGCACGGGGACATTCTCGAAGAAATGACGATTCCTACAGAGCACCCAGAAAAAACGTTACAAAAGCTCATCCCATTTTTCGAGCAGCATGACATTGAAGCATTAGGGGTCGGCTCCTTTGGACCGATTTGTGTCCAAAAGGACGACCCTTCTTATGGTTATATCATGAACACGCCGAAAGTAGAGTGGAAGCATTACCCGTTCATCCCAGAGCTAGAGAAGCAATTAGAAGTCCCAGTATCTTTTACAACAGATGTCAATGCGGCAGCTTTAGGTGAATTAACAAAAGGAGCGGCCAAAGGGCTGAATAGCTGTATGTATATCACGGTCGGTACGGGGATCGGTGCTGGCGCTGTTGTAAAAAACGAGCTTCTTCACGGTCATTCGCATCCAGAGATGGGGCACATCCTTGTCAGGCAGCATGAATCAGACGTATTTGAAGGAGTCTGCCCAGCGCATGGAACGTGTTTAGAAGGACTGGCAGCTGGCCCAGCGATTGAGAAAAGGTGGGGGAAATCTGCCAAAGAGCTCACAGAGGAAGAAGCAGTTTGGGCACTTGAAGCCGATTATTTGGCGCAGGCACTGATGCAATACTCGCTCATTTTAAGCCCAGAGCGCATCATTATGGGCGGGGGCGTCATGAAGCAAAAACAGCTGTTTCCACTAATTCGAGAGAAGCTTGCTGTTTATCTCAATGATTATGTAGACCTGCCGCCGCTTGATACATACATTGTCTCTCCTGGACTTGAGGATAAGGCCGGCATGACAGGAGCTTTGCTGTTAGCCATCGAAGCGAAGAAAAACGCCTGATAATAGAGTTTTAATGGACAACGTGAGATAATGAAAAAGATGGAATCTATGAAAAAGGTGGTTGTTAAAATGGTTAAAAGCTTGAATGATACCGTAACACTGAATAACGGAGTGGAAATGCCTTGGTTTGGTTTAGGTGTATTCAAAGTGGAGGACGGCAATCAAGTGGTAGATGCCGTAAAAGCAGCCATACGAAACGGATACCGCAGTATTGATACGGCTGCCGTTTATAAAAATGAGACAGGCGTAGGCAAAGCGATTAAAGAATCTGGCGTGAAACGAGAAGATTTGTTCATTACGTCTAAAGTATGGAATACGGATCAAGGCTATGATAAAGCACTGGCTGCATTTGACGCAAGCTTGAATCGATTAGGTCTTGATTACTTAGACCTCTATTTGATTCATTGGCCTGGCCCAAATGCAGAAACATTTAAAGACACATGGCGTGCGCTTGAGAAGCTTTACAAGGATGGGAAAGTGAGAGCCATTGGCGTCAGCAACTTCTACATTCAGCATTTAGAAGAGCTGTTAAAAGATGCTGAGGTTGTTCCAGCCGTGAACCAAGTTGAATTTCATCCGAAACTGACACTTGTCAAACTGCGTCAATACGCAAAAGAAAAAGGCATTCAAATTGAAGCGTGGTCTCCGCTCATGCAAGGAAAGCTATTAGATCATGACGTATTAAAGGACATGGCTGCACGCTACAACAAATCTGTTGCGCAGGTCATCTTGCGCTGGGATCTGCAAAGCGGCGTCGTGACGATTCCTAAATCAATCAACGAAGAACGCATTAAACAAAATGCAGATATTTTCGATTTCGAACTATCCAAGGAAGACATGGAAAAAATCGATGCATTAAACAATAACGAGCGCGTCGGCTCGAATCCAGAGACGATGACGGTTGGGTTTGAATAAATGAAAAAAATCCCCTTTCTCATGTGAGAAAGGGGATTTTTTATGTACTGCTTCTTCGCACAGCCAAGAGCATAATAAAAGATAAAATCACAATACAAATCGTCCATGCCCAAGCAAGCTCCATGCGTCCAGAATCAATCGCCACATAAATAGCGGTTGGGAGTGTTTGGGTTTTTCCTGGGATGTTGCCGGCAAACATTAAGGTCGCTCCGAATTCTCCAAGGGCTCTTGCAAAGCTGAGGATGCTGCCTGACAAGAGGGATGGCAGGGCAAGAGGTACCGTAATATAGGCAAAGACTTGGAATGAATGAGCACCATCTACTTTTGCAGCCCCTTCAATATCTGACTCAACTGTAGAAAAGCCAGCCTTTGCTGATTGATACATGAGCGGGAATGCCACGACTGTCGAAGCAATGACCGCCGCCCACCATGTGAAAATGACCGGCTGATGGAAAATCCATTCAATCACGCCCCCTATTACACTATGCTTTCCGAATACGACGAGCAATAAAAAGCCAACGACTGTTGGCGGTAGAACGAGCGGCATCATCAGGAGCGTTTCCACAATCATTTTCCCTTTAAAAGTTGTTCGCTTCATCCAGAAGCCAATCGTTGTGCCAAAGACAGTGGCCAACAGTCCGCTAACGATGGCCACTTGAACGGACAGCCAAATGGGTGATAAAAAGTCTTCAGTGAGCATAGGCATTACGACACTTGAAAGCCGTATT
This sequence comes from Bacillus sp. FSL K6-3312, assembly GCF_038007485.1. Taxonomy (NCBI): domain Bacteria; kingdom Bacillati; phylum Bacillota; class Bacilli; order Caryophanales; family Bacillaceae; genus Bacillus; species Bacillus sp. FSL K6-3312. The sequence continues at coordinate 3,253,627 of NZ_JBBOXI010000001.1, read as the reverse complement.
TCTTAAAAATGGATGTGGCTTTATCAGATTGAAGAAATTGAAAAAAGGCCTTGGCTTCCGTTAGATGTTTTGTCCCTTTGACAATCCCGACAGGATATATAACCGGGGAGTGCATGTCCGAATTTGCCTCAGCTGCAATCTTTACCTTTTTGGAGACGAGGGCGTCTGTTTTATACACAACACCTGCTTCGACATTTTCAGTTTCAACGTAGCTTAGAACTTGTCGTACATCTTTGGCATAGACAGCATTCTTTTTCACTTGGTCCCATAAGTTCAGTTTTTTGAAGATCTCTTTTCCATATGTACCAGCAGGAACCGATTCAGGTGTGCCAAGAGCAATCTTTCCTTTTATGTGCTGGACGTCTTGAAAGCTTTTAATAGAGGAAGAGCCATCTTTTGGCACAATAAGGACGAGCTCATTTTGTATGGCGTCCTTGATATAATCTTGATCAATGTCTCCAGATTGAACAAGTTCATCAAAGGGCTCTTCAGCTGCTGAGAAAAAGAGATCCGCTTTTGCTCCTTGAGCGATTTGCTGCTTCAATGCGCCGGATGACCCGAAGTTATTCGTTAATGTCACATGTGGATGCTGTTTGTGAAAGGAGACTTCAATTTCCTTTAGTGCATCCTGAAGACTTGCCGCTGCTGAAATCACAAGCTCTGTTTTTTTATTCGAATTAGATGGCTTCATCTCTGTTTGGCATCCACTCAGGAGCAAACATATGGAGATGAGGGCTAAGAATGTATACTTCATGTTCACACCTCTTATCATTCAATATCATGTAGTTCCCTTTATTATAAGCAAACTTATTTAAGCATTCATAGGCTTTCAGCAAAAAGAGAAAAGAAAAAGCCGCCAAATGGCGACTTTTAGCGTGACGACTAAGGAGATCGTTCTATCCTGTTTACTGCTGATAAAAACGCAGCAAATTCCCATTGATCACCTTGTCTGATAAGGAGAGCTCTTTATTGGCTTTTTCGATATAAGGCTGACATACCTCATCCTGCTTCACGGGTTCTTTTGTTTTTTGATCATAGCAGGTGTTTTTTGTATAGAGATAATCATCTGTAATAAAGTTCCCGTTTCTCAGTACAGCGAAAGGCGTCCGTTCATTTGAAAATAAATCATTGCCGAATTGAATGGAATCCTTCGTTTCAATCCCTAGTAAGTGAAGAAGTGTCGGCTTTACGTCCATTTGACCAGCTGTTTCAGAAATCGTCTGCGGTGCATGATCCGTGACACCAGGAATGTAAATTAAAAAGGGAACACGCTGCAGTTTGACCGCATCAAACGGTGTGATTTCCTCTTTATTAAGCAACTGTGCCATTGCCTCATGATGTGCCTCAGAGATGCCATAATGGTCACCCATGAGGACAAACATCGTATTGTGATACAATCCTTCTTCTTTCATACGGTCAAAAAATGTCTTAATCGCTTCATCTTGATAGCGGACGGTCGTCACATAGCGATTTAAAATGGTACTGGACGAATCATATTCATCAATAAACTGATCCTTCGGGTCAATTTCAAATGGAAAATGATTGGTCAAAGTAATAAACGTACTGTAATAAGGCTGCTTCAACTTTTTTAAATGATCAACGGATTGATCAAAGAAGTCGATATCCTTTAAGCCCCAGCCAGTGGAATTCCGTTCATTGACATGATATGAATCGACATCATAAAAACGATCAATTCCTAGAGATTCATACATCACATCACGATTCCAAAACGTTTTATTATTCGCATGAAATTGGACGGATTGATAGTTTTCCTTTTTCAACTGCTTGTATAACGTATCATATTCATTATCACTCGCTGTGAAAAAGACAGCGCCGCTGCTAGAAGGATAGAGGGAATTAGCGACAATAAACTCTGAATCGGACGTCTTCCCCTGCTCTGTCTGCTGATAAAATTCATCAAAATAAAAACTCTTTTTAGCCAATTGATTTAAAAAGGGAGTGATATATTGTCCATTTACCTTTTGGTTCATGACAAATTGCTGCGTGGATTCAAGTGAAATGAACACAACGTTCTTGTCTTTAGCAAGTCCGAAGTACTCTTCGTTTGGTCCGCTGTAATCAGCCTTTGTGTAGTTTGCTACAGTAGAAAGCGTATCTTCATCTGCAAAGGCCTTTTGTCCAATGCGTGCCGTTTGGGCAGCACCGTCATACAGATGGAATTGGAACAGCCCGAGGTTTCTGACAATGACTTCACGATCATAAGAGCTTGTCAGAAATCGAGGGTGATCCATCATAGCTGAGCTGACATGAAACAATAGGAAGCTGCAACAGATCGCATAATATGTTTTGATCGTCTTGTATGACGCTTTTGGGGCTAATGGTTTACGCTTGAGCAGCCAAGCAAGTACAACAAAATCAACGAGCATCAGCACAAAGAGCGGGTGGAATAATTCCGTCATACTGCTGCCCATATCTCCCATGTTCTTCGCTTGGAATAGCACGGGAATGGTAATGAAATCAATGTAAAAACCATAAAAGATCGTATTCGATATAAGAATCGCCGTAAGAATAAAATTTGCAGTCAATAAAAAGACCTTTTGTTTGGTTTCATTTAAAAAAAGAGCTATCCCAAACAAAGGGAGTAGAAAGCTAAGTGGATTGATCAAAAGCAGCCATTCATGAAACAGATTGGCCGTTCGTATGTGAAATCCTAGTTGATAAATGATGTATGTTTTCATCCACATGAAGAGGATGGAATACACTAAAAACCAGTGATTTTTGAAAAACGCTTTCATTTATGTATCTCCTCATCATTCTGTATTCAGCTGCAAGGCAAAAACACTTATCTTAAACCTACTAAAAAAATGAGGAATGATCAATTCATATCTTATTTTTTTCGCAAAACTCTTTTTTATTCTGTTAGAACTGAATGGGGATAGATATGCCGCAGATGACGGCGATGTAATAGCAGGTGACGACAGTGAGAGCAGCTAGTACGACTTGTTCTCCTGTGCTGCCTGTTTTGACATAGAAGGGGAGACGCACTTTAATGGAAGCTGGAAATAAAAATTTAATGCCGTTTACTGTTCCAGCATCAAGGATAAGGTGGCTCGTCATTCCAACTAGTAAACCGATACTTAGGCTGTCATTTGGTATGTATGTTGTCGCGAGAAAATAAATGATCAGCAGAAATAATAAACTGTGAGTGAACGTGCGATGACCGAATACGCTGCTAATCATTGCTGAGAGCAGCGTAAATTTTCTACCGATTTTACTTTTTGTATGGCAAAGGTCGGGGATCAAAGCACCTGCTGATCCAGCTGCAGCCATGATGACTGGGTCGAATCCGTAGTAGTAGGCGACGGCTGTTGAGGCGGCGATTCCGCCCATAATGTGTGTTTTTCCTGTCATGATGCGTACTCCTGTTCTATCTTTTGTTCAAGTACCCACTATATCAAGGGTGAATTCATTCAGCAAGGCTTATTTCTAAAGAAAAAGAGGACAAAAGGGTTGGCTGATTGGAAAAACATTCTATAATAAGGGGGAAGTCATGTTGATACTAACGATAAGGATGCGATTCGGATGGGTAATGCAGACATTTTAAAAGAAATTGTTCTTGTACATTATGAAGTCAGCCGTAAATTAAACCGCAAGTTACTTGAGTTAGAAAAAGACATCACGCCTCCGCAGATATATGCTCTTTCTATTTTGATACAAGGCAAAGTATCACATGCCGAAGAGCTGAAACAAAGACTCTCTTTAAACCCAGGCGCAGCCTCCATTGCACTCAATAAATTATGTGAGCAGGGCTATATTCAGAGAGAACGGGACAAAGACGACCCCTCGCTCGTCCGATTAGAAGCCACCGAAAAAGGGCAGGCGATTTATGAGAAGCATACACGTCTTTTCGGAAAGGTGATTCAGCATATGATGTCAGACTTCACAAAGGAAGACTTAAAAACCTTTTTGACGTACCTGCAAAAAATGAGACAGACCTTTCAAGATGATTGAGCCTTTCCACTTTGTATAATGCGGCGCACTGTAGCACAAATTAAACAGGCAACCGCATTTTATGAAAAGGGAGGAAACAGCGATGTCATTTTTCCAAAAGGATAAAAAGGCGAAAAGCGAGAAAGATCACAAGCAAGTAGATCAGCTGTTAGAAGAAGCAAGCAAAGAGCTAGCAGGCGATCCGCTTCAGGAAGCTGTACAAAAGAAGAAAAACAATGATCAATAAGCAGGTATAGGGCAGAGAAATGATTCTCTGCCTTTTTTCTATGTTTTTCCCTTTGACAGAAGTGAGAATGTTTGATAACCTTCGTGTAGTAAAAATGAATAGAAATCCTCACGCTATGTCTCAGTGAGGTAGAGGTTGCGCGGATGATGAGTCACTCATGGGAGAGATGGAATCGAAGATCATGAGAAAAAAGGCATCAGCGCCGAAGTGTAGAGAGAGCTCCAACTTTCTTTATGCTGGGTCTGCATTGAATAAATGCAGGACTGCCACGTCTTTGAAGCGTGGAGGGCTATCCGGAGATCAAGGTGTATGTTTTGAAAAGCATGGACTGTTGTTCAGGCTTTTTTTTATGTTCTGAGTACCGAAGATAAGGGTATGCTGTTAAGAAAGTGACCCATGATGAACATAAAGAATACAAGTCATTGCTTCACAAATATATCAATGAAGATACTGCCGGGTCTGGTCCGAAGTGAATATAACGGAGGTACGGAAATGGAACAGACAAAAAAATGGGGTTTTTGGTTATTGACGGCTTTTGTCGTCGGAAATATGGTAGGTTCAGGCATCTTTATGCTGCCAAGTACGCTTGCCCAGCATGCGAGTCCTTTAGGTGTGACGATGGCATGGCTTGTCACAGGTGGCGGTGTGCTGATGATTGCACTTGTTTTTGGGCATTTGTCCATTCATAAGCCGCAGCTAACGGCTGGACCACAAAGTTATGCAAGAGCGCTTTTTAACGATCCGAAAAAAGGGAAAGCGGCCAGTTTTACAATGGTTTGGGGATATTGGGTAGCAAGCTGGATTAGTAATGTCGCGATTATTACGAGTCTTGCCGGTTATTTAACGACATTTTTTCCTATTCTCACAGTGAAGACGGAGATTTTCACCTTTGGAAAAGAAGCGATCACACTTGGTCAGCTGACAACATTTATTGTATGTACCATTCTTCTTTGGGGAACACATACTATCTTAATTACAAGCTTAAGTGCTGCAAGTAAATTAAACTTTATTACGACCTTTTCAAAGGTACTTGGATTCGTCCTTTTTATTGTTGCGGGATTATTTGCATTCCAAACGGCATTATTTGAACATTATTACTTCCCAGTTGCAGCAAAAGGCGAAGGAATGCTCGGACTTGGAGGCCAAATTCATCATGCGGCCATTTCCACACTATGGGCATTTATTGGCATCGAATCTGCTGTCATTTTATCAGGAAGAGCGTCCTCGCAGCGCGATGTGAAACGTGCAACGATTACAGGTCTTTTAATTGCACTTTCTATCTACATGGTTATTACTTTGATTACAATGGGCGTCCTACCGCACGATCAGTTGCAAGGCTCAGATAAACCATTCGTTGACGTGCTTCAGCTCATTATAGGACCGGCTGGCGGAATTGTAATGGCATTGCTTGCGATTATTTGTTTATTTGGTTCGATGCTCGGCTGGATCTTACTTGGTTCAGAAGTACCGTATCAAGCAGCAAAGGCTGGCGATTTCCCGGCAGTATTTGCAAAAACAAACAAAAAAGGCAGTCCTGTTTTTGCTTTAACGGTTACAAACATTATGTCACAGCTGTTTATTTTCTCAGTGATGTCTCGTACGATTAATGAAGCTTTTACCTTTTTAACGACATCAGCGACACTTGCGTATCTCATTCCGTATATTGTGTCTTCGATCTATAGCTTTAAAGTCATCATGCAAGGTGACACGTATGATCTTCAAAAAGGGAAGCGAACAAGAGACGGAATCATTGCACTTGTAGCGATGGGGTATTCCGCTTGGGTCATTATTTCTGGAACAGCTGATTTGAAAACATTTGGACTTGGCATCGGTCTGTTTTTAGTAGGTATTTTGCTTTATCCATTCATGTCAAAAGGATTTGCCAAAGGAACAGAATAAGGGAAACGTTTCTTCACTTGTGGAGAAACGTTTTTTTATGATGCAGATGTTAAACGGTCCACAATAAACTCAAGCTGTCCTTCTAGTGACACTGGGTCATTAAAGAAGTAACCGACAGGATCGATTTCAAATACGTGTTTATTTTGTACAGCAGGAAGTGATGCCCAAATGCTGCTTTCATACACCTGGTCTCCTTTACTTTTTGAACCGCTCCATGGACTAGTGAAAATATAGTCGCCTGCGTATTCTGGCAGCTTTTCAAGGGAAATGTTTGCATAGCCGACCCCGCTGTCGATGGCATCTTTTTTAACTGCCTTTGGCGCACGTAATTTCAACTCGTCATAAATAATTTCGCCTCCGCGTGCAAAGGTGTTTCCAAAGATATAGATACCTTTATCAAAAGGTGACACGATTGAAACGGTTTTGCTGCCGACCGCTTTTGTTACTCTAGGCTTTACCTCAGCAATTTTGGTGTCCCATTTCGTGATCCATTCTGCTGCTTTTTTCGGTGTACCTGTCATTTTACCGAATTCTTTTAGTTGATCTTTAAAGGAATATTGATTGTATTTAATGGCAACGGTTGGCGCAATTTTTTTGTATTGATCAAATTTCTCGTCTTCTTCCCAAGCAATAATCATATCTGGATTCAAAGCGGCGACCTTTTCGACAGAAGGGGTTGTTCCAAGGTTTTTGACACCATCCGTTTTGCCTTTATAGAAAGGGTTTTTAAAGATGGGCGCAGTTGCAGCAATTGGTGTCTTGCCAAGTGTCACGAGGTCACCGTAGTAGCTTTCTGCTAGAAGCACAATTCGTTTTGGATCTTTAGGGAGTTTGACTTCACCTTTCACATCCTGATAGGTGATTGTGTCATCCTGATTGGCGCCAGATTTTTTATTTGAAGTGCTGCCGCAAGCAGCTGTAAACAGCATAAGAATGGCTAAGGAAATCAAAAGAAATCCAGATCGTTTTTTCACAAAGATTCTCTCCTATTCACTTTATTGTGATAATGATTCTCAATTTCAATTGTATCGTAACATGATGGGATGAAAAATGCATCGGCTATTTTAGGGCCTAAAGAAAAATGGTAAATTTCTCACGGTTTTTTGATGAAAATAAAGAAAATGTTCAGAACAATGATTTCAAAAAGAAAAGAAAGTGATATACTAGACTTCGAGATTGATAATCATTATCACTAATGAGGAATAGATTTGAACGGAAAGGAAGAGACTGGTTTTGGGCTCACAATCGAATAAACAGCTGCCGGCCAAAGACGATGCAATGGATATTGTCACAAAGCCCTTTGGAACAGCAGCTGTTGTCATCATAGGAATCATCGCTTTAGCATTTGGTCTTTTTTTATCGGTATCATTAGGAGCGGCAAACATTCATTTGCACACTGTGTGGGAAGCCATTTTTTATTTTGATCCACAACAAACTTCACATCAAATCATCCGGGAATTAAGGCTGCCTCGTACAATTGGAGCAGCACTCGTCGGTGCCTTTTTAGCCGTATCGGGGGCTATTATGCAAGGCATGACAAGAAATGCGCTTGCGTCTCCTGAAATTATGGGTGTGACAAATGGCTCTGCATTTGCGATTGCCATTGCGTTTGCTTTTTTCCCAGGACAATCTTCTTTTACATTAATTCTTTGGTCATTTGTTGGTGCGGCACTCGCTGCCTCTATTGTGTTTGGTGTCGGTACTCTTTCAAAAGGTGGATTGACCCCAGTGAAGCTCGCACTAGCTGGTACGGCTGTTGGGGCACTTTTAAGCTCCATCTCCTCAGCAATTGCCATCCGGTTTGACGTCGCTCAAGACATGAGCTTTTGGTATGCTGGCGGCGTGGCTGGTGTGAATTGGAGCAATATTAAGGTCATCATTCCAGTTGCGGTTGCGGGGCTGATCATCGCAATGATTCTTGCCCGCTCGATCACTGTTCTCAGCTTAGGTGATGAATTGGCAAAAGGGCTTGGACAGTACACGAAAACTGTCAAGGTACTTGGAATATTGGTCGTCATTCTTCTAACAGGTGCTGCTGTCTCAGTGGCCGGTTCTATTGGCTTTATCGGGCTTGTGATTCCTCATGTCACTCGTTTCTTGGTCGGAGTTGACTATCGATGGATTATCCCATGCTCAGCTATTTTAGGGGCGGTTCTGTTAATTTATGCAGACATTGCTGCAAGGCTGGTCAATGCCCCATTTGAAACGCCAGTCGGTGCCATTACTGCAATTATAGGCGTTCCTTTCTTCTTATATTTAGCTAGACGTGAAAGGAGCGGGATTTAGATGGAAATGGTGCAGCAGGCAAAGAAAAAGAAATACAAACGAACGATGCTCATGATCTTTTTGGCGATCGTGGCTGTGTTCCTTATTAGTTTAAATACCGGAGAAATTCGCATTTCTCCGATGGATACATTGAAAACATTTTTTGGATTCGGAAGTGAAATGGATGAGCTTGTATTATTCGAGTTCAGACTTCCAAGAATGGTCATCGCTTTACTTGTTGGCGCTTCTATCGCTGTATCAGGAGCGATTTGGCAAGGTGTTTCTCAAAACGGTTTAGCCGATCCAGGCATTCTTGGTGTCAATGCGGGCGCAGGCTTTGCAGTGGTTTTGTTTATTTTTGCTTTCCAAGGTACGATGTCAAACCTAGGTGATTTTACGATTTTTGTACTGCCGCTCTTCGCTTTTGTAGGTGCAGGCTTTGCTGCATTTCTCATCTATGTGTTAGCGTGGAAAAAGGGCATCACACCTGTTCGTTTGATCTTAACTGGTATTGGCGTCAATGCTGCATTTTCAACAGCGATTGTGGTGATTCAATTAAAAATGAGCCCAAATGATTTTAACCAAGCCATTGTGTGGTTATCTGGAAGCATTTGGGGCTCAAGCTGGACGTATGTCCTGGCTGTCCTGCCATGGATGCTGATTTTCCTTGTATTAGCGGTTGTAAGAGCACGCTACTTAAATATCATGAATTTGGGTGACCAGCTTTCCTACGGCTTAGGGATTTCGGTTCATAAAGAAAGAAGCTTTTTTATGCTGATTGCTGTTGCATTAGCAGGTGCTAGTGTCGCTGTTGCAGGTAGTATCTCGTTCTTAGGGTTAGCCGCACCGCACTTGGCGAGAAAGCTTGTTGGACCGAAGCATCAAGGAATGATACCAGCCTCCGCGTTGATTGGCGCATTGTTATTATTACTGGCAGATACACTTGGCCGCGTCATACTTGCACCATCAGAGGTGCCAGTTGGTCTTGTCGTTTCGGCTTTAGGCGCACCTTACTTCATTTACTTATTGATGAAAACGAACTAAGAAGGAAGGAGAGTACAACATATGAAATCGCTTGAAACAGAAAAGCTTTGTATTGGCTATAATGACCGTTTGATTGTAGACGATTTAAATATCAGTATCCCAAAAGGCAAGGTGACGACATTGATTGGACCGAATGGGTGCGGGAAATCAACGATTTTAAAAACAATGTCCCGTATCATGAAGTCCAGTCAAGGAGCTGTTTACTTAAATGGCCAGGCCATCCATCAAACGCCAACAAAAGAAATTTCAAAACAAATGGCGATCTTACCGCAGACTCCCGAAGCACCAAGCGGGCTGACAGTCTATGAGCTTGTGTCATATGGACGTTTCCCGCATCAAAATGGATTTGGACGCTTATCAAATGAAGATAAACGAATCATCAGATGGGCACTTGAAGAAACGGGTATGATTGCTTTTCATGACCGGCCAATTGAAGCACTTTCTGGTGGACAGCGTCAGCGTGTATGGATTGCGATGGCACTTGCCCAGGAAACAGAACTGCTTCTATTGGATGAGCCGACGACGTATTTGGACCTTGCACATCAGCTCGAAATTCTTCAGCTGTTAGAACGGTTAAACAGAGAGCAGGGACGTACTGTGTTGATGGTCATTCATGATTTGAATCATGCGGCACGTTTTTCTCATTACATGATTGCCCTCAATCAAGGAAAAGTTATCAAAGATGGGTCGCCTCATGAGGTCATGACCAAAGAGGTGCTTGGTCAGGTATTCCACATTGATGCAGAAATTGTACTTGATCCTAGAACAAATAAGCCGATCTGTTTAACATATGACTTAATGAATCATGAAAGAAAGCTAGAAGCTGTGAATGGATAATAGATGGACAAGGAACTCGGTGTGACTACCGGGTTTTTTTGTGTCCTCGAAAATACCTAGTGTTTCCATTTTCTCCAGTTGATATTTTTTCGCTTTTATGCAGAAAAGAGGTACTTTTTTACTTTAGACAATGGTAATATACGGTTAGAGATCATAGCTAGAAAGGAAAGAGATGCGTGGAAACAGCAAAAATATTGATTGCAGATGACGAAGAAGCAATTGTCAAAATGGTTGAACGCGTATTAAAAAAAGAAGGATTCAAGCATATATATAAAGCCTACCATGCAGATGAAGCATTAGATATTGTCAAAAACGAGGACATCCACCTATTACTTCTAGACGTGATGATGCCTGATAAGTCTGGCTTTGATATTCTTCCTGAAATGAGAAAATATACGAAAGCGCCCATTTTCTATTTAACTGCAAGAACGTCTGATGTAGATAAACTGACCGGATTTGCGCAGGGGGCAGATGATTACATTACAAAACCATTTAACCCGCTAGAGCTAGTGGCTAGAATTAAGGCTCACTTAAACCGAACTTATATCTCCTTGCAGGAAGACCAAGATGATGCCCAAAGCCGATATGAATATGCCCATTTCTCCTATCATCCTCATTCAGCCGAATTGAAAGTAAGAGGAGAGGTGACTGCATGCTCAGCTCAGCTTCTCTCCTTGCTGAAGTACTTTTGTGATCATCCGAATGTGGTTCTTTCAAAAGATCAAATCTATGAGAAAGTATGGGGCGTTCCATCATATGGTGATAATAACACCGTGATGGTGCATATTCGAAAGCTGAGAGAAAAGATCGAGTTAGATCCGAGTCAGCCAGAATATATTGTGACGATCCGTGGTATGGGCTATAAATTTATACCGCACCCAGCAAAGGTTCTTAAATAATTTATGAATTTACGAGCAAAACTCTTCTTTCACTTTGTTGGACAAATGTTTATTTTGATTGCCATTTTGGTGATCGGAAATACGTTCTCTGATAATTTATATTTAAAAAAATACTACGAGAACATGGCTGAAACCGGCTTAACAAAAGCTGATGGAGATACACTCATGAGCTGGCTTTATTTTAACGAGGATGGAGAAATGGAAGCTGATGATCAGCTCAAGCAAGCAGTGAGAAAACGTGACGGATGGCTGCAAGTCATTGATTCAAAAAAGGATAACGTCTATAGCTATCACCGCCCTAAGTCCATTCCAACATCCTATCAAAAGGATGAAATGATCAAGATCTTTGAAAAAAGACAATTCAAAGATTACAAGATGTACTTCTGGCCCATTGAAATTGATCAAAAAAGCTTTATCGTGTTGTATGGGTTCAAAACGAACAGCACAAAGGTCGCCAATTATCTGAAGCAGCACGAGAAAGACTTGGCTGCACTCTCTCAATATTCGGTTGATACGAAAGAATTCTTGAAGAGAATGAATGGATCGGTGCATCTGTTCAATGATGAAGGGAAATATTTAAAGGGCATTCGAGCCAATACCAATTTGAAGCATGAGGTAACAGATGTTGAACTGCTCAAGTATCAATCAAAGCCTTGGGAGTTTAGAAGTGATCTGTCTTATATCAGGGTGAATAAAAACCGGTATATCATTATTTCTGTACCAAATAAAGTATACAGCCCAGATGGATTATACGATAAAGAAACAGACGCTTTAAATCAATATACGACCATCTTAATTGCAGGTCTTGCGATTACGATTATTATCGTCATGACATTATGGTACTCGTATCGCTATGGACTGCCGATCTATCACATTATCCGCTGGCTGATTTTCTTATCTAGAAATAAATTACAGGAACCAACAAATAGAAAAGGAATTCCAATCAGTAAAAATAAAAAAGGTCGTATTAAGCGGGAATACCGATTATTTGAGGATATCCTAAAAACAATGGATCAGCTCACGCTTACATTAAAAGAGAATGAAGCAAACCGAAGAAAAATTCAAACCACAAGGGAAGAATGGATTGCAGGATTGTCTCATGATTTGAAAACACCCCTTAGTACGATTTATGGCTACGGGCTCATGCTTGAATCTGATCAATATCAATGGTCAAAAGAAGAAGTCATGGAAATGGGACAGGTGATTCGTGAGAAATCAGAATACATGTCGACCTTGATTGAAGATTTAAACCTCACGTATCGATTGAAAAATGGGGCCTTGCCTATTAATCGAAAGCCGGTCGAGCTGGGTGAATTTTTAGCCTCTATTATGGACGAGTTTTCAAGAAGCTCTTTTTCTGAGGATTTTTCATCCTCTTTTGAAGATCAAACTAACGGTGTCATCTTTGAGATCGACAAAGCTTGGTTCAGACGAGTGATTGAGAACCTGCTGGCGAATGCAGTCAAGCATAACCAAAAAGGCACGCATATTACAGCTGTTTTGTCTGAAACAAAAGAAGAAGTTCGGATCGAAATGAAAGACAACGGATGCGGAATGGCACAAGAAACGGTCGATCACTTATTTAACCGCTACTATAGAGGGACAAATACAAATGACCCAACGAATGGAACAGGACTTGGTCTAGCAATAGCAAAAGAGCTTGTCTTGCTGCATGACGGCGATATTCAAGTGGATAGTGAACCAGGTGCAGGAACAACTATTGCGATTATCCTAAAAAAATCACCTCCTGTAAAATAGCCAAAAAACGATTTTCCTTTCTTAAGGAGATCGTTTTTTCCTGTTTTAGGATTGAAATCAACTTTATAAACGATTACAATTAAATTGTTAACGTGAACAAATTATTTTCATACGATAAGAGGGATGGGGGAATTTGATGAAAGCCTTTTTAGATGAGCAGTTTTTACTAAACAGTCCAACGGCGGAAAAGTTATACCATGAGTTTGCAAAGGATCTTCCAATCATAGATTACCATTGTCATTTAAGTCCTAAAGACATCTATGAAAATAAAACCTTCCGAAATATTACCGAGGCATGGCTTTATGGAGATCATTACAAATGGCGTGCCATGAGAGCAAACGGCATCCCTGAAACGCACGTCACGGGGGATGCATCTGATTATGATAAATTTTTGGCGTGGGCGAAGACCGTCCCTATGACCATAGGAAATCCGCTCTATCACTGGACCCATCTAGAGCTGAGAAGGTATTTCGGAGTCGAATACCTATTAAATGAAAAAAATGCAGACATCATTTGGCAGAAAATCAATGAAAAGCTGCAAGGAGAGGGATTTGGGGCGAGAGACTTCATCATGAAATCAAACGTTGAAACCGTTGTGACAACAGATGATCCGGTCGATTCACTTCAATATCATCAAAAACTGCGGGAAGAGGGATTCTCTGTACAAGTGCTTCCGGGGTTTCGACCTGATAAAGCACTCGATATAGCGAATGATCTGTTTGAAAAATATGTTCATGAGCTGGCAGAAGTTTCAGCTATCCCAATACAATCCTACCAAGACTTCTTAAATGCCCTCCGTGCGAGAATTGATTTTTTCCATGAACAAGGCTGCTTGATCTCGGATCATGCCATTAATGAAATGACATATGAAGAAACGACACAAGAAGAAGTGGAGACCATCTTTCATAAAAGAATGTCTGATCATCCATTGACGGAAAAAGAGAAGATTAAATTTAAAACAGAGACATTCATTATGCTAGGTCAGGCTTACTGTGAGCGTGGCTGGGCAATGCAGCTTCATATCAATGCACTTAGAAACAACAATACGAAAATGTTTGAGAGGCTTGGACCAGATACGGGGTACGATGCGATGAATGACGAAGACATTGCAAAGCCGCTTGGCCGAATATTAGATCGTTTAGAACAAGAAGATGCATTGCCAAACACGATTCTGTATTCCTTAAATCCAAGGGACAATGTAGTGATATCAACATTGGCTGGAAGCTTTCAAGACGGGAAGACACCTGGGAAGATGCAGCACGGCACAGCCTGGTGGTTTAATGATACGAAGCAAGGAATGACAGAGCAGATGATGGCTCTTTCCAGTATCGGACTGATCAGCCGTTTTATCGGGATGCTGACAGATTCACGAAGCTTTTTGTCCTATACAAGGCATGAATATTTCCGAAGACTGCTTTGTGATATCATCGGGGATTGGGTAGAAAAAGGAGAAGTCCCCTATGACCTTGAGCTGTTAGGGGGCATTGTGAAAGGTATCAGCTATGAAAATGCCAAGCAATATTTTCAATTTGACCGGGCAAAGCAGCTCCATCATCAAAGTAAAATCACATGAGGAAAAAGGTAAGAAAATGAAAGCGGTTTTATGATAAGATGGAAAAAAATCATAAAAGGCGGAATAGCATGACAGTCACAATTAAAGACATAGCAAAATTGGCAAATGTCTCTCATACCACAGTATCAAGGGCTTTGAATAACAGTCCTTTTATTAAAGAGAAGACAAAACAAAAGATTTTGTCGATTGCAAAACAGCTGAACTATTCACCAAATGTCCATGCCAGAGGCCTTGTATCACAAAAATCGTTTACAATCGGTCTGTTTTTCACGAGTTTAACAGAAGGCACATCCTCAAGCTTCTTTGTGGATGCGTTAAAAGGTGTCAATAGCGTCATGACAGAGCATTACAATCTGTTTGTTAGGGGTATTGACGATTTTCACGATTACACAACCATTCATAAACAGCGCTACGATGGCATTTTGCTGATGAGCCAAAGCGAGCACGATGAAGCGTTTATCCATCATGTCAAGAAACAGGGCATTCCAATCATTGTGCTGAATCGCCGTGTAGAAAGTAATGAAGTGATGAATATATTAGCAGATGATAGTCAAGGAGCATATCAGGCAGCGCACTATTTCATTCAGCAAGGCCATCAACAAATCGCCATCATTGAAGGAAAAGAAGGCTTTAAATCGACTCAGGAGAGAAAAGCTGGATTTCTCCAAGCGTTAATTGATCACCATATTCCTATGAAAAAAGAATATATGATCACGGGTGACTACCATATGAAAAGCGGCTATGAATCAATGGAATCCCTGCTGACACTTGATCATCCGCCAACAGCGCTTTTTTGCTCTAACGATGACATGGCCATTGGTGCGATGAATGCTTTATATGCAAAGGGCAAGACGTGTCCAGACGATGTCTCTATTATTGGTTTTGACGATATTGCATTTTCATCCTACACCACGCCTGCACTGACCACGGTAAAAAAGCCAATCGAAAAAATGTGTGCACTTGGAGCAGAAGCCATCCTATCGGTCATAAACGGTGAAGAGCAGGAAGAGGATCATATGGAAAAAGTGTATGTCCACACAGAGTTGATGATCAGAGATTCAGTCAAAAAGGTGCAGTAATCAGCATCTTTTATAGAAAAATGTTCACGTGTGCATAAATTGTAGAGAGGGGAATCCATTTGAAACGTTTATCAAAAACCATATACCCGGTGCCTGAGTATCCAGAAACGATTTTGCAGATTGGTGAAGGGAATTTTATGCGAGGCTTTATTAATTGGCACATCCAAAAGCTGAACGACTGCACAGATTTTAAAGGAAGAGCTGTTGTTGTTCCTCCGAGAAAAGGATCTGTTGCAGCTTTAAATGAACAAGATGGCTTATACACATTATGTATACAGGGCTATCATGACCAGCAAGAAATGAATGAGCGCATGGTCATTCAATCGATCAGCAGAGGAATCAGTACTTATACGGATTATGATGTTTTTTTACAAGTAGCTGAAAACCCCGATCTCCGTTTTGTCTTCTCCAACACGACAGAGGCAGGACTTATGTTCAGAAAGGAGGATTGCTTGGAGGATCGACCGCAAGCGAGTTTTCCAGGAAAGCTGACAGCGTTCTTATATCACAGGTTTAAAGCATTTGCTGGAGATGAACAAAAAGGGCTGATCATCCTTCCATGTGAGCTGGTTGAACATAACGGTGATCGCTTGAAGGAATATGTGATAGACATGGCAACTGAGTGGGACCTGCCGCTTGCGTTTATCACATGGATCAAGGAAGCCAATACGTTTTGTAATACGCTTGTGGATCGGATTGTTCCTGGGTTTTCTAAGGAAGCAGCTGAAACTGTCCAAAAGGAAGAGGGGTATATCGACGAGTTGCTTGTCACGGCAGAATACTATCACCTATTTGTTATTGAAGCACCTGTCTTCGTACAAAAAGAGCTGCCCTTTCAAGAAGCGGGTTTAAATGTCCTTTTTGTAGAGGATATTGCGCCTTATCGCATGAGCAAGGTACGGATTTTAAATGGTGCCCATACAGCGATGGTGCCAATCGCTTACTCATGCGGGGGAGAAACTGTAAAAGAGGCTGTGGATGATGAGGATGTTGGTACGTTCATCCGGCGGATGCTGGAGGAGGAAGTGCTGCCAGGGCTTGAGCTCTCTCGAGATGAGCTTCTTCTTTATACACAATCGGTTTGGGATCGCTTTTGCAATCCATTTGTGAAGCATCAATTGCTGGATATTGCGCTCAATGGTGTGTCTAAGTTTCGAACCCGTATTCTTCCGTCATTGCTTGATTATGTTGAGCAAAAGAAACAGCTGCCAATGAAACTCGTGTTTTCACTCAGTAGCCTCATTTATTTTTACAGATCACATGCAGATAAGATAAAGGATGATGAGACTGTACTGGTATTCATGAAGGAAGCCTTTGAAGGAGAGAACCAATCTAATGAAGCGATCGCAGCTAAGATTCTATCATATGAGTCATTATGGGGGAGAAATTTAACGGATATAAATGATTTGGGTCATGCTGTAGCTGATCAGCTTACCTTCATACAGGAGCAAGGGATGAGAAGGGCTGTTCAAAGAATGCTGCAACATCAATATGAAAGTCAGGGGGAGAAGGCATGAAAGATTTTATTGTGATTCACCCTTCAGATAATGTCGGTATTGCTTTAAAAGTACTTGAACAAGGGGAGGAGCTGCAGCATCAAGATCATTCCGTTGTTTTAAAAGAGACCATCGCCAAAGGTCATAAGTTTGCATTGGCTGATATCAAGCAAAGAGAGAATATCATGAAATATGGCTACCCCATTGGGCATGCAACGACTGCCATTTCTGCTGGAGAATGGGTGCATACACATAACATCAAAACCAATTTATCAGGAAAGCTTGATTACGAATACAAGCCTTCATTCACAGATAACCCCTATGAAAAAACGAATCTTACATTTAAAGGATATAAACGAAAAAACGGGGAAAGCGGGATTCGCAATGAGCTTTGGATTGTCCCAACCGTTGGATGCGTAAATGGCATCGCCGATCAAATCATCCAAATTTTTACCGCTGAAATGGGCGGAAGCATCCATCCGTTTGAAACAGCACTCGTATTAAAGCACAATTACGGATGTTCACAGCTTGGGGACGATCATGAAAATACAAAAACCATTTTACAAAATGCCGTGAAGCATCCCAATGCTGGAGGAGTGCTCGTCCTCGGACTTGGATGTGAAAATAACGATATTGACAATTTTCAGTCTACATTAGGTGAATATGACCGTGAGAGAGTGAAATTTTTAAGAAGTCAAGAAGTAGGTGATGAAATTGAGACGGGAGTCGCTTTACTCAAAGAAATTTATGAGGCAGCGAAAGAAGATCACCGTGAAGAGGTCCCGTTATCTGAGCTGAAAATCGGCTTGAAGTGCGGGGGATCAGATGGATTCTCCGGCATTACCGCAAATCCGCTTTTAGGAAGGCTGTCCGATTTTATTGTTGCTCAAGGAGGCACGACAGTGTTAACAGAAGTGCCCGAAATGTTTGGAGCTGAAACGATTTTAATGGAGAGAGCGGAATCAGAAGCGACCTTCGACAATATTGTGCAAATGATCAATGACTTTAAACAATACTTCATGGATCATCGACAGCCAGTATATGAAAATCCTTCCCCGGGAAATAAAGCAGGTGGAATTTCGACATTAGAGGATAAATCTCTCGGCTGTACACAAAAAGCAGGGACTTCTGACATTCAAGATGTGTTGAAATATGGGGAATTGCTGAAGCGAAAGGGCTTAAATTTATTAAGTGCGCCGGGGAATGATTTGGTTGCTTCATCTGCTCTTGCCGCTTCTGGCTGTCAGCTTGTCCTTTTTACAACAGGCAGAGGGACACCATTCGGCACGTTTGTCCCAACAATGAAGGTCTCGACGAATACAGCCTTATATGAAACAAAAAAGCACTGGATTGACTTTAATGCGGGAGAACTGCTTGAAGATGTACCAGAAGATGTTGTGTTAGAAAAATTTATTTCAACTGTCATTGATGTGGCGAGCGGAAAGCGATTAAATCATGAAAAAAACAATTTTAGAGAGCTGGCTATTTTCAAAACAGGTGTCACACTTTAAGGCGACTGGGGGATGAGAACGTGTCTAAAAAACGGGATTTAATGTATATCACAGCAGGAACGGTACTCACAGGAATCGGACTCACTCGTTTAGCAAGACAAGGGAAGAAAGACAAAGAAGCAAACGGAATCGATCAAGTGTTAAAGCAGATAAAAGCACCGCTGTTCCCTGATCGTGAATTTAATGTGGTTCATTATGGTGCAGATGCGAAGGGAACCGAGCTTTCAACAGATGCTATCCAGTCTGCCATTAATGATGCGCACCGTTTGAAAGGGGGACGTGTGCTGATTCCAGAAGGGACGTTTGTGACAGGTGCGCTAGAATTGAAGAGTCATGTAGAGCTGCATTTGCATGAGAAAGCGTATGTGGCATTCAGCCAAAACCGAAAGGACTATTTGCCGCTTGTACTGACAAGATATGAAGGGGTTGAGCTTTATAATTATTCACCTCTCATTTATGCACACCATGCAGAAAACATTGCCATTACAGGAGCTGGAACGCTTGATGGCAGAGGGGATGAGCATCATTGGTGGCCTTGGAAATATGGCACGAATGGCCAGCCTTCTCAAGATCGAGATCGTCAGCTTCTATTTGACATGGCTGAAAAGAGAATACCAGTAGAAGAAAGAGTGTTTGGAGAAGGGCATTATTTAAGATCAAGCTTTATCCAGCCTTACCAATGTCAGCAAGTTCTTATTGAGGGAGTGACAGTGAAGGATTCACCGATGTGGCAAATTCACCCTGTACTAAGTGAAAATGTGATTGTCCGTGGAGTCCATATTATCGGGCATGGACCAAACACAGATGGTGTCAATCCAGAGTCTTGCCGGAATGTGCTCATTGAAGATTGTTATTTTGATAATGGCGACGATTGTATTGCCATCAAATCTGGAAGGAACGAGGACGGACGGAGAATAGGGATTCCATCTGAAAACATTGTCATTCGTAGAAATAAGATGCGTGATGGACACGGCGGAGTGACGATTGGGAGTGAAATCTCTGGCGGGGTAAGGTATGTCTATGCAGAGAATAATGTCATGGATAGTCCGAACCTTGACCGGGCACTGCGGATTAAAACCAACTCTGTCAGAGGCGGTACCATTGAACATATTTACTTTAAAAACAACACAGTCAAAAGCCTAAAGCATGAAGTGGTCTGTATCGACATGATGTATGAGGAAGGAGATGCGGGTCCACATCGTCCTGTTGTACGTCATATTGAAGTAGAAGGGCTGAAAAGCAGCGGCGGACGATATGGTGTGAAAATAGCCGCCTACTCACATTCCCCCGTGACCCATTTCAACATGAAAAATTGTGTCATAGATCATGTGACGTATCCACTTTCTTTGGAGCATGCAGTAGCGCCTTCATTTCAGAAAGTTGTCATCAATGGGGAACAAATTAATAAATAGATGGGCGTAAAACAGTCTTTTTAGAGGCTGTTTTTCTTTTATCAGAACGAAAAAGACGCTTTTAGAAATCACATATACAACCTATCTGCACTGTAGTATAATATTCCCGAAATTAGAAAAGAATTGACGGAAGAGATTTCGTCAAGCAGTACATAAATCAGGGGGTTCATTCATGAAAAAGTTAACGGCCATTTGGCTATCGCTCCTGCTTGTGATGGGTGTTTTAGCAGGATGTGCAGGTGCTGAAACAGACCATAAAGCAAAGAGTTCACAAAGTAACGAAACAACGACTGCGGCATTTCCTGTCTCGATTAAAGATGCAGCAGGTAAAACAGTCGAAATCAAAGAACAGCCTAAACGAATTGTTTCATTAATTCCAAGTAATACAGAGGTTGCGTATGCGCTTGGTCTTGGAGATAAAATGGTTGGACGATCTGATTTTGACAATTATCCAAAGGAAGTTGAAAAGGTAGAGAAAATTGGCGGACTTGAATTCAATGTCGAGAAGGTGATTTCCTTAAAGCCTGATCTTGTACTAGCTCATGCCTCACAGATGGGATCAAAAGAGGGGTTTAAACAGCTAGAGGATGCAGGAATTCAAGTACTGACTGTAAATGATGCCACTTCCTTTAAGGATGTGTACAAATCGATCAATATGATCGGTGAAGCAACAGGTGCAAAAGAAGCATCAACAAAGCTTGTAGACGAGATGAAAGCAAAATTGAATCACATCAAGAAACAAGCAGAAGCGATCTCCAAAGACAAACAAAAAACAGTCTTTGTTGAAGTTTCAGGTACGCCTGAAATTTATACAACAGGTACTCATACATTTATGGATGAAATGCTTTCTGTTATCCATGCGAAAAATGCTGCTGGTGATCAAACTGGCTGGGTACAAATGACAGAGGAATCAATTATCAAACGAAACCCTGACGTGATCGTCACAATTGATGGTTCCAGTTTAGCTGATCTGAAAAAGAGAGACGGCTGGAATGCGATCAAAGCAGTGAAGGAAAAACAAGTCTTTCAATTGAATACGGATCTCGCATCAAGACCGGGGCCGCGATTGGTTGAAGGAGTCGAGGCTCTTGCGAAAAGCATCTATCCTGACACGTTCAAATAAATTCGTCATCGCATACACACTAAGTGCTTTACTTCTTGTGGTGAGCATTGGAATGGGAATCTCCTTTGGAAGCTTAGGGATTCCCATTCCTTCTATTCTCCGTATATTTGTTCATGAACTATTCGGTGTGCACATAGGCACAATAGATTCAATTGATCGCAATATTATGATGAATATCCGGCTGCCTAGAGTGATATTAGCGGCACTAGTCGGAGCAGCGCTGGCGTTATCTGGTGCAGCTTTTCAAGGTTTATTAAAAAATCCTCTTGCTGACCCTTATACGCTGGGGGTTTCTCAAGGGGCATCAGTTGGAGCCGTCGCGACCCTATTTTTCAGTTTGCAGCTCCCTTTGCTCGGCAGTTTCACGCTGCCTTTTTTCAGTATGACAACAGCGCTTGTGACCTTATGTCTCGTCCTCTTTTTTGCGCGTCTTGTTCATCGGGGGATGAGCATTTCCTCTTTAATTTTAACAGGAGTGATTTTCAGCTCTTTTTTGGGCGCGCTTATATCATTAATGATTGCTTTAACGGGTGATGATTTAAAAGAGATTATTCATTGGCTTCTTGGCAGTGTGTCCATGAGGGGCTGGCGCTATATTGCGCTTTTCCTTCCTTTCTTTCTGGTTGGGACCTTTGCATTAATGCTGATTGGGAGAGATTTGAATGTCATGACGTATGGCGAGGAGAAAGCAAAGCTATTAGGTGTACATGTGAAAAGGAGCAAATATATCGTGCTGCTTGCTGGATCGATTCTGACTGGTAGTGCAGTAGCGGTGTCAGGTACGATCGGATTTGTGGGACTTGTGATTCCGCATTTTATTCGCCTCTTAGCGATCACAGACCACCGGCACCTCCTGCCTTTGTCTATGCTGAATGGCGCTTCCTTTCTCGTTTTAGCAGATGTGTTATCACGTACGATCATTGAGCCGACTGAATTGCCGATCGGCATCATCACAGCGTTAATTGGTGCCCCTGTATTCGGCATCATCCTCATCCGTAAATATAGAGGAGGGACGCATCTATGATTCAAGTGAAGGAAATCAAAGGTGGATATGGAGAGAAAGAGGTCATACGCGGCATCAGTCTTGAGGTAAAGCAAGGGGAATTTCTCGGTATACTTGGTCCAAATGGAAGCGGGAAGTCGACCTTGCTTAAAATGATCTCTGGGTTGCTGGAACCTGATAGTGGTGAGGTACGTCTGAGCGGTCAACTGATTCAATCCTATCGTCCAAAGGCGCTTGCGCAAAAAATGGCTGTTCTACCGCAGAAAACGGACCAAGCCTTCTCATTTACAGTGGAAGAAACGGTTCAATTCGGTCGTTATCCATATCAAAAAGGATGGCTACAATCTGTTACCCAAGAGGATATGCGAATCGTAAACAAAGTAATGGAACAAACGGATGTTGCTCAATTTAAGGATCAATCTATTCATGAGCTAAGCGGGGGAGAACAGCAGCGTGTGTACTTGGCACAGGCACTAGCCCAGCAGCCTGAATATTTATTGCTGGATGAACCAACCAGTTTTCTTGATTTGGCCTATCAAAAAGACTTGCTTGATTTAATTAAAGAAGAGACCACTTCCTCTAGGTTGACGGTGATCGGTGTGTTTCATGATGTGAACATCGCCAGTTTGTATTGTGATCGGCTGCTGCTACTTGATGAAGGGAAGACAGAAATAGTAGGGCTGCCGTATCACGTCTTGACGCCTGAGCGAATCAACCGTGTATATGAAACAGATGTAACACCGCTCCAACACCCGCGAAGGGCAAACCCTCAGTTGACCATTGAACCTGCGGGGGCTTCTGTAGCATCAAATGCAAAGTTAGCGGATGGGTGGAAAACGTATGGCGGAGAAGGAATGACGTTTTCCCTCAAACAGCCGCTCCGCATCCTTTCCTCACATCAGAAAAAGGGCGGCTTCTTTTGGAAAAGGTCTCTCGGAACGGGAAGTGAGATGCTTCGTGACGAGTTGGATGATCGTGAAGGACTATTGTTTTACGATCAAACAAGTGGACTAAAACAATTTGCTGCTGAAGACACAGACGACGACATGGTGCTTTACGGCATGCGTCATCAAGAAGAGTTGACCATTTGGCTTGTACTGAAAGAGTCTATATCAGACGGATCGTCTGTTCAGCTCATGGGGCAGCTTGTCCACATGATGAAACGGGAGACGAGCATGTTCATTCATCATCTATGTATCGCTGCTGCGGGTATGCAAGAAACGGAAGATGATGAGCATTTACACGAAAGATTAAAGCAGAAAGTGCACCTTCTTCTTTATTCATTGAATGCCATTTAAAAGTGAACCAAAGGGTTCGCTTTTTTGTTTATGATGCGATTACAGTACTTTAGTTAAACAAATACATCCTTTTCACTTCAGGTTATACTAAAAGGACAAAGCAATAGACAAGGAGGAACACCAATGAAACTTTATACAAAAACAGGGGATCAAGGTCAAACAGGCTTGATCGGCGGGAGAGCCGATAAGGATGATGTGAGAGTAGAGGCGTACGGCACGTTAGATGAGGCGAATAGCTTCATTGGACTCGCGCATGCACATTTACGTCAGCATGGCGAATTGTTTCAAGACATTTTGTCAGAGCTGATTGTGATACAGCACGAGCTGTTTGACTGCGGCGGTGATTTGGCAGCAGTGAAACCACCGAAAGAAGGTAAATTAACTGAAATGTCTGTATCAGTCCTTGAGCAAAGAATGGATGTCTATGTAGAAGAAGCCGCGCCACTCACGAAGTTTATTTTACCGGGCGGCCAGGAAGGTGCAGCTCTTTTACATGTGGCGCGGACAGTCGTCAGAAGAGCAGAGCGGCATATGGTGACGCTTGCGAAGCAGGAGGAGATTCCATCAGTTGCGCTCACATATGTAAACCGGCTTTCTGACTATTTATTTGCAGCTGCCCGAATCGTGAATCATCGGCTCGGTGAAGCGGATGTTGAATATGAACGAAGTGCAAACGTATTTCGGTCTAAATAAAGAACAGCACTCTTCAAATGAGAAGAGTGCTTTTTTATTGGATTCTACCGCTCAGTCTGAGCGAAGTTACGACTCTGGTCGCAACGAAAGATCAATCTGCGACACGTTTTGCCAGCTTTCTTTTTTGACTATAGTAAAAGCAAGGAGCAAGAAAGGAGGCATGAAGATGAAAATAACAAGTAAAACCATCATCGGTTCGATTTTAATGTTTGTCGGTCTATCCATCTTCTTCGGTGGTTCACTAGGAGGGCTGATCCCGATTCTGATTGGGGCGTGGCTCATCTATGTAGGTGTAAAGAAATATGAAAAAGGCAGTAAAACCTTCGGCGTCATTCTAGCAGTCATTGGTGTCATGATCGTTGTGCAAGCTCTGCCGTTTATCCTTGGAATCGCATTGGCTGGGGGGCTTCTCTACTTCGGCTGGACGATGATCAATGGTGAACAGGCAAAAGAATCATCAAGTAGATCATATATGGAGCCAAACACGTCACCGAAAATGGAAGAACCTATGCACACGTCATTTGATCAAGAATGGGAAGATTTTTTAAAGAAAAAATAAGAGGAGGAAATTCAAATGGTATTCAGAAGAATGAGAGATATGTTTGTTGCAACGGTCAATGAGGGCTTAGATAAAATGGAGAATCCACGTGTCATGCTAAATCAGTACGTTCGTGATATGGAGGACGATATTGCCAAAGCGAAACATGCGATCATCAAACAGCAAACGATTCAACAAGGCTTCCTGCGCAAAGCAGAAGAGACGGAAGCATTTGCTGATAAAAGAAAGAAGCAGGCTGAGCTGGCATTTCATGCAGGAGAAGAAGAATTAGCACGAAAAGCGCTCACAGAAATGAAGTATTTTGAAGAAAAGCATCAGGAATATCAGGAAGCTTATCAGCAATCTGTGAAACAATTAAAAGAGCTGAAAGAGCAATTGCAGCAGTTAGAAACGAAGCTGCGTGATATTAAAGACAAGAAGCAGGCACTCATAGCAAGAGCAAATGCCGCACAGGCAAAGCAGCATATGAACGAATCTATGAATAAAGTAGATAGTGAAAGTGCATATAAAGAATTTCTTCGAATGGAGAACCGTATCGAAGAAATGGAGACAAAAGCGGGCAGCTATACACAATTTGAGGATCAAGGAGCATATGCTCATCTAGACTATGCTGATGAGGTTGAAAAAGAATGGCAGAAGCTCAAGCTGGAGAAGAAGCCTGAGCAGCAAGCAAACTAAGAAATCAATGGCAGATCGGAAGAAAAGCAGGATTTTTCTTCCGATATTTGATTTCTTTCTGTTTCGCTTTTCCTTATAATGAAAAGGTCAGAAGATAAAGGGATGGTATGAATGAAGCGGTTAATCGGTCTAATTTGTATACTTGTAGGTGTCTTTTTAATGATTGGGATGCTTTTCAAAAACGAAGATCTCTTTCATTTGAGTTTCTCCCGTGAAAAAGCAGTCACAACAGCTTCAGCGAAAAAAGATGAAATTGATCAATTAGATATTTCTCTTTCTGGATTTCGCGTGAAGGTAAAGCCTGAAAATCGTTCCGATATTTCCGTGATGGTCGTAGGTGGAAAAGGGAAAATGTATGCGGAACAAACAGGCAGTACATTTAACGTCCGTGCTGAAAATAAAGGATTCTTGTTTTTCTCTTCATTTGAAAAAGGAGAACTCTTAGTCAAAATTCCAACAGATTATCATAAAAATGTGAAGATTACGGGTGGAAGCGGCGTCAGTGAGGTGGACGGCGAAGGGAAACTGTCTCTTCAAGATGTGACGCTTAAATCAACAAGCGGAAACCTCAATGCCGAGAATTTCTCAGCAAACAATGTCGAAATCAAAGCGACATCCGGCAGACTCTCTGTGTCTTACATCGATGCGAAAAATAGTGATATTGGAGCAACCTCAGGCCGTGCCGATATTAAAGATGTCAAAGGCGAACTGCAGCTAGAAATGACGAGTGGTAGATTGACGGCAAGCTTTGATACCATTGAATCACCTGTCTCCTTTCACATGACATCAGGCAGCGCAAAATTTAACCTGCCGGATGAAGGAGATTTTAACGTCAAAGTGAAAAAAACAAGTGGAAGTGTGGATCACTCCTATCATTTTGATCAAGCAGATAGTGAAGGTCGAGGCTTTACAGGTACGCAGGGAAAAGGGACACACTTAGTCGATATTGAAATGACAAGTGGAAACTTAAAGCTGCGGTAATGAACGGAAGAAAGGAAGGAGGCGAGTCAACTGCGTTTTTCAAGGAATCAAATTTTAGGCATCATTGTCGTGATTTTTGGTATTAATCTATTTCTCAAAATTATTGGGATCGGAGCCGAATTGTTTTGGCCCGTGTTTTTTGCGCTGGCAGGCTATTGGCTGCACTCAAGATCCAAACGTTGGCTCGGTTCAGTTTCCTATATTTTTGCCGGCTTTCTCTTTTTAAAATTCCTGCTCAATATTACATTTAGTCTCACAGGATATTTATTTGCGGCCTTTTTGATATATGCCGGCTATCGCTTATTGAAAAACAAACCCGTTTTTGATGTCGATAAAAAGGAAGCATCGGAGGGCGATAAGCCTTCTCTGAAAGTCAATCTTGAAAAAGAGGGCGAGCAAAAGAAAACAAAGAGCCAGACAAAGCCGCGCAAGGAGCATGACTTTTTTATCGGTGAAGTCAGGCTGATGAAAAAGCCGTTTCAATTAAGTGATTTGACGATTTCAGGGTTTATCGGGGATGTCAAAATCGACTTATCAAAGGCCATCATCGCAGAAGAAGAGAGCACGATCGTGATAAGCGGGCTCATCGGAGATGTGGATATTTTCGTACCGCAGGATATTGAAGTATGTGTGAGTGCTTCAGCTGCCATTGGTGATATGAAAATTATTGATGAAAAAAGAAGCGGATTCGGCAGTAAAGTGTATGTGATGACCGACAATTACGATGAGAGTAAACGAAAAGTGAAAATCTCCATCTCTTTACTGATCGGAGATGTGGATGTGAGATACTTATGAGGAAACTCCATCTAGGTATCCAGTGGCAATCTATTCGTCTTGGAGTAGGGATCTCGCTTGGTGTTGTCATCATGACGATGCTGCCCATGTTTTTTTATTATCAGCTTGATCCGATGATTCTCCTCTCTACCCGCTGGTTCGGCATCCCATTTTTTTGTATTTTACTGATCATTAGTCTTGCCATTGGGGTTTCTGCCTCACATGTATTTGGCTATCAGCATAAAAAGCGTCTTGATCAGCTTGTAGAGTCGATTTTAAAGTTTGAAAATGGGAACTTTGCATACAGACTGCCGTCTCTTGGCGACGATGAAATTGGCTTAGCGGCAGATCAATTAAATGAAATGGCGAAACGAGTGGAAGGTCAAGTAGCCTCTTTGCAAAAGCTCTCGAATGAGCGGGCAGAATGGCAGGTGCAAATGAAAAAGTCGGTCGTCTCAGAAGAACGTCAGCGTTTAGCACGAGAACTGCATGATGCGGTCAGCCAGCAGTTATTTGCGATTTCAATGATGACCTCTGCGATTCTTGAAGTCATGAAGGAAAAGGATGAAAAGATTTTAAAGCAGATGCGCCTAGTCGAACGAATGGCTGGCGATGCACAAAATGAAATGCGTGCCCTTTTGCTTCATCTCAGACCGATCACCCTTGAAGGAAAAGACTTGAAAAAGGGCTTGATTGAGCTCCTAAATGAATTTCAAGCAAAGCAGCCGATTGATATTGATTGGGAAATAGAAGATGATGTTCCGCTGTCTAAAGGAGTAGAGGATCACCTCTTCCGAATTGTACAGGAAGCCCTGTCAAATGTGTTCAGGCATGCAAAGGCGACAAAGGTGACGGTGCGTCTGCTCATTCGAAATCGGCAGGTGCAGCTGAAGATTATCGACAATGGGATCGGCTTTCAAACCGATCATGTGAAGACGGCCTCCTACGGACTGGAATCAATTCGTGAAAGAACAAGTGAAGTAGGCGGTGTCGCAGAGATTATGTCATTTGAAGGAAAAGGAACACAAATTGATGTGAAGGTTCCCATTTTTGATGAAGGAAAAGGAGAGAACGTTCGATGATTCGAGTGCTTTTAATCGACGATCACGAAATGGTGAGAATGGGGCTTGCTGCTTTTTTAGAGGCACAGGCTGATATTGAAGTCATTGGTGAAGCGTCAGATGGACAAAGAGGTGTAGAGCTAGCAGTTGAATTAAGGCCAGATGTCATTTTAATGGATCTTGTCATGGAAGGCATGGATGGCATCGAAGCAACGAAAAGAATTTGTCAGGAAATTGAAGATGCACGAATTATCGTTCTGACGAGCTTTATTGACGATGATAAAGTTTATCCAGTGATTGAAGCAGGTGCTTTAAGTTATTTGATAAAAACATCCAAGGCAGGAGAAATTGCAGATGCCATTCGGTCTGCAAGTATCGGCGAACCAAGACTAGAATCAAAAGTAGCTGGAAAGGTGATGAATAAACTTCGTCATTCCTCAAATGGATCGATCCTTCATGATGCATTAACAGCAAGGGAAATGGAAATCTTGAAGCTGATTGCCGATGGGAAATCGAATAAAGTCATCGCTGAGGAACTATTTATTACAATTAAAACAGTGAAGACACATATTACAAACATTCTTTCCAAACTCGATGTAGAAGACCGGACGCAAGCGGCTGTGTATGCGCATCGTCATAAGCTGATTCAATAAAATAAAAAAACAGCTTTCAAAAGAAAGCTGCTAGAACATGCGTAAATTTAGTCCTTCTGTCCTGTGATCGGACGTTCGGATAGTTGATGGAGCTCAGGAACTGGAAAAGCCTCCTGCTCCTCGGCCGATTTGTCTTCTAGGGCTTTCTTCATCTCGGATAATAGCTTTACGCTCTCCTTTGCCAATGCTGCCTTTTTCTCTTGCAAACCAATGATCTGTGAAAGTCCGACGAATATACCGCCTCCAACAAGAAGGAGCGCAGGGGTTTGTCCATAATAAATCACGATCAAAAATGTGCTCGAAAAGCTGTCGGCTTCAATGAAGAAATCTTCTTTTGATTGCATGAATACAACGACTAACAGGAGTATTCCTAGAATCAAAAATAGAATGCCGGCCGAAAGTAAAGCTCGTTTCATGATTGACACCCTTTTTTTCTTACCATTTTAACATACTCTATAAGGATTGTGTTGCGCCCTTAGTCCCGAAGTCACGGATTTTCACATTTGCTTTGTAACGAATATCTGATTCACTAAAAATTTCATCCCAATGTTTTGCTTCTTTTCGAAAATCCTTCGGGTAGGCAATACTCGCCTTTTGATAGAACCCGCAAATATCTGCTTTGATCTCGTGCTGTAATTCACCGATGAAATCTTTAACGCTTGTCTCTAATCGACGCTTGACAACGCCTTCAATTTCTCTGAGATACTTTTCATTAAAAGCGTTTTCACGTTCATTCCAATCCTCAGACAATCGTCCATCAAGCTCCACTGACACATCAAATTGATATTTTCCGTTGGCTGATTTATTGGTTTTAATATGGTGCTTGAGTTTGAAAATCTCAAAAGAGTAGCTGCTGTGTTCATATTCAAATTCAATGACTCCACCCAGTCCGTCTCCAGTTAACAGATTGTATGACTGTACTGCTAACGGAGAGATATTGGTGAGAAATCGCTTATTCTTAATAATAGAGGCTCCATCGAGCATTAATTTTCCTTGATCGACGCTGACTTTCGGAATAGCGAAAGATACATTGTTTTGCATGGCAGAAGAAATATCTCCTAATGAGACAGTCTTAAACATGAGAATGGTCGATTTTCTATTCTCAGAAATATCGTATAAGGTCGTAGAGGCTGGCTGTCCGTCGTCATTGATTTTCAGCATGTCTCCAGGATTTTTAGAGGTCATAAAGACGAGGCCTCCTCTCCTCGTTTCATTGTCTCGAATGAATTGATTAATGACGAGGTCGAAATCATTCTCATTGATGAGTTCCTCAGAAAACAAAAACACCCGTAGCTGCTGTGCGAAAATGCGATGGCTTTTCAGCGCCGTTGTGTGGAATATTTGATGCACAGAATCCCCGTTTGTTTCAATGATTTTCGTAGGGTCTTTGATGTTTGATTCCTGAGAGATCTTTTGAGGAACGAGGACTTGCATAGATACCTTTAATTTATTCCCTTGGTCCCCTTTGTCTACTGCAAATCCAATCGCCATGTTAAGCTCCTCAATATTTGTACTATCCCAGCAACCGCTTAATAGAACCAGCGTCAAAAGAGCACAAGCTGCCTTCTTTTTCATGCTGTTTTCCGCCTCCTTTTGAAAAACACGATAATGAATAAGAGAAACGGGAGAATGCCGAACAGCAGGAAAAAGAGGTTGTTCACATAGGTTAAATAATTTCGCACTGTATCGACATCCTTTGGAAAAATCGCTGCAAAGTAAATGACAATTCCCATTAAAACAAGGACCACTTTTTTAGGAAACTTGGTCAGTTTAGACACCCCGATTGCAGCAAAAAATGTATATCCGACAAAGCTTGTATAAAGCTGAATCAGCCAAACGATAAGCAAAAAGGAGTCAATTCGTTCAATAAAAATCCCCTGAATATCAAATGATTGAAATAAGGCAATGGTTGGCCAAGTCAAAGTCGCCGTTTCTTTCACCGTGAACGCACCAACCACAAGAATATAGGTGAAAATATAGATGATCGCAGGAATCAAAAAGCCGACTGTACCATAAGCAAAGGTGTGTTTTTGCGTGTTCAAATAGGCAGGCATAAACAGCATCATTTCAATGCCTACAAACGAAATGGCTGATGCGTTCAAAGATTTGAAAACAGGGGAGAATCCCTCTCCTAAAACGGGACGGAGGTTATCTAGCTTAAATTCTTGCACGCTCAGTCCGTAAGCGACAAATAAAATGATGAGCGTCACAATCAGAATAAAAGGAAATAGCCTGGCTAAATCACCAATCCCTCCAATGACAAGATAAAAACCAACCAAAATAAAGCTGATCATTGTCATCGCTACAGGTGTGTTTTGAAGCAGAAAGAACTTCACCATTTCCGACATAGCCCGTACTTCATAGCTAGCAACGCCAAGAAAATAAATAATAATCAAGAGGTTAACAAGCGCGCCAATCCATTTTCCAAGTCCCTCATTCGTATAATCATAATATGAGGAGAAGGGGACTTTTTTCATCATCAGGACATTTGCAAAAATAAACACAATGTAAATGACACTCATGAGTAAGAGTGCAATCCAGCCGTCAGGTGTAGCCGCAGCCTGAGCCATTGCTCTTGGCAGAATCATCATACTTGCGCCTAGTGTTGTATTTGCAATAATGGCACTTGCCTGATAGCTTGATATCGACTCTTTATGATTGACCATCTCGTTCTCCTTTCTGTTGATTTTTTAAGGGCAATCGAATAATGGAATTGTCCTCGTTTTTATAGCTGAACACAAAATCTGGTGAGAAATATGGTGTGCCAAAACTTTTTTGCCGTGTGAGATGAGTAAGGAGTACGAGCATAAACAGCACAATCCCGTATAAACCAAAGGTAGCCGCAGCAAACATGGACACAAAGCGGAGCACACGAAAGGACATGCCCATCCCGTATTGAGGAACAGTAAAGGACGCAAGGGCCATCACGCTGACGATAATCACCATGATTGAGCTCACAATATGAGCCTGAACGGCTGCCTGCCCAATGACAACCCCGCCAACAAGTCCGATCGTTTGACCGAGCGGGTTTGGCAGCCTTAAGCCGGCTTCCCGCAGAAGCTCAATCGTCATCTCCATGATGAGTGCCTCCACAATAGGCGGAAAGGGGACATTTTCTCTTGTACTTGAGATCGAAATAGCCAGAGTTGTTGGTAAAAGTCCTTGATGGAACGACACAAGCGCAATATAAATGGCTGATAAAAATAATGTCAGAAAGATTGAGGTAAACCGCAGCATACGAATGAGAGAGGCGGCGATCCATCTTTCATAATAATCATCCGGTGATTGCATAATCGTCGCGAGCGAAGCAGGTACAATTAACACAAAAGGCGAATGATCGACAAAGATGGCGACTCGCCCATTGTTCAAAGCAGAGGCGACTTTATCAGGCCGTTCTGTGTTTTGAATTTGCGGAAAAGGAGAATACACATTGTCTTCAATGAGCTCCTCAAGAACACCAGAGTCTTGTATATCATCAATGGTGACTTGTTTGAGCCGTTTTTTTACCTCTTTTAAAACAGAGGTTTCAACGATACCGTCAATGTACATGATGGTCACTTGGGTGTATTTCTTTTCCCCGATCTTCATGTTCACTGTTTTGAGGTCAGGGTTTTTCAAGCGCTGTCGCACGAGAGCTAAGTTCGTATTTAAATCTTCAATGAAGCCAACTTTCGGCCCTCTTACGACTGTTTCAGATGTAGAATCCCCTAAACTGCGTTTCTTTGTTCCCTTCGTTTCTAAAATATAAGCATGTTGAAATCCGTTAATCAAAACCACACAGTGTCCCTGAAAAATTGCATCGATTATTTCTTCAAATGTCTTCACCGAACGAGTTGTCATCATCGATAAATTGGATTCCAGCTTCTCTTTTGTTAGAGAGGTATGATCTTGCAGTAGCACCTTTAAGAAGGTTTGAATGTGCATGGTTTCGTTCATTTCTTTAATGTATAAATAGTAAACAACCTGCCCGTGAGGCAGCGTTTTTTTCTCATGGACTAAATCATCCATTTCCTTTAATTGCGGGAGAATGACGGAGAGATTATCGTATAAGTGCTCTTTCAATGGAGTCTGATTCAAAAGGATCACCCGCCTCAAATAACTTTTTCTTAGCATTACCTGCTTGAAAAAACAATATTCTGTGTTACATTATTTTGTGGTAAAAGAAAGAATGAGGGTTTTGGAGGAAACAAGATGGCACAAATTCGTTTAGCAGGAACAAAAGAGGAGATTGACCGTATTCTACAGTCGTTTGACAAGCATTATGAAGTGACATATACATCAAAGGATTACGGAAAAACGAACCCAAAATACAAATATTCGAAAGATGTCCGCGTTTATATTGAACTAAAATTAAAATAAAGATAAAATTTTAATTGAAAACGCTTAAAGGATTTTGGTTTTTTGTATAGAATAGAGTTGAGTGTATAAAGCTATGGAGGGATACATAATGACAGAATTTAGAATCGAAAAAGATACAATGGGCGAAATCAAGGTGCCAAAGGACAAGTTCTGGGGTGCACAAACACAACGAAGCAAAGAAAATTTCAAAATCGGTTCTGAGAAAATGCCAAAGGAAGTTGTGAATGCGTTTGCAATTTTGAAACGTAGCACAGCGATTGCCAACGAACGTCTTGGCAACCTTGAGAGCGAAAAAGCAGAAGCAATTGCTGCTGTATGTGATGACATCATCAGCGGAAAGTATGACGAGCATTTCCCGCTTGTTGTATGGCAAACAGGTAGCGGGACACAAAGTAACATGAATATGAACGAAGTCGTTGCAAATAGAGCAACTGTTTACTTGAAAGATAAAAATAGTGAGTTCAGCATTCATCCGAATGATGACGTCAACCGCAGCCAAAGCTCAAATGACACATTCCCAACTGCTATGCACGTGGCAGCTGTTTTAGCTGTGTACAAAAAATTATTGCCTGCGATTGATCAATTAAGAGCGACTCTTGATGAGAAAGCAAAAGCATATCAAGAGATTGTTAAAATCGGTCGTACGCATTTGCAAGACGCAACTCCACTGACAGTAGGTCAAGAAATTAGCGGCTGGGTGTACATGCTGGACCGTTCAAAAGAAATGATTCTAGAATCAACTGAAAAAATGAGAGAGCTTGCGATTGGCGGAACAGCTGTTGGTACAGGAATTAACGCACATCCTGAGTTTGGTCAATATGTCGCTGAGGAAATCAGCAAGCTGACAGGTCAAAAATTCAATTCTTCACCAAACAAATTCCATGCGCTGACAAGCCATGATGAAATTACGTATGCACACGGTGCCCTAAAAGCACTTGCAGCTGATTTAATGAAAATTGCCAACGATGTGAGATGGCTGGCAAGTGGTCCTCGCTGCGGAATTGGTGAATTGATCATTCCTGAAAATGAGCCAGGAAGCTCCATTATGCCAGGTAAAGTCAACCCAACTCAAAGTGAAGCTTTAACAATGATTGCAGCACAGATTATGGGGAATGATGCAACGATCGGTTTTGCTGCCAGCCAAGGAAACTTTGAGCTGAACGTATTTAAGCCGGTTATCATCTATAACTTCTTGCAATCAGTTGAATTACTTGCTGACGGTATGAACTCATTCCATGACAAGTGTGCAGTTGGAATCGAACCAAACCTAGAAACAATCGAGAAAAACTTGAACAATTCATTGATGCTTGTGACGGCACTTAACCCGCACATCGGATATGAAAATGCAGCGAAAATTGCAAAGCTTGCTCACAAAGAAGGTTTAACGTTAAAAGAAGCAGCACTTCAATTAGAGCTGTTAACAGAAGAGCAGTTTGAAGAGTTTGTGAAACCAGAAGAAATGGTGACACCGAAAGCAAAATAAGAACCAGGGGCGGCTGCCCCTGGTTTTTTTCATTGAACGTGATGTGGACAAAAATGAAACCAAGGTTGTGCCTTGGGTTCTACAAATGATCTTCTTTCAAAATACGCAAAAGTGATTCAGAGTGGGTTTGGAGCGGTGCGTATAATTTTAATTGATGCAGCATGCCTTTCACGATGACTTGTCTAGGTTTCTGTTTGTTTAATTCATTTTCTAGAATGCCGAGTGCTTCAAATAAATCAGGCTCGTCTTTCACTTCATAGTGTGCTTCAGCCTGCTCTCTTAATTCTTTTAAAAGAGATTCTGTCAGCGGGTCGAATGACCGTTCATAAATAGGACCAAACCAATCGCTCGCTTGATCTACAGAGATAAGCGGAAGATCATGTCGCTCCATCATACCGCCCATCAAATCATCGATACGGTGAATCATCGTTGCGGCTAGCTCCTCAGCCTCTAGCTGAAAATCATATAAAATCGCAAGCTCGAAATAAACGTGGCTCATTCCCTCAATCGTCAAACAAAGATCAGCCATATAAGGAATCGCTGCATCTCCATATACCTGCTTAATGTTATCAATGTGAAGCTGAATGGTGGCAAGTCTGATTTGTTTTGCGAGCTGCTGCGTTTCTTCATTCATTGGCAGTGCTCGATCGCTCAGCTGCATTTTAATAAAATCCTTTTGCTGCAAGATATTATCGTAGTAGACAGTGAGCTGCTTACGGTAGGCTTCCTTTGGTGTGCCTCCCTCTGTTTGAACCTCATGGATCCGGGTAAATACCTTATCGTAATAGTAATGTAAGATTGAAATGAGCAGTGCTTCCTTTGATTTAAAATAAAGATAAAAAGCACCCTTTGACATGTGGCATTCATCCGCAATTTCCTGAACAGACGTTGTATTGTAGCCTTTACTGGCAAACAATTTCATGCCGGCCTCAATGATCATTTTCTCTTTCTTCTTCAATATGAATGTCATCCTTTCTTACCGAGAGACAAATGTCTTAGGAAACGTGCGCAAAGAGATGTGACTTATCGGTCATAAACGACGAAAGTTTTCAAAAATTAATCAGATTGTAACTTGTTTTTTACAGTGTAATTCTTTATATTATAAAGTAAGGTGACCAACTGGTCAAAAAATGTGAAAGGATGATGTTCCATGAGAGAAATCGATGATATGATGAGACGCTTGCGAACAAAAGGAATTCAAGTAGAAAAAGTCAAAATGCCGAAAGAGACAACCATTGAAAAGAAATGGATGTATCAAGCTGGCAAGAAAATCAAAGCCACATACCGTGATTTCAATGGGTATTCATTCATCTAAAAAAGACTGCGGTCAAAAACCTACAGTCTCTTCTTTGGTACCGTGATCGTATAACGTACACCTAGATCATCATTTTCAATTGATATAGACGCTTGATGCATGGAGAGAATTTTTTTGACAATGCTTAATCCAATACCGAATTCGCCCTTTTTTCCCTTACTAAAAGGTTCGTATAGGTTGGATAGCATATGTTCTTCAATTGGAGGACCGTCATTACGAATAACAATGCGTATTTGATCCTCTTCCTGTTTCAT
This sequence comes from Bacillus sp. FSL K6-3312, assembly GCF_038007485.1. NCBI lineage: Bacteria > Bacillati > Bacillota > Bacilli > Caryophanales > Bacillaceae > Bacillus > Bacillus sp. FSL K6-3312. The sequence goes on along the minus strand of NZ_JBBOXI010000001.1, from coordinate 3,217,422 downwards.
TTGAATATCAATTTTCCTTTTTGCGTAGCGAAGTTGATTTTCTAGTACATTCTCAAATAATTTGCTCCATTGTTCTGGATCGCCTTCAAGAGTAGCCTCATCATCTAAGTCCACGTTCCACTGTAATTCATTTTTCGACCAGCGTATTCGGTCGACCACTTCCAGCATCGTATTACTCAGTAGGAAGGAAGCATGTGCAGGGTGTTGATTTGATAAATAATCAAGCTTTGTTAAGTACAGCAAATCCTTGATTTTCTTCTCAAGCTTTTCTGCTTCACCTTCAATGACTTCCACCGTTTGTTCAAGATCTCCCTTAGGAAAAATACCATCTTTAATCGACTGCGTATAGCCGCGGATGACCATGACAGGAGTCTTTAAGTCATGTGATATATTTTGCAAAAGAGTCCGTTCTGTTTCATCCTTTTGAATGAGTTTTTGTCTCATTTCTTCAATGGTATGACCAAGCTTTCCGATTTCATCTTGCCGGTCAACGATGACAGGATCGTCCCAGTCCTCTTGTGCAATCCGCTTCACGTGCTTTTCAAACGCAACGATTGGACGGGATAAGTAGCGGGCAAGCCAAATCGATGGAATCCAGCTTAATAAAATAACGGTGCCCAAGATAAAGATCAGCTGTTTAAACAGCGTAAAGGAAAGGTCATCTCGATAAGAGTCTGGCGCATAAGACAAAAGAATATATTGTGTATTGCCTGTTGATACTTTTTTGATGACAAAAAAGATGTGCTGGCCATTCACCTCTTCAGAATAGCGTTTCGTTGCGCTTTTTTGTTTTTTCACAAAGGATTGGATTTTCTCAATAAAGGCGTGCGGGAAAAACTGCGCCATTTGGTTTAATTCATCTGACGGAATCAGAATGTGCTGCACCGAGCGGTTTTCCGGTGTCGACTTTGGCGAGCCGTCTCGGTTCAACGGATATTCTGTGAGAACCTGTTGTTCATTTTCGATATTTTTATAAATTTCATTCGTGAAAAAATTTCGTAATGTATTGGAAAATAGAATGATCAGGACAATCGAGATGGTGAGCAAAATACCAGAGATGACGATCCAAATTTGAAAAGCGAGTGGTTTGTTCTTCATCCTTTTAGCATCCTATAGCCAAATCCATAGATGGTCTCGACCTTTAAGTCGGGCATTTTTTTGCGCAATCGTCTGACAAGGTCATCCACCACACGATCTGTCCCGAAGTAATCGTGTCCCCAAATTTTGACGAGAATATCTTCACGAGAAAAAGCATGTCCTTGATGATGTGTAAATAAAAGCAGCAAGTCAAATTCCTTAGAAGTTAAGTTAATCAGCTGATCTCCTTCATACACCTCTCTTACATCCTCATGAATGACATAGGAGGAGACGGGTGTGACACTTTGCTGCTGCGGAGTATCGCTGTTTTTGTACACAAGCTCAAGCAGCTTTTGCACCCGAATGATCAGCTCGCGCGGAAGAAATGGCTTCGCAATATAGTCACTGCTTCCTAGCTCTAAACCGAGGACACGATCAATATCTGCGTCGCGTGCTGAAATGAAAATGACCGGTACGTCAGGTGATGCGGCTTTGATTTCTTTAATCAGTGTGTAGCCATCTGTATCAGGCAGCATGATATCTAAAATCCATAGATGCGGCGGCTTATTCATTGCTTCGCGTGCCGCTTCTCCGGTTAAAAAAGAGGAGACATTCCAATTTTCACTTTCTAAATATTTGGTTAAAAGTTCGTTTAAGTTTTGTTCATCTTCCACTAAATAAATGGTGTACGACAAAGTCTTCCACATCCTCTCACCGTCATTATAACGGGATACAAAGGCGGCATGTCAACAATCACATGCTTTTTTCACAATTTCACATATTCTTCTCATCATTATCCCATAATGTTTGTTTATGATAAGCTCAAGGGAAAAAAGGGCATAGATAAAAGGCAGATCAATAGGTGCTTTTCACGAATGTGCGCACCTTGCTTTTTTTCTATGAATAAGTATTATATAATTTGACATATTGTCATGTAGTATTTTCAATGATGTTGCCATTAAGAGGACATGAGTCCGATCTACACATATGAATCAAGCAAGTCATGAACATGATGTAAAGGAGTGTAAGCGATGGATTTCCGAAGAGAAGATGAAGAGAAGAAGTTGAATCAACAAGAAGATGTACATCAAGAGAATGAGAAACAAATAGACGAACCTGAAAAAGAAAAGGAACTCGTTTTTCAACCTCATGAAAACGAAGCTTCTGCCACTCAGGAGAGTGTGACAAACCATTCTCCTCAAATGGGGGATGACCGTGTGTCGAAAAAGGAGAAAAAACGGAAAGCAGCATGGCTCAGTCCGATCCTTGGAGGAATTATTGGCGGAGGCCTTGTGCTTGGCATTACACCGCTTTTGCCGCAGTCACAGGACACAGCAGCAAACACTCAAACGCAAACAGCGTCAAGTGAACCTGCAGCTTCTGAAAATTTCTCAACAAAACAAATTACCAATGCCACGAATGTCTCTGATATGGTAGAAGATTTAGAGCCAACCATTGTGGGAGTCTCAAACTATCAATCTACCCAAAATTCGTTTGGCCTTAGCGGTGATTCAACAGAAGCTGAAGCTGGAACGGGTTCTGGTGTCATCTTTAAAAAAGATGGCAAAAAAGCGTACATTATTACAAATAACCACGTAGTCGAGGGTGCCAATAAACTGAAAGTTACACTTTATGACGGAAAAACAAAAGAAGCGAAGCTTGTCGGCAGTGACGTGATGACAGATTTAGCTGTTGTCGAAATCAATGCAGACGGCATTGATAAAGTGGCGAGCTTTGGTGATTCTTCTAAGCTCCGTGCTGGGGACAAAGTGATCGCAATTGGGAACCCGCTTGGTGCTCAGTTCTCTGGTACTGTGACAGAAGGGATTATTAGTGGTCTTGATCGTACAGTTGAAGCGAACACGTCATCTGGTACGGTGGAAATGAATGTACTGCAAACAGATGCAGCGATCAATCCAGGAAACAGCGGTGGACCGCTTATCAATACAGATGGTCAAGTCATTGGTATCAACAGCTTAAAAATTAGCGAAAGCGGTGTGGAATCACTCGGCTTTGCAATTCCAAGTAACGATGTCAAACCGATTGTAGATGAGCTGTTGAAAAACGGAAAGGTTGAACGTCCTTACCTTGGCGTACAAATGATTGACCTTGAGCAAGTGCCTGAAACGTATCAAGAAAATACGCTCGGCCTATTTGATAAACAAATCGGCAAAGGGATTTACGTAAAGGATGTATCAAAAGGATCACCTGCACAAAAAGCAGGCTTGAAGTCTGGAGATGTCATCATCAAGTTTAAAGGAAAAAACGTGGCGAATAGCTCTCAGCTGAAAGAAATTTTGTACAAAGAAACAAAAGTCGGCGATAAAACGACAATGACTGTTATTCGTGAAGGGAAAAACAAGAACCTAGACATTACCCTCGGACAGTCTGAAACTGAATAAATGAAAAAACAGGTGGACGTTAAAGGTCTACCTGTTTTTTTATGCTTATTTTTTTGAAGAGAGTGTACGTAATATGATCTTTTCCCACATGCTCCAAGGCAGGAGCTGCTTTGCTGTAAATGAAAACCGCACTCCTTTCCCAATTGGATATCTCAGCTTTTTCAGTCGCTTCTTCTCGGCTAATCGAATCACAAGATCTGCGACTTCACGCGGGTCCCCGTAGTTTGATTTCTGGGCATTGATATGAGCCATCATTTTTTGATAGATGTGTATGTATTTCGAGCCTTCCTCTGGCTGCAACATGTGCTCGTTCATAGACGTGTTCCAAATATTCGTTTGGAAAGAGCCTGGCTGGATCAAGGCTACCTGTATACCGAACGAGGCCAGTTCAATGCGTAAGCTCTCTGTGTAGCCCTCTAAAGCAAACTTGGAGGATACATAAGGAGAAAGTGCGGGCATTCCCATTAATCCGCTGATGCTACTCATATTGAATATTTTTGCACCATTTGTCATCAGCGGAAGGACGGCTTGTGTCACTTCCATGACTCCGAAGACATTGACATCAAATTGCTGGCGGTACGTGTTAACAGGAACCTCTTCAGCAAAACCCGCATAGGCTGTTCCTGCATTGTTGACAAGCAGGGTAATTGGGGCGTAAGCATGTAGCTTTTTCTGAAATGCTTGAATTGACTGCGTGTCTGTCACATCTAATGCTTCAATATGTATCGATGCGGATAACGAGGCTTGCTCGATTTCTTCAGCAAGCTTTTTTGCATTCGCTTCCTGCCTGACACCTGCAATCACTTTATAGCCTTGCTTGGCGAGACCTATCGTGATGAGCTTGCCAAAGCCGCTATTGGCACCAGTTACAATGGCTGTCCTTTTCATCATCTCGTACCTCCTTTTTGTTTCAATTTACCATAGCCCGCTCTTTTATTGAATAACGAAAAGAAGGATGGAGAAGAATAAAAAGCGATGATAAGAAATAGGAGGTAGCACATGATGTGTTGGAAGAAGGCGGGACAAATAGGAGTGCTGCTTTTTATGCTGTCTGGCTGTCAATCGATTGAGCCGCTCCAGCAAACAAAGGAAGCAGAAGCAGAGAGTCTCTCAGCGGTTCAAATGAAGGAACTTCCATTTGAGCATCTCCACCTGCATGTTCAATACGGGCAGAAAAGCGAATTATACGAAGCCACCTATCGTCAGGCGAAAGGAAAAGAAGAAGCACTTATTCGTGATCATATGAACGGTGTCCGCTATGAAGGTGAAGAAGCATTACGCGAGATGAAGATGAAGCTAAATGATATGTCGATTCCTAGTGCGAAGATCAATGAAACGTATGTAAATGAGCTATTAGCTGCTTTTAATTTAGACGATGATTATCAGCGAATTCAGGTCGATATGAAGCTTGAAGATGGGACCAAACGTACATTCCAAAAAAAGAAGTAAAACGGAACTTTCTCATTTTTTAATTGAAAATGATTTTCAAGATCATTTAAATCTGATACACTAAATTGAGATAAGTGATCTTTTGCGTCTATATATAGACGATATTTCATATAAAAAATTTGCATGAGAAAAGGAGCGTTTGAGCGGAATGAGTGCCATTTCTACTGAAGGTTTAAGCTTAGGCTACGGAGAAACAATGATCATAGATGAACTAAATGTATCAATCCCTAAGGGTGAAATCACAGTATTTATTGGCAGCAATGGATGCGGTAAATCCACGCTACTTCGCTCTTTGGCCCGTCTCATGAAGCCAATGGGTGGTTCTGTCCTGCTTGAAGGTCATTCCATTGCCAAATTACCAACAAAGGAAGTAGCGAAACAGCTCGCCATTCTTCCGCAAGGACCAGAAGCGCCAGAAGGATTAACCGTGCATCAGCTAGTGAAGCAAGGCAGATATCCTTATCAAAATTGGCTGAAGCAGTGGTCAAAGCAAGACGAGGAAGCAGTGAATCGTGCACTGAAGTCAACAAAGATGGAAGACCTTGCTGATCGAACGGTCGATTCATTATCAGGTGGACAAAGGCAGCGTGCATGGATTGCGATGACGTTAGCGCAGGAGACGGATATCATTTTGTTAGATGAGCCGACGACGTATTTAGATATGACGCATCAAATTGAAATTCTCGACCTTCTGTTTGACTTAAATGAAAAAGAGCAGCGCACGATTGTCATGGTTCTTCATGACCTGAATCTCGCATGTAGATATGCTCATCACCTTGTAGCGATTAAAGACAAGACGATTTATGCAGAAGGAAGACCAGAAACGGTCATTAATTGTGATCTTGTGAAAAATGTCTTTGATATGAACTGCCAAGTGACAACAGATCCTTTATTCGGAACTCCATTATGTATTCCGCATGGCAGAGGACGCTGTATTGTGCAGCAAGCGCAAGCGGAGACATTTCTCGCTGCAAGATAATCGTATGTCAAAAGCCTGACATCTGTTACGTACAGAGTCAGGCTTTTTTCTGAAAAAAGGAGCGGAAGATCAATGGGAAATGAACTAGACGAAAAGCTGGAAGGCTTGCTTGAGAAATATACTGAGCTGTTGCTTGGCGAATCAACAGACGCACTGAAACAAGATGTGAAACAGTGGGTAATCTATTCTCATATTGCAAAAAGTATGCCGCCTCTAGCAAAGCACTTTAATGAAACGTATCCAGAGGCTAAGGAAGAAATCAAAGAAACAATTCAGCGGATCAAACAAATGAACGAAGCTCATCGAGCGAATCAAGATCGCTAAAAAACTGCCAGCTCCATACTGGCAGTTTTTCTTTATGACATCTGTGATGGTCCGTATGGAGATTGTTCTGTCAGTGTTTGCTGGAATTTCTGGTGCGCCTGCTGGAGCTTTTGCTGTTCAGCGGCTTCAACAGAATACCAGCCATATCGGAACATGACATCATATAAATGTCTTTGTGTTTTCTGAGTTTCTAGTGCAATTCGCTGAATATCCTGATAAAGAGATTCATGACTGAATTCATTGAGCGCTGTGTTGTATCCGCTTGTCATATATTTTTCAGTCGACAAGAGATCTGTGACAAAATCACGATCATTCATGTTTGTTGTCGTGGGAACCGGAGTTTGAGGATTCCCGATTTTTTGTTGGTTTTGTTGTTCCATGTTTTTTCCTCCTATTGCATAAAGCCAGTAGACTGGCCTTGCCCTGAGCTGCCTAAATGCTGAAGAATTTGTGTGTAATGCTGATGGTGCATTTGGCCCACTTGATTTAATTCTTGTTTCAATGTTTGGTCCTGGCAATGCTCGGCCATAAAGTGAGCCTTTTTCATAGCGATCAAGTTCCAATTCAGCATATCCTCTAAGTACAAGGAATCCTTCACTGAAATGACTTGCGGGGGCATATTCATTTGCTGATTGTTCAAGGTGTGTTCCTCCTTACGATTTTGTTTCCTTACTGATTCTTTTTATATTGTTGATTTTGACTAGTCTTTTTGCCGCCTAGGTCTGCTTCCTGTGATGGACCTGCGTTTCCTTTTACACTTGCAGCACTTACGCCTGCTTTCGATGGGTTTTTCTTCAAACGAGACATGTGGACATCACCTCCATTCTTACAATGCCCTCTCATCTTTAATTCATACGCCGCAAAGTAAGGCACATGAGAATGTGTGAATTTTTGAAATCCGCTCTTGAACTGTTTCGGAAAATCTTTTAAGATAAAGAAAGAGGCATTGCTTTTTTTTGGACAAAAAATGAATGACTGTTCATTCAAAATGTTTAGGGGGATATTTATGGGCAAACATATTCGCAAGGCGGCTGTCATTGGTTCAGGTGTCATGGGCTCAGGCATTGCTGCGCATCTAGCCAATATCGGGATACCAGTAACATTGCTAGATATTGTGCCAAACGAACTGACAAAGGAAGAAACGGCAAAAAAGCGAACGCTTGATCACCCTAGTGTTCGGAATAGATTAAGTCAAGAAGCGATGAAAAAATTGTTAAAGCAAAAGCCAGCACCTCTTACTTCAGCAAAAAACCTATCATACATCACACCGGGAAATCTCACAGATCACCTTTCCTTATTACATGATGCTGACTGGATCATTGAAGTCGTCACTGAAAAGCTCAGCATTAAACAACATGTATTCTCTCTCATCGACGAACACCGCAAAGAAGGCAGTATCGTATCAAGTAACACATCTGGAATTTCGGTTGAAAAAATGGCAGAAGGCCGATCAGAGGATTTTAAACGTCACTTTTTAGGCACACATTTTTTTAACCCAGCTCGTTATCTAAAGCTTTTAGAAATCATTCCTATTCAAGAAACAGATCCAGAAGTACTCCAATTTATGAAAACGTTTGGCGAGGATGTACTTGGTAAAGGCGTCGTTGAAGCGAAAGATACGCCGAACTTTATTGCCAATCGTATTGGTACTTATGGACTCCTTGTTACAGTGCGTGAAATGCTTGAAAACAAATACACCATTGGAGAGGTGGATTCGGTCACAGGACCTCTCATTGGAAGACCGAAAAGCGCGACTTTCCGTACACTTGATGTTGTAGGGCTCGACACGTTTTTCCATGTAGCCCGCAACGTATATGACCAAGTAGAAGGAAAGGAAAAAGATATTTTCCAGCTGCCTGAGTTTATTGAACGAATGCTTGAAAAAGGATGGATTGGCAGCAAGGCAGGGCAAGGATTTTATCAAAAAAATGGAAAGACCATTTTAGAACTTGACCCTGTGACGCTCACATACGGAGAACGAACGAAACTGAAAGATCCAGGCATTGAGATGGCAAAGCAGCAAAAGGGAACGAAAGCGAAATTGAAAGCGCTTATTTATCAAGATGGCCGTGCAGGACAATTGCTCTGGAACATGACGGCACCTGTGCTCCTTTATTCAGCTCAGTTAACAGGCGAAATTGCGGATGATATTCAGTCCATCGATAACGCAATGAAATGGGGATTTGGCTGGCAGCACGGTCCATTTGAGCTATGGGATGCAATCGGTGTGAAAAAAGCAGTCGAACGCATGGAAGCAGAAGGACACAGCATCCCGCAGTGGGTGCAAGACATGCTGTCAGAAGGACACGATACATTCTATCAAGAGAATGCTGATGGAGAGCGTGCGTTTTATCACAATGGGGCTTATGAACAGGAAAAAGGAAACGACAAGAATATTTCCTTAGCGAGATTGAAAAAGAAGCAGGGCGTGATTTTTAAAAATGCTGGTGCGAGCTTGATTGATATCGGTGATGATGTCGCCTTGCTCGAATTTCACTCCAAAAGCAATGCCATTGGACTAGATGTCATTGACATGATCAATCGCGCTGTCGATGAGGTGGAACAGAATTATAGAGGGCTTGTCATCGGAAACCAAGGGAAGAACTTCTGTGTTGGTGCTAACCTTGCTTTGATTTTAATGGAAGCTCAGGACGATAATTTCTTTGAAATTGACTTTGTGATCCGCCGCTTCCAGCAGGCAATGATGAAGGTGAAATATAGCGACCGTCCAGTCGTTGCTGCTCCGTTTGGTATGACACTCGGAGGCGGAACAGAGGTTTGTATGCCGGCAGCAGCTATTCAGGCGTCCAGCGAATCATACATGGGTCTTGTCGAAGCGGGAGTTGGACTGATTCCAGGCGGCGGTGGAAACAAAGAATTATACCTTCGCCATCTGCAAGGATCAGCTAAGCCGCCAGAGACCGCTATACAAGATGCTACGCTGAAAACATTTGAAACGATAGCAATGGCGAAAGTATCCACTTCGGCAGAGGAAGCGCGGGATATGAACATGCTTCGCGCGAGTGACCGAATCAGTATGAACGGAGATCACCTGATCTATGATGCGAAACAACTTGTGCTCTCTCTTGATGAAGCGGGTTATCGTGCGCCGCTCAAGCAAAAGGTGCCCGTCATGGGAGAAACAGGCTATGCAGCAATGATATTGGCGGCCGAAAATATGAGATTGTCTGGATACATTTCAGAGCATGACATGACCATTGTTAAAAAATTAGCTCATGTTATTTCCGGCGGGAAACTGCCATTTGGAACAGAGGTAGAGGAGCAATACTTATTAGAGCTTGAAAGGGAAGCCTTTTTAAGTCTTGTAGGAGAAGTGAAATCACAAGCACGCATGCAGCACATGCTCGTCAAAGGAAAACCTTTACGTAACTAAGGGGGAGTCAAAATGAGAGAAGCAGTCATTGTCGCTGGCGCGAGAACACCAGTAGGGAAGGCGAAAAAAGGATCGTTAAAACATGTTCGGCCTGATGATATGGGCGCATTGTGTGTAAAAGAAACATTAAAGCGTGCCGGTGATTACGACGGACAGATAGATGATTTGATCATCGGATGTGCAACACCAGAAGCTGAACAAGGATTAAATGTGGCTCGTAATATTGGAGCATTAGCAGGGCTTCCATATACAGTACCTGCGATCACCATTAACCGCTACTGCTCATCTGGTCTTCAGTCAATCGCTTATGCGGGTGAACGAATCATGCTCGGTCAGGCAGAAACAATCTTAGCCGGTGGAGTCGAATCGATGTCACAGGTGCCAATGATGGGTCACTCCATTCGTCCGAATGCTCATTTGGCAGAGCAAGCGCCTGAATACTATATGAGCATGGGACACACGGCAGAGCAGGTGGCGCAAAAGTATCAGGTCACACGTCAAGATCAGGACGCCTTTGCGGTAAGAAGTCATCAAAAGGCAGCCAAAGCATTACAGGATGGAAAGTTTTCAGATGAAATTGTATCCGTTGATGTAACAGAGCGGCGGGTAGGGAAGCAATATCAATTAGAAGAACATCAATTCAAGTTTTCACAGGATGAAGGCGTGAGAGCAGGGACAACGGAAGAGATTCTTTCTACTTTGCGTCCGGCTTTCTCGACAAAAGGCACGGTGACCGCAGGAAACTCTTCACAAACAAGTGACGGCGCTGCATGTGTGATGATGATGGATCGTGAGAAAGCATCCTCACTTTCCCTTCAGCCTCTTGCCAAGTTCCGGGCGTTTGCTGTTGGTGGTGTACCGCCTGAGGTGATGGGAATCGGTCCGATTGAAGCCATTCCGCGTGCGCTGAAAATCGCTGGACTTGAGCTGAAGGATATCGGGCTGTTTGAATTAAACGAAGCGTTTGCCTCTCAGGCCATTCAAGTCATTCGTCATTTAGGAATCGATGAAGAGAAAGTGAATGTCAATGGCGGGGCAATCGCGCTAGGTCATCCGCTCGGCTGTACAGGAACGAAACTGACACTGTCGCTCATTCATGAAATGAAGCGGCGAAACGAGCAATTTGGCATTGTCACAATGTGTATCGGCGGGGGCATGGGAGCAGCAGGAATTTTTGAATTGATCTAAAGGGGGAAATCAGAATGAAAGCAATGGAAGAAGTAAAAAAGGGTGGAAGCTTCTTAATTGATGAGACGAATTATGAACATATCTTTACACCAGAGGATTTCTCTGATGAGCATCAAATGATTGGAAAGACAACAGAGGATTATATTTTACAAGACGTTGTTCCATATATAGATCAAATTGAAAACCATGAATTTGAGCATTCCGTCAGGCTTCTCAAAAAGGCTGGAGAGCTTGGGCTGCTAGGAGCTGACGTGCCTGAAGAATTCGGCGGACTTGGATTAGATAAAATCAGTTCAGCCATTATTACCGAGAAATTCTCCAGAGCAGGAAGCTTCTCGCTTTCCTATGGCGCCCATGTAGGCATTGGATCTCTGCCCATCGTGCTGTTTGGAAATCAAGCACAAAAGGAAACATATCTTCCTGGACTCGCTTCTGGAGAAACAATTGCAGCGTACGCCCTCACTGAACCAGGATCAGGCTCTGACGCCCTTGGAGCAAAGACAACTGCGGTCTTAAATGAAGCCGGAACTCATTATGTGCTGAATGGTGAAAAACAATGGATCACAAACTCCGCATTTGCCGACGTCTTTGTCGTATATGCGAAAATTGATGGTGAACACTTCTCTGCTTTTATCGTAGAAAAGGATTTTCCAGGTGTCAAAACGGGACCTGAAGAGAAAAAGATGGGCATTAAAGGGTCATCGACGAGAACATTAATACTTGAAGATGCTCAAGTGCCGAAGGAGAATTTACTAGGTGAGGCTGGTAGAGGTCACGTCATTGCCTTTAACATTTTGAATATCGGACGCTACAAGCTGGCTGTCGGGACAGTTGGTGCGTCAAAACGTGTCATTCAATTATCGGCAGAATATGCAAATCAGCGTAAGCAATTCCAAACGCCTATTTCTCGATTTAGCTTAATTGGTGAAAAAGTAGCCAACATGTCGGCAAAGCTCTATGCGATGGAAAGTGCTGTTTACCGCACAGTCGGATTATTTGAACAGCGCATGGGCCTATTAAGTGAAGAAGAGCAAAAGGACGGCAAAAAAATCGCCCAGTCCATTGCAGAATATGCGATTGAATGCTCTCTTTGTAAAGTGCTTGGCTCTGAAACTTTAGATTATATTGCGGATGAAGGTGTGCAGATTCACGGCGGATATGGATTTATGCAAGAATACGAGGTCGAAAGAGCCTATCGTGACTCGCGGATTAACCGTATTTTTGAAGGGACAAACGAAATCAACCGTCTGCTTGTACCAGGCACATTCTTGAAGAAAGCGATGAAGGGAGAGCTTCCGCTGCTTCAAAAAGCGCAAACCTTACAGGAAGAGCTCATGATGATGATGCCGGAAGAGCCGGGTGATCAGCCGCTCGATCAAGAAAAATACTTGCTCGTCCATGCGAAAAAGATCGCCTTAATGGTATCTGGAATGGCGGCGATGAAGTATGGAAAAGCATTAGACAAAGAGCAAGAGATTCTTGTGAACATAGCGGATATCGTCAATGAAATTTTTGCTGTTGAATCGGCGATTCTGCGTACTGAAAAGGCAATCGCTGCATCAGGGCTAGATAAGAATACTCAAAAGCTTGCTTACACACAAATTTTCACGCAGGAAGCCTTCTTAAAAATTGAAGCCCATGCAAAAGAATCCTTGATCGCGATGGAAGAAGGAGATTCACTCCGCATGAATCTGTCAGCTCTTCGCAAACTGACAAGATTCACCCCGATCAATGTCATCGCCAAAAAGCGCGAAGTGGCGAAACGAATCTTTGAAGCAGAGAAATATATCGTATAAGACGGCTTAAAAGGTGCGGATATCACTCCGCACCTCAGCGTGTAGACAAACCCTCGCATTCTTTGTCAGTTCTGTGCTCCGGTGCTCACGAATGTCAAATTCGCTCCGCTCCGATGCTCGTCCTTCCTAGACTTCAAAGGTTTTCTATCACGCTGAAAAGAAGACAAAGGGCTAAAATAAAGATCATTTTAGCCCTTTGTCAACAATCTGAGGTGCGGATATCATTCCGCACCTTTTTGTAAGCATACATTTAGGTTTTTAAAATATTTTGTGATAAAATGTTCTCACTACTTGCAGGAGGTGAAAATAGTGGCTTTAGATTTTTATGAATACCCATCTTGCGGTACATGCCGAAAAGCAAAAAAATGGCTGGAAGAACACAATAAAGACATCAACAGTATACATATCGTCGAAGAGACGCCTGATAAAGAAACATTAAAAGCGCTTTACGAAAAAAGCGGCTTAGAGCTGAAGAAGTTCTTTAATACAAGCGGACAGAAATACCGAGAGCTACAGCTGAAAGATCAACTTCCTGCAATGTCAGAGGAAGAGCAGCTCGAATTACTCGCATCTAACGGAATGCTGATCAAGCGTCCGATTACAACAGACGGTAAACGAGTCACAGTTGGATTTAATGAAGATACATTTAAAAGCGTCTGGAAATGATGTAACTTTCATTCAGATTGTGGTATCTTCAATATAGATTGAAAGAAAAGACTGGAGGGGTATTGAATGAGCACACCAAAAGATTTACGTTATTCAGAAGAACATGAATGGGTCAAAGTAGAAGGAGATAAGGTGCGTATCGGTATTACGCATTTTGCTCAATCTGAGCTAGGCGATATCGTGTTCGTTGAGCTTCCTGAAGTAGGAGACAAAATTACAGCGGACGAGCCTTTCGGAAGTGTAGAATCAGTGAAAACAGTTTCTGAGCTTTACGCACCGATCAACGGTACAATCGTCGAAGTGAACGATGAGTTGGATGACAGCCCTGAATTCGTCAACGACTCTCCATACGAAAAAGCATGGATGATCGTGGTAGAGCCAGCTGATACATCTGAAATTGAGAACTTGATGACTGCTGAGCAATATGAAGAAATGACAAAAGAAGACTAATTCACGTGAAATTGGACACTCTACCTTTATGGGGGGTGTCCAATTTGTCTTTTCAAAAAGAACATGTGGATATAACAGATCATGTCACTGGACGATTCAAAGAAAGCGGCATGGTGCTGTATCATCAAAATGAAGAGATTGGCACGATGATTAGTGAAAACCAATATGAGTTAAAATCAGGTTATTCCTATGATCAAAATCGTTTTTATCGTCTGACGGATACATTGACCCACGGGACAGAAAAATATGTAGACTGTGATGATGAAAATGGCTGGTGCTAATCACAGATGAGGCTGCAGTGAGCATAAGCTGCAGTCTTTTTAGTGCAAGCGCCTAATCTTTACAACCTGAATGAAAAATTGTAATCTAAGGGAGAAGTGAACAACGTCAAAAGGGCCGGGTGATCGTGATGAATGTAGAGGTAGAAAAGGTCATCATTGTAGAAGGTAAAACAGACAAACAAAAGCTAAAAGAAGTCATAAGTGAACCTGTTACCATCATTTGCACCAATGGCACGATCAGTACATCGAAGCTGGATCAGCTCGTAGACGAATTATTGGGGAAAGACGTTTACATATTAGCAGACAGTGACGATGCAGGCGACAAACTGCGGAAGCAATTTCGAAAAGAATTCCCTGAAGCACTTCATCTTTTTGTCGACAGAACGTACCGCGAAGTGGCCGCTTCACCGTCAGCCCACATTGCATCTATCCTATTAGCTGCAAACATTGATGTTCATTCGAAATATATATGAGGGTGGACGTATATGAAAGAGATTGAAGAACACGAATTCAAGGAGATAAAGGACGATTTATTTCTTTTATACTTATATACACCGTTTTGCGGAACATGTCAGCTGGCAAAGAAAATGCTGGCTCTCGTAGACACCATGCAGCCGGATGTACCATTTTACGAAAACAACTTAAACTACTCACCAGACTTTGCGAAGGCTTTTGAGATCGAAAGTGTTCCTTGCTTTCTACTGTTTAAAAAAGGTGAGCTGGTGCAAAAAGGCTATGCCTTTCACTCCGTTCCATATCTTCATGAAATGATTGAAACCGCTAAATAAAGCGGTTTTTTGTCATATTTCAAGCACTTCATCTGAAAATTTGTCGAGTTATTTATAAAGGACAAGCGAATGTTTGTAGAGAAATGTTATGTATAACCAAATGACAGGGAGGTTATACATGTGGAAAAAGTGAAAACCCATGGAAACACAGGGCAGCGATTATTGCTAAAGCCGCTGCTCTCATCATCATCCTTGAAGATTACATTTGAGGCGGAAACTGACTCTTGTACATTGATTGTGGATGAGCGTGGTGAAGTGAAGAAACTACCTGCAATTGAGTTATCGGATCTCATCTTTTATGGTGAGAGAAAAGAAATACTTCAATTATTAGATGGAGATATGTCCTTACAGCAGTTAATTAGCAGGGGACAAGTGAAAGTAAAAGGGTCATTCCGTGCGCTCCTAAGACTAGAGGCGGTACTTTGGCTGACGAACGGTTTTTTTCGAAAAATGATAACTTAGTCGTTTACTTGGAAATTAGCGATTTACAGCGTTGACATATCTCGGGTAGCATGATATTCTACGTTAGTAAAAACATGAACATCACATAAAACAACATATTTTCTCTTATTAAGAGAGGTGGAGGGACGTGCCCTATGAAACCCGGCAACCGTCAGCATAGCTGAAATTGGTGCCAATTCACTCAAAGCCGCAATGCTTTGAAAGATGAGAGAAAGGCGTATTGAACATAAAAGGCCTTTCTGCTTGCGTTGCAGTTAGGTCTTTTTTACTGACCTCACGTCAGGCACGAGGCATGGCAGCAGGAAGAATAAATAACGTATGTGATGGCAACCTATAGATTCAGCAAGAAAGCAGGTGAACAGACTGTGATCCATTTACAGAATGTATCAAAAACGTACCACTCAAAAAGCGGAAATGTTGATGCCGTGAAAGACGTCAACTTGGATATCGATAAAGGTGAAATATTCGGAATTATCGGGTATAGCGGTGCCGGAAAAAGCTCGCTTATTCGCCTATTAAACGGTCTGGAGCTGCCAACAGCAGGAATTGTTGAAGTGGCAGGAAACCGGATCAATGAAGTACCAAATGCGAAACTTCGGAAAGCAAGACAAGAAATCAGCATGATTTTCCAGCACTTCAACCTACTTTGGTCGAGAACGGTGAGACAAAATATTATGTTCCCGCTTGAGATCGCAGGTGTAAAGGCATCAAAACAAAGAGAACGTGCGAATGAACTGATTAAATTGGTCGGTTTAGAAGGAAAAGAAAATGCGTATCCGTCTCAGCTAAGCGGCGGACAAAAGCAGCGTGTGGGAATTGCGAGAGCATTAGCAAATGATCCAAAGGTTCTTCTTTGTGACGAAGCGACGTCAGCGCTTGATCCGCAAACAACGGATTCTATCCTTGAGCTTTTAGCGGATATCAATAAACGATTAGGGCTCACGATTGTGCTGAT
This sequence comes from Bacillus sp. FSL K6-3312, assembly GCF_038007485.1. Classification (NCBI taxonomy): domain Bacteria; kingdom Bacillati; phylum Bacillota; class Bacilli; order Caryophanales; family Bacillaceae; genus Bacillus; species Bacillus sp. FSL K6-3312. The sequence continues at coordinate 3,201,211 of NZ_JBBOXI010000001.1, read as the reverse complement.
TACGCACGAAATGCACGTTATTCGCAAAATTTGTCATCGCGTAGCGGTGATGGAGAATGGACGCATTGTCGAAGAAGGCGAAGTATTACGCGTCTTCAGACAGCCGAAGGAAGAAATGACGAAGCGATTTGTACAGCAGCTTGCTGAACCAGAGGAAGCGAAAGAAACAATCGAGCACGTCTTAGAGCGTGTAAAAGAAGGTCGGGTCGTACGGTTGTCCTTTATTGGCGATTCTGCCGAGCAGCCGCTCATCACTGAAATCGTTCGATCCTTCCAGGTCGATGTGAACATCCTTCAAGGAAAGATTTCTCAAACGCAGGAAGGCGCGTTTGGAACACTCTTTATCCATATTAATGGAGAAGAGACCGAGGTAGAAAAAGCCATCGCCTATATCCAAAGTAAACAGGTTGAAATTGAGGTGATGACACATGTTTGAGAAATGGTTTCCGAACGTTGATTTAGATGTCATTTGGAATGCAACGGGTGAAACAGTCTATATGACACTCATTTCATTGGCGTTTGCATTTGTTATCGGAATTATTCTTGGACTCCTGCTTTTCCTTACAGGAAAAGGCGGTCTTTGGGAAAATAAACCGATCAATGCTGTCATCGGTGCAGTCGTCAACATTTTTAGGTCGATTCCTTTTATCATTTTAATTATTCTTTTATTAGGGTTCACGAAATTCTTAATGCATACAATTCTAGGTCCAAATGCAGCACTCCCTGCCCTTGTCATTGGGTCAGCTCCATTCTATGCACGTCTTGTCGAAATTGCACTGCGTGAGGTAGACAAAGGAGTCATTGAAGCAGCACGGTCAATGGGAGCGAAAACGTCGACCATCATTTTCAAAGTATTGCTACCAGAATCATTGCCAGCCCTCATTTCAGGTATTACCGTAACAGCGATTGCTTTAATTGGCTCAACTGCGATTGCAGGTGCAATTGGAGCAGGCGGACTTGGTGACCTTGCTTATGTGGAAGGATACCAATCTGGTAATACAGATGTCACACTTGTAGCCACTGTGTTTATTCTCATCATCGTCTTTATTATTCAAATAATCGGTGATTTGATTACAAATAAAATTGATAAACGTTAAGGGAGGATTTATTCATGAAGAAATTGATTTTAAGTGCACTATTTCTAGCATTTGCAGGCATCTTAGCTGCATGCGGTTCATCTAATAACGCAAGTGATAGCAAAACCATTACGGTTGCCGCTTCAAAAACACCACATGCCGAAATTCTTGAAGAAGCAAAACCACTTCTAAAAGAAAAAGGCTACGATCTAAAAGTGAAAGTACTTAGTGATTATAAAATGTACAACAAAGCGTTAGCTGAAAAAGAAGTGGATGCAAACTTTTTCCAACATATCCCTTACTTAAACGAAGAAAATAAATCAAACAAAGATTACAACCTAGTTAGTGCCGGTGCGGTTCACCTTGAGCCTTTCGGTATCTACTCTAAGAAGTACAAATCAGTAAAAGATATTCCAAACGGCGGCACGATTATCATGACAAACAACGTAGCTGAACAAGGACGTATGCTTACCCTGCTTCAAAATGCAGGTGTCATCAAGCTTGATCCGAAGGTTGATACAATCAATGCAACGGTAAAGAACATCAAAGAAAACCCAAAGAATCTAAAGTTCAAAAAAATCGCTCCTGAACTAACAGCGAAAGCTTATGAAAACAGTGAAGGTGATGCTGTGTTTATTAACGTCAACTATGCGATTCAAAATAAATTGAATCCGAAAAAAGATTCAATTGAACTTGAGCAAACAAAGAACAACCCATATGCAAACATCGTGGCTGTTCGCAAAGGTGAAGAAAAATCAGATAAGATCAAGACGTTAATGGAAGTTCTTCACTCTGATAAAATCAAAGAATTCATCGACAAAAAATATGACGGTGCAGTTCTGCCTGTATCTGAATAATGTATCTAGCTGATACGCTAAAAAACCTCGCTTTCATCAAAGCGAGGTTTTTTGTGTATTTTTTCAAATCTCGCTCATAATAAAAATGTACAAATGACCTGAAGGGATGGAATGAAGATGAATGAACAGCATATGAGCGGATCCATGCAGCAATCACTGACTGATTATAAAACGGCAATGGGTGAATTTCAGAAGAAAATGCCGGTGTTTGGGAAGAAATTCAATGAATTCACGGAGCAGTGCTTTCAGAGCGATTCATTAACGCAAAAGGAAAAACAAATGATTGCCCTTGGCATCAGTATTCATGCACAGGATGAATACTGCATGATTTATCATACAAAGGGAGCGCTCGACCAAGGCGCGACAGAAGAGAATTTGCTAGAGGTCGTCAGTGTGGCAGCAGCGTTCGGCGGCGGTGCTGCACTAAGTCAAGGCATCACAGTTGTTCAGCAATGTATTGACGAATTTGGAGGACAGACGCATTAAGGGAAGGATAAGATGGCATTTTTCCATCTCAGGGAGTTGAGTCGTTCTCAGCCGATTGTGTGAGAAAATATGCCAGCATAGCGCGTCATATCCCTTTTGAGTGAAGCCGCATGCCTTTGATACAATAAAGCTACACTCAAAGAAGGGAATGGTTTATTATTTGTTCGGACCATAGTACACTGGGATTGGATTATACCGCCGAGATGGAAAAGGCCATGCATAAGGCTCATGGCATGAGCTATGCAGAGTACGAAAGAGACCATGACTTACGGATGAAAGTGGAATATAAACGAGAGCAGTCCTATCGAGATGAGAAAAGGCAGCTCGCAAAAATGAATATACGAGGCTATTGATAGCTAAGGGGCGGGGAGAACAGTTTCCCGTCCTTTCTTTATGGAAACAGTCTTTTCGACATAAATCCTTTTATCCACCTGCATTTTTTGTTAGAATTTTGAGAGCATCCTCTCACGTATATCGTGAATGTGTTGTATTCAGTTTTAATTTGTTATAAAATTAGAATGAGAATAAATTGAGAATAATGATTATTTTGGAGGTATCGATATATGACTGCTTCGACATTAACAATTAAGGACTTGCACGTTGAGATTGAAGGGAAAGAAATCTTAAAGGGTGTAAACCTCGAGATAAAAGGTGGAGAATTCCACGCAGTAATGGGACCAAACGGTACAGGTAAATCAACTTTATCTGCTGCCATTATGGGTCATCCTAAATATGAAGTAACAAAAGGCAGCATTTTGCTTGATGGCGAAGATGTACTTGAAATGGAAGTAGATGAGCGCGCTCAAGCAGGTCTTTTCCTTGCGATGCAATACCCATCTGAAATTAGTGGTGTGACAAATGCGGACTTCCTTCGTTCTGCTATTAACGCTCGCAGAGAAGAAGGCGATGAAATCTCTCTAATGAAATTCATCCGCAAAATGGACGAAAACATGGAGTTCCTTGAAATGGACCCAGACATGGCGCAGCGCTACCTAAACGAAGGTTTCTCAGGCGGGGAGAAAAAACGCAACGAAATTCTTCAATTAATGATGATTGAACCAAAAATTGCGATCCTTGACGAAATCGATTCTGGTCTTGATATCGATGCGTTGAAAGTGGTTTCTAAAGGGATTAACAGATTGCGCGGCGAAAGCTTCGGCTGCTTAATGATCACTCACTATCAGCGTCTACTGAACTACATCACACCAGATCACGTTCATGTCATGATGCAAGGACGTATCGTGAAATCTGGCGGACCAGAGCTTGCACAACGTCTAGAAGCAGAAGGCTATGACTGGATTAAAAAAGAGTTAGGAATTGAAGACGAAACTGTTGGTCAAGAAGCGTAAGCGTTAGGAGGATTATTGATGACATTAGAAACGAAATTATCAGTAGATCAAGATTATGTCAAAAGCTTCTCCGAGAAGCATCAGGAACCGGCATGGATGAGTTCCCTTCGCTTACAGGCTCTTGAAAAAGCAGAAGACCTTCCAATGCCAAAGCCTGACAAAACGAATATTTCTAAATGGAATTTAACCAATTTCAAACAGCATACAGTCGAAAGTGCGCCATTTGGATCATTAGAAGAGCTTCCTGAAGAAGTGAAATCTCTCATTGATTTAGAGGACGCGGATAAGACAGTCTACATTCAGCGTGATCAAACGCCAGCATACTTGTCCCTTTCAACGGAAGCGAAAGACAAAGGCGTGATCTTCACTGATCTTCATACAGCGATCCGCGAACATGGAGATCTAGTGCAGAAATACTTCATGACTGATGCAGTGAAAGTAGATGAGCATAAACTAACCGCTTTACATGCTGCTTTAGTGAATGGCGGAGCTTTCCTTTATGTACCAAAAAATGTAGAACTTGAAGCCCCAATTCAAGCCATCTACCTGCATGAAAATGACGACACGACTTTGTTCAACCATGTCATCGTCGTAGCAGACGATCATAGTGCAGTCACATATGTAGAAAACTACATCAGTACAGCAAAACCTGAAGAAGCAATCTTCAATATCGTGTCCGAAGTGTTCACGGGAGCTAATGCCCGCGTCACTTACGGTGCAGTAGATAACCTTTCAGAAGGTGTCACAGTCTATGTGAACAGACGCGGTATGGCAAATGGCCGTGACAGTAAAATCGAATGGGCGCTTGGCTTGATGAATGATGGAGACGTCGTGTCTGAAAACATCACAAAGCTTATGGGCGACGGGACATTCGGTGATACAAAATCAGTTGTTGTCGGCCGCGGGAATCAAACGGAAAACTTTACAACAAGCATCATCCACTTCGGTAAAAACTCTGAAGGGTATATCTTGAAGCATGGTGTGATGAAGGATCAAGCATCCTCTATCTTTAACGGAATTGGTAAAATCGAGCATGGCGCAACGAAGTCAAATGCCGAGCAGGAATCACGTGTTCTCATGCTGAGTGAGAAAGCACGCGGTGACGCAAACCCGATTCTATTAATTGATGAAGATGATGTAACAGCAGGGCATGCTGCTTCTGTTGGACGTGTCGATCCAATTCAACTGTATTACCTCATGAGCCGCGGGATTTCCAAAGAAGATGCAGAAAGACTTGTGATTTATGGCTTCTTAAATCCAGTCGTCAAAGAACTGCCGATTGAAGGAGTTAAAAAGCAGCTCGTTTCTGTGATTGAAAGGAAAGTAAAATAATGAATATCAAAGACGTTCGTGAGCAGTTTCCAATCCTTCATCAGCAAGTGAACGGACATGATTTGGTGTATTTGGACAGTGCGGCGACTTCTCAAAAACCAAGAGTGGTCATTGATGCAATGAATGAGTATTACCGGTCTTACAACTCGAACGTCCACCGGGGTGTTCATACCCTTGGAACAAAAGCAACGGACGCATACGAGGGTGCCAGAGAGAAAGTTCGTGCATTCATCCGTGCTTCATCTGTCCAGGAGATTATTTTTACTAGAGGTACAACAACCGCACTGAATACAGTGGCGGTCAGCTATGCCAGAGCAAACCTCAAAGAAGGCGATGAGATTGTCATTACGCACATGGAGCATCATGCGAATATCATCCCTTGGCAGCAAGCGGCAAAAGCAACTGGCGCCACATTGAAATATATTCCGTTACAGGAAGACGGCACGCTATCGCTTGAAGATGTGAAGCAAACGATCACACATCAAACGAAAATCGTCGCTGTCACACATGTCTCAAACGTACTAGGAACCATCAACCCGATTAAAGAAATCGCTAAAATTGCACACGATCATGGTGCCATTATTGTCGTCGATGGTGCGCAAAGCACGCCGCACATGCAAATTGATGTTCAAGATCTAGATTGTGACTTTTTCGCATTCTCTGGGCATAAAATGTGTGGACCGACTGGCATCGGTGTACTTTACGGGAAGAAGGACCTTTTGAATAATATGGAGCCTGCTGAGTTTGGTGGTGAAATGATCGACTTTGTGGATCTGTATGATTCTACTTGGAAAGAGCTGCCGTGGAAATTTGAAGCGGGAACACCGATTATTGCCGGAGCAGTTGGACTAGGAAAAGCGATTGATTTCTTAAATGACATTGGTATGGAAGAAGTCAGCCGTTACGAGCATCAGCTTGCCACTTATGCGCTTGAGCGCTTTAAGGAGCTTGAAGGTGCGACTGTTTATGGACCGCAGCACCGAGCTGGACTTGTGACGTTTAACTTAGACGACGTCCATCCACATGATGCGTCAACTGTTCTGGATACGGAAGGTGTCGCCATTCGTGCTGGACACCACTGTGCACAGCCGCTCATGAAATGGCTTGGTGTATCAGCAACTGCAAGAGCAAGCTTCTATCTGTACAATACAGAAGAAGAGATTGACGAGCTCATCGCAGCGCTCCGTAAGACAAAGGAGTATTTTACGAATGTCTTTTAATGTAAACTTAGACACACTGTACAGACAAGTGATTATGGATCATTATAAAAATCCGAGAAACAAAGGTGTGTTAAACGACAGCATTGTCGTCGATATGAACAACCCAACGTGTGGTGACCGCATTCGTCTCACGATGAAAATCGAAGACGAAAAGGTCATGGATGCGAAATTTGAAGGAGAAGGATGCTCGATTTCAATGGCATCTGCCTCTATGATGACGCAGGCGATTAAAGGGAAAGATATTGAAACAGCTTTGAAAATGTCTCAGATTTTCTCCGATATGATGCTAGGAAAAGAATACGACGATTCCATTGATCTTGGTGACATTGAGGCGCTGCAGGGAGTGGCAAAATTCCCTGCCCGCATCAAATGTGCAACATTATCCTGGAAGGCGCTTGAAAAAGGCGCATCTGCCGAAGATAACGGCAAATCATAAGATTGGAGTGAAAATGGATGGCTAAAAAAATGCCAGATGTTGGTGAATATAAATACGGCTTTTCTGATAAAGACGTTTCCATTTTCCGTTCAGAGCGCGGACTGACAAAAGAGATCGTTGAAGAAATTTCTCGTATGAAAGAAGAGCCTCAGTGGATGCTCGACTTCCGTTTGAAATCTCTTGAGCTCTTTTACAACATGCCGATGCCACAATGGGGCGGAGATTTAAATGCATTAAACTTTGATGAAATTACGTACTACGTAAAGCCATCAGAGCGCTCTGAGCGTTCTTGGGATGAAGTACCAGAAGAAATCAAAGAAACCTTTGATAAGCTTGGGATCCCAGAAGCAGAGCAAAAGTACTTAGCAGGTGTATCTGCTCAGTATGAATCTGAAGTTGTGTATCACAACATGAAGCAAGACCTTGAAGATCTAGGCATTGTGTTTAAAGATACAGACAGCGCATTAAAAGAGAACGAAGACATCTTCCGTGAGCACTGGGCAAAAGTCATTCCTCCGACTGACAACAAATTTGCTGCGCTTAACTCGGCTGTATGGTCTGGTGGTTCATTTATCTACGTACCAAAGGGCGTCAAAGTAGATACACCACTTCAAGCATACTTCCGTATCAACTCTGAAAACATGGGTCAGTTCGAGCGTACACTCATCATCGTTGATGAAGGCGCACATGTGCATTACGTAGAAGGCTGTACAGCACCAGTTTACACAACAAACTCACTTCACAGTGCGGTTGTTGAAATCGTCGTGAAAAAAGGCGGCTACTGCCGTTATACAACGATTCAAAACTGGGCAAACAACGTCTTCAACCTTGTCACAAAACGTACAGTATGTGAAGAGAATGCGACAATGGAATGGATTGATGGAAACATCGGTTCTAAGCTGACAATGAAATATCCAGCGGTCATCCTAAAAGGTGAAGGCGCTCGTGGTATGACATTAAGTATTGCCCTAGCAGGTAAAGGTCAGCACCAAGATGCAGGTGCGAAAATGATTCACCTTGCACCAAACACATCTTCAACGATCGTATCGAAATCGATTTCCAAACAAGGCGGTAAAGTCACATACCGCGGAATCGTTCACTTCGGACGTAAAGCAGAGGGCGCACGCTCAAACATCGAGTGTGACACACTCATCATGGATAACAAATCAACATCTGATACGATTCCTTACAATGAAATCTTAAACGACAACATTTCATTAGAGCACGAAGCCAAGGTTTCAAAAGTATCAGAAGAGCAGCTATTCTACTTGATGAGCCGCGGAATTTCTGAAGAAGAAGCAACAGAAATGATCGTCATGGGCTTCATCGAGCCATTCACAAAAGAACTACCAATGGAATATGCCGTTGAAATGAACCGCTTGATTAAGTTTGAGATGGAAGGTAGTATAGGTTAACCGTTGATATACCGGGGATTAAAGGTGTTTAGGCATTGTATTTATATTAAGCACCCACAAAACACCCACAAAATTTAATTAATGAACATACCGCAGATACATTTCCATTGCCTGGTCTTCAATTTTTTTGGTGACATGGAGGTACGTATCTGCGGTTGTTTTTATGCTAGAATGTCCTAACCGTTCCGATACATATTTAATATTTACGCCTGCTTCTAAAAGGTGTACAGCGTGGCTATGTCTCAAGGCATGTGGAGACAGAACGGGAAGATTAGCTCTTTTACAGACTTCTTTGAAATACTCCCTCACAACATTTGTTTTTAACCATTTACCCTCATGCTGAAAGAATATAGTGTTATCATCGGGTTGAACGTAATTAGTGTACATTAAAACAACTTCATTTCTGTTTACTCTGTGTTTTTTTAACAATGTTACTGTTTGATCATCCAGTTTTATTGTTCTGTAACTAGATTGTGTTTTAGGTGTTGAAATGTAAGGTTGAGTGTTCAAGGGATATACTAGAGTTTTATCGACTGTTAACTCTCCGTTTTTTAAATTTATATCATCCCATGTTAATGAAAGAGCTTCTCCAATCCGTAAACCTGTTCTTGCTATTAAAGTGAAAAGGACGTAATACTGAATTGAATGTGCATATTTTGTATTCTTAACAGGTGTTTTTACTTGATTTAGAAATCTTTCAGTTTGTGAAAGAGTGAAGTATTTTAATGCTTTTTTCTGCTCCTTCTTTTTAGGTATTTTTATGTTTTGCAACGGGTTTTCTCGAAGGATTCTAAAATCATGTACAGCTTCATTTAAAGCTGAATTCATTATACTGTGAATTCTTCTAATAGTTCCTTCGCTATATTTTTCAATCAATTCATTTAACCATTTTTGATATTCATTCCGTTCAATATCTCTTAAACGATAATGTTCCCATCTAGGTAGAATATTGATTCTAATAGTTCTTTCTTGTAAAGAGTAGGTTGTTTTTTTTACGGATGGCTTTTTATATACTTCTAACCAAACGGGAAAGTATCCCCCGACTGTTTCGTTTGTTGAATCAAAACCAACATATTCAAGATCGTGCGCCGTTTGTTCCGCAGCGATCCTAGCCTCTTTTTTTGTTCTAAATCCCCTTTTTGATTTCTCTTTATACTTTTCCGTTCTTTTATCTTTATATCTAATTCTATATTCCCAAGTACCGTTTTCATGTTGTCTGAAACTAGCCAAGATAGTTCACTCCCTGCTTTTATTTTCAGATCAATTCAAGAACGTTTGTTCGGTTTTTTGTTTAAAAAAATACTATGGTAATTTTGTACAAGTTCTTTTGGAATCCCATAATCCTTAAATTCACAATAAGTAATGCCCCTTTGAACGGAAGAAAACAACAAATGCATTGCGAAAAAGTTTGCTTCCAGTTCAATTTTTTCAGTGGAAAAGAAAGTGTTTCTTTTCAAGAATGGAGTATTAGAGTCGCTATGAAGCAATGCATGTCCTAGTTCATGAGCGCAAACAAAAAAACTAGATTTTTCACTTACCTTTTCATTTATGTGAATGAATTTAGTACGAAAATGTTTGCTGTAATATCCCAGGGTATTCCCTAAGTCTTCATGAATTGTAATGATTCCAAGTTTATTGGCAATGAAAAAAGGATCAGTTGATTTAAATCTACTTTTTAATTTTGAAACAGTTTCAGTAATATCGCCCATGATTTAAAATATCATCCCTTATCTATATTTTTTAGGAGTGTATTTTTGTTTTGCTATTTTCTTTGCTATTCTCAAAGTGTTCTCGAGACTAGCGATTAATAGTTCTTTATCTTCTTCTTCCATATCATCTAGTGTTTGACCGTCAAAAGCAGCATAACTATTTCCTTCAAGTCCACTAATAATGTTTTGCAATTCCTTTTGTATGTCCTTTTCATCTTTTTCTGTTAATTCAAAACTTCTTTTAACTTCGGTGCGTCCTAAAAGGTAATCCGTTGACACGTCAAAATAATCCGCAACTTTTTGTAATGTCTCACTTTTAGGTGAAACATTATCCCATCTTCTAATTTGTCCGTTTGAAATTCCAATCTGCCTCTCAACTTCGGCGAAAGTCACTTTCTTTTCATCACATAGTCCTTTTATTCTTCTCACCAAACTCATTTGGATCAACCTTCCTCAAGGCTTAACGAATACAAAATGACTTAAAAGTTATTTTTGTGTTGACATGCGACTTTAAAGTCATTATACTGTGTTCATAAGCTAATTAATTAGCAAAAAAGACAACAAAAAAATGTGCCCAATAAAAACATATTCGGAGCTGGGGAGCAATGAAATGTATGTTTATAGGCTTTTATAAGTCTTATTTCGCTATGGATTCATAATAGCAAAAAAGTCATTTCGGGTCAATATGATTTAGCTAATTAATTAGCCTTTTTATATTTTTTGGAAGGAGGCAAAGGTTTGAAATGTCATTTCTTACAGCAGCAAAAGTTAAGTCAGAAATGTATATGCGAGGTATAACGCAAAAGCAGTTAGCAGAAATGCTAGGTGTGTCCGCCCCCTATATCAGTGACATCATCAACGGTAAAAAAAAGGGAAGGAAAGCACAGGAGCACGCCAAACATATTTGTAAAATATTAGGCGTATCCGAGAGAGGTGAGTGGGATTAATGATCACTTTTGAAATTGATCAAAACCTCTTAGAAGAACAGGTTTCAAAAGAACTTTCAAAAAGACTTGAAGCGATTGAACACAGGGTTACATTTTGGGACACAAAAGAATTGTGTAAGCAAACAAACATGAGTCTCAACTTCATAAAAGAAACATTTTTTTATGATTCGAGGTTTCCAAAATATCGAGTCGGCACAAAATGGCTTTTTCCTGCAAAAGAGTGCGAACAGTTTTTAATAACTTGGTTGAAAGAACAATCCAGGGGATAACTTTTCGATTGTTCCCCGAAAGTGGAGAATGACAAATAATTTGAAAAACAGGAGGTTTTAAAAAATGAATGAAAAGATATCTGGATTACACAGGGACATCTACAGGATGAATGATTATGAAGCGTTTAAAAGTAATATAAAGAAATTAATTGCTGATCATGAAGATAAATTAATCGAGTTGATCAGAAGCGTTTCAGAGACATACAACGATGTTGAAAGAGAATTAAATGTATTACGACAAGAGGCAACCTATCACGGAGATAAAATTCTTTTAGAAATAATCAATAGAGTCGAGATACGTTTTGCGCTTGAAAAAGGTAGCTTACCTCTCAAGTAAGCCACCATTAGTTTTTATATTACCGATATAGATTTAATAGCTGATGTGAAGTACATGGTTTTATCTGAGCCATCACCAATTGAGAACATGTCATGAGAAAGTAGGAATCCGCCAATTCCTAACCTTTCATCAGACGTTGATAAAGCTGAACCTTCTTTTTCGAAATCACCTTGCAAATTACCTATATATTCTTTTTGGAGATAAAAAATATTTTCATTAGGTTTGTCTGTTCTCGGTGAATTATTAATTCCAACTAGTAAAGTGTCTTGATGTATTTCAATTTTATCGCCATCTAAAAAGTTAATAACTATCATATTTTGTACACCTCCCTTCAAAAATATTCTATCAGAAGGACAGTGTTCAGTGCGCTGAATTTTCAGCACACCTAATTTAAAAATTCTCACTCGGATATTTTTCCGAGTCAATACAGGAGGAACAACATGAATAGCAATTTACAAGTAATTGAGCAGAATGGACAGCTTTTAGTAGACAGTCGAGAAGTGGCTGAAATGACTGGAAAAGAACATAAGCATCTTCTTAGAGACATTGAAGGTTACATGGGAATTTTAGGAGAGTCCAATTTTGGGCTTACCGATTTCTTCATTGAGAGCACATATAAAACTAAACAGAATAAGTCAGCTAAACATTTTTTTCTAACACGAAAAGGCTGTGATATGGTCGCCAACAAAATGACAGGCGAGAAGGGCGTATTGTTCACCGCTGCATATGTGACCCAATTCAATCAGATGGAGCAGAACCTACAGAACTTTTCTAATCTTAGCCCACAGCTTCAACAGATGATTCGTCTTGAGCAAAAACAGAACGAAGCAGATCAACGGATCGGCAAGCTAGAAAACAATCTAGGCATCAATGCTTATCAACAAACGGTCATTCAAAAGCGAATCAACAAACGTGTGTATGAGCTTGTAGAACGATATGAAGAAGATTCAGAAGGCAAACGTCGTATGTTCTCAAGCATCCACCGCAATTTTAGGGACGCATTCGCAGTGCCGACATACAAGGATTTAAGAAAGCTAGACTTTGAGGAAGCTATTTCATGGATTGGCACTTGGAGACCGTTGATATAATCGCATTGCTCAAAATTGAGCTTTGTGCATTCTTAGCCCGATTCGAGTACCAAATTGGTACTCTCATTTCAAATGAGGGTATTCATTTACCGCAGATGACGGACTATGTTGAACATAGGGCGTAGTTTCAACCGACACCCTCAAAGGTCGCATTTTCCGACTTTTGAAGCACGATTTGTGACACCCTCACAGCCCAATTTTGCGCCGTCAAATTATGAAGAATCTATGAGCTGATGTCATTTGAAACGACTGGAGATGACGTAACGATTCGTGACGTCACCGATAAACAAAACTCACTCCTCAAAGTTGTGGAGTCAAAACAAACAGAAGGAAGGTAAATAAATGGAATTGTTGATTGAAAACATTTGTCCCGAGCCAACAGATCGTGAGAGTTTTATCCGAAACGTTCAATCCGCTATTAGACTTAAAGGTTTCGTCCTATGCTATAAATCGGAAAGCAACAACGGCACTATCTTTGAAGTTGTGGAACTGGTTCATCATGAGCGTGGCGCTGCTATCAGTAGATTCGATGTGAACGGCGTTCCCTGCGTCTTGCGGTTCAGAGAAGCGTCAGTGGAAGAAATACTAAACGTCAAAGCAAAATTGAAAGCACAAGGCGAAGAGGCGTATATTCCGGTAGAACCTGCAATTTCAATTAACAATATCGAAACACAGGAGGTAACGGCATGAGCGACAAACAAAATAAAACAACCCCTGCGGCAACAGAGGTTGACTCTAAACTTTTTCGACGTATTGGTCTTGCTGGTTATGAAATTAAACAGCAAAGAATCAGTGAAAATCCAACTGATAATCTAAAAAGCACTTTAAGTGTTGAATTCTTATTTATTAGTCGGAATTCAGGTGTTGATAAATTCGATAAGTTTTTGAAAGACTTGACTCTATTCATTGAAGAACAGAACAAATAAACCTAGAGTCCAATTCTAGACTTTATAAACGCAGCTGCGACTTGAGACACAGTAGGTAATGACACGCTAGCGAGTTGGGAAATGTTTGCCTTAGTGTCTTTCCAAATACCATCGTCTCTAATGTTGTCCAAAAATTCATGTCCAGAGAATGAAATAGACGAGACGATAATATCCCAAATTTCATTACCGCCTCTTTGGATTTTGCCGATAAGATATTCGGTCTCAATTAGTTTAGTGACACAGTAAATTGTTTCATCTTGACCAAACTTGTCTGCGATTTTAGAAGATTTGATATCGCTAAAATAGATATCATCATTGAGACCTAGCTTTTCTTCAAATTCAAGCATTAGCAATCTAACACAATCATGATTCAGTTTCATAGTTTCACCTCCTATCTAAACAGATAGGAACATTATACCAATTAAAGAGATTAGCAAAAAGATAGATTTGAAATATTTTCTAAAAATTGAACCAAACCAATTTTGGGGCGGTTAAAACAGGAGGCAAAACAAATGACAACTATCACGACATGGAATAAGAGACTAAAGAAGGTTTACAGAGAGGTAAAAGAAATTGAACCGCTCTTAACCGCTGCTATCAAACAGTACGAAAGCATGTATTCGCATGGTGTAAAAAAGATCATGCAGTCCAATTTGAAAGAGGTTATAACAGGAGTGCCAAAGGAAGAAGCTGTTAAATTTTTGGGGACTAAATTGCTGGAGGTGTTCGAATGGGATGGTATTCTCCCGGTGGAGAAATACAGTAAATTCAACGCTTTGGTTTGGGCTAAACGTATTCAAAGAGAATTGGATCAGCAGGATGAAGTCATTAGGTATTATCGAAATCGCCTATGGAGAATTAATTCTTTACTTGAAAAATTAGAGGAAGTGTATAGAAAGAATTACGAAAAGAAAAAAGTGAGAAAAGTCTTTGAGTTGATGCACCAAGTGACACACCTCATTTTCTTGAGACCTAAACGTGTTTCAGACATTGCTAAACTTATCGAATTGTCATTTTTCCCTATGGGTAAAAACGAATTCTTGTCCTTGCTGTCAATTGACCACAGCAGAGAAAGAGCGGAAGAAGTGAAAAGCCACATTGATTCTATTCCTAAACAAGTTGATTTTAATACGTTTTGCCACTTTGTTCATGATTGGGTGTTAGAAGATGAAAACAGTGACGTGTTTTTCACAATCCTTTCACACACTAATGTTGAAGCAGCGGTTCAAAGATATGACAAATATAAGTTAGATCAAGCTAAATAAATAAAAAGGACTGATCCGATCGGATCAGCCTAAATTCTTACTTGTCATCATTATAGGATGATGCAAGTAAGGAAGGGTATCAGGAAGACTCTAACATGATTAATAAAAAAATACAATAATCAAATTTGAGATAAAAAGGGGATTTTTAAAATGAAATTAATGGGGACAACTTCAAAGGTAATCAAAGCGAGAGCGAAGCTAGAGCATATCGGTCGTCAAGATGAAAAAGAGGCTCATATGTATGATGCGGGCATGGTATCAGTCTTAAAATTTGTTGCTGCCAAAATCCTTTATGGTCCTGAAGGGGCGCTTACAACAGAAATCGAGTGGTCTGACTCGTCTTTAGAAACACAACATACCGTAAACGAATTATACGATAAGCTAGAAGGGTTTTTATCTAATTCAAATGATCTTGCGAAGCTATTGCAAGATCTTGACTCAGCACACGCAGCAAAGGCAAGTTTTGAGATTGAAGATGCCTTTGTAACTGGGTTCGTGGCAGGTTTCCGCTACTTGATGGATGAAGCAGCATACAGCGAGAACGTAAATTTTCTAAAGTAAGGTGATTGATATGGTCGGTTGGATCAAGTTGCATAGGAAGATTAGAAGTAACCCAATTTTCAATGATCCGCAGTTATTAAGGTTATGGCTAATATGTCTAACAGAGGCTTCACATACGGAACATGATCAGATAGTGGGTAGACAAAAAGTGAAGCTAAAGCCAGGTGATTTTGTGACAGGTCGTTTTGCTTTGATGGACATGTACAATACCGGTCTTAAATCTAAGGACAGGGTAAAGGGAGAAAAGACAATTTTTCGTTGGTTGGAACAGCTTCAAGAAATGGGATATTTGACAATAAAAAAGACCAACAAATTCAGCATTGTAAGCATTGATAATTGGGCTATTTATCAAGATGGGGCTTCCGAAAACGACAACAGTCTGACCATCAAAAGACCATCAAATGACCATCAAATGACCACAAACAAGAATGTAAAGAATGATAAGAATGAAAAGAATATAAATAATTCTCGTCACAAGTACGAACCTTGTGACCTTGAGAATGCTAATTTGCTTTATCAAAAAATGCTTGAAAATAATCCGCAAGCCAAGAAACCGAACCTTGAAAAATGGGCGAGTGATTTTAGGTTAATTAGACAGATCGACAAGCGGACAGATGAACAAGTCAAATACCTGATCGACTGGACACAACAAGATACCTTTTGGAAAGCGAATATATTGAGTCCTGCACGTCTAAGAAAACAATTTGACCATTTGGTCGTGAGAATAAAATCGAGCCATGAAGAGGCAAAGAGAAAAAGCCCTGTCTTGAATGAAAAGGAGTTTGATTTGACAGATGACTAAAGCAGAGACACTTGAATTGTTAAAACTAATCAAGACATATTACGAGCATTTTGAGTTTGATCAAACAAAGCTAGATGCATGGGCAAGAATCTTAAAGCCCGAGAATTACGAGAAGATCGAGGCGAATTTGATCGTTTATGTGAAATACAATCAGTTTCCGCCCAAAGTTGCTGATCTAATCAAAGCAAAAGAAGCAAGGAAAGACCGATCCGCAGCCATACCCAATGTTGAGGAAACTCACAGCTACCTTTCTGAAATGGACAAGGCTAAACCAACCGAGGAAGAACTAGAGCAGATCGAGCGGCATAAAGCAGAGATACGAAAGGTGCTTGGGATAGGTGATCCGTCATGACAGGAACTATTTTTTATTACAACGACGAAGCAGAACAACAATATCTAGGCGCTATCTTACAAGAGCCGGACTTGATTAAATATTCACAGCTCAAGCCAATTCATTTCTATCGACAGCAAAACCAATCCATTTTTAAAGCCTTTCAAGAGCTTGATAAAAACGGCGATCCTATTGACATAGTGTCAGTTATTGAGCATGTGGGACGAGAAAATATAAATGGAATCGGTGGAAGAAAATACTTAACTGAATTGATGAATGCCTCAATCACTACAGCTAAACAAGCATTTTATGAAAATCTAATTATTGATTATTGGAAAAAGCGAGAAATAGCAAAAGTTGGCGCTTCGCTTAAAGAATCTTCGAGTACCGACGATACGAGTCAAACTATACAAGAGGGTATAAGCTCTCTCATGAGTTTAGAGGATGCGACAGGCACGGACGATGACGGGTCTATCAATAACGATCTTGTTGAAATCTATCAAGAGTTAGAAACGCCTAAAGGTGATGTAACTGGTATGCCTAGCGGATTTACTGAATTGGATCGAATGACGTCCGGTTTTCAGCCTCAAGAATTAATTGTTATCGCTGCCCGTCCATCCGTAGGAAAAACCGCCTTTTGTTTAAACGTTGCGAAAAACTTTATGGAAAGTCCAATCAATCTAAATAAGAGTGGAGCGGTTGGCATCTTTTCGCTTGAAATGTCACGTAAGCAATTAATAAAACGAATGCAGTCTAGTATAGGTAACATTAACGCTCAATCCATTAGAGCTAGTAATTTAAATGTTGATGAGTGGAGCAGTCTTAGCAAAGTGAACGGAGTCTTAGATAGTGCCGCTCTACGAATATTTGATCAACCTGGAATGACTGTCAATGACATTTGGGCGAAGGCTCGCAAGATGAAAAGGGAATTTGAAGGCAAGGACATGATGATCATTATTGACTATCTGCAATTGATCGTCGGGAATCCAGTCCACAGAGGAAACAGACAAGCAGAAATCGGAGAAATAAGCCGTATGCT
The DNA here is from genome assembly GCF_038007485.1 of Bacillus sp. FSL K6-3312. Taxonomy (NCBI): domain Bacteria; kingdom Bacillati; phylum Bacillota; class Bacilli; order Caryophanales; family Bacillaceae; genus Bacillus; species Bacillus sp. FSL K6-3312. The sequence continues at coordinate 3,183,766 of NZ_JBBOXI010000001.1, read as the reverse complement.
CAAGCAGATGGCAAGGGAATTAGATATTGCTGTCATAGCATTGAGTCAGCTTTCACGTGGTGTCGAGCAACGTCAGGAGAAACGCCCTATGATGTCAGATATCAGAGAGTCGGGGCAGATCGAGCAAGACGCTGATGTTATCGGCTTCCTCTATCGTGATGATTATTACGACAAAGAAACAAAGAACAAAAACATCATTGAGGTCATCATAGCAAAACAGCGGAATGGTCCTGTCGGCACTGTGTCATTGGCTTTCATCAAGGAATTCGGGAAATTTGTCAATTTGGATCATGGTCCGTCGTCATGACGGTCAAAGATTGGTATAAAGAGGCGATAAAGCACAATCAGTACGCCTTTATATTGCTGATCGAATTTCTTGTTTACGAAAAGGCAGTGATAAAAATGACGGATCAAGAAGAACAGCTCTTTTTTTACCTACAGCCAAAATTTAAAGAAAAAATGAATAAGCATTTGAAGAACTATCATACAAAAATTCAATTGGAGGAATCGGGCATATGAATCAAAAGAAGGTGCATCAATGACAAAGCGACTACTAATCTTTTATGTTGTGTTCGGGTCACTGTCAGCTTTAGCGGTCATGTATATAAATTAAGGAGGCAATGAAAGACTTGAGATTACAAGACATTCCAAGTAAAATTATAGATATTGAGAACACAGGAAAAGAGCCTATTGTTTTTGTTTTATCTGATGGCGTAGCGAGATATGCACAGTTACCAGCTCATGGTGAAATAAAAATCGTTACACATGACAACAAAGTAACTCGTGTTAGTTTCAATGAAGGCGAGTTATTCAAATAAACCGTTCTACCGGAAAGCCGGGGGACACTGATCATGACAGCATAAGCGCTGTGTGGTTGGTGTCCCTTTTTTTATTTTCAGAAAAGGAGAAACCAAAATGAAAACGTTGAGAGCTGCTTTTATAAAAGCGGGTTATAAATCTATGCCAACAAAAAGAACTGACGTTCCTAAAAACAAATGTACTCGAAATCACACGCAGGAGCTTTCAGAAGAAGATATAAAGTCGCTCATGGGTATTTACCGCCCTACATATAAAAGAGGGCGTGGAGGGTCATTTAAAAGCAAATAAAAGGGGGTGGTATTTTGAAAGATTTAATCAAGGAATATAAAGCAGCGTTAAAAGAAACTGAAAGGAGTTTGGCAGCATCTAAAGACGAAGGAGAAAAGAAAATGTACCGCTCAATGATCTATGACTTAGAATATGCGGTCGAGTGGATGGAAACAGAAAGAGAACCAAGTGCAAGGCGTGACATGGATCGACGTTCCTATTATCAACGTACAGTATTCACAACATTAGAAGTGCTTGACGCTTTATCTTCAAAATATCACGTTCCCGAACCTGACCCGCATGGAGTAAACGAAAATGAACTAGATTTACTCGATTATGTCATGTCAACGTTGACGGATAAGGAGAAAGAGATTTATATAACTGTTGTTGGTCATAACCTATCTTTCAGTAAATGTGCCGCACTTCATGGTATAGCAAAAGGGTCAGTCCAAAAACATATAGAGAGGGCAAGAAAAAAGATCGCTCGAAAGGTAGAGGAATTGAGATCGGGAGAAAGGAGATACGCTGATGTTGGGTGAACCGCCTGTAATAGATAAAAAGGAAACGAGAAAAAGAGTTGAAAAGATTCTCGACAACTATCGTTTGTATCTTCTTCAAGTTCCCGATGATATGCTGCCTAAAATAACGGCCGGATTTAGTATCGTCCCGCCATCTGTGACGAATGCTTTTCATTCATCTACAGAGAGTACGGCCATGAAACGTATTGAGTGGGAACAGAAACGAAATGCATATCTTGAAAGAGTACAAAAGGCTGTCAACCGTCTCCCGGCTTATGAAAGACAGATCATTATAAAACGTTATATGCAGCAAGAACCTGTTTTCGATTACCAGGTTTATAATGAAATTGGCATGAGTGAAAGATCATATACACGCCTGAAAGGAAAGACATTTCTTGATCTCGCTTATGCTCTCAATGAAGTTGTATTTAAAGCACCCGTTTAGAGGTGTTTTTTATTTTGGCTGAATTTTGGCGTAAAAGTGGCGTGTTTTTGGCTGAATTTTGGCGCAGCATGACGTGAAAAAGGTTGTAATATTGTATTATGCGATAAATTGATAGGGCGGCTTCCATTGCGGAGGTCGCTTTTTTATATAGATACCAAACAATTATCAGGAGGTAATGGTATGAGCGATAAACAAAAGAAAACAACCCCTGCGGCAACAGAGGTTGATGATGAACGGATGCAAGCTGAACAGCTTTTGAATGATATTAATTCTGGAAATATCTCAATTAATGAAGCAAGATCTGTTCTAGGTTTGCAACCGTTAGTGAATCCCAGAGCTAATCTAAAATATATTGCTATTCAAAATAGTTCTATTTGATATAAAGAAGGTTTCTCATCTAGTTTGTTAAGATTTTGCAGATTTTTTAATGCTTTAATTTGCATGTTGTTATGTTTACATAATTGTGGAATAACAACTAACAAAGCCTCATGTGGAAGGTCAAGATTGTAATGACGGGCTAATACTTCTCGAAGCTCATCTGAATAAATTGTATTAAATTTCTCACCTAAAAAAATAACATCAAACCTTTCACTTTTTATGTTATTTAGACTAAGACTTTCTTGTTTTAGATCTTGCAGCGCTTTACTAATGATCATCATGTCATTCAATGTATTTTGAATATCTGACTTAACATCACTCATGTTTTCACCTCCTATCTAAACATATAGGAATATTATACCAATAAGTAAGGAGAAAAGAGAATGACAAATAAGAACATTATTGTTTATTCAAAAAAAGATGGCGTCAACAGACTATTACCTATTGACACCAACGATTTGATTTCTTTGACAAAAATCGTTGAAAAGAATTATCCGACAGAGAAAGAATTTATCTATTCCTTAGTGCAGGGTGTAGAAATTAAATTATTCTAAACGAGTGAAATAAATGTGAGGCGCCATTCCATTGGATAGGTGTTTTTTATATGGAGGAGTTATCTGTGGTAGAACTCTTAATCTTAAAAGGCTGTTCAAAACAACGCACAAGGACTTTCATCGTAGGGGCAAACACTTGTCAGGCAAGAGCGCTATGGCAAGATTTAAAAAAGAAATTCCCACAATATAAATATCCACAATTTGTTTCAATGAATCCGGCAAAGCTAGACGGGGTAAATCCTAGCGAAACAATTTTAATTTTACTGCCGGGCTATTATCGAAATCCAATAATCAACTGCTATGAATTTCAATGGTTGAAGGAAAATGCCATTGAAGTAATTCATATCAATGAGGAGGAAATAAAGGCGTGAATGACATGGTAAAGGAACCGCCTTTAGGTATTATCCCTAAGTTTATACATGATGAACGTAGAGCAGAAGATCTTGTAGCAGCTATTGAACGAAGAATATCAGCAAGATCAGAAATTCCCCTTGAGTGGTTTGAAGAGTATAACAACCTCATCAAGCATCAAGTGAAGAAATAAATGTGAGGCGCCCTTCCAATGGATGGGTGCTTTTATTATAAGGAGAGTGTGGAGAAATGTATTTAAACTTATCTTATAGAAGCATCTATGATCAACTGGATGAGGCATTATCTAAAAAGACTTTGATTGTTACGAATAGAAAAACAAGGCGAATCGGCAAGACGGAAGCACTTGTACATCTTGCTAAAATTAAAGAATTGCCGATTGTTGTCAAGGATTTAATAGTTGAGAGCTACGCAAAAGAGTATCCAAGTATAAGGGTAATTGGAGAGACTAACGCTACAAGAAGCACTCTTTTAAATACTGTACTGATTGAAGAGGGTGTACAGGAAAAAACCATTACTATTTTAAGAGAGAAGGGTGTAACAGTATCTGGGTTCTTTGTTGACATGAGTTCATTCTATAATCCGTACGAAGAACTAAAAGATGATGCAGGCATTAAACACGGAACAACGGTTAAAGGTTTAGGAATCCCAACCTTGATGACCAAAGAAGAAGCAGAGAACCTTGAGCCGCGGACGTTTGAACAGCCGCCATTGCTTCAAATCACTCTTAAGGAATTAGATTCAGTCCCAGAGGTAATCCATAATGGAGAGCCATTGGAAGGGCGGATTGATATAGATTTCAATTGGAAAACGGGCGGATTTGAGACAGTTGGCTCTACTTATATTAATCTGCGGACGCTTGGGATTAAGGGTAAGAAACCAAGTGAAAAACGGATTGAGTATAAACAGGGAGAAGCGTTGCATGAAGAAGTCACTAAAACCCTGCAATGAACCTGGTTGCCCTCAACTAACGCGTGAAGGATATTGCCAGCAGCACAAGACATCGAAGCCTTCATATGATCTGTTTCGTGAATCATCGTCACGCCGTGGGTATAATAGCCGATGGCGTAAAGCGCGTGAAGGTTATCTAGTAAAGCATCCTTTGTGTCAGTCTTGCATGTTACAAGGTAAGCGTATTGTTGCTACAGTGGTGGACCACATCAAGCCACATAAGGGAGGAAAAAAACTATTCTGGGATTCTTCTAACTGGCAGCCACTGTGTGCGTCCTGTCACAGTAGGAAGACCGCTAAAGAAGATGGAGGGTTTGGGAATGGTTAATCAAACATGCGTGTGTGATCAATGCGGTATCTCCCTTCTTATCCAAGGTAACTCAAAGATTGAGAAGTTGAGTGATGGAGTGAAGAGACATTATATTAAATGTCCTAGATGTCTAACTGAATACACATCTTACTTTACAGACGAAGTGATCAGACGTAAGCAAAGCAGGATCAGAAAACTGTTCGTTGTTCTTCGGAGTGCGAGATCAGAGAAGTTACTCAAAATGTATAAAAAGAAAATCAAAGAAGCGCAAGTTGATTGTCAAAAAGACATGGATCAACTAAGGCGGGAGATGGAAGCCCCCCTACCTTAAATCCCTAGAAACGATTTGTCGTAGACCGCGTCTCCCTCAACATCGCGAGAAATTCCCTAAATGAAAATTCGGAAGGAGGTGAGGGGATGGCAAGACCGAGACAACCAGTTGACTTGTTACTAGTGAAAGGGAAGAAAAACCTTACCAAGAAAGAGATTGCAGAAAGAAGAGAGCAGGAAATTAAGGCACCAGATGACAAAGTGAAAGCTCCTTCCTACTTACCGAAAGACTTAAAAAGAGAATTCAAAAAGATAGCGGACGAGCTAAAAAACATCGGAATTATCACAAATTTAGATGTTGATGCGCTTGCCCGTTTTTTGTTTGCTCGAAAACAATACCTACAAATTACCGAAATCATACTTCGAACACCTGTTATAACTGATGTTGAAGATGAGGACGGTAATCTGATTGAAGTAGCGAGCCAAAAGTATAGTGATCTTCTAATAAATCAAGACAAACTGTTTAAACAATGCAGACAAGCATCAAGTGATTTAGGATTAACCATTTCCTCACGCTGCAAACTTGTCATTCCGAAAAAAGATGATGGGAAACCGAAGTCAAAAGAAGAAGAACGCTTTGGAGGGCGCATGTAATGGTAACGCAGGAAATGACCGCAGAGCTTTTAATTGAGCGTGTATGGTCATATTGTGAAAAGATCCAAACGGGGGAAATAAAAGCAGGAAAGAAGCATAAGTGGGCTGTTGAGAGGTTCATAAGAGACGTAGAGCGGCTAGCAGAAGAAGACTGCCCGTATTATTTTGATGCGGAATCAGTTTTAGACTTCTATGAATGGGCCAAGCAATTTAATCATGTCGAAGGGATATTAGCTGGTAAGCCGATTGAACTGACAGACTTTCAGTTATTCATGGCTGCTAATATCTATGGGTTTTACAAAAAACAGAATAGCGCTAGACGATTCAGAAAAGTATATATCCAGTTAGCTAGGAAAAATGCAAAATCGCAACTACTGGCTATAATGGCTTCGTATGAGATCTTCCCAACTCAAGAAAAACATCGTGTGTTTATTGCAGGTTGGTCGAGGGATCAATCAGATGAAGTATATCAAGCAATCCTTGAACAACTACATCACGCGCCGATTTTAGAGGGGAAATATACGGATGCCAACGGAAAGATTAAGAAACACAATACAAATTCCATAATTCAACCTCTTTCAAGGGAAGCTCGAAAGGTAGGAGACGGGAAAAACCCATCTTTAGGAATTGTAGACGAATATCACGCACATGAAACAAGTGAGATTTATGACGTACTCAATAGTGGAATGGTAGCGAGACGAAGCCCCCTTATGGTAATTATTACAACTGCTGGTTATAACTTAAACGGTCCCTGTTTTAAAGAGTATCAATATACAAGTAAAATACTTGACCCTGATGTAGATACGGAAAAAGAAGATTATTTTGTATTGATTTGTGAGCTTGATCCTGGTGATGATGTTAAAGATGAATCTAACTGGATTAAAGCAAACCCAATCGTTGCAACTTATGAAGAAGGCATGACGTCTCTAAGATCAGATTTAGAAACGGCTCTCGAAGTGCCTGAAAAAATGAGAAGTTTCCTTACAAAAAACATGGATCGCTGGGTCGATCAAAAAGACAATGGCTATATGAAAATGTCTAAATGGCGGGCCTGTCATGGTGAAATACCCGATCTAAAAGAAATGGCTATCTATCTTGGTGTAGATTTATCTATGACAATGGATTTGACGTCAGTTGGCTGGGTAGGTGTGATGGATAATATTTATTATGTTGGTCAACATTCCTTCATTCCAGAGGTAAAGGCAAAAGAGAAAATGGCTACTGATAAAGTGCCTTATGATTTATGGCGTGATCAAGGTTGGATGACATTCACATCAGGGGAGGCAGTTGACTATCAATTTGTTGAAAGGTGGATAATTGAATTTGCCCATGTCAACAAACTGAGAGTCATGGAAGTTGGATACGACAAGTGGAATGCGCTGCACTTAGCACAAAGGCTTGAAAGTAAAGGGTTTAATATGGTTGAAATACCGCCAAGGTTTCATCACCTTTCTTTACCGACAAAGGATTACCGACAAAAGGTGTATGAGGGTAAGGTCATTCATGCGAATGACCCATTGCTCACTTTTGCGTATAATAATGCAATCCTTAAACAAGATCCACAAGAAAACATCATGCTAGACAAAGCGAAATCACCTCAAAGAATAGATCCAGCTGCAGCCGTTATGAATGCTTTTGCTAGGGCCATGTATCACGATATGGGTGCAAACGTTGACTTAAACAAACACTTTTCAGGAGATTTCAGTTTTTAGGATTAGGATGTGAGAGAGTGAAAAAATTTATTGTTTTTTTTAAGATGATTTTAAATGACTTGCTGTTTATCGGAGGGTGCATCTTTATTCTGCTGGCAGCGTATCGGGTAAATACAAACATCGGTCTATTTCTGACGGGTGTATTTTTTATGTTTTACGCCTACCTGCTGTCAAGTCACGCGCGGCAGAAAGAGAGGTGAAAATAATTGTTTATAGACAAGTTTTTTGAAAAACGATCCGACTCAACAACATTAGACGGTTTCAGTCAGCTGATCAATCTATTCGGAGGCAGAGAAACGGCAAGCGGTGAAAGAGTCAGTGAAAGCAATTCGCTTGTGCAGCCGGACATTTTTGCATGTGTCAATGTCTTGTCTGACGACATCGCAAAGCTACCGATACACACATTTAAAAAAGAGAGTCAAGGAGTCAACAGAAACCCTAATCATCCATCTGCCTATGCAATCTACGCAAGGCCAAACCCGTACATGACAGCTTATGTGTGGAAAAAACTGATGATGACGCATGTCCTCACATGGGGAAATGCCTATTCGATGATTGAATTTGGAGCACATGGTTTCCCTGAAAATCTTTACCCGTTGCGGCCAGATGCGACGAACGCATATATACATCCCGAATCAGGAATGCTTTGGTACCAAACCACTGTAAACGGAAGAATGACGGAACTATATGAACACCAAGTGTTGCACTTTAAAGGATTATCTACGGATGGCATACATGGCAAGTCGCCTATTGGGGTAGTGCGAGAGCATATAGGCGCTCAAGCAGCTGCAACGAAATACAACGCCAAGCTGTATAAAAATGAAGCCACGCCGCGAGGTATTCTAAAGGTTCCTTCTTTCTTGGATGAAAAGCCAAAAGAGAACGTCAGAAAAGAATGGAAACGGGTCAATCAAGGTGAAAACATAGCGATTATTGATAATGGTCTTGAATATCAATCTATTGCTATGCCGTTGCAAGAAGCGCAGTTTGTAGAATCTATGAAATTTAACAAGGCACAAATTGCCATGATTTATAAAGTTCCGTTGCACAAGATCAACGAATTAGATAAAGCCACATTTTCAAATATTGAGCATCAATCCTTGGAATACGTAAAAAATACACTGCAACCGTGGATCGTGAATTTTGAACAGGAATTAAATATTAAGCTGTTTACTGACAATGATCAAAAAGCGGGCCATTATGTAAAATTCAATGTTGATAGTGAGCTGCGCGGCGATAGTAAAACTCAAGCCGAGTATTTCAAATTTATGATCGAATCAGGAATATTAAATAAAAATGAGGTTCGTGACTTGATGGAAAGAAACCCAATTGAGCATGGTGACAAATATCTTGCGAGTCTCAACTATGTATTCCTTGAATTCATGGAAGATTACCAACGCTTAAGAGCGGGATCAGCCATGAAGGGAGGTGACAGCAAGAATGAGTAAAGAAAAAGAAGTGCGGCTGCTCACGACGCCAATTGAGATCCGTTCCGATGGTGAAGGACAATCCGAATATGTGGAAGGCTATGCTTTGAAATTTGAAAAATGGTCCGAGCGTTTGGGATGGTTCAAGGAAATCATAAGCAGGAACGCTTTAGAATCTACCGATCTATCAAACGTCATTGCACTTTTTAACCATCGAGAGGATTTTCCCCTAGCGAGAAATACCGTTTCAGGGGAGTCAGGACGGCTTGAACTCGAAATAGATGGCATAGGTCTTAAATTCAGATTTAAACCGTCAGACACGTCATATGCCCGCGATCTCATGGAGAATATACGCAGTGGCGTTATTAATCAATGTTCTTTTGCCTTTTCGTTGGATTACAACGGAGACGAACCCGACGAATGGAGAATTAACGAAAACGAGGACATATACGAACGAAGAATAAACAACATTCACCGCATATATGACATATCTCTTGTAACGACACCAGCGTATAGCGATACCGAAGCTGTAGTAGGTGCCCGCAGCTTAGAGAAAGTAGAAGAAATGAAAGAACAACGAAGCGTACCAACAGATGAAATTTTAAAAATTGAATTGGAGCTATTAAGCCTTGATCTTCCAGAGTGAGGCTTTTTTGCATTCAATAAGGAGGAAAAATACAAATGTCTAAAAAAGAAATTGAATTACGTCAGCAGTTTACGCAAAAGAAAGAAGATGCTGATAAAGCACTAGCAGAAGGAAAAACAGAGGAAGCGCGCCAGCTTCTTGATGAAGTAAGAGAACTCAAGAATCAAATTGAACTGATGGTAGAAGGAAGATCACTTGACGTGCCTGATTTACCTGGCGGTGAAAATTTTGTGCCGGAGCTAGAACGTAACCCGGAGGGGCGAAAAGGAGCCGAAGGGGATAAAGAGGAACGTCAAAAGAAGTTCACCCAATTGTTCATGAAGTCTCTTCGAGGTAAATCCTTAACACATGAAGAACGTGAATTCCTAGAAAATCCTGAATTCAGAGCGATGTCAGGAAAAAACGAAGAAGATGGCGGAATCCTGATCCCCGAAGATATTTCAAGAACTATTAAAGAGTTAAAGCGGGAGCAACTACATCAACTTGAGCAATATGTAACAGTCGAGCCTGTGGCAACAAGATCAGGTAGCCGTATGCTTGAAAAAAACGGAGACATGACACCATTCCAAGACATCGAGGAAATGGGAAACATTCCAGAAACAGACCAGCCTAAGTTTACAAAACTAACATATACCATCACTGACTATGCGGGGCTTTTACCACTTTCAAATACATTGCTGCAAGATACAGATCAAGCGATCATGACATATGTCGCGAAATGGTTCGTTAAAAAATCAGTCGCAACAAGAAATGCACTTATCCTGAAAATCCTTGACGATTTGAAAAAGGTTGAATTTAAAGGCCTGGATGACATTAAAAAGACTTTAAACGTTACGCTAGATACTGCCATTTCTGCCGGGGCGATCATCATGACAAATCAGGATGGCTTCAACTATCTTGATCAATTGAAAGACGCGGACGGCAAATATCTACTCAAAGACATTCCATCCGAGCCGACAAACAAAATGCTGTTTGGTCGCCGCGTGGTGGTGATCTCAAACAAAGTCTTGAAAACAAAAGCAGGGAAAGCACCTGTAATCGTTGGGGATTTAAAAGAGGCAGTTGTTTTATTTGATCGACAGCAACAGTCTATCGACTATACGAATCTTGCAGCAGGATCATTTGAAACAAACACAACGAAAGTACGAGCGATTGAACGTGAAGACGTTGTGGCTTGGGATAAAGAAGCAGTAGTATACGGTCAATTGTCAATAAACGAGTAAATCGAGATGAGGTGAAGAGTCATGCGAGTGACGAAAAACTACACCACTGACGGCGGGGATCGAACTGTCATCGGTGGTGTTTTAGAATTAGCAGGTGGAAAAATCGTCAAAGACGGCCAGGAAGTGAGTCTAGGTGGCGGCGGATCAGCTGCACCAGGAAGCGTTACTCATGAAATGTTGGCTGAAAAAGCTGTCCGGTCGGCAAACATCGGGACAGGAAGCATCATGCCGGAGCATCTTAATTCGTCTATTGAAACTAGGCTTAAGGGAATGGAAGACGAAATAAAAGAGCTGCAAAGTAAACTGAGCAAAGAATAATAATTGAAAGGAATTGATCTATCATGGCTAAAGATTATTTGTTTGAAAGTAATGGAGTATACACATCTGCAGAGGAGGGGACAGACGGTAAGCCTATCACGCCTGTTTATGTAAAAGGAAACAGTAAAGAAAACCCTCTCTTCATTCAAGGGATGCAAGGTGAAAAAGGACCAAAAGGTGATACTGGTCCTCAAGGTCCAAAAGGCGATCCGGGAGAGCAAGGCCCAAAAGGTGACAAAGGAGATTCCGCAGTAATTGAAACGGGGGCTATTAAAAACGACCATTTAGGCGATGGATCTGTGAACTCACGGACAATCGGTAAAGGTAGCGTTAAATGGGACAATATCAATTCAGAAGTGCAAAAAATGATCACTGATTTAGAGTCGCGAGTCGACAAAATAGAGGGTAAAGAAAATACCGAATAAGTAGGCGGTCTTTTATGGATTTAAAAATGCTGAAAGATGAATATTTAAAAATTGATACCGACCAAGATGATGCCTTGCTTAAAACCTTAATTACTGCAGCAAAGGGATACATCAAAAACGGAATAGGACGGTATGTAGAAGGTAATGCGCAGTATGCACTTGTAACAGGCATGCTTGTTGCTCATTGGTACGAAAATCGAGGGGTGTATGAGTCAGGCGTTTCCGGCTCATCCATCCCTTTTACTATTCGGGATCAACTAACTCAACTTCGCTATGTGGAGGTAGAAGAGGATGATGAAGATAAGCAAGCTGAATCGGCGGTTAATCTTCCAGAAAAAGAAAAGGATGCAGGACGACGAGCTGAAATGGAATGAAGCCTATGAAAATGTCTTTGAGACATGGGGAACTATCGAAGGTTTTAGCGGATCAAAGTCAGACACGCTTGTTGCTGGCGCGCTAGGGGTTAAGTCACCGAAGAAAATCACAATTAGATACAGAGAAGACGTTGCTCAAGATATGCGTATTCTTCATCAAACTGGATCAGACGAGGCAGGAGAGCCGATCTACCGCACTTTTGATGTCATGGATTACAACGACATTGAAAATAAAAAGAAGCAGCTTGAAATTACTTGTAACGAGGTCGGCATAAATGGCTGATATGGATATTGAAGGGTTCGAAGATTTAACGAGATATTTTAATAAAATTGGTGACGACGTGGAAAAAGCTGAAAAGGTCGCTCTTAAAGCTGGCGGAGAAGTAATAGCAGAGCACCAAAAACGTAACGTGAATAAGAGTTCAAAAAATCAGCCTCACATGGTCGATAACATCACCGTTTCAGCTACAAGAGAATCAAAAGACGGTGAGCTGTTTGTTTCGGTTGGGCCGAATAAAAAAGTCGCTTACAGAGGTCGCTTTTTAGAATGGGGCACGTCAAAAATGCCGCCACATCCATTCATCGAGAAAGCCAGAATCGAAGGGGAGGGACAAGCTGTGAAAATCATGGAAAGAATTATCACGGCACCTATTAAATGAGTCTTGATGCAAAGAAAGAATTGAGTGCAGCGTTAATAAAAAACAATGAATTAAAGCAGCTTGTCACAGGTGGTTTTCATAATCTTGTGGCCGATGATGTGGCCGCATTCCCCAGGGTTGTATTTTCAGAGATTACAAATAGGGATCAGGAGTACAGAGACAACCATTCGGCAGCAAGTGAGGTACGGTTCCAACTAAGCATATTTTCAAAAGCAGACACACGGAAAGACGAAACAGAAATAGCGAAAGAAATAGATCGCCTTATGAAAGATTTAGGTTACGGAAGATATGATTCAGTGGATCTTTACGAAACAGATACAAAAATCTTTCACAGAGGCATGAGGTACGTCAAAACATTTTTCTAGGAGGAAAACAGATGGGGAAAACAATCTACGGATTAGACATGTTTCATTATGCTGAGCTGATTCAAGACGACGATAAAGGACTTGAATATGCAAAGCCTGAAAGACTGCCAGGAGCTGTAAACGTCAAAGTCGATCCTAAATCAGAGCAGTCTAAATTTTGGGCCGATAACGGAGTTTTTGATTCTTTTAACAACATGGGTGACATTGACCTTGAAGCTGAAATAGCAGATTTACCTATTGAGGTGCAAAACAAAATTTTCGGTCACAAGGTCGAGAATGGGATTTCTTTTGCCAGCTCTGATGATAAGGCGGTTTTCTTGGCTTTCGGGTTTAGAGCGAAAACATCCACAGGCGGGCACAGATATTATTGGTTCTTAAAGGGACTTCCTGAATTGATGGCTAACGAAAACAAAACGACAGAAGGTAAAGCAGATCCTGAAACAGCAAAATTTAAAGCAGGTTTCATGACTCTTCAAAATAAGAAGGGGAAAAACCGTTGGAAGGCACAAGCTGAGTTCGACGAAGGCTTTGATCCCGATGAATGGTTTAAACAAGTTGTATACGACGGGGCGTCGTTTGCAAAAGGAAAAGATACAGAGGATTCCACAAGTTCAGTAGACATCGGAAAGGGCGTTTAATAACGCTCTTTTTTATTTTGTAATCGGGAGGCAATAACATGGAAGCAATGACAATAGAACTACATTTAAATGGCAAGAAAAAGAAGTTCTCGACACCTAGCTTTATCACAGGTGCTTTGTTTAGAACCGCGGTAGAAGTAACAGAAGACTTTGAATCAAATGATCCTGAAAGACTTTATACAAGCGCACAATCAGAGTTTATCTGCGAAGTCTTCGGAAACAAGTTTACAGCAGAAGAATTTGAACAAGGCATTGATTCACGACTTTTAACTAGAACAATCTACGCAACTGCAAACTATGTTATCGGAAATATCGTTGAAGCGAGCAAGATCCTGAATCCTGAAACTGCAGAGGAAGCAGAGCCGGGGGAGTAAGTTTGTCCGATGCTGTCCTTGATATGTATAACGCATTAGAGGACATTGGCTTTACTCAAAATCAGATAGATGAGATGGACATTGTTTACCATCTGAAACGTCTTGCGCGAAGAAAAGAAGCGAGCAAGGAAAAGCCAAGTAAGAACGCCGCAGCATCGGATAAGCCTTTATACATTGATCAAATACCTGGACTGTAAAAAGGTGGTGAGGGATTGAGCAAAGACATTAAAGTAAAGCTGTATTCTAATTCGTCCCAATTTAACGGGGAAATGAAAGCAATTTCAACTCAAATGAAGAACATAAAGTCTGAGTTTGAAAAAAATAAGACTGCTGTTGGTGTGTGGGGCAATGAACTGAAAACGTCACAAACGAAAGTCAGAACCCTTTCACAGCAATTAGACCAGCATAAAATGAAGGTCAAAGCGCTTGAAAGAGCGTATGCAGATTCAGCCATCAAGAAGGGAAAGGATGCTGAATCAACGCAAACCCTAGCCCGCCGACTGAACTATGCAACAGCTGAAATGAATAAAACGCAAAACGCGTTAACACAAACGACCAACAAAATTCAGAGGATGGAAGCTGAGATAAAAAGAACATCCTCATCGCTTTATAAAATGGGCCAAAGAATGAATACAGTTGGCAACAAAATGAGAAGTACGGGTGCTTCGGTAGCAATGACTACGGGTGTTGCTTTTGCTGGCTTGGCCCTCCCACTAAAAGATGCAGTACAAGTGGGTATGGACTTTGAAAAGCAAATGAGTAAGGTCCAAGCTATTTCAGGTGGTACAGCCCAAGAAATAAAAAAGCTAGAAAAACAAGCAATGGATCTTGGGGCAACATCAGTTTTTACTGCTAGTCAAGCAGCAGACGCACAAAGTTTCCTGGCTATGGCTGGATTTAAAGCAAACGATATTTACGCAGCCATGCCAGGTATGTTGAATTTAGCAGCTGCAGGTCAACTAGATTTAGCTGCCGCCGCCGACATTTCCTCTAATATGATGCAGGCTTTTGCCTTGAAAGCTGAGGAAGCAGGTCACGCATCGGATGTAATTGCATACGGTGCTGCTAACGCAAACACCAACGTAGAACAAATGGGAGAGGCTATGAAGTTCCTTGCACCTAACGCCAATTCTCTAGGTTGGGGGTTAGAAGAGTCAGCGGCCGCAGTCATGGCGTTTGGTGATGCAGGTTTACAAGGTTCTATCGCAGGTCAAGCGTTTGGTACATCATTGATTCGTCTGGCAACACCTGCAAAAAAAGCTCAGAAGGTAATTGATAACTTAGGCTTCGCATTTTTTGATGCGGCCGGAGATATGAAAAGCATGCCGGAAGTCGTTGCAGAAATGGAAAAGGGCATGAAAGGCATGACGAAAGAGCAGCAAGCCGCAACCCTTAAAACCATTGTAGGCGCTGAGTCTTATAAACATTGGGCTATTCTCTTACAAAAAGGCAGCAAGGCTTTAAAAGAGAACACAAAGGCTTTGAAGGAATCAGACGGTGCTGCTCAAGATATGGCAGATACGATGCTAGATAATGCACGAGGCAGCATCGTTGCCTTTAATTCTGCTGTAGAAGGAGCAAAAATCAAACTAACTAAAAGTTTACTTCCTGCGCTTGGTAACCTAGCTGAAAAAGGCGCAGACATCGTTTCTATGTTTAACAAAATGGATTCTGCCACAGCCCAAACGGTTGCTAAAACTGCGTTGTTTGCTACGGGTGTCTTGGGTGCCACAACAGCAGTCGCAACGCTCACAATGGGTATCGGTGCGCTCTTAGCATTTACGGGTCCAGTGGGGCTTGCAATAGTCGGTGGAACGGCATTATTAGGCGGTATTGCCGTAGCGACATATGCGTATAATGAGCAGCTTAAAAACCAAAAGAAACAACAAGAAGAAGCGAAAGAATCGGCTCTTCTATATGGTGAGGGCGTTTCTAAAGCGACACAAAAAGCGGCCGGATCATACGTCAACTTGCGTGAAAGAGCCACTTCACAACTGTTTCAGTTAACACAGGTTTCAGGAAAAGAAGCAGAGAAGATGGCAAGCAATCTATTGACTACCTATCAAGAAATGTCTTCTTCTTTGATTAAAGAGCTAGAAGGATTTAAAACAGACGCAATCGCAGTTCTCAAAGGATTATTTGAAGATCAGGATAAAGAGACAAAGAAAATCGGAGAAGATGTGACAGATCAACTAGTCGGGAACATTGATAAAGATGTTCAAAATGTTCGAGAGAAGATGCGTCAACTCAAAAAATTGAAGGATGAAACAGATTTATTATCATCAAACATGAATGCTTCTCAAAAGAAACGATTTGAAAGCATTGTTTCATTCTATCAAGAGGCAACGAGTAAATTTGCAGCTAATCAAAAGGATGCTTTAGCTATCCAGCAGAGAGTTTCCGAGAGTCAAAATAAACTCTCTTTTAAAAATGCTAAAAGTTACAATGATCAAATCACAGAAATATACAAAGAAGGACAGAAGGCAGCAAAAGAAGATCGAGACTATAGAAATAAGATCTTAGATGAAGCAATGGTGAAAGATGCGGAAAACGCTGAAAGTTATAAAGCCTTCAAAGAAAAATCAAATGCCGATTACCAAGAGGCTCTTGCTAAGAACCTAGAAGCGTATAAAAACAATTCAAAAGCGTTATTTGATCAAATGGCTCAAGATGGAAAACTACTGGACTTGGAAACGGGAAAAGCCCTGGAAAAGCAAAAAGAATATTCCAGTAATTCAATGGGAATCTTTGTTGAAATGGAAGAAAGTGAAGCGAAGTACCAAGAACGATGGGCCGAAAAACAAGTAGCATTCTTGCAAAAACTTGGAGATAGCAAAGAAGAAGCATTAGAAAAAACGAAAAAAGCGCTCATAGAGTTTAACGAGGGGTTGGGCCGTTCTACAGAAGAGTCCGCGAGCAAAGCAAATGAAGCGATTGAAAAGATAGAAAACGAATTCAACCGCGCAACATCCGCCCGTGAATCAGGAAAGAAAATGGGCGATGAATTTGCTGATGGTCTAATAGATGCCACACCAAATACATTGGCGAGTGGTTCTATTCTAAAACAGTCATTGGATCTTAAATTACGTGAGGAAAACGGCATCCCTAGAATTGCAGGACAAGAAAAAGGTCAATCGTTTAGTGACGGTATCAGTTCGTCAAAAGTTAACGTATCTAACAGTGGTACAGTGCTGCAGCAAGCACTTAGGCAAAAGCTAAGTGAAGGCAATGCAGGAGCTAAAACATCCGGTTCACAAAAGGGCCAATCATTCAGTGCAGGTATAAGCTCAACAAAAGGTAGCACAAGCACGGCAGCAAGCAGCGTAAACCAAACGGCATTATCCAATCTTAATAAAAATACGACCCAAGCTACTCAAGCAGGTGCAACAAAAGGAAAGAGCCACAGTGCGGGAATAACAAGCACAAAGGGTGCCAATACGTCTGCAGCATCTTCGGTGAGCGCGACAGCAACAGCCCAGCTTGCCAAAACAACCGATGGTGGAGGCGGACAAAAAGCAGGGACTCAATTTGCATCTGGCATCCGCAGTCAAGCCGGAAACGCTAGTAATTCGGGTAGCACCGTAGCACAATCGGGAAAACAAGGCTTATCAAGTGTCAAAACAAACAGTGTCGGTGCTGATTTTTCTACAGGTTTCGCTAACGGTATCCGTAGTGTGGCTGGTGCAGGTGGTTCGGTGTGGAAAGCTGCTTGGGCTATCGGTAAAGTGGCAATTCGTTCACTGAAAGATTCTATACAGTCTAAATCTCCGGCTAAAAAGACTATTGCAGAAGGTGCAAACTTTGGAGATGGATTCATTATAGGCCTTGATGAAAAAGCTCAAGACGTGAAAAAAAGCACTGCATCTATGGCGCAAGGTGCTATGTCGTCATTTAAGTCTGAAATTAATAGAATGGCTTTTAACATCCAGGGAGCAGCAGATGAAATAAACACAATGCGCGCTGAACTGACTGTGAGAAATGAGATTGATACGCCTGTATTAAACCAAAAGCTAGATGCCCTTATTAGTCTTCTATCAAATAATCTACAAACGAACAATGAAAGCGTAAGTGCTACAGGGCAAACAATCAAAATCCATCCTGCACCTGTCATTATTGGCGGTGAGCATTTAGCAGACATCATTTTTAATCAAGGAGACACATCCATACTAGATAAAAAGAGCGCTCAAAAATATGAGCAGAACGCCTATAAAGGAGGGCTGAAAAGATAAATGGATCTGTATTTTGATTTCAGAGACGGAATGGGGGAGCAACCTTTATCGGGGTTGCTGCCCTATTTTAAGTTACTTAGCTTTGCGCCTGATGCGCCGAGCACTGACAGGGAGCTTGTACAGTTAACTAGGTTTAACGGACTTGTACCGACGCAGCATCCACGCGACATAGTGTACAAAGAAAGGTCTATCAAGGTTGAGATATTGCTTGATGCTAAAATCGCGGCAAACTTTTATCAGTATAGACACGAGTTTTATGATCTCGTTGTTCAGCCCTCCTGGTATTACATCTCATGTGATCTGCTTCCTGGGAGACGTTTTGCGGTTACGTGTGACGGAGGGTTTCAAATACCCAAAGACAAGCAAAAAAACCAGGTATCTTTTCAGGTGGATTTTAACAATATCACAGGGTTAGCAGAGTCAAAAGGCACGTCTTTAAGCGCTCAGAATTTTTCCGGCGAGAGATGGTTTTCAGGAATGGGTATCCAAAGGCGCGACGATCTGCAGTACCGATTTAAAAACAAAAAACGGTTTAGTGTTTTCAATCCCGGCGTACCAATTAATCCACTGCAGCATGATTACAATGTGCTGCTTAACGCAAAGGGAAAAAACATAACGATTATCAATCACACGAATAACGAAAGATTGAAAATAGAAGCCGAACTGAAAAAGTCCCAGCAGGTTAGAAACCTGAAACAGTATACCGTTGTCGGTAATAAAAGATTGAAAACGTCGGGAAGGCTGCCATCCTTAGATAAAGGTATGAATGACTTTGAGATACAGAATACAAATGACTTTGAAATTGTATTCGATACAAGATTTTATTTTCCGTAAAAGGGGGATGTCATGGCTGCGGCTGATTTTATCAAAAAACTGGCACCGGGAGCACAAAAGGTTTACAAAAAATACAACGTTCTTGCAAGCCTTGTCATTGCTCAAGGGTGCTTAGAAAGTGGTTTTGGGACGAGTGGTCTTTCTAAACAAGCAAATAATTTGTTTGGAATTAAAGGGACATATAACGGTAAATATGTTCTTATGTGGACAAGTGAGCAAGATAAGAAGGGGAACGTTACAAGGATACAAGCTAAGTTTAGAAAGTATCCATCATACGCAGAGAGTTTAGCAGATCTTGGAAGCCTATACACCCGTTTGAGTCGTTACAAGGCAGTGGTCGGTGAAAAAGATTACAAAAAAGCTACTGTAGCAGTTTCAAAAGCTGGGTACGCTACTGATATACATTACCCGTCAAAACTCAACAGCATCATTGAAAAATACAATCTGACTAAGTACGATGGCGAAACCGTTCCCGATGTTCCAGAAGAACCAAGCGAACCTGAAACACCAACTAAACCTTCTTATCCAAGTAAAGAGTATCAGGGCAAGGATGTAGAGTTAAATGACGGGCTACCTTCTGATATTGATTTTAGGCAGCTGCATGTCTCAACCAAAGACGGCAAAGAGCTTGTGGAAATCGTCGGCGCTGTGTTGGAGCTTCAAGACGATACAACAGGTAAGAAGAGTTTCACCTTTACCCTATTGCGGACTGAGGATAACGGAACTGAATTTGATTTACTTGTTACAGGGAACATACTGTACCTGGATGAAAAAGTTTACAACCATCAAAAATATTACATTACAGATATCGAACTTGATCAAAGCAGAAAAAACGTGCTGCAGAAAAAGGTAACGGCCAATCATGTGTACACTGTTCTTCTTGTAAATAGCAGGGTCGAGGAAAAAACGTCAAAGAAACTCAACATTAAAGAAGCGCTAGACATTGCACTTGCGGATACACCTTTTCAGTATGTCCTGAAAGAAAAAGAATCAGCATTTGATACCGTTGATCAAGACGGCTTCGGCGAAAAGAATAGAATCGAATTAATGGATCAGATTGTTGATGACTATGAAATAGAGCTTGATGTAAACAACTACGTCATCTATGTATATAAAAAGATGGGAAGAGTAGTAGATTACACTTTTGACAGCCGATACAATATGCCAGGCTTTAAGTTGAAGATCAATGATCAAAACACGTCAACTCGCGCATGGGGTTACGGTGCAGAAAAGAAAGCTAAGAAAAGTGAGACTAAATCAACTGATACAAAAACGAACGAGGATGAAAAGGAGAAAGAGCCTGAATACGAATTCGAGCCAATCCTATACATTCATCCTGCCGAAGATAAATTTTTGATCGAGGGTAAGCCGCGCTGGGGTGAGCCGATAAGAGATGACACAGTAAAAAAAGCAAGCAACATGGTATCTGCTTTGAAAAAGCATGTAAACCCGTATCCTGATGTGGTCGTCGAGGCAGAGTATCAGTATATCTATGAGCCAGCACTACAAGGCATAGAAGAGGATTTTTGGAAGGGTGACACCATACATGTCATTGCTGATACGGCGAACGGGATCACGTTTGAAGACGATGTAAGACTAGTGTCTGTAACCTATAACCCCCTTAATCCTTATGACAGTCCTAAAATGACTTTCGCTAACTTCCGAAAAGATATTCAGGATTATCAAGTAAGCCAGGCGCGGCAGATTAAGCAGCAAAAAAGATATATAGATCAATTGATGAGAACGCTCAATTAGAAGCGTTTTTTCTTTTGGAATCGAAAGGAGTGAATATATTGGTCCGGCTTAAAAAGGATTACGATACGACAAGAAATTCAGTCTATGAATCCCAATTGCGCGGGGATATGAAGACAATTGAAAACGAGCTTAATAAAAACGCTACAGAATTACACTCTCATAAGAACCATGAAAAAGCGCACTCTTCTAGTCAAATTAAACATGGCTTGTTTACTGTTGCAAATAGGATAGAAAATATGTGGGCTAGAATTACAAATCTTGTGCTGAATCATGACGGCAAGGACGTAAAAGAGGTTGTAGATATACGAGTCGCAATGGATGCAAGTATACACAAGACGGCCAAAGATCGCTTAGACTACGAGTTTGCAAAGATTGAAAAAAGATTTAAGCGTGAGGTAAATGTGGACGATTTTGGAGCCGTACCCGATGGAAAGACAGACTCTACAGAGGCTTTTAAAAAGGCGTTTGGAAACGGGCGAGTTCGAGTAAAAGCATCTGCCGGCGTATACATCGTTCGTGGAATCCGTATTCCTTCTAATTCAGCATTGATTGGACAGGGAAAAGGGATTACTACTTTTAAACTTCATGATGATGCACCTGCCAGCACGATTCTTTTAACAAACAAAGACCATAGCGGCAACAAAAACATTTATGTTGATGGTTTTTCGTTAGACTGGAATCGTGATCGACAGGGCGGCATGAGGGCAACGGGCGGCATTGCCTCAAGTGCATTAACTTTCGTCAAAGTCCATTTTGGCTGGGTGAAAAATGTTCAATCAATTAATCCGGGATTACATGGTTTTGACTTCACCGCACCATCTTACAATATATCAGGATCTAATTATACAAAAGATGGATGTAGATATATTTGGATTGAGAACTGTGAGGCGAGTGGGTACGGTGATGACGGTATCACTACTCATTACAGCGAGTACATCTTTATTGATAAATGTCATTGTTCCAATCCGAGTGGAAAAGCACATAAAGAGGGTACAGCAAATTCAAACGGTATTGAGATAGATGATGGTTCTCGAAATGTTTGGGTGAACGGATCTTATACAAGCGGGAACATTAGAGGAGTAGAGGTCAAAGCACATGCACAATGGCCGGCGGCTCAAAATGTTCATGTATCAGATCATGTATCGTATCGAGATGTGCGGAGCTATGATGCAAGACACATAGGCCACCACAGTGCGTCTGATCCGCAAAGTACGACCGCGCGTGATGTGTCGTTTACTAATTGTGTGTCGATTGAGCCTGTATTTAACGATATGTACAAGGGGTTATCGCCTAGAGCGCTTGTGGTATCTGCTTACCATCGTGTTAAAGTCACTAATTTTACAGCTATAGGTAATCCATCTTATGACTACAAAGGGAATCCAGTTGTTGCTATTCAATACAAAAGTAGACGGGTGGATATCAATGGTTTAACAGTCACTGGCTTTAAAAGAGCTTCTCACGATGTTCGAGTTTTTGGTGGCCCGCAAAGAGCTGATGATGTTACTATCACGAACTTTAATATCGAGAATTCCGCACCTATAGGGATTGGGATAGGTGGAAGAGTCTATTCAGTCAAACTGATGGCAGGAAATCTTATTCATTCTAACGGCAACATTGGGGTGTATTCACCTAATACACAAACAACGATTGTAGGAGTACACGCAAATGGCTATAGCAAAGCAGCAGATCTAGCTAAAAATACTAATAAGCAGATGCCGACACGCTTAAAAGGTGGATTGGTTGCTGGTTCAACGTCAGGACACGCTTTGTCAGATTCGAGCGCGGTCATTGCTGCTACGGGTTCATGTAAAACAAAAGGTCCTGCAAATAGTGTATTAGCTTCTAGGGCGGGATCGTCAACCGAAGGATCAAGACAAGCTGTCATCGCATCCAACAACAGCCACACGAAGGGTAATGGATATGCCCGTACAATCTTGTCATCACATAATGTCAAACAATCAAAGAGTTACACTATTTCAGGGGGATACAACGATCTTAAATGGCAAATTTCATCTAAATCAGGAAACATCACGAGTGCAGGTCAAGTACGTGGCGGATCTTCTCTTTCGGATTACGCGGAGTATTTTGAAAGCGCAAGTGGTCATGAGATTCCGACAGGTACAATGGTTACACTGAAAGGCGAAAAAATTATGCCAGCGCAATTAGGTGATTATCTACTAGGAGTGGTGTCAAATACTGCTGCAGTTGTTCTCGGAGAATCCACATTTGAATGGCAAGGGAAGTATTTACGTGATCGTTTTGGGACCTTGATAACTCAAAAAATTGAAGTTGCTCACTATGATGAAGAAGGCAATGAAATTTTCGAGGTGCTAGATTTACCTATAGAAAACCCTGACTATGATCCTGAAAAGTCAAAAGCCTATCAGTCAAGAGCCGAACGTAAAGAATGGCATGTGATTGGATTGGTTGGACAAGTCATGGTACGGATTGATGACACAGTAAACGTTGGTGATTCAGTCAAAGCTAAAAACGGTGTTGCGACAAAAGGTCAGTCCAATTGGCAAGTGATGAATATTGAAACGCCTTATGATTCCGAAATGGGTTATGGTATTGCAAAAGTATTTATTAGATAGGAGGTGCTATTTATGGTTTCTAAAAATGGGAAACTTGATTTCAATGTGAATGCATACACCAGTTCAAGCATTACAACCAATATCAATTTTTGGACACAGGATCGTCAGACAGCACGGTTGGTATTTAAACTCACGAAAGATGGCGCGCCGTTGCCTTTAGCAGCTGTCACGGGAAAACTTGTATTAGTTATGGCCGACGGCAGCCGATTCATTAGAGACGTAACGATAGTTGATAGAGTGAATGGTCACGCCGAGTACGTTTTGTCAGATAAAGAGATCAAGCATTATGGAAATGTACAAGCTGAGCTGAATTTGTATTATACAAATGATCAATCTATGTCCGTGCATCAGTTCTCTTTTAACATTTCAAAGTCCCTCATTGATCAAGATATTGTCCCAATCACAGAACACTATGTGGACGAGTTCGAGGCTTTAAGAGCAAAGATAAATGAGCTTTACGAAGAGTCTATACAAACGATTGATGATCTGAGGGCCAAGTTTGAGGACTTGGATAAGATCGAGACTAAAGAAGGCGCACAAGGTAAAGTAGATGAACACGCTAAGGATACAAAGTTGCATGTCACAGAAGCAAAACAAAAATCATGGGATGCAAAAGAAACAACTACTGGATCACAGGCTAAAGTAGACGCAGCACTTTTAGCAGCCAAGAAATATACGGATGAACATGCTAAGAATAGCGAAATCCATGTTACAGAAGCAGAAAAAGACAAATGGAATAATGGTCAATTATTTAGATTGACCCAAAGTAATGGTAAGCCCATTTATAAAGGGACAAGTGAGACCACAGATTACAACGAGATAACTGATACCGGTCTTTATCTTATCTATAACAAGGGTTTAAATGGACCACCAGCAGTTAATAGGTCATTCATGATAGTGATAAGTTATGGTAGTACTCTTTTACAGACTGCATATGACACGAACGGTAAGGATTCGTTTTACAGAGTACGCAATCAAGATTCTACATGGGCTGATTGGACACGTGCCCTTAATGAAAAAGATAAAATAACCCAGAGCGAAAAAGATAAATGGAACAACGGACAGCTTTATAAACTCACGCCTAACAATGGTAAAGTTGCAAGGGTACCGAATGGTACCGACATATTCACCCTACCTACAGGTCCTTACATGGGGGCACAATTGTTGAATGCACCAGTAGATAATGATACGAGTTTCTATTACATCAATGTGTTGGAGACGGCATATGAACAAAATGAAGTAGTTTATAAGTGCATTATCGCTACAAGGTCTTTTGATAACATAACTTGGATCGGTACGTTTCATGCCCAAGGTTTCAAAGGATGGGATCGAGTGTTATCCGAAAAAGACTTAAACAGCACTTGGAATCAAGTCACACTTGTTACTGGAACAACAAAACACTTTGCCGGAAATCCACTCAAATTCTCGATACGTCTAAACTCTTTACATCTTCGGGGGTCTTTCGAAGGAATACCAGCGAACGAGACTATCATTGCTCGTTTTGCTCAAAAACCATCCGGTATAACTACTTTTGGAGGCACTACAGTTGGATCATACGGAGCAGCACGTTTGACGCTTGGCGTAGATGGTGCACTCAAGTTCGACGGGTTAAATGCGAACGATAACTCAAAAGTAACACGTATTGAGATAAACGAAGAAATTCCATTGTGGTAAGGGAGGGAAGCATCATGCACGTTTATTACTATGACGAAAATTTTAAATATCAAGGTGAAGATGTGATAAGTGATTATGAAGAGATTCCGAAAAATGCTACGGATGTACGGCCGAAAAAGGGTTTATATCTTCCTGAATATGATGAGAGCAAGAAAGAGTGGTTTGAATCAGCATCTAAGGAGTATATTGATAGCTTGAAGCCAAAGCCGCAACCTGCTGATGCTGTCACAATGCTTAAAAAACAAGTTGCCATGCTAACGCATCAAGTAGCACAGCTACAGCGAGGGGGCACATCGTGATATACCCTACAGCAGAAGATTTAAAAGTGTTTTGGGCTTGGGAAGTTTATACACCTGAGATTATGCGTGATTATGTAGCAATGGGCGTCATTACAAAAGAAGAATTTGAAGAGATAACAGGTCTTGCATTCGACAAGCCAAGTGTATCAGTAGATTTAGGAACAACAGCATCTTAACAGGTGCTTTTTATTTTGCCTTCTTAAAGGAGGTGATTAACGAAATGGAGGAAACGATAGTGTTTATTAACTTTGAAACTTTGGATTTAGCGAAGACTTATTTATTTGGCGGTGTGAAATTTTTGGACTTGCTCGTGCTGCTAAGTGTTATTGACGTTCTGACGGGTATCATCAAAGCGTGGAAAGTTGGCAAACTACGCAGCCGTACAGCATGGTTCGGTTACGTGCGTAAAATGCTTAGTTTTGTTGTCGTGATTGTGGCTAATATCATTGATCAGATCATGGGCTTAAATGGAGTGCTGACCTTCGGGACAGTGCTTTTTTATATCGCAAACGAAGGGCTTTCAATTGTAGAGAACCTTGCGCAGATCGGCGTAAAAATTCCAGCTTCCATCACAGACCGTCTTCATGTGATCGAGTCTGACAGCCAAAAAGAAGAAGAGGAAAAGAAAGCTGCTGAGTAATCGGCGGCTTTTTTCTATATAAAAACAAATTAAGGAGTAGATGAGCATGACAATCAAAGTGAAAAAGAACATGGTCCCATCCATCAGATACGGTTTAAAATGTCCGAACAAAATGGATGCAGAATACATTACCATCCACAATACAGCGAATGACGCAGCAGCTAAAAGTGAAATTAGCTATATGATCAATAACACTAGCTCAACGAGCTATCATTTTGCGGTTGATGATAAAGAGGTAATCCAAGCAATTCCGTTAGACCGAAATGCGTGGCACTCTGGAGACGGCACAAACGGAACCGGTAACCGCAAGTCAATCGCTATTGAAATTTGTTATAGTCAATCTGGTGGAACTAGATATAAAACTGCTGAAAAGTTGGCCATTCAATTTGTGGCACAGTTACTAAAAGAACGTGGTTGGGGTGTTGATCGAGTACGCAAGCATCAAGACTGGAACGGAAAGTATTGTCCTCACCGCATCCTTGGAGAAGGTAGATGGAACTCATTTAAAGCAGCCATTGAAAAAGAGCTGAAGGCATTGGGCGGTAAAACATCATCATCTAAGCCTAAGAAAACATCATCAGCAACAACACCTAAGAAAAAAGCATCTAAGAAGGCGTACAAGCTCCCAACAGGCATCTTTAAGGTAAAAGCACCTTTGATGAAAGGTGACACTGTAAAGCAAATTCAAGAAGCTATAGCGGCACTCTACTTTTATCCAGACAAAGGCGCAAAAAATAACGGCATTGATGGCTATTACGGACCGAAAACAGCGAATGCGGTCAAACGATTCCAGCTCATGCATGGTCTTAGCGCTGACAGCATCTATGGACCAAAGACAAAAGCGAAGCTAGAAAAGCTATTAAAATAAAAATCTATAGACATAAGACTATAGATAGTGTTAAACAAGAAACCCCCTGTCCGTTACTGGATGGGGGGCTCTTATTGGTTTTATTTATCCAAACTATCAATATTGGTGTCTACTTCCGAAATCCATTTTTTTGTTTTAGTTGTTTTATACTTGCCATTTAGATATATTTTTGTTGTGGCTTGATATTCAGCTTTAGTGTATTTTTTGATCCATCTGTATTTTTCAGTCGAAACAAGCCTAATTTTGGCTTTTGTTGAAACATAATTCATAACCATGCCAGTAAACGCAGCCGCCGCAGCTCCACCGACATTCAGCGTCCTCATCATATATTGACTAATTTTATATGCGCCAGCACCCGCAGCGGCTGCAACAATATGAGACGGGATGGTATAATCTGATTTGAATTGACCGTCCCAACTAGCTTGAGTTTCTACTTCTGATTTCAAGACGTTGTCATCCAATACTGAATAAGAGGTTTGATCGGTATGTTCAATTGGAGTCTGAACCTTTTCATTAGCAAAAACGGGAGCGCTTACAGAAAACGTTAAAACAAGAGACATAGCGGCAATAGATAAACTTTTGTAAATTTTCATATTAACCCTCTTTCTAGTAATATTGTAATACATTGCCTATTATAAACAGTTAATTGTGTGATTACCACCTTTTTTGTAATAAAATGTAGAAAATATATTGAAAGGTTGATTGATCTAGATGAAAGACCTCATTACAACTGTATTGGTTGCGACTGTAGTCGGAACTATCGTTTATTTTGCTGATAATCGTTTAAATGATATATTCATTGCTTTGCTCGTTTTCTTCGGGATATATTTAACAGTTACAATATGTAATCATGTCTTTAAGCGTTACGACCGCAAAAACGATCAATAATAATGTATTGATCAATGTCTAAATTGCGTGAATTTTGCGGTGATAGTAATAAATGGGTATGTTATTATATGTAAATGTAGGGATGATATAGGGAGGTTAGATGGGAATGGAGAAAGTTCTATCGTCACACGTAGGCGTTAAAATCAACGAATGGTATTATCATATTCAAAGGTTTAACGTAGCAGATGCGGAGGCTTATAAAGAGGAAATAAAGGCATCGTTAGACCGCATGGAAGAAAACCAAGATTTACTTTTATATTTTCAATTAATGGAGTTTAGACACAAACTCATGCTTGATTATCTTGATCCGTTGAAAGATGGTCATGAGCGTGCTGATTTTAAGAAACTAACTTTGGAAATAAAAAGGGAACAAGAGAAGCTAACGGGATTACTTGAATACTATTTTAACTTCTTCCACGGTATGTATGAATTTGAGAATTATAACTATTTGAACGCTATTACATTTTATAAACGTGCTGAAAAAAAACTTTCTCTAGTTAGTGACGATATTGAGAGTGCTGAGTTCAATTACAAAATGGCTGAAATCTATTACCACATGAAACAAACCCACATGTCTATGCACCACATAGCGAAAGCCATAGAATGCTATAGAGAAAAAGACACCTATACAATTAGAGAAATTCAATGCTCCTTCATCATCGGACTGAATTATATTGATATGGGATGCCCCGAAAAAGCAATGCCTCATTTCGAAAAAGCCTTAGAAAAATCAGTAGATAGTACGACTAAAAGATTAAGGGGATCGGCTCTATATAATTTAGGATTAAGCCATTTCCATTCCGAAGATTTAGATAATGCAATAAAATACTTTAAAGAATCAGTGACAAGTTTTAAGGAACAAGGATATGAACACTTGAACAGAATTCTCGATCCGTTGATTATGCTAGCAAGATCGTATTTTCACAATAATGACAATGATCTCGGCTTATACACCCTCTACCAGGGAATAGAGTTGGCTGAAAAATTAAATGATGATGTAATGCTTAAAGTGTTCACATTCTATAAGGCGCTTTATGTAAAGGAAGATTATGATAAAGTTCATAGTGACATTGATTATTTGAGCAAAAAAGGCATGTACGCAATTCTTGAAGAATTATCGAAAGATGCAGCAAGAAAGTACAATTCAGTAGGAGATAAGGATCGGGCGTCGAACTTCTATGAGAAGGTTCTTTACTTCCAAAAATTAATTAAAAGGAGCGATTGCCTTTATGAAATTTAAGTCAGTAATAGCAACCCTTATTATTGTGGGGACATTAAGTACAATCGGTTATTTTGCACTATCACAGAATCATGATGAGGCGATAAGAGGTCATACATCAAGTATCAGCTTTAATAAATTCAATTAGAAAAAGCCCTTTCGAGGGCTTCTTTTTTTATTTGAATATCTTTTTCATTAGCTTGCCGGATGCTTTACCAGCAGCACGTCGCATGATACGTTTTCCGATAGTAGCCTTTTGAACGGCGTTGACGTCACCCAGGTATTTTGATGTTTTATAAAGGAATGATCTTAATTTATTTATGTTCATGTATTTCACTTCCTTCATTAATATGTATTTATGTGGGCACACCCACAAAACACCCACAAACTTATGACGGCTTATTATTTTATATGACGCAAAACAAATATAAAACATGGGAATCACTATCACAAGAGAACGTACGTTTGCGTGTGATTCCCAAAATTAATTAAGTTTGAAATGGAAGGTTCAATCGGTTAATAAAAAAAGACCAAAAACGTGAAATCAAACGTTTTTGGTCTTTTTGTTTTTGAAAAAATCCAATTCACATCTCGCTAGGCGAGTAAAACTCGTCAAAGGCTTTAGACAAATCGTCAGCTGCAGATGTCAAGATCGTTTCTTCCTCTAAAATCGCTGTTCCTTGTGCTCGGACAATATGAAATTGTTGAAAGCCCATCAAGTTTTGGAATATTTCTTTTAGGTAGTAATGTGAAAATTCCAAAGGTGTGTATCGATCGTTATTTGTGAAAATTGAGCCACTTGCTTGAAGCAAAAGTACACGATAATCGTCAGTCATCAGACCAACTGAACCATTTTCTGTATATTTAAACGTTTCTCTAGCAATAAAAATATTATCTATATAATCTTTCATACGTGAAGTCACATTGAAATTATGAACAGGTGACACAATGACGATTCGATGATGTGCTTTGAATTGAGCCAATAAAGCAGATGAAGAAGCAGCGATTTTTTCTTCGGTAGCTGTTAATGTTTGTTCAGATGCTTGCTTATTCCAAATACGTAGCAGCTGGTCTTTTTCGATACGAGGAATTTCAGTTTCATGTAAATGTAAAATTGTTGGTTCTTCATGAGGGAATCTTTCTTTAAACTGTTCTAAAAATAGTGTTTGCAGTTTGTTTGAATAACTTTCTCGATGAGTGAAATCAGGGTGCGCGTTAATGATTAATGTTTGCATATACATGCTCCTTTTCTTTTGATAAACTGAGTATAAAATATAAAGGTGACAAAACATGTCACCTTTTTCAGAAGGAAAATCAAAATGAAAAAATCAGAACGATTAAACCAAGAGCTTATTTTTTTAAGTGATAAATACTCATTTCAGTTAAAGGATTTAGAAACCGAATTTGGCATATCGAAACGTACGGCTTTGAGAGATATGGAAGAGCTAGAGTCCATGGGTTTAGCTTTTTACGTTGAAAATGGCAGACATGGAGGATATCGACTGATCAAACAATCTCCATTGGTCCCTATTTATTTCAATACCGATGAAGTTCAAGCTATTTTTTTCGCGCTTAAAGCGCTAGACCTAGTATCAGCAACACCATTTAAAAAGTCCTACTCACAAATTCGGCAAAAGCTGTTTGCGACAATGTCTGATGAGAGAAAACAAATGATCACGGAGACTTTGGATGTGATTCATTACTATAATGTCGCACCAGTTAGTGAACAAAATCATTTGGAATTGATTTTACAGGCGATGATGGAAGATCAAATCGTGAGAATGACGTACACTCAATATGAAAATAAATGGATCAGGCTGCAATTTCTTGAGTTGTTTTATCGAAATGGGATTTGGTTCACCAAAGCATATGAAGTTCAAAATAAAAAGTGGGGCATCTATAGATGTGACTTTATGAAGGACTTGATCATTGAAGAAGAAGGCAGAGGCACCTTTACGAAGGAAGAATTAAAAGCAATGCAGCTCAAGTACGAAAAAACTTATCATGATATCTCATTTAAATGTCGATTAACGGAACAAGGAAAAGAAAAGTTTTTGAAGAATCATTACCCGAATATGAGATTGGAGATCATTGATGATACTCCATATATTGTAGGTGGGTACAACCAAGAAGAATTATCGTATATGACTCACTATTTGATCTCATTTGGGAAGCATGTGAAAATTGAATACCCAGATGAATTAAAAGAGAGTTATTTGACTCAATTACAAGAAATGATTGAGCAGTATTGAAAGTGAACGGATTGTCTCTGAATCACAAACTTAACATATTAAAAAAGGCGAACTGTAGCCATTCGCCTTTTTTCTTTTACTTCGCCGCATGAAATGTATTGGTTTTCGATCTGTCATTGACCTTCCCATACGTCAGCTGCCGCCAAATAAATTCCATCGGTCCATACTTAAACCGCTTTAACCAAAACGTACTGAAAAGCACAAGGAAGACATACACGCCAATAGCCATGAAGAACGTAGCAGCCGGCTGAAGATGATCGACAAGCCCCGCTCCATATTTTAGAAATAGCATGGTTCCAATGATTGAGTGAAGCAAATAACAGGTTAGTGACATCCGCCCGACTTTGGTAAATACCATCAAAGCACCTCGCAGCTGAGGAACGTGTAGAAACAGCATCGCAAGTGTACTCATATAAAACATACTGCCAGTTAATCCTCCGTTTTGTTCTAGAGCAGTGGCCATGTTCACCCAGAGTGTATTTTCAAAAGGATTGACCGCTGCTATGATCGTACTGCCTTGTGTGATGAGAAAAGCGATGGTACAAATGATCCAAATGCGATTCCAAATCGTTTTTTTCGCCTCCATGTTTTTGAAAAACTCCATTTTCACAAAATAAACACCAAGCAAAAACATGTAGAACATGGAATAGACGATTGAAAATGAGCTGGAAGCCATCGTCACCATATCTGTCCATCGGTCACCAATAGATGCTAAATAAGTCAGACTGTTGTGGCTGGTCAAATCAAAATCGGCAAGGTCCGGCTTGCCCGATGAGCCTGTACTGATGGTATGAAGCAGCATTGTGAAAAAGGGTGTGAGCAATTGAATCACAAAGAGTGTGATCAGCCAGTATCGGATGGTTTTGGCTGTACGTTTGTAAAAGAAAAGCAATAAAAAGCCAGCGACTGCATAATACGCTAAAATATCACCAATCCAAACAAAGGTGACATGCAGAAGGCCAAATCCTAAGAGAATGGTTAATCTGCGGGCAAACAGCTTGTTCGGACTGTCCACCTTCTGAGCAGCTCGATCCATAAAAATCATAAAACCAACCCCGAATAGGAAGGAGAATAACGTAATGAATTTCCCTGAGGCGAACCAATTCACCAAGTTGTGAAAGACATCATTTGCTTCCATATCGAATCCCTTCGCCGAATCCACGATCAAAAAGTAATTCACCAGAATAATTCCCATTAAGGCAAATCCCCGTACGATGTCTAAGAAATGAACCCGATCTTTCAAACTCATCGCGTGTGCTACTTTGTTTGCATTCATATCCATGCTCCTTTTCTTGTTATAATAGATGTGATTCGGATCTAATCATTAATCCTTACAATGAATTAATATAAAGACCAATTCTTAACAATTTATGAAGAAGCAAATTTTGGGAAATGAATGTGACAAATTGATGGCAGACCTTCACTTTCATATCCTGTTAAGATTTATACCGTATTCTTTTCACGTTGTTAGATGATATATAGTAAAGACATAAGAAATTCACGTATCATGAGGTGAGAGAGACATGACGCATCGAATATTAATCGTAGAAGATGATCAGGATATTGGAGACCTTTTGCAGGAATCCCTTACACGTGCTGGATATGAGGTGCAAAGAGCGATGAATGGCGAGCAAGCATTGAAGTTTGTGGACGATTCGCTCGATTTGGTGATTTTGGATGTGATGATGCCAGGCATATCAGGCATTGAAACGTGCCAGCAGATGAGAGCCTCTTCTAATGTCCCGATTCTATTTCTAACAGCCAAATCAAGTACATTCGACAAAACCGAAGGCTTACTTGCCGGTGGGGATGATTATATGACAAAACCCTTTTCACAAGAGGAGCTTCATGCTAGAGTCATTGCACAATTACGCAGGTACACCGTCTATCAGGAAAAGAAGGAACAGGAAGAAACGTTTCTTGTTGGGGGCAAGCTAAGGGTGAGCGAAGAATTTAATGAAGTGTGGAAAGAAAATCAACAAATCAAGCTATCTGATTTAGAATATCGTATGTTGAAGCTGCTCATGACCAGGCGAAACAAAATCTTTTCAGCCCAAAATATTTATGAGAGCGTGTGGGGACAGCCTTATTTCTATTGTTCCAACAATACGGTGATGGTGCATATTCGAAAGCTACGTGCCAAAATTGAAGATGATCCTGCACGTCCTGTATATATCAAAACAGAATGGGGAAGAGGATACCGATTTGGCAAATCGTAAATATACACTAGCCAAAAAGCTAGCACTATTGATTTTGACAGCTACGGTCGTGAGTGGACTTGTCTTTTTGACGCTGCAAAAGATCACCAATGACCTCATTGACGGATATTTGAGTTCAGACGAGTATTACGAGGAGGAGTCAGCCAAGTACATTCAAAAATTCAGCCGCTACGTGTCAGAGAATCAGCTGTCTTCTACAGATCGAAAAGCGTTTGGTGAGTGGGTGAAAAAAGAGAATTACATTAATTTGACCATCTTCAAGGATGAAGTGCTGCAATATAACTCTATCTATTCAGCTGCTGATGAATCGGCGTATGGAAAAGAAAAGGTGACCCAGTACGCTGAGCATCATTCGTATCCAGTTCAGTTTAGCGACGGTGAAGGCCGCGTCATGGTGGATGGTTTCTATTCATCTCGTTACCACGATCTTGCCTTTACACTCGAGCTGCTCGGAGCGACACTTATTTTTCTCCTCATTGTTCTGCTTGGCATTCGCAAAAGTTTACGCTACCTGCAAACGATTCACCAAGACATTCATATTCTTGAAGGCGGCGAGCTGGACTATGAGATGACGGTGAAAGGGCATGATGAATTAGCAATGATTTCCAAAAGTATTGAGGATCTTCGTAAAGCTTTTCTGGACAAGCTCCAAGCCATTGACGAGCTGCAAGAAGAGAGTCGCAGTCTGGTGACCGAGATGTCACACGATATGAGAACACCGCTGACGTCGCTGATGATGAATTTAGAGTTTGCGAAAAAAGAGGAGGCTGGAGCGGATACACGTAAAGATCAATATATAGTAAGTGCTTATGAAAAAGCACTGCAATTGAAAAATCTATCTGATAATCTGTTTGCCTATTTTCTACTTGATAAAGAACATGAACCTGAGCTTGAGACCGTTGCAGTCAAAGAGGTCATTTACGATCTCTTATCAGATCAGGTGTCGATCTTGCAGCAAGAGACATTCAAGGTTCATCTTTTAGGAGAGCTGCCTGACAGCTATATCAACGTGAATGTCGAGGAACTTGGCCGAGTGTTTGATAATCTGATGTCCAACATACTGAAATACGCCGATCCGAAAAAAGACATCAATCTCACGTTTCTATCCGATCAAGAAATGTTTGAGATCCATGTGAGCAATGCGATAAAAGAGACAAATGGCACGCAGGAAAGCACTGGACTTGGTGAACGAAGCATAAAACGAATGATGTCCCGCATGCACGGGCAGTTTGAAAGGATGGAAAAGAACGATGTTTACTACATCGTGCTGCGATTCTGGCACATCAAAATATAAATCACAAATGAATAACATGGAATGGAGAGACAATCTAATGAAACGATTCAACAACTTCCAAAAGGTACCCGATCTCTTGCAAGGTCTTCTGAATATCTGTCTATTCTTTCTGGCCATTGCATTAAGCGTCCTCTTAATTAGTGAAACTTGGTATATTGTCCAATTCGTCTACAAAACTTTGTTTAACAAAGGAGAAAGCTATTATAGGATGCTTGGAGAACTGCTGATCTTCTTTATGTATTTTGAGTTTATTGCCTTAATTATAAAATACTTTAAATCCAACTTTCATTTCCCGCTTCGCTACTTTATTTATATCGGCATCACAGCTGTCATCCGTTTGATTATCATCGATCATGAAGAGGCTGTATCGACGTTCTGGTGGGCGCTCGCCATTCTTGCTATGACCTGTGCACTCTTTATCGCCAATAAACGACATACCGCGCAGGAGCATGAAGAAGTGAAGTGAGGGAAGAAGACGAACGATTGCCGTTCGTCTTTTTTAGGTTGATAGAGAAAGTCTGATTATGAACAATAAGTCGTCATTAATGGAGTAGAGTACGAAAAAGGAATTCAATGTAAATGATTATCCAGAGGAACGAAGAGAGGCCAATCACTCCAATAATGAGAACAACTAGTCAACACTCTCCCTTTTTCTTAAAAATTTACATTGACACCATCCTTTTCTATGATAAAATCATAGTGTGATAATGAGAATCGTTATCAAACGATATGACTACATATAGAATGGATAGGTGAGGTACATGTTCAAAAAATCTTTTTGGTCGTTGTTAGTTGTGCTCTCCATCGTTTTACTTGCAGCTTGCGGCAGCAATAGCAGTGAAGGCAAGTCAGATAGTAAAGAGAAAACGAGAACCGTTGAAAGCGCTATCGGTTCAACTGAAATTAAAGGATCGCCTAAACGTGTGGTGACGCTGTACCAAGGAGCAACCGATGCAGCAGTCGCGATGGGCATTAAACCAGTGGGTGTTGTTGAATCATGGCTTGAGGCACCTACGTATAAATATTTAAGAGATGACTTAAAGGATGTCAAAATTGTTGGGCAGGAAATACAGCCAAACTTAGAGGAAATTGAAAAACTTAACCCAGATTTGATCATTGCATCAAAAGTCCGTCACGAGCAAATTTTTGATCAACTACAAGAAATCGCTCCAACTGTTGCAACAGAAACAGTGTTCACATTTAAAGATACAGTGAAATTAATGGGTGAAGCGTTAAATCAGCAAGACAAGTCAAAAGAATTGCTAACGAAGTGGGATGACCGCGTCGCTGACTTCAAAGAAAAAGCGAAAAAAGACATCAAAAACTGGCCAATGAGTGTGTCTGTAGTGAACTTTCGTGCAGATCATGCTAGAATCTATCAAACTGGATTCGCAGGGTCAATTTTAACAGAGCTAGGCTTTGAAGGACCTAAGAATGTCAAAGATAAAAAGCAAGACATCATTACACTGACAGACAAAGAGAGCATTCCGCAAATGGATGCAGATGTGATCTATTACTTCATGGATGATCAGGATAAAGCCGTTGAAAAAGCATATAAAGAGTGGACGAGTCATCCTTTATGGAAGCAGCTTGACGCAGTGAAAGCGAAACAAGTGCATAAAGTCGATGAAATCACTTGGAACATGGGCGGCGGTATTATCGCTGCAAACATGATGCTTGATGATATTGATGATCGTCTCGGAATTGATAAATAAGGATAACAGAGGAGAAAATGTGAAAAATCATTTTCTCCTTTTTCCATAACAGATTGAAAGCGGGAATCAGATGAGAAGTTTATTAAAAAAGGATTCGAGCAAGGCGCTGCTGTTTGCTGGATTCGTCGTATTGATGGTGGTCTTTTTTATACTCAGCATTTCTCTTGGGCAAACCTCGATTTCCCTCAAAGCCACCATCCATGCGTTTCTTCATTTTGATGAATCGGATCCAAACAGTGTCATTGTCATGACATCCAGATTATCAAGAGCTTTAATTGCAACAGTTGTTGGATCAAGTCTAGCGATTTCAGGTGCACTGATGCAGGCATTAACGAGAAATCCGCTTGCAGCGCCAGATTTGTTAGGAATTAATGCAGGTGGACTATTTTTTATCGTCATTTCGATTGTTTTCTTTTCAACAGAGTCATTAACAGGCTATATGTGGACAGCCTTTTTAGGTGCGGCAATTGCAGGGATGCTCGTTTTTCTTTTGGGCTCCATTGGAAGAGATGGATTGACACCGGTCAAAATTGTCCTTGCAGGTGCGGCGATATCTGCACTGTTTGCGTCCTTTACACAAGGTCTTTTAATCGTGAATGAACAGTCGATTCAAAGCATCCTGTTCTGGATGGCGGGTTCAGTGTCTGGAAGAAGCATTGATATGCTGCTGCCTGTTTTGCCTTATATTTTAGGTGCGACAGTTGTGGCGCTGCTTCTTGGACGCTCCATCAATGTCCTTTTGTCAGGAGATGATATTGCAAAGGGGCTTGGTCAGCGTACCCTGGTGCTGAAAATCACGATGGGGGTACTCGTCGTCTTCTTAGCAGGTGGTTCCGTCGCTGTCGCAGGATCGATTGGGTTTGTTGGTTTTCTAGTGCCGCATATTGTGAAAAAGCTTGTCGGACCTGACCACCGCTGGGTACTGCCGTATTGTGCCGTTGTGGGGGCGTCGCTTTTACTTGTCGCAGACCTTGCGGCTCGTTTTCTGATCATGCCGCAGGAAGTGCCGATTGGTGTCATGACGGCGGTAGCAGGAGCGCCTCTATTTGTTTATCTCGTGCGCAAGGGGTTGAAGACAGGTGGCTAAAACATATACAGTGCGTTCAAAGGGCGGGCGCATTTCATTTCAATTTTCAAAGCGGACGTTTTTGATTTTACTTTTATTGACGGCCATTGCTTTTGGGTTATTTATTCTCAGTCTCTGTATGGGCAGCCGATTTATTTCGCCTGTGGATGTGCTTCTTCATATAATCGGTCAGGGAGAGGGAAATACTTTTGTGCTCAATACACTGAGGATTCCAAGAACACTGCTGGCTGTCTTAGTGGGGGCCGCGCTTGCGGTATCAGGGCTTATTTTGCAAGGTTTAATTCGCAATCCGCTTGCATCGCCTGACATCATTGGGATTACGAGTGGTGCTTCGTTCGGTGCGATTATGTTTATTGTTTTTTGGATGGGCACTGTGCCTATTGCGTATCAATCCTTATGGGCGATTGCAGGGGCTTTTGCTGTCTCGTGTCTGATTTATTTGCTTTCATGGAAAAAAGGGGTCAAGCCGATTACACTTGTCCTAATGGGAATTGGGATTTCTGCCATTATGAAGGCGTGTGTGACGTTTACTCTTGTTCTTAGTGATACGATGACGACGACAAAGTCATATATCTGGCTGACAGGCAGTTTATATGGTTCTACGATGAAGGACGTCACGTCGATGCTTCCTTGGATCATGATCATTTTACCGATTGTCATGGTGTTAGCAAGAACGATGAATGTGAAGGAGCTTGGAGATGATCTCGCAACAGGTCTCGGGGTGAAAGTGCAGGCAAAACGGTTATTCTTTCTGCTGATGAGTGTGACATTGGCGGGGATTGCCGTTGCTTTTGCTGGCGGTATTGAATTTGTTGGACTCATGGCACCGCATGTTGCACGGATGATCATCGGCCGTTCGTTCATTGCGCTGGTCCCGGCATCTGCGCTTGTTGGAAGTATTCTCGTGATGCTCGCAGATTTAGTCGCTAGAACGGCTTTTCTACCGTTAGATGTACCAGCAGGTGTATTCACGGCCGCAATTGGGGCACCGTTCTTTATTTATTTGTTATACCAACAACGAAATCGATAAACGAAAGATGGAGGTTTTGATATGAGGCCAGAGTGGGTTGAGAGAGAATTACTTGATTTCGGGGTACACATCACAAATGAACCAATGACATCTGATCGCACACTTGCTGCGCTTTTTTCAGAAGCATCTGTCCTGCGTTTATTAGAGGCTGAAAAGGAAGCTATGCATGCACCGAATTTAGCTGTAGCGGCGTCGATGTTTTCAAAGCGTTATGCTTACTTAGCCGTCAGTTCCTCTTTGTACATGATGACGTTGTATGACGGTGTCTATCAGTTTCCACCGGAGGCATGTGTCTTTAGAGAGGATCGGAAAATTGAAATTGATGAGTCATTGTGTTCGTTTGTTCCATTAGAAGGAGATCGATATGAATGGAGAGAGCAGGTTGTGCATGCGCTGTTTACGGAGTGTGTCACACCTCTTTTAGATGTACTGAAGCGTACGTCAAGACTTCCGTATACCATTTTGTGGGAGAATATAGCGGTTCGTATCAATTCTCTTTATCGCAGCATGATGCGGGAGGCTGAAGACCCTGCGGTGAAGCAGCGCGTGCGGGAGGATTATCTGTATCTGAAGCAAGCAGCTGGTGATGTATTCGGAGCAAAACAAAATCCATTTCATCACAGCTTAAACTTAGATGACAGTTTACTAGTAACATCCAACCGTAAGACTTGCTGTATGTATTATAAGCTCGAGAAAAAATCGGAGAGTCTCGATTATTGTCTTGTCTGTCCTCTTGATAAAAAGAAAGGCACTGCTTGTTCGTAGCAGTGCCTTTCTTTTTTATTCCCAAATCTCACTTGCCCATTCTGGGTGATCGATAAAGGGATTGCGGTTGTTCTGGTATGTTTGATAAATGATCTTGTTGCGGTTCCGTTCGATTTGATCGACAGGATCTTGTTTGTGCCACTTGAGAAGTACGGACATTTTGCCGTGAAGAGGGGCGCTACCATTATTCACTTTGTCGTTTAATTCTAAATCTGGAAAGCGGTCATCTCCTTCGTACCGCACCGCCATATAAAAGAGCATTCTTGCCACATCCCCTTTCACCCGGCTATGAGGTTCGAATGAGTCGCTATCGTAGAAGTTGCCCGGCGCTCCCTTGTATTCATTTCCGCCCAGATCAAAATCTAAATTTCCTCGTGTGCTATTCGTTTGCACGTCTGTTGCTCGCAGATGATGGAGATCTGTACCTGGGCCCTGGCTTGTCCCAAAATTGCCGTGTGACTTAGCCCAGACATGCTCCCGGTTCCACTGGCCAACATTTCCGCCATTCGCTTGCTTTGAGCGAGAGATACCGCTATAGAGCAAGAGCACGTTGTTTGGATTTTTTGGATCTTCATCTGTTTTCTTTAAGGCATCCCAAACTTGGCTGTAGGATAGCTGCTTATGATGATCAATAATATCGTGTAAAGCTTTCTTTAAAGCGGGGCCTGATTTGCCATTAGCAGATTGATAATAGGAATCAATTTGACTTGCAGCGGCTATTTTTGCTTGTTGTGCAGATGTTTCGTTTTGAAGCTGTAACGGGGAAAATGTGATGGTTTGGCTCGGTTCATTCAGAGTAAAGCTTTGAGCATTCGCAGCTTGCGGCAGTGGGGCGGCTAACGTACCGAATATCATGATTCCGGCAGCCACAGTTCCAAATAAGGTTCTCTTCATTCGATTTCCTCCTTGATAGGGAATGTATTCTCTTTATTTCTATCATAATGCCAGAAAGAAATAAATGGATTTATCGTAAATTTTATGTAATGAGTTCATAGGAAAAGAGATTGCTATTTTATCAGCATTACTGTATAAGTGGGCATATAGGATGACAGCAAGGGAAAGGATGGATAACGTGAAAGAACTGCAAATACCTTCAAGAACGATTATGACACCAGGACCTGTTGAAGTAGATCCCAGGGTGCTCCGTGTAATGAGTACGCCCATTCTCGGTCAATTTGATCCAGCATTTACACATATTATGAATGAGACGATGACCTTATTGCGGTCCCTTTTCCAAACAGAAAATGAATGGGCTTTTCCAATTGACGGCACGTCTCGTTCAGGGCTTGAAGCTGTGCTTGCCAGTGTTATTGAGCCGGGAGATTCAATGCTTGTGCCTGTTTTTGGCCGGTTCGGTCATCTTCTCATTGAAATAGGACAGCGCTATGGTGCTGAGGTACATACAATGGAATGTGAATGGGGAACCGTTTTTGACCCTAGCGATATCATTCAGGAAATGAAGCAGATCAGGCCTAAAATCGTTGCGATGGTCCATGGTGAAACATCCACCGGACGAATGCAGCCGCTTGAGCAAATTGGTGAAGCGTGCCGAGCACTGGATGCATTGTTCATTGTAGACGCTGTAGCAACCATTGGCGGGGTCCAGGTGAAAGTGGACGAATGGAAGATTGATGCGGCAATTGGTGGTACGCAGAAGTGCTTGTCAGTTCCATCAGGTATGTCACCTATCACGTATAATGAACGGGTGGCAGCTGTCGTTGAATCGAGAAAGAAAGTGGAAAAGGGAATTGCGACTCAGGATGAATTGCAAGAGCAAATGGATATTTCTCCAATTAAAAGCAATTACTTTGATCTCAGCCAGCTCCAGGATTATTGGAGCCCTAGGCGATTAAATCATCATACAGAAGCGACAACGATGCTCTATGCACTTCGTGAAGGGGTTCGTGTTGTGCTGGAAGAAGGTCTGTCTGAGCGTTTCCAAAGGCACGCATTTCACGAGAAAGCCTTGATGAAAGGCCTTGAAGCGATGGGACTTGAATTGTTCGGTGATCCACATTGTAAAATGCCAGTTGTGACATGTATTGAAATTCCAAGTGGTATGGATGGAGAAGCGGTACGTGCCGATCTGCTTAAGCATTTTGGTATTGAAATTGCCAGCTCCTTTGGACCGCTAGCCGGACGTATATGGAGAATTGGCACAATGGGCTATAGCTGCCGAAAAGAAAATGTGCTGTTTGTGTTAGCAGGGCTGGAAGCAATTCTAATCAAACACGGTGCATCTATCCATTGCGGCGC
The DNA here is from genome assembly GCF_038007485.1 of Bacillus sp. FSL K6-3312. Lineage (NCBI taxonomy): Bacteria > Bacillati > Bacillota > Bacilli > Caryophanales > Bacillaceae > Bacillus > Bacillus sp. FSL K6-3312. The sequence goes on along the minus strand of NZ_JBBOXI010000001.1, from coordinate 3,142,452 downwards.
AGGGCTTCAGGCGGCTCTTTCTATCTATGAACAAGATGAATAAAGTCAGACGGATACTCGCTATTTGCGGGTATTTTTTTATTTGGAAAAGAAAACTAAATTTTGAAAAACTAGACTTATAGACAGTGATATCGCTATACTGAAGAAGTTCTGATCATTTTTGTCATCATTTTCATTTATTTTGCAGAAAGAGGTTTTTTGATATGAAGAAAATGGGCAGATTATATATTTTGATGCTCAATATTTTTATTGCCATGCTTGGCTTTGGCCTCATTGTCCCTGTCATGCCAAGTTACATTGAAGCCTTTGGCGCAACTGGAAAAACACTCGGTTTTCTTGTCGCTGCAACTGGTCTTACACAGTTTGCTTTATCGCCGGTTGCAGGCGCATTGACCGATCGATTTGGACGTAGAAAATTGATCATTGCCGGGATTGCCGGCTTTACCATTGCCCAGTTTATTTTTGCATTTGCAGATCAGCTTTGGATGCTGTTTGTGTCTCGGTTTTTAGGTGGTGCAGCCGGGGCTTTACTCATGCCAGCCATGTTTGCATACATCGCTGATATCACAAGTGAGAAGGATCGAGGGAAAGGAATGGGGCTATTTAGTGCAGCAATGACGTTAGGCTTTGTTATTGGACCAGGCGTAGGCGGCTATTTGGTCGAGTACGGAATCGCTTTTCCTTTTCTCATTGCAGGTTCCTTTGCAGCTCTTTCTACCCTATTATCCATCCTGTTTTTACCTGAAACATTAACAAAGGAAAAGCAGGAAGAAGCACGGTTAAACAAAGACATTCATTTCAACCCGTTTGTACAAATGATGCAAGCTTTAAAGACATCGTACGGTTTTTTGTTTATATTGGCGTTTGTCCTCAATTTTGGCATCATTCATTTTGAATCGATTTTTGGCTTATATGTAGACCAAAAACATGGATTTACACCGAAGGATATTGCGTTTGTGATTACGGTTGCGGGTCTTGCTGGCGTGCTTGTCCAAGGTGCGTTGGTGAATGCCTGTGTGAAACGATTTGGTGAAATGCGCGTCGTGCGTTATGCACTGCTAGGAGCGGCTTTGATGCTCATCGTCTGCCGTGTTGCGCCGTCCTTTTGGCTGATCTTTGCAGGCTCTATTTTATTTTTGTCGGCTACTTCATTTGTTCGTCCAGCCCTCAATACATTGCTGTCCAAAATGGCAGGTAATCAGCAAGGAGTAGCGGGCGGCCTCAATACATCCTTTATGAGCCTTGCCAATATTGTCGGACCGAGCCTTGCGGGCATTTTATTTGATGTGAATATTGAGTTTCCTTTTATGCTCGGAACACTGGTGCTTTGCATAAGCTTCATTGCATCCATCGTGTGGGGGAAAAAAGTGCAGCATCCTTCGACAGTTTCTTAAAATTTGTTTTTAAAAAACCGATCAGTACGGCTTGATCGGTTTTTTGATGCGCATCATCTCTTATATTTCACGACAGGTGATTTTTCTTTATGAAGCGCACGAATCATGGCATCATCTACATGCAAATGCTCTTTCACTAATTGAGGAGGTGTTAAGGCCATCCACTGATTCAACGAAATATCTGCAAAGCGATCACTTTTAAACATTTCTAAAAACCAAAGGCTCGTTTGGCCGATATTTTGGATGTAATGTCCCATACCAAAAGGAACATATCCGACATCACCTGCTCTGTAATTAAAGGTGCGGGCAGTGCCCCCGGCTCCAAAGACCGTCATTTTGGCTGTACCGGTTAAATAGTATTGCCACTCATCATTATTAGGGTGCCAGTGCATTTCTCTCATGCCGCCAGGCTTTACTTCAACAAGCGCAGCTGCAATGGTTTTTGAAACAGGGAAATTCCGTGAATCGACAATGCGGACAGTTCCCCCAGAGGTCGTCAGCGGTTTTTGGCGAAGCAGCTGGTACGTAAATGGCGGCTCGATGCTTCCGTATGGATCAGATACCGTTTGGCTTTCTATTGATGCTGGCGGAGAGCCTTGAAACATGTAGCGCTGCTTATTCGGAATATGGTCAAACAGCTTCTTAGGAACGCCAAAATTGTCGGAGAGAATGTTTTTCGGTGTATGGGCAAACCAGTCTGTGATGGTGAACGTATCAAATTCAGAAAAAGCGCCATCATCAAAGACTAAAAGAAATTCACACCCGTCCTCAAGTCCTTGAATGGAGTGCGGAATACCTGGGGGGAAATACCATAAATCTCCTTCTGCTACATCAGCGATCATATTTCGCCCTTCTGCATCTACAGAGGTGATGCGGGCTTTTCCTAAAATCATATACGCCCATTCAGCCTGCTTATGCCAATGGAGCTCTCGCACTCCGCCTCGAGTCAGCCGCATGTTGACACCCGCAATCGTTGTGGAAACAGGCAGCTCTCGCTTCGTAATTTCTCTCGACCAGCCGCCATGATTTAAATGCATATGTGTATCGGAATATGAAAATTTTAAATTAGGAATGATTCCGGCATCGGTTTTAGGTGGAACAAGCATATCTGGGTTCTCGATATCTCGAAGGACGTCCCGCGGGCCTAGATCGGTGGCACCAGCACCATCCTCTCGAATTGGCTGCGGGATGTGACGCAGCTCATCATCCATTGATCATCCCTCCTCTTGTATCATTTTTCTCCTCCAAACTATATGAAACTTCGGAAGAAAACATTCACTCAGGATGGGGTGAAAGAAGCATCTGAATACGTAATGCTAAGCGCAGCCTTAATGTGGTTTCAGGGTCTTTTAAGCTGATCCGCAGCAGCTCCTCACACTTCTCCAATCGATAAATGACCGTGTTGCGATGAATAGACAAACGTTTCGCTGTTTCTGAAATGTGGCAATGCGTTTCTAAATAGACAGATAAGGTGTGGAGGAGATTTTGACCGGCTTCATATAACGGGTGAAGGTGCATCTGGTGAAACGTGACTAAATCCTTTCTTGGAATAAGCTTTAATAAATCTGGCACATCCTTTGCCTGATAGAAGTGTATATATTCCGACTGCGCCGAGAGATGTCCGGCTTGAAGCGCTTCTAATGCTTCACTATAGCCCTCAGATAGATGGGTGATGCGACAACTAGTCAAGCTCGCGCCAAAGGAAATGGTGTGATTCACTTGAATGCTAACGAGCATCTGCAGCTGTTTCAAAAAAGAAAGGAGTCTTTCACTCATCTCTGACCAACTGCCCGTCTCTTCCATTAATACAATGCCCATATCACCTTTGACAAATAAAAAGGAAGGGAAAGGAGAGCTTGGAAGTGCGCTGTCGAGCAGATCAACGACTTGTTCTAACATCAGTTGCTGCTTGAAAAAATGAGTGGTCTCATGACACTGATCGAGCTGACAGATCATACATAGATAGCTGCTATCTACATTTAATCCAAACGCCTTCGCAATGTTTGCAGCGTCTTGCTGAGAATACGATGAACCCTCTATCCATCTGCGAAATCCTTCATTTCTGGCATGCTTGGCCGTTTGCTGGGCAGAATATTGTCTCATTCGCGCAATCGAGATTTCGTGTACTGCTTGTTCAATGATGACTTGCAGTGTTTCATCCAGCGGAAGGATGAAGGAAGGAATGACCACATACTCACATGTTTGTTCGATTAGATCAATCGGAAAGACAGAAAAGGTTTGCTTCGTATCTATTATTGAAAAATAATGGGGTGTCCGGCTTTTGAAAAAGGGGAGAATGCGAATCCAATCTGGGCTCGTGATGATGATGTGCGAGTTGCAGAGAAGGCGCCCATGCTGGTTACACAAATAGACAGGCTTGTGAATCCTTTCGGCGATTTTTTGCAATGCTTCAAACTGGTTATCGTCTAAGTTCATATCCACTAAGTCTCCTTTATTGAGAACTTTAGTTCTTGGTGAAGATGAATAAATAAATGGACAATCACTGTTCACTTCTCTGATATGCATTTTATGTTATCAGCTCAAATCATTTAAGATAGAAAGTTGTCAACTAATATCACAAACAAACAGAGTTCATGATAAAATCACGCACCATCAGTCATCTTCATTCAGAATTACGGGCAAATATGATATGTTGTAGACAGAAGAATTTCTTTCAGAAAGATGGGTATGACAAGAGAAAAAGGCTTTCATGTGAGGAAGCCGTCTATACATGAGAGTGGCAAGAGGTGAGAAACATGATTTATATCGGATTAACTGGCTGGGGTGACCATGACAGTCTTTATCCGCCGAAAATCGGCAGCGCGCAAAAGCTGTTTCACTATTCGTCTACGTTTCCCATTGTGGAGCTGGATGCCAGCTTTTATGCAGTTCAGCCTGAACGTAATCATGAAAAGTGGATCAAGGATACGCCAGATACCTTTCAATTTGTCGTGAAAGCATATCAAGGAATGACCGGTCATCAGAGAGGCGAAATTCCGTTTGCTTCGAAGGAAGAGATGTTTGACGCATTTATTCTTTCATTGACTCCGCTTATTCGTGAAGGGAAACTAGCCATGGTTCTATTTCAATTTCCACCATGGTTTGATTGCAAAAAAGAGCACGTCCTTTATTTAAGATGGTGTAAAGAGAAGATGGGGGACATTCCGTGTGCCCTCGAATTCCGTAACCGCACATGGTTCTCAGATGAATTTTATGAGCAGACCTTGTCCTTTATGGAAAAAGAAGGCTGGATTCATTCTGTTTGTGATGAGCCGCAAGTTGGAGAAGGCTCCATTCCGCCAGTCATACAAGCTACGCACCGTGATAAAACATTGGTCCGTTTTCACGGAAGAAATAAACAGGGCTGGCTTCACCCAGCAGACCATGAGAATTGGCGTGAAGTGCGATACTTATATTTATATAATGAAGCTGAATTAAAAGAGTGGAAAAAGAATCTCGACATCCTGCATCAGCAATCAAAAGATGTCTATGTCGTGTTTAATAATAACTCCGGCGGAGATGCAGCGGCGAATGGCCAGCAGATGATTGATTTGCTGGATATTACGTATTCAAGCCTTTCTCCGAAGCAGCTAGATTTATTTAGTTAAATGAGAGCTGCGGCTTTCAATTTGAATGAGACGGTTCAGTGACAACTTGAGGGAGAGATCAACATGCTGCAGAGGCTATGGTTATATCATACAAACGATTTGCACAGCCACTTTGAGAACTGGCCAAAAATCGCAGCTTATATTGAGGAAAAGCGTCAAGTTCACGATCAGATGCTCTTGTTAGATATTGGCGATCATATGGACCGAGTGAACCTTGTGTCAGAAGCTGATTATGGAAAGGTAAACGTCAAGCTTCTCAATCAACTTGGCTATGATGGGGTCACGATTGGGAATAATGAAGGCATTACGCTGCCTCATGATCAGCTCGATCAATTATACGAGCATGCACAATTTCCAGTGATCCTGTCTAATTTATTTGTGAAAGGCAAAAGGCCAGCGTGGGCAAAGCCCTATCATATGATCCAAATGGAAAATGGACTGAAAATATGTCTCTTAGGCGTGACCATTGCGTATACACCCGTCTATGAAAAGCTGGGCTGGGAGATGACAGATCCGTTTGAGAGCATACGGGACATGCTGCAGGAAGTGAAGGGACAAGCGGATATCATTGTGCTCTTATCCCATCTTGGTATCATCCATGATCGGGAGGTCGCCCGTGATTTTCCAGACATCGATATTATCCTAGGCTCACACACGCATCATTTGTTAGAACAGGGTGAAATGGACAATGGGGTACTGCTTGCATGCGCTGAAAAGTATGGGCATTATATTGGCTGTGTCGAGCTGACCATTGACACAGCGAGCAAAGAGTTAATCGAGAAAAAAGCAACGGTACAGTCAGTGGATCAGCTAATCAGTGAATCAGATGAAGCGATCACTACCTTACAGCAAGCAGAGAGAAGAGCAAAAGCCCTCATGCAGGAGAAAGTAACAGCGATTGAATCAAGGCTAGAAACGAAGTGGTTTGATGAATCCCCGCTTCCGCAGCTCTTAACAGATGCCATTAAAGATTGGTGCGGGGCAGATATCGGCATGATGAATGCAGGCATGGTGCTTGATTCATTAGAGGCAGGAATCGTGACAAGAGAAGAAGTCCATCGAATCTGCCCGCATCCCATTAACCCAATTAGGGTGACGCTTTCCGGTCAACAGCTCATCGAAACCGTTCGGCGTGCATGTGAAGAAAAAATGGAACAGCTACGCATCAAGGGCTTTGGCTTTAGAGGTGAACTGATGGGGAAAATGTTGTATAGCGGCCTCACTTATACAGTAGAAGAAGGCGAAACCAAACGGGTAAAGGATGTTTTTGTGCACGATCAATTGATCAGAAAAGACGCCTTATATACGGTTGGCACAGTCGATATGTATACATTAGGCTCTCTATTTCCTCATATCCGTGACCATGAACACATTGAATATTTCATGCCGGAATTTTTACGTGATGTGCTTACTTGGCGCCTGAAGGAAGCCACATGAAATCCGCTTTAGCCTAACAACACTCGCCCTCTTGTCACATAGATTGTGATGAGAGGAGTGAGGGATTTGGTGAATTTAACACCTATAACAATCGATGGACATTCCTTTACAGCCGTCACCGTCAAACTGCCGAAAACGAATTTTATGGCAGTGACAAATGAACATGGATATATCATGTGCGGTGCACTGGATGTCGGGCTCTTAAATGAAAAGCTTGCAGATAGAGGCATTATCGCAGGGAGAGCAGTTGGTGTGAGAACGATTGAGCAATTGCTTGATGCCCCTTTAGAATCTGTGACATACGCTGCAGAAGCGTTAGGCATTACAGCTGGAACCATTGGAAGAGACGCCTTATTAAAAATGGTCAAATAAAATGGAGAGATGATTCCTATCCCCCCGCCTGTCTGCATACACTTGTAGTGGAGAAGGGGGGATTTTTTATTGAGAATGAACCGCCGCTATCGCCCCTATAAAAAGGGCCCTTTGCCATTCCGATACGTCATGCTGCTTGCCATCTTATTCTTTGTACTCTCAACCGTCATTAGTCTATTTTTTATTAACCGCTCCATTAAACCAACCCTTATTCACATTGCTGAACTAGAAACAGAACGTATCGCCAATCATCTGATTCAATATTCCGTCCAAGACTTTGCAGAAGATCAGGAGAATATGAAGGATATGGTGGTCATGAATACAAGTGAGAACGGAAAAGTAACGACCATCGATTTTAATGCGCAGGCAACATCGAAAGCAATGGCTGACCTGTCACGTCATCTTCAAAAAAATTTAGAGGACATTGAAAAGGGGAACTTTCAAAAAGAGGCAAAAGAAGCATTAAAGGATCAAACAGATGGACATGATGGCATTATATATAACATTCCGCTTGGGCAAGCGTCCGGAAATGCACTCATCGCCAACCTAGGACCAAAAGTGCCTGTACGGTTTAGTGTCATTGGTGATCCGCATACGGACGTTGAAAAAAACATTAAGCCTTATGGCATCAACAATGCCTTGATTGATATTAGTGTTCTAATCGAGGTCAAGGTGAGAGTCATTATCCCGTTTGCATCTGAAACAATCGTGGTCAAAAACTCAGTTCCCGTCTCCATCCAAGCCGTTCAAGGAGACGTACCAGATTATTACAATGGCAGTGGAACGAACTCAGGCGCTCCATCGATTGTTCTCCCAGAGAAAAAGGAGAAGAAAGAATAACAGCCCAAGGAATGATTGGGCTGTTTTTTGATGTGCAGTCATTGTAAATAAAAACCTCATTCACTACTTGATTCCATATGGATGAATGTGTCATGATCAATTTTAATTGTTATTAGGGGGAGCAGCTTTATGAAGAAACTTTATGTAAGTGGTATTTGTTTTTTGGTTTTTGCCATAGTATTTAGTGCTAAATATATCACAGCATCCATTTTACTGGTCAGAAATGAAAGTTTAAGTATCGATATTTTTAGAGGTATGTTTGACATGATTCCATTGGAAGTAACAGTTGTGTATTTCATTTTTCTCATCATGGGAATTTTATTTTTAATTTTAGGTTTGAAGGAGAAAAATGAGCAGTAACTTGCTTAGACATGAAAAAGGAGAAGAGTGCGAAAACGCTAAACTTCTCCTTTTCTTTAATGTCGTTTCCGCTCAGCTCTTTCCCACGCCCTTAAATGAGGGTATGGATCAAAAGACCATTCAGTTCTGCCATTGTCTTTATACATGCCATAGTGAAGATGCGGCGGAAATTTCCCTGCTGTGCCTGGAGGGCCATAACCGGAGCTTCCGACAGATCCAATGACCTGTCCGGGTTCAACAATTTGACCTGCTTTGAGTCCTTTTGCAAAGCCATTTAAATGAGCGAAGTAATGATAATGGTTATGAATATCTCGAATCCCAATCCGCCAGCCGCCAAAGCGGTTCCAGCCTTTCATTTCAATCACACCATACGATGTCGCACGAACGGGAAGTCCATAATGGGCAAATAAATCCGTACCCTCATGAATTCTTCTGCCTCCAAATCCTCTTGCATCTCCCCATGTACTCCGGTAGCTGTAGTCAGCTCCGACTGGAAGAGGGAAAGCGTGCTTTACGAGGTCAAGATGACCATAGTGCTGATATAGCTTCATAAAAGATGAAATGATTCCAACGGTTTGATCTCGTCCATAATAGTCCCATAAAGCAATTTTTAATTGATCAATGCTGTTGCCGTAATGAAGCAAGTATTGAGCAAACGTGAATAATACATCCTCATCGTCATCGCTGCTTGCTTTTCCATCCCCGTTTCCATCAAGTCCAATTCCATCAAACACTTTAATGCTTAAAGGAGAGGTATCCTGCTTATTCGGGTTTTCAGGGCCGATCCACATTTCCCGGGGAATGTAGATGCCAATGACGCCTTTTTGTTTCGGTAAATCTCTTCTGCTTTTTCGAATATTGTGCTCATACTGATCAACCGCAGCAAGTACATACCATGGAACTTGTGTCGTGATGGCGACTTTTTCGTATAGTGCCATTCGCTGCTTTAGTACATCTGGCTGCTTGCCTTCCCCTTGTGCATGAACAGGTAAAGGGAGCATTGAAAGAGCGATCATGATGGCTAAAACCACTTTCACAAACGTCCACCTCCTTTCATCAAGCATCGTCTTCTACCGTTTAGTGTGGTTAGATCACCCTATTTCATAAGAAGAAAATGTTAGTAATTTTCTTCTGATTTTTTTAGGAGGCTTTTGGGTAATTTTGCAGCTCATTCCCTTGTTGTTCAATCTGTACTATGTTAAAGTGTCTAAAGAAAAGGCTTTAGGCCGAAGATTCAATTTTTTGCAGCTTCTTAGCTGCATCCATCGTATATAGCAGGAAGATTTTTGTAGATGCACCTTTAACGAATTCATATGGAGATGATGGAATTGGCAAAGAAGGAAGAGCACGTTAGAAAACCGGACTGGCTTAAAATTAAGCTGAATACGAATGAAAACTATACCGGTTTGAAAAAAATGATGCGGGAAAACAACCTGAATACCGTTTGTGAGGAAGCAAAATGTCCGAATATTCATGAATGCTGGGCAGTGAGAAGAACCGCTACATTTATGATCCTTGGATCTGTTTGTACGCGCGCATGCCGTTTCTGTGCGGTGAAAACTGGACTTCCAACTGAGCTAGACCTGCAAGAGCCAGAACGCGTGGCAGATTCAGTGGCTTTGATGAACTTAAAGCATGCTGTTATAACAGCGGTTGCAAGGGATGACCAAAAGGATGGCGGAGCAGGTGTGTTTGCTGAAACCGTTCGTGCCATTAGAAGAAAAAGCCCATTTACGACAATTGAAGTTCTCCCTTCAGATATGGGCGGCAATTACGATAATTTGAAGACGTTAATGGACACACGTCCTGACATTTTAAATCACAATATTGAAACCGTTCGCAGATTAACGCCAAGGGTTCGTGCGCGTGCTACATATGATCGTTCATTAGAATTCTTGCGCCGTGCAAAAGAAATGCAGCCCGACATTCCAACGAAATCAAGCATTATGATTGGACTCGGTGAAACGAAGGAAGAAATCATTGAAGTGATGGATGATCTTCTTGCTAACAGCGTCGATATTATGGCGATTGGTCAGTATTTACAGCCTTCGAAAAAACATCTAAAAGTTCAAAAATACTATCATCCAGATGAGTTTGCAGAGCTGAAAGAAATTGCGATGTCAAAAGGCTTTAGCCATTGTGAAGCTGGACCGCTTGTGCGCTCTTCCTACCATGCAGATGAACAAGTAAACGAAGCGTCTAAAAAGCGTCAGGCGCAAGCATAACAAAGAAAACGCCAGAGATCTCTGGCGTTTTTTCTCGTATTAATTTTGGCCGTAAGGGGCGTTTCTTCTCATGGTACGGTCGGAATTCGTCATACCATTTGCATCTTCTTTCGTAGAAATATCTCCACCTTGAGGAGAATATTTCATTTGTTGAATTGTTTTGGTTAAGATTTGATCAAAATCACGTGAATTGGTTTGAAGACGTGAAAAATTGGCAATGGATTGAAAGTGCTCTGGATTATCAGAGACGTATACATGATAATAACGAGGGAGAACAGAAACCGCCGTTTTCTTTACTTGATCGGCAGATTCTTCCCGATTTTTGTTTCCTGTTTGATACACAATCAGTGCATCCTCATCTGTCACAAGTGTGGCTGCATCTTTGATGTTTGGAAGCTGCACAGTTAAACTTGTAATGACATGGGCGAGATGCTCGCGATTTAAAGCAGGTGTTCTTTCTTTCTGATCTGTTACTTGCTGGCGCTGATAACGAACATATCCTGCTCTGTTTGTGTCTGCTTCTGGCATGTTGGAATTATTTCCTTCATGACGATCCGACAGACGGATGGTTTTACTTGAAGAATCTTCATCCACTTGCCGGTTCATACCTGATTGAAAGCCGCACCCGCCTAAAAGCATGCTGAGAAGAATCGCGGCTGTCAGTTGTTTCTTCATAAAAGTGACCTCCTTTTTTCTTTAGCTTCGGCTAAAACGGAAAAAACATGCTTTAGCAATTGATGGAGTTCTTCCAATGAATTATCATTAAAGATGGATCGTTTAAAAAGAGGTGAGAAGATGATCGTCATTCAGAATGCTACTTTTGATCTTGTAAGAGATATTAAAGACGGTTTTGATGAAGAAGCGTTTAAAGCAAGGTACTCAGATATTTTAAATAAGTATGATTATATTGTGGGGGACTGGGGCTACAATCAGCTGAGGTTGAAGGGGTTCTTTGATGACCAAAACCAAAAGGCCACATTTGATACAAAAATCAGCACACTCGATGAATACATTTATGAATACTGTAATTTTGGCTGTGCCTATTTTGTCTTAAAACGAATCAGAAAATAACGCAAAGGGGAGCGTCATGATGTATTTCGTAGACAGAAAAAAAATTGAAGAGACATTACGTTTTTTCGAGGAGCAATATGAGTTGATGCGCAGTCATCAAACATGGACAAGTCCACTAGAGAAAAAAGCACTGGAACGAATTGTTCATTTGCTCGTCGAATGTATTCTTGATACGGGAAATGACATGATTGATGGCTTTATTATGCGTGATCCAGGAAGCTATGATGACATCATGGATATTCTTGTTGATGAAAAGGTTGTACCCGAAGAGGAAGGCATTCAACTGAAAAAGCTTGTCTCGTGCCGTAAAACACTTGTACAGCAATACCAAGAAGTGGTTCATCACGACTTGCTGCAGGTGATCAGCGAGGTTGAGCATGCGCTACAGGTTTTCCCAAACCGCATCCGTATCTACTTAGAGCAGGAGCTTGGCCCAGTATCAGCGTTTAAATAATCCATTGGAGTTGTGAACATCATGAAATACAAAGGCTATTTAATTGATTTAGACGGAACAATGTATAAAGGAACAGAAAAGATCGAAGAAGCAGGTCAATTTGTTCAAAAGTTAAATGAGCTAAACATTCCCTACTTGTTTGTCACGAATAACTCGTCACGCACGCCAAAGCAGGTAGCAGAAAAACTTGTTTCATTCAATATCCCAGCAACAGAAGAACAAGTCTTTACAACAAGTATGGCAACAGCCAATTATATTGCCGAACAAAAGAAAGACGCGTCTGTTTACGTCATCGGTGAAGAAGGAATCAAGCAGGCCATTGAAGAAAAAGGGCTGACGTTTGGTCAGGAAGACGCTGATTTCGTTGTTGTTGGAATTGACCGCGACATTACATATGAAAAATTCGCAGTCGGTGCGATTGCCATCCGTCAAGGCGCACAATTTGTTTCAACAAATGGAGACATTGCTATTCCAACAGAAAGAGGGCTTTTGCCAGGCAACGGCTCGTTAACATCTGTATTGACCGTTACCACTACGGTCCAGCCAACATTTATCGGGAAGCCAGAATCCATCATCATGGAACAAGCCATGCGGGTGCTCGGGACCGATGTGTCTGAGACGCTCATGGTGGGCGATAACTATGATACGGATATTATGGCAGGGATGAATGCAGGAATGGACACATTACTCGTTCATACAGGCGTGACAACAAAAGAGCTGCTTCAGAAATATGACAAACAGCCAACCTATGTCATTGATTCATTATCAGAGTGGATTGAGCGATGATCATAAAAAAAGAGGACAAGCGTTATGCGCGCGTCCTCTTTTTTGCTTTATTCCACATTTCTCGCACTATGTGCCAGTCTGCTTGATGCTGCAGCAGCAATGGCGCCGACAATGTCATCTAAAAAGGTGTGGCACTCTCCTGTGGATTTGTCGTTGAGTGTCCCGAGAATTCCTGGTTTTTCTTTATCGATATATCCGTAATTCGTAAAGCCGATCGAACCATAAATATTGACGATAGCAAACGATAAAATTTCATCAACACCATACAGGCTTTCGTCTGTTTCTAGAATAGACTGAAGCGGCTCGGTCAGTTTTTTTTGCTCGGCGAGTACGTCTAGTTCGACGCCTGTTAATATCGCATTTTGGACTTCTCGTTTTGCGATGACACGCTCCACATTGTGGATGCATTCTGACATGTCTAAGCCAGGATGATATTTTTCCTGTAAAAAGTAGACAAGGTCTGCTATATCTTGAATGGATACGCCTCGTTCTTGTAAACGGCGTCTTGCTGTTTTTTCTACTTCGTTTATCTCATGATGATGCGGCATATATTCCTCACCCAATCCTCGTAATTTGTCCACAACGTGTAAAAAGCTTCGGATAGTAAATAGTATTCATAAATCCCTCAACCTGCGACTACGATATGGTAAGAGATCGATCATATGAACGCAGGTGAAAATATGAAAGAAACCATTTATCACACATTTGGTATTGATGTGCGTCAACTTATGCCATATGGCAGTTATCAGAGCTTTCAAACGTCGGAGGCTCTCTTTATCATTGTTCCTGTGTCTCATTTGCGAGAAGAAGAACTCACAGAGTTGTATCATATCAGTCAGTATTTACTGAATGCCGGAGACCCATACGTCGCTGTGTTTGAATTAACAAATGAAGAGAAGCCCACCTTTACTCATGGAAAGGAGCTGTATGCTTTACTAAAGGCAGCACCGCCGATCTCAAGCCGTTCGTTTCAACAGGCGTCAGAGCTGGCGGCCTTTCATGTCAGGGGAAGAGGATTTCCATATGAGGTGTCTGAAACAAAACGTGTGGGAGCGTGGAAGGAATTATGGGCAAAACGGTTAGATCAGCTTGAAGGCTTTTGGATGCAGCAAATGCACCAAAAACCACTGGAACGGTTTGAAAAAAATTTCATCGAATCCTTTCCGTATTATCTAGGATTAACGGAAAACGCCATTCAATATTTAGTGGATACTGAGCTGGATGATGAACCGAAAGAATGCGACTCAGGCACTGTCTGCCACCAGCGTTTCTCGCGGAGGACGTGGCCGCATGAGCAGCCGCTTCGTTTACCTGTAGATTGGGTCTTTGATCATCCGACCCGGGATATTGCCGAATACTTAAGAGAAACCTTTGTCCAGCATAAGGAAGATTTAATTGAAGAGGGTTTTTCCTATCTTCAGCAATATGAGCAGGTGACACCACTTTCTTCTTTTTCTAAGCGTTTGTTATACAGCCGCTTGTTGTTCCCGCTTCATTATTTTGAAATTGTGGAAGGCTACTACATGTCGGGAGAAACTGAAAAATCATATTATGAAGAACGGCTAGATTACGTCTTAAATGATGCCAATCGCTATGAATACTTTCTAAAGGTCTTTCAAGAAATGAGTGCCATGCGAAGCGGCGGGAGCCTCATTCCACCTGTTGGCTGGATCACAGGTCCACTGATTTGAAGTTTCAGTGAACAGATGAAACGTCTCTTTTCTCTTGAGGCGTTTTTCGTTATGCTTAAAGAAATCAATCAAAGGAGTGTTCTTCTTGACGAAACCTTATGTCTATATCACAAGAAAGCTGGATGAAGCATCACTTACACCACTAAAAGAAGTCGCTCATATCGAGATGTGGCCAAGCGAAGATGAGCCATGTCCACGAGAAGAATTAGAAAAACAAGCAGCGAAAGCGGATGCGCTTCTCACCATGCTGTCAGATCAAGTAGATGAAGCCCTTTTATCAAAGGCTCCACATGTTAAGGTGATCGCAAACCTTGCTGTGGGTTATGACAATATTGATCTTGAAACCGCTAAAAAGCGCAACATCACCATTTGTCATACGCCTGATGTATTAACGGAATCCACGGCTGATTTAGCCTTTGCCCTTCTGATGGCATCAGCGAGACGGATTGTCGAGGCGAGTGATTGGATTAAGGAAGGAAATTGGACAGGCTGGGGCCCGCTTCTTCTTGCAGGGGCTGATGTTCATCACAAAACCCTTGGAATTGTCGGCATGGGCAGCATCGGAACAGCGCTTGCCAAGCGGGCAGCAGGTTTTGACATGAAAGTGCTGTACCATAACCGGTCAAGAAAGCCAGAGGCAGAAGCGCAGCTCGGCGTGACCTATGCGGCTTTTGAGGACTTGCTCACGCAGTCTGATTTCATTGTCTGCCTGACGCCGTTAACCCCAGAAACGAAAGACATGTTTAATGAAAAGGCATTTGATCTGATGAAGAACTCTGCTTATTTTATTAACGTATCAAGAGGACAGACTGTGGATGAGGATGCTTTATATGAGGCAGTCACGACAGGAAAAATTGCCGGCGCTGGTCTGGATGTATTTAGACAGGAGCCTGTCAGCCCATCTCATCCGTTAACAACATTACGTAACGTCACGGTTCTCCCTCATATTGGCAGTGCAAGTGTCGAAACGAGAAAAACGATGATGCGTTTATGTGCTGAAAATATTGCGCTTATCTTACAAGGTCAGCAAGCTAAAACACCGGTTCGTTCATCATATCAGGCTCCCTGATTTTAGGGAGCTTTTCTGACAAAAATATTTTGAAAATATAGAATCTTGATATAAATAGCTGTTAAGCGGTTTCATTCTCACAATCTCATATTTTATTACCTTGTCAAAATGAGGATACCCCTTTATAATGTGTGTACATTGAATGTCTGTGTTAGGTTAACAAATGTCTTTTTAGAGAGGACATTGACGGAGAAAGGTGGAATTTCAGGTGAAGGCAATTCGAGTTGGGCTATTAGGATTAGGAACAGTGGGGAGCGGTGTCGTCAAGATTATCCAAGATCATCAGGATAAATTAATGCACCAGATCGGCTGTCCGGTATTAATACAAAAAGTGCTTGTGAGCAATCCCGATAAAAAGAGAGATGTGGATGTGGCAAGAGAGGTCTTCACAACTGAAGTATACGATGTGATTAGAGATCCAGAGGTTGACGTCATTATTGAAGTGATGGGCGGCATTGAAGAGACAAAACAATATTTAATAGATGCATTAAATGAGAAAAAGCATGTCATTACCGCTAATAAAGATTTAATGGCACTTTACGGAACAGAGCTTTTACATGTGGCGAAAGAAAATGGCTGTGATCTTTATTATGAAGCAAGTGTCGCCGGAGGAATACCGATTCTGCGTACGCTGGAGGAAGGATTAGCCTCTGACCGAATTACGAAGATGATGGGGATTGTGAACGGCACAACGAATTTTATTTTAACGAAAATGAACGTCAATAAAAGCGCATATGAAGATGTCTTAAAAGAAGCGCAGGATCTTGGCTTTGCAGAAGCAGACCCAACAGCTGATGTAGAAGGACTAGATGCAGCAAGGAAAATGGCGATTCTTGCAAGACTCGGCTTTTCCATGAATGTGGAATTAGAGGATGTAAAGGTCAGAGGCATCTCTGACGTTTCTGATGAAGACATTAATTTCAGTAAACGATTTGGCTACACAATGAAGCTCATCGGAATTGCCCAGCGGGACGGAGAAAAAGTAGAAGTTAGTGTCCAGCCCACCTTACTCCCTGATCACCATCCGTTATCATCGGTCAACAATGAATTCAATGCGGTGTATGTCTATGGGAGTGCTGTAGGAGAAACGATGTTTTACGGACCTGGAGCTGGAAGTCTGCCAACGGCAACCGCTGTTGTATCAGACTTAGTCGCAGTCATGAAAAACATGCGCCTTGGCGTAAACGGAAGCGGATTTATTGCACCGCAGTTTGAGAAAAAGATCAAATCACCATCGGAAGTATTTGCTCAGCAATTTTTAAGAATTCATGTTAGAGATCAAGTCGGGGCATTCTCCCGTATTACATCTATTTTTTCTGAAAGAGGCATCAGCTTTGAAAAGATCCTTCAGCTTCCTGTGAAAGGGCATGATGAGCTGGCTGAAATTGTGATTATTACACACCAGACCTCAGAAGAAGATTTCTCAAATATCCTGCAAAAATTAAACGATCTCGACGTGGTGGTTCAAGTGAAGAGCACGTACCGAGTAGAAGGGAACGGTTTAAGCTGATGAAGTGGAATGGACTTATTGAAGAATTCCAAGAATTCTTACCAGTAAACGAATCAACACCAAAACTAACATTAAATGAAGGGAATACCCCGCTGATTCACCTCGCCAAGCTTTCGGAAAAGCTAGGGATTGAGCTTCATGTGAAAACAGAAGGCGTCAATCCAACAGGCTCTTTCAAGGACCGCGGGATGGTCATGGCTGTTGCAAAGGCAAAAGAAGAAGGCAATGATACGGTCATGTGTGCTTCGACAGGGAATACTTCTGCAGCGGCAGCGGCTTATGCAGCCCGTGCTGATATGAAATGTATCGTCATCATTCCAGACGGAAAAATTGCCTTTGGCAAGCTTGCACAGGCTGTGATGTACGGAGCAGAGATCATTGCGATTGACGGTAACTTTGATGATGCACTGAAAATCGTCCGCAGCATCTGTGAAAAATCGCCGATTGCCCTTGTGAACTCTGTCAATCCGTACCGAATTGAAGGACAAAAAACGGCGGCATTTGAAATCTGTGAGCAGCTAGGCTCGGCCCCGGACGTACTGGCGATTCCTGTTGGAAATGCAGGAAACATCACTGCCTACTGGAAAGGCTTCAAGGAATATCATGAGAAAAAAGGAACTGGACTGCCTGTTATGCGCGGCTTTGAAGCAGAAGGCGCAGCAGCGATCGTGCGAAATGAAGTGATTGAACAGCCAGAAACTGTGGCAACTGCCATCCGTATCGGAAATCCTGCAAGCTGGAAACAAGCTGTGGCGGCGGCAGATGAATCAAACGGAAAGATTGATGAAGTGACAGACGAAGAAATTCTTCATGCATATCAATTGATTGCTCGTGAAGAAGGTGTGTTTGCAGAGCCAGGCTCATGTGCGTCTATCGCAGGTGTGCTCAAGCAGGTGAAATCCGGAGAAATCAAGCCAGGCAGTAAAGTTGTTGCGGTATTAACAGGCAACGGATTGAAAGATCCGAATACGGCCATTGATATTTCACAAATCAAGCCGGTCACACTTGATGCAGATGAAGACCAAATTCTTGAACACTTAGAAAAGGCCGCGCGCGTATGAGTAAAGCCTCCATGCTTTTTTCAATCACAGTACCGGGAAGCACTGCCAATTTAGGACCAGGCTTTGATTCAGTTGGAATGGCGCTCAGCCGCTATTTAAAGCTATCGGTCTATGACCATGATAGCTGGCTGTTTGAAGCAGAATCAGATGTCGTGTCTGGGATTCCATCAGGCACCGACAACCTCATTTATCAAACAGCCAAAAAGGTCGCAGATCACTTTGGAAAAACACTCCCGCCTGTTTATGTCAAAGTGTGGAGTGATATTCCATTGGCACGGGGGCTGGGAAGCAGTGCTGCTGCAATTGTGGCAGCCATTGAGCTAGCCAATCAGCTTCTCGAATTAAATATGCCGGATGATCAAAAGCTCTTTTTTGCAAGTGAGGTAGAAGGCCATCCAGATAATGCGGGTGCCTCTTTATTCGGAGGTTTACTGATTGGTCTTCATGAAGAAGACAAGACACATGCTGTCAAAGTGCAACATGTGGATATAGATGTTGTTGTCGTGATTCCTTTTTATGAAGTGCTGACAAAGGATGCCCGTGATGTCCTGCCAGAGGATTTTTCCTATAAACATGCTGTCAGTGCGAGTGCTGTGAGCAACGTGCTTGTTGCGGCATTAATGACGCAAAACTGGCCGCTTGTTGGAGAAATGATGAATAAGGATTTATTTCATCAACCTTACCGCACAATGCTCGTCCCAGAGCTGTCGAAAGTAGAGCATGTCGCTTCGCTAAAAGGAGCGTATGGAACGGCATTAAGCGGTGCTGGTCCGACAATCTTAACCTTAGTTGAAAAAGGGAAGGGAGAAGCGCTGAAAAAGCAGCTTGCCCAAAACTTCCCGCATTGTGAAGTAGATTTGCTGACAGTACCAGTAGAAGGTGTTGTCGTGGAGCATGATCCTGTCAATCAAGTAAAGAACGTGCTGTAAAAATGCACGTTCCAGCGTGTAGGCAAACCCTCGCATTCGGTGTCAGTCCTGCCTGCTGGTGCTCACGAATGTCAAATTCGCTCCGCTCCAGTACTCGTCCTTCCTAGGGCTGCAAAGGTTTTCTATCACGCTGAAAAGAAGAAAAAGAGCTAAAATAAAGATCATTTTAGCCCTTTTTCAATAACCTGAGAACGTGCTGTAAAAATGCACGTTCTTTTTTTACCCTTGTTTTTATAGGATAAAGCAGGGATTATTATTTAGAGGATCGAACTATTTTTTATGCATAAAAGGAGGAGATACATTCATGAAGAAACTGATGACAGCAGAAGATTTAACGAAGATTGTTTCTGTTTCTCATCCGGTTTATTCACCAGATGGAAAAAAGGCGGTTTTTACAAAGGTCACGGTGAATGACAAAAAGGATGATTACAATATCCATTTATGGGTTCGAGATGAAGAGACAGAGGAGCTGTCACAATGGACATTTGAGGATGGAAAGCATCATCAGCCAGTGTGGTCAAAAGACAGCAGGCAGCTTGCGTTTATTTTGCAAAAGCCAAAGGAAGCTCCCCAGCTTGCACTGATTCAGAGCGAGGGAGGCGGTGTGCGTACCTTAACGGCGATTCCATACGGAGTATCTCATCCTGTCTTTTCACCAAATGGAGCTTTCATTTATGCGGCTGTGTCACTGAAACAAACAGAGTCTATACATGATGAAAAAAAGGAAGAGCGAGATGATTTCGCTCCTGCGGTATATGATGATTTAACCTATAAAGCAGATGGCAGAGGTTTTTTAGATGGGCGTTTTACGCAGATCATTCAAGTGGATGCTCACTCAGGAGAGGTAGAGGCTGTCACAAGCAGGCAGCATCATCATGTGAATCACACGCTCTCTCCGTGCGGGAAATGGCTTGCCTATATTCAATCAAATCCTCAGAAACCTTACATAAGTGACGTGTGCCTCCGATCATTAGAGGATGGTACGACAAAGAAAATCACACAATCATCAGGCGCTTATTCTACCATGTCTTTTGCTCCTAATGGAGAAAGCCTCGTGTATATCGGACATGAGCGCGAATTTCAAAATGCTACTTTCCCAGCATTATGGCTGTATGATCTGAAGGAGGGAAATGTCGTTCAGTTGTCAGAAATGCTCGATATGTATGTGGGCAACTGTATGGCAGGGGATAGCGTTATGGGCGAAGCCAATCAGCTTCCGCAGTGGACAAAGGATAGCCAGGGATTTTATGCACTTGTTTCTGATCAAGGCAGTACAGGGATTTATTATTTCTCTGTTGAAGGCTTAGCCTATCCTGTTCGATTAGAGGCAGAACATATCACAAACTTCAGCCTTCATCCAGATGAATCCAAATTATTGCTTAGCCGACTGTCACCCGTTTCACCAAGTGAGCTGTATGAGCTGACATTAGGGGAGGCGGATCTAAAGCAAATCACGTTCGAGCATGATGAATTCCTCAAGGAGCATGTCCTATCGGTACCAGAGCCATTTTCGTTTCAGTCAAAAGAAGGCGACGAGGTGCATGGCTGGTTTATGAAGCCCTCCCAAATGGAAGAGGTGAAGACTTATCCGCTTATTTTAGAAATTCATGGCGGACCGCATGCCATGTATGGTTATACGTATTTTCATGAATTTCAAATGCTCGCCGCTGAAGGCTATGCCATCGTATATATCAATCCTCATGGCAGTCATGGATACGGACAAATGTTTACCGACCGTGTGAGAGCGAGCTATGGTGACGTTGATTATGAGGATGTCATACTGGCTGTTGATCATGTGCTGAAAGCCTATGATTTCATTGATGAGACAAGACTTGGGGTGACAGGTGGGAGCTATGGTGGTTTTATGACCAACTGGATTGTCGGACAGACCGACCGTTTTCACGCAGCCGTCACACAGCGGTCCATTTCAAACTGGATTAGCTTCTATGGCATCAGTGATATCGGTTATTACTTCACAAGATGGCAGATTGATGGGGATATTTATGATTCAGCCGATAAGCTATGGGATCGTTCGCCGCTCAAGTATGTGAGACAGGTGAATACGCCGCTTCTCATCCTGCACAGCGACGAAGACTATCGCTGCCCAGTTGATCAAGCAGAACAGCTTTTTGTAGCACTGAAGGAGCTTGGGAAAGACACAAGGCTCGTCAAATTCCCGAAGGCTTCTCATGATTTATCCAGAAGCGGACATCCGGGGCAGCGTATTCAAAGACTGACCTTTATAAAGGATTGGTTTAGAGAGAAGTTAAGTTAATAATGAAAAAACGACCCAAATCGGGTCGTTTCAGCGTGATGACAAACCCTCGCATTCCGTGTCAGTCCTGCGTGCTGGTGCTCACGAATATCAATTCGCTCCGCGCCAGTACTCGACCTTCCTAGAATTCAAGGGTTTTCATATCACGCTGAAAAGGCTAATAATGAAAAAAACGACCCAAATTCGGGTCGTTTTCATGTCATATATGAATTAGAAAACCTGTTCAACTTCTACAACGCCAGGCACTTCTTCTAATAATGCGCGCTCAATACCGGCTTTCAATGTAATGGTTGAACTTGGACAGCTGCCGCATGCACCAAGAAGACGTAATTTCACAATGCCATCTTCAATGTCTACAAGCTCACAGTCTCCACCATCACGTAATAGAAATGGACGAAGTTTGTCCAGTACTTCCTGTACTTGGTCTTTCATTTCGACTTCAGTCATTGGATATAATCGCTCCTTTCACAACATATCACCATTATATTCATCTGGACGATAAAAATCTATTGATTGGTTTCAAAGTTTCCTTCTCATTATAGCACAAACTCATCTTGAAACAAAAAGTGATTTTGACTTTTTTCATACAGAAAATTCAGCTAAAATAAAGAAAGAATAGGGGGCTTGCCAAATGAATCAAACCGTCGACCTTTATGTATATGGAAGAGATGTACTTTGCGCTAGCTGCGTGAATCTGCCTTCTTCAAAAGATACATTTGAGTGGTTAGATGCAGCATTAAAACGAAAATATCCAAATCAGCCGTTTCGCATCACATATATTGATATTGAGCACCCACCAGAAAACGAACACCAAAAGGAATTGTCTGAACGAATTCTTGATGATGAATTCTTTTACCCGCTTGTCTTAGTTGAGGATCAAATTGTTGGAGAGGGCAATCCAAAATTAAAAGACATCTATCAAGAAATGGAGAAATACGGTTACACGGAGAGCAGTGAATAAACTGTTCTTTTTTTTGAAAATAAATCGAACAAACGTTCTTTTTTAGGTTGAAAAAGAACGTTTGTTCGATTATAATCAAATGAAAGGAGCGTGAGCATCATGAATTATTTACTGAAACAATCTCTTCATCAGCAAATACCAATTGAGATGATTTATATGAAGAAAAACGGAGAGTGCACGAAGCGTAAAATCATTGTCCACCGTCAAACGGACCAGCTCATTCAAGCGTATTGTTTATCAAAAAAGACGATGAGAACGTTTCGTAAAGACTGCATCCTTGCCCTTGCTCCGATCAAATTGATCCGTTCATCGGCACATGCCGTTTCATAGAAAAAAGCTCCCTCGTCATGAAGGAGCTTTGAGAAAAAAATCACATGATGTTAGCCATTGTGATGCTTGTACATCCAAAGGAGTCCGGATTTTAGAAGTCTTGGTACACGGCCAATAAGTGGACGATCTGCTACTAAGCCAAAGCCGGCTTTTTTCCCTAAAGAGCCTAAGACACCTTTTAGCTTAAACTGAGGATAAGCCTCAGGAAGCGGCTCGTTTTTCCAGCGTTTTTGCAGAGATTGGACAATTTGTTCTGCCTGCGCCTCGGCAAGCTGTGCACTTGGGGCATGCGGCAAGCTTGCGCAATCACCCACGACATAGACGTGCTCATTTCCAGGGAGATTGTGATGAGGTGTTAGTACGACGCGGCCTTGTGCGTCTTTTTCAACATCCATCTCTCGTATCACTTTGCTTGGCTGAATGCCTGCTGTCCATACGGTGACCTCTGCTTCAATGGCGTCATCATGGTTGTAAACAACACCTTCTTCAACCTTCGTAATATTGGCACAGTTAATGATCTTTACGTCATTTTCTTCAAACCACTTTTGCACATATAAACTTAATCTTTTTGGGAAGCTTGATAGAATCAGCTCTCCGCGGTCAAAAAGAATAATGTTTAAATCAGCACGGCTTTCTCTTAATTCACTGGCTAGCTCTACCCCGCTAAGTCCAGCACCGACGATACCAACCGTTGCACCTGCACCCAAATTGTTTAATTTGTTATACGTATGTCTTGACTGATCAATGGTTTGAATGCTGTATGTATGTTCTTTCGCACCAGGGACATTATGATACTTGTCCTCACAGCCGAGTCCAATCACCGTGTCGTCATAAGGAATGGGTTCACGGTCGCTGAATAAGATCTGTTTGTTTTCAATATCAATTTTTTCTACTTCCCCATATTGAATATCCAGCTTCGGATGCTCTGGAAAAGATACTCGGATGTGATGATCAGAGATCGTTCCAGCAGCGAGTGCATAATATTCTGTTTTTAAACAGTGGTAAGGATTTCGATCAATTAATGTGATAGTAACATCATCAGGTAATTGATTTGGCAATAAGCGGTGGAGAACCCGCATATTCCCGTAACCTCCGCCGATCAAGACTAAATTTTTCATGACGATTCTCCTTTTCCCCGTAGACATTGAAAAACACTTATACTAAAAAACTTTAAGTTAAAATACCAAATAAAATTATATCGAATTTACTGTGAAACCACAATAATTGTTTCAAAATAACCTACATATTCATTAGTTAGTCCTAAATAGTAAAACATTTTACGAGTAATAGGCGTAACGATACAGGTGAAGCTCATGTTTTGACTAATAGAAGGAATTTCGGTAGGATGGTAAAGCAATGTGAGGTGAAGCAAAGTGTTCCCACTGATCGAATTTTGTGTAAGTAATCTTGCGCAAGGGTCTCAAGAAGCAAAAGAGAAGCTTGATAAAGACCCAAACCTAGACGTTATGGAATACGGCTGTTTAAGCTACTGCGGCAAATGTATGGACTCCCCATTTGCACTCGTGAATGGAGAATTTGTTTCAGGAGAAAATGCAGAGCAGCTAGTCGAGCGTATTTATGCTTTTATAGAGGAAAATGAGATGTTTTAAATGCACCACATGGGTCATGAGGTGCATTTTTTTCATACTTTCAGTTTCCATTTTTAAGGAGAATCAATAGAAAGCGCATCCAATATGTTATGCTAATAAAATATCATCAAAATGAAGCATCACACGAGAGAAAATGAGGCATATGCATAATAAAAGCCCCTTGCCATGGCAGCAAAGAGCTTTTATGTATGAAAAACGGGGGATGATAAGATTGTCTCCTGAATCGACTCCTTTTATACTATAAAGAAACAACATTTTTGGAGGACGCTCATGACATCATTTCAATTCACGAAAATGCACGGACTAGGAAATAATTATATTTACGTCAATCAGATGAAGGAACAGCTTCCAGAAGAGCAGCTATCAGAGATAGCAATCCGCGTGTCTTCTGTTTATACAGGAATCGGTTCAGATGGTATGATCCTCATTTGTCCATCAGATATTGCACCTGTGAAAATGCGCATTTTCAATAATGATGGATCAGAGGGGAAAAACTGCGGCAACGGTCTGCGCTGCGTCGCAAAATATGTGTATGAGCATCAAATCGTAACAGACACAACGTTTCAGATTGAAACATTGTCAGGACTCGTTGAAGCGACCGTTCATGTGCAGGATGGTCACGTACATTTAGTGACAGTTGATATGGGAAAACCTCGTTTTGAAAAAGAAGAAATGCCGATGCTTGGTGAACCAGCCAGCACAACGATTAATGAACCGCTTGATTTTGGCACGACGACCTTAAATGGAACGGCTGTTTCAATGGGAAACCCGCACATCGTTTTTTATTTAGAGGACATTGAAAAGGCACCGCTTGATACAGTTGGGCCAATCATCGAAAAACATGACATGTTCCCAGAAGGCGTCAATGTAGAATTTGTAGAAGTGGTCAGTGAAACAGAACTGCATTTTCGCGTGTGGGAAAGAGGGTCTGGCATTACTCAAGCCTGCGGAACGGGAG
This sequence comes from Bacillus sp. FSL K6-3312, assembly GCF_038007485.1. Taxonomy (NCBI): domain Bacteria; kingdom Bacillati; phylum Bacillota; class Bacilli; order Caryophanales; family Bacillaceae; genus Bacillus; species Bacillus sp. FSL K6-3312. Next base: position 3,117,511 of record NZ_JBBOXI010000001.1, on the reverse strand, counting down.
CTTGTGCGGCGGCCGTATCCACGATTGTGAATGGACAGGCGAAAAAAGAAACGGACATGACGGTTCACTTAGCAGGCGGAGATCTCATCATTCGCTGGAAAGACAATGAGCATGTGCTCATGACAGGACCTGCTGAAACGATTTGTGACGGCACATTTTATTTGTAAACCATTTATTTGAGAAAAGGCACCATCACGTTTATAATTGAAAAGAAACATCCAGTCAAAAGGAGGGATGATCATGAGTACACCAGTAACCATTACAGAAGCTGCTGCACTGCAGATTAAAGATATGATGAAAGAACATGAAGAAGAAAATGCGTTCCTACGAGTGGGCGTAAAAGGCGGCGGCTGCAGCGGTCTTTCATACGGCATGGGATTTGACCATGAAGTTTCAGAGAAAGACACGCAGTTCGAACAGCAAGGCATTCAGGTCCTTGTCGACTCCGAAAGCCTTGATATCATGAAAGGCACTATCATTGATTTCAAACAATCACTAATGGGCGGCGGTTTCACCATCGACAATCCGAACGCGATTGCTTCATGCGGATGCGGCTCTTCTTTTAGAACAGCGAAGAATACCGGTACGCCGGAAGAGTGTTAACAACTGATCATGGATTAAGATAAGCCTTCTTGTTCGTTTGTTTTTGTAAACAACACGATCGAGGAGGCTTTTTTATTGAGGAAAATCAACCATAAAAAAAGACACTCATTCAGTGTCTCTTTCTCATATAGCTTCTTCTATTTTCAACAGTTCTTTATCCAAGACATCCACCAGCTCTTGGGTGCTAAACATATAGATCACCACTTCTTTATTGCCATCTTCCACATGAACTTCAATCACAATTTTAATCTTTGCTTGTTTTTCATGGTACACCACTTCAAAAGTACCCACTTTTTTCGTTTCATTGTTTTTATTCATTTTGTGAACTTTAGAGAGTATCTGTTTGATTTCTTGATCACTCAAACCAGAATCTAAAATTGAAGTGGACACATGCTTTAAAAAAGGTTCTAGTTGATCAACATCCATATTCAATCCTGCTGCGAACTGAGCATAATGTTTATTGTAGTCTTTTGCAAACAGTTCAACTGAGCCACCAATCATCAGTAACAAGCTCAAACTGATTATTAAACGCTTAAACATCTTTCCACCTATCCTCCATTATATCTTCTTCATTTCCTATATCGGTTGATCAGATAAAACCTTCATTCTCTCTTCAACAATTTATAAATCGCTCAATTTTGTTACAGCTTGCTCTCACAACTGGCTATTTCCACCCGAAAAGAGTATCATGAGAACCAAACATAAACTGTAGGTAGAAAAGAGGTTGCTAAGGTTTGAGTGAACAAATCAATTGCAGGAACTGTCATGAACTGATTCCGTATCGTTCCAAAACGTGTCCAGCTTGCGGGATTGAGAAGCCGCTTCCGAAAAAGGAACGTGTGAAGGATCGGGTGATTTTGGTTGTGGCAGGGATTGTTGTGGTGCTGCTTGCTGCAATGGTACTTGGAATGGCGAATGCCTATATTGGGGTTTTTAAATAAACGAAAAAGGAGTTCCGCTTGTGGGAACTCCTTTTTTGATTTCGCTTATTTGTTTTCAAATAAGCTTGTGGAATGAAGAGGCTGTACACGGGCTTTCGGGTCCATGTAGGCTTTCGCATTATTGACAGCCGTTGGTGCTTCACCGAATCCGCTGGCAATCAATTTGACTTTTCCTTCATACGTACAGATGTCTCCTGCCGCATAGAAGCCTTCAATGTTTGTTTCCATTGTGGATTTCACGACGATCGAGTTCTTTTCGATTTCAAGACCCCATTGCTTAATTGGTCCAAGAGAGGAAACAAAACCGAAGTTGACGATCACGTCGTCCACATCAAGCACTTGTTTTTTGTCGCCTTTGACTTCTTCTAGCACAATCTGTTCAATGCGGTCTTCACCAATGAGCTCAGTTGGCACAAATGGTGTCACGACATTGACTTTCGAATTGTGCAGGTTTTCTACACTGTGCTCATGCGCACGGAATTTATCGCGGCGGTGAATAATGGAAACCTCTTTTGCGATAGGTTCAAGCATCAGTGCCCAGTCCACCGCAGAGTCTCCGCCGCCAAGAACAGCGACACGTCTGCCAGCAAATTGATTCAAATCATTAATGAAGTAATGCAGGTTGCTTCCTTCAAATGATTCTGCTGCATCTAATTCAAGCTTTCTCGGTTGGAATGCACCGTTACCAGCTGTGATGATGATCGTTTTAGAATAATGAATCTCTTGATTTGTCACAAGTTTAAAGATACCATCTGCCTGTTTTTCAACTGTTTCAACTGCTTGCTCTAAGCAAATGGTTTGATCAAATTTATCCATTTGTTCCTTTAAGTTATCAATTAATTCTTGTGCGCGGATTTTTGGAAAACCAGCCACATCATAAATGTATTTTTCAGGGTAAAGAGCGGATAATTGACCGCCGAGCTGAGGAAGGCTTTCAATGATTTTCACACTTGCCTGTCTCATGCCACCGTAAAACGCAGTAAACAATCCTACTGGGCCGCCCCCGATAACGGTAATGTCATATACCTTAGAATCTTCTTGCATTCCTCTAATCCTCCCAAATGAAAATTGTTATCACTATATCATATCATACCACACATCGTCGTTTGACTTGTTTTGAAAAACTTGTCGTTTTTTGATGCCGAAGCTTTGAAAAAGAGGGAAAAGTGAGAAAGACCGTTTATCATGAGGATTTTCAGTTTAAAGCCTTGAAAATTGGATCAGAACTCGCTATTATTGTTAAGGGAACTAAATATTAATTTTTTATGAATTTTTGTCGGATACGGTCAAATGCTTTCGTTTTATGTAGGTGAAAGTTCAGATTTTCACATACTTATTTTTTTGTTTAAATTTCATAAAATGCCGGAAAGCGGTTGAGAATAACGATATGTAATTCTTTATCCGTTTTACAGCAAATTTAAAAAAGGTGGATGTGATTCCAGTGAATAAACCGAAAATCGTTGTATTAGGTGCAGGTTATGGCGGATTAATGACTGTAACAAGATTAACAAAACAGCTTGGCACAAATGATGCGGACATTACTCTTGTGAACAAGCATAATTATCATTACGAAACAACATGGTTACATGAAGCAAGTGCAGGTACACTTCATCATGACCGCTGTCGTTATCAAATCAAAGATGTGATTAACAGTTCCCGTGTCAACTTTGTACAAGCAACAGTTGAAAGCATTAATAAGGAAGAGAAGAAAGTCGTGACATCAGATGGCGAACTTTCTTACGACTACCTTGTTGTTGCGCTTGGTGCTGTTCCTGAAACATTTGGTATTGCAGGACTGAAAGAATATGCATTCTCAATCTCTAACATCAACTCTGCTCGTCAGCTTCGTGAGCATATTGAGCTTCAATTTGCGACGTATAATACGGAAACTGAAAAACGTCCAGAGCGCTTGACAATCGTTGTCGGCGGTGCGGGCTTCACAGGTATTGAGTTCCTTGGTGAGCTTGGAAACCGTGTGCCTGAGCTTTGCAAAGAGTATGATATTGATCAAAAAGATGTGCGCATCATCTGTGTAGAAGCTGCACCAACAGCTCTTCCAGGATTCGATCCTGCATTGATCGACTATGCAATGAACTACCTTCAAGGTAAAGGTGTTGAGTTCAAAATTGGTACAGCGATCAAAGAATGTACGCCTGAAGGCATCATTGTTGGAAAAGACGATGATACTGAAGAAATCAAAGCTGAAACTGTTGTTTGGGCAGCTGGTGTACGCGGTAACCCAATCGTTGAAGAAGCTGGATTTGAAAACATGCGCGGCCGCGTAAAAGTATCTCCAGATCTTCGTGTACCAGAAAATGATGATGTATTCATCATCGGTGACTGTTCATTGATCATCAATGAAGAAATCAACCGTCCATACCCACCAACTGCACAAATCGCGATGCAGCAAGGTGAAACAGTAGCGAAAAACCTTGCCGCACTAGTGAAAGGTGGTTCTCTTGAAAGCTTTAAGCCAGACATCAAAGGAACAGTTGCTTCTCTTGGTGAACACGACGCTGTAGGTGTTGCGTTTGGTAAAAAACTTCAAGGAACAAAAGCTTCAGCAATGAAGAAAATCATCGACAACCGTTCTTTATTCATGGTTGGCGGACCAGGACTTGTTCTGAAAAAAGGAAAATTCAAGTTCTTCTAAACCATCATAGACAAAAACGTGTATCCTCGTGATACACGTTTTTTTTTGACATATTTTCTTACTTGGTTATCGGCAGTAAAGTATGGTATGATAAATTATCAGAAAATTTAGATTAAGGGAGTGAGCAATATGAATGCACATACAAAAGAAAAGAAGTCCACCTGTCAATATTGTTCGGGGAAAGGATATTTTCAGCTATTGCTCGGCGGATCTGAAACATGTGAGGAATGTAAAGGGACAGGAAAGAAGCTTTAATCCATCTGCTTTTTCCATTGATTGACTTCATCTCTATTTCCAAGTTAAACTAATGATGGGATATTTGGGGGTGGAGATGAAGTGATCAGTTTACCAGTCGTTATCATTTCAGTTATTTTATTTTTCGTGTTATTCTTCGGCATTGGCTTTTTGCTCAATATGCTGCTGAGAATGTCATGGATTATGGCTATTTTATATCCAATTGTATGCCTTTTCATTATCAATAATCAAAAGATGATCGCTTATGTCAGAGAACCGGGCACCGCTTTTTCAGGAATAGGAGACCGCATTGTCTCTCTCGCTGCGGCCGATATCATGATCTTGTTAAGTGGTCTGATTGGTGCAATTGCATCAGGTTTTGTCATCAATGCACTTCGAAAAAGAGGATATCAAATGTTTTAACTCACTTGTGGACATGCAAGTGGGTTTTTTTGTTTCTCCTTTGCATAGTTTCCATTTTGTTTGGAAACAAATAGATGGGTAGAGGAGTGACAAATAAAGATGAAAACATGGATGAAACGATTGTTCATGACAGCCCTTTTTATGCTTGCTCTTTTGACAAGCTTTACGGGCATATCTGGAGTTGAACCAAGTGATGTAGCTGCCTGGGTGAAAGAGACTGACCCTGGCAAGCAAGTATCTTCTTTTTTCCAACAGCAAAAAAGAGAAACGATGGCACTCAAAAGTGATGACTTGCGGGCTATTTCTCTCGAAGAAGCGTTTAATTGGAACGATTACCCGAAGCAAAAGGTTGTCGCCACAGGCTATACAGCAGGTGTGGAATCAACAGGTAAAACGAAGGAACACCATGCATATGGCATTACATATTCAGGCGTCAAAGTGAAACGTGATTTATATTCAACCGTGGCAGCAGATCCATCAGTCTTTCCGATTGGAACTGTTCTCTTTATCCCAAACTATGGCTACGGAGTGGTCGCAGATACGGGAAAAGCCATTAAAGGTCATAAGCTTGATTTATACTATGAAACCGTAGATGATGTGTATAGAGAATGGGGTAAAAAAGTGCTCGATGTGTATATCATCAAAAAGGGCGAAGGAACGTTAACGGAAAAAGACTTAAACCAGCTTAATGAAGCAAAATCAATGCAAGTATTCCGTCAACAGTTTCAAGCCAATAAAGAATAAAAAAGCTTTGGACAAGTTTTAGGTCCAAAGCTTTTTCGCTTCTACATGAAGTAATAATCTAAGATGAGTGTCAGTAAGACCCCTGTTAAGCCGCCAAAGAAGACTTCAATCGGCTTATGACCAAGAAGCTCTTTCAATTTCTTTTGCTTTTCTTTTTCTTCCGCACTCGGGAAATTCTTTGCTTCAGAAACAAATCGGTTAAAATCTGTTACCAGCTTGTTCAGTACAGTCGCCTGTTCTCCTGCCTGTCTGCGTACACCTGTTGCATCGAACATGGTAATAATCGCAAAGATGGCTGAAATCGCAAAGATCGATGTATTTAGCCCGTGCTCTAAAGCCACTGCTGTTGAGAGTGCTGTTACGGCTGCGGAGTGTGAACTTGGCATTCCGCCTGTGCTTGTAATGAGCGACCAATCTAGTCGTCTAGAAATGATAAATTGAATCGGTACTTTTACAAATTGAGCAAAAAAGATGGCTGCAAGGCTGGCAAGCAGCGGAAAATTCGTCAGTACGCTCATGAACAAGAAACATCCTCTCTGTAAGAAAAAATATCGTGCAAAATGATGGACTGTGTACCCTAGTATGATGAAAAAATGATAGCAGATTCAAATGCTGCCAAGTCCATGTTCAATTATAACATTAAAGAAAGTAGATGTGGAACGGGGAGACGCGGACGGGCTGTACAAGTTTTCATCGCTTTTTCATGATGCCCTTCCGCGTGTGAAAATATAAATGTTCATCAAGTAAAGACAGACTGGCAATGATCGTATAGACCCGCAAATTTTGATATAATAGAAGTTCCAATGTGAAAAATGGAGTTCATTGAAGGAGCGTGTGATAAATATGTTTTTCTCGACAAATGAATGGCAACATAAAGATACACTGGCGATCGGACTTTTTCAAAAGAGCCAATTATCAGGAAAAGCAAAAGAAATGGATGAATTACTTGAAGGACGAATCACTGAATTATTAAAAGAAGGCGATATTTCATCTAAACGAAATCAGCTTTCGAAGTTTTTCCCATCCCCTGAAACAGGCATCAAACGCATTTATTTTGTCGGGCTTGGGAAGGAATCAGATTACACGTTTGAAGAGGCAAAAGAAGGATTTGCCCACCTATTTAAAAAGCTTCATCAAGATAAAAAGCAAGCGGTTTCTGTCTTGCTAGATACGTTTATTGGAAAGGATCTGCCTGCCCAAGATACAGCCCATGCCCTTTCTGAAAGCTGCCTTTTAGCTACATATGAATTACAAGATTTTAAACATAAAACAAATGAACCAGATCGCTTTATCGAGTTTGTTTATGCAACGACGGATCATGATACAGCAGAAATTCAGGCAAGTCTGAAAGTGGGCGAGGTCTACGGGCAGTCCGTCAATTCGGCTCGTACCCTTGTGAATATGCCGCCGAACATGCTCACATCATCTGATCTGGCTTCGTACGCGGCAGAGCTTGCGTATAAATACGAATTTGAGATTGAAATTTTAGATAAAGAACAAATGGAAGAGCTCGGGATGGGCGGGATTCTAGCTGTCAATAGAGGCTCAACAGAACCACCAAAGCTCATCGTTCTGAAATATCAAGGCAAGGAAGAATGGACGGACGTGATTGGGCTTGTCGGTAAAGGCATCACATATGATACTGGTGGCTATTCGTTAAAGCCAAGAGCCAGTATGGTTGGGATGAAAACTGATATGGGCGGCTCAGCCTCTGTTTTAGGTGCTATGGAAATCATCGGTGAGCTGCGCCCAGAGCAAAATGTCATTGCTGTCATTGCCTCGACAGACAATATGATCTCGGCTGACGCTATGAAGCCGGATGACGTCATTGTGTCGCTTAGCGGTAAAACAATCGAAGTGCTGAATACGGATGCAGAAGGCCGTCTTGTTTTAGCAGATGGGGTGACATATGCGAAGCAGCACGGTGCCTCTGTTCTTGTAGACGTGGCGACATTAACAGGCGGAGTCATTGTGGCACTTGGAAATGAGACAACAGGCGTCATGACAAATAACGATGAACTGTATGCCCAGTTTAAAGAGGCATCAGAAGAATGCGGTGAAATGATTTGGCAGCTGCCAATCACTGAAAAAGATAAAAAGCGCGTACGAAACAGCAAAATGGCGGATCTCAATAACTCACCAGGCCGTGATGGACATGCGATCATGGCAGGAGCATTCATTGGTGAGTTCGCTGAGGATACGCCTTGGGTTCACTTGGATATTGCAGGAACAGCAACAACAGAAAAGCCTTCATGCTTTGGGCCAACAGGGGCGACAGGTGTGATGGTAAGATCACTCGCAACGTTTGTGGAACGATTTGAAGGAAAGAAATAAAGGATGAGGCTCTGCCAAATGGCGGGGCCTTTTTTGTGTAGGACAAACGCCATTTGACGTAGTATTTTTTCTATGGTAACATACGTTGGTACTTTAATTATCTACTACATTAGTAAACTAAAGGATTTCGGGGGTTTCACCATGAATGCAGTTGTTTTAGCGGTTGTTTTAATGTTGATATTAAGCTTGCTGCGGGTCAATGTCGTGATTGCGCTGGCACTTGGTGCTTTAGCTGGCGGACTTGCGGGTGGATTAGGCCTGGGAGGAACAGTGGAAGCCTTTACTGACGGGCTCGGAGGAAATGCGACAGTGGCGATTAGTTATGCGCTTTTAGGGGCATTTGCTGCGGCGCTGACAAAAACGGGTCTTCCAGATGCCATGGTTGAAGGAGCAGTGAAGCTTTTAGGAAAAGAAGGCGACTCAAGAAGAAAAACATTATCAAAAGTACTGATCATTCTTGTGATTTTGATCGTATCTTGTTTTTCACAAAACGTCGTTCCTGTTCATATTGCCTTTATTCCAGTCTTAATTCCGCCATTATTAAAAGTGTTTAACGAGCTTCAAATTGACCGTAGACTGCTAGCGTGTGTCATGACCTTCGGACTCACTGCACCATATATTTTACTTCCAGTCGGTTTTGGACAGATTTTCCACGGAATGCTCCGTGACAATATGAAGGATGCAGGTCTAGCTGTGAATTTAGCAGATATTCCATATGCCATGCTGATCCCTGTTGGGGGGATGGTGCTAGGATTGATCGTCTCCCTTTTCATGTATCGTAAGCCAAAAGTATATGAGAATCGCGATATTACAGATGTAGAGAAATCAGCTTATACGACAAAAAGTCTATTCTTTGCCGGTCTTGCCATTCTCGTGTCCTTGATTGTCCAGCTTTATCTGTCTCAAAGCCTTGGCGTGGAAGGGATGATCTTCGGTGCACTTGCAGGACTGCTTGTCTTGTTTGTGACCGGAATGATGAAACGCGATGAAGCAGATCAACTGATTACATCTGGAATGAACATGATGGCATTTATCGGTTTTGTCATGCTTGTTGCGGCTGGATTTGCCAACGTTTTAACCAAAACAGGAGACATTGAAACGCTTGTTAAAGCATCTTCACAATTTATCGGCAACAGCCAAAGTCTTGCGGCCATTTTAATGCTGCTTGTGGGTCTGCTTGTGACAATGGGGATCGGATCATCATTTGCCACGATTCCGATTATTACGACCATCTTTGTTCCACTTTGTTTACACCTTGGATTTAGTCCAATGGCGACCATTGCCATTATTGGTTCAGCTGCGGCTGTTGGGGATGCAGGTTCACCTGCAAGTGACAGTACGCTTGGACCGACATCTGGATTGAACATGGATGGACAGCATCACCACATTTGGGGTACATGTGTCCCGACTTTTATCTATTATAATATTCCTCTTGTTCTATTCGGCTGGCTTGCGGCGATTATCCTGTAAGATGAAAAGCTTGTAGAGAAAACGATGATGTTTTTTCTATAAGCTTTTTTGTTGTTCACAAGCGAAAAAATAATTAGGACTAAAGTATGTATTAAATGAATCTTTCTTCCTCTATTTTACGTATATATGCTGATAAAAATGAAAAGGGGAAGATGGGACATGTCATTTTTTAAAAAGCTAGCGGCAAGTGCAGGGATTGGTGCGGCAAAGGTAGATACCATTTTGGAGAAAAACGCTTATTATCCTGGACAAGAGGTAAGGGGAACTGTCCATGCAAAGGGCGGAAAAATCTCTCAGGACATCCGCTATATTGATGTTAAGATTCAAACACAGTATGTGATTGTGCAAGATGATGAAGAGCGTCGAAAATATGTGGATATCTTTTCTTTACGGGTGACGGATTCTTTTACCATCCAGCCTGGCGAAAAACACGAATTTCCGTTTTCATTTATTCTTCCGATTGATACCCCGATGACTATTGGAAAAGTAGAAATTGCCGTAGTGACAGACCTTGATATCCAAGGCGGAATTGATAAATCTGATTATGACCGTATTTTTGTGGAAGCACATCCTTGGGTGAAAAATGTACTGGAAGCAACTAGTCATCTAGGCTTCCACTTGAACGAAGCGGACTGTGAACAAGCGCCTTACTTCCAGCGTCGTCTGCCATTCGTTCAAGAATTTGAGTTTATTCCGACATCAGACTACTATCGTTATATGCTTGATGAGCTAGAGCTGATTTTTCTGATAGATGAAGGCGGCTTAGACATTGTGTTTGAAGTCGACCGCAGAGCAAGAGGACTCAGAGGGTGGCTTGAGGAGATGTATCATGATGGAGAACAGCTTGTGCGCTACCGCTTCAGTCCATCAGATCTTGAAAATGTAGAAGTGCTTGTAGGGATGCTAGAAGGAATCATCGATCAATACGCTGAGTAATGATGAAAAAAGAGCCTAAATGAAGAGAGGCTCTTTTCTCTATGTTCAACTTGTAGATGATGTCTGCCCTTATGATGCGGCTTGTTGTTTTCGAAAGGACGTGGCTTTTGAAACAGAGCGATAAATTTTAGGTGCTAGCATCGCAAGCAATATCGTCAATGCGTAGTCTTTCACCATAAACCAGATCATAAAGAACCACGTGGTTTGATAGGAAATGGGTGCATTCAGCCACACATTTAATGCGAGATAAGTATAAGTCGTTCCAATCACATACATGACGGTCGTACCTGCAATAGCTGCAAGCAAAAAGCGGCCAAAGTCAGGATTTTTTCTTTTTTCTAAAATGAATCCAGCTAACCAAGCAGCAGGAATATACGATAAGACAAAACCACCGCTTTTACCTAAAATCACCCCAAAGCCTGCTGAGAACTGTGCGAATACAGGTGCGCCAGCAATTCCGACCAAGGCATATACAATCATAGCTAATGCACCAAGCCGTCTGCCGAGCAAAAGACCAGCAAGTACACAAAAAAATGGCTGCATCGTAAGTGGAATTCCGCCGACTTGCAAAAACGGCACAATGGATGTGATATTGGCTCCAATCGCCATGAGTGCAGCAAACATTCCGACTAACACAAAATCAGCGGTTCTTGTTTTCTGTTGCATGATGTTTCCCCCTGTCTTATCTGTACAAATAGATTAAGGGGATGAGGACTGTTTGTCAACCTATTTTTATCATTGGTTAACAATAAAACCCGCCCTTTAAAAGGGCGGGTCTGTATTAAGCTTCTGTCATAGAAGACGCATCGATCGCTTGATGAACTGGCACATAATCATAGCCGAGATCACGAGCGACGGCTTCATATGTGATATGTCCGTTCATGACATTGACACCTTCTGCGATGGCTTTGTTTTCTTGAATGGCTTTTGCAGCGCCTTTATGAGCAATTTGCAGTGCGTATGGTACGGTGACATTCGTTAAAGCAACAGTCGATGTCCGTGGAACTGCTCCAGGCATATTGGCGACAGCATAATGTAAAATACCGTGTTTTTCATAAGTAGGTTGATCATGTGTTGTGATATGATCTATGGTTTCGACAATGCCGCCTTGGTCAATGGCTACGTCTACGATGACGGAACCGGGCTTCATTTGCTTCACCATTTCTTCCGTCACAAGCGTTGGTGCTTTGGCACCTGGGATCAGTACCGCACAAATGAGAAGGTCTGCCTCACTGACTGAATCGGCGATGTTGACGGGGTTAGACATTAACGTTTTCATTTGATGACCAAATTGATCGTCCAGCTGACGTAAGCGTTCTGCGTTTACGTCAATAAGAGTGACATCTGCGCCAAGTCCAATCGCCATTTTCGCTGCGTTTGTTCCAACAACACCGCCGCCTATAATCGTGACCTTCCCTCTTGATACCCCTGGTACGCCTGCGAGCAAGATGCCTTTACCGCCTTTTGGCTTTTCTAAAAATTGTGCACCGATTTGGGCGGCCATTCTGCCTGCCACTTCAGACATAGGTGTTAAGAGAGGGAGTGATTTTCCGTCCGTTACAGTTTCATAAGCAATAGCTGTGACGCCTTTTTGTTTTAAAGCTTCAGCCAAGGAGGGCTCTGCAGCAAGATGCAGGTACGTAAATAAGATGAGTCCTTCTCTGAAATATGAATATTCCTCAGGTAATGGTTCTTTTACCTTCATGATCATATCAGAAGATGCCCACACATCTTTCGCTTGATCAAGAATTTCTGCACCAACAGATACATAATCGTCATCAGTGAATCCGCTTCCAAAACCAGCGTTTGTTTCAATCAAAATCTGATGTCCAGCTGAAAGTAATTGAGAAGCTGCTCCTGGTGTTAATGCCACTCGGTTTTCATTGTTCTTAATCTCTTTCGGAATGCCGATGATCATGTTTATTCCTCCCATGCTTATCTATTCATATTGTATGTCTAGTGTATCCCGAATGTTTAAAAAATGCTTCGGTTGAAATAAAAAATAAAAAAACGCCTCTTTGTGAAATTTCACAAATGGACGTTTTTTAGCTTCATATCAAGGTATATGGTCATTTTCTCATTCATGTTTTTTAAATCGATTTCTGCAATGTCTGTAATGCGTTTTAATCTGTAATTCAATGTATTGATGTGGATGTTTAATTGCTTTGCCGCAATATTGGCATTGCTGTCACAGTCAATAAATCGTTCAAGGGTTTCGACTAGGTTGGAATGGTGCCTCAGGTCGTAATCTTCCAGCTTTGATAATGAGTAACTGGAGTAAGATGAGCCCCTTCGTTTTTCAGCGAGGACATCTAAATATTGATAAATACCAAGTTCAGAAAAACTGTGTAAACGTTCGGTTTCAACAGGGAAGCGCTCTTTTGTTTTTAATACAGCGAGTGCTTCTTTATAGGATGGCTGAATATGAGAGATGTTATCGTAAATTCCACCAATCGCTGCTTGAACGTGATGGATATGATAACGGTCAGACAGCTGCTGCAGCATGCCACTTGTGAATTGTTTAATATCCTGCAGCGGGTGCTCTGTTTTTGGTGAGACAAGAATAATGAATTCGTGAAAATCAACAGTCGTTAACAGCACTTGGACTTGCTGCGTTGTTTCAAGCAGATAAGATAGCTTTTTTTCTGTGTCCTCTGTGAGTTCGTCACGAAGGCGGAAGATGATGATGGCATAAGTGTCTGGACATCTGATGCCGAGTCTTAAAAATAGGTCGAGCATCTCATCCTTTTCATGAATATGACCTGTGAGCATCTTCCAAAAAAGCTCCTGATTGCGTACTTCTGTTTTCGTTTTGCGAATTTGTAAGTTAAGTAATTTGTTTTTAACAGCATGTGCTGCCATCTTCAGAAGGTCCATGTCTTCTTCTGAAAAAGGCTGTGTGGATTCAATCGCCCAGATAAATCCGAGTACTTCTTTGTCCTTCCAGATTGAAATGGCAACCCTGCTAGATAAACCCACCTCTGCAATTTGAGGGACACGAAGCGGTTCGTCTGTTTTAAGGAGTGTAGGAATGATGCCGTCCTTCCAAAGCCGATTAATGACCTTTTCCGGTACGCGGCGGGAGATAATGGTTGAAGTTCTGGCGGGATCAGTAAAATCATTATGTGTGCTATAAGCGAGCAATCGATGATGCGTATCTTCTATAGTAATAGGGCAATTGAGCACATCACTAATTTGGTCTGCCACATCCTCTAAACGATCAAGACTATACTTAAATGGATCCGTCTTTTTTGTCATAAAAACCCCTGCTTTTTCGAATATTTCACGTACTTACATTATGAAGAGAAAGAGGTACGTAAATCAATAACAAAATGCCATAAATTTAAAAAAGAGATCGCTATGAGAAGCGAGCGCATCGATGCTGAAAGAAGGCGAAAAAGAAATAGTACAATAATAATGTAGTAATAAATCAATAGGCGGAAAGATTCAGTGAAGTGTGTCTACACTTATTAAGAATATATGACCAAAAAAATGTTAAATACTAGATAAAAAGCGAAAATACAGTAATTCTATAGACTCATTTTGTAAAATAAAAACAGATTTGTTTGACTGTGTATCATTTCTGTTTTTATAATAATAACGTCAAAAAATAAGTGGATTAGCCCATTATATGGCGGCTATGCACGGGAGGTAATGAGGAATATGTCAGGAATTATTCGTGTAACCCCAGAAGAACTAAGAGCGACCGCTAAGCAATATGGTGTTGAAAGTCAAGAAGTGTTAAACCAAGTTGATCGTCTAAATAGAATGATCTCAGATTTAAAAGGAATGTGGGAAGGTGCTTCTAGTGAAGCATTTGCTGATCAATACGAGCAGTTAAAGCCTTCATTCATCAAAATGTCTGATCTATTAACAGATGTCAGCAATCAGCTTGATCAAACGGCAAATACACTTGAAAGCACTGACCAAGACATCGCCAGCCAAATCCGCGGCTAATCAAAGGGATTTCCTTTCTAAGTGTGAAAAGCAGAAAAAGCGCCGAGTCTGTCAATGGATGCCGGCGCTCTTTCTATTTTGTGAGGTGGAAATTTGTGTATATCGATATTACCATCGACTTAAAAAATTATGATGGCAGTGTGTTTGATTTGAGACTATCAAATTATTTACATATTAAACAAGTCATCCATATCGCCTGGCAGGCAAAACAAATCTCACTTCCTAAGCGAGAAGGCGGCTGGGTGCGAGTAGTCAATAAGAAAGCTGTGTTTTCAGGCGAATATAAGCTGTCAGACTGTGGAATCACCACAGGAGACAGGCTGGAAATACTATGAAAGGACTTTTGTAAATGGCAGATAAAAAGAGTTCCTATTTAGAAGAACAATTAGAAGCAGTGATGAAAAAAGAGGGCGTAACCTACAGCTTCATTTTTCAAAGAGAGACCATTAAACTCTTAGACGGTTTAGAAGCGGCACCAATCAAAGACATCAATCCTTCATTCAAAAAAGAGATTCAATTAACTGAAGATGAGGTCATTATTTCTATTCAACCGCCTCCTGCCTATCAGGAATTTCGTTTCATCCATGCGAAGGATGAAAAAAGCAAATGGATTTTTTCATACCAGCTTGTCGATGCAGTGTGCAAACACGACGTGAAGCGGCTGCATCCTATTGTTTCTCCTGAAAACATTGTTTTTCATCAAGGCTTAGCTCCTGCACTTTTGCATTACGGCGTCAAAGAAAGCATCCCGCCATATGAAACGGATGAGCATCGTCTGTTAAAAGAGGTCAAAGCCGTCATTCTTCGAGTGGTGGACCATGAATATCAGTTTCAAGAATATGTGGCTTACAGCGAGACGCTGAAATTATCTGAACTGGCAAAAGAGATCAACGAAACGCAGTCTCTGGAAGAATTGTCTGCCCTGATTCAGCAAAAGATCGAAGCGATTGAAACGAAAGAGAAAACGCTATTGACCATTCCGAAAAAGAAATGGAAGGTCGAACGATATGTCGGACTAGGTCTGCTTGTCCTATTAATCCCTGCATTGGTGTACACCATTTACACCTTCTTTTTTGCGATGCCGAAACAAGAAGCGTATGTCGAGGCAAACAAATATTATCTCAACAAACAGTACAGCCAAGTGGTGGATACGTTAGAAAAATATTCAGCCAATCAAATGCCGGTCTCTCTTCAATATGAACTGGCCATTTCGTATGTACAAACAAATCAAGGCAATCTGTTACTCGATCAGCATAAAAAAGAAATCACAGATACATACACATTACAGACTGATCCGCAATATTTCCTTTTCTGGATTCATATCGGACAAGGCAATAGCAAGGAAGCACTTGATATTGCACGTGTACTTGGAGACGACCGGTACATATTTACGGCACTCGTCGCCTACCGCAATGACATTCAAAACGATGACAGTCTTTCTGCAGAAGAAAAACAAAAACAGCTAGATCCAATTATTAAGGAAATGGCGAAATATGAAGAAAAAGAAACAACGGAGACAAGCACCAATGACTCCTCGGGCGCAAGCCAAACAGATGAAACAGCTGAACAAAAAGAGCAGTCAAAAGCCGATCAAGAGAAAAAAGAGAAAGAATCTGAAGCGAAAAAGAAAACCTCTCAGACGAAAAAAGATGAGAAAAAATAATTCTTTCGATACAACTGACAGTTGGTGCTGTCCCATGAGGAGGTGGAGCGTTTGAGTCTTCTTTGGGTTTTTTATGAGGAGGATTATCAAACCGTCCGTTTAGACGAGCAGTTCAATCGAGAAGCTGTGATTGGACCTGAAATAGAGCATACGGTGACAATCCCTTCACTTTCGTTTGATGAAGGGGTCATCCGTTTAACTCCCGATGAACCGAATGATGGCTTTTCCATTTATCAGGGTGAAAAGAAGAAAGGCACATTGCTTCCACATGAACCATATAAGCTTAATACACTGACACTTATTTTAATGGAAGCACATCATGATCAACACATTTATTACCTAGGAAATAGAGTCGAGCTGTCTTTTTCACGTGAGAACAAAGATGAGATCGATGTGTGGAAAGAACAAGCGCATTCTATGTTTCAAGATGCGAGCCAGTTTACTTTGGAGAAAATCGAAGGAACTTGGTATGTCATGCCTCAGGACGAAACTATTTATGTGAACGGGAAAAAAATTCACGGTCCAGAGACAATTGATGCTGGAGATGAGCTGTTCTGGAACTTTCTAACGGTGACATTGAAAGATGATGATTTATTGCAGGTGACTGCATATGAACCATTTCAAACACGTTTGGAAAAAACAAGAGCACCAAGCACAGAAACAAAACAAAAATATCCTTTATATAGACGAACACCACGTTTAATTTATGATCTGCCAGATGACCGGGTTTCCTTTAGCTTTCCTTCGCAGGAGAGCGAAAATAACAGCAGAGGGCTCTGGCTTGTTGTCCTCCCGCCGCTTGTGATGCTTCTTGTGATGGGAATTGTCGCTCTTATCCAGCCGCGCGGAATCTTTATTGTCGTGTCGATGGCGATGTTTATCATGACATTAATCACATCGTCTGTTCAATACTTTAAAGAGAAATCACAACGCAAAAGACGGGAAGAGAAACGGCAACGAGTCTATTCTCTTTACTTAGAAAATAAACGAAAAGAGCTGCAAGAGCTTTACGACCGCCAGCAATATATTTTGACGTATCATTATCCGTCATTTGAAGAAATGAAGTATTTAACGTCAGAAATTAGCGGCCGAATTTGGGAAAAAACACTTGTGAGTGATGATTTCTTGCAGCTGCGTCTTGGGACGGGCGCAGTTCCGTCAAGCTATGAACTATCGATGAGCGGCGGTGATATGGCCAATCGTGATATCGATGACTTAATGGAACAAACGCAGCACATGCAACAGGTCTATCGTGAAGTGAAGGATGTACCTATCACATTCGGTCTTGCCGATGGCCCAACTGGATTGATTGGAAAGCCAGCCATTGTAAAAAAGGAGCTTCATCAGCTTGTCGGACAGCTTGCTTTCTCGCATAGCTATCATGATTTAAGATTTGTGTTTATTTTTCATGAGCAGGAGTATGAGAATTGGGAATGGATGAAATGGCTTCCGCATTTCCAGCTGCCTCATACATACGGCAAAGGGTTTATTTACAACGAACAAACACGCGATCAGCTGTTGTCCTCCATTTATGAAATTTTACGTGAGCGTGATCTAGAAGAAGAAAAAGAGAAGAAGATCTTTACGCCTCACTTTGTGTTTATCGTGACAAATCATGAGCTCATTGCGGAACATGTGATTTTAGAATATTTAGAAGGCAGCCGAACTGACCTTGGCATCTCCATTATTTTTGCTGCTGAAACAAAGGAGAGCTTAGCTGAAAACATCTCGACGCTTGTCCGTTATATTAACGAGGAAGAAGGAGATATTCTCATTCAGCACAAGAAAGCCGTCCGAATTCCATTTCAGCTTGATACACATGAGCGCAGGGACAATGAGCTATTTGCCAGAACGCTGAGAACATTAGATCATCAAGTTGGCATGACCAATTCGATTCCTGAAACGGTCTCCTTCCTTGATCTTTTTCATGCCAAACAGGTAGACGAGATTGGCATTCGTGAAAAGTGGCTCACATCAGAAACGGCTAAATCACTCTCTGTGCCAATCGGTTATAAAGGAAAAAATGACATTGTGGATCTGAACCTGCACGAAAAAGCACACGGCCCGCACGGCCTGTTGGCGGGAACAACAGGATCAGGGAAAAGTGAATTTTTACAGACGTACATTTTATCGCTCGCTGTACACTTTCACCCGCATGAAGTCGCTTTCCTATTGATTGACTATAAAGGAGGCGGAATGGCGCAGCCGTTCCGGAATATTCCTCATTTACTTGGTACGATCACCAATATTGAAGGCAGTAAGAACTTTAGTGAAAGAGCGCTTGCCTCAATTAAAAGTGAATTGAAGAAAAGACAACGCTTGTTTGATCAATATCATGTGAATCACATCAATGATTATACGAAGCTCTATAAGGAGAAAAAGGCTGAACAGGCAATGCCTCATTTATTCTTAATCTCTGATGAGTTCGCTGAATTAAAAAGTGAAGAGCCCGACTTTATTAGAGAGCTTGTCAGTGCGGCACGTATCGGCCGAAGCCTCGGGGTTCATCTCATTTTGGCTACCCAAAAACCAGGTGGGGTGATCGATGATCAGATTTGGAGTAACTCCCGCTTTAAGGTCGCATTAAAAGTACAAGATGCGTCAGACAGTAAGGAGATATTGAAAAATAGTGATGCGGCGTCTATTACCGTTACAGGCCGCGGCTACTTACAAGTAGGAAACAATGAAATCTATGAATTGTTCCAATCAGCTTGGAGCGGTGCGCCTTATATGGAAGATGGCTACGGATCAGAAGATGACATTGCCATTGTGACTGATACTGGACTTATTCCGTTATCTGGGGTAAGTACAGAGCCGGCTGTGAAAAAGGAGACAGTGTCGGAGATTTCTGCTGTTGTGGATGAAATTGAACGTATGCAGCAGGAGCTTGGGATTGAGAAGCTCCCAAGTCCTTGGCTTCCACCGCTCGAAGAACGGATTCCAAAATCACGTTATGCGTCAAGTGAAGAGCATGTCTTCCATTTTGCGCTTGTCGATGAGCCAGATCAGCAAAGCCAGCATCCACTTTCTTATCACATGATGGAGGATGGGAACATTGGTATCTTTGGTTCCTCCGGCTACGGAAAATCACTTGCTGCCACAACACTGCTCATGAGCTTTGCGGAGAGATATTCACCTGAAGAATGGCATGCGTACATTTATGACTTCGGAAACGGAACATTGCTTCCGTTAGCCAAACTGCCGCACACGGCGGATTATTTCTTAATGGATCAAATGAGAAAGATTCAAAAGTCGATGACGCGTCTGCGGGAAGAAGTTGAATACCGCAAGCGGTTATTCAGGCAGCAAGAAATGAGTCATATCAAAATGTACAACGCCTTAAATGAGAAAAAGCTCCCATTCATTTTCATCGTGATCGACAACTTTGACATTGTCAAAGACGAAATGCATGAACTTGAATCTGAATTTATCCAGCTGAGCCGTGATGGTCAATCATTAGGAATTTACTTCTTGATTACAGCGACTCGGGTAAATGCAGTCCGCCAATCTCTTATGAACAACTTGAAAACAAAGGTCGTCCATTACTTAATGGATCAAGGAGAGGCGTACTCGATTATTGGCAGACCGAAATTTAGCTTAGAGCCGATTCCGGGGCGAGTCATTATCAACAAAGAAGAGCTTTACTTTGCACAAATGTTCCTACCAGTTGAAGGAGAGAACGATCTCGAGCTGTTTGAGCATTTGAAACAAGAGATTCAGCTTCTTCATGATCGCTTTGAATCAGCTGAAAAACCAAAACCTGTACCAATGCTTCCTGATAAACTAACCATTTGGGAGCTAGAGAATCGCTTAGAAGAACAAAAACAGCCTTATGACATTCCAGTCGGACTAGATGAGGAATCTGTTGCTCCTGTTTACTTTGACTTGAAGAAGAATAAACACTGCCTCATCATCGGTCAAACGCAGCGAGGGAAAACAAATGTGACAAAACTGATGCTTGATCAGCTTTTAGCAGCAAAACCTGAGAAGCTGGCCGTCTTTGATTCGATTGATCGGGGTCTCTCTCATTATGCAAAAGAAGAGAACATTGATTACCTTGAAACAAAAGATGATATCACCGAATGGGCAGAGGAAATAGACCGTTTATTCAAGGTGCGGGAAGAGATGTACGTCGAAGCTGTGCGCCGGGGAGAGACTGATCAGTTGTCGTTCCCTCAAATTGTGCTTGTGGTTGATGGCATTACGCGTTTTCAGCAGACAATCGACCCGCGTCTTCAAGATCAATTGGCTGATTTCATGAAATCATATGCGCACCTAGGCTTTAGCCTGATCGCATCAGGAAATCATACCGAATTCAGTAAAGGCTATGATGCACTCACAAACGAAATCAAACAAGTTCGTCATGCCATGTTACTCATGAAAAAATCAGAGCAAAACATCATACCGCTTCCGTATGCAAGACAAGAACCAGACATTCAGCCAGGCTTTGGATATTTGGTTGAAAACGGGAAAGAGAAGAAAATCCAGGTTCCTTTATGTGCGGTAGAAAGGAAGAGTGTTCAATGACAGAGCAGCAAAAAAGCTCCATCAAAATCGTATCGACCATGATATTGATTCTGGTTCTGCCGGTTTTATTTTTCCACCTTATTGGAGATGATCCGGCAAAACAGAAAAAGAATGCCACGCGTAATATTGCTGTGGTCAATGAGGATATGGGAGCGAGCGAAAGTGAAAACACCGCTCGTTTCGGACAGGATGTCGTGGCCGCATTATCAGAGCGTCCAGATTATACATGGACCGTAGTGAACCGCAGTGCGGCGGAAAATGGACTGAAAAGCAGAAAGTATGACGCTGTCCTCTATATTCCGTCTGATTTCTCTAAAAATGTGCTGAGCTATGATAAAGATCATCCTGAAAAGGCATCCATTCAATTTTCCATTCAAGATCAGCTCAATTCAGTCAATAAAGAGAAAGTGCAAAGAGAGCTGGAAAATGCGCAAAAGAAAATGAATGAACAGATGTCGACTTTATACTGGAGTTTTGTATCACAGGAAATCGGCAATGTCAGAGAAGAGTTTGAGCATATTGTCGGCAAAGAAGTCGAATTCCAAAACACGATGTATAACTTCTATAAGCCAAACTCAAACAAACTATCAGACGCCGTTCAGCAGCAGAAGAAACAAATAGAAGAATTAAAAAATGCGATGACCGACTCGCAGAAACAGTATAAAGACGGTCTGACTACAACAGAAGAAGCAAAGAACCAGTTAAAGGACTTTGTGAAAGTAGTCGATCAGTACCAGCAGTATCAAGACAAACAAAAGGACCTCTTGATCAAAGCGCAATCGACAAACCAAAAACAAATCCAGCAGGGGCTCAAACAGCTCGCTGATATCCAAAACCAAAATGCCCGCAGCTTTAGTGATCAGATGGGCGGACTCAAAACAGACATCAACGGGGTACAAAGTCAGCTGAACACAACGGACAGCGCCATCCAATCTGTTCAAAAGTCAAGAGAAGAAGCCATTCCTAAGCAATCAACGGGATTAACGGATCTTGTGATAGCGTCTCAGAAGGAACTAATTAAAAACTATGAAGAGCGTTACTTAGAATACTATCGAAATAAGATATCATCCTTGCAGACAAAGCTATTGGCAAAAAGGCAAGAGTTGATGGACGAGCCTGAGCCGCCAGTTGATTCTGAAGATGACGGGCCATCAGATCAAGATAATGAAAACCCAGAAGAGATTGGGATTAACCTAGATGAAGAAACAAATGAGCTCTCACAAATTTCAATAGAAATGAACGACCTTGCGGATCAATTAGGAGAACAGGAGACACCGCCTTCGGCTGGAGATGGGGAAGAAGGTGAAAGTGGTGAAAATCCTGCTCAGCCAGATAGCGGTAGCAAGGATTCATCGCAGGATGACCTAAAAGCACTCTCAACTCGCTTAGATGAAGTGAAAAAGAAAATTCAAGAAAAAGCTTCCGCTCATAATGACGAATTGAAAGACAAAGTGAGTCAAATGAGTAAAGAGCTTGAGAAACTTACGAAAAAAGTAGAAAAGCTTGAAAAGATGTTCCTATGGTTACAAGATCGATATAATGTGATTCCAAATGAAATCAAAAATCAGGAATCCACTATTTTAAGTAAAGTAAAAGAGCTGAAGGGCAGAAACTCACCGATTGGTGAAGCTTTTAATGACAATCTTTTTGAGAAAAAGTTCGAAACAAAATCAACAAGAACTAAAAAATTAATGGAGTATTCCAATCAACTCTCTCAGCTAGAGCTGATGATCGCAAATGTCTATCAACCATCTAATAACTCTTCTTTATATGACGCAAAAGAAGAGAATATCCAGTCCATCCTCTCCATCAAAAAAGAGGAAACAGACAACTGGGATACGCTCAAAAAACAAATGCTGACGTCAAACGATGATGTGTCTACTTTTATTGATGAGATGCAGAAGTTTTCAGATGGCTATGCAGAATACATTTCGACTCAGCAGGCAAGCATGGAACAGGAATTAAACACAATTTCTGAAAGTGCGGACAATGTTGCGGAGCAAATGGCTGATCAAGGAGATGCAGTGTATACGGCAGACCTTGCAGGCAGTTCTATTGTTGTCAGTGCGCAGGATTCAATTGGTCAGGAAGTGCTTCGACTTTCTGAAAATATGAGTTCGTTAACCGACCGCCAAAAAGGGGTGGCGGATTATACGAATAATATTGAAGAGAGTGTGACAACAGTTCAAGAAAAAGCGGATACGCTGAATGAAAACTGGAGCAAGAATGTTCATTCCACGAAGCTTGTTCAGCAAGATTTGAAAGGTATTTTAGGAAACACATTAAGTGATCAAGGCAACAGCAACTATGTGTATAATCACTTAGCCAATCCGCTGAAAATTAGCGGTGATGTACCAGAAGAAAAAACGCAGACTGTACCGCCAGTGGTCATTTTGGTCATTGTGATGATCAGTAGTTTGTTAATTGGCTTTTTCAGCTCGTATTATGCGGCAGCGCCGATCCTGGTTAAAGGTGCACTGTTTGGCATCTTAAATCTATTAGTCGGACTCATGATCAGCTTGTTCGGACTGAACATTTACAAGCTTGCAGATGATCAAGCGATTCAGTGGTCCATTTTCACGATCTTACTATTAGTGGCTTGTTCCGCCTTTATTCGCACGGCGTTCCTTTTCGGCTCTATTGCCGGATGGATGGCAGCAACGGCGCTTATTTTCTTCTTTGTCGCACCATTAATTGATTTGGTGATGCCGAATTTCCATTTCACAAATCCAGTGACAGACGTGTACCTGTCCATCCAATATGGAAATGGAGATCACTTTGGAATGGGTGTTATAGGATTAGTGATTTTAACTGTCCTCTTCATGGCCATCCCGCTTGTGACAAAGCTATGGAAAGATAAAACGGAGGAACGTGATGTGACTCATGAGGCTTAATCTGTTCGTGAAAGGGATGGCACTTGGTGTCATGTCCCTTTTTCTCCTCATTCCTGCTGCTTTCGCTGCTGGTGAAGATACGGATACAAATGTCAAGCCGAATGAATATCAAGAAAAAGAGCTCAATATTAACTCAAGTATATTGAGGGATCAAACGAAATACGAACAAAGTAAAAAGACATCAACAGTTAAAACAGACATTCATTTTGCTGAACCGCCTAAAACTCCGGGAGGGTCTCTTTCTCCGCAGCTTTTCAGTGATCTAAAAGAGAACCCGCCCAAAACATCAGCTCACATGATGGAAGAGATGAATATCTCTTTTCGTGATGCCGCTGTATCGGCACCTTCTGGAGATGATTATGAGAAGCAGTCATCCGCACTGCTTCCGATCATCTTTGGTTTCTTAATCGTCTTTGGCATCGTTGTGATGTTTATTCTAATTCCAAAGGTGAATGTGAAGGCTGAGAAGAAATAGCCTGTCTCTTTAAAAAGAGGCAGGTTTTTCTTTATGCAGATTGCTTGAAGTCGTACCGTTTCCATACGTAAAATAGAGTTATCAAGGGAGGAGATTGTCATTCGAATTTCAATCGTTACAGGCGGATCAAAAGGATTTGGCCTAGCACTTGTGAACCGGCTGCTCTCACGCGGAGATCATGTGTACACGGCAGCAAGAAGTGCATCACCGATTTCTCATCCGAAGCTTACACATACACAGGTCGATCTGACAGATGAGCAAGCAGCAGCCAAATGGCTTCAAGATTGTCTCACGCCGCAAACACTGGCAGCAGCTGATGACATCTTATTCGTTAATAATGCAGGCATGGTGACACCAATCAAGCGTGTGGGGCAAGGCGGACAGGATATGCTTCATCAGCATTATACGCTGAATCTATTGATTCCTGTTTTGCTGAGCCATGTGTTTGTTAAGCATACTCAATCATTTAATGGAAAGAAATCGATTGTTCACCTTTCTTCTGGAGCGGCGAAAAATCCTTATAAAGGCTGGAGTGCGTATTGCAGCTCAAAGGCAGGACTTGATATGTTTATGAGGACTTTGCATGAGGAACAGCAGGACGAGGCGTATCCAATCAACACGTTTTCGTTTTCTCCGGGCACAATTGATACAGATATGCAGGGAGAGATTCGGAAATCATCAAAACAGGACTTCGAACAAATTGATCGTTTTCAGCAATTATATGAAACAGGTACTTTGAAGAGTCCAGATGAAGTCGCAAGTATTTTGCTCGATCTTTTAGCAGATGATCCAGCTGGCGGCTGCGTATACGATGCACGTGACTATGTGAAAAAGCAGTCATAACGACTGCTTTTTTCCGTCTTGTACAAGCAAAACCGGCTAATTTGACATAAGCTAATCTTGAGACTCATAGAAAATATAACAGAACATTTGAGTTTCTTTTCAGAATATGTTAGGATGCTAAAAATATAGATAAGGAGGGGTTTCCATGAGAAAGGTTACATTAATGGATGTTTACACCCATCCAGTTGCTCAAAAGTATTTAAATCGTTCAGGAAAAGCCCATGCGATTGCTTGTGCTTATCACGCATTCAAGCTGGCGATGAAGGCTGGGATTAACCCAGATCTGGCTGTGAAAGCAGCGCTCTTACATGACATTGGCCATTATGAATGGTATACAGCCGGCGGAGAGTGGGATTACGAGACATATAGACGAAATGATATTCATGCCATTAAAGGTGCAGAGCGGGCACATAAACTGCTCATACGGCTCGGGGAGGAACCAAAAGCAGCCAAAGATATTGCACTTGCGATTCTGCTTCATACAGATTCCTATTTGCCAGAGGGCGACCTTCATAAGGACACACTTCAACAAATTGTGAAGAAAGCAGATGAAATGGATGAAGAGCCTGGCGGACACCACCATTACAGACAAATAGACGAATCACTCGCAATGAAAAAAATGGCCGATTTGGATCAGAAAGTGCAACAGGCACTTCAGCCCATGAAACGCTCTGTTTAATATGGAATGTCTCCATGAATCGTTCCGTGCTGATCAACATACAATGTGCGAATAACGGTACGGTTAAACGCAGATGTCCCTGACGTAGTGAGTCCAGTGTATTGCACCGTGACGGAATAAGCACCTTTTTTTTTCAATTGAATAGCTGATGAGCTACTTGTTTTCAGTGGATGATCCTTTTGTGCGTCTTTAAAGTAATTGGTTTCCACAGATTTGCTTAACCGTTTAATAAGACCGCTTGAATGGGTCGATGCACCCTCTGACTTCGAAGCAGCTTCTTTAATTTCTTCATTTAATGGTGAATCAAAGGTTACAAGCAGCAGATAAGGAGCTCTTTTTCCTGAGTTCGATTGAATCGTCCATTTTCCAGGAACGGGTTTATTGATTTTCACATGGTGTGAATATGCGCCTTCATATGGGAAAGATGCTTCCGATGTCTTAAGGTTTGTTAAGACATCTCCATTTGGGGCAATGATTTCGGGCTGCGTCTCCTGCCTTTCATTTAACCACTGGATCGATAAGCCATTCGTTCCTTCCTCTACATAGAACGCTTCTGTTTGATCCTTTTCACTTTCTCCACCTTTCACATAAACATCTGTATTGAGCTCAGCAGAAACGGGCTCTTGTTCCTCTTTATGTTTATTTTCAGCGCTCGCGGCATTTGCCAGCAGCTGATGCTGGAACACAGGAAACATACTTGTGCCGTTTTTGATTGAATAGTGATCCCATTTTCCGGTTAAAATATTGTTTGCATATGATAGTTTTGTGCTGTTTACCGTGACGGCACCATCATTTGTACCAAAGCTCTTTAAATACATGCCGCCTAAATACAGCGCACCGCCAAATGTTCCCCATTCCGAACCAGAGTAGGTGACATATTTATTGGGGAACGCCTCTAGCTGGTCCGTTTCACTTCGAAAAGCCGCCATTAGACCGGTTTGCAAAGAATAAAGCGCGTCGCTTTTTTGTCCAAGAATTTCCGCAAGCCAGCTTCCGCCCTTGCTATATGCTAGATCCGCAAGCGGTGTCCCGTTATGAGGAGAGCCGAGAGTAATGACTTTTTCCACATAGGGATGGGCTTTGAAATACACCAGGGCGGACTGTGTATCGACCCCTCCTTTACTATGACCAATCACAATGAGTTTTCTACCAAACGCATCATAGATTTCTTTGAGCTTTTCCGCTAATAGTTTGCCGTTCTTTTTCATGTCCTGATCTGGGTGCAAATCTATGAATGCGCTTTCGTATCCGTTCAAAACAGCCTGCTTTGCCATATCGTTTCGATTGGACCAAGTGGAGGAGGAGCTGTTAATGCCATGAACAAAAACAAGTGGTGGTTTTGACCCGTCTTTTTGAATGGGCTCTTCTCCTTTAAACCACTTTCCTGGCGTCCCTGGGGGATCTCCAATTGTCCCTGCATACGCATAACTTGCAGAGGATAGAAAGAGCATGACAGCAACAATACAAATGAGTTTTTTCAAGACAATTCACCTCTTCAAATGATTTAAATTGTTGGCAGCACCAATCTATTATACTTCTAAAAAATGTAAAAACGTATCAATTGTTAAAATATGGTATTAATGTTATGGGGTTGCCATGAGTGACATTCACATGGGTTCATGCATACGCTGTGGGTAAATACACAAGTAAAGGGGCGGGTAGTATGGCACAACAAGGAAGTCCGCAGCTTGTTTCATTAGTTGATCCATATGTTTATCAAACATTGCAGAAAGTGGTCGGTATGAGATTAATTGTGCAAACAGTGAAAGATACGGTCCGTGGGAAATTGAAGGAAGTCATGCCGGATCATATTGTGATAGAAGCGGGGGCCAAATCAGTTTTTTATGTGCGGATCCAGCAAATCGTGTCGGTGATGCCTGATCACAGTGAAAGAGTGTAACAAGCAGACGCATAGGTGTCTGCTTTTTTTCATGCTTATAGAATGTATATCTGGGAAAAGTGCATGATATACCAATTGTTCTTTTTTTTTCAAAAAATGAGGTTCTAAAAACAAGAAGCAGTTGACAGAAGGTGGGTTGAATAGTAGTTTTTTAATAAGATCAATATGTAACAGGAGGAGCATCTTTGTTAAAATCTAAAGTTCATTTTTGGACATTCCAAATATTACTTGTTTTACTCATTGTGTATGTATCAACAAAGGTTTCGTTTTTATTTCAGCCGATTATTTTATTTGCGTCAACACTGTTTGTCCCTATCTTGCTGGCAGGTATTCTCTTTTTCATTTTTAATCCAATTGTGCGATTCTTGTCCAAGAAGATTCCTAGGTCACTCGCCATCCTGATTATTTATCTCCTGTTCATCGGACTCATCACATTCATCGTCAATGCTGCCGGACCTGTCATTGTCACGCAGTTAGGCGGACTTGTCAAAAGCTTCCCTGGATATGTGACGGACATGCAGAAATTTATCAATGACTTTTCGCATTCTAAAACATTTACTTGGATGATGAGCCAAGATTATGTGTCTGTCTCAAAGTTTGAACAGACGGTCGTTTCGACATTAAAGGCATTACCGGAAAACATTGCTTCAAGCATGTCTGCGGTGTTTGGCGTGATTGCGAATATTGCCTTAGCCGTCATCACAGTTCCATTTATTTTATTTTATATGCTGAAAGACGGGCATAAGTTTCCGGACAAGCTCGTTCAGTTCTTACCAATGCCTTACCGCAAGGAAGGGCTCAAGATCTTCAAAGAATTAAACGACACGCTCGCAGCCTACATACAGGGGCAGATTATTGTCTGTTTGTTTGTCGGAGTCGCTTGTTTTATTGGATACTTATTAATTGGTGTGAAATATGCGCTTATTCTCGGTATTATCATTGCGGTCACAAATGTGATTCCATACCTTGGACCATATCTTGGAGCGGCACCA
The DNA here is from genome assembly GCF_038007485.1 of Bacillus sp. FSL K6-3312. Taxonomy (NCBI): domain Bacteria; kingdom Bacillati; phylum Bacillota; class Bacilli; order Caryophanales; family Bacillaceae; genus Bacillus; species Bacillus sp. FSL K6-3312. The sequence continues at coordinate 3,089,243 of NZ_JBBOXI010000001.1, read as the reverse complement.
GCTGTGCTGATTGCCTTTCTTGATTCGCCTGGAAAAGCAGTGGTGACAGTGATTGTGATTCTTGTCGTGCAGCAAATTGACGGAAATGTCATTTCTCCATTGATCATTGGGAAACGCCTGAACACACATCCTTTGACCATTATCCTGTTATTAATTGGGGCAGGAAGCTTTGGTGGCATCCTTGGCATGATCTTTGCGGTTCCTGTCTATGCACTGCTCAAAGCCATCACCCTGAATATTGTCAGATTGGTTCAGCTGCGTCAGCGGTCTCGTAAAGAACAGCATTTAAACGTCTAAGGCAGGGCAAATGCACAACTTTTCCCTTTCTGCATAAGATGATTGACATAAGCAGATAGGGGGAGATTCTGATGCCTGCCATCGTTGGACCTATTCATATCGAGTCATTAGGAGGAAATGGTGCAGCTACTTTCGGTGATGTACTGGCCATTGCTCCTTTAGCTGTAGACCACTCGACTGGCGGGGCTGGAGCCTTTAATTCAGGTGATTATATGTCTCTTACAAGTGATCCAAATGCGACGATGCTTTGGGACTTCACATTGTTTGGCCAGCCTCAATCATTTAATGCATAGAAAGACAGCTGATGCTCACATATCAGCTGTCTTTTTTATGTTGGATAGACACGTATTTTTCTCATAGGCATATGATGAGGGGAGTAAAGGTGGTGGAAAGATGCCAGCGATTGTTGGGCCTATTCATATTGACCGTGTGATTGGAAATGGTTCTGCACATTTCGGTGATGTTTTTGCCATTTCGCCAAAAAGTGTCGATCACTCTGCCGGTGGATCAGGTACGTATAATGCAGGTGACTTCGCCCAATTTTTTAACAATCCAAACGTCACATTTGTTTGGGATTCAGATCTTATTAGTCAGCAGAAGAGCTTCAATGCGTAGCCAGCTTTGAAAGGGAATTCCTTTTCTGAAGCTGTCTTTTTTTATGGTACAATGGATATGGATGTAAGAAGAAAAAAGAGGTGTGAACAGAGTCAAATGAAAATTAGAAAAGCACACATCACAAGCCGGCAACCAAAGACCTACAATGTATATTTACATGAAAATAAAAAAGAATATAAAACGCTTGTTGCCGTACCTGATATTGAATGGAGTATCTCCATTGCGTACGAGGACGAAAAAGAGCAGCTGATCCATACGCTCGAGCAATCCTTAATGGAAAGAGCAGAAACAGACGAAGCCCGTGAACTTGCACTAAAGATTGTGCACTGGGTCACAGAAATGTAAATTTTAAAACCAGGAGTGAAAACAGCGATGAAAGAAGAATCCGTAGACTTTTATTTGCAGCAAGGGATATTTGGACATGCTGAAACAAAACCCGATGAACGAAGAATGTTTCTCGGTTCATTAAGAGAACGAGCGCTTCTTGCCCTGACAAAGGGACAGGTATCACGAAATAAACCGTATCAAGAGGTCGAACAAATATTAAAGGTCAACCGTCAGGCCACTGTTCTTTTAAATGGTGAGTTGTCCTATGCTTCTTATTCTCAATATGTGAAAATGGCTAATGCCGCTGGATGTTCCTTTAAAGTGGTGAATCATCATGAGGCACATTCACCTTTTGGTCTTGTGATAGAGCTGCCGAATGCGGTCAATCAAGAGCACATCTATATAGAAGATGAGCTGTTTCAAAAGGCTTTTGCTCACGAATCTGTTGAATAGGTTTCCCTAGTGAAATGAATAAGCTATAATGAGTCAAAAGAGCATATGGGAGAGATGCGGATGGGCAAAGCATTGATTTGTATTGATTATACCGTTGATTTTGTTGCAGACGATGGAAAATTGACATGCGGAAAGCCTGGACAGGCGATTGAGCCTAAGATCACAGAGATCACTTCTTCTTTTATTGATGAAGGGCACTTTGTCGTCTTTGCAGTCGATCATCATGAGGAGCAAGACCCTTATCATCCAGAGACAAAGTTATTTCCGCCCCATAATATTCGCGGGACAAAGGGAATTGAACTTTATGGCAAACTAAGTTCACTATTTCACACGTCAAAGCATTTAAAACATGTCTACTATATGGAAAAAACAAGATACTCTGCTTTTGCAGGCACTCAATTAGAAATGAAACTGCGCGAGCGTGGCATCACTGAACTTCATTTAGCCGGCGTATGTACCGATATTTGTGTACTTCATACAGCTGTTGATGCGTACAATAAAGGCTTTGAACTTGTGATTCACGAGAATGCTGTAGCGAGTTTTAATGAAGCGGGGCACGAGTGGGCACTTTCTCACTTTGAGCAGTCGCTTGGTGCGAAAGTGGTTAAGTAAGGGAAGGAGAATGGAAGTTGGAGCATCGGTTTATTGACGACAGTTTATCACTACATACAGACCTTTATCAAATTAACATGGCAGAAACGTATTGGAGAGACGGCATTCATGAGAAGAAGGCAGTGTTTGAACTCTTCTTCAGAAAGCTTCCATTTGACAATGGCTTCGCTGTATTTGCTGGTTTAGAGAAAGCGATTGAATATTTATCGGACTTCTCCTTCACCGAAAGTGATCTAGCGTATTTAAAAGACGAACTTGGTTATAAAAGCGATTTCATTGATTATTTAAGCGGGTTGTCCTTTACAGGCTCCCTTCATTCAATGCGGGAAGGCGAAATTGTCTTTGCAAATGAACCGATTATGCGCATCGAGGCAACGCTAGTAGAAGCGCAGCTAATCGAAACCGCCTTGCTGAATATTGTGAACTTCCAGACGCTGATTGCAACAAAGGCAGCTCGGATTAAAGGAATCATTGAAGACGAGACAGCACTAGAATTTGGAACAAGACGTGCACATGAAATGGATGCAGCAATGTGGGGAGCAAGAGCGGCACTCATCGGCGGCTTTCAGGCGACAAGTAATGTTCGTGCTGGGAAACGCTTCAACATCCCAGTGTCAGGAACACATGCTCACGCACTTGTACAAGCATACCGTGATGAATATACGGCATTTAAAAAATACGCTGAAACCCATACAGACTGTGTCTTTTTAGTCGATACGTATGATACCGTGAGATCCGGTATTCCGAATGCCATTAAGGTAGCGAAAGAATTCGGAGACAAGATCAACTTTATTGGTGTCAGACTTGATAGTGGTGACCTTGCCTACTTGTCTAAAAAAGCTAGAACGATGCTGGATGAAGCTGGATTCCATGACGCAAAAATCATTGCATCAAGTGATCTCGATGAACATACCATCATGAATTTAAAAGCACAGGGTGCCAAAATTGATGTGTGGGGTGTTGGAACAAAACTGATCACAGCATTTGATCAGCCAGCTCTCGGTGCAGTGTATAAGCTTGTGTCCATTGAAGAGAATGGTAAGATGAATGACACCATCAAAATTTCATCCAACCCAGAGAAAGTGACAACACCAGGACGTAAACGTGTGTACCGCATTATCAACCAATTGAATCATCACTCAGAGGGTGACTACATTGCGCTCGAAGAGGAAGATGTTCATAGTGAGGATAAGCTGAAAATGTTCCACCCTGTGCACACATTTATCAGCAAATTTGTCACAAACTTTGTGGCGAAGGATCTACATGTCCCGATTTTCGAACAAGGAAAACTTGTATATGACAATCCGGATATTCAAACGATTCAAGCCTATGTGCAGGAGAGCCTCGGACTTTTCTGGGAGGAATATAAACGAATCAGCAAACCAGAAGAATATCCAGTCGATTTGAGTCAAAAATGCTGGGATAACAAGATGCAGTTTATCCATGACGTGAAAAATAAAATTAAACTAGAGCTTTATGAAAGCTAATGTTGGAAAAAGGAGATCATCAAGCCGGGTGATCTCTTTTTTTTATTTTTTGACCGATTCAAATTGAACCATAAGCGCAATCATTTGGTATACTGAAAGCACATCTTGTTTGTCATTGCATAAAGGAGGATTGGAGCAGTTGAGGGTGTTTGTTGCGAGACAGCCTATTTTTAACAGAAAAGAACAAGTCGTATCATATGAGCTACTTTATAGAGATAGTGAAACCAATACATATAGCGCTGAAGATGGTGACCAAGCGACAACGGACCTCATTATTAACAGTTTTTTAAATATCGGCATCGAAACATTGACAGAAGGCAAAAGATGCTACATTAATTTCACCGAAAGCTTACTTTCGTCTGATCTGCTCACCTATTTTGATCCGCATCAGCTTGTGATCGAGATATTAGAAAATGTCCCGATTACCCCGGCACTTATTATGAGATGTAAGGAATTAAAAAAATGGGGATATACGATTGCGCTTGATGATTTTTTTCTAAGCGGATCACATTTCAGTGACAAGTTGCTTGACGAACTCCTCTATTGCATTGATATTTTAAAAATTGACTTTCTAAAGACCACATCGGAAGAACGTAGAAAAATTCTACATACCTATAAAAAATATCGACTTCGTTTCCTTGCAGAAAAGGTGGAAACGCGAAGAGAATATGAAGAAGCGCTAGAAGCCGGCTTCCATTTGTTTCAAGGGTATTTCTTTAGTGAGCCGCATGTTATATCAGGACGAGCATTATCGACCAGCTTCCATGCGTACCACCAGCTATTAAATGAGCTGAGCAAGGAACAGCCGAATATCCAGGTCGTGACACATTTTATTGAAAGTGACCTTTCGCTATCATACCAATTATTAAAAATGCTCAATTCAGGCGGCATGAGACGTCTTTATCAAATCAAAAGTATCCGGCAGGCGATTATTCTGCTTGGTTTTAATGAAATTAGGCGTTGGATCTTTATTCTTTCATTTAAAGAATTGAATGTTCAAGCCAACTCAAGCCAAAAAGAAATTATTAAAATGTCCTTCATTCGGGCGAAAACGTGTGAACTGATTGCGAGTCGTACCGAACGAGAGCACCCAGCCTCTTATATGCTGACAGGCATGTTTTCTCTCATTGATACACTTGTCAGGGCAGATATCACAGAACTTGTAAAAGAACTGCCGCTTTCTGATGAAGTGGGCGAGGCACTGCTTGGCTATGAAAATGATTATTCATTTGTACTTGGTGTAGCCAAACGGATTGAACGAAATGAATGGGATGATGAGATGTTAGATGGGAATCTCCCGAAGCAAGAAGCCTACGGATGTTATATAGAAGCCATTGAATGGTGTCATAAAATGTTTGAATCTTAAAAGCCGCCCACGTCAGAGCGGCTTTTTTTGTTATGCCCACTGCAAAAGAAGAAACAGTCTGCTAGAGGCGAGAGACAAGTAGATACGAATGCCTTCTGGACTAAAGCGGATGTCAATACCACTTTTCACACCGATTTGTTTCAGCATTCTGATGACACTTGTCGAATCAGAGCGCTCAGCAGCCTCCATGATCCGCTGTGCAAACGAAAGCGAGCTGGAAATTTGCTGTGTAATAAGTGAAGCATCAGCAACAAGTCGGGCTGATTCCTTTGCGGCTCGTTGAAACGAGTGGGCATCTACTGGAGGAAAAGTCATAGGCGTGCGCGGATATGCACGGCTCATTGCGGGACCCTGCAAAGCAGGATAAGGAACATAGTAAAACACATCGTCACCTCTTCTCTCATTGACGTGAAATTGGACGGATATCTGTTCTAAATGTATGTAGAAAATCAGAATAAAGAATCAAAATGATCTTTCTATCTTTATAAATCCAACATAAAAATAGGTACTTTTGCGGTCAATTTCGGTGAATGTCGCCAAAAAATTGCGGTGTCCACAATGGGGTCTGTCGTCTGACCTATAACACGCAAAACCGAGGTTATAGAAGGGATCGTATGTTCTATTGTGAGAGAAGTGTGACGAATGATGCCTATTATTGTTGCATTAGTGACACAATTCCTTTGAAATTAAGATAAAAGTATGATTTGAAAAGTCAGAAAATGATGAAAAAAGACCTATTGAATTTTGCGGTATCACGCACACATTTTGTGCATACTTTTCGGTGAAAAAATACTCAATTACATTTACACTGTTAGTAACAGATCAAATACTTATGACCCAATCACCATACACAAATACATTGATCTTCCAAAAAAGGAGAGTGGAATCGATGGAAAAGTATGAAATCGAAGAACTTAAACAATTATTATGGAAACTTGAAAACGAAATTAGAGAAACAACGGCTTCTCTTCATAACATTAACAAAAGCATTGATCAATACGACAAATATGAATATGTGAAAATTTCTTAAAGACTTGATAATCATCAAGTCTTTTTTTTATCCAAATACATACAAAAAAAGGATATATTATTATATAATTGTTAAATAGTGATGTCAGTGGACATTTGCTCATGTCTTTTTAGTAAAATAAAAGGCGGAAGGGTGAGGGACAAGACCGAGTATGCTAAACTATCTAGAGAATACAAAAATCAAGCAGAATATGTCTGATTTTATTCAACATGCAGTCAGGCAGAAAGATTTACAACAACTGCTTCTAGAATTTACAGATATAAAGAATGAATTTCCCTTTGGGCAATTGGCTTACAAGCATTATGAGGCATTTGGCGGACAAGACAAGCAAGCGATTACACAATTGGCAGCAGGGATTGAACTTCTCATCTTATCAGCCGATATATTAGATGATATCGAAGATCAGGATAAAGATTCGTATCCTTGGATGAAATGTCAGAGTGGAATTGCGATTAATGCGGCGAATGTTCTTTTTACATTGAGTTTTGAAGTCTTTTCAAAGCTTGAGCATGCAACGGAAATTTTACACAGTGTATATACTTATTCTATTCAATCAATGCAAGGACAGCATATGGATATGACACTGGAGCCAGAGAATGAGCAGGATTGTTTAAATATCATGAAGTCAAAAGCAGGATCACTGTTTGTGTTACCCTGTGTGTTAGGGGTTATCTTGGCAACAGGTTCTTTTGAAAAGAATGTAGAAGAATATGCGTATTATCTTGGAATGGCGGAGCAGCTTGAAAATGACTATTTAGGTCTTTTTAATAAAGAGAATATTGATTTTAAAAGAATGCAAACATTACCGCTAGTTTACTTGAAAAATGAGTTTAATCCATCTAGTTCAGACTTGCTAAGGTATTTTCAATCAAAGGATAAGAGTGCCGGCTCTGAAGTATTAAAGGATAAATTAAAAAAATCTGGTGCTCAACAATATGTATTTATTATGAGAAACCTTCTCAGAAATAAGTTTAAAGAAACATTCAAGAAACTACATTTAGAGGCTTCAAAAAAGAAAAAACTGATACTTTTTTTAATTGGAGATGGAGAAGATGAAAATTCAGGAATTGGTTAGTTATTTAGTGGAGAATCCTTCAACATTAAATCAAATCGTTAATGGGAACGCATCACTGCTTCACGTTGATCAAGAAACTGCAAGTATTATTGTTGACGGATTCCAGAAAGAAGACGTTATTAAAGCAATCATATGGTCAACTGCTTGAGTAGATAAATATTATGAGAAAGTTTTACTCTAAGTTAACAGTTATATTAGTTATCCTTAGCTTCATCTATGTGATTTATATCTCTTATATCAACGTATTTAATATTTTTGTTGGAGCAGCTGTTAAGGAAAATAGTCACGGTCAACTTGAGGTAGTGGATGTCGATAATTTTACAGATAGCTATCTAGCTGGAGTTAGAAAAGGCGATATCATACTTGAAGTGAATGGGAATAAAAAACCAGTTGAAGAAGTTAAAAGAGGTTTTTTAGCTAATGTTAAAAGTTTAGTCGTTGATAGACATGGTGATAAAATTGATTTAGAGAATGTAAGGTTATTGAGTCAAGCGAATCTGTTTATTTATCTAATACCAGTCATTCTTTATTCCATCTGTCTATTTTGTATATTTATGATTTTAAAAATGAATAAAGCAAACCAAAAAGAGTCAGCTTATATTTTAGCTTTATTTCTTTTGGCGGTGTCTATAGGTTATGTAAGTTCTGGTGGTTCTGGAAAAGGAGAGGCTATCAGTCGTATTCTTGTAATCGTTACAATGAATATTGTACCTCCACTATATATGCACTTTATGTATCAATATTTAAAAGAATTAGGAACAGAAATTATTCGTCGTCGAGTTCTTTTTTATTTGTATCTAGTTCCAGTTACTAACGTTTTATTAGTTTTATTCTATAAAAATAAAGCTGGACCAGTAGATCTATTAGCATATGTCAATTTACTTTCATTTTTTGTTCTGGCTTTCCTTTCGATTATTATCACTATAAGGGCTGCTAAAAAATTGAAAGACAATGAAGTCAGCAATGTACTTCGAGCATTTGCACTCATTTTAATCTCAGCATTCAGTCCATTCATGCTATTTTTTATCATTCCTTATTTTTTTGGTATATATTTTATTTCACCATATGTTGTAGCATCGTTTGTTCTTTTAATTCCTTTTTTCTTAGTCTATCAATTTATGTCAAATAAGCTGTATAATGTTGATTTCTTTATGGGGAGGATTAAATACTACGGTTTTTTAGCGATTACACCAACAATACTAGTGGTTGTTCTTTTTGATTTTATTCAAAAGCCGAATGCAAATTTCTATACAGTGAAATTTACGATCATCACGTACATTCTTATGCTCACCGTTTTCTACTTTAAAGAAATCATCGATTTCCGCTTTCGTTTGAAGCGTTTTTCAGAGAAGCATAATTATCAGGATAGTGTATTTAAATTTACACAGCTTATTCGTGAGGCGTCATCACTTCATCAAGTATTGTATCATTTAAAATACACCATCTTAGAAGTACTTGTTGTGAACAAAGCCTTTGTGCTTGAAGTGAAGGCAGATGGACAAATTGTTGAAATTGATGAATCAATAGAAGAAAGCCAGCTATGGAAAGATTATGTGGATCAATTTCAAGATATTTTAGGTGAAGTCGGAAAAATCATTGCGCTTGATAAAGGGTTCATGATGAAAATTGGTGAGCGGGGCGGTCACTCTTTTGTGATTTGCTGTTTATCTAATTTACGTACACCTAAATTGACGCGGGATGAGATTTCTTGGTTGAAAACATTGGCATTTTACACAAGTGTCAGTTTAGAAAATGTCGTCAAGATTGAAGAATTGATGGAGCATCTTGAAGATTTGAAGCAGCGTGAAGCGAACCCCGCTTGGCTGAAAAAAGTCATGTTTGCGATGGAGGAAAAACAGCGCTCCGATTTAGCGAGGGATCTTCATGATTCCGTGCTGCAGGATTTGATATCGCTGAAAAGACAGTCAGAGATGTTTTTAACGAATTTCCAAAACGATCAATGCCCAACGTCTATTGAACAATCGCTTATATCATGGAATGAACAAATGTCTAAGGTGATTCAAACGACGAGAGAAACGTGTCATGAACTTCGGCCGCAGCTGCTGTACGATTTAGGTTTAGTGAAGGCGATATCGAAGCTGACTTCTCAAATTCAGGAGGAAGCACCATTTCATATTCGGCTGAATACGACACGCTTTGATAAGGAGCTGGACATTGATATTGACTCCCAGCTCAATATTTACCGAATTGTTCAGGAGCTGTTATCCAATGCCTTGAAACATTCTCAAGCCAGCCAAGTGCTCGTAATGCTGATTTGTATTAAAGATCAGGTTGTTCTTCACTACGAAGATGATGGAGTAGGCTTTGACGCAAGCCATCTTGATCAGCACACCATGAGCATGGGCCTCTCTGGGATCAGAGAACGAGTCAAGGCGTTAAATGGGAAGCTTCACATTCATACAGCACCTGAAAAAGGGCTCAAGGTGAAAATTGAAATGGAATTGTAACGATTTATTCAGGAATAAGACTTGGCATCTGCCAAGTCTTTTATATAAAATGGAAGTGAGTGATTTAAAGGGAGGAAGACATGAAGAAGATATTGGTCATTGATGATCATCCGGCTGTCATGGAAGGGACAAAAAGCATATTAGAATCAGATCAGCAGCTATCAGTCGATTGTTTAAGTCCTGATGCAGAAGCCGCCTTTTTAAAGACGTATGACTTTTCCATCTATGATGTGATTTTGATGGATTTAAATCTCGGGGATATCAATGGAATGGACATTGCGAAACAAATTCTAGAAACCAACCAACAAGTGAAAATCATCATTTATACAGGATATGAAGTAGATGATTATTTTGAAGAGGCCATTCGGGCTGGATTGCACGGTGCAATTAGTAAAACAGAGACAAAAGACAAAATTATTGAATACATACACCGCACATTGCAAGGAGAAGTTGTCATTCAGCTATCCTATTTAAAGAAATTAATTTCACAGCAGCAAGAAAAGCCAGAACAGGCGCAGCAGACCGATCACGAGCTGTTAACAGAGCGAGAGTGTTTGATCCTCAGAGAAGTGGAAAAAGGATACACGAACCAAGAGATTGCCGATGTGCTGCATTTGAGCAAACGCTCGATTGAATACAGCTTGACGTCCATCTTTAATAAGCTGAATGTTGGCTCTCGAACCGAAGCGGTGTTAATTGCAAAATCTGAAAGTGTGCTGTAAACGTGTGAAGGGAGAGAACCCTGATGGAAGTGAATGGATCAAATACACTACTTGAGGCACTGGGGATTGAGATTGTAGAGTGTAATGAGTCTCGATGCGTAGCAACAATGCCAGTCGATCACAGAACAAAACAGCCATTTGGACTGCTGCACGGAGGAGCTTCTGCTGCTCTAGCAGAAACAGTGGCAAGCATGGGAGCTGCGGCTCATTTAGACTTAACTCAGCAAGTTTGCTCAGGGATTGAAATCAATGCCAATCACTTAAAATCTGTACGTGATGGAGTAGTGACAGCGACGGCTGTTCCTGTACATGTTGGGCGCCGGACAATGGTATTTCAAATTGATATTAAAGATGATCGAGACCGGCACATCTGTACGTCAAGATGCACACTTGCTGTCATTGATCGCATATAAAAAAGCTCCCGGTGCAGCGGAAGCTTTTTTTAGGTTGGATTGATTCATAAAAAGCAGATCCTCACATATGAGGATCTGCTTTCGGTTTATAAGTACGAGTCTTCTTTGCGTTTAATCACGAAGTTACGAAAACCGCCATAATCATCCTGTACACTTCGTTTGTCCATCTTGACCCCAGTATTGTAGGCGGCTCTTCCGATCAAGTGTGCGCCGACTGGAGCTGTTAAAAAGATAAAGACAATCCCAAGTAGGATCTTCGCAGAAATAATGCCTGCAAGAAACCATTCGTGAAAGAACACCCCAACTAATATGAGGACAACACCAAGTGTCGATGCTTTTGATGCAGCATGCATACGTGTATAAACATCCGGCAGGCGAAGAACGCCAATGGCTGAAATGAGACAAAGGATGGCGCCAAGCAGGATAAAGAAAATGACAATAGCTTTAGCGATGACGATCATTTTCAATCACTTCCCCTTTCTCAAGGAATTTGGAAAAAGCGACAGTGCCGATAAAGGCAAGGATACCGAGCAGTAAAATAATTTCAAAGAACGTTGTCGTTTTCAGCAAAATAGAAACGATAGCTGTCATCCCAATTAAATTGATTCCTATCGCATCAAGCGCACTTACACGATCAGGAATAGAGGGACCTTTGATAACCCGTATCACAAAAAGAAAAGTGGACAGTGCAAGAATGCCAAGTGAAATTTGTAATATGAGCTCCATTACTTACCGCTCACCTCCTGAATCGCTTTTTCAAATGAAACCCGGATATCGTGAATGGCTTTTTCTGCATCTTCAATATCCATCGCATGAATGTATAAAATGGAACGATCATCAGAAATATCAATGACAAGTGTACCTGGTGTCAATGTAATCATATTAGCCAGTATGGTGATTTCCCAATCCGTTTTCAAGTCTGTACGAAAGGCGAAAATACCGGGCTTAATGGTGAGCTTTGGAGATAATACGGTCTTTAATACACTTAAATTGGCAAGAAGCAGCTCTCGAATAAATATCATGACGAGCTTGAAAATCGCAAACAGGGCATAGCCGTAAAAACGCTGCGGGAAAAACCGCCGAAGCATAAAAATGGCGACCATCCCTAGTACAAAGCCTGATACAAAGTCTGCGGCTCTGTATGTATCATTCATAAACATCCATGTAAAGGCGAGGAGAGCGTTTAGTAATATTTGAAAGGCCATGTTCATCTACTCCTTCAGCACAGCTTGAATATATTTTTCTGGTGTTGAGAGCATTTCCGCTGCTTGATTGATATAAGGGGCAATGAACTCTGTCCCTAACCCAATGGCAAGCGACAAGATCACAAGCAGTACGCCAGGGTACACCATTCCTTTAATCGACGGTTTCCTTCTTCGCATATCTTGTTCCTCGCCCCAAAATGCGAGCATGAAGATCCTCATAATCGAATACAGGACAAGCAGGCTGGACAGTAAGAGAAGGATAGAAAAGGTCATGTATCCAGCAGAAAAGCCGCCTTCTACAATCTTTAGCTTTCCAACAAACCCACTCAGAGGCGGGATTCCTGCTAGGGATAAAGCCGATATGAAAAACATCCACCCTAGTAAAGGCTGAGATTGAATCAGTCCACCCATCTTTTTCAAGTGATTGGTGCCAGCATACACAAAGAGTGCACCTGCCAGCATAAATAAAGCGCCTTTAATCACCATGTCATGAATGAGATAATAAATGGCCCCTTGGAGTGAGGCAGGTGTATTGGCTGCAATCCCAAACAAAATGACCCCAACTGCTGTGACAATGTTATAGATGACGATCTTTTGCACATCAGAATAGGCAATAGAGCCAATCACACCGAATATCACCGTTAGTGCGGCAAACCAAGCCATGAGTGTATGTGTAAACCCTGTATCATGTATAAAAATTAACGTAAAGACTCTGGCAATCGCATATAAGCCAACCTTTGTCAGCAGTGCACCAAATAGAGCAGAAATAGCCGCTGGCGGTGCATGATATGATCCTGGCAGCCAGAAATAAAGCGGGAAGATCCCAGCTTTTAAGCCAAATACAATGAGAAACAGAATAGAAATGACAGTGATTAATCCTGTTTGCCCTGATTCAGCTATTTTCACACTTAAATCAGCCATATTCAAAGTGCCCGTGACTGCATATAAGCAAGCGACACCGACAATAAATAATGCCGACGAGATGATATTAAATACAATATATTTGAGTGATTCTCGAAGCTGAGGCTTTGATCCGCCTAACACAATGAGCATATAAGACGCCATTAGCAGCAACTCAAAAAAGACAAACAGGTTAAAAATATCGCCTGTTAAAAAGGCCCCACTTACGCCAGCTAACAAAAATTGTACGCCAGAGTAATAGAAAAGCCGCTCCTTTTCCTTCCCAATTGTTTGAAAGGAGAATAGAACTGTCACTAGCCCAACAACGGAAGCGGTGAGCACCAGGAGCGCAGCAAACTGATCGGCCACAAGGGCAATCCCAAATGGTGCTTTCCAGCCTCCTAAATAGAGAGTTTGAATCCCATTAGTAAAGATGGTTTGGACTAAATACACATTACAGACAATGGCTAAGAGCGAAGCAAACACACTAAAGCCTCTCGACAGCATGATGTTCTTATTCATAAAGATCAATAGTGTAGCAGCTAATAATGGAATTAAAATTGGCAGGATCACGAGATTATTCATGCTGATCATTTCCTCTCATTTGATCCATGTCATCTGTTCGCAGCTCTTGGAAGGCACGGAAGGCCATGACAAGTAAAAAGGATGTCACACCAAAAGCAATGACAATGGCTGTTAAAATTAATGCTTGTGGTAATGGATCTACATAGGATGTGAGCCCCTCTTTTAAAATAGGTGGAGCTCCTTTTTTTAAGCCGCCCATTGTTAAAAGAAGCAAATGGACGCCGTGACTTAAAACAGCAGTACCGACGATGACCCGTAAAAGGCTTTTTGAAAGCATTAAATAGGTCGCCGCCATAAAAATAATACCGACGATAATAGACATTAGAAATTCCATTATTCCTTCTCTCCAATCGTTTGAATAATGGTCATGGTGACACCGACAACAACTAAATATACACCGATATCAAACAGTACGGCTGTCGCCAGTTCTGTTTTCCCTAAAAACGGCAGTTGAAAATAATCAAATGTATGGGATAGAAAAGGTGCACCGAATAGAAATGATCCCATCCCCGTCAGGATCGCGACGAGCAGCCCGGTCGCTGCAACATAAATAAAGTTAAAGGGCAGAATACGTCTCACTGTTTTCAGATCATAGGCTAAAAGCAGAAGAACGACAGCCCCAGCACTCATCAGGCCGCCAATGAACCCCCCGCCAGGGTTGTTATGTCCCGCAAGAAATAAGTGAAGGGAAAAAAGCAGGATGATGAATGCTGTGATTTTTGTTGTGACTTGTAAGAGCATATCATTCGTATCAATTTTCCTCATCGCCGCACACCTCTCTTCCGTTTTCCTTGTGCCTGTGCCTTTAATAATCCATAAATACCGAGTGCCGCAATGGCAAGTACGGTAATTTCAAAGAGTGTATCAAAGCCCCTGAAATCTACAAGAATGACATTGACAATGTTGTCGCCGCCAGCAAGTTTATAGCTGTTTTCAATAAAGTAAGTTGAAATGGACTCAAGTGACTGCTGACTTGTGGAAGCAAAAGCAAGACAAGTGACAGTGAGACCAACACCTATTGAAATGATCAAATTGGTTAATTTGAATTTTCTCGTTTTTTGCTTCAAGCTCAGCTTCGGCAAATGATAGAAGCAAAGTAAAAACAGTGCGACAGAAATCGTTTCAATAATCAGCTGTGTCAGTGCAAGGTCAGGTGCTCTGAAAATCACGAAGAATAATGACAGCGTGTATCCCATGACACCTAGAGCAATAATGGCAGTTAAGCGTGAGCGGGCGAATACGGTCGTGACCGTCGCCGCCACCATCACAAGTGAAAGAATGGCTTCATACGTGCCAATTGGCGCAGCTTTTTCTGTTTCAAATGAGAAAGCTTGCTGATAGAACATCACGCTGCCAAGTACGATAATCATGAACCCAAACACATAGACAAGGTAATCACGAAGGAAACCGGTCATATAGCTGTTTGTTAGGCGATAGGAGCCTTTTTCTAAGCCTATCAGTGAACGGTCATATAAGGAGTTAAATGACCATTTCTTCTTGAAAATATGATATATCGGACGCCATTTTGACAACGTCAAATATCCGATAATTCCTAAAGCTACAACACCCATTGTCATATAGAGCTCTGGCTTAAAGCCGTGCCATGCTTCAATTTTGACAACAAAGCGTTTTCCTGGATCAATCGCATCAGGAATAATGGCTGCAATTGCAGGTTCAATGACAGAATAAGCTAGAATATTTGGGAAGAAGAAAAAGGTGACCACAAGTGCAGCAAGGATAATTGGCGGGATGAGCATACCAATCGGTGCTTCATGCGGCTTTTTCTCTAATTGATCTAACTGAAGATTGCCTCTAAATGTTTTAAAGAGAAGCATCATACTGTAAATGAACGTAAAGACACTAGCGAGCCAAGCAATTGCTGGGAAAATAGCGCCCCATGTTGAAATATCTGTAAAGCTGATGTCAGAAATGCGCAGCATACTTGTGAAAAACAGCTCTTTACTTAAGAAACCGTTAAATGGCGGTAGTCCAGCCATTGAAAATGTACCGATTAACGTAATCGTAAAGGTGATCGGCATGATGGTCATTAAACCACCTAATTTCCGAATGTCACGAGTGCCGGTTTCGTGATCGATAATACCTGCTGCCATAAAGAGACTGCCTTTAAACGTAGCATGGTTAATGAGGTGAAAAATAGCAGCAAGAACGGCTGCGCCAAAAAAGGCAGGGTTGTTTTCATGAATCGCAGCTGCGCCGACGCCAAGCATGAGCATAATCATGCCGAGCTGACTAACTGTCGAGTAGGCCAGAATGGCTTTCAAATCATTTTGCCGGACGGCATGGAATGATCCCCAGAATAATGTGATAAGTCCGACAATGGATATGGTCCAGAACCACACCTCTGATATAGCAAAGATCGGACTGAAGCGGGCAACAAGATAAATACCGGCTTTCACCATCGTAGCAGAATGCAGATAACTGCTCACAGGGGTAGGTGCTTCCATTGCATCAGGCAGCCAGATATAGAATGGGAATTGCGCTGATTTCGTAAAGGCACCTAGTAAGATCAGGATCATGGCAGGGATAAAGTAAGGTGATGCCATAATGAGCTGAAGCTGATTGACTGCTTCACGAATACTGAATGAATCAGTGATCAGGTAGATGAGGATGAAGCCACCAAGCATAGCTAATCCGCCAAAAACAGTAATAAGCAGTGATTTGGTTGCACCATATCTAGAGCGCTCCCGCTTATACCAATACCCAATTAAGAGGAAGGAAGAAATACTCGTTAGCTCCCAAAACAAGTACAGAACCACCATATTGTCAGAGAGAACCACACCAAGCATAGCGGTCATAAACATTAACAAATACGTATAGAAAGAGCCAAGCTGTTCTTTTTCTTTTGATAAGTAGAAAATACTGTACAAGACCACAAGTGCGCCAATACCTGTAATTAATAATGCAAATAACAAGCTAAGGCCATCAACATATACAGTAAAATTCATCCCTAAAGATGGAATCCATTCAGCTTGTGAGAAAAGCGTTCGTCCATTCGAGGTAATGTGTAACATTTGGATGAAATAGGTGAATAAAATAATCGGCAAGATGAGAACAAACCACCCTGTATGTATACGCCTTACATATTTAAAAAGGAAAGGTACAACAAAGGCGAGTAAAAAAGGTGATAGGATGGCGAAGTGAATAAGCTGCAAGAAAATGAACCTCCTTTGATCAATATAAATTCACGTTCTAAAGAACTGGTAATTAAAATTATATCTTAAATACAGCCATAGTGCATTGGTTTGAAACGATTTCGAGCAAACTGTATTTGTTTTGGGTTCTTTTGACCACAAAAATAATTTTATCAAAAATGAAACTCATTGTATATTGTTTTGTTTTTCGTACATGCTTTTCTTAAAGGAGCTGATTAAATGAAACGAAAGATCGCCATCAGCTTAAGCATATTCTGCACGATTTTAGGAGGAGCATTCTTGATTGACCGAAATGATCAAAAAAGGTGGCAGGAAGGCAGTGAATGGCCGCTATTTTCTGAGCACCTTTTCCGCATGAGCTATCAGGAAACTAAGCTGTATCCTTTTCAGCCTAGGGAATATTTACGAATTGTATTAGCTGATGAATAAAATCATATAGGATAAAAGAAATATAAAAAAGCATGTGCCTATGAGAGGGCACATGCTTTTGATGTTTCAATGTTTTAAGTAAACATTCTAAGTAAGATTGTTGCGCAGATCACAGTTGCTGCTCCACCAAGACGTGTAGATACTTGTGCGAAAGGCATGAGACCCATTCTTCCAGAAGCTGAAAGGATCGCAACGTCACCAGTACCGCCAAGTCCGCTGTGACAGCCTGTCACAATCGCAGATTCTACTGGGTACATGTTCATCAATTTCCCAACGAAGTAACCAGAACCCACCATTCCAAGAACGACAGCGATACATACACAAACGAATGGAATAGAAATCACTGTTGCTACATCATCAAGTGGAATGTATAGAATCCCTAGACCGACCATAAGCGGCCATGTAAAGCTTCTTGATACAAACTTGTAGAACTGCTGTGAGCCATCTTGCAGATGCTGAGGCATCACGTTTAAGTATTTGATTAAAGCGGCAAGAACAATCATTAAGATTGGACCTGGAATATGAACAAAGCTTTCTAATAAACCACCAAAAATGAACGTTGTACAAGCCACGAGTACACCAGCACCCATTAACCCAAAATCAACTTTTGGATCCATATCAGGCTGTTCAAAAATTTCATTTGCCTCTTTAGATTTTACAAGACGACCATTCCCGTTTAGTTCAGGACGTTTTTCACCAAGCTTCTTCATTGCGCCAGCACAGATAATGGCAATGACGTTCCCAATGACGGCAGCAGGAATTAATTGAGAGATTAATGACTCTGCTGATACACCAAGAATTTGTGAATAAGCAATAGATAATGGCAAAATCCCTTCTCCAACACCACCGGCAATAATCGGAACAATAATAAAGAAGAACGAATGATGCGGTGTGTAACCAACTAAAAGACCAACAAGAATTCCGGCAGTCACAGCTGCAATTGTACCTGCAACAAGAGGAACAAACATACGAATAAGGCCTTGTACTAAAACAGTTCGCTGCATCCCAAGAATACTACCTACTACAAGAGCAGAAATATAGAAGTAAAGGAAGTTCGACGTCTTCATAAGAGACGTAACCGCTTCCAACGAGTTCGGATTCAGAACATGAAAAAAGACCAGGAACGATGGTACGAATAAAGAAAGAATCGCCGGTCCACCAATATCTTTTAATATCGGAATACGTTGTCCTATATCTCCAAGGAAAATCCCCAAAATCATAATAACAGCGAAACCACCAAGCATATTTGCTGGAATTTTATTAAAATAAGCGGCAGTTAAAATAATCGCTGCAAGTACTAAATACACAGGTAAGTCAATAACACCAATTTTCCAAGACATGATCTTACGGAAAACGCTTTTATTATTGTCAGAATCGTCTGTAATCGATTTCAATTGTTGTGTATTAGCCACATAAACACCCCCAAATGCTATTTGTCTCAATTGTAGAAGATTCTGTGACACTCATCTATTTATTAAACTAAATTAAGTGTAATAAAAGTAAAATAAACAGGAGTTTTTATGTTTTTATCATACAAAAATCCCCTGAAGGTAGTTTATCCTTCAGGGGATTGATCATACATCGTTATTATCGTTTTCCTTTTAAATAAGGTGTCCCAAGTGCTTTCGGTGCATCTGCTCGGCCGATGAAGCCAGTGAGTGCTAGGATGGTCAGCACATATGGTGCAATGAGCATATACACGTTCGGTATATCTTGGAAGAGCGGCAGGAGAGAGCCAATAATGCTTAAACTTTGAGCAAATCCAAAGAATAAAGCAGCGCCCATTGCGCCGAATGGGTGCCATTTACCGAAGACAAGTGCAGCTAGTGCGATGAAGCCTTGTCCAGTAATGGTTGCATGTGAGAAATCAAGAGCGATGGTTGACGCATAAACAGCTCCGCCAAGACCACCAAACAGTCCACTAATAAAGACACCGATATAGCGCATCCGGTACACTTTGATTCCCATTGTATCAGCAGCCATTGGATGTTCTCCGACTGCACGAAGACGAAGACCAAACGGCATTTTAAATAAAACAAACCAAGCTACAACCGCAAGCGCTAATGCGAGTATGGACGTATAATAAACATCTTTAAAGAAGATATCGCCAATTATTGGAATGTCACTTAAAAGGGGAATATCCCCTTTATAGAAAGGCTCTGTAATTTTATCTGTTTGAGCTTTCCCGTAAATGAGTTTCACGACAAACAGCGTAGCGCCAAGTGCCAGCATGTTAATCGCAACACCACTGACCGTTTGATCTGCACGGAATGTAATGGTCGCAACTGCATGAATGAGAGAGAACAATCCGCCAATCGCCATTCCGACGAGGAGCCCAAGCCACGGGGTCAAGGCCCCGAATGTATCAGCAAAAAACAAGTTAAAGATAATACTGGAAAATGCTCCGACGACCATCAAACCTTCAAGACCGATATTCACAACACCTGATCTTTCTGAAAAGACGCCTCCAAGAGCGGTTAAAATAAGTGGTGCAGCATAGACAAGTGTTGCTGGGACGATGATTTCAAGAATTTGCAGAAATCCCACTTATTTTCCCCCCTTTTTCTTCATTTGGTTCATCACAAGACGGATAATATAGCTTGAGGCGACGAAAAGAATAATGATCGCAATGACAATATCAACGACCTCAGTCGGTACGCCAGATTCAAGTGGCATATTTAAAGCGCCGACCTTCAATCCACCAAGCAGCAGTGCAGCAAGAACAACACCAACAGCAGTATTTCCACCTAATAAAGCGACGGCGATTCCGTCAAAACCTACACCGGTAAACGAGCCTTTAATTGATGCATATTCAAATGTACCAAGACCTTCCATTGCGCCTGCAAGACCTGCAAAAGCACCTGAAATGAGCATCGCATAAATGATATTGCGGCGAACATTCATACCGGCATAATGGGATGCCTGCTGGTTCATTCCAACAGCCCGCAATTCAAAGCCTTTAGAGGTTTTTTGAATAATGACCCACATCACGACCGCAGCTATAATGGCAACAAAAATACCATTATGCATCCGGGAGAAATCGGTGATTTGTTCAAAGAAACCAGAGCGAAGCGAGGCAGTGGCATCGATTTTTTCTGTTTTATCTTTATTATTTGTTAAGACATTTGAAATCAAATAGTTCGTCACATGAAGGGCAATGTAGTTCATCATGATCGTGACAATCACTTCATGAACATAAAAACGAGCCTTTAAAAACCCAGGAATAAAGCCCCATAATGCACCAGCAGCAGCTGCGGTGATGAGTGCAAGTGGCAGATGGATGTACATAGGTGCATGGACAGTTGTACCGATCCATACAGCAGCTACCCAGCCAATCAGCATTTGACCTTCTACACCGATATTAAAGAGACCTGTCCGAAATGCAAAAGCAACAGCAAGCCCTGATAAAATGTAAGGCGTCACTTGTCTGATGGTTTCTCCCATATAATAGGTTTCACCGAAGACGCCATTCCAAAGGGCGCCATAGCCTTCGATGACACTATAACCGCTTGCCAGCATAATAATGGCCCCAACAAAAAGACCAAGTACAATGGCTATAGGCGGAATGAGCAGATTTGTTAAGCGATTAGACATTTGCTTCTTTCCCCACTTCCTGTTGCGTACTTCCAGCCATTAATAGACCAAGCTCTTGCTCTGTTGTTTCTTTTGGATCAACGATGGCAATAATGCTACCTTCGAATATAACAGCAATCTTATCACTGACATTCATAATTTCATCAAGCTCAAATGAGATGAGGAGGACGGCTTTGCCTGTGTCCCTTTGCTCAATGAGGCGCTTATGAACAAATTCAATCGCACCAACATCAAGTCCACGTGTCGGCTGAGCGGCAATTAATAAATCGGGATTGCGGTCAACTTCACGGCCAATAATGGCTTTTTGCTGATTCCCGCCTGACAGGGCGCGTGCCTCTGTATATTCACTCGGTGTTCTTACGTCATACTCGGCAATGATTTGCTTTGCCTTTTGGTATATATTTTTCATATTCATCAAGCCAAATTTTGAGTATGGACGCTGGTAATACGTTTGTAACGAAATATTCTCTCCTATTGAAAAATCAAGCACTAGTCCGTGTTTATGACGGTCTTGAGGAATGTGTCCAATTCCAGATTCGGTCACCTTACGAGGCGGAAGATTTTGAATGGCTTTCCCGTTTAGCATGATCGTGCCAGATTCTGATTTTTTTAGACCGGTAATGGCTTCAATCAATTCAGATTGACCATTGCCATCGACTCCAGCAATACCAACAATTTCTCCAGCCTTTACTGAGAGGTTGAGATGTTTGACCGCTTCAATTCCTCGTGCGTCTTTTACCGTAAGATCCTGAATTTGAAGTACTTCCTCAGCAGGAGAGGCGTCTTTTTTGTCTGTCTTAAATGAAACTTCACGACCGACCATCAGGCTTGCAAGCTCATCTTTGTTTGTGCTTTCCACATCAAGTGTACGAATGCCTTGGCCTTTTCGGATAATGGTGACGCGGTGACATGCATCCATAATTTCTTTCAGCTTATGGGTAATTAAAATAATGGATTTGCCTTCATTGATTAAGTTTTTCATAATTTGTATGAGTTCTTTAATTTCTTGAGGTGTTAAGACGGCTGTTGGTTCGTCGAAGATCAAAATATCAGCGCCGCGGTAAAGAGTTTTTAAAATTTCTGCACGCTGCTGCATGCCGACAGAGATGTCAGATACTTTTGCGTCAGGGTCTATTTTTAAACCATAGCGGTCAGAAAGCTCTTGTACTTGCTGTATGGCTTGTTCTTTGTCGATCTTTCCAAATTTCTTGGGCTCTTTTCCTAAAATGATGTTTTCAGCGACGGTGAAGGTATCGACAAGCATAAAGTGCTGATGCACCATACCGATGCCTAAATCACTTGCATCATTCGGGCTAGAGATGGTCACAGGTTTTCCGTGAACCTTGATTTCACCTTTTTCAGGCTGGTACAGTCCGAAAAGCACGTTCATGAGCGTTGATTTTCCAGCGCCGTTTTCACCAAGCAGCGCATGAATTTCGCCCTTTTTTAGCTGCAGCGTAATGTTATCGTTTGCTACAATGCCAGGGAATTCTTTGCGTATATTCAACATTTCAATGACATAATCCACAGGTTTAACCGCTCCTTTTTTAGGGTGCTGATGAAGATAAAAACTAGCAAAAGAAAAGCTGCAAAACGAGGCTGCAGCTTTTCTTTTACCACCTTTTACGAATAAAGAGGAGGTAAAGGAGAAACAAGGGGATAAGGCGCGCTTATCCCGATGTTCAAATTAAGCTTTAAAATCTTTTAGTTCATCACGTGTTGCAGGGATTTTAATTTCGCCCTTGATGATTTTTTGTTTCCATTCTTCTACTTTTTTCAATACATCTTTATTAAGGTTGTCCTGAGATGGAGAAATGTCAAGAGCGCCTTCTTTCAGACCATATGTGATCACTTCGCCGCCAGGGAACTTACCTTCTTTTGCTTTCGTTGTTAAGTCTTGTACCGCTTTGTCTACTTTCTTAACCATAGAAGTAAGGGTGACACTTTGTTTTGTTCCAGGTACTTTTCCTTCGTCATACTGGTCTTTATCTACACCGATGACCCAAACTTTGCGGTTAGGATCCGCTTTTTTCAGGTTTTTCGCTTCTGTGAAGACACCAGTTCCAGTGCCGCCAGCAGCATGATAAATGATGTCGACGCCGGATTTGTACATGCTTTCAGCTGTTGCTTTCCCGATGTCTGCCTTATCGAATGCACCAGCATATTTCACTTCAACTTTTGCTTTCGGGTTAGCTGCTTCAACGCCTGCACGGAAACCAACTTCGAATTTTCTGACTAATTCAGAATCAACGCCGCCGACAAAACCAATTTTGTTTGATTTTGTAGAAAGAGCAGCCGCAACACCCACAAGGAATGATCCTTCATTTTCGTTGAACACAATGCTGGCTACGTTGTCTTTTTTCACGACAGCATCAACGATGGCAAAGTGGTTTTTCTTACGCTGATCTGCAATTTCACTAATAGAATCTTGCATTAAGAAACCAATTCCGTAAATAAGGTCGAATTTCTCACGAGCAAGTGTGTTTAAGTTTGTTGTATAGTCAGCGTCTGATTTAGATTGTAAGTAATCAAAGCCGTTTTTACCTTTTTTTAGATTGTTGTCTTTTCCAAATGCTTGTAAACCTTCCCAAGCTGATTGGTTAAACGATTTGTCATCGACACCACCGACATCAGTTACCATTGCAACAGTGAATTGATCTTTATCTTTTTTGCTTTCACCGCTGTTTGAGCCAGAGTTGCCGCATGCTCCAAGGATGGTTCCTGCTGCTACGACTAAGGACAATGCTAGTCCAATTTTGCGCTTCTTCAAAACATAACCCCCTATAAAATTTAAAAGTTTCAGAAAAGTCTCGCGAAAAAAGACCGACCTATCTCTTCTCACCCTTCTGAATAGGGTATTTTATCCTGCTTTCTCCTGAAACTTATGGAGGACAGGAGAGAAGATGTAAGACATCAGACTTATATCTCGTTGAACTAATCAATCATAATTTATCATTTCCAATCGAATAAATAAATAGAAATTTGTTTTATTTTAAAAAAAATGTTAAAAGGCTAAATTCGATGTCTTTTTATGTGCTGAAATATGATATAATGCCGCTTTTGTGATGTGATCTACTACAGTGGAACCACTGATATCAAGGGGTTTGTCACATCGTGTTCCATAAAAAAACATCTGGCCTCTGTATAAGGTCAGATGTGTCAAATTATAGATATTGCTGAATTAAATTCATATTTGTTGTACTGAGTTTATATTGGAAAACAGGGCGTCCAATTGTCCCGTATGCCATTTCAACATCAACTACTTCGATGTCCTCAAGGAATTTCAAGTATTTTCTAATAGAGACTTGAGAGATTTCTGTATGATTCGCTAGGTCTTCGGTCGTGAAAGCCTGATGACCGAATGATTGAATACTTGTCCAGATGAGTTTGAGTGTGCTTTTGGTCAGGCCTTTTGGCAGAAGGACTTTTTCCGTCTCTGCTTTTTTATGAAAGAGCTTCGCATCTAAATCATTTTGCGAGATGCTGTTCATCGTTTGGTACAAGGCGTGTTTTCGTTTAAATTCTGAGAGCGCTGATTGGAAACGTTCAAATTCAAACGGTTTGATCAAATAATCAACAGCCCCGTTTCGCATCGTTTGCTGGATCACGTCGACTTCATTGGCAGCTGAAATGACAATGACATCAACCGAATGATTTTGTTTGCGAATTTCTGATAATAATGCCAGGCCATTTTGTCCAGGCATATAAATATCGAGCAGTACAAGGTGAATGGCTTCTGTTTTTAAGATGTCCAGTGCCTGCTGAAAAGAGGTGGCAATCCCTTTTAATTCAAAGCCCTCGATTTGGGTCAGGTAGCGTTTGTTCAGCTCCCCAACCATTGGATCATCTTCTACTATTAACACATTAATCATGTGAATCCTCCTTTTGTTTATACGGAATGCGGAGACTAAAGGTCGTTCCTTCTCCTTTTTCACTCGTGACAATCAAATGTCCGTTCAATTTTTTGATGCTTTGGTCAACGAAGTAGAGACCGAATCCTCTGTCTTCGCCTTTAGTTGAAAAGCCTTGATCAAACATGATGTCTTGTTCTTCTTTTGTGAGACCAACACCTGTGTCTGTAATTTCAATATGAAGCTGCTCCTGAACGTATCGGAATGAGATCGAGATGTTTTTCGTCTCAGTATGAGAAACAGCATCGAGTGCGTTATTTAACAGGTTGCCAATGACGGTAATGAGATCATGCGTCACTGCCGGGTCCTCTGAATTTGGGACTTGTGTGCTGCATATGACTTCTAAGGTCGCGCCTTGTTCCCTGATATAGCTTTGTTTTCCTAGTAAAAATCCTGCTAAAACAGAGTTTTTCACATGGTTGATGATTTCATTTGTTTCCGTCTGCTGATAGATCGCAATATCTTTGATATAAGTGCCAAGGTCATCGTAGTTTTTGAGCTGAACCAATCCTAAAATGACATGAAGCTTGTTCATAAATTCATGCGACTGGGCACGGAGGGCATTTGCATACATTTTGACTCCGCTCAGCTGCTCAGCCAAGTGTTTGACTTCTGTTTTGTCACGGAAGGTGGCGATTGCTCCAACGATCTCGCCCTTTACCGTAATCGGGACTTCGTTAAATACGAGCTCCAGTCCGTTCATTCTCACGTCGCGGTCAAGCAGTGGCTTGCGTGTTTCAATGACTTGCTTTAGGCCGCTTGAAGGGAGGAGCACCTGAACATCTTGTTCTCTAGGATCAACCATAATGCCCATATTATGAAAGAGCCGTTTCGCTTCAGCATTGGCGAGCTTGATTTTACCGTGCTGATCGACGGCAAGAATCCCTTCTTTTGTTGATTCTAGCATGGCGCTTCGTTCTTTTAATAATGTAGCAATCTCATCGGGCTCTAGTCCAAACATAATTTTCTTCACTTTTCGTGCCACAATGAGTGCTCCGATGATACCAGAAAGAAGACTGAGCGATATGACGAAGTAGAGTGGGAGTAAGCTTTGGTGAATAATCAAGTCAATTTCCTTTAACGTAATCCCTACTGCCACAGCCCCGAGCTGCTTTCCGTCTTGATCATAAACAGGAACAAAAGCGCGCATGGATCTGCCTAGTGTTCCAGAAGCTGTACTAATATGTTCTTTACCCTGTAATGCTAGTTTTTCATCACCGCCAGCAAACCGCTTCCCGATCTTCTGCGGATTTGGATGGGTTTTGCGAATGCCGTTCATATCCATCACGACAACGAATTCAGTTTTGGTGATTCGCTGAACACTTGTTGTATATTGACGCAGTGCAGAGTATGAATGCTTTTCTAATGATTTCGCCGTGATCGGTGCCTCTGCGACCATTTTGGCAGTGGAGAGGGCGATGTCACGTTCCTGCTGATGAATGTTCTTAGCTGTTTCTGACCAGATCGTAAAGAAAGTGATACAAAGGGAGATCAGGACAACGATACAAACAAAAATCGTCAGCCTTGTTTGCAGTCTTAATGTTTTTTTCACGAGTATACCCCTAACGCACGATTTTTTCGTAATAGTAATACTTTAACGGGAAAATGTAAGTTTGTGAAGGAATGTACGTGCAAAATCACAAATTTGATTTTGCTGCCAGTTTACTTTGAAAGCATCTTGTCAATCCGTTTTAAGTGAGCCATAATAAATGTGAGCTTATGAGAAAGGATCTATTTATGAAAAATACATATTTGACTGGATATTTTCCGCTGATTTCGATTTTACTATTCAGCTCTGCTTTTTCGATTTTCACAGTAGGGATTACGACTGATTTCTTGACTCAAGCAGGTATTTTAAAAGGAATGCTGGAATTCTTCTCGGAACAGGGCATCCGGCTTGCTCTTTTTGCTGCTTTTGCACTTGTTTATTTTATGATTTTATCTGCCTTGAAACTGATTGCAGATACGGTGTTAGAGTTGGCGCTACTCTTTTTCGCGAAAGACCCTGAAGGAGAGAACTTAAAGAAAATTCGGATTGCATCCGTTGTTTATTTATTTGCCAGCTTGCTTGCATTTCTGCTGACGCAGCAGCTGATTCTGCTTGTCGGACTATTTGTTTTAGCAGGTCTTGTCTATTTTATCTGGGTAGTGGTCCGCATTTATCAATCGCTTTCCATGCTAAATTTAATTGGATTTATGATGTTTATTTTGCTGTTTTGGGCCACGTTTTTAATCGGCATTTTGTACTTATTTATTAAGCTTTATAATAGTGTTATGGCAAGTCTTCCTTCATAAACAGACAAAGAAAGCATCCTCCGATAGTGGAGGATGCTTTTTTTATGATAGAAACCGTTTTTGAATATCCGGTGTAGGTATCATACAAGATGTTTTTTGACCGAACCATTTGTAGCGATTTTTCGCTATCCGCTCATAAAACCAATCACGGATAGGGCGCGGAATGGCAAGGAATAAATAACTCCATCTGTAGATCCCTTTTAAATGCCGCGTGGCTTTTAAAATGCCTGTCGACTTCGTATAAAGGGTGCCTTTTTCAATATAAATGAATGAATTAAACTCATCTAAAGGCAAACCGTTTTCTTTTAAAATGCGCTGCCCTGTATCTGATTGTAATGAAGCAAACATCATTCGCTCATTTGGATCACGTTTAATCACAAACTGAACAGCGCCGCTGCACACGTTGCAGACACCATCAAATAAAATCAAATGAGGTGGATGTGTTGAATGCATTGCAATCAACACATCCTGTTTATCTGGCGTATTGCATCGTATTCTTCCAAATACGTAAGTGCGGACTTGAGCTGTAAATAGATTCAACCGTTCCTCTATCTCTTCCAACCCATACACCCATTGTATATTGATCTGTCAGTCCAACAAACCAAATGTCTTTGTAGTCATTGGATGTCCCTGTTTTACCACCAATGTAAGGGGAACTGAAATTCGCTTTTTTCCCTGTTCCGCTTTTTACAACGGAGGCAAGCAGTTTACGCATGGTGTCATTTGTCCGTTGAGAATACACTTGCTTCGGTGACTCTTTCCACTTGTAAAGGGTTTTACCGTTTAAGTCTGTCACCTTTGTGATCGAATGATTTTGCGTGTAAGCACCTTGGTTGCCAAAGACGGTATACGCATCTGTTATTTCTAGCGGCGAGAAGCCCTTCGTAAATCCGCCAAGTGCAGAAGGCAGGCGATAATCATCCGCTACGATATGTTCGAATGAGAATTTCTCTAAATAACTGAAGCCTTTTTTGACACCGACTGTATCCAGCATTCGGATCGCAGGTGTATTGTAAGAGTTCTTAAAGGCTGTTTCAAGTGTGACGGTTCCATACGTTTTATGATTATAGTTCTGCGGACAGTATCCGCTGCTACAAAACTTGCCGGCACTAATTTTGCTTGAAGCTGTTGCACCGGTTTGGTCGATGTAAGGACCATAGTCTAAAAGCGGCTTAATCGCAGAACCAGGCTGTCTTTGCGCTTGATAGGCGTAGTTGAAATCAAACTTTTTATAGTTCTTCCCGCCAGCAAGTGCAACAATTTGATGTGTTTCATGATGAATGACCGCTGATCCGCCTTCTACACCTTGGTAAGGTAGTTGCGCATTGAGCTGATAGACGGCTCGTTGCTGTAAGGAAGGATCAAGTGCCGTATAAATTTTGACACCATCCTGAAGCAGAGCACTAACCTTTTCAGATAATTCTTTTTGAATGGCTTTTTTTGCTCCATCTGTTTTGGCCTTCTTCAAGCGTTTTGTAAAGCCTTCCTGATCTGACACAAGATCGGTAAATTCCTCATTGGCATATGTCACATAGTCAGGGTAAAGGTTTTTCTTTTCACTCAAGGACAGGCTGATTTTTTGTTTGACGGCTTTTTTGTATTGCTTTTTGGTGATGACGCCGTCTTTCTTTAAAATACCTAGCAGTCGTTCTTGGCGTTTCTTTGTATGTTTGAATTGCTTCAATGGGTCATACAGTGTTGGGTTGTTTGGAATCGCAGAGATAAATGCCATCTGTGCAAGCGTTAAAGAACTAAGCGGCTTATCAAAATAGTAATTAGCCGCAGAACCGACACCGTAAACACCATTACTGAAATAAATCGTATTTAGATAGCTTTCGAGAATTTCATCTTTCGAGAATTTCCGCTCTAATTCATAGGAATAGAGCAGCTCTGTAAACTTTCGGGTGAACGAACGTTCATGGCTTAAATATAAATTACGAGATAATTGCTGTGTGATCGTACTTGCGCCTTGGCTAATGCCATGGTTTTTCACATTTGAGGCAAGGGCACGAACAACTCCCATAAAGTCAATGCCTTTATGGTCATAAAAGTTACGGTCCTCTGAGCGGAGGAACAGCTCCTTCACATGATCAGGAATTTTATCATACGTGACGAACACTCGGTTTTCATCGTTTGATACGATCTCAGAGATGAGAGAACCATCCCGGTCATACATATAACTGTTTTGGGAAAAATCTATCTTTTCCAGCTTGATTTTTTGATCAAGCACTTCGTTCACAGGCTTCACACTTGCAGCTTCTTCCTTTGATAGATAAAAAGTCAGAACAAATAATGGAATGAGGGCAGCAAGTAATAACCAACCAATCATTGCACGAAACATGAGGTCACTCACTTTCTTCAATTTTCTAGCCATATCGTACCATTCTTTTGCGAATACGAGAAGGTTATTTTTAGAAAAGAATGGGCTTGAAGTCTAGTGAATAAGGCTTCTACACAAGAAAAAAGAGTATCTGATGTTGGATCAGACACTCCTTTCTTTTGCCTTGGACTGTGAGCGGACTGCCCATAAAAATAATGCGCCAAATAGAAAAATTCCGGCGGTGACATAAAAGACAGCTGGAATCCCGTAATGACTCGCCACAATGCCGCCAATCACCGGACCGACAACATTCCCAAGAAAGCGGAAGCTGACATTGTATCCAAGCACTTCCCCTTGCATAGAGGCAGGTGCTTTGATCCGAATATACGCCGTCGTACACGGAATAATCCCGCCAAGTGCCATCCCGTATAGAAAGCGGAAAAGTACTAACATCGCATAGGAATCCGCCATTGCTTGCGGGATGAATAAAATAGAGGAGAGGATGAGAAGGGCAAGCAGCACCTTGTCGTGACCAATTCGATCTCCGAGATCTCCCCATTTTCGTGTAAAGAGCAGGTTGCCAAGTCCAGTTGCAGAGAACGCAAGACCTGCATAAAATGCGAGATTAACAGGACCGTGTAAATCATGAATGTATAAAGCCAAAAGTGGCTGAATGCTAAAGTTCCCTACTTGTGTAATAAACGTTAAAAGCATCGTGACGACAAGCAAAGGCTGTTTGAAAATATGAACGAGCACATCCTTCCGTGAGTAAGAAACGCGCCTCGCTTCTTTTGAACGGATGGGATGCTCTTTCACTCCGAAAATAATCACAATTGCTGACGCATAAATGACAGCCGCTGTGAGGAAAAACGTATAAATAAATCCGACGCTGTCTGCCATGAATCCGCCCATTAATGGACCAAACAATCCTCCGGCAACATTACTCATCTGCATCGTACCAAGGGTTTTACCGGCAGTTGCCTTTTCCGTCTGTGCAGAGATGAGTGCCATTGAAGTCGAGATAAAGCCTGTGACAAGCCCCATGAACAGCCGCAGGGCGAATAGCTGATAAACGGTTTGCACAAGCCCCATTAATAGAATACTTGTTGCAATCCCAATCCCGTTAATGAGCAAAATCTTTTTATAGCCATGCCGGTCTCCAATCCGTCCCCAAATCGGAGAAATCAGAAAGGCCGTTAAAAATGTGACGCCAAAGACATAGCCGCTCCATCTTTGGACAAATTCATTTGAATAACTGCTATCAAGAGATTCTATGTAAAGTGATAAAAAAGGGACGATCATTGTAATGCTGGCAGATACAAAAAAGTTCACAAACCACATGATGTATAAGTTTTTCTTCCTGTTTGTGATAGAGACCACCTTCTTTATTTATTTCGTGTTCCTTAATAATTATAAAGGAAAATAAACGATCTTTCATCTGATGGATAGGTTGGGCATAGTGAATCTGCATTATTTTCAAGAAAATGAAGTGATTTCAAGGTCCGTCTTAATATAATGGTATCAGAATGAAAAACTGACGAAAAAGTGAGGTGAGACTGGTGGAACAGAAGACGGTGCTTGTGGTCGATTTTGAATTTACGATGCCTGATGGAAAGTATCATCCGCAAAATTTTTTTCCTGAAATTATTGAAGCTGGGGTAGTGAAAGCGGCAAGTGAAACGATCATAGACACGTTCTCTAGCTACGTCAAACCGAAAAAGTTCCCGAAGCTGACGAAGCGCTGTAAATCGTTCCTCGGCATTACGCAGCAGGATGTAGAGAGCGGGATTTCCTTTGAGGCATTTATCGAGAAGCTTGTGTCGCTTGATGGGGGAGAGGATTGTGAGATTATTACATGGGGCAATATGGACATGAAAGTGCTGAAGCAAAACTGTATGCTCAATCACATTGCCTTTCCTTTTAAGGGGAAGCTGAGGGACCTTGCCTTTGAATATAAAACTTTTTTTGGTGATCGCACACTGACAGGGCTTCGGAAAGCGGCAAAGGAATACGGCAGTGAAGGAGCTGGTAAGCATCATAAGGCACTAGATGATGCCATGACGACTTATCAGCTGTTAACCCTTTTTGAAAAAGACAGAGCCTATGTGGAAAATCCGCAAACAACCAAAATTGGTGAGCTGATTGATTTCTCACACTTTTTTGATTCGGCTGATTAGCGGGCGTCTTCTGGAAAATAATCTTTTTCGAGAGAAGATAGGCATGCTCTTGATTTTTCAGCCCATTTTGAATCATCCGCATGGAGCGCTTGTTTTAATTTTTCTACAGCTTCTTTTAGTGATACTTGATAATCTGGTATAACGCCATCATAAGGCTTCACCATATGATGAGGGATATTCGTCTGTTCACGATAGGCCAAAGCCCGTCTTTCTTGGAAAAAAGGCACGTCTGCTTCTTTTGGGTGATGCAGGTCGCCTTGAGTGGGATGTGTCAGAACGGCTTTTACTTGAACGAGATAGGCCGATGGTTTCACTGCTGTCACTTCCCCAACGTAAACACCTGTTTTATAAAAACCTTTCACAACTTGTCCAATTTGAATGTCTGTCATGTGAAATTCCTCCATTTCCTTCTCGTAGGAAGGTATTTCATTTCTTTTAGCCAATATAGTGAAGTAAACGAGCAAAAGGGGGAATGGCGAATGCTGTCGTTCATCGCACTCTTTCTACTGTATTTTCCTGAAGATAAAAGGGAGTACATCCCAGCGGCAATCACCACGGTGATTTTCTTTATGGCTGCATTTATTTGCTTTCGTCTGATCGTTCGTGCGTCTAAGAAGCAGGAGCGGATAGATGAAAAAAAGACAAAAAAAATGGAGTGATCATTTTCTTCTTGTATCTTCAGGAAACTTCACGGTAACGGTTGTACCAGACTGAAGCGAGCTTTTGAAACGAATGGTGCCATGGTGATTTTCAATGATAGAAAATGTCACGGTCAGCCCAAGTCCAGTCCCTTTATTTTTCAAGGTGTAATAGGGTTCGCCAAGCTTTTTCATTTGGTTTTCTGTCATTCCTACACCGTTATCTACGAAATAAATGCATATTTTATGATTTTCTTTTGAAGCAAAAAGTTCAATTTTCCCTTCGTGTTCTGGGGCTGCTTCAATCGCATTTTTGATTAAATTAATCATGACTTGCTTAATCTTCGTTTCATCACCTTGAATGTATAAGTCTGGTTCAATGGATTGATGAATCGTGACCGATTTGAAATTCGCATAGGATGTCATCAGTGATGCACATTCCTCGAGTAATTTAGATAGGTTGAGAGATTCAATTTGATAATAATTTTGTTTCGCAATGTCAAGATAACTCGTAATAATATCCTGCGCCCTGTCTAACTCGGACAGAACGAGATTTTTATAATCTTTATTGGTTGACGTCTCTTTTGTATTGTCACTAGAAAAGAGCAATTGGATAAAGCCTCTCACCACTGTCAGCGGATTGCGTACTTCATGGGCAACGCTTGCAGCGAGTTCACTTACAATGGTCAGCTTTTCTGATTGGACGAGCTGTGTTCTCATTTGCGCATTTTCTTTCACGAATTCAATGGAATAGATACTTAGCACGAGAAAGAATATGTAGTAAAGAGTTGAGAAAAATAACTCAAGTAACTTCTGCTGCATAATAAAGGCCGGGCTGTATTCCATTATGCTGACCGCAAATAGTCCAATGTAAATAAAGAATCCTTTGGATAAACCGATAAGCACTCCATACATCAGCTTTTTCAGCTTCGGATATTGACGCCATTTCCGGTAGAACAGAAATGGGATGAAAAAGTAAATCGGTACGACAATGAGTCCAACCCATAAAAAAGAGCCATACATCACGAATTTGACCATGGAACTTATCAAGATGGCGACGATCCCAGCTGTGTAGCCTCCGTATAAAATGGCAAGTACAAGAGGGATGGATTGAAGGCCAGTCTGCAAGTCTAAAATCGAACCAACTGGATACATAATACATAGTGCTGAAGAGATGGATGCGAATACTGTGATGAGCAGTTTATTCGTTTTTGGGAAATGAGCAGGGGTCCGGCTTAGCCATAGCGCATGATATAAAAAGATTGGAAATAGAATAAAAGATACATGGAGCAGAAAATCCTTGAACATTTCCATTTAAATGCTCTCCTCGTAAATAATAGTAATTCCTCTCATTATATCATTTCATGTACAAAGTAGATATGATAAAAGGAGGGTTTTTTTCTTTAAAAAGAACACCCGTGAGGATGTTCTTTCGATCATATAGGCCTTATTCAGATGATTGCGTAAACGCTTGTTGAAGGCGTTTCAATCCTTCTTTGACTGTTGAAGCAGGACAGCCGAGATTCATCCGAATAAAGCCGTCTCCTTCGAGTCCGTACACGTGACCAAGCTCTAGGATCACTTTGCCCTT
Source organism: Bacillus sp. FSL K6-3312 (assembly GCF_038007485.1). NCBI lineage: Bacteria > Bacillati > Bacillota > Bacilli > Caryophanales > Bacillaceae > Bacillus > Bacillus sp. FSL K6-3312. Next base: position 3,055,560 of record NZ_JBBOXI010000001.1, on the reverse strand, counting down.
TTTTAGCAAATTGCGTTTCAATTCCGCTTGACTGAATTGATAATCTCGAATGTCCAGCCATAATAAATAAGAAGCATCTGGTTTCATATAACGCATGTTTGGAAGATGTTCGTCCATATAGTCCATTGCCATTTTCATATTGTTTTCGAGATAAAGAACAAGTGCATCAAGCCACTCATCCCCATGGCGGTATGCTGCTTCCATCGCAGGGATCGCAAAAGCATTCAGTTTGGCCAGTCCGTTTCTTTGCATTTCATTGTTGAAAAGGGTTCTTTTTTCTTCATCGGAAATGATAATGGCAGATGCTTGGAGGCCAGCTAAATTAAATGTTTTACTTGGTGCAATGCACGTCACTGTGATATGTGCTATGTCGTCAGAAAGACTAGCAAATGGTACATGCGGCTTTCCATATAGCATCAAATCAGAATGAATCTCATCTGAAACGACTGTGACACCGTGCTTGATACAGAGGTCTCCTACTCGCTTTAACTCTTCTTTTGACCACGCTCTTCCGGAAGGATTATGCGGATGACAGAGGAACATGAGCTTCGCTTCTGGTCTGCTTAATTTTTTCTCTAAATCATCAAAATCCATGACATAGCGGTTGTTTTCTATTTTTAAAGAATTGGTTGAGACTGTTCGTCCATTTCGTTCAATCATTTGATAAAAAGGAGTATACACAGGGGACTGTATGACGACTTCGTCACTTGGTTCTGTATAGGCTTGGACTGCAAAACTAAGTGCCGTGACAATCCCAGGTGTGAAGGTGACAGCTTCTGTCTGGATCGACCATCCATGCCTTCTTTTGAGCCATTCAGCTACTGCCTGCTGCGTATCCTGATCTTGAAAAGCATAGCCAAATACACCGTGATCCAATCGCTTTTTTAATGCATCAAGGACGACCTGCGGCGCTTTAAAATCCATATCGGCTACCCACATTGGCAGCGCATCTGTTGTAAGGAATAAAGACTCTGCTTGATCCCATTTCACTGATTTTGAACCTTTACGTATGATCTGTTCGTCGAAATTCATGAAACCCACCTCTAGCCGTTTTTCAACCATTGTTGGTTGTGCTAAAATAAACATCACAAAATTTATTATAAGCGGTGATACCGATGAAAGATAGTCAAGCTGTAGAAGAGATGATTCAACTCATTAAGGCATGGGACCCTTTTCAATATGGGGAGGACTTTTATGAAACGGAGCCTGCTGACGTCATCAGTGCATTATACGACGCAGAAGACTCTTTATCTTTAGCAAAAGACATTCAAGCCATTTATCATCACTCATTTGAGCAGCTCCTGCCTTTTGAGAGCTGTCAACATATAGCGAATCAGCTTTTCGTCATACGAGACAGCAGCTCCTGCACACGCTAAGACAGGCTGAAATGTCCGATTTGATCAGACACAAAGACCGGATTTTCCTCAGGAACGAGGTGCCCGGTTTTTTTTAATGCGTGCAAGGTCGAGTTTGGCAGATCCTTGTGCAGCCTCTCTCCTATTTGGATGGGAACGATTCGATCTTCCTCACCCCAAATGAGCAGCACAGGTGTCTCCATTTTCTTTAGGACATCCGAGGTCAAATCCCCTTCCCGGTGCCGAATCAAGCGGAAAATCCCTCGGAAAATTTGATCATCAGAAAAAGGCTTTAAATATCCATCCACCATCTCTTGATCAATGATGGAATGATCATGCACAACAGCCGTTAAATTTTTCATGATGCCTTGCTTCAAGAGCTTTCTTTTAAGATAGAGATAAAAATAAGGAATATATGTGCTGTAAACAACTGATCTCTTTGATTTATTTAAATATCCTGAGCTGCACAAAAGGACCGCCTTTTCAAATAGGTCTGGCCGTTCAGATGCGGCATATAAAGCAATTTGGCCGCCCATCGAATGACCCACAAGGATCGCATGCTGAATCTGTAAGTAACCAGCTAGCTCGATAATGATCTTTGCCATGTTGCGATAGCTGTAAATAAACGTATTCGACTTCTCGGACTGTCCAAATGGCGGCAGATCGATCGCGATTAAATTGAAGTCTTGTTTCAGAAGCGGGATGAGCTTTCGATAGCTGAAGGTAGAAGAGAAAAGACCATGAATTAAGATCAATGTTTTCTTCCCCTGATTTGGATAGTGCTCGTAATAGATGTCTAAACCGAATTTACTTTTCATATAAGCTGGCTGAACAATGTCCATACTCATCACTCCGATACTTGATACTCTCTCTGTTAGGTGACTGTATTGTACCCTAAAAAGTGGATTTCAAGCTATGGTTAGCATCTTTTCCCTGCTTAGCATAATGGGAAAAACGTGCTATAATGTTCAGAAGATTTTTTAAAACTAGCTTTTTACAATCTGAGGTGTGAAATTAAATGAAACTAACAGAAAAAGAAACTGAAATATTAGAGATTTTAGATGAAAACAGCCGTGCCGATTTAAATACAATTGCAAAAATGGCAGGCGTGACAACAGAAGAAGCAGAAGCGATTATTCAAAAACTTGAAGATCAAAAAGTCATTATTGATTACTCAACCATGATTGACTGGCGTAAAGTAGATGGTCACGAAGGCGTCACAGCAATGATTGATGTCAAAGTGACACCAAAAAGAGGCGTCGGATTTGATGAAATTGCTGAACGTATTTACCGCTTTCAGGAAGTGGAGTCTGTCTATCTCATGTCAGGTGTTTACGATCTATCTGTTGTGATCCGCGGAAGATCTATGTCTGATATTGCCCGCTTCGTGTCTGAAAAATTATCGACACTTGATTCCGTTGTTTCAACAACTACCCACTTTATTTTGAAGAGATATAAACATGATGGGAAAGTGTTTGAAACAGGAGACGATGACAAAAGAATCGTGGTGTCACCTTAAATGAAAAAGTCTTATTTATCTGAAACGGTGCAAAGCATTCAGCCGTCAGGTATTCGAAAATTCTTTGATTTGGCAGCCACAATGGAAGGGGTCATTTCCCTTGGTGTTGGCGAGCCAGATTTCGTGACAGCTTGGAATGTCAGAGAAGCAAGTATTATGTCATTAGAACAAGGACTTACCTCTTATACGGCGAATGCAGGTCTGTTATCTTTGCGAAAAGAACTGAGCCACTATTTATATAAGCGATTTGACATCGATTACAGTCCTGAAGAAGAACTCATTATTACGGTAGGCGGAAGCCAGGCTCTTGATTTAGCCTTTCGTGCAATTTTAAACGGCGGCGATGAAGTGATCATTCCAGAGCCTTGTTTCGTAGCATATGGGGCCCTTACGACACTTGCGGGCGGAGTACCTGTTTATTTAAGTACATCGGCTGAAAAAGATTTCAAAGCAGATTCTGCGGATCTTCGCACGAAGTTGACGCCTAAGACAAAAGCGATCCTGCTTTGCTCACCATCAAATCCAACTGGCTCAGTCTATTCAAAGGAAGAGCTTGAAGATATTGCTCAATTTGCAAAAGAGCATGACCTTCTCATTATCACGGATGAGATTTACGCAGAGCTGACGTACGATGAAGCTTTTACAAGTGTGGCGGCAATTCAAGATATGAAGGAAAGAACGATCCTCATTTCAGGCTTTTCAAAAGGGTTTGCCATGACAGGCTGGCGCTTAGGATATGTGGCAGCACCTCCTGTACTGCGCGATGCCATGCTGAAAATACACCAATATTCTATGATGTGCGCACCCTCTATGGCACAATATGCAGCAGAAGAAGCCTTGAAAAATGGGCTTGAAGATGTAGAGAAAATGAAGAAAAGCTACAGAAGGCGGCGAAATTTGTTTGTCGGCTCTTTGAATGAACTGGGGCTCACATGTCACCAGCCAAACGGCGCATTTTACGCTTTCCCGTCCATTAAAACGACGGGCATGACGTCAGAACAATTTGCTGAGGAGCTGCTCCTAAGTGAAAAAGTAGCCGTAGTCCCTGGTAATGTCTTCGGACCGAGTGGTGAAGGTCATATTCGTTGTTCATATGCTTCGTCTCTTGACCATCTTCAGGAATCACTTTCAAGAATCCAGCGCTTTTTGCAGGAACGACAAGTGAAAGAAGAAGCACCTGCCATCATCAAATAAAAAAAAGGCATCAATCCATTAGGACTCATGCCTCTCAAATTAGGGGGGAATACTAGAAAGCATTCTTGTTTTCAGGTATTCCCCCTTTTGAACTGATCTAAACCCAATTAAAAAATATTTTGCGTAAAAGACCGTTCTGTGATATAGTTTTTAATTGCGTATAAACGAATATTAAAACATTTATTTAGGAGTTGTTATCATGGCGACAAAGTTTGAAGTAGGCAGTGTTTACACTGGTAAAGTAACAGGATTACAAGCGTATGGTGCGTTTGTTGCATTAGATGAAGAAACTCAAGGACTTGTGCATATTTCTGAAGTAACACATGGTTTCGTAAAAGACATCAACGAGCATCTTTCAATTGGTGACGAAGTTCAAGTGAAAGTTCTTTCTGTTGATGAAAAAGCTGGTAAAATCAGCCTTTCTATCCGTGCTACACAAGAAGCACCTGAAAGAAAAGAAAGCAAACCAAAGAAACAAAGACCACAGCAAGTGAAAGAAGAAGCTGCTACACCACAAGGTTTCAATACGCTTAAAGATAAACTTGAAGAGTGGATTGAGCAGTCTAACCGTAAAGACTTAATCAAGAAATAAAAAAAGCACCGCTTCAAACGGTGCCTTTGGCTGCCTCGTATAGGCGGCCTTTTTTATGTCTTTTTGTTTAGCGAACCTCTGGATTCGGCTCGTCACGGCGAACAGCTTCTTCGCTTGGCTTGAACAATAGACCAAGGTTAACAAGACCTGCAATTCCAACAAGACCATAAATAATACGTGATAATGCAGAGCCTTGTCCGCCAAAGATCGCTGCTACTAAGTCAAATTGAAAAAAGCCGATTAGTCCCCAGTTAATAGCACCGATAATCGTGAGCACGAGGGCAATACGCTGAATAGCACTCATCGTGATTCCTCCTTTCGCTACAGCATCAATACATTTATATTTTGCAGATTTTTAGCCAAACTATGCGTAAGAAAATGGATTAAAGCAAATTACTTTACTTTTGGAATGATTGAGGCGCATAATGTAGCGCGAGGAGGAGATCAAATGGATCGATTTACTTATTGGAACCCAACGAAATTAATATTTGGAAAGGGAGAAGTTTCAGCCCTTTCAGATGAACTCAAACACTACGGAAAAAACGTATTACTTGTATATGGTGGAGGCAGTATTAAACGAAACGGCCTTTATGACCAAGTTGTCAGCATCCTAAAAGAATCAGGAGCTGCAATCACTGAACTTGCTGGTGTTGAGCCAAACCCGCGCTTAACAACGGTAAGAAAAGGGGTTGAGCTTTGCAAAGAGAACAACGTTGACTTTATTTTGGCAGTTGGCGGCGGCAGTGTTATTGATGCAACGAAAGCGATCGCAGCCGGAGCCAAGTACGATGGAGATGCTTGGGATATCGTGACGCGTAAGCATGTCCCAATGGAAGCAATTCCGTTCGGTACGGTGTTAACCCTTGCTGCAACAGGTTCTGAAATGAACTCTGGATCAGTGATCACAAACTGGGAAACAAATGAGAAATATGGCTGGGGAAGTCCAGCAGTTTTCCCTAAATTCTCTATTCTTGATCCAGTGAACACATTCACTGTACCAAAAAACCATACGATTTATGGCATGGTTGATATGATGTCTCACGTGTTCGAACAATATTTCCATCACACGGAAAATACACCTTACCAAGACCGGATGTGTGAAGGGCTTCTTCGTACAGTCATTGAAACAGCACCGAAGCTGATTGGCGATCTAGAGAACTATGAGCTGCGTGAAACGATCTTATTCACTGGGACCATTGCGCTCAATGGTATGCTGTCAATGGGAGCACGCGGTGACTGGGCATCTCACAACATCGAGCATGCGGTATCTGCTGTCTATGATATCCCTCATGCAGGCGGACTTGCGATCTTGTTCCCGAACTGGATGAAGCATGTCATTCAGGAAAACCCAGGCCGCTTTAAACAATTAGCGGTACGCGTATTCGATGTGGATCCTGCGGGCAAAACAGACGAAGAAGTGGGCTTAGAAGGAATCGACAAATTGTCAGCTTTCTGGACAAGTCTTGGCGCACCGAACCGTTTAGCGGACTATGATATCAACGATGAGAAAATTGATTTAATCGCAGATCGTGCAATGGCACGCGGTGAATTTGGTCAATTTAAAAAGCTAAACAAAGAAGATGTTCTAGCTATTTTGAATGCTTCTTTATAATCAAACAATGAAAAGATAATTGCTTTCGAGCAGTTATCTTTTTTTGAGTTCGACGTGTACATATGTTAAAGTAGTCTTTCATGTTTTTGGATATATACGCTGTAAGGAGATGTATCAACAGATGGAAAATTTTATTTATTATAATCCAACGAAATTAATGTTTGGAAAAGGACAACTAGACGGACTAAAAAGCGAACTCGCTCGTTATGGAAAACGAGTGTTACTTGTATATGGTGGAGGCAGCATTAAGAAAAATGGTCTTTATGATAATGTGATCAGCGCGTTAAATGAAGCAGAAGCTGACGTATTTGAGCTGTCAGGTGTTGAACCAAACCCGCGCCTCACCACAGTGAAAAAAGGAATCGACATCTGCCAAAATGAAAAAATTGATTTCTTATTAGCTGTTGGCGGCGGCAGTGTGATCGACTGTACAAAAGCGATTGCAGCCGGAGCGGAATATGACGGAGATGTGTGGGACATTATCTCAAAGAAAACAACCGCTCAAAAAGCATTGCCGTTTGGCACAGTGCTGACACTTGCGGCAACTGGTTCAGAAATGAATCCAGACTCTGTCATCACAAACTGGGAAACAAATGAAAAATATGTGTGGGGCAGTTCAGTCACTCATCCTGCTTTTTCAATTTTAGACCCTGAGCATACTTATTCAGTGCCAGAAAATCAGACGGTGTACGGCATGGTCGATATGATGAGCCACGTCTTCGAACAATACTTCCATAATGTCAAAAACACGCCTTTACAGGATCGAATGTGTTTTGCTGTTCTTCAAACAGTCATCGAGACAGCACCAAAACTGCTTGAAGACTTACAAAACTATGAGCACCGTGAAACGATCCTTTACGCAGGAACGATCGCTTTAAATGGCACGCTGCAAATGGGGTACTTTGGCGACTGGGCGTCCCATACGATTGAGCATGCAGTATCGGCTGTCTATGACATTCCACATGCAGGCGGACTTGCAATCCTCTTCCCAAATTGGATGCGTCATACACTCGATCATAATGTGGAGCGCTTTAAAAATCTCATGCTGAACATGTTTGACATCGAGACAGAAGGAAAATCTGATCGTGATATCGCATTAGAAGGTATCGACAAACTGTCAGCATTCTGGACAAGCCTAGGTGCACCAAGCCGTCTAGCCGATTATGATATTGGTGAAGATCAGCTGGACAAAATTGCCGACATTGCGGCGAAAGAAATGGAATACGGTGGTTTTGGTAACTTTATGAAACTTGGTCGTGATGACATTCTTTCTATTTTGAAAGCTTCTTTATAATCCTGCTTGCCGTTTCTCTCTATGAGAAACGGCTTTTTGCTATCGGAGTGACGATCACTTGATTTCAATAGCTAGTTCCGCTAAAGTGAAAGGGACAGAACTAACGTAATGGAGGGCTTACAAGCGATGACACATATTCAATTTGACTACTCAAAAGCGTTACCTTTCTTTCAAGAACATGAGCTTACATATTTAAAAGATTTTGTGAAGGTGGCCCATCAAAATATTCATGAACAAACGGGTACAGGCAGTGATTATTTAGGCTGGGTTGACTTGCCGAAGCAATATGATCGCGAAGAATTTGCCCGCATTAAAAAAAGTGCAGATAAAATTAAGTCAGACTCTGATGTCTTGCTTGTTGTCGGAATCGGCGGTTCGTATCTCGGCGCACGTGCGGCGATTGAATTTTTGAACCACTCTTTCTATAACACGCTGCCAAAAGGCAAACGCAAGACGCCACAAATCATCTTTATTGGAAACAACATCAGTTCTTCTTATTTAACAGATGTGATGGATCTATTGGAAGATGCAGATTTCTCTATTAACGTCATTTCAAAATCTGGTACAACAACAGAGCCAGCGATTGCGTTCCGCATCTTTAAAAAGCTCCTCATTGAAAAATACGGTGCCGAAGAAGCGAAAAAACGTATTTATGCAACAACTGATAAGGCACGCGGTGCATTGAAAACATTAGCAACAGAAGAAGGCTACGAATCATTTATCATCCCTGATGATGTAGGTGGACGCTATTCAGTATTAACAGCAGTAGGTCTATTGCCAATTGCTGTGAGCGGTGCAGACATTGATCAGATGATGGAAGGTGCGGCAAAAGCAAGCGAAGACTTCGCTTCATCTGAGCTTTCTGAGAATGCGGCATACCAATATGCTGTCGTCCGTAATGTCCTTTACAATAAAGGCAGAACGATTGAAATGCTGATTAACTATGAGCCAGGACTGCAATACTTTGCAGAATGGTGGAAACAATTATTCGGTGAAAGTGAAGGGAAAGATGAAAAAGGAATCTACCCTTCATCTGCGAACTTCTCAACAGATCTTCATTCACTTGGTCAATATGTTCAAGAAGGAAGAAGAGACTTGTTTGAAACAATCGTTAATGTAGACAAGCCTCGTCATGAGCTTGTCATCGAAGCAGAAGAACAAGACCTTGATGGCTTGAACTATCTAGCAGGAAAAACGGTTGATTTCGTTAATAAAAAAGCATTTGAAGGAACGATGCTTGCTCATACAGATGGAAAAGTACCGAATCTGATCGTCACAATTCCTGAGATGGATGCTTATACATTCGGATATCTCGTTTACTTCTTTGAGAAAGCATGCGCGATGTCTGGATATCTACTAGGCGTTAATCCATTTGACCAGCCTGGTGTAGAAGCTTATAAAGTGAATATGTTTGCTTTATTAGGAAAACCAGGCTTCGAAGAGAAAAAAGCCGAACTTGAAAGCCGACTGAAACAATCGTAAGAATGAAAAGCACACCTTTGAAGGGGACTGACCCCCGTTTTTGAGACAGGGATCAAAACACCTTTATACAGCCAATTGCCGATAGTTTATCGGTGATTGGTTGTTTAGTTTCGTTTGAATACGAATGTTGTTATAATAATAAATGTATTCTTTGACAGTGCGTTCTACGATGCTGGTCGTAGTGCGGTCAATCCTGTTAAGATAGAACGTTTCAGACTTTAGTGAGGAATGAAACGATTCGATGGAGGCATTATCAGCGGGCGTCCCTTTACGGGACATGCTCATGGTAATGCCTTTTATATGAACAGCTTTCTGATACTCGTAAGATGTATACACAGAACCTTGATCGCTATGTAACACGCAATTCTCAGGCAGTGCTGGGAGCTGATTAAGTGTGTTTAAGATAAAGTCTGTGTCCTGCTTATCACCAATCGTAAAAGCAATCACTTCTCCATTATATAAATCCAAGATACTGGAAAGGTACAATTGTTTCTGTCCATAAGGCAAATACGTGATGTCCGTTACTAGTTTTTCAAGAGGGCGATCAGACTGAAAGTTCCGATCCAGTATATTACCGGCCACGGCATAGGGCTGCCCATTCTTCTTACGCTTTTTCATTTTAACCCGGCATTGCCACTGGTTTTTCTGCATGATACGTTGAACAGTTTTATGGTTAATACGCATTCTCCTTTTTAGTATGGCTGTGATTTTTCGATAACCATATCGATATTTGTGCTTTCGGCACAACGTGCCGACCTGTTTCTCTAGTTGTCTTTTAGAATGATTCTGAGTCAAATCCTTTTTCCATCTATAATACGAAGTACGTAAGATGCCTAAATGGACACAGATGTCCTGTACCGTCATCGTTTTGCACAATTCTTCTACCAGTTTGATTGACGTTTCCTTATCAACTTCCTTTCCAATTCGTTGTACTTTTTTAAAACTTCATTCTGTTGACTCAAATAGCGATTTTCTGCCTGCAGTCTCTCTAATTCGGAAGAGTACTCGGGACCCTTTCCATAGGTATATTGTTTTCCAACAGGCTGTTCGAACCGGTGTGTATCCCCAGCCTTATGCCACCTCACCCATGTCTGAACCTGCGTCTTATTCTTGATATTCAATTTCTGCATGATCTCTTTCATAGGTACGCCTGCCAATCTCATTTCTACAGCCTTCTGTTTGACTTCAACCGGATAACTCACTCTTGTCCCCATAGAAAAAACACCTCCATGTTTTATTTCGGATCACAACGATCCATTTTCAAACTTGAAGGTGTTTTTTATTTGTCTCATCTTATGGGGTCAGTCCCGAAGGGTGTGCCTTTTTTATTTTCTCACGGTTCCTGTGCAAGCCTCCTTACGCTCTGTACATAGAATAATGAGTAGAGGAGGGTGAAACATGAGAACGAATCATATTTACATTCACGATATTTCTGGCCAGGCAATCGTCAACTTTGGAAATGTCGGACGTATTTGTCCGATGAGTGCTGTAAAGGATACAGAAGGCGCTGGCAGTGCGAACGAGACGAATCAATCATCCAATCAAAGCTTATTTGATGCCACTTTTTCAAACAATGTACAAATCACGAGAGATAGATGTATGAATTCTTCTCTTTAACGAAACCTATTAGACAAAAGGAGGGTTTCGTATGATTCATGTACCATCCAGGCTGCCTGGTGAAAGCTTTTCACTTTACCATTTAGAAGAGACGATGAAGCCGCTCGGTTATGTTATTAATGGTAACTGGGATTACGATCACGGATACTTTGATTATAAAATTGATAATCGTGATGGCTATACTTTTCTCAGAGTTCCTTTTACAGCCGAAAAGGGCCAGCTGGATCAGCCAGGCGTTGTGGTGAAACTGGGAGATCCATTTCTCTTAAAGCATGTCTATCAAGATAAGTTAGATGATCATGCGATGGTTGGAAATGTGGGAGCATCCTTTAACCAATTCCAAGAACCAAAAGAGAAAGATGGAGATGTATCAAAAGCTTATACTGAGATTGGCTTTTCGCTCGTCAAGGAATTAGAAGACGCACTGCTTTAAAGGCTGATTAGTTCATCCTCTGGATGAAGCTCATAATCAAAGGGAGGATTCATCATGGGTCCTTCTTTTTTTTGTACACCGACAATGATCACATGATGCTCTAAAAAATGATGGAGCGCTGTTAAGAATGTTTCTCCGGCTAACGAAGCTGGAACCGGTATGATGGTGATCTGTTTATGCAAGGACATATGTCGTTTTTTCTTTAACGCTTTGAACTGTTCCTTTAAAAGAAAATGCTCGACCATTAAATGATTGACTGCATCAGAGGTATGAATGACTTGATTGGCGCCAGCCCGCTCGGCATTTTTCACGTAACGATCTGTTAAAATTTCAATTAAACAGTATAGAGAAGGGTTTAATCCTTTTGCTGCAAGTAATGTTAAAACACTCTGCATATCAGCTGTCACTTCATTCTCGTGCTGATCTGCGGTAATCATCAGTGCATCTGCACCTGAAATATTGGCTTTGCGAAGTGTGCCATCTTCGGTGCCATGTCCTTTAATAAAATGAACATTCTCTAAAAGCGGCCCTTCCTTCAAGGAGTCATCAATCAGCACAATCGGCATAGCTGGATCAATTGTTTGAAACGACTGAAGCAGTTTGTTCGTTTTCTCATTCCAGCCGACGATAATGAGATGTCCTTTCCCTTTAAAGGCGACCTTTCCTTCTACATAATGGTGCTGCTTGCTGAACACAGCGGCGGCAAGTGTGGCGAAATAAGCCGTGACAAAGCTTGCCCCGATCAGAATCAGCGCCATACCTGCGATTTGTCCGGGCATGGTTTGCGGCACAAAATCACCGTAGCCGACCGTCGCAACTGTAATGAGGGCCCACCAGATCCCATCAAAGATCGTATGATACTGCTTCGGTTCAAGTAAAACGATTAATTGTCCAAAAAAAAGAAGCAAGAAACAGATGATGATGGCAATTCGAAGATACAGTGGCCACCTTAGCCAAGCGATAAAGATACGATTTGATTTCATTGGACTCTTCCTTTCAGGAAACTGCTAATGTCAGTATGCCCGATTGAGGAAACATTTTTTCATCTTCGTCATGTAGATCCCATATCTTAAAATAAGAGAGAAGAAGGAGGGAATGCGAATGTCGTTCGTTCAAAAGACCGTACTTCTTTTTATCGGCGCTCACTTTTTATCATCAGCTATGATCTTACTTGTGTTTGACTTAAATGCGGTGAATCATTTTATGAATGATTTTTCATGGCTGCACTTTTTTCAAAACCTATACGGAACGGTGACCTTTTATACAGCATGCTTAGGTGTGTTCTTCTTTTTCATTGGCGTGGTGATCCCCCTTAAAAAGACCTAGTGCTTTTTTCTGTACACGTTACATAAAAGTCATTAAAATTGTAAATAAATATATAAAATAAAAAGGAAGCTGATGAGCATGCTGTTTTTTTATTTTTTAACTTTTGCCGCATTGGGATTATCATTTTGGGCACAATTTAAAGTAAAGAATAATTTTGAAAAGTATTCAAAGGTTGAAGCATCCAGTATGAAAACAGGTGCGGAAACCGCTCGACATATTTTAGATCGCAACGGGTTATACGACGTGCCTGTTGAACCGGTAAGAGGAACTTTGACAGATCATTACGACCCGACGCAGCGTGTGGTTCGCTTATCTGAACCTGTGTACTACGGCCATTCCATTTCGGCCATTTCAGTCGCATCACACGAGGTTGGACATGCCTTGCAGCATCAGGAATCCTATGGTGCGCTTGTCTTGAGACATAAGATCTTTCCTGTTGTGAACTTTGCATCTGGTGTTGCCCCGCTTCTTTTCCTTGGTGGAATCTTACTTGGCAGCCTTAACTTAATCGGGCTTGGGATCATTTTGTTCTCAGCGGCTGTGTTCTTTCAGCTTGTGACATTGCCTGTCGAGTTTAATGCAAGTTCTCGTGCGAAAGATATCATTGTTTCAGAAGGAATCATTAGAAGCAGTGAAGAAAGAGGCGTGAACAAGGTGTTAAATGCTGCCGCTCTTACGTACGTCGCAGCAGCCCTTGTCTCCTTGTTTGAATTGCTCCGTTTTGTAATGATCTTCCTAAATGGCCGTAATGATTAATTGATGCCAGAGGAGGTGAGCCCTTACCATTGTTAGGTAAGGGTTTTTTTGTATATTTTAAACGTATTTTTAGTCATATTACTCATTGCTGCGACAGCATTTTTTGTTGTCACTGAATTTGCGATTGTGAAAATTAGAGGCTCTAAAATCAATCAACTGATTGAGAGCGGAGATAAGAGAGCCATTCACGTACAAAAGCTTATATCAAATCTCGACGAATATTTATCCGCCTGTCAACTCGGCATTACCATTACCGCTTTAGGCTTAGGGTGGCTGGGCGAGCCGACGGTGGAGCATTTTCTGCATCCACTGTTTGAGGAGTTGGGGCTTCATTCCGCATTAACCGACATCCTATCGTTTATCATCGCATTCGTGATCATTACGTTTTTACATGTCGTTGTGGGAGAACTGGCGCCTAAAACGATTGCCATTCAAAAGGCAGAGGCGGTCAGCCTTGTGACAGCAAAGCCACTCATCTTTTTCTATAAAGTCATGTACCCGTTTATTAAAGCATTAAATGGATCTGCGCGAGGCATTGTGAAATTATTCGGTTTTCATTCTGTCAAAGAACATGAAGTGGCGATCAGTGAGGAAGAATTGCGTCTCATTTTATCTGAAAGCTATGAAAAGGGTGAGATTAACCAATCTGAGTACAAATATGTGAATAAAATTTTTGAATTTGATAACCGAGTGGCGAGAGAGATCATGATTCCTCGTACAGAAATTTCAGCCATAGAGATTGAACAGACGCTTGAAGACGTGACACATTATATGCTGAACGAAAGATACACACGCTACCCCGTCATTAAAGAAGACAAAGATCATGTGATTGGTGTCATCAATAGCAAAGATGTGTTTAAGGCGAGTTTCCTGAATCAAGATGTGACGATTGAAGACTTAATGCGTCCTGTGATACGGGTGATTGAAAGTACGCCTGTTCAAGAATTGCTCATTTTGATGCAAAAGGAACGAATTCATATGTCAGTGCTCGTAGACGAATATGGAGGAACAGCCGGGCTTGTTACAGTAGAGGACATATTAGAGGAAATCGTGGGCGAAATTCGTGATGAATATGATCAAGATGAAACACCTCATATCGTCAAAAAAGGTGACTTCCATTATGTAATGGATGGGAAAGCCTTGATTGATGAAGTGAATGATTTATTGGATTTAGCTATAGAGAATGATGATGTTGATACAATTGCTGGCTGGATGATGACACATAAATTTGATATTGAGATTGGAGATACGATTGAAGCAGAAGGCTGTGAATTTACCATCATAGATGCGGAAGACCATCATATTCGGACCATTGACATCAAAAAGGTCCACTTTTCCTAAAAACCTCGTAACACTTGACGAGGTTTTTTTACTTGGTAAACTTTAGGTGGGAGAATACCTTCCACCGATAAACAGTGATTGATTTCACATAAAAAGGGTATGGTTTTATAGAAATAACAAAAGGGAGCCGCTCATATGAAAAAAATCAATGTACAAACAAACAGACGCGATGAGATGATCGACGTGACCAGCGAGGTCCATCAATATATTAAGGAAACAGGTATTCAAAACGGAACCGTCATCGTCTACTGTCCTCATACGACAGCAGGGATGACCATTAATGAAAATGCGGACCCAGATGTGAAACGAGATATGCTCCGCCGGCTTGACGAAATCTTTCCGTGGGAACATTCGAAGGACCGCCATATGGAAGGAAATACAGCCGCACATATGAAAGCGAGCTATATGGGTGCCTCGCAGCATGTTCTCATCCATCATGGTGATCTTGTCCTTGGCACATGGCAGGGAATCTATTTCTGTGAGTTTGACGGGCCGAGACATCGCCATTTTTATATACAGGTGTCATCAAACGAGTAAGAGATGGGGGACATAAATGGGGGATATCACGAAATTACTGCAAATCAAATATGGGATTATTCAAGCACCAATGGCAGGAGGTGCCGTGACACCGCAGCTGGCAGCCGCTGTTTCGCAATGCGGGGGACTTGGCAGTTTGGCAAGTGGATATGTGCAGCCTGACCATTTGAGGCAGCAGATCAAACAGGTCAAACAGCTGACAACGGGCCTGTTTCAGGTCAATGTATTTGTACCAGAGCCAATTTCTGAAGTCAAAAAAGAGGATGTGGCTTTTTGGGAGAAGAGATTGCCAGCAAGACCAGTAGCTGATAGTCTGCCGAGCGAAGAGGAATTGTGGCATGATTTTGAACAGAAAATCAACATTCTTTTGGAAGAAGACGTACCGGTCGTTTCCTTTACCTTCTCTTGTCCAAATGAACAAACGATACATCGCTTAAAACAAAAGGGGATCTTTTTGATCGGAACCGCCACAACAAAAGAGGAAGCACTGCTTTTAGAGGAAAAAGGGATGGATGCCATTGTTCTGCAAGGAAGTGAAGCAGGGGGTCACCGAGGTACCTTTTTACCTGCAAAAGGAGATGCCCTGATGGGACTCTTTAGCCTGATCTCTGACGTCCAGACGCTCTGTCATGTGCCATTGATCGCCGCAGGCGGGATTACAGATCGAACAGGTGTGGAAGCCGCTCTAGCGCTTGGAGCGGATGCGGTGCAAATCGGCACACGATTTTTAGCCAGTCAGGAAAGTGCTGCGGCAGACGTATACAAAAAGGCGATTTTACAGGCAGAAAGCAGTGAAACAAAGATCACAAGGCTGTTTTCTGGAAAAAGAGCAAGAGGTATTGTGAATCAGTGGATGGAGGAAGAAAGACAGAATGAAGATAGGGTTCTTCCTTATCCGGTTCAGCATGTATGGACGACACCGATGCGAAAAGCAGCAGCTGCTGCGGGTAGCCCTGATCAAATGGCTCTTTGGGCGGGACAGGGCGTCGGTCGCATTCACTCGATTTTAACCGTTGAGGAGATCATGCATGAACTGACGCACATATAAAATCATGTTGGGTGGTGTGAAAGGGTGGACATTTTAAAACATTCATACCGAAAAAAAGGACAAATTGAATTTTGGTTTGATGAATTTCCGCACTCTCCTGCCATCCTTACGCCCATTCGTCATTACTATTTTGTTCGTTATGTAAAATGGAGCCGGCACGATCCGCCGGTCACAAGAAAAGACTTAGAAAAAATGGAGCTCCTTGCGAACACGATGCTTGGCACGCTGCAAGATTATCGAAAGCGCAAGGCATAAAAAAGCCCCTTGTCATAACCACTAGACAAGAGGCTTTTTTTAGCTGCCAAACATTTGCCTGAGATAAATCACATCCATCCGAGTAGTCTGCGGCAATAGATAAGCAGATTGAACAGCACCTGGCCGCCTTCTCTTATTCAATTTATCGATAATTTCTGCCGCTGTTAAAATCCCTAGTCCATGTCCGTAATATTGATCTTCACCTAAGTAAATCACATTTTCCCCGCGCCACTGTGACTGCTGATAGCTAAACTCTGGATTCTCAAAATATAAGCAATCCCCATAGATAAAGTCATTCCCGCGCTCTGTATAAATCGACAATGTATCATAATGCCAGTCATACAGGGTTAGACTGCGAAGCCTTCGGTTAAACTTCTCGTCTCCTACCGTTTGCAAGACGCCCATATAAAACACGATGACAATGGCAGTGGCACATTCAAATGCATATTGTGAGCCATTTTCAAAAATGTCTTTAATGCCTCTAGATGGTTCGACTTGATAGCGCAGCTCTAATGCCCCTGCTTCAGATACGCGCCAAAAGGCGTCATTTGCACGAGACCTTTGAAAGATGGCAAATGAGGCACCACTTTTATGCAAATCTCTTGCAGCATTCATAATGTTCGATCTCAATGTGACCTCAAATAACAAATCAGATGCTTGCCTGTAGCGGAACGTATCATTTGAGGCTTGTAACTGCATCAAAATGATCCGCTTTTGTCCTTCTAGCTGAAATGAAGCCAGCTGCTCATTTGTCACTGGCTGTCCTGAAAGGATAATCATATGAAAAGCGCCCCCTTTTGTATTAGCGTATGCAGGGTGCTTGGGCAAGGAATCAATTTGTGGAAATAAACAAAAAGGCATCCTTTTTATTAGAAAAACATGAAAATAATATGAAGATGTCCGATATATAACATATCGTTTAAAAGGAGGAAAAACATGAAAAATGCACTAAAATGGTTGAAAAAACCATCGATTTCTAAGAGACTGATTATTTCATTCACTCTCGTTCTTGTCTTGCCAATTATTACACTCAGTACAATTTCATATCAGATTGCCAAAGAAGAATTAGATCATGAAATCATGTACGGAGCAAACACAAGGGTCAATGAACTGAATGATATGATCCAGCAAAAGCTTATGAATAAGGAAAACGCAGTAAAACTCTTTACTGAAACATCTACTGCTGCAGACTTTAAGAAGAACAACCAGGATGAACTGTATGAGCATTTCGAGATATACAGTAAAATCAATGAAGATGATGTGGTTGGATTTTATGCAGCAAGTAAAAAGCGTGATTTCATTCAGTTTCCTAAAGTAGACATGCCAAAAGGCTATGATCCAACAACGCGCGATTGGTATCAACTAGCTATGCAGGATGACAGTGGTAATCCAGTTGTAACCAACCCATACATCTCTGCTACAACAAACGGTATGGTTGTCACGATTGCCCAGCGTCTGAAGGACGGATCGGGAGCGATCGGAATTGACATTGATGTGCAAGACATTGTCGATAAAATAAAAGAGATTAAAATCGGACGAGAAGGATATCCAATTATTGCAAATAAAAACAAACAAATTGTGGCTCATCCAGAAGAAAAGTCAGGATCTAAGGTCACTGAAAATATTTCATCTATCCTTTACAGCGGAAAAGAAGGAACGTCAACTTATGAGAATAAAGGAGAACAAAAGCGTCTCGTTTTTGTGACAAATGATTTAACAGGTTGGAAAATTGCTGGAACGATGTTTGTATCAGAAACAGAAGAAGCAGCACAGCCAGTTTGGAATTCTGCCATTATTCTTTTAATTTCTTCTTTTATCCTTGGCGGTATTGCGATCTTCTTTATCGTTCGCTCCATCACAATTGGACTTCGAAAGCTTGTTGATTTCTCAGAAAAGGTGAGTGATGGTGATTTAACCGAAACCCTTGAAACCAAATCGAAGGATGAAATTGGAGATCTCACGAGAAGCTTTAGCAAAATGAGTGAATCCCTTCGTGACGTCATTCGAGCGGTACAGCAATCTGTCGACAATGTGGCTTCCGCTTCCGAGGAGCTGACGGCAAGTGCCAGCCAAACAAGTCAAGCAACCGAGCATATCACAATGTCGATTGAACAATTTTCAAACGGAAATGAAGCACAAAACGAGAAAGTCGAATCTAGTACGAATCAGCTTGTGGCAATGAATGAAGGATTACAAGGCATGTCACAAACGTCATCAGAAGTGGCTACTGTCTCACTTCAATCGACAGAGGCAGCTGGTCAAGGCGGTCGAATTGTTGAAAGCACAGCGAGCCAAATGAAACATATTGATACATCTGTACAAGAAGCAGAACAAGTCATGAAGCAATTAGAATATAAGTCTAAAGATATTACGAGCATTTTAAATGTCATTAACGGCATTGCAGATCAAACGAATCTTCTTGCGTTAAATGCAGCCATCGAAGCAGCTAGAGCAGGCGAATCAGGACGCGGCTTCTCTGTCGTGGCAGAAGAAGTGAGAAAACTAGCTGTCCAATCGGCAGACTCAGCGAAAGAAATAGAAAAACTCATTCAAGAAATTGTGTTAGAAATTGCTAAATCTCAAGATATGTTCAAAACGGTCAATCGAGAAGTACATGCAGGACTTGGTATGACAGAAGAAGCAAAAGAAAGCTTCCAGAACATTTATGAGGCGGCAGAAGGAATGTCGAAAAAACTGACGCAATTAAACGATACAGCCATTGATCTATCGAGCGGTTCGAAGCTAGTTTCACAAGCTATGCAGGAGATGCGCCAAGTCTCTAGAGAAAGTGCGGCGAACATTCAGGACATTGCGGCTTCTGCTGAAGAGCAACTTGCATCTATGGAAGAAATATCATCTTCTTCAGTGACACTATCTAACATGGCAGAGGAACTAAAAGAGCTCACAAGTCAATTTAAAATTGATTAAATAATGATGTAAAAATACCCAAAATTGTCTGGGTATTTTTTTTATATTTTAAACATCGTTTTCAGCCTGTAAAAATAAACCTTTCATCCGATAATAACTTTAGAGAAGTAAAGGGGGAAAGAGAAAATGGGGAAAATGATCCAATGGTTAAAAAAACCATCCATTTCAAAAAAATTAATTATTGCCTTTTTGGTAGTCCTTATCCTGCCAACCACTGCACTGACAATTAGTGCATTTTTTACATCAAAGACAGAGCTAGACAAACAGATTATGGGCAGTGCAATGAGTCAAGTCAATGCATTTGATACTTTAATCAATGAGAATATAGGAAATAAAGCAGATGCTGTGGCTCTGTTTACAGACTCACTCAAAGCGTCTAATCTCCAAGAAAAAAATAGAAATTCGACCATTAAAGAATTGCAGCAATTTGGAAAAATTAATGAAAAAGATGTTTCCGCTATCTATGTAGGCTCCGAAAAGGGATTGTTTATGCAATATCCTGTTCAAAAGATGCCTGATGGCTACGATCCGAGAGAGCGCCCATGGTATCAAGAAGCGCTCAATGCAGAAAACGGTAAACAAGTCATCACAAAACCATATGTAGCAGCCTCCACAGGCAAAATGGTCATCACCATTACTCAAAAAATGAAAGATGGTTCAGGTGTTATTGGACTTGATATGGAAATTGACACCCTGATTCAAAAGTTAAAAGAAATCAAAATTGGGCAAAAAGGTTATGCCTTCATCATGGAGAAAGATAAAACAGTTTTAGCAGATCCGACCCAAAAGCCAGGAAGTCAGGTCAATGAGAATCTAGCAAATATTATTTATCAAAACAAAGAAGGAAGCGGCAGCTACACACTCAAAGGAATAGATAAAAAGGTTGCGTATGTGACCAATGAATTAACCGGCTGGAAAATCGGTGGAACGATGCTCGTATCAGAAGTAGAAGATGCAGCAAAGCCCGTTTTCAATACAGCCATTATTGTGTTCAGTGTGACACTTATCGTAGCAGGTACCCTCATCTTCTTTATCGTCCGCTCTATATCTAAAAGATTATCCAACCTTGCCCGTTTCTCGAAAAAAGTCAGCGAAGGTGATTTGCGAGATAAGCTTCAGATCCAATCAGATGACGAAATTGGCCAAGTTGGGAAAGGCTTTAATACAATGATTGACTCATTAAGAACCCTCATTGGTGCCGTCCAAACCTCAGTCGAAAATGTCGCTTCTTCATCAGAAGAACTGACCGCCAGCGCAGGGCAAACAAGTAAAGCAACAGAGCATATTACACTAGCCATTGAACAATTCTCAAATGGAAATGAAAGTCAAAATGACAAAGTCGAATCCAGCTCAGAAGAGTTAGATGAAATGAACCGTGGCCTTCAGCACATGAATGAGTCGGCTGAATCCATTACTGCTTCATCGATCAAATCAACAGATATCGCAGGGGAAGGCGGACAGCTTGTCGAGAAAACCGCTTCTCAAATGAATGTCATTGATCAGTCCGTGAAAAAAGCAGAGAATGTCATCAGCGCTCTTGAAAGTAAATCAAAAGACATTACACAAATTCTAGGTGTCATCAATGGAATCGCCGACCAAACGAATCTACTTGCGCTAAATGCAGCAATTGAGGCAGCAAGAGCTGGGGAATCCGGCAGAGGCTTCTCCGTTGTAGCAGAAGAAGTAAGAAAACTGGCTGTTCAATCAGCCAATTCAGCGAAAGAAATCGAGAATTTGATTAAAGAGATCGTTCAAGACATCGATGTATCACAGGAAGTATTCACTGCGGTGAATCGAGAAGTTCAATCAGGCTTAAGCTTCACTGAACAAACAAGAGTCAGCTTCCACAATATTTTCGAAATGACAAAAGAAATTTCTGACCAGCTTCAAACAATGAATCAAACAGTTGTTCAGCTTTCAAATGGCTCTGTACATGTGTCAGAGGCTGTCCGTGAGATTGCAGACGTCTCACGTGAAAGCTCCGCAAACATTCAAGACATTGCGGCTTCAGCGGAAGAACAGCTCGCATCTATGGAAGAAATCAGCTCCTCCTCTGCTACACTTTCATCAATGGCAGAAGAATTGCGTGATTTGATCAGCAAATTTAAAGTCGAATAGACATAATAAAGAGCCCTTCAGCTAGAGGGCTCTTTTCCAATTGAGTAAATCAAAAGAAATAGGTAATTTTACTTATTTTTATTTATATCCGAACATTAAGTCTTGAAAAATAATTCATATTACCTAAGAATAGAAGAGGGAGACCACAAATCATAATCCAAAAGGAGTAGAGTCATGAAAAAAATCAACTTTTTTAAGCACTTTACAATGTCAAAGAAATTAATTACTGCATTCTTAGCGATTCTCCTAGTGCCAATTCTCGTATTGGCAGCATTTTCTTATGAAGTGGCATCAAAGTCTCTCAATGATGAGATTATGTCTAGTGCTGCAAATGGTGTTCAGCAATTAAACGAACTCATTAATAAAGATGTACAGCCTAAAATTGATATCGTTTCTTATTTATCGAAATCGGTGAAAAAGAGTGAATTGACTTCTAAAAACAAGGATTTACTCAAGGTGAAATTAGAGCAATTATCGGAAACAGATGAAGATGTAGTGGAAGTATTCATTGCAGATCAAAATGGTAAACTAACCGAATATTCCGAGATTCATAAAGGTAGTGCGGCGAGTGCAAAAAACGAACCGTGGTTTCAACAATCGATGGGAGATGAGAAACTCATCATTTCAGATCCTTTTGTCGACAAGTCATCAGATGACCTGCTCATCACAATATCAGAACAGTTAGCAGATGGTTCTGGAGTGATTGGAATCAATGTGCGCTTGAACACGATCGTGAAAGATACAAACAGTATCAAAATAGGCAAAGAAGGCTATGCGTTTGTCGCGACTCCAGATCAGCATTATATTGCCCATAAAACAGACAAGCCTGGGGCGAAATTGACAGGTGATTTCATCACGAAATTGTATGATAAAAAACAAGGCAGTTTCAAATATGAATACAATGGACAGCCGAAGCAAATGTTCTTTGACACAAATGAAGCAACAGGCTGGAAGCTTGCTGGAACCATGTATGTGGACGAAGTCCATGAAGCTGCAAAACCAGTGCTCGACTTAACAATGATCATACTGGCAGTTGCGATTGCCATAGGCGGAATTGCGATTTATTTTATTATTAAATCGATCCGAAAGCCACTGATAGCACTCTCTGAATCGGCTGAGAAAATCAGTCAGGGTGATCTGACCCAGCACATTGAAGTTCGTACTCATGATGAAATCGGTAAGCTTGCGCAGAGCTTTAACGAGATGTCAGCTAAGCTGAAACAAGTCATTCAAGCTGTTCAGAATTCCATTGAAAATGTGGCCGCCTCTTCTGAAGAATTAACAGCAAGTGCGGGACAGACCGCTCAAGCGACTGAGCATATCACATCATCTATTGAACAGTTCTCAAACAGCAATGAACATCAAAATGATATGATCGAAAAAAGCTCAGTCCAGTTGAACGAAATGGATCGCAGCTTATCCCATATGGTCGATACGACCTCTCATATGATGGAATCGTCGATTGATTCAAGCAAAACGGCTCAGGCTGGTGGAGAACTTGTTCAAAAAACAGCAGGGCAAATGCAAACCATTGAGCAGGCAGTGAAAGAAGCAGAGCTTGTAATTCAAGGCTTAGAGCAGAAATCAAAGGATATTACGAACATTCTGGGGGTCATTAACGGCATTGCCGACCAAACCAATCTCCTAGCTTTAAATGCTGCGATAGAAGCCGCTCGGGCAGGAGAAGCAGGTAGAGGTTTCTCTGTTGTTGCAGAAGAAGTTCGTAAGCTGGCAGAGCAATCCGGAAGCTCTTCAAAGGAAATTGAAAGCCTGACGAACGAGATTGTAGAGGAAATTGAAAAATCACAGAATATGTTTAAACAAGTAGCAGGTGAAGTACAATCTGGATTAAATATTACAAATGAAACGAAAATCAGCTTTGAGAAAATCACCGATAAAACATCAGAAATGACAGAACAAATGAAACAAATGAACGGAACGGCCAAAGAACTCTCGCATGGCTCAAATGATATTTCACATGCGGTGAATCAAATCAAAGAGCTTTCACGAGAAAGCTCCGCAGGCTTCCAAGATATCGCAGCATCCGCAGAAGAACAGTTGGCATCTATGGAAGAGATTAGCTCCTCCTCTGCTACGTTATCTCAGATGGCAGAAGAGCTAAGAGAGCTCATTAAACAATTTAAAATGTAAGAGTATAAGGAAGCACCTGACGTTTTGGCGTCAGGTGTTTTTCCATTCAATGCATATAATTTGGGTATTTTGGTCTTATTTAGACTTTAATAAGTTAAAAAAGTAAAGAACATAGTAGTGCTTCCGATATATATACTATCTTACTAAAAGGAGTTTTCTTTTTTATGAAATTCATACAGTATTTCAGAAAGCCATCTATTTCAAAAAAGCTCGTATTCTCTTTCTTATTCATTCTTTTATGCCCAATCATTGTATTGGCATTCTCTTCATATCATACGGCGAGCACCTCCTTAAATGATCAAATCATGCAAAGTGCAAAGGAGAACGTCGAGCAGCTAGATAAAAATATTACGAAGGTTGTGAAAGTGAAAACAGACGCAGCCGATTTCTTTAGCAAATGGATCACGGAGAAAAAGCTTAAGCAAAAAGGCACGACAGATATTCAAGGGCGCTTTGAACAGTTCATGAGTATGAATGATGACACAGAAGGCATTTTTGTCGCTTCAAGTGATGGCAAAGTGTTTTCAAGATATCCTAACAAAAAAATGCCTGCTGACTATGTCGCAACGGAGCGGGATTGGTATAAAGACGGCTGGGAGAAAAACGGAGAGCTGTCTGTTTCAGCACCGTATCCAA
This sequence comes from Bacillus sp. FSL K6-3312, assembly GCF_038007485.1. Lineage (NCBI taxonomy): Bacteria > Bacillati > Bacillota > Bacilli > Caryophanales > Bacillaceae > Bacillus > Bacillus sp. FSL K6-3312. The sequence continues at coordinate 3,031,366 of NZ_JBBOXI010000001.1, read as the reverse complement.
CAGCTTCCACAGGTACGCTTGTGGTCACCATCTCTAAAAAGTTAGAGGACGGATCAGGAGTCATTGCAATGAACCTAGACATTGCAAATCTAGTAAAAGAATCAAATAGCATAAATATCGGGAAACAAGGCTATGCCTTTATCGGAAGTCCGGATCGTACCTTTGTTGCCCATCCTACGAAAAAAGCTGGAACAAAATTATCTGGTGAATGGCTAGAAAAGCTTTATTCACAAGATGAAGGTTCTATGAGTTATATGTTTGAAGGAAAAGAAAAGCAAATGGAATTCACCACAAACAAAGCGACTGGCTGGAAAATTGTTGGTACGATGTTTGTGACGGAAGTAGAAGAAGCTGCACAGCCAGTCTTTAACATGGCCGCTATCATTTTAGCTGGCGCGCTCATCATTGGCGGGATTCTGATTTTCTTCATTATCCGTTCCATTACAAAACCACTTTCTATACTTGTCTCTTCTTCAAAGAAAATCAGTGAGGGAGATTTAACAGAAAAAATTGATGTCCGGTCAAAAGATGAGATTGGACAGCTAGGCACAAGCTTTAATGAAATGAGTGAATCATTAAGAGATGTCATCCAAGCAGTACAAACATCTGTAGAAAACGTGGCTTCTTCATCTGAAGAACTGACAGCAAGCGCAGGTCAAACAACAAAAGCAACCGAACACATTACATCATCTATTGAAACATTCTCAAACGGCAACGAAAATCAAAGCGAAATGGTGGAACAAAGTGCGGCTCATTTAAAACAAATGAATGAGGGACTGAACGAAGTCGCAGAAACATCTGATGTCATCACAGCGTCATCTATTCAATCAAGAACAGTCGCGGAATCAGGCGGACAGCTTGTGGAGCAAACCGTTGGCCAAATGAAGACGATCGACCATTCAGTGAAAGAAGCTGAAGGGGTGATCAACGGGCTAGAGCATAAATCAAAAGACATCACAAGCATCCTAGGTGTGATTAACGGCATTGCGGATCAAACGAATTTACTTGCACTCAATGCTGCCATTGAAGCAGCACGTGCAGGTGAGTCAGGCAGAGGCTTCTCTGTTGTCGCAGAGGAAGTACGTAAACTTGCAGTTCAATCATCAGATTCAGCAAAAGAGATTGAAAAGCTTGTGAAAGAAATTGTATCTGAAATCGAAACATCTCAAAATATGTTCAAGTCAGTGAATGAAGAAGTGAAGAATGGTCTTTCCATTACAGATCAAACGAAAGAAAGCTTCTCACAAATTAATCAGCAAACAGCCGAAATCGCTAAAAGAATGAATGAAATGAATACAACAGTACGCGAGCTTTCAAAAGGATCTGAGCAAATTTCTAAAGCAGTGAATGAAATTGCAGATGTATCACGAGAGAGTTCAGCAAGCATCCAAGATATCGCTGCATCTGCTGAAGAGCAGCTTGCTTCTATGGAAGAGATTAGTTCTTCCTCTACGACTCTTTCCCAAATGGCGGAAGAATTACGTGATTTAATTAAAAAATTTAAGATCAGCGAATAAGATCAAGTGGTTCTCCTCAAGGGGAACCGCTTTTCTTTTTAAGAGGTCATCTCGTACAATAGAGGAAATCGAAAGAATAGGAGAGATGTTATGCGTTTATCAAATAAGAAGGTCATTGCGTTTGTCAGTGATGATTTTGAAGATTTAGAGCTATGGTATCCGGTTCTACGTTTAAGAGAAGAAGGGGCAACTGTGCATCTTGTAGGAGAAAAAGCAAATCATGAGTACACCGGGAAGTATGGTGTGCCGGCCGTATCTGATGCAGATTTTTATTCCATTCAAGCGGATGAATATGATGCTGTGCTTGTCCCAGGAGGATGGGCGCCAGATAAACTGCGCCGTTATCCAGAAGTGTTAAACATCGTTCGTTCATTTGATGAAAAGGCGAAACCAATCGGGCAAATTTGCCACGCTGGCTGGGTGCTGATTTCAGCAGGAATCCTGCACGGCAAAAAAGTGACAAGTACACCTGGTATTAAAGATGATATGACAAATGCTGGAGCGGACTGGTTTGATGAAGCAGTCGTCACAGATGGTCACCTCGTCTCGAGCAGACGTCCGCCGGATCTTCCTCCATATGTGAAAGCATTTGCGGATGTGTTAGCGGCAACATAAACAATGGATCCACAACAAAAAACAAAGGGCGAACTTGCACATCATGTTCGCCCTTTGTTTATCATTTCATGCCCATTCATTTTATCTATCGGCAGGAAACCTCACGCCCATTTGTTTTCTCGCCTCGTCCATGACGGACATGGTTTGAACAGATAAGGCAAATGTATTGACCGGAGACTGAATCATTCCTTGCTGAATACACTCAATAAAATGACAGATTTCATAATACATGGCTGGCTGATCATCTTTGAGAGAGATGTCGGTATGGTGTCCTTGCCGATCATGGATCGTGATACGCGAAGGACGGTGGAATTGATCAATCACCATCGTCGCATCCTCTCCTTGAATTTCCGCAGATAAATGAGACGTTGAAATTTTAGAATGAAAAAGGAGTGCTTGATGCCCGTCATATTGTAAAAGGACAGAGCCGCTCCCATCTACACCAGAAGAAAGCTTATAGCCTCTTGCGGTGATTTGATTCGGCAGACCAAATAAATAGACCACCGGGTAGACGAGATACACACCGATATCCATTAAAGAACCATTGGATAATTCAGGCTTAAAAGCATTTGGAATCTCGCCATTTCGGTAGGCATCGTATCTTGAGGAATATTTACAGTAATGAGCGACCACTTGCCGAATGGGTCCGAGCTGATCAAGATGCTGTTTGATTTGAAGGAAGTTGGGCAGAAATGTCGTTTTCATCGCTTCCATCAAACACACTTGATGTTTTTTCGCTGCAGCAATCATCTCTTCCACTTCTTTTCGGTGAGAGGCGAATGGTTTTTCGCATAAAACGTGTTTTTGGTGCTCCATCATTAACATGGCCTGCTCTTTATGAAGGGCATTTGGACTCGCAATATACACGGCATCAAACGCATCACTTTCTGCCATTTGATGTAAGTTCGTGAAAACTGTATCAATACCGTATTTTTCGGCAAATGCCTGGCCTTTTTCAGCGGACCGTGAATAGACGGCTGTACATGTAAAATCAGCTACTCCTTCACCGGCCTGTAAGAATCGATCTGTAATCCAGTTCGTTCCGATGACAGCAAATCGAATCATGTCGTTCCCTCCTTCTGCTTTTCTCTGATTATACATCCTTTGAAAGCGTTTGTATGAAAGAACATTCTTTTTATTGAAGAGCGGATGAAACCTTTATATAGGCTGATGCGTCTTACATAAAGGATATAAATGTACGAAAAGGGGTAGTTTCTTCCTTCATTCGGGTAATACTCTGATAGAAGGGAGAGGAGGAAACGACCATGAAGCGAATCCTGCATATAGGAAGTACATACGTCTTTGCGCTTTTATTCATAACAGCCGGTATTTTTCATGTGATAGAGCCGAGCGGCTTTGCCCGTATGATGCCAGGCTGGCCATATCCATATGTAATGGTCTATGCGACGGCATGCCTAGAATGGCTGCTGGCTGTCTTGCTGCTTTTGCCAAATGTCAGGATCGTAGCAGCAAAAATCATTGCTGTCTATCTTGTCCTCATTTTCCCTGCAAACTTATTTGCTGCACGAGAGGGAATCCCCTTTCCAGGTCAAGAAAGCACAGAGCAGTCTTTGCTATGGATAAGACTGATAGGACAGCCAATTCTAATTGTATGGGTGATGTCTATTGCGAAATGGGATAAAAAGCTGAAACAATGACCACCATATCATGATCAGGTAGTGTACAATTTATTCATAAATAAGCCCGAGTTTGGAGGAACGATATGAATTCTATGCAAATGTGGAGCAGTCGATTTAGAAAATTTTTTCTTGATAACAAGTTTGTTCTCTTTTTACTCGTCCTGCTATTAATCGGATTGAATATCCTTGTTTTCATGAAAACATCCTTTATTTTCACACCGCTCATTGTACTCGTCAAAACCATCGCCTTACCGATTATTTTAACGGGGGTCGTGTATTATTTATTAAATCCGATTGTCAATTTGTTAGAGAAGTTTAGAGTCAAACGGATCTTTTCGATTTTGCTTTTATATATTGTCATTATTGGCATTATTACAGTGACGATCGTGTCTATTATTCCGTTTTTACAAGCGCAAATGATGAGTCTGTTTCATAACCTTCCGAAATATGTTGATACGGTAGAAGATCAGATTAGACAACTAACGGGAAGCAACTTCATTAATCAAGCGCAAAAAGCGATGAATTTTAACGTTTCTGAATTGGTGAGCAAAGCGTCAAGTCAAGCGACGAAAATTTTGGAAAGTACCTTTACCGGAGTGGGGACATTCTTAGGGGCGCTCACTGAAGTCATCATCTCGATCGTGACCGTTCCATTCATTCTGTTTTATTTATTAAAAGACGGCAAAAAATTACCTGACTATTTCTTGAAATTTATTCCGAATAAGTTTAGAGAACATACACATATCGTGCTTCACGAAATGAACCATCGCCTGAGCTCTTATATTCTCGGACAGATCATTGTCAGCTTTTGTATAGGTGTTCTTCTTTTAATTGGTTATATGATCATTGGGTTAGACTATGCCTTTTTGTTAGCTATCATTGCGGCATGTACAAGTATTGTGCCTTACCTTGGTCCAACGATTGCCATTACACCAGCGATTGTGATTGCCCTTGTTACGTCACCAATTATGCTGCTCAAACTAATCATTGTCTGGACAGTTGTTCAGCTCATTGAAGGGAAATTTATCTCACCTCAGGTCATGGGGAAAAACCTTCATATCCATCCAATCACGATTATTTTTGTTCTCTTAACAGCAGGTAAATTGTTTAGCGTAGTCGGCATCATTGTTGCGATTCCAACATATGCCGTCCTGAAGGTCATCACGACCCACTTGTTTGATTGGTTCAAAATGCGATCCAATTTGTATAAAGAAGAAAAGGTTTAATGTCATAATCTTTTTTTGAAAAAAATATAGTATCATAAAGACGAGCTTTCGATGAAGAAAGCTTGTCTTTATGTGGACATAGATGGTTGCCTGTTCAAAAGATCAGAATTGAAAGGAAAGAAAATCATGAATCTATGGGATTTATTCGTGGCACTGGTTTTAGGAATTGTCGAAGGATTAACAGAGTATGCACCTGTCTCGTCTACAGGTCACATGATCATTGTCGATGATCTATGGTTAAAATCAAAGGAAATCATTACGCCAGAGGCGGCAAACACATTTAAAGTCGTGATTCAGTTAGGCTCTATTTTAGCTGTCATGATTGTGTTCAAGGATAGGATTTTGAACTTGTTAGGCTTAAAGAAAAATATCACTGAAGAACAAAAGCGCAGCGGGCATAAGCTGACCATTGCTCAAATTGCAGTAGGACTCGTCCCAGCCGTCATTTTAGGATTCTTATTTGAAGATTATATTGATAAATACTTGTTTGACGTGAGAACAGTTGCTGTCGGTTTGATTTTAGGCGCAGTACTGATGCTTGTCGCTGACTGGATCAATAAACGTAAAACAGAAACAAGCTCTGTCGATAACATGACGTACAAACAGGCGCTTTATATCGGACTGTTTCAATGTTTGGCGTTATGGCCAGGCTTCTCTCGCTCAGGTTCAACAATCGCAGGTGGGGTTATTCTTGGTTTGAATCACCGTGCGGCAGCTGACTTTACATTTATCATGGCGATGCCGATTATGGCGGGCGCAAGCTTCTTAACACTTGTGAAAAATGCCGAATATTTAACAACAGACATGCTGCCATTCTTTATCGTCGGCTTTGTGAGTGCGTTTGTTGTGGCTCTCTTTGTTGTTCGATTCTTCCTAAAACTGATCAATAAAATCAAACTGGTGCCTTTTGCGATATATCGAATTATCCTAGGTGTGATTTTATTTATCCTATTCATGTAATGCTGGAAACTACTCTTTAAAAAGAGTAGTTTTTTTGTTATTCCAACTCTTTTAAACAGTAAAATTACCCTCTTAATTGGTAGAAAAAGAAGTTTTTTCATAAATTAGTGTTTAAGAGACAAGAGAAGGGGTAGTACATAAACATACCAATTAAAGGAGGAGTTAGAAATAATGAGAAAAGCAAGCAAATTTTTTGTTAGTTCTGTGATCGCTACGTCAATGGTTGCTGCCCCTCTATCTCTTACGACTTTTGGTCAAACGGCTGAAGCTGCAACGACAACAGGTGTTGATGGAAGTGTCTCTATTGATCCAGTAGCCATTGCCGATAAAATTGAACAAGCAGTAAAATCATCTCAAAATCGTGATGGATTCGTTAAAAATGCAGCGTACAGCGCCTTCTATGAAGCAGGTCAAAACTATAACGTCGTTGTCCAAAACTTAAGCCAAGACCATGACTTTAGCGGACTGAACAATGTGGTTTACTATGATAGTGTTGAATATGATGGTATTACGTTTGGTATTTGGGTATTCGAAGATGGGACGTTCGTCAATAATGGTGACGGCGGCTATATTAACTGGACATTTGTTGGTAGCTTTGACCGTGAGGAAGGAAGCGGCACTGTCGACTTCCATAAAAGATTCTAATCTTATTGTTAAAAGTCTGCCGATTCACCGGCAGACTTTTTTTATAACGCACATTCTTCTATGTCAAAACCTAAATCTTCAATGATATGATGATCCATTTGGACTTGCTGACCTTTTGTTGTCAAATAATCGCCTACGAAAATGGAATTTGCCGCATAAAGGGCAAGCGGCTGAAGCATCCGTAAATTGAACTCTCTGCCTCCAGATACTCGAATTTCCTTGGTTGGATTGACAAACCTCATGAGTGCCAACACTTTCAATGCTTTGACCGGATGTGTTCGTTCTTGATGCTCAAGTGGTGTTCCTTCAATTGCATGAAGAAAGTTGACTGGAATAGAATCCGCATCAATGGCTCTGAGCGCAAAAGCCATTTCGACAATTTGCTGGTTGGTTTCACCCATTCCAATGATCACCCCTGAGCAAGGTGACATGCCCGACTGTTTGACCTCCTCAAGGGTCGACAAGCGGTCATGATATGTATGAGTTGTCGTAATGTGAGCATGATGATCTTGATGTGTATTGATATTGTGATTGTACCGATGAACCCCTGCTTCCTTCAGCCGCTTCGCTTTGTCTTCATTTAATAACCCAAGACATGCACACACCTTCAAAGGCATGGTCTCAGTGATCTCTTTTACTGCTGCCGTCACCTCATCTAATTCTCTGTGAGAAGGTGCTCTGCCGCTCGCGACAATACAATAAGTCCCCGCTTTTCTCTTGAGCGCCTCACGCGCGCCAGCCACAATCGTTTTTTGATCAAGCATTGTATATCGTTCAACCGGTGCTTTAGAAATGATCGACTGTGAACAATAACCACAGTTTTCAGGACAATAACCGCTTTTTGCGTTAAAAATCATATTTAATTTCACCTTATTTTGAAAAAAATGAAATCGTACTTGATAGGCTGCATGCATGATAGATAATAATTCTCTATCGTCAGCTTCAAGAATATCTAGACCTTCTTGCAGCGTGATCCGTTCATTTTTCAGCGCTTTCTCTGCTATCGCTTCCCAAGACAAAGACATTGGTTTTCCCATCATAAGCTCCTCTCATTATGTTAACTTATTTTTATTAAAAGTTAACATAATGGATAGTCGTTGGCAAGCATTGGATAAATGAAGTCTACAAAAATACTTGAAGACACACAAAAAGGCGATGATCATGAAGTCATCGCCTTTTTATATGTAAAGCTTTATAGCTTATCGAACAGTAATATAGTTAATCACAAGCTCGCCTAGTGAATTATAGTAGGAAACTGTGACAGAACCACGTTGTACGGCACGAATCCAAGTGAAGTTCGGAGCTGTTTGATCTAATTGAATGGCATATGTTGCGCCTGACACAGAAATTTGACTTGCTGGAAGAGAGACGGCGATTGAAGAACCTACAGTAAGCGTACGGTTCACTGTAATCACTTTATTCATAATAGGAGCTTTTGCTATAACTGGTTCTTTTGGCTGAGCAGCTGCATGAGCACCTTCAGTTTGGAAGAACGTAAGAGCACCTAAAGCAGCTAAAGACAGTGTACAAGCTTTCATTAATTTTTTCATCGGTAACACTCCTTTTTTTGGTATATACATATATTAATAATAATAGTATTATATGTCAATTAAAATATGTGAAAAAAAGAGTATTTATGGTGAAATTTGTCACATATTATTCATGAGTCTTCTCTTTTTTCGGGGGAAAAGAGACATAAAAAAAAGCTGGGCGTATCCCAGCAATGTAAAGCTTTATGAAAAGAGATGATCAATCGTCGTCTCGCTGTTTTGGCTGACGGCCTTTTTGCTTCTCTTTTTCTTTAATGTAGTGAATAAAATCGATGGTTTGTCTTCGTGCTTCTTCGGAAAAATCGGAGGCAGCCTTAAACGCAATTTGCAAATCAGGATCGTCTGCAAGGTCGGCATCAATTCCGCCTTTGTCCTTACCTGTGAGAAGATAGTCCGTTGAGACCCCGTATAACTCGGCGATTTTCACAATCATTTCACCGTCGGGCTTTCTCAAGCCATATTCCCAATTTGCATAAGTGGACATCGCCTTTAATCCGAGTTTTTTAGCAACCGTTGACTTGCTCCATCCATGCTTCTCTCTTAATTCAGTTAAAATCTTTCCAGTCAAATTATCCATTGGAAACACCTTTTTTCATGTTATGAGTAAATTTTATCATGAATTACACGGAAAAGATAAATAATTACACAAAAAGAATAAAAAATGATTGACTTACTCGTTTTGTGTATATTATCATAATGAATATAACTTACACATATTGAGTAAGAGGTGGAAAGATGAAACTTGAAAATTTACGAGAAGAACGCATTTTCCAAGGAAAAACACAAACCTATATGGCGAAAAAATTAGGGTATAAGTACACGAGCGGCTATGCAAATATAGAAATGGGCAGAACGAAGCCCAGCTTAGAAATAGCAAAGCATATTGCAGATTTGCTAAATAGGGGTGTTCAAGAGCTTTTTTTTGATCAAAAGTTACACGAAATGAGTAATTCTTTAAAGGAAGAGCACTTCTTTGAAAAGGAGAGACAAACAAAATGAATATTGAACATCCAATGGTAGCGCAGATGAATGACTTTGGATATCCAAAAAGCTACTGGTCATATGACATGACACGTTATGGGTATCAAGCAGAGATTGAGGAAAGTCTGGAGGGATTTGAAGAAGATGAAACATCAGATGACGTTTGATGCCAGAAAGGAAGCGCAGCTTTGTTTAGTCCAAGCTGGCGGCTGGATGACCTTTCATCATCAGAAACCGGTGTTTGTTTTTTCCACATCAGAAGACAAGCAAACATACATGACCCTCTTGGCGGAAAAGGTCGCTGAAGCAAAAAAGGAGGAATCAAGACGACATGAAACGATGGAAGAAAATCATGGCAATCCTCAAATGCTTGCTCAAAGCGAGTAAAAACGAACAAAACATCCGTCAGTGGGAAAAGGATGACGGGAGATCATAACATGGTCATCCATTTCATTATTGAGGCAGAGTTTTTGTTAACAAAAGATACATTGATAAAAAGAATACGAGCAGCAGCAAAAGCGCAATGCCCGCATAAAATAAAAGACGCACTATCACTCGAGATTCGTTTATTTGACGACATGCCGCTTGACATAGCTGACTGTCAAATCAAGCGTACATACGCAGAAAAAGGTTTGATACGTCCAGTGAACGTCAGCATCTTTCAGCCCCGACTACACCATATTCAAGAAGCACTTCATTCTATTGCGGATAGGGCCCCTCTACAGATTGTCGATTTAAGAGTTTCCCAGTTTTATAGTATGCGTCCAAGAATTGAAATCATTTTAAATACGATAGGTGATGGCACAAAGTCCTCACCAATTAAGGAGACAAGCATATGAACGAGCCAAAACAATTATTCATTCAAGAAAACCAGACATTTGTCGGTGAGATGGAAACAGGAAAAATTCAAGTCATCGTGTTAGATGGGAATGTAGGAACAGCTTATCAGATAGATGTACCTGAACATGGAAAAACCATTATCCAAACGGCAAAAGGTCATTTTGCAAGAGTAGATCACGAGATTGGTTTTAAAATCAGCTAGATCACTGAACAGATCACAACATCATACGTCCAAGACGGAAAGCCTGCGGACACTGATCAAGACCCTATGAAAAGGGGACTGATTGGTGTCCGTTTTTTATTTTCTTAAAAAAGGGAGAGAGCCAATATGCAAGATTTACTTATCGAATACAAACGAGCATTAAAGGATGCTAGAAAACAATATGAACCATTTAAAGAAAAAGAAGAACATCAGCTGTCCGTTCAAGACAAGCATGATAAAAAAATGATCGCAAGTATGGTCAGCGATCTCGAATACGTCGTGGAATGGCTTCAAATTGGCAGACAGCCAGGCGCACGCAGAGGATTAGACAGACGTTCAGTCTATCAGCGCACCATTCTAGCAAATCCAGAAGGGTTAGAGGCTTTATCACATGAATATACACTCATCCAAGAAAATGAAAAAGAAGTCAGTGAGCGGGACAAGAAACGAATTGACGAAGCCTTGTCCGTTTTAACGGATCGAGAAAAGGACGTATTCTTCATGCACACAACACAAGGATTATCGTTTAGCGAGATTGCGATTATGCTGGATGTGAAAAAAGGAACTGTCCAAAAACATATGGAGAGAGCTCGGACAAAGATGTCCAAAAAAGTACAAGAACGCCTATTCGAAGCAGCTGAATAGGCGTTTTTTCTTTTACAAAATAAATGGAGCAACACTTGTCTTACAGTTGCCACCTATAGTTAGAAAGACCAAACGGATGTTTGCTAGCCCTACACAAATGATTCCTTCACAGGAAATCGTTCGAATTAAAAGGAGGCGGCAGGTGAATGTAAATGAAAGATAAACGGATAGAAGCCAAGCAAGATTATATGAAAGGGATGACGTACCAGCAAATTGCTGATCATTACAATGTCTCGATCCATACCGTGAAATCATGGAAAAGACGATACGGATGGCAAAGGCAAAAAGGTTCGTCAAAGCAGGCACACTCGATCTTCAATCAGTTTCTTTCAGATGAAACAATTGAAATCATGGAGAAAATGAGCGGGCGTACATCGCTTGATTTAATCTGGGATCAAATTCAAATTCAATATGCTGCCATTATTCGGGCGCAGCGCATCATGTATGTGTCAGATCAAGATGACATGATCAAAGAGCTGAAAAAGGCGGCATACATGCCTTCTTCATTAGAAGAAACAGTAGAAGGCATTCAGCCAGAACAAGAAATCAGCACAGAAGAATATTCGTTTCAATTTTCATGGGATCGGCATGCCACCTTTTTAAATGCCCAATCCCGTGCAATGGGAGAGCTCAGGCGTCTCATTAAACAGTTTGAAGAGCTTGCACATGCGAAGGATGAACGAAGATTAAGGCTAAAGCAAATTGAACTGACCATCGAAAAAACAAAAAAAGCAGTGCGCGAAGAAAAAGAGGAAGATCTTCACATCATGATCAAGCGAAAAGAGGATAACTCATGACGTCATTGATTGAAAAAGAAGTCAATCCTCACTTTGAACATTTTCTATTCGATTGGAATCAAAAGTTTCAATTTTTAGTAGGCGGCTACGGCTCCTCGAAAAGCTATCACATTGCGTTAAAACTCATTTTAAAGCTGCTGGAAGAAAAACGGACAGCACTTGTCATTCGAGAAGTATATGATACGCACCGCGAATCAACCTTTTCTCTCTTACAAGAGATCGTCAGCGATCTTGGCATCGATCATGTAGTGAAGTGCCGCAGTTCGCCGCTTGCCTTGACGTTTCGAAATGGCAGCAGCATCTTATTCAAAGGGCTGGACAAGCCTGAGAAATTGAAATCGATTAACAACATCTCGATCATTTGGATTGAGGAGTGTTCAGAGGTTTCTTATGAAGGCTTTAAAGAGCTGCTTGGAAGATTGAGGCATCCGTCCTTACCGCTTTATATGATGTTATCGACCAATCCTGTTGGTCAAGATAATTGGACGTACAGACATTTCTTTCGAGATGAACAGCTGAAGCGATTTGTCCTAGATGACGAAACCTTATACAAAAAACGCACCGTTGTGATCAAGGATACGTACTATCATCACTCCACAGCGGAAGATAACCTATTTCTCCCTAAAAGCTATGTTGAGCAGCTGGATGAGCTGAAAGAATACGACCCAGACCTCTATCGAATTGCGAGGAAGGGCTATTTCGGCATCAATGGAACAAAGGTTTTTCCTCAATTTGAGGTAAGAAATCATTCTGATGTATTAGAAGCCATTCAGCAGATTGATCGGCCGCTAAAACGAGCAGGCATGGATTTTGGATTTGTTGAATCATACAATGCGCTCATTCGATTAGCCGTCGACCATGAAAAAAAGTACTTATATATTTACTGGGAATATTACGACCGCGGGAAAACAGATGATGAAACAGCTGTTGACCTAAAAGAGTTCATTGAATCAAAGGAACTCATCAAAGCCGATGCAGCTGAGCCTAAAACCATTCACTATTTTCGGCAACTTGGATTTCAAATGGTGGCAGCACATAAGTTCCAAGGTTCGCGTTTGCAATATACGAAAAAGATCAAACGGTTTAAGAAAATCATTTGCTCTGATGCTTGTCCGTATACAATCTATGAACTTCAATCACTGACCTATAAGGCAGATAAGGATGGACGTTTAGAGGAAGATGCATTTCAAATCGATCCGCATACATTATCAGCCATCTGGTATGCGCTGGATGATTATGAAGTGACGGATTTGAAACAGACCGCCTCAGAGCGTGTCCGTCCAAACAGAGAGAGGAGGTCCATACAATGAAACAATTGAAAGCAACGATTATGAAGGCAAACATGTCTGATCATACAAAACAAATGTATGCAGATGAATTTTCCTATGAAAAAGATGACATTGTTCCCCCGCCTTACAACATTAATGAATTAAAAAGCATGGCAGAATATTCAACCATTCTTCAGCAATGTATTGATGCGTACAAAACGAATATTTTAGGCTTTGGATTTGGAGTGGAATATGCCTTTGACTTTAATGCAGAAGGTGTAAAACCGGCAAAAAAGAAAGCCGCAGAAAAGGAATGGACAAGACTTGAAGAGTTTACGAAGTACATGAATTATGATGAGTCCGCTGATGTGATTCTTGGCTATGTCCTCGAAGACCGAGAGAAAACGGGCAATGGTTTTTTAGAGGTGCTGAGAGATGGACAAGGAAAGCCGGCCGGAATCGAGTATTTAGATGCGCTCCATATCCGCATTTGCAAGCTTAGTGAGCCAGTCGACGTTGAATTCAGTTACACAGAAAATGGCGAATTAAGAACAATGAATCGAAAGAAACGATTCCGCAAATATGTGCAGGTGATCAACGAAAAGAAAGTCTTCTTCAAGGAGTATGGTGATCCGCGCATTTTGCACTGTGAAACAGGCAAGTACGATGACACCACACCAGAGCCGCTTCGCGCAACAGAAGTAATTCATTTTAAAATTGGCAGCGGAACGTATGGGATTCCCCGCTGGATTGGCAACATCGTCAATATGTACGGAGCACGCAAGGCAGAGGAGCTGAACTATCTTTATTTTAAACAAGGACGGCATGTACCAGGTGCCATCATTGTCGAAAATGGGATGCTGTCAGAATCCTCTTATCAGCAGCTTCAAGATTATATGGACGATATTGAAGGGTCTGATCATGCACATAAATTTCTATTGCTTGAAGTTGAAGGTCTGCCAACAGAAAAAGGGTTAACCGGAGAAGAAGATGTCTCAAATGTCAAAGTAAACTTCAAATCTCTAGCCGAGATCCTGCAAGAAGATGCGCTCTTTTTAGAATACGATGAAAAAACAAGAAACAAAATCCGCTCGGCGTTTCGCCTTCCGCCAATTTACACAGGTGAGTCTCAAGACTATAACAAAGCGACAGCAGATACCGCGCGTAAAACAACAGAAGAGCAAGTATTTCAGCCGGAACGACATCTCATCACAGGAAAACTCAATACGCTTTTTCTGCCGGATCTTGAAATTTGGCATGTCCGTTTTCTATTAAATGGTCCTGATTTTAGAGACCCATTAGAGATTGCCAAGGTACTGACACCATTTATTCAGGCGGGAGCAGTGTCACCAAACGATTTGCGCGATCTAGCAGGAAGAATCCTCGGAAAAACGCTAGAGGAATGGCCTGAGGAACTGTATCACCGCCCTTTAGAAAGCCGCATGAAATCAGCTGAAGAAAAGCCTCAACCAGAGCCGGACCAGCTGACGAAATAAACAGAAGCGAGTGCGCTTTTTTGAAAGGGGGTGAACATATGCCAAGAGAACTAAAAAACGCTAAAATTACGCATGTTTCCTACGTGGACAAAGCAGCGAACAAGAAGAAATTCTTTTTGATGAAAGCAAAGAAAAAGCGGCCTGACTTTCAAAAGGAGGTCAGTGTCCTGACAAAGGCAGAAGATGCTCATCGCCTCGTGTACGGTGTCGTGTATGAGCCGAATACGCCTGATGCACATCAAGACTTTATGACAGCCAAGGAAATTGAAAGAGCGGCACACGGCTTTATGAAGGATGCCCGTCATATTGACAAGCAGCATGATTTTCAGGATGGTGTTGGCGAAGTGGTTGAATCATATATTGCTCCGGCTGATGTTGAAGTGGGCGGGGAGCTCATTCGCAAAGGATCTTGGGTGCTTGTGACAAAGGCTTCCCAAGAGATTTGGGATCAAATTCAGAAAGGCCACATTACAGGCTATTCAATGGCTGGAACGGCGGACATCGTCGCCATAGAAGAACAAGATCAGCTTCTATCTCAAGATACAAATGAGAGAGGGCTTTTTTCTTTGCTGAAAAATTTCTTTTTAAAAGAGGAAGGTGCAAACATGTCACAACCATTTTGGAACGTTTTAGACCATCTGCTGGAAACCTTACAGTCAAGTGATGGTGATGAGGCGGAAGTAAGAGCTGCCTTAGAACAGCTCATTCCAATCATGCAGGACATCCTGAAGTCAGAGGATGTCCTTCAAACGATTGGTGAAAGGCCAGCAGACGTACAAAAAGAAGAGGCCGCTTTGACGACGGATCAAGTACGAGAGCTCGAAAAAGCAAAAAAGGCCATCGAAAACGTCTTGCAGCAGGCTGAACAGCAGGAAACAGAACAAACAGGGGAAGAACCTGTCCAAAAAGTGCTCGAGCAAGTCGTTGCACCGATTCGTCATCAGCTCTCTTCCTTAGAGAAATCAGCCAGCAGAGAAAAAGCAGCGATGCAGGAAGTGCTTCAGGAGCAGCTTTTGCCTATTTCAGAGCGGATTCACATGCTTGAAAAGGCAAGGGGCATATCAAAACAAACAATCCACGATACACAAAACGACACGACAAAACCCATATGGGATGGCTTACTATAAGCCGAAATAAGGAGGAAACAGTGTGAGAAATCAAGAGTTGATTCGCAAGGCCGAAATGACACTTGCCAGCTTAAAAACCGGCGGTCTCATGAACGCAACCCAATCCAACACATTCATTAGAATGATGCAAAACACACCGACCGTTTTAAATGATGCACGCATCATTCCGATGGAAAGTGATTCACAAAAAATCGAAAAAATCGGCTTTGGCCAGCGTATTTTGCGTCCAGCAGAAGAGGGCCAAGCGCTTGATGCGAAAGACCGTGTTGTCCCAGCGACAAGCACTGTCCAGCTAAATGCAAAAGAGGTCATTGCAGAAATTCATATGACCTACGACAGCATTGAAAACAATATTGAAAAAGACGGAATTCAGCAGACCATTATGCAAATGCTGGCTGAACGAGCGGCCGTTGATATTGAAGAGCTCATTGTCAATGGGGATACGACTTCAGCAGACCCGTTTTTAGCCCAAATGGATGGCGTGAGAAAACAAGCAGTATCTCATATTGTTGATGCAAATGGAGCGGAAATTAGCCGCCAAATGTTTAAACAAGCCTATAAAGCGATGCCGTCAAAATATTTACGTGTACCTCAGGATTTCCGTTTCTACACATCCCCAAGTTTAGAGGTGGAATGGAAGGATCAAGTAGCAAACCGTCAGACAACTCTCGGAGATGCGGTGATTCAAGGCGGTCTTTCTTCTGCATTCGGTGTGCCGGTCAAAGGTCTTGCCAATATGCAGCCATATGACGAAGCGGGAACAGACGTATCAGATATTTTGCTGACACACCCTAAAAATATTATCGTAGGTTTTTCTCGTCATATTCGAATTGAAGTAGAAAAAGATATTCGCAGCCGGAAATTTATTATTGTCTTAACAGCGAAGCTAGACAGCAAATTTGAGGAAGAGGATGCTGTAGCAAAAGTGATGAAAGTGAAAGAGTAGGTGAAGGCAGGTCATGATTATTTCTCCTGAAGAACTGCAAGCCTATTCTGTATTTGAGCGTGTGAAAAATCGATCTGTAGAAAGACTGACAGCAGATATTATCGAAGCAGAAGCTGCGGTATTTCAGATCGTAGGTCATGATTTCTCAAGCGGAAAATATCAGCCCCTCCCTGAAAAAGCAAGAATCGCATTATTAAAAATGGCTCAATATTTTGCCATGCTGAATGATGATGAATCTATGATGAAAGGCTTTACGTCAGAAAAAATGGGTGATTATTCATATGCGAAGGCAGCTGATCAAGTGAAAGGCAAACCTTATGTATATGCCCTGCTTGTCGATTACATTGAACCATCATTATCGGGCGGCAGTACCAAATTAAAGGTGAGATCATTATGAGTTATCAATCTCTCTTAACAGACCGCTGTGATCTTTTTCACCTTGAACATCAGGAGGCTTCCCGAGGAAAATTTGGGATTCCAGCTGATGACTTACAAATGACTCTTTCCTATCCCGATGCGCCTAGCCTGACGGACCTGGCTTGTTATGTCATAGAAAAAAATCAGTCACTTGTGCAAGAAGAGCCGAATACAGTGATTTATCAATCTTATCTTGTCCATTTTCCTTTAGCAAGTGATATTCGCCTACATGACAAAATGGTGTGGAACGGCGTCTCACTTAAGTTGCAGCAGCCCAAAATAATGAAAAATCATCACATTGAAGTGATGGCAGTCAGGAAGGAAAATCTATGAAAATTGATGGACTTGACCGGCTACTTTCACAGCTGGAAACAGCGTGTGCTGGCGGCTTAAAAGCAGAATATCAAGATTGGCTAGAGGATATGGGCCTAGAGCTTTTGGACATCATTCAGGATGAGCTAATCAAGGAGAATGCTGTCGATACAGGCCGGCTTCTAAGCTCCTTTACGCAAGGAGACAAGGAGAATCATTTTCTCATGTCAAAAGGTGGTCTCACACTTGAAGTGGGAACGCAGCTTGAATATGCCTCCTATGTCAATGACGGACATGCTACTTCTTCAAGTGGAGAGCGAAGATGGGTGCCTGGCAGGTGGGCTGGCAGCCGCTTTGAATACGATCCGAATGCAAAGACAGGAATGATGCTTGCCTCTCAATGGATAGATGGAAATGGCTACTGGGATCATGCTGTCATGCTCTATGAGCAAATGTTTGAACGGTCGCTGGATCGAAAGCTTCAAAGCTGGTTCGATCGACATTTTGGGAGGTGATGAAATGAATCAAGAAGTCGGGGCAATCATGCATTATATTTACACACACTTTCCTGTGACAATGTATGATCGACTTTTACCAGAGCGTTTTCAAGTACCATCCGTTTATGTGCCGCCCGTAACAGTGATCAGCGGTCCAGATACGGTATCTACGTTTATGAAATCTTATTCGCTGCAAGTGAAAGTGTTTCATATGGATTCAGAAAAAGCGCATGACGCGGCAGAAACGATTGTTGATGCATTGCTTGCTGATCGTCAAATGATTCAGATGATGAGTGAAGATGGAGAGGTGCTTGATGATTATGTCCGCATAAAAAGAGTGGAAACCAAAATGTTAGATCAAGGCGTAGCAGCGATTGTCCTGACGTGGGATAGCAGTTATTGGTACAACCGAGACAAACAAGCAAGCCTTGAAGATATCAATTTCTCAGATGGGGTGATCAAACGTGAGCAAGACTAAAAAAGCAGAGCCCGCTCAAACAGCTGGTGAAGAAAAAGAATTTGGCTTTTCATTTGAAGCCTTAAAGGAGCACAGTAAGGATCTTTTTGGGGTTAAACCAGAAATCCTTGAAGGTGCTCTTTTTTATATCAAACATCAACCAATTACAAAAACAGAAGCGAAAAAGCACATTGATGCTTTTTTGTCCAAGGAGGTTTAAAGGATGAACGGAGGCACATTTACACCAGGTACAGAGAAAAAGCGTCCTGGCATTTACTTTAATTTTAAAACAACAGCAGAGCAGCGAATTACTTTAGGCGATCGAGGTACGGTGGCACTTCCTCTTGTGATGAGCTGGGGAGAACCAAAAACCTTTATTTCCGTTTCCAATATGGAAGACTTAAATAAAAAGGTTGGACTTAATATTGATGACAAGTCGCTTCTTCTTTTCCGTGAAGCAAAGAAAAAAGCGCAAACGGTTTTGCTTTACCGCCTAAACGAAGGGGAGCCAGCCAAAGCTGAAATCTCAGAAAACTTTGTGGTCACAGCCAATTATGGCGGTCTAAAGGGAAATGAGATCACCATCCAAGTGACAGAAAATGTACTCGACAGCACAAAACGTGACGTCATCACTTATCTTGGTACAGATATTGTGGATAAGCAGGTTGTCACGGATGTTAAAGATCTTGTGAAAAACAAATATGTTCAATTTTCTGGTGAAGGTGAAGCAGTTATCACAGCTGGTGTGGCACTAAGCGGCGGAAAAAACGGTGTGGCAAGTGTCGCAGATTATACAGCTTTCCTAGAAGCAGCAGAAACAGAATACTTTGATGTCATTGCGCTCCCAGTCGATAATAGTGAGCAATTAAAAGCAACCTTCGCTTCATTTATCGAGCGTCTACGTGATAAGCAAGGACGTAAGGTGCAAGGCGTTGTCGCTAACTATGCAGCTGACCAAGAAGGCATCATCAATGTGACAAGTGGTGTCGTGCTGGAAGATGGAACAGAACTAACACCTGCTCAAACAACAGCTTGGGTCGCAGGTGCAAGTGCAGGTGCAAACTTCAATCAGTCACTCACCTTTGTGGAATACGAAGGAGCAGTGGATACATTAGAACGCCTTGATAATGATCAAGTAGAATACCGATTATCACAAGGTGAGTTCCTCTTCACCTTTGATGCGAGAGACCGCACGGTGAGTGTTGAAAAAGATATTAACTCTTTAACAAGCTTCACAGCTGAAAAGAATCAACAAATAGCGAAAAACAAAATCATTCGTGTGCTTGATGCCATCAACAATGATTTGACGTTTGAATTAAAAAATCTGATTAAATTACGGAAAGCCAATGGCAATGACATTCCAGCATCCGATGATGGAGTGCAACTTGTGAAAACACTGATTACACAGTATCTCACACAGCTTCAAGATGGCAGCGGCATTACAGGCTTTAACTCAGAAACAGATATCGTCATCGGTCTCAATGAAGATCGTGATGGATTTATTATCGATCTAGCTGTTCAACCAGTAGATGCAGCAGAAAAATTCTATTTCAATGTGGAGGTGAAGTAAGATGGCTTTTAAAGCGCAAAATACAATTTCAGGTAAAGAGGGTCGTCTTTTCTTAGAAGGTGAGGAACTTGCCTTTATCAAAACGTTTGAAGCAAACGTGGAAAAAAACAAATCAGAAGTCAACGTGATGGGCCGCCGAATGACTGGTCATAAAACAACTGGGGCAAACGGAACAGGAACGGCAACATTCTATAAAGTTACGTCTCGTTTCGTTCAATTAATGCTCAACTATGTGAAAAAAGGGGAAGATCCTTATTTCACTCTTCAAGCTGTGATTGACGATAAATCATCAGGCCGAGGTACTGAGCGTGTGACATTATTTGATGTCAACTTCGATTCAGCTAAAATTGCTGGACTGGATGTCGATTCAGAAGCACTAGAAGAAGAAGTTCCGTTTACGTTCGAGGACTTTGATCTTCCTGAAAAGCTGAAGAATTCCTTTTAATGAACAAAAGGCATACAAATGACGAAAATATATGTTGTTTTTATTTTATTCAACGATATGGTATAATTTTTCATAGTTACAGAGTAGCTACAAAAGAGTGACTGTGTAACCCCAAAAAGTTTCTTAGAAATATGTTTACATGCAAAGTACTTTGCATAAAATAAAAAGAAGCTAGGATGCGTCAACATCCCGGCACTGTACAATTTGGCCCTCAAGGGGCTGGCTAATCGAATAGGATACTTTAGGATAGACTTCCCTTTTACCTACCAAAGCTCAAGGGGGAGTCTATTTTTTGTCTATATACGTCAACAGGGTTATGATAAATGACCCGAAAGCAAGCATTAACATTAGTGCTTGAAATGTTGACATGAGCATCACCCCCTTCCTATCGGGGGATGAGCCAGACACCCTTGAGCTAGCCGTTCAATTGTACAATTTAAATTATACATGAAAAGATTGGAAAGCACATTCAAAAATGGATGTGCTTTTTTGCATTCAAAAAAACATAACAAAGGGAGTTTTTAAACATGAGCGAAAAACAAACATTTGATCTTTCATTTTTTATGCCAGGACAAACAGTAGAAGCAGAAGAGGTCAAAGTGCCAATTTCTAAGCGTTTTGTTGATAAAAAAGGGAATGTCATTCCTTTTGTCTTTAAAGCCATTACAACTGAACGCATTGATGAACTGGAAAAAGAAAACACCACGTTCAAAAATGTCAAAGGAAGAGGCCGTGTGAAAGACTTAGACAGCCAACGCTTCTACGCACGTATTGCCATTGAATCAACGATTTACCCAGATTTCCGCTCAAAGGAATTAAGAGAAGCCTACAGCACACAAGATCCAGTTGAAGTCGCAAAACGTGTATTATCTGTCGGCGGTGAATACGCAAACTGGTTAAACAAGGCCATTGAAATCAACGGATTCGAAGACGAAATTGAAGATTTAGAAGAAGCAGCAAAAAACTAATAAAAGATGGGGATAAAGAAGCCGTGTTTTTATATTACGCCATGCATGAGCTTCACTACTCCCCATCTGAACTCCTAGATTTATACGAATCACCAAGACCGTTCAAAGCACTCCTATTCGGACTCATCAGCTACAAGCTAGACATGCTAGAAAAAGAAGCAAAGAAAGGAGGGAAATAATTGGCGAAACTCACTGCACGATTTGAATTAGAAGACAAAGTATCGAAGAAGCTGCTGCGAATACAAAAGCGATTTCAAACATTTGAGAAGCAGCTCAAACCATTTAGAAAACCGGTGAAAATAAATCTGGATATAGATGACAAGAAATTAAAAAACTTCAGTTTATCGCTTCGGAAAATGTCAGTGATTTCCATGAGACTAGATCAAGGAATCTTTCGTGATCTTAAAGCATTAAACAATCAGTTAAATATGCTCCCGAATCACTTGGTCATATCCATTCAAGCGAAGGGGCTAAATGTCATTAAATCCAGCATAAATCGTTTAAAGCAAGCGGGAACAAGCCCCATTATGCTGACGTTTAAACTAAACGATCGATTGTCAGGTAAAATGTCATCAATCAAAAAATCTATCTTTCAGCTCATGAACAGAACGTACTATATGAGATTAAACATGGTTGACCAAGCCACCGCTGCAATTCAACGAATCAAAAAGACACTCAAAAGCTTGACGATGTCTAAACACGAAATCAGAGTGTCTGTTCAAGACAATGCAAAGAGTAAGTTGAAAAAACGAGATCAAGCAGAGTCGGTTGTGAAAGAACAAAACATCAAAAAAGAGCCTGAGGCTGTTAGTCCGTCAGTGAAAACGGAAGATTCTAAACAGAGCTGGCTCCAGAACCTTGCCAATAAGGGATTAAGTGAAATTCAAAAATATGCGGGTGATGTTGCAGATAAAGTGAAGGAAAAATTGAGTCCTAGAAAGTTTTGGGATGAAAAGGCACTTCCTTGGGTTGAAAATAAAATAGAAGAGTACAAGCAAGATGTGATTGGAAGAATTAAAGAGAAGATTAAATTTAATCCTGAAAAAAAACTAGATCAATTGGTGAAGGCTGGATTAGATCGACTCTTAGGTGCAAGTGATCAATCAAGTGAAAGTACCACTCAGGCTCCAACAACAGCACCAACATCAACACCAACAACAGCACCAACATCAACACCAACAACGGCACCAACATCAACACCAACAACGGCACCAACAACAGCACCATCAAATCCAGCTCCCAAAACGAAACCTCAGTCTCGAGGTGGAAAAGGCTTGTTTCGCAATAGTTGTTGCCCCTGCTGTGCAAGAGGTTTAAGCAGGGGAGGATCTACTAAAACTAAAAATCGAAATGGTCGCTCACCAAGACAGACGAGAAATCCAAATGCTACAACAAGAACCGAAATGAATAGAAGACCTCCAAGTAGATTAGGGAAACTGAAAACAAATGCCGGCAAATTATTTGGAAAAATCCCTACTGGACTAAAGAAAGGTGCGGGTATCGCAGCTTCAGCTGGCGGACTTACGGGTTTAGTGAAAGGTAGCAAGGGGTTAAGTGGATTAGGGAAAGCGATGAAAAGTATAGGTAAAGGGAGCGGCAAGTTATTAAAGAAAGTACCTATTCTAGGAAGTGTACTTAGTGCAACAAATCTAATCGGTATGAACAAAGAGAATGCTGGTGAAAAGATTGGTACGACTGGAGGCGGCATCGCCGGCGGAATGGCAGGTGCAGCAGCAGGTGCAGCTATTGGAAGCGTAGTCCCAGGGATAGGTACAGCCATCGGCGGTCTAGTAGGCGGCATCGCTGGAAGTATGGGCGGAGAATCTATCGGTGAAACAATTGGAAAATGGTTTGATGGAGGCGGATTTGAAAAGATTGGCCAAAAAGCCATTGAAATCAAAAATCAAATTGTTGAAGTTTGGTCAACAGTCGTGGCTTGGTTCACAGAAAATGTATGGACGCCACTAAGTGATACAGTCGCTACAGTAGCAACAACCATCTGGACAAATCTAGTCAATGCATGGACATGGATACAAGAAACGTTCAGTGCAGTAGCGGGCTGGTTTATCGAAAACGTTTGGACACCGCTCAGCGACACAGTCGTTACGGTAGCAACAACCATCTGGTCAAGTCTAGTCAATGCATGGACATGGATACAAGAAACGTTCAGTGCAGTAGCGGGCTGGTTTATTGAAAACGTTTGGACACCACTGAGCAGTACAGTTGTTACAGTCGCTACAGGGATTTGGACAGCATTATCAAATGCATGGAAAAAGATACAATCAATCTTTGGAGCTGTATCGTCATGGTTTACGGAAAATGTGTGGAATCCACTTGTAGATACAGTAGGAACCATTAAAGATAGCATCGGGAAAAAGTTTGAAGAAGCGTATAAAGTGGTGACAGATATATGGGATGGATTATCCAAATGGTTTGAGGACAACATTCAAAAGCCGATTGTAAAAGTAGCAGAAGCTATTGGTGATGGGTTTTCTAAAGCGTTTGGGTGGGTCAAAGATTTGTTTAATAAGGCTGGCGGTGGGGTTGATTTTGTATTGAAACATGTCTTTGGAGACCCTGATAAAAAAGCCACAGGCGGCTATATCACCCAGCCAACCTTATCATGGGTCGGTGAAGCAGGTAACGAATTTGTCATTCCAACTCAAAATAACCGAGGGCGCGGGAAGATGCTGCTTGCTCAGGCTGCTTCTCATCTTGGAATGTCTGTTATGCCAAGCGGAGTAGCTGGAAATCAAGAAGTATCAAGCTCTCCAGCTCCTACAGCAGTAGCTTCATCATCTTCTGTCGGTTCAATAGACGGATCGGTCTCGATGACTGGGAACATTCAAGCCTCCAGCATAGGCGAGCAATTTAATAAGGATTTTGAACAAGGATTAAATCAAAAAGTGATTACACTTGATCAATGGAAACAAAAGAATATTCAGCAGCCTTTTGGTCAATTGACCTCAGACTCAAATAAGTATGGTCAGCAAACAGTTGTTGCTTTTGCGAATGGTCAGCAGATGACACCTACAGGAACAGACAGCTTTTTGCAAAGTCGTGTAAAAGCACCATACCAACAAGTGATGACAGCATCGCCAACTTGGGGTTCTGGAACGGTTAGTGGTTTTGCCACAGGTCAAAATGCCACATCAGTTGGTACTAGCCAATACGTAGATCAGCACATCAAACAACCATTTCTACAAGCAAAACAAGAATCACCAGGCTGGGGCTCAGGAATGATGGATGCCTTTAACAGTGGCATGCGTTCAAAAGCAAGTGAAGTCACACAAGCCGCCAAAGAAATGGCGAAGAAAGTAGAGCAGGCGTTTAGAGAGGAATTAGACATTCATTCCCCTTCACGCGTCATGATGAGTCTTGGGAAATTCGCATCGATCGGTGTCGTCAAAGGACTCGACTCAGTTGATGTGAAAAAGTTTGCTGAAAATCAGGCTGGTTCATTAATTGGAGCTTTCAGCGGTATGGGGGCTTCGGGTCTTAGTGTTCAGCAATGGCTCATGGCAGCTCTCATGGCAACTGGCACATCGATGAACTGGCTTCCAGGTCTGATGACCATTGCGCAGCATGAATCGAATGGAAATCCGAGAGCAATCAACTTATGGGATTCCAACGCCAAGAAGGGAACGCCTTCTAAAGGCTTAATGCAAACCATTGGACCGACGTTTAACGCCAATAAAGGCAAGGGCATGAATGACATTTGGAACCCAATTCATAATGCCGTAGCAGCCATTAACTACATTAATGGCAGATATGGAACAGTCTTCAATACACCGGGATTACGAAGTATGAGAAGAGGCGGACCTTATAAAGGCTACGCAAATGGTGGACTGATTACTCAGGAGCAGGTTGCTAGAGTCGGTGAAGGAAACAAACGCGAATGGATCATTCCTGAAGAAAGAGGCATTCGCGGAAGGTATTTATTAACGCAGGCAGCCAAGGCACTTGGGATGCAAGTATATGATCCAGCAAATGCGTCTGCTCCTTTACCAGAATCACAGATGCAGCAAGTCACCTCAGCTCAGTCTTCTAGTCGTACAGCATCGTCAAGTAATAAGCAAATCACCATTCAATTCAATGGGGATCAGCATTTTCATAATGGACAAGATCAGCAATCGCTTGTCGAAAAAATTAGACAAATGCTCGTAGATGAACTGGAAGTAGAGCTTCATACAGGAACGAAGGGGGTCGTGATCGATGGGTAAATCAGTGTATCAATTGTGGATTTCCCAAGGAAAGGACAAGTTGCGATTCCCTGTCCTTCCATCTGAACTTGAAATCACAAATAACGTACAAAATGAAACGGTAAAGGTTGCCTCTTTTGGAGAACTGACCTTTATTGATGTCCCATCGGCTAAGCAAGTATCATTCACTTCATTATTTCCTAAGAAATATTCGCCAATTGCTGAATATAAAAGCATTCCATCACCAGAGAATGCGATAGCGAAAATAGAACGAATGATGCGTTCAAAGAAGTCTGTGCGGCTGATTGTAACGGGGACAAAAGTCAATATGACGTGCAGCATTGAAAGTTTCACCCATAAAGAAGGGTCATATGATATTGGCGATCGTGAATTTACGATCGAGTTAAAGGAATACAAAACCGCATCGCCTAGGAAAATCAAACGAAAGAAAAAAGCAAAACAAACGAAAAAGAAAAGGCCTTCAAAAACACCGCCAAAAATGTACACCGTCAAAAAAGGGGATACGCTATGGGCCATTTCAGGCAGGTTTTATGGCGACAGTACAAAATGGCGGCGTATTTGGAATGCCAATAAATTAGCGATGATTAAACGTAGCAAACGCAATATTAAGCAGCCGGGGCATTGGATTTTCCCTGGACAAAGGTTAAAAATACCACAATAGGGGGGGCTGGCATTGATCGAGCTTTTTGCCATCAGAAGCGGCACCATGTATGAGCTTGTCACAGAGAGTGTGACACTTCAGGGGCAAAGGTATCAAGCCCCTCGCTCTATTCAAGCAAATATTATCACAAAGCAAGGGAGTCAAACATATTACCGTGTCTCAGAAGGGGACACGGTTCTTTTTAAATGGAAAGGAAAAGAGCTGTTCAGAGGCATTGTGTTTTCTCGGACGCCTGTTGAAGGGAAACTGACCTTTACCGCATACGACATGCTTCAATATTTGGTGAAAAACCAAGATGTTTATGTTTTTTCAAAACAAAGAGCAGATCAAATCTTGAGACGGATTGGGGCTGACTTTCAAATTCCAATGACCTCCATCGCCAATACAGGTCATGTCATAAAATCACTAGTGTTTAAAAACGATACGAGCCTATATGACATGATTCTGAAAGCATTAAAAGAAACAAAGCGGCAAACCGGCAGAAACTATCAAATCTATTCTGCTAAAGGAAAGATGGGGATCAGAGCTTGGCCAGATCCAGAGGACGTATGGGTCATTGAATCAGGTGTCAATCTCATTGGCTATCAGTACAGCACCTCGATTGAAGAGACAGCCACTCGTGTCAAGCTGCGCACGTCTGCAGATGAACAAGGGAAAAATAAGAAAAAAGGCAGCAAATCAGAGATTGTAGTGGTCGAACAGGATAAAGCAGGTCAGAGTAAATACGGTATTTTACAACATGTTGAGACGGTTACAGGACAAATCAACCAGCCGCAGCTGCAAAAAAGAGCCAAAGTACGGCTGGCAGAGAAAAAAGGCGTGAAACAAGAAGTCAAAAGCATCCAAGCACTTGGCATTCCTGAACTGCAAAGCGGTCTTCCAATCTATTTAAAAATCCCTGAAATCAACGTGAAAAAAACCTACTGGATCGATCAAGACAAACATGAATTTAGTGGAGTGAAACACACCATGACAATAGATGTCGTTGAGAAAAATTCCATTCCAAAGGGTGATCAAGCGTGAGGTTAAGTGAAGCAATTAAACGATTAGCAGTGAATGCTGTAGATGCCGCCTCTCCAATTGATCTGGTGGTTGGAGAAGTCACGGCAGTTTCTCCTGTAAGCATCCGGTTAAATGAAAACCATAAATTGGTCATCCCGGAAGAATTACTGATTTGGCCAAAGCGCCTTAATAAGGGTGAGGATGATGAACTGAAAAGGGGAGACAGCATTATGGTGCTGGCAATGGCAGGAGGGCAATCCTTCTACATCATCGACAAATTGTAAGGGAGGTGATGAACGTGGCACTTTCACCAGAGGAAGAAATTGAGGAAACAGAAGAAGACGAAGAGGTGGAAACCTCGACGACGTATCGAATAGATGTTGAAACTAGCAGACTGACAGGCGAAACCATTTCAGGCATTGAAGCCATTCGTCAATTCGTTTATATGACACTTAGGACAGAGCGGTATGCACATCCTATTTACAGCCACGACATTGGCACTGAAATTCAGGAGCTCTTGACGGATACAGAAGCCACGGATGAATACAAAGAAATGGAGATTCCGAGGCTGCTAGAGGAAGCATTGATTGTGGACGAACGGATTGATCATATTGAAGAGATAGAGGTCACAAAGGAAAATGACTCGTTTCATGTCAAGCTAGCTATTGTCACAGATGAAGGCACATTAGAAATAGAGGAGGTGATGGAGAGCGATGTTTGAGGAACAAACGTACGAAGCATTAATGGAAAGAATGATAGACAGACTGCCAGATGACATAGATAAAAGAGAAAACAGCGTCATTTGGAATGCCTTGGCACCTGCTGCTGCTGAACTGGCCCAGTCCTATATTTGGCTTGATCAAGTATTCGAGCTGGTCTTTGCAGATACAGCACAAGGAGAGTTTCTAGATCGGCGGGCCGCTGAAGTAGGAATTGAAAGAAAACCAGCGACTAAAGCGGTTTGGTCCGCAGCTATTAAGCCGGAGGATATCAACATCCCAGCTGGCTCACGGTTTTTTATTGAAGACGTCTATTTCAAATATTCGAACGATGGCACGCTAGAATGCGAGACACCTGGCAGGATCGGCAATGGTCAATTAACAGATCAGCCGCTACTATCTCTTGATACAATCCCGGGGCTTGAATCAATTATCATGAAAGATTTGGTAATACCCGGACAAGAGGAAGAAGATGACGCTTCGTTATATGATCGCTACTTAATACGTGCTAGGCGGGAGGCTGTCAGTGCCAACAAGGCGCATTATAAAAAATGGGCTGAGGAAGTGACAGGGGTTGGCAGAGCGAAGGTATTCCCGCTTTGGAACGGAGAAGGGACGGTCAAGATTGTCATCACAGACGGCAATCTAGATGTTGCATCAGATCTGCTTGTTAAAAGAGTACAGGAATATATTGACCCAGTGCCAGGCGAAGGAGAAGGACAAGCGCCTATCGGTTCAAAAGCGACCGTCGAAAGCGCCAAATGGCTGAATATTGACATAGAAGTAGCCGTCGAACTTCAAATGGACTGGACCCTTGAAGGAGCGCAGAAAGAAATAGAAGAAAAGGTCAAAGCGCTGTTGAAATCAATCGCATTTGAAAAGAGTACCATTCGAATGTCCGCATTAAATGACATTCTGTACCATTCAGAAAGTGTATCAGATTATGCAAACGTGTTATTGAATGGGGAGTCAAAAAACTTAGTGTTACAGGACATTGAGATACCGCGTCTGAGGCAGGTGAAGGTTATTGAGCAAACAGGATGAAATGAAAAACTACTTGCCGCCATATTTTACAGAGATTTATGAAGTCGATCACCTGCTCAAAACAGAAGCGCCAGAGTTTGAGCAATTGGATGAATCCATTTTCGATTTAACGGATCAGTTCTTCCCTTTGACAGCGACATGGGGATTGAATAGGTGGGAAAGAATGCTGAAGGTGCAGCGAGAATCAGATGATTCCATTGAACTTCGCAGAGCACGCTTACTCAATATGATGTCAAACATTCCACCGATCACGTATCTTTCTTTAGAGAAATCGGTGAATCGTTTTCTCAAAAATCCAAGTGCCATCATCCGTCTGACCACCAATCGCTACCATTTCGCCTTACGTGTGAACCTAGATGATCTGCAAAACACTAGATATATTGTAGAAATACTTGAAACGTTAAAGCCGGCTCATTTGGCTTATACGTTCACTGCATTTCATCATACCGATGTACATGAAAAAAATGATCATCACGGGAGGCTCACACTGCGAAGCAGAGTGGGTTTTTTCGATCATATCCCAATTTTACTCAATGGTGAATTTTTATTAAATGGGTCGTTTTATCTTAGCGGAACTCGAGGGACAACCGATGTACCTGCTCGTTTTCGGCATTCGTTGAAGATGAGAATGCCGCTTCAGCACAAGTTAGAAACCACATATCGCATGAATTATGTCATGACTGGACCGGTACATGAAACAAGGCAAAAAGCGGCACTGACATTACGCACAAACAACCAGCTGTCACATCAAACCAAAAAGAAAATGACGTTCCGATTGCCAGTACATGTCCAAACTGAACAGGGCGGCAGCTTACTAATTAAGGATCATTACTGGATTCTCGACGGATCTGTTCCGCTGGACGGATCAAAAATGCTAGCAGCTACTTCTCAAAAAATAGAGCTATAAGGAGGATCACAATGGCTGATCAATTAACCGTAACAACACTATATGCACGTCAACAAATGGCAAAGGCAAGAGCAGAAGGAACAAAACTCACAAAAGTCGTCAAAATGGCATTTGGAAATGGCGGGACGAAGGATGGAAAACCGATCTCACTAGACGGCACTGAACAAAAACTCAAAAAAGAACTCGTCCAAAAAGAGATTGATTCGTTTACATTCATGGAACCAGCAAAAATCCGCTACACCTGCACGATCGCCGAAGGAGAACTTGCAGGAGAAGTCATCAACGAACTAGCACTTGTCGACGAAGTCGGCAAATTCACCGCCATCCGCACCATGACAGACAAACAAAAAGACGGCGACATCGAATTTGTTTTTGAGATTGATGATATTTATTAATGGAGGGGAATGAAATGGACATCAAATCACCTTTACCGTTTGAAACCTCTGACAAAGCACATGCCAACTTATTTAACCGGATGGTCGACACTCTAGTAGAGAATGACAATGCGCTCAGGCTACAAATAGAAGGAATCAAAAATGAAAGCTTATTTAAACTAACAGGCGATCAAGCCATTCAAGATGCATCAGTCAGCGGTGAGGAATATCCAGATGGCATTACGTTCATGGATATTGGACAAGCGAATGATACCGGATATCCTACGAGATTTGGCTTTGTGAAAAATGAAAAATATAGTAATTTTCGATTTGTTCAATTTTACTATGGGACTGGAAACGAAGCGGGCAATTATTTTGATAGCACGGGTACATGGTGCCGTCATTGGTGGACTGGATCGGGTTGGACCGACTGGCATAAGCTTTCTGGATTCTGTCATGCCAATATAGGTACAACTGGAAAACAGTTATTAACCAAAGGTGAGTATCAAAAAATCCTTTTTAATCGAAAGATAAAAGACAGTCATAACAATTTTGATATTAAAAATAATCGCTTCATCTGCCCTGAAAACGGAATGTATTCAGTGAATGCAGGTGTTTATATTGAAACCTTTCAACGATACGCAAACTTTGAATTATCGATCTATTTAAATGGAAGAAGATATAAAAATATTGCACATCAAAGACAGAGTCCGACAAGCCCATCTGATGTGTTGAGCTTTAGTATGGGACTTTATGGTGCTGCGAACGTACCTGCTAATAAAGGGGATTATTTAGAAATTTACATGTATGCAGGATATGACGGAGATGTTAGTCGTTATGTATCAGATAATTCAGGCTGGTACAACTATTTTGACATTACAGAAGTAGGAGGCAGAAATTTCCCGAGAGTATAGGAGGATTCTATGATTTTATATGAAGCCATTAAGTATAAATACCCCGATGCGGACCCGCAAAAGGACTTTGAACTTAGAAATGACGGAGACGGTTCGTATATCAACGAGTGGCATTTAGATGTGCCAAAGCCAACGGCAAAAGAATTGAAAGAATGGTGGAAGGAATCTCAAATCAATCCAAGGTATCAACCACCTCTTCCGCTAGATTATCTAGCACAAGAAGTAGCCAAAGAAAAACTCATGAGAAAACAGCTTGAACATCAATGTGATCATTTAACAAACGAAATAAAAGCGCTAAAAAATGAGATCCTTTTATATAAAGGAGAGCGTGAATCATGAATTATTGGGTGATGGCGTTGTATTTTAAATGGGTGACCCCTGAATTGGTCAAACAAGCGGTGGAACTAGGCGATTGTTCAATGGAAGATTTAAAAACAGGATATGAGCAAAGGATGCTCACTCTAGAGCAGCTACAAGAAATGGAACCAAGCATCAAAGCAAGGGAGTGAAAACTGAATGGAAATAAAAGAACCAAAACCTTTTGAAGTAAATGATAAAGCACATGCTGATTTGTTTAATGACATGGTCAAAGTACTTCTTGAAAATGATCATGGATTAATAGAGCAGTTCTTGAAACATACAAATGATTCGAGAGTACACGCATCTGAAACAGAAAAGAAGAAATGGAATCAATCTCAGTTATATAAAATGACGAATGATAACGGATCCCAGTTGGTCAATATTCCAGCTGGCGGCAGTATTTATAACGGAATTAAATCGTTAGGTGCCTGCTCTTTCTATGCCCCAGGTGGTTCTGGAGTAGTCGATTCTCCTGCTATAGGTAATGCTGCATTAAGAGGCTTTCAGCTTGTGGGTCAAAATAATATTGGCGTAGGAATCGCGATTGACACATCAGGCAATGCATTTTGTTTTTCCTATCATGTGAATGACATTGCGATCAATTGGCTGCAAATACCTAGTCAAAACGAAAAAAACAAATGGGACGCAGGACAACTATCTAAAATTACCGCTGACGATGGAAGAGCATACGAAAGAATTAATGCAAACGATCCTAGTATTTTGGATAAACTCATTAAATTACCGGGCGTGCATTCTTGGTATATCCACGAAGCACATCCTGATTTGCCGACAAGAAGTTCTATGAGAGCTTTATCAGTCTTTAGTGAAAATACCTATGGCTGGATTATTGGGGCAAATAATACAGGTGATGTGTACATCAATCGATCCACGACAGATGTTACCGGTACTCAGCAAGAATGGAGCGGATGGAAGAGGTTGAACGAGCATCCGTTATTGAAGGCGAATGGAAATAGAATGCTTATCCCTACTGGTACAGATATATTAACGCTGCCATCTGGCTTTTATTATGTCTCTGGAACGAACGCAGTGAATATGCCATCAACGACCGATGCTTCTTGGTTTAATGTAGATATTATAGAAACGGGAAATAATCGCAAAACATTTCATGTGAGTCGAAGCTATGATAATAGTCATTGGTACGGAACGACTCATACAGATGGGATTTTCAGAGGCTGGAAACGGATATTAACAGTGGAGGATATGTCAAATACTTCTTTTGTTGATTCGTATGATCAGAATAATTCTTCAACTGTAGCATCTGAAAATATTCCAACAAAACTCCTTTTTGGAGATACAAGATCAGATGATTTGGGCGAATATGATCGTTCACGGTCTGAAATTACTTTGAAAAATAGCGGCTTATATTTAATAAGACTTTATTTGACAAGTACGAATATTCCGGTTGGATCAGATAGTATTATCTCATGCTACGTGAATGGATCAGAATATCAACGCTTTGGAAATTGGAATCCAGTTATTTCATCCAGTGTCTATGTGATGTTCCTTCAACAAAAATTTAAAGCAGGAGATAAGTTAACATTTTATATTACTCCCAAAAATACTGGCAGAACCATCACTATTGGAACAGCTTACGTTACCTTATCTCAATTAAGATGGTAAAAAGTAAGTTACAATCCAGATCCGAAACGGACAAATTGGTGCAATGCGGGTAATTTATTTCGGGAAGAAGGTGATTCCAATGGAAGTAGATGTCGTCCAAAACTTAATGACACAAGGTCCTTTTGCCGTTCTCTTTTGCTGGGTTCTGTTCTATGTTCTCAACACAACAAAGGAACGAGAAAACAAGCTTAATGCACAAATCGAGGCGCAAAATGATGTGTTAGCAAAGTTTAGTGAGAAATATGACGTTGTGATCGACAAACTCGACAAAATTGAACGGAATTTAAAATAGGAGGAAAAATCATGAAGACATTCGACAAAGGCACTGTGATTCGCACATTGCTTCTTTTTATTGCGCTCATCAATCAAACGCTTGTCATGTTTGGACAGACGGTGCTGCCGATTAGTGAGGAGCAAGTACAAACCGCTGGTGAGGCACTATATGTAGCAGGTTCCACCATTTTTACGATGGTGACAGCCATTATCGCTTGGTTTAAAAACAATTATGTGACCTACAAAGGTCAATTACAAAAAGATACCCTGAAACAAAGAGGGCTAACAAAATAAATGTATAGTTGCGCTGGCTTCCTTCTTCATATATCCTAAAATTGGAGTTGGAGGGAAGCCAGTTGTTAGAAAAAGATTTAAAATTAAGTAATATAAAGGGCTTGTTGATTTTTCTAGTTGTTTTCGGACACTTAATAGAACTCAATAAACAGAATTATTATCAGCTTTTTGTGTTTATTTACGCTTTTCATATGCCACTTTTTATTTTTATCAGTGGGTATTTAGCTAAAAGAATGAAAGTAAGTAAAATGATTAATCTATTTCTTTTATACATTATATTTCAGTCGTTTTTTGACTGGTTTCTTTATTTTATAGGAGAATATAAAACCCTATCGTTTCATTATGGTAAGCCGCAATTTCATTTGTGGTATATCGTAAGTATGCTCTTTTGGTATGCACTAGCTTGGGGGTTATCAAAGTTAAGACTAAGTTTAATAGGGAAATTAAGTATCTTTATTATTATATTCATTGTCTGTTTTATTTCACGCCAGTACACAGGTGTGATCGTAAATACAGTGAAAGAGGTTTATCCGAATTTTACATCTTACACACTTAGTTATCAAAGGACAATTTCATTTGCACCCTTCTTTTTTGCTGGCTTTTTTATGACAAAGGAAAGCTTGAATGCTGTTTATAAGATTATAAAACCCTCAATGGCAAAGGTGTTACTCATAGTGACGGGATCATTAACAATTTTATTGATTGAGTACACACCAAACTTAGAATGGCTGTTTCGTGGCAGCTTTGGAATAAAACGATTTTTGGCTCATGATGAAAGTTATTTAATGAAAATGCTCCTTCATTATCTCTTGTCAGCTTGGATATGTTTGCTTGTTCTTATCGCAGTAAATAGTAAGAAGAGTATTCTAACAAAGTGGGGGGATTATTCACTAGGAATTTTCTTGTTCCATCCTGTTTTTGTGTTTATCTTAAGAAAGACTGAATTCATGAATGAATGGAGCGGAGATACTCAACTTGTTTTTTATTTCGCATTAGCATTTATCATTGTGAGCTGTCTAGGCTCCAATCTTTTTGCGGCAGTCAGTTGGTTCATTACTTCCCCATATAATACAATCAAAAAATTAACATCTTTATTAAAACCAAAAGCAGAAGAAAAAAATACAAATTTCTAAGTCCCTTAGCAGGGGCTTTTTTTAAGGCTCAATACACTAATCAAAGGAGAACAAAGAACATGGCTGAAAAAATTGGATTGCAAACTCTTATAGACCGTTCGGTTAGAAATATGGGTGCCGGCATTCACAGTGTTGTAAAAGAAACTGCAATTGAAATGATTAAGCAAGCATACAAAGAAGGTATCTATGTACAAATTACTTCTGGTTACCGTTCGTTTGCAGAACAAAATAAGCTTTACGCTCAAGGTCGTACCGCTCCTGGGAAGATTGTCACCAATGGTAAGGGTGGTCAATCAAATCACAACTATGGTTTAGCGATTGATTACGTTCTATTAAGTGCGGATGGGAAAAAAGCGCTTTGGACGGTTAACGAGAAATGGCGTCGAGTAGCGCAAATTGGGAAATCACTAGGGTTTTCGTGGGGTGGAGACTGGAAGAGTTTTAAGGACTACCCGCACCTTGAAATGATGGGCAGTTTGACTTTAACGCAGCTTCAAGCGGGTAAAAGACCTTTCTTGGTGTCATTTATATCAAATAAAGTTTCTGAAAAGCCAATTAAGACAAAGTCAGTTGGAAAATTATTAGCAAATGGCTCGATAAAATCTAAATCAAGTACATCTAAAAAGTTAGATATCTTGCCATCGGGCATCTTAAAAATAACCAAGCCCTTAACAAAAGGACCACAAGTCACTGCCGTGCAAAAAGCATTATCTTCTCTCTATTTTTACCCAGACAAAGGGGCAAAAAACAACGGGATTGATGGCTATTATGGATCAAAAACAGCGAATGCGGTCAAGCGGTTCCAGCTTATGAATGGTCTAGCGGCAGATGGGATATACGGTCCGAAGACGAAGAACAAAATCGAACGATTGCTGAAAAAGTGATCATTCATAAAGTGCTATCAGCAGGTGAATGGATTTCCCCTTGCTGATAGCTAACAAAAAATGACATCATTTGTGATATAATCGACCGAATCACTATCATAAGGGGAGAGTGAAATGAAAAAGGAACTGTTCCAAGTCATCATGCTGTCAGTGCTGCTCATCTATTTCTTTTATCACGGAATGACGAGTGATTATCCTGTGTCTTACACAAGCATTCTCATCACGGCTTATGTCTCTGTGATCGCGTACCGCATCATAAAGATATTAAGGTTAAGAAAAAACAAAGAACAAACAGAGCTGTAAGAAATAAATACATAAAAAAACCATCCTTGATTTCTCAAGAATGGTTTTTCTTTATGGAGCATAGCGGGATCGAACCGCTGACCTCTACGCTGCCAGCGTAGCGCTCTCCCAGCTGAGCTAATGCCCCGATGTGTTACGACATAATTTATTATAATCAATCCTCCTGTAAAATTCAAGCTTTAAAACGCACACACATCGTCTATTTATCTTTCTGATCAATCGGGATATAGTCAAAGATTTCCCCTGAATGAACAGAGTCTGCTAAACGTCTCAGCCAGTCATAGTAGGCTTTTGAACTTTCAAGCTGCTCAATCAGTTGCTGCGCTTCCTCTCTTACATGTTCCTCCAACTGATCATCACGAGCCACCTCTTGAAGCCGCACTTGCGCTTCTTCTATCGCCGCTAAATTGACCTCGACCTCTCGTTCCCACTTTTGTGGAAAGAAGTTCATGAAAAACTTAAAAAAGTCTTTTTCAGCAACAAAGCTGTGTTTTCTTCGTCCTCGGTGAAAGGTCTTTTTGACAATATTCATGTCTTGCAGTTTTTTCACACCTGTACTCATACTTGGCTTGCTCATTTGCAGCTCTTCACGCATTTCATCCAGCGTCATTTCTTCATTTAAATACATGGTCCCATAGAGAATACCAGCACTTCGTGTAATTCCATAGAGATCCATCGTTTCAGCTATGGAATCAATGACTAGATCTTTAGCAGCTAGAATACGATCCTCTGCTTGTGACTGCTCCTGCTTTTTCATCTTGTCCCTGCTTTCTATTTAGAGAATTCAATACGTTCAAAAAAATCTTTATGGACTATATGTTAACGAAAGAATGCAAAATGTCAAAAGAAAATGAAGCATATCTCCCTTTGACAGAAAAATTTGAACATGATACGTTAATTATGTTCAAAACGTTAAATTTTTATTTAACAAATTTATTGAAAAGAATCAGAGGAGGTTCCTTCTATGAGTCAAACACTATTTATAGATGGACAATGGGTTGGCGCCAAAAGTGGCGACACGCGGGATATCATCAATCCATTTAATCAAGAAGTGATCGCGACAGTCAGTGAAGGATCAAGAAATGACGCGCAGCTCGCCATTAAGGCAGCGAGAAAAGCCTTCGATCAAGGTGACTGGGCAAACTTGCCTGGACTTGAAAGAGGAAATATGGTGTTTAAGATTGCTGAATTAATTAGACGTGATCTTGATGAACTAGCCAAATTGGAATCGCTTGATACTGGTAAAACAGTAGAGGAAAGCAAAGCTGATATGGACGATATTGCGGACGTGTTCCAATATTATGCAGGGCTTGCCGACAAAGATGGTGGGGAAATCATTGCATCGCCGATCCCGAACTCAAAAAGTGAATTAGTCAGAGAGCCTGTCGGTGTATGCGGGCAAATTACTCCTTGGAACTATCCATTGCTTCAAGCGAGCTGGAAAATCGCTCCTGCTCTAGCGGCGGGGAATACAATCGTATTAAAGCCAAGTGAAATTACACCACTCACCACGATCAAAGTATTCAAACTCATTGAAGAAGCAGGCATTCCAGCAGGGGTTGCGAACCTAGTCCTTGGGCCAGGTGCAACGGTTGGTGATGAGCTTGCTGTGAATGATCAAGTAGATTTGATTTCATTTACAGGCGGTATTGAAACAGGCAAGAAAATCATGCAGGGAGCCAGTGGGAATGTGAAGAAAATCGCCCTTGAGCTCGGCGGGAAAAATCCGAATATTGTGTTTCAAGATGCTGATTTAGACGTAGCGGTTGACCAGGCAATGAATGCTGTGTTTTTCCATTCAGGGCAAGTGTGTTCAGCAGGTTCACGTTTGCTAGTGGAAGAATCCATTCATGATGAATTTCTAGAAGAACTGGTGAAGCGTACGAAAAAAATCAAGCTAGGCAACGGCTTTGATGAAGAAACCCAAAGCGGCCCGCTCATCTCAGCTGAGCATCGAGAAAAAGTAGAAAAATACGTCAGCATTGGGTTAGATGAAGGCGCCAAATTAGAAACAGGCGGAAAAAGACCTGACGCAGATGAGCTTTCAAATGGGTTCTTCTACTTGCCAACGATTTTCTCAGGCTGCACGTCAGAGATGCGGATTGTCCAGGAAGAAGTCTTTGGCCCAGTATTGACAGTTGAATCCTTCCGTACAGAGGAAGAAGTGATTGAGCTGGCAAACGATACGATTTATGGATTAGCAGGAGCCGTGTGGTCTTCTGATATCAGCAAGGCCGAAAGAGTCGCTCGTCAATTAAGATTAGGCACAGTTTGGATCAATGATTTCCATCCTTATTTCGCTCAAGCACCTTGGGGTGGATATAAGCAATCAGGTCTAGGACGTGAATTAGGGCGCACTGGGCTCGAGGAATATACGGAGCTGAAGCATGTATATCGTAATACAAAACCTGAAGCGATTCGTTGGTTTCAATAAAAATCACACATTTGGAGGAGATTCTATATGACATTAAATATGAAAATTGAAAGCATGCAGAAATTCCATACATTTGAAATTCCGACTGTCATCAAACATGGCATCGGTGCAGTGAAACATGTTGGGGAAGAAGTAAAAGCATACGGTGTCTCAAAGGTATTACTTGTAACAGACCCAGGTATTTACCTGGCGGGCGTGGTAGATCCAGTGATTGCTTCATTAAAAGAAGCACAAATCGATGTGGTGCTATTTGATAAAGTAGAGCCAAACCCGCCAGTCCGGTTAGTGAATGAAGGCTCTGCGTTATATGAAAAAGAAGGCTGTAATGGATTAGTTGCAGTAGGCGGCGGAAGCTCAATGGATACAGCGAAGGCGATCGGTGTAGAAGCGACGCATGAAGGCTCAGTCCTTGATTACGAAGCGGCAGAGGGAAAAAAACCGCTTGAAAAGAGAATTCCACCTTTAACCACTATTCCAACAACGGCTGGTACAGGTTCAGAAGTAACGCAGTGGGCAGTGATTACAGATGAAGAAAGAGAATTCAAATTCAACACAGGTGGCCCGCTCATTGCAGCTCACCTCACAGTCATTGATCCAGAGCTTCATGTATCCATGCCGCCTCATGTGACAGCAATGACTGGAATTGATGCACTTGCACACGCCATTGAATGCTATACAATGAAATTTGCTCAGCCTATTACAGATGCGGTCGCGCTCATGGCCATTGAATATGCAGCTCATTATATTCGCCGTGCCTTTGCCGATGGTGAGGACTTAGAAGCCAGATATGGAATGGCACAAGCTGCAATGCTTGCCGGACTTTCTTATGGAAGCGAATCAGCTGGAGCTGCACATGCGATGAGTCAAACACTCGGAGGCATTATTCCTGTAGCGCACGGTCAGTGTGTCGCAGCAATGATGGGACCGGTGATGGAGTATAACTGGAAAGGGTATCCCGAAAAATTTGCTCGTATTGCGCAAGCATTTGGAATTGATATTAGCCGAATGTCAACAGAGGAAGCCGCAAAAGCAGCAGTGAACTGGATGTATGATTTAGTGGAAGACCTAGAAGTTCCTTCATTAGAAGAACAAGGTGTATCAAAAGATATGATTGACCGCTTATCTAAAGAAGCAATGAAAGATCCGCAAACAATTGGAAACCCAAGAGATCTAAACGAAAAAGCGTACAACTGGATTTATGCTCGCTGTTTTGATCTAACACCTAAAACAGTGTAACAATGAAAAAAGGCTCCCAAAAGGGAGTCTTTTTTCATTGTTGACAAAGGGCTAAAATGATCTTTATTTTAGCCCTTTGTCTTCTTTTTAGCGTGATAGAAAACCTTTGAAGTCTAGGAAGGACGAGTACTGGAGCGGAGCGAATTTGACATTCGTGAGCACCAGCACGCAGGACTAACACCGAATGCGAGGGTTTGTCTACACGCTGAAAAGGCTCCCAAAAGGGAGTCTTTTTTATGTCTTAGAGCTGTTCTTTAATTTCTTTGATTTGATGGATATGGCGTTTTTCGTGTGCGCCGATAAAATCAAGATATTGCTTAAGGGATAACTCTTCAAACACAGGGTGTGCAATGACGCGCTTGAAATCATCCTCAGTAAATGTTGATAAAATTTGATTGAGCTGCTCACGTGCTGTATCGAGCTCATCTTTTAAATGTGTAGGTGTCACATGCTTGCGCTCAGGCTCAACAATACTAGGCGCAGTCGCTTTTCTAGAACGATCCTCTGCCATTTCCACCGGCTTTGGCTCATATTCTTTGATCGGTGCTTTTTTTCCCTCAGCAGCTAGATGTGTTGCTGCCACGAGGTCCATCTTCTTTAAATGATCTGCCACCTCTTGAATACTCCAAGTATCATCAGATAATTTTTGATTCAATTGTTCTTCGTTCAAACCTTGTAGCTCTTGCCACAATTCTTGTCTTGCATCATGTAATAAACTCATTTTCATCACCTCA
Organism: Bacillus sp. FSL K6-3312; assembly: GCF_038007485.1. NCBI lineage: Bacteria > Bacillati > Bacillota > Bacilli > Caryophanales > Bacillaceae > Bacillus > Bacillus sp. FSL K6-3312. The sequence goes on along the minus strand of NZ_JBBOXI010000001.1, from coordinate 2,991,109 downwards.
AGATCAAATTTTAACATACTGGTACATGACAATCATTCTTTAGCTATCGGCGAATTCCTGTGAAGAATTGTGAGTAAATTTGAAACCTTTACAAAAGTGGTTCGTATTACCTGTTAGAAGGAATACATTGGAGGTGAGCATGGTCTAAATGAAACAAAGGCTGTTCATTTCATGAAGAAAGGGTGAGGAAGATGGATGTGTTCGGGCTGCCACTTCAGACGCTGTATTTATACATATTGATGATATCAGGAATCCTGACACTTGTTTTCGTCTTTTTCGGCGATGTATTTGATGGATTGTTTGAAGCGATTCCTGTTCCATTCCTTCAACCAACATTAATTCTCGCATTTCTTACCTTTTTCTCGGCTGGAGGGTTTATCTCTGAAAAAACAGCAATTGTAGGGAGTGGACTTGGCGCAGTCTTATCTGCCATCCTCGCAGTGGTTCTTGTGACCTGTTTGAATGTATTTGTCTTAGTCCCGCTTTCCTCTGCTGAAGAATCTCTTTCATATACGGAGGCCGACTTAAAAGGAAGAACTGGGGAGATCATTGTATCTGTTCCAAAAGACGGGTTTGGAGAAGTGCTGTTAATTAGTAATAGCGGGAAAATCTCAAAGCCTGCCGTCAGTTTCGACGAAGAGGAGATTCCATATGGAACTCAGGTACTGGTCGTCGAAGTGAACAAAGGCGTCTTATCAGTTATACCAAATGAAGAAATCTAGGAGGGAATGCTATGCCAGGAACAACCATTTTGATTATCATTGGAATTGTGCTTGTGATTCTGATTGCACTTATTGGTGTATTTGTTTCGAAATACCGGACTGCAGGTCCAGATGAAGCGTTAATCGTCACAGGAAGTTACCTAGGAAGTAAAAATGTCCACGTGGATGAAGGTGGAAACAAGATTAAGATTGTAAGAGGCGGAGGTACCTTTGTACTCCCTGTTTTTCAACAAGCAGAGCCGCTCAGCTTACTATCTAGCAAGCTAGATGTTTCAACACCTGAAGTCTATACTGAACAAGGTGTTCCAGTCATGGCGGACGGAACAGCCATCATTAAAATCGGCGGATCGATTGAAGAAATTGCTACTGCTGCAGAGCAATTTTTAGGTAAAACAAAAGAAGACCGCGAAAACGAAGCGAGAGAAGTTTTAGAAGGACACCTTCGCTCCATTTTAGGGTCAATGACAGTTGAAGAGATTTATAAAAACAGAGAGAAATTTTCTCAAGAAGTACAGCGTGTCGCTTCTCAAGATCTAGCGAAAATGGGTCTTGTCATTGTATCGTTTACCATCAAAGATGTCCGTGATAAAAATGGCTATTTAGAATCACTAGGTAAACCTAGAATTGCCCAAGTGAAACGCGATGCAGATATCGCAACAGCAGAAGCAGATAAAGAAACACGTATCAAACGTGCAGAAGCAGATAAAGATGCGAAGAAATCTGAGCTTGAGCGTGCCACTGAAATCGCTGAAGCAGAAAAGATCAATGAACTGAAAAGAGCAGAATTCAGACGTGAACAAGATACAGCAAAAGCAAGTGCCGACCAAGCGTACGATCTTGAAACAGCACGTAACCGTCAGCACGTAACTGAACAAGAAATGCAAGTGAAAATCATTGAACGTCAGAAGCAAATTGAATTAGAAGAAAAAGAGATCCAGCGTCGTGAGCGTCAATACGATTCTGAAGTGAAAAAGAAAGCGGATGCGGATCGTTATGCGGTTGAGCAGTCAGCTGCGGCGGAAAAAGCGAAACGCCTCGCTGAAGCAGATGCCAAGAAATACAGCATTGAAGCAATGGCAAAAGCAGAAGCTGAGAAAGTCCGAATTGACGGGCTTGCCAAAGCGGAAGCTGATCGTGCGAAAGGGGAAACAGAAGCAGAAGTCATTAGACTGAAAGGACTTGCGGAAGCGGAAGCGAAAGAGAAAATCGCTGAAGCATTCGAACAGTATGGTCAGGCAGCAATCCTTGATATGATTGTGAAAATGCTTCCTGAATATGCGAAGCAAGTCTCTGCACCACTTTCTAACATTGATAAAATTACGGTTGTGGATACGGGAGGTAACGGAGAAGGTAGCGGTGCCAATAAAGTCACTGGCTATGCTACAAACCTCATGTCCAGTCTGCAAGAAAGCCTGAAAGCATCCTCTGGAATTGACGTCAAAGAAATTATTGAGAACTTTTCCGGCAAAGGCAATGTGAAGCAAAGCATTCAGGAACTAACGAATGAAATCAAACAACCAAGAAAAAAAGAGATCGCTGATACTCAAATAGAAGAATAAAATCAATTCAGCGTGATAGAAAACCTTTGAAGTCTAGGAAGAGCAGCTACTTTTGCGGAGCGAATTGAACATTCGTGAGCACCAGCGCGCAGACCTGACAACGAATGCGAGGGTTTGTCTACACGCTGAGACACCTTCCATCAGAAGGTGTCTATTTGGCATGCGCCCGATATGGATTCCTTTTTACATATGAAGAAAGATTTACGAGAATACCAGCAGATATCATCATGAACACTAGGGAGGAGCCGCCATAACTAATGAAAGGAAGCGGAATGCCTGTGATCGGAAGAAGACCAAAGACAGCACCTAAATTAAAGACTGCTTGGAGCATGATTTGAAACGTAAGCCCGATCGTTAACAGTTTTCCAAAAGGGTCATGTAAAGCCTGCACAATTCGCATTGCGCGATACATGATGAATAGATATGCACCTATCACAATCAAAATCCCCATAATGCCCAGCTCTTCACTGATAATGGCCATAATAAAATCCGTATGGGCTTCTGGAAGAAAGCCTAGCTTTTGAATACTCCCGCCTAAGCCATTCCCTGTCAGTCCGCCTGAATTCATTGCGAGATACGAATGAATCAGCTGATAGCCATCTCCATCTTCATACTGAAAAGGATCACGAAAAGAAGTCAGCCGCTTCAAACGGTAAGGTGCTGTCACTGCAAAAAAAGTGATACATGCTAAGGCAGTCGATCCTAGCAAAATAAGATGGCGCGTTTTCAGCCCAGCGCATAATAAAATGATGCCACAGCTTAATAAAATAGACACAGCTGTGCCTAAATCAGGCTGCTTTAAGATTAATAAAAAAACAAGACTTAAAAGGATGAGTGGCGGCAGTACGCCTTTTTTAAAAGATGTAATGTACGCCTGTTTTTTCGCGTACACATAGGCAAAATAGATCACCATCACTAGTTTCACAGCTTCCGAAGGTTGGAGCATAAGAGAGCCCAGCTGAATCCACCGCTGTGAATTGTTTTTGACAACACCAATTCCAGGAATCAGGACTAGGATGAGACATAGCAATGACAGCATGACAAGCCATTTCATCCATTTACGATAAATCTGATAAGGGAAAAGAGCGGCAATGAAAAAAAAGAATCCCCCAATCAGGAGCCATTGCCATTGTTTGATAAAGAAATAGCTGCCCTTCTCATACTTCACTTCTCCTAAAGGATAACTTGCACTGTACACCATCAGTAAACCAAATAAGCAGAGGAACACAATCGTTCCAGCAAGAACGCGGTCAACTTTTTTGAAATGAGATAGAAGAAATGCCATCATCTTCAATTCCAGTTGTCTCCAAACATATAGGATGATGACCTGATATTGACACTAAACACGAGGCCAATGGCGGTCATGTTAGTCAATAGCGCACTGCCTCCATAGCTGATAAAAGGAAGCGCAAGTCCCGTCACAGGCATTAAACCGATTGTCATCCCTACGTTTTGGAAAACTTGAAACACGATCAGCCCAACGACACCTGCACATATGTACAATCCATAAAGCGTATTAGCATGCATAGCCACATGAATGATTCGGTAAATCATCATTAAGTACAAACACATCAAAAGGGAGGCGCCGATAAAACCAAACTCCTCACCAATGACGGCAAAGATAAAATCCGTATGCGCTTCAGGGATATTACCTCCTTGTACTTGATGACCCTGTGTAAAACCGCTACCTGATAATTGACCTGATCCAATGCCGAGCATCGATTGTTTCAGCTGATACCCGTATGTTGAATCAAATTCATCGGGGGAGAGCCAGCCATAAATGCGATCAAGCTGATGTGGCTTAATGATTTTTGTGAAATGCTCAAAGTGTTCGTTGTGTAAGTAGACCAAAAATGAAAGAAGTGCAAGAAAAGAAGCCATTAATGCGGCTATCATTTTGCTGGAAATTCCTGACACAAGCATCAGTGTAAAGGCGATAGATAATATCACGAGCGCTGTCCCTAAATCAGGCTGAATTAAGATGAGGAAAAAAGGGACAACGGTCCAGCAAACGACTTTACTTGTAGGAATGATGCTTTCTTTAAACGAAAATCGCTGATGCTTGTATTGGTTCAAGACAGCCGCTAGCAGCAGGATCACAAAAATTTTCATGAACTCTGATGGCTGAACTTTGATTGAACCGAAGCTGATCCATCTTTGGGATCCGTTTTGACTCGTTCCGAAAAAATGCACAAGAATAATGAGAAAAATACCACCTGTAAATAACCGAAAAGATAAACGCTCAAGAAGTTCATAATCAAAGTATGCAGCAGCGGCCATAAGACCGAAACCGACGATATACCAGAAAATTTGTCTTTTGACGAAATAAAACATATCCTGCGATTCATACTGTCCTGATCCGCTATATACAGCTATCAGGCTGATGACAAATAAACAAATAACAGTGAGTAAAAGTATGAAGTCAATGTTGTACTGTTTTTTCATAGCTTCTTTTCCTGTTACCTATTTGTCAGCTGGTCTATGACGATTTTCACAGCCGCAGCATCATCAATGTAGCCGATCGGAAAAATATAATCTGGTATTAAGTCAACAGGCATAATGAAATAAAGGAGTGTGCCCCCCATCAGCATTAATTCTCGAGAAGTACCTCGTCCGATCATAAATAAGCTGTACATGTCTTTCAAATGCTGAAGGAATGGCCCGGCGCCGTTTACCGCCTCCATCTTTTTCTCAAACTTTGCTGAGATCGTTTCTTTTCCCTCGTTTGTTTGGCTATAGGTCTCATATTCGTTTAGCATTTGTTTCAATTTGGTCTGACTAAATGTACCGTCGTAGACCTCCTCATCTTTCAGTGTTTTTTCGATCTCTACGACCGTTTGTATGAACGTATCACTATGTACCTTTTCGTTTTTGATTGGAAACCCTGAAGCAGCTAATAGTTGATCTAATGATAGGTTCAGAGAATCTGAAAGCCGCTGCAGATGATTCAAAGTTGGTTTTCTTTTTCCATTCATGATTCGAGACAGTGTCGCTTTATCAATTCCTGTGTACGTGCTGAGCTCTCTTAAAGATAGAGAACGTTGTTGCAATCTTTCCTTTAAGAGAGACCCAAACTCAGTTGTTTTAGAATCCATTTTACGCCATCCTTTGTATGATGTATCAACTCTTCTATAAAAGAAGTCGTACCCAATATAAAGGTGTGTTGACAAAATGTCAACGAATATCCTTTATTGATTGAATTTTAGGAAATAGGAATTTATCATAATAAAGATAGGATGAAAACAGTGAGAAGGAGTGGCGCGGATGAAGGTGAGGCATGCTGTACAACAAGATATTCCTAAAATTGCCGAAATACATGTGAAGAGCTGGCAGACGACTTATCAAGGCATTATTAATCAGGATTATTTGGATGGTTTAAATATAGAAGATCGAGAAGAGAGCTGGAGAAGAAGGTCACTTGAAGGGACGTTTGTCGCAGAGGATGCCGAGGGGGTATTTGGTTTTGCTTCTTTTGGAAAACAACGTGATGAGCGCTATCCAACATATGATGGAGAACTTTACGCGATCTATTTATTGCAAGAGAAACAGAGATCAGGAGCAGGTATCGCTTTAATTGCAGAAGGAGTGAGTTATTTAATAGAGAAAGGGTATCAGAATATCATGCTGTGGGTATTTGAACAAAATTCGGCAAAGCATTTTTATCAAAAGCTTCAACCTCATTTTGTCGTTACCAGCCAGTTCGAGCTGGCTGGCGAGAAGCATGATGAAATAGGGTATGGGTGGGAGCTGCCTGTATTAAATGACCATCTACACCGAATTAAATCGTCAGCTTCCAATAATAATGAGAGAAAAAAGTGAAAAGCACAGCTAAAAGCATATAAGAGATAAGAGGAGAAGCTTCTACTTTTCCTTTTATTCCTGCTATTTTTAAAGCTTCATGGAAACCTGCCAAAAAATAAGCAAGACTGAGAATATAGCAGCACAGCATAATGGAGTAAGGGTTCATTGGCGTACCTCCAACATGAAATCTTCTACTATTAATAGATTCCATAGAGCGGCAAATTATGCATAAAAAAATAACCAGCTGAAATCAGCCAGTTATTTTTGGTGAGGAAAAACCAAACGAGATGCACTTGGTATGAGTATGCAAAGAACGATACTGCAAATAATAAATGAAGGAACCATATATGTGCTGTTATAAATTAAAGAGTAAACCCAACCTGGAGTTCCTTTTGGTGCATAATGAGAAAAGAAAACAACACCAGAGATAAAGAACGTCAACAGTCTAAAGAAACTTGCAACAAATACGGATAAGGTAATATAGAAGAATTGCTGCTTTCGCTTTTGATCCTGAATGGCTTTTTTAATCAATCCAGAAAATAGGCCGCTTAGGGAAATGACAACAGATGCGACGAAATAATCGAGAAATCCTTGAACTGGTGTAGCGATAATAGGGCCATTCATCAGCTGAAGGCCTGCAATAAGCACACCAATGATAAACCCGGTTGATATTCCCCATCTAATAGACATAAGAATGACGGGTATCATAATCAGCGCAAGAGATCCGCCGTTCGGCATTCTTAAAAAGAGACCTGATAAGTAATCTAATACTAGTGCAAGTGAAGTCATAATTGCGATTTCCATCAGTCGTACCAATTGATTTGATTGCTGCATAAAAAAATCTCCCTTTTCATGAATTGAGCAAGGAGAGACCGTGTAAGGATGAGTATGTTATTCATAGAAAAACATATCGAGTTGAATACACCACATGTATTCAATTGAATCCACATTCCTACTTCAGTATTAACTGACAGGTTCAAAGGGTCAGAACAACGAATGTTCACTCTCAGCACAAAGCTCCCCCTGCGGTTATTTAGTTTTCTTCTATTATAAATATACTAAAGACCTTCAGGATCAACAATAGAGAATTCCTGTGACAATCAATTTTTGTATGATTATATAGGAAGAGATAAGAAAAAATAAATTATCTAGAAAAAACACTTGTTTCCTCTCTTAAAAGGTGTTATATTTGTATTCGCCGCTAAAACAGTGCGGTTATTAAATAACATAAAGAAAAAAGTTGTTGACTTTATCTTGATAGAATGTTATATTAATAAAGTCGCCTCTGAGAGACGGCGAAGATGATCTTTGAAAACTAAACAAGACAAAACGTACCTGTTAATTCGAGTTTTATAAAAAAATCCTATGAAACATCATAGGTAGTCAGTCAAACGCTGACGAAAAACAAAACTTCGGTTTTGTACTTTTTCGGAGAGTTTGATCCTGGCTCAGGACGAACGCTGGCGGCGTGCCTAATACATGCAAGTCGAGCGAACAGAAGGGAGCTTGCTCCCGGATGTTAGCGGCGGACGGGTGAGTAACACGTGGGTAACCTGCCTGTAAGACTGGGATAACTCCGGGAAACCGGAGCTAATACCGGATAGTTCCTTGAACCGCATGGTTCAAGGATGAAAGACGGTTTCGGCTGTCACTTACAGATGGACCCGCGGCGCATTAGCTAGTTGGTGGGGTAATGGCTCACCAAGGCGACGATGCGTAGCCGACCTGAGAGGGTGATCGGCCACACTGGGACTGAGACACGGCCCAGACTCCTACGGGAGGCAGCAGTAGGGAATCTTCCGCAATGGACGAAAGTCTGACGGAGCAACGCCGCGTGAGTGATGAAGGTTTTCGGATCGTAAAGCTCTGTTGTTAGGGAAGAACAAGTGCGAGAGTAACTGCTCGCACCTTGACGGTACCTAACCAGAAAGCCACGGCTAACTACGTGCCAGCAGCCGCGGTAATACGTAGGTGGCAAGCGTTGTCCGGAATTATTGGGCGTAAAGGGCTCGCAGGCGGTTTCTTAAGTCTGATGTGAAAGCCCCCGGCTCAACCGGGGAGGGTCATTGGAAACTGGGAAACTTGAGTGCAGAAGAGGAGAGTGGAATTCCACGTGTAGCGGTGAAATGCGTAGAGATGTGGAGGAACACCAGTGGCGAAGGCGACTCTCTGGTCTGTAACTGACGCTGAGGAGCGAAAGCGTGGGGAGCGAACAGGATTAGATACCCTGGTAGTCCACGCCGTAAACGATGAGTGCTAAGTGTTAGGGGGTTTCCGCCCCTTAGTGCTGCAGCTAACGCATTAAGCACTCCGCCTGGGGAGTACGGTCGCAAGACTGAAACTCAAAGGAATTGACGGGGGCCCGCACAAGCGGTGGAGCATGTGGTTTAATTCGAAGCAACGCGAAGAACCTTACCAGGTCTTGACATCCTCTGACAACCCTAGAGATAGGGCTTTCCCTTCGGGGACAGAGTGACAGGTGGTGCATGGTTGTCGTCAGCTCGTGTCGTGAGATGTTGGGTTAAGTCCCGCAACGAGCGCAACCCTTGATCTTAGTTGCCAGCATTTAGTTGGGCACTCTAAGGTGACTGCCGGTGACAAACCGGAGGAAGGTGGGGATGACGTCAAATCATCATGCCCCTTATGACCTGGGCTACACACGTGCTACAATGGACAGAACAAAGGGCTGCGAGACCGCAAGGTTTAGCCAATCCCATAAATCTGTTCTCAGTTCGGATCGCAGTCTGCAACTCGACTGCGTGAAGCTGGAATCGCTAGTAATCGCGGATCAGCATGCCGCGGTGAATACGTTCCCGGGCCTTGTACACACCGCCCGTCACACCACGAGAGTTTGTAACACCCGAAGTCGGTGAGGTAACCTTTATGGAGCCAGCCGCCGAAGGTGGGACAGATGATTGGGGTGAAGTCGTAACAAGGTAGCCGTATCGGAAGGTGCGGCTGGATCACCTCCTTTCTAAGGATATATGGAGCAGTGTGCGTTTTCGTCTTGTTTAGTTTTGAAGGATCATTCCTTCAAGACATGTCTCTAGCGAGACAGGATTGTTCTTTGAAAACTAGATAACAATAAGTAATACATTCACATTGAATGCAATGCAAAGTTCATCACACATAGTGATTCTTTCTAAAGTAAGAAATGGTTAAGTTAGAAAGGGCGCACGGTGGATGCCTTGGCACTAGGAGCCGATGAAGGACGGGACGAACACCGATATGCTTCGGGGAGCTGTAAGCAAGCTTTGATCCGGAGATTTCCGAATGGGGAAACCCACTGCTCGTAATGGAGTAGTATCCATACTTGAATACATAGAGTATGAGAAGGCATACCCGGGGAACTGAAACATCTAAGTACCCGGAGGAAGAGAAAGCAAATGCGATTCCCTGAGTAGCGGCGAGCGAAACGGGAACAGCCCAAACCAAGAGGCTTGCCTCTTGGGGTTGTAGGACACTCTATACGGAGTTACAAAGGAACGATATAAGCGAAGAGGTCTGGAAAGGCCCGCCAAAGAAGGTAACAGCCCTGTAACTGAAATGTTGTTCTCTCCAGAGTGGATCCTGAGTACGGCGGAACACGTGAAATTCCGTCGGAATCCGGGAGGACCATCTCCCAAGGCTAAATACTCCCTAGTGACCGATAGTGAACCAGTACCGTGAGGGAAAGGTGAAAAGCACCCCGGAAGGGGAGTGAAATAGATCCTGAAACCGTGTGCCTACAAGTAGTCAGAGCCCGTTAAAGGGTGATGGCGTGCCTTTTGTAGAATGAACCGGCGAGTTACGATCCCGTGCAAGGTTAAGCAGAAGATGCGGAGCCGCAGCGAAAGCGAGTCTGAATAGGGCGCATGAGTACGTGGTCGTAGACCCGAAACCAGGTGATCTACCCATGTCCAGGGTGAAGTTCAGGTAACACTGAATGGAGGCCCGAACCCACGCACGTTGAAAAGTGCGGGGATGAGGTGTGGGTAGGGGTGAAATGCCAATCGAACCTGGAGATAGCTGGTTCTCTCCGAAATAGCTTTAGGGCTAGCCTCAAGGTAAGAGTCTCGGAGGTAGAGCACTGATTGGACTAGGGGCCCCTACCGGGTTACCGAATTCAGTCAAACTCCGAATGCCGATGACTTATCCTTGGGAGTCAGACTGCGAGTGATAAGATCCGTAGTCGAAAGGGAAACAGCCCAGACCGCCAGCTAAGGTCCCAAAGTATACGTTAAGTGGAAAAGGATGTGGAGTTGCTTAGACAACCAGGATGTTGGCTTAGAAGCAGCCACCATTTAAAGAGTGCGTAATAGCTCACTGGTCGAGTGACTCTGCGCCGAAAATGTACCGGGGCTAAACGTATCACCGAAGCTGCGGACTGTTCTTACGAACAGTGGTAGGAGAGCGTTCTAAGTGCTGTGAAGTCAGACCGGAAGGACTGGTGGAGCGCTTAGAAGTGAGAATGCCGGTATGAGTAGCGAAAGACGGGTGAGAATCCCGTCCACCGAATGCCTAAGGTTTCCTGAGGAAGGCTCGTCCGCTCAGGGTTAGTCGGGACCTAAGCCGAGGCCGAAAGGCGTAGGCGATGGACAACAGGTTGATATTCCTGTACCACCTCCTCACCATTTGAGCAATGGGGGGACGCAGGAGGATAGGGTAAGCGCGGTATTGGATATCCGCGTCCAAGCAGTTAGGCTGGGAAATAGGCAAATCCGTTTCCCGTGAAGGCTGAGCTGTGATGGCGAGCGAAATTTAGTAGCGAAGTTCCTGATTCCACACTGCCAAGAAAAGCCTCTAGCGAGGTGAGAGGTGCCCGTACCGCAAACCGACACAGGTAGGCGAGGAGAGAATCCTAAGGTGATCGAGAGAACTCTCGTTAAGGAACTCGGCAAAATGACCCCGTAACTTCGGGAGAAGGGGTGCTTCTTAGGGTGTTAAAGCCCCGAGAAGCCGCAGTGAATAGGCCCAGGCGACTGTTTAGCAAAAACACAGGTCTCTGCGAAGCCGTAAGGCGAAGTATAGGGGCTGACGCCTGCCCGGTGCTGGAAGGTTAAGAGGAGCGCTTAGCGTAAGCGAAGGTGCGAATTGAAGCCCCAGTAAACGGCGGCCGTAACTATAACGGTCCTAAGGTAGCGAAATTCCTTGTCGGGTAAGTTCCGACCCGCACGAAAGGCGCAACGATCTGGGCACTGTCTCAACGAGAGACTCGGTGAAATTATAGTACCTGTGAAGATGCAGGTTACCCGCGACAGGACGGAAAGACCCCGTGGAGCTTTACTGCAGCCTGATATTGAATGTTGGTACAGCTTGTACAGGATAGGTAGGAGCCTTGGAAACCGGAGCGCTAGCTTCGGTGGAGGCATCGGTGGGATACTACCCTGGCTGTATTGACCTTCTAACCCGCTGCCCTTATCGGGCAGGGAGACAGTGTCAGGTGGGCAGTTTGACTGGGGCGGTCGCCTCCTAAAATGTAACGGAGGCGCCCAAAGGTTCCCTCAGAATGGTTGGAAATCATTCGCAGAGTGTAAAGGCACAAGGGAGCTTGACTGCGAGACCTACAAGTCGAGCAGGGACGAAAGTCGGGCTTAGTGATCCGGTGGTTCCGCATGGAAGGGCCATCGCTCAACGGATAAAAGCTACCCCGGGGATAACAGGCTTATCTCCCCCAAGAGTCCACATCGACGGGGAGGTTTGGCACCTCGATGTCGGCTCATCGCATCCTGGGGCTGTAGTCGGTCCCAAGGGTTGGGCTGTTCGCCCATTAAAGCGGTACGCGAGCTGGGTTCAGAACGTCGTGAGACAGTTCGGTCCCTATCCGTCGCGGGCGCAGGAAATTTGAGAGGAGCTGTCCTTAGTACGAGAGGACCGGGATGGACGCACCGCTGGTGTACCAGTTGTTCTGCCAAGGGCATCGCTGGGTAGCTATGTGCGGACGGGATAAGTGCTGAAAGCATCTAAGCATGAAGCCCCCCTCAAGATGAGATTTCCCATTCCGCAAGGAAGTAAGATCCCTGAAAGATGATCAGGTTGATAGGTCTGAGGTGGAAGCGTGGTGACACGTGGAGCTGACAGATACTAATAGATCGAGGACTTAACCTATATTCTAATGTGAAGCTTGAACATTGTTATCTAGTTTTGAGAGAACATTCTCTCCATCAGGTTTGGTGGCGATAGCGAAGAGGTCACACCCGTTCCCATACCGAACACGGAAGTTAAGCTCTTCAGCGCCGATGGTAGTTGGGGGTCTCCCCCTGTGAGAGTAGGACGCCGCCAAGCTTGTATAATGATCAGTTCCATACGGAACTGGTCTTTTTTTGTGCTTCTTGAGAAAATATGCTGTTGGTTGCACTTGTTTGATGAACGTTTGGACACTCTAACTCATTTACAAGCATGTGAAACACATTAAAACAAAAGAGATCGAGCGTTTCAGTTAAACCAGTAGAGAGTTAGATTAATAGATGATAGAAGAGCTCTGTATCGTTATTAGTAGATAATTCTATTTCGGACATACTGTATCTAATGTGAGATGTTAATATTTATAAAGGAATTGCCCGTTTTTAAAGAGAATATAGAGTGGAGAAGTTTAAGTGATGAACGTTAGATCACGCTGTTTGAATAGAGGAAATAACGGTCATTTGTTAAAAGAAATACGTAATGAAAATTGAAATAAAATTTTTTTAATATAGCCTTTACAAATGATGAAAACCTGTATATAATAATCTTTGTCGGATCGAGAGATTCCTACATAGTGGAGGATTAGCTCAGCTGGGAGAGCATCTGCCTTACAAGCAGAGGGTCGGCGGTTCGAGCCCGTCATCCTCCACCATATTTATTCTTACATAATGTTAGGATAGATAAAGCCGGTGTAGCTCAACTGGTAGAGCAACTGACTTGTAATCAGTAGGTTGGGGGTTCAAGTCCTCTTGCCGGCACCACTTTCATATGGTAAGATAGACAAGTCGCTTTTAAAGCGAGCCATTAGCTCAGTTGGTAGAGCATCTGACTTTTAATCAGAGGGTCGAAGGTTCGAGTCCTTCATGGCTCACCATGTTTCATGCGGGTGTGGCGGAATTGGCAGACGCGCTAGACTTAGGATCTAGTGTCTTTATGACGTGGGGGTTCAAGTCCCTTCACCCGCATTGCCAAATAAAATAAAGAAATCCTGTAATGCGGAAGTAGTTCAGTGGTAGAACACCACCTTGCCAAGGTGGGGGTCGCGGGTTCGAATCCCGTCTTCCGCTTATACCATCCACGCCGGGGTGGTGGAATTGGCAGACACACAGGACTTAAAATCCTGCGGTAGGTGACTACCGTGCCGGTTCAAGTCCGGCCCTCGGCATTATACAATAAGCGCCCGTAGCTCAATTGGATAGAGCGTTTGACTACGGATCAAAAGGTTAGGGGTTCGACTCCTCTCGGGCGCGCCATTAAGATCGGGAAGTAGCTCAGCTTGGTAGAGCACTTGGTTTGGGACCAAGGGGTCGCAGGTTCGAATCCTGTCTTCCCGACCATCTTTTATGGGGCCTTAGCTCAGCTGGGAGAGCGCCTGCCTTGCACGCAGGAGGTCAGCGGTTCGATCCCGCTAGGCTCCACTTTTAAAAGATTATTTTGATCATGGCGGTGTAGCTCAGCTGGCTAGAGCGTACGGTTCATACCCGTGAGGTCGGGGGTTCGATCCCCTCCGCCGCTATAAAGGACCTTTAGCTCAGTTGGTTAGAGCAGACGGCTCATAACCGTCCGGTCGTAGGTTCGAGTCCTACAAGGTCCACCATCTATACGGAGGAATACCCAAGTCCGGCTGAAGGGATCGGTCTTGAAAACCGACAGGGGTGTCAAAGCCCGCGGGGGTTCGAATCCCTCTTCCTCCGCCATATTTTTTAAAAACTTATATCATCGCGGGGTGGAGCAGTTCGGTAGCTCGTCGGGCTCATAACCCGAAGGTCGCAGGTTCAAATCCTGCCCCCGCAACCAAATTATTTTATGTACCAATGGGGAGTGCTCATTGAGTACAACCAAAATGGTCCGGTAGTTCAGTTGGTTAGAATGCCTGCCTGTCACGCAGGAGGTCGCGGGTTCGAGTCCCGTCCGGACCGCCATTTTTAAAATGAATACTTGGCTCGGTAGCTCAGTTGGTAGAGCAACGGACTGAAAATCCGTGTGTCGGCGGTTCGATTCCGTCCCGAGCCACTTTTATAAAAAAATATTGATAGTATGGCGGTTGTGGCGAAGTGGTTAACGCACCAGATTGTGGCTCTGGCACTCGTGGGTTCGATTCCCATCAATCGCCCCATACATATTTTTGCGGGTGTAGTTTAGTGGTAAAACCTCAGCCTTCCAAGCTGATGTCGTGGGTTCGATTCCCATCACCCGCTCCATTTGTATATCCGTTCATGGGCCTGTAGCTCAGCTGGTTAGAGCGCACGCCTGATAAGCGTGAGGTCGGTGGTTCGAGTCCACTCAGGCCCACCATGATATTCCGCAGTAGCTCAGTGGTAGAGCTATCGGCTGTTAACCGATCGGTCGTAGGTTCGAGTCCTACCTGCGGAGCCAAATGGAGAAGTACTCAAGTGGCTGAAGAGGCGCCCCTGCTAAGGGTGTAGGTCGCGCGAGCGGCGCGAGGGTTCAAATCCCTCCTTCTCCGCCATTTATCTGGCCCGTTGGTCAAGCGGTTAAGACACCGCCCTTTCACGGCGGTAACACGGGTTCGAATCCCGTACGGGTCATGTTTAAAAGAGATCTTGTCAAAGATCTCTTTTTTATTTTCTTCAAAAAAGAAAGACCGCCATTATAGCGGTCTTTGTTACATGTTCATGGAATAGATCGTATAAGACAAGTATGTTGCAAAGAAGCCCCATAAGACATAAGGAATTAGTAAAATTGGAACGACTTTGCTTAGTTTACGTGAGACGATGACAAGAGCAAGTGCTGTCAGTGCTACAAGCAGGCAGTCGATCGTAGCGGCAAATAGATCTTTTTGTGTAAATTGAAAAAAACTAAAGGCTTGATTAAATACATAATTTAAAAGAAAAAGAATCCAAAATGGTAAAGTGATTTTTTGAAATCCATACTTTCCATAAATGATCGCTGCGGACAGCGAGATGAGAGCAAATAAGACAGCCCACACAGCACCAATTACTCCACCACTCGGTGTCCATTCCGGTTTATTTAATGCATCATACCACTCTCTGTCAATCGGAAACAAGAACCCGGCAATAGAGAATAATGCGTATGTAATAAAGAAGACAACCACTGCCCAAATGATACTTTTTCTAGCCATTAAGAATCTCCTCCAATCAAATTCACTCTTAAAGTGATTTCCCAATTATTACATGATATAAACATAAAGCCCCCAATATGAGGGGACTAATGATTTTCTTTTGTATAAGGTTCTTCTTCGTACGGCTTCAAGTCACCAAATACCGTCATGACGCCTTCTTCGTCTAATGCCTTTTCATAGGCTTCGTGCGCTTTATTTGGATATACCTTACTTGCCTTGCCCTCAATATCAGCAGCTGCAAATCCTTCATAGTCTTCGACATAATCTTCATCTTCTGATTGTGTATACACATCATCGTATGTCAATGGAGGAAATTCCATATCAGACGGCGTATCAGAGTTTCCGTAGCGTTCTACGTCTTGATATGCATCCTCTCCATCATAGGCTGCACTTTCTTCATTTTCGAATTGCCCTGACGGCGGACTTAATAAATCCTCTTCAATCGGACGGTTTTGTGAAACGGTTTGTTCTTTTGAATGCTCTGTGCATGTGACGGCACTAGGTAAGGCTTCTAAGCGTTCCCTTGGGATAGGTGATTTACAGACCTTGCATAGGCCATAAGAGCCGTCTGTGATGGCTTGAAGTGCTTCATTAACGTCTAACAGATGTTCGTGTTCCAAACTGTTTAACGCAATATCCTTCCCGCGTTCGAACAGCTCTGTCCCTTGATCACCTGGGTGATTATCATAGGCTGACAGATCTCCGACCGAATCATAAGGAAATGATACTTTTTGTTCATCGTCATGGCTTTTGGCTTCGAGTTCGTGCTTTTCATCGAGAAGTCGCTGCTTCAAATGATGTAATTCGTCTTTAGACAACAAAGCGATCATCCTTTCATATCAAACATAATGTTAGTATGAGCAATTTTATCTGTAAGACTAGTTCCAATTTGAAGCAATTCCTCATGAAAAAACGCCTGCGGCTGCAGGCGTTCTTTGTTACGCGATATAGTATTGTAAGATCAAAGCGATTGTCAGCAGGAAACCGAAAAATGTATTGGTTTGAGCTGTAGATTTCATGGCATTCATTAATTCAATTGGTTTTTCTTTTTGCCTAAATTCTTTGATAGCTGTATATGCTTTTGGCACACTGAGTAAAACAAGAAGACTCCAAAGGCCGACAATATCTGTGAAGATATAAACAAAAATAAGTACATAAGAGATCAAAAACATGGAAAGTAAAATGTTCACAGCAGCCTTTCGCCCAGCAAGAATAGCAAGTGTTTTTCGTCCATTTTCTTTGTCGCCGTCTAAATCGCGGATATTGTTTGATAGTAAGATGGCACCAACTAAAATAGAAATTGGTAATGAGACGAGAACAGCTTTAGACGTTAGTGTGCCTGTTTGAATATAGAAACTGATCAGGATGATTCCTAGTCCCATAAAAGCACCTGACACAAGTTCTCCAAACGGTGTATATGCAATAGGAACAGGACCGCCTGTATAGAAATAGCCTGCTGCCATACAAATGAGTCCTATCAGTGCAATCCACCAGCTAGACATCATGCAAATATACACTCCTAGTAGTAAAGAAAGCGCAAATAGTGCATAAGCAAGGCCGAGAACGGTTTTAGGCTTCACGCCATTTCTGACAATGGCACCGCCGATGCCGACAGATTTCTCA
Source organism: Bacillus sp. FSL K6-3312 (assembly GCF_038007485.1). Classification (NCBI taxonomy): domain Bacteria; kingdom Bacillati; phylum Bacillota; class Bacilli; order Caryophanales; family Bacillaceae; genus Bacillus; species Bacillus sp. FSL K6-3312. The sequence goes on along the minus strand of NZ_JBBOXI010000001.1, from coordinate 2,974,139 downwards.
TTGTCCAATCCGCGAACATAATCAAAGTACTCATTAAACATGTTCGTTGCGATTTGGATAAACATAGATGCAAACAGCATAGCTAAAAATAGCCCAACATGTATTTGACCACTTGGAAGTGCTAGAACAGTTCCTAAAGTAACGGGAATAAATGCTGCTGTTAATGTATGCGGTCGTAGTAAATTCCACCAAATCCGCCAGTTCTTATCAGGCTTAATCGGTGAAAGTTGATCTGATATCGATTGATGCTGCATAAAATATACTCCTTTAAATAAAAAAATACGTACACGTCCAAATTCCAGTTTAGCAAAGTTCAAAAAGGTGTCAATATATTGATGCGATGAAACCTGAAAAAGATGTTTGCTAATCGTTGCCATATCGAGAGAAAGCTTGATCTTAGAACAAGACTTTCCATTTTTCTTATAGATGCTCTCGTTTCAAGAAGCAGAGCGAAAAAATCTAGAAAGCGTGATATAATAAGGATTCGAGGTTTTAAAAGCTGTTTTCTTTACTAAGTTCATCTGTTAAGGTTTATAATAGAAAAGCAGGTCATTCGACATACTCGAATGTTCACGTATTTTTTCATTATGGTTTTATTTTTTTATGTTATTTCATGGATTTTGGAGGAATGTATCATGGTGACAACAGTGCAAAGTACTTTCCGGCAGGAAGCGCTTGCGACATTAGAAGAAGCGAATAACGTCAACCATGCTGTTTTGATAAGCTACTCCAGAAGAGTTGACGATCTGGATCCTCTTGCCTTTTTCCAAAGCGGCGAAGCGGATTTTTTAGGCGAGCGGTTTTTTTGGTCTGATCCAGAAAGCCAAATGATATTTTCTGGACTTGGCAGAGCGGCCGTTATTAAATCATCTGAGCAAGGCAAGGAACGATTTGATACAGTTCATCAAGAATGGGAACAGCTGAAGCAGCACATGTTCCATTTTCATGATGAGAAGGAGTTAAGGCAAGCGGCTGTTGGTCCGCTTTTATTTGGAGGATTCTCATTTGATCCGTATGAAGAGAAGGCGCGTCACTGGGAAGCTTTTGGCGAGGCTCATTTTTTTGTGCCATCGATGATGCTCACTGTCTCGAAAGAAGGCACGTTTCTTACGATCAATGAATGGAAGCAGGTGGACGGTAATGTTCATCAGCTCATTCAAGAATTAGAACAAAAAGCCTCTCATTACGAAACATTACCGCTCAGACATGGTGGACAAGCTGAACTTGTTCATATGGAAGAACGAGATGTGAAGGAATGGATGAAGGCGATCCAAGAAGCGACAGACCACATTCGTGCAAACGAATATGAAAAAGTTGTTTTAGCAAGAGAAGTCTTGCTTCACTATAAAAATCAAATTGAACTCGCTCCACTGTTATCAGAATTATTAAAGCATCAAACAACGAGTTATGTATTTGCGGTTGAACAGGGGAGACAAGCATTTGTCGGAGCTACGCCGGAACGCTTAGTGAAAAAAAGCGGCGGAGAGGTCTTTTCATCTTGTTTAGCAGGTTCGATTGTTCGTGGAAAAGATGAAGAGGAAGATCGAGCATTAGGCGAGGAACTGCTGCATGATGAGAAGAATTTGATTGAACATCAAATTGTTGTCAATATGATTGAGCAAGCATTTGAGGCCAATTGCCTTCGCGTGCATAAACCAAATCAACCTAGTCTTTATAAAACAAAAAACATTCAGCATTTGTTTACACCGATTGTAGGAGAAATTAAAAACAGCTGTTCCCTCTTTTCGTTAATTGAACAGCTCCATCCGACGCCAGCATTAGGCGGATATCCGAAGGAAAAGGCGGTTGAGGTCATTCGTGAAATCGAACCGTTGAAACGTGGCTGGTACGCAGCGCCGGTAGGGTGGATTGACTCTCAGGATAATGGAGAATTTGCTGTCGCCATTCGGTCAGGTCTTATTGAGGAAGACCATGTTCGTTTGTTCGCTGGCTGCGGCATTGTAGAGGATTCCCTTGCAAAGCAAGAGTACGAGGAAACGCAAGTGAAATTAAGACCAATGCTATCTGCCCTTGGAGGTCGTCCTATTGAATAATCAAATCATGACAACATATATTGGCAGATTGATGGATGAATTTGTCCAAGGTGGCGTACAAGAGGCAGTTGTCTGTCCAGGTTCTCGTTCGACCCCGCTTGCAATGCTGGCTCTAGCCCACCAAGACATCAATGTCCATGTATTAGTGGATGAACGGTCTGCTTCTTTTTATGCGCTTGGTCTTGCAAAAGCAAGTCAAACACCAGTGCTGCTTATTTGTACGTCAGGTACAGCAGCAGCTAACTTTTACCCAGCCATTGTAGAGGCACATTATTCCCGTGTCCCACTTATTGTTTTAACTGCTGATCGACCGCACGAATTGAGGGAAGTTGGGGCACCTCAAGCGATTGATCAGCAATTCTTATTCGGTAAGTTTGTTAAATGGTTCACAGACTTAGCATTGCCAGAAGAAAATCAGACGATGTTACGCTATGTTCAGACGGCTGCGGCAAGAGCAAATCATATGTCGATGCAAGAGCCGAAGGGACCTGTACAAATCAATGTCCCTCTGAGAGAACCATTGCTTCCTGATTTGTCTATTGATCCTTTCGAGCGAGAAGAAACAGACCGGAAAAAAGTATTAGCTACAGGACAGGCTTTCCCAAATGACGATGCGATATCTGAAATTGTGACGGTTATGAGCCGTTCCAAAAAGGGACTGATTGTGTGTGGCGAGCTTCATACGGAGGAAGAGAAAGAGGCAGTATTACGTCTTTCAAAAGCCTTGAATATACCGATTTTAGCGGACCCGCTGTCTCATTTGCGAAATGGTCATGAGCATGCAGATCTTATTATTGATGCGTATGATTCTTTATTGAAAGATGAAGCATTGCAGCAGCACCTATTGCCGGATATGGTTATTCGTTTTGGACCGATGCCTGTGTCTAAGCCTTTATTCAAGTGGCTGGAAAAACATGCAGAAGTGAATCAGATTGTTGTTGATGCTGCCGGAGGTTTTCGAGATCCTGGGCTGAGTGCTTCATATGTCATTGAAAGTGATGTGGCAACTTTTGTAGATGAAGTAGTTAATAGAGCGGATCAACGTGAGGATACAAGTTTTCTAAAGCGCTGGCAGGATGCAAATTCATCATTCAGAACGCATGCTTCTCATTATTCTGATGAGGATCTGTCATTTGAGGGGAATGTGTACCGTCAGCTTCAGCATCTTTTGCCGAAGGAGAGTGTCCTGTTTATCGGGAATAGTATGCCGATTCGTGATGTGGATACATTTTTTGAAGCGCAATCGAAGCCTTTTCGAATGATGGCGAATCGAGGAGCAAATGGTATTGATGGTGTTGTGTCTACAGCACTTGGCACGTATGCAGCTTTGAAACAGCCGGTCACCTTAGTGATTGGAGATTTATCATTTTACCATGATATGAATGGTCTCCTTGCAGCGAAGTTGATGGACATTCCACTGACGGTTGTGTTGTTAAACAATGATGGAGGAGGCATCTTTTCTTTCCTTCCGCAGGCGTCTGAGGAACCGTATTATGAAAAACTCTTTGGTACACCGACTGGACTGAATTTTGAGTATGCTTCGAAGTTGTATGGGGGAACCTATGCGAAACCGTCAACGAAACAAGAATTACATGATGTCTACAAGGCGCATATAGAAGAGCCTGGACTTCATTTAATTGAAATTGAAACAGATCGGCATTCTCGTGCAAGCAAGCATCGTCAAATGATGGATGACATATTGGAAGAAGTGAAAAAAGAATGTCTTCTTTCATAATACGGATGCGTGATGGTGTGGCGTACGAGGTGGTGGATCAGAATCCATCAGGTGAGAATGCCACGCTATGCTTACACGGTTTCACTGGAAGTGCGGCTTCTTGGACATTCTTGAATGCTTATATGGAAAATACAAGATTGATTCAAGTCAGCCTGCTTGGACATGGCCGCACGGACTCACCAGAAAGTATAAGAAGATATGCGATGTCGCATCAACTAGCAGATCTTGCAGAGATTTTAAACCAATTAAAGCTTCACAAAGTGAATATTCTCGGATATTCTATGGGAGGACGTATTGCTTTATCATTTGCCTCTCGTTATTCAGAGCGAGTCAACAAGTTGATTCTAGAGAGTACCTCTCCAGGGCTTCGCACGTTTAAAGAGCGGATGGCAAGACTCAAACATGATCATCAGCTGGCTCAGAAAATGAGACATGAAGGTTTAGTGAAGTTTGTGGATTTTTGGGAGAGTATCCCACTGTTTGCTTCGCAGAAAACTTTATCAGCTGACACGCAGGCTCAACTACGAGAGGAAAGGCTAAAAGCCAATCCACTTGGACTGGCTCGCAGTTTAGAAGGCATAGGAACAGGTTCGCAGCCCTCTGTTTGGAAGGCTTTAAAGCATATGAATTTACCTGTTTTGTTGATTTGTGGAGCGCTTGATGAAAAGTTCTGCAATATCGCCACACGTATGCAGCAGGAGCTTGAAGGCAGTCAATTTATATTAGCTGAGCAGGCTGGGCATACAGTTCATGTGGAACAACCACATTTTTTTGGTAAAATAGTTAGTGAGTTTATTACCCAAGGTTAGAGGAGGAACTATTGATGGCTATTGAATGGCAAACTGAGCGTCAATATGACGAAATTTTATATGAAACGTACAATGGGATTGCAAAGATCACGATTAATCGTCCACATGTACATAACGCGTTTACACCAAAGACTGTGAGTGAATTGATTGATGCATTTTCACGTGCTCGTGATAATTCAAATGTTGGTGTGATCGTACTTGCAGGTGCTGGCGGCAAAGCATTCTGTTCTGGTGGAGATCAAAAAGTACGCGGTCATGGCGGTTATGTAGGAGACGATCAAATTCCGCGTCTAAATGTATTGGACTTACAGCGTTTGATTCGTGTCATTCCAAAACCTGTTGTTGCGATGGTTGCTGGTTATGCAATCGGCGGCGGGCACGTTCTTCATATTGTATGTGACCTGACAATTGCAGCAGATAATGCGATTTTTGGACAAACTGGTCCAAAAGTAGGCAGCTTTGATGCTGGTTATGGTTCAGGCTACCTTGCACGTATTGTTGGTCATAAGAAAGCGAGAGAAATCTGGTACTTATGCCGTCAATACAATGCACAAGAAGCGCTTGATATGGGACTTGTTAATACTGTTGTACCATTAGAGCAGCTTGAAGAGGAAACAGTGAAGTGGTGCGAGGAGATGCTAGAAAAGAGCCCGACTGCTTTACGATTCTTGAAGGCTGCATTTAATGCAGATACGGATGGATTAGCTGGAATTCAACAATTTGCAGGAGATGCGACACTTCTTTATTACACAACAGATGAAGCAAAAGAAGGACGCGATTCCTTTAAGGAAAAACGCAAGCCAGACTTCGGTCAGTTCCCGCGTTTCCCTTGATTCAATCATACCGATGAAAAACAGCTTAGTGCATCAGACTAAGCTGTTTTCTTTTACGAAAAGGAGGTGTCGTGATGAAGCAACCGAATTGGCTGCTGCACCGTGCTTATTTAACACCAGAAAGAGTCGCGCTCATTTATCAGGATAAAAAGTGGACATTTCGCAATTTAGCTGATGAAGTCAATGAGCTTTCAAATAGACTTGCACAAACATTATTAAAAAAAGGGGAAACGGTCGGGATTCTGATGAACAACCATCCTCAAATGGTGATGCTTGTTCATGCTTGTTTTTCATTAGGATTCAAAATCGTGCTATTGAACAATAAGTTAACAAAGGCTGAAAGGCGCTATCAACTTGAAGATGCAAAAGCAGCCGCTTTATTTACTGAACCGGTTTATGCAAGTGATCATAAGGGTGATCTACCCGTTTATACAATGGAGACTTTACCTGAAGCAGGTCACGACAATGTAAAGAAAATCGAAAGCGAATTTGATTTGAATGAAACAGCAACAATCATGTATACATCTGGCACAACAGGACAACCAAAAGGGGTCGAGCAAACGTTTGGCAATCATTTTCATAGTGCTGTTTCCTCTGCACTCAATATGGGCCTCAGAGAGGATGACCGCTGGCTTATTGCACTGCCTCTTTTTCATATTAGCGGGTTATCCGCTTTATTTAAGTCTGTGATTTATGGGATGACTGTCGTACTTCATCAAAAGTTTGATGTCGATGAAGTAAAGGGTTCGATTGAACAGCATCGTGTGACGATGATATCTGTTGTTCAAACGATGTTATCCCGTTTATTAAGCAGGCTGGAAGAATGTCCGTCTTCTTTGCGCTGTCTTTTATTAGGCGGAGGACCTGCGCCTTTTGCGATGCTTCAAGAAAGCAAAGAGAAAGGTTTCCCTGTGTTTCAATCCTACGGCATGACAGAAACCTGTTCACAAATTGTGACCCTTGCGCCTGAATTTAGTGTAGAGAAGCTTGGATCAGCAGGAAAACCCCTTTTTGGATGTGAGCTGAAAATTCAAGATGGTACACGCATTTGTCGTCCTTTTGAGCATGGCGAAATTATGGTGAAAGGGGCAAATGTCATGAAAGGGTACCTTTACCGTGAAGAGGCGACCGCAGCTGCTTTTGATCAAGGCTGGCTGAAAACGGGTGATATCGGCTATGTGGATGAGGAAGGATTTTTATTTGTGCTTGACCGCCGTTCAGATTTAATTATTTCTGGCGGTGAGAATATTTATCCTGCTGAAATTGAAGCGATCCTGTTAACACATCCGCATGTAAAAGAAGCCGGAGTGACGGGTATGTATGATGATAGATGGGGAGAGGTACCAGCAGCCTTTCTTGTCACAGACCATAAAATACCGGAGAACGAGCTCTATGCTTTATGTGAGTCGCATCTAGCAAAATATAAATGGCCTGCCGCTTTTCACTTTGTGGACGAGCTGCCAAGAAATGCGTCAAATAAATTGCAGAGGCACAGACTCAAGTCAAAGGGGTTTTTAGATGATTCAAATTGAACGAGTGATTTTATATCATGTCACGATGAAGCTCAAGCAACCATTTACCACAAGTCTTGGAACCATCTCAGAGCGTGAGTTTATTATTGTCGAGGTAAAAGATCAAACGGGATTGACTGGATGGGGAGAGGTGTCAGCCTTTTCTTCTCCGTGGTATACAGAAGAAACCATTGAGACTTGTTACCATATGCTGAGAGCTTTTTTTATACCAAATGTGCTGACACGCACCTTTACACACCCTTCAGAAATACCAGACAGCCTGTACCAATTTAAAGGCAATAGGATGGCGAAAGCGGGAATTGAAGCGGCTGTTTGGGATATTTATGCGAAGCGTGAGAATAAGTCGTTACGAGATGTATTAGGCGGCACCAAGGATAGAATACCTTCTGGTGTTGTGGCGGGGTTAGGACCCGTTGATGACATGCTGAAGCAAATACAGCAATTTGTGGACCAAGGTTATCAGCGGGTGAAGGTGAAAATTAAGCCGGGGCAGGATATTGGACTCCTTAAAAAAATTAGAGAGTCTTTCCCTCACCTCCCGCTAATGGCGGATGCAAACTCTGCTTATGAGTTAAAGGATATTAGCAAGCTCAAGCAGCTCGATGACATTCGTTTATTAATGATTGAACAGCCATTAGCTGCAGATGATATTGTCGATCATCGCCATTTGCAAAAGCATTTAAAAACACCGATATGTTTGGATGAAAGTATTTGTTCCTTAGATGATGCTAGAAAAGCGGTAGAGCTTGGCAGCTGTCAAATTATTAATGTGAAGCCTTCACGAGTTGGAGGGCTGACAGAAGCCCTTAAAATCCATACATTCAGTAAGGAGCATCAAATTCCGTTATGGTGCGGTGGAATGATTGAAACAGGTATTTCCCGCGCGCAGAACGTGGCACTTGCTTCGCTTCCACAATTTACAATTCCAGGTGATATTTCAGCTTCGTCAAAATATTGGGAGCAGGATATCATTTTTCCTGAAATCAAGGTTGAAAATGGCTTTATAGAGGTACCTCGTTCCCCCGGAATGGGCGTAGAAGTGGATTATCAAGCGCTTCGTTCCTTTTCAGATAAAATTGACGTCTTTACAAAACATGATTTTGTGATGTGAAAATGAGGTATTCACCTTTTGCACATCCAATAAAATCTATATATAGTGAGAGAAAGTTTTTCCTTCCTGTCTCAACAAAAAAGAAAGAGCGGTGATCCGCTCTTTCTTACTCTTCTACCAGTTTGCTGTCATAAGCAAGCTGTCCAATATAGTGATCCATTTCACTTGGCATGTCTGCTGCATGGCCATATTCATAATCCCAAAGGTTTAAAAAGGAGTGAGCAGCCTGATAAAATGCGGCTTCGTCCGCGTCATGAATTTCGTCAAAAAACGTTTGAAGCAGCCGATCGTGTTTCAATGCGATGCGCCTCCTCAAATGAGACTTAAAGATCTTGTGGTTTAAACGTTTTACAATCCGTTTCTTCACTTTTTTCAGCCGTATTTCCTGTGTGGCTGACGACATAGATTGCATCTGCCCCACAGCGGTTCCCAGCATTCCAATAGGAACAGTTATTGACTTCACAAAGGATTTTTTGACTCATACAGATGACCTCCTTTTGAGTATGTCTTTCTTCTATAATGTAACCGAAATGAACCTCATCCATTCACGTTAATCTTCCTGGCGAATATAGCGCTTATCCTTCATAAACAATTTCCAGAAGAAATAGAACCCAGGGAATAAGATGATAAAACCTACAATATACGTGATAAATAATGCTCTAAATGTCACAGGGTCTGTAAATCCAGACATGATTGTAATATCTGGATAGGCCATATAAGGCAAATGGGCACGTCCGTACACATAGCTTGCTAAAAAATATTGAACGGTAATCGCAATGACAGCTAAACGCGGCCGGCCTTTCCGATGCTTAAACCGGCTATTTGGTAAAAATAGAGCCAGCCCTGCTAGCAAAAACATCAGGAGTGATACAAGAAGAATAGGGATGTTCTGCATCATTTTTGTGAACAGCCAATTTGCCTCGCTCCTTAATGTCAGCATGATGAAAAAGGCCATCATGAGTGAAAGCGGACCCGTAATGAGCGCTCCTCTTCTATAAATGCTGTAAGCTTCATCTTCATCAGCCACATTTGAGAAATCAGCTAAAAGCAATGACGAAAGAAAAAGGGTGCTGAAAATGGCAAAGCCGACAAAAGAATAGACATTTGCACTTGTAAAGACCAGTCCAAGATCTAATGAGTAGTTGTTGTTCTCCTCAAAGATAAATCCACCATGTGTAATCGGAAGAACCATGATCAGGATCGATGGAATGATAAAGCCGCTAATCCCTGAAATATAAGTCACTGCTTTTCTGTATTTTTTAGGAAGAGAATGAGAAAACACGAGAAATCCGCTTCGCAGTGCAAGAAGCAATAATATGATGCTACCGGGTATTAATAAAACAGTACCAAGGACAAAGGTCGCACCTGGAAACATGCTAAACAACGCAACAACAATTGCCACAATGAATACGTTAGTTACTTCCCATGTTGGAGAAAGGTACTTATTTGCGATATTAGCGGCCTTTGTTTGTTCTTTATTCATATAAATCATGGACCAAAATCCTGCGCCGAAATCCATTGATGCCATCACTGCATAGATAAAAACGAACCCCCATAAGATGGTGATTGCAATGAGTGCATCAGTTGTCACATCCATTTGCATCTTGATCGCTCCTTTTTAAGATTCTGTTAACCGTAGGTCTTCTTCAATCGAATGTTTTCTAAAGTAGTACGTCAGCACAATCACAGTTGCTATGCCTAAGATGAGATAGACAATGGCAAAAAGGATAAAGAGTGTGCCAATTGAGCCTGATGATGTGACGACCTCTGAGGTTTTGAGCATTCGATAAATAACCCATGGCTGACGGCCTGTACATGCAAAGATCCAGCCGAACTCAATGGCCAAAAGACTAAGGGGCCCGCCGAATAAATAAAGAAAAAGGAGCCACTTCGGATAATGATCGCGTTTTAAAATTTTACGGTAAAGCAGTGCTAACACCGCAAACAAAATGAGAACTGAGCCAATAATGACCATGCCGTTAAATAACGTGTGAATAAATAAAGGCGGCCACTCATCACGAGGGAAATCATTTAAGCCTTTGACCACGGTATCAAAGCTATTTCCTGCCAGAAAGCTAAGCGCCCAAGGGATTTCAATTGCTCCTTTAATTTCCTTTGAATCGGCATCAGTAAAACCACCTATTGCGAGCGGCGCATGTGATTGTGTTTCAAATAAACCTTCAGCACCAGCTAACTTTTCTGGCTGATATTCATACAGAAGCTGAGCAGACTCATGACCATTTATGGCCGTTAGAAATGAGAAGAGGCCTCCTACAATAAGTCCAAGAAAAAGGGCTTTTCGATGAAACGTATAGAGTTTCTCATTCTTTCTTGTTTTGAGCATTTTAAAAGCTGCCACTGATGCAATCACAAAAGCACCTGTTGTAAAAGCAGATAGCACGACATGTGTCGCAGTTACGACAAAGCTTGGATTGAAAAAGGCCTTCCAGGGCTCGATATTCGTAATTTCTCCATTGACCATTTGAAAGCCAGCAGGAGTACCTTCAAACGCATGTACGTTTGTGATCAGAATCGCTGAAGCGGCTGCACCAATCACGACAAAAATAACGGTAATGATGCGCATAGCAGGTGATAGGCGATCCGCTGCGTACACATAAATAGACATAAATAATGCTTCAATAAAGAACGCATAAATTTCAATCTGAAATGGAAGTGACATGACCTTTCCGATGACCTCCATAAAACCTGGCCATAGAAGAGCGAGCTGGGTACCAGCAATCGTGCCTGTTGGAATGGCGACACCTAACAAGACAGCCTGCGCTTTCGTCCACCGTTTGGCCATGACAGCATAGTGAGGGTCCTTCGTTTTTTGGAAGATGAGTTCAGCTAACAAAATCATTAGCGGGATGCCGACGCCAAGCGAGGCATAAATAATGTGAAAGCCCATGGTTGTGCCGAACAGGCTTCTAGCTAAAACGAGATCAGTCAATTTTTTCTCCGCCTTTCTTATCACTTCTCTTTTTCATGATGTTATTATTCTCCACCATTTTTAGATTATTCTTCCTGACTAAGAAAGCTTGATTTTTGACAAGTTGTAAAAGAGGGAGTAGAATATAAATATAAAACGTAATCATTACGTTTTGATAACGAAAGGAGTTTTGACATTGAAAAGAGATATTCATCCAACCTCACATGAAGTTGTATTTATGGACGTAAACAGCGGTTACCGCTTTTTGAGTAAATCGACAAAGTCATCCAATGAGACAGTAGAATGGGAAGATGGGAAAACGTATCCTGTCATTAAAGTAGAAACAAGCTCTGATACGCATCCTTTTTATACAGGACGCCAAAAATTCGGAGAAAAAGGCGGAAGAGCCGAGTTGTTTAAGAAAAAGTATCAAATGTAATATAAAAAGCACACCCTACAATGGTGTGCTTTCAGCATGTAGACAAACCCTCGCATTCGTTGTCAGTCCTGCGTGCTGGTGCTCACGAATGTCAAATTCGCTCCGCGCCAGTACTCGTCCTTCCTAGACTTCAAAGGTTTTCTATCAAGCTGAAAAGAAGACAAAGGGCTAAAATCAAGATCATTTTAGCCCTTTGTCAACAATCTGAAAGCACACCCTACAATGGTGTGCTTTTTTTACAGCAAAAAACCCCGGATAATCATCCGGGATTTTAACAATTAATCATTTAAAGCGGTTTTTAAGGTCTTTAGATTTTGTTTCATTAAGCTGACGTAGCTTTCGCCATTTTTGGCATCATCTTCAGTAATAGATTCTAGATTTTTAAGTGTGAGGCTTTTTGCCCCAATTTCACTGCGGATCGTATCTGAGACTTTGCTGCTGACGTTGTTTTCAAAAATCACATATTGAATGTGGTGCTTTTCAGCTTTTTGTACAATGCTTTCGAGCTGCTTTTGTGAAGGCTCTTCAGAAGCGGATAACCCTAATACACTGATTTGTTCAATGCCGTAGCGCTTTTCCCAATAACCGTAGGCTGCATGGGAAACAAGGATTTCTTTATGTTTTGCTTTAGATAACGTTGTGTTGAACTCTTGATCTAGCGATTGCAAATCCTTTTTTAGTTTTTCATAGTTTTTTGTGTATTCGTCTTTATGATCTGGATCTAATGAAACGAGTGTATCTTTAATGTTTTTCGCCATTTGCTGTGCATAAACAGGGTCTAACCATGCATGAGGATCTTTATCTCCGTGATCGTGTCCATCATGGTCATGATCTTCCCCTTCATGATCGTGATCATGGTCTTCGCCGTCTTCATGTGAATGCTCTTCTTTTGTCGATAACAACTTGATGCCTTCGGCTGCTTTGACTGTTTTCACGCCTTGGTCTTTTAACGTAGAAGCGGTTTTGTCAGCGAATGCTTCAGCGCCTGTGCCGCTGTAGATGAAGGCGTCTCCTTCAGCCATTTCAACCATCGTTTTTGAACTTGGTTCAAAGCTGTGTGCATCTGCATTGGCAGGGTACACGCTTTGCGCATGAACATGAGAACCACCAATTTTTTCAGTGAAATCTTGAATCGGGAAAATTGTGGTGTAAACGGTTAGTTTTCCGTCTGCTTTCCCTTTTGAAGCATTTGTCCCCGCACTGCTTGAGCAAGCGGCAAGACCGATCGCAAATAAAGCAGCTGTTAACATATAAAAGATTTTTTTCATGTGGAAAATGTCTCCTCTCAATCTATTAGATAGAAATGATTACGATTTAATGTCCTGAGTTATTGTATCGTAATAATTACGATTTGAAAAGAGGAAAATAAAAAATTTTCATCAGCAGATGTTTCCTTTTAAAAAAATGCGCTGCAAAACGTGACGAAATTTCTCACATTGTGCTATATTTATTTTTAAAAAAGATAAAGGAATGGACAACGTATGAAACTTTTAGAAGAAATCATCGAATATAATCAACAATTTATTGAAGAAAAGAAATACGAAGAATTTACAACAACGAAGTTTCCACAAAAAAAAGCTGTCGTTCTGTCGTGTATGGATACAAGACTTGTCGAGCTGCTTCCACGTGCAATGAACATGAAAAATGGAGATATCAAGATCGTTAAAAGTGCTGGTGCTCTTGTGTCTCATCCATTTGGAAGTATTATGCGAAGCATTTTAGTGGCTGTTTATGAATTAAATGCTGACGAGGTTTATGTCATTGGGCATCATGATTGCGGTATGAGCAAAATAGACAGCCAAACACTTTTAAACAAAGCCATTGAGCGTGGTATCCCAGAAAAACGTATTGAAGTACTGGAATACTCAGGAATCGATTTTAAACAGTGGCTCAAAAGCTTTAGTTCGGTTGAAGAGAGCGTGAAGGACAGTGTGTCCGTTGTGAAAAATCACCCGCTTCTCCCATCAAATGTGCCTGTGCACGGTCTTGTCATTGATCCTGGAACTGGCAAGCTTGACGTAGTCGTCAACGGATATGAAGAAAAATAATTTATTTTTCCTTTTTCGGCGGGACAGGATCGATGCCGCCAGGATGGAGCGGATGACATTTTAAAATCCGTTTGATGGTGAGCCAGCCGCCTTTTAAAGCGCCATGCGTTTTGATCGCTTCTAGCCCATAGTTTGAGCATGTTGGGTAAAACCGGCAGCTAGGCGGTGTAAGAGGGGAAATACATTTTTGATAAAAGCGTATGATGCCGATAAAAATTTGTTTCATAAAGGTTCCTCCTTGTCTATCTTTCACAGTATAAGAAAAAAGGACAAGGAAGGAAAGTTTTATAAACTAAACTGGTCGGAGAAATATGTTATAATATAGGAAATTGCAATTATAGGAGTGGTGATTATGCCTTCAGTTGAAAGCTTTGAACTTGATCATAATGCTGTAAAAGCGCCATACGTTCGTCATTGTGGCGTTCATAAAGTGGGATCAGATGGAGAAGTCAATAAATTTGATATTCGTTTTTGTCAGCCAAACAAACAAGCAATGAAACCTGATACGATTCATACATTAGAGCATTTACTTGCGTTTAACATTAGAACACACTCAGAGAAATACGATCATTTTGATATCATTGATATTTCTCCAATGGGCTGCCAAACAGGCTACTATTTAGTGGTCAGTGGTGCACCAACTCCAAAAGAAATCGTTGAACTTCTCGATGCAACATTCAAGGATGCAGTTGAGGTAACAGAGATTCCTGCTGCAAACGAAGAGCAATGCGGTCAAGCGAAGCTACATGACCTTGAAGGTGCAAAACGTTTGATGCGTTTCTGGCTTTCTCAAGATCAAGAAGAGCTTCTCAAAGTATTTGGTTAATCGATCATAAACCGGACATGATGATGTCCGGTTTTTTTGTATTCGATCATGAGATGTCAAAATAGGGGATATTTGTTAAAATGGACATGTCAGTAAAAGAAGGGGGAACTCGGAATGCGAAAAATGTTGGGAATGATATTGATGCTTTTGTTACTAAGTGCATGTGGGAACTCTGCAGCAAATAGTGGCAAAGGGGAGGTACCTGAGCTATTAGAAGTGAAGCTTACAGGACCTGAACAAGTGGAGAAAAATGAAAGCGTTATAGTAAAAGCAGCTGTCACATATGGTGATACGCCTGTTGATGATGCAGACGAAGTTCAATTTGAAGTGTGGAAAGATGGCGATAAGGATAACAGCAAGATGATTCAGCCAAAGAAAGAGAACAAAGGTGTATATGAATTGCATACAGCCTTTAAAAAAGATGGCCTTTATATCATACAAGTCCATGTGACAGCTAAACAGCAGCATAATATGCCAAAGACAAACATCCATGTAGGTGATGTGAAAAAAGAGAGTTCATCTACTGAAGAAGAAACCTCACATCATTAAGTGTCATTTTATTTCGGGTTAGGACGTTGGTTTGGTTCAGCATCCTGTGGTGAATCGATTTTATGCTTATATTCATAAGCTTTCGATGTTGTCCACAGCGATAAAAAGACAACGATTGAGATAATGATAAAGCTGATAATTCCAAGTAGCAGCATCTAACTCCCTCCTTATTTCCATATTAACATATATTTCATGCAGTCAAAATAGAAGAAATTCATGGCAGGTTTCAGTATAATAGGAAAAGGGTATTCTCATACTAAACGCAATTACATAAGGAGGAATAAACATGTCTGAAAAATTATTACACGTCGTCAATAAACAAGTAGCTGATTGGACTGTGCTTTACGTAAAATTACATAACTATCACTGGTACGTAAAGGGAAAAGACTTCTTTACACTCCATGAGAAATTTGAGGAACTTTATACAGAAACAGCGACATACATTGATGATTTGGCTGAGCGTATGCTCGCGTTAAATGGAAAGCCTGTTGCGACAATGAAAGAATGCTTGGAAATTTCTAGCATTCAAGAAGCTGAAGGTAATGAATCAGCGGAGCAAATGGTGAAAAATCTATATGATGATTTCTCCAATATCGCTGAGGAATTAAAGCAAGGAATGGAGCTGGCTGGAGAAGTTGGCGATGAAACAACAGGAGATATGCTGCTTGCGATTCATCAATCTATCGAGAAACACAACTGGATGCTTAAAGCATTTTTAGGATAATACGTATGTGGAAGGAATGTCGATCATGAAGAGATCGACATTCCTTTTTTGTTGGAATCGGGACAGACAGCCCATTGAAATCATAGGGCTTTCAGCCGAAGAGAAAAGAGAAGGGAGGGGAGAAGATGTCTTCTATTGCAGGAATGATGAGTCAGCAAGTCGCGAGCATTCAAAAAACACTTAATATTAGTTTGTTGAATTCACAGCTTGCTACGAATACAGCACAAGCCATGGTCATGCTGGATCAAGTTCAGCAGCAGCCTCAAGCTGTTCAACCAAAGGATTCAGACGCTCGCTTTATTGATGTGAGAGTCTAAAGATGGAAGCCGCCGCACAAGGCGGCTTTTTTTCTTGTCATCACTCTGTCTGATTTAAAAGGCGATGCCTTATTTTTTGTCGTCCAAGCTATTGCGAAGATCTGGCATATAATATTGAGGTAAGGAGTTCCACTCTGAAAGGATGTTGATGCCAAGTGAGCAAGGATTTAGGCATCTTTTCGTTGTTTACAGTCAGTTTGTCAGCGATGGGCTTTCTGTTTGGTGGAGCAGGAAATTTACTGATGATATTAGTAACACTCATGGCCATTGAATTAATTTGTTCAAGCCTAAGAGAATCTTTGACAGGGCAGCTCACAATGAAACGTTTTTCTACACGGCTTGTTCGAAAGATTGTGACGGTCTCCTTAATATCCATGGCGCATTTCTTCGATGTCATGCTGAAGACAAATGGGATGATTAAGGATTTAGCGATCATCTTCTATATTATTTATGAATCTTACCAAATCGTCTCGACAGCCAATGCCCTCGGAATTCCCATTCCACAGTTGTTTATTGATGTGTTGGACATGTTAAAAAATAAATTGCGCAAAAAGCCGTAATTTCTTCATATCTGGTCATACTAAAGGAAAAAGGATGAATCAGATGACGAGACACACATATTATGTATCCGTACAGGATGGGTCGATATCGCAGCATAGAGATGCGGCGGCTTGGCAATTTCAAATAGAAGCAGACGATGATCAAATTTTGCAGCTGAGAGACTATTTCGATGAACAGTATATGACAGATTGGAAAGGCTTCTTTCGAGCGCATGTTCCGTATCTTGAATATCATTATGACAGTCCGAATGATGAAATGGATCGAAAAAGAAAAGAGATATACTCAATGATTTTCGAGCTCGGGAATGAAGAGACAAAGAGCTTTATTGAAACAAATGGATTAATGAATTGAAAAAGCATGTACATGCTTTTATTTTCGCGGTTGTAAGATGCCTCCGATCAGGTCACTAAGCCCGCCTCTATTCTCTTGCTGAGATGTCTGTGAATTAGTGAATTCATGAGAGGAGTTCTGGCTCTGAGGCTTATAACGGTTATCATCTAAACCAACCCGTAAGCCGGATGTACGCTCAGATGGCTGGATAATGACAATTTGGTCTTGTTCTTGGAACTCAAATAAGTAGGATTCACCAGATGTTTGTCCGATGAGGGTCTTCCAGTTCACATCTAATTTGACCTTCGGTGCTTTACCTGTCCAAGCAACGATGGCGTCAGGGTCTACACGGCAAGGGGCTTTTAAAATGAGCGGGTTTCCATTTGTTTTAATGGCGACCTGCGCCCCGTGGCCTTGATAGGAGAGCTTTGATGTAAATAGTCCTTTCTGTGAAAAAATCCCTACGCCTACTGGTGTCACGCCGTAATGACATTCCTCAGTAAAGGCAAGTAAATCCTCACTTTCTACACTTACATGCTGCCAAGGACCGCTCGGCTCAAGATTAATCACTGTCACGTGCTCGCTGGAATCAGCCAAATAACAAGTACCTTGTCCACTTACTTCCATCACCTCAAGGTTTTCACCTGTCAATTTTCTGCTGATATGGTTAAATACTTGACTGACCATATTTCCTTTGTTCGTACCGAGTAGTCGTTTGCGGTATTGAAACGTACCTTGATCGGCAATCATTGCGCCTTTTTTCGCAAAAAAGATTCCGCTGCCTTCTGCTTGTAAAGTGAGTTCTTCTATCGTGTTGAAATGAAATCCCATTGGTGCCGGCTCCTTTCCTGCGTCAAGATGTGAATCCGTAGATGCGGCATAAGTCATTTAAATCTAGCGTAGTTCCTTGTCCGGTTGCGATGATTTTCCATTCTTCTTCATCTCTTATGAGTTGAGCGCAAATGATGGAGGTACAATACGAATAATCTTCTGTTAATTGAAAGGTACAAATCTCTTGTTGTGAGATTTGATCAGTCAGATGCACGTAAGCGTTCTCCACTTGTCCAAAATGATGCTTGCGCTCGTGTGCATCATGTATCGTGGCTGTTACAACGATTTTATGAATATTAGGAGAGACTCTGCTTAATTGCATAATGATCATTTCATTGTCTCGATACCCGCCGCCAAATTGATGATCACCAAGATGGCGAACAGCCCCGTCTAAGCTTTGCTGCTGATGATAATAGATCAGATGGCTTGGAGACAACAGTTTGTCCTCTTCATTTAAGAGAAACACTTGCGTATCTAAATCAATTGGCTGGCCAGCCAAATCCCAGCCAAGCCCGATTTGAATTTGGTCGATATTTGGATTGTCTTTAGTTAAATCTAGCTTTTGCCCTTTGATGAGGTGTTTCTTGATCACCTCATGAGGGGCGTCTTCTTTTTCAATTTTACTGGGCGTAAGCGATTGATCTTTTTCTTGTTTTGACCCATTTGTTATCCTCATGCTGTTTTCCTCCTCGTCGTAATAGGACAAACACTAATTGATTTACGTCATTAAGGGATAAAAGGTTTCATGATTAAAATGGGGTGAAGTTGGGGATGATAAAAAGGTTTTAGCAACGATACCTCATTTTAAATACAGACGAAATGAAACCACTCGTTTGTTTCACTTTTGATAAAAATTCTTCAGAGAAATGTGATCTGTGGTATGATGTTTTACAAGAAGCAAGGACAGGATATGAGGGATTTTACATGCATGTATTTAAAGACTATTATCATAATACGGTCAAGCTCTCCTTTGAAGAGAAGCCTTTTTCAAGTCATCCAAAGCATGTTTGGGCCATCTGCCGTTACCAGGGGAAATGGCTGCTCACTGAACATGAGGATCGGGGCTATGAGTTTCCAGGAGGGAAAGTTGAGCCAAATGAAGAAGCAGACCAAGCCGCTATACGTGAGATTCAAGAAGAGACGGGTGCTGTTGTTCGTGAATTAACGTATATTGGCCAATATCAGGTGCTAGGCAGAGAAAAGATCATCGTAAAAAATATTTATTTCGCTGATATTGAAAGGCTAGTGAAGCAAGACACGTATTTTGAAACGAAAGGTCCTGTTCTTTTCGCAGACTTGCCAAGATCTATCGCAAAGAATAAGAATTTCAGTTTTATTATGAAAGATGATGTGTTAAGACAAAGTCTTGCTTATTTAGAAAAGAACGGTTTGATTCGTTAAAAAAAGCGAGCGCAGGGAGACCATCCCTGCGCTTTTTATTTTTGGAGAAAACGGCGTTCGAGCCATTCCACAAGCTGGTACATGATGGTAGCAAACACAGCAATAATGAAAAGACTTAAGAACACGAGTGTAAAGTTGAAGACTTGAAAGCCGTATATGATCATGTAGCCAAGCCCTTTTGAGGATACAAGAAATTCCCCTACAATGACCCCAACCCAAGAAAGACCAACATTCACTTTGATGGCAGAAATCATCGTTGGAATACTAGCTGGCAAAATGACCTCACGAAAGACGACGCTTTTTTTCGCGCCAAAGGTTTTCATCACCTTTAAATAATTCTCATCGACCTCTTGAAAGGCAGTGTAAATGACGATCGTCGTAATGATCACACTAATGATCGCACCCATGGCGACGATGCTAATCATACCAGGTCCAAGGGCAACAATTAAAATGGGGGCGAGGGCAACTTTTGGCATGGCATTTAAAATAACTAAATAAGGATCAAGAACGTTTGCGAATCGGGTAGACCACCATAAGGCGGCAGCGAGCAAAATGCCGCAAAAGGTACCAAGTAGAAAACCGAGCACCGTTTCAAATAATGTAATACTCATATGATTCATTAAAGAACCATCTTGAATTTTTTGCACAAACAATTGGCAGACCGCAGATGGTGAACTGAAAATAAGCGGATCAATGAACCTGAAATGACTGGCAAGCTCCCAAAGCGAAAAGAAGCTGGCGAATATGATGAGCTGATAGATACGTGTGATCCGTTTTTCCATTCGGTATTTTTTGCGATAGGCTTCATGTAAAAGGTCACTGTGTTTCAACTGTTTTCAGCTCCTTCCAAATCGTTTGAAAGAGCTCTTGGAAATGCGGGGTCTGTCTCGCTTCAAAAGGAGAGAGAGCCCTTATGTCGTCTGGAACGGTAAAGATTCGCTGGATAGAGCCTGGATGTTTTGAGAATAAGAAAATGCGGTCACTCATCGCAATGGCTTCGCCAATGTCATGTGTCACAAGGACTGCTGTTTTTTGATAGTCTTTTAATGTGTGAAAGACGAGATCTTCTAATGTGAGTTTGGTTTGGTAGTCTAGCGCTGAAAATGGCTCATCTAGTAAAAGCAGACCGGGATCAACTGCAAGCGTTCGGGCGAGAGCCGCACGCTGCCTCATTCCGCCAGACAGCTCCTTCGGATATTTTTCCTCGACTTCAGGCAGTCCAAGCTTTGGCAGTAAATCAAGGGCAGCTGAGGTGGCCTCATGCGAATCTTGTTTCGCAATTTTTAACCCGAGAATGACATTTTCCTTGATGGTCTTCCAAGGAAACAAATAATCTTGCTGGAGCATATAGCCGATTTGATGCTCCTGTTGATTTGGTTCTTTTCCTTCGATTAAAATTCGACCTTCAGAGGGCGGCGTAATTCCTGCGATGATAGACAGCAAGGTGGTTTTTCCGCAGCCGCTGGGACCAATAAATGAGATGAATTCACCTTGGTCAATCTCCATATTGATGTGCTGTATAGCTGTTGTTTTTTCTTTTAAAGAGAAGTACGTATGGGTCACATGGTCAATTTGAAGGAAAGACATGTGCTACCTCCTATTCTATTTGTGATCTGTGACCTTCTTTGCAATGGATGAATCGACAAGTTGTTTGTACGGGATAAATTCCGGCAATTCACCGCTCTCCTTCATGATTTCCTGCAATTTGTTCCATTCTTCTTCATTTAGAAGGGGATCTGTTGCATAGGAATCTTGCTGTTTGTAGCGTTTGATGGCAGTTGATAAGACTTCAAGATCTGTATCAGGAAAATGAGACTGAATGGCCTTTGCGATCTCCTCAGGCTGCTTGGCTTCTACCCATTTCTGCGCTTTGTAAATGGCTCGGATGAAGGCTTCAGCGGTCTCTTTGTTTTCCTCTAAGTAACTCTTCTTTGCCATGAAGGTGGTATATGGCACCTTGCCAGAAGCTTCTCCAAAGGAGGCGGTAATGTACCCTTTCCCTTCTTTTTCGAGTAAGGAAGCGGTCGGTTCGAATAACTGTACAAAATCGCCAGTTCCAGAGGAGAACGCACCTGAAATGTTGGCAAAATCAATATTTTGAATCATACGAAGATCCTTTTTTACATCAATGCCTTCTTTTTTCAAGACATATTCACCAACCATTTGCGGCATGCCGCCTTTCCGCTGTCCTAAGAAGTCTTTTCCTTTTAATTGATCCCAAGAGAATTGGTTTACTTTCTCCCTTGAAACAAGAAATGTGCCGTCTGTTTGTGTCAGCTGTGCAAAGTTTATGACAGAATCCTTTGTGTCTTGAGCCTCTACATAGATAGAGGATTCAGACCCGGTCAGGGCGATATCAGCACCGCCTGATAAGAGAGCTGTCATCGTTTTATCGCCGCCCCAAGTGGTTTTTAGTTCAACCTCCAGGCCTTCTTCTTTGAAGAAATCCTCTGATAAGGCGACATATAGCGGAGCATAAAAGACCGAATGGGTCACCTCGGCTACTTGTACGGTCTGCTCCTGTTCTTTTTTACAGGCGACAAATGGAATAAAGAGCAGGACGACGACGATGAATGCCAGTCTGACTTTGATGCAACGATTCAAGAGTAATTCGCCTCCTTTGTTCTAGATCACTATTAAAGTATGTGAAAAGGGATTTTTGGTGAGTGCCTAGATGAAAATAAGAAGCGCATTGTTTATTTATAGAACGCGTCTTTTTTTCTATACTAGAGGCATGAAGGCTTTCTTGAATTTGGCAGAAATAAAGGAGCGGTTTCGTGTATAGATTGAGTTGGGTATTTATTGGATGGTATTTAGTAGGTCTGATCTTAATGGTCTTTTTTGAAGTGCCAGCATGGCTTCAGTTTGCAAACGGAATCTTTCTTGTGCTGTATGCTTGCTGCGTCATAGAGATTGGGCGACAGATTTATGGGTCATGGGGGTTTGTCATCAAAAGGGCAGCCATTGTCGGGGTGCTTACATTTACGGTGGAGTGGGTAGGGATCACAACGGGGTTTCCATTTGGGGCCTATGACTATTATCCGACGCTAGGTTTTCTAGTGGCGGGGGTACCGTTAACCATTGCATTTGCTTGGGTTGGCGTGTTGTTAAACAGCCTTTTTTTATCCAGTCAGCAGTCAAAGTG
The DNA here is from genome assembly GCF_038007485.1 of Bacillus sp. FSL K6-3312. NCBI lineage: Bacteria > Bacillati > Bacillota > Bacilli > Caryophanales > Bacillaceae > Bacillus > Bacillus sp. FSL K6-3312. The sequence goes on along the minus strand of NZ_JBBOXI010000001.1, from coordinate 2,951,965 downwards.
GAGACGAGCCGTCGAAACGGGAATATGGATTGTGTTGCTTGACCTCATATTAGATCCAGTAGCAGCTGAGCGGAAGTTTTGGGTGTGGTATGACGGCGGTGGGTTTTATGGTATTCCTTTTGAGAATTTTGTGAGCTGGGGTATGATTGGAGCAGGACTTTCATTTCTTTTCCCGCTTGTCTCAATTGATCAAAAGGCACTGAGTTGGACGAGTCGTATTTATCAGGCGATGGTGTTCTTTTTTGGTCTTTTGGCATTAAAGGGCGGACTCGATGTTATTTTTTATTTAGCACTGATCATTGTCATTTTGTGTGAAGGAAGGGTTCGATTTGAAAGAAAGCGACAAAAGCCGATCGTTTAGACGTCTATTTTCACTTTATCTAGAGCGATATTTACTCCATAAGCATTTCCGCTGTGTCATGATGAAAGGTTCGGTGGACCCGAAGGAAAACCTGCCTGTTCTTTATCTCGCCAATCATAGCTCATGGTGGGATGGACTGATCATTTTTCTTTTAACAGAAAAGGTGTCTGAACTTGATCACTACATGATGATGGAAGAGAAGCAGCTGAAGCAATATGCTTTTTTCCGAAAGCTTGGAGCGTTTCCAGTTCATAAAGAGAATCTGAAAAGTGTGAAGCAAGCATTAATGACTGCAAGAGAGAACATGCAGGATGGCGGAGCGGTATGGCTTTTTCCACAGGGGAAAATTATGCACCAGGATGTGCGGCCGCTTCAGCTGGAAGGAGGGGCTTCTTTTTTAGTGAGGCAATTTGAGCAAGTCGTGGTGAAGCCTGTAACCTTGCAGTATACATTTAATCAATATCAAAAGCCAATAGTTTCTGTTGTGTTCGGTGATGATGCCATCGTATCTGGAAGCTCCCTGCGAAGCAAGGATATGACGCGTATACTTGGCGATCTGCTTGAAACGCAGTTAAACAGGCATCAAGCACAGGTCATTGCGGATCCTGATTTTTCAATAAACGAAGAATTTAAACAGATCACAAGGACAAGTCAGTCAACAAGTGATGCGTTTGATTCTTTTAAAAAGTGGGTGAGAACATGGCGCTCTTCTTAACTGTAATCAGTGTGCTGTTGCTTTGTCAGTTTCTATTCACCATATGGAATATGAAGCAGTTTCCTGTGTTAAAGCCCGCTTCCTTTTCGCCAGATGAACCTATTTCGTTATCGATCTTGATTCCGGCTAGAAATGAGGAGAAACGGATAGAAGCCTGTCTTCAGTCGATCGTTGATCAACGTCTTTATCCGAAAGAGGTGATTGTACTTGATGATCATTCGACCGATCAGACAAGAGCGATTGTGGAGCGCTTCTCACAAACATATCCATGGATTCGTGTGCAGTCAGGCCGGCCATTAAAGCCAGGCTGGCTAGGAAAATCATACGCCTGTTCTCAGCTCGCTGAGGTGGCGGCTTCTGATTGGCTGTTATTTTTAGATGCGGATGTCCGGTTGAAACGGGGAGCAATTGAAGCTGTGTACGAGCAGTTATGCGCGCAAAAAACGGGCATGCTGTCAGGCTTCCCCGAGCAAAAAACAGGAACATTCTTTGAGCATCTGGTCGTTCCCATGATGATGTTTACGATTGGCTGTCATCTGCCTGTGAAGTGGGTCAGAAAATCAAAGAATTCGGCTTTTGCCGCCGCACATGGGGGCTTTATTGCCATTGAAAAGAGTTGCTATCACAATATCGGCGGGCATGAAGCGATTAAGGATTCGCTAGTGGATGATATAGCATTGGCTAAACGGGTGAAGGAACAAGGCTTTCCGTTCACACTTGCAAGCATTCATCCGTTTGTGTATATGAGAATGTATGAGAGTGGACAAGAGGTATGGGAAGGTTACAGGAAAAATTTGTTTCCAGGTGTCAAGCGAAGCATTGCTTTGTTAAGCAGTGTCTTTTGTTTATACACCCTGCTTTATTTGGCTCCAATCATTTGCTTGATGGTGGCTTTGCTAAAGCTGGATGTGCTTAGTATATGTTTATCCATTCTTTGCTACGGACTAGGTGTGTCGATCAAAGCGGCAATTGATATTGAGAACGGAAGAACATCTGCAATGGCCTTTTTATTACCGGTCAGTATTTTGAGTCTGATCGCCATTGGCTATGCTTCTATGAAAATCGGGCTGAAAAAAGAAGGGTATGAATGGAAAGGGAGAAGGTACGAATGAAAAAAGTGATCATCATCGGCGGCGGGCTTGGCGGATTATCAGCAGCGATCCGCTTACAGTCACGCGGGGTTCAGGTCACCATATTAGAAAAAGAAGCAGCTTTAGGCGGGAAATTACAGCGCCATCAGGAGGCTGGCTATTCTTTTGATCTAGGACCGAGTACCATTACAATGAAGTCATACTTTGAGGAAGTATTTGCTTCCTGTCATAGACGGATGGAGGATTACGTCACATTTTATTCGATTTCTCCTCTGACCAAAAATGTTTTTTCAGATGGACATACGGTCGAATTTACGCCGAATATTGAGCAGATGGAATCACAAATTGCAGCATTCAGTCCTGAAGATGCGAAGCAATACCGTGCATTTTTACAGGAATCAAAGATGCTTTTTCAACAGGCTGAGGATCAGTTTTTAAATCGTTTGTTATTGACGTGGAAGGATAAGGCGGATGTAAAGCTCGTGAAAGCACTTCTCTCTGTCAAACCGTTTACAACCGTTCAACGCTTGCTGCGTCAATATTTCCATCATCCGCATACATTGGCGATGTTTGGACGGTATGCTACATACATCGGGTCTTCTCCCTATGAGGCTCCGGCTATTTTTAATATGATGGCGTATTTAGAAGGGGAGAAAGGGATTTATGGCATAAAGGGTGGTACATATCGTTTAGTTGAAGCATTTGAGACTTTGGCAAAGGAATTAGGCGTACAGATTCACCTGAATGAACAAGTCAACAAGATTCATGTGAAGGACCGGCGAATCAAAGGAGTAGAAACGGCTCACCAGATGTATGGAGCTGATCAAGTCATTGCCGGAGCGGACGCGCTGACTGTCTACCGCCATCTGATTGATGAAAAAGACCGTCCAAGCTTTTTAAATCAAAAGCTTGCTGCCATTGAACCGTCATTATCTGGCTTTGTTCTCTTATTAGGTGTACCTAAAGTCTATGAACAGCTGTCCCATCACAATGTGTTTTTCCCAGAGAATTATGAGCAAGAATTCAAGGATATTTTTCAGAAAAAACAACTGCCTCAGGATCCAACGCTTTACATATGTTATTCAGGTCATTCAGAACCAGCTTTAAGTGGAGGACCGGGAAGAAGCAACTTGTTTGTACTGGCGAATGCGCCTTATGTGACAAAAGAGCAAGATTGGGACATGCTAAAGGAGACATACCCGCAGCTTATGAAAACAAAATTAAAGGAAAAGGGTCTCTTTGATCTGGATAATGTGGCCGAATATGAAGCGGTTCAAACTCCGCTTGATCTGCAGCAGAAAACGGGCGCATATCATGGAGCCATTTATGGTATGTCTTCCAACTCGTTCAAGCAGGCGTTCTTCCGCATCAATAATCAGTCAAAGGACATTGAAGGACTTTGGTTTGTTGGAGGAACGAGTCATCCAGGCGGCGGCACGCCGATGGTGACTAAATCAGGCCAGCTTGTGGCAGAAGCGATCATCAAGCATTTGACGTAAGAACAGATGAAAAGGAGAGAAATCAAGTGATTGTGGAAAAAAGAAGGTTTCCGTCCCCCCATCCGCATATTCACTTATTTACAGTGACCTATGAGGCAGATGGACTTCGGATCAAAGGGCTGCTCGCTGAACCAGCCGGAGAAGATCTCTATGACGGCTTTTTGTATTTAAGAGGCGGCATAAAAAATGTGGGGATGGTCAGACCAGGCCGAATTGTGCAATTTGCCGCGCAGGGATTTGTCGTATTTGCGCCCTTTTACAGAGGAAATCAGGGAGGCGAAGGAAACGAAGACTTTGCCGGAGAGGACCGGAAAGATGCTTTTGCTGCCTTTCAATTGTTAAAGCACCATAAAAAGGTGAAGCAGGATCGTATTCATATCTTTGGTTTTTCGCGCGGAGGCATTATGGGCATTTGGACCGCTGTTGAAATGAAACAGGAGGCCGCTTCCTTTGTGACATGGGGAGGCGTCAGTGATATGAAGCTCACCTATGAAGAGCGTGTGGATATGAGAAGGATGATGAAACGTGTGATTGGCGGTCCCCCGCACAAGGTGCCAGAGGCCTATGAGGATAGAACGCCTTTAAATGATGTGGATAAAATTGAAGCGCCTGTTCTCATCATCCACGGAGAAGAGGATCAGAATGTATCCATTGAGCATGCGTATTTATTAGAAGATGCGCTGCGCCAGCACGGAAAGTCAGTGGAGACTTGGTATTTCCATGGATACAACCATTATTTTCCGCCGCAGCATAATCGGGAAATTGTCAGAAGGCTGACGACGTGGATGCACAGCCGGAAAAGCGGAAATGTGGTAAAATAAGCAGTATAACGAAATTTAGAAAGTAGGGGGATTTTCAATATGGGAATGCCTGTTGAATTTAATACAATGATTGTCACGAAGGGAAAAGAGACAAGAATTGAAGAGAATGTATTTGAACTCATGAAGGAAGGGTACCGCATTTATCCATTAAATATTCCGCTTGAGGTGCGTAAAACGAAAGACGGAGAAAAAACAGGGACAGCACTCGTTGAAAAGCTAGAGCTTACAGACAATGTGACAAAGGTGACTTACCGTCTCGTATCATTACATTCAACGAACTAACAAAAAAGCTGAGGGAATGATTCCCCTCAGCTTTTGTCATTTGATTATACGAGTGGTCCGCCTTTGGCTTCAATGTCACTTGCTGCGTGGCTGAATTTTTGGAAGTTCTTTTTAAATTCATTGGCAAGGAAGTGTGCTTTTTCTTGATAAGCCTCTTGGTCATCCCATGTTTTAGATGGTTGAAGCACTTCATCTGGTACGCCAGGAATATGAAGCGGGATGTGTAATCCAAAGATGTCATCAGTGATCATTTCGGCGTTGTCGAGGTCGCCTTCGATCGCTGCTTGCACCATTGCTCTTGTATGCGCTAGGTTCATACGTTTGCCTGTACCATAGCCTCCACCAGTCCAGCCTGTATTCACAAGGAATACTTTTGCGCCGTGCTCATCAATTTTCTTGCCAAGCATTTCAGCATAGACGTGAGCTGGAAGCGGCAAGAATGGTGAACCAAAGCAAGTAGAGAATGTCGTTTCTGGTGATGTGACACCGCGCTCAGTTCCTGCTAATTTACTTGTGTAACCGCTTAAGAAATGGTACATCGCCTGTTCTTTTGTTAAACGGCTGATTGGAGGTAAAACGCCAAATGCATCAGCTGTTAAGAAGACAATGGCAGATGGGTGTCCTGCGATACTTGGCTTCACGATGTTATCAATCATTTCGATTGGGTAAGCAGCTCGTGTGTTTTCAGTGAAGAACGTATCATCATAATCCGCTTCACGTGTTTCTTCATCAAGCACAACATTTTCAAGAACTGATCCAAAGCTGATGGCTTTGTAGATTTGCGGCTCTTTTTCTTCGCTTAAGTTCACACATTTCGCATAGCATCCGCCCTCAATATTGAAGACTCCTGAGCCAGACCAGCCGTGTTCATCGTCACCGATCAGCTTGCGGCTTGCACTTGCAGAAAGCGTCGTTTTCCCAGTACCTGAAAGGCCGAAGAATAGTGCGACATCGCCTTCTTGACCGACGTTTGCTGAGCAGTGCATGGATAAAATATCTTGCTCAGGAAGCAGGTAGTTCATGACAGAGAAGATGGACTTTTTCATCTCTCCTGCATACTCTGTTCCACCGATCAGAATGGTGCGTTTTTCAAAAGAAACGATAATAAACGTTTCAGAGTTTGTGCCATCTGTTTCAGGATCTGCTTTAAAATGCGGTGCAGATAAGATGGTGAATGGTTTTTCGTTTGAAGAAGGTGTTGATCCGTCAGGTCTGATGAATAGTTGCTTTGCAAAGAGATTGTGCCATGCAAATTCGTTTACCACTGTAATTGGCATACGGTATCTTTCATCTGCGCCGGCAAATCCTTCAAAGACAAATAGTTCATCACGTTCTTTTAAGTATGACACAACCTTTGTATATAAACGGTCAAATGCTTCTTTAGAAATCGGCTGGTTGACTTGACCCCAATCAATTTTATGTTCAGAGCTTTCTTCTTTCACGATAAATTTATCTTTAGGCGAACGTCCTGTGTAGGCACCCGTTGTAGCACGGACAGCTCCTGTTGATGTTAAAACGCCTTCATCACGTGCCAAAATCTTTTCAACAAGTTTCGGAACAGATAAATTTTGGTGCGTATTTTCTAATGAGAGCAATGACTGCAAATCTTCTTTTAAATCCACTGAGTTCATAAAAAAACCCTTCCTTTACTGTTGAATTTGTTTTGTTTCGATTAGTATAACACATTCATAACAATAGTCTATACTATTTAAATATTTTTGTGTGTGTTTTTTCATTTCTGCTATGAAAATATGCTTTTTGGTGATGCTCATATTGTGGTGAAAAAAAGGGAAGATAATTCTGACGAAGCATTGACATGACGCAAGTGTTTAAGATAAGATATCTTATTGAACGGATACTCTTATCCCGAGTTGGTGGAGGGACAGGCCCGATGAAGCCCAGCAACCGGTTTCTTATGAAAAGGCATGAATATGCTGAGAAACCAAGGTGCTAACCTGATGCAAGGTACAAGAACACCTTGAGCGATAAGAGTGAAAGGCATGCGATCCCAGACCCTTTCCTCGCAATGAAGGAAATGGTTTTTTTATTTTTGGGACATCATATGAACAAATTGCCAATAACATCTCTAATAGAAACGTTTTCAAATATAAGAGGGAACGAGTTCCGTATCATATTGGAGGCCTCATCTTGGGATGATGTGGTCTTGTACAGGAGGAAATAGCCATTATGAGTCAAAATCGTCGTTTATTTACTTCAGAATCAGTGACAGAAGGACATCCGGATAAAATCTGTGATCAAATTTCAGACAGCATTTTGGATGAAATTTTAAAGAAAGATCCAAATGCACGTGTTGCCTGTGAAACTTCTGTTACAACGGGTCTCGTATTAGTAAGCGGAGAAATTACAACGTCTACTTATGTCGATATTCCAAAGACGGTGCGTGACACGATTAAGGAAATTGGCTACACGCGTGCGAAATATGGTTTTGATGCGGAAACATGTGCAGTGCTCACATCTATTGATGAACAGTCTGCTGATATTGCGCAAGGTGTAGACAGAGCGCTTGAAGCACGTGAAGGCACAATGACTGAAGAAGAACTTGATGCGATCGGTGCAGGTGACCAAGGATTGATGTTTGGTTTTGCCAACAACGAAACCGAAGAACTTATGCCGCTGCCGATTTCACTAGCGCATAAATTATCTCTCCGTTTAACTGAAGTTCGCAAGGATCAAACACTTGCTTATCTACGTCCAGATGGAAAAACACAAGTAACAGTAGAATATGATGATCAAAATAAACCTGTTCGTATTGATACAGTGGTTATTTCTACGCAGCATGCACCAGAAGTGACGCTTGAACAAATTCAAAGCGACTTAAAAGAGCATGTCATCAGCCCTGTCGTTCCAAGTGAACTGATTGATGAACAGACAAAATACTTTATTAACCCAACTGGCCGTTTCGTGATCGGTGGACCTCAAGGGGATGCTGGTTTAACTGGACGTAAAATCATCGTTGATACGTATGGCGGATACGCTCGTCATGGCGGCGGTGCTTTCTCTGGGAAGGACGCAACAAAGGTTGACCGTTCAGCGGCATACGCTGCTCGTTACGTAGCGAAAAACATTGTAGCTGCCGGCCTTGCAGATTCTTGTGAAGTACAACTTGCTTATGCAATTGGTGTTGCACAGCCTGTATCGATTTCAATTGATACTTTCGGAACAGGAAAAGCTTCTGAAGAAAAATTAATTGAAGTGGTTCGTGCGAACTTCGATCTTCGTCCAGCTGGCATTATTAAAATGCTTGACCTGCGTCGTCCGATCTACAAACAAACAGCTGCATACGGACATTTCGGCCGTCATGATTTAGATCTTCCGTGGGAAAAAACGGATAAAGCCGATACACTTCGCAAGGAAGCATTAGGACAATAACAACATATAAAACCGCTTATTTTAAGCGGTTTTCCTTTTGATTAAAAAAAAAATTCTACAATAAGCGAAAAAATGTGAAACAAAATCGGACAAATAACTGTCTAATTATAGGTCTACTTTTAAGAAATAACATAACGTGGAGGCAATAATATGTGTGGGTTTGTTGGTGTGTTTAATCACCGTCCATTGTCCGAAACTACTGAGCAGGAAGAGTTAATTAAACAAATGAATCGTCTCATCGTTCACCGTGGTCCGGATGATGAGGGTTACTTTCATGATGAGCATGTAGGATTTGGATTTAGACGTTTAAGTATTATAGATGTTGAGCACGGAAAGCAGCCGCTTTCTTATGAAGATGAAAAGTATTGGATTATTTTTAACGGGGAAATTTATAACTATGTGGAGCTGAAGGAAGAGCTTGTGAAAAAGGGCTATACGTTCAGCACAGATTCTGATACGGAAGTACTGCTTGCCACATACCGTCATTATAAAGAAGAAGCGGCTTCTAAGCTTCGCGGCATGTTTGCATTTTTAATTTGGGATAAAGAAGCGCAGCAATTATATGGCGCAAGAGATGCTTTTGGCATCAAACCGCTTTATTTTACACAAATGGATGAGCAAGTGTATTTTGCGTCTGAGCGCAAAAGCTTGATGGCTGTGAACGAGAACATTTTATTTGATGAGACTTCATTGCAGCAGTACATGTCGTTCCAATTCGTTCCTGAGCCAAATACGCTTGATCAAAAGGTGCATAAAGTTGAGCCTGGTCATCAGTTTATTTTACGCCCAGGACAGGAGATCGAATTTAAGACATACTGGAAAGTTCAATTCAAGCCTGAGCAAACACAAGAACAGAAGTTAATCGAAGAAGTACGTGATGCGATCTATGATTCTGTGAAAGTTCACATGAGAAGTGATGTACCTGTTGGTTCATTCCTCTCAGGTGGTATTGATTCTTCCTTCATCGTGTCTGTCGCAAAGGAATTACACCCTGAACTGAAGACATTCTCTGTTGGTTTCCAGCAGGATGGCTTTAGTGAAGTCGATGTCGCGAAGGAAACAGCTGATAAGCTAGGCTTACAAAACTTCAGCGCCGTCATTTCTCCAGAGGAATATATGAACGAGCTTCCGAAGATTGTCTGGCATTTAGACGATCCTTTAGCTGATCCGGCGGCGATTCCATTGTATTTCGTGGCAAAAGAAGCGAAGAAACAAGTGACGGTTGTTCTTTCAGGTGAAGGAGCGGACGAGCTGTTCGGTGGATATAATATTTACCGTGAGCCTATTTCTCTTAAACCATTTGAATCTGTACCATCTATGCTGAAAAAGCTTCTTCTTCGTCTGGCTCGTTTAATGCCAGAAGGAATGAAAGGGAAGAGCTTTATCGTTCGCGGTTGTACGCCATTAGAGGAACGTTATATCGGTAATGCGAAAATCTTTGAAGAGCCAGTGAAGAAAAACCTCTTAAAGCATTATGATCCAAGCATCACGTATCGTGACGTAACGAAGACATACTTTGAGGAAAGCGCAGGCTACAGTGATATTAACAAAATGCAATATGTTGATATCCATACGTGGATGCGCGGAGACATCTTATTGAAAGCAGACAAGATGACGATGGCGAATTCTCTTGAGCTTCGTGTTCCATTCCTTGATAAGGTCGTTTTTGAAGCGGCTTCTAAAATTCCAGAAGAGCTGAAAACAAAAGATGGCACAACGAAATATTTATTGCGTAAAGCAGCAGAAGGCATTGTGCCTGACCATGTGTTAAACCGTAAAAAGCTTGGTTTCCCTGTGCCAATTCGTCATTGGTTGAAAAATGAGATGAATGCTTGGGCAAAAGACATCATCAAAAACAGTCAAACAGATGAATACATTAACAAAGAGTATGTGCTTGATTTATTAAATGAGCATTGTGCTGGTAAAGCAGATCATAGCCGTAAGATTTGGACCGTCCTTATCTTTATGATTTGGCACAGCATTTATGTGGAGCGCAGCATTGATCCAGAGCAGTTGAATCATCAACCGAAAGAAGTTATCTTTAGTTAATGAAAAAAGGTTTTCAGCACAAAGCTGAAAACCTTTTTTGTTATGATAGAAAGCGGCGGAAAAGGGTAAAATAACAAGCGGTTCATAGTTATTGCTTAATATCCTGAAAAAAACATGATAAAGTGAAGATACGCGTATGATGTTAACGGGATATAAGGGAACGATAGTATTGTCCTTTTTCTACATATTCTCTACGGATTCTGTCCATGTCTTGGATATCTTCATCTGTTAACTGCCGGACGACCTTGGCTGGACGGCCGAAAGCGAGTGATCCTTTTGGAATGACCTTTCCTTGAGGGACAAGACTACCTGCACCGATAAAGGCACCTTCGCCAATTTCTGCACCATCGAGAATGATAGACCCCATACCAATGAGGGCATTTTTTCGAATGATTGAGCTATGTAATGTGACTTGGTGTCCAATGGTAGCACCATCTTCTATAAGAAGTGTTTTTCCAGGACTTTGATGCAGACAGGATAAATCTTGAATATTGACGTTTTTTCCAATTCTCACAGGAGCGACATCGCCTCTGATGACGGTTTGGAACCACACGCTCGAATATTCTCCAATCGTGACATCTCCAGTAATGGTGGCGTTATCTGCGACAAAGACCGATTCATGAATCTCAGGTGTAAACTGATGATATGGATAAATCACTTTTTCGACTTCCTTTCTTAATACAACATTTGTGAGGTGTTTACTTTGTGGACTTGGCATGCTGAAAGACCAGTTGGTACAATTGTGATTGTACATGGTGCGAGTGAATATCACGGCCGATATAAATGGGTGATCGAAATGTGGCGAAATGCCGGCTATCACGTCGTCATGGGTGACCTCCCTGGGCAAGGGACATCGACACGTGCGCGCGGCCACATTCGTTCGTTTCAAGAATACATTGATACAGTAGATGAATGGATCGAACATGCGAAATCATTCAGACTTCCTACTTTTTTACTTGGACACAGTATGGGCGGACTCATTTCAATTGAGTGGGTCAAGCAGTATACCCATACGAAGATTGATGGCCTTATTTTATCATCACCTTGTTTAGGTCTGCAATTTAAACCGAAGAAGCTAATGGATTTTGCATCAAAAGGTCTAAATGTGCTCGCACCGTCCTTTAAAGTCGAGTCAGGGCTGTCGATTGAACTAGCCACACGAAATCAGGCTGTGATTGAGGCAGACTCAAATGATTCCCTTTACGTAACAAAGGTGTCGGTTCGCTGGTACCGAGAGCTGATCAAAAATATTGATGCAGCCATGCAGCCTACGAATGTCTTTAAATCGATTCCGCTCCTTTTAATGCAGGCGGGCGATGATAAAATCGTCGATAAAACGAGGGTGATCAAATGGTTCAATGGCATTGAATCAACCAATAAATCATATCGTGAATGGGAAGAGCTGTATCACGAAATTTTTAATGAACCGGAAAGAGAAGATGTGTTTAAGGCAGCAAGAGCCTTTACAGATCAATATATTTGATGGTGAGCTTTTAAGTTAGGGGTGGATTGATTTGTCAGTACCAGAGCGTCCTTTTGCACTGATGACAAAGGTGTATAAAGATATTTTTCCGCTTGTTCATCAGGAGCTAAAAAAGTGGCGAGCTCATGCAGAAATGATTGAAAATGAAGAACTGCGAACGCAGGCATTAGCAAGCATATCGAGTAAAACCTTTCACTGCGAAGGCGGAGGTATTTTATCTCTTCTAGCAGGTGAGGCGAAAGAAACGTGTATTGAATTCATTGTGGCGTATCAAACCATCAGTGATTACTTAGATAACCTATGTGACCGCAGTACGTCACTTGATCCAAAAGATTTTCATATGCTGCATCAAGCAATGAGAGATGCGCTTGATATTCATGCTGAACTCAAGCCGTATTATCAATTCCGTGATGAGCAAGAGGATCATGGGTATTTACATGCGCTTGTCCGCACATGTCAAGACGTGCTGTCACGCCTTGAGCATTATCCGATCATTCAGCCGTATGTACACACGCTGTGTGATTATTATAGTGATTTACAAGTACATAAACACGTGGTCCCTCATGAACGTGTGCCTCGACTAGAGTCATGGTTCCGCCAATATGAAAAGGATTTGCCTAAGATGGAATGGTATGAATTTTCAGCTTGTGCAGGATCAACGTTAGGGATTTTCTGTCTTGTGGCGTACGCGCTGCAGCCGGACTTTACAGAAAAGCAGGCGAAGCAAATTTACGAAAGCTATTTCCCTTATATTCAAGGTCTGCACATTTTACTTGATTATTTAATTGACCAAGAAGAAGATAGGCTGGGGGGAGATCTGAACTTTTGCTCCTACTATGCTTCTCATCATGAGATGATGGATAGACTTCAGCATTTTATTGAAAAAGCGGATGAGCAGCTGAAAGGCATTCCGCATGAAAACTTTCATAAATTAATTAACAGAGGATTATTGGCAGTCTATTTGTCCGATGAAAAAGTGACAGCCCAAAAAGAGATGAATAAGCTGGCAAAACGGCTGATCAAATCAAGCGGGAAAACATCGTTCTTTTTCTATATCAACGGAAGAGCTTACCGGACCTATCAGAAAATGCCTTGGATGAAATCCTCATAAAAAAGCTCAAATCCATTAGGATTTGAGCTTTAGCGTATAGACAAACCTTCGCATTCGGTGTCAGGTCTCTGCTCCGGTGCTCGCCCTTCCTAAACTACAAAGGTTTTCTATCACGCTGAAAAGAAGAAAAAAAGCTAAAATGAACATCATTTTAGCTTTTTTTCAATGGCGACCACAAAAGGCGGGTCGTTTTGAATATTCATGTATTGATATGATAAAACTTGTACCTCTTCATGAGGAAGTGATCTGCAATAGTCGAGAAGCACTTCTTTTTCTCTTTTCCCTTCTGGGTGTCCATGATAAATCACAAGGACGATCAGACCTCCGGGTTTAAGCCAGTCGAGGAGCTGCTCAATGGCTTCAATGGTTGTATCGGCCTGAGTAGTGACGGCTTTATCGCCTCCGGGCAAGTACCCAAGGTTAAACACTGCGCCAGAGATATGTGCATATACATCTCTTGGCAAGTGTTGAGCCAGTTTTTCATGACCATCGTGAATCAGATGAACATATGGATATCCCTCGCCAAGCCTTTGGCGCGTCTGCTGTATGGCTTCTTCTTGTACGTCGAATGCGAAAACTTGTCCATCATGACCGACAAGATCAGCTAAATAGAGTGTATCGTGGCCATTTCCCATCGTTGCATCAATGACGATGTCGCCTTTTTGACAAGCCCGTTCTAACAGCTCTTTACTAAAAGGGAGCATGCGTTTCAAGATCATTTTGCTGCTTCTTCCAATCTGACGAAACGTTTGCCTTGGTAGCTGTTACGTCTTTCAAGCTCAGCATTAATGGCATTTAATACTTCCCACTTATTTACACTCCACATTGGACCGACCATTAATTCAATAGGGCCATCGCCTGTAATACGATGAATAATCATTTCTGGCGGCAGGATCTCTAGCTGATCACAAACAAGCTGGACATATTCTTCCTGGCTTAGAAACTCCAATTTGCCTTTTTCATATTGCTTGACCATTGGGGTTCCTTTTAAAAGGTGAAGCAAATGAATTTTAATTCCTTGCACATCTAAATCAGCAACAGCTTTTGCTGTCTCCATCATCATGTCCCGGTTTTCAAGAGGCAAGCCGTTGATGATATGCGAGCAGACACGAATGCCGTGTTTTCGCAGTTTTTCTACACCTTCTACGTAGCATTCATAATCATGGGCACGGTTAATGAGCATCGCTGTCCGTTCATGAACCGTTTGAAGACCAAGCTCTACCCAGAGATAAGTGCGCTCATTTAATTCAGCTAAATACTCCACCACGTCATCTGGCAGGCAGTCAGGTCTTGTCGCAATAGATAAACCAACCACACCATCCAAATTCATCACGGTTTCAAATTTTTCCTTTAAAACAGGAAGCGGGGCGTGTGTGTTTGTATACGCCTGAAAATACGCCATATATTTTCCGTCTTTCCATTTTGTATGCATCCGGTCTTTGATTTCGTTAAATTGAGTGACGAGATCATCCGCCCGGTTTCCTGCAAAGTCACCAGATCCTGCGGCACTGCAAAATGTACAGCCTCCGTGGGCTACAGTACCATCACGGTTTGGGCAGTCAAAGCCGCCATCTAATGCCACTTTAAATACTTTATGACCAAAGTGCTCTCGCAAATGATAGTTCCATGTGTGATAGCGTTTTTCGCTGTTTGAATATAAAAAAGGGTTATGCTGATCCAAGTCAGTAACCTCCTTGCGTAATAATAGGCATCCTTAAAGTTTAACAAAAATCATGAAGGAGGACAATTGAATCTGTCCAACATTTTCTTTAGTGAAAAAGCTTTACGTGGGCAAAATAGGCGTGAGCAATGATGAAATGGAGGGAATGCAGGATGGCAACAAGGCAGTCGATCGACGAATTTATCCAAAAAAGTACTGAAACCCTTGAGTTTGCAAATGAGCAATTTGATTTGAACTTACGCCAAGAGCATTATAATGAGGACGAATTTTCTAAGGCACAGCTTATGCTTGAAGATGCAGTCAACGAATTAGAAAAATTAAAAGATGTCGCCAATGACCAGCAAAGAGAGCGGTTAGACAGGGCGCGTGTTCAAATTCAAAGCTTGCAAAATCAAATGATTTTAGGTATTTCTTACGACAACGAATGATAAACAGATCCTTTTTTAAAGGGTCTGTTTTTTATTTTTGAAAGGCTATTGACTTTTTATTTGAGTGTCTATATTGTATTGAGTGTACTACATCAACTAATACACTAAAGACACTTAAAAAGTGAAGAAAGGTGTTCAACCATGAAAAAAGAAAAAAAACCAATCAATTTGAAGTGGATGGTGCTGGCTGTTGTGTTAGCATGTACATTTTTTTTCGTTCTCGTTTTCATTGGTTTTGAAGTTCAAAAAGATTTGATACTTAATTCAATCCCTTTAATGCAAGGGCATGAACAAGCAATAGGACTGCAAAAGCATGAATGAGGAAAGAGGGAGCCATCATGATTCAAATAGATCCACGAAGCGCTGCGCCAATATATGAACAAATCATTGAGCAACTCAAAATTTTATGTCTAAAAGGTGTAATGAAGCCTGGTGACAAACTGCCCTCTGTCAGAGAGCTCGCCACTATTATCATCGCCAATCCAAACACCGTCAGTAAAGCATATAAGGAGCTTGAGCGGGAAGGGATTATTGAAACACTAAGAGGTCGCGGTACGTATGTAACAGAAGAGGCTCAGTTAAAGCTGAATGAAGGGAAGGTATTGGAGATGAAGGAGCAATTAAGACAACTCATTATAGAAGCTCATTATGCCGGTATTGATATTCAACAACTGAAGGAATGGATAGAAGAGATCGGCTCAAGTCTTGAGGGAGGAAAAAAAGTTGATTGAGGTTAGAAATGTATCGAAGACATTAAATGGACGTGAAGTACTCAGTAACGTTTCCTTCAAAATAGGCGAAGGTGAGATCTTTGGTTTGCTTGGCAGGAATGGCTCTGGTAAAACAACACTTCTCCGCTTGATTCAGCAAATTCTTCTTCCAGATGAAGGAGAGATTTATTTTAAAGACGTGCTTGTGAAAGACCACCCGTTAGTAAAGCAAAATATTGTGTATATGCCAGTCGTCAATCCCTACTTTGACAGATACAATTACGGGCAGCTTGTCCAGCTGTTAAAGCATATTTATCCGAAGTTTGACGTGACATATGCCAATGAGCTTGTGAACCGCTATGAAATTCCGGAAAAAGTAAAATACCGTGAACTATCGACAGGGTTAAAAAAGCAGCTGTCATTAATTTTAAGCTTTGCGATCAAGCCAGCCGTGATTCTGTTAGATGAACCGACAGATGGTATTGATGCCGTCACAAGAAATGATGTTCTTCAGCTCATGATCGACGAGGTAGCGGAACGTGAAACGTCGATTCTCATCACATCGCACCGATTAGAGGATATTGAGCGTATGTGTAACCGAATCGGGTTTTTAGAAGGAAATCAACTCACAAGTGTCATGGATCTTGATGAATTAAAGAATGATTATCTAAAAATCCAGATGGCTTTTGAAGAAGATATGAACTTGAGTATACGAAAAAATGGTGTTGCTATATTAGATCAAGCTGGCATTTTTTATACAGCGCTTGTTCTTAAAACCGATGTAGAGGCTAAAGAGTACTTAAAGTCGCTGCAACCAAAAGTATGGCATGAACTGCCTGTCAATTTAGAAGAAGTATTCATTGCAAAGTTTGGAGGGAAACGGAGATGGTAAAGCGGCAATTATTATATAAGGAGTGGAAGCAATCAGAGCTGACATTTATTTTAGTCATGCTGGTTGCGGTGTTTGCAACGCCCTTTGCATTCTTAATGGAATATTCGTCTTTTCAAACATGTCTAAAGGATGCAGAGTGTATTGTAGATTCACCGCGTTTTTCTTATTTCTTTAATACAGATGTGTTTCTCTCCCTTTCTTGGTTAATGGGGGTCTTCTTTGCTGTCATTCAGCTAGGATTTGAGAGAAATAAAGGGCATATGGACTTTACCTTATCTTTGCCGTTTAACAGAAGTACAATCTATCATACAAAGTTTTTTTTAGGTGCTGGAATCATTGCAATCGTTCATGCCGTATCGTATGTTCTTACGTATTTACTTATTTTGGGACTGAATCCACTAGAGACATCTGGCTTTCATAGCGGTTATGTCATTTCATTTGTGACCTCCTTAATGTTTTATAGTTTATTTTTTGCAGCTGGTACTTTAACCGGAAGTTCCATTTCACAAGCAATTGTTGGGTTCAGCACAGCTATTTTACCCTTTTTAGTGATCGGATTACCGATTGTTCATTTAGATTTTATCTTGAAGACAAGTGGGGATTGGTTAGGTAAGAGCTTCGTTCATTTGATATCGCCTATGTCTCCAATTATTTATATTACAACTGAACCTTTCCAATCTGATTATCCTCATTGGTTCTCGGGTGAAAAAATTATTATCCCTATTGTCATGATGGTTCTGTTTTATCTAATTGGTTTAATTAGCTTTATAAAACATCCAATTGAACGAAATGGCCGCTTCTTTCTTTATCAAAAAATCGACCGGCCCATTCAGATTATGGTTATTGTCTTCGGTGTTCTAGGATTTGGCTGGGTTGGATTTTCTTCAGATAATTCTATATTTGGTTATATCGCTGGCATGCTCATCGGTGGAGCTGTAGGCGCACTAACAAGTTATTTCTTAATATATCGAAAAAGATAAACAGAGAGTAGGGGAGTAGAGATGATTCAGGTTCAAGCGTTAGATCATGTGTTTACAATTGGTAAAAAGGGCAGAGAGAATGAGATTCCTGTGCTAAAAGGGATTGACCTATCCATCAAAAGAGGCGACATTGCTTGTATTGTGGGTCGGAGCGGTTCGGGGAAATCGACCTTATTGAACTTAATTTCAGGATATATTACGCCAACGAGCGGACAAATTGTCATTGATGGGACCGATGTGACTGGCTTTAATGAAAAAGAATGGGCGGACTTCCGCTTAGATCACTTTGGTTTTATCTTTCAAAGCTTTCAATTGATCGGGAGCTTAACGACGTATGAAAATGTTGAACTTCCGCTCACTTTAAAAGGTGTGAAGCCGTCTGAACGAAAGGCGAAAGTAGAAGAAATGCTGAAACGAGTAGGTCTAGAACATCATGCAGGGCATTACCCGAATGAGTTGTCAGGCGGGCAGCAACAGCGTGTGAGTATTGCAAGAGCCTTGATTTTAAATCCATCTATTATTTTAGCGGATGAACCAACAGGCAGTCTAGATTCAGAAACCGAAGGAGAAATTTTAGCCTTTATCCAGCAGCTTAATCGTGAAAAAGGAATCACGTTTGTTATCATTACACATGACGATGAAGTCGCTTCAATCGCAGATACCACGTTCCAGCTTCATGATGGTGTATTAAAGAAAGGGGAACAATCCATTGAAATTTAGAGATCAGGTCAAATTCATTAGAAGAAACATGAAGAAAAATAGATTGCGTGTGTTTATGACCATTCTTGCGACGACAATGGCATGCTCTTTCTTAATCGTTTTAGCATCTGTTGGTTTTGGTCTGCAAAAATCGGCGCAAGATGAAATCATGAAACAGCAAATCATCACAGAAGTGAAAGTGTTAGGCAAGGAAAAGGGTGACGTCAAAGTAGATGATTTAAAGAAATATGATCATGTGAAATCTGTCGTCTCAAGAACGGCGCTCATTC
The DNA here is from genome assembly GCF_038007485.1 of Bacillus sp. FSL K6-3312. Classification (NCBI taxonomy): domain Bacteria; kingdom Bacillati; phylum Bacillota; class Bacilli; order Caryophanales; family Bacillaceae; genus Bacillus; species Bacillus sp. FSL K6-3312. The sequence continues at coordinate 2,933,483 of NZ_JBBOXI010000001.1, read as the reverse complement.
CATTGGTAAACGTCGAGCTCGATGATCGCTCAGGTGAAACGCAGGCTGCTCTAACCGATATGAAAGAAGAAAAAGAAGCAGGGCTTGAGCTAGACCGAGGGAAAGTCCGAACATCAGCGAACGAAATTGTGGTCGGGTATCATATGGCTGAACAACTGTGGACAAAAAAAGAACGCCAAGCCTATGAAAAAAAATTAAATCAGACATCAAATGGTGAAGAAATGCCAAAGGAGCCTAAGGGCTACACGAAAGATATTTTAAATAAAGTGATTCAAGTCAAAGTACCAAAACTCAATGAAGAAAATGAAGTCGTCAAAGAAAAAACATTTGATTTCCGTGTAGTAGGTGTGTTGAAAAAGCCGAAACTGGAGTGGCAAGAGGATCATAAAATTTTTATTCCGAATGCGTATGAAAAGGAATTTGGTCAAATACTCGATCTATCTCCTGAAGCAGGAAATGTCGAGAAAATGACTTCTGTTTATGCAGATAAATTCGATAATGTCGGTGCACTCACGAATAAGCTGACAGATGAGGGCTACCAAGTCATCTCTGTGACGAATCAGCTTGAAGGTATGGATATGTTCTTTACAGTCTTCAAAATTGGACTTATTTTTGTTGGATGTATTGCAGTCATTATTTCTGCAATTGGTATTTTTAATACGATGACAATGGCAGTAACAGAGCGAACACAAGAGATTGGGATTATGAAAGCCATTGGCGCGAATCCATCGATTATCAAGCGAATGTTCCTGATGGAAAGTGCTTATATTGGGGTGATTGGGTCAATCATCGGAATTATCATCTCATATATCATTAGTTTCGCCGTCAATTTAATCATTCCAGCTATTTTGTCGTCCATGTCAGAGGGAGGGTCAAGTGATCAATTCTCGATCACCTTCTCCTACATTCCACTCAGCCTTGTGATTACGGCAACAGTGATTAGCGCAGGGGTAGCAATCCTTTCAGGGCTTAACCCAGCACGTAAAGCAACAAAAACGAATGTATTAGCAGCATTAAGAAGAGAAATCTAAAAAAAGAACCTCCTAAGGCACCCAATTGGGCTGACAGGAGGTTCTTTTTTTCGTGACAAAAATGGCTATTGCTTAGGTGCCCGGTACCCTGCACGCTCTGCTTCTTCTACGGAGCAAAACATTTTGGTTACATTTTTGGTTCTAGAGTAGTATCTGCTGCTCGGTGTGTGATAAATACCGTTGACACTTCCTTTAATGTTACAGGCTGCAGATTCTTTTTTTGTTTCCTTCTGTGATTCATGACCGCCTGTACTTTTTCCTTCATCTTTAGGAGCGGAGCGCTGAACGGTAGAAGACTCCGTATCGCTGCTGTTTTTCTTGTTCTCTTTTTTAAGTGTTTCGTTGCTTGAGGCAAGCTTGTCTATTTTCTCTTCAAGCGCTTGAATAGTCTTTTCTTGCTTTTTGACTGTTTCTTTTTCTGAGGTGATGGTTTCTAGCTTTTTCGCTAGTTTTTCTTTATCCTTTGTTGCGTCCTCTAAAGAAGCGGTAAGTTCCTCTTTATCAGCTTTTAAGCGCGTTATGTCAGATGTGAGCTGCTTTTGATCCTTTAACAGCTGTTCTGAAGATGGATCTGCTTGTGCCTTCGGTGCATCTGTGGCAGCAAACGGTAATGACATAATGGAAAAGATGAGACCCAAGATCAAGAAAGGATAAAATAGTTTCTTTGAAAAGATCTGCGCATTCTGGTGTTTGAGTAATAAGAAATTGACGGCATATCCTATGGCAAAACAAACACATAAAAGACCTATGATGAGTAACATCATCATCTAGTAGCCCCCCCTACATCTTTCATTACACCTATCATACCTCATTTTTCCATTTTTAGGGGGCGTTTCAACTAGAAAAACCCTGTTTTACACAGGGTTTTCAGCTAATGGTAATCCTTTGATTGCTTCCTTAACCGTCAAATAAGTGATTGTATCCTGAAAATCTGTATCCAAGTCTTTCATTTTCATTGCAAGCTGCGGTTTGATCCCTGTGATGATCAGTTCGGTTCCGGTTAGATTAAGAAGACGATGCAGCTTGAAAATGCGTGCTGCAACGGAATCATCGACATCGATTAAACCAGAAAGATCGACAATTAAATAATCATCCTTTGAATCATCTAATATACAAGTTAACTTCGCGACAATGGCATCAAAGCGTTCTTCAGATAGTTTTCCAATGAGTGGCAGAGCAGATACACCATTTTTGATTGGGACGATTGGCGTCGAAAGAGAGGTGACTTCCTGTAAGGAATCTTCTAGGAGCTGTTCATATTCTTTCTGTTTCGTAATATCCTTTTGAAAGCCAATGAAAAATGTTTTATCATCTTGTTCAATGTATAGAGGATCTATATTGAGTTCATTCCAAAAAAAAGTACCGTCTTTTTTATAATTTTTTAGCTGTGTGGTAATAGGTGTTTTATTCTGTATTCCATGACGTATTAAATCGAGCTGCTTTTGATCTGTGTCTTTCCCTTGAAGGAATCGACAATTACGCCCAAGAATTTCATCTGGTTTGTATCCAGTCATGTGTGTAAAGCCATGATTCACATAAACGATAGGGTTATCCTCTAAAGAAGGGTCTGTAATGACAACACCGATCCGCGCATGATCTAGCGCTTTTTTTATGAGTTCAAGCTGTTTTTGTAAGCCGAAGATGTTCGAGCTGACCATATTACCCTCCTTTGTTGCTGCTATCAGACATATCAAATGGTTGTCTTTTCAACCAAAGGTATTCCTTACTAACGTAACATAACATATGTTCTGTTTCAACGATTGCAATGGCTTTGTTAAATTTGTCATCATAGTTTGTCCTCCATTAGAATATAGTAAGTAAGGAGACTTTTCTTTAGAAAAAGAAGGAATCAATTGCTCATAATTCATAAAATGACAAAAATAGTTAATATGGATTATGTAAAAATGATTCCATTGCATCAAGATTGTTTTGGGTCATTCACATATAATGGAAGAAACAAGCTTTTTTTCTTCGTTAGAGAGAATAGACCTTTTACATGGATTATGACGGAACAGCAGAATGGCATTACAGGGGGCTGGACAGCCTGAAGTCGCTTTACTATTCTAAGGGCTTTAGGAAGGTGATGAAAATGCTGCAACAAGTCATTATTGCTTGCGCCATTGGAGGGGTCATGGGCATTCTCGGTCACGTAAAGAAAAAAGGCAGGCTAGAGAAGCCCAGAATGACAAAAAAGTTTATTTATTTAGGGTTTATTGAAGATTGGCTCGTTGGGATGATTGCCGCTACACTGCTTGTCTTATCCTCAAATCCCGATTCTAGTCTGCACTTGGTCATCTTATCAATTATTTCAGGTTACGGAGGAGAAGCAGTTCTGCGAAGCTTTGATTTTGTAAGAGAACAGCATTCACAGAATGCAGACTCCAACCGTCATAACCGATCTCCACACGAATAATATCCTCTAGTTTACCCTGATCTAGGGTACATTCCCATTGTATACAAACCTGCTTGCACTTATGATCATAATTCTATAAAATACTACTTAGATGACGGTTACGATAAGAACAGTGAAGAGGAGTAGTAGGAAAGCAGTATTTGTCTTTAGAGAATTGACGGCTGGTGAAAGTCAATCAAATCTGCTTCTGAACTCGCCTCAGAGTTGCAGTTGCGTTAAAGCTTCTGTCGCATGTCTGCGTTAAAGATATTAAGTGAGCGTACAAACAGAAAGTTACGCTAACAAGGGTGGTACCGCGGGAACCAAAAAATCTCTCGTCCCTTTCCAGGGATGAGGGTTTTTTGTTGATTTTAGAAAAATCTGAATTCTTGCAGTGGTCATCTGAGCAGATACAGCCGTACATATTAAAGGAGGTTTTCACATTGAGTTTTCAGCATCGGGAAATTGAAAAGAAGTGGCAGGATTATTGGCTGACACATAAAACATTCGCCACATCTGACTCGGAAGATAAACCAAAGTTCTATGCACTTGATATGTTTCCATACCCATCAGGAGCAGGACTTCATGTCGGGCACCCTGAGGGCTACACAGCAACGGATATTTTATCACGCATGAAACGTATGCAGGGATATGATGTTCTTCATCCAATGGGATGGGACGCATTTGGTCTTCCAGCAGAACAGTATGCACTAGATACAGGGAACGATCCGGCGGTCTTTACAGAAGAGAACATCAATAACTTCCGCCGCCAAATTCAATCACTAGGGTTCTCATATGATTGGGATCGAGAAATCAACACGACTGATCCAAATTATTATAAATGGACACAATGGATTTTCTTGAAATTGTACGAAAAGGGATTGGCGTATATCGATGAAGTACCAGTGAACTGGTGCCCAGCGCTTGGCACAGTCCTTGCAAATGAAGAAGTCATTGATGGAAAAAGTGAACGCGGAGGGCATCCGGTTGAAAGACGTCCGATGAAGCAATGGATGCTAAAGATTACGGCATATGCGGACAGGCTGTTAGAAGATTTAGAAGACATTGATTGGCCTGAAAGCATTAAAGATATGCAGCGTAACTGGATCGGACGTTCAGAAGGTGCACATGTTCATTTCGAAGTAGAAGGACATGATGAACAGTTTACTGTATTTACAACGCGTCCTGATACATTATTTGGTGCAACCTATGCGGTACTTGCACCAGAACATGCACTTGTTGAAAAAATCACAACAGCTGCTCAAAAAGAAGCAGTCGAAGCATATATGAAAGAAATTCAATCTAAGAGCGACTTAGAGCGGACAGATCTTGCAAAAACGAAGACGGGTATTTTCACAGGCGCTTATGCCATCAATCCATTAAATGGTGAAAAGATGCCGATCTGGATTGCAGATTACGTGCTGGCTACTTATGGAACAGGCGCGATTATGGCGGTACCTGCCCATGATGAGCGTGACTATGAATTTGCCAAAACATTTGATCTGCCAATCAAGGCAGTTGTCGAAGGCGGAGACATTGAAAAAGAAGCTTACACAGGTGATGGAAAACACATTAACTCTGATTTCCTCGATGGATTAGGAAAAGAAGAAGCGATTGAAAAAGTCATTGCATGGCTGGAAGAACATCAAAAAGGCGAAAAGAAAGTCACTTATCGTTTAAGAGACTGGCTATTTAGCCGCCAGCGTTATTGGGGTGAGCCAATTCCAATTATTCATTGGGAGGACGGAACTTCTTCAGCTGTTTCTGAGGAAGAGCTTCCACTCATTTTGCCTAAGACGACTGAGATTAAGCCAAGTGGTACAGGTGAATCACCTTTAGCCAATATTAAAGATTGGGTTGAGGTTGTCGATCCTGTTACAGGTAAAAAAGGACGCCGTGAAACCAATACAATGCCGCAATGGGCAGGCAGCTGCTGGTATTTCTTACGTTATATTGACCCGCATAACTCAGAAGAGCTTGCATCTCCTGAGAAGCTAAAGAAATGGCTTCCTGTTGATGTATATATCGGCGGAGCAGAACATGCTGTACTTCATCTTCTATATGCGCGCTTCTGGCATAAGTTCTTGTATGATATCGGTGTTGTTCCGACAAAAGAACCTTTCATGAAATTGTTCAACCAAGGAATGATTCTTGGGGAAAATAATGAAAAAATGAGTAAATCAAAAGGAAATGTTGTCAATCCAGATGATATCGTAGAATCTCATGGTGCGGATACATTACGACTTTATGAAATGTTCATGGGACCTTTAGATGCATCAATCGCTTGGTCTGAAACAGGACTTGATGGCGCTCGCCGTTTCCTTGATCGTGTATGGCGTCTATTCACAAATGAAGATGGCACAATCAGTGATAAAGTAACGGAGCAAACTGGAGGCGCATTAGAACGAAGCTATCATGAAACCGTGATGAAGGTAACAGACCATTATGAAGGCCTGCGCTTCAATACAGGGATCTCACAATTAATGGTGTTTATCAATGATGCCTACAAGGCTGATACACTACCGAAAGAATATGCAGAAGGCTTTGTGAAACTACTTTCTCCAATTGCACCGCATGTAGCGGAAGAGCTTTGGAATAAACTTGGTCATGAAGGGTCTATTTCTTATGAAGCATGGCCGCAATATGACGAGTCAAAGCTTGTTGACGATGAAGTAGAAATTGTCGTACAATTGAATGGGAAAGTGAAAGCAAAATTAACCGTTCCTGCTGATGCAACAAAAGAACAGTTAGAAGAGCTAGCCAAAAATGATGCACGTGTAAAAGAACAGCTTGAAGGGAAAACCATTCGCAAAGTGATTGCGGTTCCTGGGAAGCTTGTCAATATTGTTGCGAATTAGTGATGACACCCATCGGTATGAACCGGTGGGTGTTCCTTATTTCCCGGGACATAATTTTGTCGAAAACAAGGTGATTGCACGATCGATCTCGTATGTTAACAGATGATCAACAAAAGGAGGAGTGACGTCAATGGAAAAGGAAAGCAAACGTGAACAACTGCTCAGTCTGTTAGGAGAAATGCCAGAACGCCATCGCGTGGAGGCATATACGTTAAAGATCGAGGATCGTGAATCGTACGTAGTCGAAACACTCATTCTTTCAATCCATGGTGTGGAGGAAGTGCCCGCTTATTTTGTGAAGCCAAAGGATACGGTGAAAAAAAGACCCGTTGTGCTCTTTCAGCACTCTCATGGTGGGAACTACGTCGATGGGAAGGAAGAGCTCATCAAGGGTGCTCATTATTTGCAAGAGCCTTCATATGCGAAAGAGTTCACCTCAAAAGGCTATAGTGTCCTGGCTATTGATCATGCAGGATTTGGTGAGAGAAGAGGAAGAACCGAAAGTGAAATTTTTAAGGAAATGCTTTTAACAGGGAAAGTGATGTGGGGCATGATGCTGTATGAAAGCATGTGTGCAATTGATTATGTGCTGTCTCGACCTGATGTGCTGCCGGACCGGTTAGCTGTTTTTGGAATGTCAATGGGCGGGCTTCTTTCCTGGTGGACGGCTGCGCTTGATGAGAGGGTCAGTGTGTGTATTGATCTTTGTGCACAGGTCGATCACCACACATTAATTGAAACGAACAATTTAGACAGGCATGGCTTTTATTACTATGTACCAAGCTTAGCAAAGCACTTTACGGCAGCTGATATTCAAGCAATGATTTTTCCAAGGCCGCATTTAAGCTTAGTTGGAAAACTTGATCCACTCACGCCTGCTGAAGGCGTCGCACGCATTCAAAAGGGATTGAGCCAAACTTATCAAGCGGCTTCATTGAAAGAACGGTATCAGCTTGTTGGTCTTCATGCAGGTCATTTTGAAACAGCCGCTATGCGTCACGAGGCCACTCGATTCTTAAAAAAATGGCTGTAATCTATAAAGGCTTGGACATACTACGTCATTAGAAAGGAGGAGACACATGAAGAAGATCACGATCATTGGCGGGTGCGGTGTGATCGGCCGTATTTTAACAAAAACGCTCTCTTCTGAGTATGAGATCACCATTATTGATCAAGCGAGCTGTGTAAAAGGAGTTATTATTGCAGATGCAACGAATGAACAGGAATTATATGAGGCGATTCCGCGAGATACAGATGTCATCATACACCTTTTAAACATGGAGATGACGCATGATGTGATGAATCATGAGGAGTTTGAAAAAATGAATGATATTTTTTGGAGGAGCTCTTATTCTATGTTTCGATCAGCTACAAGTCTCGGCATACGAAAAGTCATTTTTGCAAGCAGCAATCACGTGACTGATCGTTATGAAAAAGATGGACGCTCCTTACTAGGGAGACATATTACAACAAACGATGTACCTGCGACTAAAAATGTCTATGGCATTTTAAAATTTGCTTCTGAACAGCTAGGCCGTTTGTTCCACGATCAAACGGGAATGTCTGTTATCAATTTACGGATTGGAACGGTTGTGACAGATGAGATGGAGGCATTACACGAGAAAGAACGGACGAAACGAACACTTCTTTCACATGAAGATCTAGCAGGGATGATAAAGGCAGCGATTGATACGGCCGTTCCCTTTGGGACATATTATGCCGTATCAGAAAACGAAGAAAAGCCTTGGTCTACGGAAAACACGAAGCAGGAGTTAGGCTACAGACCTGATGTGAATACGACGGAAATCCTTGAAGAAAATGATCGGGCGTAGGGCATAATCATGTCATTAGCTGATGATCTTATTCTTTTGTTTCATGAGCATAAAAGCACGACAGACAGGATCGACCTAGTTGGACTGTCAAGATGATTATAGACGCTTTCTTCCCCCATTTGTTACATTTTAATCACGATATCGTCACAGGCTGCAGCTTATTTTCGGATAAAATGATAACGCTTTCAAAGAAAGGGTGTGATGAACATAGATCGTTCTATTAAAGGCCGATTGTTCAACTTATTTAATTACTCTTTTCTACTCATGTTCGCATTAATATGTGTGCTTCCGTTCATCCATGTCATTGCAGCCTCTTTTGCTACAGTAGAAGAGGTCATCACGAAGAAGTTTATCTTGTTCCCGACCACGTTTTCTTTAGAGGCCTATCGGTATATTTTCTCTACGGATATTGTGTACCGCAGCCTTATCGTGTCCATTCTTGTGACACTCGTTGGAACAGCTGTCAGCATGTTTTTGTCCTCACTCATGGCATATGGGCTGTCTCGTCAGGAGTTAAAAGGCCGGAGAACATTGATGTTTCTCGTTGTCTTTACGATGCTATTTAGCGGAGGCATGATTCCGACGTTTATTGTGGTGAAAACACTTGGTCTACTTGATACCTATTGGTCACTTATTCTACCGGTTGCGATCAATGCGTTCAATTTGATCATCTTGAAAAACTTCTTTCAAAACATTCCGGCAAGCCTTGAGGAATCAGCGAAGATGGATGGCTGTAACGATTTAGGGATTTTCTTTAAAATTGTGCTACCACTTTCTTTGCCAGCTATTGCGACCATTTCACTTTTTTATGCCGTGACGTATTGGAATACGTACATGACCGCGATCCTGTATTTAAATGATTCAGTGAAATGGCCGATTCAGGTACTTCTAAGGCAGATTGTCATTGTTTCGAGCGGAATGCAAGGGGATATGTCGGATATGGGATCATCCACACCACCACCAGACCAAACGATTAAAATGGCTGTCATTGTGGTAGCCACCATTCCCGTTCTGCTTGTCTATCCATTTATTCAAAAGCATTTCAACAAAGGGGCATTACTAGGTTCTGTAAAAGGTTAAAAAGAAGGAACAACGGAGGGATCTTATGGGGAGAAAGAAATTATGGTTGATTGCGTTTGTCCTGTTATTTGCAGCAAGCGGTATTCTATCCGCATGTTCAAGCAAAGGAACAAGTTCATCAGATGAAAAGGTTGATTTAGACAAAAAAGTGAAGCTGACATGGATGGCCATTTTGTATCATCAGCAGCCGCCGAAAGATTCGGTTTTAAAAGAGATTGAGAAGCTCACAAATACAGAACTTGATATTACGTGGGTGCCAGATGCTGTGAAGGAAGACCGGTTAAATTCTGCACTTGCCGCCGGGAATTTGCCGCAGATCGTGACGATTCAAGACATTAAGAATTCGTCTGCTATTAATGCGTTCAGATCAGGTATGTTCTGGGAAGTCGGTCCGTATTTAAAGGATTATCCAAATTTAAGTAAGATGAACGAACTGATTAATAAAAACGCCTCTATAGACGGTAAGCTTTATGGCATTTATAGAGAGAGACCACTTTCAAGACAAGGAATTGTCATTCGAAAGGATTGGCTTGAAAATTTAAATTTGGATACACCAAAAACCTTAGATGATCTTTATGAGGTAGCGAAAGCCTTTACTGAAAAAGATCCGAATCAAAACGGAAAAGCGGATACAATTGGCTTTACGGATCGGAACGATTTGATTTATGGCGCATTTAAAACACTTGGTTCATATGAGGGAATGCCAACAGACTGGAAAGAAGAAAACGGCAAATTCACGCCAGACTTTATGACAGATGAGTACATGAATACGATGAATTACATGAAAAAACTGCGTGATAATGGCTATATCAACAAAGACTTCCCTGTGACAAGCAAAACACAGCAGCAGGAATTATTCTCACAAGGAAAAGCAGGAATCTATGTTGGAAATATGGTTGATGCTGTGAACTTGAGAGATGACGCGACAGATAAAAACATGAAAGTCGATATCTTGAACCGAATCAAAGGTCCAGATGGCAAAGAACGGGTGTGGGCATCAGGTGGTCATAATGGCATCTTCGCATTCCCTAAAACAAGCGTGAAATCAGAGGCAGAATTAAAGCGAATTTTGGCCTTCTTTGATCGCATTGCAGAAGAAGATGTCTATGGTCTCATGACGTACGGTATAGATGGTGAGCATTATAAGAAAGAAGAAGGGAATACATTTGTCAGGGAAGAAAGCCAAGTGAAAAGCTGGCAGACAGATGTACAGCCGCTTGTCAGTCTAGTAGGCATTGATAAACGTTACTTGAAAAATAAAGGGGATGCAGTTCGTACAAAATATGAAGAGCTAGAAGAAGACAATCAAAAGATCATCGTCGCCAACCCTGCTGAAAGCCTGTATTCAGAAACAGCCTCAGAACGAGGAAATGAATTGAAAAAAATCATCGATGATGCGACCTATAAGTTCATTCTTGGAGACATCAGTGAAGATCAATTTAAGAAAGATGTAGAGAAGTGGAAATCAAATGGTGGCAATAAAATCATAGAAGAATATGAAGCTTCCTTTAAAAAATCAAAATGATCAACATCAACACCCCCGCACAGTTAAAGAGCGGGGGTGTTTTTATTAAAAATCAAAGTTGTCTGGGTCTGGACCGATACGTTTGTTTTCATTTAAGTCAGATAGACGTTTCATATCCTCATCAGATAAGACAAAATCAAATATATCTGCATTTTCTTTTAAACGATGCGCTTTCGTTGATTTTGGAATGGTAATGACGCCTTTTTGCACATCCCAGCGCAAAATAATTTGAGCAGGTGTTTTGCCGTATGTGTCCGAGAGTTCTTTGATCACCGGATGATGAAGCAGTTCCCCCTGCATTAGCGGTGACCAAGCTTCCATTTGAATACCATGTGTGTTCAAATACGTATAGAGTGCTTCCTGTGTCAGTTTTGGGTGAAACTCGACTTGATTGATGGCTGGTATGATGTCTGCATCTTTTAATAGTTCGTCTAGATGATGCGACTGGAAGTTGCTCACACCAATGACTCTAACCTTTCCTTCACGATACAAGGTTTCCAGCGCACGCCAAGCGTCTTTATATTTTCCTTCAACCGGCCAATGGATTAAATATAGATCCAAGTAGTCAAGCTGAAGTTTTTTCAAGCTTTCCTCATATGCTTGTAGAGTGGATTCATATCCTAAATCGGCATTCCACACTTTTGATGTCACAAAGAGGTCTTCGCGGCGCAGTCCTGTTTCTGCAAGACCAAGTTGTATGCCTCGTCCAACCCCTTCCTCATTGCCATAAATAGCTGCTGTATCAATACTGCGATATCCTATTTGAATGGCTGTTTTGACGGCGTCTATTAATTCTGCACCATCTTCAACCTTGAATACACCGAGACCAAATCCTGGCATGTGGACCCCATTGTTTAATGCTTTTGTACTTTGTAAATGATTCATATTGAACACTCCTTAGATGGTTTGATTTTGTTCTTGTTGTTCCATTCGAAAACTAATCATCGTGAGAATCGCTGCGATGAGGACCATGATACCGCCGACCCAGCCTGTATGCACAAGCCCAAGAGTATCTGTCACGATGCCTCCTAAAAATGAGCCGATGGCGATACCAGCATTAAAGGCAGCAATATTCATAGCGGAAGCGACGTCGACTGCTCCTGGTGTGTATCTTTCTGCAAAATCAACGACAGCTACTTGAAGCCCTGGTACATTCATGAAAGCAAACAGTCCCATCAGCATGACGGTTGCGATGCCTAGCACCGTAAATCCAGCAGTCAAGCTAAGGATAAACAAAATGATGCTTTGAATGATAAACATGTAAATCAGTGCTTTCATTGGCTGCTCATTAGCAGCCTTTCCGCCAATGACATTTCCAGCTGCGATCGTGATCCCGTATAAAAGCAAGATCAATGCCACCGCCCCAGGCGCAAGACCTGTCACATGCTGTAAGAGAGGGGATAAATACGTAAAGACGACAAAGGTTCCTCCATATCCTGTTGCTGTAATGACAAATAGAAGCAAGATTCTTTTTGTTTTTAATAAGACCGCTTGATCCTTAAATGATGTTTTCACGCCTTGCTTTAATTGAGATGGAACAAGAAAATAGTTAGATATTAGTGCAATCAGACCAATAATGACAATCACACCGAATGATGTCCGCCACCCGAGCTCATGGCCAAGAAATGTCCCGAATGGCACGCCCGTCACAGTAGCAACTGTTAATCCAGTGAACATGAAGGCAATCGCACTTGCCCGTTTTTCTTTCACTACAAGGCTTGCAGCAATCGTAGAGCCAATGGACATAAAGATTCCATGGGACAAGGCTGAAATGATCCGTCCGATTAAAAGTACTGAAAAGGTCGGAGCCATCGTGGCAAGTGTATTTCCAATCAAAAAGACGAGCATAATGAGCAAAAGCAATGTTTTTCTTTTCATCGTTGAAGTCAGAGAAGTCAAAATAGGCGCGCCGAATGTCACACCAAGTGCATATAAAGAGACGGTCCAGCCCGCCTGGCTGACGCTCACTCCAAAGTCCTCCGAAATCATTGGCAAAAGACCGACATTAATAAATTCAGTGGTTCCTATAGCAAAAGCACTAATAGCTAGTGCGAGAAGGGCAAAGTGGTTTTGTTTTTTCTTCATGAATCAGTTCACATCCTTCTGTGATGACATTTTGATAGACGAAGCCGATCGGCAAGAGTTATTATCTAACATAGATAACGAAAAAAAAAGTACGTACTTTTTTGTAATATAGGTACTAAAAAGTGCCTGTTCGTATAAAGAGGAGTGAGGATTTAATGGAAAAGAAAAAATATAATATCTCCGTGGAAGCGACCCTTGAGGTCATTGGCGGAAAGTGGAAGTGCGTGATTTTATGTCATTTAACAGATGGGAAAAAACGTACAAGTGAATTGAAGCGACTCATGCCAAACATCACACAAAAAATGCTCACGCAACAGCTGAGAGAGCTTGAAAGTGATGGGGTGATTAACCGGATTGTGTATGAGCAAGTGCCGCCTAAAGTGGAATATGAATTAAGTGAATACGGTCAGTCGCTTGAAAGAATTCTCAATGCGCTATGTGATTGGGGAGCAGCTCATATTGAACGTGTGTACGGAGAGCCGCTTTCAGTGCTAGAAGACAGCATTTTAAATGAACAATTTAAATAAAAAAGTCCCGCTTCCTCCTATGAGAGCGGGACTTTTTGTCTTATATGCCTTTTTTCTGGTCACGGTATTTGCCAGGGGTCGTGCCTTCTAGTTTTTTGAAGGAACGGATGAAGTTTTGCGGGTTTTTATATTTCAGTTTTTCCGAAATTTCTTTGACGGACATATCGGTCTCCACGAGCCAGTTTTTGGCGACATGGTGTCTGTAGGATGAGAGATATTCACTGAAGGAAATATCCATTTCCTTTCTAAAAATACTGCTTAAATAATTTGGGTTGTAATGCAGGCGTGTGGAAATTTCATCCAATGTGAGATCTGAGTCGAATTCTTGATGAATGATATGGATGATCTTTTCTGAGATGTTTTTGTATTGTGATTCCTCGCGTGCACCTAGCTGGTCAATAATCGGCCGAATGATCTCATGTTTCAGCCATGCTTCGGTATCTTCAAACGTTTTAAATTCAAAAATCGTATCATACAGCATTTTATTGTCTTCGACCTCAAATAATTCAATGCCAAGCAAATGCATCAGCTCAATCAAATTGTTTAAAAAACGGGCGAGGGCGATATGGTACTCGTGCGGTCCTGCATTTTTAGAGAAAATGGATTGCAGGAGCACATGTAAATAGTGATCTGCCTTGCCTTGATCACCTGCTTTCATCGCATCAAATAAATCATGCTGCAGCTGCTTTGGAAAATGGGTTTTAAACGTTTTTCCTTGCTGGATCTGTTCATATAAGATAATGGACTTTTTCTCTGCTTTGAGTCTGTATTTTAAGGCCTCTTTTCCTTCAATGTAAGCCTGTTTTGCCATCGTGAGCTCCTGAAACTGGCGGCTGATTCCGATGCTGATCGATAAACCAAGCTGTTCCTCGATACGCAGCTGAATCGTTTCCGCTAATTGGTTTAAATATTCAGTAAACTCTTCATCTGACTTTGAGTGATTTAGGATAATCGTCGTTTGATGCTGATTGACAACTGTTGGCTGAAGGTGCTCCTCTTGCGGAATAATCTGCTCAATCAGTCCATTGATCGCAAATAAAAGTAAGTCAGCATCCTTTTTTTCATAAGGTGTTCCTTTTAGCGTATCAATTTGGGTCACAAACATGGATAAGTGAGACCAGTCCTGAGGGAATCCTAAACTTTGGAACCGGTTGTTAATCTCTTCTTCTGTCAATTTTCCGAGTAATAGCCGCACCATAAAGTATTGCTGGAGGTGCGTGACTTGCTGCTCAATACGTTCCTCTAAATCATTGTTTTGATCCTTCATTTGTTTAATACTCGATTCAATCAACTCAAATTCATTTTGAAAAGGCTGCTTTTGCAAAAAGGATTCATTGCGTGCAAAGGACTCATATAACAAGCGGATTGGTTTATAAAAATGTCTGGACCCAAACCATGAAAATAGTAATGAAAGCGCTAACAAAATAAAGCAAATAATAAAGGTGATCCACCCAATTGATTTCGTTTGTGCCTTGAGTTCTGGTATGGAAACAAAGGATAGGTACGTCCATTCGTTATAGTCTGATTTTTGAAACGTAATTTGATAGTTTAGTTCCTCGATCTTCATGTTAAATTGACCTGATCGCTCTTCACGTGATAGGACATGCTTGACGAACTCTTGATTTTTCAAGGATTCACCAATTTGTTCTTTGCGGTTATGTAGCAGCACTTTTCCGTTAGTATCAATGACAAACATACTGTCAGATTGAGAGAAGTCCGGCATATTGTCAGCAATCATGCAGCTCGGAATGCTGGCGACAGCGATCCCTTTTTTCTGGACACTGTTCATAGGGAGTTGTTTGATTAAGTTCACATTGTATTTGCAAAAGGAGGCCTTTCCTTCTTTTGTCGCAACAAGTGGATTATTCTCTTCAAGTGCCCAGCTGGAATGACTCGGAATATTGAGGTAAGAGGTGAGCGCTTTCTCTTGGTCTCCACTTGTGACATGATAAAGCCCTGAATTGTTCATGTACCAGTCTTCCATTTTACTGACGAGCGTAATATTGGAAAGATCGGTGTCAAAGGTTTGCAGGTAGTTCAGTTCCTGCTGTACTTGATTATAAAGCTGGAATTGGTCTGGATTTAAAGGTTCTGCCAGTGTTTGAAGGAGAGGCGGCGAACTGACATAGTGAGTGAGAGAATGATCAACTGTCTTTAAAATATGCTCAATATTGGATTGCGTTTGTTTAACGCTGTCCAGCTTTTCATTTGAGATATTTTCGAGTGCTGTTTTTTGTGAATGCTGATAAGAAAAAATACCGACAATGATGACAGGAATCGTACTAAGCATGAAAAAAAACGTGACGAGCTTGTAATAAAATTTATATTGCCTTCTTTTCATAAAACCCCCCATTTCAAACGGAACAATCTTTTCCTCTTTATTTATTAATCCAAAAATCTGGTAGGTTTGTCAATAATCATTTTCTGAGATTAGGATCATTTTCTCATGTTTTATGTAACGTTTTGAGTAGCTTCCCCTAAGTAAATATGATCTGATGATATGATTGTAGACGGATTTTTCATCCTTAAGATACAGTTAACACATGCATCAGCATGAGGGGAGGCTTTATCTATGAAAACAGAGGATGTCATTGCCAAGGGTATGCCTGCGGCAGCTTTGAAAAAAGAAAGAAGAAAGCGCTTACTTAATCAAATGCTTAGTCAAAAGTTTTTGTATGTCATGATTTTGCCAGGGCTCATTTATTTTCTTGTCTTTAAATATGTGCCGATGTGGGGGCTGATCATTGCCTTTCAAGATTATCAGCCGTTTCTCGGTATTCTTGGCAGTGAGTGGGTTGGCTTCAAACACTTTATTCGATTGTTTACAGAACCAACATTTTTCATCTTATTAAAAAATACACTGATTTTATTTGCCATGAATGTTGTGATTTTCTTTCCAATTCCAATCTTATTGGCCTTGCTTTTAAACGAGGTCAGATTGGCCTTGTTTAAGAAATTTGTGCAGACGATGATATACATTCCTCACTTCATGTCATGGGTGATTGTCGTGTCCTTATCCTTTGTTTTGTTAACAGTAGATGGCGGGTTAATCAATGAATTGATTGCTTTCTTTGGAGGGGAAAAGATTAACTTCCTTCTTAGTCAGGAATGGTTTAGGCCAATGTACATTTTACAAGTGATTTGGCGGGAAGCAGGTTGGTCGACAATCATTTACCTTGCGGCGATTACAGCGGTAGATCCGCAGCTATATGAAGCAGCGAAAATGGATGGAGCCGGCAGGCTGAGACAAATGTGGCACATCACTCTCCCTGCCATTAAAAGTGTGATTGTCGTTCTGCTTATTTTAAAAATTGGTGACACATTAGAGCTTGGCTTTGAGCATGTCTACTTATTACTCAATGCAACGAACCGGGAAGTAGCAGAAATCTTTGATACGTACGTTTATACAGCTGGTCTTAAGCAAGGGCAATTCAGCTATAGTACCGCTGTTGGTCTATTTAAAGCAGCCGTTGGACTCATTTTGGTTATGCTGGCGAATCGTTTAGCGAAGAAATTTGGGGAAGAAGGTATTTACTAAAAAGGGAGATGAAAAAGAATGACATTATCGACTAAAAAGGGATCACCACTTGAGCATGCAGAGAAATTAGCACAAACAATTATGAAAGCGCATACACCAATCGAGCTGCCTCCAGCTGGAAGATGGCATTATCATCAAGGCGTTTTTCTTTGCGGTGTGATGAAGCTATATGAGTCAACGGGGAACGAGACGTATTTCAATTATGTGAAAAGCTACGCAGATTCGCTCATTGATGAGTATGGAAACCTGTTATTCCGGAGAGATGAGCTTGATGCGATGCAAGCAGGGCTCATTTTATTCCCTCTTTATGAACGAACAGGAGAGAAGCGGTATGTGCTGGCAGCAGAGAAGCTCCGCGGGCTTTATCGCACATTGAATCGCACATCTGAGGGCGGATTTTGGCATAAAGACAATTATGCTTATCAAATGTGGCTGGATGGTCTCTACATGGGCGGACCTTTTGCCTTAAAGTATGCAAAGCTGAAAGGTGAAGAGGAACTGGTGGATATGGTGATCCAGCAAGAGCATCTCATGAGAAAACATACAAAAGATGAAAAAACAGGTCTGTATTATCACGCGTGGGACGAACGAAAAGTGATGCCATGGGCTGATCAAAAGACAGGCTGTTCTCCCGAGTTTTGGGCAAGGTCATTTGGCTGGTATGTCCTTGCATTAGCAGATATGATCGAGGATCTGCCAGAGCAGCATGAGGGGCGAAAGGTGTGGAAGGAAACGCTGACAGACATGCTGGAAAGTGTAGCTAGGTACCAGGATCAAGACACAGGTCTCTGGCATCAAATCATTGATAAAGGTACTCATAGCGACAACTGGCTTGAAAGCTCTGGATCGTGTTTATTCATGTACGCCATGGCAAAAGCAATGAACGAAGGGTATGTCAGCCTTCGCTACGCTGATCATGTGGTGAAAGCATATCAAGGCTTAATTCAGCATAAGACGGCTGAGACAGAAAACGGTGATTTTACCATCAATGATATATGTATCGGAACATCTGCTGGATTTTATGATTACTACGTCGGTAGAGAGAGAAGTACAAATGACTTGCACGGGGCAGGCGCTTTTATTATGGCGTTAACTGAGCTAGAGAAGCTGCCTGTTTTTCAAAAGGCATGAAGAGGCAAAAAAGGGCTGCGGCATGGCTCCTCAGCTTCATCGCTGCCTTTTGTTTGTCAGCCTGTCATGGGAAAACAAACGGTATCGATGTTCTGATTTTTTCTGACATGTCAAAGGGGATGAAGGATCAATTAGTCGAGAAGGCTTTTCAAACGGACCAAGAAACGTATAGCGTCCACATCTTTCCCGCGATTCCTGAAAAACTTCTTGTTGAAATTACCGCAAAAGAGGGGGATATCATGCTTGTCCCGGAAGAAATGTTTCGAACGTATGATGATCCTGAAAGCTTTCAGTTACTTGAAGAAATGGGCATTGATGATCAAGCGGCAGGGCCATATACGGTCGAGAACCAAAAGACAGGGAAAACGGTTGATTATGCGGTTCAAGTTAGTAAAGGCACGAAAAAGCTAAACGGCTATACCTTTCGATTACATCGAGATATGGTCGCTTTTATTCCCATGTATGCAGACAAGTCCAAAGAGGCGCTGTCTCTCATGAAACAGCTTCGTGAAAATCGATAGAAAAAGGGGTGGGGCCTGTGAAACGGATTGTGGTTTGCGGACTCAGTCATCGTGCGTTCAATATGTTTATTAAACCACTCACAGAGGATTTCAATGAGTATTACAGGATTACAGGGCTTTTAGATATAGATCATCATCGGTATACACTTTGTCAGGAGCGTTTTCCATCACTGCGGGGCGTCTCGTTTTTTCATGAAGAGGCATTTGATCAAATGGTGAAGGAAGCAAAGCCAGATATCGTCATTGTGGCAGGCAGGGATGACACACATGTCACCTATATTTTGAAAGCACTTGACCATGATCTCGATGTCATCACTGAAAAGCCGATGGTCACAACAGCAAAAGACGCCAAAAAAGTAATGGAAAAAGAAAAGGAAAGTAAAGGAAAGGTCACAGTCACTTTCAATTATCGCTACAATCCATTTCATCGAAAGATCAAAGAACTCATTTTAGAAGGAAAGATTGGAAGGGTCACATCTGTTGAACTGAGCTGGCTCATTGATACGTATCATGGCGCTAGTTATTTCAAAAGGTGGAACCGAACGCGGCAATTCTCTGGCGGACTATCCATTCATAAATCGACGCATCATTTTGATTTGGTCAATTGGTGGATCAATCAAAAGCCGAAGCAAGTATTTGCCTATGGGGCGCTGAACTATTACGGAGATAAAAGTCCTTGGAATCCTTTGCAGGGGGAAGAAAACAGGTATTGCGGAACATGTCATGTGAAGGATACATGTCATTATGAAGCAAGGTGGAATCCGAGGGTAGTACGCTCAAAGGTCGAGGACGATCATATCGAATCCGGTCAGGAGCAAACGCAGCAATACGCCAATTATCGCCCAGACGCCTGTATTTTTGATGAGGAAATTGACATTGAGGATACATATGTGGCATCAGTGGCATATGACCAAGGGGCTCTCTTCAGCTATTCGATTCAATTCTCAGCGCCTTACGAAGGATATCGGCTTGCCATAAATGGGACGAAGGGGCGCATTGAAACAAATGAGTTTCATGTGCCATCAAGAATTCCTTTTCAATTCCAAGAACAGACGATTTCTTATTATCCGATGTTTGGAGCAAAAGAGACGATTGAAGTTGTGAAGCAGCCTGGGGGACATGGCGGCGGAGATCCTTTGCTTTTGGCCGATTTATTTATCGGTAAAGATCCTTTAATTCACTATGACATATCAGCAGGGGCAGAGGCTGGTGCTTATTCAATTGCACTTGGGGAAGGCATGTGGCGGTCTGTTGCAGAGAAACGCCCAATTGACATAGAAGAGTTGCTTCATAAAGAGACGGTGTCATAAGAAAGAGAGGAGGGGAAAGAGATGGTTCATGATGGTTCAATGAGCAGAATGCTTCGAATGTGTGAGTGGGTGATGCGCCTCGCCTATACGAATTTGCTATGGCTGCTGTTCACTATGCTGGGGCTTGGGATCTTTGGATTGATGCCTGCGACCACTGCGTTATTTTCGGTGATGAGAAAGTGGATACAAGGGCATGAGCAAGTTAGCGTTTTCCGGACTTTTTGGAAGGTGTACCGTGAGGAGTTTGTACGCTCTAACTTGATTGGATTGGCGCTATTGATCATAGGAACGATTATATATGTAGACCTTGCGTATATTTATCCAACGAGCTGGTTTTTGCATGTGCTTCGTTTTGCCATTTATATCTTTGGATTTCTTTTTGTTGTGAGCTTGTTTTATATTTTTCCGCTGCTGGCTCATTATGATTGGAAAAAACGTCTCTATCTGAAATTCTCTCTTTTGCTTGGTATCTCATATTTGCAATATACACTCTGTATGCTCGTTTTCTCGGCTCTGCTGTTTGTTCTCTTTGCTTATTTGCCGGGAATCGTGCCGTTCTTTAGTGTGAGCATACTCGCCTATGGCCATATGTGGCTGGCCTATCAAGTATTCAAAAAAGTAGAGTTTGAAAGTGAGCAGCAGACAGCCGAAGTAAAGAAACGCCTGCCGTCTTTCCTGCAATCGAAGCGGGTGAATACACAGTGATGGGTTTCATTTGCTATAATGGTGTCACCGTGATTAAAAGGAGAGATGAGCACCGTGTCAGTAAAAGAAATCTCAATAGAAGAATTAAAACAAAAGCTAGAGCGAGAAGAAGCCATTCAGCTTGTTGATGTGCGTGAGGACGAGGAAGTAGCAGAAGGAATGATTCCAGAAGCTGTCCACATCCGAATGGGAGATATTCCTGAGAAACTGGATGCATTCGATCAAACGCAGGAGTATTATATTATTTGCCGCTCTGGTAAACGTAGTGAAAATGTCTGCTATTTCCTAGAAGACCAAGGCTATCAAGCGACCAATGTCGTTGGCGGAATGCTTGCTTGGACAGGAGAAACAAAACCGAAGCTGTAAGCAGAAGTCCTTTCATCTCATAGATGAAAGGCTTTTTTTGTTCATATGCCCGCCCTCATGTGCATAAAGATAGAGTAGCGAGAGAAGGGAGAGTGGCATATGTGCTAAAGGTAGCTGTATTTGATGAAGAGCACGAAAAAGATTTGCAGAGCGAAATCAATCTTTTTTTAAAAGGAATGGATGACGACCAAATCATTGACATCAAGTACAATGTAGCGGTGATCTGTGAGCAAGGAGGAGAACAGCTCTACTGTTTTTCTGCACTCATTTTATATAAAAAATAGACGGTATTAAAAAAAGGACCTGTTTGAAGGGTCCTTTTACTTTGTTTAACTGGCGTCAATATATAAACGATGCTTGTTGCAGTGAACACATTGAAAGAGATAGCCTTGCAGATCCCCGCCGTTGACAAGCCATTGCTTTAGGTTCTCTTTCGTTAATCCGCCGCCGCTGCAAATGTCTTCGATATCTTCTGTGAGCTCTTCCTCTAAATGTTCTATCTCTTTCCATCCGACATACTGGACGATCGCACAAAAATCTCCGCAATGGCTTAACCAATATTCCTGCTGCCAGCCGCGATAACCTGGTGTTCTATAGATCAGTTCATCTATATATTCCTCTTGCTCAACGTCATCACAGCTTGCATCGTCTTGAAAGATGCCATCGTATTTTTTAGCGGCTGAACCATCTTTAATGCACCAAGGGCAAATTCCTTTCACATCTTCAACAGAATAAAATGGACCATGATACACATATTCTCTTTCTTTTTCACAAACAGGACATGTCGTAGGCTCTTTTTTGATCACGTTTAACGAAACTGGATCTGGGTTGTACTTGAATGTAGGCAGCGTCATATAAACCTCCATTATGTAGAAATGATTTCATCATTATTTTACAGGAGTCCTCCTGCTTGCAACAATCTTAAATTGTATATATAGATAGAAAAAAGCCGTTCTTATGAGGAACGGCTTTTCAGCGTGTAGACAAACCCTCGCATTCGGTGTCAGTCCTGCGTGCTGGTGCTCACGAATGTCAAATTCGCTCCGCTCCAGTACTCGTCCTTCCTAGACTTCAAAGGTTTTCTATCACGCTGAGCTGAAAAAGAAGACAAAGGGCTAAAATAAAGATCATTTTAGCCCTTTGTCAACAATCTGAAAAGCCGTTCTTATGAGGAACGGCTTTTTTCGCTTGAGATTATGCTTTTTTTACTCTTGGACTTCGTGGTTTACTGACTTTATTGGCTTGCTTGATGGCTCTTCGTTCATCATTCAATGACTTATACAGTGAGATAATCATCAAAATAATGACAACGGAGAATGGCAAGGCTGCGAGCTTGGCTGTATTTTGCAGGGCTTCAAGTCCCCCTGAAAATAAAAGTACGGCAGCAACAGAAGATTGGATGATACCCCAGCTAACTTTGACACTGCCAGAAGGGTTCAATGATCCATAGGTTGTCTGCATTCCAAGCACAAATGTAGCTGAATCAGCCGATGTAATAAAGAATATAGCGATTAAAATAAGTGCTAGAATCGATGTGATCATCGCCAGCGGATATTCATTTAGTACACCGAAGAGCATTGTTTCTGTTGATAGACCCGCAACATCGACAATATTCTTTTGCTGTAAATCCATCGCAGATACACCGAAAATCGAGAACCATAGGAATACTAGGATAGAAGGAGCCACTAAGACACCTACTAAAAATTCTCGAATCGTTCGTCCGCGTGACACCCTTGCGATAAAGATACCGACAAATGGTGCCCAAGAAATCCACCATGCCCAATAAAAGATTGTCCATCCATTAATCCATTCTCTCTTCTCAGGATCATTTGGAGATAGACGGAAGCTCATTTGAACGATGTTGGATAAGTATTGCCCAATTGAGTCAGTAAATGAATTTAAGATAAAAACAGTTGGACCTACCAAAAGTAAGAAAAACATCAGAACAGCTGCTAATACCATGTTGATATTACTTAAATATTTAATGCCTTTTCCAATCCCGCTTAGAGCAGATGCAAGGAAAAGCACCGTCACAATCATGATAATGATCAATTGTGTGCTAAAAGCATTCGGAATTTGAAACAGGTAATTCAATCCACCGTTTATTTGTGCCGCGCCTAATCCTAGGCTTGTCGCAACACCAACTACAGTTGCAAATACCGCAATACAATCGATGGTTTTTCCGATCCATCCATTCGTTTTATTTCCTAAAACCGGCTGCAACGTTGCACTGATTAAGCCAGGTGCATCTTTTCTGAATTTAAAGTAAGCAATACAAAGTGCAACAATGGCATAAATAGCCCATGCATGAAGCCCCCAATGGAAAAAAGTATATCGAAGGGAATCTCGGAATGCCTGCGCCGTTTCAGTATCACCTGTTGGTGACTGGATAGCATAGTGGCTGATTGGTTCAGCTGCTCCGTAAAAAACAAGACCAATTCCCATACCGGCACTAAATAGCATCGCAAACCAAGAAAATAAGCCGAATTCAGGCTCTTCCCCAGGTTTTCCTAGCGTAATCTTACCGATCGGGCTAAAGATAAAGAATAGACAAAAGCCGACGAGTAGTGACACCACTAACAAGTAATACCAGCCAAAGTCATTTGTAATGTATGTTTGGATTTGATCTGTGACATTTTGCAGTGTTTCTGGAGAAAAAGCTCCCCATATGACGGCAACAAATGTGATCGCAATCACAATCCAAAATACACTTGATACGTTTTTCACACCATCTCACTCTCCTGTTGTTCTACACGTTTAAGCAGAGGATTTACTTAATATCCCCTAACTCAACTAATTTCAAACAAAAAGAGGCGAGCTTCTCACTCGACCTCTACTTTACCGTAACATGTTTTGCTTCCATTAATCAACTATCGATATGTGAAGATGATTTTTCTTCGATTCGTTTACGAAGACGATAAACGTATTCTTTTAAACAAACAGCGAAGATGGTAAACGCCAACACAATGGCAACTTTTAATGGGGTAATGGACAGCTTCAAGAAAAAAGCGGCTGTCAAGCTAATAACGACTGCAAATACAATTGGAAATGCACGTCTGATCATTGATCTCTCTCCTTTGCTTCTAGTGCAGCATTCATACCAGCAAGTCTGCCTGTTACAAGTGCTGACGTGATATTGTATCCGCCTGTATAACCATGGATGTCTAGAATTTCTCCGCAGAAATAAAGGCCGGGCATTTTTTTAGACGCCATTTTTTTCGGTTCAATTTCTTTCACAGAAACGCCGCCTCCTGTGACAAACGCTTTGTCCAAAGAGAGTGTACCGTTCGCATGAACGATAAAATGTTTGCAATCATGGGCGAATGCGCGCAGTTTGTCCTTAGCAAGACCAGAAAAAGTGTCTTGCGGATCTATACCGTTCCTCTCTAACAGAAACAATAAATAGCGTTCTTGCATCCAAGACTTTAGGACATTTTTAATGGCTTTTTTTGGTTCATCTTTTAGGTCTCGATGAAGCTTTTGGAAGAGATCTTCGTCATTAAGCTTCGGATATAAGTCTATTTGCAGACGGACGACCTGCTGCTTTTTCAATTCTTTCACCACAAATCCGCTGCATCTAAGAACAGCTGGGCCGGATAAGCCAAAGTGTGTAAAGATCATATCCATGACATGTGTGACGACGGGTTTTCCTTTTTTATTTAAAACACTGACAGCCACACTTCTTAAAGAAAGCCCTTGGAGCACTTTTTCTTTTATAAAACGTTCATCTGATGTGACCGGTACTTCTGTTGGGAAGAGCTCTGTAATTGTATGACCAGCGGCTTCTGCCCATGCGTAGCCGTCACCAGTAGAACCAGTATGCGGCACACTTTTTCCGCCAACAGCAATCACAATGGAATTACTTGAAATTTTTTCATCATTATTTGTAACAATTCCGGCTGCTTGTCCGTCTTGATACAGAACTGTTTTAATCTTTTCATTCGTTCGAATGGTAACATTGAGGTTGCGGAGCCTGTCTAAAAGGGCATCCACAACAGATTGTGCTTTGTTTGAGACAGGGAACATACGTCCATGGTCTTCTTCTTTAAGTTCAATGCCGAGGTTTTCAAAAAATGAAATAATATCCTCGTTATTGAACTCAGAAAATGCACTATATAAAAAACGGCCGTTTCCGGGAATATGCTTGATGATTTCTTCTACTGGAAGGCGATTGGTGACGTTACAGCGTCCACCGCCAGAAATGGCAAGCTTTCTGCCAAGCTTGGTTCCTTTGTCAATTAACAGAACAGTTGCACCGTGCTCTGCTGATGCAATCGCGGCCATCAGTCCAGAAGGTCCACCGCCTATGACAATGACATCATAATGTTTCATGTTACATTCCTCTTTCTACTTTCAGTCATTCATCTATTATAACGAAAATTGGGGAAGGCTGAAATATGAATTGATTGGTTTTGTACCTTCTGTATTGGATTTGTTACCTGTGCGTCGAAATGATGTGGTAAAATAGTTGAGTTGAATATTCATTAGAAAAATGGTGGTTAAGCGCATGTCTAATAAACTGCTTCGTGGTACGTTGGTTTTAACGATAGGGACTTATCTCTCTCGTATTCTTGGTATGATTTATTTAATTCCATTTAGCGCAATGGTTGGAGCTACTGGTGGAGCGCTATTCCAATATGGATACAATCAGTATACGATCTTTTTAAGTATTGCTACGCTTGGTTTTCCAACAGCGGTATCAAAATTTGTTTCTAAATATAATGCAATCGGCGATTATGAGACAACGAGAAAAATGTTCAGGGCGGGTATGTCGGTCATGCTTGTCACCGGGATTATCGCCTTTTCTATTTTATATTTGACCGCACCGATTTTTGCCAAGATTCAGCTTGGCGGATCAAATGAAATAGGTGGTTTGACTGTCGATCAAGTGGTATATGTGATTCGGATGGTCAGTTTAGGTCTTTTGGTTGTACCTATTATGAGTCTTGTGCGGGGGTTCTTCCAAGGACATTCTATGATGGGACCGACAGCTGTTTCCCAAGTCATTGAGCAGCTTGTCAGAATCATCTTTCTACTAACAGCAACGTTTATTATTTTAAAAGTGCTTGATGGCGGTCTTGTCATCGCTGTCGGATATGCCACATTTGCAGCACTTATTGGCGCATTTGGCGGTTTATTCACGCTTTATTTATATTGGCTGAAGCGCAAGGATCGACTCTTATCCATGCAGCCGAATACAGGTGCTTCCTCTGACTTATCTTATAAGCAAATGTTTACAGAGCTATTTAGCTATGCGGCACCGTATGTGTTTGTTGGACTAGCGATTCCAATTTATTCTTATATAGATACAAACACTATTAACAGAGCCATGATTGCATCAGGACATCAGGATATTAGTACAGCGGTATTGTCTATTGTGACGTTATATTTACCGAAGCTCGTGATGATTCCTGTGTCGCTTGCAACAGCGTTTGGCTTAACCTTGATACCAACGATTACAGAATCATTTACAGCTCGTAACTACAAGCTGCTCAATAGACAAATTGATCAGACAATGCAGGTCATATTATTTTTCGTGCTGCCTGCTTCATTTGGTATCTCGGCATTGGCTGGACCGGTTTATTGGTTTTTCTATCCGTCTGTTCATCCTGAGATTGGGATGTCAATTTTGTTCTGGTATGCACCTGTTGCGTTATTGTTTTCTTTATTCACCATTAATGCAGCGATTTTGCAGGGAATTAACAAACAAAAATTTGCCATCGTCAGTCTGTTGTTAGGGATCATCATTAAAACGGTTCTGAACATTCCGTTAATCAGTTGGCTGCAAGGAAATGGTTCTGTGCTTGCAACTGCATTAGGCTATAGCGCGTCCATCTTGTATATGTTTATCATGATTAAGCGCCATGCCGGCTATTCGTTCCGCAGGATTTTCAAACGATTTATTCTCATTGGTATTTTGACTGCGATTATGGCTGTAGTGGCGTATGTGACATGTCAGCTTGTGAGCCAAGTGATTTCGTATGAAGGTGGAATTGTTAATGCGGGTATTGTCATTTTGATTTCAATGATCACTGGCGGCGGTGTGTATCTGTTCCTGTCATATAAGGTAGGATTACTTGAGCGTGTACTCGGCAGCCGTATGCCGAAATTTTTAAGAAAAAAGAGTTAAGAAGAGGTGGAGTTTCATGAGGCTTGATAAATTGCTTGCTAGCAGCGGCTTTGGTTCAAGAAAAGATGTAAAGAAGCTGGTCAAGGCACGGGCAGTCACCGTGAATGGAGAACTGGCGAAGCAGGTGAAAGATCATGTTGATCCATCGAATGATGAAGTGCTCGTACACGGAGAGCGTGTAGAATATAAAGAATTCATTTACTTAATGATGAACAAACCAGATGGGGTCATCTCAGCAACTGAAGATTTGCGGGATGAAACGGTTGTCGATTTACTTGAGCCGGAGGATATCGCAAGGGAGCCATTTCCTGTCGGGAGACTGGACAAGGATACAGTCGGTCTTCTCCTCCTCACAAATGATGGACAGCTTGCACATCAATTACTTTCTCCAAAAAAGCATGTGCCAAAAACGTACGAAGTTCATTTGAAATATCCATTAGGAGATCAAGACATCAAGCGCCTTGAAGAGGGTGTTATCATTTTAGATGATTACCGTACGAAGCCGGCAAAGGTTGAAGTAGATGCGAATGAAAGTGAAGATACACGCATCCGTTTAACGATTACTGAAGGAAAGTACCATCAAGTGAAGCTGATGGCGCAAGCGGTGGGAAATGAAGTCATCTTTTTAAAAAGGCTCTCGATGGGGGCTGTCTCTTTAGATGAAGACCTAGCGCCTGGAGAGTACCGTGAATTAACGGATGAAGAATTAGACAGCTTAATCAATCGACCATAAATATAGAACAAAAGACAAAAGAAAAGAACCGGCATGTCGCCGGTTCTTTTTGTTATATGGACAGTTCATTATACGCTTAAGATGATATTTTTACTTTTTTTCTCGTTGTTTCCCATTTGCCTCTGCTTGGACTATGAACAAGATCGTTATAGGCAAGCACGTTTAAGTCTCTTTGAATGGTTCTAGGTGTGATCCCGAATTCATCAACCAGCTCTTGTGTCGTCACAAGACCTTTCTCTTGAATGAACATATAGACTGATTTTATTCGAGTCATCATACGGTTTGTTGAAGGTTTCAAAAAACCACTCCCTATCAATAAGATCGGATGGACTTGACTAACCACAACTTACTACACTAAAACTGCGAAATAAGGACATGCAACAATGGTAAATGTTCGTGTTTCTTAATGTTTTATTCTATTATACACGTTATTATGCATCTAGTTCCACCAAAAAGTCAACTTTACATGTTATTTAACTTGTCTTCATGAATCGAAACATGGTATATACCATGTTTTGAATTCGGTTACAACCCAATGGGCGTAAGGCGTATGGAGAATACTGTCACATTCAAACATCCAAAAATGAAACACAGAAAATTTACAAAATAAAAAATTCACTCATCTTAAAAAGACACATCCCTTGTTAGAATGTGCCTTTTTTGTTTCTGTTATCCTTCTAAGAAAAAGAGCTGAATGAAAAATAAAATGGCAAAAATAAGGACAAGAACATGTACTTCTCTCCATTTCCCTTTTGCCAGTTTCACAAGTGGATATGAAATAAATCCAAGTGAAATTCCGGTTGAAATACTAGATGTCAGCGGCATGGAAAGAATCACAAGAAAAGCAGGGAATGCTTCGTCTAGCTCGTTCCAGCGAATGCGTGACACGGAGTTCATCATCAAGCACCCGACAATGATGAGAACAGGTGATGTGATGGATGGTAAAGAAGAAATGGCTTGAACGAGCGGACCGAAAAACAATGCCACAATAAACAGTGCAGCGACTGTTAAAGACGTTAGCCCGGTTCTTCCGCCAGCAGCAACCCCAGAGGATGATTCAATATAAGCTGTTGTTGGGCTTGTTCCAAACATAGAACCAATCGTCGTTGCAGCAGAGTCAGCGAGCAGGGCTCTGCGTACCTTTGGCAGCTGGCCTTTTTTCATGAGTCCGGCTTGTTCAGCCACTCCGATCATTGTGCCCGTTGTATCAAAAATCGTCACTAGTAAGAAGGAGAAGACGACCGCATATAAATGATGAGAGAATACATCACCAAAGGCAGCGAATGGATTTGTAATCAGCATACCTTCTGGCAGTGCAGGGATGTCCATCAGCATCTTAGGGAAATGAAGCTGTCCTGTTACAAGGGCAATCAGTGTCGTTGCTAACATGCCGATAAACAGAGCACCATTGATTTGAAGTACCATTAAAATAACAGAGATCATTAAGCCGACAAGCGTTAAAATGACAACAGGCGAGCTTAAGTTGCCAAGCTTCACTAGATTTTCCGGGTCAGCTGTGATAATCCCAGACTGACGGAGGCCGATAAATGCAATAAAAAGCCCGATTCCGGCTGTAATGCCGTATTTTAAATTATCTGGAATGGCTTGAATCAGTTGTTTTCTAAGGGATGTTAACGATAAAATAATAAAGAGTATACCAGCAACAAATACCGCACTGAACGCTGTTTGATAGCTGATGCCGCCACCACCGACAACTGTAAAGGTGAAATAGACATTCAGCCCCATACCTGGTGCAATCGCAATCGGATAGTTTGCAAAAAGTGCCATCCAGAGCGTACCGACGACAGCAGCGATAATTGTTGCAGTAAAGACTTGGTCAAAAGGAATGCCTGCTTTTGAAAGAATTCCTGGATTAACGGCAACAATATATACCATGGTAAAGAATGTCGTCATACCAGCGATTAATTCTCTCTTTATGTTGGTTTGGTTTTCTTTTAACTGAAACATAAAATCCTCCATTTACGAACATTATTACAAAACAATTAATATAATATTCGTTTTAAGGGTGGATTGCAACCTTTTTTCAAGGAGGAATGGAAAAATGAATTGGGAAGCTGAAGTCATTCGAAAAAAAGACGACTTAATAAAGGACACACAATCTTTTTTGCAAATTGAAAGTGTCCTTGATGAAGAAGGAGGAAAAGAAGGACAGCCATTTGGTGAAAAAGTCGATCAGGCCCTTCAGTATATGCTGAAAAAAGGGGAAGACGAAGGCTTCACAGTCAAGAATGTGGATGGCTATGCAGGTCATATTGAATATGGAGAAGGCGAAGACATTGTAGGTGTGCTATGCCATGTGGACGTTGTGCCTGCTGGTGACGGCTGGACAACCCCGCCATTTTCAGCAGACATAAGAGAAAATAAAATATTTGCACGAGGCGCCATTGATGATAAAGGGCCAACCATGGCGGCTTTCTACGCACTGAAGATGTTAAAAGATACAGGGATGAAGCTGTCAAAAAAGATTCGAATGATCATTGGAACAGATGAAGAAAGTGATTGGCGCTGTGTGGACCATTATTTCAAGCATGAGGAGATGCCACAAATTGGATTCGCGCCAGATGCTGATTTTCCGATTATTCATGCTGAAAAAGGGATCGTTGATGCCATTGTGTCATTTACATATCAACGTACAGAACAACATCAGCGCTATACGCTCAAGCAATTCACATCGGGTATGCGGCTGAATATGGTGCCGGATGATTCAACTGCCACTGTGACAGCGGCACAAGAACACGATGCTGAATCATTAAAAACAGCTTTTGAAGCTTATCTTGCTGACAATCAATTATCAGGTGAGGTAAAGAATGTAGCGGATGGACTGCATTTCACATTAAAAGGTGAATCAGTTCATGCTATGGAGCCGGCGCATGGCATCAATGCGGGCATTCATATGGCCAATTTCCTATGTGGACAAGAATTAGATGAAGACGGGCTTGCGTTTACCTCTCAAATCAATGCTTTATTTGATCAGGATACAAGAGGGAAAAAGCTGGGGATTGCTTGCAAAGATCACATTAGCGGAGATTTGACTTTAAATGTTGGCACGATCCGCTATACACAAAGCGAGGAAGCGAAGCTAGGATTAAATGTCCGCTATCCAGTGACAGCAGACGGCAAGGACGTTAAAAAAGGGATCGAAGGCATCAAAGGGGCTACCCTTCTGAAATTTGACGACAGCCCTCCGCATCACGTTTCAAAAGATCATCCGCTTGTGAAAACATTGCAGCGGGTATATGAGGAACAAACGGGAGATCCAGCTCATCTGATTGCCATTGGTGGAGGAACGTATGCGAGATCTTTAGAAGCGGGCGTTGCCTTTGGTCCTCTCTTCCCTGGCAGACCAGATTGCGCACATCAGAAGGATGAATATATCGAAATCGACGACTTACTAAGAGCAACCGCTCTATATGCTCAAGCCATGTATGAATTGGCAAAATAGAAAAAGAGAAGAGGGGATTCACAGTGAAAAAAATGTTCTTATGCTCTTCATTCAAAGACAGCTATTCTCTCTTGTCTGACTTTGCGGGTGAATCATTAAAAGGAAAACGCGTGACATTTTTTCCAACAGCAAGTGCTGTGGAAGAAGTCACGCACTATGTAGAGGCAGCAAAAGAAGCCTTTCATCAACTCGGTATGCAGCTAGAAACCGTTCAAATAGCTGAGCAGTCTACCGAAGAAATCACCAAGATGATGAAACAAAATGATGTGATGTACGTATCAGGAGGCAACACCTTCTATTTGCTGCAGGAATTGAGAAAGCACGGTCTCGATGACGTGCTAAAAGAAGAAATCAATAAAGGCAAGTTGTACATTGGTGAATCCGCAGGGAGTATCATCATGGCGCCAAGCATTGAATATATCTCCGTGATGGATGATCGGCAGAAGGCACCAGAGCTTTCATCTTATCAAGGATTCAATGAGATAAGCTACTGTCCGGTACCGCATATGTACAATACCTATTTAGGCGAGGCTGCGCAGCAAATCATGGAGCAGTATGAGCAGACGCTCGATTTATGCCCGCTTACTGATGAGCAGGCTTTACTCATCACAGGGGAGCAGGCTGAGGTGAAGGCTGTCAAATCGTCCTAACCGAGAAAAGAAGAAAAAGGAACAGGGATTCATTGCCCTGTTCCTTTTTTAATCTTGAAAAACATCACTTGATAAGTATCGTTCGCCTGTATCTGCTGTCATACAGATCACAATTTGATCTGCCGGCAATTGCTTGGCTGTTTCAATCGCAGCATAGCAGGCTGCACCAGATGATGGACCAACTAAAATTCCTTCAAGACGGGCAAGCTGACGTGTGATAGTGTACGCATCTTCATCGCTTACTTGCACGATCTCATCATAGACATGCTCATTTAAAATATGAGGAATAAATCCTGGACTTGTGCCAACAAGTTTATGTTTGCCAGGTTTCCCGCCAGATAAGACTGGAGATCCCTTCGGCTCTGCCACACGTATGGTTAAATGAGGGAATGCTTTCTTTAATTCCTCACCAGTGCCTGTAATGGTTCCGCCAGTTCCTGCTGTTGCGACAAAGGCTCCAAGGGGCTTGCCAAGTTGTTTGACAGCTTCCATGATTTCAACAGCCGTTGTGCCTCTATGAGCATCTGGATTCGCTCTATTATCAAATTGCATCGGGATAAAGCTATGAGGAATTTGAGCTGCCAGCTCCTCTGCTTTGCGAATACAGCCTGGCATTTTTTCTTCTCCTGGGGTTAAAATGACCTGCGCCCCGTAAGCCTTCAAAATATTGATTCGTTCCTTTGTCATCGTATCAGGCATCACAAGGATGGCTTGATACCCTCTAGCTGCTGCGTTCATAGCTAAACCAATCCCTGTATTCCCACTCGTCGGTTCAATAATGGTCGCTCCTTTTGTAAGCTTCCCTTGTTTTTCAGCCTCAACGATCATATTGTAAGCAGCGCGGTCCTTCACACTTCCGCTAGGATTAAACGATTCCAGCTTTAAATAAACAGCTGCCGCATTGTCTGGCTGAAGCCTCTGTAATTGAACAAGTGGTGTATCGCCAATCAGCTCAGCTATATTTTGTGCAACCTTCATCATGTGACACCCTTTCTTCTCATTCCGCATTTCTTTAGTTATACTATCATCAATGGGGATTCGTAAAGTTTGTTATAAAAGGACAGGTGATATTGTGTCAGAAAACCGTCATTATTTTATTGGGGTTCACATCCCTGAACAACTTGCGCATCAAATCAAAAAAGACATTGATCAAAGAAGCGGACTGTCTTTTCAAAAATGGACAGCACCACATGATTATCATGTGACCTTGATCTTTTTAGGTGCCATTCCAGATGAGCGCTTAAAGAAGATCATCGAGCTGCTTGAGATCCTCTCAAAGGAAGCCGCTGCATTTTCACTTGAGCTGAATGAGGTCGGACAGTTTGGCACGAAGGAACGCCCAAGAGTCTTTTTTGCAAAACCTGATGAAAGTGAACCACTCATGCAATTAAGAGAAAAGGTGAAAGAAGCCGTATTGTCAGCAGGACATCCTGTTGAAAAGAGACCGTTTCATCCGCATATGACGATTGCACGCAAATGGAACGCGGATCACTCTTTTGCAGAACAAGCGCCTTTACGCAAAGAGCCATACGTGATAGAGGTTTCTTGTATGACTCTATATGAAATACGTCCGAGAGAAACCCCGCGTTATCACGCAATCAAACAATTTGCACTACATAAATGATTCTAAAAGTTGGAGTGAGCAGCAGATGGCGCAAATTATCAAAATTCAAGATTATATATCACGATATGAACAAGACCCGCATCACTACATCAATCAATTCATTCGATTGAAAAAGCAAAGGTGGGACGAGTTAAAAAAAGCTTCAAAAGAGAAGACGCAGCATTCATTTGACCAAATCTCTGAACAAGTGCCTAAACAAGAGGAGGAAAAGAGAAAGAAATTCTCCTTAAAGAGAAAGCAAAAAGAAGCCGATATGAAGAAGGAACGGGACCTGAGTCTTTTTAACGAGCCGACAGATATAGAGCAAGGTGTCTTTACAAACGTTCCTACAGATGAAACGAAGCTCATTCATTTTTTTAAGGATCATCTATTCGATGTTCAATTAAAATGGGCGAGCTCGACGATTTCCAACATTTCGACCGTTTCCCATCACATTCGATATGACGAAAAGCTGCGCATGCTTGCTAGGCAGCTTCCGGATTCATATTTTGTGATGTACAAACCGGTGCTGCTCATTCAAAAAGCAGAGATGGAATTATGTCCAGTCCTCATTACGCCGCTGGAAGTGATTTGTTTATCCTTCTTAGAGGCAGAGCCTGACAGCGTATATATCGGAACGAAGGAACGTTTTTGGGAAAAGCGGGCGAATGGGAAAGCGGTTCAGTCCGTTTTGAATCCTTGCGCAAGCCTTCTACGCTCTGGCACCGTCGTGTCAAAGATCTTACAGCAAAGCGGTGCCCATCTTCCTGTGAAAAAAATCTTGATCAGCCGTACCTCTTATATTGACTTACCGGAAGTTCCATACGGGATGGAGGTTGTCGATAAGAAGAAGGCGGAAGATTGGTTTGAAAAGCAGCGGAAAAATACTGCGCCGACAAAGCATCAGCAATTTAAGGCGACAAAAGCATTACTTGCTTATGGTGAATCAGACAGCAAAAGAAGGCAGGAATGGCTCGATTAAAGGCATAATGGAAGGTCACGAAAAATGAGACCTGAGTGGAGCTAATATATGAATGAATGGTACTTTATCGTTAATCCAGCAGCAGGACATGGAAAAGGACTTCGTACATGGAGGAGCATAGAGAAAGAACTACAAAAGGTGGAGATCTCATATCGATCGTTTCTCACCCAGCATGAAGGTCATGCAGAAGTATTGGCAAGACAAATTAGCGCCATGCAAGATGACAGGCTGAAGCGCCTGATTGTCATTGGCGGTGACGGAACCATTCATGAAGTCCTAAATGGCTTAAAGGAAATGGATCATGTGCAGCTAAGCTTTGTCCCCGCCGGTCATTGGAATGATGCGGCGAAGGGCCTTGGCATCCATCGTCAAGATGTCCTAAAAGAAGTGAGAAAGCAAAAGAGAATGCTCACCAAAACATTTTCACTCGGCTCCTTTCAAGATCACGCAGAAAGCGCGCAATCCGTTCTCTTTCTCAATCATATCGGTGCGGGGTTTGATGCGCATGTGCTAAGGAAAACAGTGTATTTCAGAGGAAAAAAGTGGTTGAAACGACTGGGGCTTGGGTTTATCATCTACCCGCTGTCATTTCTCCATTCTTTATGGTCCTTTAAGCCGTTCGACCTTGCGCTGTTTATTGAAAACGAGAAGAAGGTCTTTCGCCAAGTGTGGTTTGTGATTGTTTGTAATCACCCCTATTACGGAGGCGGGCTGGAAGCAGCACCAGAAGTGAGCGCGAGGCAGCCAGGCTTTCAAACACTCGTTGTCACAGATTTGAATCCATTTAAAGTGCTCTTTTTTCTAAGTGCGATGGTGTTTCGCAAGCACCTTGGAATGAAGGGCGTTACCCTGTTTCAACACGAAGAAGCGTACTTGGAGGCAGATGGAAAAATCTTATTTCATGCAGATGGAGAAGTGATTGGTGCAACGCCTGTTTTTGTGAAGACGAGTGATCGCTCCTTAAAATTACGTGCTTAAATCATGTCCCATGAATGTCCTAGTCAAAGAACCATGAAAAAAGCCTTTCTTTTCATAAGGTTCTTGTCCTGATTTTCTAGTTTTGCTTGACGAGTATAAGAAGGTAACGATAAAATCTATAGGACGGCTATTGTTTAGCATCTCAATCTCAATAGCTGTCCTTTTTGTTTTTATGATCATATAAATAAAAAAAGAAACAGCCTATTGACCTTCAATCGGCTGAATTTTGTCGACTAAAAAAGCACGATTTAAAATATTTTAAGAAATGATGGGTTGAAAATTGATATGAACTGGTTGGGACAAATATTAGGTAGCGAATGGCACATCTCTCCTGCTGGAGGCGCTACGGGAGATGCGTACTTCGCAACACACAATGACCAAAAGCTATTTTTAAAACGCAATACGTCACCGTTTCTTGCGGTTTTGTCAGCTGAAGGCATTGTGCCGAAGCTTGTCTGGACAAAACGGATGGAAAATGGGGATGTCATCACTGCGCAGCACTGGCTGAGCGGCAGAGAGCTGAAGCCAAAGGACATGAATGACCGTCCTGTCGCAGAGCAGCTAAGAAAAATTCATACATCGAAAGAATTGCTTGATATGCTGAAACGATTAGAGAAGCACTCTCTAGACCCAGCATCCATTCTGAAGCATTTAAAACAGTCCATATTTAAAGAGCAAATTGATTCGCGCGACGTCACACGTGCCATCCAGTACTTAGAGAAGCATGTGGAGGCAGTTCAATTTGAAGACAAGGTCGTGTGTCATTGTGACCTCAATCATAATAATTGGCTGCTGACAGATGAAAACCAGCTTTACTTGATCGATTGGGATGGGGCGATGATTGCTGACCCAGCCATTGATCTTGGACCACTTTTATACCATTATGTTGAAGAAGAGAACTGGGAAAGCTGGCTCTCAATGTACGGTGCCCCGCTGACGGACAATTTGCGAAAACGCATGGCTTGGTACGTCCTCGCTGAAACCGTATCGTTTGTTGTGTGGCATAAAAGAAAAGGAAATGAAAAAGCGCAGCAAGAAGTGCAAGCGGAGCTGTGCGCACTCTTACAGCGGTTAAATATTCATTAAGACAGAGGAATATTCTCGACCCACTCTGACAAATGCGATTGATGCGCCTCAATATGTGCAACGATTGAACTGACAGAAGTGCCCTTTTGGCTGTAATCATGAATATCTGTTAATAATTGACGAATGTCGGCATCAAGGTCTTCTTTTGCCAGCATTAATTGAATCACGCGTCCCACCTGTTCATATTCTGCAACAGTCCCGCAGCAATCCAACTGGTGGTCGGTTAAAATATCTTTGATTAATTGAAGCTGATGTTGACGGTTTAATCCCATACGTATGCTCCTTTTCTGCGTGTCATTTATGTGGTTAAACTGTGCATTCAGCGCCCAATTTATACATGCGGCAGACCAGCTCAAGCGAAGGGCTGGTCTTTTTCATATGCGCATAAAGATGCTGTCTTGCGGGTCTTTATGTTTCATGGTATCTTGATAAAATGTAAAGAAAATAGAGGTGTATCAAATTGAGAATGCGACATAAACCATGGGCTGATGATTACTTAGCTGAAAATGCTCATATTGCCTTAGCAAGCCCCGAGCAATATAAAGGGAAATGGCATGAGCTATTTGGAAATGATCATCCAATCCATATCGAAGTTGGCACAGGAAAAGGGAGCTTTATCGCTGGAATGGGCAAGCTTCATCCTGATATCAACTATATTGGCATTGAATTATTTAAAAGTGTCATTGTGACAGCAGTAGATAAAATCAAAGAGACAGATGTTGAAAATGTAAAGCTTTTGAACATTAATGCGGAAACGCTGACAGATGTGTTTGCGGCAAATGAGATTGACCGAGTGTATTTGAATTTCTCTGATCCGTGGCCAAAAGCAAGACATGAAAAGCGCAGATTGACGTTTAAGGCCTTTTTAGAGCGATATGAACATATTCTTCGTCCAGGCGGTGAATTGCATTTCAAAACAGATAACCGCGGGTTATTTGAATATTCTTTAAAGAGCTTTTCTGCATATGGCCTTCTTTTAACGTATGTAAGCTTAGATTTACATAAGGACGGACTAGAAGGAAATGTGATGACGGAATACGAAGAGAAATTCTCGTCTATGGGACAACCTATTTATCGATCAGAAGTGAAATTTCCAGAATAACAAGTGACATCAAGCTGGCTGCAAAAAAATTGCAGTCAGCTTTTTTCATGAAAAGATTGATGCATGCGATTTTTGGCTGTATTTGCTACGATAGAAAAAGGAGGGATGACAGCAATGGAGACAATGAACATAGGTGACATGGAACTGTTCTGGTTAAACGGGGGAGATACACACATGGACGGCGGTGCGATGTTTGGTGTGGTGCCAAAGCCGTTATGGTCAAAAAAATACCCGGTGAACGATCGCAATCAAATTGAACTGCGGTGTGACCCAATCCTTATACGGTGGAATGGTCTCCATTTTTTAGTGGATTCCGGCATCGGATCAGGTAAGCTGACGGATAAACAAAAACGCAATTACGGCGTAACAGAAGAGACGAAATTGGAAGAGTCACTCGCGGCACTTGGCCTGCAAACAGCAGATATTGATTACGTCTTAATGACGCATCTTCACTTCGATCATGCAAGCGGATTAACAAAACGTGAAGGAGAAAAGCTCGTGTCTGTTTTTCCGCAAGCAAAAATCATCACATCCAAAATCGAATGGGATGAAATGAGGGCGCCTAACATCCGCTCAAGAAATACATATTGGAAAGAAAACTGGGAGCCTGTAGCAGATCAAGTGGTGCCATTTGAAGAAAGCATCGAAGTAATAGAAGGCATTCAGCTGCATCATACAGGCGGTCATAGCAATGGCCATAGCATCTTAACGCTCACAAGTCAGGGCGAAACAGCGATTCATTTAGCTGACATTATGCCAACGCACGCTCATAAAAATCCATTATGGGTCTTGGCATATGATGATTACCCAATGACCTCAATTCCAGCTAAGCAAAAATGGCAGGCATTTGCAGAAGAAAAAAATGCGTGGTACTTGTTTTATCATGATGCGATTTACCGCGCTGTTAAGTGGGATGAAGATGGGCAAATCACACATGAAGTCAAAAGAGAAACAGGGAGATAAAAGATCATCTGCATGTTTTTTCGCCTTTCACACAAAATAACGACAAAATGAACTTGTGAAAGGAAGAGTGCAGGTGAACCAATTTTATCGTGTACATGGTGATGTCATTGAAACACCATTAAGAGGGATGGAAGTCATGTCCGTCCCTTATTTAAACAAAGGGGTTGCATTTACGAAGGAAGAGCGGGAAGAGCTTGGTTTAAAGGGATTTCTACCGCCTAAAGTTTTAACATTAGAGGATCAGGCAAAGCGTGCATATGAGCAGTTCAAGGCACAGCCGGATGAACTTGGGAAAAATGTGTATTTAACATCACTTCATGACAGAAACGAAGTGCTTTTTTACAAATTATTAAATGAGCACTTGGCAGAGATGCTGCCGATTGTCTACACACCGACGGTTGGAACAGCCATTCAGCGTTATAGCCACGAGTATCGAAAGCCAAGAGGGCTTTATTTATCAATTGATGACTTGGAAGGCATGGAAGAAATATTTGCCTCTTACGGTGTGGATGAATCCATTGACTTAATCGTTGCGACAGATGCAGAAGGCATTTTAGGTATTGGAGACTGGGGTGTTGGCGGTATTGCCATTTCAGTCGGGAAACTTGCTGTTTATACAGCTGCAGCAGGCATTGATCCTAGCCGCGTGCTGGCCGTAGTACTTGATGCCGGGACGAACCAAGAAAGTCTCTTGAATGATCCACTTTATGTTGGAAATCAGCATTCTCGCGTTCGAGGCGAGCGTTATGATCAGTTTATCGATCAATATGTAGAGCTTGCCCGCGCAACCTTTCCAAATGCCCTCCTTCACTGGGAAGACTTTGGGACAAAAAATGCACGAGCCATATTGGAAAAATATAAGGAACGGATTTGTACATTTAATGATGACATTCAAGGGACTGGAGCTGTTTCACTTGCTGCGGTTATGGCATGTGCAAAAGCTTCG
This sequence comes from Bacillus sp. FSL K6-3312, assembly GCF_038007485.1. NCBI lineage: Bacteria > Bacillati > Bacillota > Bacilli > Caryophanales > Bacillaceae > Bacillus > Bacillus sp. FSL K6-3312. The sequence goes on along the minus strand of NZ_JBBOXI010000001.1, from coordinate 2,893,946 downwards.
AAGGTTCCGCTGAAAGATCACCGAATCGTCATTTTCGGAGCGGGTACGGCAGGGATTGGTATAGCGGAGCAGATCCGTGATGCGATTGTCAGAGACGGAGTCAAAGAAGAGGAATCATATGATCATTTCTGGTGTATTGATAAAACAGGTTTACTTACAGATGATTCGCCTGACATTCAGCCATTTCAAAAGCCATATGCAAGACGTTCTGACGAAGTAAAGGATTATGCCCGTAACGGTCCTAAGCATTCCATTGATTTATTAGAGGTCGTCAAACAGGCAAAACCAACCATCTTAATTGGCACCTCGACAGTAGGAGGAGCATTTACAGAGGAAATTGTGAAAGAAATGGCGTCACACGTAGAGCGCCCAGCGATTTTACCGATGTCGAACCCGACACCTCTTTCAGAAGCAAAGCCTGAAGATCTCATTGAGTGGACAGAAGGACGCGCCCTCGTGACAACAGGAAGCCCATTTGATCCTGTCGAATATGGCGGCGTCACATATGAAATTGGGCAAGCAAATAATGCTCTTGTGTTCCCAGGGCTTGGCCTTGGAACGATTGTGTCTAAAGCACGCCTCATGACAGACAGCATGTTTGTTGCGAGTGCTGAAGCGATTGCCAGCATGGTCAATGTCGGAAAGCCGGGTGCAGCGATGCTGCCAAGTGTCGATCAGCTTCGAACCGTTTCAGCGACAGTAGCTGTTCGTGTGGCGCAAGCAGCGATCGATGAAGGAATTGCAGAGGAAACGCCTGAGGACCTTATTCAGGCAGTACAGGACGCTATGTGGCATCCTGTGTACAAAAAAATCAAAGCCATATAAAAAAGAAGCTTCGCAAGGACACCCTTTGCGAAGCTTTCTTTATCAAGCCACAGAATCAATGACATCCACAATCATGCCTGTTTTGGCATCAATCATGACTTCGTACTGTTCAAGCTCGCCAAAGGCTGAGCGAGTAATGCCAGATTTGTACACATCAATCGTTTCACCATTTACGGTATACGGTTCTGGTACAGTATAAATCCAAGAGCCATCAATCGGGCCGCGCTGTTTAAAAGCGGATTTCACAATTTTTAATGCTTTTTCAGACGAGATATACGTAGGGAAAAATACTTTCTTTGCAACAATTGCAGCGGCTACGCCAATACTCGCACCAATCAGAACATGTTTTAACTTCAACGTGCTGCACCTCCGTATTGCTGTTTTTTCCATTATACAAAACTTGTCCATTGATGTTAAGGAATCCGAATAGTTGAAAGCATATTCAAAATTTCTGGAGAGATACTTGGAAAACCGAAAGAATTCTTATAGTATAAAGTGAGTGTTATTTTTATAGGAATATATATGGTCATTACATAGAAACGAGGTAAATCGTAGAATGAATGAAGAAACATTGTCGCTTTTCCGAAATTTAACAGAATTACAAGGTACTCCAGGTAATGAGCAACATGTACGTGCTTTTATGAAAAAGGAACTTGAGAAATATTCTGACGAACTCATTCAGGATCGTCTTGGCGGTGTGTTTGGGGTTCGCAAGGGACCAGAGAACGCACCTAAAATCATGGTGGCTGGTCATATGGATGAAGTGGGATTCATGGTTTCATCCATTACAAAAAACGGGATGATACGCTTCCAAACACTCGGCGGCTGGTGGAGTCAAGTCATGCTGGCGCAGCGTGTCGACGTTCATACCGATCACGGGCCAATTCCTGGTGTCGTCTCTAGTACACCGCCTCATCTTCTAACACCAGAACAAAAAAGCAAACCTGTGAAACCATCAGACATGCTCATTGATATTGGTGCAGACAGTGAAGAAGAGGCAAAAGAACTTGGCGTTCGCCCAGGACAGCAAATCGTGCCTGCAACAGTCTTTACCCCTATGGCGAATCCTAAAAAGATTTTAGCGAAGGCTTGGGATAACCGCTATGGCTGCGGACTTGCGATTGAATTATTAAAAGAAATAAAAGACGAACCACTTTCATGTCATCTGTATTCAGGTGCAACGGTTCAGGAAGAAGTAGGGCTTAGAGGGGCAGAAGTAGCTGCGAATATGATTCAGCCGGATCTGTTTTTTGCTTTAGATGCAAGCCCTGCAAACGATGTGACAGGTGACAAAACCCAATTCGGCCAGCTTGGTAAAGGTGCACTTTTGCGTATTTTTGATCGAACCATGATTACGCACCGCGGGATGAAAGACTTTGTGCTTGATACGGCTGAGTCAAACAATATTCCATACCAATACTTCGTATCACCAGGTGGTACGGACGCTGGACGTGTGCATATTTCAAACCAAGGCGTGCCTTCTGCTGTCATTGGAGTGTGTGCTCGCTACATTCACACAAGTCATTCAGTATTGCATGTGGATGACTATGCAGCGGCAAAAGAATTAATCGTCCGTCTTGTGAAAAACTGTGATCAAAGTACAGTGGATTCTATATATCAACAGGTGTAAATGTAAACAAAAGGCTGCCTCTTTCAAGAGAGCAGCCTTTTGTTATTGCTGTTCAAACACGTAAGATAACGCTTTGATCGCTTGGTTCACGGTTTCCACAGTGATATTCGCTTTATTTGATAGTTCCTTTAACGGATGGTGCAGTTCTTTTGGGCGGATCAAAATGAGAGGTTTCCCTTTAGCGATGGCAGCAGACGCATCCATTGCCGTGTTCCACTGTTTATATTTCTCACCAAAGCGGGCAATGACGACGTCTGCCTTGTTTAATAGGATCTCAGTACGGAAATTGTTCAAATCAGAAGCAGCATCATCTTTGAATATGGCATTCGGCTGCTCACCTAAAATGTCCTCACCAATGTGATCGGAGCGGTCATGATTCTCCATTGGACCAACAAATGTCACTGGCAGTTTCAACGATTGGCTTTTCTCCTTGATTTCATCACGCCACTTGCTATGAATTTCTCCTGCTAAATAGACGGTTAATTGCATAACGATCTCCTCCTTTTGTACAAACTTAGTAAAGGTTTGCCCTGTTTCTTTTCATGTTACACAAGAAGTGCTTGATAAAGCAAAAAAAATATGATTATGATATTCATGGTAGAGACTATTTTTTCATCGTAAGAATACTACATATAATGGGAAGGACAGGCCTTTTCGTCTTTCCTATGAGAAAGCAGGAAGACGACGTTGATGACTTATTTGAAAAGAAAGGGAATCTCCCTTTCGCCAAAAGTGTACTTCATTGATGCACTCTCTTATATGGCTTTAGGTCTATTTGCTACATTAGTAGTAGGTCTGATTTTAAAAACAGCAGGCGGTTTGTTATCACTTCCGCTCATCATCAAAATGGGAACACTCGCAATGGGGCTCATGGGACCAGCGATTGGCGTAGCCGTGGCGTACCGGTTACAGGCATCTCCATTGATCATTTTTGCAAGTGTTGTTTCAGGTGCTGCAGGAGCAGAGCTTGGTGGACCTGCTGGAAGCTTTGTCGCAGCATTAATTGGTGTAGAACTCGGCAAACTGGTCAGTGGTGAGACAAAAATTGATATTATTTTGACACCGCTTGTCACCATCATCACTGGTTTTTCCACCGCCGCTTTGATCGGTCCAGGGATTGAAGCCATGATGACAGGGCTTGGCAGGCTCATCATGTGGGGGACTGACCAAAGTCCACTGATCATGGGCATGCTAGTAGCAACCATTGTTGGACTTGCCCTCAGCTCACCAATTTCAAGTGCTGCGCTTGCGCTCATGCTTGATTTAAGCGGTCTTGCTGCTGGTGCTGCAACGATCGGCTGCTGCGCTCAAATGGTCGGTTTTGCCGCTGCAGGCTTTAGAGAAAATCGTTTTGGCGGTCTTGCCGCTGTAGGTATTGGCACGTCAAAATTGCAGCTGCCAAACATTGTAAAAAATCCCCTTATCCTTATTCCGCCGACGATAGCGGGCCTCATTCTCGCGCCAATTGGTATTATTGGCTTTGGGATGGTCAATAATGCGGCAGGGGCAGGAATGGGAACGAGTGGCCTTGTTGGACAGCTCATGACACTGACGGTTATGGGATTTCATCCATCTGTTTTTCTAGCGATTGCTCTTTTGCATATCGTTGGCCCGGCAGTGATTAGTTTGGTAGTATCAGAATGGATGAGAAAGAAAGGCTATATACAATTCGGAGATTTAACCATACAAACTGGAGGAATGAAACATGAAAAAAATTGAATCAAACGAAGAATTACAAAAAGTGATTCAAGAAGACTTAACAGTATTGCTATTTTCAGCGGACTGGTGCCCGGACTGCACCTTTATCGAACCATTCTTGCCAGAGCTTGAAGCAAACTACCCAGAATTTGAGTACTTCTATGTGGATAGAGATCAATTTATTGACACTTGCGCAGAGTGGGAAATTTACGGCATTCCAAGCTTTTTAGTATTTAAAAATGGGCAAGAGATTAACCGCTTTGTCAGCAAGGATCGTAAAACGAAGGAAGAGATTGAAGCATTTTTAACAGATTCTCTTTCTAAATAATGAAAGGAGAGTCTAAATCATGGCAAAAATGACATCAAGACAGCTTGCGAACGAACTCAAAAGCCGTCTGACAAATGACAGCTGGTCACACCAGTTTAACCGAGAAAAAGACACGCTTCGTATTGAAGATAAACAAACAGGCAAAGGGATCACACTAGAGCTCCCGCCAATCATTGCAAAGTGGGAAGTAAAGCCTGATGAAACATTGGATGAGATCGTTTATTATGTGAAAGAGGCGCTAAATGCCATGAAAGGCGAAGCGCAGCACATCTCAGGAAAAGAAAAGCAAATTTATCCGGTCATTCGATCCACTTCCTTTCCCGAGACATCAAGTGACGAGATTCCGCTCGTTTTTGATGAGCATACAGCTGAAACGAGAATCTACTATGCACTTGACCTTGGAAGCACCTACAGGTTAATTGATGAAAAGATGCTTCAAAAGGAAAACTGGACAAAAGAGCGAATCAGGGAAACCGCAAGCTTTAATGTCCGCTCACTTGAAACTGTGGTGAAAATGGATGAAGTGGCAGGCAACCGGTTTTATTTCTTCCGTGCGAATGACGGATATGATGCCAGCAGACTTTTAAATGAATCGATTTTACAAGAATACGCGCAAAAAATAGAAGGACAGATGGCCATCTCTGTCCCCCATCAAGATGTATTCATCATTGCAGATATTCGCAATGAATCAGGCTATGATATTTTAGGACAGATGTCGATGAGCTTCTTCGCCAGCGGCACGGTTCCGATTACCGCATTGTCATTTTTATATGATGAGGGCAAGCTTGAACCGATCTTTATTCTTGCTAAAAGCAGACCAAAACAGCAGTAGAAGGGAATTTTGAAGAATGAACGTTTTTTATAATGCAGAAGGTGTAGGCGACACACTTCTTATTTCATTGAAAGATGTGACGAGAGAAGAAGTAGGTCATGAGACGTTTGGAGATGTCGTAAGAATCTTCAATCAAGAAACAAAAGAAACAACAGGCTTTAATATCTTCAATGCATCCACTTACATGAAAATTGAAGAAAACGGATCTGTACCGCTTTCTGAAACACTTGTTCAAGATATCAACGAAATTTTAAACCGCAATGGTGTCAGTGAAACGTTGACTGTGGATCTATCACCAAAATTTGTTGTCGGTTATGTAAAGGAAAAAGAAAAGCATCCGAATGCAGATAAATTAAACATTTGCCAAGTGGATGTTGGCGATGAAACATTACAAATCGTGTGCGGTGCACCAAACGTTGATCAAGGTCAATATGTCGTGGTTGCAAAGGTTGGGGCAGTGATGCCAAGCGGTTTAATCATCAAAGATGCTGAGCTAAGAGGTGTTCCATCAAGCGGAATGATTTGTTCAGCAAAAGAATTAGATCTTCCAGACGCGCCTGCTGAAAAAGGAATTCTTGTTCTAGAGGGAAGCCATCAAGCTGGCGAACCCTTTCAAGCATAACCTCCCATAAACGGGCACATCAGAGCGAAGATTGTGTTATACCAAAAGTCACTAAGTACGTACTTAGTGACTTTTTTTCATCTACAGACAGCACAAATAGCAAAGAGCGGCACTTTTCTCGCTTTTCTGCATGAAAAAGCAATGGTATACTAAAAATCGCCCAAGAAAACGTAAGGGGAGTTAAAGTGAGTGATAAATGATGAGTTGGTTAGATAAATTTTTCAGTGTATTTTTAGGAGAAGAAAAGAAAGAAGAAAAAGCTGTGAGACCTGAGGAAGGTCCAGTTGCACCAAAGCAGCCAGTTTTTGAACAGCATAAAGAATATAAAAAAATTGAAGATACAAAAGTCTATTATGAATATCCGACAGGCAACTTCCGCTTTCCGCTCGTTCCAGATGAACCTCAGCGTGACGGAGTAAAGCAGGAAAGAAGACGCTCAAAGCAAGGCCAGTCAAAGGCTAAGCAGAAGACCTATGAGTCAAAACAAACGGTTCAGCCTGACATGAATAAAAAGCCATTCAAACCAGAGCAAATTCCATCACCGATCTATGGCTATCATCAGGATATGCGTCCGAAACGAACAGAGTCGAAAGAAGAATCATCTTCTGTTCAAATGAAAGCAGCAGAAACAGCGCAGCGTGTCACCCTGTTATCAGAAGAGGCAGAGCGTGAACGAAATGTCAGACAGCAAATGAACATTCCATCAATACGGAAAGAAAATCGTATGGAAGAAACAGTTCCAGCGCCAGCAGAAGAAAGAGTGGACATGCAAACAGACGTGACCCCGCTTACTTTGCAAGAGGAGCTCACTTATCACGATCACGTTCAATCAACGATGGAGCGTTTAAATGACGAGCCTTTCATTCAAACAGAGGAAAAAGAGCCAGCCTTTTCTGAGCCTCAAGACCACATTGAAGCTGACTTACATCATCAGCAAACCGAAGTATATCACGAACCGCCGGTAGAGTCTGAGCCTGTACAGGATGTTTCCAGTGAAAACGAAGAAATACAAGACAAACCGGTAGAACAGTTTGTAGATCATACTCAGGAAATAGAAATAGAACCGTTGACATTCGAAACAGATGAAGACACGCATTCCGCTATTGAAATGGAAGTAGACATATCGGCAGAAGAAGTAGAGGTACTAGACGTCATCTCAGCAGAATCAGACGAGGATATAGAAGCTGATTCCTTAGAAGACCATCAAGAAGAAGTGCCAGCGGCAGCATTAGAAGAAACAGAGCCAGTTGCCGAGCATGATCTGCAAGAAGAGCAATTGATAGAAGAAGCGGAAATAGTAGAAGATCAAGTGATGCCAATAGAACAAGAAGCAGACGATGAGACCGCTACTGAACGAGTAGAACCTGTCATAGAGCAGCAAGAAAAGCAAGAACAAGTGCATGAAGTGATGGAAGAAAAACCGAAACAGGCATCTCCTCAGCCACAACGTACAAGTGGACAAACCTCAACGGTTCCTTTTAACGTCATGATGTTAAAAAGTGATCAACGCGTGCAAGGACAAAAGAAAGCAGCAGATGGACAAGGATATGTGTTTCCAAGCCTCGCCCTTTTAGATGTACCTCCGGCTCAAAAAGGAGAGGACGGGACATGGGTGAAAGAGCGGGCAGAGCTGCTCAATGCCACGCTGAAAAATTTCAATGTCAGAGCAAGTGTTGTTCATGTCACGCAAGGCCCTTCTGTGACAAGATTTGAAGTACATCCAGAACCAGGTGTCAAAGTGAACAAAATCACGAACCTGTCAGATGATATTAAACTCAGTTTGTCCGCAAAGGATATACGAATTGAAGCACCGATTCCAGGAAAGAACACGATCGGGATTGAAGTGCCGAACCTTCACAGTAAAATGGTTTTCTTACGAGAGATGATCAGAAGCAGTGCGTTTAGAGACAATCCATCTCCTTTAACAGCAGCACTTGGATTAGATATCTCAGGACAGCCTGTTGTCGTTGATCTGCAAAAAATGCCGCATGGCTTAATTGCTGGAGCAACAGGTTCAGGAAAAAGTGTCTGCATCAATACCATTTTAGTAAGCTTAATGTTTAAAGCATCACCAGATGAAGTGAAAATGCTTTTAATCGACCCTAAAATGGTCGAATTAGCGCCGTATAATCATATTCCGCATCTCGTGAGTCCTGTTATCACTGATGCTAAGACAGCGACAGCTGCTCTGAAATGGGTAGTGGATGAAATGGAAAGACGCTACGAGCTGTTTGCGCACTCTGGTGTGAGAGAAATCAAACGATTCAATGAGCTTGTCAAAGAAAAACAAATGGGTGAAAAACTACCTTATCTTGTCGTGGTGATCGATGAGCTCGCTGATTTAATGATGGTCGCACCAAATGAAGTCGAAGAAAGCATTTGCCGAATCGCGCAAAAAGCAAGAGCGTGCGGCATTCACTTATTGATTGCGACACAAAGACCTTCTGTAGATGTCATCACAGGTCTGATTAAAGCCAATATTCCAACAAGAATTGCTTTCTCTGTCTCAAGTCAGGTAGATTCTAGAACGATCATCGACATGGCAGGTGCAGAAAAGCTTCTCGGAAAAGGAGACATGCTCTTCTTAGAAAATGGCTCCGGCAAGCCTACGAGGCTGCAAGGGAACTTTGTATCAGACCGCGAGATCGATCAAGTAGTGGCACATGTGAGGAAACAGCGCAAGCCGGTGTTCCTTTTCGAACAGGAGGAATTAATGCTCCAAGGCTCTGCGATTACAGATGAAGACGAATTGTTTATGGATGCCTGCCGTTTTGCCATTGAGCAGAATAGCGCTAGTACATCGAGTTTGCAGAGAAGATTTAGAATTGGCTACAATCGTGCAGCCAGATTGATCGACATGATGGAACGCGAAGGCATGATCTCTGGTGCAAAAGGCAGTAAGCCAAGGGAAGTCCTCATGACACTGAGTGACTTAGAACAGCTGATCTAAACAAACCACTTCATTTTTTTCATAAACATGGTATGATAGCACATAGGTGCAATTTTGGAATTGGACGCTTTTCGCATGCCTGTCAGAACGCTTTTTTATGTAAAATGAGCGAAAGCAGGTGTTAGAAATAGGAAAGTTGTCGGATACTAATCATAGTTAATATTGATTAGAATAGGAAGATCGGAAAAAAATCTTTATTTGGAGCTGCGATCTGTGAGCCGCTAGAGGCGAAAATCACAAGTTGCAAATTGAAATGAGCGTCATATACTGTAAGTCAGATAGACGTTTGTTGGAGGTACAATTATGACTGTTTATCATTTTGTTGGAATAAAAGGGACAGGTATGAGTCCACTGGCCCAAATTCTTCATGATACTGGGTATACTGTCCAAGGATCGGATATCGAAAAACATATCTTTACACAAAAAGCATTAGAAGAGAGAAATATTAAAATTCTTCCATTTGACCCAGATAATATTCAGCCAGGGATGACCGTCATTGCAGGTAATGCATTTCCTGATACACACCCTGAGATTGAACGCGCCCTTTCTGAAGGGATTCCTGTCATTCGTTACCATAAATTCCTTGGAGAATACATGGATACATTCACAAACGTTGCGATTACTGGTGCTCATGGTAAAACGTCAACAACAGGTCTGCTTGCCCATGTGATGCAATCAGCGAAACCAACTTCATACTTAATCGGTGATGGATCTGGTATGGGGAAAGAAAACAGCGAGTATTTTGTATTTGAAGCATGCGAATACCGCAGACACTTCCTCAGCTATCATCCAGACTATGCGATCATGACCAATATTGATTTTGATCATCCTGATTACTTCTCTGATATTGACGACGTGTTTGATGCGTTTCAAAACATGGCACTTCAAGTGAAAAAAGCCATTATCGCTTGCGGTGATGATGAGCATCTGCCTAAGATTCAAGCGAAGGTACCTGTTGTGTACTACGGTTTCAATGAAGAAAATGATTTCCAAGCACGCAATGTTGTGAAAAACACGGAAGGCACTACATTTGATGTCTTTGTACGAAATACGTTTTATGATACCTTCTACATCCCTGCCTATGGAAATCATAATGTCCTTAATTCATTAGCTGTGATTGCATTATGTCACTATGAAGCCATTGATGTAGAGCTCATCAAAGGGGCACTAACGACATTTAGTGGTGTCAAACGCCGCTTTAATGAAAAAGTAGTCGGTGAGCAGGTTTTAATTGACGACTATGCCCATCACCCAACGGAGATTGAAGTCACAATTGAAGCAGCACGCCAAAAGTATCCAGACCGCGATATTGTCGCTGTCTTCCAGCCACATACCTTCACACGTACACAGCAATTCTTAAGTGAATTTGCTGATAGTCTGAAAAAAGCGGACTATGTATACCTATGCGATATTTTCGGTTCAGCCCGTGAAAACATTGGGAAGCTGAGTATCGAAGATTTACGAGAAAAAATCCCGCAGGCCCAATTGATTGCAGAAGAAGATACATCTGTGCTGAAAGCGCACAAAGATGGGATTCTGATCTTTATGGGAGCAGGAGACATTCAAAAATATTTGCGTGCTTATGAAAAAGTCGCTGTATAAATACTTAAACGAAAAGTGCCGTTTTGATCGGCACTTTTTTTATTTTGAATAAAATGTGACAAAGGGGCTAATTGTGTCAACATGCCGCTTTTTTTCGTTCGCTGTGGACAGGAATCAGCCAATAAGTGTAGAATTATTAATCAATCGGTCATTCTAAGCGATGTTTGAATGATACAACGAGAGGGTAATGAATTGAATATGCCCGCAGCAAAGGAGGTATCAGATGATTATTATTCTATATTTAAGCGTTGCACTGATCGCAATTGCTTTCCTCATTCTTGTCATCTACTTGTCCAAAACATTAAAATCCTTACAGCTGACATTAAAGAATGTCGCATCAACTTTAGAAGGTCTTGAAGGTCAGATGCAAGGGATCACCACAGAGACAGCACAATTGCTACATAAGACGAATCAGCTTGCTGAAGATATTCAAGACAAATCGGCAAAACTCAACACAGTTGTGGATGCGGTGCAGGGAATTGGCGGCTCGATCAACCAATTTAATACAAGCATAAAGCAGGCAGCTGGTGCGGTTTCTTCATCCGTTGAACGAAATCAAGAAAAAGTCACGGATGTGGTAAGCTGGAGTAACGCAGCACTTGAAATTTATAAAAAATGGAAACAACGAAAACACCAAAAATAAACCATTTTCGCATAGGAGGAATAATCATGAGCAAAGACGGAATCAATAGCAAGGACTTTTTGATCGGAACACTTATTGGTGGAATTGTAGGTGCAACAACAGCTTTATTTTTAGCACCGAAGTCAGGGAAAGAGCTTCGCGATGATTTGAACAACCAAGCGAATGCTTTAAAAGACAAAACAGATCAACTCACAACAGATGCAAAGGAAAAAGGCACTGAATATGTGACGATTGCGAAAGATAAAACGTCTGAATTATCTCAGCTGGTGGCAGAACAGTCAAACCAAATTTTAGACAAAGTGAAAGACATAAAAGAACGTGCAGCTGGAAAAGCTAATCATGTGAAAAGTGAAGCAGAAGATGCGGCAGCTGATCTTGCGAGCGAAGCGTCAGATGTAGCAGATGAAGCCAAAGTACGAGCACAAGAAGCGAAATCAGAAATTGAAGATGGCATTAAAGATGTCAAAGAAAAAGTAGAACAATCGACTAAAGGCTAACTCTTACTGCACAGAGTGAAGAAGGAGAACATCATGTCAAAACAACTCATTGAAACAGAAGAACAGTTTGATCAACTAACGAATCAAGATGGGACCTTTGTCTTTTTTAAGCACAGTTTGACATGTCCGATCAGTCAAGCGGCTTTTCAAGAGTTTGAAGAATTTGCGTCTGCACATGAAGACGTGCCAACTTATTTCTTGCAAATTCAAAACACAAGAGAGCTTTCATCCTATGTGACAGAAAAATCAGGGGTAAAGCACGAAAGTCCCCAGGCACTCGTCTTTAGCGGTGGAAAAGTAAAATGGCATGCATCCCACTCAAGCATTACAAAAGAAGCGCTTGAACATAATGTGTAGAAGAAACGTCAGCAATTGCTGACGTTTTTTTGATAAAAAAAGGTTTACTTCAATCAAAACTATGCTATAATCTTACACATAATACTTTATCGCTTAAAAGCGTTTGGGTAATAAAGAAAATTTTCGTGACAATTCCGAAATCTTTGTTTATAATAAACCCTATCATGAGAGAATGAAAAGAAAAAAGCGAGAACAGGCAGAGGAAAGGATGACAAAAATGAGCAACAATGAACTAGAACAATTGAGACAGCAGGCAGATGAACTAAATCTTCAAATCTTAAAACTGATCAATGAAAGAGGAAGCATTGTAAAAGAAATTGGAAAAGCGAAAGAAGCGCAGGGTGTCAACCGTTATGATCCTGTCAGAGAGCGCACAATGCTGAACCAAATTCTTGAAGCAAATGATGGACCATTCGAAAACTCAACAATTCAGCATATTTTCAAAGAGATTTTCAAAGCAGGCCTAGAGCTTCAAGAAGATGACCACAGCAAAGCACTTCTTGTTTCTCGTAAGAAAAAATCGGAAAATACAATCGTGAACATCAATGGAGAAGCGATCGGTGATGGGAAACAGCGTTTCATCGTTGGACCATGTGCTGTTGAAAGCTACGAGCAAGTCGCAGAAGTGGCGGCAGCAGCGAAACAGCAAGGACTAAAACTACTTCGCGGAGGTGCATTTAAACCACGCACAAGTCCATATGATTTCCAAGGACTTGGTGTAGACGGTCTGAAAATTCTAAAGCGTGTAGCGGATGAATACGGTCTTGCTGTCATTAGTGAAATCGTCAATCCTGCTCATATTGAAGAAGCGATTGAGCATATCGATGTCATCCAAATTGGTGCACGAAACATGCAAAACTTCGAGCTATTAAAAGCAGCCGGATCTGTGAAGAAACCAGTTCTTTTAAAACGTGGTCTTGCAGCGACGATTTCAGAATTCATCAATGCAGCTGAATACATCATCGCCCAAGGAAATGACCAAATCATCCTTTGCGAGCGCGGTATCCGCACATATGAAACAGCGACAAGAAATACACTAGATATTTCTGCTGTGCCAATCTTGAAACAAGAAACACATTTACCAGTCTTTGTTGATGTGACGCACTCAACTGGACGTAGAGATCTTCTCCTTCCAACAGCGAAAGCAGCTCTTGCGATTGGAGCAGACGGTGTCATGGCAGAAGTGCATCCAGATCCATCTGTTGCTCTATCTGACTCAGCGCAGCAAATGGACATTCCTCAATTCGAAAAATGGTTAGATGCGTTAAGACCACTTGTCAACATTCACGCATAATCATAGATAGAAAGCCGCCGGATGACTGCCCGGCGGTTTTTCTATGGATAAAATACGATGAAGATTGGGAATGAAAGGAAAAGAGCACATTGCAAGCTTTAAAAGTGCTTGTTCACAATGTTTTCATTTTTAAAATTCAATAGAATCTGCTAAGATCATTGTCATAGCTGACGTTCTCGACGGTTTTTCATGAAATATGATTCAATTTACAGGTAACAAGCTCATTAAAGTTTGTTTAATTTAGTTATAAAAAGAAAGGGAACGTTTTCATATTGTGAAAAAACGTGTATAATTTCATAAAAGAATGTCATTTTGATGTAGATTGAAAAATTATGTGTCTCTTTTCATCGTTTTAATGACAAATAGGATATTATTTTCCTCGTATCTGACATGTCTCTATCCAATTGGTGAATGCTATAGATATGAAGTGTATTTGAAGGAGTGATTTATGTGAATAATGTTACAATATATGATGTAGCAAGAGAAGCAAATGTAAGTATGGCAACGGTATCACGCGTAGTGAATGGGAATCCGAATGTAAAACCAACAACAAGAAAAAAGGTACTTGAAGCGATTGATCGCCTTGGCTATCGCCCGAATGCTGTGGCGCGAGGCCTTGCAAGTAAAAAAACAACAACGGTTGGGGTCATCATCCCTGATATTTCTAGTATCTTCTATTCGGAGCTTGCTCGCGGAATTGAAGATATCGCCACAATGTATAAGTACAACATCATTTTGAGCAACTCAGATCAAAATACCGATAAAGAGCTCCATCTTTTAAATACAATGCTAGGTAAACAAGTAGATGGGATTGTCTTTATGGGTGGAAATATCACAGATGTGCTTGTTGAAGAATTTAAGCGCTCTCCTGTGCCAATTGTTCTTGCTGCATCTGTTGAAGAGCAGGCTCAAACACCATCTGTCAACATCAACTACGAGCAAGCGATTTATGATTCAGTTCAGCTTTTAGTTGAAAAAGGACATAAGCGAATTGCCTTCGTATCTGGCCCAATGTCAGAACCGATTAACTCTATGAGAAAGCTTGCAGGCTATAAGCGTGCGCTTGAAGAAGCGGGCATCGCATTTGACGATGCGCTCGTCGCTGAAGGCGATTATTCGTATGATTCTGGAATTGAATCACTTGCTCACTTGCTTGAGCAGTCTGACAAGCCGACAGCTGTTATTGCGGCTACGGATGAAATGGCGCTAGGTGTCATTCATGGAGCACAAGATAGAGGCGTATCCATTCCTGATGATTTAGAAGTGATTGGTTTTGATAACACGAGACTTTCTCTCATGGTGCGTCCTCAGCTGACAACTGTTGTTCAGCCGACGTATGATATTGGTGCTGTCGCAATGAGACTGCTGACAAAGCTGATGAACAAAGAGCAAGTGGATGACCAAATTGTGGAACTTCCGCACAGAATTGAAGAAAGACAATCAACAAAATAAAATGAAAAAGCAGGCTTACACATCAGTGAATGCCTGCTTTTCTTATGCATTTTTCTTTTCTCTTCTAACGGGCATCAGTGCTTTTTCTACAGTTTGAGCATTTTTTTCTGTGATTTCTGCTTTTCTTGGGATCGGTGGATATAAATCGTCAGGGTCTCTCCATGTGGATGGCAGGGTGACAGGAGATTGTTTATGCCAAGCCTGAACCCAGTCCTGAGGCAGTTCATTAGGCGGTGTAGTACCTTTCATTTCAAGCCAAATTCGGCTCCACGCCCTTGGCACGACACGCCAAATATCATATCCTCCTCCGCCGACAGCGATCCATTTGCCATCACAATATTGATGCGCTAATTCATGGGCAAGTCTAGGAATTTCCTCATATATTTTCATGGTGGCAGATAAATGGGTTAACGGATCATAGTAGTGTGCGTCTGCACCGTTTTGCGTCAAAATCACATCTGGTTTAAAAAAAGCAGCAATTTCAGTCACTGCTGTTCGGTATGCTTCAAGGAACGATTCATCTTCTGTAAATGCATCAAGCGGAATATTGTAGGCGTAGCCATAGCCTTTATCATGACCTCTTTCCTGTACTTGTCCAGTTCCAGGGAACAAATAGCGTCCCGTTTCATGAATTGAGACTGTACAAACCTCAGGGTCGTCATAGAAACTGAATTGTACACCATCTCCGTGATGGGCATCCGTATCAATATACAAAATTCTTGCACCGTATGTCTTTTGAATATATTGAATCGCCACTGAGCTGTCATTATAAATACAGAAGCCAGATGCACGCCCTTTAAACCCGTGATGAAGTCCACCGCCAAGATTCAGTGCATGCTGCGAGTGTCCCATCATTACTTGGTCAACGGCTGTGAGTGTCCCGCCAACAAGGAGAGAAGCTGCCTCATGCATACCTGCAAACATCGGTGTATCCTCCGTGCCAAGACCGTAGCGCTCACCCTCTGCTGTAGAGAGCTTTCCTTCACTAGCCCGCTGCACAGCTTGAATATAATCGGCTGTATGGACGAGCTTTAATTCCTCAAGGGTCGCCATACGCGGTGCGACGATCTCATCATTTGTTAACGCCTTCATTTTTTGAAGCAGGTCATATGTTAAGTAGACACGAAGCTGATTGAAGGGATGGTCTTGGTGAAACTGGTACGTTTGAAAAGAGGGTGAAAAAACAAAGGTCGCTTCCTTCATTTGATCGTCTGCTCCATAGGCCACAGCACCTTATAGCCTTTTGCACGAATCAGCTTCGTCACATGATCTGCATGCATGGTTTGAAGGCGGAAGACGAGTACTTTAGATGATTCATTTGCATGCGGATACACAAGCACACTCAGCATTTGAATATGCTGCTCCTTTATAATGGTCGTAATGTCAGCAAGACCTTCTGTCATTTGGTCCACTTCTACCTCTAAGTGTGACCCAGGCTGATCTGCACCTGTCAGTCTGACAAACGTACGAAGCAAATCAGTCTTTGTGATAATGCCTACAAGCTTGCCGCGTCTCACTACTGGAAGGCAGCCAATTCCGTGTTCAAAAAAGACACTAGAAATCTCTTCAACGAAATCAAGCGGATGAGCAGTAATCGTCTCTAATACCATGATCTCTTCAACAGGCCGCTGAATAAAGAGCTTCCTTTTTTCTGTTTCAAATATACTTGGACTGGCATTTTTAATATCTCGATCTGTCACCATCCCAATGACAGAACCTTGATCAGATACGATCGGAATATGCCGAATGTGATGTGCACTCATTTTTTTTATGGCTTCTTCAATCGTATCGGTTTTTCGCAGCGTGATCACATCACGCTCCATAATTTGTTCAATCATCATTGTTTACCAATCCCCTTTGCCAAAAAAACGAATTGAACGTTAATACATAAAGCGTTGATGGAAGCGAAGACGATCGAAGCGCTCAATCGAATCAGGATTCACATTTTTCCCGATTCTGGCCATTAAACAATTGGCTGGATGTGAGCTGATCTCTGGCTCGTCTGTTGCAAACCAAACAAGACCGCCTGCGTTCATCATTTTCTCCATCATCTTGCGGTACTCCCACACGTTTTTCTTTGTCCCCTTTAAATCCCAATGCCAGTAATATTCAGTTGTAATGATGATATAATTCTCCATTTGCTCATCCATCATGCTCACATCAAGTAAATGCTTACCAAGTGAGCAGCCTCTAAATGGAGGAGCGACCTCAATCGCGCCAAGCTCGATTAAATTGTCCATGTTGCCCTCTGACCAGCGCTCAAGCGGATCAGGATATAAATACGTGACATAGCCGACAACAAGCTCATCCACTCGTGCAATGATAATACGTCCTTCTGGAAGGTCTGCTATTTCAACAAGTGCTTGTTTCTGTTCCTCTGGCGTGCGAAATGCCGTTAGGCCTTCATGAAACGTATAGTTCGCAAGCTCTGATGCAGGTACCGGACCTTCAATCAGGATGGTACCTGTTTCTCGCTCAATGGTTTTTGAATAATAAGTTTTAGGATGCTCCACGTATCCACCGCCTCAAATTCTAGTGAGTCGTCTCTATTTTATCTTAAAACCTGCAAGAATTAAAACGGTTTCACTATAAGTTTTTTAAAAATTGAGAAAAAAAGTCATCTATACTATAATGGTCATTGTAAACGTATGCAAAGGGGGACTGTTTGATGAAAGTGGAAACGCTACCATCAGTAAAAGGAAACTATCATTTAAATGATTATGAGCAGGCATACAAAGAATTTTCATGGGAGGAAGCAAGAAAAAACTTCTCATGGTATGAAACAGGAAACATAAATGCAGCCTATGAAGCGATTGACAGACATGCGGACTCGTTTCGTAAGAACAAGGTGGCGCTTCACTACAAAGATTCACAGCGGGATGAAAAGTATACGTTCAGGGATATGAAAATCAATACAAATAAAGCGGGAAATCTATTCAGAGAAAAGGCGCATGTGCAAAAAGGGGATCGCGTATTTATCTTTATGCCAAGATCACCTGAGCTCTATTTTCTTCTGCTTGGCGCAGTTAAAATTGGTGCGATCGTTGGCCCGTTATTTGAAGCATTCATGGAAGGTGCGGTCAAAGACCGTTTAGAAAATAGCGAGGCGAAGGTCATTGTGACAACGCCGGATCTGCTTGAACGAATTCCGTTTGCAGAGCTTCCGAAACTTGAATCCGTCATCATTGTCGGCGGTGAAAAGGAAGATATCGATGGCGTTCGGACAATCCATTATGAAGAGGCTTTTGCGCAGGCGGCGAAGGACCTTGAAATCGAATGGATGGATGAAAAAGACGGCTTTCTGCTTCATTACACGTCAGGGTCGACAGGTACGCCAAAAGGTGTGCTGCATGTCCATGGTGCAATGGTGCAGCAAGACCAGACTGGTAAATGGGTGCTTGATCTGAAAGAAGACGATGTCTACTGGTGTACAGCTGACCCAGGCTGGGTAACAGGCACAGTGTACGGCATTTTTTCACCGTGGTTAAATGGGGCGACGAATGTCATTTTAGGCGGCAGATTTAACCCTGATACGTGGTATGAAACGATTGAATCACTAGGTGTGACCGTTTGGTACAGTGCACCGACCGCCTTTAGAATGCTAATGGGAGCAGGAGATGACCTCATTCAAAAATATGATCTCAGCTCGCTCCGTCATGTGTTAAGTGTAGGTGAGCCTCTTAATCCAGAAGTCATCCGCTGGGGAGATGCTGTATTTGGCAAACGAATTCATGACACTTGGTGGATGACGGAAACCGGTGCTCAGCTGATTTGTAATTATCCATGCATGGACATTAAACCAGGCTCAATGGGAAAACCGGTTCCAGGCGTAGAAGCTGCGATTGTGGATAATGCCGGAAATGAACTTCCGCCATATCGGATGGGCAACCTCGCCATCAAAAAAGGCTGGCCGTCTATGATGCATACGATCTGGAACAATCCTGAAAAATATGAATCTTACTTTATGCCGGGAGATTGGTATGTTTCAGGAGATTCAGCTTATATGGACGAAGACGGATACTTTTGGTTCCAGGGACGTGTCGATGATGTGATCATGACATCAGGAGAGCGGGTCGGTCCTTTTGAGGTGGAAAGCAAACTGGTCGAACATCCAGCCATTGCAGAGGCTGGTGTCATTGGAAAACCAGATCCGGTCCGCGGTGAAATTATTAAGGCATTCATTGCGCTTAGAAGCGGATATGAGCCGACAGATGAGCTGAAAGAAGAGATTCGTACGTTTGTGAAAAAAGGACTCGCTGCACATGCGGCACCGAGAGAAATCGAGTTTAAGGACAAACTGCCTAAGACGCGAAGCGGAAAAATTATGAGACGTGTGCTAAAGGCGTGGGAACTGAATTTACCGGCTGGCGACCTATCGACAATGGAAGATTAATTTTTTTCATCAGTTGACTTGATATCAAAAGTATGTTTAAAATGACATTAGTTGAATATGTAAAGGTTTTGACTGAGATTCAGTAGAATCATCTTTCCCTGTCCAAGAGAGCTGACGGCTGGTGCGAGTCAGTACAAAGAGATATTCGAATTACCCTCACGAACCGCTTTTACGAAAAGGAGCATACGTGCTGCCCTGATTAGTGAAAGAACGGATCTGTCCGTTATCAGTGTAAGTGAAAAGATGTGATTTGTTGTCTTTTAAGCAGGGTGGTACCGCGATATATATCGTCCCTTCGTTCATTCGAAGGGGCGTTTTTTATGTTAAATTGTAAAAAAAGGAGAATGAAATATGAGTCAATTGATGGAAGAGTTATCGTTCAGAGGATTAATTCAGCAGCAAACAGATGAAGAAGGTTTAACAAAATTATTATCGGAAGAAAAAATCAAGCTTTACTCCGGTTTTGACCCAACAGCGGACAGCTTACACATTGGTCACCTATTGCCAATTTTAACATTACGCAGATTCCAGGAAGCAGGCCATCACCCGATTGCCCTCGTTGGCGGCGCAACTGGACTAATCGGCGACCCTAGCTTCAAAAAAGCAGAACGTTCACTAAACCCAGCAGAAATCGTCGAACAGTGGTCAGATAAAATCAAAGGACAGCTCTCACAATTTCTTGATTTTGAAGCAGGTGAGAACCCAGCCGTTATCGTGAATAACTACGACTGGATCAGCCAAATGAATGTCATCACGTTCCTTCGTGATATTGGAAAAAACTTCGGTGTGAACTTCATGCTGGCAAAAGATATCGTCAGCTCACGGATTGAGACAGGGATTTCGTACACAGAGTTCAGCTACGTCATCCTGCAATCTTTAGACTTCTTAAACCTTTACAGAAATGAAAACTGTAAGCTGCAAATTGGCGGTAGCGACCAGTGGGGAAATATCACATCTGGACTTGAGCTGATCCGTAAGTCTGAAGCAGAAGGGGCAAAAGCATTCGGTTTAACGATGCCGCTCGTCACGAAAGCAGACGGTACGAAATTTGGTAAAACAGAAGGCGGCGCCATCTGGTTAGATAAAGAAAAAACATCTCCATATGAGTTCTACCAATTCTGGATCAACACAGATGACCGTGACGTCGTGAAATACTTAAAATACTTTACGTTCTTATCAAAAGAAGAGATCGCATCGTACGAAGAAAAAGTGCAAACAGCACCTGAAAAACGTGAAGCACAGCGCCGTCTAGCAGAGGAAGTTACGACACTTGTACATGGCCGTGAATCACTAGAACAGGCAGTCAACATCTCAAATGCGCTATTCAAAGGCGAGATTAAATCTCTTTCAGCCGAAGAAGTCAAAGTAGGCTTTAAAGATGTTCCATCAATGAAGAAAAGTAGCACAGAAGAGTTAACACTTGTCGATGTCCTTGTGGAATCAAAGCTGTCACCATCAAAACGTCAAGCACGTGAAGACATCACAAATGGGGCAGTTTCCATTAACGGAGAGAGACAAACCGATAAAGACTATGTCCTTTCAGCTGAAGATAGAATTGAAAACCAATTTACTGTTTTAAGAAGAGGGAAAAAGAAATACTTCCTTGTGAATTACAAATAAGAACGATGTGCAGCCGGCTGCGATAACCGGCTGCTTTTTTTATTCAGAGTTAAGAGTCTATTAGACTGCTAATAGAGACTTAGTCTAGTCTTTTGGCATTGGCGTTTTAGAAAGTCAAAGGTGCTTTTTCAGTAATTATTTTCTATAAAATAAAGCAACAAACAGTGCCTTGTTCACTTTTCTGACATATTTTTCTTGTATAAAATAGAGTCGAATAAGATGAATTAGGGGGAATGAAAGTGATTTGTTTTAAGAAAAAGAGTTTGCAAATTCTTGTTGCCCTTGCCTTAGTGATAGGTTCAATGGCCTTCATCCAGCCGAAAGAAATCAAAGCGGCTGAGCACAATCCGGTTGTGATGGTGCATGGTATGGGAGGAGCGTCTTACAACTTCGCTTCGATTAAAAGTTACTTGGTCACACAAGGCTGGGATCGAAATCAATTATTTGCTATCGATTTCATAGACAAAACAGGAAATAACCGCAACAATGGCCCGCGTCTATCTAGATTCGTCAAAGATGTGCTAGGCAAAACAGGTGCCAAAAAAGTAGATATTGTGGCACATAGTATGGGCGGAGCGAACACGCTATACTATATTAAGAATCTAGACGGCGGTGATAAAATTGAAAACGTCGTCACACTTGGTGGAGCGAATGGACTCGTTTCACTCAGAGCATTACCAGGCACCGATCCAAATCAAAAAATTCTTTATACATCTGTCTATAGCTCAGCCGATATGATTGTTGTCAACAGCCTCTCGCGTTTAATTGGCGCAAGAAATGTCCTGATCCACGGCGTTGGACATATTGGTCTATTAACCTCAAGCCAAGTGAAAGGGTATGTGAAAGAAGGTTTGAATGGTGGAGGACAGAATACGAATTAAAGGAAAAATGAAAAAAGACAGCAGCGAAATGTGCTGTCTTTTTTGATGTTATTAGAGAGATTGTGACGAATAGATCATGAGAGAGGCTTTGATGGAGGAACGTGAAAGCAAAAGCAGGCAGACGATGACGCAAAAGCTAAAGCTATATTTTTTAGGATACTTTCTTTATTTTTCGTGCTCATTTCTCATCATCTATTTCATCTGGATGAATATCGTCAAATCAGTTCAAATAGGAGAGGTGATGTCTAACTGTACCTCGACCATCGCGGTATCTATTACATTCTTGCTAGTGTATGGTTTGTCTTGTTGATTCAAAAACAAGCAAAACATCATGAAGAGAAATAAAAGCATATACAAATGGATCACCATTCCTTACACTACATGTATTGGATAAGAATTTTCGGAGGTGGGCATTTGTGCAGAAAAATCAAAAAGCTTTAATCATTGTGGATGTACAGAAGGCGTTCGAGCATGAAAAATGGGGAGAACGTAATAATCTAGAGGCAGAGAAAAATATAAGCCGTCTATTAACGTTTTGGAGAGAGAAAGGCTGGAAAGTGATTCATATTCAGCATACATCTGATAAGCCATATTCCTTATTTCATCCTACGCACGAAGGTCATCAATTCAAAGACATGGTAGACCCGCTAGATGAAGAAACTGTGATAAAAAAGAAAGTAAATAGCAGCTTTATTGGCACCAATTTAGAGAAACATTTAAGATCGAACCGTATTGACACTGTCGTGATCACAGGTTTGACAACACCTCACTGCGTATCTACAACAACAAGAATGAGCGGCAATCTAGGCTTTGATACGTACCTTATCTCAGATGCAGTTGCCGCCTTTGGACTAACAGATCAAAACGGTACATATTATGATCCCGAAATGATTCATCGGCTATCACTTGCTACATTGCATGATGAATTTGCTACTGTCATGACAACAGAGCAATTGATTAGTGATTTGATGGAAAAATAAAAAATCACACTTGAGATAAACATGGAACAAAAGATCCTCTAGAATTCTAGGGGATTTTTTTTATGATAGATTTTATGGATTTGAACAGTTTCTAGTCATCATGAAAAAAATAGACAAATTTAGCGCAAAATTCAATCAAATTTTCATAAAAGGCTTTTGTCAGAGTCTAGCAAATGATGTTGATTCTACGCTTATCTTTATTCTTTGGATATTTAACTTATCTGCACGTATTTATAGATGTAACATATCTATAATGATAAAGGAGATGAATAACTAATGGGTTGTGATAAGTATAAAAAATGCCCTAAATGTAAACAGAAACTATCAAAATCAAATTGTTGCATCATTTGTGAAACAAAAGTAATTGTAGGACGAAGAGGATTACGGGGATTACGAGGGGTTCGAGGAGCCACAGGAGCGACCGGTCCAACAGGTGCAACAGGCACGGGCACAGGAGCAACGGGAGCCGCAGGAGCAACCGGTCCAACAGGTGCAACAGGAGATACGGGTGCAACAGGAGCCACCGGTCCAACGGGTGCAACAGGAGATACGGGCGCCGCAGGAGCTACAGGAGCAACCGGTCCAACAGGAGATACGGGAGCTACAGGAGCCACCGGTCCAACGGGTGCAACAGGAGCAACGGGTGCCGCAGGAGCAACCGGTCCAACAGGTCCAACAGGTGCAACAGGAGATACGGGAGCTACAGGAGCGACCGGTCCAACGGGTGCAACAGGAGCAACGGGTGCCGCAGGAGCAACCGGTCCAACAGGAGCAACGGGAGATACGGGAGCCACAGGAGCAACCGGTCCAACGGGTGCAACAGGAGCAACGGGTGCCGCAGGAGCGACCGGTCCAACAGGCGCAACAGGAGCAACAGGAGCAACGGGAGATACGGGAGCCACAGGAGCGACCGGTGCAACGGGTGCCGCAGGAGCTACAGGAGCCACAGGTCCAACAGGTGCAACGGGAGATACGGGAGCCACAGGAGCCACAGGAGTGACCGGTGCAACGGGTGCCGCAGGAGCTACAGGAGCCACAGGTCCAACAGGTGCAACGGGAGATACGGGAGCCACAGGAGCGACCGGTGCAACAGGAGCAACGGGTGCCGCAGGAGCCACAGGTCCAACAGGTGTAACAGGAGATACGGGAGCCACAGGAGCAACCGGTCCAACGGGAGCCACAGGAGCAACCGGTCCAACGGGAGCCACAGGAGCAACCGGTCCAACGGGAGCCACAGGAGCGACCGGTGCAACAGGAGATACGGGGGCTACAGGAGCCACCGGTCCAACAGGTGCAACAGGAGATACGGGGGCTACAGGAGCCACCGGTCCAACGGGAGCCACAGGAGCGACCGGTGCAACAGGAGATACGGGAGCAACGGGTGCCGCGGGAGCTACAGGAGCGACCGGTCCAACAGGTGCAACAGGAGATACGGGGGCTACAGGAGCAACAGGAGCAACGGGTGCCGCAGGAGCGACCGGTCCAACGGGTGCAACAGGAGATACGGGAGCCACAGGAGCGACCGGTGCAACAGGAGCAACGGGTGCCGCAGGAGCGACCGGTCCAACAGGTGCAACGGGAGATACGGGAGCCACAGGAGCGACCGGTCCAACAGGTGCAACAGGAGATGCGGGAGCCACAGGAGCAACAGGAGCAACCGGTCCAACAGGTGCAACAGGAGATACGGGAGCCACAGGAGCGACCGGTGCAACAGGAGCAACGGGTGCCACGGGTGCAACAGGAGCGACCGGTGCAACAGGAGATACGGGAGCCACAGGAGCGACCGGTGCAACGGGTGCCGCAGGAGCAACAGGAGCAACCGGTCCAACAGGTGTAACAGGAGATACGGGAGCAACAGGAGTAACCGGTCCAACAGGAGCCACAGGAGATACGGGTGCAACAGGAGCTACAGGAGCAACCGGTCCAACGGGTGCAACAGGAGATACGGGAGCCACAGGAGCGACCGGTGCAACAGGAGCCACAGGAGCAGGGCTAGCTGAATTTGCATATGTATACAATCTAAGTGCTGAAACAGTAGCTTTAGAGGCCCCGGTGATTTTTGACTCAACTGGAATTATTACTTCTGGTATTACACATGCCCCTGGAACTTCTCAAATTATAGTCACCAATCCAGGAAACTACGAGGTCACTTTTTCAGTTTCTGGCGTAGAGCCAAATCAATTTACCCTATTTGTAAATGGAGGTCCTGTGACGAACACAGTTTATGGGTCAGGAGCTGGTACTCAACAGAATAACGGTCAGGCAATCCTCGCTCTAGCAGCGGGTGACACGCTTACTCTTGTAAACCATACTTCCGCAGCCGCAGTTACTCTTCAAACCCTAGCAGGAGGGACTCAAACAAACGTGAATGCTTCTATTATTATTAAAAAATTAGACTAACTTCAATGTGTAGAAATGCTTTTAGAAGTTTTGTCTGGTGCTCGTCTTGTGTATAGTCTGTTTTCTATATATGTTTTAAATTCATTTGTTCATAGGAGAATGCAAACAAAAAACCCTAGACCACCTTGAACAATCAAGGGATCTAGGGTTTGTTTGACCTCTCTTTGGAGAGTCATGAAATTAACGAGAGTAGAACTCAACGATTAGTTGTTCGCTGATTTCAGGCGCTAATTCAGAACGCTCTGGAAGACGAGTGAAAGTTCCTTCAAGCTTTTCAGCATCGAAAGTAAGGTATTCAGGAACGAAGCTGTTAACTTCAACTGATTCTTTCACAACTGCAAGGTTTTGAGATTTCTCACGAAGAGCAATCGTTTGACCTGGTTTCACAGAGAAAGATGGGATGTCTACACGGCTTCCATCAACAAGGATGTGACCATGGTTGACTAGCTGACGAGCTTGGCGGCGAGTACGAGCAAGGCCAAGACGGTATACTAGGTTGTCAAGGCGAGTTTCAAGAAGGATCATGAAGTTTTCACCTTGTTTACCAGGAAGTTTATCAGCTTTGTCAAATAGTGTACGGAATTGACGTTCGTTGACACCGTACATGTGACGAAGCTTTTGCTTCTCTTGTAATTGTAAACCGTATTCAGATAGTTTTTTGCGTTGTCCTGGACCATGTGGGCCTGGAGCGTAAGGGCGTTTTTCAAGTTCCTTACCTGTTCCGCTTAATGAAATGCCTAAACGGCGGGAAATCTTCCAACTTGGACCTGTATAGCGAGCCATAATGTGACTCCTCCTTATTTGTTTTTATTTGTGAAAAATAAAAACCGTCTGTTCTTTGTCTTTTCCGTCATTATGTTTTCATGCATCCTCGCTCCAGCAGCAGGGAGTTACAAGATGCACCTTCATATAGAAGGAACAAAATGATACAAAAAAGCCGAACAAAAAGGCTGCCATATTTCACACAAATTCTATTATATGACGCTGGATAGGAGAAGTCAACCTATTTAAAGGGCAATGGCGATGCTTTGCGTCTGAGAAGAAAACAAAAAAGCAGACAATATGCCTGCTTTTTTGTAAGGTTACGCATTTGTAGAGGCGGATAATGCCTTTTGGAGTACCTCGGTAAATTGAATTAAGTAGGTTTCATCTACTTCACTGAAACGGTCTTTCACGGGACTGTCAATGTCGAGCACCCCAATGATCTCTCCATTTACCTTGAGCGGAACGACAATTTCAGATTGTGATGCTGCATCACATGCAATATGTCCAGGGAATGCGTGCACATCAGCGATACGCTGGACTTCACCTGTTGCAAATGCAGTACCGCAAACGCCTTTTCCAGATGGGATACGCACACATGCAGGCAGTCCGTTAAACGGTCCGAGCACAAGCTCGCCGCCTTTAGCCAAATAAAATCCTGCCCAATTGACCTCTGGGAGTGAATGATACAATATCGCCGCCGCATTTGCTAGGTTGGCAATTAGATCAGGCTCGCCATCTGTAATGGCTTCGACCTGTTTAACGAGCAATTGATAGTCTTTTGATGGATCGCCAGACTGTTTTTCGACATGAAACATGAAAATCTCCTACTTTCTATCTCAAAAATACATAACTTGCGTTTCGCATGTGGGATTTGTCGAGCAAATATAAAAGGAACTTCCGCCTTCATCTTGAAGTATGTACACATGAAGAGGGGTGAGCGGATGAAAGCATCAACAACCGTGGAAACAAAAGATCGTATTATTGAAGCTGCCATCAGACTTTTTAACCAAAAAGGATTTTCTGGAACCTCTGTCCGTGAGATTGCGAAGGAAGCAAACGTCAACGTTGCCCACATTTCTTATTACTTTCAAGGAAAAGGAGGGCTGCTTGAGCAGCTCGTATCCGATTTTTATGAAGGCTATATTCACATGATTGAATCACATATCCATCACATGGAAACTCGTCATGCAAAAGAATGCTTACTACATGTGGTTTTTGATATTTTATCTTATCAGCACAAGCACCGTCAATTAACCCGTTTCGTTTATCGAGAGGTGACGATTGATTCGACGCTCATTAGAGAAATTATGTCGACCTATTTAACGAAAGAAAAATATTTGTTTCAGCTCATCATTGAAAAAGGAAAAAACACCCATGTGATTTGTGAGCAGCTCTCCATCTCATCTTTTATGATTCAGCTGAAATCACTACTCATGATGCCCTATTTACAGCCGCAATATTTAACGGAGGTGCTTTATTTAAATCCAAATGAGCCTTATTTCTATCAAATGTATTTTAAGGAACTGAGCCGCTCGCTTCATCATTTACTAGAACCAAAAAAGCCGGCATTAGATTCTCATTTAAAACTCATGATGTCTTCGAATTGATCATAAGCATATCCGAGATCTTCCGCTTGATGGGCATCAGACCCAAAAATGAGCGGAATTTTTTTCTGTTTTGCAAGATCAATCATCCATTGATCTAAATAGATACTTCTGGCATATGTTTTACGAAGACCTGATGTATTAAAATCTAAGGACATGCCTTTTTTTTCCGTTTCTTCAAGACAAAGGGTGACCTTTTGACAAAGTGCAGGTGTCATCTCAAATGGGAAAAGCTGTTTGAATTTCTGCACAAGGGTGATATGACCGATTCTATTTGGCTTATAGCGACCTAAAGATGATAGAATAGAAGAATGAATTTGGTCATAGTAGCTTTGATAGACCTGTTCGATGCTGCCATAGAGGCTTATTAGCTGCTGGAAGGCATGCTCGTCAAAATCAAGGCAAATATAATCATCGCCAGCAGGAAGAAAGTGAACAGATAAAATGCTATCGTCTAATTCTGGACCATAGCAGTCTAAAAAGGCACTTGTTTCCTCTTCATACTCTTTGATATAGTCAACCTCAAGCCCAGTTTTTACTATTAATTGGCCTTTATATTCCTGTTTCAACTGATCCAATTTCGTTATATACGATTCAAGTTCTTGGAGGTTCATGGCACTATCCTGCTCTGGTGTTGGATCATGGAACGATGGAGGCAGAGGGGCATGCTCGGTAAAGGTTATGGAATCAAATCCCTTTTTGATGGCTTTTTCAATATAAGAATGAAATGAATCAAGCGAGCCGTGCGGGCAAAACGGTGTATGTAGATGTGCATCTTGCTTCAGCATGTCGTCACCTCTTGTCGATATTTTGAAAAACGTCATGTTTATCAGTGAAAATAATGAAAAATCATGACCAAAAATGCTGGTTACATGGTATCATAATAACAATGAAAACGACAGCTTCCGCATACATAAAAGCAGGTCACATGGAGACGTGTGATCAAATGATAGAAAGCACTCAAATACTTTCTTGAAAAACATACATACAACCGTGAATGGATGGTATTGGAAAACATACGATCCTGTTTATAAAAAAACAAATGCAAAGCGGACACGAAAGGGTTCTCAGGTCTACTCGGGACACTTTTACCCTGACATCACTTAGATCACAACAAGGGGGCTCATTATGGAGTTTATCATCGGTTTAATTGTCATTTTGCTTGCTTTGTTTTCAGTCGGTTATTTCCTCAGAAAAAATATATATAAAGAGATTGACCGATTGGAAGCATGGAAAATTGAAATTTTGAACAGATCAATTGTAGAAGAAATTTCAAAAATCAAACACTTAAAAATGACCGGAGAAACAGAGCAATTTTTTGAAAGATGGCGTGCAGAGTGGGACGATATCGTCACAGCCCATCTTCCAAAGGTAGAGGAGCTATTATATGACGCAGAAGAGTATTCTGATAAATATCGATTCTCCAAAGCCAAGCAGGTTCTAACGCATATTGAGGACTTGCTGAGTGCTGCTGATTCGAACATTGAAGACATTTTAAAAGAAATTGCAGACCTTGTCACAAGCGAGGAGCAAAATCGCAAGGACATTGAAAAGGTCAAAGAGCAATATCAAACGGTTCGAAAAAATCTGCTTGCGTACAGCCATTTATATGGCACCCTTTATGACAAAATGGAGCAGGACTTAGATGAGGCCTGGGAAGGGATCAAGCAGTACGAGGAAGAAACAGAAAACGGAAACTACATGAAAGCAAGAAAGATTTTGCTTGAGCAAGACCGCAGACTCGACCAGCTTCAACTATATATCAATGATGTACCAAAGCTTATTGCAGACTGCAAACAAACCGTACCAGGTCAGCTGACGAAGCTGAAAGACGGATATCAAGAAATGTCAGAAAAAGGCTACAAGCTGGAGCACATTCAGATCACGAAAGAGCTGGAGACTTTAAACAAACAGCTTGCGAGGGCGGAAAAATTGCTCATTGATGAACTCAATTTAGAAGAGGCATCAAGCATTCTGCAAATGATTGATGATGCGATTGAGACGCTGTATGATCAGCTGGAGGCGGAAGTAGAAGCAGGTCAGGAAATCAAAAGCAGAATGCCTGAGCTCACAGAAGCATTCGAAAAGCTCGAGCAAGATCACACACAAACAAAGGCAGAAACGGCTCTTGTGAAAGAAAGCTACAAGCTGACAGCAGGAGAACTCGATCAACAGAAAGCATTTGAAAAACGTTTAGAAGAAATTGAAAAGCTGATGAAACAAATCCGTGAGAAGCTTGATCGTGATCACGTGGCATATTCATTATTAATGGATGAAATCAATCAGCTGGAGACCTTTATCGAAGATGCAAAAGCATTGCATGACACATTTAAAGGTCATCTCCAATCGTTAAGAAAAGAAGAATTACAAGCGAGAGAAACACTGGCTGAGCTCAAAACCATGCTGACAGATACAGTACGCCAGCTGCATAAAAGCAATATTCCAGGTGTACCTGCTGAGATGAAAGAGCGGGCTGAAAAAGCGCAGGAGATGATTCATCAAGTGCATGAGCAGCTGGAAAACCTGCCGCTCAACATGCCGGCAGTAAATCAGCAATTAAAAGATGCCTCTGACACAGTCAGAAATGTTGTGGATGAGACAGAAGAAATGCTTGGTAAAGTGGATCAAATTGAACGAATCATTCAATACGGCAATCGTTTTAGAAGTCAAAACCATATTCTTTCAGAACAATTAAAAGAGGCTGAACGAAGATTTTACGCCTATGATTACAACGGATCATTTGATATAGCAGCAGCGGCTGTTGAAAAAGCATCACCCGGAGCTGTTCAAAAGCTGTTAGCTCAGCAAGAAAAAGAGTATCAGCATCAATAAAAAAGCTGAAGTCCCATCAATGGACTTCAGCTTTTTTTATATTATGACGCTTGTTTTTGACGCTCTTCTGAAGCAGAAGAAGTGAAAAGAGAGATTACAAATCCGATCACGATCCCAAGTATTGCAGGGACAATCCAGCCTATGCCAAGGTCATATAAAGGTAGTATTGATTGGAAGACGTCTTTTATTGGATCGATTGGAAGTTTCGCAGCTGCTAAGCCGTCAAATAAGCTGACGCAGCCTGTTAAAATTAAAGAGAGAGCATATACAGGTCTTCTATGTCCAAGCCACTTATCAGCAAGTGACAAAACAATGATCACAATCGCTAGCGGATAAATCGCAGTTAAAACTGGTACAGAGAAAGCGATAATATGAGCAAGTCCAAAATTCGAAATGATAAAACTGAATAATGTCACGAGTGTAACGACCATTTTATACGAAAGCTTAGGTAGTAACTTCGAGAAATACTCTCCGCATGATGTAACGAGGCCGATACTTGTTGTTAAACAAGCAACCGTAATCGCAGCACCCAACACAATATTTCCTAAACTGCCAAATAGGAATTGAGAAGACTGAGCCAAGATTTTACTGCCATCTCCAACAAAACCAATGGCGTGTGTACTTGAAGCGCCTAAATAAGCAAGAGATAGATAAACAAATGTTAATCCGCAAGCTGCAATCAGACCCGCTTTGATACAAGCAGATGTCAGTGCCTTTTTACTTGTCACACCGCGTCCTTTAATGGCGTTGATGACAACAACCCCAAACACAATAGAAGCAAGAGCATCCATTGTTTTATAGCCCTCTAAAAATCCTTTGAAAAATGACCCGTTGCTATAGGATACATCAGGTGTGCCAATGACGCCCATCGGCGTTAAAATGGCTTTGACAATAATAAGAAGAATAATCGTAAATTTAATCGGTGTTAACACTTTCCCTACACGATCCACAATCTTCGTTGGATTTAGAGCAAGATAATACGTAATACCAAAAAAGACAAGTGTGAATATAAGAAGGGAGAGCCAAGCTGGTACACCTGCTAAAAAGGGTAATGCACCAATTTCATATGAAACCGTTCCTGTACGAGGAATAGCGAAAAGTGGCCCAATAGATAAATATAAAATGACGGTAAACGCTGTTCCAAAAGCTGGGTGAGCTTTATCAGCTAATCCTTTCGCATCTCGACCTGTCAAAGCGATTGCAATAATCCCTAGAAGAGGTAAACCGACACCTGTTAATAAAAACCCGCCCATTGCTTTCCATACATTTGTGCCAGCATATTGCCCAAGTTCTGGTGGATAAATCATATTTCCGGCGCCGAAGAATAGAGCAAATAACATAAAACCGATAATAACTGTATCTTTCGTCGACAATGTTGCCTTCATTGAATATAAAGCCTCCAATATTATGTTGAAATATTCTGTTAATTGGTTGCTAAAACCGTTCTTCATTAACATTCACTAATTATAAAGGATGTGCGTCTGATGTCAACATGTGTTTTCGTACAAAAGTCATGAATTTTTCTATTTTAGTATATGGAGGACAATAAAAAAACATCCCCTTCATCTTTGGAAGGGGATGTTTGAAGCATGATTATGATGCGAGCTGTTTAGGCGGGCTAGTAAACATAGAGATGAGTACGCCAATACCTGCGCCGATAATTGCTGGTACGACCCATCCAATGCCTAAATCGTAAAATGGAATGAATGCGTCTAAGAAGGCAGGCAAACCACCGAGATTGAATTTGGCAGCCAGTAAGCCATCAATAATGGCAAAAAATCCAGTGAAAATCAGGGGTACTGCATAAATCACTCGTCTACCGTTAATCCAGCGGTCAAGGAATGACAATAAAATAATGACAATTGCCAGTGGATATATCGCTACGAGTACAGGGACCGATAGAGAGATGATTTGTGCCAGTCCAAGGTTTGCAACCAATGTGCTAAATAAAGAAACAATGAGTACGACTGTGCGATAAGAAAGTGCTGGGAAAAGCTTTGAAAAATATTCGCCGCATGATGAGACAAGCCCAACACTTGTTGTGAGACAAGCAAATAAAATGGCTACACCAAGGACAATGTTACCAGCAGAACCAAATAAAAAGTTTGCTGATAGTGAAAGCAGTTTGCCGCCTTCATTTGCCCCAACCATTCCGGTTGTATCAGGACTTGAAGCACCAACATAAGCAAGCGAGATATACACTAGTGCTAGTCCAGCTGCTGCAACAAGGCCAGCTTTTATACAGGCCGCCGCAAGAGATTTGCGCTCTGTGATGCCTCTTTCTTTAACAGCTGTCACAACAACGATTCCAAATACGAGAGAAGCGAGAGCATCCATTGTTTTATAGCCCTCTAAAAACCCAGTGAAGAGAGGGTTTGCTTTATAAGTCGCATCAGGCGCACCGATTATTCCCATCGGTGTAGCTATGGCTTTAAATACAATAATTGCAATGACCGTTAATAAGATAGGTGTCAACACTTTGCCGATTCGATCAACAAGCTTTGAAGGGTTCAAAGCGAGCAGATACGTAATCGTGAAAAACACAAGGGTGAATAAGAAAAGCGGTACCCATGAAGAGGTTTGTGTTTCAGACAGAAACGGTGCTAATCCAATCTCGTAAGAAACCGTACCAGTTCGCGGGATAGCAAAAAATGGTCCTATGGATAAATACAGAATGACAGTGAAAATGGTTCCAAATATAGGATGGGCTTTATCCGCAAGGCCTTTTGCACCAGTACCTGTAAGGGCGATAGCAATAACTCCTAGAAGCGGAAGACCAACTCCTGTGAGTAAAAATCCACCGATAGCAAGCCAAACATTCTCACCTGCATATTGTCCAAGGACAGGCGGGAAAATCATATTTCCTGCGCCAAAGAATAATGCAAAAAGCATTAAACCAATGGCTAATGTCTCTTTTATACTTAAACTATTTTTCAAAATAGTTCCTCCTTATCCAATGTAATGTGCTAAATTTAAATATTCTGACAATTTAGGTGTTTATGTGCCAATTGCACTATGCATGATATAGTGAAAATGAAAAGTTGTCAACTGCCATTTTCAGAAAATTCTCTGTCTGACTTCATTATGGTAACATATAAATGCATTTATTTTTAAAGCTTTTTGTAAGGAGTCCAAGTATGATTTATCTCGATAATAGTGCAACAACAAAACCGTACTCTGAGGTTTTACAAGTATATCAGCAAGTGAGTGAACGTTTTTTTGGGAATCCGTCTTCGCTACATCAGCTCGGAATTGATGCGAGCCGCTTGCTAAGTGAAACGAGAAAACAAATCCTTCACTATACAGGTTTGAAACAATATGAGGTTATTTTTACTTCTGGTGCAACAGAAGCAAATAACATCGCCATTAAAGGAGCAGCTCTCGCCAAAATGAATCGGGGGAAACATATTGTGACAACAGCAATTGAACACCCCTCTGTCATCGAATCGTTTAAACAACTGAAGGCTTTATTTGGTTTTGACATCTCCTATATTCAAGTAAATGAGCATGGCCATGCAGATATGAACCATTTAAAAGAAGTGCTTCGCCCTGATACAGTGCTTGTCAGCATGATGCACGTCAATAACGAAACGGGTGCCATCCAGCCGATTGAAGAAGCTGCTGGCATGATTCGTGAGCATGCTGAAAATGCCCTATTTCATGTCGACGGGGTGCAGGGAATGTGCAGAGTAGCACTTGATAAACAACTGGATGTGGATCTTTTGACGATATCTGGCCATAAAATTCATGGCTTAAAAGGCACAGGAGCGCTCTTTTTAAAGAAAGGTGTAGTGCTCGCACCTTTTATCACAGGAGGAGAGCAGGAATTAGGCCTACGTTCAGGTACCGAAAACCCTGCTGGTGCTGTCAGCTTAGCAAAAGCCATGAAACATTCATTCGAACTGCTGAAAATACATCATGATGAAATGCTAAACTTAAAAACGCAGCTGCAAAAGCAGCTTGGAGAAATAGAAGGTATTGTCATCAGCACACCGCTGACGCAAAGTGCGCCGCATATTGTGAATTTTTCAGTGCCAGGTATTCAAATCGAGGTCCTTCTTCATATGCTTGAAAAAGAAGGCATGTATGTTTCGACAACCTCTGCCTGCTCAGCCAAGAAAAAGGAGCCAAGCCATGTTCTCCTAGCGATGGGGAAACCGGAAGAAGTGGCAAAAAGCAGTATGAGAATCAGTTTGACGTATGGACAAGGACCAGAACTAGCGCCGCAAATCATCACATCGATCGCACAAAGTGTGAAAAAATTAAAAGGAATGAGATAACAGCATGAAATATGATCATATTTTAGTCCGTTTTGGTGAAATTTCAACAAAAGGAAAAAATAGAAAGAAATTTATTGAAAAACTAAGGCAGCATATCCGGTTTGTATTAAAAGACTTTGAAGCATTAAAGTATGCATCTGACAGAGACCGCATCACGATCATGCTGAACGGTGAAGACCCTGAACCGATTTCAGAACAGCTTAAAGGTGTATTTGGCATTCAGAGCTTTAGTCTGGCGGTGAAATGTGAGACAAATCTCGATGCCATCAAAGAAGCGGCACTAACAGCGGTACAGGAAGTATATGAACAAGGAAATACATTTAAGGTCTCAACGAAACGCTCTTATAAGCAATTTGAACTTGATTCAAATGAAATGAACCGGGAAATTGGCGGACATGTGCTGAAGAATACGGAAAAATTAACGGTCAATGTCAAACAGCCCGATGTACATTTGCGCATTGAAATAAGAGAACATGCGACATACATTACATTTAAAGATGTCAAGGGTGCAGGCGGACTGCCAGTGGGTTCAAGCGGAAGAGCGATGCTCATGCTTTCAGGCGGCTTTGACAGCCCAGTTGCCGGCTATCAGGCCATGAAACGCGGAATTCAAATTGAAGCTGTACATTTCTTTAGTCCCCCATATACAAGTGAACGTGCCAAGCAAAAGGTCATTGATCTTGCAGAATGTTTAGCGGCATATGGAGGCGAAGTGAAGCTTCACATCGTACCTTTCACAAAAATTCAAGAGCTGATTCACAAACAAGTACCTGAAAACTACACGATGACATCAACAAGAAGAATGATGCTGAAAATCGCAGATAAAATAAGAGAGAAGCGTGATGCTCTTGCGATTATTACCGGTGAAAGCCTTGGACAAGTCGCAAGTCAGACACTTGAAAGCATGTATGCCATTAATCATGTAACCAATACACCAATCATTCGCCCGCTTATTGCGGTTGATAAGAATGACATTATTGATGAAGCGAGACGAATTGGCACATACGATACAAGTATTCAACCTTTCGAGGATTGCTGTACGATCTTTACGCCGCCGTCTCCTAAAACAAAACCAAAGCTTGAGAAAGTAGAACGCTACGAAAGCTTTGCTGATTTCGAGCCAATGCTTGATGAGGCAGTGGATCAAATCGAAACGATTATCGTCAAAAATGAGAAGAAAGCGGCTGACGAATTCGCTGATTTATTCTAAAATAAAAATTTCATAATAATTACCATAAAATCAATCGCATGAAGTCATGTGTTTCTACACATTCTATATTCACAAGGAGGTGAGAACACATGGCTCAACAAAACAGACAAAGCAGTTCTAACCAATTAGTCGTTCCAGGCGCTGCACAAGCGATCGACCAAATGAAGTATGAAATCGCTTCAGAATTTGGTGTAAACCTTGGACCAGAAACAACAGCTCGCGCTAACGGATCAGTTGGTGGAGAAATCACTAAACGTCTTGTATCTTACGCTCAACAACATATGGGTGGCGGATCTTTCTAAGACACACAATTGAAAAGCTATGGCTTATGAGCGGGATTATTCCCGCTCTTTTCTTTTTGTACATATAAATTGTTAGAATATTTTTAAAAAAGAGGACGAATGGCGAAAATTATGGCATAATACTAGGAGTAGGTCCTAATTCAAGCATTTTTCAGTTATGAATGTTAGAATAGGTAAATTGAAACATGAATGGTTTCATAGAAAGAGGCAAAAAGGAGCTGTACCATGAAAAGAGAAGACTTAATTGCACCAGAACAATATAACTTAGTCAGCGAGATTGAAGCATTCAGTCATAACCGCGAGAAAATGGCTCTGCACTGGCAGGACGGAAATGGCGGGGAAGCGCATGTGACTTATGCAGCTTTAGTGGAAGATGCCAATAAAATCGGACATGTGTTGTTAGATGCAGGCTTTAAAAAAGGCGATAAAATCATTGTGATGGTGCCGCGCATGCTAGAGGCATACAGCATTTATTTGGCTATTTTGAAAACAGGGATGGTCGTCATTCCTTGTTCAGAAATGCTACGTGCAAAAGATTTAGATTACCGAATTGAACATGCAGAAGCAAAAGGAGCGATCGTTTACTCTTCATTCATTCAATCGTTCGATGGAACCAATCAGCCAAACGATTTTAAAACATTCTCAATCGGTGAAAACGATCATGGCTGGACAAATATTCTTGCGGAAAAGGATCACCAATCAAGCGAGCTGCAAATGGCTCCAACAACACGCACAGACATGGCGTTCTTATCCTATACATCAGGTACAACAGGTAACCCAAAAGGGGTTGTTCATACACATGGCTGGGCATATGCACATTTACGCACTGCTGCCAAAGCATGGCTCTCCATTAATGAAGGAGATAAAGTGTGGGCGACAGCGGGACCAGGCTGGCAAAAATGGGTGTGGAGCCCTCTCTTATCTGTGTTAGGAAGTGGCGCAGAAGGCTTTGTATACGGAGGGAAGTTCAATCCAAATACGTACTTAGAGCTACTTCAAAAAAATGAAATCAATGTCCTATGCTGTACGCCGACAGAATACCGATTTATGGCGAAAGTAGATGACTTAAGTCAATACGAGCTTCCAAAGCTGCATAGTGCCGTGTCTGCGGGAGAGCCGCTGAACCGTGAAGTCATTGATACATTCAAAAAGCATTTCGATATAGAAGTACGAGATGGCTATGGCCAAACAGAAAGCACACTGCTCGTAGGGGTGCTAAAAGGAATGGACATCAAGCCTGGTAGTATGGGCAAACCAACACCTGGTAACGAAGTCGAGATCATTGATGAAGACGGCAACGTATGCGTTCCTGGAGAAGTTGGTGACATTGCGGTTCATCTCGAAACGCCAGCGCTATTTAAGGAATACTACAAAGATGAAGAGCGTACAAAGGCGCAGCGTCGCGGGAATTACTTTATTACCGGTGACCGAGCGAAAAAAGATGAAGATGGATACTTCTGGTTTGAAAGCCGCAGAGATGATATCATCGTCAGCTCAGGCTATACCATTGGGCCGTTTGAAGTAGAAGATGCGCTGATTAAACACCCAGCAGTTAAAGAATGTGCGGTTGTGGCTAGTCCAGATGAAATCAGAGGATCCATCGTGAAGGCATATGTTGTCCTGCGTGATGAATCAGCACAAAGTGATAAGCTGATCAAAGAGCTGCAAACACATGTCAAAAACACAACAGCACCTTACAAATACCCAAGAGAAATTGAATTCATTGACGAACTGCCAAAAACACCGTCAGCGAAAATCCGTCGTGTCGAGCTGAGAGAAAGAGAGCTTGCACGAAAAGGATCATGATGAATAACGAAAAGCGTTTGGATGAAAGCATCCAGCGCTTTTTTTATGGAAAATTAAATCTGCTGGAAGTGATTATGATGTTTTATGTTAAAATGTGTAGGAATTGCTGGAAAAGGAGAATGTTAGAAGATGTTCATTGCCATCGTTCATGGAATTGTGCTTGCCTTTGGCCTCATTTTACCATTGGGCGCACAAAATGTATTTGTGTTTCAGCAAGGAGCGCTTCAGCCGCGATTATATCAGGCTTTACCTGTCGTTATCACTGCTGCTCTTTGTGACACACTTTTAATTGCGTTAGCTGTCATTGGGGTTTCTGTTGTGGTATTCACCATTCCTGTGCTGCAAATGTGTCTTTGTCTCATTGGAT
Source organism: Bacillus sp. FSL K6-3312 (assembly GCF_038007485.1). Lineage (NCBI taxonomy): Bacteria > Bacillati > Bacillota > Bacilli > Caryophanales > Bacillaceae > Bacillus > Bacillus sp. FSL K6-3312. The sequence continues at coordinate 2,855,776 of NZ_JBBOXI010000001.1, read as the reverse complement.
TTTGTTTTTTAGTTTATATGGGATGGTCTGTGTGGAACACAAGCTCATCAACAGATGCTAAAGAGCAGCGGGAATTCATGCCTGCGAGAAAACAAATTCTCTTTGCCTGTTCAGTTTCACTTTTAAATCCCCACGCCATTCTCGATACCATTGGCGTGATTGGAACAAATTCGCTTCAATATAACGGGTCAGAAAAACTGGCGTTTACACTCGCTTGTATCATCGTGTCCTGGTTATGGTTTATTGGGCTCGCTCTTTTAGGGAAAATGCTAGGGAAGTTAGATACAAACGGCAAGTGGATGAACCGTATCAATAAAGCTTCAGCGGTCATGATCTGGCTTGTCGCGTTATATATTGTGTATCAATTGATTGTATAAAAGTACATAGAGAAAAAAGCGAGAAGCGTTTGGGTAGCCCGCGCTTTTTTGTATTTTGAAGTTTAGCCACCTTTGCATGAGCGTATCGCTCATGCCTTTTTAGGTTATTTTTTGAAAATCGTTTGATTTAAAAGACGGAAAGCTTGTACGATATCATCCATTTGTTCTATATCCGAGGAAGTTAGGCTGTCTAATAGCATCCTTTCGATATGCTGGAAGGCTTCGTTCATATAGGCACGGCCTTTGTCAGACAGCATGATCACATGCTTTCGCTTATCATCTTTGTCTTCCTTTTTATCTATGTATTGTTTCTCGTGTAGTTTTTTCAGTTCTCTACTGACATTCGGAAGAGACATGTGCTGACAGTCGGCAATTTCACTAGGCGTAAGAGGCTCGCTGACAGCTAGTTGCTCTAGTATTAAGTATTGTAAGGTCGTTAAGTTAGCTGGTTTGACTTTGTTCATCAGGTCATGTTTTAGTTCTGAAAAAGTAGAAGCAAATGCTACGAATTCCTTGAAGAAATGGGGATGCTTCATGTTTATCACCTCCTACGTAACATACCAAAATTATTATCAAAAAACAATTATCATTTGACAACTATATAACGGAGGTATATCCTTTAGTTATCAAATGATAATAAAAGGAGCTAACACATGAATGTACTTATTATTTATACTCACCCCCATCACAATAGTTTAAATGGTGCTTTTTTAAAAGAAATCATGAAAGGCACTGAAGAGAATCCACTAGTTCATGAAGTGAAAATCATCGATTTATACAAAGAAGAATTTGATCCCGTGCTGATTTTTAATAAAGAGAAAAAAAGGCGTGACATGCATAAGGACCCTGACATTCGGGTGTATCAGGAGAAGATCAAATGGGCGGACAAAATCGTGTTCGTATATCCTATTTGGTGGGGAAGACCTCCAGCCATGCTGCTTGGCTTTATTGACCGCATGTTTGCTGCGAATTTTGCTTATCGTCAAACAGGCGGGCTGTTTCCAGAAGGACTGTTAAAAGGAAAAAGTGCTGTTTGTGTATCGACGATGCAAGGGCCAACCAACTACCCTTTGTTCTTTTTGCAAAATGCACACAAGATCTTAATGAAACGAGCCCTTTTACACTATGTCGGAATCAAACCTGTGAAGTTCTTTGAGTTCGGCATGATGGAAAGCCCAAAAGGAAAACATGACGTCAAATTAAAACGTATTTACAACTATTTCAGAAAAATCAGCTCATAAAACAGTTAGCGAAGTCACTTTTCTTCTAATTTGATCCTTTTATGTTTTAAAATAACAGTGAGGGTGGGAGAACTCTTCCTCGTCATTTGAAAAGGGGGATATGGATGAAGAAAACATTGTTTAAAGATGCAGCGCTTTTAACTCTTGATCCAACTTTAGGTTTTTTAGAAAAAGAAGATTTATTAATTGAAGGGACACACATTTTAGAAGTCGGACCTTCAATTGAAGCAAAAGATGCTGACATCGTCGATGCGTCCGACATGGTGATCATGCCAGGGCTTGTGGATACACATCGTCATGTGTGGCAGTCTGTCATCAGAGGCATAGGCACAGATTGGTCTTTACAGACATATTTGAGCAAAATCTATTATGGAAACTATGGTGCGATGAGACGCCCATCCGATGATCGAATCGCAAATTATTTAGGGGCATTAGAGGCATTAGATGCCGGAGTGACCACATTTCTAGACTGGACGATGATCAATTCAATGGATCATACAGAAGAACTCATCGGAGGATTAAAAGATGCGGGCATTCGAGCTGTTTTTGCTTTCGGTTCCTCTGGAGATGCTGAGTATTGGGATAGGGGGAGCACGCTCACCAATATGGAGGACGCAGCACGCGTGAAAAAAGCACATTTTCAATCATCAGATCAGCTTTTGACAATGGGGCTTGCGATTCGTGGACCAGAGTTTTCTTCATGGGAAACTTCAGTATTTGAAATTGAAACAGCCCGGTCGCTAGATGCTCTATGCACTATGCACATTGGCTTTGGGAACTGGGGAGCGGAGGATCGTTCGATTGAGCGGCTTCACAAAGCAGGGTTACTTGGACCTGACCTCAACATGGTGCATATCAATGCAATCGATGCGGATCAAATGAAGATGCTGGCAGATAGCGGAAGCTCCATATCCATTACACCTGAAATTGAGATGATGATGGGTCACGGTTATCCTGTCACAGGACTTGCGATCGAACAAGGTGTTCTTCCAACGCTCGGTGTAGACGTGGTCACAGCGACAGGCGGAGATTTGTTTGCTCAAATGAAATTCGGGCTTCAGGCAGAGCGTGCGATCCAAAATCAATCATTGCTGATGGAGGGCATCATGCCAGGACCTGAACTTGGAATTTCTGCTCAACAAATGCTTGAAGCTGCAACGATCAATGGGGCTCGTGCGTTACAGCTTGACCATAAAATTGGGTCACTTACACCTGGAAAAGAAGCTGATTTCATCCTGATCGACCGGACAAGCATGAATCTTCTGCCGATGACAGATCCTGCTGGAGCGGTTGTCCAAACGGCACATCCTTCAAATGTTGATTCTGTCTATGTGGCTGGAAAAGCAGTGAAACAAAACGGAAAGCTTGTCGGTGTGAACTTAGAAGAGGTCAAACGAAAAGCTTATGCGGCAAGAGATCATATTCTATCACATAAGTTTGAATCAACTCCATCATAAACAAACATATCCCCATAGGCAACTGCCTATGGGGAATAAATTACAAGGATTCTTTAATGACCTTTTTGTAATACTGGACAGATAGGAATCCGAAGATAGAATATAAAACCGTATAAATCGACATGACGATGAGCATTGGTGTCCACAGTTCACCGCCGAATAAAAACCAGCCTGACTGTATTGCAAAGTAGCTGTGCAGTAATCCGATGATGAGCGGAATCCCAAAGTTAAATAGCTGTTTGAGCCGAATGCCTTTTAATAGATCTTTCTCTGTAAAGCCAAGCTTACGTAAGATCGTGTACGAGCTTTGTTCCTCTTCACTTTCATTCATCTGTTTGAAGTATAAAATACAGCCTGATGTGACAAGGAAGCTTAGGCCTAAAAATCCGAGGACAAACATCATCAGTCCCATTGTTTGTTTCTGCTGCTGAGCTGAAGCTAATTGAGACATGCTGTCATCACCCATTTTTAAAGAAGTAAAGATGTCATTGGCTTGTTCAATATGTTTCTCATCATTTACATTGATCGCAATATATTGGTTATTCTCAAGCTGAAGCTTAGGATCCTTGTTTTGGTCCAGCTGTTCAAAGACGTTTTGACTAACAACGGCAACAGGCATGCCGCCAGCAGTGAACCGGTAAGAGATTAAGTGATCTTTCTTCATATCAATGACTTTTAAATCAAGTGGTTTCTTTATCAGAAGTTTCACATCACCTGAGCTTTTAATCGGCATGACTTTTTTTAATAAATCATTGTAGCCGCTTAAAATGACTTCGTTGTTCTCCACATGAATGCTTGGTACGTTCCTCTCACTAATTACAGGAAATATCAATACTCCTGGACTCTTATTCAAACTGCTTAACTCCGTATCAATGATCTTCTTTGCATCAAAATCCGCTTGAATGACCTTGAACTGCTTTTTTTCATATGCAATATGCTTGTCTGAAAGTGCACGAGTGAAGGTGGCTGCTTCCTTTTCAGAGCCCATGACAAAATGTGATGGAATCTGTTGTTCAGCCGTTTTTTCTGCTGAGTAATAGGAAATGTAGCTTAAAGATAACAACCCGATCGCAAGAGCAGATACGGTTGTAATAATCGTTAAAAGCAGTGCATTTGATTTTAATCGGAACATAATAGATGACAAAGACAGGACTTCATGAATGGCGAGATAGCCATTTTTTCTTTTACGTACAATATTGGCAATGAAAGAAACAGAGCCTTTATAAAAAAGAAAGGTACCGATAATGACAGAGGCTAGAATATAAATCATGGCTGAAAATAACTCAAGCATGGACGTATATGAGCCGCTAAAAAGCTGAGAAGAAATATAATAGCCTGAGCCGATCAAGACAATACCGAAAACCCCAATGATGATTTCAAACACAGAGATTTTTTTCACACGCTGCTCTGTAGAAGACGTGGTTCTAAACAAAGATAAAATTGTCTGTTTACTAATAAACCGTCTATTTCTTAACATAATTAATCCATAGATGATGAAAAAGACGATGAGTGTCTGCAAAAGGGCCATGCCTGAAAAATGCAGGTTGGCGATGGCATTCACGCCGGTTACTTTAAATAACACCATCAGCATGAGCTTTGAACCGATAAATCCAGCTATGATGCCAACAGCCATTGAGAACACGTAGAGGATAAAATTTTCTGCATTGAGCAGTTTGGCAATTTTTTGTTTCGTCATGCCAATGAGCTGCAGGAGACCTATTTCTTTCCCTCGGCGTTTAATAAAAATGCTGTTCGCATATAACAGGAAGATCCCAACAATGGCAATGAGTAGCACCGAAGCGGCTTTAATCGATGCACCGCCTTTAATGGACCCTTTTACATCATCAAGTGCTGGTGAGTACTGCAAGGTGACAAAAGAAAAGTAGAGCGCCACACTAAATACAAGAGCGAACACGTATAAGTAGTAATTTTTCAAATTTTTCTTCAGGTTTCGGAAGACGAGCTGATTAATGTTCATGCTTCACACCGCCTAAGACACCTTGCGTTTTCATAATATCCTCGAAAAACATCTTTCTCTCTAAAGCACCTTTATTTAACTGAGTATAGATTTGTCCGTCCTTGATAAAAATGACGCGTCTTGAATAGCTGGCTGCGACAGGATCATGTGTCACCATGACAATGGTTGCTTTTCGTTTTTGATTGAAATCTTGCAGTTTATTGAGTAAATCAGATGCAGATTTTGAATCAAGCGCTCCAGTAGGTTCATCTGCGAAAATCAGACTCGGCTCATGAATGAAGGCACGAACTGCTGATGTCCTCTGCTTTTGTCCACCAGAGAGTTCATTCGGGTATTTGTCTCTTAGTTCATAGATACCCATGTCCTCCGCAAGCTGTTGAAAACGTTCGAAAGCTTCTTTCTTCGGCGTTTTGGAGATAGATAATGGCAAGAGGATGTTCTCTTTGACCGTGAGTGTATCAAGTAAGTTATAATCCTGAAAAACAAAGCCAAGCTGCTTTTTTCTGAATTCTGCGAGCTGCTGATCCTTCATTTGCGTCATCTCAGCATCTGCGATACGAATGGATCCGCTGGACACATGATCGATCGAGGACAATACGTTCAGAAGGGTTGTTTTCCCCGAGCCTGATGGCCCCATGATGCTGACGAATTCTCCGGCTTCAATGGTCAAGTCAATGCCACTCAGCACCTCTTGTTTGTTGAATTTATTTCCGTAGCTTTTATATATTTTGCGAGCTTCTAAAATGTTCATTTGTCGATCCCCTTTTCTATTTAATTGATACCTCTAGTATAAAAAGAAGCCCGCCGCATTTCCTTCGATTTGGCGAACAAAACAGACGAGCATGTGACATTGTTGTCACATGCTTGTTTTTTTAAACAGTTCACGTATTTTGTTTAAGTTTATTTCTGATCATCACATATTCATTTTATCTGTTTTTCATTGTTATGTATTAATCTTCTTGGATTTTTCTTGGTATTAAGACGTTTAGGAGCTTTACACGGTCATTTTAATCATGTATGATATGCATATTAAATATATGCATAGTAAATCTATGTATAGGGAGTGACCAGTAATGAAAGTAAGTAAAGAGCTTTTAAAGGGAAGTACAGCTACTCTAATTTTAAGCTTGTTAAATGAAAAGCCAATGTATGGATATGAAATGATCAAAACATTGGAGGAGAAGTCAGAAGGCATTTTCAGCTTTAAAGAAGGAACAATCTATCCTATTTTGCACAACTTGGAGGGGAAAGAATTCATTATCTCTTACTGGGGCGAAGGGAATGGCAACCGGAAAAGAAAATATTACAAAATAAATGAACAAGGAAAAGCATTTATGAACGAAAAGAAAGAAGAATGGGATGTTTTCAAAAATGCAGTCGATGGCGTGTTGAACGGAGAGAAAATCGCATGGGATTAGAAAAAAAGTTTGAAAAGTATATGAAGAATGTATGTAAACGAGTCAAAAATAAAGATGTCCATTCGGAAATCAAACTTGAACTTATGGATCATCTATACACGCTAAAAGAGGAAGCGATGAATGCTGGGATGTCTGAAGCAGAGGCTGTAGATCAAGCGCTAGAGCAAATTGGGGATGCGGCCATTCTTGGAGCACAGCTTCATGAAACACATAAAACCCAAATGGATCTTAAAATGATTCTTCTTGTGTTAGCCGCTTGTTCTTTTGGACTGCTTGTCATGTACTTTTTGCAGTTTCATTCAGGGTTTACAAATCTTCAAGATATGAATATTTTTTATAAAAGTCTCACCTATTATTTAGTTGGACTAGTGCTTATGTTTGTTTTATTTTCCTTCGATTATCGGCGCTTATTGTCATACTCTTGGCATTTATACATAGGAACGCTTGGAATGGTGCTTCTGACGATGATTTTTGGCATAAGAGTAAACGGTGTTCTGTTTTTAAGATTAAGCGATATCTCAATCAATTTGACGGAGGTCGTACCATTTCTTGTGGCTGTTTCTTTAGCAGGTATTTTTCATTCATGGAATTGGGAGAATGGTCTCAAAGCTTGGCTTGGAGTAGGGATTATGGCTTTACCAGTTATTCTAATCAGTGCGATTGGTTTTCTTCCTGCGACCGTTATCTGTTTTGTCATGTGTTTAACGATGATGTGTGTGTCTAGTGCTAGTTTAAGGCAAATCATTCCGCTGGCAGCAGCAGGCGGTATATATCTAATGTTTGAAATGTTTTCTCTTTTTCAATCAGGTAGACAACTTTACACAGTCCATCAATTTAGTTCAAACGGACTTCAAATCATTCCTTCTGCAATGTCCGAGGTTCACACTGATTGGATGTTTACATATATCATTTTTTCATTTGGCTGGTTAGCAGGAGTCGTTGTACTTATGTTGTTTGTCATTTTTATTTACCGAATCTTTCATACAACAAAACGCGTAAAAATGGCTTATGGAAAAATGCTGATGACAGGTTTTGTAGCTGTGTTTGCAGCAAAATTGATTTTAAGCATTGTTACTAATTTCGGCTTTCTGCCTTTTTCTGGATTGGCCATGCCTTTCATGAGCTATGGCGGTTCTCATATTTTGCTTGAATTGATGGCTGTTGGGATGATTTTAAGTATCTATAGACGTAGAAAGATGGGAGATGTTGTGGGTCAAGAGGCAGAGAGCATTTCTTAAATCAAAGAGTGAAGTCTCTTCGCACTTGCTTGGGAGCCAGTTGCGAAGAGATTTTGATTCGTCTATTTTGTCACATGCTCGCAATATGCACAAAATCATTCTTTTTCGGAAAGATGAAGGTGAAGGTTGTGCCTTGATCTATCGTGGAGTTGACCTCGATCTTGATATGAAGAGCGTCTGCTCCTTTTTTTGTTAAATAGAGTCCCATTCCTGTTGAGGCTGTGTCATTGTGATGTCTTGTTGAGGTAAAGCCTTTTTCAAAAATACGTGGAATGTCTCTTGGGTCAATTCCTCTGCCTTGATCTGTAATCGTCAGCATCACTTGGTCATCCATTTTCTTGCTTTCAATGGCAATATCGGACGAATGGCTGTACTTGACTGCATTTGTGAGTACCTGTCTGATCATAAAGGATAACCATTTTGTATCACTTAATACGTGACGTTCTTCTAGCGTGAGTTCAAAGCCAATTCCTTTTTGCATGCACCATGATTGGAGCGCTTTGATTTCCTTCGCAATGATGCTTTGCAGGTCCAGCTGTTCAATAAATAAATCATTTTCGATATGACGTATTCTGCTTTGATGCAGCTGGGCATCGAGTAATAAATGAATTCTGAGCCATTCGTACGTCATATTTGATTTCAGCGGCTGTTCTGTTAAACGGTCAATCATTAAGTGCATCGCAGTGAGAGGTGTTTTCACTTCATGTATCCATGAGAGCAATTCATCCTTCTCTTCTTCAAGGGCGATTTGCTGCTCTGCTGCCATTAGCCTGTAGCGGGCAATTTGCTCAGACGTCGCATCATGTACAAGCTGTTCAAATGGGGAAGATGGAGTGAGCCGCATTTGATGATCAATATGATCGTCCCATTCTTTCAGACGCTCATAATACGCCGTTTCTTTACGGTATCGGAAAAAGAGAAAGACGATCATGAAAAAAGTAGATAATAACACAATATAAAAAAGCGACGCCATTGGAATGGTCGTATCCAAATAAGCAACAAACAGAATGAGGAGCTGCAAACCAAGAAAGAACAGGATCCAGCTTCTTCGTTCTTTTAAAAATGCTTGCAGCATCATTGATCATCCTTTTCTTTTGCAAGATAGCCTTGGCCCACTTTTGTTTCAATGTAGGTGCCAAGGGAGATCTCATCTAGTTTTTTTCTAAGGCGATTGACGTTTACGGTCAGTGTGTTGTCACTGACAAACCGTTCATCCTCCCATAATGCTTGAATGAGTGATTCACGGCTGACAATATGATTTTTATGCTGAATCAATTCCTTAAGAATAAACAGTTCATTTTTCGTTAATTCCACTTCACCGTGGTCATTTGTGACGGTGTTTTTTTCTAGATCAATCGTAGCGCCACACCATACCTTTAGGCTAGCCGGTTCTGCATTATAATCATGTACGCGGCGAAGAACAGCACTGACTTTGGCAATGAGCACGTCAAAGTGAAAGGGCTTTTGTACAAAATCATCGGCACCGAGCTGCATTGACATGACCATATCAGCAGGATGGTCACGAGAGGAGAGGAAGATGATTGGTACATTTGAATGATGCCGAATCATCCGGCACCAATGAAAGCCATCGTATTTTGGCAGCTGTATATCAATAATGACGAGATCAGGCTGAACAGAAGTGAATTCCTGCATCACCTGTTGAAAATCGTGAATCCCATAAACATCATAGGACCAGTTGACTAGACGTTCTTTGATTTCTTGGAAGAGGGTTGTATCGTCCTCAATGAGTAGAATTTTAAACAAAACCAGCACCACACTTTTTGTATTCGCTTGTATGTCATTGTAGCGGAAAAAAGATGCTGCCGCTAGAAGCAGATAAGAAAAAAGCAAGGGAAGGGGTCCCTTGCTTCTGTTTATTTACCTAAAAAGTGCTTTTTAAAGAATGATAGTTGATACTCGAGTGTGAGCGGATCATTAAAATAGAATTCTTCTGCATTTGCCACATACACACGATGTTTTTTCACAGCTGGTATGGACTTGTAAATTTCACTGTTTTGATAGGAATTGTCCATTTCGCTGTTTTTACTAATGATCATATAGTCTCCAGCAAATTCAGAGATGACCTCTTGTGAAACTGCATAGTAGCCAGCTTTTAATGCTTTTTCTTTCACTTTTTCAGGCATTTTTAGTTTCATTTCTTGGTAGAGAATTTCTGTGCCGCGGCCCCATGCATCTCCAAACACGTAAAGATCTTTTGTGCCGCTTTCAAATACAGAAACCGTCGCATCCTTACCGATTTTTGCTTTGATTTCTTTTCCAGCTTCAGCTGCGCGTTCTTTAAAATCTTTTACCCATGATTTGGCTTCTTTTTCTTTGTTTAATACTTTTCCAATTTCAATATGCTGCTGAAGGTAATCGACTTTGTTATACGTAAACAAGACGGTTGGTGCGATTTTTTTTAGTTTTTCTACATTTTTTGTATTGCTTAAGCCAATGATGACATCAGGCTTTAGCTTCATGATTTTTTCCACATTCTCATCCGACACTTCTTCCACATTTTTTAATTCCTTTTGGAAGCGTGGGTTCTTTTTTGACCAAGAGTCGACGCCGACCAGGTTCACACCAAGTGACATGACATTACCTGTGTAGGAACCAAGTACAACGACACGTTTTGGATGCGCTGGCAGCTTCACAGGGCCATTTTCAGATTCATATGTAATCTTGTCTGATGATGTTGATTGATTTCCTTTATTTGAGGAAGAGCTGCTGCTATTGCCACATGCGCTCAATGCAAGTACAAAGATGAGCATCAGAGGGAACAATATTTTCTTCATGAATGTAGACTCCTTTGAAATCGGCACATTAGCCGGGTATTTGATTGTATGAGTGATAATGATAATTATTATCACTTGGATATCATATCATAGAAGTACGGTCTATTGTCAATTACATTTTGATAGTTGGTGATAAAAAATAGGAGGGGAGATTTTTGGTAGAAAAAAAAGATCAAGGCAGCATATGTCCTGATCTTTTTTCTTATTTAAACCAGCCTTTTTCTTTTGAGCGTGTAATGGCTTCAATGCGGTTTTTCACTTCTAGCTTATCTAAAATAATGGAGATGTAGTTTCGGACAGTGCCGCTTTTAATGCTGAGTTCCTTTGCGATCTCTTTCGTGTTTTTGCCGTCTGCGACGAGTTCAAGGACGGATTTTTCTCGTTGGGTTAAAGGATTTTCATCGCTATATAAGTCTTCCATTAATTCAGGGGCGTATACCTTTTTTCCTTTCATCACGCTGCGAATGGCACTTGCCAGATCTTCGCTTGGGCTGTCTTTCAGCATATAGCCGCTAACGCCAGCTTTCAGCGCCCTTTGGAAATATCCAGAACGGGCAAAGGTCGTTAAAATGATGATTCTCACATCTGATTCCTTGAGTTCTTCGGCTGCATCCAGTCCAGATTTCCCTGGCATTTCAATATCCATTAAACAAATATCAACGGGGTGTTTTTTAGCAAAATCAATGGCGTCCTGGCCGTTTGTGCCTTTTCCAACAACCGTCATATCATCTTCTAAATCAAGTAGTGAACCGAGTGCACCAAGCAGCATTTGCTGATCCTCTGCGATAAAAATGTTGATCATTTCATTCCCTCCTTGTCTTTTGCTGCTGAATCATTTGGAATGCTCATGATCAGCTTCGTCCCATTTTTTGTCTCAAGGTGAAGGCGTCCATTTGCAAATTCCAATCGTTCTCTAATCCCTAAAAGGCCATGTCCCTTCGTTTGAGAGGAGGGGGGATCACCTTTAAATGTCCCATCATCTTCAACCGTGATGACCGCTTCTTTTGACTTTTGATGAATGGTTATTTTACAGACTGTGGCATCACTATGTTTGACGATATTGGTGACCGCTTCTTTGATACACATGCTCACAATGTTTTCGTTGAGAAGAGAGATATGTTTCGGTGCTTCCTTTTCATCATAGATCAATTCAATCCCGGCCGCTTCGAGAATTTGCTCTATGTTCAACATTTCATCCTTGATCCGAATACCTTTCATGGAGGAAACAATTTTCCGCACTTCATTGAGAGACGTTCTGGCTGTTTGCTGGACGCTTTTCAGCTCGGCGCGTGCCTGCTCTGGGTCTTTATAAACCAGTTTTCGGGCAAGATCACTCTTTAAACCGATGAGGGAAAGCTTTTGTCCAAGGGTATCATGCAGATCACGTGCAATGCGCTGCCTTTCTTCAATTTTTACAAGGTCAGCAATACGTTCATTGGCATCTTCTAATTTCTCTTCGAGCCGTTCACGTTCCTTCCTGCTTCGAATGCTGAGAGGGAGGAGAATGGCACTAATGAGTGTAATGAGAACCAAGGGGATTTGAGTGAGAAACCAGCCTTTTTTTAAGATCAGACTGAAGTTTACCGCAATGGCGGCGCTCCCGACATGAATATAGTATAAGATATAGAAAGGTACTTTTCTTTTAATATGCCCATTGAAATAGGCGATGCAAAAAGCGAAATAAATGTAGCTGTAGAGCATGACATAGCCAGTAGAAATCGCAATCAAGAGAAGGCCTAATACATATAAAGACCAGCCTTTTGCGATAAAGGCAAAACGATAGACAGCGAAAAAGACAACGTTCAAAATAATGCCGATCACAATGCCTAAAGTCGAAGGAGCCTTAATGATAAAATAAAAGGGAAGGATGAAAAAAATGGCCCATATATACGGGGATATCCCATGCAATTTTTGAATTTTAAGTTGTTTTTTCATCCGTGAATCACCTTTTCCATTTTTTCATTCTTTTTCACTACTTTATCAAATTGAACACGTTATCGCATCCTGTAAATACCAACAAGCTCCTTCTATTGTAAGAAAGAGCTTGCGTCGTTTATGCATTCTTCTTGAGAATGTCTCCTTTGATGACAGGTGTGCTTCTCGTCTGACGTGCTTCTTTAAAGGTAACGAATGCTTTCGTTTCTTCATCCCAAAGTCTAAATTTCATTGACTCGATACTTGTTTTTAAAGTGATGGTTGGAACATTTTGAAGCGGCTCACTATGCTCATGTGCATGCTCCAAGTGATAATTTGGTACCCTCGGACTTAAATGATGGACATGGTGATAACCGATATTACCTGTTAACCACTGAAGAAGCTTTGGCAATTTGTAAAAAGAACTGCCTTCTACAGCTGCCTGCACATAATTCCAATTCTCATCTGCTTCAAAGTAAGAATCCTCAAACGTATGCTGCACATAAAACAGCCATACACCGATTGATCCAGAAATCAGAAAGATTGGACCTTGGACAAGTAACAAACCTTCCCAGCCGAAAAGGAGATAGGTAGCTCCTGCCAATAAAACAATTGATATGTTTGTGAAATACGTGTTCCAGCGCTCTTTTTTACGAGCATTTTTGACGTTGAAACGGTTTTGAAACAGGAAAACAAAGATCGGTCCTAAAATAAACATGACAAAAGGATTGCGATAAAATCTGTAGCGGAATTTCGTCCAAGCTGATGCTTCTTGATATTCTTTGACTGTCAGGAGCCAAATGTCGCCAGTACCTCGTTTGTCTAGATTACTGCTTGTGGCATGGTGAATTGAATGATCTCTTTGCCATTGAAGATAAGGGAAAAGGGTGAGTACACCCGTTATGAAACCAAACAGGTGATTCAGCGGCTTCTGTTTAAAAAAGGATTGGTGGCAGCAGTCGTGAAAAATAATAAAGACACGTACTAAAAAACCAGCTGCAATAACCGCAAAGAAGAGGGTTAAAAGATAGGAGATGTTCAGGCTATAATAGGCAAGAAACCAAAGCCCCAAAAATGGAATAAATGTATTAAGGAGTTGCATGATACTTTTTTTTGAATCAGCACCAGAAAATTGACCTACTTGTTTTCTTAAAGTCGCTTGCTGCTGTGTGTTTGTTGAAGTCGTCATGAACGTTCAAGTCCTTTCCGTTTCTTTCTACTTCAAAGTATAGAAGGAAAGGTGTCATGCTCATAGTAGCACCCATCATGTATTCGATATGACATTTGTCATGTTGATTGCAGGAAAGGCTGACGGTATCAGGGTTTGTAAGCTTATTTTATTTTAAATAAAAAAGTAAAGGCGATTAGCCTTCACTTTTTATGAACGTGCTTCATGAACTTTTAACTGCTTGCCTTTAATGGTTGTGTGGCGCATGGCATTCAGCACAAGAGGGCCTTTACCGTTTAAAATATCGACATATGTTTTTGTATCTTGAATGGTAATAATCCCAATGTCATCAAAGGCAACGCCTTCTATTTTGGCAATGGTCCCAACGAAATCAACAGCCCGCAGCTTCTTTTTCTTCCCGCCGTTAAAATAAAGCTTCATTATATCCTTTTCAACGCCTGCCTGTTTATTTTCCTTTTGAATCGGCGTTTCAATCTTTTCTTCAAAGCGTTCTACATGCTGCTCTGCGTCTTCCTTTGTTGGGTATGGCTGCGTCTTGAAATCAATACCTGCTTCCTGCTTTAATTCATCAATCAGAGGCTTTGCATTATTGGTCATAAACGCAATGGTTTTTCCGCTTTTTCCCGCTCTGCCTGTTCTTCCTGTTCGGTGAATATAGCGCTCTTTTTCATAGGGGAGGTCATAATGAATCACATGTGTCATATCACTGACATCAATGCCCCGGGCTGCTATATCGGTTGCGATCAAATAACGGAATTCGCCGTTTTTGAATTCATCCATGACAGCGAAGCGGTCTTCTTGTCTCATGCCTCCATGAATTTTGTCACAAGGCACATCCCATTCATCCAGCTTCATCGTGAGTTCATTCACTCGGTCCTGTGTATTACAGAAAATAATGCAGCTATCTGGATTTTCAATGACGATCGTACGCTGAAGAAGAGAGAATTTCGCTTCTTCTTCCGTTTCAATCACGGTGTGGGTAATTTGTGGTACAGACGTTTCTTCCTGTGCAATTTCAATCACTCTTGGTGATTGTAGAAACTGTTCACTTAATTTCTTCATCTCATCAGACATGGTCGCTGAAAAGAGCATTGACATGCGCTTTGGTGGCAGATACTGAATAATAGAAGAGACTTGATCAATAAATCCCATGTTCAGCATTTCATCCGCTTCATCTAACACGAAAAATTTAAGGTTTTCTAAGGAAAGAGTACCTTTCTCAAGGTGATCTAAGACTCGTCCTGGTGTTCCGCACACAATGTGGTTTTTTTGTGCAAGCTCTACTTTTTGAGCTTGGAAAGGGGCTTTTCCATAAATGGCAGTGGCTTTGATTCGTTTCAATCGTCCAAGGCTTGTGAGATCCTGTTTGACCTGCATGGCGAGTTCTCGCGTTGGAACGAGGATAAGGGCTTGAGGTTTATTTTCAGCCCAATCGACCATTTCACAAATCGGGAGACCATAGGCTGCGGTCTTGCCGCTGCCAGTCTGAGATTTGACAATCAAATCCTGCCTTGAAAAAGCAACGGATAATGTCTCGTGCTGAACAGGTGTAGGTGTATGGAAGTGAAGTGCTTCTAGCGCTTGTTTTAATTCATGGCTTAATGGATATTGATCAAATTGTTGTAATGTCATCGTGTTCTCCTTTTCGTACATTCATACTTGTGACATCATACCATAATCATGACCGGGAATGAAAAAACATGAAAAAAAGCCCCGTAAAGGAGCTTTTTGATTAAAGGAATCTGCGTTTTACTTTTTCCCAGTAGGAGTTGTCTTTTAATTTCACCGTTTTAATGACTTTTCCTGAAAGGCCGATGTCAATTTGTTTGACGTGTTTCGTGCCAAGCGCTTCGTTATCAAGCCCGATAATCGGATGGTCGTTGCCGTCCTGCACAACCTTCAGTGTTAGCTTGCGGTCACTGCTTAAGATGAAAGGAGCACCCAGTGTACGATACGAGTTGTTGTTTAGCGATGCAAGCTCTGTGACTTGCATACAAGGGAGCATCGGATCAACCACAGCACCGTTTACCGATTTATTGTAGGCTGTTGAGCCAGTCGGAGTAGAAATAATCATTCCGTCTCCTCTAAATGTTTCAAAGTGGAAATCATCTATATACACATCGATCACAAATGTTTTAATAATGCTTGAGCGGATCGACAGTTCATTTAAGCAATGGAACTGGTTTGTACTGTCAACGCTTACATCAATGATCGGATATTTTCTCACTTCAATCTGTTCAGTGTTCATGGCATCAATCATTTTATCAAAATGTTCTAATGAAAAATCGCAGTATAGATGCGAATTCTCTGTTTTTGATACCCCTACATACAGGCAGTCATCCCGGAAATTCGTTTTACGGACTGCTTGAAGAAATGTGCCATCTCCGCCAATTGAAGCAATAATATGGGCATCCTCTGCACGCTTGACGACTTGAAAGCCTTGATCGGTAGCGAGCTTTTCAAGAGAAGAAATGTGTCCATCCAATTCATGATCTTTTTTGTAAAAGAAAAATACATTGCGACGATTGTCTGTCATTGACGTTCTCCCCTTCGTTGTCAAAAGTAGATTTAGAGTAATAAAGGGCTTACATATGAAGCCTTGCTCACATTTTACACTTTTTTCATATGAAAGTAAAAACATTAGAAAAACCTTCATGATGGTGGCATTCATTTTTAGAAATGAGTCAATGTAAGGGATTTGAAAAGGGCAGAATTTGAGCATAATTGAATAGCTGTTTTCTCATGAAAGAGTGGATTAGGTGTTTCGTTGTGGTGAAGCTCTAGCCTATTAGATGCAGAGAGAGGAGAAAAAAGCCAATTTTTCGTCATGCGTATCACTTGGCAGACGATGTAAAGTTGATCGTGAATAAAGAGAGGTGCTATCATATGATGAAATGAAATGTAAAAAAACCACAATTCCTGTGAAACATTTCATGTGAATATTCGTATCAATGAAGAGAGACAAAAAGGAGGAGAAAAAGATGAATGCGAAAAGATGGGTAGCGTTAATCATTGCACTTGGAGTTTTCGGATTTTCAATTGTGATTAGTGTCACGACGGCTTTGTATGAAAGCTTCAATGACAATAAAATGAGCTATCAATTTGGGGATGAAATAGAAGAAAAGGTACTAGAGGATGGAAGCGGTGCTGGAAAAATAGCGGTTCTTGAGATTAATGGAACCATTCAAGATAATGGCGGCGCATCAAGTCTATTAGGCGGAGAAGGTTACGATCATCGTGCATTTCTTAAGGAACTAGAAAAAGCGAAAGATGATGCTTCAGTAAAAGGTGTACTGCTGCGCGTCAACTCTCCTGGCGGCGGTGTCTATGAAAGTGCAGAAATACATAAAAAATTAGAAGAAGTGAAAAAAGCGAAGAAGCCGATTTACGTCTCCATGGGCTCAATGGCAGCTTCTGGCGGTTACTACGTATCAACTCCAGCCAAGAAAATCTTTGCTTCACCTGAAACATTAACAGGATCGTTAGGTGTGATCATGCAAAGCTTGAACTATTCAAAGCTGGCAGATAATTTAGGTATTAAATACGAAACAATTAAGAGCGGAAAATTCAAAGACATCATGTCGCCAAATCGTGACATGACAAAAGATGAGCGCGACATCATGCAAAGCATGGTCGATAACTCGTATGAAGGATTTGTCAAAGTCATCTCTGAAGGACGCGGCATGTCAAAACAGAACGTCAAGAAAATTGCTGACGGCCGGGTCTATGACGGGACACAGGCGAAATCGAACGGATTAGTCGATGAGCTTGGATATTATGAAGATGCAATCAAAGCAATGAAGAAAAATGAAAAAGGGTTAAAAGGAGCGACAGTGATCAGCTATTCTCAAAGCTTTGGCTGGAATTCTCTCTTCAATATGAGTGCAAGCAAACTTTTTAAAAGCGAAATTGATTTTCTCAATCTAAAAGAAACACTGGCTGGCTCAAACGGGTCTAAACCGATGTATCTCTATTCAAAATAAAGGAGGGATCATAGATGGATTCTACATTCGATGAAGTAACCGAAAGCCGTAGCCAAGAAGAATCGAATCCGACCTTTGCGAAACGTGCAGTGATTGAAGCACAGGCGTTTGCAGGCTTTTGGATTAGGTTTTGGGCGTTTATTCTTGATTGGCTTGTCGTCTGGGGTGTCAACCATTTGACGGTTTCTCCAATCTTTAGTCTGTTTGGCTGGTCCAAAGGAGGAGGATGGTTTTCTCCATTCTCTGTCACAACGACGATAGTATTCCTACTTTATTTCGCCATCATGACGAAAATCTTTCAACAAACGCTTGGGAAAATGGTGTTTGGGATCAAAGTGGTCTCACTTCAACCTGAGAAGAAACTGGCATGGGATGTCATTTTCTTTAGAGAGATTGTGGGACGCTATATTAATACGCTTTTTGTACTCTATGCTGTTGTTGGATTCACACCGAAAAAGCAAGGGGTTCATGATTACTTTGCCGATACGGTGGTCGTCCATGAACATTTATATGAAAAAACAGAAGCAAACGTATAATCAGAGGAGTTTGGCCGGGTACCGGTCAAACTCTTTTTTCATGATTGGGTATAAAATCCAGAATGAGAGCCATAATCGTAGAGGAAGCATCATTTGTTATGGAGGAAGTGAGCACAGTGCTTTACGTTTGGATCGCAGCTTTTTTGTTCCTTGGGATCTTATTGATCTTCATGAAAGTGACCATTTCACTGGATTATTCACATGCAAATGACAATGACCACCTTGCACTGAAAATCATCACCTTATATGGAATCATCAGACTCAAAAAAGACATTCCGATGGTGAGGGTCAATCCAGAAGATCAAACGATCGATATACGTGAAAAGAAAATGGCGAGCGCCAAAACCCCTAGTCACGAAAAAGAATCCATACATAAAAAAGTGGGAAAACGTGATATGAAGCAAATCCTTCATCAAATGGAGCGCATCACAAAAGAGATCGTCGATTTAAACCGGATCATGCGTAAATTCTTCATTCACATGAGAATTGTATCGTTTCACTGGTCAACATGGATCGGCTTTCATGACGCCGCTTTAACAGGTGTAGCAGCCGGCGGGGTGTGGTCAGTGAAAGGAGCACTGCTTGCCTTTATGCAGGAGCATCTCACCTTTAAGCATAAACCGGTATATGAAGTCATTCCTGCCTTTCAGCACAATGTGTCACAAACCCAGTTTACATGTATAGCTTATTTTCGTATTGGACATGCTATGCTTGCAGCCATTCGTTTACTTGTCCATTGGTTAAAAGGAAGAAAGGCGAGAAAAAGTGCCTCTCTTCAAGCAACGAAGAATGAATCATCTGTTTAAGGAGGAACCCGAAAATGGCAGATCATCCAATCCAAGGTCTTATGAAGACAGCGATGGAAAACTTAAAAGAAATGATAGATGTGAATACGATCATCGGCGATCCAGTCGAAACCCCTGACGGCAGTGTCATCCTTACTGTATCGAAGGTTGGTTTTGGATTTGCAGCAGGCGGCAGTGAATTTAACGGGAACCAAAAGAAAGAAAAACGTTCTGATGATCAAGAACGAAAAGAACCGAGACTCCCATTTGGCGGAGGAAGCGGCGGAGGTGTGTCTATTACACCAATCGCCTTCTTAATTGTCGGAACAAATGGCGTTCGAATGCTTCATTTGGATGAACATACACATCTGCTTGATAAAATATTGGATTCTGCTCCTCAAGCAATTGAACGTCTTCAGCACATGTTTAAGAAGGATGAACGGGAGAACCGTCATAAAGAACGAAAACTAGATGACATAGACCTTTAAAAAGTTAGCTGCGCTGCAGTTAACTTTTTTTTCAAAAGCGAAGATTAGGCTTTGCAGTTTTTTGCTTTCTCTACTATGATAGAACCATACATTTGATAAGGGAGGAATTGTTTTGGCATCGATCACATTTAAAGGGAGTTCTGTCACGCTTGTAGGAAATGAAGTAAAAGTAGGCGAGCAGGCTCCGGATTTCACGGTATTAACGAACTCACTAGGGGAAGTTTCACTTTCTGATTTAACAGGAAAAGTGACGATCATCTCAGTGATTCCTTCTATTGATACAGGTGTGTGTGACGCACAAACAAGACGTTTCAATGAAGAGGCAGCCGGTTTAGGTCCGGTCAATATCTATACAATTAGTGCAGACCTTCCATTTGCACAAGCACGCTGGTGCGGAGCAAACGGAATTGAAAATGTCGAAACATTATCTGATCACAGAGATATGTCATTTGGTGAAGCATTCGGTGTATATATGAAAGAATTGCGTTTATTGGCGCGTGCAGTTTTCGTATTAGACCCTAATGGGAAAGTGGTTTACACTGAATACGTAAGCGAAGCAACGAATCACCCAAATTATGAAAAAGCCATTGAAGCTGCAAAATCACTGTTATAAAAGCAGCATCGACAAGAGCTCCGGCTTCATACTGGGGCTCTTTTCAATGAGAACATATAGCTTTTAACAAAGCGAGGAGAGAAAAGCATTGCAGAAAGATCAAGTAAGTACGATTTTCGAGCTGCTCGATACAGCTTCTATTCGATTAAAAAAGGATCAAAGCATTTCCTATATTGAGGCATTAGCTAAAGCAGGAGAAGCCTTTTTCCAAGCAAATGATCGAGACGGTTTACTAAAGGATGTAATAGAGAAAGCAGATTTTGCTTCTTATGATCATGAGCAGATTCGTAAAGCGTTTCAGCTCGCCGTATTGAAAGGACAAAAGGATATTTCCCATCCAAATCGTCAGATGACCCCAGATACGATCGGGCTGTTTGTCAGCTATTTGGTGAATAAATTTTTAGAAGGTCAAAAAGAGCTAGTTGTCTTTGATCCAGCAGCAGGGACAGGGAACTTACTGCTTGCTGTCTTAAATAATCTGACTGCAGAAACAAAGCGCGGCTTTGCGTCTGAAATTGATGATGTACTCATTAAAATTGCATGGGCACAGGCGAACTTGGAAGAGAAGGAAGTCGAGCTTTTCCATCAAGACAGTCTTGAGCCGCTTTTGATCTCTCCAGTAGATGTCACTGTATGCAGTCTGCCAGTTGGTTATTATCCAAATGATGAGCGTGCAGCAGACTATGAATTAAAGGCAAAAGAAGGACATGCATTTGCGCATTATTTATTTATTGAACAAAGCCTTCGTTACACGAAAGAAGGCGGCTTCTTGTTCTTCATCATTCCAAACGATTTGTTTGAAGGAAAAGAAAGCGTGCAATTAAAGGACTTTATTAAAGATCAGGCATATATGAATGCATTAATTCAGCTGCCGGTCTCCATGTTCAAGGACAAAAAGCACGCCAAAAGCTTGTTTGTGATGCAAAAGAAAAAAGAGGGGCTGGAAGCACCAAAACGGATGCTGTTTGCCAATCTGCCGTCTTTCTCACAAAAAGAATCAATGGTGGGTGTAATGAGAAAATTAGACCAATGGTTTATAGAAGAAAAAGAAACGAAAGAATAGCCAGAGTGATGTCTGGCTTTTTTATTATTCAGAAAATAACGACTTATCAATGTAAGCGATAACAGTTCGAAGGTGCACTTGAAATGCAAAGTTTTCAATGTTTAAATGAAAAAGTCAGATATTTTTCGGACTAATCGTTAAACTATAAAAGACCCGTCAAACAGGTTGAATATAGCACCGGAAAAAACGTGAAACCTTATATAACAACTGAGTAAAAGGAGCGACAAGAATGTCTAAAATTATTGCAATCAACGCAGGAAGCTCATCTCTTAAATTCCAATTGTTCGACATGCCAGAAGAAACCGTTTTAACAAAAGGTCTTGTTGAAAGAATCGGAATGGACAACAGTATCTTCACGATTTCTGTAGATGGAGAAAAGAAAACAGAAGTCACAGATATTCCAGATCATGCAGTAGCGGTTAAAATGCTGCTTGAAAAACTAATTGAATTTAACATCATCAAAGACTTTAATGAAATTGATGGCGTAGGACACCGTGTTGTTCACGGCGGAGAGAAATTCAGCGACTCTGTTCTTTTAACTGATGAAGTCATCAATGACATTGATAAGCTTTCAGAGCTAGCACCACTGCACAACCCTGCAAACGTTGTAGGAATCAAAGCATTCAAACAAATTCTGCCTGACGTACCAGCGATTGCTGTGTTCGATACAGCCTTCCACCAAACAATGCCAGAGCAGTCTTACCTATACAGCCTTCCGTACGACTACTATAAAAACTTTGGTATTCGTAAATACGGATTCCACGGGACAAGCCATAAGTTCGTAACAGAGCGTGCATCAGAGCTATTAGGCCGTCCTCTTGAAGAGCTTCGTTTGATCTCTTGTCACCTTGGAAATGGTGCGAGTATCGCAGCAGTTGAAGGTGGAAAATCAATCGATACTTCAATGGGCTTCACGCCGCTTGCGGGTGTTGCAATGGGTACACGTTCAGGTAACATTGACCCTGCCCTTATTCCATTTATTATGGAGAAAACAGGACATACAGCTGAAGAAGTACTTTCTACTTTGAATAAGAAGAGTGGTCTTTTAGGTGTGTCTGGTCTATCAAGTGACCTTCGTGATATCGAAGAAGCAACAGAAGAAGGAAACGACCGTGCAGAAGTAGCTCTTGATATTTTTGCAAGCCGTATTCATAAATACATCGGTTCTTATGCAGCGAGAATGAATGGCGTAGATGCGATCATCTTCACAGCTGGAATCGGTGAAAACAGTTCAGAAGTAAGAGCACGTGTCCTTCGTGGTCTAGAATTCATGGGCGTTTACTGGGATCCTTCTCTTAACAACATGAGAGGCGAAGAAGCATTCATCAGCTATCCGCACTCTCCTGTGAAAGTGATCGTCATTCCAACGAACGAAGAAGTCATGATTGCAAGAGACGTTATGCGCTTAGCGTAATCAAAATGAAGAAGCTCTTTTCCAAAAAGGAAAAGAGCTTTTTTCTGTTAAAAGCAGCATGCTATAATGTTGTCCAATACGAAGCAAAAGGGAGCGGTGCGAAAATGAGCGTGACAGAACATAAACGTGAGGCGAAAACGAGGCTTTATGTGAAAGTCATTACGGTCAGTGATACAAGAACGAAAGAAACAGATAAAAGCGGCCGTCTAATGATTGATTTGCTCAAAGAACAGGGACATCTCATTCTTGCATACGATATTGTAAAAGATGACATTGGGGCGATCCAAGACGCTGTGCTAGAGGGAACAAGCGAACCAAAAATAGATGCCGTCTTGTTAAACGGAGGCACAGGAATTGCCGCA
The DNA here is from genome assembly GCF_038007485.1 of Bacillus sp. FSL K6-3312. Lineage (NCBI taxonomy): Bacteria > Bacillati > Bacillota > Bacilli > Caryophanales > Bacillaceae > Bacillus > Bacillus sp. FSL K6-3312. Next base: position 2,832,925 of record NZ_JBBOXI010000001.1, on the reverse strand, counting down.
AGAGATGTCACCATTGAAGCGATCACCACGCTTTTCTCGAAGGAGCTGCCTGGCTTCGGAGAAATCTTCCGCATGCTAAGCTATACAGAAGACATTGGTTCAGCCGCTATGTTGTCCCGGGCAGCGGCTGGGGTCGTCAATCAAAAAGCTGTCTTTGCCACACCAGGCTCTACTGGAGCTGTTCGTTTAGCCATGACAAAACTCATCATTCCAGAGCTTCCTCACGTTTTACGAGAGCTTGAAAAAGATCAAAAATAGCCCAAAATGACTCTGCCAAGAAAAATTGGCAGAGTTTTTTTCATAAAGGGGTTGAAAAAACAATTTTTCCTTGTTACAGTGTATACATACTAAATGCATGTTTATAAATTAAAACTTATTTTTATGCAAAAACATTCACAGAATCAAAACAAGTGAGAGGAGCTTTTCAATCATGTCACAAAATAAAAAAGTCGTATTAGCATATTCCGGAGGTCTTGATACCTCTGTTGCAGTTAAATGGTTACAAGAGCAAGGATACGAAGTCGTCGCTTGCTGCCTAGACGTAGGTGAAGGAAAAGACTTAGCATTCGTTCAACAAAAAGCACTTCAAGTCGGAGCGGTTCAGTCTTACATGATTGACGCAAAAGAAGAATTCGCAGAGGAATTTGCACTAACTGCTTTACAAGCACACACGATGTATGAAGGGAAATATCCGCTTGTATCTGCATTATCTCGTCCACTTATTGCAAAAAAACTAGTGGAAGTCGCAGAAAAAGAAAATGCAGTAGCGGTTGCGCACGGATGTACTGGAAAAGGAAACGACCAAGTCCGTTTTGAAGTATCCATTAAAGCGTTGAATCCAGACCTAGAAGTTCTTGCACCAGTGCGTGAGTGGAAATGGTCTCGTGATGAAGAAATCGATTATGCACAAAAACATGGTATTCCAATTCCGATTAACTTAGACAGCCCATATTCAATCGACCAAAACCTTTGGGGCAGAAGTAACGAGTGCGGCATTTTAGAAGACCCTTGGGCTGCACCGCCAGAAGGAGCATATGATTTAACGACGCCACTTGAAAAAACACCTGACACACCTGAAATCATTGAAATCACGTTTGAAAAAGGAAAACCAACAGCTATTGATGGTATTCAGTATTCATTATCTGATCTCATCCTTCATTTAAATGAAGTCGCTGGTCAGCATGGGGTTGGCAGAATCGACCACGTTGAAAACCGTCTTGTAGGCATTAAATCTCGTGAAGTGTACGAATGCCCAGGTGCTGTCACACTTCTAAAAGCACATAAAGAGCTTGAAGATTTAACACTAGTGAAAGAAGTCGCACACTTTAAGCCAATCGTTGAACAAAAAATGGCTGAATTAATATACAACGGCTTATGGTTCTCACCACTTAAAGGAGCACTAGATGCATTCTTACAAGAAACGCAAAAGAACGTAACAGGTGTTGTACGTGTGAAACTATTTAAAGGCCATGCCATTGTAGAAGGACGTAAATCACCATATTCACTTTATGATGAAAATCTAGCAACTTACACAAAAGCAGATGAATTCGATCATGATGCAGCGGTAGGATTTATTAACCTTTGGGGCTTACCAACAAAAGTAAACAGCATCGTGAATAAAAAGGAGCAGGTTAAAGCATGAAAAAGCTTTGGGGAGGCCGATTTCAAAAAACACCAGAAAAATGGGTCGATGAGTTTGGCGCGTCCATTCATTTCGACAAACAATTAGTCAAAGAAGATCTGACCGGCTCCCTTGCTCATGCAAGTATGCTGAATACATGCGATATCCTGGGCGATGACGAGGCCGCTGCCATTAAAGATGGACTGAATACGCTCATGAAAAAGGCAGAGGCAAATGAACTCGAATTCTCAGTGGATTATGAGGACATCCATTTAAACCTTGAAAAAATGCTCATTGATGAGATTGGTCCGCTTGGCGGCAAATTGCATACAGCGAGAAGCCGGAATGATCAGGTTGCCACCGATATGCATTTATATTTGAATAACCAAGTCGAGCATATCATTGAACTGATCTCTTCCTTTCAAACGGTGCTTGTAGAAAAGGCAGAACAGCACGTTGAAACGATTTTTCCAGGATATACGCACTTGCAGCGTGCACAGCCTATTTCCTTTGCGCATCATATGCTCGCCTATTTCTGGATGCTAGAGCGTGACAAGGCGCGTTTCCAAGATTCTTTGAAGCGAATTAACGTCTCACCACTTGGATGCGGGGCGCTAGCAGGAACGACATTCCCGATTGATCGTGAATATACAGCGGAGCTGCTTGGTTTTGATCATATTTACGAAAACAGCCTTGATGGCGTAAGTGATCGGGATTTCATTTTAGAGTTCTTGTCTAATAGCAGCCTTGTCATGATGCACCTCTCGCGTCTTTGTGAGGAAATTATTTTATGGTGCTCTCAAGAATTCAAATTCATTGAGCTTGATGACACATATGCAACAGGCAGTAGCATGATGCCGCAAAAGAAAAACCCGGATATGGCAGAATTGATCCGCGGGAAAACTGGGCGTGTGTATGGCAACCTGATGGGGCTTCTCACCATTATGAAAGGCTTGCCGCTTACGTATAACAAAGACTTGCAAGAAGATAAAGAAGGCATGTTTGATACAGTCAAAACAATTGCTGGCAGCCTGCAAATCTTCACAGGCATGATTCAAACAATGACAGTGAACGAAGATGTCATGAAAAAAGCAACGAAAGAAGATTTCTCAAATGCGACCGAAGTGGCAGACTACCTTGCGAAAAAAGGCATGCCATTCCGTGAAGCACACGAAATCGTTGGCAAGCTCGTGTATACATGCATTCAAAAAGGCATCTACTTAAGTGATCTTCTGTTTGAGACATTTACAGAAGCGAGCGATCTTTTTGAAGAAGATATTTACACTGTTCTTGATCCATATGTTGCTGTTGAAAAAAGAACAAGCGCAGGTGGAACTGGATTTAAACAAATTCAACTCGCTTTAGAAAAAGCAAAAGCCTGCCTAGCGTAACTGACCAAAACCATTCGTTGATACGGATGGTTTTTTGTCATGGGAAAAGGAGATTGATCATCATTAGAGAAGTTTGAAAACATACCAGTGTTAAGCTGAAGAGGGAGTGACAGCAGTTCATGAAGAAAACGCTTCAGGCTTTGTTTGACCAGCCCATCGTAGCAGTTGAAACGGTAGGAGAACGATATGAAGGACGGGCTAATGATGTGTGGCTGATCTCCTTACATGACAAAAAAACTGCAAGAGAAGAAAGTGAATTTGTATATGGGATCAACATGGTCTATGGGGTAAATGCCGTTATGGGACAAGAGCATCTCGATCAAATCAATGAAAAGCTGGCTCATACGAATTCCTTTCATATTCCGGAAGTTGTTCGTAAAGTGAAGAAGGCGGGGAGACATTATGATGTCATGGAAAAAGTAGAAGGAACGCCTTCTATCGTTTTGTTTCGCTACTTCTTGATATCCATGGCTCATGGGATTTGAAAAAGTGGATGAATCACCCTATACTGTTTTACCCGCATTGATAAGGGGTTCAAAAGTGCGAAGGGAGCCGGTTTATAGTAAAGTAAAGATAAGAAACACATGAACTTGCAACCTTTGCTTTAGGAGGAGATTGTGTGCGACACGCATTAATAACAGCGGGTTCTAAGGGACTTGGCAGGAAAGTCACCGAGTCTTTACTGAATATGGGGTATTCTGTGACAGTCAATTATCGAAGTGATGATGAAGCTGTGCGGCAGATGAAAGAAGAATTGCAGGAATATGAAGAAAAGCTTCAATTTGTCCAAGGTGACGTGACAAACAAAGAAGATTTAAAGAACATGGTCGAGCTGACAACCGAGCGATTTGGACGGATCGATGCTCTGATTAACAATGCCGGACCTTATATTTTTGAACGAAAAAAGCTAGCGGATTATTCCGAGGAAGAATGGTATCAAATGATGGAAGGCAACCTATCTGCTGTATTCCATTTGTTCCGTATGGTCATCCCAATGATGAGAAAGCAAGGCTTCGGCCGTATTGTCACATATGGCTTCCAAGGTGCAGACCATGCGCCAGGATGGATGCACAGATCAGCCTTCGGAGCAGCAAAAGTGGGGCTGGCGTCACTGACAAAAACCATTGCGATTGAAGAAGCAGAAAACGGCATCACTGCCAATATGGTTTGTCCAGGCAAAATAGTTGGTAACATGAAAGAATCGACAATAGAAGAAGCACGCCAGATGAAAGACGATGAAACGCCGATTGGCAGATCTGGTACTGGAGAAGATATCGGTCGCATCATTTCCTTTTTATGCGATGACCGCTCTGATCTGATTACAGGAACTGTTATTGAAGCAACAGGTGGTCTTAACGTCATTCACAGACATTAAGTTTTTCAGTTTTTTATACAGGGAATAGATGAAATGAGATCAAATTCGAAAGGTGGATATACTCACATGAAAGCTACATATCACGGACATTCAGTCGTACACATTGAAACAAACGGATACCATATTTGGATTGATCCATTTTTAAATGGAAATAAGCACACAGATATCAAACCGCAAGATGTTAAAGCGGATGTCATTTTGCTCACGCACGGGCATGGAGATCACGTCGGTGACACCATTGAAATCGCTAAAAACAATGATGCGCTCGTTATTGCGCCATTCGAGCTTGCCACTTATTTAAGCTGGCAAGGGGTGAAAACGCACCCGCTTTCGATTGGGGGCGGACGTGAGTTTGAATTTGGTAAAGTGAAGCTCACTCAAGCGTTCCATGGTTCTGCTATCATTGATGAAGATGCAAAAACGATTACGTATACAGGTATGCCATCAGGTATTTTATTTACTGCAGAGGGCAAAACGATTTATCATGCCGGAGACACTGCACTCTTTTCAGATATGAAGCTGATCGGTGAGCTGAATCATATTGAGCTTGCATTTCTTCCGATCGGTGATAACTTCACGATGGGACCGGACGATGCAAGAATCGCAGCCGAATGGCTTCGGGCGAAGCAAGTCGTGCCAATTCACTACAGCACATTCCCGCCGATTGAGCAGGACCCACATGCATTTGCAGACAGCCTGCATGGCGGCGTCGGTCATGTGTTAAATAGCGGAGAATCGATAGAGATTTAATCAACATAGCAAAAAGCCGGCACTCAAATGCTGGCTTCCAGCGTGTAGACAAACCCTCGCATTCGGTGTCAGTCCTGCGCGCCGGTACTCACGAATGTCAAATTCGCTCTGTTCCGGTGCTCGTCCTTCCTAGAATGCAAAGGTTTTCTATCACGCTGAAAAGAAGACAAAGGGCTAAAATCAAGATCATTTTAGCCCTTTGTCAACAACCTGAAAGTCGGCACTCAAATGCCGGCTTTTTTTGTTTACATGTATCGCGCTGAAAAAAAGACAAATTGCTATTAAAAGCCTCCTGCCCTTATAATGAAACTTAGATGAAAACGCTGAAAACAAAAAGGGTGAACGGGATTGGCGACAAAGCATGAACAAATTTTATCGTATATTGATTCATTAGAAGTCGGAGAGAAAATTTCTGTCCGGCGTATTGCGAAAGAAATGAAAGTGAGTGAAGGGACCGCTTACCGGGCCATCAAGGATGCCGAAAATAAAGGATTCGTCAGTACCATTGAACGAGTTGGTACCATTCGAATTGAACAGAAGAAAAAAGAAAATATTGAAAAACTGACATATGCAGAAGTGGTCAATGTGATTGACGGACAGGTGCTTGGAGGACGAGCGGGCTTACATAAAACATTAAACAAATTTGTCATCGGAGCGATGGAGCTTGATGCGATGATGCGCTATACGGCAGCTGGCAATCTGCTAATTGTCGGAAACCGGATCAATGCCCACAGACAAGCTTTAGAGGCAGGAGCAGCTGTGCTGGTCACGGGCGGCTTCTCAACAGATGATGAAATCATTCAGCTCGCAGATGAGCTTGAGCTGCCGATCTTATCGACAAGCTACGATACATTTACCGTAGCAGCTCTCATAAACCGGGCCATTTATGATCAACTCATAAAAAAAGAGATCGTGCTTGTGGAAGATATTTTAACGCCGATAGAACGAACGGTGTATTTATCACCAGATGATAAGCTTGAAAAATGGTATGAAAAGAACTATGAAACTGGCCACGGCCGCTTTCCGGTCGCAGACGACCAAATGAAAATTCACGGCATTCTCACCTCAAAGGATATCGCAGGGCATGACCGCTCCGCACCGATTGAGAAGGTGATGACGAAAAACCCGCTGACAGTCATTGGCAAAACCTCTGTCGCTTCTGCTGCTCAAATGATGGTATGGGAAGGCATTGAGGTGCTGCCAGTTGTAGATGATTATGCGAAACTGATTGGAATGATCAGCCGTCAGGACGTGCTGAAGGCGCTTCAAATGATTCAAAAGCAGCCGCAGGTCGGAGAAAAACTGGATGATGTTGTCTCAAGAGGGTTTAAAGAGACCGATACAGAAAAACCAAAGGCAGATGCCGTGTATCAATATGAGGTCACACCACAAATGACAAACCAGCTCGGAAACATTTCATATGGCGTGTTCACGCAAATTTTAATTGAATCCGCCAACCGCTTCTTAAAGTCTCATAAAAAAGGAGAGCTGATTGTCGAAAGTCTCTCTGTCTACTTCTTAAAACCGGTTCAAATGGAATCCACGATACAGATTAAGCCAAATATTTTAGAAGTAGGACGCAAGTTTGGAAAGCTGGAAGTAGAGGTTTATCATCAATCGAATATCGTTGGTAAAGCGATGCTGATGGTGCAGCTCATGGAGAGAGGATAATCATAAAAGGGCGATGATGAAAAAGACAAAGGGCTAAAATAAGCATCATTTTAGCCCTTCTCTCTTATTATGCGTGATCTTTTTCGCCTTCCTTTAAAAAGAGTGGAAGGTAATGCTTGTAGGCTTTATATCCAGCCCACGTACTGCCGATACCGACAGCAACAAAAATAAATCCAATGACAAATGCGAGTGACGAGCGGTTTAAAAATAATTGATTCACACCGAAGAGCAGGACAAAGCAGCCAAGTGCCATACTGGATTTCGCCGACCAGAATTTCTTTTCGACTGGGCGGTTCGTACGGACATTCTTTGCTTTGTAGTATAAATAAAACATGGCAGAACAAATAATAAACACAATCAAAACAAGCATGTGCCAAGCCTCCATTGTAAGTGGTTACAACCCTATTTTAAACGTAAATAGGCTTGCTTACTAGAATAAATTGTCTATTCCTCACTTTTCCGTCAGGATAGATTATGATTTAATAATAAAAAGAGTATCGGATAAGAAGGAGTTTTTATGAAAAAAGAACTGATTAGAACCATATCATTATATGACACCATCATCATTCATAGACATGTAAGACCAGATCCTGATGCGTATGGATCGCAGTGCGGCCTTACGGAAATCTTGCGTGCCACCTATCCAGAAAAAAATATTTATGCAACAGGAACCCCGGAGCCAACCCTTTCATTTTTGTATGAACTTGATGAGGTGCCGGATGACGTGTACAAAGATGCCCTTGTCATTGTCTGTGATACAGCCAATCAAGCAAGAATTGACGATCAGCGCTATTCAATGGGCGACAAGCTGATGAAAATTGACCATCATCCAAATGAAGATCCTTATGGTGATTTGCTTTGGGTAGATACAGAGGCAAGCTCTGTGAGCGAAATGATTTATGAATTGTATTTAGAGGGGAAAGAAGAAGGATATCAGCTGAATACAAAGGCGGCTGAACTCATTTATGCCGGCATTGTAGGAGACACAGGCCGCTTCCTTTTCCCAAATACGACGAAAAAGACGCTCAAATATGCTGGAGAACTGATTGAATATCCATTTTCATCTTCAGACCTTTTCAATCAATTGTATGAGACGGATCTGAATGTCGTGAAATTAAATGGCTATATTTTTCAACATATTTCTTTGTCAGAGAATGGGGTCGCTTCTGTTTTCATTAAGCAGGATATTTTGGAATCGTTCCAAACGACAGCGCAGCAAGCCTCACAGCTTGTTGGGACACTTGGAAATATTGCAGGGATTAAGGCATGGGTCTTTTTTGTGGAAGAAAACGATCAGATTCGTGTTAGATTCCGCTCGAAAGGCGTCGTCATTAATACCATTGCGAAAAAATATCATGGCGGCGGCCACCCGCTTGCAGCTGGTGCGTCTATTTATGATTGGGCCGTGGCAGATGAGATTTTGCGTGATTTAGAAGAAGTATGTAAATCATCATCATGAGAGAGGGGGGCTTCAAGTCCCCTCTCTCTTTTTTTGTCATGGAGAAAAGGGTTACTTGCATACAGGGATAAACCAGCAGCCGATGTCAGTTGAATCTTCATAGGCTTGGAGATTTTGATGTTTTAATTCTTTTTTAATTAAATGAGCCATCATTTCTGTCTCAGCATAAGCACACATGCCGTCCTTGATCCGGCTTGCTTTGTCTCGTGCCATTTGACGATAGCTATAAACCTCCATTGTCCTCACCTCTTTCTGTTTTAGATCTCGTTCTACTTTTAGTGTATAAAAATTAAGGGGGAAAAGCGATCATTGAGGGCAGAAATTCATAAAAATTCCACATGATCATTTATTCAGCAAATGAAATGCGCACTTCAAGTGAAAGCTTCGTATAGATCGTCAGCTCCGTCACTTTGGCGCGGTATGCCTTTTCCCGAATGGTATATTCTTTGTTTTCGACCGTGCGTTTTAATAATTCCTTTGTTTTATAGACACTTTCAATATCCTTTGTAATAACCTCTGAGATATCCTCCTTGACCTGATCTTCAAATTTTAGCGTATCTGGCTCTGGGATTTTATATTGCTCACGATTGACGAGATGGACATCTACGCTTTGGATCAGCAGCCGCTTCTTATTATCCTCATTTAACTTATGCAAATCTTCCCGATAGAGTGTGATTTGTTCTTTCAGACTGTCCATATGGTGCTGCTGGCTTCTCAGCAGTGTCACCTGCTTTTCCTGAAAGGTTCCGTATGTAAAGAGGAAAATGAGCCAGCTCACAATCGCGCCAAACATCATCCCCGCAAAAAAACGCTGCCAGCCTGGACGTTTGTAAAGCTCCGGTACCCTCATGATGACACATGCTCCTGTGTGAGCCACGTGATAATAAGATAACCCGTTTGCGCACCGCCCATGGCAGAAACAATTAATAAAATCTGTTTGAAAATATCACGCGTGTTCCCTTCAAAAATGCCTCGTTCAAAGCTATAAACAGCATCAAACGTTCCGCCGATAGCTGCGACAAGTGCCCAAATCTTTAAACGGTTGGCAAGACTCGTAATAATGGATAAAGGCGGCTGACCAGACAAATAAGCACCAACACCGCCTATAATGGCACCACCCAAAATGACCCCAAGTGCAATAAAATAACAGCTAATAAAATTTGGAATAAAAGCTTCCTTCACATCCATTTTGGTCCACCTCACTCTATTCAATATATGGTGCGTGCGGGACAAGTATGAACGGACAGAAAAGAAAGAACATTTGTTTCTCATCGCATCGCGTTTTATAATGAAAGAATGACTTTAGACGAAAGGAGTGGATTAAGCATGTCTTATGTTCATCTTCAGGTCCACAGTGGATACAGCTTATTAAGCAGTGCAGCAAAAGTAAAGGAGCTCGTGCTGAAAGCGAAAGAACTTGGCTGCAAGGCGCTTGCTCTTACCGATGACCATGTGATGTATGGAACGGTTGAATTTTATAAGGAATGTAAAAAACATGGCATCAAGCCGGTCATCGGTTTAACAGCTTCTGTCTTCATAGATGAACAAGAGACAGAGGCTTATCCCTTGGTACTCCTTGCCAAAAACAATGAAGGCTACCAAAATTTGATCAAGATCAGCAGTGTGCTGAAATCAAAATCAAAAGCTGGACTGAAAGAGAAATGGTTGAAAAGCTATCACCGCGGGCTCATTGCCATCACACCAGGCGTTTCCGGCTACATTGAAACGCTGCTTCAGCATGATCAGATAGAAGAAGCGCATGATGCGGCGAAGCAATTGAAACATATTTTCGGTGAGGGACATGTGTACATCGCACTTCAGCCATTTCAGCAAGACGAATCGCTTGCCGGTAAACTGAGGGACGTCTCAAAAAGTGCGGACATTCCTCTTGTTGCGACAGGAGATGTCCACTACATCAACCTGGAAGACAAAACGGCCTATACGTGTTTAAAGGCTATTAAAGCAGGGCAGCAGCTACCTGAGGTTGAGGAAGACCGAGCAGAAAAGCATTTCAGAACCTTTGAAGAAATGAAGGAATGGTATACGCAGGATATGGAGCTGCTGACAAGAACGGTGGAGATTGCAGATCGCTGCGAAGTCGATTTAAATCTTGGGCAGACAAAACTCCCATCCTATCCGACCCCTGATCAATCAACAGCAGATCAGTTTTTACGCAAAGTGTGTACAGAAGGGATGAAGCAAAGAAAGATTGCTTCAAATGACGCGTATGTGAAAAGGCTTGAGTATGAACTGAGCATTATCCAAAAAATGAATTTCAGTGATTATTTTCTCATCGTGTGGGATTTTATGAAGTATGCCCATGACCAAGGCATTGTCACAGGGCCAGGACGGGGATCGGCAGCAGGCTCACTTGTTGCCTATGTACTGTTTATTACGGATGTTGATCCGCTCCGTCACGGTCTGTTATTTGAGCGTTTCTTAAATCCTGAGCGAATCAGTATGCCTGATATTGATATTGATTTCCCCGATACGAGAAGAGATGAAATCATTTCTTATGTAAAAGACAAATACGGAGACATGCATGTGGCGCAAATCGTCACGTTTGGAACCCTTGCAGCAAAAGCAGCCTTAAGAGATGTCGGACGTGTGATGGGGATTGATTCAAAAGCAGCGGACCGTCTCGCAAAGCTGATTCCATCAAAGCCAGGAACGACGCTGAAAGAAGCGCTCACTGCATCTCCTGAATTAAAAACAATGCTCCAGCAGTCCGAAGAGCTCAGGCAAGTCTTTCAAACTGCTTTAAAGGTTGAAGGCTTGCCAAGACATACCTCGACACATGCAGCCGGCGTTGTGCTGAGCGAGGAGCCGCTGACAGAGATCGTTCCTATTCAAGACGGCCATGATGGTGTGTATTTAACGCAGTATGCGATGAATTATTTAGAAGATCTCGGGCTTTTAAAGATGGATTTCTTAGGACTAAGAAACTTAACCTTAATTGAATCCATTAAAAACCAGATTGAAAGACAGGAAAACGTCCACATTAACTTTAGTGACATTTCATATGAAGATCAGAAAACATTTGAATTGTTATCAGCGGGAGATACAACTGGGATTTTCCAGCTTGAATCACAAGGGATGCGTCAGGTGCTGAGACGCTTGAAGCCCTCTAGTTTAGAAGACATCGTGGCAGTCAATGCCCTCTATCGCCCAGGTCCAATGGAGAATATCCCGCTTTTTATCGACCGAAAGCACGGCAGAGTCAAGGTCTCTTACCCGCATCCTGATTTGTATGACATTTTAAAAGACACATATGGCGTCATCGTCTATCAAGAGCAAATCATGCTGATTGCAGCGAAGATGGCAGGCTTTCAGCTTGGCGAGGCAGATCTATTAAGAAGAGCCGTTTCGAAGAAGGATAAAAAGGTCCTTGATGAAGAGCGGAGCCATTTTGTTGAAGGATGCCTAAAAAAGGAGTATCCTGTTAACATTGCAAATGACGTTTATGACTTAATCGTCAAATTTGCAAACTATGGTTTTAATAGAAGCCATGCTGTTGCATATAGCATGATTGGCTTTCAGCTTGCTTACTTAAAAGCGCATTATCCGTTATATTTTATGTGCGGACTTTTAACGAGTGTGATTGGAAATGAAGACAAAGTCGCTCAATATTTCTATGAGGCAAAGGAAAAAGGGATATCTGTGTTGAAGCCTTCTATTAATAAGAGTGAATTTCCATTTACGGTTGAAAAAGGGGAGATCCGCTACAGCTTAAGAGCGATCAAAAATGTCGGAGTGTCAGCTGTAAAGGATATATACAGGGCAAGACAGGAAAAGCCGTTTGAAGATTTATTTGATTTTTGCGCAAGAGTATCAGTAAAGAGTGTCAACCGAAAAACGATTGAAGCGCTCATTTTTTCAGGGGCGATGGATGAACTTTATCCAAATCGTGCTTCGTTATTGGCATCAATAGATATTGCATTAGACCACGTGTCATTTTTAAATCCAGATGATCAGCTCGACTTTCTGGGGGATACAACCTTCTCCATTAAGCCAAAATATGCGGAGATAGAAGAATTGCCGCTTGTCGATCTCCTGCAATTTGAAAAAGAGGCACTTGGACTATATTTATCAAATCATCCTGTACAAGCGTACCGAGATCGCTTAAGAGAGAATGGTGCAGTGGAAATCATCAGACTTTCTTCCTATATAAAGCGAAGGGTCTCAATGGGTGGTCTTTTGACAAAAGTGAAATCGATTCGAACAAAAAATGGACAATCGATGGCATTTGTCACATTTGGGGATGAAACGGGAGAAATGGAAGGCGTCGTCTTTCCAGAGCAATTTAGAAAGCTGTCCCCCTTACTTGAGGAGGGCGCCATGCTTTATGTTGAAGGCAGAATAGATGTCAGAAATGACAGCAGCCAGATCATCGTGCAAGAAGCCGTTCTGCTTGAAGAGATGGGCACGCAAAGAAAAGAGTCTGTCTACATTCGGGTGAAAGAAGAAAATCATACGCAGGAGCTGCTAGAGCAAGTAAAGCGGGTGATCTCGATGCACAGCGGAGAAGCAGATGTCTATTTGTATTATGAGAAGCAAAAAAAGACAGTGAGACTTCCAGATGCATACAAAGTTCATGCAGATCATGCTGTCATTTTCCAGTTAAAAGAGCTGCTCGGTGAACAAAACGTTGTGATTAAATGATGACAAATCGCCTGAATATGTTTTACAAATTCACCTATTGTGTTATCATTTTAAAGATTCTGTGTATTTAAAACTGCCAGTATGTGCTTATCAACTTAGCAATTCATTAAATCATTTTCCACTTGAAGGAGTGTTCATCACATGTCATTAAGAGAAGAAGCATTACATATGCACAAAGAGAATCAAGGCAAACTTGAATCAAAATCAAAAGTACAAGTGAAAAATGCGAAAGACTTGAGCTTGGCTTACTCACCTGGTGTTGCAGAACCATGTAAAGATATTTATGACGACACAAGCAAAGTGTATGATTATACAATGAAAGGCAATATGGTCGCTGTTGTCACAGACGGAAGCGCTGTTTTAGGGCTTGGAAATATTGGTGCAGAAGCATCTCTTCCAGTCATGGAAGGAAAAGCTGTATTATTCAAAAGCTTCGCTGGCGTTGATGCCTTCCCAATCGCGCTTGCGACAAACGATGTAGACAAAATCGTTGAAACAGTAAAGCTTCTTGAGCCAACGTTTGGCGGTGTCAACCTTGAAGATATTGCAGCTCCAAACTGCTTTATTATCGAAGAGCGCTTGAAAAAAGAGACAAACATTCCAGTGTTCCACGATGATCAGCACGGAACAGCGATTGTGACAGTAGCTGGACTTGTAAATGCACTGAAACTGTCTGGAAAATCAATGTCCTCTATCAAAGTGGTGGCAAACGGCGCTGGAGCAGCGGGAATTGCGATTATCAAGCTTCTATATCATTTCGGTGTACGTGATATCATCATGTGTGATACAAAAGGCGCAATTTACGAAGGCCGCCCGAACGGTATGAATGCAGTGAAAAATGAAGTGGCTAAATTCACGAACCAAGACCGTAAAGAAGGTTCATTAGAAGAAGTTATTGAAGGCGCTGACGTCTTCATCGGGGTTTCGGTAGCAGGTGCTTTAACAAAAGAAATGGTTGGAAAAATGGCAAAAGATCCTGTCATCTTCGCAATGGCGAATCCTAATCCAGAGATCATGCCAGAAGATGCACATGCAGCAGGCGCAAGTGTTGTAGGAACTGGCCGTTCTGACTTCCCGAACCAAGTGAACAACGTACTGGCATTCCCAGGAATTTTCCGCGGAGCTTTAGATGTACGTGCAACCCATATTAACGAAGAAATGAAAATTGCAGCCGTAGAAGCAATTGCTTCTCTTGTTTCAGATGATAAATTGTCAGCTGAATACGTCATCCCTGACCCATTTGATGCACGTGTAGCACCAGCGGTAGCAAAAGCGGTAGCAAAAGCAGCAATGGAAACTGGTGTTGCAAGAATCAAAGTCGACCCAGAAGAAGTCGCTGAAAAAACAAGAAAATTAACGATTATCGGCGAATAATCAATTGGAAAAGTGTGCACGTTCTTTCTGAAATTGGAGGAAAGACGTGCACTATTTCCTCTCATACGCGAAAATTTTTTCATCCGGAATGATATTTTTTTGTAGACGTTCACAATTCACATATATCAACTGCTCAGCGCCCCAAACACATACTCATTTCTCATCAATTCCCCACTGAAAAAATTGAATGAAGGATGACAGCGTTTGACAAAAAAAGTACAATAGTTTCGGTACAGTTATGACATGTCCTATAATAGTGGATGTGCGTGTAAAGAAAAAACCCTTCAAAAAGGGAGGTAGTCATTTGTCAATCAAAAATATTTTCAGTAAAAAGAAAAAATATGCATCTGTACCCTCTGAACAGGCAAGTCAAGATGTGCCTGAAGGCATCATGACCAAATGTCCGCAATGTAAAAAAATAATGCTCACCAAAGAACTAGATAAAAATTTACGTGTTTGCATGAATTGCGGTAAACATTTGCAAATGAATGCAAAACAGCGTATTGACAGCCTTGTTGACGAAGGCACATTTGAAGAATTTAACGGGCATCTGATCTCAGAAAACCCGCTCGGATTCCCAGGCTACGAAGAAAAGCTTGAGAAAGACAGAGAAAAAACGTCTTTGAATGAAGCCATTGTTACAGGTCAAGGTGAAATTGAAGGCAAGCGTGCTGTGATCGCTGTCATGGATGCCACATTCCGTATGGGCAGCATGGGCTCAGTTGTTGGTGAAAAGATCACACTTGCGATCGAGAAAGCAAAAGCGGACAAGGTGCCATTTATCATCTTAACTGCATCAGGCGGAGCGAGAATGCAAGAGGGGATCCTCAGTCTTATGCAGATGGCAAAAACAAGCTCAGCATTAAAATTGTTCAGCGAGGACCAAGGTTTGATTATCTCTGTGATGACGAACCCAACAACTGGCGGTGTATCAGCTAGTTTCGCGTCTCTTGGTGATTACAACTTTGCAGAACCTGGTGCTTTAATTGGGTTTGCAGGCCGTAGAATCATTGAACAAACCATTCGTGAAGACCTGCCAGAGGACTTCCAAACGGCTGAATTTTTAATGAAGCATGGTCAATTGGATGCTGTCATTCATCGTGCAGAGATGAAAGCAACATTAGGCCGAATACTAGCATTACACAGCACAGGAGGTGAACGAGAGTGGCTGGAGAACTAGAATTTGAAAAACCTGTCATTGAACTTCGAGCGAAAATTGATGAACTGAAAAAGTTCACACAAAACTCAGAAATGGATTTAAGTGCAGAAATTGAGCGTCTTGAAACACGTCTGAGCAAACTTGAAGCAGACATTTATACAAATTTAAAGCCGTGGGACAGAGTACAGATTGCTCGTCATGCGATGCGCCCAACAACTCTCGATTACATTCAAGAGCTGTTTGACAACTTTTTCGAGTGTCACGGTGACCGTTTTTATGGCGATGATGAAGCGATCGTTGGAGGAATTGCCACGTTTAAAGGGCTTCCTGTCACGGTGATTGGCCATCAGCGCGGTAAAGATACAAAAGAAAACTTGCGCCGTAATTTCGGAATGCCTCATCCAGAAGGCTACCGTAAAGCGCTGCGCTTGATGAAACAAGCAGATAAATTTAATCGCCCGATCATTTGCTTTATTGATACAAAAGGAGCTTATCCTGGTAAAGCAGCTGAAGAACGCGGGCAAAGTGAAGCAATTGCGAAAAACCTATTCGAAATGGCAGGACTTCGTGTACCGGTTGTCTGTATTGTCATTGGAGAAGGAGGAAGTGGCGGCGCACTAGGCTTAGGCGTAGGAAACCACCTATACATGCTAGAGAATTCAACGTATTCAGTGATTTCACCTGAAGGTGCAGCAGCACTGCTCTGGAAGGACTCATCACTTGCGAAAAAAGCTGCAGAATCAATGAAAATTACGGCTCCAGACCTAAAAGAATTAGATATTATAGATGATGTTATTAAAGAAGTGCAAGGTGGAGCACACCGAGACGTGAAACAACAAGCAGCCTACATTGAAAAAACATTAAAACAGTCACTTACATCTTTGCTCAAACTAACACCTGAAGAACTAGTCGAACAGAGATATCAAAAATACAAAGCAATCGGGAAAGTATCGGTTGAAAATCAATATATTGGGGTAAACTAAATAAACGTACAGCCTTTTTGGCTGGCGTTTATTTTTTTTCATCCTTTTTCATGAAAAACGACCTCATGTAAGCGCTATTTGAAAATAATTTTCTTTTGTTTTCATAAAATTTGAAACGTCTGAGAACCTTGATATGATAAGCTTTAGAGGGTTCGATCTTCCTCGTTTTTGAAAGAATTGCTTTCATGACTTTCTTAACTTTTGTTTAAAAACGGTTTATTTAATTGTATAATAAGTACGGTTTTAGAAATACGTATTGAAAACATCTGGTTTTGCTCATGATTGTTTTCAAGCAGTGGAAATGGTATGTTTAATTCATATATGGTCTCTGAGGTGAAAAAGATGAAGCGTATAGGAGTTTTAACGAGCGGTGGGGATTCCCCAGGAATGAATGCAGCTGTGCGCGCAGTTGTAAGGAAAGCGATTTACCATAATGTTGAAGTTTACGGTATTTATAATGGATATTCAGGTCTAATTAACGGTAAAATTGAGAAACTTGAAATAGGTTCAGTTGGCGATATCATTCATCGTGGAGGAACAAAACTTTACACGGCAAGATGCCCTGAATTCAAGACAGTTGAAGGTCGTGAAAAAGGCATTGAGAACTTAAAAAAATTCGGTATTGAAGGACTTGTTGTGATTGGCGGAGACGGTTCATTCATGGGAGCGAAGAAATTAACTGAGCTCGGTTTTCCATGTGTAGGTGTCCCGGGTACAATTGACAACGATATCCCAGGTACTGATTTCACTATTGGCTTTGATACAGCACTGAATACAGTCATTGACGCCATTGATAAAATTCGTGATACAGCCACATCTCATGAACGTACATACGTAGTGGAAGTAATGGGAAGACATGCTGGTGATATTGCTCTTTGGTCAGGTCTTGCAGGCGGAGCCGAATCTATTTTGATTCCTGAAGCAGACTATGACATGGATGAAATTATCGCGAGATTAAGAAGAGGACACGAGCGCGGCAAGAAGCACAGTATCATCATCGTCGCAGAAGGCGTAGGCAGCGGTGTTGAATTTGGTAAGCGGATTGAAGAGGAGACAAGCCTTGAAACCCGTGTATCTGTCTTAGGACATATTCAGCGCGGAGGTTCTCCAAGCGCATTTGACCGAGTACTCGCAAGCCGTTTAGGAGCATACGCAGTAGAACTTCTTCTTGAAGGAAAAGGCGGACGCTGTGTGGGTATTCAAAGCAACGAACTCGTTCACCACGATATTTTAGATATCTTAGATAAAAAACATACAGTCGATCAAAATATGTACCGACTTTCACAAGAGCTCTCTATATAAAACGAGAAGACCTTAGGAGGAACAGTAATGAGAAAGACAAAAATCGTTTGTACAATCGGTCCAGCAAGTGAAACTATTGAAAAGCTGACTGAATTGATTGAAGCAGGAATGAATGTAGCCAGACTAAACTTCTCTCATGGAGATTTTGAAGAGCATGGTGCACGCATTGAAAACATTCGTAAAGCAGGTAAAACATTAGGCAAGGACATTGCGATCCTTCTTGATACAAAAGGTCCAGAGATCCGTACACGCACAGTTGAAAACGGCTCAATTGAGCTAGTCGCTGGTGCAGATCTTATCGTAAGTATGGAAGACATTGTTGGAAATACGGAAAAAATTAGTGTGACGTATGAAGAGTTAATTCATGATGTAGAAGTAGGCTCAACGATTCTATTAGATGATGGTCTTATTGGTTTAGAAGTGAAAGAAATTAACATGGACCGCAAAGAAATCGTCACAAAGGTCATGAATACAGGCACGCTCAAAAACAAAAAAGGTGTAAACGTTCCAGGTGTAAGTGTGAACCTGCCAGGTATTACAGAAAAGGATGCCAATGATATTTTGTTCGGAATTGAACAAGGCGTCGATTTCATCGCAGCTTCTTTTGTGAGACGAGCTTCTGATGTTCTTGAAATTCGTGAGCTTCTTGAAAAGAATAACGCGGCTGACATTCAAATCATTCCTAAGATTGAAAACCAAGAGGGTGTTGATAACATCGATGAAATCCTTGAGGTATCAGACGGTTTGATGGTTGCACGTGGAGATCTTGGTGTAGAGATCCCGGCAGAAGAAGTACCGCTTGTTCAAAAAATGCTGATCAAAAAATGCAATCGCTTAGGCAAACCAGTCATCACAGCGACCCAAATGCTTGACAGTATGCAGCGTAATCCTCGTCCAACTCGTGCGGAAGCAAGTGACGTGGCAAATGCTATTTTTGATGGCACAGATGCGATTATGCTTTCTGGTGAAACAGCAGCAGGAACATATCCAGTGGAAGCTGTACAAACGATGCATAACATTGCATCACGTTCAGAAGATGCACTCAACTATAAAGCCATTCTTTCTCGTAGAAGCGAAGAAGTAGATGTCAGCATTACAGATGCCATCGGTCAATCTGTTGCACATACAGCGATGAAGCTTGACGTTGCAGCGATTGTGACACCTACGGAAAGCGGTCATACAGCGAGAATGATTTCAAAATATAGACCAAAAGCACCAATCGTAGCAGTCACAGCAAACGAATCAGTAGCGAGAAAGCTGTCTCTCGTATTCGGTGTATTTGCAAAGAGCGGATCGAAAACGACATCTACTGATGAAATGCTTGAGAATGCAGTCGAGAAGTCGATTGAAACAGGCTATGTGAGACATGGCGATTTAATTGTTATTACAGCTGGTGTGCCAGTTGGTGAAACAGGTACTACGAACTTAATGAAAGTTTATGTTGTCGGTGACATCATTGCGAAAGGTCAAGGAATTGGCCGTAAATCTGCATTTGGACCGGTTGTCATTGCACAAAGCGGAAAAGAAGCAGAGGAAAAAATGTACGAT
Organism: Bacillus sp. FSL K6-3312; assembly: GCF_038007485.1. Classification (NCBI taxonomy): domain Bacteria; kingdom Bacillati; phylum Bacillota; class Bacilli; order Caryophanales; family Bacillaceae; genus Bacillus; species Bacillus sp. FSL K6-3312. The sequence goes on along the minus strand of NZ_JBBOXI010000001.1, from coordinate 2,813,630 downwards.
GGTGCGATTCTTGTCGCAAACTGTACAGACCGTGACATGATGGGTGCTTTAGAAAAAGCATCTGCCTTGATCACTGAAGAAGGTGGCTTAACAAGCCATGCAGCAGTCGTTGGACTTAGCCTGGGCATTCCAGTGATTGTGGGTCTTGATGGTGCTACAACACTGCTAAAAGAAGGCGAAGAAATTACAGTAGATCCGGCACGCGGAGCGATCTACAAAGGCCGTGCAAGCGTCCTTTAAATGATACACACGAGGGGAGTTGTCTGACTCCTCTCTTTTTTTATGTTACACTAAAAAAGTAAAACAGCTTTCGGGTGAAAGATACCCCATGAGGTGATATGGCTTGAAAAAATATTTGCTACTATTATTGATTCTGTTCCCTGCAGTGGAAATCAGTTTATTTTTAATATCAAGTAAAATCATTGGCATTTTGCCAACGATGCTGATGATCGTACTCACGAGTGCATTAGGTGCTTATTTTGCAAGAAAACAAGGAATCGAAGCTTTTCAAAAAGTGCAAAGAGATTTACAATATGGCAAAATGCCAGGGGTAACGATTGTCGATGGTTTTTGCATTCTAATCGGCGGTCTACTTCTGCTCATTCCCGGCTTCTTATCGGATATCATCGGTGCGCTGCTGCTCATTCCGATGACGAGAAAGCAAATCAAGCCGCTTTTTGAACGCTGGCTCAGGAAACTGTCTAATCGCAGTCGCTATACAATTATTCGCTAAAGAGACCTTGAGCTGAAGGTCTCTTTTACTTTTGCATGCCGTACCGAATGTACTGATAGATATCCCTGAAAACACCTGCATTACGAAATGCTTGCCACACGACAAGGGAGGCAGGGCCAATGACGAGTCCGAGGAAACCCAACCATTTTAACCCGACAAATAGTGCCACAAGGGTGGCTAAAGGATTAAGCCCAATGGATTTGCTTAAGACTTTTGGCTCTGAAATTTGTCTTTGAATGAGCACGACAATATACAAAATGCCGAGCCCGATGGCGAGTGAAAGGTTTCCTGTCATAGCAGAGTAAATGATCCATGGCAGAAAAACAGTGCCGCTCCCGATATAAGGAAGTAAATCGACAAACCCAATACATAAAGCAATGACAAGGGCGTGCTCGACTTTTAAGATGATCAGTCCAATGACGACAAGGCCGATGGTCATAGCAACAAGCAAAAGCTGCGCCTTCATAAAACCGGTAATGGCTTTTTTGATTTCAGATAAAATGGCTCGTGTATGCTGCATCCATTTTGCGGGAAAGATACGAGAACCATATTTTTTTAATGTAAACCAATCTTTCGTGATAAAAAAAGTCGCCAGTGCAGAAAACAAAAGGGTTGCGGCTGCATCAGGCAAAAGACCTAAAAAAGCCGGGATGAGCTCGAGTGTTTTTGAAAGAAAAGTCCCTATTTTTGCGGCAGCTTCATCGCCTAGCGCTTGGATTTGTCCCAAAATCGATTCCTTTTGACCTGCTTGAAGTGTATTAAATTGGGCGGTTACATCATGGTACAAAGGCAGGATCTTATCTGTAAAAAACTGTTCCACAATCCCAATCATATGATCAAGGTGACCAGGCAGAACCTTTGCCAAATAAGCACTTCCTGAAATGATTTCTGCTACTAAGAGTGTGATGAAACCGGCTGCTACTACTAAAAAGAGCAGTAGTACAATGACTACAACAAATCCTCTCGGCATTCCGGTGATCTCTTCTATTTTGCATACAGCAGGGTGAATCAGGCAGGATACAATAAGTGCAATCCAAAAAGGATATAAAAAAGGAAAAGACTGATATAAAAAGGCAACCGCAAATACAGCAATGCCGATCATCATCAAACTTCGTAGAAAAATGGCCATATAGGTGTGGTTCACACAATCCCCTCCAAAAAACAAGCATGTCCGATACTTCATTTTATTCAAAAAGATTAGTAATATGAAAAGGTCGCAATAAAAAGAAAGGAAGGGGCGGCGTATGTTTACTCAAGCAAATTTATTTTTGGTTCTTTTACTCGTTATTGCACTTATTGCAAAAAACAATTCATTAATTTTAGCGGTTTCTGTGCTCATTGGGATTAAACTGATTGGTTTGGATCAAAAAATTTTCCCAGTTCTTCAATCGAAAGGCATCAATTGGGGGGTCACCGTCATTACAATTGCTGTGCTTGTTCCTATTGCAACAGGTGACATTGGATTTAAGCAGCTTGGAGAAGCCATGAAATCATCTTATGCTTGGATTGCACTTGGAGCGGGTATATTAGTAGCATTAATCGCAAAAAACGGTATTGTGCTACTCGAAAATGATCCGCATATCACGGCAGCGCTTGTGTTCGGGACGATTTTGGCAGTTAGCTTATTTAAAGGTGTAGCTGTCGGTCCGCTGATCGGAGCAGGAATTGCTTATTTGGCGATGCAGGCTGTGAAATTTTTCAGCGGTTGAAAAGAGAGTGGTTCATGCCACTTTCTTTTTTATTTTTTTCTTGCGTGAGCTTTTGCAAAAAAACATAATTAAATATAATAAAAGAAGCAAAATCCCTTTATTCCATGCCTGATATGGAAGACTGGAAAAAAAAATATCAAAAAAAATTATAGTTAAACATTTAACAAATGTCTGATTATTGTTTATAATGGGAATAGGCTTAATTTTGAACTCATTGATCACACAAGAGATATGAGGCTAAAAGCGCTCTAACCGTATAGGTAAATGTAAGCATTTTCTTTTCTGAACCTGCCGTCTTATTCGGATTGGATAGCGCTTTCAAAAAGCGAGAATTCTGCAACGAAGGGGAATCTTTTTAAAAAGGGGAGATTGAACATGACAGCAACAAGAGGTCTTGAAGGTATTGTGGCAACAACTTCATCCGTAAGCTCAATTATTGATGATACTCTTACTTATGTAGGGTACAATATCGATGATTTAACTGAAAAAGCTACATTCGAAGAAATTGTCTACCTGTTATGGCACTTAAAGCTGCCGAATGAGCAAGAGCTGAGTGAGTTAAAACAGCAGCTCAACGAAAATGCTCACATTCCGCAAGAAATCATTGAGCACTTTAAATCGTATTCGCTGGATGGGGTTCATCCAATGTCTGCGATTCGTACAGCGGTATCCTTACTAGGATTACTTGATGACGAATCAGAGATTATGGACAAAGAAGCGAATTACAGAAAAGCCATTCGCTTACAGGCGAAAATTTCTGGACTAGTTGCTGCGTTTTCACGTATTCGTAAGGGACTTGAGCCTGTACAGCCAAAAGAAGAATACAGCTATGCTGCGAACTTCTTGTATATGCTAAATGGCGAAGAGCCGTCACCAGTAGAAATTGAGGCAATTGATAAGGCACTCATTCTACATGCGGATCATGAATTAAACGCATCGACATTTACAGCGCGTGTATGTGTTGCTACACTATCAGATATCTACTCTGGTGTAACAGCGGCTATCGGTGCGCTGAAAGGACCACTTCATGGCGGAGCCAACGAAGGCGTGATGAAGATGCTTTCAGAAATTGGCGAAGTTGAAAACGTAGATTCCTATATTCATGGTAAGCTAGAGAAGAAAGAAAAAATTATGGGCTTTGGCCACCGTGTATACCGTCAAGGTGACCCGCGTGCAAAGCATCTAAAAGAAATGAGCCAGCGTTTAACAAACCTGACTGGCGAGCCGAAATGGTATGAAATGTCTGTTCGCGCAGAGGAAATCGTGACATCAGAGAAAAATCTTCCACCAAATGTTGATTTTTATTCTGCATCTGTATATCACAGTCTTGGGATTGATCATGACTTGTTTACACCAATTTTCGTGATCAGCCGATTCTCTGGATGGATTGCTCACATTTTAGAGCAGTATGACAACAATCGTCTCATCCGTCCAAGAGCTGACTACATTGGACCTGATCTTCAAACCTTTGTTCCGATCAGTGAAAGAGACTAATGTTTATAGAATAAACGGAGGCTGATCCTCAGGAAGGCCAATCAGCCTCTATATCAACAAAAAACGAATCATGTGAAAAACTTCTTCGCTTGCAGACATCAAGCCAAGAAGTTTCAAATATTCACTACATAACCTGGGAGGTAATATCATTGTCACAAGGCGAAAAAATTACAGTTACTGGCGGCGTATTGAATGTACCAAATAATCCAATTATCCCGTTTATCGAAGGGGACGGAATCGGTCCTGACATTTGGAAAGCAGCATCAAGAGTACTTGAAGCCGCTGTAGAAAAAGCATATAAAGGTGAAAAGCAAATCACTTGGAAAGAAGTATATGCCGGTGAGAAAGCTTACAATAAAACTGGAGAATGGCTTCCTGAGCAAACACTTGAAGACATTCGTGAATACTTAATCGCAATCAAAGGACCACTGACAACACCAATCGGCGGAGGAATCCGTTCATTAAACGTGGCACTTAGACAAGAGCTTGATTTATTCACATGCTTACGTCCAGTTCGCTGGTTCAAAGGCGTACCGTCTCCTGTGAAACGTCCAGAAGACACAGATATGGTCATCTTCCGTGAGAATACAGAAGATATCTATGCTGGTATCGAGTATGCACAAGGATCAGACGAAGTGAAGAAGTTAATTGACTTCTTGAAAAACGAATTAGGTGTAAACAAAATCCGTTTCCCAGAAACATCAGGTATCGGAATCAAGCCAGTTTCTGAAGAAGGAACTTCTCGCCTTGTCAGAGCGGCTATCCAATATGCAATCGACCAAGGCCGTAAGTCTGTGACACTTGTTCACAAAGGAAACATCATGAAATTCACAGAAGGTGCCTTCAAAAACTGGGGCTACGAAGTGGCTGAAAAAGAGTTTGGCGACAAGGTCTTTACATGGGCACAATATGATCGTATTGTAGAACAAGATGGAAAAGATGCGGCAAACAAAGCGCAAAGTGAAGCAGAAGCTGCTGGCAAAATTATTGTCAAAGACAGCATTGCAGATATTTTCCTTCAACAAATCCTAACTCGTCCAGCTGAGTTCGATGTTGTGGCAACAATGAACTTAAACGGAGATTACATCTCTGATGCTCTTGCAGCACAAGTTGGTGGAATTGGTATCGCACCAGGTGCGAACATCAACTACGAAACAGGACACGCTATTTTTGAAGCGACTCACGGAACAGCACCTAAATATGCTGGTCTTGATAAAGTGAACCCATCTTCTGTTCTTCTATCAGGCGTGCTTTTACTTGAGCACCTTGGCTGGCAGGAAGCAGCTGATCTAGTGATTCAATCTGTTGAAAATACAATTGCATCAAAAGTCGTCACTTACGATTTTGCTAGATTAATGGATGGCGCAAAAGAAGTGAAATGTTCTGAGTTTGCTGACGAGCTCATCAAAAACTTGTCTTGATTCTTAAACTTTAAAGTTAAAGGGGAAAAAGGAAATGGCAAACAAGCGTAAAAAAGTATCTGTTATCGGAGCAGGCTTTACTGGAGCAACTACAGCATTTCTAACGGCTCAAAAAGAATTAGCGGACGTCGTATTAGTCGATATCCCGCAGCTTGAGAACCCAACAAAAGGGAAAGCACTTGATATGCTGGAAGCAAGTCCTGTTCAAGGCTTCGATGCAAACATTACAGGAACTTCTAACTACGAAGATACAGCCGGTTCTGATGTCGTGGTCATTACGGCGGGGATTGCAAGAAAGCCGGGAATGAGCCGTGACGATCTCGTGTCAACAAATGAAAAAATCATGCGCAGTGTGACACGCGAAATCGTTAAATATTCTCCAGAAGCCATCATTGTTGTATTAACAAACCCTGTTGATGCAATGACGTATGCAGTTTATAAAGAATCAGGATTACCAAAAGAAAAAGTCATTGGACAATCGGGCATTCTTGATACAGCACGTTTCCGTACGTTCGTTGCTCAAGAATTAAATCTATCTGTTAAAGACGTGACGGGCTTTGTGCTTGGTGGACATGGCGATGACATGGTTCCTCTTGTTCGTTACTCTTATGCAGGCGGTATCCCGCTTGAAACATTGATTCCTAAAGAGCGAATTGATGCAATTGTTGAAAGAACAAGAAAAGGCGGCGGCGAAATCGTGAACCTATTAGGTAACGGTAGTGCATATTATGCACCTGCTGCTTCACTAGTCGAAATGGTTGAGGCGATCCTTAAAGATCAGCGCCGCGTCATGCCGACGATTGCTTACCTTGAAGGTGAATATGGCTACGAAGGCATTTACCTAGGTGTACCAACAATCGTAGGTGGAAACGGCCTTGAGCAGATCATCGAGCTTGAGCTGACAGAAGAAGAAAGAAGTCAGCTTGACCGTTCTGTTGAATCTGTTAAGAATGTCATGAAAGTATTGTCTTAATATGAATAAAAAAGAAGGCTTCTCGTATGAGGAGTCTTCTTTTTGTTTACAAAACAAATCTTGTCGAAATTTTAAATTGTTCTCTTGTTAAGCTTTCGTTAAAATGAAAGAGAAAGCATGACTTCTCGCTTTTCACATAAGATACAAAAAACGGATGCAGGGGAAATCACTAATTGGAGGCACAACATGAATAAAAAAATATTAGTTGTGGATGATGAAGAATCGATTGTAACACTTCTAAGCTATAACCTTGAAAGAGCGGGCTATGATGTCGTCACAGCAAGAGACGGGGAAGAAGCGCTTGAAAAAGCAGCAAGTGAACAGCCTGACCTTATTGTATTAGATTTAATGCTTCCGAAGATGGACGGCATTGAAGTGTGCAAACAACTGAGAATTCAAAAAATGATGTTCCCTATTTTAATGCTGACAGCAAAGGACGATGAATTTGATAAGGTGCTAGGTCTTGAGCTTGGGGCCGATGATTACATGACAAAGCCATTCAGTCCTAGAGAAGTGGGTGCTCGGGTAAAAGCCATCTTGAGAAGAGCACAGCAATCTCAGCCTGCCCCCACGCAAGAGGAGAAGGAAGAAATCGTTGCAGATCAAATCAAAATTGGTGAACTGCGCATTTTACCAGAACACTACGAAGTCTATTTCCAAGAAAAACGTCTAGAGCTGACGCCAAAAGAATTTGAACTACTGCTTTATTTGGCGAAACATAAAGGACGTGTCCTCACGCGTGATTTATTGCTAAGTGCCGTTTGGAATTATGACTTTGCAGGTGACACTCGTATTGTGGATGTCCATATTAGTCACTTGCGGGACAAAATTGAAAAGAACACGAAAAAACCAACATACATTAAAACGATTCGCGGCTTAGGCTACAAATTGGAGGAGCCGAAGTCAAATGAGTAAAATTAGAACCCGTCTGTTTTCGGGACTCATTTTTCTCCTTTTTATTGTGTTTGTGGCACTTGGTCTTTTCTTGGATCACATGTTCCATGTTTTCTATGAAACAAAATTAACGGAACGAATGGAAAAGGAATCGAGCTTTCTCCTGTCTTCTATGAATGGTGATGATCTAAAGGCGAAGCAAAACAAAGAGGTCCTCAACCAGGCAAAGCAGCATTTTGATATGAATGCGTCGATTGTGGATTTAAAGGGGAATATCATACATACAACGGGTCAAGCAGAACAAAAGGCCGTCATTCAAAACACACTAAACAATGAACGTCTCCAAACAAAAGGGGTCGTTATTGACGATGAGAAGGATGCGCTTTTCCATTATGCTGTCCCGATCTTAAAACAAAACGAACCAGCGGGTTATTTATTTCTTCATGCGTCATACGAGCCTTTAAATGAAATTGACGGCCAGCTTTGGCTTGCATTAGCCTTTTGTCTTGGCTCGGCGATTATCATTATCGTTTTCTTTGGGTACCGCATGTCGATGAAATATGTGAAACCAATTGATTATGCGACAAAGGTAGCCAAACAGCTAGAACGCGGGAACTATGATACGAATAACTATGAAGAGCTGATGATTGAAACAAGTGAACTGAATACTTCCATGAAGCGTTTGGCAGGAAGTCTTCAAGAAATGACAAGTGCCGGTGAAATGCAGAGAGACCGGCTGCAAACGGTCATTGAAAATATTGGAGCGGGGATTATATTGATTGATAAGATGGGGTATATCCACCTCGTCAATCGAACCTTCCGCAAGCAGTTTAAGGTGCAAAAGCACATTTACATGCACAAGCTGTATCACGAAGCGTTTACCCATGAAGAGATTATCGAATTAATTGACGAGATTTTCATGACAGAAACGAAGGTGCGGAAGTTTTTACGTCTAGCCGTTGACATTGAACGCCGCTACTTCCAAGTGGATGGTGTACCCATTTTAAGTACAGACGATGAATGGAAAGGAATTGTTCTCGTATTTCATGACGTGACAGAAACGAAGCAGCTGGAGCAGATGCGAAAAGATTTTGTCGCCAATGTGTCTCATGAGTTAAAAACACCGATTACGTCGATTAAAGGATTTTCTGAAACCCTTCTTGATGGCGCGATTGATGACAAAGAAGCACTGACAGAATTTCTTTCTATCATTTTAAAAGAGAGTGTCCGTCTAGAAACATTGATTCAAGACTTACTTGATCTTTCTAAAATTGAGCAGCAGCAATTCAAGCTGAATATTCAAGAAGCCAATGCGACAGAAATCATCCAGGAGATTCAAGTGCTGTTAAGTCAAAAGGCTACAGAAAAAGGCATTCAATTACATGTGCGTGTCCCAAAAGAACCGGTCTATGTCATGGCAGACCCGCTAAGGTTAAAGCAAATCTTTCTCAATCTCGTTAATAATGCCCTTACCTATACACCAGAGGGAGGAAGTGTCACCATCTCAGCAAGACCGCGAAAAGGTGCCTATGAATTTGATGTAGCAGATACAGGAATTGGTATGAAGAAAAGTGAGATTCCAAGAATATTTGAGAGATTTTATCGAATTGATAAAGATAGAAGCAGGAATTCAGGCGGTACAGGTCTTGGGCTTGCCATTGTCAAACACCTTGTGGAGGCGCATGAAGGAACAATTTCTGTCGGCAGCAAACAAGGTAAAGGAACGACTTTTACAGTGAGCCTGAAATCGACATAGAGAAAAAAGGAAAGTCACGTTAAAATTTACATGATCTTTACAATGAATTCATGTTTTGTTAAACATTCATTGATAGGATGAATAGGAACCCCTTCATCCAAGGAGCCAATTTTGGAAGGACGAAAACACTTGTTGTTTTCGTCCCTTTTTTATGCAGGCTCGACTATTTTCTTTTCAAAATAAACTTTGATAAAATGAAGATACAATGTGTGAAAGAGACGGCTGAGATGGCTCAGCCGATGGAGGATTAAAACATGACAGACAAAAAGAAATTAGTGTTAGTGGATGGAAACAGCCTCGCATATCGAGCTTTCTTTGCTTTGCCGCTATTATCAAATGATAAAGGCGTACATACAAATGCTATTTATGGCTTTGCGATGATCTTAATGAAGATGCTGGAGGACGAGAAGCCAACCCATATGCTCGTCGCATTTGATGCGGGAAAAACAACATTCCGCCACGAGACATTTAAAGAATATAAAGGCGGAAGACAAAAAACCCCGCCAGAGCTATCAGAACAAATGCCGTTCATCCGTGAACTATTAGATGCCTATCAGGTGAAAAGGTACGAGCTTCCTCAATATGAGGCAGATGATATTATCGGTACATTGGCTGTCGAGGCAGAAAAAAACGGCTTTGAAGTCAAAATCTTCACAGGAGATAAAGACTTAACCCAGCTCTCAACAGATCATACGACAGTGGCTATTACGAAAAAAGGCATCACAGAAGTAGAATACTACACACCTGCTCATATTGAAGAAAAATATGGCTTGCGACCAGATCAAATCATTGATATGAAAGGGCTGATGGGAGATTCATCAGATAATATCCCAGGCGTCCCAGGTGTAGGCGAAAAAACAGCCATTAAATTGTTAAAGCAGTTTGAAACAGTTGAGAACCTGCTTGAACATATTGATGAAGTGAGCGGGAAAAAGCTCAAAGAAAAGCTTGAAGAATATAAAGAACAAGCAGTCATGAGTAAAGAGCTGGCGACCATTCTCGTAGAAGCACCTATTGATGTGTCGAGCAAAGATCTCGCCTACGAAGGTCCACACATGGATCAAGTGATCTCTCTTTATAAAGAACTAGGCTTTCAAACCCTGCTAGAGCGTCTAGGAGAAGCACCAGAAACAGATGAACAGGTTGAAGTAGACGCATTAGAAGTGAAAAAAATGACAACTGTAACGGGCGATATACTGACAGATCATGCAGCCCTTGTGGTAGAACAGCTTGGAGATAATTATCACGAAGCGGATTTGATCGGTTTTGCGATCCATAATGAAAATGGTGCGTTTTTTATGACGAAAGAAGATGCGCTTCAATCAGATGCATTTAAAGAATGGGTACAGGATGAAACGAAGAAAAAATGGGTCTTTGATTCAAAAAGAGCAGTTGTCGCTCTCAGATGGCATGATGTCGACCTAAAAGGTGTCGACAATGATGTTCTGCTCGCTTCCTACGTCGTCAACCCGCAGAAATCATATGAAGACGTCGCAAGTGTAGCGAAGGAATATGGTCTGAATATCGCTCTTTCTGATGAAAAAGTATACGGAAAAGGAGCAAAACAGGCGATTCCACCTGAAGATGAACTGAAAGAACATCTTGGACGAAAAGCAGCGGCGATCTCAGCCTTGCATGATTTAACACTAGAAGCATTAGAAAAAAATGATCAGCATGAACTATATGAAGATTTAGAGCTGCCGTTAGCACTCATCTTAGGCGAAATGGAATCTCTTGGAGTAAAGGTAGATCTAAAGCGCCTAGAGAAAATGGGTGAAGAATTAACGAAAAAGCTTAAAGAATATGAAGAAACCATTCACCGCTTAGCAGGAGAAACGTTTAACATCAATTCTCCTAAACAGCTTGGTGTCATCCTTTTTGAAAAATTAGGTCTCCCGATTATCAAGAAGACAAAAACAGGCTATTCAACGTCTGCAGATGTGCTTGAAAAGCTTGAAGATAAGCATGAAATCATTCGATCCATTCTGCACTACAGGCAAATCGGAAAGCTGCAATCGACCTATGTAGAAGGGTTAATGAAAGTAACGCGCAAGGATACCCATAAAGTGCATACAAGGTTTAATCAAGCACTCACCCAAACAGGAAGATTAAGCTCAACAGATCCAAACCTTCAAAACATCCCGATTCGTTTAGAAGAAGGACGGAAGATTCGTCAAGCATTCGTTCCTTCAAAAGAAGGCTGGCTCATGTTTGCAGCTGACTATTCACAAATCGAGCTGCGTGTACTTGCTCATATTTCACAAGATGAGAATTTGATCGAAGCATTTACGCAGGACATGGACATTCACACGAAAACAGCGATGGATGTGTTCCATGTCTCAGAAGATGAAGTGACTTCCGCTATGAGAAGACAAGCCAAGGCGGTAAACTTTGGTATTGTATACGGAATTAGCGATTATGGACTTTCTCAAAACCTTGGGATCACAAGAAAAGAAGCCGCCGCATTTATCGAGCGCTATTTAACAAGCTTTAAAGGCGTGAAAACCTATATGGAAGAAATCGTCCAGGAAGCGAAACAAAAAGGCTACGTCACGACGCTTCTCAAACGCAGACGATATATCCCAGATATCACAAGTCGTAATTTTAATATCAAAAGCTTTGCAGAACGAACAGCCATGAACACACCGATCCAAGGCAGCGCAGCCGATATTATTAAAAAAGCGATGATTGATATGGCGCGAAGGCTCAAAGAAGAAAACCTGCAGACAAATCTTTTATTACAGGTGCACGATGAATTGATCTTCGAAGCGCCGAAAGAAGAAATCGCCATCCTTGAAAAGATTGTTCCTGAAGTCATGGAAAATGCACTTCAGCTTGATGTGCCGCTAAAAGTTGATTTTTCTTCAGGTCCATCTTGGTACGATGCGAAATAAATAATAGAGAGAAAAAGGAGCGAGGAGCATGCCGGAATTACCAGAAGTTGAAACCGTCCGGCGCACTCTCAAGCGGTTAGTCGAAGGAAAGACGATTGAAACGGTCGATATCAAATGGCCAAACATCATCAAACGTCCTGGGGAGCCGGAAGAGTTCGCAAGAAGAATGGTAGGAGAAACCATACAAACCATTGAAAGAAGAGGGAAGTTCCTTCTCTTTCATTTAGACCATTATGTGATGGTCTCTCATTTAAGGATGGAAGGGAAATACCGTGTACATGAAGCGCATGAGCCTTATGATAAACACGTACACGTCGTCTTTACGTTTACAGATGGGACGGAGCTTCGGTACCATGATGTGCGTAAATTTGGCACGATGCATTTATTTCAGCCGGGTGAAGAGGAAAAGGAACTCCCGCTATCACAGCTGGGATATGAACCATTTGATGAACAGTTCACTCCTGAGTATTTATGGGAGAAATTGAAAAAAACAACCCGAATGGTCAAAACAGCACTGCTTGATCAAAAGATTGTCGTAGGACTTGGTAACATTTACGTAGATGAGGTCCTGTTTAAATCAGGGATTCATCCAGAAACAAAAGCGAATCAGCTCAGCCTGGAATCCTGCAAGGTGCTTCACAAACAGATCATCGATACGCTTCAAGTGGCGGTAGATGCGGGAGGAAGCACGATTCGTTCTTATATCAACTCACAAGGAGATATTGGCACATTTCAATTGCAGCTTCTTGTATATGACCGGCGGGGAGAGCCTTGCCAAACATGCGGAAGCATCATTGAGAAAACAGTAGTCGGAGGGCGCGGCACGCACTTTTGTGTGACCTGCCAAAAACGTCCTCAATAAAACTTAGCCATGAGCATGCTTCCTTTTTGCTATGCATACGATAAAAAACATTCATTTTTCAGCAAGGTGTAGACTGACACACAGCCCACCTGCTCTTCATATAGTGAAGGAGAGTCTAAGAACGCCTAGAGACTCTTGATCATCGTTGCATGAACAGAAAGGAAGAGTTCAGGTATGATTTCGATTTCGCTCCTGTTTTTAGCTATTGCAGTCAGCATCGACAGCTTTTCTGTAGGCTTTACGTATGGTCTCCGCAAAATGAGGATCCCATTTAAAGCTATCGTCATTATTGCATGCTGCTCAGGGATTGTGCTGCTCATTTCTATGCTGATTGGCAGCCTGCTGACGACATTTCTCCCTGTTTCAGTGACCGATAAACTGGGGGGAGGCATCTTAATTGCCATTGGCCTTTGGGTCCTGTATCAATTTTACAAACCAGCGAAAGAGCGTGATTTGCTTCTTCATGAAAAGACATTGCTCAATGTGGAAGTCCAATCACTTGGGCTTGTCATTCACATTTTAAGAAAGCCGACAAGTGCAGATATTGACCGATCTGGGACGATTAATGGAATAGAAGCGGTACTTCTTGGAATTGCTTTATCCATTGATGCATTTGGCGCAGGGATTGGCGCAGCGATATTAGGCTTTTCTCCAATTGTCATGAGTATCACGGTGGCAGTGATGAGCTCACTTTTTGTATGTATCGGGCTACGAGCCGGTCATTACTTGGCAAATTGGCGCTGGATCGATAAACTTGCATGTTTACCAGGGCTTCTGCTCATATTAATTGGGGTTTGGAAGCTGTAAAAGGAGGAAATCAATTGACGCTTGTCATTGGATTAACAGGCGGGATTGCTAGCGGAAAAAGCACAGTCTCACAGATGATAAAAGAGCAGGGCATCCGGGTTGTGGACGCAGATGTGATTGCAAAAGAAGCGGTCGCCAAAGGAACACCCGCCCTTCATCATATCGTTCAAACCTTTGGTGAGGGTGTCCTCCTGCCAAATGGAGAGCTAGACCGGCAGCAGCTGGGAGCCATTATTTTTTCTAATGAAGAGAAAAGAAAGCAGCTAAATGCGATCGTTCACCCAGAAGTGCGAAAGGAAATGCTCAGGCAGCGAGATGAAGGAATCGACAGCCGAGAAACATTCGTTGTCCTGGATATCCCGCTTTTATTTGAGAGTCAGCTGGAAAGTCTCGTCGACCGCATTATTGTGGTGTATACAACACCAGAATTACAGCTATCACGACTCATGAATCGAAACGACCTTAGCGCGGAAGAAGCGCTGAATCGGATTCACTCTCAGCAGCCTCTTGAGGAAAAATGTAAGAAAGCAGACCGGGTGATAGAAAATACACAAGATCTCGCTTTTATTAGAAAGCAATTGCAGAACATATTAAATGAATGGGAACATACAGATAAGTAAGAGTACATACACGTACTCTTCTTTTTTTATGCTTTTTATATTTCTCATGAAAAGAACAGCCCTTTTTAGAAAATATACGTTTATATACTGGCAATTACATTCTAATGTGATATACTAATTTCATAAATAAATTTATTGAGTATAACACATAATAGAGGAGTGACCTGTTCATGAAGGTAAAAGCAGCGATCAATGGGTTTGGCAGAATTGGACGCATGGTCTTCAGAAAAGCAATGCTTGATGATCAAATTCAAATTGTAGCGGTGAACGCAAGCTATCCTGCCGAAACGCTAGCACATTTAATTAAATATGATACAAATCATGGACGTTACGAATGCGATGTGACAGCAGAAGATGACGCACTGATTGTAAATGGGAAAAGAGTGCTTTTGCTCAATAACAGAGACCCAAAGCAGCTTCCGTGGGGAGAGCTTGGGATTGATATCGTCATAGAAGCAACCGGAAAATTTAATTCAAAAGATCAAGCGATGGGCCATATAGATGCCGGAGCGAAAAAGGTCGTACTTACAGCTCCAGGTAAAAATGAAGACATTACAATTGTGATGGGTGTCAATGAGGATGATCTTGATCCTGAAAAGCACGTCGTTATTTCAAATGCATCTTGTACAACAAACTGTTTAGCACCAGTTGTCAAATTGTTAGATGATGAATTCGGTATCGACAACGGTTTAATGACAACGGTTCATGCGTATACAAATGATCAAAAAAATATCGACAACCCGCATAAGGATTTGCGCCGGGCAAGAGCATGTGCCCAGTCCATTATTCCAACGACGACGGGTGCCGCTAAAGCGCTTTCTTTAGTGTTGCCGCACATGAAAGGGAAATTGCATGGACTTGCACTTCGCGTGCCAGTTTCCAATGTATCGATGGTTGATCTTGTTGTCGACTTGAAAAAAGATGTCACAGCAGAAGAAGTCAATGCAGCCTTCTCAAATGCATCAAAAACTTCTCTTTCCGGTATTTTAGATTACACGGATGAGCCGCTTGTTTCTACAGACTTTAATACGAACCCTTATTCAGCTGTCGTAGATGGACTGACAACGATGGTGATGGGGGATAGAAAAGTAAAAGTTCTTGCATGGTATGACAATGAATGGGGTTATTCATGCAGAGTGGTGGATCTTGTGAAGTTTGTCGGATCGCAGATGAAAGAGCTTTCTGCTGTTTGAAATGAAGAAGACGAACGTCCCTTTTCAAGGAATGAGAGAAAATCCCATTGAAAACACAGCTTGCAAAATGGGTCTAAACAAAGTATACTATTTTTCGTGAACTTCTTGTTCGCAGACTCATTCGGGTATACTTAAAGGGTTAGGACCTCTTTGGACTAACTTTCCCCCGTGGTATATGTCCGGTCCGGCTGCTTAGAACTTCACTCTTTCATTCTTGTTTAAGGGGGGTCCATGATGGAAACAATCGGACGTCACGTTATCTCCGAGCTATGGGGATGCGACTGTGATAAACTGAACGACATGGATTTTATTGAAAAAACGTTTGTAAATGCAGCTTTGAAATCAGGAGCTGAAGTAAGAGAGGTTGCTTTTCACAAATTTGCACCTCAAGGAGTAAGTGGAGTTGTCATTATTTCTGAATCTCATCTGACAATTCACAGCTTTCCTGAACATGGTTATGCGAGCATAGATGTTTATACTTGCGGCGACCTAGATCCGAATATCGCAGCAGATCATATCGGAGATGAATTAGGTGCTGAAACAAGAGAAAACATTGAAATTCCTCGAGGCATGGGACCTGTACAAGTGAAACAGGCACAAGCCAAAGCACTGTAAACATAAAAAAGATTGCAATGGGAGCTGGCCAAAAGCATTGAAATGCCTTTGTGTTATGCTCCTTTTTATATTTCTTTGATAGACAAAATCCAACATTCCCCAACTTGCCTATACTTTTGTTCTAGGAAAACAAAGGTTTTTTTTATAAAATAAAGAAGAGGCATTATGGCAAAGGGGATACGTATATGACTTTAGGACAAAAGTTCAAACGGTTCATGTCAAACCATACAGAAACATCTGACGAGCATCCAGTGTCAGAACTGAAAAGCCATTACTACAAATCGACGAATGCGCAAGTTTTTCAAGCGCTTGAAGCCATGCTTTCTGGGCACGCTTCCTATCAAGTGACATCTGTTTCAGCAGAACGAGGTGAAATCAGCGCAAACATCAGTATGCCGAAAAAAGCCTTTCTCGTAGCGACTGTCATTTCAATTCGTCCTTTTGAAACAGCTGTCGATTTTAATGTGACAACAGAAACAGCCTTGCCAACAGATTTTGGCTATAGTGAGAAAACGGTTTTTTCCCTTTATGATGAACTAGACAAACAACTTCCAAGAATAGATCGGAGCTGATGAAATGAAATGTCCCACATGTCAGCACCTTGGCACAAGGGTGCTTGATTCAAGACCAGTAGATGAAGGGAAATCCATCCGTCGTAGAAGAGAGTGCGAAAGCTGCCAATATCGCTTTACGACGTTTGAGAAATTAGAAGAGTTACCACTGATTGTGGTGAAAAAAGAAGGAATTCGAGAAGAATTCAGCCGCGAAAAGATGCTGAGAGGACTCATTAAAGCATGTGAAAAGCGTCCTGTTGCTTTAAAGCAGCTGGAGGATGTCTGCTTTAATATCGAAAAAGAACTGCGTAATCAAGGCATGTCAGAAGTGAAAAGTGAGCTTGTAGGTGAAATGGTAATGGACGAGCTGGCAAAAATTGATGAAGTGTCTTACGTCAGGTTTGCCTCCGTTTACCGGCAGTTTAAAGATATCAACGTCTTTATTGATGAATTAAAAGATTTATTAAAGAAAGAACGCTAAAAAAGAGCTGAAGATTCTTCACGCTCTTTTTCCTGCGTAAAGCGTAAAACGTAAAAAGGGTGTACAATAGAAACAATTGCAATTCATGGGGAGGATCAGCATATGACAGAGCATTGGAAGGAAGTGCTAGCCGTCGATCCGTATGTCGTCAAAAGCGCTTCATTGCTCGGTGACATCGATAGACAGCTCATCACTCTTTTATATCAGCCGCTTATAGGCATGTCCGCTTTCAGCTTATATATGACGCTGTGGGGAGAGCTGGAACAAAATCGTATGTGGGGAAAACCCGCACCTCATCGGCAGCTCATGGTCATGCTGCAAACGAATTTGAATGATATTTTTGAGGAACGTTTAAAGCTTGAAGCGATTGGGTTACTCCGCACATATGAACAGGAAACGGAAGAAGGCAGACTGTTTACATATGAGCTTGTGCCGCCGCTAAGACCAGATGAGTTTTTCCAAGATGGTATGCTGAATGTCCTGCTGTACCATCGTGTAGAGAAAGCGAAATATATGCAGCTTCGTGATTATTTCTCATATCCTGGTGTTTCGGCAGAGGCAAAGAACATCTCGCGGTCGTTTGAAGAAGTCTTTCACGTATTGCAGCCAGGTGAACGCAGGATGACAGAAGAAATCAATCAGGCGTCATCACTTGATCAGGGCTATGAATATGTGACCGTTGGATCGAGTCAACCGGCTCCTCTCTCAGACGATTCTTTTGATTTCGATTTATTGTTAGCAGGCATGTCTGATATGATGATTCCAAGAAAGGCTTTGACAAAGCAGGTGAAAGAAACCATTAAGAAGTTAGCCGTTGTATACGGCATCACCCCGCTTCAAATGCAAAATATTGTAGCAGGCGCCTGCGGTTCGGATCAAATGATCTCAACAGAAGAGCTGAGAAAAGCAGCAAGAGACTGGTACCAAATTGAATACAGAGGCGAGCAGCCAAAACTCATTGATCAAAAACAGCCGAGACACTTGCGTCAAGATGCTTCAAAAGCGCCAGCGGCAGAAACGCCGGATGCCAAATTGATTGAAAAGCTTGATCATATTTCGCCTAGGGAGCTGCTAAAAGATATGGCTGACGGCATTGAGCCAACATATGCCGACTTAAGAATTGTCGAAGATATTATGCTTGAGCAGCAGCTAGAGCCAGGTGTCATGAACGTTTTGATCTACTATACATTACTGAAAACAGATATGAAGCTGTCGAAAACATATATGCAAAAAATCGCCGCTCATTGGGTGAGAAAGAAAATTAAAACCGTAGCGGCGGCCATGAAAATGGCCAAAGAAGAGAACAGGCAAATGACAGAGTGGGCGCAGCAGAAAAAGCAGCGCAGCACATACGGATCAGGGAAAGTTGTCCGTGAAGAGAAGCTTCCTGACTGGATGAAAGAAACCGAAACGAAAGAACAGCCGGCAAAAGAACAAACAGACAGCCTATCGACAGAAGACCTCGAACGAGAAAAAGAAAAACTGTTAGATCAGTTTAAAAATATGAAAAAGTACAATGCACATTAAGATGAGGTGAGATGAGGATGAAACCGATCGGTCGTTCATTTGAACAGCTAAAAGGGCGCGTAGATTTTCGTGTAAGATACAATCAGATTAAAGAAAGTGTACTATCTGATGAAAATGTAAAAGCCTTTTTACAGGAGCACCAAGAAGACATGCACGAAGACATGATCAATCGTAGCTTGAACCGGCTTTTTGAATATGTGCAGCAGTCGAAGGGCTGTTCATATTGCTTAGATGAAGAGAACGTCAATGCGATTTTAGACGGTTATCACCCGAAGCTTGTGATCAAAGGTCAGAGTATTGATATTGAATATTCCCCTTGTCCAGTCAAGCTGCGGCTCGATAGACAGAATAAACAGCAAGAACTCATGAAAAGCATGTACATTCCGCAAAATGTTCTTCAAGCGACGTTCGCTGATCTGAACGTTGTGGGAAGACAGGAAGTCATTCAAAAAGTAGGACAATTCCTGCAAAGCTATGATGAGACGGGCAAAGGGAAGGGCTTATATTTACACGGAAAGTTCGGAGTAGGAAAAACGTATATTCTGGCAGCCATTGCGCAGCAGTTAGCGGAGAAGGAATACCCATCTCTCCTTGTGTACGTGCCTGAATTTGTGAGAGAGCTAAAAAATTCGTTAGCCGATCACACACTAGAATCAAAACTGAACATGGTCAAATCCACTCCTATTTTAATGCTTGATGATATTGGGGCAGAGTCGATGACAAGCTGGGTTCGAGATGAACTACTCGGAACGATTTTACAATACCGTATGGCAGAGCAGCTGCCGACTTTCTTCTCTTCTAATTTCGCACCAAGTGAACTGAAGCATCACTTTACGTACTCACAGCGCGGGGAAAAAGAAGAGGTCAAAGCCGCTCGTTTAATGGAACGAATTCTCTATTTAGCAGAGGCAGTCTTGCTCGAAGGAGAAAACCGCCGTCATTTATAAAACCGTCTATCACCTGAAGGAGGAGCAAATGAAATGAACAAAAGAAAATGGCTGCTTTTTCTCGTGATTGCAGGTCTCGCTGTTTTACTTTGGTGGCTGAACAAACAGCATCTTCAGCTGGCGCCGAAAGATGTGAAGAATTGGGTGCTTCAATTTGGACTGCTGGCTCCCTTTGTTTTTCTTTTCTTATCTCTTTTTCGCCCGTTTGTTCTCGTCCCACTTACGGTCTTTTCGCTGGCAGCAGGTTTGGCATTCGGAAGTGTCCTTGGGACGATTTATGCCCTCGTTGGTGCTACTGCCGGGGCAACAGGCTCCTTCTTACTTGCTACAACCTTTCGTTCAAAAAAGAAGGATACAGAATCAAGCAGCCGGAAGCTGAGAGCGGTGACGTCCCGCATTCAGGAGCATGGGTTTCTTTACATTTTGTTATTGCGAATTGCCCCAATCCATTTTGACTTTGTCAGCTATGCGGCAGCAGCTTCACGTGCAAATTATCGTGCATTTACGGCAGCTACCTTTTTAGGCTTAATACCGGGTACAGTTGCATTAAATGTCCTTGGCTCAAGCTTTGTCAGCGGCAATTATGCCGCTTTAGCAATCGTTTGTTTGATTTATCTGATCTTTATCTCAGTTCCGCTCATTTTAAAAAGAAAGATGCCTGATTTATTTTAGGCGTCTATTTTTTATGTTCTCCCCATATATATGTAACAGATGTCGTTAGGGGGGACAAACATGCTTGAAATAATCTTTGAAGATGAATATGATACCGCCGCTTTTTTACATCTTGCTGAACACTTGGACAGTCGGCATCACATGTCAATTCAACAAGGGAAAGACCGGCTTCTCATAGAGGCGAAGGAATCAAAAGAAGGACTTGAGTCCATTGTGCGGCCATTACTAGTTCACTTTTTTTTGGAATGCAAAGAAAATGAGCGCATGCGCAGCATTCTTGAAAACACGTATTTATTTAAAGATCCTGAAGAGCAGCACCAAATTCTTTCAATTGCCCACAGCATCATGAATGGGGATTTAGATGATATTCCCGGCATTCATCAAGAACCGTCAAGAGAAGCCCTGTTAACAAAGGAGCTTGAGACCATTTCTTTACAGCAAGGTATTTTTTCAATTGGTTCATTTATGACATTCAGACTGTCAGAGTATGACAGGAGGCTGAAGAACTATGTTGAAGTCTCCATTGAAGAATACAAAATGGAACAAGAATATCAAAACTTTATTCAATCGCTTCGAGACTATGTGATGGCAAAAGAACCAAAGCTCGAAAAAGTACATGTTGTGCATCAGGATCGCCTGATGATTTGGGAATTTCGGTACGCTTCTGAGCGTGATCAAAAACAATACATAGACAGACAGTTTGTAAGAGAGCATCCAATGTATATTGATTCGCAGCTGATTGCACCACTCGTATCCATAGCGCCCAAAAAGATTGACCTGTTTACAAATGATACGGGTCACTCGATGGTACAGACCATTCAAAATATTTTTCAAGAAAGGGTCGAGGTATTCCCGGCTCATTCATTTCAAGAACACAATGTTCAATTTGTCCATGACCATTTGGGACAGAAAAGTGAAAAGCTTTCTTGATTTTCACGAAAAAACGTTTTATAATACGGTGTAACTTCATACAGAGACCGTATTGATAAGGACATGAACAAATGAATACCCGCTTAAAGAGAGGGAAGCCTTGGCTGAAAGCTTCCTAGCAGAGGACCATTTGCTTTACCACCTTTGAACATCAGCTGTGAACGTTTTAGTAATGGCTGACGGGAATTCCCGTTATCGAAACACAAGCCGTGTTTGCTTATGAAAAAGAAAGCTGCAAATACGGGAAAAAGGGTGGAACCACGATTCCGTTTATTCAACCTCGTCCCTTTCCAGGGGGCGGGGTTTTTATATTGCCAAAAAAAGGAGTGACCAGAGATGTCAGAACAAATTCAACTTACATTTCCAGATGGAGCAGTCAAGGAGTTTGACAAAACAGCTACAACAGAAGACATCGCGGCATCAATTAGCCCAGGCCTAAAGAAAAAAGCGCTTGCCGGTAAATTGAACGGTAAAGAAATAGATCTGCGTACGCCGCTACTAGAAAGTGGAACAATTGAGATCATCACAGATAAAAGTGATGAGGCACTCGATATTATGCGCCACAGCACAGCTCATTTGCTAGCACAGGCAATCAAACGCCTGTATGGAAAAGAGCATCACGTTCAGTTTGGCGTAGGTCCTGTGATTGAAAATGGCTTCTACTACGATGTGGACATCGATGTTGCCATCACACCTGAAGATTTACCAAAGATTGAAAAAGAAATGAAAAAAATCATTAACAGCAATCTGCCAATCGAGCGAATTGAAGTATCAAGAGAAGAAGCGAAAAAACGCTTTGAAGCGATTGGTGATCAATTAAAGCTTGAGCTGTTAGAAGCGATTCCAGAAGGTGAAGCTGTTACGATTTATGAGCAGGGTGAATTCTTTGACCTCTGCCGCGGCATTCACTTGCCATCAACAGGGAAAATCAAAGAGTTTAAGCTGTTAAGCCTTGCAGGTGCATACTGGAGAGGTGACAGCAACAATCAAATGCTTCAGCGTATTTACGGTACAGCTTTCTTCAGCAAAGATGATCTAAATGAGCACTTACGCCTGCTTGAAGAAGCGAAAGAACGCGATCACCGTAAACTAGGAAAAGAGCTAAAACTGTTTGCGAACTCTCAAAAGGTAGGTCAAGGTCTACCGCTGTGGCTGCCAAAAGGCGCAACGATCCGCCGCGTGATTGAGCGTTACATTGTCGATAAAGAAGTACGCCTTGGTTATGAGCATGTGTATACACCGGTTCTTGCAAATGTTGAATTGTATAAAACATCAGGGCACTGGGCGCATTATCAAGAAGACATGTTCCCTGTGATGGAAATGGACAACGAAGATCTTGTTCTTCGTCCGATGAACTGTCCTCACCATATGATGATTTACAAAAACGAGCCGCATAGCTATCGCGAATTGCCAATTCGTATTGCAGAGCTTGGTACAATGCACCGTTATGAAATGTCAGGTGCTTTATCTGGCCTTCAGCGTGTTCGCGGTATGACATTAAACGATGCACATATCTTTGTACGTCCAGATCAAATCAAAGACGAATTCATTCGTACAGTTCGCCTAATTGAAGAAGTGTATCAAGACTTTGGCTTGAATGACTACACATTCCGCTTATCTTACCGTGATCCAGAAGATACTGAGAAGTATTTCGACGATGATGCAATGTGGAATAAAGCGCAATCGATGCTAAAGGATGCAATGGACGAGCTTGGTCATGACTATTATGAGGCAGAAGGCGAAGCGGCATTTTATGGTCCGAAGCTTGACGTTCAAGTGAAGACAGCTCTTGGAAAAGAAGAGACACTGTCTACTGTACAGCTTGATTTCTTACTTCCAGAGCGCTTCGATCTCACATATATCGGAGAAGATGGCAAGCACCATCGTCCAGTCGTGATTCATAGAGGTGTTGTTTCTACAATGGAGCGTTTTGTTGCCTTCTTAATTGAAGAATACAAAGGAGCCCTTCCAACTTGGCTGGCACCTGTACAATTCCAAGTCATACCGGTTTCACCGTCTGTCCATTTAGACTATGCGAAAAAAGTACAAGAACGTTTGCAGCTTGAAGGTCTTCGTGTAGAGCTTGACAGCCGTGATGAAAAAATCGGATACAAGATTAGAGAAGCGCAAATGCAAAAGGTCCCATACATGCTAGTCGTCGGAGATCAAGAAGCAGAAAATGGCGCAGTCAATGTAAGAAAATACGGAGAGCAAGATTCAGAAACAATGGATCTTGAAGCCTTTGTGAAACATGCAGTAGCAGAAGCGAAAAAATAATCTTTTTCAAGCGAAGCAGCCAGTGATCTTTCTCTTTAGATCACTGGCTTTTTCTTTTTGGGGAAAATCCTCCACTAGTGATCCAGTCCCTTGAATGATACGTTTAGATAGTGCGAAAGTATGGGTAAGTATGTACTATTGGTTCGAGTTAAATTGGGGGAATGAAAGCGATGACGCAAACAACAAACACTTTATCATCACAAGTATTGGAGCGATCAGCAGTACTTCGTGCATTGGAACACTCACTGGCGATGATTGAATTTGATGTGACAGGTGAAGTCCTATGGGTCAATGATATTTTTGCAAAAGCCCTGGGATATTCAAAGCAAGAAATGATTGGTTTAAAACATAGACAGTTTTGTCCTCCTCATATTGCAGAACACGCAAGCTATCAAATGTTTTGGAAGCGTTTGAAAGAGGGGCAAGTCTTTCAGGAAAAGGTGCAGCGGACGACGAAAAATGGTGACAGCTTATGGCTTGAAGCGACATATACACCTGTCCGCAATGAAGAGGAACGCGTAGTGGGTGTTGTGAAAGTCGCAACAGACATAACAGAAAGAGAAAGCACGATGAAACAGGTCGTAGACGTTTTAAAGGAGATGTCTGCGAAATTAATGGAGCGAGCAGAAGTGGGCATCCAGCATAGTCAAAGAGTCAATGTCTCCTTTGATCATATAGCAAACGAAACAGATCAAAATATGAGCTTACTAGAAGGATTAACAGAGCAGGTAGAGTCCATCAGCTCCATTGCTACAACGATTAACAGTATTTCCTCACAAACCCAGCTCCTTGCATTAAATGCGGCGATCGAAGCAGCCCATGCAGGTTCCTATGGAAATGGCTTTAGTGTAGTGGCGGCAGAAATTCGAAAGCTTGCAACTAATTCAAAAGAAGCGATTGTCAAAGTAGATCAATATGTAAAGGCGATTCATGCAGAAGTAGAGAAGGTCAGCAGCGGAACGAGCCGGGCCAAGACAACCGTGTTTACAAATCGTGATCTTGTAAAGCAGGCAAGTGAGGAATTTATGAATGTAGGAGAAGCAGCCCGCAGCTTAGACAAGCAAGCGCAAAGTCTAGCGGTCATTGTGTAGTTTGAGCACACAAAAACACCCAATCTCGTCAGGAGAAGGGTGTTTTTTGTGTTCTATTTTAATATATCAAACAATTCATGTAAGTCTTTGATTTCATAATCTGGCGTTACATCTGTTTCATTCTTTTTGCCATGTCGATTGATCCAAACGGTTTGAATCCCGGCTCGAGATGCCCCAAGAATATCTGTTTTTGGATTATCTCCCACCATGATCACATCGTCTTTTGTTAGATTTAACAGCTGAAGGCAGTGCTCAAAGATGCCAGGGTCAGGTTTGCCTTTCCCGTAATCTCCTGAAATCACAATTTCATTAAAATAAGGCGCAAGCTCAGGAACACCTGCTAGTTTTTCTTTTTGAAGACTAGGATCTCCGTTTGTTAAAAGGAGCAATTCATAGCTGCCTTTCAGACGGTCTAAAACAGGGTACGTTTCTTCATAGACAAATGGGCGTTTTCTCCGCTCGGCTGCAAAAAAATCAGCCAAATATTGTCCAAATGCCTCATCGTCAATTCCTGCTTCTTTTAAGCCATTGGTCCAAGCGTTCTTGCGGTACTCAGGTGCAAGGGCATTCAATTTTTGAAAGCCTTCGCTAATCGGTTCACTAAAATTGGACCACAGTCCTTCGAAAGGATTAATTCCGATCATGACAGTATAATCATATGTTTCATAGGACGAATACAGCTTTCTTGCTTCTTCACGAACAATCTGTTCAAATGTTTCTGGATTCAGTCCATATTTTTTTTCCGCTTCGCGGCATGTTTCCTGAAAAGTGGTATGAATGCTTTTTTCATCCCAAAGCAAAGTATCATCTAAATCGAAAAATACGGCTTTCATGATCTTCTCCCTTGTTATGTATGTGTTACCTTCAATTGCAAGTGACGGCTCAAGTTCATTTTACAATAGAAGATGAGGGCAATAAAGAAAAGATTTGAGAGATATTTGAACATTGACCGCACATGATAGAATAGAAAGACAGTAAATAATACATACATCCAATTGAGGTGGCAGGTTTGCTTCATTTAATTATTATGATGATCGAGCGTGTTGGGATCATCGTTATTTTAGGGTTTGTGCTTGCCCATGTGAAGGGCTTTCGCAATCTATTGCTTCATAATGAAGGGTTTCGAAAAAAGGCAGTTCTTGTCTTTATTTTTGCTTCTTTTAGTATTATCAGCAATTACACAGGAATTGAAATCCAGCAGCAGATGGTCATGAATCATGAGTTTTCCTATCATCTCGGCTCGTCAAGCTCAATTGCCAATACGAGAATCATGGGAATCGAAATGGGCGGATTAATAGGAGGGCCATTTGTTGGCATTGGTGCAGGGCTTCTAGCTGGGATTCATCGCTATTCATTAGGAGGAAGCACGGCACTCAGCTGTGCGATTTCTTCGATTTTAGCCGGTGTGATTGCAGGCTATGTCGGCAGCAGGTTTAAGCGGAAGAATCGAATGGTGACACCTCGCCAAGCCGCACTTTTTGGTGTGGCAATGGAATCCTTGCAAATGATCATTATTCTTCTATTTGCAAGACCATTTGCTGATGCTTGGGGGCTTGTGAGTATCATTGCTTTGCCGATGATTTTTGTGAATGGAATTGGCAGCTTTATCTTTTTATCGATTTTACAGTCAGTCATTAGGCAAGAAGAGCAGGCAAAGGCGATGCAGACACACCGTGTATTTTCAATCGCCGATCAAACGCTGCCTTTCTTCCGCCAAGGGTTAAATGAACAGTCATGTAAAAGCGTGGCGGAGATCATTCATCGATTAACAGAAACAGATGCGGTCTCCTTAACCGATACAGAAAAGATTTTAGCGCATGTTGGAGATGGGACAGATCATCATATTCCATCGAAAAGCCTCATTACAGGGCTGTCTAAACAAGTATTGATGAGCGGCAAAATTATGAAGGCGCATTCGAAAGATGAAATCAATTGTTCAGTCACCCATTGCCCGCTTCAAGCGGCGATTGTGCTGCCCCTCACCTCCAATGGTCAAACGATCGGAACGTTAAAAATGTATTTCAATTCTCCGGTCGGATTAAGCAGGGTGGAAGAGGAGCTTGCAGAAGGCCTGGCAATGCTGTTTTCCACACAGCTTGAGCTTGGGGAGGCAGAAACCCAAAGCCGTCTGCTAAAAGATGCAGAGATCAAAGCGCTTCAAGCGCAAGTGAATCCGCACTTTTTATTTAACGCCATTAATACCATCTCTGTCTTGTGTAGAACGAACGTAGAGATGGCTAGGAAGCTGCTGCTGCAACTGAGTATTTATTTTCGATCCAATTTGCAAGGCGCTCGCCAGCTGCTCATTCCACTTCATAAAGAAATTCAGCATGTAGAAGCATATTTGTCACTTGAACAAGCAAGGTTTCCAAATAAATACCATGTGACCTTTCAAATTGAAAAGGTGCTGGAGCAGGTGATGATTCCGCCATTTGTGCTTCAGGTGCTTGTTGAAAATGCAGTGAGACACGCTTTTCCTAAACATCAAACGAGCTGTGAAGTCATCGTATCCGCTGTGATGAAAGATGGGCATGTCAATATGAAAGTGACGGATAATGGACAGGGAATCGAGAATGACAAGATGGCTCAGCTATTAAAAGCGCCTGTTGAATCCAAAGAAGGAACAGGTACGGCTCTTTTTAATTTAGATCAGCGGTTAAGAGGGATTTTTGGCAGACAAGCCGCTTTATCCATTCATAGCGGTCAAGGCACTGACATCTCATTTCGCATTCCAATGGACTATGTAAAAAAGGATGATTTTCGTTGATAAACGTATTAATCGTAGATGATGAAGTGTTAGCAAGAGATGAATTAAAATACTTATTACGCAGAACGAAAGAGGATGTTCAAATAGAGGAAGCAGAAAATATAGAATCTGCTTTTGACCGGATGGTGGATCATAAGCCGGACCTGCTCTTTTTAGACATTGATTTATCAGGTGAAAATGGATTTGATATTGCCAAAAGGCTCAACCGGATGTCTGATCCGCCAGCGATTGTATTTGCGACAGCATTTGATCAGTATGCGCTGAAGGCGTTTGAGGTCAGTGCGCTTGATTATTTAACAAAACCATTTGATGAAGAACGGCTTTTGCAAACGATCCAAAAGTTTAAAAAGTGGAAATCTGTTGAGACGCAAGACCACCAGCTGTCAGATGAGAAAATCCCCCATCAGCAAAAACTAGCCATTTCAGTTGATGACTCAATTGTCATTCTGAAAGTAGAAGAGATCATGTATGTAGGGCTCAGTGAGGGGAAAAAGGTCGTGAAAACAAAGGATCACATGTATGAGGTCACAGAACCGCTTGTGGTCATTGAAAAGAAACTGCCTGAGGCTTACTTTATGAGGGTTCATCGAAGCTATATCGTGAACACCTCTCATATGAAAGAAGTACAGCCGTGGTTTAATTCGACGTATAATCTGCATATGACAGACGGGTCGATTATTCCTGTCAGCCGTACTTACGCCAAAGAACTAAAGAAGTCGCTCCTGCTAGAGTAGGACGGCTTTTTTTATTTGTATTTCAATACTCGTTTTCTGCATTTCATTCATTGAATTCGGCGAGTTTGATTGTAAACGCTTCATTCATTTATTTCATTCCGTATACTGAGGGCAGTCGAAGAAAGAGGTGAAGGGGCATGAGTGCCACTAAAGTATATGGATTTCTATCTCAAGCATTTATCTTTGCAACCGTAATGTTCGTTTCTAATCTCATTTCAATGTATTTACCAATTCCGATGCCTGCATCTGTGATTGGTCTGGTTCTATTATTTGTTTTGCTGACAACGAAAATCGTCAAACTGGAGCAAGTGGAGCAATTAGGTACATCATTGACAGGGCTCATTAGCTTTCTATTTGTTCCCTCTGGTATCTCGGTTATTCAATCACTAGGTGTCATGCAAGAAGTAGGTGTGCAAGTCGTCGGTGTCATTATCATTGCAACGATTATGTTACTAGCAGCGACAGGGCTATTCACGCAGCTTCTCATGCAATTATCAGACAAACCACAGAAACGTAAAGAGACAAAGGAGAGCAAATCGACTCCTTCTCATTCTAATAAACCAGCTTCAAGTACGCATTAAAGGAGAGATGCAGGATGGGTACAAGTACGATGAGTCCTTATTTTGGTATAGTCGTCTCATTGGTCGCCTTTGGAATCGGTACATTCTTATTTAAAAAATCAAAAGGCTTCTTCTTATTCACACCACTTTTTGTGGCCATGGTGTTAGGCATTTTATTTTTAAAAATTGGCGGTTTTTCCTATGCAGATTATAATGAGGGCGGCAAGATTATCAAGTTTTTCTTAGAGCCTGCGACGATCGCTTTCGCTATTCCGCTTTATAAGCAGCGCGCATTGCTTAAAAAATATTGGTGGCAGATTTTATCCGCTATTTTTGTAGGATCACTTTGCTCCATTACAATTGTGTATGTCGTAGCAAAAGGAATTCATCTTGATGCGGCTGTAATGAAAAGTATGCTCCCGCAGGCAGCGACGACAGCGATTGCTCTTCCGATTGCAAAGGATATTGGCGGAATTGCAGATATCACAGCCTTTGCGGTCATATTTAATGCAGTCATTGTGTATGCACTAGGTGCTTTCTTCTTAAAATGGTTTCGAATTAAAAATCCAGTGGCAAAAGGGCTTGCACTCGGTACATCAGGACATGCACTTGGCGTCTCTGTTGGGATTGAGATGGGAGAAGTAGAAGCGGCCATGGCAAGTATCGCCGTTGTGGTCGTAGGAGTTGTGACCGTCATTGTCATCCCAATCTTTATGCAATTCATTCTTTGATGGCGTCATTGTTTTGAAAAAGCCTTGCCCAATTCGATTAATCATGCTAAAATAAAAAAGTTGTTTCAAGAGTTCGCTTACTTGACGGACAAATGAAAATTGTGTAGAATTATTAACGAATTGAATAGATATCACAAGCAGAAGCACCCGCTTCTCACCTGATTGACACGTGTTTGTAGTTGACAGGTTGACCGTACATTTATTTTTTCATGCAAATGTTCGCAGTGTGGGTGTTTTATATGCCCACACTTTTTGTTTGCCTGTAAAACATACAACGAAATGGTCAAAATGAATTGTGAACTCAATTCAAAATCTCATGGAGGTGGCTCACTATTAGCAAAGATCAATTAGTTAATGAAGGTATTCGTGCGCGTGAAGTTCGTTTGATCGGACAAAATGGCGATCAGCTGGGGATTAAAACCCGCCAGGAAGCTCTGGAGATAGCTACTAAAGCCAATCTTGACCTTGTGTTAGTTGCTGCAAATGCAAAACCACCTGTTTGCCGAATCATGGACTATGGTAAGTTCCGATTTGAACAGCAGAAGAAGGATAAAGAGGCACGTAAGAATCAAAAAATCATTAGCTTAAAAGAAGTTCGGTTGAGCCCGACAATTGATGAACATGATTTTAACACGAAGCTCCGTAATGCAATCAAATTCCTTGAAAAGGGCGATAAAGTGAAAGCTTCTATCCGCTTTAAAGGGCGTGCGATTACGCATAAAGAAATCGGACAGCGCGTGTTAGACCGTTTCTCTGAAGCTTGCGCTGAAGTAGCAACAGTAGAAACAAAACCTAAGATGGACGGACGTAGCATGTTCCTCATGCTTGCACCAAAAGTCGAAAAGTAAAGTAACAGAGGGAGGAAATATCCAATGCCAAAAATGAAAACTCACCGCGGATCTGCTAAACGTTTCAAAAAAACAGGTTCTGGTAAACTTAAACGTTCTCATGCGTACACAAGTCACCTGTTCGCTAACAAATCTACAAAGCAAAAACGTAAATTGCGTAAGAGCGCAATCGTAAGTGCTGGAGATTTCAAACGTATCAAACAACAACTTGCAAACATCAAGTAATTTGGAATAGGAATCATAGGAGGGAATTACAATGCCAAGAGTAAAAGGCGGAACTGTGTCGCGTCAGCGTCGTAAAAAGGTTCTTAAATTAGCAAAAGGTTATTTCGGTTCAAAACATAGATTATACAAAGTAGCAAACCAACAGGTGATGAAATCTGGAAACTACGCTTTCCGTGACCGTCGTCAGAAAAAACGTGACTTCCGTAAACTATGGATCACTCGTATCAATGCTGCAGCTCGTATGAACGGTCTTTCTTACAGCCGTTTAATGCATGGCCTAAAGCTTTCTGGTATCGAAGTAAACCGCAAAATGCTTGCTGACCTTGCTGTGAATGATTTAAGTGCATTCAATCAGCTTGCTGATGCTGCAAAAGCACAACTAGACAAGTAAGTCATATAAAAGATCATTCCGTCGAGGGATGATCTTTTTTGCTCATCATGTGAGGTGAAATGAATGAATATCGCGTTGATTGTGCTGCTCATCTTGGTAAATGGCTATGGTTTCTTTCTCATGGGAGAGGACAAGCGCCGGGCAAAAGCGCATAAATGGAGAATTTCAGAGGCGCACTTATGGAGTGCTGCCGTGCTTTTTGGGGCTTTCGGATCGTATCTAGGGATGCAGTATTTCCGTCATAAAACAAAGCATCCTGCCTTTCAAATTGGCATGCCAGTGTTAATCATGGTGCAGTTGATCATATTAGGATATATCAAGTTCATCTGAAAAAGGAGCAGACGCCATCAAGACGGCGTGTCTGCTCCTTTTTTTTGTTTGATTTTTTTAATGGGCTGATCCCAATCAATTTTTGTTTGAGGATAACGTTCGATAATGTTTTCCTCCAATTTTTCAAAGTCTTCTAATGTAAATTCACTTAGCTTCTCAGGTGACTCCGTCCAAACGTAAATGGAGTGGACAAATAGAGGATGATCCTTAGACGGAACATGCTTCTCCCCTTCAAACAAGACACCTTTATAGACGAAATTAAAATTTTTACGTGCATTTTGTTGTTCGTCCATAAAATAAAAGCCTTCTTTTAATTGTGCTTGTTTCAGCTTTCTTCTCGGATTTGAGAAGAATTTTACCGCCATGTAGAAGATGTAGACAAGCAGTGCAACAAGAGCTAGTCTAATGAGGATTACAAACATGACAGGATGCACCTCCAATACCGTTATCTGATATACTACGAATGAAAAGGCCAAAAGGTTTCAACTTTTTTTAAAAAAATATTTCGTAAAACGAAAAAATATTCATAAAAAGATCGTATTGAACGAAAAAGGTTTTGTATAATAAGAATGCACCATGAAGATAAAGGAGGATATATGGAATGACAAAGCTAGATCAAACATTAACTATGCTGAAAGACCTAACGGATGCAAAAGGGATTCCAGGAAATGAACGTGATGTCAAAAAAGTCATGCAGACATACATAGAATCATATGCAGATGAAGTCTCTAGTGACCGCCTTGGCAGCTTAATCGCTAAGAAGGAAGGAAACGCAAACGGACCTAAAATTATGCTTGCTGGTCACTTAGATGAAGTAGGATTCATGGTGACAAAAATTGATGACAAAGGCTACATTCGCTTCCAAACTGTCGGCGGATGGTGGTCACAGGTCATGCTCGCGCAGCGTGTGACCATTGTAACGAAAAAGGGAGACATTACAGGTGTGATTGGCTCAAAGCCGCCGCACGTCTTGTCACCTGAAGCTCGAAAAAAATCGATTGAGATCACAGATATGTTTATTGATATCGGTGCATCAAGCAAAGAACAGGCAATGGAGTGGGGCGTTCTGCCTGGAGATCAAATCGTCCCTTATTTTGAGTTTACAGTGATGAATGATGAAAAAATGCTCCTTGCAAAAGCATGGGACAACCGTATCGGCTGTGCAGTTGCGATTGATGTCATGAAGAACTTACACAATACTCAGCATGAGAATATTGCTTACAGTGTTGCAACTGTACAAGAGGAAGTTGGCCTGCGCGGGGCTAAAACAGCAGCGGCTACAATCCAGCCTGATATTGGATTTGCCATTGATGTTGGTGTAGCAGGAGACACGCCGGGCATTACTGAAAAAGAAGCAACAAGCAAACTTGGCAAAGGGCCAACGATTGTTGTATTTGATGCTTCGATGGTATCTCATAAAGGGCTTCGGGATTTTGTTGTCCAAACAGCGGACGAATTGAACATTCCTTACCAATACGACTCCATGCCTGGCGGCGGGACAGATGCTGGCGGTATCCATTTAACAGGTCATGGTGTGCCATCACTATCGATCGGGATACCAAGCAGATATATTCATACCCATGCAGCGATGATTCACCGAGATGATTATGAAAATGCAGTGAAGCTTTTAACAGAAGTGATCAAAAGACTTGATCAAAAAACGGTTGAGCAGATCACGTACGGTTCTTAAGTAAGAAAGCCTTTCCTCAGTATGGAACTGACCCCATAAGATGAGACAAATAAAAAACACCTTCAAGTTTGAAAATGGATCGTTGTGATCCGAAATAAAACATGGAGGTGTTTTTTCGATGGGGACAAGAGTGAGTTATCCGGTTGAAGTCAAACAGAAGGCTGTAGAAATGAGATTGGCAGGCGTACCTATGAAAGAGATCATGCAGAAATTGAATATCAAGAATAAGACGCAGGTTCAGACATGGGTGAGGTGGCATAAGGCTGGGGATACACACCGGTTCGAACAGCCTGTTGGAAAACAATATACCTATGGAAAGGGTCCCGAGTACTCTTCCGAATTAGAGAGACTGCAGGCAGAAAATCGCTATTTGAGTCAACAGAATGAAGTTTTAAAAAAGTACAACGAATTGGAAAGGAAGTTGATAAGGAAACGTCAATCAAACTGGTAGAAGAATTGTGCAAAACGATGACAGTACAGGACATCTGTGTCCATTTAGGCATCTTACGTACTTCGTATTATAGATGGAAAAAGGATTTGACTCAGAATCATTCTAAAAGACAACTAGAGAAACAGGTCGGCACGTTGTGCCGAAAGCACAAATATCGATATGGTTATCGAAAAATCACAGCCATACTAAAAAGAAGAATGCGTATTAACCATAAAACTGTTCAACGTATCATGCAGAAAAACCAGTGGCAATGCCGGGTTAAAATGAAAAAGCGTAAGAAGAATGGGCAGCCCTATGCCGTGGCCGGTAATATATTGGATCGGAACTTTCAGTCTGATCGCCCTCTTGAAAAACTAGTAACGGACATCACGTATTTGCCTTATGGACAGAAACAATTGTACCTTTCCAGTATCTTGGATTTATATAATGGAGAAGTGATTGCTTTTACGATTGGTGATAAGCAGGACACAGACTTTATCTTAAACACACTTAATCAGCTCCCAGCACTGCCTGAGAATTGCGTGTTACATAGCGATCAAGGTTCTGTGTATACATCTTACGAGTATCAGAAAGCTGTTCATATAAAAGGCATTACCATGAGCATGTCCCGTAAAGGGACGCCCGCTGATAATGCCTCCATCGAATCGTTTCATTCCTCACTAAAGTCTGAAACGTTCTATCTTAACAGGATTGACCGCACTACGACCAGCATCGTAGAACGCACTGTCAAAGAATACATTTATTATTATAACAACATTCGTATTCAAACGAAACTAAACAACCAATCACCGATAAACTATCGGCAATTGGCTGTATAAAGGTGTTTTGATCCCTGTCTCAAAAACGGGGGTCAGTCCCGTATAGGGGAAGGGCTTTTTTTATTTCATTGAATTTCCCAGGAAATGAACTGTCATTTTAAGTTACGCCAAAAGAACTGTTTTTGGCAGAAGAAGAAAAAATATTCTAGTGAATAAGGCACATGTGATCTGGCTTTTATTTTTGTAAGATGAAAGCAATAAAAAGGACAGAGCCTAAAGAATCCCTGTCAAAAGAGAGTTTATGGAAGTAGGTGAAGCTACCTTAAGAATAAACACATTATTCTTATTTGTCAACTTGGTTTTAAAAGAGAGGAAAATAAATCAATTTATGTTATATTTGTAACAAATTGTTTGTGCAAAGGGGAAGGTTAAATGAATGCGATTACAATTGTCATAGCATCTATGTGTATTTTAGCGA
Source organism: Bacillus sp. FSL K6-3312 (assembly GCF_038007485.1). Lineage (NCBI taxonomy): Bacteria > Bacillati > Bacillota > Bacilli > Caryophanales > Bacillaceae > Bacillus > Bacillus sp. FSL K6-3312. Next base: position 2,779,217 of record NZ_JBBOXI010000001.1, on the reverse strand, counting down.
TTGCCTATCGTCTTTATGGCACATTTATGATGGTCAAGGTCTTAAAGGTGACAGACGATCATCCTACACCAGCTCACACATTAGAAGACGGGAAGGATTATGTGCCAACTAATAAATGGGTCACATTTGGGCATCACTTTGCTGCGATTGCAGCTGCCGGCCCATTAGTGGGTCCGATTTTAGCCGCACAATTCGGGTATTTACCGGGTCTCCTTTGGCTGTTAATTGGCGCAGTGATTGGCGGAGCTGTACATGATCTTGTCGTCTTATTTGCGTCGATGCGAAAAAAGGGGAAATCGTTATCAGAGGTAGCGAAGGAAGAGCTAGGACCTGTCGCAGGATTTTGTACAGGGCTTGCAATGCTGTTTATCATTACGATCACAATGGCAGGTTTGTCTATGGTTGTGCTTCATGCGTTAGAACGTAATCCTTGGGGGACATTTGCAGTCGGAATCACGATTCCAATTGCGATGGGGGTTGGTCTTTATTATAAAAGGACAGGCAATTTAAAACAGGCCACAACTGCGGGATTTATTTTGCTGATGGTTGGCGTATTCCTTGGGCCGAATATTCAAGGAACGGCACTTGGCGATCTTTTAACACTTGATACAAAAACGCTTGCTCTTGCCTTGCCGGTCTACGCTTTTTTTGCTGCGGCATTGCCGGTTTGGCTGCTGCTCGCACCGAGGGATTATTTAAGCAGCTTTATGAAAATAGGTGTTTTTATCGCATTGATTGCTGGAATCTTTGTCGTCAATCCAACGATTCAATTCCCAGCCTTTACGGAGTTTGTGAATGGAGGAGGTCCTGTTTTAGCTGGTCCTGTCTGGCCTTTTATTTCGATTACCATTGCTTGCGGGGCCATATCTGGTTTCCACGCATTTGTTGGATCTGGGACAACGCCTAAGATGCTTGACCGCTGGAGTGATATGAAGCCTGTCGCTTTTGGCGCAATGCTAGTAGAATGTCTAGTTGGAATTATGGCGTTAATTGCCGCTACGGCTCTTCATCCAGGCGATTATTTTGCGATAAACAGTACGCCAGAAGTGTTCAGAACACTCGGGATGAGTGTCGAGAACCTTCCACAGCTGAGTAAGGAAATTGGTCTTGATTTAGAAGGAAGAACGGGTGGAGCTGTGACATTAGCTGTAGGGATGGCGTATATCTTTACGGGAATTCCGTTCTTTGGTCATTTGGCGTCTTATTTTTTCCAATTCGTCATTATGTTTGAAGCTGTTTTTATTTTAACCGCTATTGATGCAGGGACACGTGTGGCACGTTATTTAATTCAAGACTTCTTTGGCGAAGCTTATAAACCGCTTAAACGAAATGACTGGGTCCCTGGGTCGGTGTTCGCAAGTGCGCTTGCTTGTTTTATGTGGGGCTACTTGCTTTACTCTGGAGACATCGGGTCCATTTGGGCGCTGTTTGGGGTGTCAAACCAGTTAATGGCATCGGTCGGTCTCATCATCGGAGCAACCGTTGTATTAAAAATTGCAGATAAAAGGCGATATATGCTGACTTGTTTAATTCCACTTGCTTACTTATATGTGACAGTGAATTATGCGGGCTATTGGATGGTAGCAAATGTATACCTTAATCCCGAGGCATCAGGTTACAGCGTGCTGAATGCGGTGCTATCAATCATTATGTTGATCTTAGGATTTGTGATTATTGTGTTTGCGATTAAAAAATGGGTCGACATTTGGCGTGATCCAGCGCTTCGGATGGAAACACCGATCACTGGCTAAATGAAAAAGCCGGTTTGCTTATGATAGCAAACCGGCTTCTTTTATTGCTGCTGATGAGGCTTTAAGCCTTGCTCTAATGTTTCAAGAATCTCATTTTTCTCGTTTTCTGATGCTTCTTGCCATAGCACTTCGAACAACACGCCAAGGCCTGGCAGCATTTTTTCCTCACCGCTTTGAATGGCATCTAAAATCGTATGCTCAAGCTGCTCTTGATTATGGCCAGTGATGTTTTGAATGACTGCGCCTCTTAAATTAAAATCCATTGCCCACACTCCTTTTTTGATGGTAATAGCCCTATTCTGTCTCAAAGACAGGTTTATTATGTAGTGTGCATGAGATATAATAAATTCATGATATTTAAAGGAGTTAAAGTCGCTTGAAATATATAGAATCTGCTAAAAACACAAACATTAAACAGTGGAAAAAGCTCCATACGAAAAAAGAACGAACGAAAACGGGACTGTTTCTCGTGGAGGGAATCCACTTAGTGGAAGAAGCATTGAAGAGCGGAGTTGTGAAAGAATTAATGGTCACATCGCCTGATAAGCTTCCTTCTCATATTGATCCGGACATTGAACTTTATGAACTGAGCGAGGAAGCCTTTTCTGCCATGACCGAAACGGAAACGCCTCAGCACATCGCGGCAGTTTGTACAGTTCCTGTATTTGAAAAAAAGAAGTATGAACGACTTCTTCTATTAGATGCAGTGCAGGACCCAGGGAATCTAGGCACACTCATTCGGACAGCAGATGCCGCTGGACTTGATGCTGTGATCTTAGGCGATGGAACAGTTGATGCGTTTAACGGAAAAACGCTCCGTTCCGCACAAGGGTCGCATTTCCACCTGCCCATTTTAAAGCAAAGCCTTCAGCAGACCATACCAGTATGTAAGGAGCAAGGCATTCCTGTATATGGAAGTGCTCTAAACAATGCGAAAGCGTATAGAAGCGTAACGGCAGAAGGTTCGTTTGCATTAATTGTGGGCAATGAAGGTGCGGGTATAAACCCAGAGATTCTGCAAATGACAGACCACAATTTATATGTGCCAATGTATGGACAGGCAGAATCATTAAATGTGGCTGTTGCAGCAGCTGTTCTTGTCTATCATTTGCGTGGATAGTGTTGCATCATGCGCTCATTTTCACTATAATGAAACTAATATTTTAAAAACCATGATAGAGGAAGATTGTTTCAAAGAGCGGCCTGATAGGGAGAATGCATCGTAGACTGAAAGTGCATTTAAGGAATGCTGAAACAGGAATTCACCTCTGGAGTTGTCACCGGGACCGCAAGTTTTGCGTAAAGGTGAACCGGATTCGTTTGATTCCGTTATGTCAATGAAGCTTATTCGCACATGTATTTGTGCTTAACAAGGGTGGTACCGCGACCACAACTCGTCCCTTCTTTTTTAGAGGGACGGGTTTTTTTATTGTCTTCAAACGATCAAACAGCCGTTTATCCAGACGGTTTTGTATATCAAAAGGAGGATTACACTCATGCAAGAAACGTTAAAACAGCTTGAATTAGAAGCGATAGCAAAGGTTGAAGCAGCTAGCTCGCTCAAAGAAGTCAATGACATTCGTGTTCAATATTTAGGGAAAAAAGGGCCGATCACAGAGGTGCTTCGCGGAATGGGCAAGCTGTCCGCAGAAGAAAGACCAAAAATGGGCGCACTCGCAAACGAAGTGAGAGAGCAGATTGCTGGTGCTATTGCTGAAAAAAATGAACAGCTGGAAAAAGAAGAAGTGAAGAAGAAACTTGCGTCTCAAACGATCGATGTTACATTGCCAGCAAGCCCAATCAAAATAGGGGCAAGACATCCATTAACGATTGTTGTCGAAGATATTGAAGATTTATTTATTGGTATGGGCTATACCGTTGAGGAAGGTCCTGAGGTCGAAACGGATTATTATAACTTTGAAGCGCTGAATCTTCCAAAGGAGCATCCGGCACGTGATATGCAGGACAGCTTCTATATTACCGAGGATACACTACTCAGAACACAAACGTCACCAGTTCAAGCACGTACACTTGAAAAATATAAAGGACAAGGTCCTGTGAAGATCATCTGCCCTGGGAAAGTATATAGACGAGACAGTGATGACGCGACTCATTCACATCAATTCATGCAGATTGAAGGGCTTGTTGTCGATCACAATATTAGTATGAGTGATCTAAAAGGTACGCTAGAGACAGTGGCGAGAAAAATGTTTGGTGAAGATCGTGAAATTAGACTGCGTCCAAGCTTTTTCCCATTCACAGAACCATCTGTCGAAGTGGATGTGTCTTGCTTTAAATGCGGAGGAAAAGGCTGTTCTGTATGTAAAGGAACAGGTTGGATTGAAATTTTAGGAGCTGGGATGGTTCATCCAAATGTCCTGAAGATGAGCGGATTTGATCCAGAAACTTACCAAGGCTTTGCTTTTGGAATGGGTGTTGAACGGATTGCAATGCTCAAATACGGCATTGATGATATTCGCCATTTCTACACAAATGATATTAGATTCACAAAGCAATTCAAGCAGGACTAAGAGGAGGAAATCAACATGTTTGTTTCATATAAATGGTTAGAAGACTATGTCGATTTAGAAGGCATTCAGCCGGATGAATTAGCAGAAAAAATCACAAGAAGCGGAATTGAAGTGGAAGCCGTTGAATATAAAGGCGAAGGCATTAAAGGAGTTGTCGTTGGACACGTCGTGGAGCGAGAACAGCACCCGAATGCCGACAAATTAAACAAATGTCTCGTGGATATCGGAGAAGACGAACCGGTTCAAATTATTTGCGGAGCTCCGAATGTGGATAAAGGACAATATGTGGCTGTCGCAACGGTTGGCGCAGTCCTTCCTGGGAACTTTAAAATTAAAAAAGCAAAGCTGCGCGGCGAAGAGTCTCATGGCATGATTTGTTCTCTGCAAGAATTAGGTGTCGAAAGCAAACTCGTACCAAAGGAATATGCAGAAGGTATTTTTGTTTTCCCAAATGACGTCAAACCCGGAGATGATGCCCTTCAGGCACTTCAATTAGACGATGCGGTACTTGAGCTTGGCTTAACGCCAAACCGTGCGGATGCCCTGAATATGCTAGGTGTCGCCTATGAGGTTGCAGCCATCTTAGGGAAAGACATCAAACTTCCTGATACAGCACATAACACGTCTTCAGAAAAAGCAGCAGACTATATTTCGGTGAAAATTGAGGATCAAGAAGCGAATCCACTTTATGCAGCGAAGATCATTAAAAATGTAAAGATTGGACCAGCACCGCTTTGGATTCAAACAAGATTGATGAATGCAGGCATTCGCCCAATTAACAACGTCGTCGATATTACGAACTTTGTACTGCTTGAATACGGTCAGCCGCTTCATGCGTTTGATTATGACCGCTTTGGTTCAAAGCAAGTGGTCGTACGTAAAGCGACTGATAACGAAAGCATTCAAACACTTGATGAGCAAGAACGTACACTTTCATCAAAGCATCTTGTGATCACTAACGGAACGAAAGCGCACGCTGTCGCAGGCGTCATGGGCGGTCTTGAATCAGAGGTGCGTGATGAAACGACAACGATTCTTTTAGAAGCGGCATATTTCAACGGTCAAACAGTCCGTCAAGCATCTAGAGACTTGGGGCTTCGCAGTGAATCAAGCACACGATTTGAAAAAGGACTTGATCCGCAGCGTACGAAGTCTGCAGCCGAAAGAGCAGCGCAATTGATCAGCATCTATGCAGGCGGTGAAGTGCTAAGCGGGACTGTGGAGGAAAACCACCTTGAAACAAGTATGAATGTCATCCACGTATCCACTGAGCGTGTGAACAAGGTGCTTGGCATGAGCATTTCAAAAGAAGATATGATTCAAATCTTCAACAAACTGGGCTTTACAGTGGGCGAATCAAATGACGTTCTTGTCGTAACCGTTCCTTCTCGTAGAATGGATATCACGATTGAAGAAGATCTCATTGAAGAAGTTGCGAGATTATACGGCTACGATAATATCCCGTCTACACTGCCTGCGACAGCTGGTACAGTTGGCGGTCTCACGTCATACCAAGTGAAGCGCAGAAAGGTGAGACGCTTCTTAGAAGGCGCAGGTCTTTCTCAAGCGATCACGTATTCATTGACAAATCAGCATAAGTCTACAGCTTTTGCACTGAATCCAGCTTATAAAACGAGACTTTCCCTGCCAATGAGTGAAGAACGAAGTGTGCTTAGACAAAGTCTTCTGCCAAACTTACTTGATTCTGTTGCATATAACTTGGCAAGACAAGCTGATTCATTTGGTTTTTATGAAACGGGTTCTGTGTTCTTAGCAGAAGCTGAAGGAGCAAAACCGTTGGAAAAAGAGCATGTCGCTGGTGCACTGACAGGCTTATGGCATAAAAATCTTTGGCAGGGCGAGAAAAAAGCCGTCGATTTTTATGTAGCGAAAGGAATTGCAGAAGGTCTATTTGAAAAGCTTGGTGTATCAGACCAAATCACATATGTTCAAGCAGAGCGTGAGGGTCTTCACCCAGGTCGAACAGCAGATGTTCATTTAAATGGAAAAGTCATTGGGTTTGTTGCTGCACTTCATCCAGTCATTGAAAAGGAATTAGATTTAAAAGAAACATATGTCTTCGAGTTTGATTTAACAGATGTGATGACGTCTGAATTGAAGGATATGAAATATACAGCGATTCCGAGATTCCCTGCTGTGACAAGAGATATTGCACTTGTTGTAGATCAGAATATCTCAAGCGGACAGCTGGAGCGCGTCATCTATGAGGCAGGCGGGGATTTACTGACAGACCTATCCGTCTTTGATGTGTATGAAGGTGAACATATGGAAGAAGGCAAAAAATCTGTTGCATTCTCTCTCCAATATCTAAATCCGGAACAAACATTGACAGAGGAAGAAGTCACGGCTGTTCATACAAAAGTATTGAAAGCATTAGAAGATACGTATCAAGCCGTCTTGCGCGGTTAAAGAAAAAAGAGCTAAGGCCATATGGGCCTAGCTCTTTTTTATAGCCATTTTTTCGCTTTTTGTGTGTTGGCAAAATGCAGTTTTGTAAATTGACGTAAAGCCTCTTCGCCGTGCAGCTTGATGAGCTTTGCAGCCGCCTTGTCCACATGAGGACCGGCTCCTTTTGGGATGTCAAACCCAGCTGCTTTAGATAACTTATCCATTTCAATTAAAAAAGCGTACCTTGCAATAATGGAAGCCGCAGCAACTGACAGATGAATGCCTTCTGCTTTTGTGCTAAAGTACGTCCGCTCCCGAATGATTTTTTTCCCAGCAAGATGCTTGAAATAAATGCCCGGTTCTGCAAATTGGTCAATCAAAATAGCTTCAGGCTGCTTCCCGTCTAATTTCTCTAGCACAGAAGTGATGACTTGGTTATGAAGGAGCGCCTTCATTTTCCCTTGGCTCATGCCCTTTTCCTGCATCGCATTGTACTTTTCATTTCGGAGCACGAGAAGGCTGAACGGAATGGTTTTGATGAGATCTTTGGCAATGTTGATAATTTGCGGGTCTTTTAGGCCTTTTGAGTCTTTTACGCCAAACTCTTTCATGAGAGCAAGCTGGCTGGCATCAACATAGGCGGCACAGACCGTTATCGGTCCAAAATAATCACCTGTTCCTACTTCATCTGAACCGATGACGGACATAGAAGCAATCCCTGACGGCGGACTATATTTTGTGACAGCCGGTGTTTTTGGGCTCTTCGTATCAGCTGCTTTTAAATGGCTGAATTGACGGGCTTCAGCTTCTGCCTTTTGTCCTTGAAACAGCACTTTTCCAGATCGATAGGCTGTAATCGTACAGCCAGGAACCTTGGCTTGAAAAAGGGCGCCTGGTGGTAACGTATCAGTTAAGTGGTGCGCATACGCGCTCTTCATTTTTTTAAGGTCTTCTGATGTTGCTTTTAAGACGGATTGGGGCACAGTGGATAACTCCTTTTTACCTTGATATCATTGATTTCTAAAGTGTACCATAACAGGGAAGGGCTCGTCTTTCCATTCAATGTCTAAACATGTTATGATAGAGACTAGGATTCTCGTGGAATGGAGGAGAAACGTTGTCTGACGGCGGTAAAACGAAAACAACAAAAACAACAGTTGAGATTTACGGACAGTCCTTTACGATCATCGGTCAAGAAACGAAGATGCATATGCGACACGTTGCTTCAATTGTTGATGATAAAATGAGAGAAATAAATGAAAAAAACCCATACCTTGATATAAACAAACTAGCTGTACTGACAGCAGTCAATGTCGTCCACGACTACATGAAATTAAAAGAGCAATACGAAAAACTAGAGATTCAGCTTAAAGAAAAGGAATGAAATTACCGTGATCGATATCATCATTTTGTTTTTGCTTCTTATGGGAACGCTTGTCGGTCTAAAACGCGGGTTTATTCTTCAATTTATTAAATTGATCAGCTTTGTTGTTTCTATCTTAGTGGCTTCCATGTTTTATCAGTCACTTGCACCACAGCTTACGTGGATTCCAGCACCTAATTTTAGCGGCGGTCAAGCGCAGCTCGCTTTCTTTAGTGGGAATTTAGAAACAGCTTATTATAATACCATTGCGTTTATCATTCTGTTTATCTTGACCAAAATCCTGCTCGCCATCATTGGCGGATTGCTCACAACCATTGCAAGTATACCTGTGATTAAGCAGGTCAACAAACTGCTTGGCGGTGTTTTAGGATTTCTTGAAACCTATCTATTTGTATTTATTCTCTTGTTTGTCGCTGCATTACTTCCAGTCGATGCACTGCAAACAATGTTGAGTAAATCCATATTAGCAGATGCGATCGTAAGCAACACCCCTTATCTGTCCGGTCTTGTCAAAGACTTATGGACGACGTATGGAGTTTAAAAACTTCTCCTTTCTTGGAGAAGTTTTTTCTCATTCCATGACAGAAAGTTGTAGGATGAAGGAAAAGTTTGTATATTTATAAAGGAAGATGCCAAAGCGGCTGGAGGATGAGAGATGAATAAAAAAGATATTATCAAACTTCTTGAAACAATTGCAGTATATATGGAGCTAAAAGGAGATAATCCTTTTAAGATTTCTGCCTTTCGTAAAGCAGCAGCGGCACTGGAGCAAGATGACCGCAGCCTTTCTCAAATAGATGATCTATTAGCATTACCTGGCATTGGAAAAGGAACCTTTGCTGTGATCACTGAGTATATCGAAAAAGGACAATCAGAAACACTCGAACAATTAAAAACGGAAGTGCCCGAAGGACTTGTCCCGCTTTTGAAATTACCAGGACTCGGCGGGAAGAAGATCGCTAAGCTTTACCAAGAGCTTGGCGTCCATGATGCACAATCTCTAAAAGAAGCATGCGAAGCGGAAAAGGTACAAGCGCTTGCTGGCTTCGGCAAAAAAACAGAAGAAAAGATTCTCGCAGCTCTTGAGGAAGCAGGAAAGCAGCCGGAACGACTGCCAATTGGCTTTGCATTAGATGTGGCAGAGCGGATTGATTATGCCCTTGAAGAGATGAAAGGTATCATCCGTTTTTCAAGAGCCGGCAGTTTAAGACGTGCTCGCGAAACCGTCAAAGATTTAGATTATATCATTGCAACAGACAATCCTGAGCAAGTTAGAGAGCAGCTCGTTGCACTTGATGATGTCAAAGATGTTATCGCAAGCGGTGATACGAAGGTATCTGTTGTGCTTGCCCTTGATTTTGAGATCAGTGTCGACTTCCGGCTTGTGACAGTAGACCAATTCGCAACTACGCTGCACCATTTCACTGGCTCAAAAGATCACAATATTCGAATGCGTCAGCTTGCGAAGGAACGCGGAGAGCGCATTAGCGAATATGGTGTGGAAACAATTGAAACTGGAGAAGTAAAAACGTTTGAAGACGAAAGCGCTTTTTATGCACATTTTCAACTTCCGCTCATTCCGCCAGAAATTCGTGACACCGGAGCGGAGATTGATACGTATAAAGAAAGTATGCAGTTTGTAGAACTGAAAGATATTAAAGGCGACCTTCATATGCACTCGACATGGAGTGACGGAGCATTCTCTATTCGTGAGATGGCGGAAGCATGTATCGCCAAAGGCTATGAATACATGGCGATTACAGACCACTCGCAATATTTAAAAGTAGCAAACGGTTTAACAAAAGAACGTTTGCGTCTGCAAGCAAAAGAAATTGATAAGATTAATCAGGAATTCGAGCATTTTCACATTTTCAAAGGGGTCGAAATGGATATCCTGCCGGATGGATCGTTAGATTATGATGATAACTTTTTAAAAGACATGGATTTTGTCATTGCGTCTATCCATTCTAGCTTCTCTCAGCCGGAAGAAGTCATTATGGAACGCCTTGAAAATGCCTTGCGTAATCAGCATGTCGATTTAATTGCACATCCAACAGGCCGTTTGATCGGCAGACGGGATGGCTATGCCTTAAATATAGATCAGCTCATAGAGCTTGCGAAGAAAACAGGCACTGCACTTGAGCTCAACAGTAATCCGTCAAGACTTGATTTGAAAACAGAGCATTTAATGAAAGCAAATGAAGCGGGTGTGAACATCATGATCAATACAGATGCGCACAACATCGCCATGCTGGAACATATGGAAGTCGGTGTAACAGCTGCAAGAAAGGGCTGGACACCAAAAGTAAATGTCGTGAATACTTTTACTCTAAACGAGATCAAAAAGTTTTTAACGCGTGACAGGTAGTCGTTAGGAGGCTGGACCATGCTGCAACAAAAAGTGTTAGCATCATTAGAATTTCATAAAGTAAAAGAAAAAGTGATGTCCTATACCGCATCCACATTAGGAAAAGAAAGAGCGCAGGATTTAACACCTCTGACGGATATAGAAACCATTCAGCATTTGCTGGAAGAGGTAGCAGAAGCGCAAGATGTGATCCGCTTAAAGGGATCAGCGCCATTTGGCGGGTTAACAGATATTAGACGCGCAGTGAAACGGGCAGAAATCGGCAGTACATTAAGCCCTTCTGAGCTGATGGAAATCGCAGGGCTATTATATGCGGTGAAAAATATGAAGCACTTTCTCACGTCCATGTATGAAGATGGAGTAGACATACCGCGCCTTCATACATATGCTGAGACGCTCATATTACTGCCTGAAATCAGAAAAGAAATCGAAAGCTGTATTGGTGATAATGGAGAAGTGCTTGATCATGCAACCCCTACACTTCGTTCACTGCGCATTCAATTACGCTCACTAGAATCAAAGGTTCGTGATAAATTAGAAGCGATGATTCGTTCACAATCGGCTTCGAAAATGCTGTCAGACACAATTGTCACCATTCGTAATGACCGGTTTGTTATTCCGGTGAAACAAGAGTACCGCTCGAATTACGGCGGAATTGTTCATGACCAGTCTTCATCAGGGGCGACCCTTTTTATTGAGCCGCAAGTGGTCGTGGATGTAAATAACACCTTGCAGCAAACCCGTTTAAAAGAGAAGCAAGAGGTTGAAAAGATCCTGCAAATGCTGACAGAGAGCGTGTCAGAGCACATTGGGGAACTGCTTCACAATGTAAAGGAGCTGCAGACGCTAGATTTTATTTTTGCTAAAGCTAAATATGCAAAGGCAGAAAAAGCCACAAAACCTGCTGTGAATGATCAAGGAGAAATCTATTTAAAACGAGCAAGACATCCTCTATTGCCTCGGGATCAAGTTGTCGCAAATGATATTGAGCTCGGCAAGGATTTTTCAACGATCGTGATCACTGGACCAAATACAGGGGGAAAGACCGTTACTTTAAAAACGCTGGGTCTTCTGACGTTGATGACACAGGCGGGTCTCCATATTCCAGTTGAAGAAGGCTCTGAAGTGGCTGTGTTCGACCAAGTCTTTGCCGATATTGGAGACGAACAGTCCATTGAACAAAGCTTGAGTACGTTCTCATCTCACATGGTCAATATTGTAGATATCTTAAAGCATTTGACTTCTAACTCTCTCGTGTTATTTGATGAATTAGGGGCAGGAACAGACCCAGCTGAAGGTGCGGCTCTTGCGATGAGCATATTAGATGAAGTGCATCAAACGAATGCACGTGTCATCGCAACGACTCATTATCCCGAGCTGAAGGCATATGGGTATAACCGGGAAGGCGTCACGAATGCAAGCGTGGAGTTTGATATTGAAACCTTATCACCAACGTACCGCCTGCTCATCGGTGTGCCTGGACGAAGTAACGCATTTGAAATTTCAAAGCGTCTTGGTTTGCCAGATCACCTCATAGACCGGGCAAAAGCGGATATGCATGCAGAGCATAATGAAGTAGACCAAATGATTGCTTCATTAGAAGATAGCAAGAAACAAGCAGAAGAAGAACTGCATGAGACAGAATTCTATAGAAAAGAAGCAGAAAAGCTTCATAAAGAATTGCAAAGACAAATTCTTGAATGGAATGAGCAAAAGGAAAAACTGCTTGAAGAAGCTGAACAGAAAGCGAAAAAGAAAATTGAACAAGCATCAAAAGAAGCAGAAGATATCATTCAAGAGCTCCGTTCGATAAAAAGTGAACACCGTTCATTCAAAGAGCATGAACTCATTGATGCGCGAAAGCGTCTTGAAGAAGCCGTTCCTGAGTTTGACAGAAAGAAGAAGCCAGAGCCAGCGAAAAAAGCAGTAAGACAGCTGAAGTCAGGCGACGAAGTCAAAGTGCTCACCTTCGGGCAAAAAGGAACGCTGCTTGAACAAACAGGCGACAAAGAATGGAGTGTCCAAATGGGCATTCTGAAAATGAAGGTAAAAGAAAAAGACATGGAATTTATCAAATCAGCACCTGAATTTAAGCAAGAAAAAGCCATCACGGCAGTTAAAGGGAAAGACTATCATGTCTCGCTTGAGCTTGATTTAAGAGGCGAGCGCTATGAAAATGCCTTAAGCAGGGTCGAAAAATATTTAGATGATGCTGTATTAGCTGGTTATCCGCGCGTGTCTATTATTCACGGAAAAGGAACTGGCGCCCTTAGAAAAGGGGTTCAGGAATTACTGAAACAGCATCGAAGTGTGAAAAATGCTCGTTTTGGCGAACAAGGTGAGGGAGGATCAGGCGTCACCATCGTCGAATTAAAGTAAAAAGGAGAAAACGCATGAAAGCCTTTTGGGAAAATGAACTTGTGGAAATTGCCGCCTATTATAGCGTGGCCGTCCTGTGTCTCGTCTTATTTCTAACCATTTTTGAACTCGTCACCTCCTATAAGAACTGGGAAGAGATCCAGCGGGGGAACTTAGCCGTTGCCATGGCAACGGGCGGGAAAATCTTTGGGATTGCGAATGTGTTTCAGCATTCAATCGCTCAGCACAATTCCCTTCTTCAAATGGTTGGATGGGGCGTATACGGCTTTGTGATGCTGCTTGTCAGCTATTTCATTTTTGAATTTTTAACACCTCGTTTTAAAGTAGACAAAGAGATTGAAAATGATAATAGAGCGGTCGGGTTTATTTCACTCATCATTTCAGTTGGGCTGTCTTACGTAGTAGCAGCCGGCATTTAAGGAGACGACATGGAAAAGCTAGCAAAAGTATTAATCGTAGTTGCCTGCACTTTTGCGGTCATTGGTGCCGTTTATCTGTTCCTGTGAAATGAAGAAAACAACGTTAGAAAGCTGTCAGGGAACCCCTTGGCAGCTTTTATCTCATCAAAGGCGGCGAATGACATGAAGCACATTCTGCAAAAAGATGAATTGATCAAGCGCATTGATACTTGTCTTCAAATGACATCCCTTCCAAGAGACATATACAAACCGTATATTGCACGTCCATTTCAAACGTCAGGATTTTTTGATGATTTGAGTCCCTATATTCAAATCGATTCGAGTGGTTATATCCTCATACAATATGAACGAGGAATTCAAATGCTGCATAAAAGAACAAAAGTGGCGGATGAAGTCATTTACTGGATTTTAGAAGACACCATTTTTCTCACGGTTTACATCGACATGATGAGGAAGTATCAAGTCGACAACATCCAGACGCATTTACCGAATGATCCAAGTATCCATCAACAGATCGTGGATAGAGTCAACGAGTCATTTCGTACAATTGGCGGTTTATATGAACAGTGGCATCATGAAGGAAAAAGAGCTTCTATCGAAACACCGGCGAACAAGTAAACATGTGCAATTGAACCAAGCCCTATTAGAAAAAAGCAAACTGCCCTAAGGAAAAGTTTGCTATAATATAATAGTACGAAAGTTCAGGAAGGAGGGTTTTTATGCAGTCAGATAAACGTTGGCTTCTGCATTACCCGAATCAAATTCCCCACGAACTCACCATCCCAAATGAAACATTACAATCTTACTTATTCAGCTCCGCAGAGGCTGCACCTGAGCATACAGCCATTCATTTTCTAGGAAAGAACATCACCTATGAACAGCTGCAAGAAGACGTATTGAAACTAGCCAGTCATCTGATGAAAATTGGCGTGAAAAAAGGTGACAGAGTAGCGATCATGCTGCCGAACTGTCCTCAATCGGTCATTTCTTATTATGCTGTTTTAATAGCAGGCGGCATCGTTGTTCAAACAAACCCGCTTTATACGGAGAAGGAACTGGAATATCAAATGGAAGACAGCGGCGCCAAAGTGCTGATCACGCTAGATTTGTTGTATCCAAAGGCTTATAAAATGAAAGCGCTGACAAGAATGGAGCACTTAATCGTCACTAAACTACAAGATTATTTACCATTCCCGAAAAACATACTGTTTCCTATTGTGCAAAGAAGAAAAAATAAAATGGTCATCCAAGTGGAGAAAAATGACACCATTCATCACTTCGCGCAGATTATGAAAAAATCGGAAGGTGAACAGCAGATACCCGCACTTGCCTTTGATCCGAAAGAGGATATCGCTGTTTTGCAATATACAGGCGGAACGACCGGGTTACCAAAAGGGGTCATGCTCACACATGAGAATATTTTAGCGAATACTGAAATGTGCGCTTCCTGGATGTATAAAACGACCAGGGGGAAAGAACGCATCCTCGGCATCATTCCGTTTTTTCATGTCTACGGAATGACGACCGTTTTAAATCTTGCTGTCAAAGAAGGACATCAAATGATTCTTCTTCCACGCTTTGATGTCGCTGATACCCTCAAAACCATTGAAAAACAGAAGCCGACGCTATTTCCAGGCGCACCAACAATGTATATCGCCTTGCTGCATCATCCGAACATTGAAAAGTATGACCTGTCGTCCATCTCTGCATGTCTAAGCGGCTCAGCGGCACTTCCTGTTGAAGTCAAACAAAGCTTTGAAAAATTAACAGGAGGACGCTTAGTGGAGGGGTACGGACTTTCAGAAACCTCACCCGTCACTCATTCTAACTTTTTATGGGGAGCGAACAAAACAGGCAGCATTGGCTGTCCGTGGCCTAATACAGATGCAGGTATTTATTGCGAAGAAACCGGAGGCCTCAAAGAACCATATGAGCATGGGGAAATCATTGTTAAAGGCCCCCAGATCATGAAAGGATACTGGAATCAGCCAGAGGAGACAGAGGCTGTATTACGAGATGGCTGGTTTTTCACCGGAGATATAGGGTATATGGATGAGGACGGTTTTTTCTATATCGTCGACCGGAAAAAAGATGTCATCATTGCGAGCGGCTATAATATTTATCCAAGAGAAGTCGAAGAAGCCCTTTATGAGCATGAGCTTGTACAAGAAGTCGTCGTCGCCGGTATTCCAGATCCGTACAGAGGAGAAACAGTGAAAGCATTTGTTGTGCCGAAAAAGGGTGCCTACTTAACAGAGGACGAACTTGATCGCTTTGTCAGGACGAGAATTGCCTCATTTAAAGTACCGCGCGTGTATGAATTTAAAGAATCACTGCCTAAAACAGCCGTTGGGAAGATTTTGCGCAGAGTATTAATTGAAGAAGAAAAAAGAAAGCACGCTTCTTCATCTGAAACGCCTGCCGATCAATCGAAAACATAACGGCCTGCATCATCCGGTCCATCGGCCGGATGATTTGAATGTTGACTGTCTGCTCTGGTATGTTAAAGGTGGAAAAGAAAGAGAAGATCACTTGACAAATCCCCCGTTTCTTTTTAACATAAAGTTATGAATGAATACTCATTCAATCCAGAAAGGGACGAAGCACATTGAAGCAGAAAAGACCGAAGTACATGCAAATTATTGATGCAGCAGTTGTGGTGATTGCAGAGAACGGCTATCACCAATCACAAGTTTCAAAGATTGCGAAACAAGCAGGGGTAGCAGACGGAACCATTTATCTTTATTTCAAAAATAAAGAGGATATTTTGATCTCATTGTTCAAAGAAAAAATGGGACAATTCATCGAACGGATGGAAACAGATATTCAAAAGAAGCCGTCGGCGAAAGAAAAGCTTTTACTGCTCATTGAGGAGCATTTTCGTATGCTTGCGCAAAATCATCATTTGGCTCTTGTGACACAGCTTGAACTTAGGCAGTCAAACCTTGAGCTGCGGCAAAAAATCAATGAGGTGCTGAAAGGGTATTTAAATATGCTCGAGTCGATTTTAGCAGAAGGAAAGAAAACAGGAGAGTTCAGACAAAATCTAGATGTCCGTTTAGCGAGACAAATGGTATTTGGGACGATTGATGAAACCGCTACAACATGGGTCATGAATGATCAAAAATATGATCTTCCTGCACTCGCAGAAAACGTACGTGATCTACTCTTAAACGGAATACATCAATCTTAAAGACATTTTGAAAAAGGATGATTGACATGGAAAAGATACTCACCTTACATCATGAAGGACAGATAGCACTTATCACGATTCAGCATCCACCAGCAAACGCCTTATCTTCTCAGCTGCTCACCGAGCTTAATGAGATGTTTGACCAGCTCGAACAAAATGAAGAAGTAAGAGCCATTGTGATCCACGGAGAAGGTAGATTTTTCTCAGCAGGTGCTGATATTAAGGAATTTACGACGTTACAGGAAGAGTCTGACTATTCAAGCCTTGCAGACAGAGGGCAGCAGGTCTTTGAACGGATTGAACAATGTCCAAAACCGGTCATTGCTTCAATTCATGGAGCTGCATTAGGCGGGGGCCTTGAGCTTGCCATGTCTTGTGATATCCGAATCGCAACAAAAGATGCGAAGCTTGGATTGCCGGAACTAAACCTCGGCATCATTCCGGGATTCGGCGGTACGCAGCGCCTGCCGCGCTATGTTGGTTCTGCTAAAGCGCTGGAAATGATGGGTACAGCTGAACCGATTACAGGTGAAGAAGCATTCGCCTGCGGACTCGTTTCAAAGCTGGCAGAAACAGAGGAAAAGGCGCTCGAAGCAGCCAAAACACTTGCGTCAAAATTTGCAACGAAAAGTCCAAAGTCACTCGAGTATGTGCTGGATTTATTGAATGCGACAAAATTGTATTCATATGATGGCGGTATGAAGCTAGAAGCCAAAAAGTTCGGTGAGATTTTCCAATCGAATGACGCCAAAGAAGGTATACAAGCCTTTATCGAAAAGCGCAAACCGAATTTTAAAGGGGAATAAAGGATTCAAACGAAACAAGGGGGAGAAATGGATGAATATATTTGTTTTGATGAAGCGTACGTTTGACACGGAAGAGAAGATTTCCATTCAGTCTGGTGCAATTCAAGAAGATGGAGCAGAGTTCATTATTAATCCTTATGACGAGTACGCCATAGAAGAAGCCATCCAGCTTCGCGACGAGCACGGGGGAGAAGTGACCGTTGTGACAGTTGGCAGTGAGGATGCGGAAAAGCAGCTGCGAACAGCGCTTGCTATGGGCTGCGATCAAGCTGTTTTATTAAATGTGGAAGACGACTTAGAAGAGTGGGATCAATATTCAGCTTCTACAATTCTTTACCATTATTTAAAAGACAAAGAGGCTTCCTTGATTTTAGCAGGGAATGTGGCAATTGACGGGGGCTCTGGACAGGTTGCCCCGCGTCTTGCTGAATTACTTGGGTTTTCATATGTCACAACAATTACAAGTATTCAAATTGACGGCGGCTCTGCTTCGATTGAACGAGATGCAGAAGGTGATGTGGAAGTCATTTCTGCTGAGCTCCCGCTTGTTGTCACTGCGCAGCAAGGTCTCAATGAGCCTCGCTATCCATCATTACCTGGCATTATGAAGGCAAAGAAAAAGCCTTTAGAAGAATTGGAACTGGATGATTTAGATCTGGATGAAGACGATGTGCCATATAAAATCAAAACAATTGAACGTTTCTTACCGGAGAAAAAAGAGGGTGGCAAGGTGCTGAGCGGTGAGCTTCAGGATCAAGTCAAAGAACTGACGGATTTATTAAGAAATGAAGCAAAGATCATCTAAACATCCACTTTACGATATCACGAGAACAAGGGGGAACTTGAAAGATGAGTAAAAAAGTTGTTGTACTTGGAGAAAGTCGTGACGGTAAATTAAGAAATGTGACATTTGAAGCCATTGCTGCCGCTCATCAAGTGGCAGATGGCGGTGAAGTCATTGGCGTGTTAATAGGGGATAACGTCAAAGACCTAGCGAATGAACTGCTTTACTATGGAGCGGATCATGTCATGATTGTGGAGCATCCGCACCTTTCATATTATACGTCAGATGGTTTCGCGCAAGCACTTCAAGCCATATTAGATCAGGTCAACCCAGATGCCGTCCTCTTTGGCCATACGTCTATCGGAAAAGACTTGTCGCCGAAAATAGCTGCACGCTTGCAGACTGGTCTCATTTCAGATGCGATTGATGTAAGCGTTACCGGAGAACATCTTGTTTTCACAAGACCGATTTACTCTGGAAAAGCCTTCGAAAAAGTGATTTCAACAGATCGTCTGCTTTTGGCGACTATACGCCCGAACAACGTGGCACCTCTTGAGCGGGATGCCTCACGAAGCGGAGACATTACACCCGTTTCTGTCGATATTCAGAACCTGCGAACGATCGTGAAGGAAGTCATTAAAAAAACGTCAGAAGGTGTAGATTTATCTGAAGCAAAGGTCATCGTCGCCGGGGGACGCGGGGTCAAGAGCAAGGAAGGGTTTGAACCGCTGAATGAACTCGCTGAGACGCTGGGCGCAGCAGTAGGTGCCTCGCGTGGTGCCTGTGATGCAGACTACTGTGATTATGCCCTGCAAATTGGGCAAACAGGCAAGGTCGTCACACCTGATCTCTATATTGCGTGCGGGATATCAGGGGCGATTCAGCATTTAGCTGGAATGTCTAACAGTAAAGTCATTGTGGCGATTAACAAAGACCCAGAAGCTGAGATCTTCAAAATTGCCGATTACGGAATCGTCGGTGACTTGTTTGAAGTGGTACCGCTTTTGAATGAAGAGTTAAAAAAGATGAATATCCACTCGTAACGCTCATACACTCAGAATGCCTAGGTATTCTGGGTTTTTTTGTATGTAATCAATACACAAAGGAGCGGTTGACAAGTGAAGGGGACAGTAAAAGTGAATGACGTGATCGGACGTATTTCTAAACACATCTATGGACATTTTCAAGAGCATTTAGGAAGAGGGATTTATGACGGGATTTGGGTCGGAAAAGATTCAGAGATTGAGCATATTGAGGGGATTCGTACGGATGTGTTAAAAGCCCTTCAAGCATTACATATTCCGGTGCTTAGGTGGCCGGGCGGCTGCTTCGCAGACGAGTATCATTGGGCAAATGGTGTGGGAGATCTCAGCGAACGAAAGCCGATGGTGAACACTCATTGGGGTGGTACGGTTGAATCCAATGCATTTGGTACGCATGAATTTATGAAATTGTGTGAGCTGCTTGAATGTGAGCCTTATATTTGCGGAAATGTGGGAAGTGGGACTGTTCAAGAATTAGCAGACTGGATCGAGTACATCACTTTTCCAAAGGGAACACCTATGTCTGATTGGCGCATTCAAAATGGAAAACAAGAACCTTGGGATCTGACCTATGTTGGTGTAGGAAACGAAAGCTGGGGCTGCGGCGGGAATATGACGCCTGAATACTATGCCGATTTATATAAACGATATCAAACGTATGTGAGAGAGTTTGCAGGTCAGACGATATACAAAATTGCGTGCGGCGCCAATTCAAATGATGTGAATTGGACAAAAGTATTAATGGAGCGGGCCGCTCCTTGGATGGATGGACTCAGTTTGCATTACTACACTGTACCTGGTACGTGGGAGAAGAAAGGATCAGCGACTGAATTTGATGAAGATGAATGGTTTATCACGTTGAAAAAAGCCTATGAGATGGAACGGCTTGTCGTGGATCATGGAGAGATCATGGATCGTTATGATCCAGACAAGCGAATTGGGATGATTATTGATGAATGGGGAACATGGTATGACCCAGAACCAGGGACGAATCCAGGATTTTTGTATCAGCAAAACACACTAAGAGACGCACTTGTTTGTGCCCTTCATTTTCATATCTTTCATCGTCATTGCCAGCGGATTCATATGGCGAATATTGCCCAGACGGTCAATGTTCTGCAAGCAATGGTGTTAACGGAAGACGAAAAGATGCTTCTGACGCCTACGTATCATGTGTTTCACATGTTTCAAGTGCATCAAGAGGAGGAAGCACTTGAAGTGGAATTCGTGTCAACGCCTTATGAACGCAGTGGTGAAAAAATACCTCAGGTTAGTGTGTCAGCTTCGCGTTCGTCAGATAAGATGCATATTAGCTTCTGTCACCTGAATCCACATGAACAAAACGAAGTATCCCTTGCCATTGAAGGTTTGGATGCAGAAACGAAAGTCACAGGCCGCGTGCTGACAGCAGACCGCATGAATGCGCACAACACATTTGATGATCCTCATGCTGTCCAGCCAGCAGAGTTTCAGCAATTTGCTGTAAAACCCGGTGAGTTGACCATAGAGCTGCCGCCAATGTCTGTGGTGATGATTACGATTGATCTCGCTTGATCGCATATTTAAATGTTTGATGAGCAGGATGTTGGGGCATCATACATTGTAAACGAAGCGGAAAGGGAGTTATTTATATGCTTAGAACGATTCTCATGATTATCGGTGCAATTGTTGTCATTGGTGCGATTGTACGGTTTGTTTTTTAATTCATTTCATAAAAAAAGATTCGTAAGCATTTCATTCGCAAGTCACATTGGTAGATGCTATACTAAAAATCATAATTTACATTGGAGGAATGAATAATGGCAATCGTAAAAGCTACTGACTCAACATTTTCACAAGAAACTGCAGAAGGTGTTGTTCTTGCTGACTTTTGGGCACCATGGTGCGGACCTTGTAAAATGATTGCTCCAGTTCTTGAAGAACTTGATCAAGAAATGGGCGATAAAATGAAAATTGTAAAAGTTGATGTAGACGATAACCAAGAAACTGCTGGTAAATACGGCGTGATGAGTATTCCAACACTTCTTGTTTTAAAAGACGGTGAAGTCGTAGAAACGTCTGTTGGTTTCAAACCAAAAGAAGCACTTGCTGAGCTTGTTAACAAACATCTATAAACCTGTCTATGCCCTAGCGGCATACTCACTGAAGCGGTTCTCGTAAAGACGAGAGCCGCTTTTCTTTCAACATGGTATAAAACAAATGTTCGTGATACACTAGAAGGAGTGAAAGAGGAAAACAAGGACGGATGAAAATATGAACAAAATGATCAAAGAAAAGCTATCGGTCTTGCCAGATCAACCAGGCTGCTATTTAATGAAAGATCGACAAAATACAGTCATTTATGTGGGGAAGGCAAAGGTCTTAAAAAATAGAGTACGCTCTTATTTCACTGGATCTCATGATGCCAAAACGCAGCGGCTTGTCAGTGAAATTGAGGACTTTGAATACATTGTCACCTCTTCTAATATCGAGGCACTCATTTTAGAGCTAAATTTAATCAAAAAATACGACCCAAAATACAATGTCATGCTCAAGGATGACAAAACGTATCCTTTTATTAAAATTACGAATGAACGGCATCCTAAGCTGATCGTCACCCGTCATGTGAAAAAGGACAAAGGGAAATATTTCGGACCATACCCGAACGTACAGGCAGCACGTGAAACGAAAAAGCTGCTCGACCGTTTATATCCTCTCAGAAAATGTGCCACCCTCCCTGATCGCGTCTGTTTATATTATCATCTTGGACAATGTCTCGCGCCATGTGTGTATGACATTTCTGAAGAAACGAATAAGCAGCTCGTGGACGAAATCATAAGGTTTCTAAACGGAGGACATCAGCAAATCAAAAAAGAACTCACCGAAAAAATGCAGGAAGCCGCCGAACAATTAGAGTTTGAACGGGCAAAAGAACTGAGAGACCAAATCGCTTACATTGACTCTACGATGGAAAAGCAGAAAATGACGATGAGCGATTTATCAGATCGAGATGTTTTTGCATATGCCTATGACAAGGGCTGGATGTGTGTCCAGGTCTTCTTCATCAGGCAAGGGAAATTGATTGAACGTGATGTCAGCCTGTTTCCTATGTATCAAGACCCTGAGGAAGAGTTTCTCACGTTTATGGGACAATTTTATGCAAAGAACAACCACTTTCTGCCGAAGGAAATTTTGGTGCCAGATAGCGTAGATCAAGAGATGATTGAACAACTGCTTGAGACGAACGTTCATCAGCCGAAAAAAGGAAAGAAAAAGGATTTGCTTTTACTTGCCCATCAAAATGCCAAAATTGCCTTAAAAGAAAAATTTTCGCTCATTGAGCGTGATGAAGAGCGGTCCATTGGTGCGGTGAAGCAGCTTGGAGATGCGCTAAATATTTATATGCCTTACCGGATTGAGGCATTTGATAACTCGAATATTCAAGGTGCAGACCCGGTTTCTGCCATGGTTGTCTTTCAGGATGGGAAGCCGTATAAAAAGGAATACCGAAAATACAAAATTAAAACCGTCACAGGTCCAGATGATTATGCATCGATGCGTGAAGTCATTAGAAGGCGATATACCCGCGTGTTAAAGGATGAGCTCCCGCTACCAGATTTGATTTTAATTGACGGAGGAAAGGGACAGATCAATGCAGCGATAGATGTGCTTGAAAATGAATTGAATCTGTCTGTCCCAGTAGCAGGTCTAGTCAAAGATGAAAAGCACCGGACGTCGAATCTGATGATGGGCGATACACTGGAAATTGTTGCACTAGAGCGGAATAGCCAGGCCTTCTATTTATTGCAGCGTATTCAAGATGAAGTGCACCGGTTCGCGATTAGCTTTCACCGGCAGCTGCGCGGAAAAAATGCATTTCAATCTATTTTAGACGATGTGCCAGGTATCGGAGAAAAGCGTAAAAAACAACTTCTTAAACATTTTGGCTCTGTGAAAAAGATGAAAGAAGCCTCTATCCAAGACTTTCAGGAGGCTGGCATCCCGAAACAAACGGCCGAGCTTTTAATGGAAGCGTTAAAAAAATAGATTGTACTTTTTCCAAAAGTCTGTTAAGATTGTGACTAAATTTAATAAATGAACGTGTTGTTTGTTGAAGATAGAGGTGCGAACTTCAAGAGTAAGCCTTCAGAGATCGATGGGGTCTAGGAAGAGGGCTGAAAGGGGAGCGTCGCCGAAGTGAATAAAATCCACTCATTTTATTCGCTGGCTGTACATTGAAGAAATGTAGGGCTGTCAAGAATTTATTTCTTGGAGGGCTATCTCATTGTTTGCATCGTTTGATGATGATTATAAAGCAATGGGAGATCTGTTCTCTCATTGCTTTTTTTATTTGCAGTGAGCAGGCAGTCTCCAAAGCCGCTTCTTGCCTCTTCTCTCACACGTGATCTTTTGAAAAAGGGTGGTAGACATGGGACTAATTGTACAAAAATTTGGCGGAACGTCTGTTGGATCGACAGAAAAAATTCGCAATGCTGCAGAAAGGGTCATCGCTGAACGCGAGGCCGGACATGATGTGGTTGTGGTTGTGTCGGCAATGGGTAAATCAACGGATGTTCTAGTAGACCTAGCGGAAGAACTCACAGATCATCCGAGCAAAAGAGAAATGGATATGCTGCTTGCAACTGGAGAGCAAGTGACCATTTCCTTATTAACGATGGCGCTGCAAGCAAAAGGCTATGATGCCATTTCCTTTACAGGCTGGCAGGCTGGTATGAAAACAGAGCAAGTACATGGTAACGCAAGAATCGTCGATATTGATGAATCAAGAATAAAAGAGGAATTAAGTGCTGGGAAAGTGGTTGTTGTGGCAGGCTTCCAAGGAATTGCAGATAATATGCATATCACAACACTTGGACGTGGTGGATCAGATACTACAGCTGTGGCACTTGCTGCTGCACTAAAAGCGGATAAATGTGATATTTACACAGATGTATCAGGTGTGTTTACGACAGATCCGCGTTATGTACCGGCCGCGCGGAAACTTGCAGGTATTTCATACGATGAGATGCTCGAACTGGCTAATTTAGGAGCTGGCGTCTTGCATCCAAGAGCTGTCGAATTTGCGAAAAATTATCAAGTCCCACTAGAAGTCCGTTCTAGTATTGAAAATGAATCGGGTACGTTAATTGAGGAGGAATCATCCATGGAACAAAATTTAGTCGTCAGAGGCATTGCATTTGAGGATCAGATTACACGCGTGACGGTGTGCGGTCTTTCAAGCGGTCTCACCACATTGTCGACCATCTTTACGACACTTGCGAAGCAAAATATCAATGTCGATATCATCATTCAGTCCGTCACAAGCACCAATCAGACGTCGATCTCTTTCTCTGTGAAAACGGATGATTTGTCTAAAACAGTTGAAGTGTTAGAAGAATATAAAGGAGCACTTGGCTACGAACAGATCGAGACAGAAAGCAAATTAGCCAAAGTATCCATCGTTGGATCTGGTATGGTCTCAAATCCAGGTGTAGCCGCTGAAATGTTCGCTGTGTTAGCGGAAAAAGATATACAAGTGAAAATGGTCAGTACGTCTGAAATCAAAGTCTCAACAGTGGTTGGCCGGGACGATATGGTCAAAGCAGTTGAAGCACTGCATGATGCGTTTGATTTATCAAAGGTAGCTGCGCATTCTTAAAGAGGCAGGGAGGTGTATCTCATGAAAGAGTGCACCTCTTTTTTATATTCGAAACCGCCGCATACAAGAAAGGAAAACGTGCGTAAACCCATTCACTAAGTATGCTATGATAGAAGAAGACAAACAAAAAAAGGCGTGACCTGAAGTCCGCGCCTTTCATAAAGAGTGTTAGCTAGGGTCTCTTAAATCCCATTTAACGGTTAAAATGACTTTATCAGCACGCTTTTTCACTTGTTCATAAGATTCAGCCACGTGCTCGTTGAGAAGCTGGATTTGTTCAGCAATAAAACCTGCTTCCATCTGAAAGCATGGCTCCTTTTGATAGGTGAGTCGATTTGATACAAGTGGACCTTCGAGCTCAAACTCAATTTCCTGTTTTTTCGAATGGACCATCGTGAGAGTTCCCCATCCGGCATCATGGAAAAATTCGGGGATTTTCTCCCATGACTCTTGAGGAAATTTACGAGCAAGCAGCTTACCCGCAAAATACATCATAGATGAATGATCCTGACCAAGAATATCAGGCAGCAGAACTTCGCGTATCAGCTCGTAGGCAAATCCATTGACTTCAATTTCTTTTAGCTGTTCTAAGTTAGATTCGAATTTATTCATTGTACGGCTCCCCTCTTTCAACAATTTATTATAGCTTATGTGAGCATATGATGACAGAGTTTTCCCTGAAGTCTAAGAAATTCTTATTGTAGTAAAACGAATTTTGATTTAAAACTTTTAAATTTCGGAAAATTTTAATTTATGTACGCGGTTTCTTGACGCTTTTTTGACATAGGAGTAAAATGAAATTGTCAATAAATTTGAATAAAGTGCTTACAATTGAAAGAAGCGGGGGTAAGACAATTTTCAGCAATTGCACTTTTTACTAGGGGGTAAAGTAATGTCGGGGAACAAAGAATTTTTTTATCGGAGATTGCATTCTTTGCTTGGCGTCATTCCGGTCGGTCTATTTTTAATTCAGCATTTAGTGGTGAACCACTTTGCGACGAGTGGACCAGAGGCGTTTAACAAAGCTGCACACTTTATGGAACAGCTTCCATTCAGATATGCACTTGAGCTGTTCGTGATTTTCTTACCACTGATCTATCATGCTGTTTATGGGGTGTACATAGCCTTTACGGCACAAAATAACACGTCTCGCTTCAGTTACTTAAGAAACTGGTTGTTCAGACTGCAAAGGGTTTCAGGTATCATCACATTGATTTTTGTCACTTGGCATGTATGGGAAACGCGAATTCAAGCGCAGCTTGGAGCTGAAGTGAACTATGACATGATGGCGAATATTTTAAGCTCTCCATTTATGCTAGGCTTCTATATTGTCGGCGTTTTATCTACTATTTTCCACTTTGCTAATGGCTTGTGGTCATTTGCTGTCAGCTGGGGAATTACTGTTTCACCACGCTCACAAAGAATCTCCACATATGTGACATTAGGTATATTTATAGCGCTTTCATATGTAGGGCTAAGAGCAATTTTCGCTTTTGTTTAAGAGGAAATAGATTAGTAGAAGAGGGAGAGGGGCTACAATGAGTAATTCTAGCATCATCGTTGTCGGAGGCGGCTTAGCTGGTCTTATGGCAACTATTAAAGCAGCAGAAGCGGGAACAGCTGTTAAACTATTTTCAATCGTACCTGTAAAACGTTCGCATTCTGTATGTGCACAGGGCGGAATCAACGGAGCGGTGAATACAAAGGGTGAAGGGGATTCACCTTATGAACATTTTGATGACACGGTGTATGGCGGAGACTTCTTAGCCAACCAGCCGCCAGTAAAGGCAATGTGTGAAGCAGCGCCGTCCATTATCCACTTACTTGATCGGATGGGTGTTATGTTTAACAGAACACCAGAGGGATTACTGGACTTCCGCCGTTTCGGGGGAACACAGCACCACCGTACAGCATTTGCTGGAGCTACAACAGGTCAGCAGCTATTATATGCACTTGATGAGCAGGTTCGCCGCTATGAAGTAGCAGGACTTGTCACGAAATATGAAGGTTGGGAATTCCTTGGCGCTGTGTTAGATGACGAGGAAGTATGCCGAGGCATTGTCGCGCAGAACTTAACAACAATGGAAATTGAATCCTTCCGTTCAGATGCAGTGATCATGGCAACAGGCGGTCCTGGAATCGTGTTCGGAAAATCAACAAACTCCATGATTAACACTGGCTCTGCTGCATCTATCGTCTATCAGCAAGGGGCTCATTATGCAAATGGAGAATTCATTCAAATTCATCCAACAGCGATCCCTGGAGATGACAAGCTTCGTCTCATGAGTGAATCGGCTCGTGGTGAAGGTGGACGTGTTTGGACATATAAAGACGGGAAGCCTTGGTACTTCCTTGAAGAGAAATACCCGGCATACGGAAACCTTGTACCGCGTGATATCGCAACGCGTGAGATCTTTGACGTATGTGTCGAGCAAAAGCTTGGCATCAACGGAGAGAACATGGTATATCTCGATCTTTCTCATAAAGATCCAAAAGAACTTGATATTAAACTAGGCGGCATCATTGAAATCTATGAAAAATTCATGGGTGATGACCCGCGTAAGCTTCCAATGAAAATTTTCCCTGCTGTTCATTACTCAATGGGCGGATTATGGGTTGATTATGATCAAATGACGAATATCAAAGGCCTATTTGCTGCCGGTGAATGTGATTACTCTATGCACGGCGGAAACAGACTTGGTGCAAACTCACTGCTTTCAGCCATTTACGGCGGAATGGTCGCTGGACCAAATGCTGTGAAGTACATTAGCGGCCTTGAAAAGTCTGCGGAAGATCTATCTTCTGCAACATTTGACAGCGCTGTGAAGAAAGAGCAGGAGAAATGGGACAACATCCTCGGCATGGATGGAACAGAAAATGCGTACGTGCTTCATAAAGAGCTTGGAGAATGGATGACGGATAACGTCACAGTTGTTCGTTACAATGACAAACTCTTAAAAACAGATCAGAAGATCGAAGAACTAATGGAGCGCTACAAGCAGATCAACATCAATGATACAGCTTCATGGAGCAACCAAGGCGCTGCCTTCACACGTCAGCTTGACAACATGCTTCAGCTGGCAAGAGTCATTACGATCGGGGCTTACAACCGAAATGAAAGCCGAGGCGCACACTACAAACCGGACTTCCCAGAGAGAAACGATGAAGAGTTCCTAAAAACAACGATGGCTACGTTCAAAGGAAAAAATCAAAAGCCTGCATTCCACTATGAGGACGTCGATGTATCGTTAATTGCACCTCGTAAACGAGATTACTCGAAGAAAAAGGTGGAGAAATAAGATGAGTGAAAAAAACACGATTCAATTCATAATCACACGTCAAGATACAGCAGATGGAAAGCCTTATGATGAAGAATTCGAAATCCCTTACCGCCCAAACATGAACGTCATTTCCGCACTCATGGAAATTAGACGGAACCCGGTCAATAAACAAGGGAAAAAAACAACGGCGATCAACTGGGATATGAACTGTCTTGAAGAGGTGTGCGGAGCTTGTTCTATGGTCATTAATGGAAAACCGCGCCAATCATGTACAGCCTTGATTGACAAGTTAGATCAGCCGATTCGTCTTCAGCCGATGAAGACATTCCCGGTTGTGAGAGATTTGCAGGTTGATAGAAGCCGGATGTTCAATTCCTTGAAAAAGGTGAAGGCATGGGTACCGATTGATGGTACGTATGATCTTGGTCCTGGACCAAGAATGCCTGAGAAAAAACGTCAATGGGCATACGAGCTTTCTAAATGTATGACATGTGGTGTCTGCCTTGAAGCTTGTCCAAACGTGAATGATAAGTCTTCCTTTATGGGACCTGCGCCGCTTTCGCAAGTTCGTCTATTTAACGCACATCCGACAGGTGCGATGAATAAGTCTGACCGTCTAGAAGAAATTATGGGGGACGGTGGTCTTGCGAACTGCGGGAACTCCCAAAACTGTGTGCAGTCTTGTCCGAAAGGAATCCCGCTGACAACGTCAATTGCTGCACTTAACCGAGATACAACTTTACAAGCATTCCGTAACTTCTTCGGAAGCGATCACGCAGAATAACATTACATTCAGTCCTCTTTGCCAATCATGATGAGTGTTTAAGAGAGGCTGGATGCAACATATAAACAAACGCCTCTTCCAATACGGGAGAGGCATTTTGTTTCCAAATAAGGAGATGGTCAAGTGAGATTGCCGTCATATATTGAAGAACCGTTTGAAGAGTGGAGGGCATCCTTTCGATTTTATGTCGAAACGACCGTTCGTTTTTCAGAAACGGATATGTTTGGCCATATGAACAATGTTACCCCTTTTGTGTATTTTGAAGAGGCGCGCATTGCCTTTTTTCAAAAAACAGGAATTGTTGATAAACGGATGAAACGTGTGAGAGAAACCATGACAGTCGTCGCTAACCTGCAATGTGATTACATCAAGCAGGTAGAGATTGGAGAGAGGCTTCGTGTGTATGTCAAGCCGGAAAAGGTAGGCTCAAGCTCACTCATTCTTCATTATTTAGGAGAAAATGAGCAGCAGGAACCATGCTTTACAGGCTCAGTCACCATGGTGCAAATTAGTAAAGACACAGGCACATCAGTCCCATTTACTGAAAAAGAAAAAGAGACATTTCAGGCGCAGCGAAATGAGTAGCATGCTGGCTCATCAACGTGTACGCTTCATTTTGTTATAATAAAAGCATCATATCAAGAAGAAACAAGAGGAGAACATATGAAGATTTTTCAATATGACACCATTGATAGTACAAATAATGAAGCAAAAAGGCTTATGCAGCAAGGAGAAAAGCCTTCATTTGCTGTCTATGCACGCCAGCAGACAGCAGGAAGAGGCAGACTCGGCAGGCCGTGGGAAACAACTTTAGGGAATGTGGCGGTAACCATGACAGTCTTACCGCCAGAAGAACTCTCCACCCAGTCAACGATCGCCCCGCTGACAGCACTAGCAATCTATGATGTGCTGAAACCACTCATAAGAGCGAACGATCAACTGGCGATCAAATGGCCGAATGATATCCTCATTAATGAAGCAAAGGTATCCGGCACATTAATTGAAGCAGACCGCAGCGCCATTTATATCGGTGTTGGCATCAATGTAGAGACGAAGCCGGAGCATGTCCCGTACAAAACCATTTGCTTATTAGAGCTGACAGAGGTGAAAGCCGATCAGCTAGTGAAAGACCTGGCAGCGGCTTTTAAAAAATACCATACACGCTGGCAGAATGAAGGGTTTGAAGCACTCACTGCCCTCTATAATAAACGGTTATATCGTCTCAACAAGCCGCTTCGCATTTCGTTAGATCGTGAAAAACAAACATGGGAAGAAGGCATTTGCTGCGGCGTTAACCGCTTTGGGCATCTTCAGCTAAAAGATGATAAAGGACAGATCAAAGCTCATTCTGCCGGAGATATTGATGCCCCGCTTCAACATTAAAAAAAGCAGACGATGTTCTCGTCTGCTCAGCGTGTAGACAAACCCTCGCATTCGTTGTCAGGTCTGCGCGCTGGTGCTCGCGAATGTTCAATTCGCTCCGCAAAAGTAGCTGCCCTTCCTAGACTTCAAAGGTTTTCTATCACGCTGAAAAGAAGACAAAGTGCTAAAATAAAAATCATTTTAGCACTTTGTCAACAATCTAAGCAGACGATGTTCTCGTCTGCTTTAGGCTTCTCTTTTAATATGAGGCTGCACAATATAATCTTGTTTCGTAAAGACAACCCCGTCTAGTATTTCTCTTGCGGTTCGAATGACTTTGACTCTGTTTTGAGACACGTCAATGTCCGTTTGCATTATCCCAGCAGGATGCCCAATTCGAAGCGTATCATGTTGTCCATCATAAAGCTGTGCAGGAAGCGTATGTTCCATAAAACAGCTGGCTGACACGCAGACAGAGCCGGTAATGGCAAGCGCTTGGTGTGGTCTTTGCATCGATAGCATGCGTACGACGATATCCATATCGGCTGCTCGTCTCATCACTCCGTTTGTATCCACATAATCAGCAGGCTCGCTAATGATCGCAAGCTTCGGAACAGCTGGTGACTGTAATGTCGCCATGTCTTTTGGTGCAAAGTGACACATTTCAGCAGCGATGGAACGAATCTCTTCTAAATCATCCAGTAATTCGTCTGTAAACTCTTCAGGCAATTCAGTTCCTTTTAAATGAAGATCCTTCGCTCGGACAAAGGCAATGGGATTTGCGATGTCAACGATCGAGATCGGAATCTCTCCGAATTTTGTCTGAATCGTATCCATGCGGTTCCCTGTCGGAAAGGTTTTACCTGTCACAGCGCCTTCAGGATTTTCAAAAGATAAATAAATGGGAGAACCTGTCCCTTTTACTCCTGGAATTTCTGCCTGTCCCTCAAATTTTACTTCTCCATTTTCGACTTCGACCTCTGCTGTAATGACTTTATTTGTGTTGGTATTGAGGATACGTACAGTCGTAATGGGCTCAACCGCTTGAACAAGTCCTTTAATGATGGCGTAAGGTCCAACCGCTGATGAGATATTCCCGCAGTTCCCTTTAAAGTCGACATATCTCTCATTGATGCTGACTTGTGCAAACGTATAGTTCACATCCACATCTGGACGTGTGGCTTTATCGATAATGGCCACTTTGCTTGTTAAAGAATTACCGCCGCCGATTCCATCGACCTGCAAACGGTCAGGGCTGCCCATAATGTCTAGTAGAAATGCCTCGAGCTCATCGTGTTCAAATGGTGCATTGTTTGCTTGAATGAATACCCCTTTACTTGTACCGCCTCGCATGATTGTGATTGGAACTTTTCTCATTACTCTCACCCTCAATTTTTTAATGAACTGTTTATCTAATCAAAATGGTAAAGTATAATAAGAAATAAGTTAAATACATTATTTTAAGATGAATCAATAAAATTTTTTTATAACTAGTGAAAAAGGAGGGCACACAATGGATGAGAAAGACTGGCGGTTTTTAAAGGTGCTCTATGAAGAAAAGAACATCACAAAAGCGGCAGAAAAATTATTTGTCTCTCAGCCTGCCTTAAGCTATCGGTTGAAGCAGCTTGAAGAAGAGTTCGATATGAAGCTTTTCTTCAAAAGAAAACGAGGGATTGAATTTACGTCAGAAGGCGAGTACTTGGCTGCATACGCAAATGACATGCTCAAACAGCTTCAGCAAACGAAAGATGGCATGCTGAATATGCAAAAAAAGGTCAAAGGGACAATCCGGTTAGGGGTCTCAAGTAACTTTGCTCAGTATAAGCTCCCAGAAATTTTAAGAGAATTTTCTAAGCAGTATCCACATGTTCAATTCATGGTGAATACAGGCTGGAGCACAAAAGTCATGGATTTATTAGGCACATCAAGTGTCCATTTAGGGATTTTAAGAGGGGATTACGACTGGAATGGAGAGCGGTTTTTGCTCGATAAAGAGCGGCTTTGTATCATTTCAAAATCAGAAATCCAGCTGAAAGACCTCCCAAATCTGCCGCTCATTGACTATCATACAGATAGTTCATTAAAACGATTGATTAACAGATGGTGGCAGGAAACGTTCACCATGCCTCCACTTGTGACGATGGAGACAGACCGCCAGGATACATCAAAAGAGATGGTCAAGCATGGTTTAGGCTATGCCATTGTCCCAGAAATTTGCCTCAGACCAAGTGATGAGCTATTTGTAAAAGGTCTTTCGTATAAAGATGGACAGCCTGTTTTAAGAGATACATGGCTTATGTACCAGCCAGACTCCCTTCATTTATCTGTTGTGAAAGCATTCATTGAGTTTTTAAGAAGTCAGCAAGGCTGATTATAAAAGAAATTTATAGAATATACGAAAAAATCAATATTTTCATTATGAAAAAAGCTATTATATCCTTGAAATAGAAAGCGCTAACATATAGATCGCAAGTGCAAGGGGGCGCTTGCAGATCATGTAAAGAAGAGGATGGAGGGATATAAAGTGCTAGCTATTTTAGGGATCTTGATGGTCTTGACATTTACATTTCTTATTATGACGAAACGTATGCATCCGGTGGTGGCTCTAACCGTTGTACCTATCATATTTGCATTGATCGGTGGCTTTAACAAAGGATTAGGGGACATGATGCTTGATGGACTGAAAACTGTTGCACCATCAGCTGCTTTATTGTTATTTGCCATTTTATTCTTTGGTGTCATGCTGGATGCTGGATTATTTGATCCTCTGATTAAACTCATTTTACGTATTGTAAAAGGTGATCCTGTCAAAATTGCTTTTGGGGTAGCGATTTTGTCTATGCTTGTTGCTTTAGATGGTGATGGAACAACAACGTATATGATCACCGTATCAGCAATGCTACCACTTTTCTTAAGAATTGGGATGAACCCATTAATTTTAGGAACGATTTCATTATTGTCTTTAGGAATTATGAGCGGAATGACGCCTTGGGGCGGTCCGGCTACCCGTGCCATCGCGGCGCTTGGATTAGATGCTGGTGAATTTTTTATTCCATTAATTCCAACAATGGTTGGAGGCGGTCTTTTTATTCTTTTTACTGCGTATGTGCTTGGAAAAAAAGAGCGGAAACGAATTGGGGTTGCAGAGATTCAGTACAAAGAAGAGGCCTCGATCTCCCCTGAATTGGCAGCGTCAATAGAAGATGGAGTAGAAGATATGAAAAGACCCAACCTCATTTGGGTGAACTTCTTCTTGACGATTGCGGTGATGGCGACACTTGTTTTAGATATCGTACCGATTCCAGTTCTCTTCTTAATTGGATTTGTCATCGCTCTCATGATCAACTATCCAAAGGTTGAAGATCAGCGCGAGAGAATTTTGTCGCATGCAGGAAATGCCTTAACGGTCATTACCCTTGTGTTTGCAGCAGGGATTTTCACAGGCATTTTTTCGGGGACAAAAATGGTGGAGTCCATTGCTCATTTGGTCATTTACATGATTCCGGATTCCTACAGCTCATTTTTTCCGCTGATTGTTGCTTTGACGAGTATGCCATTTACATTTGTTCTTTCAAATGATGCTTATTATTTCGGGGTGCTGCCCATTCTGGCTGAGGCCGGTGCAGCATACGGAATTGATCCGGTGGAGATTGCACGTGCCTCTATTATCGGACAGCCTGTTCACTTGCTGAGCCCTCTTGTGGCTTCAACGCTGCTTCTTGTCAGTATGCTGAACAAAGATATTGGTGATTTGCAAAAATATGCACTGCTGTGGACTGTGTTAACTGCCCTTTTTACAACGCTTATTGCTTTGTTAACTGGAGCCATTTCTATCTTTTAAATATGTGTATGAAAAGGACGATGTCTCAGGTAGGAGACTCGTCCTTTTTTGTGCGGATAAAAGCGCACAAAATGGACGCTCATATGCGGGATTTCTTGATTTTAACGTCACCTACCTCGAGCAACCGGCATATGATATCTCGACTATACAGAATCCCATTCTATAGAGACTAGAGCTCTCACCTTAGCAAGGAGGGTTACAATACTTGAAGGAGAAAGAGTTTCAATCCAAGCCGCTATTAACCAAAAGAGAAAGAGAAGTATTCGAATTGCTCGTCCAAGATAAAACAACAAAAGAAATTGCAAGCGAGCTTTTTATTAGCGAAAAGACTGTTCGAAATCATATTTCGAATGATAAGCATACCTTTTGCAAACAGAAACAACATTTAACAAAATAGCTTCAAAAGTCATGTGTAAACCTGAACCACAAATGGATTATAATACAATTATTGTAGTAACAATTCTTGTTAAAAATTCATACTTATTCGACAATTTATGACAGCTTTTTCGACTTTAGTGTGCTAAATTGACTTTGAAAGGTGATCATATGAGTGTAATTGCAAAAAAAGAAATAGGGGAAATTCTCAAAGACAGTTTAATTTCATCTGAAACGACTCAATTAGATATCGCAAAAAAAATCGGCATTACTAAGGGCTATATGAGCAAATTTTTATCAGGAAAAGAGATAGCTTTCTGGATGGTGATAGAGGCTGTTAAGTGCATACTTCCAGAAAAAGAAAAAGTGTTGATGGGAGATTACTGCAAAAGCGGCATTGATAAAAAGTATTTGTTTTGTGCTTTAGAGTATTGTTATACACAAAAAATGTTTGATGTTATGAGATACTTGATTGTAGAATATTCAGCGGTTGCACCTGAACCTTGCTCACTTTACAAATGGATTCTAAATCATAGAGGAAATTTTGACATGCAACACATCAGTAAGTTAAGTAATAATAATCTCAAATCTATAGAGGCAAAAACATTATTATTAATCCTTGAAACTTACGGTTATTATAATTTAGGCAAATACGATATGGCCCACTTTTATATTAGCAAAGCAGGATCATACATTACCAAAATTAAAGATCCATTTCTCAGGAAAAGTTTTAGCGCAAGAATAGATGAGGTATTAGCAAATGTTTATTTGAAGCAAGAAAACAATGTTGAGTTTGCAAGACTCGCAGCTAAATCACTTCTTGAGAATAAAGTGAGTGAAAGCCATGAAATAACCGCTAACCATCTGTTGGCACTCTCATATTTCTTAACATCTTATGAAAAATCAATTTCGTATTACAATATATTTTTAAATCTCATGGAGAAGCATCCTGAAAGAGTAGATGAGATTATTCAAAATAAAGAGGAAATTGCAATTCTACAGTATTACTGGAAAGCTAGTATAGATTCAAGATATAACGTTTCTGATTTCACCAGAAAATTAAAGAAACACAGTATATTATCTGATTATTATAGTGATGAGCGTCTTAAGCCATATGCGTACTTATTCGATGGAATTAAAGAAGTTAGAGCAGATAAAATTCTTTTATCACTTCACTATTTCTCAGAAAAACGTGAGTATTTCAGAGCTAACATTCCTAAATTAGAGTTGCAAAAATTGGAACTAGACTATAAACTCTAATAGTCAGGAGGTGAAAGCATGAAAAAATTAACTAAAGTGCTGATTTTAGCCAGCGTAATTCTGTTTGTATCAGGGTATCAAACCACTGTGTCAGCAAAAGAAACGGTTTATCAAACTAAAGATGTAAAAGTAGGCATGTAAAAAAGACGCTACCAGAAATGGTAACGTCTTTCGTGTTTTAAAGGGAAGTTTCCTGTTTTGTGAAAATTAAAAAACAGGAAACTCTTTTCAAAATTTCTCATTTGAATAAAATAAAAAAAGAACAAATGTTCTGAGGGGGAAATGAATTGGCTATTAATTATGAAGAAGTAATGGAAATTCTAGGAGAAACAAAAAAAGAAGATCAAAATCAATCCTCTTCTGTCGAATCACTTTCTATAAGAAACTTAGCCTTGGATGCCCTATAGTTTTTTAATGCATCCAGCATAAAATTACGTTCATCGTCTGTAATTTGATTCCCATCAGCGTCTATTATATTCGCATTCTTTATGTTATCAAGTGTTAGTTCTTTCGCAAAAACCACTTTTTCGGCTTCCTTACCCATTTTTTCAATATCTTTTGGATCACTCACAAAATACGTGGGATCAACATTAAAGAAATCTGCAAGTTTAGTCAGTGCTTCCAAAGAAGGGCTTTTAATTTTACCAGATTCAAGTTTTGATAAGTAACCATTGCTTAAACCAACTTCTTGAGCGAGCTTCCTTATAGAAAGCTTAGGTCTATGCTCATCTCTTAGCCTTTTTAAGTTTATTCCGATTAGTTCTTTTTTATCCATAGAATAAGATCACCTCAATTTACGCCGCTGGTTATTAATACTTTTGTTAATTATAACACGTTTAAGTTTCCTACAAGAAACATTTATGAAATTTATGGTTGCACAAAAAGATAAGAGATGATATATTTTATTTGTGCTTCCTATAGGAAGCGTTCGAAGGAGGTGGAAATGATGAATCAAGTTAATTCCGCATTTGCCGAAAAAATAAAACGCTTAAGATCTGAAAGAAACGAAACTCAACGACAATTCGGCTTGGTTACAGGTTTTTCGAGCTCTTATATATGTAAATTAGAAAAAGGGAAAGTTAACCCATCACGCTCATCATTGGTCCAATTTTGCGAAAAATTAAATTTGCCACCGGCATATTTTTTTTAAACAATATGCTTCCTATAGTAACCATAAGTTATTGGGCAGTCCTACTGTCCACATTGCATATTATGTTTCGAGGTGATCTTTATGGCTAAGAAAAAGAAAAAGAGAAAAAGCAATCTGTTCCTCGGAGAAGTTTTCTTTGGAACAGAAGACAGAGAAAAACTTTTTACTGAGGCTGTGGCGCCTTATTACACACCAGTAAAAAAAGAGAAGAACAAAAAAAATAAAGAGGCTTGAAACTTTTGTTTCACCTTTTTTTAGAGGACAAGCTTTAATAAGAAAAACTATTCATGAAAAACATTAGGGGGCTTTTAAAGATGGGGGAAGTCAAATGGGTGAAACTAAGCACCCAGATGTTCGATGATGAAAAAATCAAACTCATTGAACAAATGCCTGAATCTGACACTCTGTTGATTATATGGGTTAAGTTACTTGCTCAAGCAGGAAAAACTAACGCATCTGGTTTTATTTATCTAAGCGAAAACGTGCCTTACACAGACGAAATGCTAGCGCATATCTTTGGAAGACCATTAGGAATTGTTCGTATGGCTTTAGACACATTCAGGAAATTCGGCATGATAGAAATTAATGAACAGAATTATATCAGTATATGTAACTGGGAGAAGCATCAGAATTTAGATGCTCTCGAAAAGATCAGGGAGCAGAACCGATTGAGAAAGCAAAAGCAACGCAAAAAACAGAGGCTTCCACAACCAGAAAATGACACGTCACGTGACGTCACGATCAACGTCACACCAAGTCACGCAACAGATATAGATAAAGAATTAGATAAAGATAAAGAATTAAAAGATATATTGTCGGGCAACCCGACTGTTAATCCTGAAACTCAAGAATCTGAAATTCCATTTAAGCTGATTGTGGACCTGTTGAACAAAGTAACAGGTAAGTCATTCAGACATACATCTACTGCTACTCAAAGATTAATTAAAGCACGCTGGAATGACGGATTCAGATTTGAAGACTTCAAAACTGTAATCCTGACAAAAACTAATCAATGGCTTAAAGACGACAAAATGAATAAATATCTGCAGCCAACGACGTTATTCGGGACAAAGTTTGAAGGATATCTGAATGAAGGTGCGGGGGTGATAAAACGTGCAGAAGCAAGAGCAAAAGAAGCAACGCCGTATGACAACCTTTTCTAGTGTAGGTGCTCAATTATCACATCTTGCACCGCAGCTGATTGGTGAAAGGCAATGTCCTAACTGTAATGAAATGGTGCCTATCTATTTGCAAAGAGACAAAGAGATCAGTATTTGTCTTTCATGTGACAACAAAAACATTCAAGAAAGCATGGAACAGTTTCGGATAAGAACTGAGGCCGACAGGTTTTTCAAGTCTTACAGTCTCGTTCCTGATGAAACAAGAAAAGCGACATTTGACAATTTCTATCCCAATGGACTTGACCAATCTCAAGCAGATGCTCAACACACGTTACAAAGATATGTGAAAGAATTTGACAATTTGAAAGAAACCAAGTCTTTCCTGCTGCAGGGTTTATACGGATTAGGGAAGAGCCATCTAGCTCACAGTGTTGCTATGGCGTTGAAGGACCAATACAAAAAAGTCATTTTTGTAAACTCAAAACTTTTGTTGAAACGGATTCAATCGACCTACGGTTCATCAGAAATTAGCGAATCTCAAATTTTACAGCAAATAAATGATTGTGACCTATTCATTCTGGATGATATTGGTGCAGAGTATGTCAAAAAAGAAGCGAATGATGCAGAGTCCTGGGGAATTGATTTGATGCTAACTATTGTTGAATCAAGAGAAAACAAAGCCAACATTTACACCACGAATTACAACGCAAAAGATTTGGCAGAAAAGTACGGGCGGCATGGTGGACGCATTTTGTCACGAATGGCACATGGCTGCCGGACCCTCAAATTAACAGGAAAAGATCGGCGAATCGCTGGAATCTTGTAGCAATATGTTTCAACACTACTCAAGGTTGAGAGTTTAAAAGACTATGAAAAACACAAGGAGGAACGAACATGAAAAAAAGGCGGTAGAAAGCCCACAAGAGCCGAAAGGAAGATTTTAGTGGTAAATGGGTTGAACCCACTTTATTGGCTCGTAGAAAAGAATCTGACGTCATCTGTACACGTTGTGCACAAAGAGGTCGGTCGCAGAAAGGAAATTGCGAAATGAGTGTCATTAGAATCATTTTGGATCATGTCAATTTCGAATGGACGATTGTTGGTCTCAAGAGATTTTTGGATTACTGGTACGAAGGCAGATCGATCGAAGAGATGGCGGAGTTATTTAACCGACCATCAGAAGAAGTGTTGCTGCTGATGATTGATTTTTCAAAAAGAGGAAAGATCAAGGAGCGACCGAACGGTGTCGGCGCAAACGAGCCTATGTATATCAAAAAAAGCGCAATGAGCTACAAAAAAAGAGATCTACGCAAGCTGTTTGAACAACAACCGGTTTACTATGCCTGCCCTTACAACGACTTCATCTGGTGCGAGAGGGACATCATAGCTTTTCGGAAAATGTGGCAGGATCATGAGCCGATCAGACATATGGCCAATCGTTTGGCCCGCAATGTCCATGACATCCTGTTGCTGATTATAGATCAAGCCGAACTAGGCAAGATCGAACCACGTAAAGGCGGCGCACTAGGAAAGGAGTACAAGCAGCATGAAAAGAAAAAGCATCCTGTTGCCATTTGAAAAAGCGACAGCACGACAACTCGAAGTCATTGCGAGATATGAAGAGTGTCCGAAACAGCTAAAGACAGCAGCCGTGCGCCATCTCAAAAAGAGAGGAGGCATCAAGTGATGACCAGTGACGAAAGAGAGTTAATGATCGAGTGGTTGAGTCTTACAAATGGGGCTTATGGGCGGGAGTATTGCGAGAAACTGACTGACGATGAGCTAGAAAGAATCTTTAATCTCAACGTTCCGCAGCGTGACGAATAAGAGGAGGTGAGCATATTGGGAAAAGTGACGAATCCATACAAAGCAGGTCCCGTGAAAGCGTGGGTTATGTCAGAGGATGAACTAGCAGCTTATAGGCAGCAGCACCCACCAAAACCATATAAAAAGAGACTCAAACGTAAAGACTGGCGTTGGAAGCGCACAGATCAATCCGTCGAGTCTCAATGATCACCATGATTTTCATGTGATTAATAAAACCTACAGACTTTTATTATATCACATGGAGTGATCAAAGTGAACGAACCGCAGACGATTTCATTAGCAAAAAATGAACTTTTTACAACCTCAGTCGAACAAGGAAAAGTCCAAGTGGTCGTGCTGGACGGTATCAACAATACAGCCTATTGCATCGATGCGCCAGAGCATGGTCACACGATTATTGAGACATTTAAAGGCAGTTTTGACCGAGTTAGATTTGATTTCAGCCATAAAATTAAAAAATAGCAGGGGTTTATCCCCTGCGGGGGAGGAATCACGATGTTTTCAAAAGATCAAATAAGCGTTGAGGCCCTTTTGCATGAGGTCGAATGTTTAAAAAGAGAAATAGAGAAAAAGAATGATGCTCTTTACTCATTCTCACAGTTTTTCTTAAACGAACTGGATTGGGAGCAGAAACAATTTAAAAGAACTAAATCTGAGTTTCACAGAGGTGGATCAGAAGTCCTGAAAAACCTTGAGAAGCATTATGAATTTGTTTTTATGAAGCGATTGGACGGTGAAAAAGTATGAGTCTACCAAAACACGTTGAATTGTCTCAGGCTGTCAAAGCCTGCAAAAACAAAGCAATGACGATTGATGATGCTGCTGCACATCTTCGAGTGCCTGACTATGTGGTGCCGATGCTGGTACGCAAAAACGATGATCTGATCATAGAGGGCAATGTTGTCATGGCAAAGCGTGAGTCAAACGGGCCTGTCATCTTCACGCTACTGTTTTTCATGGGGATTATTGCGGTTGCTGGGTTAGTCGGAAACTAGAAAGGGGTGCGGTATGGACCTTAATCAAATCATTCAAGGTGATTGCATAAAAGTTGTTCAATCGCTGCCATCGAATACAATTCAAACCGTGATCACTAGCCCGCCTTATTGGGGGTTAAGAGACTACGGAATGACTGAGCAAATCGGTTTAGAAGAAACCGTTCAAGAATACATTCAAAAAATCGTTTCTTTATTCAGAGAGATTAAGAGAGTTTTAAAGGATGATGGCACTGTTTGGCTGAATCTAGGTGACGCTTATGCTGGAAGCGGTCGTGGAAGAATTGCGAACGGCCGTACTCATCCAGGTACTGAACATAAACAATCTATTGGTCAAAGAAGCGGTGTTATAAATCTTTCAAACAAAGTAGCCGGATTAAAGCCAAAAGATTTAATAGGCTTGCCGTGGCGTGTTGCTTTCGCTCTCCAAGAAGATGGCTGGTACCTGAGAAAAGACATTGTTTGGAACAAACCAAATGCCATGCCAGAGAGCGTGAGGGATAGACCGACAAGCTCACATGAATATATTTTTCTCCTCTCAAAGTCACAACAGTATTATTACGATCATGAAGCAATTAAAGAAGACGCTGCTTACAAACCGTTTCCGGATCCACCAAGAGGATCAAAAGGAGCATTTGGAATGGAGCAACAAGGTCGAAGAGAAGACAAGCCCTGTGGCTCATTCAAAGGGAAGTATGGTGACTTAGCATTCAGAGCTATCAGAAATAAGCGGAATAAGCGTTCAGTCTGGACCGTTGCAACCAAGCCAACCAAAGACGCTCACTTTGCAACATTTCCAGTGGAGCTGATAGAGCCGTGTGTATTAGCTGGCTGCCCTGTTGATGGCATTGTATTGGATCCATTCATGGGATCAGGAACAACGGGCATAGCGGCACTCAAGCATAGTAGAAATTTCATCGGAATTGAATTGAACCCTGAATATATAAAGATCGCAAACAAGCGCTTAAACGGCGTGCAAATCGAACTGTTGCATCACCTATAAACGCCTAGCGGCTTAGGAGGAAAAATCGTGAGAATAGGCAGCATGTCAACATATGAAAGTAAACCATGTGCATTATGCAATAGAAAAACTACCAGCTATAAAATCTATGAACAATCAAATATGCAATTAAGAATTCCTCTTTGCGACACAAAAGACAGGAAGTGCTTTGACAAAGTGGATGTTAAAGAATACAACAACATTCTTCTTAAAAGTTATCAAAAAGGATATTCAGGAGGACGCGAAATGAATCTACAAAAAATGTTTGAAATGCAGGCGGAGTTAGACCGCCGAATCATCCGAGAAAAAGGGCTGGAAGGTCAAGACCTGCTGCCTAACACATATGTTGCACTCATCACCGAACTAGGAGAATTCGCTAATGAAGGACGCTGGTTCAAACATTGGAGTGATAAGCAAGAGCCGAAAAGAAAAGCAATCACCACTGCAGGTGCAACACTTGAAAATGCTAATTACTTTAGATGCGAAAGTGATGATTGCGGTGAATTTTCGAATAGAGAAGACTTTGAAAATTTGTTTGAGCCTGATTATGATGAGTGCCCTATTTGCGAAGCGGGGAGCGTGACTATATTCCGTGAAGTTGATCCGTTGCTGGAAGAATATGCGGACTGCATTCACTTCTTCTTATCAATTGCGATTAAAAAGGGATGGAAAGAAGAGTTAAGTGTATCAGAAGCGGCGATTGAGGAGTTCAAAGAAGAAGGGTTTGAAGGTGGTCTTTCGGGATTGTACTTGGAAATGCAATGGAGCTTATTGAATTCTCGAATGTTCAAGGATGAAGAAAAGAAAAAAGAACACTTCCGTGTAGCTTGGGGATTGTTCTTGGCAATTGGAATCGTTGGCTTCGGCTTCACACCTGACCAAATAGAACAAGCATACATGCAAAAAAACGCCGTCAATCATAAGCGGCAGCAGGAGGGATATTGATGCGAGAGATTAAATTCCGTTCGTGGATTAAGAATAAAGAAAAGTTCATCTATGACTTCATCTTGCACCAACCGAGATTTAACCATAGTTAAAAGTCAATCCTCACGCAATACACAGGGCTAAAAGATAAGTACGGCGTTGAGATTTATGAATCAGACATCGCTCTTGATCCAAATAAAAATATCAAAGGTGTCATTTGCTATGACTGTCATCAAGCGAGATATAAGTTCGTTCCTTTAAGTTTGTATCACTCTAACGCTGGCGACGGTGGATGGTCAGGGTTTGAACTAAACGTAAACAGAAGACTTCCAGAAGTCATCGGAAACATCTATCAAAATCCTGATCTATTGGAGGAAGCACGATGAACGAAAACAACCCGATTATCTCATCTGTAATTACAAAGCTACACCAACAGCAGGCAAAAGGTCTGCAAAAGTACGGGGCTTATGTCAAAACCTCCTCCTATGATCTAAAAGGGTGGTTGCAGCACGGACTTGAAGAAACGTTGGATCTTGCGACATACCTTGAAACGGCAATTCAGTTGCTACAGGAACAAGAACAGGCTTTTCAAGCTCGTTATGATCACCATATATCACAAAAATATGAAGCGATGGCAGGTTTTTATGAAGGCTGGAGCAGTAGTACAGATGCCAGAGATCATCACGCATTGAGTGCAAGCCTAGTTTATCAAGATGCTTTGACAGCGGGATTTAAATTGAAAACGGAGGGAGAATGAAATGAAATTTTACGAGGTGCATGATCCATATTACGCATTGATTAAAGCGAAAAACGAAGAAAATGCTATGACAATCTATACTGATACCGTGGCTGATGATGAAGAGGGAGAACTTGCAGAGAACATCAAAGAAGTGACAGGACTATATGCAGCAGCAAAATACAGCCGCATCTTAGGTGAGGATAACAAAATTATCCCACTGAAAGAAGTTCTTGAGGATTTAACCAGCGAAGAAGAAATGATGCTGGCAGTAGACGGCAGTTTGATATAAGAAAGGGGAATGAAGATGAAATTAAAATCAGTTTTTACTTTAGAAGTTTTAGAAACGATAGATTGTGGCGAATGGGACCACTATCCAACAGAAAGCGAGATGGAAGAAGCATTGATTGCTCAATTTGGTAACTGCACACATTTTGATGACGGTTTTGATGACGGTTTACCTATTATTTTTGAAGTCAAAAAGCGAAATATATTTCATGGGGAGGTTTTCAAATGAAAAAACTACTAATCACACTAACTATTATTATTGCGGCGGTGCTTTATGCGCCGTCTGCTGCGGCAGTAACGAGCGGATATAAAACAATTGGAGGGCA
Organism: Bacillus sp. FSL K6-3312; assembly: GCF_038007485.1. Lineage (NCBI taxonomy): Bacteria > Bacillati > Bacillota > Bacilli > Caryophanales > Bacillaceae > Bacillus > Bacillus sp. FSL K6-3312. The sequence goes on along the minus strand of NZ_JBBOXI010000001.1, from coordinate 2,735,242 downwards.
TACAGTCAGCGTATCAACTGACGCCAATTCTTACACGCCGAGAGCTAAATCAATCGACGTGACAGCACGTAAAACGGGTAATGAAACAGTATACTACCGCTTCACGCTTCAAAAGAAGGTGAGCGGCAAATGGAAAGATCAACGGTTTAGTCTTGTTGGATCGTTTAAAAGCGCCACGCCAGCAAAAGAGTTTTACATCGTCAATCACACATCCGGCACGCACCGTATCAAAATGACGATCTACAGAAACAAAAACTGGACAGGCGTTAAGGGGCATATCTATACGCCGTCATTCGAGGTGCGAAAATGACAATCAGAACATGGCACGACGGAGGTAATGAAGTGAAGAGAAATTTAGTTTTATATGAGTATGAGTGTGTAGATTGCGAAGAGTTGATTCTTTTGGAGCATGAAAAGTCACCAATGTATTGCCCTTACTGTGGAGATGCAGATTTAGAATTTACTCCAGGAAGAATCGCACCCGCATTGATCTATAAGCCTAAGGAGATCGCACAATGACAATCAAACTATCAAACCTACCTGACGATGTGACAATAATCAATGAGTGCGGCTTTATTATCCAAACTGTCGCAGAAACAAAAGAAGATATTTTAGAAAGAGGGGAACACCATCACGAAGATACATGGTTTTTATTCAAGAAGAGTGACAACCCTGATGATGTTTTTGGTGCTGAAGTGGAAATAGATATTCTTCCAGACTGCTTTGAAGGATTTATCAAACTTGATAGATCAGAACTAGCAGCCATCAAGGACAATATTCTCTTTACAGAAATGAACGGGCATGATTTAAATAAAATCGAAAAAGGGATATTAGCAAAGGTTGAAACTGCTTTGTATCTACAAGCGGAGAATTACGAAGAAGAAATCCGAAATTCAACTGGAGCAGCTAAAAACCTAGCAGACAAGATGAACATTCTTCGGAAATCGTTTTTATTAACGACTGCAAAGATTGATTCCGTTTTAATTACAATAGGTGAGAAGATTGACCGTACTTTAAAAACAAAACGAGGAGAATGAACATGAATATTGATCCAAGACAAGCATTTAGGAATTTCTTTAAATTTCAGTTAGAGAATGGAGAAGGTCTATCGGAATTAAAGCTTAATGAAAAAGACATAGAGAAATTCATAAACGGCGCGGAAGATGATTCGTTCTTTTACGATAAATTAGATGTTTTTTTGAAAGAATTCATTGAGGATCATGGTGATGAATACGGAATCGAATTTAATTAATCAAACAACTAAATAAGTCCAAGACGGAGAGCCTGCGGACACTGATCAACACCTTTTAAGGGTGCTGGTTGGTGTCCGTTTTTTATTTGTCGGAAAGGAGCAACCATGAAGAAGGAAAAGCCGAAAAAGAACACGCAGAAGCTCACTGACAGAGATTTAAGAGAGTTGATGGGGCAAAACATGCAACGGTTAAAAAGAGCCAAAGGCGGGGCCATGCGCCGAAAATAAAGGGGGAATTATCTTGAATCAAACAAGTTTAGACATTCCGCAAATCGACGAGGAAAAAACTAGAGCAAAGATGGAAAGAATGCTAGAAAAGTATAAAATGTTAAGGCTTCAAACGCCAGAAGACTTTCTTCCAAAGATCACAACAACTTATACGATTACACCACCGAGTTTTTCGAACCAATTCCACTCATCCACCGAAGAAGCAGCTCTTAAAAAGATGGATTGGGAGATTGATCGTGAAAAATATATGAAGCGAATCGAAAGGGGTATTAATCGTCTTACGCAAAAAGAGCGGCGCATATTAGTTATGCTCTATATGCAGGATGAAGAAATGTTCGATTACGAAATTTATGTGGACATGGGTCTCAGCCAGCGGAACTATTACCGATTCAAAAATAAAGCCTTTTACCGTTTAGCCTTCGCGCTTAGAGAAGAAGTGTACAAGGGGGACAAGTCATGAATTTTGTTCAGCCGATAAGAGACTTTGAAAAGGTGGAGCAAATGAAGGCTTATCTAAAAAGGAAAAACAGAAGGAATTATATATTGTTCATATTGGGGATCAGTACTGGCTTAAGGATATCTGATATTCTCAAGATCAAAAAAGAAGACTTGTTGAAAACACACCTGGTCCTCAGAGAAACAAAAACAAAGAAGCAAAAGAGGATTCGTATACCGCCATCAGTTAGAAATGAATTAATCGCTTACGCTAAGGATCTTAAAGATGGTTCATACGTGATCAAAAGCAGGCAAGGGGAAAATAAAGCGATAGATAGATCGGTGGCATATCGCATTCTTAGAGCGGCCGCTGAACAAGTGAACATCACTGAAATAGGCACGCACACATTAAGAAAGACCTTCGGCTACCATTTTTACAGACAGACAAAGGATGTAGCCATGCTGCAAGAAATATTCAATCATGCCAGCCCAGATATCACAATGAGATACATCGGAATCAACCAAGACAACATGGATTCCGCAATGATGAAGTTTAAGATATAATTTTTTTAGATATATCTGCACCAAAAAATATCAAGGAGTGCAGTCATTAAAGAAATTAAGAGAAAGCTTTATGTGGCAAGGATTTCAGCGATCCCGTGAGTGCAACACGCTATGTTTTATAATGCAGTCAAATTTACTCAGGAGGAAGATGATAAGCATGAACATTGAACAGGCAAGAAATCGAATTAGAGAATTGGAGAATTTCATAGAGATGGTGGAGAATTACAATGCCGATACGTTCGAAAAAGAAGCGGTTAAACTCTATGTGTTGAATGAAAGCGTCAGCAAGGTTGCGGACGAACTTAACGATAAAGGGTACAGAGTTGGGAATAGGAAAGTGATTGGTAAAGATGTTTCTGATATCCTTAGAAGTAAAGCCGAAGATGATTTGCACGCTTTGGCCAATAAAATGTTTAGTAGGAATAAAAATAAAGCTTCTAGGAGGTGGTGAATAAAATGATTAAAGCTATCACAAAAGGTAATTAACTTAAGAGCGGCTTCCATTGCGGAGGTCGCTTTTTTATTGGCATGAAAATGGCACATTTTTGGCACGATCTTGGCAAAGCATTTTGTCTGAGAACGGTTATAATGGTATTAGGTGATAAATTGAGAGCGGCTTCCATTGTGGAGGTCGCTTTTTTATATGGAGGTGTTAGCTGTGGTAGAAGTAACTGTAATTTCTATGGAGCGACACATGAAAGAAGAAGGTAAGGAGTTATATCGAGGAGCAGATTTACTCATACCGTTTAAGCGTGTTCCTTATGTCGTTGTGAATGCTGAAATTAAACACAAGGGCAATATGATTAAATCAGAGTATACATTCCTTGATGCCGAGGATATGTCTTTCAAGGAAGCGCAAGAGCGCATAATTGATATGCTGATGAATGGTCTTGCTGATTGAATCTGCGTAATAAAGACAGGAGGTAACAGTATGAGCGACAAAAATAAAACAACCCCTGCGGCAACAGACAAAGGTGTAGGGGGTAGTGCTGCAGTCAAAAAGTGGGTTGCACAGGCTATAAGCATCACTGGAATTTCTCCATCCTATGCAAAAGCATTAGAAACCATTGCCATGAAGGAATCAAACGGAAACCCGACGGTTGATGATGAACGAATGCAAGCTGAACAGCTTTTGAATGATATTAATTCTGGAAATATCTCAATTAACGAAGCAAGGTCTGTTCTAGGTTTGCAATCGTTAGTGACACCAGCAGCTAATCTAAAATATATTGCTATTTAAGATAGTTTTATAAAAAAATAAGACTGAAAAGCGCCTGTCTATGTGATAGGTGCTTTTATTATGAGGAGAGTGTTGAAAATGTTTTTAGACTTAACTTACAAAAGTATCTTTGATCAACTGAATGAGGCATTATCTAAAAAGACTTTGATAGTTACTACTGCTAGGACAAGGCGAATCGGCAAGACAAAAGCGCTTGTGGATCTGGCCGCATATGAAGAAGTACCGATTGTCGTCAAGGATTCAGTGGTTAATATGTATACAAAAGAGTATCCAAATGTACGGATTATCGGGGAATATGCCGCTAAAAGAAGTAGTACACTTTTAGACACTGTGTTAGTTGAAGAAGGCGTACAGGAGACAACTATCACTATATTAAGAGATAATGGTGTAACGGTATCTGGGTTCTTTGTTGACCCAAGATGGTCCGTGGTAGCTGGGGAGAAATACGTTCCATATGAAATTTTTGGAACCCCTGTATTGATGACCAAAGAAGAAGCAGAGAACCTTGAGCCTCAGACATTTGAAGAACCACCATTATTACAAATCACATTGAAAGATATACATTCAGTTCCTGAAGTGATTCACAATGGTGAGACTTTAAAAGGATTGATTGATATAGACATCAATTGGAAAACTGGTGGCCTAGATAAATATGGATCGGCTTATGTTAATTTGCGAACAGCTGGAGAAAAGGGCAAGAGACCAATTGAAAAAAGGATTGAGTATAAACGCGGAGAAGCAATGGATGAGCTGCCGACAAAAGATGATCTAGTTTGGGATAAAGAACGAGGCATTTACCTTCGTCCTTGGAAAAACGTGAATGATAGCACTGTCCAATAGGGCGGTGCTTTTTATATGGAGGAGTTATCTGTGGTAGAACTCTTAATCTTAAAAGGTTGTTCAAAACAACGCACAAGGACTTTCATCGTAGGGAAAAATACAAAGCATGCAAGAGCGCTTTGGCAAGATTTAAAAAAGAAATTCCCACAATATAAATATCCGCACTATGTTTCTAGGGATGCTGCAATGTTAGACGGGGTGAATCCTAGCGAAACAAATTTAGTTTTATTGCCAGGCTATACTCAAAATCCAGTAGTCAAACACTTTGAGTTCCAATGGTTGAAGAAAAATGCCATTGAAGTAATTCATATCAATAGTGAATAAAACAAAGGGGTGAATGACATGACAAAGGAACCGCCTATAGGTGTTATGCCTAAGTGGATACATGATGAACGTAGAGTAGAAGATCTGGCAGCAGCTATTGAACGAAGAATAACAGAAAGATTAGAAATTCCCCTTGAATGGTTTGAAGAGTATAACAACCTCATCAAGCATCAAGTGAAGAAGAGAAAATCGCAAAACAACACGAATCAGAAGGAGGAAATCAATTGAAGATTTTAGTTCTTAAAACGCATTGTCTATTAGATCAGGAGGCAAAGGAGAACATTAGAGAAGAAACTAAGAAAGCAGCACAGACAGGTGTTATGATTCTTGATGGGGGAATGGGTTTGGAAGTTATTGAAATAGACACGTTATCCTCATTTGATGAAAAGGGAATTAGAGTAGGTTTTGTAAATGAATGATGTCTTATGTCAAAAATGCAAAAAATATTACGCTGTGGAAGTGAGGGAGAAAAAAGAAGCTAAAGGAATTGTAGTTCAATTCTTTCTTTGTCCTCATTGCGGAAACGTAAATATTGTTTCTGTAACGAATAAAGTCATACGTCAGAAATTGCGAGAATTGAGGAAGGCGCGCACCTTTTATGAACAAGCAACGACACATAGAAGCGCACAACGGCGTTTTGAAAAGTATACACAGTTACATGAAAGTGTCAAACGTCTTATGCTGCCTTTAATTGATAAAGTAAAACAACAATATAGTTAATTAGCATCCTTCGGGGTGCTTTTTATTTTGGGGAGGGACACAACGTGGACAACTCACTCAGGGAACTAATTATTAACACAGCAATTGGACACGCAATAAGGACAGACCAATTGTATAACGGACTTAAAGCCCTTAATAAAAGGGGATGCATATGGGCAGATGGGGAGATCATCAGGGGGTTAGGCATGCTCGGTTCTTACGGTGTGAGGGACAGGCAAGCTATAGACAGCCTCCTGCATGTCAGCCAGATTCTACCCTATGAAGCAGCACGATCCTATCTAGCATCATATCAAAGGGAGTACAGGGAGTTTTATGCCGTACAGAAAGTGGGGCATCTTCACGCCTTTGTTTTGTTTGCGATGATAGCTGGTGAATCCAATGCCACCTAAACCATTGAGAGAGTGTAAGGTGCGAGGGTGTAGGGAGTTAACAAGGGATGGTTATTGCCCTGCTCATGCTGATGGTAAGCAGCAGGAAGCAAAGTATTACAACAAACATGTTCGAGATAAACAATCAACAAGTTTTTATAAATCAAGAGAATGGAAACAGACAAGACAACTTGTTCTAATGCGAGACAATTACCTTTGTCAAAGCTGTTTAAAACAAGATCGTGTCGTTCCTGCTGTCATGGTTCATCACATAGTGGAGCTAAAACAGGATTGGAACAAACGATTAGATTTAAATAACCTCGAAAGCATGTGTAATAGCTGTCACAACAAGGTTCATGGCAAGCGAGGGTCATAGTACCCCCCGGCATTAAATCCCTAGGAAACGGCTTCGTGAAGATCGGTGAGCCGTCGTCTACAAACAAACACCGCTTTTCAAAGTTTCCGAAAACACGAAAAACCCCCTCGGAGAAAATACCGAGAGGGCTTGATACGACTGGTTTTGTTGTTAATTCGATCATAGCATGATTTTGCTCAAAAACAAGCATAAATTTCAAAAAATTGAAACGGAATGAGGTGAAAAATATGTCGAGACCTGCAAAATCCGCAACACTTCAATTGATACAAGGTAACCCAAACAAGAAAAATACTGAAGAATTGGAAATGCGCGCCGAACAAGAACAGAAAATGAAAATGCGATCAAACAACATCAAACCTCCATCCTGGTTAGATAAGGTTGCTAAAAAGGAATTCAAACGGATTGCCGAGTTATTAAAGGAAGTGGACATTATAACGGAGGCAGATATCAGCATGTTGGCCGCCTATTGTAATGCCTATTCACAATACATTTCTATTACTAAGGTGATTGAAAAAGATGGAATCATGGTTCATAAGGATGGTTTTGATGATGAGGGGAATCCAATTGAATTAATTGGAGAAGAACATCCTTTATTGAAACGGCAGAAAAACTTTTTTGATCAAATGAAGTCAACTGCAAATGATTTTGGACTTACTCCGTCAGCACGCGCAAAATTGGCTATCACCAAAACACAGGAGATAAGGGAAAAGACGGCAGCGGAAAAGGAGTTTAATATATGAAGACTATCAAACAATTTATGATTGACTATTCGCGTGATGTGTTATCAGGTGAAATTGTGGCGTGCAAAAAACACCAATGGGCTTGTCAACGTTTTCTAAAAGATATTGAAAGAGAAGGGACAGCAGATTTTCCCTATTTTTTTGATGACGAGAAGGCAAGACGGTTCCTATTCTGGATGACACAATTTAAACATACAAAGGGTCCTTTACAGGGTGAAAACATTGTACCTGAACCCATTCAGATTTTTATTTTCGGTAATATTTACGGTTGGGTTCATAAGGATACCGGATACAGGAGATTTAAAAAGGCTTATTGGCAAGTTGGTCGTAAAAATGCCAAAACTCAAAGTCTTGCTTGTGTAGGATCGTATGAGGCATTTGCAAATGATGAATACATGTCTGAGGTGTATATTGGTGCAACAAAAGCAGAGCAAGCCAAGATATGCTGGAATGAAATTAAAGCTCAAATAAGCAAGTGTGAGCTGCTTAATGTACCTGATAAAAAATACCGGGTCGCCTATGGACAAATAGAACACCTTAAAACGTTGTCAAAAATTGAGGCGCTATCAAAAGATGCAGGGAAAACAGGTGATGGTTTTAACCCTCAATGCGGCATTATAGATGAATATCATGCTCATAAAACATCTGAAATATATGATGTTCTTGCATCAGGGATGGCAACAAGAACACAACCACTCATGATGATTATTACGACAGCTGGATTTGAATTAAATAATCCTGCATACCGAGTAGAATACCCTTACGTTACTAAAATTATCGATCCAAACAATGTTGAAACAAACGATCAATATTTTGTCATGATTAATGAACTCGATCCAGATGATGACATCAAAGATGAACGAAATTGGATTAAAGCAAATCCGATTGTTGCCACAAATGAACATGGATTGGATTTCTTGCGCGGAGAGTTAGAAGTGGCCCTTGCAGTTCCAGAAAAAATGCGTAGTTTCTTAACTAAAAACATGAATATTTGGGTCAATATGCGTGATGGCGGATATATGGACATGCAAGCGTGGTCTGATTGCGGGAAACAGGAGAGTCTTCCTGATCTTTATGGTAAAGAGTGTTATGTAGGCATCGACTTGTCAAAACGAATCGACTTAACTGCTACAAGTTTTGAATTTCAACTTGAAAACGGTATGTATTTTGTGACATCACATGGATTTATGCCGGAAGAAACATTTCATGAGCGTATGAAAACAGACCGTGTCCCTTATGATCTGTGGGTCAAGAAAGGCTGGCTCACGCTTACTGATGGTGCTGTAGTTGATTACGATTATATACGGGCTTACATCAAACGACTTGAGGTTGAGAAAGGTTGGAAAATTAAAGAGATTGGTTATGATCCGTATAATGCTACGCAGTTTGCTCAGCAGATGGAGGCTGATGGCTACGTCATGATCGAGATCAGGCAAGGGGTGCAGACTTTGTCAGAGCCAACTAAAGATTTTCGTGAAAAGGTCAAAGCGCGAAAAGTCATACATGATAATAACGATCTTCTCACTTGGGCAATGGGGAATACTGTCACAAAAATTGATGCTCAAGAGAACATCATGCTTGATAAATCAAAATCGTCACAACGTATTGACCCAGCAGCTGCACTTATAAACGCTCATGTGAGAGCTAGTCAAGTAAATCAGCATTTTGACTTAAACGAATATATCCAGTCTGGTCAATTTAGTTTTTAGAAGGAGAGCTGTTGAATGAAAGAGTGGTCAAAATACTTAGAGGATGTTTTCCTTATACTTGGAATGGTTTTGATTGCAATTGCATGTTTTAGAATCTCAGTAAATACCGGGCTTTTTGTCTCAGGTGTTTTTTTCGTTTCCACTGCTTTTTTAATTAGCAGAATCACCCTGAATCAAAACAAAGAAGATGAAATAGACAGGGGTGAATGAATTTGTTATTACGAGGACGACCAAAGATTGAAAATCGTGTAGCGGAAGAAGATAGCGGATCTTTATTGAGTCCTGCTAAGTGGTTTCGGAACATATTTGCAGGTGTTGAAACGTCATCAGGGGAGCATGTCTCTTCTGAGAATGCGATTTTACATCCAGATGTGTACGCTTGTGTGAAAGTGCTTGCTGAAGATGCAGCTAAACTCCCTATAAAATTATTTCAGAGCAAAGAAGGAAGCGTAAAGACTATTCAAAATGACATTAGCAGGATGATTTTGCATAAGGTAAACCCGTATATGACCAGTTTTACGTGGAAAGCTCTTGTCATGTTAAGAATGGCAACCTGGGGGAACAGCTACAATCGTCTTGTCTATAATAGTGATGGTGATGTCAAAGCGATTTACCCACTTAATCCAGAGTCAACAAATACAAATATTGATCCTAAATCGGGGAAGGTTTGGTACTCAACTACGATCAATGGTGAGTATGTTGAACTGCACTATCATGAAGTCCTGCACTTCAAAAACCTATCTTTAGATGGCATCGTAGGTCAAACGCCTATATCTGTTATTCGAGATAATATTGGATCAAATAGGGCAGCCACAAAATTCAATGCTAAGTTTTACAAAAATGGTGGGGCACCGTTTGGTGTCATCAAAACACCGTCTTTGTTGAATAGAGAGAGTAAGAAGGTTCTTAGAGATGATTGGGAAGAAGTCAACGCAGGTCAATCCATTGCGGTACTTGATGCGGGTCTTGATTATTCACAAGTAACAATGCCAATGAAAGATGCCCAATTTATTGAATCTATGAAATGGAATCGTCAGCAAATAGCCTCCATCTATAAAGTGCCACCTCATAAAATTGGGGAATTGGATCGAGCAACCTTTTCGAATATCGAGTCACAGTCTTTGGATTACGTGAAAACAACCTTGCAGCCTATAGTGACAAATATTGAACAAGAATTGAACGATAAAATCCTTACTCCTGCTCAATTAAAAGAAGGCTTTTATTTTAAATTCAATTTGGAAACAGAATTACGTGGAGACAGTAAAACAAGAGCTGAATTTTACGAAGTCATGCAGCGTGTAGGAGCATTCACTATTAATAAAATCCTAGAAAAAGAGGATATGACAGGTATTGGAGAAATCGGAGATGAGCATTTTGGTAATTTGAATCTAGTTCCCCTTTCAATCATGAAAGAATATCAATTAAGCAGGGTGAGTAATAAGACTCTGGAAGGGGGTGATAGAGATGAAGAAAAAGAAGAAGTATTGGAACATGAAACCACTGAATGATGTTTCTGCAGAAATAACTTTGTATGGTTCCATTACTGGAGAAGGTTGGTTTAGTGAAAGTTCTTCTAAAGCATTTCAAGCAGATTTGAAAGATTTGGGCGAAGTCGCTGAAATTGATCTTTATATTAATTCACCGGGTGGTGATGTATTTGAGGGACAAGCAATCCACTCGATGCTGCAGCGGCATAAAGCGAAGATAAATGTTTATGTCGATGCGCTAGCAGGAAGCATAGCTTCTGTCATTGCAATGGCTGGCGACACCATCACGATGCCGAGTAATTCAATGATGATGATCCATAACCCTTACATGGGTATGATCGGTAATGCTGCGGAATTTAGAAAAGCTGCAGAAGACTTGGACAAAATCACTGATAGCATTGTGTCAACCTATTTGGCAAAGGCAGGAGATTTACTAGAAGAATCGACCTTGCGTGACCTTTTAGATAATGAAACATGGTTAACAGCTGATGAGGCGTTGCAATATGGGTTAGCTGATGCAGTTGCAGAGGAAAAGAATGTTGCAGCTCAGATAGATGAGAACATTGTTTCTCAGTTCAAAAACATACCTGCTACAATCGTTGCAAAACTATCCAAAGAACCTGAAAGCAATCAAGAGAACATCATAAACTTGAAACAACAACAGAATGCCATACATGCAGCACTCCTAGAAATTTAGGGGTGTTTTTTTATGGGAAATTTGAGGAGGAAACCATTTTGAAAAAATCAAAAACACAGAACAAATTGCTACGGCTGCCTATCCAATTCTTTGCTAAGGAAGGTATGACGGTAAAAGAAAGAGAACTACGCCAAGCTTTAGCGGAAAAACGTGATGAGATCATGGCCCTAAATGATGAGGGAAAGGTTGATGAAGCGAAAACAATGCTTGCTGAGGCGCAGGTTTTGAAAGAACAAATTCAAAACTATGAAGAAATGCGAAATATGTACGTTGATTACGGTGATGAGGATCAGCAGGATGATCAGGGTGTTAAATCGCAGGTTGTTTCAAACGATGTCAGCGGTAAACAAGTATTAAATCATACAGAATTATTTGCTGATGCCATCATGAAAGGTAAGGCACCAAAACCATTGGCTGCAATGAAAGAGTCTGTGGATGAAGATGGAGGCTTAATTGTACCAGAAGACATCACCACAAAGATCAACGAAAGACGACGTCAATTTGATACGCTGGCTAATCTGGTTGATGTTATTCCAGTTGGCACAAATAAAGGTGCAAGAACGCTTGAGAAAAATGCTGATATGCAGCCTCTGGTCGACATTGATGAATTAGAAGATATTGAAGAATTGGAAAATCCAAAGTTTGAGAGAATTAAATACGACATTAAAAATCGAGCTGGTATTTTAGTTCTTTCAAATGATCTATTGAGTGATACGAGGGAAGCCCTCATGCAATTCTTAGTCAATTGGTTGGGAAAAAAATCAGCTGTTACACGCAACGTGAACATCTTGAAAGTATTGAACAAATTAGACAAAAAAGCTGTTTCCACCACAGATGACATTAAAGACATTACAAATGTACAGCTCGATCCAGCTATCAATGAAACTTCTGTATTTGTAACAAACCAGTCAGGATTTAACTATCTTGATAAGTTAAAAGACAACCAAGGAAGATACCTTTTACAGCCAGATCCAACGAACAAAACAAAAAAACTATTATTTGAAAAAACTGTACATGTGATTTCAAATAAATATCTTCCAAATGGCGGTAAAACAAAACCTAAATACCCTCTGATTATTGGTGATTTGCGTGAAGCAGTAAAACTTTTCGACCGTCAGCAGTATTCCATCCGATCTACTGATGTAGGTGGAAAAGCGTTTTATAGAAACTCAACAGATGTACGAGTTATCCAAAGGGATGATGTTGTGCTATGGGATGAAGAAGCTGTCGTGTTTGCTGAATTTACTGGAATTGAAGTCATTGATGAAAAGCCACCTGAAACTGATGATGATAAAGCTGTAGACGCTGGAAAATAAACAAAAAATGAAAGGAATTGATTAATCATGGCTAAAGATTTTTTGAATGAAAGTAATGGAGTATACACATCTGCAGAGGCTGGCGCTGATGGGAAACCTATCACGCCTGTTTCTATCAGAGACAACAGTGAAGAAAATCCTCTTATTGTTAAGGGATTAAAAGGTGATCCTGGTGAACAAGGTCCTCAAGGTCCTCAAGGTCCAAAAGGTGAAAAAGGGGATCAAGGAGAGCAGGGGCCGAAAGGTGATAAGGGTGACGCTGCAGTATTAGAGTCTGGCTCTATTAAAAATGAACATCTAAGTGATGGCTCAGTAAATTCCCGGACGATCGGCAAAGGCAGCGTTATGTGGGAAAATCTCAATTCTGCTGTAAAAGACTTGATCACCGAATTGCAAAATAGAGTCGAAGCTTTAGAAAACCCAAAATCTGAATAAAGGTGATGCCAAATGACTGAGGCAGAACAAAAAGAGCTTGAAAAAGCAAAAAAATACCTCCGCATTGATGGTGATGCGGAGGATGATTTGATTTTACATTTTATCGCTGCAGCAAAAGAGTACATCAGCTCTGCAACGGGTCTGAAATTTCCTAATAATTTAGCACGAGCAGAACTGGCCGTTATGTCTTTTGTGACTCACTGGTATGAGAATAGGCAAATATCCGGAACGACATCAAATCTTGATGGTGTGCTCACAACAATGGTCAATCAACTCAAATACTTGGTTGTGGATGGTGAAAAAGATGCTGAATGACATGCGGCACCGCATTCAGTTTCAGGAGAAAAAAGAAAAGAACCGATTGCCTGTCGATGGTGACAATGGCTGGGAAACTGTGGTTGAGTGCTGGGCCAAGGCAGAGGTCTTAAAAGGCGCTGAATATTATGCGGCAGCTGCTATCCAAAAAGAACATACAATCAAATTCACGATTCGCCACCGGGAAGATATTGACGATCATATGAGGCTTATTTTCAGAAAGAAAACATACGAAATTGAATCAATATTACCTCATTATTCAAGGCTTAACTTTCTTACGGTTAGGGCAAAGGCGGTGACGTGATGTTTAACCTTCAAATTGACGGTTTAGAGGAATTAGAAAACGCCATTGGCAACATGCAGAGAAAAGTCAGTAAGATGCATAAAGAAGCTCTTACAGCTGGCGCAACCGTGATAAAAGATGAACTTCATCCAAACACACCAAGATCCGACAAAGGCCAAAAACACATGCAGGATGATCTTGATATTACGCGGCTTCGTACTGATGGAGACGGGATAAAATATGTTGCGGTTGGTTGGCCGAAATCAAAGTCACGTAAGGACACGAAGTGGAGAATTCATTTCCCTGAATTCGGCACTTTACATCAGCCAGCGCAAAAATTCTTTACGAGAACTGTCGATGCGAAATGGGATGAGGCTATACGTAAAGTAGCAGATAAATACCGACAGGCGCTGAGCAAACTATGATCAATCAAAACTTAATAAGGCGTGCAGATACTTGCAAGAATGCCATTTTTGAAGCGTTGGAGAATGATCCAGCGCTTTTGTCTTTAATAGACAAAGATGACATCTATGAGCTTGCAGTGCCAGAGGGTACAAAGTCGAGTCCACCGTATGTCGTGCTACAAGAAATCAACTACAAACCGATCAAATGGGCTGATAACAGGCCCATACAAGATAGCGCAACCTATCAAATAGATGTTTATCACAATGCCGATCCACAGCCCATCATGGCGGCAATCGGGGATATGATGGCACGTTTAGATTTTGCGCCAACTATACCCATCAATGATTTTTTAGAGAAAGAGAGATTGATCAGAAAAGGGTATCGTTTTGAAAAAAATATAATACTAGGAGGCTAACTATGGCTGAGTACAGTTCAGTAACTGGTTTGGAAAATGTTCAGTTTGCACCATTGCAAAAGAAAGGTAAATTCTTTGTGCCTACTGAAATTTTAAGATATGAATATGCAATCAATATGAAGGTGGAAACTGAGACATCAACGGAGAAGCAGTATGCAGATAACAAGCTGGTCGATTTAGTGGTTTCAACTGGTTCCACTAAGCTTGAGATTGAGATGCGGGATCTGCCTATGGAAATTCTTGCGAAGCTGCTAGGAATCGAACAGGACAAAAACGGGTTGTACTTGTTCAAAAAGAACATTACCCCACCATGGGTCGCAATGACGTTTGAAGGTCCAAAAGCAAACGGGAAGTCTCGTCATGTCGGTTTAGTAAAAGGGCGTTTTTCTCTTCCAGGCGATGAGTGGAAGACAAAAGAAGATAAGACAGATTTCCAAACCATTAAACTGTCTGCGGAATTTGTTGATCGTGAGCAGGACGATCTTTTTAAAGTGGTCACAGATGAAGATGCTGAAAACTTTAATCTTGATGCTTTTTACAAGTCTGTTTTTGGAGAAGCATACAAAGATGATAAAACAGAAAACGGTAGCAGCGTTGATATTGGAAAAGGTGTTTAAGAGGGCTGAAAAGCTCTCTTTTTTCATTGGAAAATAAAAAACAAGGGGGAGTCACGATGACTCAAAAACAAATTTCTATCTCTATTTGGTTCGAAGAAGAGAAAAAACACAAAACATTTATTGCGCCAAGAACAAACGCAAAAACACTTTATGAGGCATTTGAGTTAGATGAAAAAGCAACAGAAACGAAGAATGCGAAAGAACTTGTTAAAAGTCTGAATGAACGAATCAAATTTATTGTACGTGTCTTTCAGAATCAATTTACTTTCGATCAGTTTCAAGAAGGCTTTCAATCCTTCGAAATTGCGGATGCAGTTAGAAAAACCATGATGGAGATCATGGGATTTAAAGCAGCCGAAACGCAGGAAGAAAAAGATTTTTTGCCCGACATGAAGGCGTAGATGAGCCTTTAAAAAACGGCAAAGATCAATTAAATAATATCTATACTAAATTACTTGAGCAAGGCTGGAAGATGCATGAAATTGATCAAATGGATATTTTTCATTTCTTACAATTGAATGCTGAATCAAGCAAAGCAAAAGAAGTGACGATTGATCAAATATTCTAAGTCTTGAAATCTTCGTCAGGAAAGCGGGGTGGTACATAAATGACTCAAGCAATCGGCAATATGGTCGCCAAAGTCAATCTGGATGACTCAGGTTTTAATAGAGGTATTACAGGGCTTCAAAGGCAAATGCGTCTTGCTAATTCTGAATTTAAAGCAGCTACTGAAATTTATAAGAATACCGGCAACAGGGCGAAAGAATTGCAAGCCAAAGTTGATGGACTTAACAATAAATATCGTATTCAAGGTAAAGTAGTAGAAGAACACCGTAAACGTTATGAACAATTGGTCAGAGAAAAAGGGCGCGATAAAAGAGAAACGCAAATTCACGCTCGAAAACTCAATGAGTCCATCGCTGTACACCAGAAGCTAGAAAAAGAGCTTCGTCAGGTATCTAATGAATTTGAGCATTTGCAAAGCACCAGCAATAAAGCAGCTGGTGTTTTTTCTGTTTTTAAGAAGAACGCTGGGGAAGTATCAGAGGAGTTGCAATCTGTCTACTCTGCTGCGGGAATGGCAGGGAAGGCATTAACAGGTATCGGTGTAGCAGGCACAGTCGCAATAGGTGGAGCTGTTAAAGTGGCTGCAGACTTTGAAAAGGCGATGAGCAGGGTCGGTGCTGTGGCGAATGCATCGAATGACGAGATGGGCCGCCTCACAGAAACGGCGCGTCATTTGGGGGCTACGACACAATTTACAGACGGACAAGTTGCCGAAGGAATGCAATACCTTGCAATGGCTGGTTATAAGACAAATAACATCATTGGTGCTATGCCGGGCTTGCTTGCTACTGCGGCAGCAGGGCAAACAGATTTAGGTGTAACGTCAGATATTGTATCAGACATCTTAACGGAGTTTCATATTGCTGCAGAAGATACAAACCGAGTAGCAGATGCAATGACCTACACGTTCACGAACTCAAATGCGACATTGCAGCAGATTGGTCAAACGATGAAGTACGCGGGACCAGCTGCAAAAACTGCAGGTGTCAGCATGGAAGAGTTAGCGGCCGCAACGGGTATCATGGCGAACAGTGGGATAAAGGCTGATATGGCGGGTACTGCATTACGATCCACCTTAACAAGGTTAGCATCACCACCAAAACAAGCAGGAAATGCAATACACGAACTTGGCTTGAGCGTTACCGATTCTACTGGTAAAATGCGCCCTCTTGCAGATATTATTGGCCAAATTAACGAAAAGACCAAGAATTACACCGAGACTGAAAAAATACGTATTGCAAAACAATTGGCAGGACAGCACGCCTTATCAGGTTTTATCACTTTGCTACATGCTGGAGAAGATAAGCTTAATAAATTCACCAAAGAAATAGAAAACAGTGGCGGTATAGCCGAAAAAGTTGCCAAAGAGCAAATGGACAACCTTGCGGGATCTGTGGAATACCTGCGTTCTGCCGTAAATAACGCGGTTATTTCATTAGGTAATCAATTTATTCCTACAGTCCGCAAAGTGGTAGATGGATTAACAAAAGTCGTTAACTGGTTTGATCATCTTCCTCCATCTGTTATGGGAACTATTGCCGTTACTGGTGCAGCCGTTACAGCTTTCAGTCTTTTAGGTGGAGCTTCGTTGTTGTTATTGAGTCTCATCCCAAGAATGGCCGAAGGATGGAGAGTGCTTCGTACTGCTGGCACGTATCTGACAGGCACTGTCAGAGGATCATCAGCAAGTCTAGGCGTATACTCGACACAAGTTGCTACAGCGGGCGTTGCTTCACGAACTGCGGCAACTGGCATCAACACAGCTGCAGCATCAACGGCCGTTATGTCCACTCGTATGGGGCGTTTACAACAAAACACTGGTCTAGCGACTACACGCATGGGCCGTTTAAATCAAACGGCCACAAGAACATCCAGGACAATGCGTGGTCTTGGCGGTACGTCTCGTATTGCTGGTGGCGGTTTAATGATGTTTGGTGGACCAATGGGTATGATTGGTGGTCTAGCACTCTCATTTTTGCCGGAGATATTAAAATTCGGTAAGGGTATAGTGATGATGGGTGTAAATGCCGTAAAAGGCGCAGGAGGATTTGTAAAACTTGCAAAGGGTGGTTTTGGCCTGTTTAACATCCTTAAAAAAGGTGCAGGTGTTGTGAGTTTGCTTAGAGGCGGCTTATCTGTGCTTGGTGGTCCTGTAGGTATGTTAATAACGGGTGTCACTCTTCTAGGCGAAGCAGGGTTTAAATATTATGACAACCTGAAAAAACGCGTCTTACCAGCAACGATAGATTTTGGTGATAAAGTATCTGAATCCACTTCTAAAGCTATAAATGCTTATAAAGACATGGAGACAAAAGCCAATGCAAAATTAGACAGCCTTTATCGAAATCAAACAAAGATCACAGATGATCTAGCCAAAGATATGACAGGTAAATTCTCAGAGATGGCAGGCACGTTGAAAAAAGGTTACCAAGACAGTGCTGATAAAGCCTTAGATGTTTTGGGTAAATTCTATGCGGAAAATGATGCCCTTAAAGATAAAGACGAGAAGGGAATTCTTAAGAGCATCGAAGAAGGTAATCAGAAAAAGCAAAAGGCAATAGAGGAACACGAGAATAAAGTAAAAAAAATCTATGAAAAAGCAGCTAAAGAACACCGTGAATTGACGGAAAAAGAGTGGGAAGAAGTCAAAACACACACACAGGAAATGAACAAAGAAATTGAAACGGCTCTTACAAAAAGCATGGATGAACAAACACTCATTTCCAAAAAGCTAAAAGCTGAATCGTCCAATTTATCTGCAAAGCAGGCTGCCGCAACGGTGAAAAATAGTAAATCAGCAAAAGACAAAGTCATTAGTGATGCTGAAGAACAATACAATGCAGTTGTGAAAGCTGCAGATGACCAGCGTTACGTCAAAGGTACTATTAGCCAAGAAGAACGTGATGCGACCGTTAAAGCTGCAAAAGAACAAAAAGATAAAACAATAGAGAAAGCTGAAGAAACTCATAAAGGTGTTGTTGAAGAAGCAAAGAAACAAGCACAAGGACACATCGATCAAGTTGATTGGGAGACTGGCGAAGTGCTAGATGAATTTAATACATTTATTGTTGATTTAGCTGGTGTCGTCAATACCGTTACTGACTATATCAATAAAGTCCTCGAATTCATGAACATGAAGACAATTCCTGAGTGGAAACCTAAAGGATACGTAAGTAAAAAAGGCGGCGCCGAACATTCGTATGCCAAAGGTACTGAATATCACCCGGGCGGTCGTGCGCTGGTTGGTGAGGAAGGATATGAGCTTGCTCATACTCCGGGTATTGGGACATACATGGTTGGTGTTGGAGGCCCTCAAATTTGGGATTTACCGCGCGGAACATCGGTTTTGCCACATGACCAGACTAAAAAAATCACTTCACAGGGCTTACCGGGTTATGCAGGCGGTGTTGGTGATTTCTTTAAAAAGGGCGTCAAAAAAGCTGGTGAAGTAGTCGGTAAGGTGAAAGATTTTGGGTCAGATATGTTTGACCTTGTGATGGCTGGTCCAAAGAAAATTATCAGCAATATATTTGGCGGTCTTATTCCCTTTAAATCCGGCAAAGGGATAGACGGACTTGGAACAGGTATTTTAAAGACGATTCAAAAAGGAGCTTTAGGATTTCTAACAAAATCGTTAGGTGATTTTGGAGGCGATGGCGGAGCATTCAAAGGTGTAGGTGGTAGTACTGCGGTCAAAAAGTGGGTTGCACAAGCTATCGGTATCACAGGCATTTCCCCATCCTATGCAAAAGCATTAGAAACCATTGCCATGAAGGAATCAAGTGGTAACCCGACATTAGTTAACAGATGGGATAGTAACTGGAAAGCAGGACACCCATCACAAGGGCTTATGCAGTTTATACCAAGCACATTTTCTGCATACAAAAAGCCCGGATATGGAAACATCAAACATCCAGTACACCAAATTGTTGCCGCAATTAACTATCTTAACAAGCGTTATGGCGGTATCTATAACCATCCGGGATTAAAATCTATGGCGCGCGGTGGCCCTTACATCGGTTATGCATCTGGTGGTGTCATTGACAATCATCAAATTGCGCAGCTAGGGGAGAACGGTTGGCGCGAATATGCTATCACGACTGAGCCAAAGTACCGTAAGCGCTCTTTACAGCTGTATTCTAATCTCGGCAAAGAGCTTGGAGTGCCTAGTTTTGGGGATGGTATGATCTCCACGGCTTTACAGATGCTTGATCGCATTAGTAACAAAGGAGACAAGCCGCAGAATAAGCAGCAAGATGGATCTGACATGAGACAGATGATTGAGAACCAAAACAAGCAAATTGGTCTTATGGCTCAACAAATAGACCTGTTGTCTCAAGGATTAATGATGATGCAGAAAGGGTTTGAGCAATTAGTCTCCAAAGATAGTAACAACTATATGGATGGTCGAAAGCTTGATCAAACGACTGGTGAGCGTTATAGACAACAAGCATTTATGAGTGGGGTGAGGTAGATGGAATTATATATTGATTTTAACAATGGATTGGGTGAACAGAGTCTAAATGACTTGCTTCCTCATTTCCATCCGTTAAGTCTGACACCTGCCTCACCAATCGTAGAATTTGAGACGGTGTCATTACCAAGAATTAACGGTATTGTACTGCCGCAACATCCGCGGGATGTGAAGTACAAAGAGAGACAGATTCAGCTTGAAATATATATGAACTCAATCATTGCTGAAAATTTCTACAGTTACAGAAGTGAACTATATGCTTTATTAGTTAAACCGTTCCCATACTACATCTCATGTGACCTGCTTCCGAACAGAAGGTTTTTAGTGACGTGTGAGGGGAATTTCACTACTCCAAAGGAAAAAGAAAAGAACCATGTTGTTTTTAGCGTTGAATTCACCGATATTTTGGGTGCTGCTGAATCGAAAAGTACATCATTAAATCGTCAATCATTTGAGGGTGAACGGTGGAGTCCCGGAATGAATATTGACATGCTTGACGACCTAGAGTATTCATTCAAGAATAAAAAAACGTTCAGCATCTACAACATCGGAGATTTTAGAATCAACCCTTTGAGGCATGATTATCAAGTGAAGTTGAGAGCAAAAGGAAAAGGTGTAACCATCATCAATCATACGACAGGTGAACGTTTGAAAATTGAAGATGAAATATCCAAATCCAGAGAGGTTTCTTTTATTAAACAGTACACCGTCGCTAACAAGAAACGTCTCAAGACATCTGGTAGGCTCCCTTCACTTGATATTGGCCGTAACGACTTTGAAATACAAAACGCAAGTGCAATTGAAATTGTTTTCGACACGAGATTCTATTATGCATAAGGAGGGATGGCATGGCTGCGGCTGATTTCATTAAAAAACTGGCACCGGGTGCGCAGAAAGTTTACAAAAAATATAACGTACTTGCAAGCCTTGTCATTGCTCAAGGGTGTTTAGAAAGTGGTTTCGGGACGAGTGGTCTTTCTAAACAAGCCAACAACCTTTTTGGGGTCAAAGGTACATATAACGGAAAATATGTACTAATGTGGACAAGCGAGCAAGATAAGAAGGGGAACGTTACAAGGATACAAGCTAGATTTAGAAAGTATCCATCATATGCGGAGAGCTTATCTGATCTTGGGAGCTTATACACTCGTCTAAGTCGTTACAAGGCAGTGGTCGGTGAAAAAGATTATAAAAAGGCAACTACAGCCGTTTTCAAAGCTGGATATGCTACTGATATACATTACCCGTCAAAACTCAACAGCATCATTGAAAAATACAATCTGACTAAGTACGATGGCGAAATCGTTCCTGATGTTCCCGATGTTCCAGAAGAACCAAGTGAACCAGAAACACCAACTAAACCGAAGTATCCAAGCAAGGAATACGATGGGAAGGACATGCCACTCAATCAAAATTTGCCGTCTGATGTGGATTTTCCACAGATTCACGTATCAAGCAAGGATGGAAAGGATGTCATAGAGATCACTGGTGTGTCTGTTGATTTTACTGCCGATCCAACAGGTAAAAAATCATTCAGCTTTACATTGCCGCGCACACAGGAAAATGTCGCAGAGTTTGAGCTATTAATTGTAGACAATGTTTTATATCTTGATGAAAAGAAATATAATCATCAAAAATACTACATTACGAATGTAAGTTTGCATCAAGAAAATGGAGTGCTAACAAAAACGGTTACAGCTGCGCATATTTTCTCCGTTCTATTAATTAATAACAGAATTGAAAAAACAGTTTCTAAGAAATTAAGCATAAAAGAAGCGCTTGATATTGCTCTCAAAGGAACTGATTTCAAATATGTCATTCATGCAAAAGATGGTGAAATTTCTTCTGCTGAACAAGAAAACTTCGGTGAAAAGAATTCCACAGAATTGATGGATGAAATCATTGAAGATTATGGCATAGAGTTAGACGTGGATAATTACAAAATCCATGTTTACAAAAAAATGGGCCAAGTAATAGACTTTGTGCTTGATAGTCGTTATAACATGCCAGGCATTACTATTACGACAGATTCTCAGAATTGTACCACTCGTGCGTGGGGATACGGTGCACAAAAAGAAACAGATTCCGTCTCTGAATCAAAAGGTGATGGCAAAACAACACAAGATGAAAAAGATGAAGAGAAAGAGCCTGAGTATGTTTTTGATCCAGTTCTTTACATTCATCCAGATGAAGATAAATTTCTCATTGAAGGCAAACCGCGCTGGGCGGAGTCGATAAAAGATGAGAGATACAAAAAATCTAGCAGCATCATTTCAGCATTAAAAAAGCATGTAAATCCATATCCTGAAATGACAGTAGAGGTGGAGTTTCAGAAAATATATGAACCAAAACTTCTTGAAATTGAACAAGATTTCTGGTTAGGTGACACGATACATGTCATTGCTGACACTGCAGACGGAATAACCTTTGAGGACGATTTGAGAGTTGTCTCAATTCAGCATAACCCTTTAAATCCGTATAGCAGTCCAACGATAACATTTGCGAACTTTCGCAAGGACATACAACGAATATCAGTAGATCAAGCAAAACAAGTGAAAAACTTACAACGATATATAAACGACATGCTCAAGACGCTTAGATAGGGTCTTTTTATTTTTGCCAAAAAAGGAGAGTGAGAACATGGTAAGGCTGAGAAAACAATATGATACAACTCGAAACTCAAGATACGCTCATCAGTTGAGTGAAGATATGCAAAAAATCGAAGATCAATTGAATCAAAATGAAGATCAATTGAAAACACACAAAAAGGGCGTTTTAGTTCACACATCAGATCAAATTAAACATGGTTTGTTCACCGTTGCAAATAGGATCGATAATGTGTGGGCTAGATTGACAAACCTTGTATTGAATCATGATGGCAAGGACGTAAAAGAGGTTGTAGATATACGAGTCGCAACGGACGCTAGTATACACAAGACGGCTAAAGATCGCCTAGACTACGAGTTCGCAAAGATTGATAAGCGATTCAAGCGCGAAGTGCATGTGGACGATTTTGGAGCCGTACCCGATGGAAAGACAGACTCTACAGAGGCTTTTAAAAAGGCGTTTGGAAACGGTCGAGTTCGAGTAAAAGCATCTGCCGGCGTATATATCGTTCGCGGAATACGTATTCCTTCTAATTCGGCATTGATCGGACAGGGAAAAGGGATTACTACTTTCAAACTTCATGAGGATGCACCTGCCAGCACGATTCTTTTAACAAACAAAGACCATAGCGGTAACAAAAACATTTACGTTGATGGTTTTTCATTAGACTGGAATCGTGATCGACAGGGCGGCATGAGGGCAACGGGCGGCATTGCCTCAAGTGCATTAACTTTCGCCAAAGTCCATTTTGGCTGGGTGAAAAATGTTCAATCCATTAATCCGGGATTACATGGTTTTGACTTCACCGCACCATCTTACAATATATCAGGATCTAATTATACAAAAGATGGATGTAGATATATTTGGATTGAGAACTGCGAGGCGAGTGGGTACGGTGATGACGGTATTTCGACTCATTATAGCGAATACATCTTTATCAAGTCATGCCATTGCACTAACCCTAGCGGAAAGGCACATAAAGAAGGCGAGTCAAATTCTAACGGTATTGAGATTGATGATGGATCTCGAAATGTTTGGGTAGATGGATCTTATACAAGCGGGAACATTAGAGGAGTAGAGGTCAAAGCACATGCACAATGGCCGGCGGCTCAAAATGTTCATGTATCAGATCATGTATCTTATCGAGACGTGCGGAGTTATGATGCACGACACATTGGACACCACAGCGCATCTGACCCGCAAAGTACAACAGCGCGCGATGTGTCGTTTACAAATTGTGTGTCGATTGAACCTGTATTTAATGATATGTACAAGGGGTTATCGCCTAGAGCGCTTGTAGTGTCTGCTTACCATCGTGTTAAAGTAACTAATTTTACAGCGATAGGTAACCCATCTTATGACTACAAAGGGAATCCAGTTGTTGCTATTCAATACAAAAGTAGACGGGTGGATATCAATGGTTTAACAATCACTGGCTTTAAAAGAGCTTCTCACGATGTTCGAGTTTTTGGTGGCCCGCAAAGAGCTGATGATGTTACTATCACGAACTTTAATATCGAGAATTCCGCACCTATAGGGATTGGGATAGGTGGAAGGGTCTATTCAGTCAAACTGATGGCAGGAAATCTTATTCATTCTAACGGCAACATTGGGGTGTATTCACCTAATACACAAACAACGATTGTAGGAGTACACGCAAATGGCTATAGCAAAGCAGC
Organism: Bacillus sp. FSL K6-3312; assembly: GCF_038007485.1. Classification (NCBI taxonomy): domain Bacteria; kingdom Bacillati; phylum Bacillota; class Bacilli; order Caryophanales; family Bacillaceae; genus Bacillus; species Bacillus sp. FSL K6-3312. Next base: position 2,711,149 of record NZ_JBBOXI010000001.1, on the reverse strand, counting down.
AGATCTAGCTAAAAATACTAATAAGCAGATGCCGACACGCTTAAAAGGTGGATTGGTTGCTGGTTCAACGTCAGGACACGCTTTGTCAGATTCGAGCGCGGTCATTGCTGCTACGGGTTCATGTAAAACAAAAGGTCCTGCAAATAGTGTATTAGCTTCTAGGGCGGGATCGTCAACCGAAGGATCAAGACAAGCTGTCATCGCATCCAACAACAGCCACACGAAGGGTAATGGATATGCCCGTACAATCTTGTCATCACATAATGTTAAACAATCAAAGAGTTACACTATTTCAGGGGGATACAACGATCTTAAATGGCAAATTTCATCTAAGTCAGGAAACATCACGAGTGCAGGTCAAGTACGTGGCGGGTCTTCTCTTTCGGATTACGCGGAGTATTTTGAAAGCGCAAGTGGTCATGAGATTCCGACAGGTACAATCGTTACACTGAAAGGTGAAAAAATTATGCCAGCACAATTAGGTGATTATCTACTAGGAGTGGTGTCAAATACTGCCGCAGTTGTTCTTGGAGAATCCACCTTTGAATGGCAAGGGAAGTATTTACGTGATCGTTTTGGTGCCTTGATAACTCAAAAAGTTGAAGTTGCTCACTATGATGAAGAAGGCAATGAAATTTTCGAGGTGCTAGATTTACCTATAGAAAACCCTGACTATGATCCTGAAAAGTCAAAAGCCTATCAATCAAGAGCTGAACGTAAAGAATGGCATGTGATTGGATTGGTTGGACAAGTCATGGTACGGATTGATGACACGGTAAACGTTGGTGATTCAGTCAAAGCTAAAAACGGTGTTGCGACAAAAGGTCAGTCCAATTGGCAAGTTATGAATATTGAAACGCCTTATGATTCCGAAATGGGTTATGGTATTGCAAAAGTATTTATTAGATAGGAGGTGCCTTTATGGTTTCTAAAAATGGGAAACTTGATTTCAATGTGAATGCATACACCAGTTCAAGCATTACAACCAATATCAATTTTTGGACACAGGATCGTCAGACAGCACGGTTGGTATTTAAACTCACGAAAGATGGCGCGCCGTTGCCTTTAGCAGCTGTCACGGGAAAACTTGTATTAGTTATGGCCGACGGTAGCCGGTTCATTAGAGACGTAACGATAGTTGATAGAGTGAATGGTCACGCCGAGTACGTTTTGTCAGATCAAGAGATCAAGCATTATGGAAATGTACAAGCTGAGCTGAATTTGTATTATACAAATGATCAATCTATGTCTGTGCACCAGTTTTCTTTTAACATTTCGAAGTCTCTCATTGATCAGGATATTATCCCGGTCACAGAATACTATGTGGACGAATTCGAAGCTTTAAAATCAAAGATAAATGATCTTTACGAAGAGTCTATAAAAACGATTGATGATTTGAGAGCCAAGTTTGAGGACTTGGAAAAGATCGAAACAAAACAAGGCGCACAAGATAAAGTGGACGCTGCACTTACAAAAGCTAAAAAATATACGGATGAACATGCTAACAATAGCGAAATCCACGTTGTAAAGGGCGATACAGAAAAGTGGAACAACGGACAACTATATAGATTGACTCAAAACAATGGTAGGCCTATTTATAAAGGAGTAAGCGAGACCACCGACTATAACGAGATAACCGCAACCGGTCTTTATCTTATCTATAACAAGGGTTTAAATGGACCTCCATCGGTCAATAGATCATTCATGATAGTGATAAGTTATGGCAGCACTCTTTTACAGACTGCATATGACACGAACGGTAAGGATTCGTACTACCGAGTACGCAATCAAGATTCTTCTTGGACAGTTTGGAAGCATGTCCTTACTAATGAAGATAAAATAAACCAGAGTGAGAAAGATAAATGGAACAACGGACAGCTTTATAAACTCACGCCAAATGATGGAAAAGTTGCAAGGTTGCCAAACGGTACTGATATTTTTTTACTGCCAACGGGTTTTTATATGGGAGCAAATCTGATAAATCTGCCTGTAGAGAATGATTCCAGTTTCTATTACATTGAAGTTTTAGAAACATCATATGTACAAAATGAAGTTAATTACAAAAGGATTATTGCTACAAGGTCATTTGATAATATGACTTGGATTGGCACGTTCCATGCACAAGGCTTTCGAGGATGGAAACGTCTCTTAACAGACGGAGATGATGTAACGACGCTAAAAAAACAAGTCGCTCTCCTTACATTACAGCTTTCACAGTTGCAGAAAGGCGGGGCATCATGATTTATCCAACGGCTGCCGATATAAAAGTATTTTGGGATTGGGGCGTTTACACTCTTGAGATCATGCGGAAATATGTCGCATTAGAAGTAATAACAAAAGAAGAGTTTGAGCAGATCACTGGCGTTTCATTCGATAAGCCATCTGCTTCTGCAGATTTAGGAACGACAGCATCTTAACAGGTGCTTTTTATTTTGCCTTCGAAAGGAGGTGACAAATGAATGGGGGATATAAAATTGTTTATTAACTTTGAAACTTTGGATTTAGCGAAGACTTATTTATTTGGCGGTGTGAAATTTTTGGACTTGCTTGTGCTGCTAAGTGTTATTGACGTTCTGACGGGTATCATCAAAGCGTGGAAAGTTGGCAAACTACGCAGCCGTACAGCATGGTTCGGTTACGTGCGTAAAATGCTTAGTTTTGTTGTCGTGATTGTTGCTAATATCATTGATCAGATCATGGGCTTAAATGGAGTGCTGACCTTTGGGACAGTGCTTTTTTATATTGCAAACGAAGGGCTTTCCATCGTGGAAAATCTTGCACAAATCGGTGTTGAAATTCCAGCTTCAATCACTGACAGGCTTCACGTCATTGAAAACGACAGCCAAAAAGAAGAAGAGGAAAAGAAAGCTGCTGAGTAATCGGCGGCTTTTTTCTATATAAAAACAAATTAAGGAGTAGATGAACATGACAAAGAAAATTATGATTGATCCGGGACACGGCGGGCACGATCCCGGCGCAGTAGCAAACGGGTTGAAAGAGAAGGATCTTGTATTAAAGATTGCAAAGAAAACAAAAGCGATTCTTGAAAAGGTGTATGGGGCATCAGTTAAGCTCACACGATCAACCGATGTTTATATTGATCTGTCGCAAAGAGCTAGACTAGCAAATAATTGGGGCGCTGATTATTTTGCATCTATCCACATCAACGCTGGCGGAGGAACGGGTTTTGAGACGTTTCGTTTTGATAAACTATCAGCATCATCCAGCACTGGCAAACAGCAAAAAATTGTACATGATGTAATTTATAAAAAGCTGAAAGGAACAGTATCAGACCGCGGAACTAAGTCTAAAAATTTGGCCGTCTTAAGAGAAACAAAAATGCCAGCTATATTGACAGAGAATCTTTTCATTGATCGAAAAGAAGATTCTGCACTACTGAAACAAGAGGCATTTCTTGAATCATTGGCCGAGGGGCATGCGGAAGGAATTGCGGCGGCAGTCGGTTTAAAAAAGGTGTCATCATCATCTAAAACAAGCCCTAAAAAAGAAACGACGTCAAAAGGCATTAAAATGGTCGTAGTGAAGCCGAATGCTGACGGGTGGCTATGGGTCTATGATGGGCCGAATTGGTCAGCAAAGCACAAAAAAGTAAAGCCGGGTGAAGCATTTACGATTGATAAGACTGTCACAGTCAACGGATCAAAAATGTATAAACTAAAATCAGGTTTGTACATCACTGCTGCATCTAAATATGTTGAGATATTAAAAGTATCAACAAAGTTAAAATCAAAGCAGAAATAAATGAAAAGCCCTTCCAAAATGGAGGGGCTTTTTTTGTTTGTCTTTATTCAGTTCGATGTCTCATTTTATTGATCATTCTAAAAGATGCTTCAACGCCGATGAAGACGACAAAGAATATAATAACCCAGCTGCCCAAGTCTGCCCATATATTGGACATGTTAATAACGCCGGACTTACTTAATCCCGATTGAATTACAAGCGTAATAAAGGCAGTTATAAACACAGACAGAAACCAATTTGTTTTTCTCAATTACAACACTCCTTTCGAAAATTAAAGGAATTTACAAACATATTTTGTTGTTTTGTTTGTATTTTTATACCGTTTGCAAAACTCGTGGCCACCCATGTCTAAAAGTTTTTTAGCTAGCCACCCAAGGCCTGCTCCAGCCAATATTTTGGCCGCCCAAATCAATAACGGTGCAACCATAGTTGTAACTTCACCTTTTTTCTGTGCAGCTAATTGATCTTGATACACTTTTTCAGCATCAGTTCCGGCCAATGATTCTAAATGATTTTTGATCTCTAATGAAATATCCTTTGGTAAACCAGCATTGATAACTTTGGATTCATCAAAGGAAAAAGTTTTATCTAATTCATTGTATGCAGCAGCTTCGAAAATAGCCTGTGCAATTCTTTGTTGCTTTTGAGGGTCCCATTGTTCTTTTGCTGATGCCTGACCAAAAGCAGATGTGATTCCAAGAGTCACAATAAGTGTTAATACAAGTGTAAGTTTTACATTGAGCTTGCGCAATAAACCGTTCATACTAAACATCCTTCCCCTAAAAGTATTGTCCCACACTTGTATGGTAACAATTAACAGGGTTTATTTTCCATACTTTTTATAAAAATGGTAAAAATATACTAAAAGAAAATCCCGCCATTTGTGACGAGATTGTGAAATGTTCTTATTTAAACCTCCATTCCTTCTTCTCTTTATCCCACGTCATTTCCTTACGAGAAACTAAGTTTTTAACCGCCTTACGGATCGCCGGCTCATCCTTGCCTGTTTTCCTTTTAAGGTCATCCATCGAGGGATTCTTTCTGAATCTGCTCATATTGTAGATGATTCGGTATAACTTCCTTTCAAGATCCGTCACGTCATACCCTCCTACAAAAAAGAATGTATGTTCGATTATAAATGTAAATAAAAAACCCTTCAAGTCGAAGGGTCATCTTAAAGAAGATACTTTATCAGTGATTATCATATGTTCTCCTGAACGTTCGTATGAGAATTTAGCTAATGTTTCATCTTCACCTATATAAGGAACTTTCCAAAATACAGCGATTTGGTTAATCGTGTTTTTGTCAGTTCCAATTTTTGAAGCTAAATCATCACTAAACATTTCCACCATATTATAAGAAGTTTGAGCCGAATTTTTAAAATCAAATGAGAGGTGAACAAGAGCGATTAGTTTGTTATCTTGGTCAGTACTCATATCTTGATTAATTTCGATCTTTTCAATTGAGGCTGCCTTGTAATTATCCTCTACAATAGATTCAATTTTATATTCCGCCTCTCTTTTCAAAGTAGACAGTTCTTCATCCTTCTTTTTAGTAACTTCTGCAGCAGTGTCTTTCTTACTTTTTTGTTTAACTTTTGAGGAGTTCTTAATTTTAAAATTAATTTCAGCAGTAGCTACTCGACTATTTTCACCGCTAACATTAGAACCTGCAAGATTAGCCCCATTTTCTCCGAAAATCTCTTTAACATGGTCAGTTTGCAGATTTTCGGGTAACGTTTCTACATAAGCAATATACTTCCCCCCGTCAAAATCCTCGCCTTCTTCATTAGAAAATTGATAATCAAACATTCCACCATCTTTAACTATTCCCTCAGCTCGCTCGCTTTGATCAGAATTTGGCGCATCTAAGTAAATGTTTATTTTTGTCTCTTTAGGTAAGTTGCTTTTTCCGCTAATGAGAATCTTTTTATTGTCTTTAATTTGTTTATCCAAGATGATCTTTACATTTAATTTTTCTTTAGTTTCAATGCTTTCTTCTTTTTTACCGGAGTCACTTGTGGATGTGTTTTCTGCTTTGCCACAAGCAGTTATGAATAAGGCACATAAAATCAAAAGGAGAAAAGTTTTAATAGAATTCAATATAGACCCTCCAAAACAATTATTTTCCAAATAAGTCTATCATATTACTGAATTAAAATGTGGATAAAATAATGTTTTTCCATATCAAGAATATTACGGAATTGACATTCGAGATGTTATAATTTAGTAAGAACAATTAACAATTGGGGTGTGTTATATGTATTTCCGCAAAAAATCATCAGTTGAAGAAATCATCAAATATGACGACTACCCTTATAAAGTTTATACAAGGGTTTCGACGGACAGAGATGAACAAATAAGTTCTAAAGAAAACCAGATCGACGTTTGCAGGTACTGGATTGAGCAACACAATTATGAATGGGATGACCGTTCTGTTTTGTTAGATGATGGTATCAGCGGAACCGTCCTTGAAGATAGGGCAGCAATGAAATACATTTTTTCATTGGCAGAAAAGAAAGAAATAAAAATGGTGATTTTTAAGTCCATCACACGTCTTGCACGTGATTTAAAAGATGCGTTATACATCAGAGAGATTCTAGTGTCTAATGGTGTTCGTGTCGTTACACTCGAAGAAGACTATGACTCCCTTTACGAGAGTAAAGCGTCAATGAAATTTGAAATGTCTGCTCTGTTTGCCGAGCAGTTACCTAAGTCTATGTCAGTCAATATAAGTGGTGTACTTGCAGCAAAAGCAAGGCGTGGTGAACATTCTGGTCGAGTACCCTACGGTTTTATGAAAGAGGGAAAACACCTTGTAATTAACGAAAATGAAGCACAAGTTATAAGATTAATTTTTCACCTTTATAATAACGAGGGACTAGGTCAGAAAAGAGTTACATATGCATTGCAAGAAAAATGTAAGCTAGGTGAAATACCACCTCCGAAAAAACGTAGTAATTGGCAGCTCACAACAGTTCAAACCATCTTGAGAAACCCTATATATTGTGGCGTGCATATTGCTAATAGGCATACTACGATAAAAGTTGATGGTCGAAAAAAATTCATTCGGAATCCACCCGAAAAATGGACCGTTTACGAAGACTTTTGCCCGCCGATTGTATCAAGAGAGGATTGGGAAAAAGCAAATAACAAACCGACCGTCATTAAAAAGACTAAATTTACCCCGTGGAATGAGTTGAGACAATTACTCACTTGTGGTAAATGTGGCTCTAACATGGTGATTATCCAAACAAGCAGAGCCAAAAAAAATGGAGAAAAAACGTATTGGAAATACATTAAATGCAGTAATTACAGAAGAGCTGGTCAAGAAGGTTGTGTTAACCATGTTCCAATTACTTATGAAGAGGTCAGGGATTTAGTGATTGAAAATCTAATCGAATTCTCCAAGGATATATCCCATGATTACAGAAAAAATGCAATTGAAAAAAAAGAAAAACAAATGAAGTCTGTTAAAGTAGAGTTGAAATCCTTAGAAACACAGAATAAAAGATTGCTGGAACTTTATTTAGAAGATCAGATTATCTCAAAAGCCGAGTTCCAATTAAAGCGCAATGATATTCAATCTAAAATAATTCAACTTGAACAGAGCTTATTTTCCCTACAACAGGTCCATGATGAGAAAAAATCAATGATGGAAATGCAAGCGGTTCTTCGAGAGCTTGAGGACAAAGAGAACGATTTGAAGCATGTGTTTGATAAGCTCATTGATCACATTGTTATCCATCCAAATGGGAAAATGAATTTTCATTATAGATTTAAATGATCCTGTAAGTTATACTCATTTGTAAAAGGCATGCATAACAAATGCCATGCAAAAGCTAGGAGTCAAAGGTCGTTCACAGGCCGTAGTCGAGCTTCTGCGTATGGGTGAGCTAGAGCTCTAAAGTCAGCCGGTTTTCCTTCCATACAAGGGAGGAGCCGGTTATTTCTATATGGTTTCCATGAGTCTCTTCTTGCATTTTCTCTGAAAAACGAGGAAAATAGGAATGTACGTTTTAATCAAAGTGAGATGCTATAGTGAGGTATCAATGAAATGGAAACGAATGAGTTCGACCATGTAGCAGAGATTGAAAAATCATTGCGCCATATTGCTGCAATTATTAAGCAAAAAGGCAGAGAAATCCTGAATCAATATACGATTACACCTCCTCAATTTGTAGGGCTTCAGTGGCTTTATGAATTCGGAGATATGACAATAGGTGAGCTATCACAAAAGATGTATTTGGCTTGCAGTACAACCACCGACTTAATTGATCGAATGGAAAAAAGTGAACTTGTCGAACGAGTAAAAGATCCTTCTGACCGCCGCGTGGTTCGCATTCATTTATTGCCTGAAGGCGAGCGGATCATTCAAGAAGTGATTGTTAAACGCCAAGAATACGTCAGTGAACTTCTAGGGGCTTTCTCAGAAGAAGAAGCCATCGTTTTCAATCAATCCTTAACGAAACTACAGCAGCAAATGAAAAGAAAATGAGGCGATTTTGTTGGATCAACCAATCGGCGTCATTGATTCCGGCGTCGGCGGTTTAACCGTTGCAAAGGAAATCATGAGACAACTGCCAAAAGAAAAAATCATTTACGTAGGCGATACAAAACGGTGCCCGTATGGCCCGCGGAAAGAAGAAGAAGTTCTTCAATATACTTGGGAAATGGCACACTACTTATTAAGACATCACCATATTAAAATGCTCGTCATCGCATGCAACACAGCGACGGCAATTGCCCTTGATGAAATCAAAGCAACACTCGATATCCCGGTCATTGGTGTGATTCAGCCCGGTGCTCGCACAGCGATCAAGGTGACAAACAACCAGCAGATTGGTGTCATCGGTACAGCCAATACGATCAAAAGTGAGGCTTACAAAGAAGCTCTGCTATCTTTAAAAGCAGGACTAGCGGTTCAAAGTCTGGCATGTCCGCTGCTTGTTCCCTTTGTGGAAAGCGGTACATTTTTAGATCAGACAGCAGATGAAGTGGTGAAAGATTCCCTTGAACCGATGAAAGAAACAGGAATTGATACACTCATTCTTGGCTGCACACACTATCCGATTTTAAAAGAGTCGATTCAGCGCTTTATGGGCAGTGATGTAAGGATCATTTCATCAGGGGATGAGACCGCTAGGGAAGCGAGTACAATTCTTTCCTATAAAGGACTGTTAAACACTTCTAAGGAAGCGCCTGTTCATACATTCTATACAACAGGGCAGCAGCAAAATTTTGAAAACATCGCTCGTGACTGGTTTGGCTACCTGCCAGGGAAGGTCGAAACCGTATCACTCGAACATGTCTATCAGCAATAACCCGCTTCTTCTTGAGGTGGGTTATTTTTTTATGAAAAGGGTCTAATCCGCAGAGGGAGCTCGTATACATAGTAGTACAAACTACTAGAGGAGGGTGAAGTATGCTGAAAAAAGGATCTACAGCAGCTGTGACGTGTATTGCGTCAGCCATGCTTTTGTCAGGATGCGGATTGTTTCAAACAGACCAAGCGAAAACAGAGATTGACCCGCCACAAAACGTCACATATGTGAAAGATAATAAAGAAGATAAACAAACAGCCAAAGAAGGAAAAGAAGAGAAGCAGGCAGATACAGTCATGAGAGAATTATATTTAATTGATAAAAACGGGTATGTCGTCTCTCAATCCATGCCACTGCCGAAAAATGAAGGAAGTGCCAAACAAACCCTTGAATACCTTGTGGACGGAGGACCGATTTCTAACCTCATGCCAAATGGATTCCGGGCTGTTTTGCCGGCCGACACGAGCGTATCTGTCGATATTAAAGACGGAACGGCCGTAGTGGATTTTTCAAATGAATTCAAAAACTATAAAAAAGAAGATGAACAGCGAATCCTGCAATCTGTCACTTGGACGTTAACGCAGTTTGATTCTGTCGCCAAAGTCAAATTGAAAATGAATGGTCATGAACTAAAAGAAATGCCTGTGAACGGTACACCGATTTCAGATGATTTAAGCAGAGAAGACGGTATTAATATTCAGCACGAGGCTGCCGCTGATATGACATCGACAAAGCCAGTGACGGTTTATTACTTAGCTGAATCTGATGAACAGACGTACTATGTTCCTGTCACCAAAAGAACGCCAAAAGACGAGGATGATCCGATTACAGCAGCCATTGATGAGCTCGTCTCTGGACCGAGCAAAAAAAGCCATTTGCTCACAGACTTTGATCAAGATGTAAAGCTGAATGATATCCCGAAAGTAAAAGACGGACATGTGACACTTGATTTCAACGAATCCATTTTCGGCAGCGCAGATGAAAAGAAAAAGGTCATTTCACAAAAAGTTCTTGATAGCATTGTGCTCACATTAACAGAGCTGCCGGACGTCAAAAGCGTCTCCGTTAAGGTAAACGGCAAGGCTGAGCTTGTGAACGAAAAAGGAACAGAGCTGACAAAGCCGGTTTCAAGACCAGAACAAGTGAATACAGGTAGTTTTTAACGGCACACATTGATATAATGGAGAAAAAGAGGCATGCATATTCGCTGCCTCTTTTTTATTCCAAGCGATTAGAACGAGCCGAGGTTGTCAAAGTTAGTAGGAGAACCCCGCTGGCACCCGCGCGGAATGTATATTGTAACGGAGGTAAATCATGAGATTAGATGAAAGACACTATGACGAATTAAGAAAAGTTGAAATAGAGGCAGGCTACATTACGCATCCAGAAGGCTCTGTCTTAATCTCAGCGGGCAATACGAAGGTGATTTGTAACGCATCCATCGAAGACCGCGTACCTCCTTTTTTAAGAGGAGAAGGAAAAGGCTGGATTACAGCAGAATATAGCATGCTTCCAAGAGCAACTGCTCAAAGAACCATTAGAGAATCATCTAAAGGAAAAGTGACTGGACGTACAATGGAAATTCAGCGATTAATTGGACGAGCACTCCGTGCAGTCGTTGACTTAGAAAAGCTTGGCGAACGCACGATTTGGATTGACTGTGATGTCATTCAAGCAGACGGCGGCACACGCACAGCATCCATTACAGGTGCTTTTGTCGCCATGACACTTGCGATTCAAAAGCTTCGAGCAGAAGGAGTCATCAAACAAAACCCGATCACTGATTATTTAGCGGCGATATCCGTCGGAATTGATTCTCAGCAGGGTCTTCTGTTAGATTTAAATTATGAAGAAGATTCTTCAGCTGAAGTAGATATGAATGTTATCATGACAGGCGCTGGACGCTTTGTTGAACTTCAAGGCACAGGCGAAGAAGCGACATTCTCAAGAGAACAGCTAAACGGACTGCTTGATTTAGCCGAAAAGGGCATCAAAGAATTAATCGAAAAGCAAAAAGCAGTGACAGGAGAAGTCATCGAATAAAAAGAAGGGTTTGATCAGGATGAAAACAGCCATCATTGCAACGCACAATGCGGGCAAAGCGAAAGAATTCAAAGCCATTCTTGAGCCAAAAGGATTCACGGTCAAAACACTAGCAGACATCGGCTTTACTGAAGAAATTGAAGAAACAGGACATACCTTCGAAGAAAATGCCATTATCAAAGCCGAGGCGATTCAAGCCAAAGCGGGTGAAATGGTCATTGCAGACGATTCCGGTTTGTCGATTGACTATCTTGGCGGAAAACCTGGCGTCTATTCAGCGAGATACGCTGGTGAACATAAAAACGATGCTGGGAATGTAGAAAAAGTGCTGAGCGAGCTTCAAGGCATTGAAAAAGAAGACCGTACAGCTAGATTCAGATGTGCCCTTGCTGTCAGCATACCGGGTAAAGAAACAAAGACGGTAGAAGGATCAGTAGAAGGCTTCATCGCCGAGGAACCAATCGGCGAAAACGGCTTCGGATACGACCCCATTTTCATCGTCAAAGACAAAGACCAGACGATGGCCGAGTTATCACCAGAGGAGAAAAACAAGATCAGCCATCGAGCGGTCGCGCTTCAAAAGCTTTCATCACTGCTAGACGCAAATGAATAAGGGGGAATGAAGCCATGAAGATACTCATCATTAGTGACAGTCATGGACTCACAGACGAACTTCAAACCATTGCCAAACGGCATGCGGCTGAAGTCGACATGATGATTCACTGCGGAGATTCAGAACTCGAAACGAACCACCCAGCTCTCGAAGGATACAAAGTCGTCAAAGGAAATTGTGACTTTATGGGCGATTTTGCAGAAGAGCTCCTGCTTTCACTTGATGGAGGCGGAAAACTATTTCTCACTCACGGACATCTGCATGGCATCAAACAATCCTTGCTTCAAGTCTACTACCGTGCAGAAGAGCTAGGCGCAGATATCATCTGCTTTGGCCACTCGCACATCCCAGGCAGTGAGCTGCTAAGAGGTAAACTACTCATTAACCCAGGCAGTGTGCACCTGCCAAGAGTGCGTAAAGAGCGCAGCTACGCTATACTGACACTAGATGGAAGCGAAGCGAACGTACAGTTTTTCACAGACGAAGGTCAGGTCATACAAGACCTCGAAAACACGGTCACATTGGAAGGTATTTCATAAGGGTGCAGCATTTGCCCCTTGTGAAAAAACTTTCGAAAAACCGTTGACTTTAAAGAACAATAGTAATATAATAAATCTTGTCGGTGAGGTACTCACCAACAGAACACTACATAACAACATGTCCCAGTAGCTCAGCTGGATAGAGCAACGCCCTTCTAAGGCGTCGGTCGGGAGTTCGAATCTCTCCTGGGACGTACTAATGTAAAAGCCTGAAACCCTTTATTATCAAGGATTTCAGGCTTTTTTTGTTTTGAAATTTAAGTTTAGCTTTTGCTATAAATTAGAATGTTGAAAGTGTATACAAAAAAAGGGAGCTGCATAAACAACAGTTCCCTAGAGGATGAGTTAATTTTTCTTGTAGTCCTTTATTAAGCTTGAAACAACTAAACCCATAACACTAAAAGCCACAATATAAAATAAAACATTTGTTACAGGTGTATCAATTTTCCCTAAGATCATCACAAGGGCAATAATAGCGCCGGGTAAAGTAATTAATAACATTTTGGATGGTTTACTTTGCTGTGTCACTGAATGACCTCCTGATTGATCCATTATCTAGATATTTTAGTTAATTTTAGCATATAGAGATTATATCAACAATATAAGGGAGGGAAGCAACCCTCTTATAGAGCGAAACAAAGGAAACCCACTTCTGCTTGTGATCGAAATCAATCTAGACTTGCGTATATCTGATTTTGTGGAAATTATTTCAATAGAACCTTTTGTGTAATAAAATGTATATGATGTATACAAAGGGGTGAGATGGCGGTGAAGCATTTTTTAACGGCAATCGTAGTGGCTATCATTGTGGGGATCATTGTTTATGTTGCAGATGATCGTTTAAGTATGTTTCCGTTGATGCTGATTTTAGCGGTTGCGATCTATATCGTAAGCAGGATTAGCGAATCATTGATAAAAAGATATTCCAAAGAAAATAGATAATAATACAGTCCCTCCATTGAAAGGGCGTTTTTTAATGAACCTTCCATTTATATTTAACTAATGAAAAAGACACCGCAAAAGGATAATTAAATATTATTCGTTTTGAGAATGAAGATGAACGTATTGCATATGCAATCATAAAGTTTAGCAGCAAAAGTAGTGTTAAGTAGGATCCTGCATTATCAAATGGGCAGATAGAAAGCGATTTACAGGGGGAATTCTTTTCAGGGTATGGAATTGATATTGGAAATGGATGTTCTATGGATGATCATGCTTTGAAATATATACTTTCTGAACGAAGTCAAAACGGTGAAGATGACATATATGATGAACTTGAAGAGGCATTAGAGTATGAGGATACAAGAAGCTGAGATGAGAATGGTGATGAAGCTTGTCTTGTTACAGATTTTTTATTGACGGATTAAAAGGGAGAAAATAAAACAGAAATAAAAGACAAAACAGAGAAAAATACATAATCTCAAACGTCTCAGAAAAATAATGAAAGGAATGATCCCTTGTACAACATCGATCCAACAAACTTAATTTTTGAAAATGGAGAGAACAAAAGCAGCCCTGAAGGTGATCAATTATTTGCGAAACAGTTAGGCCATATCGAGATCACGAGCGGTCATATCGTTGCATGTGATCCTTTTGTTTCAGAAGGGGACCAGTCTTTTACGAGGAAGGTGGCTCTGGGGAAATATCCTATTCTACTTGTAGTAAAGCGATTAGAAAGTGGTGACGAACGCGTCGCCTATGCAATGATCAAGTTTACAAACGAGCAAGCAATAGAATGGGAGCTTGCCACACGAGCAGGGCAGGAGCTCAAACATCTAAAAGAAAACGAGTTTTTCGGTTACGGTGTGAATACGGGAATGGGTTGTTTCATGGATGCGGAGGCAGCACTATATTTACAAGCTTATGAGGATAAGCGATATAAAGAGGACAATGATTTTTATTTTTATGAGGAATTTGCAGAAGCGCTTGAGCAAAACTACAAGCACACATGGGACTGGCTCGTCGCCCGTTTTCATGACAAGGTGGACATTGCCATGTATACAACAGGCTTCGGTGACGGGATGTATCCAAGCTTTTGGGGGCTAGATCAAAACGGAGAGCCCGCTTGCCTTGTGACGGATTTTTTAATAATGGACTGAGAAGAAACCCATGAATCATGGGTTTTTTTGATGGAGATATAGAAAAATATGAGTAATGCCTGCAATTAATTAACATAAATATGAAATAATTCTAATGCGGAAGTCTAATTTTAGAAATTTATAGGCGCATTGGGGAGACGGTAAGTAAATAAATATATATAAGTAACAAAAACATGGAAAAAATAAATAACTATCCTTCAATTTGTTATGTAAACAAATTGAAGGAGTGTGTTTATCTTGAAAAAATGGTTTTTTATTTTCATTTTATTAATTTCTGCATTAATTTATCCATTACAATCAATAAAAGCAGAAAAGGCAGATATTCTTGAATGGGAAAAACGAGCAGAATTGCCAGCTGCAAGAGTAGGAGCTGTAAGCGAAGTATATGATGGGAAAATCTATGTAATAGGTGGAATAGGTTCAGGTAAAGCCAATTCTAATACTACTTATGTATATGATCCGAAGTTAGATAAATGGTCAGAAAAAGCTAGTATGAAAACAGGCCGTATGGGTGCTGCTAGTGTTATTGTAGGGGATCATATATATGTAATGGGTGGGAGAACAGATCAAGGGTTTTCAAATAGCGTAGAAGTTTATAACATCAAAATGGATAAATGGGAAGAGGCAGAAGACCTCCCATTTGAATTGAAAATATCTGCTTTCGATTTATACGCAGGTGCTATAGATAATAAAATCTATGTTTTGGGTTATAATAAACCGTTAAAGCACGAGAATTACAGCAGTAACACGTATAGTTACGATATAAAAACAAAAGAATGGACAAAGAAGAAAAAATTTGAAAAAGACGCTCCTGCTGGAAATGCTGTAGTTATAAAAAATAAACTCTATGTTTTATCTGGACAAGCAACGTTTGAATATGATCCATCAATAGATCAGTGGACAAGTGTAGGGTCTGGGGGAATTGGGCGTTATTATAGTGCATTAAATTTTGAAGATTATATTATAAGAACAGGTGGAGTTTCTAAAGTTACACTCTATGATAAGCAAACTAAGACATCAAGAACTGTCCCTAATTCTTCTGCTCCTTATCGTATGGGGCATGTATCCGCCATTATTGATGATACACTTTATGTAATTGGAGGTATTCCACAGAGTAATGATGCTCCTAACTACGCTAGGGACGATTTCAAATCTAATTTATCTATTTCATTAAAAAGTCTTAAAAACAGTGACACTACAGCTCCTCCAGGTGACAAAGACCCGGATCCAGCAACACCACCAAAAGACGATTCAACTAATCCAGGCGACAAAGACTCAGATCCAGCAACACCACCAAAAGACGGTGCAACCGATGAAGACGGCGATGCCCTTCTCATCATCACAATGGTCAATGGCTTGCAAAAAGAGTATGACCTCTCCATGAAAGAAGTCAACGCTTTCCTATCCTGGTACAAGAAGCGTGATGCCGGAGAAGGACCAGGGGTTTATGAAATTGATGAGCATGACAACAATAAAGGTCCCTTTGAAAGTAAAAAGGATTATGTGGTGTTCAAAAACATTCTCATGTTCGAAGTCAATAAATATAAGAAGTAATTGAAATCAAAGCCATCTAGGCAAACTAGGTGGCTTTTGTGTTTATTCGACAGCTTTCACCAATTTTAAGGCAAATTTAAGCTCGGATTTCATTTCAAATACATTAAATCTTTGTTACAATAAGACAGCTTTGCGCAAAAGTGGCGTTCAAAGGTTCGACAGCTTTTTTATCATTTCTTAAAAATTTTATGTTTTGATATGAAACTCTTTGAATGATTCATGCGTCTCTATAAGTGTCAAAAGAAAAGAGGTTATCAATATGCTATTCAAAAAACTATCAGAAAATAAGTCTGTAAAATGGATAGGATATACAAGCTTTTACTTACTTATTTTACTATTATTGTTCTTTATTTACGGATTCCATACAGCAAATACGGGATCATTCATTTACAACGATTTTTAATTGGAGATTAAACTATGAAACTATTACACACGATTCATGAATACCAACAAACGAAACCAACACAGCCAGCATTTGTTTCTCAACAGGCTTCGATCACATATGATGAGCTTTGGCATCTATCAGACCAAATGGCTGGTGCGATCGATGCAGTCGCAAAAGGCAGTGCACCTGTCATTGTATACGGTCATATGGAGCCAGAGATGCTCATTTCTTTCTTAGGCAGTGTGAAATCAGGTAGACCATACATTCCGGTCGACATCTCAATCCCTGCAGAGCGTATCGTCTCAATTATTGAAAGCTCAAAAGCCAGTCTGTTGATTTGTGCAAATGAGCAGAATGTACTGGATGTAGAAGAACATATTGAGGTGAAAAGTGCGGCATCGCTTTTAGCTCTTGAAAAAGAAGCACCGCCATCCACGCAGTGGGTTCAACAGGATGATGTTTTTTACATCATTTATACGTCTGGCAGTACCGGAAAACCGAAAGGCGTTCAGGTAACAGCCAATAATTTAGAAAGCTTTACAGAATGGATGTGCCGAGACTTCCCAATTGGTGAGGGACGCACGTTCTTAAACCAAGCACCCTTTTCTTTTGACTTATCAGTGATGGATTTGTATCCAGCGCTTCAATCAGGCGGCACGCTTTACTGTTTAGTGAAAGATCTAGTGAATAAGCCGAAGGATATGTTTGCAGCACTTGGTCAATCTGACGTTGAAGTGTGGACATCAACACCTTCCTTTGTGCAAATGTGCTTAATGGACCCTTCCTTTACAGGGGAGCTTTTACCAGAGCTGAAAGTTTTCATGTTCTGCGGAGAGGCACTTCCTGTATCTGTAGCAAGTGCACTCCTTGAGCGTTTTCCAAAAGCGCAGATCTTTAATACGTATGGTCCGACTGAAGCAACTGTTGCGATCACATCGATTGAAGTCACGCAAGCCATTCTTGATCAGCACGATTCTTTACCAGTCGGCTATGCCAAACCGGATACAGATATCGTCATTTTAGATGAAGAAGGCAAGACCCTTCCTGATGGTGAAAAAGGGGAAATTGTCATCGTGGGGCCAAGCGTCACGAGAGGCTACTTAGGTGAACAAGCCTTAACGGATAAAGTGTTCTTTGAATACGAAGGGCGCCCTGCTTACCGCACAGGTGATGCAGGTGTGGCGCAGGATGGTTTGATTACGTGCCACGGTCGTCTGGACTATCAAATTAAGCTGCACGGATACCGAATGGAGCTTGAAGAAATTGAATATCATGTGAGCGAGACAACGTATGTCAATGCTTGTGTGATTGTGCCGTTCCAGCCAAACGGTCATGTGGAGTACTTAATTGCAGCCATTGTTCCAGCAGCACATTCTTTTGAAAAAGATTATCAGCTGACAAGTGCAATTAAGAAAGAAATGGCGGATTCACTGCCTGCGTACATGATTCCAAGAAAGTTTATCTATCTTGAGCAGCTGTACATGACGCCAAACGGGAAGGTTGACCGTAAAAGAATCGCGAAAGAGGTTCTTCTATGATTCCGTTTAGTTCATTCTTTTTCTTCATTCTAATTGCTGTTCTTCTTTTGCCGACGATCATTCTTGGTCTTCGCGGCAAAAGAATGCAGGGCTACAACATGTTTGCAACGGTTGTGGCACTCGCGCTTATTTTCTCAAAGGATGCACATGGCGCGCTGCTGCTCTTCTTGTTTACAGTGTGGCAAGTCTTGATCATCCGCTTGTACCTTTCGTACCGGTTGAAAGCAAATCAAGCGTCTGTCTTCTATATGGCAGTGGTGGCATCGATTTTGCCGCTTGTACTATCAAAGGTTTTACCGTTCTTTTTAACTCATCAGCCGCATCAACCGCCGCCAATGAACTGGCTGAGCTTTTTAGGGATCTCGTACTTAACATTTAAAGGTGTTCAGTTAATCATCGAGACAAGAGACGGCTTGATTAAGAAGAAAATTCCGATTCACCGTTTGGTCTATTTCATTGTCTTTTTCCCGACGATTTCATCAGGTCCGATTGATCGTTACCGCCGGTTTGAAAAGGATATGGATACGCCGCCTGAAAAGGAAGCGTACAGTGATCTTCTATACGCCGGTATGCATAAAATTTTTATCGGCTTCTTATATAAGTTCATTATTGGTTATCTGATTCACACGTATATTCTGATGAATATTCATCACATTAGCAGCAGTCACTTTGTTCAACAGTTAACGTATATGTACGCATACAGTATGTATTTGTTCTTTGACTTTGCTGGCTATACAGCATTTGCTGTTGGTGTGAGTTATATGATGGGCATTAAATCACCAGAAAACTTTAACAAACCGTTTATCAGCCGGAACATTAAAGACTTCTGGAATCGCTGGCACATGTCCTTGTCCTTCTGGTTCAGAGACTACGTGTTTATGAGATTTGTGTTCTTTATGACAAAAAAGAAGTGGATCAAGAACCGTATGGCTGTATCAAATATTGGGTACTTTGTCCTCTTTCTATTGATGGGTGCTTGGCATGGTCTCGCACTTCAATATATTATTTACGGACTATATCACGCAGTTGTGATGTCCGGTTACAATTTATTCGAGAAATGGAATAAAAAACACAAGTGGTGGCCGGATAATAAGGTCACAATGGTTGTGTCGATCATTATTACATTCCATGTGATTTGTTTCGGATTTTATATTTTTTCAGGAAAACCATTTCATCATTAATGATTAAGGGAGTAGAAAATTATGGAATTTAAAAATCAAGTATACGGTATTATTGCAGAGGTTTGTCAGGACGACGTTGTGAAAGAAAATCCAGAGATTGCAATTTTTGACGAGGGTCTTCTCGATTCATTTGGTACAGTAGAACTGCTTATGGCCATCGAAAGTCAACTTGGAATTACTGTTCCGATTACAGAGTTTGATCGTGATGTGTGGGATACACCGAATCACATTGCTGAGCAGCTGGCAGAGATGAAGTAATGAAAAAGCGTTTTTTTGGGCCGCTTATTTTAGCGGCTGTTCTATTCATTGGTGTTCTTCTTGTACCAAATGCATGGCTCTCACATCTGATCCCAAAAGACAAATTACAAAAGTCAGCCACAGAATTAGATCCGGGGATGTTCCAAGGGCTATATTTACAAGATGAAATGCTAAAAGATCCAACTTATTTGCCGATCTATGGATCTTCTGAACTATCACGTTTTGATCCATATCACCCTTCGAATTTCTTTCATGAGAACCCTCAAGGGTTTACACCTTATCTTATTGGAAAAGGTGGATCGCAATCATTAATTCATGCGATGAACTTTGCTGCTCATATGGATGAGTTAAAAGGGAAGAAGCTTGTATTTATCGTGTCCCCGCAGTGGTTTGTAAAATGGGGATCTGACGAAAATCACTTTGCACCGAACTATTCAGCGCTTCAAGCGCTGAATCTCGCTTATAATAAAGAAATTGATCCAACTGTGAAAAAAGAACTGATCAAGAGAATCATGACGTTTAAAGCAGTTAAGAACGACATGGTCATCACAGAGCTTTTTAAAGCAGAGCTTTCTGGGAACAAATTCGCTTATGGCGCGATTTCTCCTATTGCAAAAATGTATTATGGCATGCTTCAAAAGAAAGACATGTACTATGCAATTGGATCGGGGCATGAACGTAAGCTTCAACCGTCTCCGTCAGTCAAAGGAAAAACATGGACTGAGCTTGAAAAAGAAGCGAGCGTTTTTGGTGCGAAAAGAGCAGGGGACAACCCGTTTTATATTAATCAAAAACTGTTTGAGCGCAAGCTGAAACCGATTATGAAAAAGATGAAAGATTCTCGTGAAGACCACTCTTATGCGGAATCACCAGAATACAAAGATTTTCAAATCATGCTGGATATTTTAAAACAGGCAGGTGCAAAGCCTTTGTTTGTGACGATTCCTGTCAACGGAAAATGGTATGATTATACCGGTTTTCCAAAAGAGGGACGTACAGAGTATTATGAGAAAATCAATCGTCAAATACGTGAGAACGGGTATGAAGTCGCAGATTTGACTAAGCATGAGTATGATCCTTACTTCTTTAAAGATACGATTCACGTGTCTTATAAAGGATGGGTGTACATCGATAAGGCAATCGAAAAGTTTTACAAAGAGCAGTAGAATGCAGCAGCTTTCTGCTGCTTTTTGTTTGTCGAATCGGCGGATATCTTGTATAAAGAAGGGAAAAGGGCTATGCTGTAAATGGAGGCGATATGATGAATCGTTCTGAGAAAAAGGAACTATTAAAGCGTTCGAAAAAGCATTTTAATGATCATGCCTTTTGGAAAAAGTTAAAAAAGACGGCACAAAAAGCTGGTGTCTCTCTTGTCTATGCTGTGCTATTACTTTACTATACATTGCAAAAACCTGAAGTACCTGTCAAAGCGAAGACCCTTATTATTGGGGCGCTTGGATACTTTATCCTTCCAATTGACCTCATTCCTGATACATTGATTGGTGTCGGCTATACAGATGATTTAGGAGCGATCACATTTGCTCTGCTCCAAGTAGCGATGTACATTGATGATGATGTGAAAGGTAGAGCGAGGGACAGGCTGTCAAAATGGTTCGGTGAAAAAACCGATACGTCTCTGATTGATCAAAAACTTGAAGATGGCGGGATGCCGTCTACACACTGAAAAGAAGACAAAGGGCTAAAATCAAGATCATTTTAGCCCTTTGTCAACAATATGAAGCCTCCACAGTTGGAGGCTTTTTTTCATTACCCTAAAAATTTCACGCAAACTGGATGAGGGACTGAGATGTCTGATTGTAAGACAGTAAGTCGTCCTGTTTCTTTGTCGCGTTTGTATAACACTAGGTTGCTAGATTCTTGGTTTGAACCGACGAGGAATTCTTCAGTTGGATCAAGCACAAAGTCTCTAGGCCAGTTTCCTTCAGATGAAGCAATCTCGACAAGACTTAATTGGCCGTCAGCGTCTGCTTTAAAAATCGCAATGCTGTCATGTCCGCGATTTACTGCATAAACAAATTGGCCGTCTGAAGAGACGTGAATGGCACTGCCTTGATTGTTCTCTGTAAAGTCATTTGGAATGGTTGCGATCGTTTGGATCTCTTCGAAATGACCATCTTCAAAGTAACGAAGCACAATCACCTCTGAGCTTAGCTCTGTCATCACATATGCCACAGGTTTCGTTGGATGGAATGTGATATGACGAGGCCCGGTGCCTGGTTTTGTTTCAAATGTATGAGCTAGCTCAAGTTTGCCGTCTTCTTTCTTATACGTATAAATGCCATCTGTCCCAAGGTCAACAGCCACTGCAAATTGTTCATCTGGTGTCAGACCCATAAAGTGAGTGTGCGGTTTTTCCTGACGATCTTCATTAGGGCCAGTTCCTTCATGCTGCGCCTGTGACAGCGTGCGGATTACTGAGCCATTTTCAGCATCGATTTCATACATCTCTGCTGTTCCTTTATGATAGTTTGCTGTAAAAGCTGTTTTTGTTTGACTGTCCACGCTGACGTGACAAGGAGAAGCGCCTTCGGCAAGTTCTTGGTTGATGAAACGAAGTGTGCCGGTTTCTGCATCGATTTGATAAGCAGCTACGCCGCCCTGTGATCCTTCTTTCACAACAGCATACACAAATTTTTGAGAATCTGAGACGGTTAAATATGTAGGATTTTCAAGTTCAGCAGCTACTTCTACTTTCTCAATCTGCTGTTTGTCTGTATTTAATGTAAAAGTATAAATGCCTTTACTGTCTCCCTTTGTATACGTTCCGATATAACCTCTGATGTTAGCCATGTATTGCCCTCCTTCTATAAGATGCTCTCATTCTATCATAAATTCATAGGAAAACGCTTTAGAAAGGCATGACGAAAGAAAATCAAAAGCGTTGGAATCTACCAGTATACATTAAAAAAGATGTGAAAAAATATGACAAACGTTTTCTCAAATGAAAAGCGTTCAGGTAAAGTAAATAAATTGAAGAAAAAATACAAAAAATTTTAAGTTTTTTCATTCCTTGTCTAGCAAAGGTGTAAGCGTATACATTTAATTTTGATTAGTCTAAATTGTCTAATAATTTTAAAAATGCTGTTGACACTGTATGGAAAGCGGCGTAAGATGGGTTCAACAAAAGCTAAACAAACACGCAGAGCAAGCGAGAGACGTTTCAATATAAAATGTCTGAAAATTCAACTACTTTTTGTTTGAAAGAGAGGGTGCTCACTGAAAATGGAAGACCAAAAGGAACAGTGGATCTTTTTAAACGATGAACTCGTGAAAAAAGAGGATGCGAAAATTTCAGTTTATGATCATGGCTTCTTATACGGTGACGGTGTGTTCGAAGGGATACGCGTGTATAACGGAAATATCTTTCGAATGAAAGAACATTTAGACCGCCTGTATGATTCCGCCAGATCGATTATGCTGAACATTCCATATTCACTTGAGGAACTCACGGAAAAAATGATTCATACAGTTGAAAGGAACGGCCTAAAGGATGCCTATATCCGTCTTGTTGTCTCAAGAGGAGCTGGTGATCTTGGTTTAGATCCAAACAACTGCGGGAGAGCCAACACAGTGATCATTGTAGAGCCGCTGGCCATCTTTCCAAAGCACCTATATGAAACAGGGATTGACATTGTGACGGTACCGACGAGACGAAATCGTCCCGATGTACTGAGTCCAAAAGTGAAATCATTAAATTATTTGAATAACATCCTTGTCCGAATCGAAGCCCATATGGCCGGTGTGAGTGAAGCGCTGATGCTGAACGATCAAGGGTACGTGGCAGAAGGTTCTGCAGACAATGTGTTTATTTATAAAAAAGGTAAGCTCTATACACCGCCAGGTTATATCGGCGCTCTTGAAGGCATCACAAGAAATGCCATCATGGAGATTGCAGAAGACTTAGGCTACGAAGTGAAAGAAGAACCATTCACAAGGCACGATGTGTATACAGCAGAAGAAGCTTTTCTAACAGGAACCGCAGCCGAAGTGATCGCCGTTGTAAAGGTTGACGGCCGTACAATCGGTGAAGGAAAACCTGGGATCCACACAAACAAACTTCTTGAACAATTCCGCAAGCGAGTAGTTGAAGAGGGAGAAAAAGTCGTTTTTACAGATGAAAACATTCACGCAAGCTAAATAGATATCGATAAACGTTGAAGAGGACTAGTAGTTTTAGAGTCAGTATCTACAGAGAGCCGGTGGTAGCTGGAAACCGGTGTTACTTTCTAAAATGAACTCACCTCTGAGTGTCTGCTTGAATTGATAGTAGGGCAGACCGAGTGACATTGCTCACTCGTTACCAAAATGGATGAAAGATGTCCATGAGACGGCAGCAGATGTTGCCGTGAACAAGGGTGGTACCGCGAAAAACAAAGCTTTTTCGCCCCTTTGACCTAGTGAAAAGTAGTGTCATTGTGGGGTGAGAAGGCTTTTTTATATGGTTAAAATCACGATCTTGAATAGAAAAGGGTGAAAAAACTTGACTGAAGCAAGACAAAGAGGAGGAAAACAAATGGGGACAAATGTACAAGTGGAGACGGAAACATCTAAAGCACCACAAACGATGAACGGTGCACTCATGCTAATTGAAGCACTTAAAAGAGAAAAAGTAGAAGTCATTTTCGGATATCCAGGCGGAGCGGTTTTACCGATCTACGATAAAATTTATGATTCTGGTTTATTTCATGTCCTGCCAAGACATGAACAGGGAGCGATTCATGCGGCAGAAGGATACGCTAGAGTATCTGGCAAGCCGGGTGTTGTCATTGCAACATCAGGACCTGGAGCGACAAACCTTGTCACAGGAATTGCAGATGCAATGATTGATTCACTTCCTCTTGTTGTCTTCACAGGACAGGTGGCAACCTCAGTTATTGGATCAGACGCTTTCCAGGAAGCAGATGTGCTCGGCATCACAATGCCTATCACAAAGCACAGCTATCAGGTGAGAAATCCAGAGGAATTACCAGGTGTCATTAAAGAAGCGTTCCACATCGCAACGACAGGGAGACCTGGTCCAGTCTTGATTGATATTCCAAAAGATGTGGCAGGTATTGAAGGAACGTTTGAATACGATCAGCCAATCGATTTACCTGGTTATCAGCCAAAAGTGGAGCCGAACTATTTGCAAATTCGCAAATTAGTAGAAGCTGTCAGTAGAGCGAAGAAACCGGTCATTCTAGCAGGAGCTGGCGTTCTTCATGGCAAAGCATCTGAAGAATTAAGGCAGTATGTAGAGCATCAGCAAATCCCAGTCGCTCATACACTGCTAGGACTTGGCGGCTTTCCGGCAAAGCATCCTCTTTTCCTAGGGATGGCTGGTATGCATGGCACATATGCGGCGAACATGGCTCTTCATCAATGTGATTTGCTCATTTCAATCGGTGCGAGATTCGATGACAGGGTAACTGGCAATCTCAATCACTTTGCGAAACATGCGAAGGTAGCACATATCGATATCGACCCAGCAGAAATTGGCAAGAACATTCATACTCATATCCCGGTTGTTGGAGACAGTAAGCTAGTCCTTGAAGAGTTGATTAAGCAAGACGGGAAGCAAGGGGAGTCAGACGAATGGAAAAACCAACTAGATCAGTGGAAGGAAGAATATCCACTCTGGTACGTTGAAAACGAAGCAGAGGGCTTTAAACCTCAAAAGCTGATTGAATACATTCATCAATTCACAAAAGGTGAAGCCATTGTGGCAACTGATGTTGGACAGCATCAAATGTGGGCAGCGCAGTTCTACCCGTTTGAAAATGCAGATAAGTGGGTCACATCTGGCGGCCTCGGTACGATGGGCTTCGGTTTACCGGCAGCCATTGGCGCTCAGCTAGCTGATCAAGAGGCAACGGTTGTCGCGATTTTAGGAGACGGAGGTTTCCAAATGACCTTGCAAGAACTTGCCGTTATCCGTGAGCTGAACCTTCCAGTGAAAGTGATTGTTCTAAATAATCACAGCCTTGGAATGGTAAGACAATGGCAAGAAATTTTCTACGAAGAACGCTACTCATATTCTAAATTTTCAGAGCAGCCAGACTTCGTTAAATTATCTGAAGCTTATGGCATTAAAGGAATCAGAATCTCATCAGACGAAGAGGCGAAAGAAAAGCTTGAAGAAGCGCTAACCTCTAGAGAGCCTGTTTTCATCGATGTCAATGTAGCGAGAGATGAAAAAGTATTCCCGATGGTAGCACCGGGGAAAGGACTTCATGAGATGGTGGGGGTGAAACCTTGAAAAGAATTATTGTGTTGACTGTATTAAATCGATCAGGCGTACTGAACCGAATCACTGGCCTTTTTACCAAACGACACTACAACATTGAAAGCATTACGGTCGGCCATTCTGAGATTCAAGATGTATCACGCATCACGTTCGTCGTCCATGTAGACCAAGAGAAAGACATCGAACAGCTGACAAAACAGTTGAACAAACAAATTGATGTTCTCAAAGTAACAGACATTACAAACCAATCAATCGTCCAGCGAGAGCTGGCTTTGATAAAAGTCGTTTCTGCACCAGCATCTAGAATGGAGATCACAGGGGTCATTGAACCGTTTAGAGCTTCTATTGTAGATGTGAGCAGAGAGAGTGTCGTCATTCAGGTGACAGGTGAGTCTTCAAAAATTGAAGCACTCATTGAATTACTTAAGCCATACGGCATTAAAAAAGTCGCCAGAACTGGCACCACGGCCTTTGCGAGAGATAATCAGCAAAAGCCGCAACAAAATAAAACAATTTCAATTGTCTAAACAAAAGGAGAGAGTCAAATGGTAAAAGTATATTATAACGGTGATATTCAAGAAAACGTATTAAATGGTCAAAAGGTTGCCATCATTGGATA
The DNA here is from genome assembly GCF_038007485.1 of Bacillus sp. FSL K6-3312. NCBI lineage: Bacteria > Bacillati > Bacillota > Bacilli > Caryophanales > Bacillaceae > Bacillus > Bacillus sp. FSL K6-3312. The sequence goes on along the minus strand of NZ_JBBOXI010000001.1, from coordinate 2,684,988 downwards.
TGGATCACAAGGTCATGCACATGCATTGAACTTAAAAGAGAGCGGCGTAGATGTCATCGTCGGCGTGAGAAAAGGCGGATCTTATACAAAAGCACAAGAAGACGGCCATCAAGTATTCACAGTAAAAGAAGCGACAGCACAAGCAGATGTCGTGATGGTACTACTACCAGATGAGCAGCAAAAGAAAGTATATGACGAAGAAATCAAAGATCAATTAGAAGCAGGCAACTCACTTGTTTTCGCACACGGATTCAACGTTCACTTCCATCAAATTGTTCCTCCTAGTGACGTAGATGTGTATCTTGTGGCTCCAAAAGGTCCAGGACATCTTGTGAGAAGAACATATGAGCAAGGCGCTGGTGTACCTGCATTATTTGCTATCTATCAAGATGTATCTGGTCAAGCGAAAGACAAAGCACTTGCTTATGCAAAAGCCATCGGTGGAGCAAGAGCGGGCGTTCTTGAAACAACATTTAAAGAAGAAACGGAAACGGATCTATTCGGTGAGCAAGCAGTCCTTTGCGGGGGTCTTACTTCACTAGTGAAAGCAGGATTTGAAACATTAACAGAAGCAGGTTATCAGCCAGAGCTTGCATACTTCGAGTGTCTACATGAACTGAAACTGATCGTTGACCTTATGTACGAAGAAGGATTAGAAGGCATGAGATATTCAATCTCTGATACAGCACAATGGGGTGACTTCGTATCAGGACCGCGCGTTGTGGATGCAAACGTAAAAGAATCGATGAAAGCTGTCTTGACTGATATCCAAAACGGAACATTTGCAAAAGAATGGATTGTTGAAAACCAAGTGAATCGTCCACGTTTCAATGCGATCAATGCTAATGAAAATGAGCACCAAATTGAAATCGTCGGAAGAAAGCTTCGTGAAATGATGCCTTTCGTCAAACAAGGAAAGAAAAAGGAAGCGGTGAGCGTCGGTGCGGAAAATTAATTTTTTTGACACAACACTTCGAGATGGAGAACAATCACCAGGAGTGAACTTAAATGCACAAGAAAAGCTAATCATTGCAAAGCAGCTTGAGCGCCTTGGGGTTAATATCATTGAAGCGGGTTTTCCCGCTTCATCCCGAGGGGATTTCTTAGGCGTACAAGAAATTGCTAGAACGATCAAAAACTGTTCAGTTGCTGGTCTTGCGAGATGCGTAAAAGGTGACATTGATGCTGCATGGGAAGCATTAAAAGATGGAGTGGAACCAAGAATTCATATCTTTATTGCTACTTCTGATATTCACTTGGAGCATAAACTAAAGAAAACACGTGAAGAAGTCGTAGAACAGGCTGTCTCCATGGTGAAATACGCGAAAGAACGTTTTCCAGTTGTCCAGTGGTCAGCAGAAGATGCGTGCCGTACAGATCTTGCTTTCTTAGCAGAAATTGTAGAGAAGGTCATCGACGCTGGAGCGAGTGTCATTAACTTGCCAGATACAGTTGGATATCTAGCGCCAAAAGAGTATGGCAATATTTTTAAATATATGAAGGAACACGTTCCAAATATCGACCGCGTCAACTTGTCTGCTCACTGTCATGATGATCTAGGAATGGCTGTAGCAAACTCACTTGCAGCCATTGAAAATGGAGCAAATCAAATTGAAACAGCTGTTAACGGAATTGGAGAACGTGCAGGAAATGCCGCATTAGAAGAAATTGCAGTCGCTCTTCATATTCGAAAAGACTTCTACAAGGTCGAATCAACGATTCAATTGAATGAAATTAAGCGTACAAGTGATGTAGTGAGCAAATACTCAGGCATGATTGTACCGCGTAATAAAGCAGTCGTTGGTAACAACGCTTTTGCACATGAATCAGGTATTCACCAAGATGGTTTCCTCAAAGAAAAAACAACCTATGAAATCATTTCTCCAGAGCTTGTCGGTGTGACAACAGACGTACTTGTCCTTGGGAAACACTCCGGAAGACATGCGTTTAAAGACCGTATGAAAACGCTAGGTTTTAAACTAACAGAAGAAGAAATCAATAAGTTCTTCGAAACCTTCAAGAACTTGACGGAGAAGAAAAAAGAAATCACTGATGATGATTTGATCTCTATTATATTAGAAGAAAAAGTAGCAGACCGAAAAATTGGCTACGAATTTGAAAGTCTTCAAGTGCACTATGGGACAGAACAAATGCCAACAGCAACGGTCTCTCTGAAAAATCAAGAAACGCAGGAAGTCATTCAAGAAGCAGCTACAGGCGCAGGCAGTGTAGAAGCTGTGTACAACACGCTGGAGCGCTGTATGGAGGAAAGAATTCATTTGCTAGACTACCGTATTCAATCAAATGGAAAAGGCAGAGATGCACTAGCCGAAGTATATGTGACTGTTTCAATAGAAGGAAAAGAAACAGCAGGACGCGGTGTGGCGCAAGATGTGCTGGAAGCATCAGCGAAAGCCTACGTCAATGCAGTAAACAGGCATTTAATCTTTAAATCAAATCTCATTGAAATTGAGAAACATCACGCGATCTCATAGGAAAGGAGGTAGGTCCTCATGAAAAAGAAAATTGCACTTTTGCCCGGCGATGGAATCGGACCGGAAGTTGTGACATCAGCGGTCGCTGTCCTCAAAGAGACAGCGGCTCAATTTAGGCACGAATTCGAATTCGAAACGGCGCTCATTGGTGGTATCGCAATAGATGAAAAAAACAATCCACTCCCAACAGAAACGGTTGATGTATGTAAGAGCGCTGATGCGATTTTATTAGGAGCAGTCGGCGGACCAAAATGGGATCAAAACCCACCAGAGCTTCGTCCGGAAAAAGGCTTGCTCGCCATTCGTAAACAATTGGACTTATTTGCCAACATCCGTCCTGTTAAAGTGTTCGATAGCTTAAGCGAGGCGTCACCGCTAAAACAGGATCACATTAACGGAGTCGATTTTGTCATCGTTCGTGAATTAACAGGCGGGCTCTATTTTGGTGAACCAAGCGAGCGCTACACAGATGAAGAAGGAAAAGAAGCTGCGGTTGATACGCTTCTTTATACAAAGGAAGAGATTGTCCGTGTACTAAAAGAAGCATTCGACATGGCGTTAACGAGACGGAAAAAAGTAACGTCTGTGGATAAAGCGAATGTTCTGGCTTCTAGTAAACTATGGCGGGATGCGGTAGAAGAAGTGGCTTCTCAATATCCAGACGTTGAATTTGAGCACATGCTCGTTGATAATGCCGCCATGCAGCTGATTTATAAGCCTGCACAATTTGATGTCATTGTGACAGAGAATATGTTTGGTGACATTTTAAGTGACGAGGCTTCAATGATTACTGGATCACTCGGTATGCTGCCATCTGCTAGTCTATCAAGCACCGGCCTCCATTTATATGAGCCGATTCATGGATCAGCACCCGATATTGCGGGGCAAAACGTCGCAAACCCTCTGGCAACTATTTTGTCGGCAGCAAGCTTGCTTAGAACATCCTTTGCGTTAGAAGAAGAAGCGGCTGCCATAGAAGAAGCTGTGGAAGTTGTTCTTGCCTCTGGCAAAAGAACAAAGGATTTATCGACAAAAGAGGGAACGTATCAAACAACTGAAGACATCACTCATGCAGTTGTAGACGCACTTAAGCAGCGCGTGAAAACAATTGTATAAATAGAATCTTGTGGAATTAGGTAGAGGGAGGAAAAGGGTTATGCCTCGAACAATCATCGAAAAAATATGGGATCAGCACGTTGTCAAAAGCGGCGAGGGGAAACCAGACCTTTTGTATATTGATCTGCACTTGGTGCATGAAGTCACATCGCCTCAAGCGTTTGAAGGATTAAGACAAAAAGGGCGCAAGGTGAGAAGACCTCAAAATACGTTTGCAACAATGGATCACAACATCCCGACTGTGAATCGATTTGTGATCAAAGATGAGGTTGCGAAGAAGCAAGTGAGTGCTCTAGAGCGTAACTGTGCTGAATTTGGTGTCCGTCTAGCTGACCTTCACAGTGTAGACCAAGGAATTGTCCATGTCGTTGGACCAGAGCTTGGTTTGACACTTCCAGGAAAAACAATCGTTTGCGGAGATAGTCATACATCCACTCATGGCGCATTTGGCGCACTTGCTTTTGGAATCGGTACAAGTGAGGTTGAACATGTACTTTCCACACAAACACTTTGGCAGCAGCGTCCGAAAACATTAGAAATTAGAGTAGACGGAAAGCTACAAAAAGGGGTAACGGCCAAAGATGTCATTTTAGCAGTCATTGGTGCGCATGGCGTGAAGTTCGGATCAGGTTATGTCATTGAATACACTGGGGAAGTATTCAGAAACATGACGATGGATGAACGTATGACCGTTTGTAATATGTCGATTGAAGCAGGCGCAAGAGCAGGATTGATTGCACCTGATGAAGTCACCTTTGAATATTGCCGCGGCCGCAAATATGCACCGCAGGGAGAAGACTTCGAAGCAGCGATTAAAGAATGGGAAGAACTTAAAACAGATCCGGGTGCAACCTATGATAAAACGATTGTTTTAGATGGGAATGAGATTTCACCAATGGTCACATGGGGAATTAACCCAGGAATGGTGCTGCCTGTAGATGCATCCATCCCAGGACCTGAAGATTTTGCGCAAGAGGATGACCAAAAAGAAGCGATTCGTGCGTACGAATACATGGGTGTTCATCCGCATCAGCGTATTGAAGATATTACGATTGAGCATGTGTTTATTGGCTCATGTACGAACTCAAGAATGACTGACTTACGCCAAGCAGCTTCTATGATAGAAGGACAAAAGGTAGCTGAACATGTCAGAGCGATTGTCGTGCCTGGCTCTCAAAGCGTCAAATTGCAAGCAGAAGAAGAAGGTCTTCATGAAATCTTCCTTGAAGCAGGATTTGAATGGAGAGAATCTGGCTGCAGTATGTGTCTAAGCATGAATAACGATGTGGTACCAGAAGGCGAACGCTGCGCATCCACATCAAACCGTAACTTTGAGGGTCGTCAAGGAAAAGGTGCGAGAACGCATCTTGTCAGCCCGGCAATGGCTGCAATGGCTGCAATACATGGCCGATTTGTCGATGTCAGGAAGTTTAATCAAGAGAAAACAGTCGTGTAAGGAGTTGTCATAAATGGAGCCTTTAGTCACACACAAAGGAAAAGCCGCTGTGCTTAACCGTATCAACGTAGATACAGATCAAATTATTCCGAAGCAATTTTTAAAAAGAATTGAACGAACAGGTTATGGCCGGTTTGCCTTTTTCGACTGGCGGTATTTAGCTGATGGCAGCCTAAATCCTGATTTCGAACTGAATCAGCCAATTTATGAAGGTTCATCCATTTTGATCGCAGGAGAAAACTTTGGCTGCGGATCATCAAGGGAACATGCCCCTTGGGCACTTGATGATTATGGTTTCAAAATTGTCATCGCACCATCATTCGCAGATATTTTTCACCAAAACTGTTTTAAAAATGGGATGCTTCCGATTCGTCTTGATTATGATGTGTGGAAAACATTCGCTGCGTCATATGAGAACAAAGGGTATGAGATGACGGTTGATCTTGAAAAACAGCAAATAGAAGATCACGAAGGGAATATCACTCCTTTTGATGTGGATCCTCACTGGAGAGAAATGCTCCTGAATGGCTATGATGAGATCTCATTAACTTTACTACTAGAAGATGACATTCAAGCATTTGAAGATAAGCGCAGCAACTGGCTGCGTGCGTAAACAACAAGAAGCCGTCCACCCGAGGTGTGACGGCTTCTTTTTTGCATGAAAACCTCTCGTTACTTGTGTTTACTAACCTTCGTTGGTAAACTGATAAAAAATATGCGCCCGAAAGGAAAGTAAGCATGAAACATGACAAGAAGAAAGATAATGTCATTTTGTTTCCTGGTCTGAAAGAAAGACTGATTGAAAAAGGAATGGCAGCATTAAAAGATAAACAGTATCAAGAGGCGCTTCACTTGTTTTCAGAAGCAAAATCTTATGATGACGATGAAGAATCCGATATTCATCTCGGTATGGCGATTTGTTTTCTGGAGCTGGGCGAGCTGCAGGATGCAAAACGTGTGTGTGAAAAGATGCTGAATGAGGGATATGGTCATTACTTCACCGTGCTTCAAGTGTATATGACAATCTTAATTCAGCTGAAAGAATATGAAGAAGTGAAGCAGACAATTGAGGCAGTACTTGAGGAAAACCACCTTCCAGCAGAAAGCGCAGAGCATTTTTACAAACTGCTCGAATTTAGTAGAAAAATGATCGAATCGCCTGAACAGATTTTAGATGAAGACGATGATGACTGCGGCGAAATCAATATAGATGATATGCTCGAGCGGCCAGAAGAGCAGGTGCAGTTCATCCATTCGCTGAAAGACCGAAACATTACGCCGCATATGGGTCTATTAAATACGATCCTACAAAAGCCTGATGGAAACCCTTTGGTCAAATCATTGATCCTGCAGCTCCTGTCAGATCATGATGTGGCAAAGCCGGTTCATGTGACGAAGTTCGGTGATTCGTTAACGCTTATTCCTTCTGAGGCTGTCAAGCCAGAGCAAATGCCGCTGCTTCAGCAAGTTCTTCGTAAGCTCGATGACACACTCGGCAATGAGAACCCAACCCTTTATCAAGGCGTGGAAGAGTTATGGCGCCGGCACTTATTTGTGCTATATCCATTTCTTCCTAAATACACAGATCCGAATCTTTGGGCAGCAGCACTTCATAAAGTCGGCTATGAAATGCATGGGATCGAGATTGACCTCGAAGAATTACATCTATTGTATGAATTTGATGAACGAGAGCTGAGAGAAGCTTGCACAATGCTGAAAGATATTGAAGAAATTTCTTATTTGTAATTTGTCGATTTAGTTGAAAGACGGACTTGTTATGTTATAATATAATGGTTGTATTTGTGCATATATCGTGCAGTTGTCGATTCCAATGGTTGAAAGACGATATGTATAATCAAGTCAAATGTTGTATACATAATACCGCTTCTTTAGCGGCGTGCGTGGTTTTTAATTGGACGAAGTCTTTATGATGCTTTAGAATGTAACAACGCACAATCTGAATAGATTTTTGGAGGGAAACACACATGTCAGTAAAATGGGAAAAACAAGAAGGTAACGAAGGCATCTTAACGGTAGAAGTTGATGCTGAAACATTTAACAAAGCACTTGATGATGCGTTTAAGAAAGTTGTTAAGCAAGTATCGATCCCTGGATTCCGTAAAGGGAAAGTACCACGTGGTCTTTTCGAACAGCGTTTTGGTGTAGAATCTCTTTATCAAGATGCATTAGATATTCTTCTTCCAGTTGAGTATCCAAAAGCAATCGACGAAGCTGGTATCGAGCCAGTTGACCGCCCTGAAATCGATGTTGAGAAAATCGAAAAAGGCGAAAGCTTAATCTTCACTGCAAAAGTAACAGTGAAGCCTGAAGTGAAACTTGGTGACTACAAAGGTCTTAACGTAGAAAAAGACGACGCTACTGTCACTGATGAAGATGTACAAGAAGAGTTAAAAGGCATGCAAAACCGTCAAGCTGAGCTTGTTGTCAAAGAAGAAGGCGCAATCGAAAACGGCGATACAGTTGTTCTTGATTTCGAAGGATTCGTTGATGGAGAAGCATTCGAAGGCGGAAAAGCTGAGAACTACTCTCTTGAAGTAGGTTCTAATTCATTCATCCCTGGTTTTGAAGAGCAGTTAGTTGGTCTTGAAACTGGAGCTGAAAAAGACGTAGAAGTCACTTTCCCAGAAGAATACCATGCTGAAGACCTTGCAGGTAAACCAGCTGTATTCAAAGTGAAAATTCACGAAATCAAAGCAAAAGAACTTCCAGCACTTGACGATGAGTTCGCGAAAGATGTTGATGAAGAAGTAGAAACTCTTGCTGAACTAACTGAAAAAACAAAGAAACGTCTTGAAGAAGCGAAAGAAAACGAAGCAGAAGGTAAACTTCGTGAAGAGCTAGTTGAGAAAGCTTCTGAAAATGCGGAAGCTGACATCCCACAAGCGATGGTTGACACAGAGCTAGACCGTATGATGAAAGAATTCGAACAACGCCTTCAAATGCAAGGAATGAACCTTGAGCTTTACTTCCAATTCTCAGGACAAGATGAAAATGCGCTGAAAGAGCAAATGAAAGAAGATGCTGCTAAACGCGTAAAATCTAACCTAACACTTGAAGCGATTGCTGCTGCAGAAAACTTACAAGTGTCTGATGAAGAAGTAGAAGAAGAGCTTTCAAAAATGGCTGAAGCATACAACATGCCAATTGAAAATATCAAACAAGCGATCGGATCTACTGACGCAATGAAAGAAGATTTAAAAGTTCGTAAAGCAATTGATTTTCTTGTAGAAAACCGTTAATATGGTGCATAATAATAAAACAGGGCGCGAGTGACTCGTGCCTTGTTTTGTACAATTTTTGACTTATCATCGCTTCTTTTGGAAACGATAGTGTAAGTCGCATCTTTCTGTTATACATATCTCGATGTGCAGTGTTAGAAACACATCATTACCGTCTTTTAGGAAAGTATGGTAAAATGCATACATACTGGACCCAGAAAGGTAGCTGACTGTTAGCTACAGGCAAGTGAAGAAGAATAAGGGGTGAAAGAATGTTTAAATTCAACGAGGAAAAAGGTCAATTAAAATGCTCGTTTTGCGGAAAAACGCAAGATCAAGTGCGTAAACTGGTCGCAGGACCTGGCGTATATATATGTGATGAATGTATCGAGCTTTGCACGGAAATAGTTGAAGAAGAGCTCGGCACTGAGGAAGAAGTTGAATTCAAGGATGTTCCGAAGCCTCATGAAGTTCGGGAGATTCTTGATGAATATGTCATCGGCCAAGAAAATGCGAAGAAATCCTTAGCTGTAGCGGTTTATAATCACTACAAACGGATCAATTCCAACAGCAAGATTGATGATGTTGAGCTTTCGAAAAGTAATATCTCTATGATTGGGCCAACAGGAAGCGGTAAAACATTACTTGCTCAAACGCTTGCTCGTATTTTAAATGTGCCATTTGCGATTGCAGATGCAACATCACTAACTGAAGCAGGTTATGTTGGTGAAGACGTAGAGAATATTTTACTAAAGCTGATCCAAGCAGCCGATTATGATGTAGAAAAAGCGGAAAAAGGCATTATCTACATCGATGAGATCGATAAAGTAGCAAGAAAATCAGAAAACCCTTCTATCACTCGTGATGTATCTGGGGAAGGTGTTCAGCAAGCACTATTGAAAATTCTTGAAGGAACTGTCGCTAGTGTACCGCCTCAAGGTGGACGTAAGCATCCTCATCAAGAATTCATTCAAATCGATACCACAAATATCCTCTTTATTTGTGGTGGAGCCTTTGACGGCATTGAGCAAATCATCAAACGCCGCCTTGGTCAAAAAGTCATTGGATTCGGTGCGGAAAATAAAATCGAAGATCTTGAAAAAGAAGTTCTTCTATCAAAAGTACTCCCAGAAGACTTGCTTCGCTTCGGTTTAATCCCAGAATTCATCGGTCGTCTACCGGTTATTGCAAGCCTAGAGCCGTTAGATGAAAAAGCACTTGTAGAGATCTTGACGAAGCCTAAAAATGCACTCGTTAAGCAGTATACAAAAATGCTTGAGCTTGATGATGTAGAGCTAGAATTTGAAGAAGATGCTCTTAGCGAAATTGCGAAAAAAGCAATTGAGCGTAAAACAGGAGCTCGTGGTCTACGTTCAATCATTGAAGGCATCATGCTTGATGTGATGTTTGACCTTCCGTCACGTGATGATATTGAAAAATGTGTCATCACTGGTGCAACAGTTGCTGATGGCGAGTCGCCGCGTCTTGTGTTAAAGGACGGCACAGTTGTCAATAAAGATACGAAAACATCTGCATAAGAGTAGTCTCACTCCTGAATCTTTTTGATTCAGGAGTTTTTTATTTATCGATGAAGTTGTGTTTATTCCGTCCAGCTCTAGGAAATACTAGCAGACAGAAACCAATACATACGAAAGATAAAGGAGGGAGCACCGATTGAGCTGGACAGGAATCGTACTATTCATACAGCTGTTCTTTGGTATCGTCATCGGGCTGTACTTTTGGAACTTACTGCGAAATCAGCGCACACAAAAGGTGACGATAGACAAAGAGTCAAAGAAAGAAATGGAAGCACTCAGAAAGATGCGATCAATCAAGCTGAGTGAACCTTTATCAGAGAGAGTCCGGCCAAAGGGGTTTCAGGATATTGTAGGGCAGGAAGACGGCATTCGTGCACTAAAAGCGGCACTATGTGGGCCGAACCCACAGCATGTCATCGTCTACGGACCACCGGGAGTCGGTAAAACAGCCGCTGCCCGTCTTGTGATGGAAGAAGCAAAGCGTCACGCTGATTCACCGTTTAAAAAAGATGCGGTCTTTGTAGAGCTCGATGCCACAACCGCGAGATTCGATGAACGAGGCATTGCAGACCCGCTTATAGGTTCAGTGCATGACCCAATTTACCAAGGGGCAGGGGCAATGGGACAGGCAGGCATTCCGCAGCCAAAACAAGGAGCCGTCACACATGCTCATGGCGGGGTTCTGTTTATCGATGAAATTGGCGAGATGCATCCGATCCAAATGAACAAAATGCTCAAAGTGCTGGAAGATCGAAAAGTCTTTTTAGACAGTGCCTACTACAGTGAAGAAAATACCCAAATCCCGAATCACATTCATGATATTTTCCAAAATGGACTTCCGGCTGATTTTCGATTGATTGGTGCCACGACAAGAACACCTGACGAAATTCCACCAGCGATCCGGTCAAGATGTCTGGAAATCTTCTTTAAAGACCTTGACCAGCATGATCTGAAAATCGTCGCTGCCAAGGCTGTCCAAAAAATTCAAAAGGAATTAAGTGATGAAGGGCTGAACCTGTTAACCTCCTATGTGAAAAATGGACGTGAAGCGGTCAACATGGTGCAGATTGCCGCTGGCATGGCGGTCACGGAAAACCGAAAAGACATCACAATCGAAGATGTGGAATGGGTCATTCATTCGAGCCAGCTGACACCAAGATATGAACAAAAAGTACCGGAAAAGCCAAAAGTGGGGGTAGTCAATGGACTGGCCGTTTATGGACCAAACAGCGGTGCCTTGCTTGAGATTGAAGTGAACATCTGTAAGGCGCTTGAAAAAGGCAGTATCAACATTACAGGCATTGCAGAAGAAGAAAGCATTGGCAATCAATCGAAATCCATTAGACGAAAAAGTATGGCCAAAGGGTCAGTCGAAAATGTATTAACTGTGCTACGAAATTTAGGTATTCGGACAAATGAATATGACATTCATATTAATTTTCCAGGCGGTGCCCCTATTGATGGGCCGTCTGCTGGGATTGCCATGGCGACCGCAATCTTCTCAGCCATACATCAAATCCCGATTGATCATCTAACAGCCATGACGGGTGAAATTGGATTGCAAGGTCAGGTGAAGCCGATCGGTGGTGTGATACCGAAGATTAAGGCAGCGAAGCAGGCTGGTGCCACAACCGTCATTATTCCTTATGACAACCAACAGTCAATCTTAAAAGAGATTGAAGGGGTCACCATTGTGCCTGTGAAGCACTTCCAAGAAGTGCTGGATCAGTGTCTGGTTAACCCGCCAGACGAGAAGAATGATGGACTAGAAGACGAAATGAAAAGAAAATCTGTTTAATCCCCATCACATATGGGGATTTTTTAGTGAAATAGATCTTTTTTTCTTTTTCAAGATAAAAAGAAAGGGTATACTACGGTAAGATCAACATTTCTTAAGTCTTTTACATTGTACAAGACTGAAACAGGTATATTATAATGATTCATACTAGTGACGGAGGTGTCAATCAACATGGCAGATGAAATCAAAAAGAATGTTCCGCTCCTTCCATTGCGAGGTTTGCTTGTTTATCCAACAATGGTCTTGCATTTGGACGTTGGACGCGAAAAGTCTGTTCAAGCATTAGAACAGGCGATGATGAACGATCATATGATTTTTCTAGCAACACAGCGGGAAATTTCAATAGATGAACCAGGTGAAGAGGAAATTTTCAAAGTCGGCACCTACACAAAAATTAAACAAATGCTGAAGCTGCCAAATGGAACGATTCGTGTACTCGTTGAAGGCTTAAATCGAGCACAGATCGAATCATATGTCGAGCTGGAGGACTATACGTCTGTCGACATTAAAGAATTGGCAGAAGAAGAATTAAAGGACGCAGAAGCAGAAGCACTCATGCGTACATTGTTAGATCACTTTGATCAATACATAAAAATTTCAAAAAAAATCTCAGCTGAAACATATGCAACAGTGACGGATATTGAGGAACCGGGGAGAATGGCAGATATCGTTGCTTCTCACCTGCCGCTCAAACTAAAGGACAAACAAGAAGTACTGGAAACAGTGGATGTCAAAAAACGGCTGAACCGGGTCATCAGTTTAATTCACAATGAAAAAGAAGTACTCGAGATTGAAAAGAAAATCGGGCAGCGCGTGAAACGTTCAATGGAACGGACGCAAAAAGAATATTATTTACGTGAACAAATGAAAGCCATTCAAAAGGAGCTTGGAGACAAAGAAGGGAAAACGGGCGAAGTCAGTTCTTTAATGTCTAAAATCGAAGAGTCGAGCATGCCGGATTCTGTTCGTGAAACGGCGCTCAAAGAATTGAACCGTTATGAAAAAATTCCTTCAAGCTCTGCTGAGAGCTCTGTGATTCGAAATTATATTGATTGGCTGATCGGTCTCCCGTGGGGCATCTATACAGAAGATCGCCTCGATTTAAAGCTTGCAAGTGAAATTTTAGATGATGAGCATCACGGGCTGGAAAAGGTCAAAGAACGGGTGCTTGAATATCTTGCTGTACAGAAGCTGACCAATTCATTAAAAGGACCGATTCTTTGCTTAGCAGGACCTCCTGGAGTAGGGAAAACATCACTTGCCAAATCGATTGCCAAATCACTTGACCGAAAGTTTATCCGTATCTCCCTTGGCGGTGTGCGTGATGAATCCGAGATTCGTGGACATAGAAGAACGTATGTAGGTGCGATGCCAGGCCGTATCATTCGCGGAATGAGCAAGGCAGGAACGATGAATCCGGTCTTCCTTTTAGATGAAATTGATAAAATGTCCTCTGATTTTAGAGGCGATCCATCTTCTGCGATGCTCGAAGTCTTAGACCCAGAGCAAAATCATAACTTTAGCGATCACTATATTGAAGAAACATTTGATTTGTCTCAGGTGTTATTTATTGCCACTGCCAACAATTTAGCAACCATTCCAGGTCCACTTCGTGATAGAATGGAGATTATCACGATTGCAGGGTATACAGAGGTTGAAAAAGCAGAAATTGTGAAAGATCATCTTCTGCCGAAGCAGCTAAAGGAGCACGGATTAAAGAAAGGGAACTTGCAGCTTCGTGAAGCAGCGATTTATGATACGATTCGCTATTACACAAGAGAAGCTGGTGTTCGTGGATTAGAGCGTCAGCTTGCGGCGATATGCCGTAAAGCGGCAAGAGCGATTGTGGCTGAAGACCGCAAACGCATCACGGTGACAGAAAAGAACTTATCTGAATTTCTCGGAAAAAGACTTTACCGTTATGGTCAGGCTGAAACGACAGACCAAGTGGGAGTTGTCACAGGACTTGCGTATACCACTGTTGGCGGAGACACCTTGTCAATTGAGGTATCACTTTCTCCGGGTAAAGGCAAGCTGTTGTTAACAGGTAAGCTTGGTGATGTCATGAGAGAATCTGCACAGGCGGCATTCAGTTATATTCGTTCCAAAGCAGATGAACTGAACATTGATCCTAATTTTAATGAAAAGCATGATATTCATATCCATGTTCCAGAGGGTGCGGTTCCAAAGGACGGGCCATCAGCTGGTATCACCATTGCGACGGCTCTTGTATCAGCCCTCACAGGACGACCTGTGTCAAAAGAGGTTGGTATGACAGGAGAGATCACGTTAAGAGGAAGAGTGCTTCCAATTGGCGGACTAAAAGAAAAAGCATTAGGCGCACATCGTGCAGGACTGAAAACCATTATTCTTCCAAAGGACAATGAGAAGGATATTGATGATATTCCTGAAAGTGTGAGAGAAGGACTAACCTTTATTCCGGTCTCGCATTTAGATGAGGTGCTTGAGAAAGCGTTGGTAGGAGAGGGAAGATGAAAGTAACAAAATCAGATATCGTCATTAGTGCGGTAAAACCAGAGCAGTACCCAAGCGGGGGACTGCCTGAAATCGCTCTTGCTGGACGATCAAATGTTGGGAAGTCCTCGTTCATCAACTCATTGATTAATCGTAAAAATTTAGCACGTACGTCTTCTAAACCAGGTAAGACTCAAACGCTTAATTTCTACATTATTAATGATATGCTCCATTTTGTGGACGTTCCAGGTTACGGCTTTGCTAAAGTATCAAAGACAGAGCGTGAAGCTTGGGGTAGAATGATCGAAACGTATATTACAATGCGTGAAGAATTAAAAGCAGTCGTCCAAATTGTGGACCTGCGTCATAAGCCATCAGTAGATGATGTGAACATGTATGAATTCCTGAAATATTACGGAGTTCCTGTGATTGTCATCGCAACAAAGGCGGACAAAATTCCAAAAGGCAAATGGGAAAAACATGCGAAAGTCGTCAAACAGACACTCGACATTGCCCCATCAGATGAACTAGTCCTATTCTCTTCTGAAACAAAAAAGGGAAAAGACGAAGCCTGGAATGCCATCCTTGCGAAGATTAATAACTAAAAAAAGGCATCTGTCATGAGCAGATGCCTCAGCGTGTAGACAAACCCTCGCATTCGTTGTCAGGTCTGCGCGCTGGTGCTCACGAATGTTCAATTCGCTCCGCGCCAGTGCTCGCCCTTCCTAGACTTCAAAGGTTTTCTATCACGCTGAAAAGAAGACAAAGTGCTAAAATAAACATCATTTTAGCACTTTGTCAACAATCTAAGGCATCTGTCATAAGCAGATGCCTTTTTATTGTATAAGTTATTTCCTTTTTAAAAATAATAAGAGGAGACTGACAGCAATCAGTACATAAGGCCAGTACAATTCAAAACCGGAAGTAGGGATCGAAAGGGAACTTAGCTGTTTTGTAATTTGCTGAAAGAAATAAAGGAACAGACCGAGTGCAATGAGAACAACACTTTCAATACGATATTCTTTTTTCTGAGATGATTTCACAAAAAGAGCAAGTCCAACGATGAATACGATCATCGTAAATGTGTCTGGCCAGTAGTCCAATTTTGGCTGAAGAATAAAGTGTAGCGAAAGGCCCGTCATCAGCATACCGATAAACACATGAGCGCTTTCTTGCTCCTTCTTTCCTTGATATAAGAAAGCAAGGCCAAAAAGCAGTACGAGTGTATACCATTTCTCTTGATCCTTCCAAATGTCAAATTGACCTCCTGAGAGAATGGCATATAGCGCTACAGCCAGCAAAGTGAGCGGCAGCAAAATGGATTTCTTCTTCAAAGATGTCACCTTCTTTTAAGCAGATCATTTGTCCGCACGCGCCAAATCTGGTAAATTGCTTGAAGTGATGATATGGCATAATGGGTGTCGAACATTTTTCTACTATATCACAACATTTTTGAAATCTGTTCACAATTTTCATCCAGTTAAAAATGAATATATGTTATAATCACTATAAATAATAAATTCTATATTGTAATTATTATAAATTAGACAGGGCGTTGGGGGTGCAAGCTGAAGTTATGCATATTCTTGTTGTGGGTTTAGATTATAAAACAGCCCCTGTTGAGATACGGGAACAGCTGAGCTTTGAACCGAGCGAGCTCGGAACAGCGATGTCCAAGCTTAAAGAAGAAAAAAGCATTCTAGAGAATATCGTCATCTCAACATGTAATCGAACAGAGATCTACGCAGTGGTAGATCAGCTTCATACTGGACGGTTTTATATAAAAAGATTTTTAGCTGATTGGTTCGGTTTAGAAAAGGAAGATGTCTCGCCATATTTGAAGTTCTATGAAAATGATGGAGCGGTCGAGCATTTATTCCGTGTGGCCTGTGGACTTGATTCCATGGTGATTGGCGAAACACAAATACTTGGTCAAGTGCGCTCTAGCTTTAAAGTAGCTCAAGAGGAGAAGACCATTGGTACCGTTTTCAATTATTTATTCAAACAGGCGGTCACCGTTGCAAAACGGTCTCATGCGGAAACAGACATTGCGTCTAATGCCGTGTCTGTCAGCTATGCAGCTGTCGAGCTTGCGAAAAAAATCTTTGGACGTCTTTCTGATAAACATGTCCTGATTCTTGGTGCGGGTAAAATGGGCGAACTAGCGGCTCAAAACCTTCAAGGTCAAGGGATTGGTCAAGTAACGGTTATCAATCGAACGTATGAGAAAGCAAAAGAATTGGCAGGCCGTTTTTCAGGAGAGCCTAAAAGCTTAAACCAATTGGAAAAAACATTATCCGAAGCTGACATTTTAATTAGTTCCACTGGTGCGAAACAATTTGTCATTACAAAAGAAATGGTCGAAAGTGCGAATAAAAAGCGGAAGGGCAGACCTCTATTTATGGTGGATATTGCTGTCCCTCGTGATTTAGATCCAGCCATTTCTGAAGTAGAAGGTGCTTTTTTGTATGACATTGATGATCTTGAGGGCATCGTGGCAGCTAACTTAAAAGAGCGTCGTGCGGTGGCTGAGCAGGTTGAGCTTCTCATTGAAGCAGAAATTGTGGAATTTAAGCAATGGCTGAATACGCTTGGTGTGGTTCCTGTCATTTCTGCACTTAGAGAAAAGGCGCTGACGATTCAAGCGGATACGATGCAGAGTATTGAGCGAAAGCTTCCGAATCTCACACATCGTGAAATGAAGCTATTAAATAAACATACGAAAAGCATTATCAATCAAATGCTGAAAGATCCTATCTTAAAGGCAAAAGAAATTGCCGCGGAGCCGAATGCAGAAGAAAAACTTTTACTGTTCAAAGAAATCTTTGATTTACAGGTTGAAGATGAAGAGCAAAAGGTGGAGCCGATGCAGGTGGAGCAAGGGTCATTTCAGCTGTTTAAACCAAATATGGCACAAGGCTTTGCTACAGTTGCCAGTGAGTGATTAAGCGATGATGGAATCCATTGTAGCGAGACTAGGCGAAGCGACGACCTTGATCTATGCACTAAGTGTCTTGTTCTATTTCATAGATTTTCTTCAACACAACCGGAAGGCTGGAAAAATGGCTTTCTGGTTGCTTTCTATTGTCTGGCTGCTGCAAACAGTCTACATGTTCTATATTATGATGGAAACAGACCGATTCCCTGTGTTGAATGTAGCAGAGGGGTTATATTTTTATACGTGGGTGCTTGTGACACTTTCACTTGTTCTCACAAAAATATTGCGTGTTGAATTTATCGTCTTTTTTACAAATGTCATCGGTTTTTCCTTGATGGCGATTCACACCTTTACACCATCTGATCTCCACTCAGCAGAACTAACTGGGAAGCTGACGAGTGAATTGCTTGTGATTCATATTACGATGGCGATTTTATCATACGGTGCCTTTTCACTTTCATTTGCTTTCTCTCTACTCTATCTCTTTCAATATCGTTTGCTGAAAAAGAAAAAATGGGGAAAATGGCTTCTGAGAATTGAAGATTTATCGAAGCTTGATCATATGGCATACGTATTAAACATTATTGGCGTGCCGATGCTCTTACTTAGTTTGATTCTTGGCATCATTTGGGCATACATTTCGTATGATACGTTGTACTGGACAGATACAAAGGTGCTTGGTTCGTTTATTATGCTGTTTTTATATGGTGTTTACTTATATATCAGATTGGTGAGAAATATGCAGGGCAAAGTCGTGGCACTGTGGAATGTCGGTTCATTCTTTGTGCTGATGATCAATTATTTTCTGCTTGGTAGCTTATCAACCTTTCATTGGTTTCAATAAATAATGATGAGTCTTAAGGGCATTGTCGGGAGGAAGACGAATTGCGTACAATTAAAGTAGGTTCTAGAAGAAGTAAGCTTGCAATTACACAAACAAAATGGGTCATTCAAAAGCTGTCTGAACTAAACCCTTCTTATTCTTTTGAAATAAAAGAGATTGTGACAAAGGGTGATCAAATTTTAGATGTGACCTTATCAAAGGTTGGCGGAAAAGGACTGTTTGTCAAAGAAATTGAACAGGCGATGCTGAATCACGACATCGATATGGCAGTTCACAGTATGAAGGATATGCCGGCTGCTCTTCCTGAAGGATTAGTCATTGGCTGTATTCCTGAGCGTGAAGATGTAAGGGACGCTCTAATTTCGAAGGATCATCTGCGTCTTCATGAGCTGCCGAAGGGTGCTATTGTGGGAACGAGCAGCTTACGGCGCAGTGCCCAGCTTCTTCAGGAAAGACCAGATCTGAACATTAAATGGATTCGAGGAAACATTGATACACGATTGGAAAAGCTGAAAAATGAAGAATATGATGCCATTATTCTAGCGGCTGCCGGTCTGTCCAGAATGGGATGGAGCAAAGAGGTCGTGTCTGAATTTTTATCTCCTGAGACTTGCCTGCCGGCCGTTGGCCAAGGCGCTTTGTCAATTGAGTGCCGCGGAGATGATGAAGAGCTATTGCAGCTCCTCGCTCAATTTACGAATGAATACACAAAGAAAACGGTTCTCGCTGAACGAGCCTTCCTCAAACAAATGGATGGCAGCTGTCAGGTGCCGATCGCTGGCTATGCAACGATGAATGAGCGCGATGAAATTGAACTGACGGGTCTTGTGGCATCTGCTGACGGACACACGATTATTCGAGAAACTGTATCAGGCATTGACCCTGAGGCAATTGGAACAGCATGTGCGAAGCAGATGGCTGATAAGGGAGCAAAGGATTTAATCGACAAGGTGAAAAAGGATCTGTCCTCCCAATGACCATAGGGCAATCGCTTCACGGACAGACGGTGCTTGTCACTCGAAATGAACGTCAAGCGGGTGTGTTTCAGCAGAAGATTGAAGAGCTGAACGGCCATGCTGTTTTAACCTCTCTTATTCGGTTTGAGCCTACGCTCACAAATGAAAAAGCGCAGGCCTTTTTAAAGGACTTAGAAAATAGCCAATGGCTTGTTTTCACGAGTGTAAATGGCGCGTCTTTTTTTCTGAGCTACATAGAGGACCATCATTTACATAAGAGTGTATCCCATTTGAAAGTGGCTGCGGTAGGTGAGAAAACCTCTGCCTATCTTGAGCAGCACGGCTTGAAGGTAGATGTAGTTCCAGAACGATTCATAGCGGAAGAACTCGCAGATGCGCTGCTTGACCATGTGCGTCCGGGAGAGCGTGTGTTTGTAGCAAAAGGACACCTGTCTCGAGATGTCGTGAAGAAAACGCTTGTTCCACTTGGCATAGAAGTAAAGGAATGGATTTTATATGAAACGGTCAAGGATGAGGAAGGAATTGCCGCTCTCAAAACGGCAATGACGAAGCAATCATTTGATTTTATTACATTTACGAGCTCATCCACTGTCCATTCATTTATGCATGCCATGGAGGCAGATGCAGCGAAGCTGGCTGCTTCTGACACCTGTTTTGTGACGATCGGTCCTCTGACAAAAGAGGCACTGCTTCAATACGGGATTTCTTCTGAAACCCCAGATACTTATACGATAGACGGAATGCTTGAATTGATGTGCCGTTTATCTGAAAGGAAGTTGAACCAATGATGAAATTTAACAGACACCGCAGACTGCGGACAAGTGCAGGAATGAGAGAATTAGTCAGAGAAACCTTTTTAAGACCATCTGATTTCATTTATCCGATCTTTTTTGTAGAGGGAGAAAATGTCCGAAAAGAAGTCCCTTCAATGCCGGGTGTTTATCACATTTCAGTGGACCTTGTAAAAGAAGAAGTCCAAGAGCTTGTTGATCTTGGCATCAAATCAATTATTGTATTTGGTGTTCCAGATCATAAAGACCATGTGGGCAGTGAGGCGTATCACGATCATGGCATTGTGCAAAGAGCGACGCTTGAGATCAAAAAGCATTTCCCAGAGCTTGTGGTCATTGCAGACACTTGCTTATGCCAATATACAGATCATGGACATTGCGGGATTGTTGAAGATGGTGAAATTTTAAATGATGAATCTCTTCAGCTTTTAGCGAAAACAGCTGTGAGTCAAGCGCGCGCAGGTGCAGATATTATTGCTCCTTCAAATATGATGGACGGATTTGTGGTTGCCATTCGTGAGGCGCTTGATGAAGCTGGCTTTATTCATGTACCTGTCATGTCATATGCTGTGAAATATGCAAGTGCGTTTTACGGTCCGTTTCGTGACGCAGCGCATAGCACACCACAGTTTGGAGATCGTAAAACATACCAAATGGACCCTGCAAACCGTTTAGAGGCACTAAGAGAAGCGCAGTCTGACGTAGAAGAGGGAGCTGACTTCCTCATTGTGAAACCATCTCTTTCTTATTTAGATATTATGCGTGATGTCAAAAATGAATTTACACTCCCAGTTGTTGCATACAATGTGAGCGGAGAATATGCAATGGTCAAAGCCGCTGCTCAAAATGGGTGGATTTCTGAAAAAGAGCTTGTTCTTGAAATGCTGACAAGCATGAAACGTGCAG
The DNA here is from genome assembly GCF_038007485.1 of Bacillus sp. FSL K6-3312. Taxonomy (NCBI): domain Bacteria; kingdom Bacillati; phylum Bacillota; class Bacilli; order Caryophanales; family Bacillaceae; genus Bacillus; species Bacillus sp. FSL K6-3312. Next base: position 2,664,415 of record NZ_JBBOXI010000001.1, on the reverse strand, counting down.
GAGCAGAACTCATCATTACGTATCATGCAAAAGATGCAGCAAAATGGCTCTCAGAATAAAGAACGGATAGATAGGAGGACATTGAAATGGGACGTAGCTATGAAAAATCAAAGCAAGCATTTGAAGAAGCGCAGCATTTAATGCCTGGCGGTGTCAACAGCCCTGTGCGTGCATTTAAATCAGTGAACACAGACCCGATTTTTATGGAGCGAGGCAAAGGCGCCAAAATCTATGATATTGATGGAAATGAATACATCGATTATGTCTTATCATGGGGACCACTTATTTTAGGGCATACGAATGACCGTGTGGTTGAAAGCATTCAGCGAGTGGCAGAAAAGGGGACAAGCTTTGGTGCTTCCACATTAGTTGAAAATGAATTAGCTAAGCTTGTATCAGAGCGGGTTCCTTCTATCGAAGTCATTCGTATGGTCAGCTCTGGTACAGAGGCAACTATGAGTGCACTTCGTCTAGCTCGAGGCTTTACAGGCAGAAATAAAATTGTGAAATTTGAAGGCTGCTATCATGGACACGGCGATTCCTTGCTCATTAAAGCAGGTTCAGGCGTCGCAACGCTTGGGCTTCCAGATAGCCCAGGTGTACCTGAAGGGACTGCAAGCAATACGATCACAGTGCCTTACAATGATTTAGAAAGCATTCAAGTTGCATTTCAGGAATTTGGAGACGATATTGCAGGTGTCATTGTCGAGCCGGTTGCAGGAAATATGGGGGTTGTCCCTCCGCAAGACGGTTTCTTACAAGGGCTGAGAGACATCACAGAGCAATACGGAGCTTTACTCATTTTTGATGAGGTCATGACCGGCTTCCGTGTGGACTATCACTGCGCGCAAGGTTATTTTGGCATCACACCTGATCTGACGTGTCTTGGTAAAGTGATTGGTGGCGGCCTCCCGGTTGGCGCTTATGGCGGAAGAGCGGATATTATGAGACAAATTGCGCCAAGCGGTCCAATTTATCAAGCAGGAACGTTATCTGGTAACCCACTTGCGATGACAGCAGGCTTAGAAACCTTAAAACAGCTGACACCTGAGTCTTATGAAGAGTTTAGACGAAAAGGAGACCGGCTGGAAGAAGGCATTTCAAACGCGGCGAAAACACACGGAATTCCATTAACATTTAACCGTGCGGGTTCGATGATTGGATTCTTCTTTACAAATGAAGAAGTGGTCAATTATGACAAAGCCAAAACAGCTGATCTCGCTTTATTTGCTGAATTTTACAAGGAAATGGCCGACCACGGCATCTTCCTTCCCCCTTCTCAATTCGAAGGACTATTCCTGTCAACAGCTCACACAGATGAAGACATCGAATATACGATTGAGACAGTGGAAAAAGTATTTCAAAAACTACGTCGATAAACGAAAGCTGATATGGAGACATATCGGCTTTTTTGTGTTGCTGAAAACCAATCATATTTTCACTGCCTCTCACATACATCTGTATTGACATCTAATTTTATTTTGAAGGATTAGATGAAAGGAGGACACCGACTTGTCTCAAAACAATCGATTACAGTTTTCAGTAGAAGAATCCATCTATTTCAAAAGCGGACAGGAAGTCAGTGAGCTGCTGTCTATTTCTCTCGATCCTGACATTCTCGTTCAAGAAGTGAATGATTATGTTTCGATTAGAGGTTCACTCGAGCTAACAGGAGAATACAACATAAATCAAGAGGAGCTATTGGGTGAATTGAGTTCCTATGCATCATACAGAGAAGCTGATGAGGTGAAGGTCAGAGAAGACGGGACGGCGGAGCTTCTGCATCAATTCCCAGTCGATATCACGATTCCTAAAAACAAAATCAGTCATTTAAATGATGTGTTTGTGTTTATTGATGCGTTTGATTACCAGCTGACAGAAAATCGTTTGCTGACCATTCAAGCTGATCTAGCGATTGAGGGTCTTTTAGACGAGGAAACGCCTCAAGCGCCTGTAGAGGAACCGTATGAATTTGTTCATCGTTCTGAAGAAGAATATGGCGACGTGACCTACGATTATCAGCTGCAGCCAGAAGATGAAGAGCAAGAAGAGCTACAAAACTATGAACGTGAGATTGATGAGGATCAGGCTGTATTACAGCATGACACACGCGCCGAAGAAGAAAAGCAGGAAGAAGAAATTGAGATAGAGCTGGTGAGTAGGGAAGAAGAAACCGAAGAACTGGAAGAATCGGAAGAACGGGAGGAAACGGAGAGCCAAGAAGAAGTGGCGCTTGGTTATCGCTCCTTACCTGATGCTCAGGTGCAAGAACCACCATTTTTTGAACCGCCTAAGCTCTTAGAAGAAGAGAAACGGGAGGATACATTCTTTGAGTTGGAAGTGAGAAAAGATCCCGAAGCAGCTGAAGAGCTGGAAGAAACGGTTCAGCCGTATCCAGTATTTGAATCACCCGCTTATCACGTGGAAGAGGAAGAGGCGCAGGATGATACGTACCAGCTCGGACGGTTATATGAACGAGAAGCACCAAAAGTATATGAGTCAGCTCAAGAAGAAGAGGAGTTTGAAGAAGACGTGAGAGAAACGTCTGGCAGTGAAAACTCTCTTTATTTAACAAAGCTGTTTGCTAAGCAGGAGGAGGAAGATTTTTCTCGCATGAAAATATGTATAGTTCAACAAGAAGATACGGTCGATCGTATTTGTGAGCGATATCAGTTGAATGTGCAGCAGCTCCTTCGCACAAACTCATTATCGATGGATGCGGAGCTTGAAGAAGGGCAGCTTCTTTATATTCCTGAATATCAAAAAAGCAATGCCTAACAAGAGATGACCGATCGAGAAAATGTGGTGAGTGAACGTGGATGAGATCCAATCTGTCCTATACGAATACGGGCTTGAGGCGGAATACGTTGAACCTGTCAGTCCTGCTGTCGTCAAAGTGTATACAAAGCAGGGCGTATTTGCCTTAAAGCGAGTAAAAGCTAACAGGCATATGCAGTTTACAGAGCAAATGCTTGAACTAGAATCAAAGGGCTATCGCTCTTTTGTGCCGATTTATCGGACGAAGAGCGGTTCTTTTTTCTCAAGTCATCGTGAAAGCCAGTACGCATACTATCTCATGCCTTGGCTGACGAATGAAAAGAGAGAAGAGCAGGACGATAAACATGAATATTTATTTCAAGAAATTGCAAGACTTCATAAGCGGACTGAAGTGATGATGGATATCACAGAGCAAGAGATCGAAGCGCACTACACACAAATCAAGACCAAATGGGAAACAGAGAAAGACATGTATGAACGATTCATAGAGCGGGCAGAGCAAACTTGGTATATGTCGCCATTTGAACTGGCTGCTGCGATGTATTTTTCAGAGGCGATGTCTGCCAGCGAATTTGCCCTTGAACGACTAGAAGACTGGCATGAAGAAATGAAAGATAAAGAAACAACACGTGTTGTGTTAAATCATGGGCAGCTGTCGATTCATCACTTTTTGTATAATGATGTGGGTACAGGACATTTCACCAATTTTGAGCGGTCTAAAAAAGCCGCCCCGATTTATGACCTTCTGACCTTTTACTTTCGGACATTCAAAACCTATCCCACATCTTGTCCTGAATGCACTTCCTTGTTTTATACGTACCAAAAAGGAAATCCTCTTCGGGAGGAAGAGCTTCATTTGTTTCTTAGTTACCTTGCTTATCCGCAAGGTCTGTTTGATACAGTTAAAACCTATGAAGCAGGCGGGCAGGATGAGATGGAAAGCTGCCAACAGCTGTTAAGAGCGTATTGGCAGATGAAAAATTCAGAGCCGACCGTCATGAAAATTCACGAGATTGAGCAGGCTAGACGGCTTGAAGAAGAACAGAGTGCCTCGTCATCAACGGAATGACGAGGTTATTTTGTGTTCATATTGGCCGGTACATAAGCGCGAGTGTTTAAAACCAATCAAGGTGAAAGGCGCAGGCGAGAAAAATGAGAATACCTAGGATGAGGACGTCAAATGTTGTGGGAAAAATGATCGTACGAAACCCTTGAAATATTGCAATCGGGAGAACGACTTGGGAGGCCACTGCCCGAATTTGTCTCAGCCAGGGGGGAAGTGTGTAAGGATTGATCTTTTTCAAAGCAAACGCCCTCCTTCTTTATTTTGTTATTATCATATGGGCAAAAAGGCAAAGGGTGCTTGCCCAATTTGTATAAAGAAGAAGAAAAGCGGAAAAGATGATTGACGAAAACAAAAGGCATTTAGTAATATAAATAAAAGATGAGTATGTGCTGATGAACGTGATATATCGTAAGCGTGGATCAGGAAGAGTACAAGCAAGACCCTAAAGAGAGGGAGACCATGAGCTGAAAGGTTTCCTAGGATGTACTTGTTTGGAAGGTCGCCTGTGAGCTTAATTTCTTGAATGAACAAGTAGAGAAATTCGGGAGAACCCCGTTATCCTTTAGAGTGTATGGGACACGTCTATGTGTTCCATGAAAAAAGGTGGTACCGCGAAAAAGCTTTTTCGTCCTTTTATAAGGATGAAAAGGCTTTTTTTATGTTTCATCAGCCGAAAAAATGTGGAGGTTACATAAATGGAAACAAATAATCAAGAAATGCCAACAAAGTACGACCCAAATGCGATTGAAAAAGACCGCTATACGTACTGGCTTGAAGGAAAATTCTTTGAAGCACAAAATGACAAAACGAAAGATCCATATACAGTCGTCATTCCTCCACCAAACGTGACAGGAAAACTGCACCTTGGGCATGCGTGGGATTCTACACTTCAAGACATCGTGACACGTATGAAGCGGATGCAGGGCTATGACGTTCTATGGCTTCCAGGAATGGATCATGCCGGTATTGCGACCCAAGCAAAGGTTGAGGCAAAGCTTCGCGAAGAAGGCGTAAGCCGTTATGACCTTGGCCGGGAGAAATTTGTGGAAGAAACGTGGAAATGGAAAGAAGAATATGCGGACTTTATTCGCAGTCAGTGGGCGAAAATGGGACTTGGTCTTGATTACTCACGTGAACGTTTTACATTAGATGAAGGTCTGAATAAAGCGGTACGCCAAGTGTTTGTTCAATTGTATGAAAAAGGGCTTATCTATCGTGGAGAGTACATCATTAACTGGGATCCAGCGACGAAAACGGCACTTTCTGATATTGAAGTCATTTATAAAGATGTTCAAGGCGCGTTTTATCACTTAAGATACCCACTTTCAGATGGCACGGGTTCAATTGAAATTGCGACGACAAGACCTGAAACAATGCTCGGAGATACAGCCGTTGCCGTGCATCCTGATGACGAACGTTATCAGCATTTGATTGGAAAAACAGTGGTCTTGCCAATTACAGGACGCGAGATTCCAATCGTTGCTGATGACTATGTCGATATGGAATTTGGCTCAGGAGCTGTGAAAATTACACCTGCTCATGACCCGAATGACTTTGAGCTTGGAAATCGCCATGATCTAGAGCGTATTCTTGTCATGAATGAAGATGGCACAATGAATGTAAATGCACTGCAATACAAAGGAATGGACCGCTTTGAATGCCGTAAACAGCTTGTTAAAGATTTGCAAGAAGAGGGTATTTTGTTCAAAATTGAGGACCATATGCATTCAATTGGTCATAGTGAGCGAAGCGGAGCTGTCGTTGAACCTTATTTATCTACTCAATGGTTTGTAAAAATGCAGCCGCTGGCAGACGAAGCCATCAACCTTCAAAATGGGGACGACCAAGTTCAATTTGTTCCAGACCGCTTTGAAAAGACGTATTTACACTGGATGGAAAATATCCGTGACTGGTGTATTTCTCGTCAGTTATGGTGGGGACACCGCATACCAGCTTGGTATCATAAAGAAACGAAAGAAGTATATGTTGGACTGGAAGCACCAGAAGATTTAGAGAACTGGGAACAGGATAACGATGTGCTTGATACATGGTTTAGTTCAGCGCTTTGGCCTTTCTCTACAATGGGCTGGCCGGATGCAGATAGTGAAGACTTCAAACGCTACTATCCAACAAACCTGCTTGTTACAGGCTATGACATCATTTTCTTCTGGGTCTCTCGCATGATCTTCCAAGGTCTTGAATTCACAGGAGAAAAACCGTTTAAAGACGTTCTGATTCATGGGCTGATCCGTGACGAGCAAGGACGGAAAATGAGTAAGTCGCTAGGTAACGGAATTGATCCAATGGAGGTCATCGACAAGTACGGTGCAGATTCATTAAGATATTTCTTAGCAACTGGAAGCTCACCAGGTCAGGATCTTCGCTTTAGCTTTGAAAAGGTTGAATCCACTTGGAACTTTGCGAACAAAATTTGGAACGCATCACGTTTTGCTTTAATGAACATGGATGGCTTAACGTATGATGAGCTTGATTTAACTGGAGAAAAATCAGTTGCTGACCAATGGATTTTAACTCGCTTAAATGAAACGATTGAAAGTGTCACACAGCTAGCTGACAAGTATGAATTTGGTGAAGTGGGCAGACATTTATACAACTTCATTTGGGATGATTTCTGTGATTGGTACATTGAGATGGCGAAGCTTCCGCTTTATGGAGAAGATGAAGCAGCGAAGAAAACGACTCGTTCGATCCTTGCGTACGTATTAGATCAGACGATGAGACTTCTTCATCCGTTCATGCCATTCTTAACAGAAGAAATCTGGCAGCATCTTCCGCACGAAGGTGAATCGATTACTGTAGCGTCTTGGCCTAAGGTGAAACCGGAGCTTTCAAACGAACAAGCGTCTGCTGATATGAAACTGCTTGTGGAACTCATCCGCTCTGTTCGTAACATCCGCAGTGAAGTGAATACGCCAATGAGCAAACAGGTGGAGCTTTACATTAAAGCTTCTACATCTGATGTGCAGGAACGCTTAGAGAAAAACCGTTCATATATTGAACGCTTTACGAACCCAAGTGTACTTGAAATTGGTACAGATGTTCCAGCTAGTGATAAAGCGATGACGGCTGTTATTTCTGGAGCAGAGCTCATTCTGCCGCTTGAAGGCTTAATCAACTTAGATGAGGAAATCGCTCGTCTGCAAAAAGAACTTGATAAGCTGACAAAAGAAGTAGAGCGCGTCCAGAAAAAGCTTGGCAACGAAGGCTTTATGAAAAAAGCGCCTGAAAGTGTCGTAGAAGAAGAGCGTGCGAAAGAACGTGACTATGTCGCAAAACGCGAAGCTGTTCAAAAGCGTATTGAAGAGCTGAAAGCATAAGGTTGAAAAGACGGCTCCTAACAAAATGGAGTCGTCTTTTTTGAAAATTTCGGATGAAATGAGAGATGACATTGTTTACAACCTATCATGAAGCCATTGAGTGGATTCACAGTAGACTGGCCTTTGGTGTAAAACCGGGTCTTGAAAGAATGAAGTGGCTGATGAACAAACTAAGCCATCCGGAACAACGCATAAAAGCGGTACATGTTGCAGGTACAAATGGAAAAGGTTCAACGATTGCGTTTACTCGTTCCGTTTTACAGGTAGCAGGCTATTCAGTCGGCACCTTCACCTCCCCGTTTATTTTAACGTTCAATGAACGAATCAGCGTGAACGGAGCACCTATACAGGATGAAGAATGGCTGAGTTTGGTGAATAAAATCAAGCCGTTTGTTGATGAGTTAGATCAAACAGAGCTTGGCGCAGCAACAGAGTTTGAAATCATTACCGCATGTGCATTTGCTTATTTTGCCGATGTGCAGCAAGTAGACTTTGTCCTATTAGAGACAGGACTTGGTGGAAGACTTGATTCAACAAATGTTGCCGTACCTATCTTAACAGCGATTACATCGATTGGTCATGATCATATGGCGATTCTAGGTGACACACTTGAACAAATTGCATCTGAAAAAGCGGGCATTATCAAAGAGGGTATTCCGATGATCACCGCAGTTCATCAACCGGAAGCACTTGCTGTCATTCAAAACATCGCAAAAGAAACGAAGGCGGAATGCATTTCATTACAGGATACTTGTACCTTCAGTCATCAGCAGCCAACAGAAACAGGAGAACGATTTACGTTAAGCACATCAAAAAGGCAGTATCCGCAGCTTGAAACAGGGTTAATTGGAACGCATCAACAGCAAAATGCTTCCCTTGCTGTTCTACTCATTGAATGGCTGGAGCAAGAAGGCTATATTAGCGTGACAGAAGAGCAGGTATATGAAGGTATTCGGCATGCTGTTTGGGCTGGGCGATTTGAAAAAGTCAAAGATCATCCACCAGTGTATATAGACGGCGCTCATAATGAAGAAGGAATCGACCGTTTAATTGAAACCGTGCAAGCCCATTTTTCTAGTAAACAAGTACATGTCTGTTTTAGTGCTTTAAAAGATAAGCCGTACAAGCAAATGATTCAAAAGCTTGAAACAGTTAGTTCCTCTATCCATTTTGTTTCATTTGATTTTCCAAGAGCTGAATCAGCGGAAAAGCTTTATGCGTGCAGTCAGTTAGAGGCAAAATCGTATGATGATGACCCTCGTGCAGTGATTGAATGGATTCAGAAAAAGAGTGATGATCCTTCAGCGGTGATTATAGTGACAGGCTCTCTTTATTTTATTTCAGATATACGAAATCGTATGTTCGGGTAACGAAAAGACGCAAATGGCTTTGATGCCTCCTGCGTCTTTTTCTTTTTATATGTAGAATAGGGGGAAAATCATATTTTCACTAGATGCTTTAGTGGGTAGGGTCATGGTAAAATCCAATCTATCTTATTACCGGAAGGAGCACCACATATGATTGAGATTTTTCTGTTTCTTGCAGGCATCACGATGGGGTCGTTCTTTCATCTCGTTGGCGAAAGACTGCCAGTGAAGCGATCTATTATCTTCCCTCGATCTCACTGCACAGCCTGTAAACAGCCGCTATCCCTGCACGAGATGGTTCCGCTCGTTTCTTATGCTGTATGGAAGGGGTCTTGTAAACATTGCGGCATTCGGCTGCCTAAGCTATATCCAATGGTTGAGCTGCTGACAGGCGGTCTTTTTTTGTTCATTTATAGGATCGCTGGTTTTTCGTTTGAAGGTCTTTTTCTTGTGATTCTTTGTAGTTTATTCGTGATTGCTGTCGTGAGTGATCTTCTCTATATGAGGGTTCCGAACGAGCTGTTTCTCTTCTTTTTCCCTCTTTTCGTCATATACCGCACGCTGGAACCGCTTCTTATTTGGTGGGAAGGGGCGGCTTCTCTGATTTTTAGCATTCTTTTGTTTTCTAGTTTAGATTATTTTAAGCCGAATAGTATGGGCGGAGCTGATATGAAGCTATTCAGTGTGCTTGCGTTTTGCTTTGGCTTCAAGCCGTTCCTTCTCATGCTTTTTCTCTCATGTATCGCTGGAATGGTTTATGCAAGGGTCTTTTCCTTTCGAGTAAACGAGCCATTCCCTTTTGTTCCTTCGATCACTATTTCTTTTTTGATGTATCTCTGTGGTGCTCCTGTCTTGTTTTTATTTGGCTAGTCGAAGGGGTGAAAAAATTGGCGAACACTTTTTTGCCCTGCCGACAAAAGTCTTGTTCTTTTTTTTTACTGCTATGGTAAAGTGTGAAACAGAAAGAAGGACGGGTTAAATTCGCGCTGATTCATTGGACAGAAAGGTCTTTCTTACAAACATGTCAGAAAGCGGGGAATGACAGTGAAAAAGAGGCAGGCAAAAAAACAAGGGCTAAAGGTCAATATTAATGGCAAGGAAGAAATGGTGCATGAAGATGATCATCAGCCTCCAAAACAGCAAGAGGATCAAGTGACGTTTTCGAATTGGGAGGAAAAGAGACATTCGGAACAGGAGACAGCGGCTTCTCAGGAAGATTCGTCTAAACCGAAAGAAGAAGATTTCCAGTGGGATGATGCTGCTGATCATATTTATCATTCTGATCCAAAAGTCGTCACACCTTATCAAAAGAAAAAAAGCTCCTTTGATCAGAAGTTCGGTAAAAATCGCGGTCCCTTCAAGAGAGTGATGACAACGATTGTGTTTGCGGTCGTTCTTGGGACAGGCCTTGGGGTGTTTGCGCTTAGTTTAAGTCAAGATGGTACACCAAATCCTTCAGGTGGAGATATCAGTGTCTCGGCATCTGGTTCTGAAAATCAATCATCGATGAAAGCTGGCGGGGATGCGCCGAATGCAGGTACTACAGATGAATCAAAAGAGAACAAAGATGAAAAAAGTGCCTCTGGCAGTTTATCAACCTTTGTTGTACAGGCTGGGAAATTCTCTTCTGAAAAAGGAGCAGATGACTTAGTTGGCAGTTTAAAAGATGCAGGGTATGCAGGGAAAAAGATTTCCATGGATGATGGATATTATGTCATTGCCGGGCTTGCGACAGAGCAAGGGATGACAAGCGCTGTAGGGAAGAAATTGATTGATCAGCACTTTGAGGCGTGGGGAGGAAAGGAGCTCTCATTTCAAGTACCGGATGAGCTGACTAGTTTAATAGAAAAGGCATCTGTATTATCATCCAAAGTAATTGCAGGCGATGAAGTGGATCAAAAGGAAGTCACGCAGCTAATTTCTGAGCTTGAAAGTGCCAAAACAGAGGATGCACCGGCTAAAAGCAGTTTGCTGAAAGCTGTGCAGCTATTAAATGACCCAACCGCTGAAAACGGCTGGAAATCTCAGCAAGCATTGCTTGATCAATTAAATACGTAAAATCATTTTTTAAGAAACGAAACTAGTCAAAAAATGACTAGTTTTTTTCTTTTGCATCCAACATAATGATGAAGGTACATGAAAAATGAATTTTCGTAAATTGTCGGTAAGATGTACATTTGCTAGGATGAATGGGTATCTTACTTCTTAGGCTAAACCCTGAAAGGATGAACAAACATGAACCAATTGATTCTCGCATCGCAATCACCTAGAAGAAAAGAATTGCTTGATCTAGCAGGGTTTTCTTATGACATTCAAGCAAGTCATTTAAAAGAAGAAATAAATCGAAACCTTTCCCCTGCTGAGAACGTCCAATGGTTGGCAGAACAAAAAGCAAATGATATTCAAAGATTAAATCCCAAAGCTGTGGTCATTGGTGCAGATACAATTGTTGCAATTGACGGCAAATATCTTGGGAAACCAAAAGATAAGAAAGAAGCGGCTTTTATGCTTCAATTATTATCAGGAAAGACACATCAAGTCTTGACGGGTGTCACGGTTCAGTCAGAGAATAGAAAAGAAACATTTTATGAACAGACAGAAGTGACATTTTGGACGCTGACTCAAAATGAAATAGACCGCTATATTGATACGGACGAACCCCTTGATAAAGCGGGAAGCTATGGCATTCAAGGGAAAGGCGCACTGTTCGTTCAAAAAATAGATGGTGATTATTTTTCCGTTGTTGGTCTACCTATTGCGAAAACAGTCAGAGTGCTTGAAACCTTTGGAATCACCCCTTTTTGAAGACAGGAAGGAATTCTAAAAGGAGTGGTCACCCTGAACGATTTCCCTATGCTGCTAAAGCATCTCCCTCATGATGAAAAACCGAGAGAACGATTTATCAAATACGGGCCCAGCAGTTTGTCAAATCATGAACTTGTTGCGATCCTTCTAAGAACAGGCACAAAAAAAGAATCAGTTCTCCAAATTTCTGCAAGACTTCTGCAAACATTTGGCGGGCTTCGCTCTGTAAAAGAAGCCTCAATTGAAGAAATGTCGAAGATTCGAGGAGTTGGAAAGGCGAAGGCGATTTCTCTTTTAGCTGCTTTAGAACTCGGCACTAGATTACACCATCAAACGACGGATAACCGCTATGTGATCCGCACACCAGAAGACGGAGCGAATTTTGTGATGGAAGATATGAGGTTTTTGCAACAGGAGAATTTTGTTTGTTTATATCTGAATACTAAAAATCAAGTTCTTCATAAACATACTGTGTTTATTGGAAGTCTGAACTCATCCATCGTTCACCCGCGTGAAATTTTCAAAGAGGCCTTTAAACGTTCGGCCGCTTCATTTATATGTGTGCACAACCATCCATCTGGAGATCCGACGCCCAGCAGGGAAGATATTGAAGTTACACAACGACTTTTTGAATGTGGAAAGCTGATTGGAATACAGCTGCTTGATCATCTGGTCATAGGTGATCAAAAATTTGTGAGTTTGAAGGAAAAAGGGTATTTGTAACACTTTTTTTTTCAATGTTTTACGATATAATAGAGTTTATGAGTTTTTCCCTAAAGGGAATTTTGGTTTAAGAAAGGAAGATACATACATATGTTTGGAATTGGTACAAAAGACCTTGGAATAGATCTTGGAACAGCGAATACGCTTGTTTTTATTAAAGGGAAAGGCATTGTTGTAAGAGAACCTTCGGTCGTAGCTTTGGAAACTGATACGAAGTCTATAGTGGCGGTTGGAAATGACGCGAGAAACATGATTGGCCGTACACCTGGTAATATTGTGGCACTTCGCCCAATGAAAGACGGAGTCATTGCAGATTACGAGACGACAGCAACAATGATGAAATATTACATTAATCAAGCATTAAAAGGCAAAGGGCTTTTTGCTCGTAAACCTTACGTGATGGTATGTGTACCATCTGGTATTACAGCTGTAGAAGAGCGTGCAGTTATTGATGCAACAAGACAAGCTGGTGCACGTGACGCATACCCGATTGAAGAGCCATTTGCTGCGGCGATCGGTGCTAACCTGCCTGTATGGGAGCCAACAGGAAGTATGGTTGTTGACATTGGCGGCGGTACAACAGAGGTAGCCATTATTTCTCTTGGCGGTATTGTGACATCACAATCAATTCGCGTGGCAGGAGATGAAATGGATGATGCGATCAGCAGCTACATCCGTAAAACGTATAACCTGATGATCGGTGATCGTACGTCAGAAGCTATTAAAATGGAAATCGGTTCTGCGCAGCCTGATGTACATGATGAAATGGATATTCGGGGCCGTGACCTTTTAACTGGTCTGCCAAAAACAATCTCGATTACAGCAGATGAGATTGCAAAAGCGCTTCGCGATACAGTGGAAACAATTGTTGATGCGGTGAAAATGACACTTGAAAAAACTCCGCCTGAGCTGGCAGCAGATATTATGGACCGTGGAATCGTCTTAACTGGCGGCGGTGCATTGCTTCGTAATCTTGACAAAGTCATTAGTGATGAAACGAAGATGCCAGTCATTATTGCCGAAGACCCGCTTGACTGTGTGGCAATCGGAACAGGAAAAGCACTAGAGCATATTCATTTGTTCAAAGGAAAATCAAAAGATAATCGATAATCGGGCGTAAATAAAGAGGTGTAAGACATGCCGCAGTTTTTTATGAATAAAAGATTAATGTTGCTCCTTGTCTGTGTCATCGTACTGGTGGCCATGATTGGTTTTTCAGTGAAAAGCGGCAGAGGTGCTTCATGGCCGGAAAAATTAGTGGGGGATACGACAGGCTTTTTTCAAGGTGTCTTTCATAAACCATCACAATTTATCGCCGGTATTTATGGGAACGTACAAGATTTAAAGAACACATACGATGAAAACGAACGTCTTCGAAAAAAACTTGATGGACAAACCCAATACGAGGCGAAACTTCAAGAACTAGAAGATGAGAACAAAAAGCTTCGCAAGCAGCTCGGTTATGTGAACTCTATTCGTGATTATACGCCAATTCTATCAACGGTTATCGCTAGAAACCCGTCCCTTTGGGATAGCTTTGTCATGATTGATAAAGGGAAAAAACAAGGCGTTGACAAAGATATGGCGGTCACAAATGAGAGTGGTGCGTTAATTGGGAAAATTGAAAGTGATAAGCTCAACAATTTTACTTCGACTGTAAGGTTGCTAAGCTCTACTGACCAAAATAATAGAATTTCAACGAAAATTTTTGCGAAAAAGGGCAAAGAAGAACTCAACGGAATTATTAACGGCTACGACAGTAAGAAAAAAATGCTGACAATGAATATTCTGAAATCTGATGCAGATGGAGATGTCAAAAAAGGAGATCTTGTTGAAACATCTGGAGCAGGGGGCGTATTCCCTCAAGGCTTGACGATTGGTAAGGTGAGTGAAATCGAGCCAGATCATTACGGCCTGACAAAAATCATTTATGTAGAACCAGCGGCTGAACTCAACAATTTAGACCGCGTGATTGTGGTGAATCGCAGCTCAAGTACGGCAGATGCATCTGAATTGACGAAGGAGGAAGGCTCGTGAGACGTGTCCTTCTTGCTTTCGTCATGTTGTTTATCTTCGTATTTGACAGTATTTTTGTCGATCTAGTGAAGCTCCCATTTGTTTCAGACAATCAAATTTTAGCTCCTCATTTCATCTTACTCGCACTTGTATTTATGACGGCTTATGTGAATCAAAAATATGGTGTGATTTTCGGTTTTATCTTTGGACTTTTATATGATATTTCGTATACAGGCATACTTGGTGTTCATATGTTTGGCTTTGGAGCGCTCTGCTATTTGCTAGCGAAAGCCTTTAAAGTTTTGCAAACGAATATGTTAGTGGTCGTCTTTCTGTCGATTATTGCTGTTTCCGTGATGGAGTTTTATGTATACGGCGTTCAAGCGACAATTCAACCAGGTATTATGCCGTTTAATACGTATGTCATCGAACGCTTTATTCCAACGATTCTTTTAAATACTGCTGCGTCTCTCATACTTGTTGTGCCGCTTAGGCTCTTTTTCATCAATATGAAACAAGGACTGATCGACGAATAAAAGCAGGAGTTTGTCCAAATACGGCGAAATGAGTATGTTGTTGAGGTGAGCATCTTGAAAACTCAAAAACAGCAATATGTGACAATAAAAGGTACAAAAAACGGATTAACATTACAGTTAAATGATGACTGTTCGTTTGATGACCTTCTTTCTGGCTTGCGAGAGGTTCTTTTACTTGAGCAATATACAGATGGAAGGGAAGGTCATAAGGTTAATGTGCATATTAAGCTTGGTTTTCGGTATTTAACAGAGGATCAGGAAATGCGTTTGACTGAAGCAGTCTCTGAAAATGAACATCTCGTCATTCACTCTATTGAAAGTGACGTCATGTCAACTGAAGAGGCGAGACGATTAAAAGCAGAGGCCGAAATTACCTCTGTAGCCAAAATTGTGCGCTCTGGACAGGTACTGTATGTTGAAGGAGATCTCTTATTAGTAGGAGATGTCAATCCTGGCGGAACGATTCGTGCAGGGGGAAATATTTTTGTGCTCGGCGCTTTAAAAGGCGTGGCACATGCTGGATGTAATGGGAATAAACAAGCTGTCATTGCGGCATCTCGTATGATTCCGACACAGCTTCGCATCGCACAAGTGTTTAACCGTGCACCAGATCAAAAAGAAGATGGAAATGAAATGGAATGTGCTTATTTAGATATAGATGGCAACATGATCATTGAACGCCTGCAGCAATTGGCTCATATAAGACCTAATCTGACAAGGCTTGAGGGAGGAATGTGAAATTGGGCGAGGCTATTGTGATTACCTCAGGAAAAGGCGGCGTTGGCAAAACAACAACATCTGCAAACTTAGGCACAGCACTAGCAATTCAAGGGAAAAAGGTGTGTCTAGTTGATACCGATATTGGCCTTCGGAATTTAGATGTCGTGATGGGGCTTGAGAACCGCATTATTTATGATCTAGTCGACGTAGTAGAAGGAAGATGTAAAATTCACCAAGCGCTTGTAAAAGATAAGCGTTTCGAGGATCTTTTGTATCTTTTACCCGCTGCTCAAACAAGTGATAAAACGGCTGTAGAACCAGAGCAGATCAAAGAATTAATTCAATCATTGAAACAAGACTTTGATTATGTCGTCATTGATTGCCCTGCTGGAATTGAGCAAGGCTTTAAAAATGCTGTATCTGGTGCAGATAAGGCAATTGTCGTGACGACGCCTGAGATCTCAGCTGTGAGAGATGCCGACCGTATCATCGGCTTGTTAGAACAAGAAGATATCGAACCACCTCGTTTGATTGTCAACCGTATTCGTACACACATGGCGAAAAGTGGCGATTCAATGGATGTGGATGAAGTTGTCCATCACTTATCGATTGATCTTCTTGGCATTGTCGCTGATGATGACGACGTGATTAAGGCTTCAAACAATGGTGAACCGATTGTCATGGATGCTAAAAATAAAGTCTCGATTGCATATCGTAATATCGCCCGCCGCGTACTAGGCGAATCTGTTCCACTTCAATCATTTGAAGATGAAAACAAAGGAATGTTTGCTAAGCTGAAAGCATTTTTTGGTGTAAGAGCTTAATAAGCATTCAGGTAAGATGAGACCGATTCGATCAGAATCGGTCTTTTTGTTGCATATCAGATGAGGTCGTCACATAAAATGTACAAACTGTTTGTATGTAAAGGGTGATCTCATGAAAAGAGTGGACGAGTACCGAAAGAAAATCGCGCAGCGCCGCAAAACGAAGCAGTCAGCTGCTCCATCTAAGAAGACGACTTTTAAGAAAAAAGAAGATATCCCTCCATGGGTCATGCTGACAGAGGAAGAAAAGCATTCAGGGTCATCTTCCTTTGAATCGTCGTCTCATCAGCCGAAGAAATATCAGCATCCGCTATTTAACCCCAATGCCTTTGTGCTGAAATGTTTATTATCTGCGTCTCTTGTGTTGATTGCAGCCATTTCATTTAAAGGTCAGGCAGGGCCGTTTCAGCAGCTGAAGCCGATCATTACGCAGACCTTTGAGCAAGATTTTCAATTTGCTGCTGCCAATCGCTGGTTTGAGAAAACAGTTGGAAACCCCCTTGCCTTTTTAACAGACAAAAAGGAAGACCAAAAAGATGTACAAGCGAACCAAGAACTGGCCGTACCTGCTTCTGGAAAAGTGCAGGAATCCTTTACGCAAAATGGAGCAGGTGTCAAAGTCGAAACATCGGCTGAAGCGATTGACAGTATGAAGGAAGGCTATGTAGTAGAAGTGAAAAAGAAAAGTGACACAGGGCTGACAGTGGTCGTGCAGCATGCGGATAACAGCTATAGCTGGTACGGTCAATTAAAGGAAGCCAATGTGGCCTTATACGATTTTGTCGATAAGGGTGAGAAAATTGGCCAGATCTCACTTGATGATCAAGGAAAGGGCACATATTACTTTGCCATTAAGCAAAATGAACAGTTTATCGATCCTATTCAGGTGATGACCTTTGAATAGATGGCTGATCATGCTGACGAAAATTCACATTCATCCGCTGCTGTGGATTGTGATGGCGTTTGCGATTCTCTCTGGTCAAATCAAGCCGCTGCTTTGTCTGCTCATTATCGTCTTTGTCCATGAGCTTGGACATGCAGCGGCTGCTTGCTATTATCATTGGCGCATT
The DNA here is from genome assembly GCF_038007485.1 of Bacillus sp. FSL K6-3312. Lineage (NCBI taxonomy): Bacteria > Bacillati > Bacillota > Bacilli > Caryophanales > Bacillaceae > Bacillus > Bacillus sp. FSL K6-3312. Next base: position 2,647,172 of record NZ_JBBOXI010000001.1, on the reverse strand, counting down.
CGGCGGATTTTTCTACTCCCGTTTGGCGGAGCGGTAGAAGTAGAAGAGCATGGGAACCGCCCGCTAAAGGAAGAGCTGGCGGTCATTTTATGTGGGCCGTTCCAGCATGTACCGCTCCAGCTTATGGCATGGTTTTTCATGGAAGCTTCTTTTATTTCACACGACATTTTTACGATGTTCACTTTTTATAATATGGCGATTTTCCTTGTGAATCTTTTGCCGATTTGGCCACTAGATGGCGGAAAATTATTCTTTTTGCTCTTATCAGCATATTACCCGTTCCAACGTGCACATGCCCTTGCCATAAAAGGCTCCCTTGTCTTTTTCATTCTATTGACAGGTGGATTACTTTTGTTTGCGCCGCTTCAATTGAACGGCTGGGTGCTGCTTACCTTTTTAGCCTATTCACTCGTGATGGAGCACCGGCAGCGGCATTATGTCAGGGTTCGTTTTTTACTAGAACGCTATTACGGTAAAAAAGAGCAAAAGGTAGAAAAGCTGATTCCGCTGAGAGTGAGCGCTGAGGAAAAAGTATATGAAGTCATGGCGCGATTCCAAAGAGGCTGCAAGCATCCGATTATTATTGAAAGAGATGGCGTGAAAATGAGCCAGCTTGACGAAAATGAACTGCTTCATGCGTATTTTTCAGAACGAAGAACCACCTCCTCAATGGAAGAGCTTCTTTTGCCGTACTAGTGATGAAAATACATTGACATTCTGCGTCTAATTTGATATATTTTTTAATGTTATGGATATGTAGCACCCGTGCTACAACCGCGCGAAGCAGGAGTAAAGAGCCTAAGGCCCCCTGTATTCGGCGAGTCTGAGTTTATTAGGAGGTGCAGAGATGTACGCAATTATCGAAACTGGTGGTAAACAAGTAAAAGTTGAAGAAGGTCAAACTGTTTATGTTGAAAAACTAGCTGCTGAAGCAGGTGAAACAGTAACTTTTGAAAACGTATTGTTTGTCGGCGGAGACACTGTCAAAGTGGGTAACCCTTCAGTTGCTGGAGCAACAGTAACGGCTAAAGTTGAAAAACAAGGTCGCGGTAAGAAAATTACTGTGTTCAAGTACAAACCGAAGAAAAACAACCACAAGAAACAAGGTCATCGTCAACCTTACACTAAAGTTGTTATCGAAAAAATCAACGCTTAAGGCGTGTGAGTGATATGATCAAAGCAACCATTACTCGGTCGGCAGCAGATGAAAGCATTACGTCTTTTCAGATGACTGGACATGCCGAGTTTGCTGAAAAAGGTCAGGATCTCGTTTGTGCAGGAGTATCTGCTGTTGTTTTCGGCTCAGTCAATTCAATTATTGCACTGACAGGATTGGACCCTTTGCTCGATATTGGCGAGGAAGGCGGCTATTTCTCTTTTGAATTGCCGGCTGATACAGATCCAGTATCCTTTGAAAAAGCCCAGCTGCTTTTAGAAGGCATGGTCGTTTCCTTAGAAACAATCGAACGAGATTATCACGATTATGTGAGAATATCTACAAAAAAATAGGAGGTGAACTTCATGCTTAGATTAGATCTTCAATTTTTCGCATCTAAAAAAGGGGTAGGTTCTACAAAGAACGGACGTGACTCTGAGTCTAAACGTTTAGGCGCTAAACGTGCTGATGGTCAATTCGTAACTGGTGGTTCTATCCTTTATCGTCAACGTGGAACGAAAATCTATCCAGGTGAAAACGTTGGACGCGGAGGCGACGACACTCTTTTCGCTAAAATCGACGGAACAGTTAAATTCGAACGTTTCGGTCGTGACCGTAAAAAAGTGAGCGTATATCCTGCGGCACAATAATTGCTAAAAACTCCGGTCATTGACTGGAGTTTTTTTCACTTTTTACAAGTAGTATCGAAGATGAAAAAGAAGATGCACTCCATCAATATCAAAGAACGTTTGCTGACTTTGCCTCATTTTCTCCTATAGATCAGAAAAAACAACCTTTCCTCACATAACTAGTGTTTTTCTATGCTGTCTTCTCTGTTATAATTCAGGGAGACATAGTGATGATAAGACTCCTAAAAGAGAGACCAAACGATTGGGAGTGCGATAATGGAAGAGATATCAAGTAAACAAAACGAAAAATTAACTCACGTTGCATTAACAAATGAATTGATCTATCTGCTCAGTCGTTCAAGACATGACTGGATGAATAAATTGCAGCTGATCAAGGGCAACTTGACATTAGAAAAATATGACCGTGTGTTTGAAATTATAGAAGAAATGGTCATTGAAGCACAGCATGAATCCAAACTCTCAAATTTAAAAATTCCCCAATTGGCCTATTACTTTCTAACATTTAATTGGGAGTCGCATTTTATCACCTTAGAATACGAAGTGCTTGGTGAAACCCGAGACTTATCAGCATATGAATCGCAGCTGCTAACGGTATCACAGGAGTTGTTTTCGATATTCGATCAATCAGTTTGCCAAAAAACTGAAAATCATTTAACGGTCACGTTCCAAACAGATCATGAAGAGAATGATGTGGTCTTATATTTTGATTTCAAAGGAAAATTAACAAGTTTGGATGCGTTAAATGCGTTTCATGACGCAAACTATCCATGTATGAGTGTAGTTCAATTTCATGTGACAAGTCATGAGTCCATGATTGAGCTTTGTTTGAGGCAAGAATGAGATATGTGATGCAGAGAAACGGAGGAAGTTATGTTTGTAGATCAGGTTAAAGTGTATGTTAAAGGCGGTGACGGCGGAAACGGTATGGTGGCGTTTCGTCGTGAAAAATATGTGCCAAAAGGCGGACCGGCTGGCGGCGATGGTGGAAATGGTGCAGATGTTGTATTTGAAGTAGACGAAGGACTCAGAACATTGATGGACTTTCGTTACAAACGCCATTTTAAGGCGGATCGCGGCGAACACGGAATGAGTAAAAACCAGCATGGCCGAAATGCGGAAGAAATGGTTGTCAAAGTTCCGCCCGGTACGGTTGTGACGGATGCAGAGACAGAACAAGTACTCGCAGACTTAACAGAGCATGGACAGCGGGCAGTCATTGCAAAAGGCGGACGAGGCGGACGTGGAAATTCACGTTTCGCAACACCGGCAAACCCTGCACCACAGCTTTCTGAAAATGGCGAGCCAGGTAAAGAACGTGACGTCATCTTAGAATTAAAAGTACTTGCAGATGTTGGACTTGTTGGTTTCCCAAGTGTCGGGAAATCGACGCTGCTTTCAATTGTCTCTTCAGCGAAACCGAAAATTGCGGATTTTCATTTCACTACGCTTGTGCCGAACCTAGGAGTTGTCGAAACAGATGATAACCGAAGCTTCGTCATGGCGGATCTGCCAGGACTGATCGAAGGCGCGCACGAAGGCGTTGGCTTAGGTCATCAATTTTTACGCCACATTGAGCGGACACGTGTCATTGTCCATGTCATTGATATGTCAGCACTTGAAGGACGTGACCCGTACGAAGATTATGTGACGATTAATGAAGAGCTTGAGCAATACAATATGAGATTGACTGAGCGTCCACAAATCATTGTAGCGAACAAAATGGACATGCCAGATGCAGCTGACAATCTAGCGGCATTTAAAGAAAAATTAACGGATGACTATAAAGTGTTCCCAATTAGTGCGATCACAAGAGAAGGGCTTCGTGAGCTTTTATTTGAAATCGCCAATCAGCTTGAAACAACACCGGAATTCCCGCTTTATAATGAAGAGGAACTGTCTGATAACCGCGTAATGTACAGGTTTGATGAGGGAGATGCACCATTTGAGATCACAAGAGATCCTGACGGTACATTTGTCATAACGGGTAAAGCACTTGAGCGACTGTTTAAGATGACAGATTTCTCAAGAGATGAGTCCGTGAAACGATTCTCTAGACAATTGCGCGGAATGGGTGTCGATGATGCCTTGCGTGAGCGTGGTGCACAAGACGGCGACATCATTCGTCTGCTTGAATTTGAATTTGAATTTATTGATTGATCAAAAGGAGGGTCCAGTCCATGGGCTCTCCCGTTTTTAAAAGGGGAGAAAACAGGTGAAAGAAGAAACGTTCTATTTAGTAAGAGAGGATGTCCTTCCAGATGCGATGCGAAAAACGCTTGAAGTTAAAAAGCTTCTCGATCGCAAAAAAGCGGATTCAGTTGCCGATGCTGTTCAACAAGCGGATTTAAGTCGCAGTGCTTTTTATAAATACAGAGATGCTGTTTTTCCATTTTATACGATGGTGAAAGAGCAGATCATCACATTGTTTTTCCACCTTGAGGATCGGTCTGGGGCTCTGTCAAGACTGCTTCAAATTGTGGCTGACTCTGGCTGTAATGTGTTATCCATTCACCAAACGATTCCGCTGCAAGGAAGAGCAAATGTCACCCTATCCATTAGCACGGCTGGTATGGCAGATGATATCAATACAGTCATGAATCAATTAAGAAAACTTGAATTTGTCGAAAAAGTTGAAATTCTAGGTTCTGGGGCGTAAAAGGAGAGATCATAGCAGATGAAGCAATTAACTGTAGGTTATTTTGGACCAGAGGCAACATTTACTCATTTGGCCGTATGCTCTTGCTTTCCAGCAGATGCAGTGCAGCGTGCCTATGCAACGATTCCGCAATGTATGGATGCTGTGTCAAAAGGCGAAGTCGATTTGGCGGTCGTTCCACTTGAAAATGCACTCGAAGGATCTGTGAACTTAACGATTGATTATTTAATTCATGAAGAAGCGTTGTCCATTGTTGGTGAAATGACAGCACCGATTCGGCAGCATTTGCTTGTCCACCCATCAAGAGCGGAAAGCTGGGAGACATTAGATGTGATCCAATCACATCCGCACGCGATTGCCCAGTGTCATCAATTTCTGAAAAAGCAGTACCCAGATATTCCGCATCGTCCAGTTGAATCAACAGGTTATGCAGCGAAATATATCAGTGAGCATCCGGATGAGGCTGCTGGGGCCATTGCGAATGAAATTGCCGCACAAACGTATGGTTTAACGATTGCAAAAAAAGACATTCATGATTATCCGCACAATCATACACGCTTTGTTATTTTACATAAAGATCCTAAAGCATCGTTCCCAATGAATGCAGGGTTCTCATCGAAGCCAAAAACGACCATTGTCGTCAGTCTGCCAAAGGATGACCAATCAGGTGCATTGCACCGCGTGTTATCTGCCTTTTCTTGGCGAAATCTCAACTTGTCAAAAATTGAATCTCGTCCAACAAAAACTGGTCTTGGACACTATTTATTTATTATAGATATAGAAAAAGAAATGGATGATGTCCTTGTCCCTGGTGCGATTCAGGAATTAGAAGCGATTGGCTGTGAAGTCAAATTGCTCGGCAGCTACCAAACATATGAACTAACGAATGAAAAATAGTGTCCCTTATAGGACACTCAGATTGTAGAGAAACTCATGTTTTTCTACAATCTTTTTTATTTTCATCGTAATGATGATGGATGAGATTAAAGAAAAAGGCCTCCCACACACCTAGCCTAGCTTCGCTAGGTGTGTGGCAATCTTCTTCATGTTCTGACAGGCAGCTGTGAGAAGCACTTGCTCACTCACATTTTGTTTTCCCCTCAACCGGCAGTAGCGAAGCCCATGCAGTTGTTTTGAATCTGCAAAGCTTCGCTCTATTTTTTCTTTTCTTTTTTTATATAGCTCTTTTCCAGAAGCAGACAGACGATTTTGTCTGATCTTTTCTTTATGTTCTTCCCATACATGTCTTGAGATCACTTTTTGATGATTTTTCGACCTTGTACAGCTCTCTAGGAAAGGACACGATACGCATTTTTTAGGGTCTGATTTGTAGAATCGATAACCTTTTCGATCAGTTGTTGTATATAATAGCTTCTCGCCATTTGGGCATATGTAGTGATCATGTTCAGAATCATACTGAAATTTCCATTTCTCAAATAATCCTCTTGTTGGATGAAAGCGTCTATGTGCGATGACACCAAAAATACGGCGATCGGATAAACCTTTACAGATTGGGGTTGTCAAATAACCAGAATCAAGGGCAACAGCTTCTACTTGAAAACCAAATCGGGCGATTTGGTGATCCAATCGATCAAGATACGGAACAGAGTCATGGATATTGCCGGGCGTGACATGGGCATCCGTGATGATATTGTACTTCATATCCGTTGTACGGTGGTCTAGGTAGAAAAAGCCTTCTGGCTTGTTTTCACGATAAAGATAGCCACTTTCAGGGTCAGTCGTACTTTGACGAATGTCTTTTTCCGTTTTCACCTCCTCTTTTACCTTTAAGGGCTTTTTTCCGTGTACCTCTCGATCTTCTTGGATCGCTTCTTCTAAATCATTTATATAGTTCTGAGTATCTTGTTCAATCGTTTTTCTCGTATATTTATGTTTATTGGCATTGGCTTTAAGATGAGTCGAATCAGTAAAAAGAACGCGGCCTCCTACCATATCATGATTGATGGCTTGAAGCACAATTTCATCAAAAATGTCTTGAAAAATCGTTGTATCTTTGAATCGAGTACGACGATTCCAGCTAATGGTCGAGTGGTGGGGAACGGGGTCATTGATGTTCAAACCTAAAAACCATCTATACGCCATGTTATAGTAAATTTCTTTTTCAAGTTGTCTTTCAGAACGGATACCGTACAGGTATCCGATAAACATCATTTTGAACAAAATAAGTGGATCAAGAGAAGGACGACCTTTATTCTCACTATAATAGGGTTTGACTTTATCTACGATAAATGAAAAATCAATGTACTGATCAATTTTACGAAGCAGGTGATCCTCTTCGACCAGTTGATCTAGCAATACAAATTCGGCTTCGTGCTGAGAAGAATTTCTAGTGTGGAACATGAGAAAAACACCTTCCTTTAGTATGCTTTTCTCTATTATAAAACGGGGGAATGGAAACTTTAAGGGAAAAAATAAAGCTGTCGAGATTTTCTCGACAGCCTGAGTCCCATAGAGGGACTTTTTTTGTTAGCAGTTACGGTTGATGAGTCGTGGATTTAAGCACTCGATTGCGCAGAAGCAGTCAAGATCTACTTCAATGCAATACTTCGATTTTTCTAATCGGAACACATCACATACGGAATCTTTGTCTGTAAAATCTAAAATATGACGGTCTTTGTCAAATGCGATAAGCAAGCTGAGTGTTGCGCAGTGGTCAGAGATGTGTTCGACTCTGAAAAATGTAGTGCTGAAGCAAGGACCTGCATCTACTTCTCCGACGTTTCCGAATGCGACGAATGGTTTTGATTTGGATGTAAAGAGAACAAACGGGACAGTGTCACCTAATGAATGGGATGAAGAAAGGAGATTGCTGTAACAGCTGGTCGGGCATTCTTCTTCGACGGCATTTTGTAAGTCGTTAATATTTTCAACAGCCTCTGCTACACAATTCCATGAATGTTTGCGGCTCATATTCAACCCTCCTATACTAGGAAATTTATTTGAGTGTTTGAGCACTGTCATCATCTACAAGCTTTTTGTTTTGCCGGTTGATACTTCTACTTACAATCAATGCGGAAGCGGTAGCTCTTATGCTGACTGCTCCGCATGATTGACTGTCATTCGTAAGGAAGGGGATGCTTTGACTCATGACAAGTGAGATCAATGGCGGTTGATTTAGCCGTGGTGATGATGCTTTTTATCTTTCGATGGCATGACTCTGTCTACTAGTTCTGGGTTTAAACATTGGATTGCGCAGAAGCAGTTTAGATCAACCTCAATACAAAAGTCCGTTTTTTCTAGACCAAAGAAGTCAGGGTCACAAGGGTGACAAACGCTTAGCGTATGTCCGTGTACATCAACAGGTCTTAATACAGATAACGTAGCACAGCAGTCGTGTAATTTTTCAACCCGGAAGAAAATGGATTCGAAGCATTGGCAATCGTCAACAAATCCTCCAATGTTTCCGAAAGTAGAAAACAATCCGCCCTTTTTATCGAAAAGTAAAAACGGAATCGTATCTTTTCCAGAAACGGTTGGGCTTAATAAATTACTGTAGCAGCTCGTAGGACATTTATCTTCTACAGCTTCCTGCTCTGCTAAAATCTTATCAACCGCATCGCATACACAGTTTTCATCATGTCGGCCATGGTGTTTTCCGCAGCTCATGGATTTCAGCTCCTTTAACAAGGTATTTGACTTTAGTCCTTAACAACATATGTATGCGCCCTCTAGTTGGTGTGGGTAAATGACTATTTATATTTGTTGTATTTTTATAAAAGGAAAAGCAGAGCTTTTCGCTCTGCTTTTGGACATTAGAGGATACCGATTGCAACGATTGTCGCAACAAGTGTTTGAGTAAGTGTTTGGATTGCGATCGAGATGTCCGCATCGATTGTCGATACTGTAACGTTTCTTGAATTTTCGATAACAAGTTTTTGGCGGTTTGTTTGTTTGTGAGTAGCGGCTTGTAAAAGATCCTGTGTGACGCGGTCTGCTAAATCACCGTCTGCGATTGAGATATTTGTAATGGTGATGATCGCTGTTTGAACAGCTACTTGGATAGATGCTGCAACCTGTGCGTCAACAGAAGATACGTTAATGTCACAAGAGTCTCTGACGATAATGACTTCCTCAGACGTCTGTTTTGTAAAACTCACTTGATCAAAGTCTTGTAAGACATCTTCATCATCAAAAAAGTGGCCGTCACAAACTGCTTTTCTTTCGTAGTTGTTGTAATCGCCGTGGTGTGTACAGTTACGATCTAGAGCGACCCAAGAGTATGGTTTAGATTCCATTTCTATTCCTCCTTCCGTTTACTTTATTAAATGCTGCAATGAATGGTTTTGTCTCGGGCATTTACCCTAGCAGGCAACCCATTTTTATTTAATCGTTGTTTCGCTGCGCATCACGGCGCTGCTGAATACGATCTCGAAGTGAATTTCGTTTTGGACGTACTTGCGGTTCAGGCTCTGCTTCTTCCACATGTTTTGCTGCCTCAGCCTGCCTTTTTTTCTCCTGCTGTTGCTGTACGAAGTCATCTGCTTTCTTTTGTAAGTCCTCAACTAATTTCAAAATCATTCTTCTTTGATCATCTGAAATATTTGCTTTCTGATCATCTGTGATATTGTTTTTGTTTAAAATATCACTTACAAGAAGGCTCGTTAATGGATCAACATCAGTGTTGATTTGAAACTCCTTTTTTTCGTTCTCTTCAGCCACGATTATTTCACCTCTTTCATACATAATGTTAGAAAAAGAAAGGGTCAAAGAATGCCGGCTTCAACTAATAGTACATTCAATGTTTGAGTGAGAATTTGGACGGAGTTCATAATAGATGCATCTGATAATGTAATCGTGACGTTATAGCAATTGATGATTTGGATCACAGTTTTCTTTTGGACTGTCACTTGTTGTGTGGCTAAAAGCTGATCTGTGATGTCTGTAGCCAATTCATCGTCTGGTACAAGAAGTTGGATTAAAAGAGTAATGATTGTCGTTACGGTCGCTTGAAGGGAGAGTGCGGCTGTTACATCTGTTTTATGAATTGTGACATTTTCGGAATCTTTGATCTCAATGAAATCATCATAATTGCTGATTAATTCGTTTAACAGTTGTGTGTATAATAAATCAGCACTTTCTTCAATAGACAATACTTTCACTCCTTTCTTATCTATACATTATTTAATGCAGCAGAGGCTCAAGGTGGAATCGGAAAGTGTGAAAAAGTACAACCCAATTTTATTTCCGCTCGATTCATCATGGCGCTCATTCTTTTTGCATATATAAAGAAAGGACGCAAAAAAGAAGAAAGAAGGAGGTGGAGGCTCCTGAGCGGTGCTTTGTCATTTGTCGTGTTTGCCCTCGCATCGTTTAGACTGACGAGGCTCATAGTGTTTGATACCATTACTGCTCCTTTCCGCCGTTTATTTCATGAAGAACAAGAAGAGGTCAATGAACAAGGTGAAGTAGAGACATATATTATCATTAAAGGTAAAGGGCTGCGGTCTTGGGTAGGAGAGCTGTTAAGCTGTTATTGGTGTACTGGCATGTGGTGCACTGCTGCTTTACTTCTGATATACATATTATTTCCTGTCATTAGCATGTGGCTTAATTTACTATTAGCGATTGCCGCAGCAGCAGGCATGATTGAAGCGATCGTCTCAAAGCTGGTGAAATAAACAGGCATTCTGATCAGACACGCTTTTAAAAAATGCATATACTATCATGGAAGAGGAAAGGAAGGGTTGCGATGAAACCAAATGAAACACCGTCACACATGCTTCAAGGTTATCCAGCGCAGTCAAATCAACAATCTGTTTATACGAAGAAAATTAAAAAAGCAGGCTGCGGCTGTGGAAAGAAAAAGAAACCTCAATAGAAGAGAAAACAAAAGCCGGATTTATCCGGTTTTTTTGTTGCCCTTTTTTTGAGTGATGCATATGTAAGAGAGAAGGGGTGACCAGAATGGATGCATTCGAACAATTAATCGGTTCCTTGTTCACTAAACCCCATGATGGGAAAGAGCAAGCGCATGAAAAGGTTGAAATGGATCTAACGGATAAAGCGAAGGATCTTGAGGAGCATTTAAAAGCATTTGGCGTGAAGATGGATGCTTTTGCGAAAGAAACAGAAGCATTCATGATACGTCATGGAGAGGCAGATTACGTCTTTAAACAGCGAAAATAAAAATTCCGCACTTTTTTATGTGATCGTCCAAACCATTTGTTGTATTTTTCATATTTTGTAAGGGAGAAGAGGAGGTGCTTATATATGAGTTGTTACGGTTACGGTGGCGGTTCTTGCGGCGGCTACGGCGGAGGTTATGGCGGCGGATATGGATCAACATTTGTTCTTGTCGTTGTGCTTTTCATCCTTCTAATCATCGTTGGTGCTTCTTTCTTTAACTAAACAGTAAGAAGGTGAGGGAAGCAATAGGGGAGCCTTTTGCTTTCCTTTCTCTTTGGGCAAACAAGGCTTTAGGATAGGCACATATCTCGCCTATTTTCATATAGTAAGGTGATTACTCCACAAAGAGGAGGCAAATGAATGGATAATAAATTCTTTAAAAGCGTTGAAAATAAAACAGGTGTGAATATGAACGATGTCTTCAAGCTTGCAGGTTCTTTGCAAAATGCCAACTTTAAAGATGAAGCAACGGTTCGAGGCGTCATTAAAAAAGTAGCGCAGCTTGCGAATAAACGTGTACCGAAAGAAATGGAAGACAAAATCGTTCAATCGATTACAAGTGGAAAAGAAAAGCTTGATTTCAATACCATCGCTAAAATGATGAACAACAAAAAATAAACAACAGGCTCTCCGCTTAAAGGGGGGCCTGTTGTTTTTCTGTGAATAATTCTCGGTTTTTCTTTAGAAGGGGATATAAAAAGCGCGAGCGATGAGCGGTTTTCCCTCGTCTAAATGATGGAACCGATAGATAAAGAGATTGTTTAGCTCTTGTCATGGCCACATATAATAAACGGCGCTCTTCTTCCAAGGCTTCTTCATCACCGTTTCTGAGTTCATCAAGTGAGAAATCATGAGGCAGTGCTCCGTCGACCACGCAAGTGATGTACACCGTTTGGAATTCCAGACCCTTTGCACGGTGAATCGTCATGAGCTGAACACCTGGTTCGTCTGTTTTTTCCTTTTCGGCAGATTTCATGTGTTCGGCATGTGCGAGAAAGGCTTCAATCGTTTCAAAGCGTTTGGCGGCGGTTTTTACATCTCGTACGTCATCCGCCCCTTTTTCAAGCACATTCGTATCATTCACTCGTTTTTTTAAGTAATCACCAAGTCCCATCTTTTGTTCAATAAACGCCACAGCGTCAGACGGCTTTAAATTTCGTAACGTGCGGAACAGAGGAACAATGGATTGCAGCTTTTTCCGTTGAAACGGCTGAATATCTGTTAGTTTTCCGAGTGCGTCGACCATTGAACAATCTTCCGTGATGGTTAGTGCCTTCATTGTGTTTAAGGTCTGCTGCTTTAAAAAGAAAACCGGAAGCAGCTGTTTCATAGCAGCCACATCATCGGCATCCTGACTTAAAGAGAGAAAGGCGAGAAGAACCCGAACAATTCGTCTGCTGTAGAAGGCTTTGACACCAGGCTCCGTCTCATACGGAATCGCGGATTGATGCAGACGCTCATAAATCGCGCGGCCTCCCGTATTGGTGCGAAAGAGTACGCAGATATTATTCGGCTTTGCGCCGTTTTTAATTTTCTCCTGAATATCTGCCACGATCATGGTCGCTTCCTCTTCCTCGTCATATGGATAAAAGAGCGTAGGAGGGATTGTCTCCGATCGGACGGCTTTTAACGTTTTCTCATAACGATGCTGATTTTTCTTAATAATGGCATCCGCACTTGCGACAATTGTATGATGCGACCGATAATTGGCATGTAAATGGACAATCTGAGCCGAAGGATAATCTCGTTTGAACTCAAGAATGAAAGCAGGATTACTGCCCCTAAAGGCATAAATGGCTTGATCATCATCACCGACACAAAATAGCTGCTCAGATTCTCCAGCTAACAGCTGAATCAATTGATATTGAACTGGATTTATATCCTGAAATTCATCCACCAATATATATTTGAACCGTTCTTGATACCGTTTCAGCAGTTCAGGCTGTTCAGTCAGCATGTGCAAGCAGGCAATGGACATGTCATCAAAGTCAAATTGCTGATTGTCTCGTTTTTGATGTTCATAGGATTGATAGATCGTCCACATGTGCTTTTCCTTTTCATCCTTCAAATCAGGAAGCTCACCTGGTAAAAAAGCATTTTTCCAATAGCCGATCGATTGCAGGACTTGATCGGTAGGGTAGTCTTTTTCATCTAGTCCTTCATTCATGATGGCTTTCCGAATGTACTGTTCCTTCTGCCAATCAAACTTAATCAGGTGCTGGCCATTCCATTTGTTTGCGTCATCGTGAAGCAGCATTTTATAAAAAAGACTATGGAAGGTGCCTGTCACCACTTGGCTTGCTTGTGATGGGTGAAGCTGATATTGCTTGCGCAGTCTTTCTTTCATTTCACTGCTGGCTTTTGTGGTGAAAGTCACGAGTAAGATATGGTGAGCAGGAATATGATGATGTGACATGAGATAAGCCGCTCTGGCTGTCAGGACTCTTGTTTTCCCGCTGCCAGCGCCAGCCAGCACCAGCATTGGACCGTCTTTATGTGTGACAGCTTGAAGCTGCGGTGTGCTAAAGGTGATATGCGGAAAGAGATCGATGGTATGTGCTTGTTCATTCTCTTCTAAATGTAACGCATCACTAAATTGAATCGACCTTGGTTCCTGCCAGTCATATGATTCATTCGTTTGCGAGATGATTTGTTTACCTGTTGGAAAACGGAAGCCCCCAAGTTCTTTATAAGAAGCACTTTCCTCTCGCTCTGCGTGTTTTTTCTGATTATCTTGTTCTTCTGCTTGTTCACACAGCTCGTGCTGAGACATATGTTTATGAATAAAGGCAGGTTCTTCATGTATATTTAATCTGAAAAAGACTGGTTGTCCGCAATATGGGCAGAATAAGTGCCCTTTTTTTCCCTCGTCATGGAGGAATTGATAATGTTCTCTCGAATACGTATGTAATGAGATCGTTCGATCATGTCGTCGTGCGCATTTCAAAGCTAGTCCTCCAATAGTTAATCAATCTTAAAAAGAAACACATCTAATCATATCAAATGAGACGTGTTTCAAACAGTCATAATTAGGGAATAGTAGAGTAGAAGAGAAGCAAAGGAGGCGTTCTTGATGGGATATATAGCCCCGATTCAGCCGGATCTGTATTTTCAGTATATCAATCGTCCTGCTCCTCAGGATAAAGAAGACTACGCGAAAGTAACTAAGGTTACTCGCACCTTTCATGACAAGATATATAGAGAGCTGGAGAAAAAAGAGGACTTAGTGACAGAAGCGGAAACGAAAGTACAGCAAAAAAAGCGGGAACGCTTTGTACGAGATATGTTTATGGAGGAAGGCAAAGGCGTTCATATTAATACGTATATATAAATGATTGCGCTTTCTTCCATTGACGAACGATGATAAAGAAAGAAAAGCCAGGGCATCTTGAATGCTCTGGCTTTTCTTTTGGTCAAACAGACAGTGTTTTTGTCATTTTGACATGTGTGATCCCCGCTTCTTCAAACGGTTCAGATACGGCTGTGTAGCCTTTTTTTTCGTAGAAAGGAAGAGCTTGGACTTGTGCGTGCATAACTGCTTCCTTCGCTCCATTCGCAATGGCTTCTGTTTCCAGCGCTTCTAATAGTTTGTGGCCAAGGCCGAAAGAGCGCGCCTCTTTTAACACACAAATTCGTTCTAGCTTTGCCTTTGGCCCTTCAATGATCCGTAATCTAGCGGCTGCTTGAGGCTTCATTTCATCGTTATAAATGACAAAATGAATGGCCTCGTCTTCTAGTTCATCTATTTCAATCTCTATTGGGACTTCTTGTTCTTTGACGAATACTTCTTTTCGAACGTAATATGCATCTTCTCGTTGTGTTTGTGCTGTTGCGATGACTGTTTTCAAATGTCTTTAACCCTCTTCTCCTAAAATAAATGTTTCATAGACGGTCCAAGATCCGTTCTCTAATTGATATAAAAGGTGGAAGCGATCCACTGTTTCTTCATGGTCAATCTTTCTCAGCTTTAATGTGCCAAGTACGTCTGAATGCTCATCATCTGATAGTTTTTGAGCCACTGTCACATGCGGAACAAAGGCATATTCAGGTGTGCCAGCAAGTGGATCTGCGTACAATCTTTCATTGAGCGCCATGATTTCCTCGTTCGGTTCTACTTTCATATAAATGACGTTGTTTACAGGAGCGAATGAACTGAATTTTTTAATACGTAACGTAATAGGAGAAACATTTTTTGCATACTCTCTTAACGTTGAGACGACCTCAGCCGCTTCTAGATCCGTTAATTCAAAAGGTGTTCTAAGTGTTAAATGAGGCGGTATGAGTGCATAGTTCGGATCATAACGCTTCCGGTAAGAGTTCGCAATATCTTGCAATTTTTTTGATGGAAATATAACAACTCCGTATTTCATCTTGTTCCCTCCTGATTAAGAAAGTATTTATTATTGTTTATTATAACAAAATTCAGTTGATTAACGAATATGGGAGCATTCTTTTTAACGAAGGCGCAATGAGCGGCTGCCAAAACGTCCATTTATGATCCCCTTCGAATGTCTCAAATAAATAATCTGCACCTGACTGTTCAAGAAGTGCCTTTAAATCGTCGTTTGGCTGAATAAAATCAAGCACTTGGCCATCTGTCGTTTTCACAGCCGTTTCTTCCAGTCCAATTTGATGGATAATCGCATAATGAGAAAGGGCTGTCGACTGTTTAACAGCTTCTAAGACTGACTCATCAACGTAAGGTGACTGCAAAATGAGTCCGCCAAATAAAGAAGGATAATCAATCGCTGTCATAAGAGAAATCGTAGCACCCAGTGAATCACCAATAAACGTGCGTCCTGAGCCAATTTGATAGGTTGGATAGTGCGTATCAATATATGGGACAAGTTCATTTGCTAAAAAGCGTTTATATGCTTCAAATTTTGTGCCATCTGGATGATACGTATTCCGTCTTTCCGTGACATTTTCATAAGGGACACCAATGATAATGGAGCGTTCCATTTCTTTGTTTTGCATCAATTCTTCTGCCTGTCTGCCTATTTTGCCTAAGCGGAAATAATCATGACCATCTTGGGCAATGATGACATGATATGTATAAAGGGGGGAATAATTGACTGGCAAATAGATCAAAAGGGTCACATCCGCCCCAAGTTCTTTTGAATGTAAGGTTTCTTCTTGAATAATGCCTGTTTTCTTCACCATAATCCATTCCTCCAGCTAACCGATTTCATCACAAAGTGAAACGTTTCCATTCATTGTAACATGAAAAATAGCGTTGTTCCTATATGCTAACATGCAATCAATTCAGTTAACACCGAATCTGTTATAAAATACAGAAAATTTCAATTAATTGTTCAGATTCCTCTTGAAAAATGAGATTTAATGCGTTACAGTATTAAGAATTAGAACAGACAGACAACACATTCTTATCGTGAGAGGTGGAGGGACTGGCCCTTTGAAACCTCAGCAACCGGTATGCATCACTTCATGTGATGTACCAAGGTGCTAAATCCAGCAAGCAGCTTTTTTGCTTGGAAGATAAGAGGAAGCGATTAAAACCCCTTCTTCTTATGAAGAAGGGGTTTTCTGTTTTGAAATCAGATTTTTACTTAGGATGGTGTCAAATGACAGAACATGTGGAAACGACATTAGCGCAAATTGGAAACCGTAGCGAAGAGGCGACTGGTACGGTCAGTCCCCCCGTTTATCTTTCAACAGCATACAGACATAGAGGCATAGGGGAATCAACCGGATTTGATTACATTCGAACGAAAAACCCAACAAGGCAGCTTGTAGAGGATGCGATTGCTTCACTCGAAGAAGGGACGGCCGGATTTGCCTTCAGTTCGGGAATGGCTGCGATCCAAACGATCATGGCGCTATTTGAAAGCGGTGATGAACTCATCGTCTCATCAGACTTATATGGCGGTACATATCGTTTGTTTGAAAACGAATGGAAAAAGTACGGCTTACGTTTTCTTTACGATGATTTTTCAGATGAAGACTGTTTACGCTCTAAAATCACGCCAAACACAAAAGCAGTCTTTATTGAAACGCCGACAAATCCACTTATGCAGGAAGCGGATATTCAAAAAATAGCGAAGATTGCAAAAGAACATGGCGCTTTGGTCATTGTCGATAACACCTTTTACACACCCGTTTTGCAAAAGCCGATTACGCTTGGAGCGGACATTGTCATCCATAGTGCAACCAAATATTTAGGTGGACACAATGACGTTCTTGCCGGGCTTGTGGTGACAAAAGGAGAGAAGCTCTCTGAAGACATGTTCCAGCATCAAAACGCAATTGGCGCCGTTTTATCTCCATTTGATTCATGGCTTTTAATGAGAGGAATGAAAACACTGGCACTTAGAATGCGCCAGCACGAGGCAAATGCGAAGGAGCTAGCTGAGTTTTTAAAGAAACAGCCAGAAATTCAAGATGTCCTTTACCCAGGCAAAGGAGGAATGCTGTCATTCCGTGTAGCCAAAGAGGACTGGGTCAATCCATTTTTAAAGCAGCTGAAAACGATTTGTTTTGCTGAAAGTCTTGGCGGAATCGAAAGCTTCATTACGTATCCTGCGACGCAAACGCACATGGATATTCCTGAGGAAATTCGCATTGCAAACGGTGTGTGTAACAAACTGCTCCGTTTCTCCGTTGGTATTGAGCACGTAGATGACCTGAAGGCAGACCTAAAGCAGGCACTATCACAAGTAAAAGAGGAGGTACATGCCAAATGACCACACATGATTGGACATTCGAAACCCAACTCGTTCATAATGCATTCAAAACAGACCGTTCAACAGGTGCAGTCAGTGTGCCGATTCAGCATGCATCCACCTTTCATCAAAGCAGCTTCGATGATTTTGGTCAATATGACTACTCAAGATCGGGAACTCCTACACGTCAAGCATTAGAGGATACGATTGCGGCGCTAGAAGGAGGAACAAGAGGGCTTGCTTTTGCATCAGGCATGGCAGCCATCTCAACTGCTTTTCTTCTATTATCAAAAGGAGATCACGTCCTTGTCACAAGAGATGTGTATGGCGGTACTTTCAGAATGATTACTCAAGTTCTTTCGCGATTTGGCATTGAGCATACCTTTGTGGACATGACGGATTTGAATGAAGTCAAAAGAGGCATTCAATCGAATACAAAAGTCATTTACATGGAAACGCCGTCAAACCCGACTCTAGGAATTACGGATATTGGGGGCGTCGTCCAGCTTGCCAAAGAACATGACTGTCTGACTTTTTTAGATAATACATTTTTAACACCCGCTCTTCAGCGTCCGCTTGACCTTGGCGTTGACGTAGTCCTGCACAGCGCAACGAAATTTTTGAGCGGTCACAGTGATGTACTGTCAGGCTTAGCTGTAGTGAAAGACGAGAAACTGGGTGAGGAACTTTATTCGCTGCAAAACTCCTTCGGTGCGGTCCTTGGCGTGCAGGATTGCTGGCTCGTATTAAGAGGGTTAAAAACCCTTCAAGTCAGATTAGAAAAAGCAAGCCAAACGGCATTTGAACTCTCTTCATTCCTCAAAGAGCATCCTGCGGTGAAAAAAGTATACTATCCAGGCTTAAATGACCATCCTGGTGCAGACATTCAGCGAAAGCAAGCGAGCGGAGCTGGGGCAGTTCTCTCATTTGAATTAGAAAACCAAGCAGCTGTCAAAGAATTAGTGGATGCTGTCACATTACCTGTATTCGCTGTCAGCCTTGGCGCCGTCGAATCCATTCTGTCATACCCAGCCAAAATGTCACATGCTGCTATGCCAAAAGAAGAAAGAGAAAAAAGAGGGATTACGGACGGCCTGCTTCGATTAAGTGTAGGAGTAGAAAACGGAGAAGACCTCAAACGCGACTTCAAACAAGCACTCGATCAACTAAAGCCTGTTCTTGTAAACCAATCATAAAGAAGAGAAAAAGCCGGCACAGCCGCCGGCTTTTTGACCTTTTTTGAACAAAACCATTGACGACGGATCATGATGATTATATAATAGAGACTGTCAGTAACAGAAAGCCCAGAACTGATACATAACCCGATTCCGTAGCTCAGCTGGGAGAGCGCTACCTTGACAGGGTAGAGGTCGCTGGTTCGAGCCCAGTCGGAATCATCGTTGAAACCCTTGCCTAGCAAGGGTTTTTTTGTTTTTTTTGACAGCGAATATTTGTTCTGTTTCTTTTGATTGGGGACGTACTTTATCCACCAGATTGTTTCTGAGTATTTTTAGGATCAGAACGATTAAGGTGTTCTGCAGTGTTAAATTCTAATTTGTTTGTGACATGACCATAAATATCTGAGGTAGTTTTAGCACTAGCATGCCCGGCTCTTTTTTGAATAGCATTAATGCTCTCACCAGCCTCAATAAGGAGTGCGACCATTGTATGTCTTAAATCATGTAATCGAATGTTTTTTAATTTGTGTTTATTTTTGATCTTAGACCATTAAGCCATTATGAAATAAATATTGGTGATCATCTCCTTCCCATACTAGTTAGGCATCTTTACAAAACGTTTAGAACTTCTTGATTTAGGTTCTTTAACATAGGGTTTGCCATCAACTGTCTTTGAAATTGAACGATTAAAAAAAAGACCTCACCATCAAATGAGGTCCTTTTCTATCCGCAAGCGTTAGAGGAGGTTCCTCTTACATATTTTACCTAAATTTTCTAGTGGTTATAACTCCAAATTTATAAAAAATCACTTTTCCAATTCCACTTACATATAGTATACAGGCCGCATGTCTTTAATCTCTCATGGTTTTACCCCATCTAGAAAAAATCTCCCCCTATGGGGAGGTCTTTTCTTTTTGTGTCTTTATCTTATTTTTTTTCTTGTGGAGGGGAATAATTTATTGTAATTGCTTTACTAATGCTTTTTTGAAAACTATATAAGAAAAAGAACATTATACATATTTATCAATAATAAAAATGTTGTTATAAATCATCTGTTAATTTAGACTGTTTATACATTTTTGCTAAACAATCTCACTAATGTAGATAAGGTGCATAAGATGTCAAAGAGGTGATTTTATGAAAAGGTGTAGGCATTGTGGGAAATTATGTACATCTCATTTGGGAAATAATAATAAACGAGGAAGTTGGTATGGTTCGTATGAAGATTATGACTGGGAGTGTGATAGCTGTAAGAAAGGAAAAACAAGAAAACCAGTGAAAAATCCTTGCTGTGGAAAGGATCCTTGTGTGTGTGTCATCCAAGGTCGTCCAGGGGGTAGAGGTAGAAGAGGCCCAGCAGGTCCAACAGGTCCAACTGGACCAGGAGTAGGAGCAACGGGAGCGACCGGCGCAACAGGAGCAACAGGAGCAGCAGGAGCCACCGGAGCAGCAGGAGCGACCGGAGATACGGGAGCCACAGGAGCAGCAGGAGCGACCGGAGATACGGGAGCCACAGGAGCAACAGGTCCAACGGGAGCGACCGGAGATATTGGCGCAACAGGAGCAGCAGGAGCAACAGGAGCCACGGGAGCAACCGGCGCAACAGGAGCCACGGGAGTAGGACTAACAGGTATTGTGCCATTCGACCCAGGAGCAGCACCAGGTTATCCAGTAGGTCAAGTTGTGACGAATAATGGTAGTACGTATATTGTAAATACGCCATCTCCAACTGGCACGCCAGGAACATCACCAGATTACACGTTGATAGCGGGTGCGGGTGCAACCGGAGCAACCGGAGATACAGGTGCAACGGGTGTCACGGGAGCAACCGGAGATACTGGAGCCACAGGAGCCACGGGAGCCACAGGAGATACTGGTGCAACAGGAGCCACGGGAGCAACCGGAGATACTGGAGCCACAGGAGCCACCGGAGCGACCGGAGATACGGGAGCCACCGGAGCAACAGGAGCAACCGGAGATACTGGAGCCACCGGAGCCACAGGTCCAACGGGAGCGACCGGAGATACTGGAGCCACAGGTCCAACGGGAGCGACCGGAGATACTGGAGCCACAGGTCCAACGGGAGCGACCGGAGATACTGGAGCCACCGGAGCCACAGGAGCAACCGGAGCCACAGGTCCAACGGGAGCGACCGGAAATACTGGAGCCACAGGTCCAACGGGAGCGACCGGAGATACTGGAGCCACCGGAGCCACAGGTCCAACGGGAGCGACCGGAGATACTGGAGCCACGGGAGCCACAGGAGCCACCGGAGCCACGGGAGCGACCGGAGATACTGGAGCCACCGGAGCCACAGGAGCAACCGGAGATACTGGCGCAACGGGAGCCACCGGAGCCACAGGTCCAACGGGAGCGACCGGAGATACTGGCGCAACGGGAGCCACCGGAGCCACAGGTCCAACGGGAGCGACCGGAGATACTGGAGCCACAGGTCCAACGGGAGCGACCGGAGATACTGGAGCCACCGGAGATACTGGAGCCACCGGAGATACTGGAGCCACCGGAGCCACAGGAGCAACCGGAGCCACAGGTCCAACGGGAGCGACCGGAGATACTGGAGCCACAGGTCCAACGGGAGCGACCGGAGATACTGGAGCCACAGGAGCAACCGGAGCCACGGGAGCGACCGGAGATACTGGCGCAACCGGAGCCACGGGAGCGACCGGAGATACTGGCGCAACCGGAGCTACAGGAGCAACCGGAGCCACGGGAGCGACCGGAGCTACAGGAGCAACCGGAGCCACCGGAGCCACAGGTCCAACGGGAGCCACAGGAGCAACCGGAGATACAGGAGCCACCGGCGCCACAGGAGCCACAGGCCCTACCGGAGCCACAGGAGCCACAGGCGCCACAGGAGCAACCGGAGCCACAGGAGCAACCGGAGCCACGGGAGCGACCGGAGATACTGGCGCAACCGGAGCTACAGGAGCCACCGGAGCAACAGGAGCAACAGGAGCCACAGGCCCTACAGGAGCAACCGGAGCCACAGGAGCCACCGGCCCTACAGGAGCGACAGGAGCAACCGGAGCCACCGGCCCTACCGGAGCCACCGGAGCCACCGGAGCCACCGGAGCCACCGGCCCTACCGGAGCAACAGGCGCAACCGGAACGCTTGCAACAGCCTCTGCTTCTACTATTAATACTACTGCTCAAACTGTTGCTGATAATAGTCTTTTTTCATTAGCTGGGACTCAGTTCTTAAATAATGTAACTTTTACTGCTCCAGATACTTTTGTTGTACAACAAAGTGGTAATTATGATTTAAAAGCTCTTGTTTCCGCTGTTGCAGGGCAAGCTGGTCCGCTTGGCATTGATATAATAGCCAATGGATCAGCTATTGGTACCGGTGGTGGTAGAGTTAGGGGAACCACAGCTGGTCAAGAAGTAACAGCTATCGGTTTTTCAGGTCAAATTGCTGCAGGAACGACATTTCAATTAAGGAATGTTAGCGGGCAGGCTATTTCAACAGATTATGTAAGACTTACGCTTGTCAGAATCAGTTGATCACAGTAATAACAGGATTGGTTGATATTAATCCGTTTATATTAGGTTTATATATTGACTTAGCAACGATAGTTAGTTGGATAACTTAGTAATGTGTGTTGGTATTATGGTGTTCTATTAACAGGAGGAGTTAGTGTTTTTAATCATGATAGCTCTGGATTGTAATAAATAGAACACCAGCTTCGTTTGCTGTATATATTAGTAAGATAGTTGCGTAGCACTGTATTGGTTGGAACGAGTATTATAGTCGTAGGTAATTTGGCTCCAATATTGAGAAAGTCTTAACTCTAGCCGCACAAATTAAATATATTAATTAAACAGGAAACTAGGTCGTTGTAATCTTTGCAAGCATCATATGATAGTTTTGGTGATTCCGCAGTGGGTTAAGAGTGTTGATATATTAATCACGTAATTGAAACTCAGGGGTGACTTTAACAGAGTCATCCCGTTCTAATTAATTCGAAAAAGCAATACTAAAAAAGCTGGTAAGATGCCATTAGGATGATGGATAGGCGTGTGATAGTTGTAAGAGGTAAAGTTCGGAAAACCATAAAAAATTCATGCTGCGAAATCGATCCTTGTAAGTACGATATTCAAGGGCGGCCAGGGTAAGTAAAAAATGATCAAAACCTGACAATGATCCCCAAAAGACATATCAACTTAAAATCTATAGGCAAAAATAAAACAGATCCTTTAAGGTCTGTTTTTTATGGGGACGGATTGGGGACCAACCCTTTCAGTTTTGTTCAGAAATGCACATTTTTTATCAGAAAGGCTCATCATAAAACCTTATTAAATCAGTCTTTTTCAGAGAACGTTTGTTTGCTGTGGATAAGGTCATTAACCTTGACAGGGGAGAGGTCGCTGGTTCGAGCCCAGTCGGAATCATATAAAAAGACGTTGATATAAAGCCATTCTTGAGTTATTCAAGGATGGCTTTTGTCTATTTAAAATGAAAAAGTTCTAAAAATCAATGCAATTAATGAGAATAGCATACCCTGCTTCCCTATTTGCACATGTATCTGAAAGGCGAAAGCTGCCATTAAGTGCTGTACGAAGGATGGGTGTATCGTTTCTGACGATGCAGGACAAGCCACAAGTAGGAGAATCCATTTTTTGGGGCTCTGAAACTGTTAGGGACACTTGACACAGTAGGCTTGTTTGACACTATCAAGATGATCAGTTGCCTGTCTGAGTTTGTTTCTTTTTTTATAAGCAAATTCAGGCAGACAACTTGTCCAGCCGTTGTCCATTGCTTTCAACCTATCAAGCCAAAAAGCAAACGACAAGTCAAGACTAATAGTGAAAATAAATTGAGGAGTTGTAAGAAAACATGGGGACTCCTCAAACTTATGTCAAAGGGTTAGCTTCATGTCTGTCCATTTGACAGGTATTAAAGGGAGTAGTTTTAACCGACACCCTATATGATAGGAACACTATGACGGTCACCACTATCATTTTAAATGAGAGTATTAAGCTGATAAGTTGAACTTAAGGAAGTGAAGTAGCCCACTGTAGGAGTGGAGATATAATCTAACGAACAATTGAGTCGTTTAAAACTAAGGTATTCTATTAGGGGTGAATTAAATTTACAATAAATTGTATTTATGTATATTTGTGTTATGATAATTATGTTCAATATAAAATACAAACGGTAAGGATGAGATTACATGAAAAAAGTCTTTTTGTTTAGTACGATTATCTTTAGTTTTATTTTAAGTTCATTCCCATTAGTTACAAAAGCACAAGATATTCAGATTCACAATCTCCAATCCGATTTAGATCAAATTGGAATAAGTTATTATCACGAACGATTAGCTGGTACTACTATGACTGGTTTATACAAATATTCTAGTGAACCCAAATCAGTAGATACAAGTTATTACAATTTTGATATTGATAGGTCTAGCGTAAAGACAACAAGCAATAGAACTTCTATATCACCTGTATTTATAGGTCAAAGTGAATTTGCTAATGGAACAGATAAATCCCAGAGATTTACGACCCAAACTTATTCAGAAGAGATTTCTCAAACATTTGACACTTCAAATGTTTCTGGTTTCAATTTAGGCGGCAATAGATTTATTTCTATTTTGTTACAGATGATTGATGGAAAAAAGTTTGATATTATTCAAAATACAGCATCAAAAACAGTATCAAGCGAAACAAAGAATCAAAGACTTACAGCTTCTCCTCAAACAATTAAGGTTCCTGCTCATAAAACTTATGTTGTAGAAACATATTTAACTAGAGATCAATATGATTTCACAACTACCTATACAGCCAAAGGTAATTTAGGTAGAACAAATATTAAAACTACTGCAATGTGGATAGCGTACGATGGAACACCACATCTCAAAAAAGGTAGTATTTCCGATGACACAATTAATTATTGGAATGCATTATCAAACAATGGAAAGTCTGGAATTAAAAACTTAAAAATAAACAATGTAAATAATAGTTTTTCATTTGATGGTAAAGTTTATACTAAAGCCGTTTATGGCAGTACATACACTATTAAAACTTATGAAAAAAATGAAAAGAATCAACGAATTTTAGTGGATAAATTTACTCTACCAATAGAATAATAAAAAGGTCAAAGAGTGTAGTAGTCTCTTTGGCCTTTTTAATAGAAATCAACTCATATAAACAAGTAGCTGGTCAAGCCATATTTGAGATTGGCAGACGACTAAAACATGTTAAAGAGAATGATTTGGTGCATGGTGAGTGGATTAAGTGGTTAGAGAATATAGACATGGATAGATATCAGGCAGCACGTTTCATCAAAGTATTCGATAATCTAAGCGAATCAAATGTGCGCCTGGGCGCACATTTAGGTCTGAAAACTTTGTACGAAATTGCGACGATACCCGAAGATGCTCGAACCATTTCTCACCAAATCCCATCAACAGGTGAAACAAAAACTGTAGACGAAATGACTGTGCGTGAGTTGCGTGAAGTGAAGAAAGCATTAAAGGAAGCGGAACAAGATAAGAAGCGATTAAAACGTGAGATAGATGAAGCGAGGAATATGGATCATGATGAATTAATCGAGGATTTGAAAAGAACCCAGGTTATCATAGAAGAAAATGGATATTGGGGGATTGTCAGTAAATGCACAAATCAAAGTTAGTTGTTTGGACGTTTATCGTTGTGACTGGATTCTATATGCTGGTGAGTATATGGAACATTGTTGTATTTCCAGATAAGACATGGACAGATTACGCAGGACAGATTTTGATTGTCGTTTTTGGAAGTATGGTGAATGGATTAATCGCTGCTTTCTTTATGTACGCAGCAGCCATATTAGTAAAATATATTAATGGTGATAAAGCTTAAATTTGTAGACAGGGAGATGCAACCTTGTCTATTTTTTTAGAGGAGATGTTACCTCATGGATTGGTGAAGATTTTAGTCACAGAGGTGTCACAAGAAATGTTTTTACTATTAAGAATCACTTACTATAAGTTAGTAAACTAAATCGAATGAATCCTTATGCATCAATGATTTGGACAACTATTCAGAATTTTATAGAATTAGTTAGAAAACGTGTCTCGTCCTTGACAGGATAGAGGTCGCTGGTTCGAGCCCAGTCGGAATCATCGTTTAAACCCTTGCCTAGCAAGGGTTTTTTGTTTTTTCAGTAACGAATATTTGTTCAGTTTCTTTTGATGGGGGCCGAACTTTATCCACCAGATTGTTTCTCAGCATTTTTAGGATCAAAACGATTAAGGTATTCGACTTATCATCTGGCATCGTTAAAGTGACCGAGCCTTTGAAAAGGATGCCATAAACAATGGAATAGACGGCTACTTGGAGCAAAAACAGAAAATGTGGTTAAACGATTCCAGCTCATTTTTGTTGGATGGGGAATTTTTTTTGTTTTAATTGGGAAAAATTTGGTTATAAGGTTAGGTGAAACGTGATATGATTGTAAAAAGGAGGTAATGTGATGACATTTAAAAAAGCGTTCAATATAGGTTATTTTGTATTGCTTTTATCTTTTATTGTCGTATATTTCTTGCTTCCAGTCGATCAAATATTTACCGCAATTATGATTCTAACCGTACTATTTGGAGTATACCAATTTGTGATTTTCAAAAAGCTAAAAGAGCAAAAACAGCAAAAACAGCAATAAAAACAGCCCTAGTCTGCATTAGACTGGGGCTGTTTTAATTATGTTCCGCACATGTAATGCTTTCCTGCCGATCCTATTTCGTCCAGTTTTTTATTTTTACGTTTACTGACCGAGAACATTTTCAAGTGTCTCTTTCTCCACAAATAACAAATATCAGTGTCGGCTCGTGTTCCCCAACGTGCGGAGAAGTAACCTGTTTTCATTTTCAATTGAATCATTATTTGAGCAGCCGCAGTAGCAATCCAACCAACATAAGGAATACGGTTTAAAATGGCTGCTACAATTACTCCTAAAACTGCATTTCCTTCTACTGTAATACGGTAATGATCATATTTGGACCACACTCATTTTACCTTTTGTTTCAGTGTTGTAAAATCAACATTTGCTAATTGTTCAAGGGAATTAGTGACCATTGGATTCATTTGATTTTCTAGTACAATGCTGTTTGCAATCTTATTTACCTGTTCTTCAATTGCAGCTATTTCGTCAGATTTTAGATAGTTACTAGAAACAGAAATATTACCTGTCTCTTTGTTAGATGTATAGGTGATTGTGCCAAGTTCAGTTTTAAAAGTGGTAACATGTTGTGAATCGTTTTCCATGGTTTATATATTTGTTTTCAATCCGTCTATTTCTTCGGTGAATTCTTCGTGATTTTTAAAAGAGTCGTTTTCTTTTGAAGTGTTTTTCTCGGTTGCAAAACTTGGGGGAACAGAGGTCAAAATCAGGGACAAGGACAACAAAATAATAAACAATGCCCGTTTTTTCATGTAATTCCTACTATGGAAAATATAGTCTTGCGACACCATCTTATCTTCTTCAACAAATATAAAAGAGACTAAAATACCATTTTATAGGATTGTTGTGTTTTCATTGTGTGAATAGCTGAATGCACTTTTTGAATTAATTAAAGTAAGCGCTAATAGGGCTTGAGATTGTTGAAATTTATAAAAAAAGAAAATGATAACGTTCAAGCGAATACACATTTGATAAAATATTTAGTGGAGGGGAAAATGATATGAAGTCATTTTTACTAATTGGACAATCAAATATGGCGGGTCGAGGCTTCAAGCATGAAGTGCCTCCGATTTATAATGAAAGAATCATGATGCTGCGAAATGGTAGATGGCAAATGATGACTGAACCTATTCATTTTGATAGGCCGGTAGCTGGTGTAGGACTAGCGGCTTCCTTCGCGGAGGCTTGGTGCAAGGATCATGAGGGAGAGAAGATTGGTCTTATTCCATGTGCCGAGGGTGGCAGTTCCATTGATGAGTGGTCACGAGATGGGGCATTATTTCGTCATGCAATAAATGAAGCTAAATTTGCAAAGGAAGATAGCGAATTGGTCGGGATATTATGGCATCAAGGAGAAAGTGACAGCCAAGATGGGAAATACAAAGAATACTATGAAAAAATACGAAGATTATTTCATGAACTAAGAACTGAATTATCTGTACCTAACATTCCGCTTGTGATAGGAGGTTTGGGCGATTTCTTGGGAAAGAGAGCATTTGGCGCAGGGTGTGTGGAATATCAACTGATGAATGAGGAACTACAAAAATATGCATATCATAATGAAAATTGTTATTATGTTACTGCGAAAGGCCTTGCATCTAACCCAGACGGAATTCACATCAATGCGATGTCTCAGAGAATATTTGGTATAAGATATTATGAAGCATTTCGAAAAAAAGAACATATACATGAACCATTGCCAAATGAACATGAGTTAGTGAATGAATGTCATAATAGAATGAATACCTCAGCGGAAAATACATATATAGCACTAGAAAAATTCACGTTGGGCAAGATAACTTACGAAGAGTTGCTGCAGGCTTTAACATAGGCTAAGCTTATGGTAGCCTTTGAATGAAAACGTTATAACTTACATTAGTGATAGACAGAAACATGACAAGTCTCTTGAAAGGATGATTGTGGTGGTGAAAACAGATAAAGTCTCCTCCTGAATACAGTAAATCACATTCAGGAGGAGATAAAAAATGTTTAAACAAATAGACGAAAATTATCCAAGAAAAGAGCACTTTCACCATTATATGACGTTAACCCGATGCTCATATAGCTTGGTGATCAATCTAGACATCACGACATTGCATGCAATATTAAAAGAAAAAAGGCTAAAAGTATATCCTGTGCAAATTTATTTGTTAGCAAGAGCTGTGCAAAAAATTCCTGAGTTTCGGATGGATCAAGTGAACGATGAACTGGGTTACTGGGAGATTCTCCATCCTAGTTATACGATTCTAAATAAAGAAACAAAGACATTTTCAAGTATTTGGACGCCTTATGACGAAAACTTTGCTCAGTTTTATAAAAGCTGTGTAGCCGACATTGAAACATATAGCAAAAGCAGCAACCTATTTCCGAAACCTCATATGCCAGAAAACATGTTCAATATTTCAAGTCTACCGTGGATTGATTTTACTTCTTTTAACCTTAATGTATCTACAGATGAAGCTTATTTACTGCCAATATTTACGATAGGCAAATTTAAGATGGAAGAAGGAAAAGTCATTTTGCCCGTTGCCTTACAAGTACATCATGCTGTTTGTGATGGCTATCACGTCGGTCAATATGTAGAATATTTGAGGTGGCTTATTGAACATTGTGAAGAGTGGTTAAATGATTCAATGCAAATTACCTGAAGACAAAAGGTGCTCCTATGGAAATCTAGAAGATGAAGGCAGACTGAAATGAGTCTGCCTTTTTGTTTTGTGATGAATGTACAAGTACTTGTGCTAAAGGTTATTGGTGTGCAAAATAGCAATCAAGTTATGTTTCTCGGAAGTTCTTTATTGCGGTTTTTTTGCGGTGCTTTATAAATCCCTTTATGTGATAATAAATGTAATATAAGGTAATTTAATGGAAGTGAGTAGGAGGTGTGGGGAATTCTAGTTTAAACTGTCTTAAAGAGTATGCCTGTAAACTTGATTGTTACGATTCTGAGTGTTTGTTATATATGTTTTTTATCAAATATTATAGGTGATGAACTACGGAATTAAGAATAATCTTTCCTTTCAGTAAGAAGGGTGGGGTAGACTCTAAATAAAGAATAACAGTTATTTGTCAAATATACAAAACTTAATACTCGCTGAAACTTCATACCGTTATATTGTACTATCAGTATATATTTTACTAAAAATTGACTAAAGGTGGTTTAAATTATGAAAAAAAGCAATACATTATTACTTTCTTCAATACTTTTAGCTGGAACGATATTCCCAGCAACTGTTTCAGCAACAAATGTTGATAAAAATGAAAATGAATGGATAACGATTGCAGAGGATTCTGCAAGGGATTCTGTATCGCATTCAATTAACAAAAAATCGGCTAAATCTGACTATGTTACTAATTGGAAACTAAGAAAAACTGGTGGAGCGATTGGTGAGATATTTCAATGTAAATACAGCATGTTAACTACAGCGAAGTCAAAGGGGAAAATTGATTATATTGAAGCGAAATCTCGACTATATGGAGGAGATGGAGGACTTTCTAAAAGCAAAACCGATTCTGCAAAGAAATCTAATTATGCTGGAGCAAATGCTGCCGGTGGTGTAAGTGGGGGTTGGGGATGTAAAGGTAAAGCGATAGGAAACTCATTATATAAAGATAGTGGTTATAAAACTGTTAGTCGCCAAAAGACTTTTAAAATATAATATTAGTGATGAGACATAGAACAATTTTATTCATAACAATTTTCATAGTGTTACTAGTGACACTTATTTTATTTCTCAGACAAGAAAAAGTCTCTAGTGATAAAGAGTATAATGATGAAATGATGGATGTTACTGGTCCAGGAACAGATACCGTTTCATATGGTATGTATGAACCTGAAGGGAAATTGCTTGATACACTAGATATCGGTTTCATTAAAAATAACCAAATTAACAAAGTTCTTTCCTTCTCACATTACATAGATGCAGATAGAAAGTACACGTTACTCTTACTAGCAAATTTTAAACAAATAGAATTCTCTGCAGATAATCATAAGCCATCTAAATCATACACATTTGAGATGACTAAAGATCAGGTGATCACATTACCAATTAAAGCCACATTACCAAAAGATGTTGGAGAAATCGCGTTTATTATCGTTCCTGAGGCAAAGTATCATTTAAAAGACAATGATATAGAAATAGCCACTGGCTTACAAGAAAACTATATTATGCGCTACATTACAAAAAAAGCTTCATCTATTAAGTTTGGAAGTGAACTTCACCCCACATATAAAACGGATGAATTAACTGGAGAAGAAATTTTCATGGCTTCAGGAAAAATGTCAAATAAGGTTCTATATACTTCCAAAAGTCAAATGCCTGTCTATCTCCAATTGTATAATGACGGTAAAGAAAAAATGAATTATGCTTTAGTGGCTTTCTCGGAAAACGATCAACAAAAATTTAGTGGGAAACATGTGATGTATGTATCTGTAGAGAATGAAAAAACAAATGTTTATAAAATAAAATTGCCAAAAGTTAAAAAGGAAAATAATTTTCAAATTATTGCTTTTCCTGCACCTTTTGATAATAGTGCTAAATTTGAGGAAGTTAATTTTAGAGGCTATTCTTCAATTAGAACGTTAATTCAACCTTAGGGGGCAATTTTATGTGGATTATCATTATATTGTTAATCATATTGATTGGATTTACAGGAAACATTGTGTCGATTTTAAAGAATATAAAACAATCTAATGAAAAAATTATAAAATTATTAGAAGAAAATCAGCCACCAAAATAGGTCATCAGTTCATAGTAACGAGCATAGAGCTATATTCTTATTACAGCTCAAAGAGAATAACAAATTAAGTATCAGCTAAAGAAAAGGTTATCTGACAACCTATGTATAATCTATTTTTTACATTGCTCCTTTGAAGGAGCTCTTTTTATTTTTTTAGTTGGTTTTCGGTGCTTTGTGAATTACTGTATGTGGTAACAAATGCAATATAAGGGAATTTAGTGGAAGGGGAATAAGGGATGGAGAAAGTTCTTTCTTCACATGTAGGTGTGAAAATAAATGAATGGTATAAAATGATTCGGCAATTCAGTGTACCCGACGCAGAGATTTTGAAAGCTGAGGTAGAACAAGAAATTGAACGAATGGAAGAGGATCAAGATTTACTCATTTATTATCAATTGATGTGCTTTCGCCATCAGCTTATGCTTGATTATATCAAACCATCAGAAAAACGATCGCCTTCTGTTTCTGATTTGGTTGATAAAATTGAAAACTCAAATCATCAACTTTCTGGTATGCTGCAATACTATAATGCCTTTTTTAGAGGAATGCATGAATTTAGTAAGAAAGAATACATACAGGCCATTCAATATTATAAGATCGCTGAAAGACAGCTGGCACTGGTTGTAGATGATATTGAGCAAGCGGAGTTTCACTTCAAGGTGGCTGAAGCTTACTATATTATGAAGCAAACGCATGTGTCTATGCATCACATCATAAAGGCACTAGATATTTATAAAGAACATGAACAGTATAGAGTTCGTCAAATTCAAAGTCTAATTGTCATAGCAGGAAATTATGATGATTTCATGAGATATGAAAAGTCGTTGCAACATTTAAAGACTGCTTATTCAATTGCTGTGGGCGCAAACGATCAACGTTTAGTAGCAAAAACATTATTAAATATTGGTAATACATATGATAGGCAATCAAAGTATACAGAGGCAATAAAGCATTATAAAGAAGTGTTAGATGTCATTTCTTCGGAAAAAAGTGACATAAAGCCAATCACTCTATTTAGTTTGTGTTGGTCGCTGTACAAGTCTAATCAAACTGATGAAGCGGATCTGCTCGTTGAAGATGGACTTATATATTCCTCAAAGGTAAATGATTCGCTAAGTGTCTTGTTATTTAAAGCATTAAAAGCTATTTATATGGATACTGATGAACAAGCTTTGAAAGAAGTGTTTGATATTTTTGAAGAAAAGAAACTACATGTCTATGTGGAAGCATTTGCTCAAAGTGTCGGGTTATTTTATGAAAAAAAAGGGGACTTTGAAAAAGCTGCCGAATATTACAGAAAGGCTCTTAAGGCTCAAAATGATATTCAAAAAGGAGAGTGTCTGTATGATTATTAAAAAATTACTAATCATTTTATCCATTGTATTGTTAAGTGTTTCAACAGCAGAAACTTTAAAAATCATTGAAACAAAATCAATTCGGAATACAACAATGGAGGAACAAAAATCAAATCGAAACACGACTATGATTGATCGAAATACAACCACTGAAAACGTATAGACAAGATTAAAACAGACTTTAAGAGTCTGTTTTTTTATGAAGTAGAATGAGCAAATGAACAGTTGGTCAATGTTATACTTATCTCAATAGATACGAGGAGGCACCCACTTTGAAATCATTCTGGGAGAAAGAAGAAGATAGTCCTTTTACGTTAAAAAAGATAAATGAGGAACAAATTCGTGAAGCAGAGGGAACTTTTGGAGTCACTTTACCTGATACATACAAAAAGCTCATTTTAGAATGGAATGGCGGCTTTACAGTTCGTAATGCTTTTCCAACTGAACAGCCGAATTCATGGGCTAAGGATCATGTTCAATTTGACCATTTAAGAGGAATCGCCAAAGATGATGGCATCATGAATAGTCTTCAGTTAAGTGATGAATTGGATCTGCCTGAGGGACTTGTGATCATCAGCGGAGAAGAAGTTACATGGATCGCAATGGATTATCGAGAAACGAAGGAACATCCTCCTATTCACTATTTCGATTTAGAGCTGGAAGTAGATTTTAAGCTGACAGATACTTTCGATGATTTTATTGGGCAGTTATATACAGCTGAAGATGCGATGATCGAAGTAGTAGAGATTGAGGAGGAAGCTTCGGATTTATATGTCAGTAAAGAAGAGCTTGAACACATGTTTGAGAGGCAAGACCTTCGTCAACAGAATCTCTTCAAAATGGCACATTATCCGATGGAAGAAACGGAAGAGATCGAATGGTTTTTCGATCGTATGAAACAATGCATCCAACAGATAAAAGATCAACATGTCCTGTATGAAGCAGCGACAACGATCCACTCCATCCTTCTGTTAAACCCGGATATGCCAAGGAATGACCGTATCGATCAAGAGCTGCAAGAAATGGCTGAATTTCTAGAAAAGAGTGGAGAGCCTAATACCGCCTTTTTGGGAAAAGACATTCATCCAGTGAAAAAACGATAGTGAAAGAAGAAAAGCCCCTGTAAAGGGCTTTTTAAATGTATTTAAGACCTCTTTTTATTTAAAATTTTCATGATGAATAATGCTATATATGAAGCAATGAATGAGCCAAAAGTGTAAACAACTGCCAGCCTAAGAAAGAGACAGTAAAAAGTGTAAATGTCAGGATGAGTAAAATGATAAAGCTCACAACTGGCATAAAATAAACCTTTTGTACAATCAATGTGACGATAAAAGAGGCGATAATCATACTGACTGGAAGCAAGCCGAATGCGAATTCTAAATGAGTCATACCAATTCTCCCTTTAAATGACTTAGCTATATTTGAGTTTAATAAATTATTAGACAAAAGAATCAATAACCATATCATAACATGAATAAATACAATTATTTCATTTTATGTAATTGGGTGGGGTATTTGATGATTTTAAATCCCTCTTTTTGTGACCTTATTGAAAGTCATATTTAAATAAAGTATAGTAACTTTATATTACAAAGAGGAGGATGGTTAAAGATGATGCATGCAGGAAGATTACGCCAGCAAACTTTGAACAATCAGTAATTTCATATGTTCAAAGGCTCTGTTTTCATCAAACGGAGTAAACGGGGGAGTCTGCACATTTTTAATGATCTTCAGCGGGAAAGTATGCAATTTCACTAGAAGACAGGCAGATCTGTCTTTTTTGTATGTTTTTATCATACAAAGAAAGGCATAAGTCTAGCTTTGTTTACTCTGACCACATAAAATAGCCTGTTTGTGGTTTTTTGTGATGATATTCTTGATGCCTATTGATCATGACTAAATGAGCAATTGGAGGAATGAATATGAATAGACTAGAATTAAAGCAGTTAGCCAATCATCACGGGTTAGAGATTTTAGAGAATACCATCAAAATCAATGAATCAGGTGTTGATTTCCGTGTTGCACATGTCGAAGGTTTACATGGTGATCAATGGATATTAAGAATGCCTCGCAGACCTGAATCAATGAAACATACCTTACAAGAAAAAAAGACATTAGATCACATTAGTAGGCAGGTTCACTTTCAGGTTCCTAAGTGGTCTATCTTTACAGAAAGTCTGATTGCTTATAAACAATTAGAGGGTGTACCGGCGGCTAGTATTGATGTGGAACAGCAATCTTATGTGTGGAGTTTTGATCAAACGAATGTACCGCAAGCTTATTATGAATCATTAGGAAGCGTTTTAGCGAATGTACATTCCTTAGATCAACAGCCTTTTAAAACGCTCGGTGTGGAGATGCTCAGTGCTCATGAATTAAGAGCATCAATGAAACAGCGAATGGAACGTGTCAAATCGCAATACACCATTAACAGCGGTTTATGGGAGCGCTGGCAAGCATGGCTAGCAAAGGATTCTTTATGGCCGCCTTTCGTGGGGGTGAAGCATGGAGATTTACATCCTGGCCACATTCTGATTGATGAAAATCAATGTGTTACGGGTGTGATTGATTGGTCTGAAGTGGGGGTTGGTGATGTATCTGCAGACTTTTTGTCGCATCAACTTCTCTTTGGGAAAGAAGGATTAACAAAACTTATCCATGCGTATGAAAAAGCAGGCGGGAGAACTTGGCCAGGAATGGATGAACATATAATAGAACTTCTGACGACAAGTGCGATCACTGTGGCCGAGTACGCACAGAGATCAGGATTGAAAGATATGCATGAAACTGCAGCATACATGTTGGCAAACGAAAGCTAATCAATCAGGACGAATCCAAAAAAAACTGTTTGAGTTGATCAATGAAAACGGATTTTGATTTTCCTTTTTTATAAATGAACTCGATATTGATATTGAAATTGATGGATGGATCGATTGAAATTTGTTTTAATGTTCCTTGTTCTACCTCATTTCTAACGCAATGATGAGGTAGAAACGATAGTCCCATTCCTTGAAGTACTAAATTTTTTGCGGTTTCCATATGATCAACCTCAATGGAAATGTTCGGTGTGATGTTGTTCTTTTGAAATAATCGGTGGAGCATCAACCAATCAAATGACCCATAGTCAAAGAAAATAAAAGGCTGTTCTTCTAGTTCTTTCATATTAATGTTGTCAAGGCTAGCGAGCGGGTGATGAGTTGGGACGAACAGCCCGATTGGATCGCTGAAAATAGGGATTGATTCAATTTGAGGATGTGTTTCAGTTCTGACAATCCCAAAGTCTACTTGGTTGTTAATCACTTTTTGGACAACATCCTTTGAATGTCCTGTTACGATTTTCACTTTCAGGTTTTCGTATTTTTCTTTTAGTGCGGGCAATATGTTAGGCAATAGATTATTGGAAATAGAGGATGCGCATCCAATCGTCAATTCATAAGGAATCATCGTTTGTTTGAGACTATGCTTTGCTTCTTGATAAGAATGGAGGATCTTTTTGGCATGCGGGTAAAACTGTTCACCTTTTTCCGTCAGAGACAGTTTCTTTCTCTGTCTATCAAATAATTTCAGGTCTAATTCTTTTTCTAACGATTGAATACGTGCCGAAACAGAAGGCTGGGTTAAATACAGTGCTTCCGCAGCTTTATTGATACTGCCTAGCTGGCATACGTAAATAAACGCTTCTATATTCTCAATATTCATTTTATCCCCTTAAATTACGTACTTTAAATGTATAGCTTTTCAAGCTCATACACTAATTTTACAGCTTCTTTCGCCAAAATGACAGTAGGGTCAATCACTTTCACATCTTTAATTGACCTTAAGACTAAGGGGATTTCTGTACAGCCGGCAATGATGGCTTCTGCCCCTTGATTGATTAATATTTCTGCAGCTAACGCCAATTCACTTTCGCCTTCACTTAATTTTCCTGCTTTCACCGCATATATCCCATTCATCACATTTTTCTGAAGCTCTTCACTAGGAGTGATGATGTCAATATTGTGATGAGCACAAGCCCTTTGATAGAGCTGGGTTTTTAATGTTCCATCAGTACATAGTAAGCCCACAGATGTATAGTGATGTTTGTTTAGATAATTTGCGGTTTCTAATGGCATATTCATGATAGGGATATGAGTGGAATGTCGTACGTTTTCTAAAAAGAAGTGAGCGGTATTGCATGCAATGAGAATAAAGTCCGCTCCTGCACGCTCTAATCTCTTAGCTGATGCAATCATATCATCTGTAGGATCTTCGCCTCTCCCAAATATGGCATTGGTTCTATCAGGGATTTGCGGATAATTATCAGCAATCACATGGATATGATCCTGATCTTTTATCGCTGGAGTATGAGAAATGATTTTTTTCATCAGATCAATCGTTGCTAAAGGACCCATCCCGCCCATAATTCCGATCGTTGTAGACATATACGCCACCACATTTCTTTTTTTTTCTATTATAAAAAAAGAAAGCATGGTGAGTGTTATAGAAAAGTTCTATATGTATATAGAAGGTTTATCAAAAGCGTCTTTTAATGACGTACGGGCCCACTCCGATTGAAGAATCGCATATTGATATTCATCAACCCAATGTCCTTTTGACATATCATTTTGAAGCAAATGTCCTTCGCGTCTCATTTCTAAACGTTCCAGCACGCGAATAGATTTTTCATTGCGCACATCAGTAAAGGCAATGATTTTATGCTTGTTCAGTGTAGTGAAAATATATTCGATCATTGAACTCAAGGCTTCGTGAATATAGCCCTTTCCTTTAAATAGATTGCAATAGAGGGATCTGCTCGATACTGATAAAATGCTTCAATATCTTGCAGATCAAATTGACGAATAACAACCCGGTGTGTCCTTGTAAATATGCTGTTTGCACTCATGTTTTAACCTCACTTTTTAGTTTGTTTTCGATTTGAAAAAGTCTATCAGCCATTCAGATAGCTGCTGCTGCGCTTTGCTGACGAATCGATCTGCATAATAAGTTAATTCCAAGTGACGAACAGGTGCCGGATCAGCAATAGGAATCGAAACAATATTTGGCCATGTCGCATGTTGTTGCAGCAATCCCCGCGGCTGAATGGTTGCACCTATGCCGGCTTCAACCAGCTGTAATAATGAAGATGCGGACCCAACCTCCATGACAGTGTCTAGTTCAACACCCTGTTCTTTACATACATCTTCTACTAAATCTCTTCCTAGATATCCCTTCGGATACATAACCAAAGCATGCTGCGTCAGCTCTTCCAATGTCACTTCACTCTGTTGAGCTAGTTCACTTTCTGAATGAGCAAATAATTCGTAGGGCTCACTTCCAAGTGGAATTTGAATGAGACGCTTATCCGCAGGCCCTCTCAGCCCGATGCCGAGATCCACCTTATGCGACAGAACCTCTTCACGAACGAAGATCGTTGAATATGCTTTCAGATTGGTTTCAGGATAAAGTGTTTTAAATTCTACAAATAGCGGAACAAGCTGAAAGTCAAGATCGGAAGGGAGAACTGCAAGTCGAACGTTTCCCCGTTTTTCAGATAATAGTTCTTTCATCGCATTTTTTGCATCTCTTTCAGCTTGAAGCATTTTCATCCCATATTGATAAAGCAGAGTACCCGCTTCGGTTGCGACGACTTTTTTGCCGATTCGATCAAAGAGCGGCATCCCAACTTCTGCTTCAAGCAGCCGAATTTGCTGGCTTAATGTAGGCTGTGATATCCCTAATTGCTCAGCAGCTTTTGTGAAGTGTAAATGGTCGAATACAGCCATGAAATATGTAATATGCCGAGTATCCATTTGTCATCCTTTCATTGATGATAGTTTTTTACTATCATCATAATACAAATTATTGTATTGATCAATGAATGCGGCAGATTTATACTCAAAGTAACTTCAACAAGTTGAGAGAGGAAGAAGTGCATTGATGAAAAAAATATTTTATTTAGCCGCTTTATTTTTAGCTGCATTAAACTTGCGCCCAATCATTACGTCCGTTGCTTCTATGATGAGTATGATCCAATCAGAGCTTGGTGTGAACGCACTGAAATTGCCGCTGCGAAACAAAAAGGCGATTCAATTTACCTTGTTTTTTGGCTTTATGTCCAGCATGTTTTATTCTTTGACGGCATGGATTTCACCGATTGCTCTTAGTTTCGGAAACAGTCCGCAATATGCTGCCATGCTGCTGACCATATTTACACTCATTCAGATTCCAGTGGCACTACTCGTTCCAGCGGTCGTTACTCGCTTAGGAAAACCGAAATTATTTCTGATCTTATGCAGTGTGTCTGAGCTGATTGGCCTCATCTTTCTTCTTCTGCCAATGCCGATCTTGCCAGCTGTCATTTTCCTAGGTATGGGTGCAGGTGGATTATTTCCTTTAGCACTTATGCTGCCCATTATTGAGACGCGTACACCGGAGGAAGCTGGTACATGGTCCGCCATGTCGCAGATGGGCGGGTATATCATGGGAGGATTCGGTCCGTTTTTCATTGGCTTGGTTTTCGATCTAAGCGGACATTTTTATGCTTCTATTGTGGCAATGCTTGTCATCGTCATGCTGATGATTGGCGTTCAGTTATCCATGAATCTCGGTAAAAAGCGTGAAGTAGGATCCAATTAACGATAAATTGACCGACGTTTTAATATGAGTGCTCAATTGAAATTGCCATAGCCTATTATTCTTAAATAAATAAGCTATGGCGATTATTTTTGCTCAATTTTAGAAGCTACACCTGAACCAATTATCGTGCAAGATATTTTTCAACTTTACGGGTGGCCATTTCTGCAGCTTCCATGATCATTTCACCTAATGTTGGGTGAGGATGAATCGTCATTGCTAAATCTTCTACTGTAGCACCAATTTCAATAGAGAGAGAAAGTTCTGATATAAGAGTAGATGCTTCTGCACCTACGATTTGTGCTCCTAAAATAAGGCCAGATTCGGCATGAGCTACAATCTTCACAAATCCTTTTGGTTCTTTTAATGCCAGCGCTCGACCATTAATGGAGAACATTGTTTTTCCAACGACAGTCGGAATAGATTGTTGCTTGCAATCCGTTTCGCTCAGTCCAACACTCGTCAATTCTGGGCTGGAAAACACAACAAGTGGGATCGCTTTATAATCTATAATAGAAGGTTTACCAGCGATTGCCTCTGCTGCAACCTTCGCTTCATAGGAAGCTTTATGAGCCAGAGCAGGACCCTCGGTGATATCTCCAATGGCATATATGTGCGGAATGGATGTTCTGCATTGTTCATCAACTTCAATCAGTCCGTGAGGGGTAATGGACAACCCGATAGAATCAAGGCCTAATGAATCATCTGTATTCGGTTTTCTTCCGACAGTAATCAGTGCATATTCCGCTTTCACCGTGTGGCTTTCTTTCTGTTTCTCATAATGAAGATCAATTCCGCTTATATGCTGCTCGGCATCTGTGACGTTTGCTCCTGTAATCAGGGTGATGTTATCTTCTTTCAATTGTCGAACGACAGGCGAGACAAGTTCACTTTCAAAGCCAGGCAATACTTGATTGCCGCCTTCCAAAATGGTGACTTTTGCTCCAAACCTTGCAAACATCTGTCCTAGTTCAATCCCAATATAACCACCTCCAACTACGACAAGGCTTTTCGGAATTTTAGGAAGGGATAGTGCTTCAGTTGAAGACAATATACGACCTCCGAAAGGGAGTGATCTAATTTCAATCGGACGGGAACCAGTTGCTAGTATTAGGTGTTTGAAATTGATTCGCTTTTCACCTTTTTCGGCATGTTGAATCACCGCTGTATGATGATCGATCAAGCTTGCCTCACCTTCCAGAATGGTAACTCCCGCTGACTTTAGCAAAAATTGGACGCCTCCAGCTTGTTTTTTCACAACAGCTTTTTTGAACGTTTGAGCATCCTTGAAAGAGCCGCTTTCTTGAAAAACCCCCAATTGTGTGCGGAGTTTGAACCGCTCTGCTTCTGCTATTAGGGCTTTAGAAGGGATACAGCCTACATGGGTACATACTCCACCTAATTGATCACGCTCTACAATCGCTGTTTTCATGCCGAGATGAGCTGAACGTAATGCTGCCACGTAGCCTCCCGGACCTGATCCGATCACTAAAGTATCTACTGTTTCTAAATGAATCATTTCTTGCACCTCCACCTTAAAATATGATGACCATAATATATTATAGTCATCATATTTTAACGAAGTCAATCCCATCTGAGTGAGGAAAGATGAATTTCAGTCAATTGACACAAGATAATATGATGAATATAATATTTTGATAAACACGCTTAGAATGAGTTAAAGAGAAGGAGGTTCGGAAGAGATGCCTTATCCGACAGGTCATAAGTTAAAAGTCCGTGAAAAGATCATTGCAAGTGCTGCACGAGCATTTCGAACAAATGGCGTTCGTAATATCAGTTTGCCATTCATTATGAAAGGGGCAGGTCTAACTCATGGAGGGTTTTACGCTCATTTTAAGAACAAGGATCAGTTGGTGATAGAGGCTTTTCATTTTGCTATTACTGATACGATAAAGCTGCTGCAAAGTGTTGCAGACAAGAAAGCAGACCAGTCTCGAATTCAGACGATCATTGAATTCTATTTAAGTTCCGTTCACCGTGATCAGACGGAGGTAGGCTGTATACTGCCTGCGCTAGCAGGGGAGATTTCTCAATTATCGCAAGAGGTACGGAAAGTCTATACGGATGAATTGAAACGGTTTATGGCGTTTATAGCAGATACGGGAAACATCGGTCTCTCTACGAGTTACGCACTAGTAAGCAGCATGGTCGGTACAATCGCTCTTGCACGTGCTGTCAATGATTCGCAGTTCAGCGATCAATTGTTACTGGCAGGCAGAATACAGGCAAAACACATTTTAGAGGCGAAGTAACATTGAAATAAAAGCATAGGTGATGTTGTG
Organism: Bacillus sp. FSL K6-3312; assembly: GCF_038007485.1. Lineage (NCBI taxonomy): Bacteria > Bacillati > Bacillota > Bacilli > Caryophanales > Bacillaceae > Bacillus > Bacillus sp. FSL K6-3312. Next base: position 2,606,008 of record NZ_JBBOXI010000001.1, on the reverse strand, counting down.
ATGTTCATTAGAGAAGCGAGCACCAAAGACTATCCAAAATTTAGACAAATCTATTTATAATCCCGCCGTCAGAGCTTTTACTGGCTCAATACAGAAGAAATCAATCTGCAAGATTTTGATCAAGATATGCTGGAAGAACAAATTTTCTTAGCTGAGGAAAACAATAAAATTCTCGGATTTATCTCGCTCTATGTACCAGATCGTTTTATTCATCTCTTGTTTGTACATCCAGAAGCTGCTGGTCAAGGGGCTGGCGTTCTACTGCTCAAACGAGCTATAAAAGTGCTGGGAACACCAGTCACCCTCAAATGTGTCTCTGACAATCACAAGGCTTTGGCTTTTTATCAAAAAAGAGGCTGGAAGGCTGTAGTAGAAGAAGGGGAACCTGGGGCGAGATACTGGGTGCTTGTTTATGATGGAATGTAAAGAGTGTCTTCATTTTTCACAGCCAGTTTTATAGATATTCTTTATTAAACTTACGTAGATGCTTTCATTTAACCAGAAATGCTATTGCTTTTTTGTTCGTTTAAGAGTTTGATTATAATAGAGACTGTAAAACAGAAGACAATAGAATCATTCAGTATCGTGAGCTCCAGTGAATTTTTTTGTACTTTTGCAATATATGTTCCGAGAAAAATTTGCACAAAAAGAACTAGAGGTGAATCATATGACAAGCTATGAGTCAAAAGATGTTTTAAAGCAAGCAATCATGAAGACGTACAATCAATACGATGAAGAATTTGATATGATTCCAGAAGAAATGAAAGATGATCGAATAGAGGATGTGAGCCGAACTCCTGCAGAAAATTTGGCTTATCAAGTTGGTTGGACAACCCTGCTGCTTCAATGGGAGCAAGACGAAACTGAAGGAAAGGTTGTCCATACGCCAGCAGAAGGATATAAATGGAATCAGCTTGGCGCATTATATTCTCTTTTTAATGAGAAGTATGCTTGTCAATCACTAGTCGCATTAAGAGCTCAGCTCAAACAGAATGTTTTAACTATTTGTGATATGTTGGATCGTATGAGTGAAGAAGAATTGTTTGAACCTCATCAACGAAAATGGGCGGATGAAGCTACAGCAAAGGCTGTTTGGCCAGTTTATAAATTTATTCATGTGAATACCGTCGCCCCTTTTAAAAATTTCCGTACTCAAATTCGTAAATGGAAACGATTAAAACAAGTATGACGTGAAGGATAGACTAGATACATATATTTCGTTAGACCTGATGTTATCATCAAATTTTAGAGAGTACATAGGGCACTGATTCGAGCTCAGTTATTCCTCCTTCTCAAAATTATGATCACTCACATGGCTTCTTTCAAGAAGCTTTTTTGTTCTTTTGCGGTTTCTTTTCGGTGTTGGAAGAATCATAAAATGATAATATATGTCATTATAGGGGAAATAGAGGAAGGGGTAAGGTCTGATGGAGAAAGTGCTTTCTTCTCACGTCGGCTTGAAAATCAATGAATGGTATTATCATATTCAACGATTTAACGTACCGGACGCCGAAGCATATAAAGAGGAAATCAAATCAATGCTTGATCATATGGAAGAGAATCAAGATTTATTATTGTATTTCTCACTTATGGAGTTCAGACATAAATTAATGCTTGATTACTTGAATCCTTTAGAAAATGGGAAAGAGCGGGCGAACTTTAGGGAACTCGCAATGAAGATCAAAAGGGACCAAGAGAAATTAACAGGATTGCTCGAGTATTACTTCAATTTTTTCTACGGTATGTACGAATTTGAAAACTATGAATACCTAAATGCGATTACCTTCTATAAGCGGGCAGAAAAAAAGCTGTCTCTTGTCAGCGACGATATTGAACGTGCCGAGTTCAATTACAAGATGGCAGAAATCTATTACCACATGAAACAAACCCACATGTCGATGCACCATATCGCACAGGCGATAGAATGTTACCGAGAAAAAGATACATACACCGTCAGAGAAATTCAATGTTCTTTTGTCATTGGATTAAACTATATCGATATGGGTTGCCCCGAAAAAGCGATACCCCATTTTCAACACGCACTAGAAAAAGCCGCCGACAACTCAACAAAACGATTAAAAGGATCAGCACTTTATAATTTAGGGTTGAGTTATTTTCATAACAAAGAATTAGCACAAGCGATTACTCACTTTAATGATTCAATTCGAGCATTTAAAGAGCAGGGATACGAACATTTAAATAGAATCTTAGATCCGCTCATTATGTTGTCAAAAGCCTACTTCAAAAAGAAAGAACAGGATTTAGGTACATACGCTTTAAATAACGGCATAGAACTATCTGAAAAGCTGAAAGACCATATTTTATTATTGATATTCAAGTTTTTAAGATCCCTATACATTGACAATAATTTTGAGCAGTTGGAAAAAATAATGGAATTGTTAGAAGTAAAGTCAATGTATCCTGACCTTGAAGATTTAGCAAAAGATGCTGCAAAATATTATAATGAAATGGGAGATAAAGACAACGCGATGCATTTCTATGAAAAGATTCTTTATTTCCAAACTCAAGTAAAGCGGGGGACTGTCAGTATGAAATTTAAAACGTTATCAGTAGTATTCGTGATGATTAGTGTCATAAGTGTTGTTAGTTATTTTACGTCTGAAGTGACAGCAAGTCATGATGAAGCTAGGAGAGGTCATACTGCAAGTATTGGTTATACTGCTTAAGTAAAAAGCCCTTTAAGGGCTTTTTACTATAAAACGGAATATACGCAATGTATAAAGAATATTTTTCCCATAGAAAACATACTGAGGAGGAAGTAAAATGACAATGTTAAAATCAACAGTATTTCGAAAGATTTTCATTATATTTTTTGCTTTAACCTTTATGATTAGTCTGTTCAATATGGCTGTGTTTCCGGGGACGCCAGTGTCTTATTATGTTGGCCTGGTTTGTAAGATGTTGTTTATCAGCTTGTTAAATGGTCTGTTTTTCGGAACAATTATCTATTCGATTGTCACCCTTCTCTTTGCTAAATCTTCAAAGGAAAATCAATAAACAAGTGAGCGGCTAAAGACCGTTCTTTTTTTATTTCAAAAAATTGGATATGTTTATTTGAAGAGAAAATGAGATGACTTAATTTATGATCTAAATCGCAATTCCTGTGAATGTTTTTCCGACATAATTCAATTATTTTTAATATCCTACTGTATTATATTTTAAAGGATGTTACCGTTGGATGTAAGGAATGATTGGCCAATCTTCCAATAAGAGTTGGAGGGGAATCATGAATTACAAAATTGAAATAGTAAGCAAAATGAAGATGGTGTATATGAGGAATATAGGACCATATGGCAACAAAGAAAATGTAGAGATGATGAAGAGATTTAAAAAATGGATCAATCAACATCAATTAAATGATGAATTAAAGGAATTTGGTATATATGGTGTTCCTCAAGATGATCCTGGAAAAATTCCACCAGAAAAATGCAGATACGACCTCATGTTGATGACAAATAGAGATTTCTCAAAAGATCAAATGGTTCAGACTGGACATTTTGAAGGGGGAAAGTATGCTGTGTTTACAGTGACACATACAATCGAAAAAGTGAATTTGTTTTGGAGCCAATTGCCTCAAATGATCCAAAACAATCAATTGAACATGCGTCAGGCATCTATTATGGAGAGATATAGAGAAGAAGAAGGCGTGTGTGAGTTCTTACTACCTATCTTTTAAACACTTGAACGAAATTCAATGAGAAAGCAGATCTTTATGGTCTGTTTTTCCTCCTATCAGATTTATATTCTTAAATCATTTTGCTTCAAATGCTATACTATGGCTAAACCATTCATGAAGGGTCATGATAGGAGGAGCATTGTGTGATATTCATCATAGGCATTGTCATTGCTTTTATGATTGCTATTTTAGGTTTTACTGTTTTCGTAGATGTAGGGAATGGATTGGGGACGGCTCTCAGCATCATCGGAGGACTGGTCATTTTATTCATAGCCGGTAGATGTCAAAGGCGAAAAGAACAGAATGATCCCAACATATTATTGGACAAAATGATGATGCTTTTTCACGAAGATGGGTTTCAAGCATCTACCTATATATTTTCAGAGCAAGTTGATAAGGGCTTTGCGATTGATGATGAGTTAAAGAAAATGCGCTTTATTGAACATCAGCCTGGCGGGTCAACTAGAAAAAATAGATTTGCTGTCACTTGATATTTCCTTGAAAGATTTGAAACAAGTTGAGATGTTAGAAGATGGTGTGCCGATTGATGATGTAGCGGAGAGTGATGATAAAGAAGAGGTCTCGACGCTTGAATTAAGGTTCACAATGAATGACCAAGAATTACACGCGATGACAATCAACTTCCTGCAATTTGATGTGCCTGTTCCTAAGAGCAATGCTCAATACTTAACTGAACGGGAAAATTTGCAGGAGATTTATCATGATATTGATGCAATGATGAAATCTGCGGATGAAATTGAATATCATCGCTCATAGAGAAGGAATCACAGTTGATGTGGTTTCTTTTTTTATGTGCAACAAGACAAAGCAGGTCCAGTCATTGTAGTTGAATGTTTTTCTCAAAAATGAATAAAGATAGACTAGACGCAAAAGCGAACATGGAGATAGAAAGAACGCTCATGTGATGAGGAGGAAAAATAAATGAAAAAGCTATGCAGGGAAGTCTGGATCGAAGTCAATCTCGATGCGATTAAAAGAAATATCGAAGCCATTCAAGCGCATATTCCGAGGAAAAGTAAGATCATGGCTGTCGTGAAGGCGAATGCTTATGGTCACGGTTCAGTGGAGGTAGCCCGGCAGGCACTGGAAAGCGGTGCGACGGAGCTCGCAGTTGCTAGCTTGGAGGAAGGCATTGTGCTGCGAAGAGCAAAAATTGAAGCACCGATTTTGGTTCTTGGATTTACCCCGCTCGACTGTGTGAAAAGGGCTGCGGCCTGGAGAATTGATCTATCTGGCCTTCGTGAAGACTGGATTGTTGAAGCAAATGAGATCTTAGCGGAAGAAGAAAGTCAGCGCCGGCTTGGGATACATGTCAATGTCGACACAGGGATGGGGCGATTAGGTGTACGGACGAAGGAAGAGCTTTTAGGAGTGGTGGAGGCACTTGAAAAGAGTGAAAACCTTAGATGGGACGGGATTTTTACGCATTTCTCTACTGCGGATGAGCCTGACCCTGATTTCACGCTGCTGCAGCACAGCATTTTTATTGATTTTCTTCGTTTTTTGAAAAAACAAGGAATTAAGCTGCCGACCGTACATATGAACAATACAGCGGCTGCCATCGCGTTTCCTGAATTTAGCGCCGATATGATTCGGCTAGGCATCGGACTTTATGGACTGTATCCTTCTCAATACATTGAAAGCTTAGACGCTGTTCAGCTAGAGCCCGCTCTCAGTTTAAAAGCAAGGATTGCGTTCGTAAAGGAAATGGTGACAGAGCCAAGGACCGTCAGTTATGGTGCAACATATGTAGCAAAACCGGATGAAGTCATTGCCACCATACCGATCGGTTACGCAGATGGGTACTCACGTGCTTTATCAAATCGGGGATTTATGCTTTTCCGCGGAAAACGAATGCCGATTGCTGGCCGAGTCACAATGGATATGACGATGATCAGTCTGGGAGAAATGAAAGCAAAGCAAGGTGAGGAAGTCGTCATATACGGTCGTCAAAAGGGCGGAGAAATTTCTGTCGATGAAATTGCTGAAATGCTCAATACAATCAACTACGAAGTCATCGCTACTTTAAGCCGCCGCGTCCCAAGATTTTATCGTCGAGGCGGGAAGATTATTAAAATATCAACGCCGGTGATGTATGTGTGAGGGTAAATAGCAGATGTACTTTGGAGATATTCATTCTAGTGTACAATGATAAAAATTAAATTTATTTACAAATATGTCGATAAAAGGAGGGATATTTAAGATATGGAGGGAAAAAACGATGAAAAAAGGATTTTTTCTAGTGCTTTTGACCATTTTTATGATGGTTACAATTCATCCGTTAAAAGCTCATGCAGCAGAGACAAATGGCTGGACGAAGCGAGCGGACTTACCGGAAGAGCGAATCGGAGCAAGTGTAGGAGTGGTTGATGGGAAAATATATGTATTTGGTGGAGCAAGTCAACAGTCTAAATTCAACAATTCAACATATATGTATGATCCTAAAATTGATTTGTGGTCAGAAAAAACAAGTATGCCTAGATTAAGAACAGGAGCTACCTACGCAACAGTAGGTAAAAAAATCTATGTCATTGGCGGCCTTACTGATACAACTAAAACAGTTCACAAAACCATCGATGTTTATGATACAGAACTAGATCAATGGACAGAAGAACCAATTAAGATGCCTGAGAAATTTATATATACATCATATATAACTGGTTCCTTAAGAGCAGCTACAGTTGGAGAAAAAATTTATATAGTAGCATCTTTATCAAGCTCTCAAGTAAATTTTTATTCCTATGATACGGTAAGTGGAGAGTGGGAAAGTTTAGATAATTCTCAATTAGCTTCTCGTCAGGGTAGAAGTATTTCGGAGATAAATGGAAAGTTATATATTGCTGGTGGTGAGGCTAACGTTAGCCGAGCGAATGATAAAGATATATTAGAATATGATATGAAGCTAGGGAAGTGGCAACGCTTAAAGGATGTTCAATTAAATTCTTTTGCATATGAAGCCGCATATGCGACATACGATCATAAATTATTTATGATTGGCGGTCAGCAAATTGGAGATAGATCAAGTAAGTTATTAAAACAAGTTCAGATATTTGATCCACAAACTAGACAAGTCCAAGATTCTTTATATGAAATTCCTGAAGGTAGAGTTGGATCTGTAGCAGTTATTGCTGATGATCAATTATATGTCATTGGTGGAAGAGATTATGCTGAGTCAATTGGTAGTCATTCTGTCAAAAACACTTTTAAATCTGTTATCTCAATTCCATTAAAAGATCTGCAAAAAGTCACTAAGGATCAGGATGAAACAAAACCAGATGATGGATCAGCAGAAGAACCGAAAGATCAGGACGGAACAAAGCCTGGTGATGGGTCAACAGAAGAACCGAAAGATCAGGATGGAACAAAGCCTGGTGATGGGTCAACGGAAGAACCAAAAGATCAAGACGGAACAAAACCTGGTGACGGCACAACGGAAGAACCGAAAGACCAAGATGGAACAAAGCCTGGAGAAGAAACTGCGAAAGGTATACTTTCCATTACTATGATAAACGGACTGCAAAAAGATTATTTGCTTTCAATGAAAGAAATCAACGATTTTCTTAACTGGTATAAAGAGAGAAGCTTTGGGGTTGGTATGAACTTCTATGAGATCAATGATGAACATAATAAAGGACCTTTCACAAGTAAGAAGGATTATGTGGTGTACCAAAATATTTTAATGTTTGATATCAAACAATACTGATATGATATTCATATAATGGCAAAACTGCTGATGATAGATCAGCAGTTTTTGTTTTTGTGAAATTGTTAAAATTAGGATAAACGTCATGGGAAAATGAGATATTTTAAAAAAAATCTGCTAAACATCCTATTACCACGTCCGATAATAAAATTGTCAGGGTTGATAAGCCCTAGAACGAAGGACTTTTTTCAGACAAGGACGTCTGTCAGGTCCCACATACATGGAGGTAATAGGAAATGAGAATTAACCACAATATCGCAGCACTTAACACATTAAACCGTTTGTCTGCAAACAACGGTGCGAGCCAAAAGAACATGGAGAAGCTTTCTTCTGGTCTTAAAATCAACCGTGCAGGAGATGACGCAGCAGGTCTAGCAATCTCTGAAAAAATGCGTGGACAAATCCGCGGATTAGAAATGGCTTCAAAAAACGCACAAGACGGTATCTCTCTTATCCAAACAGCTGAAGGTGCATTGACTGAAACTCACTCGATCCTTCAACGTGTACGTGAGCTTGTTGTTCAAGCTGGAAACACTGGGACACAAGACGGAACAGATCTTGGTGCAATTCAAGAAGAAATCAATAACCTAGTTCAAGAAATTGGTAATGGTACTGGAAAAAATGGTATCTCTGATCGTACTGAGTTCAACGGTAAAAAATTGTTAAATGGCGACTTTGCTAATGGTACAGCTACTTTAACATTCCAAATCGGTGCAAACAAAGCGCAAAAATTAGACGTAAATATCGAAGCAATGTCTTCTGACAAACTAGGGGCTCTTAATAATGGAACTCTTGTAGCGGGTCAAGCAGTCTCTAACATTGATGTTACACAATTCGCTGCTGCTACACCAACACTTACATTTGATCAACAACTAGACATCGTAGATGGTGCGATCAAACAAGTTTCAGACCAACGTTCTAAACTAGGTGCAGTCCAAAACCGTCTAGAGCACACAATCAACAACCTTGGTGCATCTTCTGAAAACTTAACAGCTGCTGAGTCTCGTATCCGTGACGTTGACATGGCGAAAGAAATGAGTGAGTTCACAAAGAACAACATTCTTTCTCAAGCGTCTCAAGCAATGCTTGCACAAGCGAACCAACAGCCACAAAACGTACTTCAATTACTTCGTTAATAACAGGCCCCTTTATGGGGCTTTTTTATTTTGTTCCTATTCATTTTAATACAGGCTATGTGCTCATCACTTGAACGAATAGCATAATAGAAATCTTTGTGAAACTAAATAGTGAATAAAGATATGTAAAATTATCAATAAATATTAAAAAATGTTAAACTTCCTATGAAATAATCCGATAAAAGAATTGTCAGGGTTGTAAAGCCCTAGAATTAAGGACTTTTTTCAGACAAGGACGTCTGTCAGGTCCCATATACATGGAGGTAATAGGAAATGAGAATTAACCACAATATCGCAGCACTTAACACACTTAACCGTTTATCTGCAAACAACGGTGCTAGCCAAAAGAACATGGAGAAACTTTCTTCTGGTCTTAAAATCAACCGTGCAGGAGATGACGCAGCAGGTCTAGCAATTTCTGAAAAAATGCGTGGACAAATCCGCGGATTAGAAATGGCGACGAAAAACGCACAAGACGGTATCTCTCTTATCCAAACAGCTGAAGGTGCATTGACTGAAACTCACTCAATCCTTCAACGTGTACGTGAGCTTGTCGTTCAAGCTGGAAACACTGGTACACAAGATGAAACAGACCTTGGTGCTATCCAAGAAGAAATCGCTAACCTAGTTCAAGAAATTGGTGACGGTTCTGGCAAAAACGGTATCTCTGACCGTACAGAATTTAACGGAAAGAAACTACTTGACGGTTCTTTCAGCGCAGCTGGTGCTAATGCAAAATCATTAACTTTCCAAATCGGTGCAAATAAAGCACAAAAATTAGATGTGAACATCGAAGCAATGTCTTCTACAGCACTTGGTACATTAGAAGCTGACGGAACTCTTAAAGCAGACCACGCAGTAGCTGACATCGATGTAACACAATTTGCTGATCCGACTGCTACTGGCGCACTTTCTTTCGATGATCAATTAGATATCGTTGATGGAGCTATCAAACAAGTATCTAACCAACGTTCTAAACTAGGTGCAGTTCAAAACCGTCTAGAGCATACAATTAACAACCTTGGTGCTTCTGGTGAAAACTTAACAGCGGCAGAGTCTCGTATTCGTGACGTTGATATGGCGAAAGAAATGAGTGAGTTCACAAAGAACAACATTCTTTCTCAAGCGTCTCAAGCAATGCTTGCACAAGCAAACCAACAACCGCAAAACGTACTTCAATTACTTCGTTAATGAAGGGCCCCTTTATGGGGCTTTTTTATGTCTACTGATATTTGAAAAAAGCAGATCCTGAATATATCATGTGAGACCCACTTGGTGAGTACTTATATTTTAAATTAAAAATATGAAAAGAAGAACTAATATTTTAAAAGGAGCACACAATACGTCATTTCCATAGAATTAAATCATGAATTAAGACTGATAAATTAATAAATAAATATTAAAAAGTGTTAAACTTCCTATGAAATATTCCGATAAAAGAATTGTAGGGTTGATAAGCCCTAGAATAAAGGACTTTTTTCAGACAAGGACGTCTGTCAGGTCCCACATACATGGAGGTAATAGGAAATGAGAATTAACCACAATATCGCAGCACTTAACACATTAAACCGTTTGTCTGCAAACAACGGTGCGAGCCAAAAGAACATGGAGAAGCTTTCTTCTGGTCTTAAAATCAACCGTGCAGGAGATGACGCAGCAGGTCTAGCAATCTCTGAAAAAATGCGTGGACAAATCCGCGGATTAGAAATGGCTTCAAAAAACGCACAAGACGGTATCTCTCTTATCCAAACAGCTGAAGGTGCATTGACTGAAACTCACTCAATCCTTCAACGTGTTCGTGAACTAGTTGTACAAGCTGGAAACACTGGTACACAAGACGATACAGATCTTGGTGCAATTCAAGAAGAAATCAATAACCTAGTTCAAGAAATTGGTAACGGTACTGATAAAAATGGTATCTCTGATCGTACTGAGTTCAACGGTAAAAAATTGTTGAATGGTGATTTTGAAACAGCTACATTAACTTTCCAAATTGGTGCAAACAAAGCACAAAAATTAGATGTAAACATCAAAGCAATGTCTGCTGATAAACTTGGAACAGACCCAGCTGATGCAACTAAAACAGTTTCAGCTCTTAAAGTAACTGATTTTGCAACTATTGCTGCAGGTGCTGCAGGTGGTTTCAATGATCAATTAGATATCGTTGATAATGCAATCAAACAAGTGTCAGATCAACGTTCTAAACTAGGTGCGGTTCAAAACCGTCTAGAGCACACAATCAACAACCTTGGTGCATCTTCTGAAAACTTAACAGCTGCTGAGTCTCGTATCCGTGACGTTGACATGGCGAAAGAAATGAGTGAGTTCACAAAGAACAACATTCTTTCTCAAGCGTCTCAAGCAATGCTTGCACAAGCGAACCAACAGCCACAAAACGTACTTCAATTACTACGTTAATGAAACGCCCCTTAATGGGGCTTTTTTTTATGCTGTTTTCTTCGCATTTTCTCCAGTCTTATGATTCTTAAATCCCGCTTATAAATCATGAAAAATGACCTTTAAATTTGGCATACTCTAGCGAAACGATCATAACCAATGAGACTTTTACCTTATTTATTCCTTTTTTGTTAAACAAATTCCATTAAAGTTCGATAAAGGGATTGTAAGGCTTACAAAAAAATTCTAATTTAGAACTTTTGGACAAGGATGTTCAATTGGTTCAAACACATGGAGGTCATTAAACATGAGAATTAACCACAATATCGCAGCACTTAACACACTGAATCGTTTGTCTGCAAACAATGGAGCAGGGCAAAAGAACATGGAGAAGCTTTCTTCTGGTCTTCGTATCAACCGTGCAGGAGATGACGCAGCAGGTCTAGCCATCTCTGAAAAAATGCGTGGACAAATCCGCGGATTAGAAATGGCATCTAAAAACGCACAAGATGGTATCTCTCTTATTCAAACAGCTGAAGGTGCATTAACTGAAACACATGCGATCCTTCAACGTATGCGTGAATTAACAGTTCAAGCGGGTAACGTTGGGACTCAACAAACAGAAGATTTAACAGCTATTCAAGAAGAGCTCACGGCTTTGGTAGATGAAATTGATGGGATTTCTCAGCGTACAGCATTCAACGGAAAGAATCTGTTGGATGGTAGCGTTGAAGATGGATTCCAATTTCAAATTGGCGCAAACATTGAGCAAAATATCAACGTACAGATCGGCAAAATGGACGCTGAAACCTTGACTGTCAAAGATATTAAAGTAAATGAAGATGGTTTTGACTTTGACGTCGAAGTAGCAAAAATTGATGAAGCGATCGGTGCAGTATCTAAACAGCGTTCAGCACTTGGAGCAGTCCAAAACCGCCTAGAGCACACAATCAACAACCTTGGTGCTTCTGCTGAAAACTTAACAGCTGCTGAATCTCGTATTCGTGATGTTGACATGGCGAAAGAAATGAGTGAGTTCACAAAGAACAACATTCTTTCTCAAGCATCTCAAGCAATGTTAGCTCAAGCAAACCAACAGCCGCAAAACGTACTTCAATTATTACGTTAATGAAAAAGCCCCACTAAGGGGCTTCAGATTGTAGAGAAACTCATGTTTTTCTACAATCTTTTTTATTTTCATCGTAATGATGATGGATGAGATTAAAGAAAAAGGCCTCCCACACACCTAGCCTAGCTTCGCTAGGTGTGTGGCAATCTTCTTCATGTTCTGACAGGCAGCTGTGAGAAGCACTTGCTCACTCACATTTTGTTTTCCCCTCAACCGGCAGTAGCGAAGCCCATGCAGTTGTTTTGAATCTGCAAAGCTTCGCTCTATTTTTTCTTTTCTTTTTTTATATAGCTCTTTTCCAGAAGCAGACAGACGATTTTGTCTGATCTTTTCTTTATGTTCTTCCCATACATGTCTTGAGATCACTTTTTGATGATTTTTCGACCTTGTACAGCTCTCTAGGAAAGGACACGATACGCATTTTTTAGGGTCTGATTTGTAGAATCGATAACCTTTTCGATCAGTTGTTGTATATAATAGCTTCTCGCCATTTGGGCATATGTAGTGATCATGTTCAGAATCATACTGAAATTTCCATTTCTCAAATAATCCTCTTGTTGGATGAAAGCGTCTATGTGCGATGACACCAAAAATACGGCGATCGGATAAACCTTTACAGATTGGGGTTGTCAAATAACCAGAATCAAGGGCAACAGCTTCTACTTGAAAACCAAATCGGGCGATTTGGTGATCCAATCGATCAAGATACGGAACAGAGTCATGGATATTGCCGGGCGTGACATGGGCATCCGTGATGATATTGTACTTCATATCCGTTGTACGGTGGTCTAGGTAGAAAAAGCCTTCTGGCTTGTTTTCACGATAAAGATAGCCACTTTCAGGGTCAGTCGTACTTTGACGAATGTCTTTTTCCGTTTTCACCTCCTCTTTTACCTTTAAGGGCTTTTTTCCGTGTACCTCTCGATCTTCTTGGATCGCTTCTTCTAAATCATTTATATAGTTCTGAGTATCTTGTTCAATCGTTTTTCTCGTATATTTATGTTTATTGGCATTGGCTTTAAGATGAGTCGAATCAGTAAAAAGAACGCGGCCTCCTACCATATCATGATTGATGGCTTGAAGCACAATTTCATCAAAAATGTCTTGAAAAATCGTTGTATCTTTGAATCGAGTACGACGATTCCAGCTAATGGTCGAGTGGTGGGGAACGGGGTCATTGATGTTCAAACCTAAAAACCATCTATACGCCATGTTATAGTAAATTTCTTTTTCAAGTTGTCTTTCAGAACGGATACCGTACAGGTATCCGATAAACATCATTTTGAACAAAATAAGTGGATCAAGAGAAGGACGACCTTTATTCTCACTATAATAGGGTTTGACTTTATCTACGATAAATGAAAAATCAATGTACTGATCAATTTTACGAAGCAGGTGATCCTCTTCGACCAGTTGATCTAGCAATACAAATTCGGCTTCGTGCTGAGAAGAATTTCTAGTGTGGAACATGAGAAAAACACCTTCCTTTAGTATGCTTTTCTCTATTATAAAACGGGGGAATGGAAACTTTAAGGGAAAAAATAAAGCTGTCGAGATTTTCTCGACAGCCTGAAGCCCCACTAAGGGGCTTTTTTTGTTTCAATCTAATGAAAGCAAGTGCTGTAAACGAAAGTCAGGAACCGCTTCATGGAAAAAAGCTCGATTGCGTTCATCGTCCTCTTGATCCCACTGACTCCACCATTCGGCCGTTTCTCCAGAGGTGTCGGCTTGAATCATGTTATGCAACTGTTCTAAGTTGATGATTTCTCTCGGTTCTATTAAGAAAGAATGCATTTGGTGATACGCTTCAAGACGTTCAGGCTGTTTTGTTACTATGGTGTATTGTACGTAGCGATTTAAAAATCCTTGTATGAACGTCAAATGGGGAATGGTTGTTTCTCCTTTTAATTTGACGCCTTCCCACGCCATATCAGCAATCGCACAAAGCCACCAGCCAAGTTCATTGGCATGCTGCATTTGTTGTAATGTGTCCTTTTCAAATGATAGCTGCTCCTTTTTTTGTGCTTGTTTGAGCATACGCTCAAGAGTTTGTGCTTCGAGTGCGGCCTTTGTCATTCCTTGCCCATGAATGGGATTAATGTACACAAGGCATCGCCCATCACCAATAATCCACTCGGCCAATCGTGCATTTGTTCATAGTGATATCTCACGCAAGAAGGTACTCTAAATCCTTTTGGCTTTGTATAGGGCGTTAAATGAGTGATGGCATCTGCTATTGCGGGATGGGTCAGTGCAGCTGTTTCGGAATCAAATTGATCAGCATCCGTTGTTGGATAATGTGATCCGCCAGCTGCAGAGAGAAGAACAGCCACTAAATCATGATCTACCCGTTCAAATAGCCCTGTTGGGATTTGCCTCTCCGGCTGACCCACGACGACCATTGATTGCTGGTATGGCGCTTCTGGTGGTATCTTGTAGTATCTTGTGCTGTAACCGAGTGACACAGATAATTCATCTGCCCGCGGTAAGGTCAGTCCAGCATCCTTCAGCCATTTTGGCAATTTAGACATTCTTCCAGATGTATCGATCACTAAATCTGCTTTCATTTCAAAAATGCTTCCTGGTTTTTCATGCCGATCTTTCACGATCAGTCCGATGACTTGGTTTGTTCCCTCTTTCAACTGAAGTGAGAGGGCTTCATGTTTTTCTAAACATTGCACCCGTCTTTCATTTAACATTCTTTGCATCAGCACCCACTCTAGCATGGCACGTCTTGTGACAGCTGTTTCTTCGGTATCAGTAAGCGTTAATTCACCATCTTTTGTGATAAATCGAGAGGGTTGATGCCACGTATTAAATCCGCCCATTGTCAGTAACTCTTTTGTATAACCAGGAAATAGACGTTCCACTATTTGCTTGCCTAGTGGCAGCATTCTATGTGGATGAAAAGCTTGAGGAGTGCCGAGACGATTCTTAGGAGAGTCTGGCATTTCGTCCTTTTCGATCATGAAAACTTGATGATAAAACGTTGATAAAACTTTTGCAGCGAGTATTCCCGTCATACCACTGCCAATGACGATCGCCCGCTCATATGTCATAGGTTGTCTCACAACATGCGCCTCCAATGAATATATATAAAATGATTACATGACCATTTCATCATATGTTGATACTTAAATTATAGCAAATTTACGTTTTGTTGAATATAAATAGGGAATCTCCTTCTTTTTACTCGTACATATGAGAAATAACTTTCATCATCATCATTATTTTTAAAAAATAACTATTATTTAAAAAGAACGACCGATAAATAATACAAGGGGGTAGGGAAAATGGATATACTACAGAGTATAGTGACAGCAGCACCTTATATGATGCAGATTTTAAAAAATGAAGTGACGATGGGTGTCATTGACCGAGAGAAATTTTTGCTGTATTTGCCATCGAAAGATGTTGATTTTCAAATTCGAGCTGGTGAACGTATTAAACCAGATGATCTGAATATGAAAAAAGCGCTGAGAGGTGAGACATCGAGTATGTTTGTGCCTGAATCAGTATATGGAGTACCTTTAAATGCAATGGGATTGCCCATTTTTGATGGAAATGGGCAAGTGATTGGTGCACTCGCTTTAGGTTTTCCGCTCAAAAATCAATTAGAGCTTGAAGCATATATGGAATCATTGAATGACATTATTCAAAGTATTCAAGAAAAAGTACACGTGGTGGCGGCACATTCAGAGGAGCTTTCTGCTACAAGTGAGGAGATGACCTTACAAACGCAGCAAACTCTTGAAAGCTCGAAACAAACAACCGATATTACAAAAATGATTAAAGGCATCTCGAAACAAACGAGTTTGCTAGGATTGAATGCGTCAATTGAAGCGGCCAGGGCAGGAAAAGAGGGAGCAGGTTTTAGTGTTGTAGCAAGTGAGGTTCAAAAGCTTTCAAGTGAAACTTCACGTGCAACAGAAAACATCGAAAGCTCACTGCAAGGAATTTCCTCCAATATACATACATTACTTGAGAGTATGGACCATATGAAAGGTTCTTCATCAGAACAGGCTTCACTTGTGACAGAGTTTAGTGAAATTGTCGATCGATTGACGACGGTTAGTAAGGATATGAAGAAATTCATGCAAACCGTCATGTCAACGTAAAAAACGAATCCAAGAGGATTCGTTTTTTGTATGTCGTTATTTTCTCTTGTTCTGATCAAAGCGATAATCATACGTGTCGCCTTTCACCACATTTAAAAATTCATGTCCAATTTGAACAAGCTGTCCGTTTTTCCATTGGATGAGAGGGTCTTTATCAGGGTATTTCCAGTAAATCGTTTTCTTGCGGTGGGTCAGTTTGTTTTCAATTTCTGCTCTGACTGCGTTTTCCTTTAGCTTTCCTCCGCTATGCTGATAGGTGTTGATGATATACATTCCGTCAGGTGATGACATCGAGCGGATGAATGTTCCGTGAGACACGCCTTGAAGAGAGAAGCATTTCCAATAAATAATGCCAGCGAAGCTAAGGAGTAAGATGATCAGAGTGAGGGTCGTTTTCTTTTTTAACATGATTTCCTCCAGATGTAGATCACAATATTTCTAATTTATGAGAGAGAATACAAAAAGATTCATATAGTCCAAAAGTTCTATCCATTTCAATTATCGGTCATTTTTTCTCAAAATTCAACAGAATGGCGTAAATGTAAGGAAGATTTAAGGAAGAATTCAAGTGGTATATTTGATTCGAAACCTCTTTACAAAAGAATGAGGGATCAGTAGACTTATGCTCATATAAAGAAATGGAGCAGATGACATGAGGCAAATTATCGATACGTATCAAAGTTATGAAGAGCTTTCCGCTCATGAAAGAAAAGGGATTGATTATCAAATTCTTCACGAGCGGAAAGGTGACCAGCTTCTGGTTTTGTCGCCTCATGCCGGAGGAATTGAATCAGGCGTGAGTGAGCTTGTTCATGAAATATCTTGTGATTATTCTATGTATTTATTTGAAGGCCTTAAAGTAAAAGGCAATCATGTTCTTCATATTACAAGCACACGCTTTGATGAGCCGCTTTGCCTTTCAGAGGTGCATACCCATCATTATACGTTTGCACTTCATGGTTACGGAGAAACAGAGGTGCTTCAAACGTTAGTGGGGGGTACGGACAGAGAAAGAGCGGCAGAAACTGTGAAGCGTTTAACGCTAAATGGCTTTCACGCATTGCTGCTAGCCGAATCTGATCGTTTTTCTGGAACGCATCCTGATAATATCAATAACAAATGTTTGACAGGAAAAAGTGTACAACTTGAAATTAGTCAGGCGCAAAGAAGAGCATTCTTTCAAGACTTTAGGCGTCGATACCGGCGAGATACACAAACTGAACAATTTTATCGGTACACAAATGTACTCAAACAAGTATTAGCCCTTTATGAATAAACTTCTATCGTTTTATGTCCGATTATTTACGTTTGATAAACGGCTTCTTTTTCTGCGACTCTTTCTGCTTTCATTAAATAAGACGTAAACTCCTGTTGAAAGCGAATACCTGCTTTTCGCTGTTCGAATAAGGCAACCCGTTTTTCAGCAAAAGCCCAAGTGACGTGAAACGTTTGAGCAATATGCAAAATGGCTTGCTGCCGAAGGGTTGGAAGCTTCATTTTCAGCAGCATAAAGGTTGGCACACAAAAGTGGTACATGAATTGTTTTGCCTGAAACTCCTGCAGTTCTCGAAAGAGTTTGTTCATTTTGAAATGATTGCCAGTATGCTTTAGCACATGACAAAGCTCGTGGGCAAAATCCTGCCACTGTTCTTCAGGTGATAGGGATCTGTTTAAGATAATACTGTAAAGACCTTGATGCTGGATCATCATGCTGCCAGTCTCTTCGTAATGGACCCATACACGAAATTCAGAAGCGATCCTTTGCATCTCTCTATAAGCAGGACCGCTTATTTGCAATTGATCATATAAACGCTTAATATCTTCTTCTAAATGGGTTAAAAAACCAGTCATTTGAAAACCTCCATACAAACGTATGTTCTATTTTTGGCGTAAAAGAAAAGTCCATATAGGACTAAATAGCTAAATGAGCTATTACTTACTTTTTATATCGGCGTATTTTTAACAATTTTAACATAAAATCAAGGAAAAATGGAATTAATTCCTGTTTTTTTCTGTATTTTTGCACTTCTCACTAATAAAAAGAGTGAATTGAATTCAAATTTTACCATAGTCTTCTCATGAAAACAAACAAGTATTGTCTTACGAACGCCACCGATTGATGAGAAAGATCAATTCAATCTAGCAAAAGGGAGTGCAGTAGATGGTACAAATTTATCAAGATTTTATTCCAGTTGGAAACGGGAACCGCCCAGGATATGCGATGACACCGGAGTATGTAACGGTGCATAACACAGCAAACACGTCAAAGGGAGCGGATGCGAAAAGTCATGCGGCCTATGTAAAAAGCCCAACGACTGAGGTGAGCTGGCACTTTACAGTGGATGATCATGAAATCTTTCAGCATCTGCCATTAAATGAAAATGGCTGGCATGCAGGGGATGGTCATGGGAAGGGTAACCGGAAGTCGATCGGTATTGAAATTTGTGAGAATGAAGATGGAAATTTTCAGCAAGCGGTCAAACATGCACAATGGCTCATTCAAAAGCTGTTAAAAGAACATCACATTCCGCTAGCAAACGTGGTCACACATCAGTACTGGTCTGGAAAAGCATGCCCACGCCAGCTTCTATCTACTTGGGATGAATTTAAAAAAGGGATTGAAACGGCAGAAGATCCGGAGACGGTCATCACGTATGTCGTGAAAAGCGGGGATACGTTAACGAGTATTGCGAAAGCTCATGGGGTCACAGTTCAGGATTTACAGAAGTGGAATGACATTAGCGATCCGAATAAGATTCAAATTGGACAGGTTCTCAAAATTTATCTTAACGATGCAAAGAGCTTGTATGAGCTGCCAGATGGGGTTTTAAAGGTGACTTCTCCATTGACAAAGGGAGAGCACGTACGCCTCGTCCAACAGGCGCTTGCTGCTGTTTATTTTTATCCTGATAAAGCAGCTGCAAATAAAGGAATAGACGGAGTTTACGGAGAAAAAACGGCGAACGCCGTAGCGCGTTTTCAGCTGGTAAATGGTCTGACAAGTGATGGGATATACGGACCTAAAACGAAGGAAAAACTTCTGAAGCTGTTAAGTAAGTGAGTGTTTCTGTTTGTATGATTGGATGACTGCTTCACTTTGCTCATTTAATCGACGCATATAAGGCGACGACTTATATTCAGCAAACTGAACATATCTCAATTGTTTGATTTTCTTTTTCATTTATTGGCACCTCAATCGTTGCAGCGTATAGATTATTGTATGCAAGTCTATGTGAAAATGGAAGCAGGACGCGGATTTTGTTCCGCGTCCTTTAGTGTAATCAAGCCCTTTTATTTTTATACTCACCCAAGAGCTGTTCGTTCTTTTTAAAAATACGCTCTGTATGGGGGCTTACCTTGTAATCCGCCATACTGATATGTTGCTTTTTCTTTAAAATCTTAAAAGGGTTTTTCTTGCGATTGTTGTTATCCCCTTGAAGTGCGTGGTCCATCTTCATCACCTTCCTCTTCGTCAGGCAAGATTAGGTCATAAATTGTTGTAAGTGACGTCATTAATAAATAGTCGAACTCAGTGACAATGTCATCAGAGGTGAGCTTAATGACGAAGTGATCATCTGCTACAGAAAACGGGATGAGCACCAATTTGCCGAAATCATCGTAATAGACTTCCTGCCTGTCAAGCTTCGCCTGAATAAGAGCTCGCTGGTCAAGTGTCCGCAGCAGGTCATCTTTTTGTTCCTGCGTATCGTATGGACAAAGAACTGCTTGAATATTCATCTTGTCGGCAAAAGAATAAATGAGCCGTTCAATTCCCTCTATATATGCCTCTACACTTCCATAATATACATGAATCGGTTCATTTTTCAATAGGTATTGGTACGTTTTTAGCTTATTGAGGTAAGAATGAAGTAAATCGTTATTTTGTTCTAGGAGTTGATGGGTGTCGGTTTCCAGTTCGTGATTTCCGAGTTTTTTAATATAGGAGCTGAGAAAGATGAATGCATCGGTTAATGCAAAAAAAACGGCAATAATCAAGTAGTGCATCCAATCGGTAAAGATTGAAGAAGGGTCATTTGTCCAGTACACAACAGCACCAGCTACATAAATCCAATACCACGTTTTACGAATGGCAAACATCTTTTCTTTTACTTTTTGTTCAAAGCGCCATACGGCAAATACATATACAGCAAGAGCACCTAGCAATAACCACACGGTCAATTGAAAAAATAATAGCATGTTCTTCTCTCCCATAGACAGATGGATACTTATTCATTTCTATGGATATGATTGGAAACCCTGCTTCATGAAAAAATGGCTTGTAGGAAAAGGTGTTGAAGTGTGCGGGCAAATAAAAAAAGACCTGTCAGACAGGTCTTTGATATTAGATAATCGCATGTAACACAAAGTATATAAGAGCCCCTAGAGTTCCCGAAATCGGTAATGTGATCACCCAAGTGACAAGCATGCGTTTTGCCGTACCCCAGTTTACTCCTTTTACTCTGTGTGCAGAACCTACACCTAGAATAGAAGATGAGATCACGTGAGTGGTACTAACAGGTAAGTGAATAAATGTCGCACCGAAGATAATAGCTGCACCCGTTAAGTCGGCAGATACTCCGTTTACTGGACGAATTTTCATAATTTTACCGCCGACTGTTTTAATAATCTTCCAGCCGCCAATAGAAGTACCTAGTCCCATTGCAAGCGCACAAGAGAATTGTACCCAGAAAGGAATGTCGTCAGTTGTATGCAAATTACCTGCAATTAAAGCCATCGTAATAATCCCCATCGCTTTTTGCGCATCGTTTGTTCCATGGGTATACGATTGCAGTGCAGCAGTTAAAATTTGAACACGTCGGAATTGTTTATTTGTTTTTGCGAGATTGTTGTTTCTGAATATAATTTTGATAATGGTATACACGATATATCCCAATACGAAAGCTAGGATAGGTGAAAGCAACAGTGCTTGAATGATTTTAATGAACCCCGAATAGTTTAAAGCGCCAAAACCAGCAGAGGCAATAACAGCTCCTGCAATTGATCCGATCAGTGCGTGCGAAGAACTACTCGGAATTCCGTAATACCAAGTAAGCAAGTTCCAAGTAATGGCCGCAATTAAAGCAGCCAAAATGACGACAGAACCGTTTTGAAGTGTGAAAGGATCTGCGATGTCTTTTGTAATGGACTTTGCCACACCTGTAAATGTCATTGCTCCTAAGAAGTTCATGAACGCTGCCATAATAATAGCATGTCTAGGCTTTAACGCCTTTGTTGAAACCGAAGTGGCAATGGCATTTGCTGTATCGTGGAATCCGTTGATGAAATCAAAAGCAAGTGCACAAATGACAATAAATATGGTAAGGATGAGTAATGTGTCCATGTTTAACTAACCCCGTTACGCATTCTTCATAATGATTGTTTCTAGATTGTTGGCAACACTTTGACAGGAATCAGCAATTTCTTCAAGTGTTTCGTAAATTTCTTTGTATTGAATGACCTTGATTGGATCAGTTTCTTTTCCAAACAAGTTCTTAAGTGATTTACGATAAAGATTGTCACAATTATGCTCGATCTCTTTGATTTTGATTGCGTGTGGTTGAATATCTTTTAAGCGATTTTCAGCCAGTAAATCGATTGTAATTAAAATTTCCTTTGCACATTCTCTGATGTAGTGGCTGAATTTGTCGATATGTTCGTCAGAGCTTGTCATTGAATAAATTTCCATTGTTGCTGAAAAATGCTCAATTCCATCTAAAACATCGTCGAGGCTATTCGTCAATTGAAGAATGTCTTCACGTTCAATCGGCGTAATAAAGGCTTTGTTCAGTTCTTTAATCATCGTATGAACATGATTATCACCTTTTGTCTCATATTCCTTCAATGTGTCAGAAAATTCTTTCAGAGTGGTTTGATTTGTTACTTTATAGCTAACAAAATACTCAGCAGTTTCATCTAAATTTTTAGCAATTTCCGTTAACAAGACGGAAAACTTGTCTTTTTTCCTTTTTAACATGTAAAAACCCTCCATTGTATAAATGAGACAATGCACACATCAAATAATTATATATTCTTTTGTCGAAAAAAAACAGGTGTAGTCGAAAATTTCTTCACTTTTTCTATTTGATCTTATTCTGACCTAAAGATGTGTTCTCAACACACCTTTTGCAGAAAGGAGAAAAGAAATGAAAAAAGCGGTCCATTTTTGGCGCCGCTTAAAGCTTAAGTAGCTGAATAAACTAGTTTAAATCGCTCGCAAACTAGGAGCATGTCTTCTTTAAATTCTAATCCGTACGGTTTGAGTGCTTCTGTGAAAAATGCTTGATGGGCTCTGTACCAATAGTTATATGAAAGATCGCCTTCACCTTCTGCTTGGGCAAATGATTCTGGAACCTCATTCATTGGCATGACATCTACATGCGTGATTTCTATGATGGCTTTTGGTTCGTCATGGCTGTCCAAAATGACCGCATATTGTCCTGCCTTTGGAAGCGGCTCCTGTTCCTTTTCGTAAAAAAGATGTCCAGAACAAGTCGCTGTTTTTTTCCCTTTCAGAACAAGGTCAAGTAAATGATCTGGGTCTGCTCCAAATGCCCAAGCGGAAACAGATGCGTCAATTGGTGCGCTTTCTGATTTTTCTTTCCAATATGTTTCCCAAAATAAGGTGCTCTTCTGATTCATCATCCTTCCCCCTTCGTGATGCGTTTATTATACCGCGAAATCAAAAACATGAAAGGGTATGTCTTTATCCCTACTTAGTAAGTATGTCATATGTTTTGAAAATCCGCTTTATATTTGATGAATATAGGATGATAGAATGAAAAATTTAGAAATTTTAGAATAATCTATTGTATTCTGGTCAAGAAGTCGGTATGGTCAAAGTAAGAATATGGAAGGGGTGTTGTGTATGAAACGCATTTCTCTAACTATTTTGTCCATATGTCTGTTGGTTTTCTCGTTTTTCCTGCCTGTCAGTCAGGTCACTGCAAACGAAACTCATGGGAATAAAGTAGCTGTTGGGAAGGATGGCATGGTGGCTACTGCCCATCCACTCGCATCAGAAGTGGGTGCAGATGTATTAAAGAAAGGTGGAAACGCTGTTGACGCTGCTGTTGCCATCCAGTACGCACTGAATGTGACAGAGCCAATGATGTCTGGAATTGGTGGCGGAGGATTTATGATGGTTTATGATGGGAAGACAAAAGAAACATCCATCATCAATAGTCGAGAAAGAGCACCACAAGGCGCAACACCAGACATGTTTTTAACAGATGAGGGAAAAGTCATCCCGTTCGATGAGCGATCTACACACGGTAATGCTGTTGGTGTTCCAGGGACTGTAAAAGGTCTTGAGGCGGCATTAGATAAGTGGGGTACCCGCTCGATGAAGGAATTAATTAAGCCTTCCATTCAGCTTGCAGAGGATGGATTTGAAATCGATTCTGTCCTGGCAAAAGCCATTGATGATCATCAAGGAAAATTGAAAAAAACGGCCGCAGCGCCAATCTTTCTTCCAGATGATCAGCCGCTCAAAGAAGGGGACCTCCTAGTTCAGCCAGGTCTTGCAAAAACATTTAAGCTCATTGCGAAAAAAGGAAGCAAAGCATTTTATGAAGGAAAAGTAGCAAAGGCACTTGCAAATACAGTCCAAGATTTTGGCGGAACAATGACAACTAATGACATTGGTCGTTATGAGGTCAAGACTGACAAGCCTATCTGGGGAGACTATAAAGGATACCAGCTTGCAAGTATGCCTCCACCAAGCTCAGGCGGGGTGTTTATGCTGCAAATGCTCAAAATACTTGATCACTTTAACCTATCTCAATATGACCCCAAATCATTCGAAAAATATCAACTACTTGCTGAAACAATGCATCTCTCCTATGCTGACCGTGCTGCATATGCCGGCGACCCCGAATTCGTAGATGTTCCACTAAACGGACTATTAGACGATGATTACATTTCAGAAAGAGCCTCTCTTATTCAATTAGATCAAATGAATCGTAACCCGAAAGAAGGAGATCCATGGGCGTATGAGGATGAAAAAAATCCATCCCCTATTGTTCCGCAGCCTGAAGATAAAACCATTGGTGAGACCACACATTTTACTGTTGCCGATCAGTGGGGAAATGTTGTGTCATTCACGACAACCATTGAACAGTTATTTGGTACAGGGATTCTCGTCCCGGAATATGGCTTTTTCTTAAACAATGAACTAACAGATTTTGATGCAAGGCCAGGCGGAGCAAATGAAGTTCAGCCGAATAAACGACCATTGTCCAGTATGACACCGACCATCATTTTTAAAGATAATGAACCTGTCATGACAGTAGGTTCACCGGGGGGAACGACCATCATTGCTTCTGTTTCACAAACCATTTTGAATTTGCTTGAATATGAGATGGAGCTTCAGGATGCAGTTGAAGAACCAAGAATTTATACAAACAGCCCAACTTCTTATCGTTATGAAGTAGGTGTCCCTCTCGATGTGAGAACAAAGCTTAATGACATGGGACATCGTTTCGGCAATTCGCCTATTGATATAGGAAATGTCCAAGCACTACTCATTGATCGAAAAGCAGGAACCTTTACTGGAGTGGCTGACTCCTCGAGAAACGGAACTGCCGTTGGCGTCAATTTAAAGCTATCTGCCCAATAAGAACATTTCCTGGGAAAAGAAGCGCCTCTTAAGGATGGCGTTTCTTTTTTTATTTAAAATAAAAGAAACACAGCTGATCAAAGAGCGGAAGACGCTTCGCCATTTATGAAGTACAGGACTGTAATGTATTTCTCAATGATTAATGACAAATTTGTTGCTGACATCAAAGAGCAAGTACAGAGTAATTAGAGAGAGGAAGTCACATTTAATAAGAAGTAGAGCAGAGTTGATGAAAGATGCAGAAAAGACCGCATCTCAGCGTGTAGACAAACCCTCGCATTCTTTGTCAGTCCTGCGTGCTGGTGCTCACGAATTGCAAATTCGCTCCGCAAAAGTAGCCGTCCTTCCTAGGCTTCAAAGGTTTTCAGGTCACACTGAAAAGAAGACAAAGGGCTAAATAAAGATCATTTTAGCCCTTTGTCAACAATCTGAGATGCAGAAAAGACTGCATCTTTTTTTATAAAATTTTTCCTAGGAACATTGACTTATAATTTAGAATATTATAATATCTTTACAAAGGTAACAACATTGAACATTTTTCAGAACGTATATTTGTAAGCGCTTTATAAAAGGTTCTATTCCAAAATGTTCTTTCTTTTTGTTACATGTGTTCATATTTATACCAAATGAAAGGAGTGGTTGTTTGAACAACTTGTTTGAGTTAGATGAACAGCTGATCAAGCTACAGTGCGATGCATCTTCGAGAGAGGAGGTGACCACATATTTAGCAGAGCGATTAGAAGCGGGAGGATATATTAAGTCGAGCTTTTTACCAGCGGTGCTTGAAAGAGAAAAAACATATCCTACGGGCCTTCCACTTGCGACCTTTGGGGTAGCAATTCCACATACAGATCCTGAGCATGTGAACAAACCGGCGATTAGTGTAGCCACTTTAAAGGAACCTGTTATCTTTCACAAGATGGGGAGCCCTGATGAAACTGTGCTAGCCAAAATTGTGTTCGTCCTAGCAATCTCTGAACCTAGTAAGCAGCTTGTGATGTTAGAGAAGCTCATGACACTTTTTAGAAAAGAAGAGGTGATGATGAGGTTGTCTGATATGACGTCGTATGAAGAAGCGGTTGCTGTGCTTCAGAAAGAATTAAACCAATAGCCTTTCACAAAAAGATTGTAAGCGCTTTATTCGAAAAATTCAGGAGGTGGATGTATGATCAAGCAAGCTGTCGATTTTATATTAGACCTTGGACCAACTATTATGCTCCCGATTATTATGACGCTTTTCGGTATGATTTTAAGGCAAGGCTTTAAGAAATCCTTCCGAGCCGGTATTACGATCGGAATTGGTTTTGTCGGTGTCAACCTTGTTATTAATTTGCTTGTGAGCGGCCTTGGGCCAGCAGCAAAAGCCATGGTTAATTCCCTTGGGCTAAAGCTTGATATTTTGGATGTTGGATGGCCGATTGGAGCGGCTATATCCTTCGGTACACCTGTTGCCCCTTTGATGATACCTCTTGTGCTTTTGTTAAATGTCATCTTATTGTCCGTTAACTTTACGAAAACGCTGAATGTGGATATTTGGAACTTCTGGCATTTGATTTTCGCAGCCTCTGTGACTTACTACGCTTATCATAATATGTTCTTGGCACTTGCTGTTGGTTTGATCGTCTCTGCTATCACGCTTAAATTAGCTGATTGGACGGCACCTACAATCGAACACCATTTTGGATTGAAAGGCGTATCGATGGCTCATGCTGAAACGGTCAACTTCGCACCGCTTATGTATGCGTCCAACCGTATCATTGACAAGATCCCTGGCTTAAACAAAATTCATGCTGATCCAGAAACATTGAAGAAACGTTTTGGTATTTTTGGCGAACCGCTTGTGATGGGTCTCATACTTGGTATCATTATTGGTCTTTTAGGCGGCTATGATGCGAAAGGCGTCATGACGCTTGGTATTCAAATGGCAGCAGTTCTTGTGCTAATGCCAAGAATGGTTGCGTTATTAATGGAAGGTCTTATTCCAATCTCTGAGGGCGCTCGTTCTTATATTCAAAAGCGCTTCCCTGGGAAAAATGTCTATATTGGTTTAGATACAGCGATTGTGATTGGTCATCCGGCGAATATGGCGGTAGCCCTTCTTATGGTGCCGATTACGATTCTACTTGCAGTCGTTCTGCCTTACAATGGCATGCTGCCGTTTGCTGATTTATCAGTTCTACCATTTACAGTTGTATGGGCAGTAGCAGCCGCTCGTGGAAACATTATTCGCGGTCTTATTAACAGTATTTTTACATTAATGATTGTCTTCTTTATCGCAACGAATCTCGCACCGCTTGCGACAACAATGGGGAAAGCAGTCGGGTTTGACTTCCCAGAAGGAGCCAATATGATTTCAGGTATTGACCTTGGTTCCCACGTCATTCCTTGGATCATGGTGAGACTTCTTGATCCGAGCAACCCGTACTTTATTGCAGCCATCATCTGTGCTCTGGCTTATGCGCTTCTATGGTACTGGGTGCGAAATGATATTAGAAAGCAGTATGCGAAAGAAATGGGCTTAGATCAGAAAGATCAATAAAAGAGCTGGAGGGATTCTTATGGCAAAGAAAATATTGGTTTCATGCGGAACAGCGGTTGCAACATCAACGGTTGTTGCCAAAAAGGTCGAAGAGACGTTAAAGGAAAAAGGATATGATGTCGTGGTTGAACAGTGCAAGGCATCTGAAGTCCCGCAAAAAGCGGAGGGCGCCGATTTAATCGTAACGACAACACCAGTGAGTGATACGAAAGGAACGCCTGTGATTCAAACATTATCCTTTTTAACCGGATTTGGCATTGAAGATGATATTGAAAAAATCATCGATCATATTAAGTAAACAATCATTCCATGGAGGAGCTTTCCCGGCTCCTTTTATGTATCTGAAAGGAGGACGTCTCATGCAGCATCATGCTTATAGCCGAACGTCTGCAGTGTTGTCTATTTTTCTTCCAGCCGTACTCATCTGTCTGTTTTTCCTTTGGTCTCTTTATACGTTAATGTCAGCAGGACCTGAACCGTTAGCTGTGTTAGGCGTTTATACGCTGCCTATTCTCATGCTTTCTAGCATCACTGGACTGAACCAGCCGACAAACGTCATTATTAGTGAAGATAAACTCAAAATCGGAGCGTTTGGCAGATGGCACACATATGCGGTCTCTGATATTAAAGGAAAGCTTTTTATCAAGCCATACCCTCATATCGGAAAAGTTTATGTCAGGGTGGGTCCATCTCGCATATTCGGAGGACGTTACTGGATATCCAGTGAGATGAGTGAGTACAAGCAGCTTGTGCAAACGTTGCAAGGTTTTGCGAAAGGTGATGCAAAGGAGGATGCAGCTACATGAAATCAGCTGTCTTTTATTCTTCAGAGGACATTCGGTATGAGGAGCGGAACCGGCCTGCGATTGGTGATGATGAAGTGCTATTAAGAATGCGTGCCTGCGGCTTATGCGGCACAGATATTTACAAAGCAACACATGAGACGGTACCTCCAGGAATGGTACTAGGGCACGAAATCGCTGGAGATGTTGTTGAAACTGGAAAGCATGTAACAAATATAAAAACGGGAGACAGGGTTTATGTTGCGCACCATGTACCTTGCTTCACCTGTGACTTTTGTCAAAAAGGATTTTATACAATGTGTCCGCAGTTTGCAGCCACTAATGTAGAGCCAGGCGGGTTTTCAGAGTATATCCGCGTACCTGCATTGCATGTCAAGCACACAATGGGCAAGCTGCCGAATGACGTCTCATATGAGCAAGGGGCGATGGTGGAGCCAGTCGCCTGCTGCCTGCACGGGTTTGAACGAGCACCTGTTCATCCAGGAGATTCTGTACTGATCCTTGGAGCGGGGCAAATTGGCTGCATTCAACTACAGCTTGCCAAATACTACTTGGCTGGGAAAGTGATGATAACGGATGTGAATGAGAACCGGCTGCTGCAAGCGAGAAATTTAGGTGCAGACGTCGCTTTTCATCCTGCCTCTGAGCCGGTGGAAGACCGGGTCATGAGAGAAACAAATGGAAAGGGAGCAGACCTCGTCATTATTTCTGTTGGGAGTAGTGCGCTTTTAAAAGAAGCGTTTCAAGCAGTAGCGAGAGGCGGAACGATTTTAGTGTTTGCTCATTTTCCAAAGGGAGACGTCTCCATTCCGGCTGATCGGTTTTTCCATGATGAAGTGAAAGTAGTTGGAGCCTATTCCTCACATCCTTATCACTACCTCGAAGCCCTTGAACTTCTAAGAGCAAAAGTGGTCAACACAGAAAAGATGGTGACGCATCGTTATCCGTTAAGTCAGCTCCTTCAGGCGATAGAATGCGCAAGGCATCCTGAAGGTGAGAGTGTCAAAATCATGATGTATCCAGATGAATGAGGGCGCACTAGATTGGAAGAGAAAGAGAAGTTCTTTAGAAAAGGGCTTTGCCTTTCTCTTTTTTTCTGATAAAAGATGAAAACGCTTAAAAATGAAAGAGAAATGCTTGACTTCAATGACACTTAAACGTATGATAATTACAAATGTAACACATAAGAACAAATGTAAAGGGGAGAGAAGAAATGCAAAAACAAATCACTTTGCCTGAACAGATTAGTCATGAGAGATTAGCAGATTTATATAAACAAATGTGGTTAGTGAGATATTTTGATGAAAAGGTCGATCAATTCTTTGCCAAAGGACTTATCCATGGAACCACTCATTTATGTGTCGGACAGGAAGCGTCAGCTGTTGGATCAATTGCCGTATTAAAGGACGAAGATAAGATCATCAGCACACACCGTGGACATGGTCACTGTATTGCAAAAGGTGCAGAGGTCAATAAGATGATGGCAGAACTATTCGGACGTGAGACTGGCTATTGCAAAGGAAAAGGCGGCTCGATGCATATCGCTGATTTAGAAAAAGGGAACCTTGGCGCAAATGGAATCGTTGGAGGCGGTATCCCATTGGCAACAGGTGCAGCGCTCACATCTAAAATGAAACAGGAAGGCTTTGTCGTTCTTTGTTTCTTCGGAGATGGAGCGACGAATGAAGGCAGCTTTCACGAAGCGCTAAATCTTGCATCCATTTGGGATCTACCTGTTGTATTCATTTGTGAAAACAACCAGTACGGTATGTCTGGCCCTGTAAAAGAAATGATCAACATTGAAGACATTTCAACAAGAGCAGAAAGCTACGGAATACCTGGGAAATCGATTGATGGAAATGACATGGTCGAGATTATGAACTCAGTAGATGAAGCAGTCAGCCGCGCAAGAGCTGGAGAAGGTCCATCACTTATTGAAATGAAAACGTATCGCTGGAAGGGTCACTCTAAGAGTGATGCGAAAAAATACCGTACACGTGAAGAAGAAACAGAGTGGAGACAAAAAGACGGAATCAAACGCTTTAAGTCTCTCTTGATTGAACTAAATGTTTTGACAGAAGAGCAGGCAGCGGTCTTACAGGAAGAAGCGAAGCAGGAAATTGAAGCGTCTGTAGAATTCGCTAAAAACAGTAAAGAACCGTCAATCGATACACTATTAGAGGATGTATACGCCTAATTAGGAGGGGAATCACGTGACAAAAACAACAGTGAGAGAGATTTCATATTTAGAAGCCGTTCGAGAGGCTATGAGTCAGGAAATGAGAGAGAACCAAGATGTATTCATTTTAGGTGAGGATATCGGCGTATATGGTGGTGCTTTTGGGGTCACGCGCGGCATGATTGAAGAGTTCGGTCCAGAGCGCGTACGCAATACACCAATCTCTGAGGCTGCCATCGCAGGAGGTGCAGTCGGAGCGGCTTTGACAGGTATGCGTCCGATTTTAGAACTTCAATTCTCTGACTTTATTACAATCGCAATGGATCAGCTTGTAAACCAAGCAGCCAAAACACGATACATGTTTGGCGGAAAAGGAAAAGTACCACTCGTTGTGAGAACACCAGCAGGATCAGGAACGGGTGCCGCAGCGCAGCATTCACAAAGCTTAGAAGCGTGGATGGCTCATATTCCGGGACTAAAGGTGGTTCAGCCTTCAACAGCTTATGATGCCAAAGGACTTTTAAAAGCAGCAATGGATGATGACAACCCTGTTATTTTCTACGAGCATAAGCTTTTATATAAAACAATCGGTGAAGTGCCTGAAGAACCGTATTCGATTCCTCTAGGGAAAGCTGATGTGAAAAGAAGCGGGAAGGACGTCACGATTGTAGCAACAGCGATTATGGTACACAAAGCATTAGAAGCGGCGAAGGAACTAGAAGCAGAGGGAATCGATGTTGAAATCATTGACCCAAGAACACTTGTCCCATTAGATGAAGAAACCATTATCGAATCTGTGAAGAAAACAGGTAAATGTATCGTGGTTCATGAAGCGGTCAAACGAGGCGGCTATGGCGGAGAGATTGCAAGTATGATAGCGGAAAGTGAAGCGTTTGACTACTTAGATGCTCCTATTAAACGTCTTGGCGGACTTGCGGTACCAATACCTTATAACCCAACGCTTGAAAAAGCGGTCATTCCACAAGTGCCAGATATTATTGAAGCAGCAAAAGAGCTTGTACGCTCTTAAATAAAGGGGAGAAGATCATGCCAAAAGAGATATTTATGCCGAAGCTAAGCAGTACGATGGAGATCGGAACCTTGCTTCAATGGTTGAAAGAAGAAGGAGATTCGGTTGAAGTCGGTGAGCCTCTTTTTGAAATTATGACAGACAAGATCAACATCGAGGTGGAAGCCTATGATGATGGCATTTTTCTAAAGAAATACTACGAAGCTGATGATCAAATTCCAGTCAATGCTGTTATTGGATATATCGGAGAGGCAAATGAACAGGTGCCAAGCGAGCCGCCAGCACAGGCTGATGAAGATTCCTCAGAAAGCGGCGAATCGTCTTCACCAGACTCGTCTTCATCCAGTTCTAATGAAGCCCCAAAAACATCTGATGAAAAAGTACGTGCCACGCCCGCAGCGAGAAAAACGGCAAAGGATCATCATGTGGCGATTCAAGAGGTATCTGGCACAGGGCCAAAAGGCAGAGTCCAAAAGCGGGACGTCGAGGCAGTCGTTCATTCTAGCGAGAAAGACCAGCGCGTCTCACCGCTTGCAGAAAAAGTCGCTGCTCGTGAAGGAATCGATTTAGCAGCAGTTTCTGGATCTGGCGCTCACGGTAAGATCATGAAGAGTGACGTACAAGCAGCAACGCAAACAAAAGAGGCTTCGCCTGTGAAAACACAAAAATTAGCTGGCATGAGAAAAGTGATTGCTGATCGCATGTCACAAAGTGCCTTTACAGCACCGCACGTCACATTAACAAGTGAAATTGATATGACGAAAGCGAAAGAAGTGCGTCAGCAGTTACTTCCGGCGATTGAAAAAGAGACAGGCTACAGGTTGTCGTTCACAGAAATCATCATTCATGCGGTCAGCCATGTACTCACGCGCCACCCGCAGATCAATATGACATTTGAACAAAATGAGCTCCATTTCCATGAAGATGTACACATTGGTCTCGCTGTTGCAGTGAAAGACGGCTTGATGGTACCAGTCATTTCTCATGCGAATCAAAAAGGATTAAAACAACTGACAAAAGAAGCGAAAGAAATTGGCCGAAACGCACGCGATCAAAAACTGCTTCCTGACCAGCTGAAAGGCTCCACTTTTACGATTAGTAACTTAGGTATGTATGCCATTGATACTTTTACCCCAATCATTAATCAGCCAGAAGTGGCGATTTTAGGTGTAGGACGGATTCAAGATAAACCTGTTGCAGTAGATGGAGAAATTCAGGTGCGGCCAATGATGGGTGTCAGTTTATCGTTTGATCACCGAGTTGTAGATGGCGCACCAGCGGCTGCCTTTTTAACAGACCTTAAAAAAGTGCTTGAACAACCATTTGAATTGCTAATGTAGGAGATGAATCGGATGACGAAAACGTATGATCTGAC
The DNA here is from genome assembly GCF_038007485.1 of Bacillus sp. FSL K6-3312. Classification (NCBI taxonomy): domain Bacteria; kingdom Bacillati; phylum Bacillota; class Bacilli; order Caryophanales; family Bacillaceae; genus Bacillus; species Bacillus sp. FSL K6-3312. Next base: position 2,573,264 of record NZ_JBBOXI010000001.1, on the reverse strand, counting down.
AGTCATTGGCGGAGGGCCTGGCGGGTATACTGCCGCCCTTCAAGCGGCTGAGCGCGGACGGAAGGTTGCTTTGATTGAGGAGGGTTTTCTAGGCGGTACTTGTTTAAATCGAGGCTGTATCCCTTCAAAGACCCTGCTGAAACATGCAGAAGTCATTGAATCAATCGAGAAGGCGAAAAGCTGGGGAATCGAAACAGGTGACATGATTCTTTCCTTCGATAAAATGAGAAAGCGCAAAGATGACGTCATTGAAAAGCTCAGAGGCGGAATCGCCTTTTTATTAAAGCAAGGAAAGATTGATGTATATAACGGCAGAGGCACAGCGGTGACAAAGCATCGGATTGAGATTGAAAAACAAGATGGATCAGAATCGATTGAAACGAAAGAGTTAATCATTGCTACTGGATCTACACCAGCTATTCCGCCAATACCGGGGCTTAAAGATATTTCATTTGATACAAGTGATACAATCTTTGACATCCCAGATATTCCTGCTTCTGTCGTCATTATTGGCGGAGGTGTCATCGGTCTTGAGCTTGCTTGTATTTTCCAAAGTCTTCAATCAAAAGTCACCATTATTGAAGCGGCACCGTCCATTATCCCGCAAGAGGATGAAGAAGCATCTAAGCTGCTAGAAAGAGAACTCAAGAAAAAGGGCATCCATATCGCGAAGAAAACCACTGTGACAGAGGTGACGGAAAGCGAAGGAGTCAAAGCGGTCCATGCAACAGATGATAAAGGGGAGACGCACATCTTTACAGCGGAAAGACTGCTTGTCTGCGTTGGAAGAAGACCGAATGTATCAGCTGTTAACCAGCTTGATCTTCAGCTCGATGGCCCGTTTATCAAGGTGAATAATCAGATGCAGACAAGTGCTGAAGGTGTATACGCAGTTGGGGATGTCGCCGGCGGTTATCAGCTGGCTCATGCGGCGATGGCAGAGGCTGCTGTTGCGGTCAGTAATATTTGCGACGTGCCTGAAAAAATGAATGTTGATATTATGCCTAGATGTATTTATACATTACCAGAGGTAGCAAGTGTCGGTCTTACGGAGAAAGAGGCAAAAGCCAAAGGGCTCAGCGTACAAACAGAACGATTTGATTTAGCGGCAAGCGGTAAAGCGTTAGCGGCAGGTGTTCAAACAGGCTTTATTAAATTGGTGTACGATACAGCATATGGTGAAGTGATCGGTGCAACGATGGTTGGTCCGCATGTCACAGAAATGATTTCAGAAGCTTCTTCCTTTATGTATTTAGAAGGAACAGCAGAAGAGATGGCGAAAATGATTCATCCGCATCCGACCATCTCAGAAGGTTTTTATGAAGCAGCTCTTGAAATCGTGAGTAAGCTGAGAAAATAAATGCCAAACAAGGGATAGGGAGGAGATGCATGTGCACGTCCAGCTTCATCAGAAAGCGGCACTTGTGACAGGTAGCACAGATGGATTTGGAGAAGCCATCTGCCTAGCTTTAGCCCAGGCAGGTGCACATGTTTTTTTACACACATTTCATGATGAATCAAAGGCTAGAACCATTTGTGAAGACATTCAAAAAATGGGCGGTCAGGCGAGTATCATTATGAACCCACTAGAAACGCCACGTGATGCCACGCGTATGCTGAGGCAAGTGATCGATACATGCGGGAAACTGGATATTTTGGTCAATCAAGCAGCGCAAGGAGCTGAAGCGGAGCTTGATGCCGCTCACCCTAATGAGTGGATGGACGAAGTGGGAACAGCTGTGAATACTGTCTTTCTTTCCAGTCAAGCTGCCGTATGGCACATGGTTGACCAGAAAACAGGCTGCATTATTAATATATCGTCATCAGGCAGTATTACTGGTGATGGCGGAATTTCACATGCGACATCGAATTCTATGCTGAATGCCATGACAAAAGGGCTGGCGCGAGAATTTAAAGACAAAGGCATTCGGGTGCTCGCCTTATTACCGCCCCCTCTCCATTTGATTCCTAATGCAGAGCAAATCAAGGAGTCTGTGGCCCATATGACGGTCTTTTTAAGTACATCATATGGCGCATTTACAGATGGTGCAGCGATTATGCTTGATGGGGGTGAGAGTGCTGGCTAATGATCAAAAATCAGTTCTCATCGTTGGCGGTGCCCAAGGGATTGGAAAGGAAATTGCCGAGCGTTTCTTAAAAGAAGGTCACAGAGTGGCTGTGTCCGATATAGATGAACAAGGACTTTCGCTTTTAAAAAAACAGCACTCTCAGCTGCTGACATTTCAAGCTGACGTTTCATCGTGGGAAAGTGTTCAGCAGATGATCTCAGCAGCTGAAAGGGAGCTAGGCGGCATTGCTCATCTTGTGTATTCAGCAGGGATGACAAAATCACTTCCTTTTTTAGAAGTCGATTTTTCACTTTGGAAAAAGACACTGGCTGTGAACTTGTATGGTCTTTATTATTGCATCAAAGCGTCAGCACCTTATATATGTGAGCGGCAAGAAGGAAGCATTGTCGTGATTGGATCAGGATCTGCTATAACTGGCTCAGGCGGTGGAATTCAGTATTACGCCTCAAAAGCAGGTGCTTTTGGCCTGATGCGTTCGCTTGTAAAGGAATTAGGGGCACACCATGTGCGTATCAATGTGATTGCACCCCGCGTGATTGAATCTCAAATGCTTGATACGCTCTATCCTACTGAGGTGGAGAAAAGGCAGCTGCAATCGCTCATTCCTGTCGGGAGATTAGGGAAACCAGAGGATATCGCAGGACTCACTATATTTCTTACAAGTGACGAGGGAAGCTATTTACACGGACAAATTATCCTGTTAGACGGCGGGAGAACGTATCAGCCAAAATATACGGAGGGGGAAAGAGCGGAGAGGTAATCGCTCTTTTTGTCATTTTCATAACAATTGTGCCAATTAGAAACGAATGTTTGGTATACTGGGAATCATAGTATATTAAAAGGATGATGTCACATGCTGAATTGGGAAGAAAGACGACAGCTCGTCAAAGTTGCTCATCTTTATTATACAGACGGGTGGACGCAGCAGGAAATTGCAAAAAAGCTCAATGTCTCAAGACCAGTCATTTCAAAGCTCTTACAAAAAGCAAAAGATGTGGGAATCGTTGAGGTGTACATTAAAGACGAAAGTATTCATACGGTGGAACTGGAAAAGCAGCTAGAAACAACTTTTCAATTAACAGATGCTGTCGTTGTCCCAAGCGTCGGGACAATGTCTGAGATGGTGAAACGGGCAGTCGGTCAAGCAGGCGCCTATTATTTATCTAAAAACATGAAAGACGCGGAGAAAATCGGTATTTCATGGGGAACTACACTGGCTGCGCTTGTAAAGGAATACCCGTTCGAGCGAAGAAACGATGTGAAGGTCATTCCATTAGAGGGCGGAATGGGCAGGCAGGCAGTCGACATTCATGCCAATCAGCTGGCATATGAGCTGGCAAAGAAAATGAATGGCACGTGTTCGTATTTATATGCACCGGCGATTTTAGAAACAGAAGAATTAAAAGAGCGGCTCATGGCAATGCAGGATATAGAAGCTGTGCTTGAAGAAGGTAAAAATGTAGACATTGCCCTCATCGGTATTGGCAACCCGCATAAAGGTTCAACGTTAAAAACAGTTGGTTACTTAAAAGAAGAGGATTTATCTGGTTTAAGGCAATCAGGGGCTGTTGGTGATATTGGCTTTCGTTTCTTTGACGGTCAAGGCAAGCCTGTCCAAGATGAATTGAATCAAAAGGTCATTGGTTTATCACTGGAGCAGTTAAAGAGCGTCAAAACGGTCATCGCTGTTGTAGAAGGAACCCATAAAGCTGAAAGTATTTTAGGGGCTTTAAATGGCGGCTTTATTCAAGTGCTGGTGACAGACGAACTAACGGCTGCAGCCATTTTAAAGGAAGCTTCCGTCCAATAAACGGCTAACAGCCATCGAATTGTATAAAAAGAGCAACATCAAACGAGAAAGGAGCTGTGTATCTTGAAGAAAACCGAAATGGAAGCAAACCTACATTGTACTCGGTGCCAAGAAGAGACCCTCCACAGCATCGTTTATGTGAATGATCAGATGAAAAGCGTTGAGTGTACAGAGTGTCATCAGAAGATCAGTGTGCAAGTCGACATCATGAAGGAATTTTACAAAGAAGTATACGAAAAAATTGCGACAAAGCCAAAGCGGATGACGCAGGAATACAAGGCGAATTTGAATGGATTTATCTCAAGACTCCCAATCCGCGTGCTTAGTAAGCCATACCGGCTCATGAGATATTTAAACGAATCATACAAAGTGATTAAGCAATATAAAAAAAAGCAGAGCTGATTAACGCTCTGCTTTTTTGTGTGTTTTTTTCATATAATAATAAATAGGCAGTCCAGCAATCCCGATCAGCATAGAGATGAGACAGCTTTTCCAGTCGGTGATCATGGTGCTGATTAAGACGAATAAAGAACCGATAATCGCAACGATTGGTGTGAGCGGATAAAGTGGTACGCTATAAGCACGCTCCATTCCTTTGTTTTGTTTTCTCAGTTTAAAGACTGCGAAAAAGGCCATGACATAAAAGATGTAGATCATGAAGATCGAAACCTCTGACAGCTTTTCTGGATTGCTGACGACCATAAACACAATGGCGATCAAAATTTGTACAAATACAGCAATCCACGGTGTTTTAAATGTAGGGTGAATACGTGAGATCGAGTTTGCGAAAGGAATTTGCTTTCGCTCTGCCATCGCGAAAATCACACGTGGGAATGAAAGAACCTTTCCGTTCAAACAGCCAAAGATACTAATGATGATGCCGATACTAATGACCTTACCGCCGATTGGTCCAAAGAGCATTGTCGCAGCAGTACTTGTCGCATTTTCTCCAAGCTGTACGATTTGATCTGCTGGTAACACGTGCAAAAGAGCGACATTAATAAAGAGATAGCAAGCCGTGACGATTAAAATCCCGCCTGCCATTGCACGAGGAAGCAGCTTCTCTGGGTTTTTCATTTCACCGCCAAGTGCTGCAAGCAATATCCAGCCATCATAGGCAAAAAGCGTAGCTAGGATCGCTGCACCGAAGTTCATTTGAGCGATGCTATCATTGACAGCCATAAAAATATTTTCGTTTCCTTTCCATAAGCCAAACACAATAATAGCGGCAATCGGGACAAGCTTTCCGATGGTGGTCAGTCCTTGTACAAAACCGCCGTATTTTGTTCCCATGATGTTAATCAAACATAAAAATAAAACAGTGATAATGCCGATTGTTGTCGACCATAAAGAAGAAAGAGAAAATAAATTGGCTAACAATGAACCAAAATAAAGACCGAGTGCACCGATGATGGCAGGTCCGTAAATGATAATCTGCACCCAGCCGCATAAATAGCCCCAAAACTCACCATACACTTCTTCAAGGTAGGCATACAATCCGCCAGTCCGGGGGATTTGTGTACCAATTTCAGCAACAGTGAGTCCGCCTGCAAGGGTTAAAATGCCGCCTAGCAGCCAAGCGAATAATGCGATATCTGAGCTTCCTGAATAGGAAAGGACGTTGCCTGGCTTCATAAAGACGCCGGACCCGATAATCGTCCCGATGACAAGAGATAGGGCGAAAAATAAGCCGATGTCCTGTTTTAACGCTGGTTGTTCTTTGTTCATTACTCGCGACCTCCTGCATCACTTTCGTACGTTACTGTGACATGTATTTTGTTCATTGTAATACGATTTTAGGAAAACAAGAATTAAAAAAATTTTCTGATTTTCGTATTTGTATTTAAAAGTGTTCGTTTATTGGAGATATCAGGGTAAATGTTTCGTTAAAAACGAACAATAAAAGATTATTTTTAATTTAATGTTAATTTTATCGTTAGAAACCGAACATCTAGCCAAATGGTTGACTTTTCTTGAAAAATGACCTATTTTATTCATAAGGATATTATCTTGAATTCGAGATATTTTGAAAGAGGAGTGAACGTAATGAAAATCAATGGAATTCACCACGTATCTGCATTAACAGCCAATGCTCAAAAAAATGTTGATTTCTACCGCCAGATTCTTGGCTTAAAACTTGTAAAGAAAACGGTCAATCAGGATGACCCATCTATGTATCACTTATTTTATGGAGATGAGGTCGCTTCACCGGGAACGGAGCTCACATTCTTTGAAATTCCAATGCTCGCCCGTCGTTTGAAAGGAACAAACGCGATCACAAGCACAGGCCTTCTCGTTTCTTCTGAAGAAGCACTTTCATTTTGGGAAAAGCGTTTTGAAGAGACAGGCGTGCAGCAAGAAACGGCTTCCTTAAGAGGGGGTAGACCTGCCTTGCGCTTTCAAGATCCAGAAGGGCAGCAGCTATTTTTAACAGTAGAACCGAACGCACAAGAAGCAGGCTCACCGCCAGTGCATGATGATATCCCGGCAGAGTTTGCCATTAGAGGCTTGGGTCCAGTGGAATTAACCGTTGCAGAAGCGGACAAAACGATTCGTGTTTTAACAGATATCCTTGGCTTCACCGAAAGAGCGCGTGAACAATCAAATGATGGTGAGATCGTGACCATTTTTGAGTCAGGAAATGGCGGTGCTGGAACAGAAATTCATGTGATCGAAAAAACGGAAGGGCCTTCTGAGCGTTCTGGCAGAGGAAGTGTGCATCACGTAGCCTTTCGCGTGGAAGATGCAGAGGAACTGGAAAAATGGTATGACAAAATATCAAAAGCAGGCTTCACGAACTCTGGTGTTGTGGAACGTTTCTACTTTAAAGCCCTTTACTTTAGAGAACCGAATGGTATCTTATTTGAAATCTCAACAGACGGCCCTGGATTTACAGTCGACGAAGGAGTAGATGAGCTTGGCGATCAATTAGCCCTTCCGCCATTTCTAGAGCACAAACGAGCAGAAATAGAACAGAGATTAACGCCAATTCAGTCATCATAATAAAAGCAGCTCATTCATGAGCTGCTCAGCGTATAGACAAACCCTCACATTCTTTGTCAGATCTGCAAAGGTTTTCTATCACGCTGAAAAGAAAAAAGGGCTAAAATCCAGATGATTTTAGCCCTTCTTTTTGCATTAGGAACTTATCTGCTTAGATTCAGTTTGTGTTAATGTCACCTTCTTCGTTTCTTCTTTTCCGTTTCGAATGAGTGTGATGCTCACGGTGTCTCCAATCTTTGTATTCGTGTATAGCTCATGACGTAATTCACTTCCGGTTTTGATTTGTTTCCCATTGATGGCGGTAATGACATCCTCTGACTTTAAGCCGGCTTTGGCGGCAGGTGAGCCTGCGGCGATTTCTTTGACGTATACGCCTTGATCAAGCTGACTATTTTTGAGACCGAGTGTTTCTTTCTGATACACGTCCGGGACTTGTTCGAGATCCAGCATGCTGATGCCGATATATGGACGCTCAATCTTTCCTTTTGCGAGAAGCTGATCGGCGATTGGTTTGACATCATTGATTGGAAGTGCGAATCCAATGCCTTCAACACCTGTTTCAGAAATTTTCATACTCGTGATCCCCACAACCTTTCCATCTGTCGTAAGAAGCGGGCCGCCGCTGTTTCCTGGGTTAATAGCTGCATCTGTTTGAATCACATTAATGCTGCTTTCGCCTGCTGATGTGTTCATCGAGACTGTTCGGTCGACACCGCTGACAATTCCTTGGGTCACGGTTCTTGATAGATCTTCACCAAGCGGGTTTCCGATCGCGATGACGGTTTCCCCAGCACGCAGCGAGGAGGAATCGCCTAATGCCGCGACCTTCGTTACATGACTGCTGCTAATTTCTACAACTGCTAGGTCAGTCAGCGGGTCAGCTCCGACTAATTTACCTTTGGCGGTTTTGCCATCGTGCAAGGAGATTGTTAGTTTATTTGCCCCTTCAATGACGTGGTTGTTTGTTAAGACATAGGCTTTACTTCCGGATTTTTTGAAAATCACTCCTGAGCCTGTACCTGTTTTTTCCTCTTGACTGCTTTTATTTTGCTGTGACTCATCAAAAGGTGTATTGAAATCGCCAAAGCTCATGTCTGTTTGACTTTGCGCTTGGTAGTTTGTAATGCCGACAATGGCTGGTGATACATTTTCTACCATGCTGGAGATGTTGCTTGTTGAATGTGATGTTTGGACGGCGGTTGTTTTTGACGAATTGGCACTTGTATCATTTGTCGATACAGCTTCTGTTTTTGCTGCTGAATTATGTGCTGTGTTGTCTGATGCATGCTGGGCATATGGCGAAAGGACGTACACACCTAACGCCAGCGTACCGCCTACAACACCGCTGACAAATGGCTTAAACCATCCGTTTGGCTTCTTCTTTTGTTTTTGTGGCTGTTCCGTTGTTTGAAGTTCTTGAGAAGGTTGTTGTTCATTTTTGTGATGTGTCATTCAAATCACTCTCTTTCATCATTTTTTCATGTATGGATTTAAGGGGTTTTACCTTTTGTGGTGGATACTGACTTGATCGTAAGAAAAAAGTGTGGGATAAAAATGAAAACATTGTGGGAAATTGTTAAAATAAGTAGTGAATCTAAGCAAAATAGAGGAGATTAAACTGTGGAGACAATTGGAATCATTGGATATGGAAGTATGGCTGATATGATGGTGCGAAAATGGCTGGAAAAAGAAGTACTCAATGCCCATCAAATCATGATCCATACAAGAAGTGAAACGGACCGCCTGCTTCAACTCAAAGACAAGCATCAAGAAATAAATATCTGCTCATTAGACGAACTTTCTGCGTCATGTGAAGTACTTTTTATCTGCGTGCCGCCGCTTGCTGTACTTGATGTACTCGATCAACTGCCTTCAGCAACCAAATCGGTCCATATTGTATCAGTAGCCGCGGCTGTGACGTTAGACAAGTTATCAAAGCATACGACTCAACCAATTTCCAGATACATCCCAACACTCACGTCAGCTGTTGGAACGGGCATATCCCTTGTTGCGCATGGTGAAACTGCTGGAGAGGAAGAAAAGGCACGTTTGCACCGTCTTCTTTCAGCTTTTAGCATCGTACGTGAAGTGGAGGAAGACCGGATTGATGCGGCGAGTAACTTGACGAGCTCCTCTCCTGGTTTTATCGCGGCTCTTTTTGAAGAAATGGCGAGAGCCGCTGTGAGAAATAGTGAGCTTTCCTTAGAGGAAGCGTATGAATTTTTAACGTATGCCCTTTTAGGCACAGGTCAAGTCCTTGTAGAACGAGGCCTCACCTTTGCTGAAACTGTCGATAGGGTGGCGACAAAAGGGGGCATTACAGGAGAAGGCGCCGAGGTGATTCAAAAGCAGGCACCTCAGATGTTTGATGATCTATTTACACAAACCATGAAGAAATATGAACAACTGAAATCACAGATTAACGAAGCGGACAAACACCACTAAAGACACAGTTAGTGGTGTTTTGTTTGTTAAAAAAATCCTTTTTCATTAAGTCTATTGACCTGTATTAACTGAGTCTAATTTCCTTATTTTCAGACATTGTATTGAAAAATCAATCAAGTAATCATATAATTTTTTAGAAAATTTAGAAAAATATACACAAATTTTAAGTTTAATTAAAGGGGGATGGGGATGAAGCTCTATGTATCTGTCGATATGGAGGGGATTACTGGTCTAGCTGATCATACATTTGTCGATGCCCGTCAGCACAATTATGAACGGGGCAGAAAGATCATGACGGGTGAAGTGAATGCCTGTGTGGAGGCACTTCTTCAGCATGGCGCAACGGATATTTTGGTCAATGACAGTCATTCTAAAATGAATAATTTGTTGATTGAAGAATTGCATGAAGAAGCATCTCTTATATCTGGTGACGTCAAGCCTTATTCAATGGTTCAAGGGTTAGATCAAACCTATGATGCTGCTGTTTTTTTAGGCTATCATGCGAGGGCGTCTATGAAAGGTGTGATGTCTCACAGTATGATTTTTGGTGTCCGACATTTTTACATAAATGATCATCCAATTGGTGAAATGGGCTTTAATGCGTATGTTGCAGGCTACTATGGTGTGCCGGTGATTCTTGTTTGCGGAGATGATCAAGCAGCACTTGAAGCAGAAAAGCTGATGCCTGGTGTGAAAACAGTGGCAGTGAAAGAGACCATATCAAGATCTGCTGTGAAATGTCTCACTCCTGCCAAAGTCAACCAACAAATCTCACAGCAAGTGGAAGCCGCAATGAAACAGATTCATCACATCAAGCCGCTGACGCCTCCTGATCAGCCGCTGCTGAAGATCGAGTTTGCCAATTATGGACAAGCTGAATGGGCGAATCTAATGCCTGGTACTGCCATTATTGAAGGGACAACAACGGTGACGTATCAAGCAGAGAATATATTAGAAGCCTACCAAGCGATGCTTGTCATGACAGAGCTTGCCGCACGTACAACATTTTGTTAAGCGAGGGGGAGACGGCAGATGACCAGCTTTTTGCTCAAGCGTTTTATTGCGATGATTGCCACGATCTTAACGATTACGACGTTAACGTTTATTTTAATGAAGGTCATCCCAGGATCGCCCTTCAATGAAGAACGAAATACAAACGAAACCGTCCAGCGAAACCTCGAAAGCTACTATCACTTAGACGAACCACTGTATGTTCAATATGTCATCTATTTAAAATCCATCGTTACCTTTGATTTTGGTCCTTCCATTAAAAAGCCTTCTGAAAGTGTCAATGATCTATTGGCGAGAGGCTTCCCAGTCTCATTAGAACTTGGTCTTATCTCAATATTGATTGCTGTCATCTCCGGCATCCTGCTAGGGGTCATGGCTGCCCTCCGGCACAATGGCTTGATTGATTATATCGCCATGACCATTGCTGTTTTCGGTATATCCATTCCAAACTTTATCTTTGCTACTTTATTAATTCAGCAGCTTGCTGTGAATTTGAAGCTCTTTCCTACAGCGATGTGGACAAGTCCGATGCATATGGTGCTACCGACCATTGCTCTTGCCGTTAGTCCGATGGCCATTATTGCCCGGTTAACAAGATCGAGCATGATTGAAGTGCTGTCTCAGGACTATATTCGCACTGCTAAAGCAAAAGGACTTTCTCCCTTTAAAATTGTGTTCAAACATGCGCTTCGAAATGCGCTTTTGCCTGTTGTGACCATTCTTGGCACGCTTGTCGCAAGCATTTTAACAGGAAGCTTTGTCATTGAAAAAATATTTGCGATTCCTGGCATGGGAAAATACTTTGTCGAGAGTATTAACAACCGTGATTATCCTGTCATCATGGGAACCACTGTTTTTTACAGCATCATTTTAATCACACTTCTTTTCATTGTTGATGTGGCGTATCGCCTGCTTGATCCAAGGATTCAGCTGCATCAGAAAGGAGGAAAGGCATGAGTATACATTTGCAGCAGGATCAACCGAATCCGCATCATGAAGTGCCGGACGAATGGTTTTCTCCGAGAGAGCAAAAGAAAACGGAGGCCCATGCCATTAAAAGACCCTCTCTTTCGTATTGGGCAGACACATGGAGACGACTGAAGCAAAATAAGCTTGCGATGTTTAGTCTATCGGTATTGATTTTTCTTTTTATCATGGCACTATTAGGCCCATTGCTTGCACTTAATAGCGTGACAGAGCAGCGTCTTTCGATGCAAAATCTGCCGCCATCCGCTGCTCACTGGTTCGGAACGGATGAGCTTGGACGAGATGTGTTCACGCGTACATGGTACGGGGCGCGTATTTCGTTATTTGTAGGCGTCATGGCAGCCTTGATTGATTTTGCCATCGGCGTGATCTATGGAGGGATTGCCGGTTATAAGGGCGGGAGATATGACCATGTCATGATGCGAATCGTCGAGGTGCTCTACGGACTTCCTTATTTACTTGTTGTCATTTTATTGATGGTTCTGATGGGACCAGGGCTTGTCACCATTATTGTAGCGCTCACTGTCACCGGATGGATTGGAATGGCAAGAATCGTGAGAGGTCAAGTTCTTCAGCTGAAAAGCCAGGAATATGTCCTTGCCTCAAAAACCTTTGGTGCAAAGAGCCTTCGTATCATTCGCCGCAACCTGCTGCCGAATACGATGGGGCCGATTATCGTTCAGATGACCTTAACTGTACCGACCGCGATATTTGCAGAAGCGTTCCTAAGCTTTCTTGGTTTAGGCATTCAAGCACCGTTTGCAAGCTGGGGCGTGATGGCGAGTGATGCGCTGCCGACAGTGCTGTCAGATAACGGGCATTGGTGGCGTTTATTTTTCCCTGCGTTTTTTATTTCACTCACGATGTTTTGCTTTAACAATTTAGGTGATGGCTTGCAAGATGCGCTTGATCCGAAGATGAAGAGGTGATGGCGCTTTGAAAAAAGTTCTACAAATCATCGATCTGCACGTCAGCTTTCGGACATATGGCGGCTCAGTTCGAGCGGTACGCGGAGTGAATGTGGATGTATATGAAAAAGAAACCCTTGCCATTGTAGGAGAGTCAGGCTGCGGGAAAAGTGTGACTTCACAAAGCATCATGAGGCTGCTGCCAGCATACAGTGCTCATGTTGATCAGGGAGAAATCTGGTTTGAAGACCGCAATTTGCTGTCATTATCTGAAAAAGAAATGCGCGCCATACGAGGTGTCGATATTTCGATGATCTTCCAAGATCCAATGACCGCACTGAACCCAACCTTGACAATCGGCGATCAGCTCATGGAGGCGGCAAAGGAGCACCAAAAGCTGACGAAAAAAGAAGTGAAAGAAGCCGCCATCCGAATGCTTGATTTGGTCGGCATTCCGCAGCCGAAGGAAAGGCTAAAGCAATACCCTCATCAGTTCAGCGGGGGAATGAGGCAGCGGCTCATGATTGCCATGGCACTGATTTGCGAGCCCAAAGTTCTGATTGCTGATGAACCAACGACAGCGCTGGATGTGACCATACAGGCACAAATATTAGAGCTGTTTAAAGAGATTCAGAGAAAAACAGGTGTCACCATTATTTTAATCACACATGATTTAGGAGTCGTCGCCCAAGTCGCAGACCGAGTGGCGGTCATGTACGGAGGGAAAATGGTAGAGGTCGGAACGAGGCGAGATATTTTTTACAGTCCGCAGCATCCTTATACAAAAGGACTTCTGCAATCCGTTCCAAGACTTGATATGAAAGATGAACTCATTCCAATTGAAGGAAGCCCACCCGATTTATTTGCTCCGCCAAAGGGCTGTCCGTATACAGATCGCTGCCCGTCCGCCATGAAGGTATGTGATCATATCATGCCGCACGAAACGCAGCGGTCACCTACCCACACAGTGCATTGCTGGCTCCAAGATGAGCGAGCGAATCAAACGGTTTTATCTTCAACACAAAGGGGGAGTTTTTGATGAAAAAAAAAGGGTGGATCATCAGTATATGTTTGTTCACGATCATGCTGCTCGCAGGATGTACAGCCAATGAGCAGGCAGGGAAAGGATCATCAAGCAATCAGGGTGAAAAGAAAGTATTAACCTTAAATAACGAAAATGAACCGACGTCGTTTGATCCGCCGATTGGTTTTAATAATGTATCGTGGCAAGGACTCAATAACTTAATGGAGGGATTAACAAGACTAAATGAAAAGCAGGAACCATCTCCTGCAATGGCTGAAAAATGGGAGATTTCAGAGGATGGAAAAACGTACACGTTCCATTTAAGAGATGGCATCAAGTGGTCAAATGGTGATCCAGTGAAAGCGAGTGACTTTGAATATGCGTGGAAGCGGCTGCTTGATCCGAAAACAGGCTCATCTGCATCGTTCCTAGCCTACATGATTGAAGGCGGAGAGGCATTTAACAGCGGAAAAGGAAAGAAAGAAGACGTGAAAGTCAGCGCTGTAAATGACAAAACGCTCAAGGTCACACTGGCATATCCGCAGAAATCGTTCTTAAATATGACCGCAAACCCTGCTTTTTTTCCTGTCAATGAACAGGTAGCTAAGAAGGACCCAAACTGGGCAAAAGACGCCAAAACCTTTGTCGGAAATGGACCGTTCAAGCTGACAGAGTGGAAGCATGATGAGAGCTTCACAATGGAAAAAAGTGAGACGTATTGGGACAAAAAAACAGTCAAGCTGGATCAAGTGAAGTGGCTGATGATCAGTGATCGAAACACAGACTATCAAATGTATCAATCAGGAGATTTAGATACTGCCTTTGTCCCAGCAGAGCAAAGTGAAAACCTGCTGAAAAATAAAGATGTACAAATTGAAGACCAGGCTGGATTGTTCTTTTATCGTCTGAATGTGAACATGGAACCTTTTCAAAATAAGAACATCCGCAAAGCTTTTCAAATGGCGATCAACCCGCAAGATATCGTGGATTATGTAACGAAAAATGAAGAGAAGCCAGCACGTGCCTTCGTCTCGCCAGGCATTCTTGATTCAAAGGGTGAAGATTTCAGAAAAGCTGGCGGTGATCTTGTGAAGAATGATAAGAGTGAAGCTGCGAAGCTACTAGAAAAAGGGCTGAAAGAAGAGAACTATTCAAAACTGCCAGCCGTCACATTGACATATAGTACAAAGCCTGAGAACAAGAAAAAAGCTGAAGCCATCCAGCAGCAGCTGAAAGAAGCGCTAGGTGTAGATGTGAAGCTTGCAAACATGGAAGCCAATGTATTTGCAGAAGATCAAAAGGCACTGAAATTCCAATTCTCACAAAGTTCATTTTTAGCAGACTATGCAGATCCGATCAATTTCTTAGAGAGCTTTCAAACAGGGAATGCCATGAACCGGACAGGATGGTCAAACGATACCTATGACCAACTGATCAAGAAGGCGAGCCAGGAAGCAGACGAACAAAAGAGAAACAACATCCTTCATGATGCAGAGGCACTTCTCATTGAAGAAGCACCGATCATTCCGATTCATTTTTATAACCAAGTTCATTTACAAAAAGAAGGCGTGAAGGGGATTGTCCGTCACCCTGTTGGGTATATCGATTTGAAATGGGCACAAGTAGATGGAGAGTAATATTAGGATCAAAAGACGCTTTTAGATAAAAGCGTCTGTTCCTTTATATTCGTTCATGTTATGAAGCAGAAACCCATAGATTGAAAGAAATAAAGAGAAAGAGGGGATATGGCATGAGCCAGCTGCCAGTGGCACTTCAAACAGGGGATACGGTGGGGATTATTGCACCAGCAAGCCCGCCTGATGAGCTGAAATTAGCAAAAGGGATTGCCTTTTTAGAAAGCCTCGGGCTAAAGGTGAAAAAAGGGAAGTATTTGGGCCGCCGTTATGGGTGTTTAGCAGGTCATGATCATGAAAGAGTGGATGATCTCCATCGTATGTTTCAAGATCCAGAAGTGAAGGCGGTTATTTGTGCTTGCGGAGGATACGGGACTGGCAGACTTGCGGAAGCCATTGACTATGACCTCATTCGCCGGAATCCAAAAATCTTTTGGGGCTATAGTGATATTACGTTTTTACATACGGCCATCCAGCAGCAGACGGGTCTTGTGACGTTTCATGGGCCAATGCTTTCCTCTGATGTGGGACTTGAGGAGGTCCATCCTTATACGAAAGATACCTTTTTACAGCTGTTCGCACCGAAAGCTTTTACGTATGCGCACCACTTGTCACCCCTTCATACTTTCTATCCGGGCACCGCTTCAGGTGAGATTGTAGGAGGAAATCTTGCCCTCATCGTGACAACACTTGGTACGCCTTTTGAAATCGATACGAAGGGAAAGCTATTGTTCATTGAAGATATTGACGAAGAGCCCTATAAAATCGATCGAATGATGCAGCACCTCAAATCTGCTGGAAAATTGGATGATGCGGCTGGATTCATCATTGGAGATTTTCATCAATGTGAGCCAAAAAAGAAAGATCAGTCTCTCACATTGAATCAAGTATGGGACACCTATATTGTCCCGCAAAAGAAACCTACACTTGGGGGCTTCCGAATCGGTCATTCTTCGCCGAACTTTGCCATTCCAATGGGCACGCAGGCTGCATTAGATGCGACAGGAAAAAAACTGCATATTTCTCCAGGCGTTGCAGCGAAAGAGGCGATCAAATGAAAATCGTCGATGTTCGTACATGCAGAATGAGTGTACCGCTAAAAAAGCCTTTCAAAACCGCTTTACGAACGGTGTATGACGCAGTATCTCTGATCGTTATCATCACATATGATCAAGGTGACGTCAGCTACGGAGAAGCAGTCCCGACAACGGTGATTACAGGTGAAACGCTGGAAAGCATCGACTATGCCATCTGCGAAGTGATCAGACCGATTTTGCTTGGAGCTTCCTTGTCAGAATATGAACAAATTTTTTCTCATATGAACCGGGTGCTCGCTTGCAACACAAGCGCAAAGGCAGCGGTTGACATGGCCATTTATGATGGTTTAGCGAAGCAGGCAGGGCTTCCGCTTTATCAATACCTTGGCGGATATCGCAGTCAGCTTGAAACCGATTATACGGTCAGTGTAAACCGTCCGCTTGAGATGGCGGAAGATGCGAAGCAATACGCAGCAGAAGGCTTTCAGACATTAAAGATCAAGGTAGGAAAAGATGATATAGACACGGATATTCAGCGTATCAAGCGAATTCGAGAAAAGATCGGGCCGGATATTCAGATTAGGCTCGATGCGAACCAGGGCTGGACGTGGAAGGAAGCGGTTGTAGCCATTCGGAAAATGGAATCACTGAATATCGAACTAGTCGAGCAACCAGTGCCAAAAGAAGATATCGAAGGTCTGCGCCGTGTGACGCAGGCAACAAATACACTGATTATGGCAGACGAAAGCATTTTCAGTTTTCATGATGCGATCAAGGTGCTTGAAACGAGAAGCTGTGATTTAATCAATTTAAAATTAATGAAATCAGGCGGCATAAAAGAAGCCTTAAAAATCAATGCTTTGGCAGAAGCATACGGCGTAAAGTGCATGGTTGGCAGCATGATTGAGTCAAAACTTGGCATTACAGCAGCCGCTCATCTCGCCGCCAGCCAGCCAAATATCACCCGCTATGATTTTGATGCCCCGCTCATGCTAAAAGAGGACATGGTGGACGGAGGAATCGTGTACAAAGGAAAAGATATCTTTTTCCCGCCGCATCATGGGTTAGGCATTCAAGGAGTGAAAGGAGTCTCATGATGATATTTGAATCAAAGGTTGCAGTTGCGAACGTATGGACAGCGCCGCAGTCACCGAGAGAAATCGATCAAAAGGTACTTCAGAGCTCCTTCAAATTCAAAGAGTGGATTGACAAGCAAACATATGAAGAAAAACTGGCTTTATGTGAAGAAAATCTGATCCAGTCGCAAGTACTGCTCGGTGAACGAGTCATTGGCTTAGAAGAAACAGACGGCTGGATGAAAGTCGTTATTCCGCAGCAGGCCAGCCGGAAACACCCACAAGGCTATCCTGGCTATATACCTGCGAACCAACTAAAGCAAGTGACAGAAGGAAGTGCACCAACTATATCTCATATCGTTTGTCAGAAAAAAGCCATGCTCTATCGAAACGGGCAAGCGGACATGGAAATTAGTTTTTTAACAGAGCTCGCAGCTGTAGAAGAAACGAGTGATTGCTTTCGTGTTGTCACACCAGCAGGGACGAGAGAAATCAATAAAGCAGATGTGCAGCCAGTTTCATCCATTTTTTCTATGGCCGGCAAAGATGTTGTAGACAAGGGAAAACAATTTATTGGTCTTTCGTATTTATGGGGCGGCATGAGCAGCTTTGGCTATGACTGTTCGGGCTTTGCTTACAGCATGTATAAAGCGTGCGGATATCTTTTGCCGAGGGACGCAAGTGACCAAGCAGTGCAAGGAACACCGGTCGCATCAAGCCATTTAGAACAAGGCGACTTATTGTTTTTCGCCAATGACAACGGAAAGGGAGCAGTCCGCCATGTTGGGATCTACGCAGGTGACGGTATGATGCTTCATTCGCCTAAAACCGGCAGAGAAATTGAACTTCTTTCCCTTGCTGGCACTTCATATGAAAAAGAATGGGCAGGTGCAAGACGGTATTTGCCAAGCGAGAGGAGCAAAGGTCATGGCAGTTGAACCACTTTTACAAGTAAACAATCTCAAAAAACATTTTCATCTATCGAAAGGAAGAACGCTAAAAGCGCTAGACGGTGTCTCCTTTCAGCTGAAACAAGGCGAAACATTTGGCCTTGTTGGCGAGTCCGGCTGCGGGAAATCCACACTTGGAAAAGTGCTTATGCGTCTTTATGAACCGACAGATGGGGAAGCCTTATATGAAGGGAAAAGCCTTCATCACCTTTCTCAAAAAGAATCATTTGATTTTAATCGGCAAATTCAAATGGTGTTTCAAGATCCGTATTCCTCCTTAAATCCGCGGCTGTCTGTAAAAGATATTATGCTGGAGCCAATGGAGATTCATAACCTTTATGGGAGTCAAAAGAAAAGGGTTGCCCGGGTGAAAGAACTACTGGAAGCTGTTGGACTTAGCTATGACTTTGCCACGCGCTATCCTCATGAATTCAGCGGAGGACAGAGGCAGAGAATCGGTATTGCAAGAGCACTCGCCTTAGCGCCGAAATTTATTGTGGCAGATGAACCAATTTCTGCACTAGATGTCTCTGTTCAAGCGCAGGTCGTGAATTTGCTGAAGAAACTGCAAAAGGAGGAAGGGCTGACATTTCTCTTTATTGCGCATGACTTGTCGATGGTCAAATATATTAGCGACCGAATCGGTGTCATGTATTTAGGTCATCTCGTCGAATTGACCAGCAGTGATACGTTATATCAAACACCGCTGCACCCCTATACACAAGCATTGCTGTCTGCGATCCCCATTCCAGATCCTGACGTGGAGGACAAGCGCAAAAGGTTCATTTTAAAAGGAGAAATTCCAAGTCCAGTGAACCCGCCAAGCGGCTGTGTATTTCGAACAAGGTGTCCTGCAGCGATGGATGTGTGTGCTGAAAAAAAGCCAATATTACAAGCAGTAGAAGAAGGGCATGATGTCGCCTGTCATTTATACGATCGGACATAAAAATAGGCAGATAAAAAGCCAGCAAGTAGACAAGCTGTTCTACACGCTGGCTTTTTTAGTGAACGAACGCCGAATCGGCAATGTGCAGCATCTAAAAGAGCCGCCAGATTTAATGATTTCTGAAAAATCCACTTCAATGACAGTGTAGCCGTGAGCGGTTAATGCAGCATTTGTTTCTTGATTGATGGGCAAACTGATCACTTTTTTCTGTCCAATGGATAAAACGTTTGGGCCGAGTGTGAATTGCTCTTGTTCGCTTATTTCAATTAGATGATAATGCATTTTGAGCAGGTGAAGATCCTCATTTTTGAACGCTTCTGGATAAATCAATATTTCATCATGAGAGAGAATATTCATCACACAATCGAGATGCAAAATGTGAGGAGGAAGATGAATGGGAATGATGTCATGATCCGGCAGTTCTTTTTTAAGCTCATGAATAGCGGCTGGGTTTGTTCTTTTGCTCGTTCCGACAAATACGCGTTTTTGATCCACAAGTACATCGCCGCCTTCAATCGTTCCGTTTGTCAGGGTAACAGTTTTCAAGCCATTTCCCTGTGCCCACTCTTTTAACAATTGTTCTTCTCCTTGCCGAACCGGAGCGGCCATGCTTGAAACAAAGAGTGTATGTCCAATCGTAAACCCAATATCCCGAGTAAAGACTTGCTCAGGAAAGCGGTCATTTGCAGGAAGCATAATGGGGCGTACTTGATGGTCTTTTAGGGTTTGGATCAATTGCTTATGCTGAGCAATGGCTTTCATTTGAGAAATATTTTCTCTTGCAAAATGTTTTTGGGTTTCGTTGATGATCTGTTTGATTTCCATATAGATGGGACTGCATAAAAGGACTTCTTGTAAATCATCATATTCACTCATGCATTGCGGCATTTTGTGTATTTGCTCTGCTCTTATAGAATCCATCAAATGGCCTCCTTGTTTGTTCATAGTTCTATTATTCCTCGTTCTAGTCATAGTTGAAACATTTCCGAAAGAAAATCTCTCACAAGAGACTAAAGCAAAAAGTTTAGACAAACCTAAAAGAATAGTGTTTAATAAAAGTCGTTCCGCATTCACGAAAACAGCAAGAAGGAGCTATGATGATGAGTGAAGAAAATTTCAAATACTGCAAGGAATCGAAAGTTGTCAAAACCAGCAGGGTATTTCCTCTCGATACGAATAATCACCAAACCTTATTTGGCGGGAAATTAATGAGTTATATAGATGACATTGCCTCCATCTCGGCAGCAAGGCACAGCCGATGTGAAACGGTCACGGCATCAATGGATTCAGTTGATTTTTTAGAGCCGATTGGACAAAAGGAGTCGGTATGTTTAGAGTCCTATGTCACATGGGTGGGTACGTCTTCTATGGAAGTGTTCGTCAAGGTCATCAAAGAAAACTTGATGTCTGGAGAGCGCAGACTTGCAGCCACTTCATTTCTGACATTTGTCTCGTTAGATGAAAACGGAAAACCTAAACGAGTCCCGCAGGTGATGCCGGAAACAGAGGAAGAAATCATGTTGCATCAAACCGCAAAACAGCGAGCTGAAGAAAGAAAAAGCCGCCGAAAGCATAGTAAGGCACTGGCTGACGCACTTGGGACAGATAAACCATGGGCGTAAAAATCACCCTTTAAGCGGTGATTTTTTTCTATGACGGTATCTTGCATGGCAAGATAGTGTGTGGTAAGATGATGCTATCTTGTGATGCAAGATACTGAAATCGGAGGAACAAAGATGACAACATCCACACAAATGCTAAAAGGAATTTTAGAAGGCTGCCTGCTGTCGATTATTTCAGAGGGTGAGATTTATGGATATGAAATGACGAAGAAGCTCGCTTATTATGGGTTTGATCAAATTAGTGAAGGAAGTATCTATCCGATCCTGCTGCGTATGCAAAAGGAACAGCTCGTGACCACTGTCACAAAAGCATCAGCAAGCGGGCCGAAAAGGAAATACTATACGCTCACACAAGCTGGAGAACAAGCGCTCACAGAGTTTATTACTCGCTGGAGTGAGCTTTCAAAAAATGTGAACTGTTTACTACAAAAAGGGAAGTGAGATTATGGTATCAAAAGAAACAAGACACATCTTACTAGAGCTGAAATTTTATCTCATATCATTGGGAAAAAATGAGGACGAAATTGATGAACTGATGGATGAGCTAACGACACATGCCGTTGAGGCTGAAAAAGATGGCAAAACAGGGGAGGCTGTGTTTGGCGGAGATCCGAGGGGCTATGCTGATGAACTCGCAAAAGAGCTGTCAGGAAACCATAAAGACTGGGTTCCCTTCGTCAGTGCCTTCTTAATTGGATCACTCTTCTATATGATTTTATCAGATGCGATCAGTCAAAGCTTATCCTATTCTTGGTATGCGTTAATAGGATATCCGCTCGTTTTAGTTGCCAATGTTATCATGATCATTGTGATGTTTAGAGCGTCTGCCTTTCAGACAAGCGGCCGGGCATTTCTTTATTTTTGGATCTTAGGAATCTTTCAACTGACTTCAATGGTCACAATCAAACTATTGGATCAAAAGCTCGGCACACCATTACTTGTGCTGACTTCAGGTCAAAGATGGGGCGTCATCCTACTTATGCTGTTATGTATCATTGTCTTTAATGCGATCATGAAGGCGAATCTCATTTCATTGATTCCGATCATCTTCTTCGGACCGCAGCTCATATTCGAATGGATTGGCTGGACATCACCAAGCGTGCTTCTCATGCAAAGTCTACTATCGGTTGTGATCGTAATAGGGCTTATGCTCATGGTCTTACGCCGGACGAACAAGAAAAATGAAAACACGAAGTAAAAAACAGAGCACATCCCATCCGATGTGCTTTCAGCGTGTAGACAAACCCTCGCATTCGTTGTCAGTTCTGCGCGCTGGTGCTCACGAATGTCAAATTCGCTCTGCTTTGGTGCTCGTCCTCCCTAGACTTCAAAGGTTATCAATCACGCTGAAAAGAAGACAAAGGCCTAAAATAAAGATCATTTTAGCCCTTTGTCAACAATCTGAGAGCACATCCTATCCGATGTGCTTTTCTTTTTCTAAAAAAATGTAGAAATGGTAGCGTATTTTTCATTACAATGGGAAGAGGACAAAAATGAAAAGGGGTTCTGCGTTTGGATATCTTATGGGGATATGTACTTGTTTTTGTATTGGCTGCTTTGCCTTTTTTTGAAGTGGTTGGTGTTGTTCCACTGGCCATCTTAGGTGGACTGCATCCTGTGACAACGGCTGTAATCGGATTCATCGGCAACTTTCTCACAGTCTTGCTCCTCATTGTTTTCGTAGACCGCTTCAAAGCATGGCGGTTGAGGAGAAAAGAGGACAAAAGTGATGGAAAAGGAGAAAAAAAGCAACTACGAGCCAGAAAAATTTGGGAACGATATGGTCTCCCGGGATTAGCGCTCATTGGTCCTTTTATCATCGGCAGTCATCTAGCGGCATTTATGTGCATGAGCTTCGGAACGAAAAGAAAGCAAGTCGCAGTGTGGATGACAGTCAGTTTAATGATGTGGACGGCGTTGGCAGCTAGTTTAACCGGTGCGGGAATCCATTACTTTGCCCCAGATTCAAATGGATTGTTCGGTGATATTTTTAATCGGTAAGTGAGGGGAGACCATAAATGAAACTTCAAACACGCATAGTGCTTGAAACAGAGCGCCTTAGACTGAGAACGATGAATGAACATGATGCGCCATTTTTATATGACATGTTGTTCCAAGATGAAGAAGTAATGAAGTATTATCCTTCTTTGAAGGATGAGCAGCAGACGAAAGAGTGGATTGCATGGAATCAAAAGAATGACCGTATGTATCATACTTCTCTCTGGATCATTGAAGACAAAGAAACGAATGAACCACTTGGACAAAGCGGGATTGTTCTGCAAAACATTGAAGGACAAACAGAACTTGAAATCGGCTACATGCTAAAAAAAGCAGCGTGGGGAAATGGCTATGCTGCTGAAGCCGCAAAAGGCTGTCTCACCTATGGTTTTCAAGAAATGAAGGTCAGACGAATGGTGAGCTTAATCCGCCCAGACAATGAAGCATCGGTAAAGGTCGCTTTAAAAATGGGCATGAAAAAAGAAAAAACCATTTCAAAATGGGACCAAATCATTGATGTATACAGCATCACCCGCAACGAAGAAAACGGCTCGCTTACAAAATAAGCAGAGCCGTTTTTATTTTATATCCGCTGTTCTAGCTGAAGTAAATATTTCTTACGTTCAACCCCTCCGCCGTAGCCGCCAAGCTCACCACTTGTTTGAATGACGCGGTGGCATGGAATGATGATCGCCAATTGATTGGCACCATTTGCATTCCCTACCGCTCGGACCAAATGCGGATCGCCCAGCATCACAGCAAGATCTCGGTAAGAACTTGTTTCGCCTGAAGGAATGCGTGTAAGTAGGTCCCACACCTTCATTTGAAAAGGGGTGCCATGCATGGAAAGCGGTACGGTAAACTGCGTCAGTTTTTTCTCGAAATATAAGGTCAATTCCTTTACCAATTGCTGATGGACGTTTGTTTCCCCAACTAAAATACGCGCATGATGCTTTTTTCTCATGTTCTCAATTTCCTTTTCTAGTCCCCGCCTGTCCATAAATTCCAGTAAATACACATGCGCGGCATCTGTCACGCTGATCATCCGTCCGATCGGTGTGGAAATAAAATTGGCATGGAGAATCTTAGTCTGTGCCTTTTTAGGGGGGGTTCCCATGATTTTCGTAAAGGCATCATTGAAGGCACTCGAAGAATCATAGCCCAAGGCGACCTGCTGATCAATCACTTTTTTTCCATTCATAATTTCTTTAAAGGCAAGCCCCATTCGGCGTGATCTCGCATATTGAACAAAGGTCATGCCGTAGATTTCTTTGAATTTTCGCCGAGCCGTTGCAGAGTGAATCCCTAATTGACGAAAGTCCTCTTCTTTCCAGCGTTTTTCAGGATGTGTTTCAACTGCTGAAACGAGTGTTTTGACTTCTTCTGGAATGCTGTTTGGATAGGTTAATGGAGTGCAGCGCTTGCACGGACGATATCCTGCTAGCAGTGCTTCCTCTGCTGTAAAGAAAAACTCACAGTTCTCATATTTTGGTTTTCTAGCGGTACATGTGGCATGGCAGAAGATACCGGTCGTCTTAATGCCGGCGAAGAATGTGCCGTCATATTGCGGATTCTTGTCAACCAGTGCTTGATAAAATTCATGTTTCTGTTCGTCGGTTATCATCATACGATTCACCTCTTGGTTTCATTATTTGGGCCGATACAACGGATGATCTGTAAATGCAGCATCCTAAAGTTGAACGTTCATCACATCAATCTGAGTTCATTATACCAGCGATATGATCGTTCCTTTAACGTCTGAGCGTGTCTAACTTGGTCCTTCTTCCATATTTTTTCTGTTTTAGCTCATATACTTTAGTTGTTTCTGTTTCATTTCTTCATAAAATGTTTCAACTTCTTGTTCGTAAAGAACGGTCTCCATGTCCTTGTATTTACGCTTGATCGTCAATGTAATAAAAAATAAATGGATTGTCATATACGTTCATTTCCCTTCGGTTAGCAGCACGCAAATATCCCGCAGATACTCTTTATCAGTTGATCTGTTTCTAACACTTAGTATACGCCGGTCCCAAATCATTTCTTTCGAAAAATGAACAAGTATATTTGAAGAGGGAGAGCAAACTGGTAGACCGGCATATCGGGGTGTGATAAGATTTTTAATACAGAATCTGCTCTAAGTCAGATCTGTTTATCATGAATTGGTTTTCTAGGGTTCCGTGCGCTGGTGCAGTCTGGACCGAGAGAAAACACATAGGGTCTTTAGAAGAGGCCATATGGACACGGAGGGATAAAAGCCCGGGAGAGTTGATCAAACGATCGATTTCCAGGCTTTTTTTGTTGGTTGGAATCGTTCAGAAAGGAGAAGATCAGATGAAATGGGGAAATGTCTTTATTGCGGCCATCTTTGAAGTCGGCTGGGTGATGGGGCTGAAATATGCCCACTCGCTCATAGAATGGGGCGCAACCATCGTTTGTATTATCGTGAGCTTTTATTTACTCATGAAAGCAACAAGTGTACTGCCAGTTGGCACACTTTATGCCGTTTTTACCGGGCTTGGGACAGCAGGTACCGTCGTCATAGGCATGGTGCTTGGTGAGCCGGTTCAGCTTGTTAAACTGCTTTTGATTGTCATGCTTTTGTGCGGTGTATTAGGACTGAAGCTGACAACAGGTGAAAAGAAGGGAGAGGCTGAATCATGAGCTGGCTTTTACTTATTGGAGCAGGCATCTTAGAAATGTTTTGTGTGACCATGATGAACCAATTCCAAAAAGACAAGCATGTCAAATGGATTTTATTCATTGCGGCTGGCTTTTCGATGTCCTTTCTGATGCTGTCTCTTGCGATGAACACGATTCCGATGGGAACGGCGTACGCCATTTGGACAGGAATCGGAGCTGCTGGAGGCGCCACCGTCGGTATGCTGTTTTACGGAGAGTCGAAAGATGCAAAACGTATTTTCTTCATCGCGCTGATTTTATCTGCGGCAGTAGGATTGAAAATCATTGAATAAGAAAAGGCTGGCAGATAGATGCCAGCCTTTTGTTACATCGAATGATGATTGGAATCGTTTTCATTTTTGCGGTAAAGCTGGCTCACAAGCAGAAAACACACACCAAATGTGAGAAAAGGAATGAGTCTTTCACCGGCTATAAAAAGGGAAATACCTGTGATCAGACAAACGATGCCGAGCCAAAAGCTCACTTTTCCAAACAAAGTCATACTTTTCATCTCCACCACTCCTTTTATGATAAAAGGTCTATTCACATTATATCACGCCAGGTGCAGAATTGAATGAATATTCAATAAAAAATAGGGCTCTACATTGCTTTTTCTCTTTCCAGTCCAGTATAATATTTCATTAGAATGAAAACGTAAATGAGGTCATGATACATGAGAACTTTGATAACAGAGAAACTTGAATTACACAGACAAAAGCATGAGCAAAAAGGAAGATTGCTTGTCAGCTGCCCGGATCAGCCTGGAATTGTCTCCGCTGTCTCTTCCTTTTTATTTGAGCACGGAGCAAATATCATTGAATCCAGCCAATACACAACAGATCATGAAAGCGGCCGGTTCTTTTTAAGAATTGAATTTGATTGGAAAGACATCTTGGCAAATATGGATCAGCTGAAGCAGCAGTTTGAGCCAATTGCAGCATCTTTTCAAATGACGTGGAGCATGTCGCGTGCAAGTGAGCTGAAAAAGCTGGCAATCTTTGTGTCAAAAGAGCTTCATTGTTTACATGAGCTGCTATGGGAATGGCAAAGCGGCAATTTGATGGCTGAAATTGCGGTCGTGATCAGCAATCATGAAACGGCAAAAGATACAGTAGAAGCGCTTGGAATCCCGTTCCATTTTGTAAAGGCGAACAAAGACATTCGCAAAGAAGCGGAAAAACAGCAGCTCGCAATATTAGAAGAGTATGATATTGATGCCATTGTGCTTGCTAGATACATGCAAATTTTAACGCCTGGATTTATAGAACAGCACCCGAACAAAATCATTAATATTCATCATTCCTTCCTGCCAGCGTTTATCGGTGCAAATCCATATAAGCGGGCATATGAGCGAGGAGTCAAATTAATTGGCGCAACTTCTCATTATGTGACCAATGATTTAGACGAAGGACCGATCATTGAACAGGATATTGAGCGTGTAGATCACCGGGATGATGCGGAAGCTTTAAAAAATATTGGCCGAACAATTGAGCGGAGTGTGCTTGCACGTGCCGTCAAATGGCATCTAGAAGATCGAATTATTGTGCATGAGAATAAAACGATTGTATTTAATTGACCGCTTGACTTTTCCTTAGCAATTGGTGATAATATAAAAAAATTAACGAGCGTTGAAAAGGAATAGTAAGCAGGAACTGATGCGTAAAGAGAGCAAATGACATGCTGAAACATTTGCCGCAGACAGCTGCTGAACCTACCCTTTGAGCCTTAGAGGAAAAATCTAAGCGCGTGCCTGGCGTTACAGGAGTTGAGTGGAATAAGTAGATGTATGCTTATTCAATGAAGGTGGTACCACGGAAAATCCCTTTTCGTCCTTTACATAAGGAGAAAAAGGGATTTTTTTGTGCCTAAAGGTATAGCGGAGGGAATCAATAATGAAAAAGCAAAGGATCGTCATCAAAATTGGCAGCAGTTCATTAACAGAGCAAAAAGGAGCCATTGATGAACAAAAAATGCAGGATCATGTGAAAGCGATAGCAAAGCTGAAAGAGGCTGGGCATGAAATTATTTTAATTTCATCAGGAGCCGTGGCAGCAGGGTTTGGCAGCTTAGGGTATCCATCAAGACCTGTGACCTTAAAGGGAAAACAGGCAGCAGCAGCCGTTGGTCAGGGATTGTTAATGCAGAAATATACAGAACTATTTTCACAGTTTCACATGACACCTGCGCAAATGCTTTTAACCCGTAATGACTTTTCAGATCGAACTAGATATCGAAATGCTTACGCAACGATGATGGAGCTGCTAGAAAGAAAAATTTTACCGATCATTAATGAAAATGATTCTGTCTCCATTGAGGAGCTTACCTTTGGGGATAATGACATGCTGTCAGCTCTTGTCAGCGGTTTAATTCATGCAGACCAATTGATCATCTTAACAGACATTAATGGGATTTATAATGCAAATCCAAATGAGCATCCTGAGGCGAAGCGTTTTGATGTTCTAACACACATTTCAGAAGAATTGTTTTCATATGCGAAGAGCACAGGCTCAAAAGTGGGAACAGGCGGGATGAAATCAAAGCTGTCTGCTGCACAAACGGCACTTTCACTAGGCGTGAAAGTCTTCATTGGCACAGGTACTGGTGAAGATAAGCTGCTTCATATTCTAGCGGGTCAAGGAGACGGAACGTATATCGGAGAACAGGACTTATCAGCTGTTAACAACCGCCGTCAATGGATTCAATTCCATTCACCCGTTTCTGGAAAAATTATGATAGATGCAGGAGCGGAAGCGGCGATTTTGCATCATGGCAGAAGTCTTCTTCCAGCTGGCGTCATTGATGTCGCTGGGGACTTTTCTAAAGGAGAGGTCGTTGAAGTCGTAGGGCCGAACGGACTAGTAGGTAAAGGACAAACCTTGTATGCATCCGATGAGCTTCTCGGTATTAAAGGGATGCGAAGTGATGAGCTTTCAAATGAGAAGCCTGAAGTCATACACAGAGATCACTGGGTACAGCATGTACAAAACTGAGGAGGGAATACGATGAATGAAGTTCTTGAAAAAGCAATAAAAGCAAGTGTAGCCAAAGATCAGATGCTGCTAAAAACGACGGAGCAAAAAAATGCAGCTTTACATGCCATCGCAACTGCAATTAAAGCATCTTCCGCTTATTTACTCGAGGAGAATAAAAAGGATATGCAGGCTGCAGAGGAAAAGCAGTTCACGCCTTCTGTTATTGACCGGATTACACTCACAGAAGAGAGAATTGAAGCCATCGCAGACGCGACCTTTCAACTCATTCACCTAAAAGACCCAATTGGTGAAACATTAGAAACCATTCAAAAAGAAAACGGTCTGTACATCGAAAAGGTACGTGTGCCTCTTGGAACGGTTGGAATGATTTATGAAGCAAGACCAAACGTGACTGTAGATGCTGCCACCCTTTGTTTGAAAACTGGGAATGCTGTTATTCTTCGCGGGAGCTCCTCTGCCATTCATAGTAATAAAGCGATTGTGAAGGTGATCCATGAAGCCCTTCACACAACGGATATTCCAGTAGACAGTGTGCAATTGATTGAAGATACAGGCCGTGAAACGGCGAAAACGCTGTTCACTTTAAATGAATATCTGGATGTCCTTATTCCGCGCGGCGGGAAAAATTTAATTGATCTTGTCGTGAGAGAGTCTACCGTGCCAGTGCTTGAGACAGGTGCAGGGAACTGTCATATCTACATTGATGAAACAGCGAAAAACGAAATGGCTGAGCAGATTGTGCTGAATGCTAAAACCCAAAGGCCATCTGTTTGCAACGCGATCGAGAGCATTGTCATTCATGAAACATGGGCAAAAACATATGGCGCTTCGTTATTTGAAGCCCTTCATGCAAATGGGGTAGAGATACGGGGCGATAAAGCTGTATGTGCCCTTGCGCCAAGTGCTTCATTAGCGACCACAGAGGACTATGAAACAGAGTTTTTAGCCCCGATTGTCAGTATTAAAATCGTAGAGAGCATAGAAGAAGCGATTCAGCATATACAAACGTATAGCTCCAAGCACTCTGAAGCGATCATTACGGAAAATGATCAAAGTGCGTCACTTTTCTTAACAGCTGTTGACGCTGCCGCTGTCTATCATAATGCCTCTACTCGGTTCACAGATGGCTTTGAATTTGGCTACGGAGCAGAAATAGGGATTAGCACACAAAAACTGCATGCAAGAGGACCTATGGGTCTGCCTGCCTTAACCTCTGAAAAGTTTGTCATTCGCGGTCAAGGACAAATAAGAGAATAACGAATTCAAAAGAGAGTCTCGTGACAATAGGCTCTCTTTTTCCTTTCATTTTTGTATTTCTTCGGTCAAGTATGATAAAATATGGTAATGTTTTATATTTTGAGAAGATTGGAGAAGGCAACGTATGGCGAAAATCATTCCCTCTTCGGATATTGGAGTGAAAATCAACAAGTGGTATGAATTAATCCGCAGATTTGATTCAGAACAAGCAGAACAACTAAAGCAGGAAATTCGCACCTCTCTTGATTCAATGGAAGAAGATCAGAATTTGCTTCTCTATTTTTCTTTAATGGAATTCAGACATGAGGTTATGCTCGATTATTTAAAGCCATTAAAGGAAGGAAAGCTTCGCGCCAACTTTTCCGAGCTTTCGAAAGAAATAGATGAGCATCAAACACATGTCACAGGCATGCTTGAATACTACTATCATTTTTTCAGAGGCATGTATGAATTTGGCCGTAGGCAGTATATTGCTGCCATCTCGTCTTATCAAAAGGCAGAGCACAAGCTTTCTTTTGTGTCAGATGATATTGAACGTGCGGAATTTCATTTTAAAATGTCAGAAATATATTATCACATGAAACAAACACATATCTCGATGCATCATGCCAAACTGGCGCTAGATGTCTATATTCAGCATGAGCTATATGCGCTTCGCACGATCCAGTGCGAATTTATTGTGGCAGGTAATTATGATGATATGAGAAGACATGAAAAGGCATTACCACATCTCGAGAGAGCGCTTGCGAGATCAAGAGACTTTCAAAATGTGCGATTTATTGCTTCCTCTTTGTTTAATATGGGCAACAGTTATTACCGAATGGGAGATCTTGACCGCGCACTGGAACTAATGAAAGAATCCATCTCGTTATTTGACCAAAATCAATCCGATCACCTTCGTCGATCCATAGACCCTCTTTATACAGCCGCTCAGATATTATACAAACAAGGTAAACACGAAGAAGCCTTACACTACAGAGAAGAATGTATGAAGCGAGCAGAAGCACTTCAGGATGATATTCATATTCAAAAGACGATATTTTTAGAAGCATTGTATTTAAAGCAAGATGCGGAGCATATTAAACGAATTTTTCATTTTTTAGAGTCTTCCTATGCATATCCAGATATAGAGGAGCTGGCATTAGACACCGCAAAGCATTATAATGAAATGGAAGATTATGAAAAATCTTCCATGTTCTACGGAGAAGCGGAACATGCTCGAATCTATATTCAGAGAGGGGATTGTTTATATGAATTTTAAAAAATGGGCAGTCGTCTGTACAAGCATCACCATCCTGGCATTATGGCTGGCAGCAGCACCAAATGCCGACCCGGATAACAGAAACCATACGCTACAACAACCAAATGCGCAGCATGACATCCTCTAAAAGCCCTTATTAAGGGCTTTTTTTACTGTGTACATAAAATAGAGGAGAAAGGAAATCTTAAAAAAAGAGTGTGTATTCGTTGACTCTTGAATTTTAATTGTGTACAATTAAATTGTGGAAAATATTATTGGAGAGAAAGAGGGTTATATACATGTCAGAAGTTTTATTTACTGCAACGGTATCAGCTGTAGGAGGAAGAGAAGGAAAGGTTGTTTCAACTGATGGTGTGCTTGAGCATGATGTAGCAATGCCTGGAACACCAAGAGCGAAAAAAATTGAAAAAGCAACAAATCCAGAGCAATTATTTGCAGCAGGCTACTCTGCATGTTTTGATTCAGCCCTTCAAATGGTCGCAAGACAAGAGCGTATCCGTTTTGAAAGTGAAGTAACAGCACATGTGAGCTTAGTAAAAGACAGTTCAGATGGCGGCTTCAAACTAGGCGTTAAGCTAGAAGTAAAAGGAACTGGAATCGAGCAATCAGCATTAGATGAGCTTGTTCATAAAGCACACGGCGTATGCCCATATTCAAAAGCAACTCAAGGAAATATTGAAGTAGAATTAGTAGCTGTCGCACAATAATTGATATCATAAAAGGCTGAGGGAATATTCCCTCAGCCTTTTGATTGTGTTAATTTTTGCAAAAGCTCATGCAAAGAGGCGCGCAGCGTTTTTAACTCTTCTTCCGATCTGCCTGTCCCAGACAGCATCTGAAATGGAATTGCAGTAGCCTTCTCTTTTAGTTGCTCACCATATTCCGTTAAACGAATTTGCACAGAACGTTCATCCTCTTTCGAGCGCTCGCGGATGATGAGTCCGTTTTGCTCCATCCGTTTCAGCATTGGTGTGAGTGTACCGGAGTCTAAATATAAAAGCTCTCCCATCGTTTTCACATTTAATGTCCCATGCTCCCACAATAAAAGCAGTGCCAAATATTGCGGATACGTAATGTCTAACTCTTCTAATAACGGTTTATACTGCTTCGTCATCTCTCTTGAACTTGCATATAACAAGAAACAAAGCTGATTTTCCAGCTTCATATGCTCGAATTCATTTGTCATGTCAGTCACCAACTATTTTTTGTCATACTTATCATTGTATAAGATTTTCTTCTTTTTTAAAATAAATACAGCCCAAAAACGAAAAAATTCTTTAATGTGCGATAAATGTTTGAGAATTGGATAGAACGTGAAAGGAATAAATAGATAAAGGAGGAGATGAAGATGAAACCATTATTCACAGCAAAAGTAAAGGCACAACACGGAAGAGCTGGACATATTCGTTCAGAAGATGGTGTGCTCGATCATAACATTGTCATGCCTAATGCAAAGAAAGACGGAGAAACTGGTACGAATCCAGAGCAATTATTTGCAGCGGGCTATGCAGCATGTTTCGGAGGGGCACTTGAACAAGTAGCGAAAAAGCAAGGGGTCAACATTGAATCAGAAGTCGAGGGACATGTCAGTCTTTTAAAAGATGAAAGTGATGGCGGATTTAAGCTTGGTGTCAAGCTGATTGTATCTGCAAAAGGCCTTGACCATGACAAGGCGAAAGAGCTTGTCGAGGCTGCGCATGAATTCTGTCCATATTCAAAAGCAACAAGAGGAAACATCGAAGTAGAGCTTGAAGTGGCTGAATAAAAAAGGTTCTCTATTACGCTGAAAAAAAGAAACACCTGCTGATGAGCAGGTGTCTTTTTTAATATTCTTTCTTTTGTTCGTAGGTTTCCCATGCTTCAAATGGTGCAAGGGTTTTTTGAAGTGTCAGCTGATAAAATGGAATATTTCTTGATTCGTAATCTTTATTGATTTCTTCATAAATAAACGAGTCATCAAAACCAGAAACTGCTGCATCCTGATGTCCAGCAGCAAAATAGACCGCTTTTGGTCTAGCCCAGTAAATAGCACCAAGGCACATCGGACAAGGCTCACAGCTTGTATATAAAATACAATCTTCTAATTGGTATGTATTCAGCGTCTGGCACGCCTTTCGAATGGCTGTGACTTCAGCATGTGCGGTTGGATCATTTGTTGTTGTCACATTGTTGCTTCCCTCGGCAATAATCTGTCCATCCTTGACAATGACTGCTCCAAAAGGGCCGCCAGTACCACTATTGACTCCTTCTACTGCAAGATCAATTGCGCGTTGTAAAAAATCTTCGTGATTCATTGTCTTCCTCCCTTTGTTCGACTGACTTCTCTAGTATAAACGAATCATGCTAGAAAAGGAAACCTCCTAGTAGATGGTCAAGCAGGACAATTTACGCATAAAAATCCCCCGCCATGATAGCAGGGGAGAGGGTATCAATTATGCATGCTGCGCCAGCTTTTTACGAGCGACTTCAGCTGCCGTCACCATGTTTTTCAAAGCAGCAATGGTTTCAGGCTCTTGTCTCGTTTTTAGACCACAGTCAGGATTCACCCAGAAGCGATCTGCCGGGCATACGTTCAGTGCATCATCAATGATTTGACTCATTTCTTCGATAGATGGAACGCGCGGGCTATGGATGTCATATACACCAAGTCCAAGTCCTTTCAAATACGGGTGCTTCTCTAGGTAATCGAGGAATCCACCATGACTGCGTGAATGTTCAATAGTGATCACGTCGGCATCAAGGTCTTCAATCGTATCGACAATATCCTCGAAGTTACTGTAGCACATATGTGTATGAATTTGCGTTTCATTTTGAACAGATGATGTTGATAGACGGAATGACTCTGCTGCCCAGTTTAAATAGTCTGCCCAATCACTTTCTTTGAGCGGAAGACCTTCTCTTAGTGCAGGTTCATCCACTTGAATGACTTGAATCCCTGCTTCTTCTAACGCTTCTACCTCTTTACGTAATGCGAAAGCGATTTGGAAGGCAATGTCTTTTCGGGAGATATCTGTTCTTGGGAAAGACCAGTTTAAGATGGTGACAGGACCTGTCAGCATTCCTTTGACCTTTTTCTCCGTTAAGCTTTGTGCGTAAACCGTCTCTTTCACGGTCATTGGCGCTGTAAACTCGACATCTCCATAAATGATTGGCGGCTTCACGCAGCGTGAGCCGTAGGATTGTACCCAAGCAAATTTCGTAAAGGCAAATCCGGCTAGCTTTTCACCAAAGTATTCAACCATGTCTGTACGCTCGAATTCTCCATGTACGAGAACGTCCAGACCGATTTCCTCCTGAATATCAATCCATCTTTTTGTTTCTTTCTTAATAAATTCATCATATTCTGCATCTGTCCATTCATTTTTACGCCATTTTTGACGAGCACTTCGCACTTCAGCAGACTGCGGGAAGCTGCCAATGGTTGTTGTTGGCAAGAGCGGCAGTTCAAGAGATTCGTTTTGGATACGAAGGCGCTCTTCAAAGGCAACTGGACGTTTAAAGTCTTTCGATGAAAGATTGTTGCGTTCTGCTGTCAAATCCGCATTGGTTCCTTTTGCAAATTCTTTTAAAGTAAGAAGTGCTTGCTTGGCTTCATTGATGTCTGCTTCAATCGCTGCGGCGCCTTTTGTTAAGCCTTCTTTTAATGTTGTTAATTCAGCCAGCTTTTCAGTAGCATAAGACAGTCCGTTTAATAGTTTTTCTTCAAGCTGTTCGCTTGGGTGTTTTGCAACTGGTACATGCAGCAAACTGCTTGATGGCTGCAGCCATACTTCCTTCGGCTGAGCGTCAGCAATGACCTCAGAAACGAATGACAATCTTTCGCCAAGATCTGATCTCCAAATATTTCTTCCATCAATGACGCCTGCTGATAAAATTTTATCTTTCGGGAAGCCATGCTTTTTCACTTGATCAAGATTGCGTCCTTGATCGTGGACAAAATCAAGACCGATGGCTTCAACAGGATATGTGACAAGCTCTTCATAGGCATCTACTGAATCAAAGTATGTTTGAAGAAGAATATTTAAGGCAGGTACGGCTTCTTTGATCGTTTGATAGATTTCTTTGACGGATTTCACGTCTTCATATGAAGCTGTGACAAGTGCTGGCTCATCAATTTGTACCCATTTGACGCCGGCTTCTTCAAGTTCTTTTAAAACTTGAGTATAAAGCGGGACGAGACGCTGCTGAATCTCTTTTACTTCATTTGGTTCATAGCCTTTAGAAAGTGAGACAAATGTATAAAGACCAAGTACGACAGGTTTTGTTTCAACACCAAACGCCTTTTTCACCTTTTCGTAAGCTTCAAGCGGTTTGTTATGTGTGAGTTTGAATTCGGTGGTTTTTTCGTATTCTGGAACGATGTAGTGATAGTTTGTATTAAACCATTTTGTCATTTCACTTGAGACAGCATCTTTTGTTCCTCTTGCCATCGCGAAGTATGTATCTAGCGGGTCTTTTAAGCTGCGGAAGCGCTCTGGAATCCAATTGAACATGACAGCAGTATCGAGCACGTGATCGTAGAAGGTAAAATCTCCAGAAGGAACAACATCAATTTGTTGATCAATTTGCGTTTTAATGGCAGTTAAAAATTGTTCATCCAGTGTGCTTAAGAGGGTTTCACGGTCAGTTTGACCTTTCCAATAAGACTCAAGTGCTTTTTTCCATTCTCTGTTTAAACCAATTCGCGGGAAACCTAGATTACTTGTTTTAACAATTGTCAATTCCAATTCCTCCTCTAAATATAAAAAGACATTTACACTCATGGTGAAGATTGATGAGGGCAAATGTCTGGTTTAAAAAGACAAAATGTGTGTGCGAAATAAGACGTGAGCATAACTGACGCTTTTTCCGACATCTCCTATCAACCGTAGGGGGTTTGATGTGATAGAGCGGCTGGTATCCTGGCTGGTGAATCTGCAAGCTTTTCTTCCTTCCCGTCCTTATGACAGTGGATTCATGAGAAAAGCTCTCCTCACTCACAGTGGCGGGACCGCGCCGGATTTTCACCGGTCTTCCCAATTAAAATTCGACGTATGATCGAATTACCGACTCTCAAACTATGAATTTATTGTGTTCGATTATATAACGTCCATTTCATTTCGTCAAAGTAAATTTTGAATAATTTTAATTAAAAAAATCCTGAGAAAATTCTATCTATTCTCAGGACCTCTATTCAAGCTATAGAGATAAAAGATCTGCTTCCAATGTTTTTTCTAAAAGGACATCAGGCGCAGTTAAATATAAAAATCCATTTCCGACGAGGGCTTTAGATTGCTTCAGTGGAAGGGTTCTTCTGACAAGCTGAGCATAGACCTCAGGCTCTGTCAGCTTGCGCTGGAACGCTTCTTCTTCGGCATTTTTAATAATGGCTAGTGCACCGCTCACGTGAGGGGCAGCCATTGAGGTGCCTGTGAGTCTGCCATATTTATGGTTAGGAAGAGTGGATAAAATGTCTTCTCCTGGAGCGACGAGGTCGATTTCTTTATTGGCGTTGGAGAATTCAGAGGATTCTCTTGCAAGGGAGACAGAGCCGACGGCAATGACTTCATTGTATGCTGCAGGGTAGGAGAATTCTTCTGTACGCTCGTCCCCGTCCCCTTCATTTCCTGCTGCGCACACAACAAGTACACCGCTTTTCACAGCATTTTGAATGGCTTCCTGCAAGGCGGGCTCATTGCTTGGACCACCGAGAGACATAGAGATAATATCCACCTTCTGCTCAGCGGCATAGTTGATGCCATTAATGATCCATTCGTATTTCCCGCTGCCATTTTCACCGCCAAGAACTTTCACGATCAGCAGCTTGGCTTCAGGGGCAACCCCTAGAATTCCGCCATTTTGATCTGTTGCTGCAATCGTTCCTGCTACATGGGTACCATGCCCGTTGTAGTCTTTTACATTTTCAGCATCTCCATTGTCATCATCGGTAAAGTTCTTGCCTCCGATAATCTGATCTTTTAAGTCGGGATGCTCTGTGTCACAGCCTGTATCAAGGACAGCAATGGTTATGCCTTTTCCTTTGAAGCCACTTGACCAAAGTTCGGGTGCTTTAATCTCCTGAATACTTTCCGGCGTCTCTTTCGCTTCCATCACATTGGCTTTTACTTCATACGGAATTAAGCGAATTTCACCTTTCATAAGAAAGCCCTCCTTATTTTGTTTTCAAAGTAGATTCAGGCTGCGTAATGTTATTGTATAAAAGAAACTTTTGATCGGAAAGGGTCAATTGTAATAATTTTTCAAATAATCAATCTATTATCAAAAGTGCAGTTCTCCTCACTTCTTGACGAAAGAACTCAACTTTTGAGGAAAACTCTTGATATCATATGAAAAAGAAGGAAATGCTGCATAGTGAGCTTGCACCTGTATAGATGAAAATGGGTGAAAAGGACTAAAAGAGGCAAACTACATAACAATGAAATCAGGAGATGATAAATAGAAGGGAAGGAAGAGCACAAGCGAGGGGCGAATGATTGTTTTTTTATGATAACGTTATATAAAATAAAATGTAAAAAGTATTTGACATTTATCGGAATGATGCTATGATTTTAAATGTAAAGAGTTTTTTACATTTTGATGGAGAGGGGACGAATAAATGGATGTTGTAAAAATTTTGTATTCAGTTATATTATTACTGATCGGACTGTTCATCTTTATTGCACCAATGATTCAAAAAGGTGATGAGAGAAAGAAATTTATCTACTCGAAAGCTCAATCCTATGCTTTTATGGTGGTAATCGGTATACTGGTATTAGAAGTCGCACAGGCCATATTTTTAATGATTCAAGAAAAAAATTCTTATAAAGGTTTTGGAGTTTCCCCTATCATGTTTTTGACTCTGATCTCAATCATATATTTGTTTTCATTAATCATTTACAGAAAAAAATATGGTGATTAAATGCAAAATCATATTAGAGAACTCAGAAAATCTTTTAAATTATCCCAAGAAGAACTGGCTAAACGTTGTAAGGTCTCAAGACAAACCATAAATGCCATTGAAAATGATAAATATGATCCTACTTTACAATTAGCCTTTGACATTGCAACTGTTCTGGATACCACAGTAGACGAGCTTTTTGACAATAATCCTAAAACGAAATAAATAAAAAGCCTCAAGAAAGAGGCTTTTTTTGTTGAGCATCTATTCAATTTGATTTCTCTGTATTTCGTGAGATTGAATGACTATGTTTAAAAATTGATGAAAATGAATACAGCTTTATTAAATATGTGTTCCTTTTTTAAGTAAAAAAAGACGTGAAGTTTGTGACTGTTCCAAATGGGAAAGGCAACATATAATAATGGAAAGACAAGCTTGCCTTTCAGATAGGAGAGATAGAGATGAACAAAGGGAAGATACTCGTAGTCGAAGATGAAAAGAAAATTGCAAGGGTGCTGTCACTAGAGCTTGAATATGAAGGATATGAGGTGACAGTCAAAGAGACAGGAATGGATGGACTCAAGGCTCTTGAAGAGGAAAGCTTCGATTTGGTGCTGCTTGACGTCATGCTTCCAGAATTGAGCGGTCTTGAAGTGCTGAGAAGGGTTCGAAAGACAAATACAGCGACACCTATTATTTTGATAACAGCAAGAGGGAGTGTGCCTGATAAAGTAAGCGGCCTCGATCTTGGGGCGAATGATTATATTACAAAGCCTTTTGACATAGAAGAATTATTAGCGCGAATTCGTGCGCAGCTAAGGTTGAATATTCATGCGCAAGAAGAAAAGGAAACAGAGCTTAGCATAGCAGATTTGACCGTCAACGAGAAAACAAGAGACATACAAAGGGCCGGGCAAATGCTTGAGCTCACACCGAGAGAATTTGACCTGCTTGTCCACTTGCTGAAGCATCAGCAGCAAGTGCTTACAAGAGATCAGCTTTTAACAGCCGTTTGGGGCTTTGATTACTTCGGTGACACAAACGTAGTGGATGTCTATATTCGTTATTTAAGGAAAAAAGTCGATTACCCATTCGAAAAACAGCTGATTCACACAGTGAGAGGTGTGGGTTATGTGATGAAAGGATAAAGAATGAGATTAAAAAATAAAATTCAGCTTTATACATCGTTGTCCTTGTTTTTAATGGTGCTGCTATTTCATACAGCCATTTATTTTATTTTTTCGATGACCTTAACGCAAAAAGATATGTCCCGGCTGTCTGAGGTCGCTGAAAATATTGCCATTGCCTTAAAAAAATCAGAAGAAGAGGGTCTTCCATCCTCGGAGCTGCTGAAAGCGTACCTGCCCCAAAATGGTATGATCCGTGTCGTGACAGAAAAGGGTGAGTCAAAGTTGACTGTCACAAAGGAATCAACGTTTAGCTCACTGCCTTTTACATATGAAACTGGTCAGACAGCAGAAATAAAAGAATACAACAAGCATATGATTGCGTTCGCTGCGATTCCGGTCATTTGGACAAATGGAGAGATTGTGTCGCTTCAAGTATATGAAGAAATCGAAAATACGGAAGAGAATTTGGCGTTATTAAGAATGATTTTAATCGCTGCTGGCGTTTTAATTATAGTGCTTTCCTATTTTGCTGGCCACATTTTAACAAAACAAATCGTACGCCCTATTAGTAGAATGACGAGCACCATGAAGGCAAGTATGAAGGAGAAGGCGTTTAAGCGAATCAAACTAGCAGGGGATTCAAAGGATGAATTGTATCAAATGGGACAAACCTTTAATGAAATGTCAGAAATACTCGAGAAGCATTATGAGAAAGAGCAGCAATTCTTGCATGATGCCTCTCATGAATTGAAGACACCGATTACCGTCATTATGAGCTACAGCAATTTACTAAAGCGCTGGGGACAAACACGTCCAGAGGTTATAGAAGAATCCTCTCAAGCGATTCATGATGAAGCGAAAAAAATGAAAAGGCTGACAGATCAATTATTAACACTTGCGAAAAATGGTCAGCCGCTTTACTTGGACATGAGGCCAGTTGATCTTGGCCATTTATGCAAGCAGATATGCCATTCACTTGAAGTCGCAACGAATCGAACCATTGATCCTGATGTGCAAACAGATCAGCCGCTCGTCGCTGAGGGGGATGAAGAGAAAATCAAACAGCTTTTGACCATCTTGATTGATAATGCGGTCAAATATAGTACAGAGCCAGTTGATGTGACCTGCGGATGGAGAGGAGAGAAGCCGTATATTTCAGTCGTTGACCATGGAATTGGCATAAAAGAAGAGAATCTTCCGAAAATCTTTGACCGCTTTTTCCGTGTGGATGAAGCAAGAAACAGTGAGACCGGCGGAACGGGTCTTGGTCTTTCAATTGCGAAGCAAATTGCAGAAGAGCATGGAGCTGAGCTGATGGTAGACAGCCGAATCGGCGAAGGGACAACCATGACCATTCTTTTCCCGAAATAAATGGGTCTTTTCTCATCAATTTCTCATTTCCTCCTTATAAAATAGGAAATAGGAAGGAGGAGCTGCATGTCTAGAAAAACGAAAATGGTGCTTGCGTTTGCAGGATGTCTCGTCGTTGCAGCCTTTGCAATGCTCATGATTCAAACCATTGATCAAAAAATATTAAGTGAAGCAGAGATCAAAAAAATCATCGCAAAAGACTACAATGGAAACATTACAAATATTGATTTAATCAATCATAAACAGGACTATACCTTGACCCTGGAAAATTCAAATGGGATCTATCAAATCATTGTATCCTCCGCAAGCGGTCAAATGAAAGAAATCAAGCAGTTAAAAAGCTATCAAAAGCCAAATGAAAAAAATGCTGAGCTTCTGGCAGAAGAAGCGGCTGTTAAAAAAGTGAGCGGTACGGTCATTCAAAAGAAAGAAAAGTCCGATCGTTTTATCTTTACGATCCAATCAAAAAAAGAATTATATCAAGTCGATGTCGATAAGCAAACGTTTAAGGTGCTTGAAGCAGAAAAGAAAAACCCGACCTCTAAAGAAAAGAAAATGACAAAAATCACGGTCGAAGAAGCCATCCGAATTGCAGTAAAAGAAGTCGGAGGGACAGTGGATGATGCCGATCTTGAAACATTTAGCGGTATGCTCGTATTTGAGGTGGAGCTGGATTTGCCTGATGGGCGAGAGGCAGAGGTGCTTGTGAACGCATATACAGGGGATATAGAAGGAATTACGTACGAAAACTAATCCTTTTCTCATGATTTTCTCATGTTTCTTTCCTTCCTTTATCATCTTGTTTCTTTAAGATAAAGGAGAAATCAAATAGAGGAGGACATGAACATGATGAAAAAAGTACTAGTAATTACAGCATTAACAGGAACTCTTGTCGCAGGTGGTTTCACACTTCAAGCGCAAAATACAAATCAAACAGCACACGCGGAGCAAGTGGTGCAAAAGAAATCTTCGTTTGTCTCAAAGAAACAAGCAGAAAAAGCAGCCCTAAAAGTGGTGAAAGGGTATGTGGACGATGTGGATCTTGAGCGTAAAAAAGGAAAATGGGTGTACGAGGTCGAGATTAAAAAAGGCGGCTTTGAATATAAAGTATATGTCGATGCCAAAACAGGAAAAGCGTTGAATGATCCAGTCAAAGAAAAGAAACAAAATGTGAAAATCACTAAAAAGCAGGCTGAACAAATTGCCCTTGCAAAAGTAAAAGGAACAGTCACAGATTCTGATTTAGATAAAGAAAATGGTGTGTACTTATATGAAGTCGAAATCACCACACCAAACGGCGAGGAAGTTGATTTTGAGATTTCCGCTAAAACAGGCAAAATCCTGAAGCAAGAATGGGATGATTAATACGCCAGCAATCCTAAGATAAATTTGTATGCGGTCTGAACCGATGGTTCAGACCGTTATTTTTGCCTAATTGATTGTATACAAGTACAAATGAATATCAAACTGAATAGCGTACTTCCATGTATCTGTACACCAAGCATGTTAATGCTTTCAGCGTGTAGACAAACCCTCGCATTCGGTGTCAGTCCTGCGTGCTGGTGCTCACGAATGTCAAATTCGCTCCGCTCCAGTACTCGTCCTTCCTAGACTTCAAAGGTTTTCTATCACGCTGAAAAGAAGACAAAGGGCTAAAATAAAGATCATTTTACCCTTTGTCAACAATCTGCAAGCATGTTAATGCTTTTTATATTGATTGCTTATCATTTCAGTTGTTCTTAAAAACGTCTCAATCTCTTGAATAGTATGACAATGGAGAGGTGATATTCTAATAGCCCCTTTCATTCCAAAGGAATCCAGCATCCTTTTAGAATAAATGCTTGTATTCAACCTTTCATATACGATCACACCGTGCTGTTCATATTGTCTTACTGCATCCTCATGGTTTGTTCCTTCTATCGATATGGCTACGATGAAATCTTTTTTTGATAAATCATGGTCATCAAGATGCACGGTAACTCCTTTGATTTCTCTTAGCCCTTTTACGTTGGGTGTCCCGTCTAGCATTATTTTTAATAAAGACCTTTCTTGTTTTCCGATAGCTTCCATACCTGCTGCGAATAACTGTCGTCTGGCATTCACTGTTGTAAAATGACCTCCAAGCCAGCACACATAATCAACAATTGCGCTAATAGCCGCATAATGAGCAGGTGCTGGAGTTCCTAGACCCCATTCAGTTTCTTTCTTTCCTTTTAACTTATGATGAGGGAGAAGAGCAGCTCTTTCCGATAAATAAGCAATCCCGCAGCCTCTAACACCAAAAAATTTATATGGGGCAAAATTTATCACATCCACAGGTGTTTTTTCAATATCAATTAAACCATGAGGTGCATGTTGAACGGCATCAACCATGATAAATAAGTTTGGTTTCTTTTTTCTTGCCTCTTGTACAATTTGTTCAATGTCTAAAATAGCACCAGAGATATTCGAAGCATAGATGACGCTTAGAAGAACAGTATCTTGATCGATTAATGCCAAGATGTCTTCTACGTTCACTCCACCTGTTAAAGGATTAGACTTGGCCACTCTCAGCTCTTTGTTTAATTTATTTGCATAAAAACTAGCTGCGTCATAGGCTGCTGGATGTTCTAAGGATGTTGTGACAATATTTGTTCCTTGAATATGTTCTGCAATGATACCCGTAGTTTGAAAGATAGCCTGTGA
Organism: Bacillus sp. FSL K6-3312; assembly: GCF_038007485.1. Classification (NCBI taxonomy): domain Bacteria; kingdom Bacillati; phylum Bacillota; class Bacilli; order Caryophanales; family Bacillaceae; genus Bacillus; species Bacillus sp. FSL K6-3312. The sequence goes on along the minus strand of NZ_JBBOXI010000001.1, from coordinate 2,530,470 downwards.
TGCTGTCAGATATGTGGCGAAGCTTCCTTGTTTCACGTTAAAAATGGTTTGAAGATCAACAATCCCCTTTTTATGGATATCAATCAAGTGTTTTGCAGTTTTATGATTTCTTTCAGAACAATCTGGGATGCCATCAATGATTGAAAATATATGATTTGCCTGTTTTAAACGAAGAGAGCCACCTGCATTGTCAAAAAAAAGTCGTTCCTTTTTTAGGATAGGATCCTCATCAATATATAAAAATTGTTCTCTTACTTTTTTTAATAAATCATTTGAAAAGTGCATGTTCAGTGTAGTTTCGTTCATTATCATATCCCCCAATATTCAATTTTTATACTTAGTATTATACATTGTGTTATCAATCAATGGCTGTACCCTAATCAGAGAGATCTTTTTTTTGTAAACAATCATTCATTTTTAGCTATAGCGACGGTTATCAGTGCATTGCCAATGGTGACATTCGCCGCACCTTTATGAGTTCAGCCGTTTTGTACTAATCACTTCTTACACTTTCATGTGTAAGGTTTTTTCATTGGGACAAACTACGGGAAAGGAGGCGAGAGAATATGAAGAAAAAAGAAGAAGAGCAAACAATGGACCATGCGGAATATGTTCCGCATCCTGACGGAGAAGGATATGCTTTGTTTTTGCATGATTCCTTTCATCTCCTCTCCCAAGAGGATATGAATCAGCCAGAAGAGGAATAAAAGACATGAAAGGGCGATGGTCTACTTTGTCTATCGCTCTTTTTTTCAAAAGTAAGCGAATACATAAGGGAAATTGGCATCTTGCTTATTGACATCACTGCGCTTTTTCTGTAATCTCAGTGTGTCAACAATATGAGACTTCGTTAGGTGAGGCTCCTGTATGGAGATACGCTGCTGCCCAAAAATGTCCAAAGACGCCAATGGGTCAACAGAAATCATCGACATAAGGTGATTTTTAATGCAGCTGGATTTTTCCTATGCCATACAGTGCTAAAGCTCTACGATTGAAGGAGCAAGTGTTTATTTGTCATGCTTACAAAGCGCCTTCATTCGGTTGAAGGTGCTTTTTTATGAGAAAAGGAGGTGTGGGGATGGATCATCCCGATTCGAGACACATAGAGGATATGTCAAAAGATCAGATTGAGACATCAGATAGAGGAGATCCTGACCCCCGCACATTCTAAGGGATTCGGGTATCTCCTGACTTTGGGGAGGTAAGAGCGATGATACAAAATATTACGTATGATGAACTCATTTTACGCATCATTATTTTACTAAGAGATGGAAAACGAAAAGAATTTAAAAACATCATGGAAGAACTTCAGCCATATGATATGGCCTACTTATTTAAAGAACTTCCAGAGAAACACCGCGGCCGCTTCCTCAGCTTTTTACCAGTCGATGACGTGACAGAAATGATGGGTGAGCTGGAGCGGGAATATCAAGAAATTGTTCTTGAAAAAGTAGGGAAAGACAAAGCGACCTTCGTCACAAACAAAATGGATAACGATGATCTAGCCAACTTATTTGATGAGATGGAGGATGAGCTAAAGGATCAGCTTTTATCTAACATGGAAGCAGAGGAATCCAAGGCCGTCCAGCTTCTTATGAATTATCCTGCTGAGACAGCGGGACGGATCATGACCAACCGTTACGTTTGGATTCCTCAGCATTTTACAGTGCAGGATGCAGTTGTGAAGCTGAAAAGCTTTGCTGAAATTGCGGAATCAATCAACTATTTATATGTGATTAATGATCAAAAACAGCTTGTAGGCGTTCTCTCATACCGGGATCTCATTTTAGGTGAACCGGATGAAAAGGTACAGGATCTCATGTTTACAAGAGTCATTGCCGTTGGAGCCTTTCAGGATCAGGAGGAAATCGCAAAGCTGATTGAACGATATGATTTCCTTGCGATTCCTGTTGTGGAAGAGAACAATGTTCTAGTCGGAATTGTTACAGTCGATGATATCATTGATGTTGTGATTCAAGAGGCGGGCGAAGACTATGAAAAGTTTGCTGCCTCTGGTAAAGATATCACGTTCGATACGCCGGCATTTGTGGCGGCATACCGCCGTCTTCCGTGGCTCATTTTACTCTTGTTCATTGGGCTGATTTCAGGCAGTATTTTAAATTATTTTGAAGGTACCCTTCAGCAAGTCGTTGCTTTAGCGTTCTTCATGCCGATGATTGCCGGGATGACAGGGAATACAGGGACACAGTCTCTTGCCGTCGTCATTAGAGGGCTTTCAAAAGAAGAATTAACGAAAAAAACCATCATGCGTCTTATTTTTAGAGAGCTGAGAACGAGTATTTACATTGGGATTGTCTGTTCCATTATTATTACAGTCGTCGCAATGGTGTGGCAGGGCAATATGATTTTAGGTTTTGTTGTTGGTTCCTCGCTGCTTGCAACACTGATTATTGGGACTATGGCAGGTACGGTCGTACCGATTATTTTACACAGATTAAACGTGGACCCAGCTATTGCATCTGGGCCGCTGATCACAACATTGAATGATATTTTATCCTTACTGATCTATTTTGGAATTGCAACAGCATTCCTTCATACACTGATGTAGCAAAAAGACTGTAAAACGTGACGTTTTACAGTCTTTTTTGAATAAAGATTGCATATAGCGCTTCCATCCTTTACATTTTAAGGAGAAGGTGGGAGAGAAAAATGAAGAAGTTTTTATTCATTTTAATGTGCATTTTATTGCTAGGTGCATGTTCAAGGGAAGACGAGGGGAAAGACAGAAGACTGGTGGCAGCAGAGCATATGATTGAAGCGATTACCGAAGGAAATAAACAAAAAATAGAAAACATCTATGTTGAAGGCGCTGTCCCAAGCCCAAAAGACATTCTAAAAATGAAAAAAGAATGGGGAATAGATACACTTTCTTATGAAGATTTTCAATTGGAAGAAGCCAGCATTCACGTCTTTCATGCGAATTACGAAGATGAAAAAACAGGGGAGAAAAAGGCACTAGCCATGCGTGTCATAGAAGATCCTGAAAAAGGCGGTGTACAGATTGACTTTGTAGGGCTCGTTGAAGGAACTGATGCTTCCTCTCAATGAAAGTTAAAATGATTTTATTTAAAAAGGATAGAAGAGCTGAAAGAACTTTGCTCTATCTATCCTCTTTTTTACCACAAATGACCCGATCACATATGAGTTATGCCCAATAATTCCATAAACCGTGAGAGGGCACTGGTCATGTACGAATCGCGGCGCCTTATAAACACAGTGGGCACGATTCTATGTGGTTCCGGTAAAGGATGACAAGTAAATTTGCCTTGCACCCGAGATTCGACCATAGATTTTGGTAATACGGTAACCCCTATCCCGTTTTCAACGCATTTAAGCACGCCCTCTAAAGTGCCATATTCCATTACATTCATCGGAGCAAAGCCATTGCTCTCTAACCATCGTTGCCAACGCCCCAAATAGATGCAATGCGCAAATGACGAAAGCAATGGTTCATGCAAAATTGATTCTACCTGGAATTCCTCCTGGGAGTAGCTTGTAATGAGAACAAGAGATTCTTCCAATACCGGATATTCAATAATGTCGGGATGAAGAATAGGCCCATCAACCAATGCACCATCTACCTTGTAGTTGAGAATAGCATGAACCTGATCTACAGTAGGTGCCATATACAAGCTCAATTCTACTTGTGAAAATGTCTTGTGATATGCTGCGAAAATGCTGGGCAATCTTGTCGAAGCAGTAGACTCTATAGATCCAATGTGCAAAGTTCCCCGCGGAGTAGAGGAAAGCTTTACGGCCTCTATCGCTTCTTCAAAATCGTAGAGTAATTTGTTTGCATATGGCAACAATTCACGCCCTGCAGGCGTTAAGGATATCTTTTTGTGATATCGATAGAAAAGAGGAACACCTAATTCTTGTTCAAGACGCTGGATTCGTGCAGTGACATTGGACTGCACATAATTTAATTTCTCAGCAGCTTTTGTAACGCTTTGTTCAATAGCTACTGCTTTAAATATCTCCAAAGATTTAATATCCAAAATAATGCTCCTTTTGCATCACAATTTGTGATGAACTATACACTATTTTTTGATTTTACGTGATCCAACAGAATAAGTAAACTTAATAATATAAGAGGTTGATGCTCATTGTGTCCCTTGGTGTCTGATCATGAGGAGGAGAATGTTTTAGCTTAGGAAAGATAAAAAGACGTTTTCAAGTAAATGAGGAGGGAATCTATTGATTTCAAAGGTTAATATCCAAGAGAAATTTTCGCAAATAAATGATTATTGGAATCCAAAAATAAGCGGAGAGTTGAACGACTCATACATGAAGATGGTAAAAATTAAGGGTGAATTCATTTGGCATCACCATGATGACGAGGATGAAATGTTCTTTGTATGGAAAGGAAATCTAGTCATCCGTTTTAGGGATAGAGAAATAGAGCTTAATGAAGGGGAGTTTCTTGTGATTCCAAAAGGAATTGAACATCAGCCAATTGCTGAAGAAGAAGTTCATTTGCTCTTAATTGAACCAAAAACGACTCTAAACACGGGGAATGTGATCAATGAACGAACTGTTTCGATTCCTGAACGAATGGATAAACGCTAGATCGCCTGCACTTAACAATATACCTAAACGCTATTTGATATAGTGTTGTTTCTTAGAATGAAATGTTGTTGAACGCCGCCTGAAAAAAGTAAATTTAAATTGATGTCCTTGCTAATAGGATTTGGCATTGAATTCAAATTAAGATAATGCTTGAAAGAGTGTTGGAATGAGTAATAAATAAGGGGATAAAGCAGTGAATGAATTTTATAACGCGTTAACATATGTAAATAAAATGTTTTATGAACCGAATCGACTGTCCTTGAAAGCTGTCCGAGAAGAAGTCCAAAATTCGGATTATGGAGCTGGTGTGTTTCAGCTAAATTCAAAGTCGATTAGATTTAGAGTGGCAAAAATAACGCCTACTAAGATAGGACAGTTTGTTGCTTTTTGGGAAAAGGATGAGGAAAATAAAAACCAACCTTTTTCATATGAAAAAGCTACGGATTTATTGGTGATCAATACCTTTACTAGTGAAAATGATTTTGGTCAATTCGTTTTTCCAAAAGAAGTTCTTGTAAAACAACATATTCTTAAAACAGATACGACTAAAGGAAAAATGGCCATGAGGGTTTATCCTAGCTGGGATAAACCTGCTAGCAAACAAGCTATCCAAACGCAGAAATGGCAATTAGAATATTTTGTTGCCACGAACAATACAAATCGTTTGCCAGCACAAGAACTATTAAAGCTATACTCTCACTAAAATAGCTCTAAGCTGTAATTGGTTTCCAAGGGCTTTGGTTTGATAACGGAGACAGCAAAAAAAGCTGTCTCTTTTTCATTAAGCCATGACCAAAAATCAATTGCGAACAAAGCCTAAAAGAGTCAGCGATACTTTATTTGTTTATCGATTTTTGTACCGGAAGTGTGCGTTAATTTGACCTTCCAGCATTTTTTTCTTATATTGTCCGCTTTTTAAGGCCTGTTCTTTTTTCTTCATGTCTTTCAAAATCTCCGCTGTTTGCACACCGTCTTCTCGTTTGTTGGCGATGTCCATTAAACGTTCTACATCAGAAAAAGAATATTTACGCGTGCCTCTTGTTGAGCGCTGGGGGTAGATGAGTCTGCGTTCCTCATAATATCGGATTTGCCTGACGGATAGCCCTGTTAATTCACTGACAATCCCGATTGAAATGACTTTTTTATCTTTATAAGATACATCTTCCTGCGTCATATACTCACCCCTGCAAGTCTTTTCTTCATATTATACAAAATGACAACGAAAAAAACCTATCGTTTGTTAGAAAATATAACACAAAAACATAAAAATGAAAAAACGATGGAAGGAAAGTTGACAACGTATGTGAAGTGATTGCTACGCACGCATATAATGATGATGAGTTGAAATAGGAGGAGGAGCATATGATGGAGAAAACACGGATCATCTGTATGGCAAAGGAAATTATCGCATTAGATATGAAGAGGGATGAATTACTGGAGCGATTCATGCAGGCTGCAGGTCAGAATGCGCATGCTCTTCTAAGAGCTGTACAAAATGATTTGTATAAAAGGTCTTCATAAGCACCTGCTCCAGATCAATTGATAGGAGGGGATAATCGGTGCGGCGTATCTTAACAGAAGTTTTAGCAAAGGAAAGACATTATTATACGAAGCAGCTCTGTTCATTGGGAGTGTACAGCCCTAGTGCGGCCAAGAACATGACAATTAGTGACTTAAAAAAAGAGTATCACTTCTATTTCAACAAAACAGAGCGTGATTTGTGAAAATCCCTTGAAATGTGCGTATGTCACATAAAGGGTTCTTTTTTTGTGCTCAATATTATAGCAATATTGAATTTTGTAGAAATTTGACGAATACAGTGTAAAGAAACATAGAGTCTTTACAGATTATGTTAAACTGTGTCGTATCTTGATGGTTTGCTAAAAAACCTTTTTTTCGAGATGATTGTGAAAAATAAGAAGGATTTTAAAAGTTTATATCGAAATCTTATACATAACACGAATGGAGTCACTTATGTGGTTGAAAGGGTTTTCAAAAACGTACTTCTATTTTTTACGAAAGGCTCCAACTGCACCGCAAGAAAGCCTTGAAGTTAAAAAAATATTATAAGAGGTAGATATGTGATGAGACTATCGTTTAATGAAGAAGAAGTAGAACGTTCAATGACACTTTACAAGGTATTTGCAAGAGCATTTAAAAGCGTTTCAGAACACAGCATTAGAGACAGCAAAGAGCATGGATTTAATCCAACTGAATTTGCGGTTCTTGAATTGCTGTATACGAGAGGTGCTCAAAAACTTCAGCAAATCGGCTCAAGACTCCTGCTTGTCAGCGGGAATGTGACGTACGTAATTGACAAATTAGAACGAAATGGTTTCATTGAAAGAGAGCAGGACCCAAAGGATAAACGGTCGGTTTATGCCCATTTAACGGATAAAGGGCGCAGTTATCTTGATAAGATTTACCCGATTCATTCTCTCCGGATTGCGCGTGCCTTCTCTGGCCTCTCGCGAGAAGAACAAGAACAATTGATTAGTCTATTGAAAAAAGCAGGTATTCACAGTCAACATTTATTATTTAGATAGAACGAAAAGGTGCCATGATTGGCACCTTTTTTATGTGTCCAGCTGATGCGCTGGATAGGCAATGAATTTTCCGATATCTTTTGCTGGAAGGGGCTTCGCATAATAAAAGCCTTGCAAGTCGTCACATCCTTGCGCAGATAAAAGCTGCGCCTGCGCAAAGGTTTCAACACCTTCTGCTATGACCTCGAGAGATAGTTGATGTCCCATCGCGATAATGGCACCTGTAATCTGTTCAGATTTCGAATCATTTAAAATATCTTCAATGAAGGACTTGTCGATTTTTAGTCGATGAATGGGCAAATCCTTTAAATAGCTTAAGGAGCTATGCCCTGTACCAAAGTCATCAATACTAATGCGAACGCCCAGATGTTTCAGTGAGGTCAGCACTTGTTTTGATTGCTTGATATTGTCCATTGTCATACTTTCTGTGACTTCAAGCTCGAGCAGTGACGGTGTCATATCGTATTTTTTCAATGTCAGCTTAATCAAATCAATTAAGTCTTCAGAATTGAATTGTTTTGCAGATAAATTGACAGCCACGGGAATTCTCAGCCCGTTGTCATACCACGTTTTAGCCTGCCTGCATGCGGTATCAATCACCCATCTGCCAATATCAATGATCAGTCCTGATTCCTCTGCCAGCTCAATAAAAGCCTCGGGTGATTTTAACGAACCATCTGGTGCTTTCATTCTTAGAAGAGCTTCTACGCCAGTCATCTGTCTTGTTTTCGCACTCACTTGCGGCTGGTAGTGAAGCACAAACTGTTCTCTTTGAATGGCATCCCGTAACTCAATCTCTCGGTTCAACCTGTCTTCACTTGATCTTTCCATTGATTCGGTGAAAAACTCATAACGGCTTTGCTTATGTTTTTTGGATAAATACATCGCCATATCGGCTTTCCTCATTAACTCCATTCCATCTTTTCCATTTTGAGGTGAGATAGCGATTCCAATACTGATAGAAGTAATGAGCTGATGATTCTGGATGAAAAAAGGACGCTCAAATTGCCGAATGATATTTTGAGAAAGCTGTTCAATTTTCTGTGTGTCATGCCCCATGTCAGGGAAGGTCATTAAAAATTCATCCCCGCCTAGTCTGGCTATAAAGCCGTTGCCTGGTAAACATTGCGTTAGTCTGTTTGCAGCTGCTTTAAGAAGTAAGTCCCCTATGTTATGACCAAGTGCATCATTAATAATTTTAAAACGATTCAAATCAAGAAACAGAACAGCCGTCGATGTTCCTGTCTCTTCTTGAGCGGAGAGAACATCACTTAAATGGTTGATGGCGTGGCGCCGATTAGGAAGCTCAGTTAACGCATCATAATGTGCCATGACATGAATTTCTTTTTCTGCAATCCGCTGCTGCGTTAAATCTTTTAAGACAAGATAAATACTGTCAAGCGTATTGTTGACATGAACAGGTATGTAAGTGACATGATAATAATAAAAGCGATCTGCTGTTTTTAGTTCTGCTTCACGTGTGATGGCTTTTTTTGACTCGTAAATAAATTCTTCCCACATGTCAGTCGGCATGACGTATTGGCTGACATCATCACCAATCCAAGAATTGCACATTTTTAGGATTTGTTTACCTGAGTCGTTCGCAGAAAGCACCTTTCGATTGACCGATAACACGATAATGCCATCGATATTATGTTTGATGAGTGATTGGAACCGCTGTTCATTTTCCTTTAGCTTATCTGCCTGCTTCATGATTCGGTGATCTATATAGGCACCAAAAATCATCAGTGTTTGGACAATCAGTGTCATTAAGCCGATGAAAATCGACAAACTGAATGGTGATAATTCAAGAGAACCACCCCCAGAAGACTGTCCGTCTGAATGAAAAAACATAGTAGAAGCAGCCATACCGGTATAATGCATGCCAGAAACAGCTCCGCCCATCATGAGTGCACCAGCTATTTTTAACAGATGATTCGCCTGCTTTTTCCCGGTTCGATGGAGCCGAAAAAAGAGATGAAGCGAAAAGAAAGACGCTATCGCAGCAATGAAAAACGAAAGAAAAAAGAGGCCTGGATCATAGCTGATTGAGACATTGGCCATTGATTCCATTCCAAGATAATGCATGCTGCAAATAGCCGAGCCCATCGTGATTGAACTAATGAGCAGCCGCCTTGTGGAGAGCTGCTCTTGAATGCATATTGTGAATGCGATCAAGGACCCAACAAAAGATGCCAAAATCGATAAAATGAGCAAGGGTGTTTCATATGTGATACCAGCACGCACGTGAAATGCCATCATGCTGATAAAATGCATCGACCATATCCCCATTCCCATGATCAAGGCACCAACGATCAGCCATACCTTTTTCTTTGCACCGCTTGACTGTGCCACTCGGCTGGCTAAATGAAGAGCTGAGTAGGAGGCGACAGCGGCGACTGCGATTGACAGAAAGACAAGCCATCCATTGTAGCTTCCTGTTAAATGGGTCATGTAAGAAAACCTCCAGTATCTTAAAACAGACGTATACCTAATATATCGGATCGAATGGCTTCTGTGTTCACTTTTCCTTCACTTAAATACCACAATCAACTTTTTTTTCACCTGTCTTTTATAGTAAAATCAAATTTAATGTAAAAAAACGACGAAAAGTGAATCGTTTCTTCGGTTTTATTCGTTTAATATATGTGCGATTCTAAAAGAGATAGAATCAGTTAAACGATTATGTGTGAAAGGGATTGATAAACATCGAAGATTTTATTATTTCTTTAGCTGATGCCTTTAAGAACTTGTCGTACTTTGGCATCTTCCTTGCATTATGTATTGAATTTGTTCCTGCTGAAGTGGTTCTGCCTCTTGCGGGATACTGGGTCTCAGAAGGGGATATGGCCTTCATTGGTGTTGTGGCAGCCGGCTCTATTGGCGGCGTGGCTGGCCCTTTGACCTTGTACTGGTTAGGACGTTATGGCGGTAGACCCTTTTTAAATAAATATGGGAAGTACTTTTTTGTTAAACCGGAGTCGCTTGATAAATCGGATGCCTTCTTTGAAAAGCATGGTGGATTCGTCGCTTTTAGCGGCCGGTTTATTCCAGGAGTCAGAACGCTTATTTCCATCCCGTGCGGTATTGCCAAGATGAATGTGTGGGTCTTTTGCCTGTACACGTTTTTAGCGATTACGCCTATTACATTTGTATATGTGTATCTCGGATTTGTGCTCGGGGAGAACTGGAAAGAGGTTGGCGCAATGTTAGATCCATATCTTCTGCCGATTGGGATCGGGATTGTGTTGTTGTTCGTGATGTATATATGGCTGAAACGTAGAAAAAGAAAAGCAGAAACACCAACTGCCTAATCACTGAATCTAAGTGAAAGTCACCTGTTGACAATACAGTGTCTATTGATTATGATATAAGTAATCTAAATATTCTTAAATCCCACCAAAGGGGAGTAGCGTCCGGTTTTTACCGGAAACAAAGTCGTCATTACATGGACTTAAGTTCCATCGGCTTTGTTGGCATGATTCTACATATCACATGTCTAGCAAGACCTTTGCCATTACAGGCAAAGGTCTTTTTTGCATTCATAAGCCTTTGTCTGTTGTGGGACAATAGATAAAACAAGGAGGAATGATGATGGATGCAGCAATTATTTTAGAGTACGGGTGGGTTCTTCTCGTACTGATTGGATTAGAAGGGATTTTAGCCGCTGATAATGCGCTGGTCATGGCTGTGATGGTGAAACACCTTCCAGAAAAGCAAAGGAAAAAAGCATTGTTTTACGGACTTGCGGGTGCGTTTGTCATGCGATTTGGTTCCCTGTTTCTTATTTCGTTTTTAGTGGATGTGTGGCAAGTTCAAGCCATTGGTGCAATTTATCTTCTTTATATTTCCATTCACCATATTTTAAAATCGCACGTATTTAAGAAAAAGGAATCAGACACAAACATGAAGCAAAGCGGCTTCTGGGCAACAGTCGTAAAAGTCGAGCTTGCTGACATCGCTTTTGCTGTCGATTCCATCTTAGCGGCGGTCGCATTAGCCGTAACTTTGCCAACAACAAGTCTTCCGCAAATCGGTGGACTTGATGGCGGTCAATTTATTGTCATTCTTTTAGGTGGTATCATCGGTCTGATCATCATGAGATTTGCAGCGACTGTCTTTGTGAAACTGCTCAAAACAAGACCGAGCCTAGAAACAGCAGCCTTTGTCATTGTCGGATGGGTTGGTGTGAAGCTCACGCTTTACACACTGTCACATCCAGCCATTGGTATCGTGTCCTCTCATTTTATTCATTCAACATTATGGAAAGTGATTTTCTGGACAGTGCTTCTCGCAATTGCAGCATTTGGTTGGTTTTTATCAAGTCCATCAAGAAATGGCGGGCAACAAAACAAGGAAAAACAAGAGGGACGCCTAGAAGAGTAGGTTTTTTGAAAGAAATATCATTTCATTTTCATAACACGTATATTACAAATAAGGGGGAGATACCCCCTTATTTCTTTGCTTTTAGACGAAACATTGTAAAGTAGATGATGATATACATGTCATAATTGAGTAACAGGAAATGAATTCCTCATTTCTTCCTTTGCGCTTCCCTCATAAATTAGCTATCATAAATGAGTAATATAGGGAGAACTGAGGTGAAACCATTGCTTAGCCTTTTGTTTAAAAAAGGAAAGAAAAAGCAAACATTAGAGCAGTCGGCTATCAGTATTCAACAAGGTGATACCGAACTGCAAAATGCATTAATAGAGCAATACAAACCATTTGTCGCTAAGACGGTTTCATCCGTTTGTAAACGATATATAGATGAAAAAGATGATGAATTCAGCATAGGCTTAATTGCCTTTAATGAAGCGATAGAAAAATACTCTGCCGAAAAAGGAAACTCACTCCTTGCTTTCGCAGAATTAATTATTAAAAGAAAAGTGATCGACTATATTCGAAAAGAAGCAAGAAATGCGCCAACGGTTCAAATGGACCTGCAAGAAAGTGAAAATGGCGAGTACTCTCAAAGCATGATTGAAGCAGAGCTGTCTACAAATGAATATAGACGTTTAATTGAACAAGAACACAGAAGAGAAGAAATTGAACATTTTAAAGAACGATTGAAAGTATACGGCCTCACGTTTCAAGAGCTGCTTGAACATTCACCAAAGCATGCAGATGCAAGGCAAAATGCCATTAAAGTAGCTCACACACTCGTTGAACACGATGAGCTCAGAACCATTTTATTTCAGAAAAAACAATTGCCAGTCAAACAGCTTGAAAAGCTAGTGGAAGTCAGCCGCAAAACGATTGAGAGAAATAGAAAATATATCATTGCGATGGCGATCATTATGACGGGTGATTATGTGTATTTGAAAGATTACCTTAAAGGGGTGCTTAATTCATGAGAAGAGGCATTATAGTAGAGAAAAACAAAAAATATGTCACGCTGCTGACCCCTGATGGACAATTTCTGCGGACAAAATATGAACAGCAAGATTATGAAGTCGGTCAAGAAGTGACATTTCCGAATGAATCACGTCTCGAAAGAAAAAAAGCCGGTTTTTTTGACTTGCTTCGTTTACGTCCATTAAATGCAGGAATCCTATCAATCGCAGCGATTATTGTCGTGATTTTTACTATGATGCCATCTTTCTCAAGTCAAAAAGCATATGCATATATGACGATTGACATTAATCCAAGCTTTGAACTGAAGCTTGATCACAATTATCAAGTGATCGGTGTCACACCACTGAATAAAGATGCGAGACAAATACTGGCTAGTATGAAGGATTTAGAAAAAAACGACATGACCAAAGTCGTGCAGGAAATCATAGATGACTGTGACAAAAAAGGTTATGTGAACAACTCTAAGAGCATTTATATTTCAACGGTTTATGAAAACAAGCAGGATCATACATATAAAACCAACGTCAAAAGTAAAATTAACACCATCTCTGGTGAATATCAAAAGCGCGATTACAAGCTAGAGACTGTAGAAAGTGACCTGGAAACAAGAGAAAAAGCTCAAAAGGCAGGCATTTCAACAGGCACATATATCAGAAATCAAGAAATGCAAGATAAAGAACAAGAAGACATTCAAAAGGATGAAGACGCAGCAGAGAGTGACGCTGTTAAAGAAGAAGAGCCTAAAAAAGATGATGTAGATCAAGCAGACAAAGACAAACAAGAAGAAGTCAAGACAGAAGATAGCGAAGAGATGAAGCTAGATCAAGAGGCTCCTGAAGCTGAAGACAAAGAGCAGAAGGATCAAGAGAGGGAAGAGCAAGGATCTATTCAAAAGCCTCACCAAACAAAACCTGATGATAAAAACAAAGACAATCAAATAAAGGAAGAAAAGGATCGTTCTATCGATAAAGAACAAAAAAAAAATCACTCAACGGAACCTGGTGACAAAAGGAATCCAAACGGCACATCACGTGGTGGTGCTGAAAAGCACGCAAAAAAAAACGCCAGGGATCAGAAACAGCCGTTCACTGAACGAAAAAAAGACCATATGAAGAAGCAAGGAAAAGGTGCACCGTCCCCGTATCGTGAGAACCGGTATGAGCACACATATGAACAATAAAAAAACGCCAGAATAGCTCCGGCGTATTTCACCATGTTTTTATTTAGATTGATTGCCCATTTGTGATTGAGCCTGTTGAACGAGTCTTTTTGTAATTTCACCGCCAACAGAACCATTTGCACGTGCGACTGTATCTGAACCGAGAGTCACGCCAAATTCTTGAGCGATCTCGTATTTAAATTGATCTAATGCTTGTTCTACTCCAGGAACAAGAAGCTGATTTCGATTTGCCATGTCCATATTCCTCCTTTCACCTCATCTTTGTTGCGCCTTCTTATTTTGAAGAAAACGGCGTACAATTATGCTGGCAATTGCTGCACAAAAAAACCGAGGTGACCTCATCACCTCGGTTTTCTTTTATCCTTATTTAGCTACCTGCAGCGTATTAAACATCATTTCTTGCGCTGTACTTTGCAAGTGGGAAGTGAACACAGAGAAGACGGTAGAACTGATAATGCCTTTAATCAAATTCCATTGATTCTTCGTTAATTCTGTAAACTCTTCATGGAGCATGTCTATCTGCTCCTCAGTCATTTCTCGTAAATTAGTTTCCTTTAACGGGAAATGTGTATGGTGATAAATAAAATCTAGGACGTGCGCATATGCTTCATAAAAACGGATTGGACTAATAATATCATCTGTTCGATCTGTGATCGTGTTAAATAAGGCAGATAAGATCATGCGAATGGCATCAAAGTCAAAAACTGATTTTAAATCCCTGACAATTAATAAAATAACGACCTGATCAATGGAGTACTTCTTGCCAAGCTCTGGATGACCAATCATATCTTTAATATCACGCTTGATCCAATTTTGAATCGCCGTCGATTTAAGAGACGTTAGCTCACACAAGTTGCCAAGCTCAACAATTTCATTTGTAGAAAGACCGTGCTCTGATTTTTGCTTCCGCCGTTCGAGCTTTTCAAAAAACGAAGGGATCTTTAACTCATCATATTCATGATCCTTATCGCCCTTTACAGATAGATTCAAAAGCTGAAGCGGAGTCAGATCTCCCTCTCCTTTTAGAGAATATAGAAGTCTCGTCATGTCAATTCTCGTTAATTTAAAAGTCACCATGTTCCACCTCATTTGTACGTCAAAAACGTGATTATTGATCTAATTCAACATCATAATCTCTTTTTGATGAAAATGCAAAATAAACTAAAATCCAGAACGTAGCGTCACAATTTGTTCACTTTTCAGCTGTGACAAAGTCGTAAATATTGAAGTGACGGGGCTTAAGCCGTTATGATAAACAGAAGGAATGATTCCTTTTTCCTTGCAATTTAAGGCGTTTATTTTTATAATTTTATTAATAAGTTCAAATGAACTTAATATGACAGCGGAGGTTATGTATGGGTAAAAGAATATTTCTGTTTATATTAACGAACATTCTTGTTATCACTACGATTGGTATTGTACTATCGGTTATTAGTGCAGCAACTGGTGTTGGTTCTTATATAGGAGCAGACGGTGGAATTAATTTTGTGGCACTGCTAGTATTCAGTGCAGTTGTTGGTTTTGTTGGCTCGTTCATGTCACTAGCAATGTCTCGCTGGATGGCAAAAATGATGATGGGTGTGCGTGTGTTAAACCCTGAAAAGGATTCATTAACATATGATGAGCAGCAGCTTGTTGACCGCGTGCACAGGTTATCAAGAGCAGCAGGCCTTTCTAAAATGCCTGAGGTTGGTATTTATCAATCATCTGAAGTAAATGCTTTTGCGACAGGTCCTTCTAAGAGAAGATCACTTGTTGCCGTTTCAACTGGATTGCTTCATGAAATGGATGATGCAGCAGTTGAAGGTGTCATCGCTCATGAAGTTGCTCACGTTGCGAATGGTGATATGGTGACAATGACGCTGCTTCAAGGGATTGTCAACACGTTCGTTGTCTTCCTTTCAAGAATTGCGGCATGGATCGCAAGCCGCTTTGTTTCGCGTGAAGAGCTTGTTCCGATTGTTCATTTTATTGCAGTGATTGTTTTCCAAATCATTTTCTCTGTCCTAGGAAGCCTTGTCGTGTTTGCATATTCTAGACACCGTGAATTCCATGCAGACCGCGGCGGAGCTGACCTTGCCGGTAAAGATAAAATGGTTCATGCGCTTCGCTCACTTGAGGCGTATACGTCAAGAATCAAAGATGATGATCAAACAGCAGTTGCTACCCTTAAAATCAGTGGTAAACGAAAAGCTTCTCTTTTCTCAACACACCCTGATTTAAACGAAAGAATTAGAAGACTAGAAGCAAAATAAGAGAGACGAAAAGACATTCTGTTACAGGATGTCTTTTCTTTTTTGATGAAAAAGTAAATAAAGCATAAAATATCTTTAAAATCATGTCTCTTTTCATTAAAATGATAAAGTATTCGAAAAGATAGATAAAAGAAGGAATGACAATGAATCCTATCAAAAAGCTAATTGACCGGCTGTCAGCATTTCAGCTGATAGCCCTCTATTATTTTCTTGCTGTAACCGTATCACTTATTCTTCTCAGCCTCCCAGTGGCTCATCAAGAGGGAGTGAAATGGACATTTATTGATGCTTTATTTACGGCGGTGAGTGCGGTAAGTGTCACAGGACTCACTGTTGTTGATACCTCGCAAACATTTAGTGTGGCAGGTATGTGGATCCTTGCGTTTGTCCTGCAAATCGGAGGTATCGGCATTATGACGCTCGGTACCTTTGTGTGGATTGTCATGCGAAAAAGGATTGGGATTAAAGAAAGAAAGCTCATCATGGCAGATCAAAACCAGAGCAATTTATCAGGTATTGTGAAATTAATGAAGCAGGTCTTATATTTAATTTTGCTCATTGAGTTTGTAGGCGGTCTGATTTTAAGCATGTATTTTCTCAAATATTACGATGTGCAAGGAGCATTCTTACATGGCTTCTTCTCAAGTATTAGTGCGACCACCAATGGGGGCTTCGATATTACAGGGAACTCGCTCATCCCATACAAAGATGATTATTTCGTCCAATTTATTACGATGCTGCTAATCATCTTTGGAGCGATTGGCTTTCCTGTGCTCGTGGAAGTGAAGGATTATTTATTTAATCAGGACCGAAAGCACGCATCGTTCTCATTGTTTACAAAAATCACAACGATTACGTTTGGCGGTCTTGTCGTTGTTGGAGCGATTGGCATATATGCACTTGAAGCCGGGTTCAGTTTCCTAGGGAAAAGCTGGCACGAAATCTTGTTTTATTCTTTTTTCCAATCGACCGCAACAAGAAGTGGGGGTTTAACAACATTAGATATTACCCAGCTGACAGAACCGACCCTTTTATTTCTATGTATGCTTATGTTTATCGGGGCTTCCCCGAGCTCTGTGGGAGGCGGAATTCGAACAACTACGTTTGCCCTTAATTTACTCGCACTGTTTCATTTTGCTAGGGGAAATAAGTCCATTAAAATCTTCAAAAGAGAGCTTCATCAAGCGGATATTAACAAATCCTTGATGGTGACAATGATGGCCTTTATTTTGGTGTTTGGCGCTACGTTCCTGTTATCCTTATCTGAGCATAATACACTTCTAGAAAATTTATTTGAAGTTTGCTCTGCATTCGGAACAACAGGGCTATCGCTAGGAATCACCTCGGACCTTACGGTGTTCGGTAAGTGTATCATTATGATGGTCATGTTTATTGGGCGAATCGGCATTCCAAGCTTCTTATATTTAATTGGCCGAAGAGAAAGCGAAGCGAATTATCATTATCCGAAAGAGCGCGTCATCATCGGCTAAACAGCATTCCGAGCGAATGCTGTTTTTTTATTTCCATTATCTAACTGGCTAAATTATATGGGATGTTCGCAATCTATAGGTAAGAGGTGAACGAGACGTGCTGGATGTAATATGGAAAGCAATTGTCATGCTGCTAGTTGGTACCTTGCTGCTGAGAATAGCAGGGCCTAAATCCATTAGTCAATTAACTGTTCAACAAACAGTGATCATGATTTCAATCGGATCGATTATTATCCAACCCTTTATTGAGCACAATTTACTTGAAACGATTTATGCCGCCGCTACATTTATCATTGCACTCGTCATCATGGAAAAATTGTCTATCCAATCTGATTTCTTTGAAAAATTGGTTTCAGGGAAATCTGTGGTCATTTTGCAGGATGGAGAAATGCTTGATCACAAGCTGAAGAAAACGAGGCTCACAAGGGATGAATTCAAAATGCGCTTAAAGCAGCAAGGCATTACAGAGATCAGCAGTCTCAAAAAAGCCACCCTAGAAGCCAATGGACAAATCGGCTATGAGTTAAAGCCAGAGGAAAAGCCCGTGACGGTCAAACAAATGAAGGAACTCCTAGACCAATTAAGAGAAGAACTAAATATGTTAAAAAAGGACTGATTTCAGATGAAAAGAAAAGCAGCGAAAAATGAAGCACTGACAAATAATATGACACCGACAGAAAGCATGGCACATGATCAAGGACAAACGCAATTTGATGAACAATCAAGAGATCGTCAGGCAAACCGAAATTCTCATAAAGGGAAACAAGGGGGAGGATCTCGTGACTAAGAAGCATGTAAAAAGCAAGGACATGAAAGACCATAAAAAGCCAATGGACCCAGATATCTTAGAAGAGGAATTTGGCAGTGAGCTTGGAGATATCAACAGCAGCAAATGGATTGATACGCTTGTAAAGCCTAAGAAAGATGCTGAATGTGACAATGGACACATGAATGAAAAATAGAAAAAACGATCCGCGCGGGATCGTTTTTTATTTGCTATAACTGCCTTGTCTGCCGGTGATTGTACGCATGAGATTGGTCATTTTGAGCTCAATCACTGGCTGTGCAACGGTTTGAACAAAGGTGCTAGACAGGGTAAAGGTTAACAGAATGGTTAGCAGCAATAACATGAGCACACTTGCTGCATTCAGGGCCCAGTCATCAAACCAAGTCGTTCTAAGCAGCTTAATTACAAAGCCATGTAATAAATACACATATAACGTTCTTGTGCCCCATTTTGTAAAGAAGAAATGGCGTGTTGGCACTAAAGCAAAGAAGCTGAATGTAGCGCCAAATGCAAGCAGATACCATGCCATTCGTTTCATTGGCGCAATCACTCCCTCATCACCAAGAGAAGCATATGACTGTGATCCAAATAAGAAGGAATAATCAAATTCATAGAAATAGCAAAACAAGAATACAGCCATTAATACAAGAAGTGCTGCCAGCTTTCCTTTACTTGTACGGATGAATTCAAAATGCTGCTTTTTTAAATAGAAGCCTGCTAAAAACATTGGCAAAAAGACAAACGTACGTGATAAGCTCAGCGTATTGCTAATATTGTCCACGTAACCGACAAGTAACGCAATCGATAAACTGACGATCATCGCCCAGTGAAATGGCAGTTTAGAAAAAGGAATGAGCAGCAAATTCCAAAAGAATAAACTAATTAAGAACCATAAAGACCATTGCGGATCAATTGGATTTAAATTGGCCATGCTTTGATCCTGCAAGAGATAATAGTAAACGGAATAGATCACCTGAAAAATGAAATATGGGATGATCAGCTTAACAGCAACTTTTTTCATAAAACCTGGCTTTCTAAACCCTTTTGCAAAGAAACCGGAAACTAAAATAAAGGCAGGCATATGAAAAGTATAAATAAACTTGTATAAATAAAGCATCCAATCATTATCATGAATGAATGATCGTAACAAATGACCAAAAACAACTAGAAAAATCAGAAGAAACTTCGCATTATCAAAATAACTATCTCGTGAAGATGCCATAACATCACCTTTCCTGTTTGATTTCAAACATAAATGCTCTAAGTGCACTGTTCCCGTATTTGCCCCATTTTAAAATACATTTTGGCTCATTTCGCTATTTGATTTGAAATTGTAGAACGGCTGTAAAAGAAGCGTAAGAAAAGAGAATCGAAGTTCAATCCTGTCATCCAAATGAAATAAATGAGACAGTCTTCGTGCAAGAAGTTATCTTTTTTTATGAGTCGAATGAAGGAACAATGAAAATATTGTAGAAATATTGTAGAGGAATGAGGCTGGAAAAGGAGTGTAAGAAAATGACTGAAACGCTCGATGGCGCAGAAAATATCAGAAAATTAGAAAAAGAGAACGAATATTTGCGAACAGAGTTGATGCAGCAAAAAATGCTGTTAAATAAGACGTTAGATGCCATTTTCATATTTGATCAACACCTCAATATAATCCAAGCCAACGAAGCGACATGCAGGCTTGTACAGACATCGAAAGAAGACCTCCTCAATAAATCCGTTCTAGATTTCCTATATGGCATCCCGAAAGACAGAATTGAATGCTCCCTCGATTTATTTTTTCGAAAAGGAACGTTAAGAAGAGAAATTTCCATTCAGCTTGAAAACGGCGAAACAAAATACATTGAATTTGTTGCAGAGCATGACGTTTTGAATCAGCAATATATTGTCGTCATGCGAGATATTTCCTCAAAGAAAATACTAGAACGAGAAAGATCCATGAATGAGCAGCTGTTCAAAGATTTGTTTGACCGAGCCATTGACGGAATGGTCATTTTTGATCAGGATGGCTGCATGATCGACGCCAATCATTCTTTTTGTCAGAGCTTTGAGCTGCAAAAGACTGATTTAACCGATCGTTATTTAAATGAATTTGTCGAAGATGAAAATCTTCCAGCCTTGCAGCACCTTTTAACGTCACTTAAAGAAACAGGGAAAGCCAAGGGAGAACTTCCCGTTACCCTTCAATCTGGCCAGTACAAATTATTCGAGCTCACCATTACATCAAATGTGATGAGCGGTTTTTATATGTCCATCATGCGGGATATTACAGAAAAAAGGTTAATGGAAGAAAAGCTGTTAAAAAGTGAGGAACGCTTTAGAGAAATTTTTGAAAATGCAATGGATGCAATCATCATATGGGCAGATGATGGAGAGATTGTGAGGGCCAATGAATCAGCCTGTCGCATTTTTGAATTGCCTATGCACTCACTGATTGGCAAAAAACTCACAGACTTTCTCGTGAAATCTGATCAGAGATATAGACCGACTAGAAGACGATATATTCGGAATCATGAAATAAGGGAAGAGCTTTTGTTCAGAATGGCAAATGGTCAGTTTAAAGAGCTCGAGTTTACATCAAAGCATGCGGTATTAGAAGGACAGCACTTAACCATTTTACGTAATGTGAGTGATCGAAAAAGGATGGAGGAGGAGCTGCGCGAAAGTGAGCTCAAATTCCGTAAAGTATTTAATGGATCAATGGACGGCATTGTTCTTTTTGATAACCAATACCGCATTATTGAAGTCAATCCATCCGCAAGCGAGCTGCTCGGATTGAAAGATGATCATTTAACGGAAATGAACCTTTTCCATATCCTTGCGCCTTATCAAATTGAACATTTGGCACAGCCTGCCCAGGCGATGTCATTAGATGAAATGGACAATGAAGTGCCGTTTGTGCTGAACCACCCAGATCAGCGTATATTGGAATTCTCTTTTAAACGCAACATCATTCATAATATGAATTTGGCGATCTTTAGAGATGTGACAGAGCGGAAGGAATTAGAAGAGCGGGTGAGAAAATCAGATACCCTTCATGTGGTCGGAGAGCTTGCCGCTGGAATTGCGCATGAAATCAGAAACCCGATGACAGCATTAAAAGGCTTTATTCAGCTGTTAAAAGGAAATATAGAAGGGGAATATTCGCTCTATTTCAATGTCATCACTTCAGAGCTAAAAAGAATTGAATCGATCATCACCGAATTTTTGATTTTAGCGAAGCCGCAAGCCATCGTATATGAAGAAAAAAATGTGGTGCAAATTGTGAAGGACACGATGGATCTGCTGCACGCACAGGCGAATCTTGGCAACGTTCAAATGCATCTCAATGTGATGGATGAGATTCCGCTCATTTATTGTGAACAAAACCAATTAAAACAAGTCTTTATTAACATTTTAAAAAATGCAATTGAAGTCATGCCGAGAAAAGGAAATGTCTATGTGAGCATTCAGCGGAAGGGCGAAGAGCATATTGTCATTTCACTGCGGGATGAAGGCTGCGGAATGGCAGAGGACAAGCTAAGGCGTCTAGGGGAACCATTTTATACGACAAAAGAAAGAGGAACTGGACTTGGCTTAATGGTTAGTTATAAAATTATTGAAGAGCATCAAGGAACCATTGAGGTAGAAAGTGAGGAAGGGGTAGGAACTGTCTTCCATCTCACGCTGCCACTGAGGCAGAAGAAACAAGAAGGAGAGCATTAACGTGTATTATACCGTCTATCACGCACCAATTGGGGCATTATACATACTAGAAAAAGACGATGCCATCATCGAAGTGATGTTTGATGATGAGCCGTTTTTAGCAAAAAAGCAAGAATCTAATCTAAAAGAAGAAGAAACGTCAGTATTACAAGAAGCGAAAAAGCAGCTAGATGAATATTTCAAGGGGGAGCGCCAAGTATTCGATCTCCCGCTCAAGCAAAAGGGAACTTCGTTTCAAGAGCAAGTGTGGGAAGCACTTTCGACTATTCCGTATGGTGAATCAAAAAGCTATGCAGACATTGCAAAAGCGATTGGTCACCCAAAGGCAGTGAGGGCGATTGGACAAGCCAATAGACGCAATGCATTACCTATTTTTATTCCCTGTCACAGAGTGATTGGAAAAGACCGCTCTCTGACAGGCTATGCAGGAACGAAGACAGATATGAAAGCGGTTCTGCTTGAATTAGAAGGTATCCCATTTGTTCAAAAATAAATCGATTGACCTGTTCCAAATGTTTTCCAAGCGACATATCCTTTTATTAAGCTAAAAAAGTTGGTTGAGGGAAAAAGGAGGGCGCTAGGAAATGTTTTGGGACAAAAAGAATAAAATGTATGCCGTCACATCACTATGTGTCAAAATGAAGGTGTTGACAGAAGAACAGAAAAAAGAAATTTTAGCAAAAACGAATGAAATAAAAAAGCGCGGTGCTCTTAAATAATAAGTACACGGCGCTTTTTTTATGATCAGAGTGAGATGCTGTCAGTGAACAGAGCATCAATCTCTTCTGTATAGTTCGACGTAATAATCCCTTTCTCTGTAATGATCCCTGAAATGAGATGGTGAGGAGTGACATCAAAGGCGGGATTGAATACCTGAACATCAGGTGGTGCAATTTGGACGCCGTTTAATTCCTTTACTTCCAGCGGGTCGCGCTCTTCAATTGGAATATCTGCCCCGTCTTTGGTTGAGATATCAAAGGTAGAAAGCGGTGCAGCTATAAAAAACGGAATTTGAAAATGCTTGGCTAAAATGGCAAGACTTAACGTGCCAATCTTATTCGCCGCATCTCCATTACGGGCAATGCGATCAGCTCCAACAATGACAGCAGAAATTTGCTTTTCTTTCATCGTATGGGCTGCCATGTTATCTGTAATGAGCGTCACATCTACTCCGCCTTGCATGAGTTCCCATGTTGTCAGCCTAGCCCCTTGGAGAACAGGGCGTGTTTCACAGGCGTAAATGTGAAGATCGAGATTTTTCTTTTTGGCTAAATAAAATGGAGCAAGGGCTGTTCCGTACCGGCTCGTGGCGATGGAGCCTGCATTGCAAATGGTCATAATCCGATCACCCGATTTAAAGAGCTGGAGTGCATTTTGACCGATTTGTCTGCATGTTTCTTCATCTTCAATTTGAATTTGAATGGCCTCATGGACAAGGTCTGTTTTGGCTGCATTGACCGAAGCTGCACGATCAATGCGCTGCAACAATCGCTCTAATGCCCAGGCTAGATTCACAGCAGTTGGACGAGCACTGTTTAAATATTCTTTTATTTGAATGACTTCTTGTTTAAACACATCGATCTCTTCTGTCTCAATGTCTTGGGCACTGAGCGCCAGTCCAAAAGCTGCTGTGATGCCAATGGCAGGTGCTCCCCGCACTTTTAATGTGACAATGGCATCATACACGTCTTCTTTTGTATATAGATGCTCAAACACGGATTCTGCCGGTAATTTTTGCTGATTCAAAATGTTAATATGGTTTTCTTCCCATTCGACAGAACGGGGGACTTCAAATTCTTTAGACAAAACCCGTCACTCCTTTACAGATTGCTGGAATAATGCGACGAGGTCAGACGCTGTTTCCACTGCATGATATTGTTTGATGAATGTTTTTCCGAGCGTAAGTGCTGCTTTTTTCTGCTGAATCCGTTTAGATGGTGATGGAATCGCATCGAGATCAGCGGCATGAGCAAGGCCAATCGTTCGGCGGACAAGTTCACAGCCCGCAAAGCCTGTCGCTTCTTTTAAAATACGGTCAAAGGTTGTTTCTAAAAAGCTGTCAGATACACTAAACGCTTCAATGCTGTCTTCTTTCCAAGCTTTTGCGAACACTTCTTTGAAGGTCGCCCATACATTGACGACATGGTCAAAAAGGTGCTGCTGATCATGTTCATTCTCACGGGACAAAGCATTCAGGAACAGATTAGCGATAAAGTGACCGATATCGAATCCGAAGGGACCATAAAAAGCGAATTCTGGATCAATGATTTTTGTTTCCGTCTCACTTGCAAAAATACTACCTGTATGAAGATCTCCATGAACAAGTGTTTCGGCAGATGTCAGGAAAATACGCTTCAATTCAGCTGCTTTTGCCTGCACTCCAAGATCTGCCCAAAGCGCTTCGGCAGCTTCTCTTAATTCTTCTTCGAAATCATTTGTGCCGCTATCAAAGAAAGGATCTGTGAAGACGAGCTTTTCGGTAATGTCACAAAGGTCCGGATTCGTAAATTGCTTCACAAATTGTTTTTTGATTTTAGGATTTGTGGCAAAGTCAGAAGTGTAGAAAAGTGTTTTCCCTAAAAATTCTCCGACATGATCGGATAAATGCGGATATTGTTTTCCGGCAATTAGCCCTTTTCTGACGATTTCTAGGTGTGATAAATCCTCCATTGCCGTCACAGCAAGAGCTGTATCTGAATAATAGACTGCTGGTACGAGATGCGGTGTATACTCTGACTGCTTGATCAGGGCAGCACTTTCGATTCTCGCACGGTCTAATGTAAGCGGCCAGCTCTCTCCGACCACCTTGGCGTAAGGCAGTGCCTGCTTGATGATCAAACCTTTTTCTTGTTTATGATCAAAAATATGAAAGACGTAATTTAAATTCCCGTCACCGATTTCCGTACATGTCAAATGACGGCTTTCTTGGATCAAGCCAAGTCTAATTGCGAGTGCAACTGCCGAGCTTTCTGTTAATTCTTCATATGATGACGTAAGTGTAACCAATTGCTTCCCCTCCAAATCATATAAAAAAACCTCTTTCTCCTGAGAGAAAGAGGCTTGATGGTGTGTATGCTCAAAGCCTCTCTTATCTCTCAGCACATACGTCTGATGGAATTAGCACCGTGCCCTATAAGACAGTTGTCTTGGCGCTTACTTGCTGCGCCCCACTTCACAGTGGTATTAACGGTCGGTTGCTGTTGGGGTCAAAAGGCCAAATCCCTCGCCCAACTCTCGATAAGAGAAATCAATATGTAATTGTCTCGTGTCTGTTTGCATTTCTTAATTCAAGATATTATCAGAGCTGCGCTTTACATGTCAATCCTTTTTCGAAATTGCTTTACAATTCATAAAACAATCCATTACAGTGTTTGTATTGCTACGTAACTTGAATAGAAGGTGAAGATAAATGGAATTCCAGCAATCAGATGTATTGAAACAATTACCGACACAATTTTTTGCAACTCTTGTCCAAAAGGTGCAGAAAAAAGTGCAGGAAGGCGCAGATATTATTAATTTAGGGCAGGGAAATCCTGACCAGCCAACTCCCGCGCACATTGTAAAAGCCATGCAGGAAGCGGTATTAAAACCTGAAAATCATCAATACTCGTCATTCCGCGGAACAGCGAAATTAAAAAAGGCTGCCGCTGCCTTTTATGAAAGAGAATATGGTGTCACGCTTGATCCGATGACGGAAATTGCGATTTTATTTGGCGGAAAAGCGGGGCTTGTTGAGCTGCCGCAATGCCTGCTGAATCCGGGTGATACACTCCTTGTTCCAGACCCAGGTTATCCTGATTATTGGTCAGGTGCCGTGCTTGCTGGAGCTCAGATGGTGACGCTGCCGCTTCTTGAACAAAATGATTTTTTACCTGACTATGACCGGTTGCCTGAGGATGTTAAGAAAAAAGCAAAGTTGATGTATTTAAATTATCCCAACAATCCGACAGGTGCTACGGCAAGCCGTACATTTTTTGAAGAAACCGTTACATTCGCAAAAAATCACAAGCTCTGTGTTGTCCATGATTTTGCCTATGGCGGCATTGGGTTTGATGGTGAAAAGCCAATCAGCTTTTTGCAAACAGATGGAGCGAAAGAGACAGGAATTGAAATATACACATTGTCTAAAACGTATAATATGGCAGGCTGGAGAGTAGGTTTTGCAGCAGGAAATCCGTCTGTTATTGAAGCGATTGAGCTTTATCAGGATCACCTGTTTGTTTCACTGTTCAAAGCCACTCAAGATGCGGCAGCGGAAGCTTTGTTAAGCGACCAAACGTGCGTACAGGTGCAAAATGATCGATATGAGAATCGGCGAAATGTGTGGATTGCTGCCTGCAAGGAGATTGGCTGGGAGGTCACTGCACCAAAGGGGTCGTTTTTTGCTTGGCTAAAGGTGCCAGAAGGATATACATCTGAATCTTTTGCTGGCGTATTATTAGAGAGAGCACATGTGGTTGTGGCGCCAGGGAATGGGTTTGGTACTCACGGTGAAGGATACGTGAGAGTAGGACTTTTAACAAATGAGGAACGGTTAAAAGAAGCCGCTCGGCGAATCGATGCCTTGAATCTGTTTGAAAATAAGCCATTGACAACATGAATAAACGGTGCGATAATTCAGACAATATTTAAGAAAATTGAATATTCTTATCAAGAGTAGGCAGAGGGACTAGCCCAATGAAGCCCGGCAACCGACTTCCATGAAGCACGGTGCTAATTCTTGCAGCAAGCGCTGAGAGATAAGATTCGGATGAATGACACGAAACAACCTCTTTAAGGCGCTGATAAAGCACTTGAAGAGGTTTTTTTATTGACCATATGCATGACGCAATCGAAAGGGGATCCCTAGTGAGTGAATTACTGGCAACATACGTATTAACACATCGAGAGGATGAACAAGTGAATCAAAAAGCGGAGCAGATCGCGCTTGGTTTAACAGTTGGATCATGGACGGATTTGCCGCAGCTCAAAAAAGAGCAGCTTCAAAAGCATAAAGGCCGGGTGGAAAAGGTATCAGAAAAGTTTGCTCCAGCCGAAAATGGCCTATATCAATCTGAGGTGACCATTGCTTATCCTGAGGCTAACTTTTCAGCGGATATACCGGCTGTTTTGACGACGATCTTTGGAAAGCTTTCACTAGATGGAAAAGTGAAGCTAGTCGACATTCAATTCTCAGATAGATTTAAAAGAAGTCTGCCAGGACCGGTATTTGGAATTGATGGCATACGAAAAAAAGCAGGCGTGTTTGATCGACCTTTGTTGATGAGTATTTTTAAAGGTGTCATTGGCCGTGATATGGCAGATTTAAAAGAACAGCTCCGTTTACAAGCATTAGGCGGCGTTGACTTTATCAAAGACGATGAAATTTTATTTGAGAGCCCACTAGCCCCTTTTGAAGAACGAATCAAAGAAGGAAAAAAGATATTAAAAGAAACATATGAAGAGATAGGGCACCGCACGCTATATGCCGTTAATTTAACAGGCAGAACCTTTGAACTAAAGGATCGAGCAAGAAAGGCAGCTGAACTTGGAGCGGATGCACTCTTATTCAATGTCTTTGCCTATGGGCTAGATGTCATGCAAAGCTTAGCTGAGGATCCAGATATTCGATTGCCTATTATGGCCCATCCCGCAGTAAGCGGTGCTTTAACATCATCGCACGAATATGGATTCTCCCATTCTCTTCTTTTAGGTAAATTAAATCGATATGCTGGTGCTGATTTGAGTCTTTTTCCCTCACCGTATGGGTCGGTCGCACTTCCGAAAAAAGATGCCTTTGGAATCTATGAAGCTTGTGTAAAAGAGGATTCGGTTCAAAAAACGTTCCCTGTTCCGTCAGCAGGCATTCATCCTGGAATGGTACCAGTTTTGATGAAAGATTTTGGACTCGATCATGTGATAAATGCTGGTGGAGGAATTCACGGACATCCGCATGGAGCCATCGGGGGAGGGAAAGCATTTCGATCGATCATTGATGCGGTGACACATGGAGAGTCGATCCAAGAGAAGGCAGCTTCTTGCCAAGATTTAAAAGCAGCACTTGAACTATGGGGAAGGGTAGCAGAATAAATGAAAAAACCAATTGTATGTTGTGATTTTGATGGAACCATTACGAAAAATGATAATATCATTCGCATCATGAAACACTTTGCACCAAGTGAATGGACGGAGCTAAAGGACGATGTTCTCGCAAAGGAGATCACCATTCAAGAAGGCGTCGGGCAGATGTTTCAATTACTGACGAGTGATCAAAAAGAAGCCATTCAATCGTTTATTTTAGAAGATACAGAGATTCGAGAAGGATTCAAGCAATTTGTTGATCATGTGAAAAAGGCTGATATTCCCTTCTATGTGCTAAGCGGCGGGATGGACTTTTTTGTTCATCCCATACTCGAGGGCATTGTGGATCGAGCCGATATTTACTGCAATCATGCGTCATTTGGGGAAGAGCATATTCAGATTGAATGGCCGCATGCCTGCGATTCGCAATGTCAAAATGGCTGCGGATGCTGCAAGCCGTCAATCATTCGAGAGCTGACCTGTGAGAATGACTTCATTATCATGATTGGAGATTCAGTCACCGATGTGGAGGCGGCAAAGCATGCGGGTCTCACATTTGCGCGTGACTACTTACTAAACGAATGTAAAGAGCTCGGGCTTGTCCATCTAGAGTATGAAACATTTATTGATCTTAAAGCACAATTTGATCAAATAAAGGAAGTGAAGGAATGGCAGACGCAAAGAACAAGCGCTGGCAGGAGCTAGCAGACGTCAAACGTGAACTGGCACAAAGAGACTGGTTTTACGGAACAAGCGGCAATTTATCGATCAAGGTGTCGGATGATCCAATCACGTTTTTGGTGACGGCAAGCGGCAAAGATAAACGAAAAGAAACAGATGAAGACTTTGTTTTAGTAAATGCGGCAGGTAAGCCTGTTGATCTGAATGAACCGCTTAGACCATCAGCTGAAACACTGCTTCACAACTACGTGTATGAGCAGACGAATGCAGGCTGCTGTCTCCATGTCCATACAATCGATAATAATGTGATCTCTGAACTGTATGGGGATAAAGGCGAGGTTCGTTTCAAAGGAAACGAAATCATCAAAGCGCTTGGTTACTGGGAAGAGGATGCAGAAGTGTCGTTACCGATTATTGAAAATCCAGCCCATATCCCGCATCTTGCAGCACAATTTGCAAAGCATCTCACTGAAGAGTCGGAATCAGGTGCTGTGCTCATTCGGAATCACGGCATCACAGTCTGGGGAAAAACAGCCTCTGAAGCAAAACGAGTATTAGAGGCGTATGAATTTTTGTTTAGCTATCACTTAAAATTAACGCTTTATCAAAAGCAGCTTGTCACATAAAAAGGAGGAAAAGCACATGGCGACGATTTTGATTCATAATGAAGAGAACACATTACTTGAAAGCGAGCAAGAGGTGGCAACCTATTTAGAAAACCAAGGGGTCATTTATGAACATTGGGATATTGCAAAGCTGCCAAACCGTTTATCAGAAAAGTATGACTTAACAGATGAGGAAAAGAAAGAGATTTTGACTGTTTTCCAAAAGGAAATTGAGAGTATATCTGAAAAACGAGGATACAAAGCGCAGGACGTGATTTCATTATCTGATGCGACACCAAATCTTGACGACCTGCTCCAAAACTTTCAGCGTGAGCATCACCATACAGATGATGAAGTACGTTTTATTGTAAGCGGACATGGAATCTTTGCCATTCAAGGTAAGGATGGCGTCTTTTTTGATGTGAGACTGAATCCAGGCGATTTAATTTCTGTTCCGCCACATATTCGTCACTATTTTACACTTCAAGAGGATCGAAAAGTGGTTGCCGTTCGCATATTTGTCACAACAGAGGGCTGGGTGCCAATTTACGATGAAGAAAAGGTTTAATGACAAAAGCTGATCATTCCGCATGAGGCGGAAGATCAGCTTTTTTTTAGGGAAATAGACATAAAACGAGAAAGAAAATAGTTGATTTTGATCTTCTACATAGGATAAAATTCTGTTTAATCCATGTGTCAGTCCTGTCCAAATTTGAAGTTTACCCCCAAATATGATTGGGTAAGAGGTCTTTAGGCTGTAAAAAATTAAATAAAATTAGCATATTTAATTTAATTTACAAATAAAGTATAATTTTGGTGTCGGATCATTTTGAGCATAGACAGTCGAATTCATTGCGGGAGCTGAGATCATGAATAGTTATGTAAGGAAAGAACAATTGCTAATGTCAATTGATGAGAAGAGAAAACAGATGGTAGAAGCTGCTCAAGCAGAAGGCTACACTGGTGAGACGACAATTAAATATAGTCAAGAACTGGACAACCTGATGAATGAGTATCAGCATCTCCTTTTTCATGAGAAACAATCTGCCCCCTCTTTTCATGATCTTGTATCTCAAATGAATCTTCTATCTGTAAACCGTCCCTCTTATTGACATGAAAAAACCGGTCTTGCCTAAGCAAAACCGGCTGAATGTTTCAGCTATGCTGAGTGAGCAGAAGGAAGCATGATCATGACGGTTGTTCCTTTATTCACTTCGCTCTCGATATCAATTGTTCCGCCATACATCGAAATGATTCGTTTACACACGACAAGCCCAAGACCTGTCCCTTTTTCCTTCGACGTAATAAAAGGGAGGAAGATATGTTTTAACATTTCTTCTTGTATGCCTTCACCCGTATCTTTCACTTTAATAATGACATGTTCTTTTTCAGCCTCAATCAAAATCTTCAAATGACCGCCATTTGGCATCGCTTCTAATGAGTTCTTCGCTACATTTAATACGACTTGTTTAATGTGATCTTTTGTGCAATAAACACCAACATCTTGAATCGTATTAATTTGCAAATCAACCTCAACATTATAAAGGTTCGCCTCAGAGAAAACGATCGGCATGATCTCACTTACAATTTCTTTTACAGAGTTATTCTGCCATTTTTCTGCCGTTGGTTTCCCTAATACAAGAAACTCACTGACGATTTGGTTAATTCGTTTGATTTCTTCTTCAATGACAGAAAAATAGAGCTGATCTTCTTCAGAGTGATACTTCTTTTGCAAAAGCTGTATAAATCCACTAATCCCTGTTAATGGGTTGCGAATTTCATGTGCTGTACTTGCTGCGAGGGTCCCGATTAATTCAAGCTTTTGTGCCTCATTTTGATGACGCTCCTGCTGAGTTTGACGCCTTAAAATGACATATTGGACAAGTGTGAATAAAATATTTAATAAAATAAAAGCACTGGATAGAGGAACTAGCGTAACGGACAGTACTTCACTAGTTGAAGCACGCTGCGGAAAAACCTCTAGCTTCCAGCTATTTTCATCTAAATATGTAGACACGGTGCTATCATTTTCTGATGCTGGCTGCGGACCACTTGTAAACACGACATGTCCATTTTGATTCAGCATCTTAAAATGAAGATCAGGGTTCAATACATTCATAATATTTCTTAAATAATCAATTTGAATGGCGGCGACTAGCACATTGGTGACTTCTTCGTTTTCATCCAGCACAGGCACACAAATGGAAAGAATCCGTTGTTTTGTAATTCGGCTCACATAGTTATCTGTGATCACCGTCTGCTTGGTCACTTGAATGCGCTTAAAGTAATCTCTGAATGATAGGTTGATTTTTTCCTTTAACGGTGTCGTGCTTACTGTTACATTTCCTTTTTTGTCTAGGAGATACAGACCTGAAAAACGAGGTTCTTGTTTATAGATTTTCTCTAGGCTGTTTTGTACTTTTTTCGTCTCGAGAGGCTGGTCAAATCCCATGGCAAGTGAAGTTAATCTCGCTTCTGTTTCACTAATTAAATAATTCATTTGGTTTTTGTGAATATTTAACATAAGTGTAGCAGTTTGTTTGTTTTTTAAGTCGATTTTTTCCGTTTCTTTTTCGTAGATAAAATAACTAATGATTAGGGTTGGAATCATGACCAAAATAAGGTACAGCCTGATCTTCTTCCAAAACCCTTTCAATATACTCATCATTCATCGCTCCAACGTATTACCTAATAGACTTATTATAGCATTGAACCTATCT
Source organism: Bacillus sp. FSL K6-3312 (assembly GCF_038007485.1). Classification (NCBI taxonomy): domain Bacteria; kingdom Bacillati; phylum Bacillota; class Bacilli; order Caryophanales; family Bacillaceae; genus Bacillus; species Bacillus sp. FSL K6-3312. The sequence goes on along the minus strand of NZ_JBBOXI010000001.1, from coordinate 2,498,487 downwards.
TTATTACGATGACTTGTGTGATTTTTAAAAAATTAGGTGATTCGTTCTGGTCTCATTTTCATGCTAAAGATGGATCAAGATGTTGACATTTTACTTATTGTTTATTAATGTCACATTAGTGGGTTGCATTTCATAAAGGATGATAAAAAAATGGAAAATCATAATGTTGAGAAATCTTTGAAATTATTTATTGTATTATCACGTGCCTATCGCTCGATTAATCATCACATGAACAAGCATATTGTGAAGCACGGGCTGAATCCGACTGAATTTGCAGTATTAGAATTGCTGTATCATAAAGGGGATCAGCCGCTTCAGCAAATCGGTGATAAGATTTTACTTGCAAGCGGCAGCATCACGTATGTGGTCGATAAATTGGAGAAGAAAGAACTCCTCAGTCGTAAGGCCTGTGCAGAAGACCGCAGGGTCACATTTGCGCATATTACCGAGCAGGGACGAGCTTTGCTTGATGATATCTTCCCAGATCATGCGAAAGAAATTCATGAGATGATCAGTGTCCTGAGCGAGGAAGAGAAGGATGCCTGCATTGACATGCTTAAACATGTGGGACTCCGTGCAAAACATTTATATGATCATAAAGAATAAATAAAAAAGGAAGCCGAGGGCTCCCTTTTTTATTTTGCTTTTTTCTCAATCGGTAAAATAAGTACTTCTACGCGTCGGTTTTTACTTCTGCCTTCTGCTGTATCATTTGAAGCGATTGGCTTAAATTCACCGAAACCTTTTGTACTAAAGTTCTCTTGGTTTAAATTGCTGTTCTCAAGAATAATACTCAAAAAGTTTACAGCACGTATGGCACTTAAATACCAGTTGGATTCAAATTCTGAATTTCTGATTGGTACATTATCAGTATGTCCGCTAATGACGATGTCACGAGCGGGATTAATGACGAGTAGTTTTGAGATTTCCTTTGCTAACGGGACATCTTGAGGGCGAATAACCGCCCGGCCAGAATCAAAGAAGATACTGTCTTCTATCGTAATGAGCAAACCTTCGTCCGTGAGCTTTGTTTCGAGCTTAGCTCCAAGTTTCTTATTGGCAATGAAGGAATCCACTTGCTTTTTGACCTTTGAGAGAACGGCATGATCTCGAGCTTTCGCTTTAGCTTCTTCATCTTCTTCTTCAGCAGCTTTCTTGGTCTGGTTGCTATTTTCAGTTTCTTCAGTGCTTTGCATGCTGGTCTGGTCCATGACACCAGTTCCGCCCGTAAAGACGACATTAAAAGACTTGGCCATCTGTTCATACTTTGCCGCATCAATCGAACTAGATGCAAAAAGCACAATGAAGAGAGCGAGTAGAAGCGTCAGAAGATCGGCATAAGGGATCAGCCAAGATTCATCTACATGGTCATCGTGATCATGTTTTTTACGTTTCCTAGCCATTTTGTTTTTCTCCTTCTTCAATGACAAGATTTGCACGTTCTTTCGCTGGTAAGTACATGAGAAGTTTTTGTTCAATCACTTTTGGAGATTGACCTTCAAGAACAGAAAGGATCCCTTCAATCATAATCAGACGAAGTTTTACTTCTTCCTTTGATTTACGCTTTAGCTTGTTGGCAAATGGATGCCATAACACATACCCGGTAAAAATCCCAAGCAGTGTGGCAACGAAGGCTGCACTGATTGCATGTCCAAGTGCTTCAATATCTCCCATGTTTGCCAGTGCGGCAATAAGTCCGACAACGGCGCCAAGTACACCAAGCGTCGGAGCGTATGTACCGGCTTGAGTAAAGATTAATGCGCCTGACTGATGTCTTTCAGACATGGCGTCAACCTCTTCTGTTAAGACGTCGCGAATAAATTCTGCACTTTGACCGTCAACCGCCATGCTTAAGCCGTTCTTAAGGAAATCGTCATCTACTTCCTCAATGCTAGCTTCTAATGCTAAAAGACCTTCACGACGCGCAATTTGTGCCCAGTTTGAAAAAAGAGGGATCATTTCTTGAATCGTTGGAAGCTTGTTGTCTTTGAAAATTTTGCCGAACAATTTTGGTGTTTTCTTAATTTCACTAGATGGGAATGCGATGACAACAGCTGCAATCGTCCCAACCACAATGATCAATATAGCCGCTGGGTTGATAAGAGCGGTTAGACTTACACCTTTCAGAACCATACCGACACTCAGTGCAATAAATGCTAAAATAATACCTATTAACGATGTTTTGTCCATTATCTCACCAAATCCTTTAACTATCTTTTTCTATAGTTAATATCGGTGTCTTCTAGAAGGGTTTTAGTCTGAATATCAAATTAAGGCAGTTTCTGTGAAGAATTTTTGACGAAAGCGCTTTCTATTACCTTAAAAAAGAAACTCCCTCTGATATAAAGGGAGTTTCTTTTTAATTTCTTTGAGCAGTTTCATTTAAAAGCAGCTCTTTTAATTTTTCTTCATACATGATTTTGACAAGATCATAGCTCCAATTCATCATGTGATCCACCTCTTTTTCTTTTATCTTAAAGGAAAAGAGGCGGGGGAGCGTCGGCGTGCAGATGGAACTTAGACACCGCAACATGATGGAGCTGTAGATCCTTCTTAAGATGTAACTATCCTTTTTTTACGACAATTTCGTTATCTTCAACATCTACAGTAAATCCTGAAAGCTTTTCTTCTTCAAGCAATATTTCCGTCATTTGATCTTCAACGTGCTCTTGAATGGTTCTTCGCAGTGGACGAGCACCAAATGCAGGGTGATATCCAAGTTCTGCAATTTTTTCTTTCGCTTCTTTTGTCACATGGACTGTTAAATTCTGCTCTTTTAATTGTTCTGACAGCTCATTGAGCAGAAGATCCACAATCTTCACTAAATCATCTCGATCTAATGAGTCAAACTGAATGATGCTGTCAAAACGGTTCAAAAATTCTGGTTTGAAATAGGCGCTGAGTGAATCAATGAGTGATTGTTCTTCAATCGCTTCTTCCTGATCAGACTGGAAGCCGACTTTGACCGTTTTATCTGTGCTGCCTGCGTTACTTGTCATGATGATGACTGTATCTTTAAAGCTGACGGTTCTGCCTTGGCTGTCTGTTAACCGGCCATCTTCCATGATTTGAAGGAACATATGCTGCACATCAGGATGTGCTTTTTCGATTTCATCCAGCAAAATGATGCTGTATGGTTTTCTGCGCACTTTTTCTGTCAGCTGGCCTGCTTCATCATGTCCAACGTAACCAGGAGGAGAACCGATGAGCTTAGATACTGAGTGTTTCTCCATGTACTCACTCATATCTAAACGGATGATCGCATCTCTTGAACCAAATAATTCTTCAGCTAGCGTTTTCGACAATTCGGTTTTCCCGACACCTGTTGGTCCAACGAAAAGGAAGGAGCCAGTTGGTCTATGTTTCGATTTTAAGCCGGCTCTGCTTCTTTTCACAGCTTTCGCTACCTTTTCAACCGCATGTTCCTGGCCGATTACTCGTGCTTTTAAGCGGACGTCAATTTCTTTCATTTTGGTTTGTTCGTCTGCTTGCAGTTTGCCGACAGGGATGCCTGTTTTTTGTTCCACAATGGCTTGAATGTCTTCTGCTGTGACGACATGTTCTTTGTCATTTGTTTTGTTTTGAAGTCTTGCTTCAATGGCTTCTTCTTCATCTCGAAGCTTCGCCGCTTTTTCATATTGTTCTTCTTTTAAAGCAGCTTGTTTTTCAGCAGCGATTTCTGTCAGACGATTCGTTAGTTCATCTTCACTTGCTGCATCAATGGAGAGGTTCGCTTTTGAACCTGCTTCATCCATTAAATCAATGGCTTTATCCGGCAAATGACGGTCTTGAATATACCGGGAAGATAATTGAACACACGCTTGAATGGCTTCCGCTGAATAGGTGACGCCATGATAGCTTTCGTACTTATCTTGAATGCCTTTTAAAATCTCGATCGCTTCAGCTTGTGTTGGCTCATCTACAATGACGGGCTGAAAGCGTCGTTCAAGTGCGGCATCTTTTTCAATTTGACGATATTCTTTTAATGTCGTCGCACCTACTAGCTGGAGCTCGCCTCGTGCAAGAGCTGGTTTTAAAATGTTGCCAGCATCCATTGACCCTTCAGCAGATCCTGCGCCTACGAGAAGATGGATTTCATCTACAAATAAGATAATATTTTTACGGCTTTGTAGTTCTTTAATTAACTGCTTCATTCTTTCCTCAAATTGACCACGTATCCCTGTATTCGCTACAAGGGAGGAGACATCTAATAAATAGATTTGTTTGTTCTTTAATTTATTTGGTACATCGCCACTTGCAATTTTCAGTGCAAGTCCTTCAGCGATCGCTGTTTTCCCAACACCTGGTTCACCAATGAGGACAGGATTGTTTTTATTTCTTCTATTTAAAATCTCGATGACTCTTGCGACTTCTTCATCACGGCCGATGACTGGATCAATTAAACCAGCATTTGCGCCATCTGTTAAATTGCGGCCAAGTTCATCGAGTAAGCCTTTTTGCTTTGGCTGCTCTACGTTTTGCGTATGTCCTGCTTGCTCTTGCCCAGAGAAGAATGAGCTTCCTCCGAACAATTGAGGTCCCATTTTCATTTTTGATTGCTCCATCAAAGAGGTGTAGCAGTCTTCACATAAAACCATTTGGCTCCGGGATGAATTCACTTGCATATTCAGGCGAATTGTTGCTTCATTTACTTGACAATGTTGACAACGCATTTGCCATGACCTCCTTATGATAAAAGTTTGACTTTATTTGACCAATGAATTTAAAGAAAATGGTCTGTTGTTTGACCATCTTTGACTATAGTATACTCTGACCTATTTTGACTTTCAACTGTTTTGCTCAAAGGCAGGTGAAAATCCTTTTTTGCATTTAATCATGGTTTGTCCTTCTTTTCAAGGAACTTGTCTCATAGGATAAAAAAAGACAATCGAAAGTGATGGGTGCGGAGGGGTCACATGAAACGTTCAAATGAATCCGCTTTTCAGCTTGCCTTTGTATATGTAGGAACAGTGGTTGGAGCTGGGTTTGCGACAGGAAAAGAAATCGTAGAATTTTTTGTTCGTTTTGGCTGGATTGGATTATTCGGAATCTTGATTAGCGGCGCTATTTTTACTGGACTTGGGGCAAAAATGATGCTCATTTCTAAACGAATTGAAGCGGAGTCTTATCAAGATATGAACCGGTTTCTATTTGGCGCAGCTGCAAGCAGGTATATTAATGTCGTCATGTTTTTTATTTTATTAGGCGTCACTTCAGTGATGATTTCTGGCGCAGGTGCTATATTTGAAGAACAGCTTGGCATATCGAAGGAATATGGGATTTTTTTAACGATCATTCTGAGCGTTATTGTGCTTTTGAAAGGATCAAAAGGGTTATTTGGTGTCAATGTTCTCGTCGTCCCAATGCTTATTTTCTTTTCATTGATCGTATTTCTTGATTCATTCGTATTTAGCAGTAGTGAAAGTTATGTTCTTGCGCTGCAAATGGGTGAGGGAGAGTGGATTTTATCAGCTATCTCATATGGTGCTTTTAATTTGGCACTTTCTCAAGCGGTATTAGTGCCCGTCGCAAATGAAATGACCTCTGAAGCGGTGATTAAAAAGGGAGCTGTGCTTGGGGGCGTCATGCTGACAGTTATTTTATTTGTATGCTTTTTATCTCTTTCTTCATTAGATATGCTGGAGGCGTTTGATATTCCAATGGCTCAGGTCGTGTATCAAGTAGCAAATTCCATTCACCTCATTTATTTATTTGTGATCTTCGGCGAAGTCTTTACATCCGTCATAGGCAATTTATATGGACTGGAGAGACAAGTGAGGGCGTATATACGAATGAACAGTGTCTTGACGATATCCCTTATTCTCTTATGCTGCTATGTGATTAGTAAAATTGGTTACGGTACATTGATATCAACGGTTTATCCTATTTTTGGATATGTGAGCATCTTTTTTATCCTTTTCCTTTGTCTAAAAAAAGTGCCCGCATCTTTTGATAAGTGAAGAAGGGATAGCCTGCATGAAAAATATGTGGTACACTATCCTCTGTGAAAATTGAACAAAAATCCGTGTAAACGGGAGAGGTTCTAGCAAAACCCTCTATAAAAAACTAAGGACTTGCCGTATCCTTGGATGTGGCATTTTTTATTTTTTATGGCTGGGACACCTCATACACATGTAAAGGTGTCTTTTCTTTTGAGAAAAATAGGGGTTTTCCAGAGCCTTTCAGATGCAGCTTTGTACGAGTGTATAGATCTGCAAAAGGAGGAGAACAGAAAATGAAAAATGAAAAAGCAGTTGTTGTCTTTAGCGGGGGACAAGATAGTACGACATGTTTATTATGGGCACTTCAACAATTCGAAGAGGTAGAAACTGTGACCTTTCATTATAATCAGCGTCATCAAGAAGAAATTGATGTCGCCAAAAGAATTGCTGACAAGTTAGGTGTGAAGAATCATCTATTAGATATGTCTCTTTTGAATCAGCTGGCACCAAATGCTTTAACAAGAGATGACATTGACATTGAGGAAAAAGAAGGAGAGCTGCCTTCCACATTTGTACCGGGAAGAAACTTAGTGTTCTTATCCTTCGCTTCTATTCTTGCGTATCAAATCGGTGCAAGACATATTATCACAGGTGTATGTGAAACAGACTTTAGCGGCTATCCAGATTGCCGTGACGAGTTTGTAAAGTCTTGTAATGTCACAGTGAATTTGGCGATGGAAAAACCATTTGTCATCCATACACCGCTCATGTGGCTCAATAAAGCAGAAACATGGAAGCTAGCGGACGAGCTGAATGCATTAGATTTTGTGAAAAATGAAACGCTCACTTGCTATAATGGCATCATTTCTGATGGCTGCGGGGAATGTCCTGCGTGTAAGCTTCGGAAAAATGGCTATGACACTTATATGGAAATGAAGGAGGCAAAATAAATGCTTTCTCAAATCTATCCACAAACGAATCATCCATACTCATTTGAATTGAACAAAGATATGCATATATCAGCTGCTCATTTCATTCCAAGAGAAGATGCAGGTGCTTGCAGCCGTGTACATGGTCACACGTACACCATCAATATAACCATTGCTGGAGATGACCTAGATGAATCGGGCTTCCTTGTCAATTTTAGTACACTGAAAAAACTTATTCATGGACAGTATGATCACACGCTGCTCAATGATCATGAGGAATTCTCATCAACTGATCCATACGCGATGCCTACTACAGAGGTTGTGGCAAAGACAGTCCATGACAAAGTCGCAGCATATTTATCGACTTTAGCAAATAAACCAGTATGTGTTCAGGTCTTTGTTAGGGAGACACCAACAAGCTACTGCATTTACCGGCCGAAACGAGTTGAACACAATGGCTAAGGCGATTCCTGTATTAGAAATTTTTGGTCCGACCATTCAAGGAGAAGGGATGGTCATTGGACAAAAAACCATGTTTGTCAGAACAGCTGGCTGTGACTACTCATGCAGCTGGTGTGATTCCTCCTTTACATGGGATGGCTCAGCAAAGCATGACATTCAGTGGCTTCACGCTGAAGACATTGTCAAAGAATTAAAAAGAATAGGTGGACAGGCTTTTTCCCATGTCACCATTTCAGGGGGAAACCCTGCGCTTTTAAAACAAATGGAATCACTTATTGATTTGCTTCACGAAGAAGGAATTGATACAGCGCTTGAAACACAAGGGACGATGTATCAGGACTGGTTTTTGAAAATTGATGATTTAACCATTTCTCCGAAGCCGCCAAGCTCTAATATGAAAACAGATTTTACGAAACTCACACGTATTATAGATGAGCTGAAAAACGGAAATAGATTACAGCATGCAAGCCTGAAGGTCGTGATTTTTGACGATCATGATCTAGCCTATGCAAAAGATGTTCATGCGAAATATCCAGAGCTTCCTTTTTATTTGCAGGTAGGAAATGATGACACGACGACAGGTGATGATGCGTACTTATTGACGCACTTATTAAAGAAGTATGAAGCGCTTGTCGATCAAGTAGCGCAAGACCCAGACTTAAATCGCGTAAGAGTGCTGCCGCAGCTGCACACATTATTGTGGGGAAATAAACGAGGCGTATAGAAAGGAAGAGACGACATGACGACAAGAAAACCAGAAGAATTAGAAGGTGTCACTTTACTAGGAAATCAAGGAACCAATTATTTGTTTGATTATGCACCACAAGTGCTTGAAACATTTCCGAATAAACATACAAATAGAGATTATTTTGTGAAATTTAACTGCCCAGAATTTACGTCACTTTGTCCGCAAACAGGTCAGCCGGATTTTGCGACAGTTTATATCAGCTATATCCCAAATGAAATCATGGTTGAAAGTAAATCATTAAAATTGTATTTGTTCAGCTTCCGTAACCATGGTGATTTCCATGAGGATTGTATGAATATTATTATGAATGATCTCATTGAATTGATGGACCCAAGATATATCGAAGTATGGGGCAAATTTACACCAAGAGGCGGTATTTCAATTGACCCGTACACGAACTACGGAAAACCTGGTACCAAATATGAAGAAATGGCTTCATATCGCATGATGAATCATGATATGTATCCTGAAACGATTGATAATCGCTAATAAAGGAAAAGACATGCCTAATGACATGTCTTTCAGCGTGTAGACAAACCCTCGCATTCTTTGTCAGTCCTGTGCGCTGGTGCTCACGAATTGCAAATTCGCTCTGCAAAAGTAGCTGGCCTTCCTAGACTTCAAAGGTTTTCAATCACGCTGAAAAGAAGACAAAGGGCTAAAATAAAGATCATTTTAGCCCTTTGTCAACAATCTGAAAGACATGCCTAATGACATGTCTTTTTTTATGGGTTTGAATGAGATGAATTAGACTAAAGTGATAAAAAAAGAGAAGAGTCATGTCGCTCTCCTCATACAAATGGGAATAGAACTTGCTAGGACGGCTGGGGGCTACCAGCTCGTAAATTTATTATACATGACAGAACGTATGTTTGTAAAGATAAATTGTGTTTTTTGCTTATCTTATTTGCTTTGAGATAAAATAGAGGCAATGAACGAATAACGGAGGCGTTTGAGTTGGCAAACAAAGAAGAAAAGACAGAGAAGCTGCTGATGGAGCTAAAAGAAGAGCTTCAAGTGCTCGAACATCAAAACAAAGAACGATATAAATGGAGTGCCTCCACATTGCTTGGAGTGATTGCACTTTTGATTGATAAAGGCGTTATCACCCCCGAGGAAGTGGACATGTACAAAACGAAAGCGGAAATGCAGACCTTTCATACGCAAAAAGACTGACACTTCTTCATATGGTGTCAGTCTTTTTCATATGTGATTGTCAAAGAGAGCTAAACTGTCAGAAAGTAGCTTTGCTTCGTATTTACGTATGTATCGATAGTCTGAATTGAGGATTGCAAATTAATGTACGGAGTCTTTGATGATTTTATAGTTTTTATGATTAACGACTGTTAGTGAATCCAGTTCTAAATCTCTATAGTTGTCCATAATGGTGACATCGACAATGACAGAGTTTTCATTCACTTTTTCAACTACACCTGTTAAACCATTTCTAAATTCGATCACATTTCCAATTTTTGCAATCTTCAACCGATCCCTCTCCTTTAAAAACAGATTTCATTCCCTATTAAAAAGTATTTTGCAATATTTTCATACCAATGTAAAGGATAAAGACGTTTTTGTTTTGTTTTCGTTGTATGCTTTCCTAACGGATGGTATATTTAATATTTGATGATGGCTGTAAAGGAGCGGTTTATTTGACGGAAGAACAAATCCTCACAATACTTGAATCGTTACGAAATGGGACAGAAAAGCAAGTGACCATTCAGAAAGATGATTTTTTAACGTTTCGTTCGATCTTAGTGAATCAAGATGATTTTAAGTATTTTCGCGGGATTGCGAAACATGGTGGAGATGTTATTTTTGAATATCTTACAGAAGCAAGAAGCTAAAGCTTTTTCTCATGAATGAGAGAAAGCTTTTTTATTTTAGTTCTTTTGTCACACTTCAAACGAGCTTGATACATCTGAAAAGAAAATGTAATAACCCATAATCAGGAGCATAAGGATGATGATAGGCGGAAAAGGAGCCTTTGTAAGCGCTAACAATTCCAGTTGATACGCAATTCAACTAGGACATGCCATTTAATGACGGAATTTGGACAAGCATGCAAATCTTTGTGCGTGAAAATAAAAGGAGCTCTTGTTAGAGTGGACAAGTATCTTACCGCCTATTTTGATAAAGGAGGAATGAGGCTAATGATGAAAATTCATACCGCTCTTTTTGTCATCCTTATGCTAATCGCAGCCATGAAGATGGACAACATACAAGAGCAGCAAGGCACACTAAGTCACGAACTTTCACAAGCACCTGTTAAGCATGAGCTTTCATATATAGATCAAGATGATCACGATCAAGTCATCCCAGCATTTTCAGAGGAGAAGCGTCAGCCGAAAGTCAAAATGCTAAGTACGTCTACAGAAAAAAAGTCTTCAAAAACGAAGCAAAAGAATAGAGTAAAATCAGAAACGACGAATGAGGAAAGCGCCAAACGCTATTCTAATGAGGAAATGGAGCTACTCTCACGATTGGTACATGCTGAAGCGAAAGGTGAATCTTACGCAGGTAAAAAAGCTGTGGCAAGCGTCGTCTTAAACAGGGTGGAGCATCGCTCTTTTCCTGACAGTGTCAAAGGTGTTATTTATCAGCGAAATGCTTTCCAGCCAGTATCGAATGGAAGTATTCACGATAAAGCAGATCAAGATTCTGTTAAAGCTGTGAAGCAAGTAGTGAAAGAACATGACAGAACAACAAAGGCCATTTATTTTTATAATCCCAAAACGGCAACAGATAACTGGATTCGTTCTCGCAAAATTGTAGAACGTATCGGTCGTCACGTATTTGCCGTATAAAGAAAGAAGCGATTTGATGGATCGCTTCTTTTTTTGTCTTCATTTATCAAAATATTTTCAGGACTTGTCTCATAGAATGTGAAAAGAATTTGCTTTAGATAAAGGGGAGGCTACATGAATCGATTTGTAAAAGGGGTCATTCTGCTATCTGTCGCAGCTTTCATTGCGGAGTGTATCGAGTTTTTAGTCAATATGATTTTAGCGAGAGAGCTTGGAGAACATGGAATGGGTCTATATATGAGTATCCTTCCAATCATTATGCTTGTCCTTGTGATTGCCAGCTTAGAGCTGCCAGTCTCCATTTCTAAATTCATTGCAGAATCGCATGAGCGGCTCCATAAAAGTATGCTCCGCCATGCGTTTAAAATGACGCTTGTGGTGACATGTACAACAACGGGGATTGCAGCGATTGTCCTGCCGTTCATTCCAGTGTTTCAGTCGTATCATCCGCTCATGAAAGGGCTTGTGCTGTCTCTTATTCCAATTATTGCGTTTACCTCGATCGCACGCGGCTATTTTATGGGAAAGCAGCAAATGGGCAGGATCGCTCTTGCCAATATGCTGAAGAAAACGATCCAGCTCATCTGCTTGTTTTTGTTCTTCCATTGGTATTCGTTTGATATTGAAACAGCGGTACTCATTGCCATCGGTGTCATTGTCGCGAGTGATCTCGTCGTCTTTATTTATTTATACTCCCAATACGTCATGGCGAAAAATGCTGTCAATGTCAGATCTGTTGAATTAAGAGGAATTGACGTGAGAAAGCGCCTATTAGCTGTCTCCATTCCGACAACGGGCATGCGGATTTTTCATGCGATCGCAAATGCCATAGAACCATTTTTAATCAAAGGAGCCCTTATTGCAGCAGGCATCTCTGGCACACTTGCTGTTGATCATTACGGCATGCTGGCTGGTGTCGCGATGTCGATCGGTTTTTTCCCTGCGTTTATCGCTCATTCCATCATGATTGTGATGATTCCGAGTGTATCTGAAGCCTATGCTTTACGTCAGTATGACCTTGTGAAAAAACGTGTCAGGCAGGCGATTCTCATTACATTTGGGTACGGGGTGCCGGCAGTGATGGTGATGTATTATTTTGCTTATCCGCTCACGCAGCTCTTTTTTGATTCACCGCAAGCTGCTGTCTACTTACAGCTGCTTTGGCCGTACTTTTTATGCCACCTGTTTGTGATGCCATTTCAAGCGTGCTTAATCGGTATGGGGCTCATTAAAGATGTGTTCCTACATAATATATGGGTGCATGTCGTCTCGTTTTCAATGGTGTATTTTCTCGGATCAATTGAAAGCTTAAATATGATGGGGGTTATATTAGGGATGAATACGGGCATGCTTCTGTTGACTGCACTGCATTATGCGACGATTTGTAAGGAGCTCGGCGTTTCCATGTTTCTTAGAGTGAAAAAAGCATGAATGTCCTCTTCGTCGAGCGGGCAAGCTATAAGAAAACTGGGAAGGAAGATCCTGATGAATCGTAAATATCTACCCGCCAGTCTTCTTATAATGACCTTGCTTCTATTACTCATAGGCAGCGAGGCTGAAGCGAAAGAGCCCGTTATGGCGCCAAAGATAGAGGCTCCTGCATTAACTGGTGAAACGCAGATGATTCCGGCTAAAGGAAAAAAGACCATTTTGCATTTTTGGACAACATGGTGCCCGTCCTGCAAAATGGAGCTGCCCGTATTTGACCAGATCGTGAAAGAAAATCAGAGTGATGTTGATATCTTAACGGTGAATTTACTAGGGGCAGAACAAAGTAAACATGCGGTTGCCCAATTTGTGAAAGACAGAAAGTTTACATTCCCGGTCATACTAGATGAGCGAGGGGAAATGATGAAGAAATACCAAATCATCACCATTCCAACCAGCTTTTTGATAAATGAAAAAGGGGAAATTGTGAAAAATCATGTAGGTCCACTGACGAAAAAACAAATCAAGGAGTGGACGGATTTTTAGAACGAAACATTATTTCAAGAACCAAGGATCATTCCTTTGGTTCTTTTTTGTGTTCAATTGCTTTTTATCTGAATAAACTGTGCTCAGAAGAGATGAAATGGTCTACATCAATAATGATAATTATTATCAAAAAGAAATTATAATAATTATTAATTGAAAATCGGTCAGAACCTGTTATAATGAATAACAGACCTATAAAAAGCTTGAAATAGCAGAAAATATAGATGAAAAAAGGAAACGGGCAACAATTGATGATGTGAAAATCATTATCAATTAGAGAGGAGAAAACAATCATGAATGAGAATACAGCACTTTATCAAACAACAAATCAAAAGGAATCGAAACGGTCCCTTCATCAATGGGCACAGCACGGAGAATTAATAGCAGCAGGTATCTCGGGGATTCTCATTTTGGTTGGATGGATGTTAAAGGATGAGAGCATGTGGAGTATTCCTTTATTTATCCTTGCGTTTATTATTGGAGGTTTTGCAAAGGCGAAGGAAGGAATTGAAGAAACCATTTCGTCTAAAAGCTTGAATGTTGAACTTTTAATGATTTTCGCAGCTATAGGCTCAGCAATCATTGGATATTGGGCAGAGGGCGCGATCTTAATTTTTATTTTCTCACTTAGTGGTGCGCTTGAAACGTATACTTCAAATAAAAGCAAGAAGGATTTAACAGCTTTAATGAGCATCGCACCAGATGAAGCGACTTTAATTGAAGAAGATGGCACGACCATTCAAGTCGCTGCTTCATCATTAACACCAGGTGACCGTATCATGATCAAAGCTGGGGAACGTATTGCAGCAGATGGTGTGATTCTAAGCGGCAGAACAAGTGTGGATGAATCTGCGCTTACGGGCGAGTCTGTGCCCCAGGAAAAAGGGCAAGGCGAAGATGTGTTTGCGGGAACAGTGAACTTAAATGGTTCCTTAACAGTAGAAGTGACAAAACATAATGAAGAAACGCTTTTCCATAAAATTATTAAACTTGTCGAATCGGCTCAAGAAAGTGTGTCACCAAGCCAGGCTTTTATTGAAAAATTCGAAGGTGTGTATGTAAAAGGTGTACTGATCACCGTTGCGATTTTAATGGTTCTGCCTCATTTTGTACTAGGCTGGAGTATGAGTGAAACCTTCTACCGGGCCATGGTGTTTATGGTTGTTGCATCACCTTGTGCGCTTGTTGCATCCATTATGCCAGCTGCTTTGTCACTGATCTCAAACGGCGCAAGAAACGGAATGCTCGTCAAAGGGAGCGTCTTTTTAGAAAAGCTAGGCACAAGCAGCATGATTGCTTTTGACAAAACGGGGACGATTACAAGCGGAAAGCCAGCTGTGGAGCAGGTGGTGATCGCTAAAGGACAAGAGGAAGCGGCCTTTTATCAGGCACTTTATCAAATTGAAAGTCAATCAAACCATCCGTTAGCGAAAGCGATCTCTGATATGGCGCAAGAGCAACAAATAGAAAGATCAGCTCATGTCACCATTGAAGAAACCTCTGGTTTTGGTGTAAAGGCACAATTGAATGGAGAAACGTGGCGGATTGGGAAGAAAGACTTTGCTGGCAAGGCTTCAATGGACCGCGAGATTGAAGAGGCAGGTGAGCATCTTTCTGAAAAAGGATATACAGTGGTGTATGTTCAGAAGGAGCAAGAAGTCGTTGGATGCCTTGGCCTTAAGGATCAAATTAGACCTGAAGCGAAGAAAATGATTCAAGAGCTGAATGATTTAGGCATCCAAACTGTCATGCTGACAGGAGATCAGCAAAAAACGGCTGAAGCCATTGCGCAGGAAGCCGGCATCCAAACGGTTGTTGCTGAGTGTCTGCCAGATGAAAAGGTCCATGAGGTCAATCAATTTAAAAAACAAGGGAACTCGATCATCATGGTAGGCGACGGAATCAATGATGCACCGGCACTCGCCACAGCAGATGTCGGGGTTGCGATGGGCGGAGGCACAGACGTAGCCTTAGAAACAGCAGATTTGATCTTAATGAAAAACAATTTAAATAACTTAACAAAGATGATCCGTCTTTCAAGAAAGATGAATCGAGTTATTAAGCAAAATATTATTTTCTCATTAACGGTGATTTGTTTGTTAATTTGTGCGAATTTCTTACAAGTGCTTGATTTGCCTTTTGGCGTCATCGGGCATGAAGGAAGTACGATTTTGGTCATTTTAAATGGATTGCGTCTGCTTCGTGCATCTTAAGCAAATCATCATAGCGCACTTGGCTTCTGCCAGTGCGCTTTTGTGCGAAATAAAGCAAAAACTGATACAATAGATCAGTAGTAAAACGTGTGAGGAGGATCACGATGAACCGAATGAAGAGCTTGTCTTCTTGGCTAAAGGAAAAAGACATCCAAGGTGCATTTATACATACAAAGGAAAATGTGTTTTATCTATCTGGATACTTCACAGAGCCGCATGAAAGAGTAATGGGGCTGTTTGTGTTTCAAGAGGCAGATCCATTTTTTATTTTGCCTAAAATGGAAGTGGAACAGGCGAAAAATGCTGGATGGTCAGGCGATATCATTGGTTATGAAGACCATGAGAATCCATTTGATTTCATTCAGTCAGCAGTAGAAAAACGCGGTGTAAGAGCAACTCGACTTGCAATTGAAAAAGAGTCGATTCCGCTTCAAAGAGCAGAACAGCTTCAAGCTGCCACTGGGGCAGAAACTTTTGTCCGGGCAGAAGAAGAGCTCAATCAGCTAAGGCTGATTAAAGATGAATCTGAAATTGCTACACTGAAAAAAGCAGCTCAATTGGCAGATGAAGGGGTAAAAATTGGGGTGAACGCCTTAAAAGAAGGAGTCACCGAAACAGAAGTGCTCGCTGTCATTGAATATGAGCTAAAGAAAAAAGGCATTCAAGGCATGTCCTTTTCGACGATGGTTCTCTTTGGCGAAAAATCAGGAGAGCCTCACGGAAATCCAGGACAGGCAGCCTTAAAAAAAGGCGACTTTGTGTTATTTGACCTTGGAGTCATTGTTGATGGGTACTGCTCAGACATTACAAGAACATTCATCTATCAGGAAGCTTCTGATCAGCAAAAGGACATCTATCAAACCGTTCTAAACGCAGAAATGGCAGCACTTGAAATGAGTAAGCCGGGTGTGAGAATTGGAGACCTGGACTTAAAAGCACGCGGGCTGATCACAGATGCTGGATATGGAGACTATTTCCCTCACCGCCTTGGACATGGTCTAGGGGTGTCTGTTCATGAGTTTCCTTCGATGAGCCAGGCAAATGATGATCTTCTCCAAGAAGGCATGGTGTATACGATCGAACCGGGGGTCTACGTCCCAGGAGTCGGCGGCGTCAGAATTGAAGATGATGTATTGATCACAGCAGACGGTCCAGTCACTTTAACTAATTATCCGAAAGAGCTGACGATCATCAAGTAATAAAAAAATCACGATGAACGTCCATGTCTTGGAAGTGTCATCGTGATTTTTTGTCACTCTTTTCGATCCTTATCAACAAAAAAATCATCAATTGATTCAAACGGTTTGATTTTATGTTCTTTTCCTAAAGGATGTAGTGCAAAACGAGCAGAAAACAAAACAGTCATACATAATATAATCCATATGATGAAACCCATCTTGAATTCCCCTTTCCATCCAGTGATTTGTTCAGCTCACATACATCTTAAAGTATGAAACGCTTACCATAGCAAGAGAAAGTAGGAGAAAAAATGGCAAACATAAGGGAGATTGCGAAAAGAGCGGGCGTATCTGTGACAACTGTATCACGTGTGTTGAATGATCATCCTTATGTCAAAGAGGAAAAACGAGAACGTGTTCTACATGCGATGAAAGAGCTTAAATATACGAGAAACATTCAAGCTGTCCATTTAGCAAAGGGCTATTCAAATATGCTTGGCATCGTTCTTCCGACGATTGAACACTCTTATTTCAGCGGACTTGTCACAGGTATTGCAGAAAAAGCACAGGCGTGCGGTATGCATTTTGCTTTATTTCAAACGGGGTATGATCCATTAAAAGAAAAAGAAGCGTTAATGAGTTTAAAAGAACGCCGTGTCGATGGTTTAATATTTTGTTCAAATGCGTTAAGTGATGGGCACCTTCTAAAGTGGCAGGAATCTGGGCCGATTATATTTTGTCATCCCACGCCGCATGATACATGCTCAACAGTGTCAATTGCGCATGATCAAGCATTTAAGGAAGGCCTGCATCATTTGGCAGCATGCGGCCATCAACGAATTGCGATTGTTCTCGCCAGAACAGAAGGAGCGAATAGCGAGTCGCGCCTTCAGGCTTATCAAGACATGATGAAATCGCTCGGGCAGGCCATTGATGAAGAGTGGATCATCGAAGGGAAGCTATCACTTCTTGATGGGAAACGATTGTTTGCAGAATGGAAGGAAATGAAAAATCGCCCAACGGCATTATTCATTACAAATGACGATGTCTCTGCAGGCTTTTTATTAGAGGCGCAGCGTCATGACATAAAAGTAGGAGAATTTCCAGCCATACTGAGCTTTCAATATAACCAATTAAGTGAGGCTTTGGGGATTTCCAGCATTGATATTCCGCTGAAACGAATGGGTCAGGAAGCGTTTGACTTGTTCGATCGGGCCATAAAGGGAGAGGTGCCAGAGAAAAGAATGCTGCCATTTCGCCTGATCGAGCGATCAACCACCGTTTTCAAAAACAATCGTTGACGCACGTTTCATCTGTTTTGTACGATAAGAGGGATTGAATAAGAAGGAGGTGGGGATGTTCATGGAATCCTTCACCGTTGATAAAGCGTTAAATAATAATGTCATCATTGCAAGACACCCTTCTTTGGGCGAAGTAGTTCTGATTGGGAAAGGAATCGGCTTCGGGAAAAAATCGGGTGATGTTCTCGATCAAGATACATTTGAAAAAATGTTTGTCCTTAAAAATACAAAGGAACAAACAGAATATAAACAACTGCTTCACCACATTGATGAGAACATGATCGAGCTTGCCAATGACGTCATTTATCATATACGAGAAAAAATGGGACACCGTTTGAATGAGCATATTCATATTGCCCTGACTGACCATATTGCCTTTAGTTTTAAGCGGGTGCAGCAAGGATATGATATCACCAATCCCTTTATGCTTGAGACGAAGTCGCTGTATCCGAAAGAATACGAGGTCGCAAAGGAAGTCGTTGAGCTAATTAACGAGCGTCCTGATGTCGAAACAAAGCTGCCAGAAGGAGAGATTGGCTTTATTGCGCTCCATATTCACTCAGCTTTAACGAATCGGCCATTATCTGAGGTGAACCGTCATTCGCAGCTCATCACTCAAATGGTCCAAGTCATAGAAGATTCATTTCATATGAAAGTAGACAGAGAAAGTATTCATTATTTACGCTTATTGCGCCATATTACGTTTTCGATTGAGCGTATTAAACGGGAAGAATCTTTAGAGGAGCCAGAAAAATTGCTTCATCTATTGAAAAATGAATATCCTTTATGCTACAATACTGCTTGGAAAATGATCAAAATATTACAACATGCATTGAAAAAGCCTGTACAAGATGCAGAGGCTGTCTACCTGACCCTTCATCTGTACAGATTGACAAATAAAATTTCATAGTTTCCTTGAAACGTGTAACTGATTCGATCAGGCATGAGTGACTTAAGGTAAATACAGGATAAGATCCTGTTATTTGCGCAACCTTATATCACCATGCCTTTTTTTGTGTTTGAAAGTGAAATGTAAACGGTTAACTATGAAATGTATGTCAGGGAGCGTCCCACATGTATGTTGTAAGGGAAAATAAAAGGAGGTTCAACTAGTGTTTAAATCACTTTTTGGTGTGTTGCAAAAAATTGGACGAGCACTTATGCTTCCAGTTGCGATCCTTCCTGCTGCTGGTATTTTACTAGCACTTGGGAATGCGATGCAAAATCCGCAGCTGATCGATGTGGCTCAATTTTTAAGCAATGATACAATTCAGCTTGTTGCAAGCGTCATGGAAAATGCGGGGAATATTGTCTTCTCGAATCTTCCGCTCTTATTTGCTGTAGGGGTTGCCATCGGTCTTGCTAATGGAGACGGTGTGGCAGGGATTGCCGCAATTATTGGTTATCTTGTCATGAACGTAACGATGAGTGCCGTATTAATGGCCAACGGATCCATTCCATCCGATTCAATCAAATTGGCTAAGTTCTTTAAGGAAAGCCATCCAGCATATGTTAATATGCTCGGCATACCGACCTTGTCTACCGGAGTTTTTGGCGGGATTATTGTCGGGGTATTAGCAGCTTATATGTTTAATAAATTTTACAAAATTGAGCTCCCGCAATATCTTGGCTTCTTTGCTGGTAAGCGTTTTGTTCCAATTGTTACATCTATTTCAGCACTTATTTTAGGGCTTTTGATGCTAGTCATTTGGCCGCCAATCCAAGGTGCACTGAACTCGTTCTCAACAGGACTGCTCGCAGCGAATGAGCCGCTTGCTGCCTTTGTATTCGGTGTCATTGAACGCTCATTAATTCCGTTTGGTCTGCACCACATATTCTACGCGCCATTCTGGTATGAGTTCTTTAGCTATAAGAGCTTATCAGGAGATATTATCCGTGGTGATCAGCGTATCTTCATGGCTCAAATCAAAGATGGTGTTCAGCTGACAGCTGGTACATTCATGACAGGGAAATATCCGTTCATGATGTTTGGTCTGCCAGCAGCAGCACTTGCGATTTACCATGAAGCAAAACCAAAGAATAAAAAGCTTGTCGCAGGAATTATGGGATCAGCAGCCCTGACTTCTTTCCTAACAGGGATTACTGAACCGCTTGAATTCTCATTCTTGTTTGTTGCACCAGTGTTATTTGCCATCCACTGTGTATTTGCTGGATTATCCTTTATGATAATGGATATTCTAAACGTGAAAATCGGTATGACCTTCTCAGGAGGATTAATCGATTTCTTCTTATTCGGTATCTTGCCAAACAGAACCGCTTGGTGGCTTGTGATTCCAGTTGGTCTCGCACTTGCTGCTATTTATTACTTCGGATTTAGATTCGCCATTCGCAAATTTAATCTGAAAACGCCAGGCCGTGAGGATGAAGCAGCTGACGGTGCAGATAGTGCTAAGTCTGAAAAGGGTAATGACTTACCTTATGAAATTCTTGAAGCAATGGGTGACCAAGAAAACATTAAACACCTTGATGCTTGTATTACGCGTTTACGTGTCACTGTTAACGATCAGAAGAAAGTGGACAAGGACCGCTTGAAAAAGCTTGGTGCTTCAGGAGTTCTCGAAGTAGGGAACAACATCCAGGCCATCTTCGGTCCTCGCTCTGATAATTTAAAAACACAAATGCAGGACATCATTGCAGGCCGCACGCCTCGTCCAGCGAAAGACCCTTCTGCAAAAGAAGAAGTCAGCCAGCAGGTCGAAGAAGTCATTGCAAAACCGCTTCAAAACGAACTAGGTGAAGAAATCTTTGCTTCACCAATTACAGGGGAGCTTCATCCGATTACAGATGTACCAGATCAAGTATTCTCAGGGAAAATGATGGGTGACGGTTTCGCCATCTTGCCAACAGATGGAACGGTGGTTTCACCGGTGAAAGGGAAGATCTTAAATGTATTCCCAACGAAACACGCAATTGGCCTGCAATCTGATGGTGGACTTGAAATTTTGATCCACTTCGGTATTGATACGGTCAGCCTCAAAGGAGAAGGATTTGAAGCATTTGTACAAGAGGGAGATCAAGTAGAAATCGGTCAAAAACTCTTAGAGGTTGATATTGATAAAATTAAGTCTGAAGTACCATCTTTGATGACACCAATTGTATTTACCAACTTAAGTGAAGGACAATTTATTGACCTTCAAGAATCCGGTGAAATCAAAGCTGGTCAAGAAAACATCATGAAAATTTCAAAATAATTTTCATAACTGCCGTTCTTGTTAGATGACAAGCTCGGCAGTATGATATAATATTGTGGATGTATTAATTGTATAAAAAGGAGATTGATAAAAATGGCTCAACAAACATTCAAAGTAACTGCAGATTCTGGAATTCACGCACGTCCTGCAACAGTACTTGTACAAACTGCTAGTAAATATGATGCTGATATCAACTTAGAATATAATGGTAAAACAGTGAACCTGAAATCTATTATGGGTGTAATGTCTCTAGGAATTGCGAAAGGTGCTACAATCACTATCTCTGCTTCTGGTTCTGATGAAAATGATGCACTTGCTGCGCTTAAAGACACAATGAAAAGTGAAGGCCTAGGCGAGTAATGCAACAACTGAAAGGAATCGGTGCTTCAGCAGGCGTTGCGATTGCAAAAGCATATCGTCTGGAAGAACCAGATTTAACAGTTCACCAAAAAGACATCAACGATCCAGAGACAGAAGTGAAGCGTTTTGAAGAAGCAATTCATGTTTCTAAACAAGAACTTGAAGCAATTAAAGAACATGCTCTAAAAGAGCTTGGCCAAGACAAAGCAGATATCTTTTCTGCACACCTTCTTGTGTTAAGTGATCCAGAGCTGCTAAACCCAGTAAAGGATAAAATCAACTCTGATAAAGTAAATGCTGAATTTGCTTTAAAAGAAACAGCGACAATGTTTGTTACGATGTTCGAAGCAATGGACAATGAATACATGAAGGAACGCGCAGCGGATATTCGCGACGTAACAAAACGTGTAACTGGACATTTGCTAGGCGTTGACATTCCGAATCCAAGCATGATTTCTGAAGAAGTGGTCATCATTGCTGAAGATTTAACTCCTTCTGATACTGCTCAGCTGAACAGACAATTCGTCAAAGGATTTGCGACAGATATCGGCGGTCGTACTTCTCACTCAGCGATTATGGCAAGATCAATGGAGATTCCAGCTGTTGTTGGAACAAAAGAAGCAACAAAAACGGTGAAAAACAATGATCTGATCATTGTTGATGGTATTAGCGGAGACGTCATCATTCAGCCTTCTGAAGATGAAGTGAAAGCGTATCAAAAAAAGCATGAAGACTATTTAGCTAAAAAAGTGGAATGGGCGAAACTGGTTGACCAGCCAACGGTCACAAAAGACGGCGTTCACGTAGAGCTAGCTGCAAATATCGGAACACCTGAAGATGTAAAAGGTGTGCTTGAAAATGGCGGCGAAGCAGTCGGATTGTACCGTACAGAATTTTTATACATGGGCAGAGATCAGCTTCCTACAGAAGAAGAGCAGTTCGATGCGTATAAAACTGTTTTAGAGAAAATGGAAGGCAAAGCAGTGGTTGTCCGCACACTAGATATTGGTGGGGATAAAGAACTCCCTTACTTGCAGCTTCCAAAAGAAATGAACCCGTTTCTTGGCTTTAGAGCGATCCGCCTTTGCCTCGAAGAACAGGAGATTTTCAGAACACAACTACGCGCCTTACTTCGTGCAAGTACATATGGAAACTTGAAAATCATGTTCCCTATGATCGCGACGTTATCAGAATTTAGAGAAGCAAAAGCCATTTTACTTGAAGAAAAAGAAGCATTGGTTGCCGCTGGTATAGACGTATCCGATTCCATTGAAATCGGTATAATGGTAGAAATTCCATCAACAGCTGTCATTGCAGACCAATTTGCAAAAGAAGTGGATTTCTTCAGTATTGGAACGAATGACTTGATTCAATACACAATGGCTGCTGATCGAATGAACGAACGAGTGTCTTATCTTTACCAGCCTTACAATCCAGCGATTTTACGTCTGATTACGCTTGTTATTGAAGCAGCGCATAAAGAAGGTAAATGGGTTGGCATGTGCGGAGAGATGGCAGGAGATGAAATCGCAATTCCTCTTCTTCTTGGATTAGGATTAGATGAATTCTCAATGAGTGCAACATCTATTCTTCCAGCAAGAACTCAGCTAAGCAAGCTTTCTAAGAAAGAAGCTGCATCATTTAAAGAGCATATTTTATCACTTAGCACTACAGAAGAAGTGGTTGATTTCGTGAAGAAAACGTTTCAACATCACTAAGTGAATTCAAACCAGACAGTAACCCTGTCTGGTTTTTTTGTCGAATTTTATCATATTGGGTCATATCCGTCAGAGAGAAGGGCATTCTATAAGAAAAATGGAGGTGTCCAGATTGCCTTTCTCAGACTATAAACCGGGTGATCAAGTATATGTGATTTATCGAAATCCACATGCAGCAAACGTAGCACAAATCAAAGAAGCAGAAATCGTTTCACATCCATACAACGAAGAGGAGCTTGCCCTATTTTTACTTGAAACGTACCATCCTTTAGCTCCAGATGATGCGGTCTTTCCGACATATGAAGAAGCAGAAGCTCTTTATCAAGATTTATTTGAATAAGGGAGATTTTAGAAAGGATAAAAGCCATCCTGCACGGTTAAAGTAACGGTATGAAAACCTATAAGGTAAGGATGTGCTAAATATGATCAAACCTTTTGTGCCCCAGCTTGTGTACATTGAACCACGGGCGTTAGAGTACCCGTTAGGACGAGAGCTGAAGGAAAAGTTCGAGGGGATGGGTATTGAAATAAGAGAAACGACTTCACATAACCAAGTAAGAAATATTCCGGGTAAAAATGACTTGCAAAAGTATCGTAATGCGAAATCAACGCTTGTCATTGGTGTGAGGAAAACGTTGAAGTTTGATACGTCTAAACCATCTGCGGAGTATGCGATCCCATTTGCAACAGGCTGTATGGGGCATTGCCATTATTGCTACCTGCAAACGACGATGGGAAGTAAGCCATACATTCGAACATATGTGAATGTTGAAGAAATATTAGATCAGGCGGAGCAGTACATGAACGAGCGTGCACCGGATATCACGAGATTCGAAGCTTCTTGTACGTCAGATATTGTAGGAATTGACCATTTGACACATACACTAAAGACAGCGATTGAATACTTCGGCCAGACTGATCTTGGTAAGCTTCGCTTTGTGACAAAATTTCATCATGTCGATCATTTACTTGATGCAAAACATAATGGCCGGACAAGATTCCGCTTTAGCATCAATGCGGATTATGTCATTAAATATTTCGAACCCGGTACATCACCGTTAGATCAGCGGGTTGAAGCGGCTGTCAAGGTTGCGAAAGCAGGTTATCCTCTTGGCTTTATTATTGCCCCAATCTACATTCATGAAGGCTGGCAGGAAGGATATAAAGTTCTTTTTGAAAAGCTCGATGCAGCTCTTCCTGAAGATGTGAGGCACGATATCACCTTTGAAATGATCCAGCATCGTTTTACAAAACCAGCGAAGCGTGTGATCCAAAAAAACTATCCGAAATCAAAATTAGAATTAGATGAAGAAAAAAGACGTTACAAGTGGGGTAGGTATGGAATTGGGAAATATATCTACCAAAAAGATGAGGAACAAGAACTAAGACAGACGTTAGAATCATATATTGATCAGTACTTTCCGTCTGCAAAAATTGAATATTTTACTTAAAGCAAGCCTTTTTGGCTTGTTTTTTTCTATTTAAATTTTCTTGCAACTATTGAATGCGGTACCAATTTTGCCGATATACAAAATAAGATACGAAAGTAGGATGTAGGGGTGATGAGATGTTTAAGAAACTTCAAGTGAGAATAGCTGTTTTTATCTCAGTTATTTTAATTTTAACCGTTGTGGCAGTTCAAGTGGGTTCCAACATAGTATTGACACCACTCATTGAACGGGATGCAAAAACGACTACAGCAGCAACAGCAGAAAGCATGAGAGATATTATTGCTCAAAAGCTTGATAATTACGGGGATACAATAAACAGACTGGCAACAAGTACACTGACAAAAGATTTTGCCCAAAAGCAAACAAAACAAACATTAACCTTTGAAAACGATGAACTAAAAGGCTTGCAGGAGCAGGATGAACTGATCTCACTTGCCTATATAGGAACAAGTGACGGCAAAATGTTTGCCTTCCCAGAATCTGATTTTGGCGAGGGATATGATCCAACAAAGAGAGATTGGTTTATTAATTCTGCTGAAAAGCCTGATGAAGTCATCTGGACAGATCCGTACATTGATAAAGCAACGAATGAAATGGTTGTCTCAGCCACCAAGGCAATTGTGCGAAATGGAAAAGTTGTTGGCGTCGCAGGACTTGATTTGAAGCTGTCTTCCATTCAATCATATATTAAGGAACAAAAGATTCCTTATATGGGAACTGCTTTCTTAGTTGATGGCAAAGGAACGATTTTGGCACATCCAACTGAGCAAGGAAAAAACATATCAAAAGTTGCTTCTGTAAAAAAAGCGATCGACAATTCCGGTATTGATGATAATAAAGAACTGACGGTCATTTCTAAAATCAAAGAGGCAGACTGGACAATAGGTGTCAGCTTTGAGAAAAAGAAACTGCTTTGGATCACAGAACAAATGAATCAGACGAGCATCATTATTTCAGTGATTGCCATTATTCTTGCGATCATTCTCAGTTTCTTATTAGCAAAAAGCATTACAACGCCAATCAAGCGTCTGATCGAGCATGTGCGTAAAGTATCTGAAGGTGATTTAACCAATTCACTTGAAACGAAATCTCAAGATGAGATTGGTATCCTCACAAAGAGCTTTAACCAAATGACTGAGGGAATCAGAGAGTTAATTGAAAAAGTGAAAGGGGCTTCAGACCAAGTAGTGACATCAACGGATGAAGTCACACAAATTTCAAATGAAACCTTGCTGTCGAGCGAACAGATTGCGACCGCCATTCAAGAGGTGGCAACAGGCGCGTCTAAACAGGCATCAGATGCAGAAACAATTAATGAGAAATCAGAGCAACTGTATGAGAAAGTGCGCCATATGGGTGAGCTTGCCACGCAAATGCAAACCAACTCAAAATCATCTGAAAATGCAAGCTATAAAGGGCTTGATGCACTTGGTGTGCTCGTTCAAAAATCAACACAAGCGAGCGAAGAATCGAAAAAGGTAGAGCAAATGCTGCTAGACCTTGAGCATAAAACGAAAAATATCGAAAACGTGGTGACAGCCATCTCTCAAATCTCGGATCAAACGAATTTACTTGCACTGAATGCAAGCATTGAAGCAGCGAGAGCTGGAGAAAGCGGACGAGGATTTGCTGTTGTTGCAGAAGAAGTCAGAAAGCTTGCTGAACAATCTGCGCAATCAACCAAACACATTAGTGAAACCGTCAAACTCATTCAAGATGAATCGAAGAAGGCGGCTGAAGCGATGACAGCAGCAAGCAAGATGAATGAGGAACAAGGTGACGCCATTAATGCAACAGGTGAGGCACTGAGCAGCATCACAATGGAAATGCAGGCACTTGTCGGTACAATTGACAGCATTCATACACAGATCAATGAAATGACAGAAGAACAGCAGAAGATGAGTGACTCTATTCAAAGCATTGCTGCAATTTCAGAAGAATCGGCGGCTTCAGCTGAGGAAGTGCATGCGTCTACAGATGAACAAGTCCAAGTTTTAGAAAGAACGAAAACCTCGACTGAAATGCTGAACGAATCAAGCAATGCATTACGTCAGGCAGTAGATCGGTTTAAGCTGTAATGAAGCGGAAAGGAACCTTGCGACGTGAGCAAGGTTCTTTTTGTATGATAAAATAAAGCAGAGGAGGTGTTGACATGAATGTCAATTTATCTGGAAAAAAAGCATTGGTCGCTGCAAGCAGTCAAGGTATCGGAAAAGCGATTGCCTTTGCTCTAGCAAAAGAGGGAGCAGATGTGATGCTTTCAGGAAGGCATGAGCACACGCTGAAAGAAACGGTGAAAGAATTATCTCCGCTTGTAAAAGGAAAGCTGACTTATCAAGTATGTGATGTGTCTGACGCGCAGCAAATCAAGGCGCTAGTTCAAGCGGCAGCTGGTGATGAGAAGTGTGTAGACATTCTTGTGAACAATACAGGCGGGCCTAAAACAGGGACGCTTGAAACCTTAACAGATGAAGACTGGATGGAATCATTTCAGCTTCATTTACTCAGCTATATTCGATTATTAAAAGAGGCCTTGCCTTATTTGAAAAAACACAGTGCACGCGTGTTAAACATTGCGTCTATGTCAGTAAAAGAACCGATCCCAGGCTTAATGCTGTCAAATACTTTTAGACCGGCTATTGCCGGCTGGACAAAAACAGCCGCTCAGGAGCTTGCAAAGGATGGTATTTTGATTAATACGTTAGCCCCAGGGAAAATTGAAACAGAGCGCGTCAAACAGCTAGATAAGCACCGCGCGCAGGTAGAGCACCAAACGGTTGAAGAAATCAAAGCACAGGCTGAACGTACGATTCCGCTTGGCCGTTATGGACAGCCAGAGGAATTTGCAGCATATGCAGCTTTTCTTTTATCTGAAGCCAATACATATATGACAGGTCAAACACTTATCATTGATGGTGGATTGACAAAGTCTCTTTAAGGAGGAACAAGTGATGACACAAATCAAAACAGTTGGTTTTATTGGAACTGGTGTAATGGGACGCAGTATGGCAGAACATTTAATGGATGCAGGTTATGAAGTTCTCGTTTATACAAGAACAAAAGCGAAAGCAGATGCACTCATTCAAAAAGGCGCATCATGGAAGCCGGAAGTGAAGGAAATTGCACAACATGCAGATGCTGTCATCACAATGGTAGGATATCCATCAGATGTAGAAGAAATCTATTTAGGTGAAGAGGGGCTTGTGGCACATGCTGCGCCTGGTACTTATCTGATAGATATGACGACATCGAAGCCTCAGCTGGCAAAAGAAATTGAAGTGAAAGCGAAAGAAAAAGGGCTGTTTGCATTAGATGCACCAGTTTCTGGCGGAGACGTAGGCGCAAAAAATGCAACGCTTGCGATCATGATTGGCGGAGAAAAATCAGCCTATGAAGCGTGTTTGCCCTTATTTGAGAAAATGGGCGAAAACATTCAATATCAAGGACCTGCAGGAAGCGGCCAGCATACCAAAATGTGTAACCAAATTGCGATTGCAGCAGGCATGGTAGGTGTCGCAGAGGCTATGGCCTATGCCGAAAAATCAGGACTTGATCCAGAGCACGTGCTCAAAAGCATCACAACGGGCGCGGCAGGAAGCTGGTCCTTGTCAAACCTTGCACCAAGAATGCTGAAAGGTGATTTCGAGCCAGGGTTCTACGTGAAGCATTTTATTAAAGATATGGGCATTGCACTTGAAGAAGCAGAGCTGATGGGAGAAGAAATGCCAGGACTCTCACTTGCAAAGTCACTTTATGAAAAGCTGAGTGAGCAGGGAGAAGAAAACAGCGGCACCCAAAGTATATATAAATTATGGATGAAATAAAAAATCTGTCCCATCTACGTGGGACAGATTGTAGCGTGTAAACAAACCCTCTCATTTTTTGAAGGTTTTCAATCACGCTAAAAAGAAGACAAATTGAAAACCTGCCCCAATGAGGGACAGGTTTTTTTGATATTATTTTCCAATAAATTGCTGCGTCCAGTAGTTGCCAGATTTCACATAACCAACACCGATATGTGTATAGTTTTTGTTTAAGATATTAGCTCTATGACCTTCACTGTTCATCCAAGCAGTCACCACTTCTTGAGGAGATCTTTGACCTTGGGCAATGTTTTCACCTGCTGTTTTGTAAGTGATCCCGAATTTCTTCATTTGATCAAATGGAGATCCGTAAGTTGGGCTTGTATGAGAGAAATAGTTTTTATCTTTCATATCTTGAGATTTTGCGCGAGCAGATTTGCTTAGCTTTGAATCAACAGAAAGTGCTTTTAATCCTTGCTTTGCACGCTCTTTGTTTGTAAGCTCAACGACTTCTTTTTCAAATGCATTCAAGCTGCTGTCTGCTTTTGCTGTCGTTGTGTCTTTTTGATCAGCTTTTGTATTGTTATTGTTGTTTGTATTTTGTTTTGCTGGCGCACTTGGTTTAGAAGCAGTAGGTTTTTTCACTGATTCTTGTTTTTGTTCATTTTTTGCTTTGTTTACTTCTTTCACCACTTTTGTGCCAGTAACAGGTTGACCGCTTTTAATCAGCTTGTTTAAAAGAGCTTCGATCTCTTTTTGATTCGACTTGCTTAGCTTGTTTACATCTGAAGAGATATGTAATTTTGTAGCTAATGTATGAAGATCAATGGTTTGATGCTGTACATGTATTACTTGTTTCAGGTTAAGCTCCTTCGCATCAGCTGAATGTCCCCCAGTGAATGTGATGAGTGCAGCAGCCGTTAGCGCTGAAAAAAAGAATGATTTCTTCTTCATATTGTAACTCCTCCTAAAATCTTTGTTTTGTTTTCTCACAGAAAATCATAACATGGACTTTTTGTTATAAACGTACCAGCATCCTCCATTGACAATGCCTGTTTGTCATTTTTGTTAAAGTGACAAAAAAACCCGCCTCATATCAAAGGATAGGGAATTCTTCCATTTAATGAAAACGACATAAACATACCAATATTTTAAAGTGTTAGTATATTTTTTTGCATAATAGGGATTGACAGCTTTTTTTCACTTGTTTCGCTGTAACAACTATTACAAAAGTGTTACAATAATGAGTGGTAATTGTAAAAGATTGAAAGGATGAGAGGAGCTACATAAGTGGGAGAGAAACAGCATCAAGGTGGTGCCGAGCAGAAAAAATTCAAGCGCCGGAACGCCTGGAGGATTAATCTCTTTTTCTTCGCTGTCTTTAGTTTGTTTGCTGTGCTTGTGATCAAGCTTGGTGTGCTGCAAATCGTCAATGGTGAGGATTATAAAAAGCAAGCAAACCGAACAGAGGTCAAAACAGCATCATACCCTTCTCCGAGAGGAAAAATGTATGACGCGAGAGGAAGAGTCGTCGTTGATAATGAAAGTGTACCTGCCATCGTTTATACATCAGAAAGCGGTGTGAAAGCGAAAGATAAGATTAAGGTAGTAAGGAAACTTGCAACTTATATAAAAATGGATACTGATTTTTTGAGAGAGCGTGACATTCGAGATTTTTGGCTGGCAAGCCATCCGAAAGAAGCGGATAAGCTCATTTCAAAAGCAGAGCAAAAGAATCTTAAAGCAAAAGATGTCTATCCGCTTCAAGTAGAGCGTGTGCCTAAGAAAGAAGTTAAGGCGATCGAAAAAGATGCAGAGGAAAAAGCAGTTGCAGCGATCTATCGTCGATTTACAGGCGGATATGCCTTTGAGCCTCAAATCGTGAAAGCAATGGACCCAAATGAAGAGAAAAAAGGGGACGAAAAAGTTGCTTTACTCGATGAAACAAAAGAGTCAAAGCAGACATCATCTGTGAGTTTGACCTATGAAGAGATTTCACTTGTGTCAGAGCATCTTGATGAACTGCCTGGTGTGAATGTCATCAATGATTGGACAAGAAAATATCCGTATGAGAAGACCCTTTATAATGTACTTGGCGGTGTGACCACACCAGAGCAAGGGATTATAAAAGAGCGTGAAGATTACTATATGGCAAGAGGCTACTCACGTAATGACCGAGTAGGGAAGAGCTATTTAGAGTATCAATACGAGGATTTTCTGAACCCGGAGAAAGCGACCGTTCAATATACTCAGGTTGGCGGGAAGCTGCTCGATGAAATCAAGCGGACAGAGGGACGAAGAGGACTTGATCTTGCACTGACATTTGATATGGAGCTGCAAAAGGAAGTCGACAAGATCGTCGAATCAGAGCTTAGATCCGCTAGTGCGAGAAACTATATGATGGACCGTGCATTTGTCGTGATGATGGACCCTAACACTGGGGATGTTCTTGCGATGTCTGGCAAGAAAATGGACGGCAGAGACGTCACTGATTATGCCATCGGAACATTTACGACCCAGTACGAAATGGGCTCTGTTGTCAAAGGAGCTACTGTCCTCTCTGGTTATCAAGACGGTATGTCGCACAACCAATCCTATATGGATACACCGCTCTATTTTGCAGGAAGTGGAAAGCCTAAGAAGTCTTACAACAATCTAGGATGGGTCAACGATCTGCGGGCACTCCAAAAAAGTTCGAACGTCTATATGTTTCATGTGGCGATGAGAATGGCAGGTATTAACTATCAAAAGAATGGTCCGTTACGAGCAAGACCTGAGCACTTGCAAAAAATGAGAAACTACTATGCGCAATTCGGTCTTGGTGTGAAAACAGGGATCGATTTGCCGCAGGAATCAAGCGGGATGCAGACACATCCGAAGACGGTCGGCGGACTTTTGCTCGATGAAGCAATTGGCCAGTATGACACGTATACACCGCTTCAAGTTGCCCAGTACATGTCGACGATCGCCAATGGAGGAAATCGCGTTCAGCCAAGAGTGGTGAAAAGCGTTCACCTTCCAACGAAGAAGAATGAAGTAGGCCCAGTCGTGAAAAAATATGAGCCGAAGGTGCTGAACACGATTAACAATTCAAAAGCAGATATTGACCGCGTCAAAATGGGGCTGAAAATGGTCACATCGACTGGCGGTACTGCCGCTGGCCGCTTTGGTCAGCATGATGTCGCAGGAAAAACAGGGACGGCCCAAACCTTTTACTATGGTGCTAACCGCAGCTGGTGGGGAAATGCCACGTACAATTTAACCTTTGGGGGATATTATCCATCGTCCAATCCGAAGGTGGCTTTTAGTGTCGTAACCCCTTATGTCTCAGACAAAGATTCCGTCATTAAAACCATCCCAAGTAAAATTATTGATAAGTACGTTGAATTACAAAAGAAATACGAAAAGCAGTAAACAGCAGAGAGCACAGCAAGAGAATGTGCTCTTTTTTGCTGAAAATATGGACGTTTCCCTCGATGACGGAAGGAAAATACGGGTTTTCTAGCGAATCTTTTTTATACATCAATCTAAGGACAACCCTAAAAAATGAAAAGGAGGGTCGGACGACGATGGAACAAAAAATGAAAGATTCGAATCAGCTTTATTCGAATATTGATTTACATGCCGTTCTTTCTTCTAATGGCCGCTTTCTCTACATTTCTTCTAACTGTAAGCAGCTTTTGCTCTATGAACAAAAGGATTTACTAGGGTGTTTTTTGAAAGACTTTGTTCATACCGAAGATCAATTTCTCGTCGAGAGTTATTTCTACAATCAGCACATGCTAGAGATTTCCCACTTTAGGCTGCTTAGAAGTGACCTAACAGCTGTATGGATTGAAGCTAGTATTGATTTTGTTGCTTGTGATGAGTTAGACAGTGAATTAAGTAGAGAAATGATCCTAAAAATGAGGGTGCTGGACGCTGAACCGCAAAAAGCAGCATTTCAAACAACATCAGAAGTGTCAGAACAGTCGTTAGGCAGTCTGCCGGCTTTCCAACATGTCAGTGAAGCTGAACAATTGATTGCCATGCTGCCAAATCCGTTATGTATTACGATTTTAGGGGAAATTGTTTATGCGAATGATGCGATGCTTCAATTAATGGGGGTAAGTACAAGAGATGACATGATCGGCAAAACTGCATTTGACTTTATTGCTGAGGAGTACCATGACATTGTGAGAAGTCGAATTACAAGGCTGCAGCAAGGTCTTCCAGTCGGAATGATTGAACAGATTTGGAAACGGAAAGATGGAAGCAGCATTCATATCGAAGTGAAGTCATCACCAACGATCTATCAAAATCAGCGGGCAGAGCTTTTGCTATTAGTAGACATCTCATCCCGTAAAAAATTTCAAACCGTTCTGCAAAAAAGCCGTGAGCGGTATCAGTTGCTCATCCAAAACTCCATTGATACGATTGCGGTTATTCATGATCACAAATGGGTGTTTATGAATGAATCAGGCATTAAATTATTTGAAGCCGAGCATTACGATAAATTAATAGGAAAAGATATTTTCCATCAAATCCATTCATGTGACCAGCAAAAAGTGAAAAAAAGCATATCACGTATTATTGAAAGAGCATCAGATTCTGAGATTGTCACGATGAGCTGTCATACGTTTAAACACAAGCTGATTTATACAGAAATGGTGTGTATCCCAACTACATTTTTTGGAGAAACAGCCGTTCAAATTATTTTAAGAGATATATCCGAACGTAAGCAGACAGAAGAGCTCATGCTCCGATCTGAAAAATTATCGATCGCAGGCCAATTGGCTGCGGGCATTGCACATGAGATCAGAAACCCATTGACTGCCATCAAAGGATTTTTACAGCTCATTAAACCGCAAACAAAAGATCGGGATCAATATTTCGAGATTGTTTTCTCTGAACTGAGCCGGATAGAAATTATTTTAAGTGAGCTGCTCATGCTGGCAAAACCGCAGCAAACGGCATCGATTCAGACACTAGATTTGAAAAAAATCATCAGCGAAGTCACGGCTTTATTAGAAACACAAGCGAACTTAAATGGCATTTTAATGAATACTAGTGAGATAGAAGAGGGTCTCCTGATGAACGGGGATCAAAATCAGCTCAAGCAGGTGTTTATCAATTTAATCAAAAATGCCGTAGAATCCATGCCGGACGGAGGGAAGGTTGACATTACGGCCAAAGCAGAAAGAGATGGAATCCACGTTACCATTCGTGATGAAGGGGTCGGTATTCCTGAATCGGTCATGAAGCGAATAGGAGAGCCCTTTTTAACGACAAAGGAAAAAGGGACTGGACTTGGCCTTATGGTGACATTTAATATTTTAGAAAATCACAACGGCACGATCCGTGTGGATAGTCATCCCGAAAAGGGCACCGCATTTCACATCATGTTTCCTGCAAAATAAAAACAACGGCAGGAGAGCCGTTGTTTCAGTCTGTTAAATGAATGGAACGTTTTTCAAGAACGAATTGTTCTAGGCGGTCAAGTCCTTCTTTCAGTGTTTCAAGTGAATAAGCATAGGATAGACGCACATACCCCTCGCCGAGTGGAGAGAAAGCAGACCCTGGTACGACAGCGAGTCTTGTACTTTCTAACAGCTCCATACAAAAATCAAAGGAACTCATCCCAAACGATTCAATGGATGGAAAAATATAAAAAGCGCCAGAAGGCTTAATGACCGGAAGCCCCATAGAAATGAGCCGATCATATACATAATCGAGCCTTTTCTTATATTGCTCTCTCATGATGAGTGCATCATCCACACCATTTGTCACAGCTTCAAGTGCCGCCTTTTGTGAGACAGCCGAGGCACAAGACACGTTATATTGATGTACTTTTAATACATGTTTAGCAATGGGAGCTGAAGCAAATAAAAAGCCAATTCTCCAACCGGTCATGCTATGAGACTTAGACAGTCCGTTAATCACAATGGTCTGTTCCTTTAAGAAAGAAGCGATTGAATGATGCGGCCGGTCAAATGTCAGCTCGCTATAGATTTCATCGGATAAAATAAAGATGTCTTTTCCTTCAAGGAGCTGGGCAATCTCTTTCAATTCTTCTTCTGAAAGCGTGACACCAGTTGGGTTTGAAGGATAAGGAAGCACAACACACTTTGTCTTTTCCGTTAATGCATCCTCAATCAGCTTGGCATTTAATTTAAAGCCAGCATTCGTTGTGTCGATATGTACGGGCTTCCCGCCACACATTCGAATGATCGGTTCATAGCCAGGGTAGACAGGTCCAGGTAAAATCACTTCATCACCCTCTGACAAAATGGTTCGAAACGCGGCATCAATCGCTTGACTTGCACCTGTCGTCACAATGATTTCTGACTCTGCATCATAATCAAGGTTGACTTTCTTCTTGATGTAGTGCTGGATTGCTTGTCTTAGCTCTAGGAAACCAGCATTATGAGTGTACGAAGTAAAATTCTCGTCAATGGCTGCTTTTGCAGCTGTTTTGACATGATGCGGCGTATAAAAATCGGGCTGGCCTATCGTCAAAGAAACGACATCCTCATATGACGATACGAGATTTGAAAATGTTCGAATGCCTGAAATTTCAATATCCTTTACTCTTGGATTCAGCAAATGCTCCATTTCTCATCACCTTAAAAATTTATGTTTTTATCCTATTTTACCATTCACTGCATAAATGTCACCTGCGAAAGGCACTGGATATCATTATCTGTAGTCTATTCTCCTATTCATCACAGCATGAGTGATATATTGAAGAAAGAGCAACATTTATTATAGCGTAACCTCACGAGAAAATACAGGCTGCGGTGAACATGATTAGAAAACGTCACAACTGCGTAAACTGAAAGAACGTGAGAATCAGGGTCATGGGAATTGCTTTCATAGACATACGATCTCCTAAAGGAGGACGATAAATGGAACAATCAGCGAAGACATCAAAAATAGCGTTTCTATCCGTGATAAGTAACACATTTGTTGTCATCTTAAAGATCATTGTGGGTCTGCTTACGGGATCTGTTGCGGTTTTATCAGAAGCCATTCATTCTTTTCTCGATTTAATGGCATCTTTTATTGCATTTATCTCTGTTCGTATTTCAAGAAAGCCAGCAGATTCTAAACATCCTTATGGACACGGAAAAGTCGAAAATATTTCTGGAACGATTGAGACCTTGCTGATTTTCGTTGCGGGCATTTGGATCATCTACGAATGTGTTCACAAACTAATGCATCCAGAGCCAGTCAAGCTGCCTGTGCTTGGCATTGTGGTGATGCTGATAGGCGCGCTCATCAATTTTATCGTATCGAAGGTTGTGAACAAAGAGGCAGAGCGAGTACATTCTGTCGCCATGAAATCGAATGCATTGCACCTGTTAACAGATGTGTATACGTCATTAGGGGTCGCATTCAGTTTATTGCTTGTCGCATTAACCGACTGGTATTTTTTAGATCCGATCATTGGAATGATACTTGCTCTCTTTATTATGCGTGAAGCATTTAAACTCATGAAAGAAGCCTTCCCGCCGCTCGTAGACGCCCGGCTAACGCCCGAGGAAGAACAATCGATCGAAGCAATCATTCAAGGATTCAGTCAAGAATTCATCGAATATCATGACTTTCGAACAAGACGATCCGGTGCAGAGGAATATATTGATTTTCATTTGATTGTAGATGGCAAGACAACGATAGAAGATGTTCATCAATTATGTGATCGAATTGAAGAGAAGATTTTGCAAGAATTTCCGCATGCACAAATCTTTATTCATGTAGAACCTGAAAGTGAAAGAAGCACGCAAACGTAAAAAGGCGATCAACCAACTTAGGTTGTATCGCCTTTTTTTTTCGCTTCATCTATGAAATGAAATCAATATCCATAAGCAGTATCGTAATCTTCATACCAAGAGATATAAGCTGCGTCATCATTTGACAAATCATGCTTCATGTCTAAAAAATCAGCTTCGCAAATATCTTCAATCACAGTCATTTCATTGTTATTTAATAGTACGACAGTTCCCATCATGAACACCTTTCTTTAAAAAATCCTTGACTATTGTACCATGTGAAGAACGATTGTCAACTGCAGAATGGAAACAAGACGAAAATATCACAAAATGTTAAAAAATCAGAGGTAAAAGAACTAGAAATGTCATGATTTTCACAAATTTTCAGTATTTATTCACATAAATCATTGAGGATGAACTGATCTAAAATATATGTAAAAATGTAAAGTTACATTGATCTTGCGATATTCATAAGATATAATAACGAATGATTATAAGAAATTTATAGAAAACATACATAATAAAGGAGAAATAGGATGGAAACAAACATAACAGAACCACACATTCAAGAAAAGAAACATCCTGAGCTAGCAGGCGTAGGCTATCGTTTTCTTGCACACCTTTTGGATGGTATCATCATCGGCGTACCATATTCTTTTATCATGTTTATTTTGGCAACACTCTTTTTTGTCTCAAGTCCAGAGGCAGCCTTGATGATGGATGACGACAGCTATTACTATTCAACAACCGTGATGACAGATGAAGAATGGGCAGTGATTATGGGACTTATCTTTTTCTATATAGGAGCGATCTTGATCGGTATCGTGGTGACATGGCTTTATTACGCCATTATGGAATCAACAAAACTGCAAGGAACGCTTGGTAAGATGGCTCTTGGGATTAAAGTGACAAGAGTAACGGGCGAAAAAGTGACATTCGGCCGTGCAACAGGCCGCTTCTTTGCAAAAGGCTTTTTGTCTCCAATCTTATATATTGGCTACATCATTGCCTTTTTCACAGAGAAAAAACAAGCACTTCACGATTTAATTGCAAGTACCATTGTTGTGAAGAAATAATGAAAAAAAGCACCTCTGCTCAATCGTAAGAGGTGCTTTTTGTATAGATTGCTTGTATGGAAGAGGGACGTATGACATAAAATAGAATGATAGTGAAAAATCAGGCAGGGAAGGGAGACAAACGATTGAAAACAGGGAAAAAGACCATGCAGAAAAAAGGGGCAGGCTTCGGGCTGTTTTTGACAGCACCCATTTTGGCCTGGGCATTGTATGACTTTGCAAATACGATATTTTCATCGAATATGATCACCATTTTCTTCCCGTTCTACTTGCAGGAAACGATCGGAGACAGTGCGAGAATGGATCAGATCGCTAGTACATTTATATCTTATGCAAACGCACTAGCTAGTTTTTTCCTCGTCATTTTCACACCATTATATGGAGTCCTGATTGATCGTACAGGAAAAAAGAAGCGCTACATCACAGTGTTTACTCTAATATGTATAGCTTGTACGTTTTTGATGGGGATCTTTGCTGGAATTGATTTCTCATCCGAATGGTTTGGGCTGCCTGTCTCTTTATTAGTAGTGGTCACCTTGTTTGTGATTGCAAAATTTTTCTATCACTCGAGCCTAGTGTTTTATGACACCATCCTGCCCGATCTTGGGACAAAGGATGAAATACCACTAATTTCTGGATTTGGCATTGCCGTTGGTTATTTAGGGACACTTGTTGGTCTCACAGTTTATTTACTTGTTGGCAATGACCAATTTCATGAAGCATTTATTCCGACAGCACTATTATTCTTTCTCTTTTTCCTGCCATTTCTCTTTTTTGTAAAAGACCCTCATCCACTGCCGCAGCCAGAGAAAAAGGCGTCATTTTTCAGCGGATATAAAGAAATTATTCGCACGTTTAAAGAGATGAAGCATTACAAGCCGGCTTTTATCTTTATGATTGCTTTCTTTTTTATGAATGATGCCTTACAGACAGCGATTGCGATGATGGCTGTGTATGCCAAAATCATCATTGGCTTTACTGCAGGACAATTTATTCTGCTTTATCTTGTGTCGACCATTTCAAGTATCATTGGCTCCTTTTTATTTGGATATATCACAAAAGCGATTGGGGCAAAGCGCTCAATTACAGTCGTGTATGTGATTTTGATCGTTGCCCTGATTCTGGCTGTGACAGCCACAACAGAATGGATCTTCTGGGTGGCTGGCAGTTTATTCGGTATTTCACTCGGCGCAAGCTGGGGGGCATCTCGAATATTGATTATTGAGCTGACACCAAAGGAAAAGAGAGGACAGTTTTTTGGTCTCTTTGCATTCTCAGGGAAGGTGTCTTCCATTATTGGACCCATCATTTATGGGTCAGTCACTCTGCTGTTTGCAGAGCACGGAAACCTCGCAAGCCGTCTTGCGCTAGGGTCTTTACTCATTCTCGCAGCGATAGGACTTGTGATTCATCAATTCGTACGAGAGAAAGCGTAAAGAAACGTCAACTTTTTACCTAGGCTGCCGATATAAAAAGTACAATCTTATATTGAAGAATAGAGGGATTTCCGTGGCTTTAAACAAACAAGAAATTTTACTTGATTCTGGTACAAATGAATTGGAAATTGTAAAGTTTGAAATTGGTTCAAATCAATTCGGCATTAACGTGATGAAAGTAAGAGAAATCATTCAGCCGGTAGAGTTGACTGTTGTACCGCACTCTCACAAAGACGTAGAAGGTATGATTAGTTTACGAGGCGAGATTTTGCCAGTCATCAATCTATTTTCCTTTTTTAATGTCGAGTCAGATCAGTCCGAACAAGAGAAGTATATCGTGACTGAATTCAACCAACGGAAATTTGTGTTCCATACAGGAACGGTTTCACAAATTCACCGCGTCAGCTGGGAAGAGATTGAAAAGCCAACTGCACTCAATCAAGGTATGGAACGTCATTTAACAGGCATTATTAAGCTTGATGGGAAAATGATGTTCCTTCCAGACTATGAAAAAATCATTTATGATATTGAATCGGCTTCTGGTGTAGAAACGTACCATATGTTTGACGGTGAGAAAGACGAAAGAAGAACAGGGAAGAAGCTATATGTCGTTGAAGATTCTCCGCTTCTCATGCGTTTATTATCAAATGAATTAACTGAAGCAGGCTATAAAAACATTGTGACCTTTGAAGATGGCAAACAGGCATATGATCACGTCATGGATCTTGTTAGCAAAGGAATCACTGTGACAGAAGAAATTGATATGATTATTACGGATATTGAAATGCCAAAAATGGATGGTCACCGATTAACAAAACTGCTAAAGGAAAACCCTTTAACGAGTTCCATACCGATTCTCATCTTCTCTTCGTTAATCACTGAAGATTTGCGGCATAAAGGGGAAACAATCGGTGCTGATGATCAAATTAGTAAACCAGAAATTCATCAGCTCATTGAAAAGGTTGATCATTTTATTATCTAAAGAAAAAACCACTCGTCATGAGTGGTTTTTTGTTTAAAAATAACTTTCCCCGAGTCGTTTGAAGACGGGCTTTGTATAATGTGATTTTTGTTTTGTGGCGGTAGGTTTTTCTTTTAAACCGACATACGTTTGAAGCAGTTGCTTTGCTCGGTTTAATGACATATTCGCTTTCGGATTGCGATATGATTGATTTAAATTTCCTAAGTGTGGCAAAAATTCGAAGTCTTCTTTGGTTGGTGGCAGGTGAAAATAATAATCTCCAATTTCAATCAGCACGTCGGACTGTTGTTGACTATATTTGGGATTGTTAGAGAAATGTAGGCCCACTTTTTTTCCTTTACCTTCTTGCAATAGTTTTTGCAGCGCACGTTTTTTCAAAAGATAAAGAAACTTGGGATTTGGTGCGGTTTTAGCATGACGGTTAACAGTATAAATGGCTTTTGCGATGTTTTCTGCTGTAGGTTCTATGTCTTTAGTATGAGCATAATCGTCCATTTTTTCTCTCCTTTGTCTTTCGTCTTCCTGTGCTTAGTATAAATTATACGTTTTTATTAGTAAATTGCAAATAGACTTATTGTAAAAAGAAAACCTTTGGTATAAAGGGATTAGGGGGGGTTAAAAATTTAATGTTTTAAAACCTCCCCCAATATCTCCCCCAATACTTCCTCAAATTATAAATTCATAACCTCTTCAAAAACTTCAACAGATTCTATTTCTAATTCTTCGAAAGTATGGCTATATATGTCATTAATCAATTTGAGGAGTATTTCCAAGACGATCAGCAATAACTTTGACTGGTATTCTTTTGCTTATCAGTATAGTCGCATGAGTATGTCTTAAACCATGAACGGTAATTTTCTTTAGTTTTTGTTTATCAGCAACAGCATTGACAGTGTAGTTAAGTGAGTTAGGTGATATAGGTTTTCCGTTAGTCCGACTAATTAGTATGAAATCTTCTTACGCCGTCAGTGCTAGGGGCACGTTTCCTCTAATTTTTCAAGTAAAGAATGGATTCTCCATAGGCGATTTCGATAATACCTAATGACTTCATCCTGCTGATCTAGTTCTCTTTGAATACGTTTAGACCAAATCCAAGCGTTGAATTTGCTGTATTTCACCACTGGAAGAATATCGTCCCACTCGAACATATCTAGCAACTTAGGACCCAATAATTCAATGGCTTCTTCTTTTGGCACTCCTGCCATAATCTCTTTCAAATTGGACTGCATGATTTTTTTAGCTCCGTGTGAATACATGCTTTCATACTTTTTAATAGCAGCGATTAAGAGCGGTTCAATTTCCTTTACCTCTCTGTAAACCTTCTTGAGTCTCTTATTCCATGTTGTGATTGTTGTCATTTGTCTTATCCTCCTGTTTAACAAATCCATTTTTGGATTGGTTCAATTTTTAGAAAATATTTCAATTCTATCTTTTTGCAAATCTATTACACTGGTATAATGTTCCTATCTGTTTAGATAGGGGGTGAAAAGATGAAATTCGACAAAAGTGATTTTGCATCATTTGAACAATTAGAAAATGATATGGAGATGATTCAAAAAGATGCTATGAATGCCGCAATAACTGCTTTACAAGATGGAATACAAAAGGTATTTGATGAAGCTGACAAGAAAAAATTATCCGATAAAGAGTACATCAAAGAAATTATTTCAGGTGCTTGTGGTTCTGCTCTTTTTGCTTCTTCTCTTCATACGACACATATGATTTCAAACTATTTTCCAATAATTTTGGAAATGGCTTATCAAACGACTGTTGAGCGTATTGAATCCCACCCAAATTTGGGGAATGAATATGACTACCATGTTGGTACTTGAGCACGGCTCAAATTTGAGCTATGCGATTAGATCAACGGTCTCCATGTGCCTATCCATGAAATAGCTTCCTCAAAGTCTAGCTTTCTTAAATCCTTGTATGTAGGCACTGCGAAAGCGTCCCTAAAATTTCGGTGAATGCTCGTGAACATACGACGTTTGACTTCTTCATCTTCTCCATATCGCTCGACAAGCTCATACACACGCTTGTTAATTCGTTTCTGAATGACTGTTTGTTGATACGCATTGATAGATAAATTGTTTTCTAGCTTACCGATCCGCTCATCTGTTTCGTTCTGTCTTTGCTCAAGTCGAATCATCTGTTGAAGCTGCGGGCTAAGATTAGAAAAGTTTTGTAGGTTCTGCTCCATTTCGTTGAACTGGGTCACATATGCAGCAGTGAATAATACGCCCTTCTCTCCTGTCATTTTGTTAGCAACCATGTCGCATCCTTTACGAGTAATAAAATAGCTAGGCTTATCTCGATTAAGTTTGTCTTTGTATGTGCTCGGGACAAAAAATCAGTTGGGCGGAAATTTCCGCCTATCAAATATTTCTCGTAACCTCTGATAGCCTCTAATAAATCCTTATGTCTTTTATCAACCATTTCAGCCACTTCTCGACTGTCTACCAAAAGTTGTCCGTTTTGTTCGATTACTTGTAAATTGTTATTCATATTGCTCCTCCTATTTTGACTCGGTGCCCCAGGCGGCTTTTTTTAATACTAATACAATTTTAAGGAGTAGATGAACAATGGTAAAAATCATTCAAGATTATATTTCAAAGAGTAACCGCAACAGACCAGGCAACTATATGAAGCCTTTATATATCACGGTTCATAACACCGCGAATACAGCCAAAGGCGCAAACGCAGCAAGTCACGCTAGTTTTGTGAAATGTTCAAACACAGCGGTAAGCTGGCATTACACTGTGGACGAAAATATGATCTATCAGCATTTACCGTTAAACAAAAACGGCTGGCACGCAGGGGATGGCAGAGGCACGGGAAACATGAAATCAATTGGAATTGAAATTTGTGAGAATGCTGACGGAAACTTTGAAAAGGCAATCGAGAACGCTCAATGGCTTATTAGACAGTTAATGCAGGAACAAGGCATTCCATTGTCAAACATTGTGCCGCATAAGCATTGGAGTGGAAAAGAATGTCCTCGTAAGTTGCTCAATCGTTGGGACAGCTTCAAAGCCGGGATCGCCGTTGCTAACACAAATAAAAAGCCGTCTGCTAAACCAACAAAAGCAGAACCATCCAAAACAGCAGCTTCCAAACCTCCTAAAAAGTCATATAGCTTGTCAATAGGTATTTTAAAAGTTACAAAGCCTCTTACAAAGGGGTCAGCAGTAAAAGCCGTACAAGAAGCCCTAGCCCCTGTGTATTACTACCCGGACAAAGGAGCGAAAAATAACGGTGTTGATGGTTATTATGGGCCAAAAACAGCGGATGCGGTCAAACGATTTCAGCTCATGCATGGGCTTGTTTCTGATTGCATTTATGGTCCAAAGACTAAAGCAGCTCTTCAAAAAGCATTAAAATAAGAAAGATCTCACATCAAATGAGGTCTTTTTCTATCCACAAGCATTAGAGGAGGTTTCCAGGTCATATTTTGCCCAAATCTCCTAGTGGTTATAACTCAAATTTGTAAATAATCACTTTTCCCATTCCACTTACATATAGTATACAGACCGCATGTTTACACCTTTGATGATTTAACCTCATATGGAAAAGAATCTTCTCCTATGGGGAGGTCTTTTCTTTTTTTTGTCTTTATCTTATTTTTCTTTTCTTTTGGAGGGGTATCATTTATTTTAATTTCCAACTATCGCTATTTTGAAAACTATATAAGAAAAAGAACATTATACATATTTATCAATAATAAAATGTCTAAATCAACATAATTAGGGTTAAATGATCAGAACCAAAATCAGATTATTGAATAGTATGTACTTGAGGTGATCTTATGAAAAGATGTAGACATTGTGGAAAATCATGTACATCTAATAAAAGAGGAAATTGGTATGACACGCATGAAGATTACGGCTGGGAGTGTGATAGCTGTAAGAGAGTAAGGAAAAACCCATGCTGTGGAAAGGATCCTTGTGTGTGTGTTATTCAAGGTCCGCCTGGAAGAAGAGGCCCAGCAGGCCCAGCAGGCCCAGCAGGTGCAGCAGGCCCAGCAGGTGCAGCAGGCCCAGCAGGTGCAGCAGGTGCAGCAGGCCCAGCAGGTCCAACAGGTGCAGCAGGTCCAGCAGGTGTCACAGGAGCGACCGGAGTAGGACTAACAGGAATTGTGCCATTCGATCCAGGAGCAGCACCAGGTTATCCAGTAGGTCAAGTGGTGACGAATAATGGTAGTACGTATATTGTAAACACGCCATCTCCAACTGGCACGCCAGGAACATCACCAGATTACACGTTGATAGCGGGTGCTGGTGCAACCGGAGTGACCGGTTCAAGCGGAGCGACAGGGGCCACCGGTTCTAATGGAGCGACTGGTGCAACAGGAGCAACGGGTCCAACCGGAGCGACCGGAGTAGGACTAACAGGAATTGTGCCATTCGATCCAGGAGCAGCACCAGGTTATCCAGTAGGTCAAGTGGTGACGAATAATGGTAGTACGTATATTGTAAACACGCCATCTCCAACTGGCACGCCAGGAACATCACCAGATTACACGTTGATAGCGGGTGCTGGTGCAACCGGAGTGACCGGTTCAAGCGGAGCGACAGGGGCCACCGGTTCTAATGGAGCGACTGGTGCAACAGGAGCAACGGGTCCAACCGGAGCGACCGGAGTAGGACTAACAGGAATTGTGCCATTCGATCCAGGAGCAGCACCAGGTTATCCAGTAGGTCAAGTGGTGACGAATAATGGTAGTACGTATATTGTAAACACGCCATCTCCAACTGGCACGCCAGGAACATCACCAGATTACACGTTGATAGCGGGTGCTGGTGCAACCGGAGTGACCGGTTCAAGCGGAGCGACAGGGGCCACCGGTTCTAATGGAGCGACTGGTGCAACAGGAGCAACGGGTCCAACCGGAGCGACCGGAGTAGGACTAACAGGAATTGTGCCATTCGATCCAGGAGCAGCACCAGGTTATCCAGTAGGTCAAGTGGTGACGAATAATGGTAGTACGTATATTGTAAACACGCCATCTCCAACTGGCACGCCAGGAACATCACCAGATTACACGTTGATAGCGGGTGCTGGTGCAACCGGAGTGACCGGTTCAAGCGGAGCGACAGGGGCCACCGGTTCTAATGGAGCGACTGGTGCAACAGGAGCAACGGGTCCAACCGGAGCGACCGGAGTAGGACTAACAGGAATTGTGCCATTCGATCCAGGAGCAGCACCAGGTTATCCAGTAGGTCAAGTGGTGACGAATAATGGTAGTACGTATATTGTAAACACGCCATCTCCAACTGGCACGCCAGGAACATCACCAGATTACACGTTGATAGCGGGTGCT
The DNA here is from genome assembly GCF_038007485.1 of Bacillus sp. FSL K6-3312. Classification (NCBI taxonomy): domain Bacteria; kingdom Bacillati; phylum Bacillota; class Bacilli; order Caryophanales; family Bacillaceae; genus Bacillus; species Bacillus sp. FSL K6-3312. The sequence continues at coordinate 2,453,824 of NZ_JBBOXI010000001.1, read as the reverse complement.
GGTGCAACCGGAGTGACCGGTTCAAGCGGAGCGACAGGGGCCACCGGTTCTAATGGAGCGACTGGTGCAACAGGAGCAACGGGTCCAACCGGAGCGACCGGAGTAGGACTAACAGGAATTGTGCCATTCGATCCAGGAGCAGCACCAGGTTATCCAGTAGGTCAAGTGGTGACGAATAATGGTAGTACGTATATTGTAAACACGCCATCTCCAACTGGCACGCCAGGAACATCACCAGATTACACGTTGATAGCGGGTGCTGGTGCAACCGGAGTGACCGGTTCAAGCGGAGCGACAGGGGCCACCGGTTCTAATGGAGCGACTGGTGCAACAGGAGCAACGGGTCCAACCGGAGCGACCGGAGTAGGACTAACAGGAATTGTGCCATTCGATCCAGGAGCAGCACCAGGTTATCCAGTAGGTCAAGTGGTGACGAATAATGGTAGTACGTATATTGTAAACACGCCATCTCCAACTGGCACGCCAGGAACATCACCAGATTACACGTTGATAGCGGGTGCTGGTGCAACCGGAGTGACCGGTTCAAGCGGAGCGACAGGGGCCACCGGTTCTAATGGAGCGACTGGTGCAACAGGAGCAACGGGTCCAACCGGAGCGACCGGAGTAGGACTAACAGGAATTGTGCCATTCGATCCAGGAGCAGCACCAGGTTATCCAGTAGGTCAAGTGGTGACGAATAATGGTAGTACGTATATTGTAAACACGCCATCTCCAACTGGCACGCCAGGAACATCACCAGATTACACGTTGATAGCGGGTGCGGGAGCCACCGGAGCCACCGGTTCTAGTGGAGCAACAGGAGCCACGGGAGCCACGGGAGCCACGGGAGCCACGGGCGATGCAGGTGCAACGGGAGCCACGGGCGATGCAGGTGCAACGGGAGCCACGGGCGATGCAGGTGCAACCGGACCAACAGGAGCCACAGGCGCAACAGGAGCTACAGGTCCAACGGGAGCCACGGGCGATGCAGGTGCAACAGGAGCCACAGGAGCCACGGGAGCCACGGGAGCCACGGGAGCCACGGGAGCCACGGGAGCCACGGGAGCAACAGGAGTCACGGGAGCCACTGGGGGAACCGGAGCGACTGGAGCAACCGGAGCCACAGGAACAGGACCTTTTCTTAGTAGTGGAGTTATTGCAGCACAAGCCAACACTTCTGAAACTGTCCCAGCAGGTGGTTTAGTTAGTTTTGATTTAAATGGCATTATTGGAAATGACATTACCTTTAATGGAACAGATACTTTCACTCTTCAACCAGGTCTTTATCATGTGGAATATGATGTAAATACAGCAGAAAATACTGGGACTAGTGTTTTTAATTTGGTAGAAAATGGTGTAAGGATAACTGGTGTGGGTAATTCAGCAACAAGCGGAGGGAATATGGGAAGTGGGTCTATAATTAGAGTTCTTGAAGGAAGCACTACTACTATATCGCTGCAAAATAACTCAACTGGATCAAGGACTTTATCGTTAGTTCCGGGAAGAGTAGTTGGTGCTGATACTATACAAGGTGCTGCTGCTAATATACGATTTTCTAGATTTGCAGATGGTCCATCAGTTTAAAACATTATTGGAAATTAAATATAAAATAATTATTAGAGTTAATTCATTTAGTTTCCTATAAATAAAACTAGTATCTGTTTCGAAAAATCCATTAGAAAAAGCCCTTTTCGGGGGCTTCTTTTTTTATTTGAATATCTTTTTCATTAGCTTTCCGGATGCTTTACCCGCAGCACGTCGCATGATACGTTTGCCTATAGTACCCTTTTGAACGGCGTTTACGTCACCCAGGTATTTTGATGTTTTATAAAGGAATGATCTTATTTTGTTTATGTTCATTTTGCGCTCCTTTTACGTCTGTCCTTTTTAAACTTCCCCCAAATCCCCCCCAAACTTCCCTCAAAAGAATACTATCATATAGTTGACTTTAGAAAGGTGAAATTTAAGTGAATAAGAGGAAGACTGTCATATCAATGCTTAAATCGATTTGGAACGTACGTTTGGTAACCCGTTAGATTTTTATTAGTAAATTGCAAATAGACTTATTGTAAAAAGCGATAGGATTTACATTGTTCTTATTTACAATATACAATAGCCATTCATGACGGTTCTAAAACGTGTCTGTATATAAAAATACAGAATGGTGTGCAAAGACACTAGTATCTATCCATCATGATTTTTCTTCAATCTGTTTCAGTTACAAAGAATGCGGCGCTTTTAATTTTCTATATGCTAAAGGTGTCGTATTTTTTATTCTTTTAAACATACTAATAAAATAACTTGTGCTGTTGAAGCCGACTTTGTAAGCAATTTCTGTTATATTGAAGTCTGTTTCTTGAAGCAGGATGAGGCTTTGTTGAACTCTATATTCATTCACATAATGAAGAGGTGTCTTCTTTAGAATATCTTTGAAGTATCTGCAGCATTCAGATCGGCTTAGCTGACCTGCTCGAGCGATATCTTGAAGGTGCACCTTTTCATGATAATACTGGTGAATCCAATTCAGCATAGGTTTCATCCGTTCATTTTTATCATGCTGCCGTGCATCATATTTTATTTGAAAGCCATTTTGTAATAAACATTTCCACATGGTGATGAGTTGAATATTGAGTTCAAGCTCATAATATGCTGGAGTTTCATCAATTAATCGCTGAATGGTTTGAATACATTGATAGATATGATTTGGCCAGTGGTCTTTTCGGTTCAATAAAATATAAGGTGTCTGACTCGCATGCATATAAGGATGAACGAAAGTGGTAAATAATTCATTGGCTGTGATGAAATGTGGGGAAACGTTTAGACAAAGATATGTACATGTTGTCCCATTCGCATCTTTTGCCATATGCAGGCAGCCACTATTGATGAATACGCCATCTCCTTCCTTCAAACATATCGTCTCTTCATTGATGTGAAATTCAGCTTCCCCCTCTAAAATAAAAACAAATTGAAATTCGTCATGCCAGTGAAGAGGGATGTGGCCGCTTCTATGATCACAAATTTTCGTATGATAAAGAGCGATAGACCAGGTCGTAGTAGAATGCTCCGTTAATTCTTTCAAATTGTAGTCAATAAGAAAATGATGGTTGTTCATGTTTCTCCTCAATATTCTTTTATTTTTATGTTCAATTGATATATCAATATGTAACAAAGTGAACTACTATCAACTATATTATCATGATTGTTTGAGAGTTGAGGAGAATGAAATGGATAGAAATAAGGGAATTTTGCTTGTGCTGATTGGTGCCATCTGTTGGGGAGTAGGAGGAACTGTTTCACAAAAATTGTTTCAGCAATATGGGATTTATGTCAATTGGCTTGTGACTGTCAGGCTGCTTATTTCAGGTGGACTGCTTTTATTTGTTCATTTCATGACAAAAGAACGAGCGCAACTAATTGGTGTGTGGCAAAAGAAGAGGACGGCTATGCAAGTCCTTATATTTGGAGTAATGGGCATGCTAGCTGTTCAATATACTTATATGGCATCCATTCAACTTGGGAATGCAGCTGTGGCGACGCTTTTGCAGTATACGGCTCCTGTTATGATTATCATGTATTTAGTACTTCGCCGCCAATCTACTTTTACCAAAAGAGATATGTTGACGGTGTCATTGGCGTTCATGGGCATGTTTCTCTTATTGACGAATGGTTCTGTTTCAACATTAACCGTTCCATTTGTCGCAGTGGTTTGGGGAATACTGTCTGCTGTAGCGCTTTCGTTTTATACGCTATATCCAATCAATCTGTTAAAAGAATTTGATTCTCTAGTCGTTGTCGGCTGGGCGATGCTGATTGGGGGAACTGTCCTTAGCTTAGTCCATCCGCCATGGAAGATAAATCTGTCACATTTACCTGTTGAAGCGTATGTTTATTTATTGTTTGTTATCATATTTGGTACAATGATCGCTTTTTGGTTTTACATAGAAAGTTTGCAATATTTATCACCGAAAGAGTCAAGCTTAATTGGAAGTGTCGAGCCCCTTGCGGCAGTTGTCACGACTGTTTTTTGGTTAAAAGAGCCATTTGGTTTTTTTCAATGGGCTGGGACAGCTTGTATTGTATACATGATTTTATTCATGGCATTATATCAGCCGAAAAAATGAGAAGGAAGGGTGTTCAAAGAGAGATTTTCATTGCAAGAAGAATTGACTGGGTGAAATATATATGAAGTGAACTATTACTTCGTGATAACTACCTATTTTAAATAAATGGGTAGTTTCTCAATTTGTATTCATGTTGCGTTTGAAAATCTACCATATGCCAGACAACATGCCCGAACATATGGTTTAATCACATGGTCTATTTCTTATGACTTGAATAAGCGCAGTAGAAGCAACCATTAAAATCAGTTTCATTCGTCATTTGTTTAGCTTCATCAATGGCACTTTCGCCACTCATGTGCAGACCAATCAATTTACGGCTTGAAGCATCACCTAAAAATGCACAATCCTCTGTATGTACAACATACTGACCTTGATCATCTTTTGTATGAATAAAATAATAACTTTTTAGCATACCCCTCACCTCCAACCTGACTATACTACTATAAAACTTCCAGTGATGTAAATATTTTTAATTAAAAATATTGCGATTTTATACACATTCCTTTTATTTCATAAAAAGAAAAATATGTTATAAGATAAGAAGATCAAAGTGAATGAGAACAGAAAGGACTGTTTAGATTGAAAGAGATGTTAACTCCTTTATTGGTCGCATTTGTCGTTGGAGGCATTGTGTACGTGATAGATGATCGGTCGATACATCCTTTGCTTCTATTTCTCATCCTATTTATTAGCATTTATGCAGTTGAAAGAATCATTCATTTTGCTTCGAATCATTTCGATGAGCAGAAAAAATAAGCGCCGTTTCTGTTTCAGCCATGCAAAAAGGACTTTCTATAGAAGAAAGTCCTTTTTGCTTCATTTATTGCGCTCCCTGACCTTTTAGTTCACGCTGCACGTCTAAGTCGTCAGTTTCTCTGCTGAACTTTGGCAGTGTAAAGAAGTAAAAAAGGAAAACGAGTAAAATAATAACGCCCATTCCGTAATAAATATAAGAAACGTTTGTAATGAGTTTTGGAAATAGTACCGCAATCAAACCTAATGTCAAGGATTGAGCAAACATGGTAAGCGGATCAACCCATCCTGACACACGTCCCATCAGACGAGGATGGACGATTCTCGGCAGCCAGCCGCCAATGACAATGTTGACTGGGCCAATGCATGTACCAATGACAAATGATGTGACATAAAACAACCATAGTGTATGCGTGGAACCAAGTACAAAAATCAGAATGCCTGCAACCAAAATTGGAAGCGACATGAGATATTGCATCTTTACTTTTTTAGCGAGAACAGAGCCCATTAAGCTGCCAACAAGTAGACCGGCACCGATCGCGATTGTAAAGAATGAAGTATGCAGTTCAAAATGGTCCGGTGAAAGGCCATATTTCATTGTAAACATCGGAAGTACAGCAAATGCGCCATTGACTAGACCAAAAACAAAAAAGCCAAAAATTAAAGAAGCCAATAATTTATTTTTTATAATGTAAAGAATGCCTTCTTTAAAATCTTTTAGAGACGTTTTAATGGTCATGCCTCTCCAGCCTGCTTGTCCATTTGGCTGACGTGCTTCAATTGGAATGTTACATGTGCGAATCAGGATGCCTGACACAATAAAACTGATCAAATCAATGGTAATGGCACCGTGAAGTCCAATTGTCTTATACATAATCGCACCGATTCCAACACCAAATACCATGAATAAACTAAACAGCATTTGATTTAAGCCAGCGGCTTTTGCATATTGATCTTTATTTAAAATCGCCTGAACGAGAGAGGCTTCAGCTGGATAGAAGAACTTCGTAATGGCACTTCGTATAAACAAGATCAAGAAAATAAGTGGGAGTGAATTGAAATAAATAACAATGAATAAAACAATCGTCAGCCCAGCTCGTATCCAATCGCAATTCTCTGCGACTTTTTTACGATCAAAACGATCTGCTACGACACCGACCATAAAAAAGACAAAGATCGTTGGAAGTGAATACATGAGCTCTGCTAATGTGGCATAGGCGGGCTGATGACTAAAATGATCGAGCAAATAAAAGGCAAACGCCATATTGCCTACTGTTGTCCCCATTTGCGAAGCTAGTGCTGCAAAAAAGAGACGAACAAAATTTCTGTTTTTAAAAATATCCATAAATACGCTCCTTACCCTGAAGATCCCACTTTATATCATATAAAATTTTAAGCATTCATACAATTAATTTCTCCTACTGGCTAATGGTCACAGGTGTTCCATTTGGAACGATTGAAGCAAGTTCGATGACATTCTGATTATACATACGAATGCATCCCCTAGACACAGCTTTACCAATTGAAGACGGGTTATTCGTACCGTGGATGCCGTAATGAATTTTCGAGAGGCTCAGCCAATAGGCGCCAAAGGGACCTCCTGGGTTTGGCTGTCTGTTCACAATATAATAAGAACCTGTCGGTGTCATATTTAAAATTCTTCCTGTTGCAATCGGATACGACCGAATAAGCTCTGATCCAGAAAACAAGACGAGACGTTTCCTTGAAATCGAAACAGAGATGCGGTAAGGGATCGTATTAGGATCGGGCAGACCAGGAATGATGATGACCTCATTTTGTACCGGCTCTTGACCTTGAAGTGAAGGGTTTGCAGCCTTTAAAGCTTCTGTAGTTGTTCGAAAATCAAGCGCTATAGAAGCAAGCGTTTCTCCGCGTTTTACCGTATATCGCAGCATCAAAGGACACTCCTTTTGCTCAAATAAAAGAAGCCATGATGCCTGTCACTTGATATATATATGGACGGAATCAGGCTAAGGAAGGTTTCTCCTAACATTTGTCATGAGAAAGATCTTTGATTATACATATGCAAAAAGGAGCGGTTTGGCTTCTGTCTAAATGCGAGAAGAGAGGGTGAAAAAGGTTAATTCAGGTTTTGCTAAAAATCGAAGCGGCAGTCTTGTTGTCCCAAGTCCGCGGTTGACATAGATTCGGTGCTGATAACTTCCGTATAAACCTTCCACATATGTATGGCCAAAAGGTGCTGTGAGAATGGGTCCGTAGAAAGGAAGCTGCACCTGTCCGCCATGGGTATGTCCAGAAAGCTGCAAGTTAATGGGGGTTGTATCCAGCTCCAATGCTGCATCAGGCTCATGTACGAGCAGCAAGGTAAATAAATCAGATGATACTTCTCGCTTAATCAGGTCATAATCCGGCACACTCATCATCAGGTCATCCATTGTAGCAATCTGAATATGCGTCCCTTCTTTTTCTAATGGAAACACATCATTTTTACATATTGTAAAGCCGCAATCTTTCATCGTATTCTCATAAAGATCAATGCCAAATGGCCCGTAGTCATGATTACCGCATATCGCGAGCTTACCAAACGGGGCATGGAGCTTAGTCAAATAGGCTTTCGCTTTTTCATGCTCTTCAATCGATGCTTGAAAATCAACGAGATCACCTGTGAACACAATGAGGTCTGGAGACTCAGCGTTGATTTGCTGGACGACGGATTCTAATTCCTTCGCAGGAAATGTATCACTTAGATGAACATCACTAAATTGAGCGATTTTAAACTGGTCAAATGAAGCTGGAAGCTGAGCATCCCGAATGGTCATTGACACGGTATCGATCATGCGTGGTTCGATGTATCTGGCATATCCGTATCCACATGTTGTAGCTAAAAAACCGAGAATGCTCGCGCCAGCTGCTCCTTTTAAAAACTGTCTCCGAGAAAGTTGCTTCATATAAGACTCCTTTATAAATAAAATTAAGTATAGCATCATATTTAAAGAATCTCCCATATGGTGCATCTAGGGTCAATCATGATATGATAGAAAACAATGAATGAATAGTCATTCAAAACCAAAGAGGGGGAGAACAAATGACGAAACAAACAGTGATTGTCACAGGAGGATCAAGCGGAATGGGGAAGGCAATGGCTGTCCATTTGGCACATGAAGGCTGGAATGTCGTGATTACTGGAAGAACAGAAGAAACGTTAGAAAAGGTAGCAAATGAAATAAAACAAAATGGCGGCTCGATCGCTTACTTCCAAATGGATGTGCGAAACCCAAAAGATGCTGATCAAATGGTCAAATTTGCCGTAGATACATTTGGCGATGTGGATGCTCTGATTAACAATGCTGCAGGAAACTTTTTGGTTCCAGCAGAAAAACTATCTCCTAACGGCTGGAAGGCTGTCATTGATATTGTATTAAATGGAACATTTTTTTGCAGTCATGCAGTGGGCAATTACTGGATTCGTCAAAAGAAAAGGGGAAGTATGGTCAATATGGTGGCGACCTATGCATGGGGTGCTGGTGTAGGTGTGGCGCATTCAGCGGCAGCAAAGGCAGGTGTTTTATCTCTCACTCGAACGCTTGCAGTGGAATGGGGAAAGCAATATCGAATTCGCGTTAATGCCATCGCGCCAGGTCCAATCGAGAGAACAGGTGGTGCGGATAAACTATGGGAATCGGAAGAGGCAGCGCAAAGAACATTAGATAGTGTTCCTCTTGGCAGACTTGGCACACCAGAGGAAATTGCAAAGCTTGCAAGCTTTTTATTATCTGAACAAGCGTCTTATATAAATGGAGATTGTATCACAATGGATGGGGGGCAATGGCTCAACCAATCCCCATTTTGAATGACGATGTAAGACCTGCTTTTGATGTGTTATAATCACACAAAGAGAGAAGCAGGTGATGAAAATGGTCGATCCATTGGATATTTTAACGAATATTGAAGATGTTTTCCCGCACTATCAAGCGATATTCAGTGCGGAAGAGCAAAAAGTGATAGGCTATGAGATTTTAGGAAGAATGAAGCTTGAGTCTGAAACAGTTAGCCTAGGCTCCTTCTTTACGGATTCATCTATTCCTGACGAATATAAAGTGGAAGTAGATCATAAAGTACTGACGCAAGCACTCGATCTTTTCACAACAGCAGATGATGATTTGCTCATTTTTATTAATCATGATGCCAATATCCTGATGCTTGATCATGGTGAAAGCTTTTTAGAACTCTTGAAGCGATATGAAGCAAGGGGCATTCAGCTTAATCGGTTTGTTATCGAATTTACAGAGCATACGTTTAGCGGCGATATTGAACAGCTTTACCATACGTTAACGTATTTTCGTACATATGGTATTAAAATCGCCATCTCGAATATCGGAAAAGAAAGCAGCAATCTTGACCGGATTGCCTTGCTCTCACCCGATCTATTAAAAATAGATTTACACGCATTAAGGGCATCGGCGCCGTCTCCTTCCTATGAATATGTCTTGTACAGCATTTCATTGCTTGCGAGAAAAATAGGGGCGGCTTTAATTTATGAAGACATTGAAGCAAATTTTCAGCTGCAATATGCTTGGAGAAATGGTGGCAGATACTTTCAAGGGTTCTATCTTCACGAGCCGGCGGCGGAATTAATTGACCGCAATAAACGAAAAGATCAGCTGAGAGAAGAATTCCAGCAATTTATTGCCCATGAGAAAAAGAAACTTCAAACTGTCTACGAACATTCTGAAACATTTTATAAGCGAATTCACCAAGCTGTCACGCCCTTAAAAAAATCATGCAGTACAAATGATGAACTCATCCAAAAGCTGGCATTAGAATTAACGGATTGCAGCTTTCGAATTTATATGTGTAATGAAGAAGGCTTTCAAATCACTGGAAATGTGTTTAAAAAAGAAAAAGAATGGCTATTTCAGCCTGAATATATCGAGAAAAACTGGAGCTGGCGTCCTTATTTCCTAGCAAATATTCTCCAAATGAGAATGAGCGGGAAAGGATTTTTCAGTGATATATACAGCGATTTAGAAACTGGTGAGAGGATACGTACGTTTTCTTACCCGTTAGAGGGAGATATGTATTTATTTATAGATCTTCCGTATGCCTATTTATATGAGCAAGATGGATTAATTTAAAAGTAAAGTGTGAAGATCATATTATCCATTTATTAACAATCTGAGTAGCCTTTTAGGCTGCTTTTTTTGATTGAAAAAAAGAAATAAAAAATGGTTGACAATGAAACTGATAATCATTATCATTTAGTTATAGAGAGAAGCTACTCTCTGTTCCCCAACCCCTCTATCAGATCAAGATCCAAAAAACTTGGCGCTACCCCCGCCAAGTTTTTTTTGTGCTTTTCATCTTCGCCTCATGCATAGGACATCCCAATCCTTCCATACATCTTAAGTGATGACAGTTAGATAGTAGGAGGGAACGTCATGATCAAACGCGACAAGCGGCTGCTGATTGATTTGCCAAGACCAGATCACCCAGATGCAAATGGTGCTGCTGCTGTGCAAGAATTACTCGGCGGAAAATTCGGCGAAATGTCCACATTAAATAATTACATGTTTCAATCCTTTAACTTTCGAGGAAAACGAAAACTCAAGCCGTTTTATGACCTCGTATCCAGCATTACGGCTGAAGAATTCGGTCACGTAGAGCTAGTGACCACAGCTGTGAACCTCATGATTACAGGGACCACTCATGGTGGAGATCCAGATACGACACCGATGAAAGCGGCTGTCGATAAACGAAATACACAGCATTTTATTCAAACGGCTCAAACAGGCTATCCGTTTGATTCCATGGCAAAACCTTGGACTGGAGAGAACGTGTTTTCAAGCGGAAACCTGATTCTTGACCTCCTTCATAATTTCTTCCTTGAATGCGGGGCTCGTACGCACAAAATGCGCGTATATGAAATGACAGATCATCCTACAGCTAGAGAGATGATCGGTTATTTACTTGTGAGGGGCGGTGTGCATGTTGTGGCATATGCAAAGGCGCTTGAGGTAGCCACAGGAGTAGATGTAGGAAAGATGCTGCCGATCCCAAACCTCGACAACAAATACTTTGATTCAGCGAGGAAATTTGAAGACCAAAATGTTCATACAAAGCTGTACACATTTAGTGATACGGATTACAAGGATATCAATAAGATTTGGAAGGGCAGCCATCCGATTGATGGAAAGCCGCTGACAGTGATTGAGGGCACCCCGCAAGGAGCACCTGTGCCAGATTATAGAGAATTACCGGAAGAGTTTGCCCCAGGCATTTCCAAAGAGGATTTTGACGAAATTGCCAAACGGCTGATGAGATCTGCAGGTTTATAAAAACATGGTGCATGAGATCAGAAAAAAGACTCAAACTAAAAAAACAGATTCTTTTTCTTTTTTTGAATTCAAGAGGAAAAATATCATCTGAGAACACTTTATGGTATGATGCTTTGTAGGACTTGTGTATAATCAATACGGGTTCATCTTGAGTTGTTTTTTTGAAAGGAGTCTTTTTTTAGAATGTCACAATTAATGGGTATCATTACAAGGCTGCAAAGTCTTCAAGAGACAGCAGAAGCTGCAAACGAACCGGCACAGCGTTATTTCGAAGTGAACGGTGAGAAAATCTGCAGTGTTAAGTATTTCGAAAAGAATCAAACGTTTGAATTGACTGTTTTTCAACAAGGGGATAAGCCAAATACTTTCCCATTTGACAACATTGATATGATTTCGATTGAGATTTTTGAGCTTCTACAATCCTAAGCTGAATCGTATGAAATGTTTTTTCTAAGGATTCCTTCGTTTATTTGCGGCAATATACATGTGTCATTTTTGGCAGTGTAATGGAAGATGATCAATCAGCGCACATTTCGGATAAGAGACCATTAAAAAGGAGTTCCTTTCTGTGAGTGATTCTTTTTACTACAATCTTTCTGAAGATCATTTAGCGTTTTCTGATGTCGTCATGAGAATGAAAGACTTTATTCGAAAAGACCCTAGATCCGCCTATGTGTTATCAATTGGTACGGACTCTCAGGTCAATCAAAATGTCACAAGATTTATGACTGCAATTCATCTCCACCGGATTGGCAAAGGGGCTTGGGGTTGCCTCACGCAACAAGTGATCAGCAGGCCTGTGCAAAGCCTTAGAGAAAAAATTTCATTAGAGACAGCGTTTAGCCAAAAGGTATGTGCAGACATCCTTGAGGGGCCTTTAACAGAACTGATGGATTTGCTTCTTCCGTTTGCTGAGGAAGGGGCAGACCTCCGTTTTGAAGCCCATCTGGATATTGGCAAAAAAGGAAGTACAAAAGATCTGATTCAGGAAATGACCGGAATGATCACAGCTATGGGAATTGAAGCTAAAATAAAACCCGACTCATACGCAGCATTTTGCTATGCCAATCGATACACAAAATAAATTCCGTCATTTTTCTCCAAACCTTGTCGAAACGTGCGGTTGACGATTCGATTCTAGTTCCTTATTCTAGCTGTATAGAGAGGAAGCAGACATTCAAAAGCCTGCTAATCAATATAAAAGCATATATGAAACAGGGGGCCTGATGTTGGATGAGCGTCATCGAAAATCGTTTTAATGAAGAAGAGAAAAAGCTATTATTAAACGTATTGCTGAATCAGGAATATGCTGTCGAATTACTAAGCAGTGAGATCAATGATATAGAATGTGGAACAAAAAATGTCGATGACAATACGTATAAGCAATTGATCACATTGTATGACAGAGTAAGATTTGAGAATTAATATTGATTTAACATTCTATTAGATACTCGGGAGCTGAGTATCTTTTTTATGCAGAAAAAATCTTTCGACAAATTTCGTTTTAGTTTATGCTTAATGGTAAAGGGGAATGTATGATTGATGATTGATAGAAAAGGGGTCGAAGAAACATGATAGAGATAGAACCAACTCAATTGCTTGAGTCAACGGTAGCCGAGCATATGATTGATGCAGATAAAGTGGCACATGTTCAAATTGGAAATAACCTTGAGCATGCTCTATTGGTCCTTACAAAAACAGGATATACAGCCATCCCGGTATTAGATCCTTCTTATCACCTGCATGGGTTAATTGGAACGAATATGATCATGGATAAGATCTTTGGTTTAGAACGAATTGAATTCGAAAAGCTGGACCAACTGAAGGTAGAAGAGGTTATGCTTACTGATATCCCAAGGCTTAAAACGACGGATCCTGTGCTAAAAGGCGTTCACGCTGTAACGAATAATGGATTTGTTTGTGTCGTAAATGAGGAGCAAGTCTTTGAAGGAATATTTACACGACGTGTTGTATTAAAGCGCTTAAATGAAGTGATTCATGCCGCGAAAAAATGAGCTGAAACCCAGCTTATTTTTTTTTGCCTTCATAAGCTATAATTTATATAATGATCATATGGAATAAGAAAAACTTATAGAGAGAAGGGGGACGCCCATGCAGCTTCAGGAGTTACATATGCTTGTTGTGCTAAGTGAAGAATTGAATATGAGAAAGGCTTCGGAGCGGCTCTTTGTCTCTCAGCCTGCTTTATCTCAAAGATTGCAGACGATCGAAAAAGAGTGGGGAACCAAAATCTTTTTTCGTTCTCAGAAAGGGCTCACCGTAACTTCAGCAGGTGAACAGATCATTCAATTTGCAAAAGAGGTGACGGTTGAGCAAGATCGAGTGAGAGAACGAATCGATGAACTTGAAGGGGAAATTCACGGTACACTAAAGCTTGCGGTTGCATCCATTATTGGACAGCACTGGTTGCCAAAAGTGTTAAAGCGATATGTCGAAAAATACCCAAATGCGAAGGTATCACTTGTGACCGGCTGGAGTAGTGAAATGCTCAAAAGCTTATATGAGGACCATGTGCACATTGGGATCATTCGCGGAAACCCTGATTGGAAAGGAACAAAGGAATATTTGATGACAGATCATTTATATTTAGTCGATTCTGTTATCAAAGACGTGGACGAGTTAATCGAGACAGAACGCCCGTTTATTCAATTTAAAAGCGACAGCACGTATTATCAGGAAATCCAGCACTGGTGGCATCAAAAATTCAAAGTGTCTCCAAAGCAGACGATTCTAGTGGACCAGATTGAGACGTGTAAACAAATGGCCTACCACGGCATCGGCTACGCCATTTTGCCTTCGGTCACCTTATACGATCACGAAAAAAGTGTTCATAAAACACCGCTTGTTGACGTGAATGGAGAGCAAATCGGACGTGACACATGGCTGCTAGGCTATGAAGCTTCTTTTCAATTGAAACAGGTACAAGCATTTGTTGGTGTGGTCAAAGAAATGCTTGAAAGTGATGCGGTGTAAGCACCTTCTTGGAATAGGAGGTGCTTTTTTTAGTTGAATGATCATTTACTTATTGCACGATATCAAAGCAACAGATAGATGGAGCGAATCATAGAGGAGACTTCGATCTTATGAAAAACAATCAATTAATCAAAATCAACAAACCTGAATGGGGAGATCATTTGCGCGCGAGGTGGCGTGAACGTTTTGCTAGTCATCTTTCAATTAAAGAACAAAACGAGATATCAATAGATGATTTTTTATGGCATTTATGCAGTTTTGAAATGGTTACATGCCTTGAAAAGGCTGAAGCGATAGATGCATTTCTTCAACAATCAAAGGATAAATGTACTGTTTTTTATCAATTTGTTGACGATGCATATCTTTTCGAAAATGCCAGCTCTCTTTCCACCAATGATTTACCATATCAATCTCATAATATGGATTATAACGATATGTATGTGATGGATTGGAATGAAAAGTGGACATTTGTAATGACACACGAAACGGATTATGGACCATATTTTATTCGAATAGATGAAACGAACGAATGAGGAACCGATGATCTCTTCGATACGAAAAACCCGCCATCCAATTGGAATGAGCGGGTTTTTCATTGGGTTATAGTGTTGATTTGGTCAAAGCTTTTTTATGAAATCATTTGACAATGAAAATCATTATCATTTAAAGTGTACATATAATAATTGAAAATGATTATCATTTAGATGAGGTGACCGATAGATGAAAGCACTAATTGCATTTGCGAGTATGTCTGGTAATACAGAAGATATGGCAGCAATCATAAAGCAAACACTAGAAGGAAAAGGGATCGATACAGAGATGTTGGAATTTGATGATACAAGCGCAGAGGACCTTTCTTCATACGATTATGTGTTCATCGGTTCTTATACATGGGGCGATGGTGATTTACCTTATGAAGCTGAGGACTTTTATGAAGAGGTCTCCACGCTTGAACTAAATGACATCAAAGCAGCTGTGTTCGGATCTGGAGATTACAGCTACCCGAAGTTTTGTGAGGCTGTCCATACATTTCATGACATGCTTAAAGCAACCGGTGCAACTGTATTTCCTGAAACATTGAAAATGGAGCTTGCGCCTGATACCGATGAGGATGTGGCGTGCTGTCAGGAATTTGCGACAAGCTTTTTAACGTGGGCGGCGTTATCTGAGAAACGAGTTGAAAATCATGTTTCATAAAGGAGCGACAGCTGTTGCTGCATCTAAAAACGGTGGATACTTTGTTGCTGTAAAACGTGAAGGTATTTTTCACTACAGTGTGGAGCGCGGGTGACAGCAACTGTTTAAGCTCAAGCATAAAATTCATGCCATCAGCTATATTGGACCTTATTTATTCGGTGTTGGTGAAAATGGCACAGTGATTAGATCAGGAGATGAAGGCCATACATGGGCGCTATCATCATTTCCAACAAATGCAGTCGTTTGGTCTATTACAGGACGCAAAGATGGGTTTGTGTGTGCACATGGAAAACATAGTATTTATGTGTCAAATGATTTCGGGATTTCCTGGGAAATTACGAAGCCATTTGCTCACGTGAACCACCCGCCTGTCATTCGTTCTTTATGTGCTGCGGGTGATCACCTTTATATTGGAACACAGATTCATGAGGTTCACGGAGGAATATGGGTGTATGACTTGGAGAGTGAACAGGTTTTTCTCCTAAACAGAGAGGAACACCGAATGACAGCTTCTATGCTGCTCTGTCAGGAGCATCTACTTGTTTGCGCATTGGGGTCAAAAAAAGGTAAAAAGGGGTCTGTTCAAATTTTAGATTTACATACCAATATGCTGCATGATATTCAATCACAAGCCTTTGCTAGAGAGGAATCATTCTTGGATGTGTCAGAGGATAATGGCATTGTGTATGTGACGACTTCACAAGACGAACACGGGTTTTCTAAAGTGTATCAGCTTGATATTGAGCAAAAAGAGCTTAAATGGTTTGATACGATCAAAGGACACGGTTTTCGTGTAGCCAATCAAAATGAAAACTTTTTCTGTGCTGGTTTATATGAAAGCAAGTTTGTGAGGCCATATGAGGAGCCGGCATTGATTCATTGATAAGGAGGAAGAAAAAGTGACAGAAAAGGTTTTACTGGTGTATGCCACGATGTCTGGGAATACAGAAGCGATGGCAGATTTAATTGAAAAAGGAATAACAGAAGCAGGAGCTAGCGTGGACCGTCATGAAGCGATGGATATTGATGCAGAGCTTCTCAATGATTACACGCACATTATGTTAGGTGCGTACACATGGGGAGATGGTGACCTTCCTGATGATTTTATTGATTTATATGAAGAAATGGAAGAGCTTGATTTAACGGGAAAAGCATTTGCTGTATTCGGTTCCGGGGATACATCTTATGAGCATTTTTGCGGAGCTGTTGACCTAATCGAAGAAAAAGTGAAGGAGCTTGGCGGTGACATTGTCCTGCCATCCGTCAAGATCGAGCTAAATCCAGAAGGAGAAGAAGAGGAGAAATTGATTTCTTTTGGCAAGCAATTTGTTCATCTTCACCAGCAGGAAGCGGGGTAATCGGTCCCGCTTGTTTTATTTTCCATTGAAGAGTCAACTCTTTCACTTGTCATTAAAACTCTCCTTTGGTACAGTAATGAAGTATAAATTAAGAGGAGGACATACATACATGAAACAAATGGACGCTAATGAAATTATTTCATTTATTCAAAATAGTACAAAATCAACACCTGTCAAAGTCTACATTAAAGGTGATTTAGAAGGTATTGAGTTTGGTGAACATGCAAAAACGTTCATCACAGGAAACACTGGAGTTGTTTTCGGTGAGTGGAGCGACATTCAAGAAGCGCTAGAAACGAACAAAGACAAAATTGAAGATGTTGTCGTGGAAAATGACCGCCGCAACTCTGCAATCCCGATGTTAGATTTAAAGAATATTAAAGCACGTATTGAGCCAGGTGCGATCATTCGTGACCAAGTTGAAATCGGTGATAATGCAGTCATCATGATGGGGGCTTCTATTAATATCGGTTCTGTGATCGGCGAAGGTACGATGATTGACATGAACGTGGTGCTTGGTGGCCGTGCGACAGTAGGTAAGAACTGTCATATCGGTGCTGGATCTGTTCTTGCAGGTGTCATTGAGCCGCCGTCTGCTAAACCAGTTGTCGTAGAAGATGAAGTTGTCATCGGTGCGAACGCTGTTGTTCTAGAAGGTGTGACAATTGGTAAAGGTGCAGTCGTAGCTGCTGGTGCGATCGTTGTGAACGATGTAGAGCCTTACACAGTTGTAGCAGGTACACCTGCAAAGAAAATCAAAGACATTGATGAAAAAACAAAAGGTAAAACAGAAATTAAACAAGAACTGCGTCAGCTTTAATTCAAATAATTCGCAGCTGAAGACATAGACGTGGATGATATATCCACGTCTTATTCGTATAGAGGAAAGGAAGCGAGTTCACTTGTTAAATCGTGAGCAATTGATATCCATTCGAAGAGATTTACATCAAATCCCTGAGCTTGGTTTTAAGGAATTCAAAACACAAGCGTACCTCATCAATCATCTTGGTGCTTATTCAAAAGATCGAGTTGAGATAGAAACTTGGCGAACTGGACTTTTTGTCAAAGTAAAGGGAACAAATCCTGAGCGCGTATTTGCTTATCGTGCAGATATGGACGGTCTGTCTATTCCTGAGGACACAGGGTATCCATTTCAATCAGTACATGAAGGGAAGATGCATGCGTGTGGACATGACCTTCATATGACCATCGCACTTGGGGTCATTGATCATTTCGTTCATGAGCCAATCAAAGAAGATCTATTATTTATGTTCCAGCCGGCAGAAGAAGGTCCAGGCGGAGCTGAACCGATGCTTACAAGTGATGTGCTGAAAAAGTGGACGCCAGATTTTATTACAGCGCTGCATATTGCACCTGAGTATCCTGTCGGAACGATAGCCACAAAGCCAGGGCTGCTTTTTGCCAATACGAGTGAGCTTGTAATTGATCTTGAAGGAAAAGGCGGGCACGCTGCTTACCCTCATTTAGCGAATGATATGGTTGTGGCTGCGAGTGCACTTGTAGGTCAGCTGCAATCGGTTATTTCTCGTAATGTCGATCCTCTTGATAGTGCGGTCATTACGGTTGGCACGATTACAGGAGGAACGGCTCAAAATATCATTGCGCAGCATGCGAAGCTTGATGGCACCATTCGTACACTTTCACCAGAATCTATGGAAAAAGTGAGAAAGCGAATTGAAGCACTAGCAAAAGGGATTGAAATTGGCTACGAATGCAAGGCAACCGTGCGATATCCTTCATCTTATTACGAAGTGGACAATTCAAAGGAACTGACAGAGGAATTCATGTCATATGTTGCCGGAGAAGGGCTTGCGAATGTGGTTGAATGCAGAGAAGCCATGACAGGAGAAGATTTTGGCTACATGCTGAAAAAATACCCTGGATTCATGTTTTGGTTAGGGGTCGATTCAGAATATGGCCTGCATCATGCAAAGCTCATGCCTGATGAAAAAGCGATTGAAACAGCTGTAAACGTTATGACAGCTTATTTCAAAAAGCAAGCAGGGGAATGAATAATCAAGCTGCCTCCTGTACACCTTATGAACAGGAGGTGTTCTTGATTATGACAAGAATTGGTGTAGAACCATCTTTATCCGATGTAGAAGAACTACTGAAGCAAAAAGGATATGACGTCGTACGTATTCAAAATGAACAGCAAATGGATCAGTGTGACTGCTATGTTGTCACAGGACTAGATTCAAATGTTCTTGGCATCTCAGACACAACGACAAAAGCATCTGTGATTACCGCGTCAGGTATGACGGCTGATGAAATTTGTCAAGAAGTAGAACAGCGTGTTCAATAAAACAAATAAGAAAAAGAACCGGTAGATGATCATCCCGGTTCTTTTTGCTCTTTTTCTATATCGAGAACTTCTTTCATTTTTTTGCGCAAGATTCGTTCTACCCGCCATTGCTCCATTGTTTCGGTTTTTGCAATGATGCGCAGTACAAGGGAAGAGGATCCGAACGCCTCCACGCCGACAACTTGAGGGCCTTCGATAATTTGAGGAATGTCCTCCCGCACTTCATTACACGCAGCTTGAAGAGCTGTGATCATTTGATCCACATTCTCTTCTGGAGATAGCTCGATATCGACGAGTGCCTGCATAGTCCCTCTTGAATGATTGCTCACGTTCAATATGCTTCGATTTGGAATAAAATGAAGGGTGCCGTCAAAGCTTCGAAGCTGCGTGGTTCTAAGTCCAATTTGTTCTACGATCCCATCAAAGCCAGCAACTGTTATATATTCTCCCACATCGAATTGTTTCTCCAATAAGATAAAGAATCCTGTCACAATATCACTCACTAGCCCTTGAGCGCCAAAGCCGATTGCAAGCCCCACAACGCCTGCCCCAGCTAATAAAGCGGTCGGGTTATAATGAAATAAGTCGAGGATCATGACCACTAGAATAAAAACCAATAAGTAGGCGAAAATATTTAACGTAAGACTTTGCAGCGTTTGAGCTCTTGACAAAGAGACATCATGCTTTTCAGAGAATGTGGAATAGGCACGCTTAATCATCTTATTTCCGATGGCTCTAATGATAAAATAAATCGCGAAAATAGCGATTAGTTTTAGCAAAATCATACTGCTATTGAGGATAATGGAAACCCAATCTACTTGTTCAAATGCTTTCATGATCTTCAAAACCTTTCTATGTATGCTCTAATAGAGAAGCTAATCATTTGTTCCCTTCTGCAAGACATGTTAAACTTTTGTTAAGTGGAGTAAGAGATTGTGACAAATCGTTAATTAAATT
Source organism: Bacillus sp. FSL K6-3312 (assembly GCF_038007485.1). Classification (NCBI taxonomy): domain Bacteria; kingdom Bacillati; phylum Bacillota; class Bacilli; order Caryophanales; family Bacillaceae; genus Bacillus; species Bacillus sp. FSL K6-3312. The sequence goes on along the minus strand of NZ_JBBOXI010000001.1, from coordinate 2,433,801 downwards.
TATTATTAATTAATATTGACTAAAAACCGCTTAAGTATTATAATTGTAATTGTGAAGTTATTAACTAAATGAGAATTTCAACTTTTGATTCTCATTTTATATACAGCTTAGAAGTCTGTATAAAGATATTATTTTTGGAGGGATTTACATATGGCAGAGCGTTTTGTAGGAAAACAAGCTCCACGTTTTGAAATGGAAGCAGTACTTGCTAACAAGGAATTTGGTAAAGTGAGTCTAGAAGAAAACATGAAGAATGACAAATGGACAGTTCTTTTCTTCTACCCAATGGATTTCACATTTGTTTGCCCAACTGAAATTACAGCAATGAGCGATCGTTATGATGAGTTCGAAGATTTAGATGCTGAAATCATTGGTGTATCTACTGATACAATCCATACGCATCTTGCTTGGATCAACACAGACCGTAAAGACAATGGTCTAGGTGAATTGAAATATCCGCTAGCTGCTGACACAAACCACACAGTATCTAGAGAATACGGCGTTTTAATTGAAGAAGAAGGAATTGCACTTCGCGGTTTATTCATTATCAACCCAGAAGGAGAACTTCAATATCAAACAGTATTCCACAACAATATCGGTCGTGATGTAGATGAGACATTACGTGTTCTTCAAGCATTACAAACTGGTGGACTTTGCCCAGCGAACTGGAAGCCTGGTCAAAAAACACTTTAATTGATAGCTGAAGAAACAGAAGGGTCTAACTAATGTTAGACCTTTTTGTTTCGACACATACAATGGATGGAGGCGCTTCATAATGAAATTACGTCAACCAATGCCAGAACTAACTGGTGCAAAAGAATGGTTAAATGGAGAAGTAACAAAAGAAGATCTAATTGGTGAGAAACCAACATTGATTCATTTCTGGTCAGTCAGCTGTCATCTTTGTAAAGAGGCAATGCCTCAAGTCAATCAATTCCGTGATGAATACAAGGATCAACTAAACGTGATAGCCGTTCATATGCCGCGTTCAGAGGATGACCTAGATCTGGATAAGATCAAGGAAGTTGCGAAAGAGCATGAAATCACGCAGCCAATTTTTGTGGACAGTGATCATAAATTAACAGAAGCCTTTGAAAATGAATATGTACCAGCATATTATGTATTTGATAAAACAGGTGCTCTGCGCCACTTCCAAGCTGGCGGAAGCGGAATGAAAATGCTTGAGAAACGTGTCAATCGAGTGCTTTCTGAGTCTGAAAAGGCTGCAGAATAGGCTTTCCCCCATAAATGGGGGTTTTTTCATGGACAAAAATAGGCGACCTATTGCACGGAATGGACTTCGCCTTCCTAAGAAAAGAGAAATTGAGGGAGTTTATAAAAAAATATTCCTGAAACAAAAAGGTATAACGACCTATTTACATTTTTGTTTTGAAATGAAAATGTAAAGATTTTAACTTTTTACTATTCAGAACGTTTTTGCACAAAAGAAATTTCAGTTTAGTAAATAACGATGTAAATCAAGTAGTATAAGTGTTTATTCAAATTTTTTACAATATTTTAAGGTTTGTCAAAAGCCTTTAGTGGCAATGAAATGGATGCCGATTGTTCCTCTTTGGCAAAATTTTAGTTGAAAATACCTATCTGATAACAAACTGTAAAATGATAAAAAAATAGTTGATAAAATTAGTTTTCTAATCTAATATTTACTATAGAATATTTTTTATATGATGAGGGGGAAATCCATTGTTTAATGAGAGGGAAGCGTTACGATTACGATTGGAACAATTAAACGAAGCAGAAGTAAAGGTCATCCGTGAATATCAAATTGAGCGAGATGCGATTTATGCAAAATTAAGAGAATTAGATCGTCAAGGAACAGGTCTAGTGTCAGATACAAAAAAAGAAGTGCGTACAGAAAGAAAAACGGATTCACTGCCTGTATTAGCTGAACTGGCTGCACAAGAAATGAGAAGCTACCAGCCGCCTGCACAATCACAATCAAATTCTGCATCAACTTTAGGAACAGGACAGCTAAACGGTGCACCTGTAGGTATTCCTGAAGGATCTACAAGACGCAGAAGAGGCACAGCCCGCCCTGGTTCAAAGGCAGCTAAGCTTCGTGAAGCTGCGATTAAAACGTTAAAGCGTCATAATGCAGCGATTAAAAGCTCTGAACTTCAAAAAGAAATTGAAAAAGAGAGCGGTCTTGAAATTCCAAATATGACAACGTTTATGCAAAGCTTAATTAAAATGTATCCTGAAGTGAAAAAGCCATATCGCGGACAGTATATTTTAGAAGGCGATATTCAAACAGAAGACGAATAAATAAAAAAGAAACTGCTGACGAAAAGCCAGCAGTTTTTTTATTGCGAGCATTACTTTTTTTGATCAACTGTATAGACAATTTTTCGTTCCTTTGACAGGTGATCACGCTGTTTTTTGAAGCCTTCAATCTTCACTGTCATGACTTCTCCATTTTGCTGCACCGCATCGACTTGTGCTTGGAGTGTTTGAACTTGTTCGTTCAGCTTTTTCAAGATGGGTTCGATTTCTTCCGTTGTTTGCAGGAGGCTGTCTCGAGAGAATGGCTGTGAATTTGTTTGGGCTGACTGGTCAATATCAGCAAAATGAGATGCGATCCATTCCTCACTTTCTGCTAACTGCTTTTGATAGCTTGTGAGTGTTTCATAAAAAATCGCTTCCTTTGCTTTTTCGATTTGCAGTAATTTCTCTTGTGTTTCAAAAAAACGCTCCTGCAGGTGTTTAACGCCTTCCTGTAATAGATTGAGCTCTGCGTTTTTATCACCTAATGTTTGCTGCAGTTTCTCAATCACAGCGGATAAAGTATTTCCTTTTTTCTCCTCTTTTGCAAGCCGTTTATCTTGATCCTGCATCCGTTCATTCAATTGTTGAGAGATTTCTTTATATTTGACTACTTTTAAATGCAGCCGGTGTTTTTCTTCCGTTTCTTTCCTTCTATGAAAGGTTTCCCTTTGGAGCATTTCATGAAGAAGGACTATTTTATGTAATAATTCAGATTTGCTTGAGGAGAGATCCTGTATTTTTGAGGCTGCATCGCCTTGATCAATGGTCATTTCATCCAATTGTTGTTTTAATTGCGTGTAATCCTTTTTCATCTCGTGATATTCTTGAGTTAACTTCTTATTTTTAGCATACGTATATGAGGACTGTAAATCAGAGATCATTTGTTGATATTTGGCTGTTTCCGCTTTTAAGTATAAATTCTCTTGAGATAGGTCATGGAATAGGGGAGAAGCATGGCGCCTTTTCATCGATAGACCCTCCTTATTCATGTTACCAATAAAGTATGCGAGATGAGTGCGATTAGAACAACCATATCAAAGGAGGGTGAGCGGATGGACGTAGTCAATGTCATTTTAGCTGGAGGAGCATCCAGACGTTTTGGAGAGCCAAAGGCAAGTTATATGTATCAAGGAAAACCACTATATGAGCATGTGAAAAAGCAGCTTTTGAAAGGACAGACAGTTATCATCAGCCATCCATCACTTCTGACTTTTTTTAAAGAAAGAGGTGAACGAGATGTGTGGTTGGATGATGATCAGGTACGCGGATGCGGGCCGCTTGCCGGCATGTATACGGCGATGCAAAAGCAAGAAGCAGCATGGTATTTAATGACGGCATGTGACATGCCTTTCATACGGAGGGAGGCCGCCGAAGCATTATCGTCCTATTGCAGCGATCATGCAGATGCTATCATCCCGCTTGTTCAGGGCAGATTACAGCCTTTATTTGCGCTTTATCACCGCCGCTGTCTGCCGTCCATTGATGCGTGTTTAAAAGAGAATCAATTAGCCATGAAAGAGTTGCTTCAAAGGCTTAAGGTGTGTATCGTCCCAGAGGAGGAACTGAACGCAACACCAAATGAATTTCGAAATATCAATAAAAGAAGCGATTTACCTGAAAACGGTATGATATGATACATAAAAATGGTGAGGAGAGAACAGCATTGAATGACCGATATTCAAGACAAATCTTGTTCCCTCCGGTTGGGGAAAAGGGTCAGCGTGCGCTTGCTGACAGTCATGTTCTAATTGTTGGAGCGGGTGCACTTGGAACGGCCTCTGCGGAAGGGCTTGTCCGGTCTGGGATCGGCAAGTTGACGATTGTTGATCGTGATTATGTAGAGTTTTCAAATTTACAGCGGCAGCAGCTGTACACAGAAGATGATGCAAAGGCACATGTGCCAAAAGCAGCTGCGGCAAAAAACGTCTCCAAGAGATCAATCATGAAGTGACCATACACGCCCTGATTGAAGATGCAGGGGTGGAGCTGTTAAGACCGTTATTTCAAAGCGCAAATATTGTCATTGATGCGACGGATAATTTTGAGACGAGAATGGTTATGAACGATTTATCGCAGGAAACGAAGACGCCGTGGATATATGGCGCTTGTGTGAGCAGTCAGGGGATGTATATGACCATTTTACCGGATAAAACGCCGTGTTTATCGTGTGTCTTTACAGAACTGCCTGTTGGCGGTTTGACGTGTGATACAGCGGGGATTATTTCTCCAGCAGTTCAGATGGTTTCTGCTTATCAGCAAACAGAGGCGCTAAAGTATTTAACAGGACATGAAGATCAAATCGAACGGAAATTTGTCACATTTGATCTTTGGCAGGCGACATCGTTTAAAATGGATTTGTCTCTTACTAAGCAGAAGGACTGTCCATCTTGCGGCAAAGATAGAACCTATCCTTATTTACACGAGCAGCGTAAAAAAACGACGATTCTTTGCGGGCGGGATACCGTACAAGTCGTATCTAAGGATTTAGCTAATCTATCATTTCAGCATGTGAAAGAGCGGCTGTCATCTATTTGTGAGGTGGAAGTGAATGACTTCTTAATCCATGTCCGCTATGAATCTTATCGTATTGTCTTTTTCAAAGGTGGACGTGCATTAATCCATGGGACAAATGATGAAAAAGCAGCCAATTCATTACTAGCAAAACTGCTAGGGATATAGGAGTGAAGTGTGATGGAAAGACGTCAGCCAATTCCAGTACAAGAAGCCATTCAGAAAGTCCATCAATATGAAAAGCATGGAGAAGCAGAATGGGTGCCCTTAAGAAATAGCCTTGAAAGGTTCATTGCAGAAGACATTTTGGCAGATCATGATGTGCCTGCATTTGATCGGTCCCCGTATGATGGTTTTGCACTTCGGGCAGAAGATACAAAAGAAGCGTCAAGCGAGCATCCGGTTGAATTTGAGGTCATTGATCATATTGGGGCAGGAGTGGTCTCAGCAAAAACCATCGGTCCCTTTCAAGCCATTCGTATCATGACAGGAGCAAAAATCCCGAATGGAGCAAATGTCGTCATCATGCTTGAGCTGACTAAAACCTTTGAAAAAGATGGAAAATCATACATGTCACTTAAAAGACCGCTGAAAAAAGGGGACAATATTTCTCGTCAAGGAGAAGAGGTACTTGAAGGGAATGTGATGCTCAAAAAAGGAACCAAAGTAACTCCGGGCGTTACGGCCTTATTGGCGACATTCGGATATGCGGTAGTTCCAGTTGTCAAAAAGCCAGTGATCGGCATCATCTCAACAGGTACAGAGCTTCTTCAAGTGAGTGATGCGATGGTGGACGGGAAGATTAGAAACAGTAACCTTAGTATGGTTTATGCCCAGATCCTTAAGGCTGGGGGAGAGCCGCTTGATTTAGGCGGTGTGTCCGATGAATTTGACAAAAGCTATCATGCAGTCAAAGCAGCCTTAAGCAAGGTAGACTTCTTAATCACAACAGGCGGAGTTTCTGTAGGTGATTTTGACTTTCTCCCCGCAATTTATGAAAAGCTGGGAGCTCAGGTGCTATTTAATAAAGTGGCCATGAGACCCGGCAGTGTGACGACGGTTGCTGTGATGCCAAATGGTCAACTGCTGTTTGGCCTGTCTGGAAATCCTGCTGCCTGTTTCGTTGGCTTTGAATTATTTGTGAAACCGATGATCTATAAATGGTCTTTCAAGACACAGTCGTTACCCGATTTTGCTGAGGCGAAGCTGACACACGATTTCCCAAAAGCCAATCCGTTTACTCGATTTGTTAGAGCGGCACTTGAGTTCACTGGCAGTCAGCTCAGTGTGACCCCAACAGGTCTCGATAAATCAAGTGCTGTGACCTCAATAGCAGAGGCTAACTGTTTCATTGTGCTGCCAGGTGGAACAAGAGGTTTTAAGGCTGGTGATCAGGTGCATGTTCTGCTGTTTCAGCACGAAGGTGAGGGTTCCCCATGCTGGATGACACATTAAGCATATTACAGGTGGTCGGTTATCAAAACAGCGGAAAGACGTCGTTGATTGAAAAGCTCTGTCAGCTGGCTGTACTTGATGGGCTGAAGCTAGGCTGTTTTAAACACCATGGACATGGCGGTAAACCAGATCGTCTTTTGAAAGAAAAAGACACCGATCGATATGTCGGGGCAGGTGCATTTGCCGCTGGCGTAGAAGGAGAGGGTGAATTTCACTTTTCAATGCAGCACATCACGTTAAAGCAATTGCTCAAAATGTGTAAGTATCTTCCATTAGACGCGGTCTTGATAGAAGGGTATAAACAGGCACCATACCGCAAAATCGTTTGTGTGAAGAATGAAGAGGAGCTCATTGATCTTTCAACACTTTCCGATATACAAGCAGCTATTTATTTTTCTCAAGAGTTTCAGTTAGCCAAAAATTACTCTTTTCCAGTGTTTTCAGCCTTTGAAAAGGATGCGCATACATTTTGTTATAACTTATTGAAGGGAGGTGGCTCTATTTGAGTGAACTTTTTAAAATAACAAAAGTGCCGATTGATGTGAATGAATTGATTCAGCATGTGACAAGGCGGAAGGCAGGGGCCATTACGACGTTTATCGGGACGGTCAGAGAGTGGACAAACGGTAAGAAAACGTTGTGCTTAACTTATGAAGCTTACATACCAATGGCTGAAAGCATGCTAAGTCAAATTGGACAAGAAATCAAGAAACGATGGCCTGATACTGAAGCAGCCATTGTGCACCGGATCGGGACACTTGATATAACGGATATTGCTGTTGCGATAGCCGTTTCATCTCCTCATAGGAAGGCTGCATACGAAGCGAACGAATATGCCATTGAGCGAATTAAGGAAATCGTTCCGATTTGGAAAAAAGAATATTGGGAAGACGGGGAAGCCTGGATAGGTGATCAGCTTGAAAAAGTTTCATATCCAGAGGGGAAACCTAGCGATCTTCAACTTGCAAAGAAAGAAGGTGATCAGCTTGATTAGTGTATTATTGTTCGCCGGCCTTGCTGAGAAGGCCGGTAAACAACAAATCATCATTCAAAAAGATCAAACAACGGTTGATGAGATTAAATTAGAATTACAGGAGGTATACGGTGTTGATGCTGCACAAAATGTGATGGTTGCAGTCAACGAACTATATACGAGGGGAAACGCTGAAGTGCGTAGCGGGGACACTGTTGCATTCATTCCTCCTGTAAGCGGTGGATAATAGATATTAGAGGATTTGGTTATGGCCAGCGGCTGTAACCAATTTTTTATGTGTGAAAAGATTGTAGAGGTATTTGGGTGTGATCTTCGTAAATAAAACATCCCCTTCGTGCTTTAGAAATGTGAGGATCGAGCTGCTGAATCAGATCATACAATTCACTAATTCGTCTCACATTGAAATCTGTCTGGGCTTGAAGCTGTTCTTTTAATTCTTTTGTGCTCACAATGCTACCCTTTTTCTCTTTAATAATATCTACACATCTGGCAGCGTAGTATATTTTGTCATTAGAGGGTCTGCTTTCTTTCATATCAAGTAATTTGAGCTCATGATAAATCAGTTCTCTTTCCTTTCGAAAGTATTGCCATGCTTCTTGTTCCTTTTCATAAAGTAAAATCAATTGCGTTTTCAATTTTTCTCTTAACATTCACTTGACTCCATTTCCACTATCATTTAACCTACCTCTATTTTACATTATATGAAAAAATAACTTTTGATCAAGTAAAATCATTATATTTTTAATTTTTTAATATGAAAGTATTGTTACTAAAGGCTCATTTGTTCTATAAAAGAAACCATTCGTAGTCCTATAAAGCCGGGATTTGTTGAAATTACTAGGATTATTTTAACAAAAAATTGTTGTGTCTCACGAAGACTATCCAAATTCAAAGGAAAAGGATATTTATTCCGAAAGACATGTGTTTTTTGATAAAATGTTTTTAGGTCAGTAAAACCTCTATTTTTTGATATGAATATGGTCTGGTCATGGTGTCATTTGGAGGTTGTCATTCATGATAATAGAATAATAGATCATTTTTTTCCGCAATGAAAATAAGAAAATCAAATCATCCATCACTTATTGGCAATCTTTTGATAAAATAGAAAGAATAAGAGAGAGCATGTGCGTTTGCATACTTGCATGACATAGAGAGGGTGACATTTGATGCAAGAAAATATGCAAAAGCCTACGATCATTGGAGTGAGCATAAGACCTTCAGAGCACCTGAAAAGAGTATGGGAAAATCCGGTGGTTTGGTGGCCTTTATCCTGTGTACTTCTTTTAACAGTGATTGTCACTTATTTGTCAGAGCTGGTGAATGAAGGAATGTGGGCAGATTTAAGCTTGCCGGTATCGGTCGTTTATGTGGTGACGCTAATTGGTCTACTTCTCGGGCTTGTGATTAATGCTGCAATATATAAGTTCATCGTATTTTTAGCAAAGGGTGATGCATCGTTTCAGCAGCTATTTTCAGCAGTCCTTTTTATTACACCAGTTACGATCGTTGGTACGATTATTTCTCATCTGTCCATCATTCTGTTCCATGTGCCAAAAAACATCACAATCACCTCATTAAATGCACTCATTCAAACGCCTGGTCCATGGCATGCTGTGCTTGCCAATATTGATCTATTTGTGATCTGGAACCTTGTTTTAACAGGCTTTTTATTGATGAAAGTTGGCCATATATCGCCAAGAATCGCTTGGACCATTATAGGAGTCTTTTATCTCTTATCTATCATTTTTCAATATGTAGGAACTGCAATCACCATATCAGTAAGCTGGGGGTAGAATGTCTTTATGAGAAAGAAAATCATCATCGGATCCATTTTTATTATTGTTATCGGTCTATTTATTGGCTTTAACATTGCGAAAAATCAATCAAAGCCTGCTTCGACAGCAGCTATCAAAACAGTAAAACCTACGCAAAAAGAAATCACCACTACGGTCATGACGCCAGGGACACTTTCATTCTCTGAAGAGCAGTTCATTTATGCAGAAGAGGAAAAGGGACACTTGAAGGGGATTTCTGTGAAAGAAGGAGAAAAGGTAAAGCCAGGAACGCCGCTTCTTACATATGAAAATAGAGAGCTGGAACTTGAAGAAGAGCAGCAAGCTCTTGCGGTTGAATCCAGTACGTTAAAACGCGAACAATTACAAAATAGATTGAGCGAATTAGAAAAAAAACAAGGAGGCGACTCCGCTGCCAATCCTAAAACCGAGCGAGACCAGCTTGAACTAGAGCTGAAAGCGGCTGAATTAGAACAAAAACAAGCAGAGATCAGCCAAGAAAAAGTAAAAACACAAATAGAAGATTTAATCGTACATAGTAAAATTGCCGGTACAGTCATTTCCATTGAGCAAGAAGGAGGGGCAGGAAAGCCGGAAGAAAGGCAGCCGATCATTCATATTGGCAATGAGAAAAAAATGATTGTGCGAGGATTGATTTCTGAGTATGACGCCATAAAAGTGAAAAAGAAACAAAAAGTAAAGATAACGTCTGATGTCATTCGCGGAAAGAGCTGGCAAGGGGTCGTGAAAAAAGTGGGGGTTGTACCTGCTCAGGCAGCATCTGAAACAACTGCAGGTGATCAAACGGTGCAATATCCAGTTGAAATCGAAATAAAGGGAAAAAAACCTGAAGCAAAACCTGGTTTTAAAATGATCATGGAAATTGAAACAGATAAGCGTCAAGCCCTAACGATTCCTGAATCAGCTGTAAAAAAAGAGGCTGATGGACAATATGTATATGTTGTCAAAAAGAATGTACTTAAAAAAGTAAAAGTGGAGCTAGGGGAAACGTCAGGTCATGATCTTGAAGTGACAAAAGGTGTCATAGCAGAGGATCAAATCATTTCTCATCCATCAGATGACATGTATGACGGAATGGAAGTGAATGCTGAATGATTCAGCTTTCAAACGTGACAAAAAGCTATGAGGTTGCCCAAGAATCATTTGATGTATTAAGTGAGGTGGATCTTGTCATCGAAAAAGGCGAGTATATGTCCATTATGGGCCCGTCCGGCTCTGGAAAATCGACGTTAATGAATATCATTGGCTGTTTAGACCGGCCAACTACAGGACAATATCATTTTCAAGGAAGAGAGCTGTCAGCAGCAAAGGATCAAGACCTCGCAGTGATTCGAAATCAATTCATTGGATTTGTCTTTCAGCAATTTCATCTGCTGCCGAGGTTAAATGCGAGGCGTAATGTTGAGCTTCCGATGATTTACGCTGGTATCAGTCAAAAGGAAAGAAAAGAACGCGCAGAGATGGCACTTGAAAAGGTTGGTTTGACAGACCGAATGAAACATATGCCAAGTGAGTTGTCGGGAGGACAAAAGCAAAGAGTGGCAATAGCCCGTGCAATTGTCAATAAGCCGCAGCTTATCTTAGCAGATGAACCGACAGGCGCTCTTGACTCAAAAACAAGCTTCTCAATCATGGAACAGTTTACTAAGCTGAATGAGGAAGGGACAACGATTGTGCTTGTCACCCATGAAGAAGAAATAGCTGCATATACAAATCGGACGGTCGTTGTAAGAGATGGCCGACTCGTTGAAGATAGATTGACACAAGGGGACGCTATGAATGAAACTCTTTGAAAATATCAAAATAGCGATGAATTCTGTTTTAGCTCATAAATTACGTTCTATTTTAACGATGCTTGGGATTATTATTGGTGTTGGATCAGTCATTGCGGTCGTGGCTATCGGTCAAGGCGGCGAGCAAATGCTAAAAGGGTCAATTTCAGGTCCAAACAATACCGTTGATATGACGTATACGCCGTCTGACGAAGAGTTAAATGCAAATCCCAACGCTTTATTCGATGCCACATTTACTGAGGAAGACATAAAAAGTATTAAGACAATCAATGGGGTGAATCAGGTTGCCTCTTCGACTGCGCAAGGAATGCAGCTGAGATTTCAAGATACAACAGTGGATGCGACAGTTAACGGTATAAATGAAGGGTATACGAATGTACATTCATTACAAATAGCAGAAGGGCAGAATTTAAGAGATATTGACTTTAGAAGCGGCAGAAGAGCCGCCCTCATCTCTGAAGGCTTACAAAAAGAATTATTTAATGGACAGAAGGCATTGGGCGAAATGATTTGGATGAACGGACAGCCGGTTGAAGTCATCGGTGTTTTAGCCAAACAAAAAGGGATGCTCTCATTCGATATGAATGAAATATATGTCCCTTTTGCAATGCTCACCTCCACATTTGGGATCAATGAATACGATAAGTTGTCAATTCAAGTCGCACATGCTGATCAAATGAAGGAAGTAGGAAAGAGTGCGGCTGCATTATTAAATGAAAATCATCATACAGAAGATGCTTATGAAATGATCAACATGGAAGAAATCGCAGAAGGCATCGGTCAAATCACGTCTGTTATGACCACAATCATTGGCTCAATAGCTGGAATTTCTTTACTTGTCGGCGGTATCGGCGTGATGAATATCATGCTTGTTTCTGTGACAGAGAGGACAAGGGAAATCGGTATTCGAAAAGCGATTGGAGCAACGAGGGCTCAAATACTCGTTCAATTTTTAATTGAGTCTGTCGTCTTAACCTTGATCGGCGGGTTGATGGGGATTGCACTAGGTATAGGCGGTGCCTCGTTAGTATCACTCATTGCCGGCTGGCCGTCCTTAGTATCTTGGCAAATCATCTGTGTAGGTGTGCTGTTTAGTATGTTTATTGGGATTGTTTTTGGGTTAATTCCTGCGAATAAAGCAGCAAGACTAGATCCGATTGATTCTCTTAGATATGAATAATTTCGAGAAGAACAAAAGTATACAAACAGTGTGAATTCCGCTGTAATCAAACATCAAAAGCTTTTATGCACATCGCATAAAAGCTTTTTTTAGTTCTATTGAATGAAATGAAAAATGATAGAAATGCTAAGATCATGACTTTCATCTTAATGTCACATATTTTTCAGTTTACAAATGGTACATATAAAGGTAAGATGACCATTGTGAAAGATTTTGATAGTTATTGAATGTATTTGATTGTTTTGTATTGATAATGTTGAAAAAAGCGATTACAATAAAGGTGCGCGCAAAATGAATGCGTTTTCAAAAGGGGGTGTTTTCATGTTAACACCGGAAAGACATCAACTCATTATCGACTGTTTAGAAGAAAATGATGTCATCAAAATACAGGACTTAACGATTATGACGGATGCGTCTGAATCTACTATTAGAAGAGATTTATCAGCCCTTGAAGAAAAAGGATTTCTTAAAAGAGTTCATGGGGGAGCAGCCAAGATATCAAGTATCCGTCTTGAACCAGATGTATTTGAGAAATCTGCCAAAAACCTTCAAGAAAAGTCATTGGTTGCAGAGGCAGCTGCTTCACTTTTAAAACAAGGTGATTGTATTTATTTAGACGCTGGTACGACCACACAGCAAATGATTGAATATATCGATCCAGAACAAGATATTGTTGTGGTGACAAACGGTGTTATGCACATTGAAGCACTCATGAGAAAAGGCATTTCTTTTTACCTGATAGGCGGATCAGTGAAACATCGAACAGGAGCCATGGTGGGAGCCGCAGCTTTGACGGCGATGGAAAATTACCGTTTTGACAAAAGCTTTGTTGGGACGAACGGCATTCATCCCGAGGCAGGGTTTACAACACCTGATCCAGAGGAAGCGCTCATGAAAAAAAGGGCCATGAAGCAGGCGAAAAAAACCTATATCTTAACAGATGCCTCTAAATTTGGCGAAATATCGTTTTCAACCTTTGCTAGTTTACAGGAAGCCACCATTATCACAAACGACGCAAAAGAGGATTCATTCGATAATTACCATGAAAAAACGGTTATAAAGGTAGTGAAAACATGATTTATACAGTTACTTTAAACCCATCAGTTGATTACATCGTACACGTGGAGGATTTCGCAGTCGGCGGTTTGAATCGTTCAACCTATGACAAAAAATATCCAGGCGGAAAAGGGATCAATGTCTCAAGGCTTTTAAAACGTCACGGTGTTGAATCAAAAGCGCTTGGATTCATAGGCGGATTTACAGGCAAATATATTCAAGACTTTTTACAAAACGAACAATTACAAACAGCCTTTCACGAGGTGTCAGAAGATACACGAATTAATGTGAAACTAAAAACAGGTGAAGAAACCGAAATCAACGGACTCGGCCCATTAATTACTGAAGCGCAATTTGAGTCGTTTCTGTCTCAATTTACCTCATTGATTGAAGGAGATGTCGTTGTGTTAGCTGGCAGCATTCCTTCTTCGTTGCCTCATAACACATATGAACGTATTGCTGAAGTGTGCGAAAAGCAAGGCGTTAGAGTTGTTCTTGATATTTCCGGGGAAGCCCTTAAAAAAGCAGCAGGCTTGAAACCGTTCTTAATGAAGCCAAACCATCATGAACTAGGTGAAATGTTTGAGACGAGCATCTCTACTGCAGAAGAAGCCATTCCTTATGGGAAGAAGCTGTTAGAACAAGGTGCTGAACATGTCATCGTATCCATGGCTGGAGATGGCGCTCTCTTATTCAGTAAGGAAGGGATTTATCAGTCCAATGTTCCAAAGGGTACGCTTGTTAATTCGGTTGGTGCAGGGGATTCAGTCGTTGCAGGATTTTTAGCCGGCGTTTCGAAAGGCCTTTCGATTGAAGAATCATTTAAGCTTGGCGTCACATCAGGCAGTGCTACAGCATTTTCTGAGGAGCTTGGGACAAAAGAGCTTGTCGACACACTATTACCACAAGTAAAAGTCACACGCATTTAAAGGAGGAGTCATCATGAAAATAACAGAACTACTCACAAAGCAGACCATTAAGCTTCAATTAGACAGCCAGCAGAAAGAAGCAGTCATTGAAGAACTAGTCACTGTTTTAGATACAGCTGGCAAGTTAAATGATAAAGAGGGCTACAAAGAAGCAGTGATCAACCGTGAAAAACAGAGCTCTACTGGTATTGGTGAAGGAATTGCTATCCCTCACGCTAAAACAGCAAGTGTCAAAGAGCCTGCCATTGCATTTGGCCGCTCGGTAGCTGGTGTAGATTATGAATCACTGGACGCGCAGCCGAGTCATCTTGTCTTTATGATTGCAGCAACTGAAGGCGCAAACAACACGCATTTAGAAGCACTTTCTCGTTTATCAACACTTCTGATGCGTGAAGAAATCAGAAAGCAGCTTCTTGAAGCGGCTACTGAAGATGAAATCATCGATATCATCAATACGCATGACAAGGACGATGAAGAAGAAGAGGAAGTTCAAGAGGAGCCGGCTGTATCAGGTAAACCAGCTAAGATTTTAGCAGTAACAGCTTGCCCAACAGGTATTGCACATACATTTATGGCAGCAGATGCTTTGAAAGAAAAAGCGAAAGAAATGGGCGTTGACATTAAAGTCGAAACAAACGGCTCTGGTGGTATTAAACACGCTCTTACGGCAAAAGAAATCGAAGAAGCACCAGCCATCATTGTGGCAGCGGACAAGCAAGTTGAAATGGAACGCTTTAAAGGCAAACATGTCATTGAAGTACCTGTGACAGCAGGAATTCGTCGTCCGCAGGAATTGATTGAAAAAGCAGTCAATCAAGATGCGCCGATCTATAAAGGCTCTGGCGGCAGTTCTTCAAAAGACGAACATGAGTCATCTGGCAAAGGGAGAAGTGGTTTCTACAAGCACTTAATGAGCGGTGTAAGCAACATGCTTCCATTTGTTGTCGGGGGCGGTATCCTTGTTGCAATTTCATTCTTCTGGGGCATTAAATCGGCTGACCCTAACGACCCTTCATTTAATTCATTTGCAGCTGTTTTAAAAGGAATTGGCGGAGATAATGCACTTGCCTTAATCGTGGCTGTATTAGCCGGATTTATTGCGATGAGTATTGCTGATCGTCCAGGTTTTGCGCCAGGTATGGTCGGTGGATTTATGGCGTCAGCAGCAGGTGCAGGATTCTTAGGCGGACTCATTGCTGGTTTCCTTGCTGGTTATGTCGTTGTGTTACTTAAAAAAGTATTCACATTCGTACCGCAGTCACTCGACGGAATTAAACCGGTTCTGCTCTATCCATTGTTCGGTATTTTCTTCACAGGTATCATTATGCATTACGTTGTTAACACACCAGTAAAAATGGTGATGGACGGATTAACTCATTGGCTTGAAACTTTAGGTACTGGAAACCTTGTCTTAATGGGCATTATTTTGGCAGGTATGATGGCGATTGATATGGGTGGGCCAATTAACAAAGCGGCTTACACATTTGGTCTTGCGATGATTGCTGCTGGAAATTATGCACCACACGCTGCCATTATGGCAGGCGGAATGGTACCACCATTAGGTATTGCACTTGCTACAACAATTTTTAGAAATAAATTCTCAAAACGTGACCGAGAAGCAGGGATTACATGTTACTTCATGGGAGCTGCCTTCATCACTGAAGGGGCGATCCCGTTTGCAGCGGCTGATCCTCTACGCGTGATTCCTTCAGCTGTCATTGGAGCAGCAGTGGCTGGCGGATTAACGGAATTCTTTAGAGTCACGCTTCCTGCACCGCACGGCGGACTATTCGTTTTCTGGGTAACAAATCATCCGATACTTTATATCATCAGCATCTTAATCGGTGCCGTTGTAACAGCGATTTTACTTGGTATTTTGAAAAAACCAGTGAAACTAGAAGCGTAAAGTAGAAGAGAAGCATCGTGAACAGCGGTGCTTCTTTTTGTTTAATTATGAACAAATTAGGAAAAAATATCTAATTGAATGGTTGTCTTGTGAATTTTTAAATGACATGTGATAAAGTAAAGTTATTCAATTCACGTTTCAAGTCTTTTAGCAGAAAGTCTTAGGAGGAAGCAGTATTTTGAACGAAGAAAACAAACAAAACGAAAATGATATTCAATCTGATGCAAAGCAAGCCAAAACAGAGAAGAAAAGTTCACTGTTTGAATGGATCAAAGCTATTTTAATTGCACTTGCACTCGTCTTGCTCATCCGTACGTTTATATTTGAGCCGTATGTGGTGGAAGGAGAGTCAATGGAACCGACCCTTCATGATGGGGAAAAGCTGTTTGTCAACAAAACCATTAACTATCTAGGTGGTGTCAAACGAGGTGACATCGTGATTATTAATGGAAAAGATGGCCAGAAAATTCATTATGTAAAACGATTGATCGGTCTTCCGGGAGACACGATTGAAATGAAGGATGATACGCTTTACATTAATGGTAAAAAAGTAGATGAGACTTATTTAAAAGAGAACAAGGCACATGCGAAAGAGTATGAAGTGCATTTGACAGGTGATTTTGGTCCAGTGAAAGTACCGAAAAACGATTACTTTGTGATGGGGGACAACAGACTCAATTCCATGGACAGCAGAAATGGACTTGGACTCATTGAAAAGGATCGGGTTGTCGGGACATCAGAATTTGTTTTCTTCCCATTTGGCGACATTCGGCAAACAAAATAAAAGCACCCTTCTCAGGTGTGTGAGAAAAGTGCTTGAATGGGCGACCCTTAAAAGAAGGGTCGCTTTTAATTTGGCGTGAGCACTGTAACAATGAGCACAATAGCCAACACAGAAGCGAAGACAGACCCAGTAATGGCTAAAACGGACCGAAACAATCCGATCTTATGATTTTCTTTCCCTCGCTTTTGTAAAAAGCGTTTCGAAAAGATGTGTACCAGTGTGTAAATAAGCACAAGCCCAATATAAAGGCCAAAATCCCTCGCATTAAAGCCTGTTGCAGATAAATAAATACCCATAAAGAAAATCAATAAACAGTATTCCATCAGTGTAAGTAATCTCAAATCGCACGAACTCCTTCAATAAATCATTCCCACTTATTATACCATATTGGACAATTTGCCTTCGTTCTTAGTGAGAGACGTTTCTATCAAACGTTATTCATGTTATACTTCATAATGATGAATGAGTGATGGAGGATTAATAAATGATTGCAGTAAATAATGTTAGTTTGCGATTTGCTGATCGTAAACTATTTGAAGAAGTAAATATTAAATTCACTCCTGGCAACTGCTACGGTTTAATTGGTGCCAATGGAGCTGGTAAATCAACGTTTCTAAAGATTCTTTCAGGTGAAATTGAGGCTCAGACGGGCGATATTCATATGAGCCCTGGTGAGCGTTTAGCGATTTTAAAACAGAACCACTTTGAATACGAAGAATTTGAAGTATTAAAAGTCGTCATGATGGGTCACAAGCGTTTATATGATGTGATGCAGGAGAAAGATGCGATCTATATGAAACCTGATTTCTCAGATGAAGACGGGATTCGTGCAGCAGAGCTTGAAGGTGAGTTTGCTGAGTTAAACGGCTGGGAAGCAGAAAGTGAAGCAGCGATCTTATTAAAAGGTCTTGGCATTCCAGAGAGCCTTCAATCGAAGAAAATGTCTGAGCTTGGTGGTTCTGAAAAGGTAAAAGTACTACTAGCCCAAGCGTTATTTGGCAAGCCTGACGTCCTTCTTCTGGATGAGCCAACGAACCACTTGGACTTACAAGCCATCCAGTGGCTAGAAGAGTTCCTTATTCATTTTGAAAATACCGTCATCGTCGTTTCGCATGACCGTCACTTCTTAAACAAAGTGTGTACACATATTGCGGACCTAGACTTCGGAAAAATTCAAGTATATGTCGGTAACTATGATTTCTGGTATGAGTCTAGCCAGCTAGCGCTGAAACTCAGCCAAGATGCAAATAAGAAAAAAGAAGAGCAAATTAAGCAGCTTCAAGAGTTCGTTGCCCGGTTCAGTGCGAACGCTTCTAAATCGAAGCAAGCGACCTCAAGAAAGAAATTGCTTGATAAAATCTCTTTAGACGATATTAAGCCCTCTTCACGTAAATATCCGTATGTTCATTTTGCGCCAGAGCGTGAAATCGGAAATGATGTCCTTCAAGTAGAAGGTCTATCGAAAACAATTGACGGTGTGAAAGTACTTGATAACGTCAGCTTTATCATGAATCGCGAGGATAAAATTGCGTTCCTAAGCCGTAATGAGCTTGCTGTGTCTACTTTATTTAAAATTCTTGCTGGTGAGATGGAGCCAGACAGCGGGACATATAAATGGGGCGTCACAACATCTCAAGCCTTTTTCCCGAAAGACAATAGTGAATACTTTGAAGGAAACGATGTCGATTTAGTGGATTGGCTTCGCCAATATTCTCCTAATGATCAAAGCGAAAGCTTCTTACGCGGATTCTTAGGACGTATGCTTTTCTCTGGGGAAGAAGTAAAGAAAAAAGCAAGCGTCTTATCAGGAGGAGAAAAGGTTCGTTGTATGTTATCGAAAATGATGCTGTCAGGAGCGAATGTACTGCTTCTGGATGAGCCGACGAACCACTTAGACCTAGAATCCATTACGGCGCTGAATAACGGTTTAATGAGCTTTAAAGGAGCGATGCTCTTCTCATCTCATGACCATCAGTTTGTTGAAACAGTGGCAAACCGTATTATCGAAGTGACGCCAAATGGCATCGTCGATAAACAAACAACATATGATGAGTTCTTATCAGATCAAGAGATTCAAAAGAGACTCGTTGAGCTTTATGCGTAAATAAGAAAAGACATCCAATTGTGGATGTCTTTTTTTTCGATTAAATCGCCCAATTCCCATTACGGAAGATCGGTTCACGTTTTCCGTCTTTTGTAATACCGTCAATATTCATTTCCTTTGAACCAATCATGAAATCGACGTGTGTGATACTGTTGTTTACACCAGCTGCATCCAATTCTTCACGATTCATCTCTTTTCCGCCTTCGATATTGAACGCATATCCGCTGCCGATGGCAAGGTGGTTCGATGCGTTTTCATCATAAAGGGTATTGTAATAGAGAATATTCGAGTTTGAGATTGGTGAATCATCTGGTACAAGAGCAACTTCACCTAGATAATGAGAGCCTTCATCTGTTTCAACGAGCGAAGTTAAAATGTCTTCGCCTTCCTTCGCTTTCACATCGACAATTCGGCCATTTTCAAATGTTAAAGTAAACTCATCAATGATATTTCCTGCATAGCTGAGCGGTTTTGTGCTTGAGACAGTCCCATTTACACCGTCTTTTTTAGGTACAGTAAAGACTTCTTCAGTCGGCATGTTAGCCATGAAAGAGACGCCGCGCTCACTCACGCTGCCGGCACCTACCCAAATGTGCTGCTCAGGGAGCTCAATCGTTAAATCAGTGCCAGGAGCATCATAATGAAGCTTCTGGTAGTGGCGCTCATTTAGGATTTTGACCTTTTCATTTAGCGACTCATCGTGCTTTTTCCAAGCCTCCACAGGATCTGCTTGATCAGCGCGAGCGACTTTAAAGATTTGATCCCATAATAAAGCGACAGCTTCTTCATTTGTCTGGTCAGGGAAAATCTTTTTCGCCCAATCTTTTGATGCAGCGCCTACAACCGTCCAAGCCACTTTGTCTGATTGAACGTATTGGCGATATGTATGAAGGGCGGATCCAGCGGCTTTTTGCTGTGCAGCGATTTTTTTCGAATCAATGCCTCGCAGAAGGTCAGGGCTTTCTGACAAGATCGTGATAAAAGCGCCGCCGCGTTTTGCGATGGTTTCCATCATCTGTGCTTCCCATTCTGGGAATTGCTCAAACACATCTTGCGGTGCATGTTCATATTTTAAACGAGCAAGAACACCGTCACTCCAGCGGATATGTATGTTTTTCGCCCCGCGCTCATACGCATGTTTCGCAACAAGACGAACAAGGTCTGCAGATTCAGTAGATGCAGATACGACGACTTCATGTTCTTTTTGAACATTCACACCGACTTCAACGATGGTCTTCGCATATTGATCTAGTTGTTTTTCAAATGAATTCATAAAAACCCTCCTTTAGTCATGTTCATCATATCAGATTTAAGACCGAAAAGGAAAATGGGGAGCACGCGAAAAGCCAAAATAAAAAAGCCGCTTTCATGCGGCTTTTTTAGCGGTTCAGTTGTTTCACAGGCTGTGCATTAGAAGGGGGCATATGTGAAAACGACAGGCTCATTCCTCCTAATATAATACCCGTTAAAATGACTGTGACAACGACCCGTTTACCTAAATCAAGCAACATGTTCTTCCTCCTTCACGTTTATCCATTCCTCACGATATGATCGAAATGATAAAAAAAGAAGTAGAACAAGAAGATTATTTTAATGTTTTTTGCAATTTATGAATGACTTCTAGTGAACGACCTGTTCCGATTGCGACAGATTCAAGTGGATTTGCTGCAATATGAACTGGAACGACAATCTCCTGTGAGAGCCATTCTTGAATCCCGTTTAACAAAGCGCCACCGCCAGTTAAGATCACGCCGCGGTCTACGATGTCACCACTAAGCTCTGGAGGGCTGTCCTCTAATGTGGCACGAATCGCCTCTAAAATATGAAGAAGTGACTCTCGCATGGCACCTTGAATTTCATGAGATTCAAGTGTGATCGTTTTTGGAAGACCTGTCACCAGATCACGTCCACGTACTTCTAATGACTCTGGCTCATGCTCAATGAGACCATAACCAATTTCCATTTTAACTTGCTCAGCTGTCCGCTCGCCGATTAATAGGTTATATTTCTTTCGCACAAATGTAATGATATCTTCATCCAGCTGATCTCCGCCAATTCGAATGGAATGACAAGAGACAACGCCGCCAAACGAAATGATGGCAACTTCCGTTGTTCCTCCGCCAATATCGACTACGACGTTTGCAACAGGCTCATCTACTGGGAGATCAGCGCCGATTGCGGCTGCAACTGGTTCTTCAATTAAATGCACGTGCTTTGCTCCGCAGTTTTTCACAGCATCACTGATGGCACGGCGCTCAACAGCTGTTGAACCAGAAGGTGTACATACGACGACCGTTGGTTTTCTGAAGGTAAACCCGATATTTTTTCCTGCTTTTTTCATGATTTGTTTGAGTAAATCTGTTGTCATATCATAATCAGCGATGACACCGTCTTTCATCGGACGGATCGCCACAATTTTCCCAGGTGTTTTCCCAATCATTTCTTTTGCTTCTGTTCCGACGGCAAGTACAGTTTTTGTTTCTGTATCGACTGCCACGACGGACGGTTCATTTAAAATAATTCCCTTATTTTTACTATAAACCAATATGTTAGCTGTTCCTAAATCAATTCCAATTTCGGCATTTTGAAACATATTTTCACCCAATCTCTATTTTTGCTGTTTTAAACAATTTTACATTTAAAAGTTCAGAGGGTTGAGGTCATTTGTGGGGGTTTGTGATGACCTTGAAATGAACTTGTAAAATTCAAGTATCATTTTGACAATCACAATAAATTTTCCCTTTGTTTTTTCTTTTGTGAAAAAAATTTTCAAGTTGGAGAAACCTTTCGTGAATCTCTTACGTCTACGATATATCAATTGGTGAAAAACAGATTGATCTTGAGCTAATGAAAGAAAGAGGGAACGAAATTGAAATCTATCGGAGTCGTAAGAAAAGTAGATGAACTAGGGCGTATTGTGATGCCAATCGAATTGAGAAGAGCACTTGATATTGCAATTAAAGACAGTATGGAATTTTTTATAGATGGAGATAAAATCGTCTTGAAAAAATATCAGCCTCAAGGTGTTTGTCTCATGACTGGTGAGATTACTTCTGAGAATCATGAATATGGAAATGGTAAAATTAATTTAAGCGCTGAAGGCGCAGAACTACTGCTAAAAGAGCTGCAAGAAGCCCTTCAACAGTAATGAAAATAGCCTGCTCTCTTTCTTTGTGCGGAGAACAGGCTATTTTTTATGAAAAAAGTTCCTTAAAAATGCCCCATCTCCCTCAAAAAATAAGTGGAAAATGGTACAATTGACAAAGAATCTCAGGGCGGCAGGTGGAATCATTTGAACAAAACATATCAAGTGCGGATCGTGTTATCTGTTCTTGCATTTATTTTAATATTAAGCTGGGGTTTCTTTTATTATCTAGGCGGCTATCAAATTAATTGGCCGCTCGATCTAGCCTTTACAGTCCTTGTTCTAACAGGGATCTGGGTTGTCTCAGGCTATGTAGACCGCTTAAATCTATTTGTGTCAGACTTAAATACGAGAGAGAAAGAAGCACACGAACTGACAGAGCGGCTGAATCGAATCACAGATAACTTGCAAGAAATCGTCTTTGAAACAAACGAAAAAGGTGAAATTATTTTTTTGAATCAAGCATGGACACAAATGACAGGCTATGACATTGATGAATGTCTAGGCACCATGTACAATCAGTACTTTGATCAAGAGGAACGCGTGGTGCAGCATTTGTTATCTGTGATCAAGGAGCATAAGGATGCGGGGCGGGTAGAACTGCAGCTTCTACATAAAGAGGGAAAGAAGGTATGGGGAGACGTTCATTACAAGCTCTATTTTGATGAGCATCACCAGTTTACCGGAGGAATTGGAACAGTAGCTGATATTACGAAACAAAAGCAGGCAAAGCTTGAGCTTGAAAGATCCAATCAGCAATTGCAAATGCAGGCGCAAAAGCTGGCCGTCGCTGGACAAATAGCCGCTGGAATCGCCCATGAAGTCAGAAATCCACTGACATCAGTAAATGGTTTTTTACAGCTGATGAAGACACAATATCCTGAAAGAACCGATTATTTTGACATTATCTTCTCTGAAATTAAACGAATTGATTTTGTTTTAAGTGAGCTACTTGTATTGGCTAAGCCTCAATCGGTCCATTTTCAAGAAGTTCAGCTTCATGAGCTTCTAGAACAAGTGATTACTTTATTAAAAACAAATGCCGTTCTTTCAAATATTGATCTCAAGCAGCCATTTAAAAGGCAGGATGCCGGCGCAATCCTAGCAGACGCTAACCAAATGAAGCAGCTGTTCATTAATTTAATCAAAAATGCGATTGAGGCAATGCCTGAAGGTGGCAGCATATACATATCTACAGAAAAAGTATTGAATGAATGGAAGATTACCATTCAAGATGAAGGAAAAGGGATGTCTGAAAAGGATATTCAAAAAATATATGATCCTTTCTTTTCAACGAAAAAAGAAGGGACAGGGCTTGGTCTGACCATCTGTGCGACGATTTTAAAAGATCATCACGGAACAATGGACGTATCCAGTGAGCTTGGAAAAGGCACAGCTTTTCATATTTATTTGCCTGTGTGTCAAAAAAGCAGACAGCAGCAAGTTGAGAGGACGTGAAGTCATGACGGTGAAAGCTTTATTTGTATATGGGACGCTATTGCAGCATGAAGAGCACCACGAAGCGTACATGAAAGAAAGCAGACTAATAGCTAAATCTGCTTGGATGAATGGAAGGATTTATGATACAAGTCAAGGATATCCAGCGTGTGTTCCCGCAGAAAAAGGCACTGTATACGGGGAATTGTACGAGGTAACCGCTGACACGTTGAATAAGATAGACGTACTAGAGGAAGGGTATGACAAGCAGGAAATCAATGTCATGACGGATCAAGGTCAGGTAGCAGCCGTGACATACACTTTGCCAGAGCAGAAGGCATCAGCGCTGAAAGAAATAAAGAGAGGGTGCTGGAAAGCTTATAAACTGTGGCAACAGAAGCCATCATCCTTCTATTATTTTGCCTATGGCTCCTGTATGGATGATGCTAGGTTTAAGCTAGCAGAAGTCGATCATCACTTCAGACAAATCATCGGCGGTGGTGTACTAAATGGTTTTACTACGAGATTTACATTGGTGAGGCCAGATGGATCAAGAGCTGATATGGTAGAAGACGGCGGCGAAACAGAGGGTGTATTATATGAAGTTCCTTTTGATGCCATTCGTTATTTGTATAAACGAGAGGGAGTATATGAAGGTACATATCGTCCAGCTTTTGTCGATGTCAAAATAGGTGATCAAATTTATGAGGACTGTTTAACCTTTCTTGTGCTTCAAAAGAGCGAAGAAATCGCTCCGCCAGCTCATTATCGAAGTGAAATCGAAAAAGGAGCAGACCTTTACTTAAGTGAAGCGTTCCGCAGAAAAATTCGTTCGCATATGGATTCATTAATCAAACCGTAGTAAAATGCATGGTAAGTGAGATAAAAGGAGTCTGAACATGAAAAAGGAATATGCAGTCATTGGTCTTGGACGCTTTGGCGGAAGTATTTGCAAGGCGCTGAGCGAAGAAGGACTTGAAGTCATGGCGATGGATATGAATGAAGATCGAGTAAACGAGTACGCGAAAATTGCCTCACATGCGGTCATTGGTGATTCGACGGACGAAAACGTTTTAAAAAATCTTGGTATTCGCAACTTTGATCATGTCATCGTTGCAATCGGTGAAAATATTCAGGCAAGTATTTTAACAACGATTATGTTGAAAGAGCTTGGCGTCAAAATGGTCACCGTGAAAGCGCAAAATGACTACCATGAAAAGGTGCTCAACAAAATTGGAGCGGATCGCATCGTTCATCCAGAGCGAGATATGGGCAGACGGATTGCACATAAAATCATTTCAAATAACGTGCTTGATTACCTCGAGCTGTCAGATGAGTACAGCCTGATTGAGATTGTGGCAAACAGCAGGCTTGCGGGACATTCTCTTTTAGATCTTGATATACGGGCAAGGTACGGCATCAACATCGTGGCCATTAAGCGCGGAAAAGAAGTCATTGTTTCCCCGCTGGCAGATGAAATGATTCAAAAAGAAGATATCCTCATTGTCATTGGGGCAGTAGCCGATATAGGACGCTTTGAAAAACGAGAAATGCAGAACGATTATTAAGCACTCCGATGACGGGGTGTTTTTTTTATATGAATGTGTTCATGGTAGGTGGACATTGAGACGGAAATATACACTGAAAAGGGTTGTTTTGTTCATGTATAACCGCAAAAATAAGTCATCCTATTTTTCATGCAATTATCACTATTCAGAAATAAAAATCAGTGTTTTGATATGGTTGATTTTCTCTAAATGTCATTGACTGGACAAACAGATTCGTTTACGATAAGAAACATTATATTGTTTACTTGGAGGAGGCAGTGTCGTTGGATAAGGAGCTTTTCAGACATCAAATTGAGGTAGCAGCAAAGAGAAAAAAAGCAGCCCTCGTGATTAAACATGCGAAAGTCATGGATGTGTTTAACCAGGAATGGATAGACGCAGATGTCGCTGTTGAAAATGGACAAATAGTCGGGATAGGAGAGTACGAGGGAGAACAGGAGCTTGATGCAGCAGGTCAAATGCTTGTGCCTGGTTTTATTGATGGCCACGTTCATATCGAGTCTTCTATGGTTACCCCTGCTGAATTCTCCAAAGCTGTCGTTCCGCGCGGTGTGACAACTGTCGTAACAGATCCTCATGAAATCGCCAATGTGTCAGGTATAACAGGCATCCGTTTTATGCTGGAAGAAGCGAGAAAAGCTGCCTTACATATTTATTTCATGCTGCCATCCTGTGTACCGGCAGTCAGTTTTGAACGATCAGGTGCTACATTAAAAGCGAAAGATTTAAAGCCTCTTTATCAAGAAAAGGAAGTGCTTGGTCTTGCTGAGGTGATGGACTATGTCGGTGTGGAGCAGGCAGAAGAAGATATGCTTCAAAAGCTGCTTGATGCTCAAAATGAGAATAAACTGATTGATGGCCATTTAGCAGGCTTAACAGATCGATTAATCAACGTCTACCGGACGGCCAATGTCCAAACAGACCATGAGGTGACAACTGCACAGGAAGCCCTTGAACGTGTGAAAAGGGGTATGTATGTGATGCTGAGAGAAGGATCTGTTGCCAAAAACGTGAAAAATGTTTTACCCGCTGTCAATGAAAAGAATGCGAGACGCTTTTTCTTTTGTACAGATGATAAACATTTGGATGATTTAATGGCACAGGGAAGTATTGATGAGCAAGTACGGATGTCCATAAAAGAAGGTTTAGATCCATTTTTAGCTTATCAAATGGGAAGCTTAAATGCCGCAGAGTGTTTTGGTCTTAAAACAAAGGGAGCCATTGCACCAGGCTATGATGCTGATTTTATGCTCGTTTCAGACTTTCATCATGTAGACATTACAAGCGTATTTATCGCAGGTGAATTGGTTGCACAGAACGGAGAGTACAAGCCGAGTGTCGAAAAGAGCGCACCGAGCCCAGCATTATTACAATCTGTTCATGCAGTAGATGTTCAAGAGGAAGACATTGCACTACCTATCACGGGCGATCAACATATGAATGTCATCCGTATTATTCCGAATCAGCTTGAAACAAAGTTAGAACAAGTCTCTCCTTCAGAAATGAACGGACAATTTACAAGTGATACAGGCAGAGATGTATTGAAAATGGTGCTTGTTGAACGTCATCAAGGTTTATCTGAAATGGGCGTAGGGATTGTCAGTGGCTTCGGCATCAAACAGGGCGCGATTGCAACAACGGTTGCACATGATTCACATAACTTAATTGCAGTTGGCACAAATGATGCTGATATCATCAAAGCGATTGAGGCGTTAAAAGAAGCAGGCGGCGGTTTGACTGTTGTTAAAGAAGGGCGTTCTCTTCATACGCTGCCATTACCGATCTCTGGTTTATTGTCAGATCAGCCGGCACATCTCGTCAATGAAAGCCTTCATACACTTCATGAAGCGCTTAAAGAAACAGGTTTTACCTTAGACTTTAATCCGTTTTTGACGCTGTCCTTCTTGGCACTTCCAGTCATTCCTGATGTGAAAATGACGACAAAGGGCTTGTTTGATGTCAGAAACTTTCAGCACCTCCCAATTCAATCATAAAAAGTGAGAAACCGCATGTGTACGATGTATATATGCGGCTTTTTTCAATACTTGATGAAAAAAAGAGACACAGCCAGTCGGCTCGTGTCTCTTTTTGTGATTACACTTCCATAATAATCGGTAAGATCATTGGGCGGCGTCTTGTTTTTTCGTAAAGGAAAGGTGCAAGTGTGTCCGTAATTTCGTTCTTAATTTCCGACCACTGAGTTGTCTTGCGTTCCATTACTTTTTCAAGATGCTTTGAAATGAGATCTTGTGCGTCGTTGATGAGATCTCCAGATTCTCTCATGTAGACAAAGCCTCTTGAGATGAGATCAGGACCAGCAGAGATTTTGAATTCTTTCATGTCCATGCTGACGACCACAATGACAAGACCTTCTTCTGAAAGAATGCGGCGGTCTCTTAAGACGATATTCCCGATATCGCCAATTCCGCTTCCGTCGATATACACGTTACCTGATGGAATTTTGCCAGCGACACTTGCTTCGTCACCTTTTAGTGCAAGTACTTCACCGTTATCCATGATAAAGCAGTTTTCCTCAGGAATTCCGCAATCATTCGCAAGTTTAATATGCGTTTTTTGCATGCGGTATTCGCCGTGAATCGGCATAAAGAATTTTGGTTTAATTAAACGGAGCATCAGCTTTTGTTCTTCTTGTCCGCCGTGACCAGATGTATGAATATTATTAAGTGAGCCATGAATGACCTCAGCGCCAGCACGGTAAAGCTGGTTAATGGTACGGCTTACGCTAATATTGTTACCCGGAATTGGTGAAGATGAGAAGACAACAGTGTCACCAGGATTAATCGAAATCTGGCGGTGAGTGCCGTTTGCAATACGAGAAAGAGCAGCCATCGGCTCACCTTGGCTCCCAGTACAAAGAATAGTCACTTTGTTTGCTGGTAGACGGTTGATTTCATTATGTTCAATGAACGTGTTTTTTGGACATTTAATGTAGCCAAGATCTTGTCCAATATCAATGGCAGACTCCATACTTCGTCCAAACACCGCAACTTTTCGGCCGTTGGCAACAGCGGACTCGATCACTTGCTGAAGTCTGTGAATGTTTGAAGCAAACGTAGCAAAGATGATACGTCCGTCGACTTTTCTAAAGATGTCATCAATGCTTTCGCCTACGCGTCTTTCAGACATCGTAAATTCTGGAATTTCACTGTTTGTACTATCGGATAAAAGACATAGAACGCCTTCTTTCCCGATTTCAGCCATTTTTGTTAAGTTGGCAGGTTCGCCAACAGGCGTAAAGTCAAACTTGAAATCACCTGTATGTACGATGTTACCAGGAGGTGTCTTCACGACAATTCCATAAGAATCTGGAATACTGTGTGTAGTTCTAAAGAAAGACACAGCTGTTTTTCTAAATTTAATGGTATCTTCTTCTTCATAAATGTGAAGTTTTGTTTGTCTCAAGAGACCGTGCTCTTCCAATTTATTACGAAGTAGGCCGATTGCGAGTTTGCCGCCGTAAACTGGAATATTCACTTGCTTGAGAAGGTAAGGGATACCGCCGATGTGGTCTTCATGTCCGTGAGTGATGAAAAGACCTTTGATTTTATCTTCGTTTTTAACTAAGTACGTATAGTCAGGGATGACGTAGTCAATTCCAAGAAGCTCATCTTCAGGGAACTTAATACCAGCATCAATTAAAATGATTTCATCTTGAAATTGAACGCCATACGTGTTTTTACCGATCTCGCCTAAACCGCCGAGCGCAAAAACTGCCGCCTGATCGTTTTTTACAAATTTCATTCCTCTCATAGCTCCAATACTTTAAAATTTTCACTTTCTCGTTCATAGTCTAAAAAAGCACCGTCTACAGGCTGAATGAATTCAATGTTGTAGCTATGTTTTTTCAACTTATCGCGTACGTCTCTTTCAGAAACCGCTTCAACGTATAGTGAATCTGTGTGTTCTCTTACAGGTACCTCAGTAGTACTTGCCTGAAAAAACACCTTATATATCATCCAAATCTCTCCTTAAATACCGTATGTTACACTCGCTATTTCTATTATATTAAAAAAACGCGCATAAGAAAAGTCTCTGAGAAAAAAGGACCTTCAGCAAATGTGCGGAAGATCCTTTTAAGCGATCGATTTTTTACGAAGCATGTCCTTCCATTGTCTTCTAATTTTCTTGCGCAGACGACGAAGCATCGCAGGTCGCCTCCTTTCGAATTGAAGTTAGATTAGACCTTGTATTCCGTTCTCTCTTTATACTTGTATTATATGACGTTTCCATTGAATGTTACATGGTTATATGTGGGAAATGGGCGTTTTCATAGGAAGTGGTTTCGAAAGCAGAAATCTTTCTGTATGATAAAAGGGAGTGGGTATACATAACAAGAGACAGGAGACGGGATATGAATAAAAAAGTCATCTTCTTTGATATCGACGGTACTTTATATGATCATGATAAAAAAATACCTGAATCAACAAAGCGAGCGGTTCGTTTATTAAAAGAAAAAGGCCATCATCTCTTCATTGCATCTGGGCGTTCGCCTTTTTTAATTAAGCCTATTTTAGAGGAATTGGGGCTTGACTCCTTTATAGCTTATAACGGTCAGTATGTCATGTATGAGGGAGAAGTCATTTACGGCAATCCGCTTAAACTGGAGCTAATGGAGCAAATTTATGAAACGGCGGATCGTCATGATCATCCGCTTGTTTTCATGGGGGAAAAAACGATGAAGGCTTCTGTGCCAAATCATCCGTTTATCCATGAGGGGATTGGGACTTTAAAAACAGAGCATCCTGAACATGATTTATCTTACTTTAAAGAAAATGAGATTTTTCAAATGCTGTTATTCTGTAAGGCAGAAGAGGAAGTCCAATACGAGGCGTTCCGCGAAGAAATTGATCTTGTCAGATGGCACGAGCTGTCAACAGATGTCTTGCCAAAAGGCGGATCGAAGGCTGAAGGCATTAAACGAGTTATCGAAAGACTGCCTTACGAGCAAAAGGATACCGTTGCCTTTGGAGACGGTCTGAACGATCGAGAGATGATTTCGTTTGCTGGTATAGGCGTCGCCATGGGAAATGCTGTGAATGAACTAAAAGATTTGGCTGATTTTGTGACAAAGCCGGTGGATGAAGACGGCATATTCCATGCAGTGACTCATTTAGGCTTGATTGAAGAATAGAAAAAAGAAGACCCTTAGGTGATTGGGTCTTCTCAGCGTGTAGACAAACCCTCGCATTCGTTGTCATGTCTGCGCGCTGGTGCTCACGAATGTTCAATTCGCTCCGCGCCAGTACTCGCCCTTCCTAGACTGCAAAGGTTTTCTATCACGCTGAAAAGAAGACAAAGTGCTAAAATAAACATCATTTTAGCACTTTGTCAACAATCTAAGAAGACCCTTAGGTTATTGGGTCTTCTTTTTATTTTATGATCTGCCGATCGCAACAGAGTTGTCAGGCTCAGCGAATGGCTGATCCTTTTGAATATGATCATAAAACATAATGCCGTTTAAATGGTCGATTTCATGCTGAAACACAATGGCCGGAAACCCTTTTAGGCGAATATCAATGTCTTCTCCTTCAAGCGTTGTGGCCTTCACCCTGATCTTTTGATATCGAGGGACAAATCCAGGAATGGCTTCATCAACAGATAAGCAGCCTTCACCAGTAGTTAAATAAGCTCTTTTGACGGAATGACTGACAATGCGCGGGTTGAAAAGGGCATAGCTGTATTCCTCTCCATCTTCATCCTCACAGTGAACAGCGATCATTCGCTTACTGACATTAATTTGCGGAGCCGCGAGTCCAACGCCGGGTCTGAGTCCATACGTTTCAGCTATGTCAGCATCCTGACTATTTTTAACGAATTCAATCATGTCAGCTAATTGCTGTTTTTCCTCTTCTGTCGGCGGGAGCTCGACCGCTTCAGCTGTTTGTCTTAAGACGGGATGTCCGTCCCGTACGATATCTTCCATGGTAATCACAAATCTTCACTCCTATTTCCTTTGTATGTAAAGTATATAAAATGATACACAACATATGCAATGAAATAAAGAAGACCGGTCCTATGAGACCGGTCAGAGGCTTAAACAGCCATTAGCAGCAGCCGCCACCGCCGCCTAAGAATGCTGCGCCAACGATGATTAATAGGATGAAAAGGACAACGATTAAAGCGAATGTCCGTCCACCGCCGTATCCGTATCCACCGCCATAACTTGGGTAACAACAGCCACCGCCATATCCACCACCGTGTCCATACCCGTAACCGCCGTATCCACCATACATACTTCCATGACTATAATTAGACATACTTTTGACCTCCTTTGGAAATACACTCGGCCTCTCATAAGTGAAGGCGAAGCGTGTAATATAAACTATGTATGAATGCACTATTTGTATAGTCATGCGCCTATCACTTGAAAAAAATCTTCTTTAGCTCATCAGAATGACCTCTTTCCTTGTCACAAACGCCTATAAAAATTATAGTGGTATGTGGAGATGTAAAGGGGGAACCTTGTGATGAAACAAATAAGAAGAAGCATGAAAGCAGGTGCTGCTTTAGCGGGGATATGTACCCTTTTGCTGGCGGGATGCGGAGGTCAAAGTTCATTTCATGACATGCAAGATGCGATGACGAAAATGAGCGAAAAAGAAGCATCCTTTGAAAAAGAGCAAGGCACACTGCAAAGCTATGAGAAAAAAGAGCAGCAGCTCTATAAAAAAATGATTCAAACCACAAAGGATCACACTAAAACAGTGACAAGCCTTTCTGATCAGGCGTTAGCATCTGCAGCGAAACGAGAAGAACATTTGAAAACAGAAAAAGACAGCATGGATGAATCGAAAAAAGAATTGAAAACGGTCAAGAAATCTGCGGGACGTATACAAGATACAGATTTAAAAGAAAAAGCAGATGAAACGGTCAAATCGCTTGAGAAAAGATATGCGTCGTATGACCAGCTTTACAAGGAGTATCAAAAGGCGTTGAAACAAGATCAGCATTTATATCAAACTTTAAAGAAAAAGGACTTAGGATATAAAGAGCTAAAGTCCAAGCTGAAGACGGTGAACCGTTCTTATAGCAAAGTCAGAAAAGAAGGTAAAAAGTTCAATCAATATACAAAGCAATTGAATGAGCATAAACAGGCTTTGTCTAAAGCGGCAGATCAAGAGTCCAAAAAGAGCTGAAAAAACAGCTCTTTTTTTATTTTTCGACAAAAACAAACATTTTCTATTGTAGTACAGTAGTATACTCTATACTAGTACAGTTCGATGTGTTTGTTAAACAGATTGATACAGCTCACCATAAAAAGTAAAGCGAATACATTTATTTAAATAAAGCCGTTAAATCAATTGACGGACTATTTTTCTTGTTGTAAACTAGTCCTTGTTAACAGAAGTTGTATTAGTTATTTGTGAACTATCGTTAATACAGTTAGAAGAACTCAAAAACGAGCGATCATCTCATGTTTCGACAACGATCCTAGTGGCTATTAAATACAGGAGTCATATGTGTATTTTGGGTTATCCTATATCTGTATGTATAAATGGATTCACGACAAATTGACTGTTAAAAGAAAGGAAGAGGTGACTTTAGAATGGCTGCAAAAACAAAAAAAGCAATTGTTGATAGCAAAAAGCAATTTGATGCCATCAAAAAGCAGTTTGAAACGTTTCAAATTTTAAACGAAAAAGGCGAAGTCGTAAACGAAGCGGCAATGCCAGATCTCTCAGATGACCAATTAAAAGAATTAATGCGCCGTATGGTGTTTACACGTGTATTAGATCAACGTTCAATTTCATTGAACCGTCAAGGACGTCTTGGTTTCTATGCGCCAACAGCTGGACAAGAGGCTTCTCAGCTTGCAACTCACTTTGCACTTGAGAAAGAAGATTTCATTCTTCCAGGATATCGTGATGTACCACAATTAATCTGGCATGGCCTGCCACTAACAAAAGCATTCTTGTTCTCTCGAGGACATTTTGTTGGTAACCAAATGCCTGAAGGTGTGAATGTACTTTCTCCACAAATCATTATCGGTGCACAAATCATTCAAGCTGCTGGTGTAGCTCTTGGTTTGAAAAAACGCGGTAAAAAAGCTGTTGCAATCACTTACACAGGTGATGGCGGAGCTTCACAAGGTGATTTCTACGAAGGTATTAACTTTGCAGGGGCTTACAAAGCGCCAGCGATTTTTGTTGTCCAAAACAACAGATATGCGATCTCTACACCTGTTGAAAAGCAATCTGCTGCGCAAACGATTGCACAAAAAGCAGCTGCAGCTGGTATCGTAGGCGTACAAGTTGACGGTATGGATGCATTAGCTGTATATGCAGTGACTGCTGAAGCTCGTGAGCGTGCTATAAATGGTGAAGGTCCAACATTAATCGAAACTCTTACATTCCGTTACGGCCCACATACAATGGCTGGTGACGATCCAACAAGATATCGTACAAAAGAAGATGAAAACGAGTGGGAGCAAAAAGATCCATTGGTACGCTACCGCAAATTCTTGGAAAACAAAGGCCTATGGTCTGAAGAAGAAGAGAATAAAGTCATCGAAGATGCAAAAGAACAAATCAAACAAGCAATCAAAGAAGCTGACGAACAGCCTAAGCAAAAAGTCACTGACTTGATTGAAAACATGTATGAAGTAAAACCATTCAACCTAGTTGAACAGCTTGAAATTTACAAACAGAAGGAGTCGAAGTAAGCCATGGCGCAAATGACAATGATTCAAGCGATCACTGATGCGTTACGCACAGAACTGAAAAATGACGAAAACGTTCTCGTTTTCGGAGAAGACGTTGGTAAAAACGGCGGCGTATTCCGTGCGACTGAAGGATTGCAAAAAGAGTTTGGTGAGGATCGCGTATTCGATACTCCACTTGCTGAATCTGGTATTGGCGGTCTTGCAATTGGCCTTGGACTACAAGAATTCCGCCCAGTAATGGAAATTCAATTCTTCGGATTCGTTTACGAAGTATTAGATTCTGTTTCTGGACAAATGGCTCGTATGCGCTACCGTTCTGGCGGACGCTGGCATTCTCCAGTGACAATCCGTTCTCCATTCGGCGGGGGAGTTCACACACCTGAGCTTCACGCTGACAGCTTAGAAGGTCTTATCGCACAACAGCCTGGTATCAAGGTGGTCATTCCTTCAACACCTTACGATGCAAAAGGACTATTAATTTCTGCAATCCGCGACAATGATCCGGTTGTATTCCTTGAGCATATGAAACTTTACCGCTCTTTCCGTCAGGAAGTTCCTGAAGAAGAGTACACAATTGAAATCGGTAAAGCTGACGTGAAACGTGAAGGTTCTGACCTTTCAATCATCACTTACGGTGCAATGGTTCACGAATCACTTAAAGCTGCTGAAGAACTTGAAAAAGAAGGCGTTTCTGCTGAAGTGATCGACCTTCGTACAGTAAGCCCGCTTGATATTGAAACAATCATCGCTTCTGTTGAAAAAACAGGCCGTGCGATCGTTGTTCAAGAAGCACAAAAACAAGCTGGTATTGCTGCAAACGTAGTAGCTGAAATCAATGACAGAGCAATCCTTAGCTTAGAAGCTCCAGTACTTCGTGTAGCTGCACCTGATACTGTATTTGCTTTCTCTCAAGCTGAAACTGTATGGCTTCCAAACCATAAAGACGTGCTTGAAACAGCTAAGAAAGTTCTTGAATTTTAATTAAATGACAAGGGGGGAAAAGAATTTATTTCTCTTCCCCTTTATCAATTACATGATCGTGTAATGTTTACACAACAAGGATTCAACAAAATCTAGGAGGCGAAAAACAGTGGCATTTGAATTTAAACTTCCGGACATCGGAGAAGGTATCCACGAAGGTGAGATCGTTAAGTGGTTTGTAAAACCAAACGACGAAATTAATGAAGATGACGTTTTAGCAGAGGTACAAAACGATAAAGCAGTTGTAGAAATTCCTTCACCTGTTAAAGGAAAAGTATTAGAATTAAAAGTTGAAGAGGGAACAGTTGCAACTGTAGGACAAACAATCATTACGTTTGATGCACCTGGTTACGAAAATCTTCAATTTAAAGGCAGTGAAGAAGAAGGCGAAGCAAAAACTGAAGCTCAAGTACAAGGTACTGCTGAAGCTGGTAACGAGCCAGAGAAGAAAGAAGTGGCACAAGAAGAAGCGGCAGCAGCAACTGGTGCAGGCGCACAAGAGCAAGTAGATGCTGATCCAAACAAACGCGTAATTGCTATGCCATCTGTACGTAAATATGCTCGTGAAAAAGGCATTGAAATTTACAAAGTTGCAGGTTCTGGTAAAAACGGTCGTGTGTTAAAAGAAGATATCGACAGCTTCGTTAATGGTGGTTCTGCAGCTCAAGAAGCAGCACCTCAAGCAGCTGAAAGTGCAAAAGAAGAAGCAGCTCCTAAAGCGGCAGCAGCTCCAGTTCTTGAAGGGGAATTCCCAGAAACTCGCGAGAAAATGAGCGGAATCCGCAAAGCGATCGCGAAAGCAATGGTGAACTCTAAGCATACAGCTCCTCACGTAACATTAATGGATGAAGTTGATGTAACGAACCTTGTTGCACATCGTAAACAATTCAAACAAGTTGCAGCTGATCAAGGAATCAAGTTAACTTACTTGCCTTACGTTGTAAAAGCTCTTACTTCTGCTTTGAAAAAGTACCCAGTACTTAACACTTCTATCGATGATAAAACAGATGAAGTTGTTCAAAAGCATTACTACAACATCGGAATTGCAGCTGATACTGAAAAAGGCCTGCTCGTTCCAGTTGTGAAAAATGCAGATCGCAAAGCAATTTTCGAAGTGTCTAACGAAATCAACGAGCTTGCAACAAAAGCACGTGATGGTAAATTGGCTCCAGCTGAAATGAAAGGTGCATCTTGCACAATCACAAACATCGGTTCTGCTGGTGGACAATGGTTTACTCCAGTCATCAACCACCCAGAAGTAGCGATCCTTGGTATTGGCCGTATCGCTGAAAAAGCGGTTGTTCGTGATGGCGAAATCGTTGCAGCTCCAGTCTTAGCTCTTTCCCTAAGCTTTGACCACCGTATGATCGACGGAGCTACTGCGCAAAATGCCCTTAACCACATCAAGCGTTTATTGAATGATCCACAATTAATTTTAATGGAGGCGTAATGTCATGGTAGTAGGAGATTTCCCAATCGAAACAGATACTCTTGTCATCGGTGCAGGTCCTGGTGGATATGTAGCTGCTATTCGTGCTGCACAGCTTGGACAAAAAGTAACAATTGTTGAAAAAGGAACTCTTGGCGGTGTATGTCTAAACGTTGGTTGTATTCCTTCCAAAGCATTAATCAATGCTGGCCATCGTTTCGAAAATGCTAAGCATTCTGAAGACATGGGTATCAAAGCTGAAAACGTAACAGTTGATTTCACAAAAGTTCAAGAGTGGAAAGCTTCTGTTGTAAACAAATTAACAGGTGGAGTTCAAGGTCTTCTTAAAGGAAATAAAGTAGACATCGTTAAAGGTGAAGCTTATTTCGTAGATAGCAACTCTGTACGTGTAATGGATGAAAATTCAGCACAGACTTACACTTTTAAAAATGCAATTCTTGCAACTGGATCTCGTCCAATTGAATTGCCTACTTTTAAATACACAGACCGCGTGATCAACTCAACTGGTGCTTTAGCGCTTAAAGAAGTACCTAAGAAGTTAGTTGTTATCGGTGGTGGATATATCGGTACTGAGCTTGGTACTGCTTATGCAAACTTTGGAACAGAAGTTGTCATCCTTGAAGGTGGAGACGAAATCCTTCCAGGTTTCGAAAAGCAAATGAGCTCATTGGTTAAACGTAACCTGAAGAAAAAAGGAAACGTTGAAATCCATACAAACGCTCTTGCTAAAGGCGTTGAAGAAAAATCTGATGGTGTCACTGTTACTTTCGAAGTAAAAGGTGAAGAAAAAACAGTTGATGCTGATTACGTACTTGTTACAGTTGGTCGTCGTCCAAACACAGATGAGCTTGGTCTTGAGCAAGTTGGTGTTGAATTGACTGACCGCGGAGTTGTCAAAACAGACAAACAATGCCGTACAAGCGTATCTAACATCTATGCAATTGGTGACATCGTTGATGGACCACCACTTGCACACAAAGCTTCTTACGAAGGTAAAATTGCAGCTGAAGCAATCGCTGGAGAGCCAGCTGAAATTGATTACCTTGGTATTCCTGCTGTTGTATTCTCTGAGCCAGAACTTGCAACTGTTGGATACACTGAAGCAGAAGCAAAAGAAGAAGGAATCGACATCGTTGCAGCGAAATTCCCATTCGCAGCAAACGGACGTGCACTTTCTCTTGACGCAACTGATGGCTTCATGAAGATGATCACTCGTAAAGAGGATGGTCTTGTGATTGGTGCACAAATCGCAGGTGTTGGCGCTTCTGATATGATTTCAGAGCTTAGCCTTGCAATCGAAGCTGGAGTGACTGCTGAAGATATCGCAATGACAATTCACGCTCACCCAACTTTAGGTGAAATTACAATGGAAACGGCTGAAGTAGCAATTGGAAGCCCAATCCATATCGTAAAATAATGAACTTATTAAAACCCTCTCCATCAAGGAGAGGGTTTTTTTGAGCGCTGCATGAGAAAGACCCCTCATGAAATGAGGGGCTTTTTCATATGGATATATAAGTGCAAGGTGAAGCCATTAATTTGTATTCACGCGGTCTAAAGCGTGGCATAAAGGCGATAAAATATCCTCTTTGCTGCTGACATTTCCTTCAACCTTCACAATGACTTTTTCATTATTTACAAGTAAAATAGCCGGTAATTCGTCTACTTCATTTTTCCAGCCTTTACGATCTTCTTTCACAATCATCTTTGACATTTCCTTCGGGTATTCATTCTTTAAATCGAGGACTGCATCATAATAAGGACTTTCTTTATCGAGATTTTCTGCATCTGTAAAAAAGAGAATTCTTGGTTTTTGAATATGACTGACTTGGTCTGTCTGATTCGGTATGATATACGCAAATGAGCATGAACTAAGTACAAAGAGCATGGGGAATATAATGAGAAGTGTCCTCATAAAATTCAATCTATTCACCTCAAAATCCTTTGGGGTTGTCCCAACATTTTTAGGAGCTGGTTACCTGTTAGTCACTCTAGTGTATCATGTCCTTTTTGACAATTTTCGATTGTTACTCAATTGTTACAGAATTGATATGAAGCAAAATACAATTGAAACGTTCTCTCAATATGATGAGAAAATAGCATATATTCATAAAAAATAATTAAATGTGTCATACAGTTAACCGTTGACAACTTAAATGTGACATCATATTATAGAAGTATGAAATAGATTAAACGCTTTCAAATATTGAATGAAGAAAAGGGGAATGTACGTGGGTACAATTATTTGTCAAGATTGCAATGAGACCATTGATCAATTTGAAAATGAAAAAGTGACAACACTATACGGAACGTGTGGTCACTGTCATTGCTGTGATGAAGCCTCTGAATAAATAAAAAAGCATGCAGCTCCATTTGGGGCTGCATGTTTCTTTTTTATAAAATTGCTTTCTGTTCTTTAATCACGCGGATCATTTCTAGCGTTGAATCTTCTGGTCCTTGGACAGGGAGACCAATTTCAATGTTTTTAAAGATATAGGAGATATTTTCTTCTGTGATAATCTCTCCTGGTATAAAAATAGGTATGCCTGGCGGGTACACCATGACAAACTCTGCGATGATGCGGCCAGCTGCTTCTTTTAACGGAACCACTTCAGTTGTGGAGTAAAAGGCATCACGCGGCGTCATGGCAAGCGATGGAATCTCAGGCAGCAGTACTTCTGTTACCGGTTGTGTGCCGCTCTCACTTGTAGAGGTTGCGGCAATGTCTTTCATAGCCGTTATAAGCGTATCGATTGTTTCATCAGAATCACCAGGGGTCACAATACATAAAATGTTGTAAAGGTCAGAAAGCTCCACTTCAATTCGGTAGCTTTCTCTCAACCATTTTTCGACATCATGGCCATTGAGGCCAAGGTCTTTAATTGAAATAATTAATTTCGTTGGATCATAATCATACGTAGAAGCTGAACTGAGTATTTCCTTGCCAATACACGTAATGCCATCAATTTGATTCAAACGGTTTCTCGCTGATTCAGCTAAACGGATGGCTTCATCTGCTAGTGCCTTTCCTTCAGTGGCTAATCGCTTTCGAGCGACATCAAGTGACGCCAAGAGCAAATAAGAAGTAGACGTTGTTGTCAGCATGCTCAAAATCGATTGCACGCGATCTTTTGAGATAAGCCCTTCCTTCATATTTAAAATAGAGCTTTGGGTCAGGGAACCGCCGAGTTTGTGGACACTTGTTGCTGCCATGTCGGCACCTGCCTGCATGGCAGATAGCGGGAGCTTATCGTGAAAATGAATATGCACGCCGTGTGCTTCATCGACAAGGACAGGCACATGAAATGAATGGGCAATGTCTACAATCGATTTTAAGTCTGCTGAAACGCCAAAATACGTCGGATTAATCACAAGCAGACCTTTTGCATCTGGGTGCTCCGTGAGTGCCTTTTTCGCTGATTCTGGTGTAATGCCGTGAGAGATGCCAAGCTCTTTGTCTATTTCTGGGTGAATAAAAACAGGAACTGCGCCAGAAAATACAATCGCGGACATAATCGATTTATGGACGTTACGCGGAACGATGATTTTATCCCCAGGTCCGCATACGGTCATCACCATTGTCATGATGGCGCCGCTTGTTCCTTGAATACAGAAAAACGTATGGTCAGCACCGAAGGCTTCAGCAGCTAAATCTTGTGCTTCTTTTATCATTCCTCGAGGTGAGTGTAAATCATCGAGAGGTTCTATATTAATGAGATCAATGCTGAGTGCATTGTCGCCAATGAATGCTCTAAATTCAGGGTCCATTCCGGCTCCTTTTTTATGGCCAGGAATGTGAAATTGAACTGGATTGGTTGCTGCGTGTTTTTTTAGTCCAGTGTATAAGGGTGTATCATGTTGTGACAATTGCTTTCCCACCTTCATCGAAATACCTGCTATTATTGTGCCAATAACGACAGATTTCATTGCATAAAACAAAAGAATTATATTATGAACTGATCGGAATGTAAAGCATAAAATCAATCGGTTTCTGATCGAACAGATGCTATAATAAAAGTTCAAATAAGAAATGAGTGTTAAAGTGAGGGACAAGTAAATGGAATATCAATATCCAATGGACGTCGACTGGACAACAGAGGAAAAAATTGCGGTTATTTCGTTTTTTCAAGCTGTTGAAAAAGCCTATGAAAAAGGAATAGCGAAACAGGAGTTATTAGATACTTATAAACGCTTTAAAGAGATTGTGCCATCAAAAGCAGAAGAAAAGACGCATTGTGCAGCGTTTGAAAAGGAAAGCGGGTATTCTCCTTATCGTACAGTGAAAACGGCAAGAGAGGCAGCAGAGTCCGCCATTATACGTATGTAAGAAAAAACGAGCCTAGATGGGCTCGTTTTTTTATACAGATTGTTTTTGTGTAAAGCGGTATAGATAAGTCAACGTGCGGAAGGCATCTTCGATTTTTGATAAAAATTCTTCATTATTCATTTGAACGACTTCTTCTCTAGGCAACTGAATGCCGCAAAGGAGCTCGGCTTTTTTCACCGTTTGGACACGTTCAAACAGCGTTTTCAACTGTTCTGCATCGAGCTCGCTGTGACGCATGACATCTGGTTTCATATGATCTTTAGACCAAACAAAATCTTGCGGTATTTTCTTCTGAATGGTGTCTAGTTCTTTTTCAAATAGCTGACCATATTCGCCTTTCACAGGAGATTCATAAATAAGAGCAAACCATACAAAGACATGTGTTTTCCAAAGCCCAATTTGAAAATGAGGGAGTTTTTTATACCCACGCTTGCTGTTTGCAAAAGCAACCCACGTATCATTTGGCGGATTGACTGATCTTCTAGCATGCTTTGCGACGTGTACAAACATTTCGTCTCCTGTAATAGAAG
Organism: Bacillus sp. FSL K6-3312; assembly: GCF_038007485.1. NCBI lineage: Bacteria > Bacillati > Bacillota > Bacilli > Caryophanales > Bacillaceae > Bacillus > Bacillus sp. FSL K6-3312. The sequence continues at coordinate 2,392,868 of NZ_JBBOXI010000001.1, read as the reverse complement.
AAAGAAGTGGTGCAAAGTGTTCACCAAGCGCCTCAAGCTTTGGACGGACTCTTTCTTTTAATACGGCCATTCGTTCATCTAAACCGTCAACTGTAAATGTCTCAAAATCTTCATCTCTAAAACGCATTTCACTCATATTATGCCTCCTGTATTCTTTCGCTGATCATATTTTATCATAGCTTGGGTTAAGCTCAAAAAAAGATGCACCGTCGGATCAAAGATTGTAGAGGAAGAAGGGCAGCGTTTAAAAACAACGATTTTGTGGTACATAACAAATAGGTAAAAACACAATTTTCAGAATGTCGTTGCGGTTATGCGATCGCTTCATACGATATAAGCAAGAACCAATTCTCTTATCGATTGAATTCTTTATCAATGAAAACTGACAAGGAATGAATCATTCTCTGGAAGGGGCGTTGACCAAATGAAGCAAATCGTGAAGCAGGGGTATAGACAGGAGAAGAAGAATCGCATCGCTGTGTGGAGATTAGAGGTGGACTATGAGCTTTCTACGCTTCATGAAGCCATCGAGCAAAAAGATGACATCCAAATCGAACGCAGCAAACGAAAGCTTGAGCGCCTAAGAAAAGAATGGGAGCAGCTTAAAGGGTAAAACAAGGTGAGGTAAAAACGAACCAATTCATCGGTTCGTTTTTGTATGAAGCTGCTTTTTTCTTGCTTTTACGCACATAATATCAGTATGCTATTACAAATAGGTATTACATAGAAAAGAGGTTTACAGTCTGATGACAAACTGGGTGGAAATTGACCGTCTTGCAAAGCTTTGGGTAAAAGAAGCAGGAAGCCGTATTAAAGCATCCATGCAGGAAGGTCTATCAATTGAAACAAAATCAAATCCAAATGATCTTGTCACAAATATCGATAAAGAAACAGAACGTTTTTTCATTGAAAAGATACAATCGACATTTTCAGATCATTATATTTTAGGTGAAGAGGGACAAGGGGAAGAGGTGACCTCACTGGATGGGGTCGTGTGGATCATTGATCCAATCGATGGCACAATGAACTTTGTCCATCAAAAACGCAACTTTGCCATTTCAATCGGGATATTTGAAAATGGCATTGGGAAAATCGGTCTTATTTATGACGTTATTCATGACGAGCTTTACCATGCGGTCAAAGGAGAAGGGGCTTATATGAATGATACCCTGCTTCCGCCATTAAAAGATGTAGAGATTGAAAAAGCCATTGTCGGCATTAACCCGACCTGGGCGATCGAAAGCCCTTATTTTGATGCTAAACCGTTTGCCCGCCTTGTGCGTGATGTGAGAGGGACGAGAACGATTGGATCAGCTGCCTTGGAGCTCGCTTATATCGCAAGCGGCAGAAGTGACGCATACGTCACGTTAAGGCTTGCGCCGTGGGATTATGCAGCGGGCTGCGTACTGCTTGATGAAGTAGGGGCAGTCTACTCAAATATACACGGAGAACACCTAACGTTTCTAGACAAAAACAGTATCGTCGCCGGAAATCGATCCGTTTGTAAAAAAATCTTGCACGATTACATAAAAGGCAGTGGAAATAAAAAATAAACCAAATCACTTCATGAGAATGAAGTGATTTTTTGTATTTGATGAAACTTTTTGGAAAGAGAAATGTCTATACGAACGAGGCCTTAATTTGATGTAAAGGATTGTGTTTTAATGTTAGATTTGTTTAGTGATTTATCCCTCCATTTTGAAAGGTATTTTATTTTAAACGAGTACAGTATTCGCATCATTCAATGGTGTGTACTTGGACTATTTGTCCTTTTTATGACACTTCCTATATGGAAAGAAAAGAAAAGTGGTTATGTATTTTATGCTGGGCTTGTATTAAGAGTAGTCCTGCTAGGCGGAATGACACTTGAAATGAGCCACCAAGTTCTAGCTAGACAGTATACGATTGAAACATTTGAAGTGCTGACGGATTTCATGCAATTTCTTATCTATGGGTATGTCTTGCTTGCATCACTGTACTATGTTATTACTCTTCCTTATTTAAAAAATAAAGGTATGTTTTTTGCTTTTGATTTATCTGTATTACTTCTGCCTTTATGTCAAACAGTGTTTATTGTGTTTGCTGAAAGCAAAAAGTTCTTTCTTAGCGGTGATACGGGGCTAGTATGGAGAGATATGATCACCATTTTGGCTATGGCTTGCTTTGCCGCTTTGCTGCTGTACCTTTTCTTTCGCTTGTTTTGGCACTGGAAGTGGAAGGAATTGATTTTATTCTATGGTTTGATTTTTGCAGCCTTGCTTTATATATTTTATCCTTCTATTTCGAAGTATGAGCTTCAATCTACATTTAAATCGATTGTCATTTTAGTAGCAGCAGCAGGAACCTTTATGACGATTTATTTGTTATCTGCTTTACTACGGGACAAGGTGAGATTAAGGAAGTGGGGCGCTGGTTGTATAGCTGTCTTTTTTCTGCTATTACTCAATCCGATTGTCAATATTCCTCATACCATGTTCCAATTCACCAAAATGGAACTGGTAGATACATTTTCAGAAGAATATCGCCCTTTATCAGCAGTAAGTGCAAAAGCATTCGCTTCAAAATTTGTACCAGAGGATCAATCGCTGTATTTAAATGCTAGTCTTCAGCCTATCCCTTATTATTACGTGTTTGCAGATGATCAGTATGAAGTGAATATTTCTGCGTTTACAGGCGAATTAAGCGGTTATTCTTATCGAGGTCGTTTAGAGGGAAAGGAACTAACCGATAAAGAATATAGAAAAAAAACCATTGAATTTTTTGAAAGAAGCGGGCGGTCAATCGATCTACAGCGCATTCAATTAGCTGTAAAAAAAGAGGACGGAGAGACGGACGTTCTTCTTCTGCCAAAAATGTCTCAGAATGAAGAGGACAGTTTAGCGTTTGCCACCTGGAAAAAAGGGACGCTTCGACAAGCGCAATACGTAAACGCCATCTTTCAATTAAAGGATATAGACGGAATCCATTTAACAGAAATGGAGATAAAAAACAGGATCAACAGTATTTATAAACATTTAAACCTAAAGTCGCCAGCTTATCAAATCACAGGCATTGATGAATTTTATTTTGATTGGCAGCATGAAGTGAGGGTCACAACAAAAGATCAATCGGAGTTTCTGTTTAATGGCTCAACAAAAGAAGTTATCAGCTTTAAGCTGTCAAAAGCGATTCTTCAACAGAAAAAAGGGAACGTCAGCGATGAAGATTTGTTAAAGCTCATAGAGAAAAAGCCAGAAGACGTGAAGAAAAAGACAGGTACTAATGAAACCAAACAGTATACATTTAATCGATCCTCTCATCTACTGCGTGTGTTTAGAGATCATGATGGAATTGAACTGAGGCTGGAACCAGTGTCCTCTATACCGGATGTTGTATCGTATAAAGATCGTGATGAAGTCTATCAACAAGTATTGAAAAATGAGAAACCATCTATGATTTATAAAAAACAAATAAAACCAGTTAGAATGATCAACAAAGAAGGGGAAATGGACATTTCATGGCTAGTCATCATTCAAACCTTTGGATCAAATGAGCGTAAAATTTATGAAGTAAATGGACGAACAAAAGAGGTGCACCGTTTTGACAGATAAAGAAAAACAAGCCATCTTTCAAGACTTATATGAACTGTATCAAGAAGGGGAGCTGGGTGACGAAGCATACAGCTGGATGAAGTCACATGAGCAGCAATTTCAGCATGTTGTCATAGGGAATAAACAAGGTTCAGCACTGATTGAAGATCAGAATGACTATAATGAGTTAAAACGCATGAAGGGGTTTATTTACTCGTTATACTTCTTTTTCATTGTCTTATCGATTTGGATGACTGTGTGGTTTTATTTCTAATGTCCAGACCAGCTGATCAAATTGAAAAAATCTATGAAGAATATTTTCAGGAAATCACCAAATATCTATATCGGCGGACAGGGAATATGGAAACGGCCAAGGATCTTGCGCAAGATGTATTTATGAAGGCTCTACATGGTTTATCATCTTTTAAAGGACATTCTAGTGTGAAAACATGGCTTTATACCATTGCTTATCATACATTTGTGAATGACTATCGCCGGAAAATCAAATGGACAATTACGAATGTAGAAGAGGTTGATTACTTAGAGCAGCAGTCCTTTTTGACACCAGAGGACCACATCGAAACACAAGCTGACATTCAAAGGCTGTGGCATCATATCAATCAGCTGAAGGATTCATACCGAGAGGTCCTTATTTTAAGAGATATTCAGGAATTGTCATATGAAGAAGTAGCTGAAATTTTGAATTGGACTTTATCTAAAGTCAAAACAACCCTTCATCGAGCGAGATTAGAGCTGAAGCGAATGCTACATTGTGAGGAGTTCAATACATGAGCTGTTATTTGATCGAAGAATTGTTACCCCTTTATATAGAGGGAGACACAAGTGCGGGTACCAATAAAATAATAGCCGAGCATCTACAAACCTGCGAGAGCTGCCGGCAACTTTATCAAGAAATGAAAGAACCAATCACTCTTATCCAGCCACCTGACCTTATGCCATATATAGATGAAAAGGAAGAAAAAAGAAAGTTCGAGAAGCGCTATTATGGCAAGTTAATATACCGAGCAAGCATCGTGTTTGGTTTAGGGTATGTGATGATGATCATTCTTTATTGGCTGAAATAAAAAAACCCCCATCTGGGCGATCCAGATGGGGGTTTTCGAGCTTAGCTTAATTTTTCTTTAGCAATTTGAATTGCATCATAGACCGATTTTAATTGCTCTTGAGGAATTTTCTTCAGCATTTGGTTGAAAACAAGTAATTCAGTAGAGCTGAATCCAATACCTTTTGCGATTTTTGAATCAATGACAACATTACCTTTTTTGTCTAAAACAAGTGCATCACCAGCAAGATCAGCAATTCTGATCACTGATTTCAACAGCTTTTCAAATTTAGCTGCTTCTTCTTTTGTAAGACCAAGTTCAACAGCTTTCGCTGCATCAAAAACCAATTTTCCTTTTTCGTTTTTAGTGATGCTTTCACTGAAAACGATTGTCAGAACAGCTGCGCGATCTAAGAATTTCTCAGCAGTCGCCGCTTCTTCTTCAGTTAGTCCGAGCTCAACAGCTTTTTTCACATCAAATGTGTAGTTGTTGTCTTCCTCAACAAATGAGTTGATGAGAATGTTGATGACACGCTCGTTTTTCTCCAATAATTCTTTAATGACTTGCTGCTGCTCGAAAGGAATCCCTTTGAAAGTTGCAGCGCTTGCTTGCCCAGGAGCTACTGTTGTGAAAGTAAGAATAATAGCTAAAGCGAAAAATACAACAGAGCTGAGCGATTTGCTCAAAATCTTCTTCATGCTTCTTTTCTCTCCCTTTTCTGTTAAATTTTGTTGCAAGAACAGCATACCATGAGAAAGTTTGTGGAAGAATAGGAAAAATGTAACTTTGTGTTTGATTTTGGAGGACTATAAAAGTTCTTGTCGAAAAATGAAGAGGTTCAGATTGCTTATATTTGCCAAGTCTACATGCTATTTTCAGTCTGATTACTCGGGTTTTCATAGGTGGTTGGTCTTGTTTTTACTCGAAATAAAAAGCCTTCTACATGTAGAATGTAAAAGGCTTTTGAGAAATTTTATGATTGGACGTTTAATTTTCTTTTTAATGTAAATCCTGTACCCATGAAAATCATGGCAAACACAATACTTAGACAAATACCCAGCACGTTTTTTTCTGCAAGAGTTACCCCAATAAACGCCATACTGACAACCGCAAGTAATGCACATAATAATAGAAGCCATTTGATTTGTTTCATTTTTCTCCATCCCTTTTTTTAGAGTTAATATAAGTTTACAGAAAAACGATCGGCATTTAAAGGGGATTGTGATATAATATGAAAGTTATCTAATTATTTTAGGAGATGAAAATGTGAAACTTCGAAAAGATCTTCGCAACATCGCAATTATTGCCCACGTTGACCATGGTAAAACGACGCTTGTTGACCAATTGCTCCATCAAGCTGGTACTTTCCGTGCGAATGAAAATATCGCTGAGAGAGCCATGGATTCAAATGATTTAGAGCGAGAGCGCGGTATTACGATTTTAGCTAAAAATACTGCGATCCATTATAAAGATACACGCATTAATATTTTAGATACACCAGGACACGCCGATTTCGGTGGTGAGGTTGAGCGTATCATGAAAATGGTAGATGGTGTACTTCTCGTTGTGGATGCTTATGAAGGCTGTATGCCTCAAACACGCTTTGTGCTGAAAAAAGCACTTGAGCAAAACTTAACACCAATCGTTGTTGTCAACAAAATTGACCGCGACTTTGCTCGTCCGGCTGAAGTAGTCGATGAAGTAATTGACTTGTTCATTGAATTGGATGCAACAGAAGAACAGCTTGAATTCCCAGTTGTCTATGCATCAGCAATCAATGGTACAGCAAGTAACGATGCGAGCAAGCAAGATGAAAACATGGAATCTTTGTTTGAAGCCATTGTTAACCATATCCCTTGCCCAGTTGATAACCATGAAGAGCCGCTTCAATTCCAAGTGGCACTACTTGATTACAATGATTATGTTGGAAGAATTGGGATTGGTCGTGTATTCAGAGGAACAATGCAAGTAGGACAGCAAGTAGCCTTAATGAAAGTTGACGGCAGTGTGAAACAATTCCGTGTGACGAAGATTTTTGGTTTCCAAGGGTTAAAACGAGTGGAAATCAACGAAGCGAAAGCAGGAGATCTTGTTGCTGTTTCTGGAATGGAAGACATTAACGTAGGTGAAACGGTTTGTCCTGTTGAACACCAAGAGGCTTTGCCAATCCTTCGTATTGATGAGCCAACACTTCAAATGACGTTTGTTGTGAACAACAGCCCATTTGCAGGCCGTGAAGGGAAATACGTAACATCACGTAAAATTGAAGAGCGCTTAGAGCAGCAGCTTCAAACAGACGTTAGTCTTCGTGTCGATCCAACTGACTCGCCTGATGCTTGGGTTGTATCTGGACGCGGAGAGCTTCACTTATCCATTCTTATTGAGAATATGAGACGTGAAGGATTTGAATTACAAGTATCGAAGCCAGAAGTTATTGTAAAAGAAGTTGACGGTGTTCGATGTGAGCCTGTTGAACGCGTTCAAATTGATGTACCAGAAGAGCACACTGGCTCTATCATGGAATCAATGGGCGCACGAAAAGGTGAAATGATTGACATGATCAATAATGGGAATGGTCAAGTTCGCCTGATCTTTACAGTGCCTTCACGTGGTTTAATCGGATATACAACTGAATTTCTTTCATTAACTCGTGGTTTTGGTATTTTGAACCATACGTTTGACAGCTACCAGCCAATGCAGTCTGGTCAAGTCGGCGGACGCCGTCAAGGAGTACTTGTTTCGATGGAAACAGGTAAAGCGACTGCTTACGGAATACAAGGCGTTGAAGAGCGCGGTGTGATCTTTGTTGAGCCGGGTGTTGAAGTATACCAAGGAATGATTGTTGGTGAGCATAACCGTGAGAACGATCTTGTTGTCAACGTAAGCCGTATGAAACAACAAACAAACGTACGGTCAGCGACGAAAGATCAAACGGTGAGCATGAAAAAACCACGTATTATGTCACTTGAGGAATCTCTTGAGTACTTGAATGAGGACGAATACTGTGAGGTTACACCTGAATCAATTCGTTTAAGAAAGAAAATTTTAGATAAAAACGAACGTGAGAAATCAGCGAAGAAGAAAAAGCTAGCAGGATTATCTTAATTCCATGAAGAATTAAAGAGATAGAACCCTGAAAGATAAGGGGAGGGAATCTTTTTGAATGATCAGGAAGTAAGTGAAAATCTATCCTTTTTCGCGATGCTGTTTCGTGTCGATGAAAATCCGCAAACAGGGATGTGGCTCCTATATGGCACCATCCTTGTTTTAGCGATTATTGTTTTTAAGCTCGGCTTTGCTAGACGTTTACCGATTTTAAAAGCACTCGTGATTTACTTGTTTTTGATTTTTGGCTGCACGTTTCTTACATTTCTAGGAATTTTCCTGCCAGTAGCGGAAGGTCTAGTCGTGGCAGCTGTCATTTTGATTATTTATAAAATCAGGCTGCATCGTGCGAAAAAAGAAGGAACAGTGAATACGTAAAAAAAGACCTGAACTTGTGTCAGGTCTTTTTTTTATGTCTTTTGTTCTTTCTTTCCTTTTTTCTTCTTTTTCTCTTTTGTCGCAGGATCTTGATAAAGAGAGAATCTGCCAGTCTTGATGCGTGCTTCTGTCTTTACTTTAATACGTTCCTGACAGTCATCGCACATATATGTATGAATCGGTCGATTTCTTAACCGCTTAGCAACGAGTGTATCATCATCAATGGTTTCAAGCTTCTCACATATTGAGCACTTCACTCTCATCCTTTTCACCTCACTTATTGCATTTATTATAGCATGTTTTCCAGCTACTTAAAATTAGCGTAGAAAACGGCTTATATCACAGGAGATATAAGCTGTTCTCTTTATTTCTTCTGATTCATATGATGGTTTGATTGATCGTTTTGATGTTCGTCTAACTGCTTTTGATCATTTTGTTTGAGCTGATCATTCGGCTCATTTGTCGGATCTGTTTCGCGGCGATCAATTTCATTTCTCGGCATCTCTGGCATCACGCGGCCGACGATGGCGGCTAGTTCATCCATAATCCCACTGACAGGATGGCCTGCTTGTATTTCTTTGCCCATTTCTTTTAGCCGGCTGACTGTATCCGGATCAGCGACCACAACAGCATTCGCACCTTCTGGATCATTTTTCAGTGCTTTTGCAACTGAATATTTAATGTTTTCTACTTTGCTTCTATCTAAATCATCTTTTACATCAATACCAACAACAGCATAGCGGCCGATGACGATCGCCGTTGCATCATTGACATCTGCTACGTGCTCTGTCACTTTGACAAGATGCTGCGCAACATCTGTAGATGACCGGGCTTGATTGGTCTTTTTCTTCGTTGAGTCTGACACCCGTACTACGTGCTGGCGACCATCTTGCTTGTCTAGTGCCTCTCTCTTTTCCTGCTGCTGGCAAGCGCCCAACAGAATGATGGCTTGAATCATGAATAATGTTAAAAATAGTCGCATCTGTATTCCCTCCTTCACAAACTGCATGATTTATTTTATTGTTGAATTAACCTTCTAACTTTATTCATGAAAACATATATTTTAACAATCGTTTTGGGAAAGACAAGGATGAATGAAACCCCGATCAGGAGGCGAAGGACCTGAGTAAAATTTATGTATTAGACACAAATGTGTTATTACAGGATCCGAATTCAATCTTTTCATTTGAAGACAACGAGGTCGTCATACCAGCCGTTGTGTTAGAAGAAGTAGACTCAAAAAAGAGATATATGGACGAGGTTGGACAAAATGCTCGGCGCGTCTCACGCCTAATCGACGGTTTAAGATCGAAAGGGAAACTGCATGAAAAAATTACACTAGAGTCAAATGGGACGTTGCGCATTGAACTGAATCACCGCTCTTTTCATGAGCTTCAAGAAATTTTTATTGAAAAAACGAACGATAATCGAATTTTGGCAGTCGCGAAAAATTTAAGCTTAGAGGAAGAAACAAAGCCTCATGGCAGGCCTGTTATTTTGGTCAGCAAGGATGTGTTAGTGCGGGTAAAGGCAGATGCTATAGGGCTTCAAGCAGAAGACTTTTTAAGTGACCGTGTTTTGCAAAATGAAGACATCGATAATGGCTATCATGAGCTCTACATTCCGACTGAGCAATTGAATACATTTTATAAGCAAAATCAATTACCAATAAAAGAGGTCACAAGTGCACCATTCAACCCACATCAATTTGTCATCATGAAGGGAAATGAAGGCGGTTCTGCTTTAGGAATGCTTGATCAAAAGGCAGATCAAGTGAAACGTCTCGTTTATGATCAAGAGCATATTTGGGGAATCCGTCCAAAGAATGTCCAGCAGACGATGGCACTAGAGTTGCTTTTGCGCCGTGATATTCCGCTCGTGACACTGATTGGAAAAGCGGGGACTGGTAAAACATTGCTTGCACTTGCTGCCGGGTTAATGCAGACAGAGGACCTTGGTATGTTTAAAAAGTTGATCGTGGCGCGCTCCATCGTGCCTGTTGGGAAAGATATAGGATATTTGCCTGGAGAAAAGGAAGAAAAGCTCAGACCATGGATGCAGCCGATCTATGACAACCTAGAGTTTTTATTTAATACAAAAAAGCCGGGCGAGCTTGATGCGATTTTGGCGGGAATTGGATCTATTCAAGTCGAAGCATTGACATATATTCGGGGCAGAAGTATACCTGATCAATTTATTATCATTGATGAGGCGCAAAATTTAACTAAGCACGAGGTGAAAACATTATTAACGCGAGTCGGAGAGGGAAGTAAAATTGTGCTGATGGGAGATCCAGAGCAAATTGATCACCCTTATTTAGACAGCTTAAATAATGGGCTTACGTATGTGATTGAACGGTTCAAAGGGCAGCAAATATCTGGACATGTCAAGCTTGTCAAAGGAGAAAGGTCTGGACTTGCACAGCTTGCCGCTGATTTGCTATAGTCCAGACCCTCTGTTTCTTATGTAATGATGAGCTCTGTGACACCTTTTATCGGCTGAGTGAGGTTGGACTGATCCGCGAAATAGACGTGGATTGGTCCTTCTTCTGTGATTGGCTTACCATGTTGGCTGAAATGAGCAATGCTTTCCATTGCCTGAGAAAGCGGTACAGCAATTGTACCTGTTTCTGTGACAAATTCGCATGTATCCGCATGTTCAAGCGGCTCAGCATTTTTTAGCATATCGCCAAGCTTCATCCCGAAGCTACCTGTGACGAGTCTTTCCTTTTCGTACTTCTTCTCTGTTTTTAACGTGGGTGGAAGTGTTTGACCTTCTCTTATGACCCGCTCTTGGTCAAGCTCCTGATCTAGCTGCTTCTCTTCACTTGCTGCATTTTTTTCAAAGAATGAATCCATTAAAAATTTACGGTCATCAAAAATCCATACACTTGGATCAATGGTGATCTTGTACTGTACGTTCCCCTTGATTTGAATGATGCTCATGTTCAAGACAACCCCTTTCCAACATAAATTATAGAAGTTTTCTCCCGCTTTGTCACTTTCATAAACATGTTGCACCTTGTACACACTAATCGTACATGAACGATAGGGAGTGTATGAGGCATGGCATGTCGCGACAATGAAGAGCTTCAGCGATTTGTAGAAGAAGCAAAAAAAGTGGCCAAAGATGGTCAAGTAGCATCCTATATTCCCGCTCTCGGCAAAGCGGATCAGACGGATTTATCTGTGGCTGTGTATCATGTGAGCAATACGTGCCACTCAGCTGGAGATGTAGATAAACGATTTACCCTTCAAAGCATTTCAAAAGTATTAGCACTGGCGCTTGTGCTCTCAGAAGAAGGGCCAAAAAAAGTCTTTCAATTTGTTGGACAAGAACCAACAGGTGACCCGTTTAATTCAATGATCAAACTGGAAACAGCGAGTCCGAATAAACCGCTGAATCCAATGATTAATGCAGGGGCGCTCGCAGTCACGAGTTTAATCAGAGGAGCGACTCCGCAAGATCAGCTGGGCCGGTTGCTTAGCTTCATTAGAGAGCTTGCAAATGACAAAAGCATTACATACTGCAAGGAAACAGCAGCCTCCGAATTTGAGACATCCATGATTAACCGGGCGATGTGCTATTATATGAAGCAATATCATATTATTAGAGGGAACGTAGAGGAAGTCATGGACGTCTATACGAAACAATGTGCCATCATGATGAACAGCTTGGATTTGGCGAAAATTGCTTGTGTTTTTTCATTAGACGGCAGACATCCAGAAACGGGGAAGCAAATTCTTTCGAAAGATGTCGCTAGAATTTGTAAAACCTTTATGGTGACGTGCGGCATGTACAATGCGAGCGGAGAATTTGCCATTAACATCGGAATTCCTGCAAAAAGCGGTGTCTCAGGCGGGATTATGGGAGCTGCACCATATGATTTTGGAATCGGTATCTTCGGTCCGGCTCTGGATGAAAAAGGGAATAGTATTGCTGGGATTAAGCTGCTTGAGCTGATGAGTGAAAAATACGAAATGAGTATCTTTTAATGAAGGAGGGCTTCTTTTTATTTTTACAAAGCGAACTGTACAAATCTGCTTGCAATTTTGGGCGTTTCGCTTTATGATAAATAGAAGAATTAGGTACTCGCCTGGGGAACGGAGGGATACTTTTGGCGTCAGAAATTTTAGTCGATCATCGGCAAAAAGCACTGTCTTTATTAAAATTGGATGCAGATAAAATTTTAAAATTGATCCAAGTGCAAATGGACAACTTAACGATGCCGCAATGTCCTCTTTATGAAGAGGTTTTAGATACTCAAATGTTCGGATTATCGAGAGAAATTGATTTTGCTGTCCGGCTTGGATTAGTTGATCAACATGAAGGTAAGAAACTACTCGATAAACTTGAGAGAGAGCTTTCCGCACTTCATGATGCGTTCACAAAAAAATAATGATTGAAAACTCAAACTTCCTTAACATAAGTTTGAGTTTTTTTGTCCTCTATTTTCTTTTCATTGTTTCATGTCAAACGGACTTGATTCTTTCATGAATGACGAACAATATAAAAGAGGTAAAACGAGATCAAACAGAGAAAATGTAGTAGAATAAAAACAGCTAAGAGGATATCAAGCAGTAGAAACAGACGTTAGGAAGAGGATTATATGTTAAAGAGAATGCTAAAATCGTATGACTACTCATTATTGTTCGCCATTATTTTAATTAGCGCATTCGGTTTGGTCATGGTGTATAGCTCAAGTATGATTACATCTGTGATTAGATACGATGCCGCGCCAGATAATTTTTTTAAGAAACAGCTTTTATTTATGATCGTTGGAGCGGTCATCTTGCTCTTTACAGCATTAGTTCCATATCAGCTGTTTTCAAATAAGAAATTTCAAATCGGTATGCTGCTGCTATCCGTTTTTTCCCTCATCTATGTGTACTTTGGCGGTCATATTGCAGGGAACGCAAGAAGCTGGATTAAAGTAGGCCCATTCAGCCTTCAGCCGGCGGAATTTGTGAAGATTGTCGTTATTATCTATCTTGCTGCTGTGTATGCAAAAAAGCAGCATTATATTGATCATATTTTACGAGGAGTCACACCTCCAATCGTGATTGTTTCGATCTTATGCGGATTTATCATTTTGCAGCCAGACTATGGGACAGCCTTTATCATTGGCATGATTGCTCTTGCGATGATTTTATGCTCAGGGTTTAGCGGAAAAACTCTTGCGAAGCTGCTGGCGTTATTTAGTGCCGTGATGGTCATCGTAACCCCATTTATTATTCTGTTCTGGGATAAAATATTCACGCAAAATCGCCTCGGGCGTTTTGAGAGTTTCCAAGATCCCTTTAAAGATGCAGGGGATACTGGACATCAATTGATTAATTCCTATTACGCCATTGGATCAGGCGGCTTTTTTGGACTGGGTCTAGGAGAAAGCGTTCAAAAGTACGGGTATCTTCCAGAGCCGCATACAGATTTTATCATGGCAATCATTTCAGAAGAGCTTGGCTTTTTCGGCGTGTTTTTTGTACTCGCTCTCCTTGGCTTCATCGTCGTGAAAGGTTTTTATATTGCAAGAAAGTGTGAAGATCCATTTGGAAGTTTGCTTGCAATAGGAATTTCCTCCATGATTGCGATCCAAACATGCATTAATTTAGGCGGTGTTTCTGGTCTGATTCCGATTACTGGGGTCACTCTTCCGTTTATTAGCTACGGGGGATCGTCCATCATTTTACTGAGCGGTTGTATGGGAATATTGCTGAATATCAGCATGTTTACTGAATATAAAGAGCGTTACAAAAAGAAAAAATCAATGAGCAAGCCATCAGTTCAAAAAAATGGATTGCGGAAAACTTTGAATCTTTAGAAAACAAAAGTGTACAGTTTTCATTTCTTCCTTTATTATAGAGTACATATAAAATTTTAAGGGATATGGAGGAGTGAGAAATGTCACAGAGAACAATTCAAAAGGTTCTAGTTGCAAACAGAGGGGAAATTGCTATCAGAGTCTTCAGGGCCTGTACGGAGCTCAATTTACGTACAGTAGCCATTTATTCCAAAGAAGACTCGGGCTCTTATCATCGCTATAAAGCAGATGAAGCATATCTAGTTGGAGAAGGAAAAAAACCGATTGATGCCTACCTTGATATCGAGGGGATCATCGAAATTGCAAAACGAAATGATGTGGATGCGATCCATCCAGGTTACGGATTTTTATCTGAAAATATTCATTTTGCAAGACGATGCGAAGAGGAAGGCATTCAATTTATCGGTCCAACTTCTCAGCATTTAGATATGTTTGGAGATAAAGTAAAGGCAAGAGAAGAAGCGAAAAAAGCTGGAATTCCAGTCATTCCAGGAAGTGACGGACCAGTTGATTCGGTCAAAGAAGTCGAAAAATTCGGTGAAGAATACGGTTACCCGTTTATTATTAAAGCTTCACTAGGCGGCGGCGGCCGGGGTATGCGGATTGTCAGATCAAAAGAGGAGCTGAATGAAGGCTATGACCGTGCAAAGTCAGAGGCGAAAGCTGCTTTTGGAAATGACGAAGTATATGTTGAGAAACTGATTGAAAATCCGAAACATATTGAAGTGCAGGTGATTGGTGATAATCACGGCAATATCATTCATTTATATGAGCGTGACTGCTCTGTCCAAAGGCGTCATCAAAAAGTCATTGAAGTTGCGCCAAGTGTATCTCTTACAGATCAATTACGTGAGGACATCTGCGAAGCGGCTGTTAAGCTGGCTCGAAATGTGTCGTATATTAACGCTGGGACTGTAGAATTCCTAGTCGCAAATGGTGAGTTTTATTTTATTGAAGTCAATCCTAGGGTACAGGTGGAACACACGATCACAGAAATGATCACAGGTGTCGATATCGTACAAACCCAAATTCTTGTCGCAAAGGGTCATGATCTCCATAGCAATGAAGTCGGAATACCAAAGCAAGAAGATATCTTCACACATGGATTTGCCATTCAATCAAGGGTCACGACAGAGGATCCTTTAAATAACTTTATGCCGGACACAGGAAAAATTATGGCCTACCGTTCAGGTGGGGGATTTGGTGTACGCTTAGATGCTGGGAACAGCTTCCAAGGTGCGGTCATTACATCTTATTACGATTCATTATTGGTCAAGCTGTCCACATGGGCGCTCACATTTGATCAGGCTGCTGCTAAAATGGTCCGTAATTTGCAGGAATTCAGGATTCGCGGAATTAAAACAAACATTCCGTTTCTTGAAAACGTGGCAAAGCATGAGAAGTTTCTAAAAGGGGAATACGATACGTCGTTTATCGATTCAACCCCAGATCTATTTAATTTCCCTAAACAAAAAGACCGTGGAACGAAGATGCTTACTTATATTGGTAACGTGACCATTAATGGGTTCCCTGGTATTGCGGAGAAAAAGAAGCCTCAATTTGATAGACCAAATGTACCGAAGCTTCCTGTTCATGAAGAGGTTCCGTCTGGGACAAAACAATTGTTAGATACGCATGGACCTGAGGGGCTCGCCAATTGGGTAAAAGAACAAAAGAGCGTCCTTTTAACAGATACAACCTTTAGAGACGCGCATCAGTCTCTGCTTGCAACACGCTTTAGAACACATGACTTGAAGAAAATTGCCCAGCCAACAGCAGGTTTATGGCCAGAGCTATTCAGTATGGAAATGTGGGGCGGCGCTACATTTGATGTTGCGTATCGTTTCTTAAAAGAAGATCCTTGGGAAAGGCTGAAAGAGCTTCGTCAAGAAGTTCCGAACACCTTGTTCCAAATGCTTTTAAGATCATCAAACGCTGTCGGATATACAAACTATGCAGATAATTTAATTAAAGCATTTGTAAAGGAATCGGCTGAGGCAGGCATTGACGTGTTCCGTATTTTTGATAGCTTAAACTGGGTCAAAGGCATGACGCTTGCCATAGATTCTGTTCGTGAATCAGGCAAAGTGGCAGAGGCAGCCATTTGTTATACAGGGGACATTCTCGATCCATCTCGTCCGAAATATGATCTTAAGTATTATGTATCTCTTGCGAAAGAGCTTGAATCTGCCGGTGCACATATTTTAGGTATTAAAGATATGGCGGGATTATTAAAGCCGCAGGCAGCTTATGAGTTAGTCTCTGCTTTAAAAGATGAACTCACGATCCCTATCCATCTTCATACACATGATACGAGTGGAAATGGACTGTTCACCTATGCAAGGGCAATTGATGCAGGTGTTGATATTGTCGATGTGGCCGTTAGCTCTATGGCAGGACTTACATCGCAGCCAAGTGCGAGCTCACTGTACTATGCTTTAGATGGACATGAAAGAAAGCCAGACATGAACGTCCAATCTGTCGAACACCTTTCTCAATACTGGGATTCTGTCAGAAAATACTATCATGAGTTCGAAAGCGGCATGAATTCGCCGCATACAGAAATTTATGAGCATGAAATGCCTGGCGGTCAGTATAGTAACTTGCAGCAGCAGGCGAAAGGTGTCGGACTTGGCGACCGCTGGAACGAAGTAAAAGAAATGTACAGACGTGTGAATGACATGTTTGGTGATATTGTGAAGGTGACACCATCCTCTAAAGTAGTCGGAGACATGGCACTTTATATGGTGCAAAATGATTTAACAGAGGAAGATGTCTATGAAAAAGGAGCAACTTTAGACTTCCCGGATTCTGTTGTGGAACTATTTAAAGGCTATTTAGGCCAGCCGCATGGCGGTTTCCCTGAAAAATTGCAAAAGCTGATTTTAAAAGGAGAAGAACCGCTCACTGTCAGACCTGGTGAAAAGCTGAAGCCAGTTGACTTTGAAGCTATACAGCAGCAGTTCAAAGAATCTCATGACCTGACGCTGACAGAGCAAGACGCGATTGCGTATGCCTTATATCCAAAAGTCTTTTCTGAATTTGTCCAAACAGCAGAAAGCTACGGAGACATCTCTGTTCTTGACACACCAACGTTCTTCTACGGGATGAGGCTTGGTGAAGAGATAGAGGTAGAAATTGAAAAAGGAAAAACCCTCATTGTAAAACTCGTGTCAATTGGAGAACCGAATCCAGATGCCACAAGAGTTCTTTACTTTGAGCTAAATGGACAGCCGCGTGAAGTCGTGATTAAGGATGAAAGCATCAAATCATCCGTTCAAGAAAAAATGAAGGCGGACCGTTCAAATCCAAATCACATTGCCGCATCAATGCCAGGCACTGTCATCAAAGTGCTCGTGGAAAAAGGACAGAAAATCTCGCAAGGTGAGCATTTGATGATCAATGAAGCCATGAAAATGGAGACGACTGTACAAGCCCCATTCACTGCGGTCGTAGACGAAATACATGTGACAAATGGAGAACCGATTCAAACCGGAGATCTGCTGATTGTTTTAAAGCCTGAATAATAAGTGAGACACATCCATCGTGATGTGTCTTTTTTGAGCGCATTAAAATGTGCAGCAGCCTGCGAGAGTGATTACACTATAGAGTGAGGTGAAGAAAGTTGGAAATTGTCGTGATTTGGTTTCGCCGAGATATGCGATTAGATGATCATATCGCCTTATCAAAAGCGATCACATATGCAAAAAAACATGAGTACAAATTATTGGCTCTTTATCATCTAGATCCATTTTTTACTGAAATGGAAATGGATATAAATAACGAACATTTCTTTCAAAACTTGGCGCATTTCGTCAAGGAAGCGAGAGAATCTCAAGTGTATGTTCACCTTCTCCATGATGATGTCCCGCGCGCCTTTCAGCAGGTCATGGAAGTGTATGACATCAAAGCCGTCTTTTTTAATGAAGATGAAGTGGGTATGGGCCAAAGGCGTGACAAGCAAGTAACCGATTTTTTAGAAAAGAAGGGCATTCATGTGTCAACATGGCAAGATACACACCTTCACGGGGCGCGGGATATTTTAAAAGCAGATGGGTCACATTATCAAGTGTTTACCCCATACTATCAATCATGGCGGAAGCAAGAGAAGCAGCCTGTGATAAAAGTTGACAAATCATTTTTCAGCAGCGAGCATACGATTTGTGATGAGTCACTTTCGCAAAAAGGAAATGACAAACTGCGAGAATTGATAAAAGGCTGCTCAAGGAATTTTGATCAAATCGGCTCAGACAAAGCGATGAACACGCTTCATCACTTTATCCAAAAAAGATTAACGCGTTACCATGAGAAACGGGATATTCCGTCAGTTTTTGGAACGAGCAAGCTGTCGCGTTTTTTAAAAACAGGCACTATTTCGATTCGAATGATCTTCCATGCGATATATGAAGAAGCACTCTATGAAGACGAGGGCAGAGAGACTTTTATCAAAGAGCTGGCATGGCGCGATTTTTATCATATGATTTATGCGCATTATCCTGAGATGAAAGAAAAAGAAATCAATTCGGCGTTTCAAGGGATGAAATGGAATGAAGATGAGACGCTGTTTGAAGCTTGGTGTAAAGGAGAAACAGGCTTTCCGCTGGTTGATGCAGGGATGAGACAGTTAAATGAGGAGGGCTGGATGCATAACCGCTTGCGAATGGTTACAGCCTCATTTTTAACAAAGGATTATTTGATTGATTGGAGAAAAGGCGAAGCGTATTTTTCAAAAAAACTTGTCGATTATGATGAGGCGTCAAATATCGGAGGATTTCAGTGGGCAGCCTCGGTCGGAACAGATGCGGTGCCGTACTTCCGTATTTTCAACCCGACGACTCAGTCAAAGCGATTTGATCCGAGCGGGGAATTTATTAGAAAATATGTACCAGAGCTAGAGCATGTCGATGAAAAATGGATTCATGAACCAAGTAAAATGCCGATTGATGAGCAATTGAAATCGGGGTGTGTGCTAGGTGATACATATCCGCTGCCGGCAGTTGACCACCAGGAAAGACGCAAAAAAGCCATTTCGCTATTTGAAGAAGCAAAACAACAATAAAACAAATCCCCCATTCAGCAAGAAAGGGGGATACAAATTCTTATTTGAATGGTTCTTTGCTTTCATATTTAAACCGGGCAATGAGTAAGCAGAAGTAACAGAGTACTCCAAACAAACAGGAAATAAAGAATGAATGAGCCAGCGCATAACCTAGTGCGAGCTGAGAATACACAGACATCACACCTGAAATCGCTTGAAGTGTAATGAGAATGGCTGAAATGATCCATCCATAATACAACTGCTTCTGATCTTTATAATGTTTCATGGCATGGAACATCGCAACAAATATCCAGACGAATAAAAGAAGTGCTGCTGCTCGGTGAGACATTTGAACCCACTGATTAAAATAAGTCGGAAGTGCACCGTCTTTTGAACAAAACGGGAAGACAGAGCAAGCAAGGCTTGATTTTGTATGTCTCACATAAGCACCCGTATACACCACAATATACGTATATGTGATCAAGCCATAAATATGGAACTGCATTCTTTTCCCGATATGGAGCGGCTTCACAAGCTTTGTTTCAGATCTGGTTGCCTCAAACACAAGAAGGGCAAGCAGTAAGATTGAAGCAAAAGAAATCAGTGAAATACCGAAGTGCAGTGCCATCACAAGTGCGTTAGAACCAAACACAACGGCAAGAGCCCCTAACAGCGCTTGTAGAAGTAAGAATATAATCGACATGATGACCAAGAATTTGGTTTCACGGAATACTGGACTAATCTTTTTCCAGCATAAGATCGCCAGTGCCAGTACAAGAATGGTGGAAACCCCTGTTGACATGCGGTGACTCCATTCAATGATGGAAGCAGGGTTCATTTCAGGAAAGAAACGACCGTGACAAAGGGGCCACTGTCTACCGCAGCCAAGACCCGAGCCGGTTTTCGTCACAAGCGCACCACCAATCAAAACGATCAGCATCACAAACGTTGTGATCACGCTCAATAACCTTAAAGCAAATTTCATCAAATTATTTCACCTTCTCTAAAAAACTTCTGATCTAAATGAAAAACCTCACATGCTCTCAAGTTTAAGCCAAATGCGTGTTCTGTTGCAATTCATAATGACCAAAGTTCACAAAAAAATGATATGTTAGTTCACAAAGTTTACAGATTTAGAGTGCTTGATCTTTCTTTCACAGTCTGATAGAAATAGAGGAGAGAATAATTCATATTGCACCGCCTTCTGAACACACGTATATCCTAATAAATTCACGAAACGTTCACAAATAACTTCAAGTTTGTCGTTTATTATTTAATAGGATGTTTTTTTACAGCTCTTTATCTTGTATGATAGAGTTGTAACGATTTTACGTTTTATTGTTAGTTTGAAGGTTTGGGCAAGGGAGGTTATACACATTGGCAAATTCCAAAACAGCCGCGGAAGCAGCTATTCATGGACAAATAGAAGAAACCACAGCTTTGAAAGATTTTCTTGCACTTATTAAAATGGGCATCGTCAATTCCAACTTCATTACAACATTTACTGGAATGTGGCTTGCTTTTTATTTTACAGATATGAGTTTCCTTGGGAATCTTGATATTGTGCTGTTAACAATGATTGGTTCTTCTCTTATTATTGCAGGTTCATGCGCCATTAATAATGCGTTTGACCGTGATATTGATATAGTTATGGAAAGAACAAAAACAAGACCGACCGTCACAGGTAAAATTCAGCCGGGGCAAGCGTATGCATTTGGTATTTTGCTTGTTGTACTTGGACTCATCATGCTTCTGATGACAACTATCACATCAGCAGTGATTGGATTTATCGGAGTCTTTACTTATGCGGTTCTCTACACCATGTGGTCTAAACGCCATTACACCATCAATACTGTCATTGGAAGTGTATCTGGGGCGGTTCCGCCATTAATTGGCTGGACAGCTGTCACCGGCACAATTGACACAATGGCTTGGGTTTTGTTTATGATTTTGTTCATCTGGCAAATCCCGCACTTCCTGTCACTTGCGATTAAGAAAACGGAAGATTATCGCAAGGCAGGCATTCCAATGCTACCAGTTGTCTATGGCTTTGAAGTCACAAAGCGCCAAATTATCATTTGGACAGCATGTCTTCTTCCACTTCCATTTTTCTTAGGTGGATTAGGATGGCCGATTGTCGCACTTGGCACATTGCTGAATATTGGATGGCTTGCCATTGGCCTTATGGGCTTTAAAATGAAAGACGTCATGAAGTGGTCAACGCTCATGTTCGTTTATTCATTAAACTACTTAACCATCTTTTTCGTCGCGATGATTATTATTACACTATTCTAGAGTAAAATACACTTTGATCACATCAAAACAAGGCTATATCTTATAACACAACATTTTCTAACAACTATGAAAGCCGCCTGATATTCAGTTCTATTTAGGCGGCTTTCTGTTTATACATAGATGGTATTTTGAGTAAAAACATCATTTTTTTATGAAAAGAGGAAATGTAAGTGCTTTTATAAGAGGCGGGGGTTATGGATGGGTGAAAAGTGATTTTATAAATAAGAGGTAAAAAGCGAAAGGCAAAGGAGATCAAGCAAAAGGGGTTGGGACAAATTATGATAAGAAAATGGCGTGTTTATTCACTGTTTCTCTTATTGACGCTCGTTTTGGCGGGCTGTGGTGAACCATACTTATCAACACTCAAACCAGTTGGGGAAGTAGCAGATAAACAATTTTTCCTAACTGTACTGAGTACACTCATTATGGTTCTTGTCGTCATTGTTGTATCGATCATTTTCTTTTACGTCATCATTAAATTCAAACGTTCTAAAGTGGGAGAAGATACGATTCCAAAGCAGGTGGAAGGGAACCGTAACCTAGAAATTACGTGGACAGCGATTCCGATTCTTCTCCTCATTATTCTCGTTGTGCCTGTTGTGGCATACACGCTTGAGCTTGGGGATACAAGCGCTATGGATAAGAAAAAACGAGATCCTGAAAAGACACTTGTTGTCAATGTAAGAGCCAGTTTATATTGGTGGGAATTCGAATACCCTGATTATGGGATTGTCACAAGTCAGGAATTGATTGTACCGACAGATCAAAAGGTTTACTTTAAGTTGAAAGCATCTGATGTGAAACACTCTTTCTGGGTTCCATCGGCTGGCGGTAAAATTGATACAAACACAGACAATGAAAACAAGTTTTATTTAACCTTTGATTCAAAACGAACGAAAGATGCAGGAGAATATTTCTACGGGAAATGTGCGGAGCTTTGCGGTCCCTCACATGCTTTAATGGACTTTAAAGTTAAAACGCTTTCTCAAGATGAGTTTTTAGGATGGACGAAAAAAATGGCTGATTACAAGAAGCCTACATCCACAAAAGATCTCGCCCTTGAAGGTGAAAAATTATTTAAAGAGAAAAACTGCTTGAGCTGTCACGCAGTTGAGCCTGGGGATGAACGGCCGGAAGCGGCAAGGACAGCACCAAACCTTGCAACCTTCGGAGAGCGAACGAAAGTAGCTGGAATTAAAGACATGAACAAAGAAAACGTAAAAGCATGGCTGAAAGATCCAGAGAGCTTTAAACCAGGGAATAAAATGACAGGGACGTACCCTAAATTAAATGACTCAGAAGCAGATGCACTTTATGAGTATTTAAAAGGACTTAAAATCGAGTAATTTCTAATAAGCATGTGTAAGAGGGTATGTAATCGATGTGAAGTTTTTGTTAAAAGCTCCCGAATATGTCTCTACAACCAAGAAATAGCCATCTGTCAGACACAGTCTGTGTAAAGTTAAAATAGACATCTATATGAAAAGGGGCAAATGGGAGATAAGAGGGGGATTTCATGGTGAGTACTATAGCTAAAAAGCGGGGGTTTGGCGCTGTCTTATGGGATTACTTGACGACGGTTGACCACAAAAAAATTGCCGTACTATATTTAGTGGCAGGGGGATTTTTCTTTTTAATTGGCGGCCTGGAAGCGATGATTATCCGTATTCAGCTAGCCATCCCTGAAAATGATTTTGTAAGTGCAGGGTTTTACAATGAAGTCATGACGATGCATGGAACAACAATGATATTCCTTGCAGCAATGCCGCTTTTATTTGCATTAATGAATGCGGTTGTACCCATTCAAATTGGGGCACGTGACGTAGCGTTTCCATTTGTGAATTCACTTGGTTTTTGGCTGTTCTTTTTCGGAGGAATTTTCTTAAACCTTGGGTGGTTTATGGGCGGGGCACCTGATGCAGGCTGGACTGCATACGCTTCGCTCACGCTGAATTCAGAAGGACACGGCATGGATTTCTATATTTTAGGGTTGCAGATAGCGGGTATTGGTACGCTAATTGCCGGAATCAACTTTCTAGCAACGATTATTAATATGAGAACGCCTGGGATGACGTATATGAGAATGCCGCTCTTTACTTGGACGACATTTGTCGCCTCAGCACTGATTTTATTCGCATTCCCGCCACTTACAGCAGGGCTTGCGATGCTGATGCTTGATAGAATGTTTGATACGAGCTTTTTCAATCCAGAGCTCGGCGGTAATACAATCATCTGGGAGCATTTGTTCTGGATTTTTGGACACCCAGAAGTTTATATCTTAATCCTGCCAGCATTCGGAATATTTTCTGAAATCATTCCAGTGTTTGCAAGAAAAAGGTTGTTTGGCTATTCGTCCATGGTGTTTGCGACTGTATTGATTGGTTTCCTTGGATTCATGGTGTGGGCGCATCACATGTTCACAACAGGACTTGGTCCAATTGCCAATGCGATCTTTGCTGTAGCCACAATGGCGATTGCGGTGCCTACAGGAATTAAAGTATTTAACTGGCTGCTCACCATATGGGGCGGTAATGTGAAATTTACAACGCCGATGCTGTATTCCGTTGCCTTTATACCGTCGTTTTTACTTGGCGGGGTAACCGGAGTTATGCTTGCAGCAGCTGCAGCAGATTATCAGTTCCATGATACGTATTTTGTCGTGGCGCATTTCCACTACGTCATTATCGGCGGGGTCGTATTCGGTATTTTAGCTGGTGTGCATTACTGGTGGCCGAAGATGTTTGGAAAAATACTGAATGAGAAGCTTGGGAAAATTAGCTTTGTGCTATTTTTCATCGGTTTCCATTTAACTTTCTTTATTCAGCATTTCCTAGGTCTTTGGGGCATGCCGCGCCGAGTCTTTACATTCCTGCCAGGTCAGGGGTTAGACCTTGGGAACTTGGTCAGTACGATTGGGGCGCTGTTTATGTTTGTAGCTGTTGTCATTCTGCTGATTAACGTCATCTGGACGACAGCAAAAGGAGAGCGTGTATCGGGCGATCCTTGGGGAGACGGAAGAACGCTTGAATGGGCAGTGTCTTCACCTCCGCCAGAATATAACTTTAAACAGCTTCCACTTGTCAGAGGACTAGATCCATTATGGATTGAAAAAATGGATGGTAAAAAAGGAATGACAGCATCTGAACCGCTCGATGATATTCACATGCCGAATAATTCCATCTTACCTGTCATTATCTCATTCGGTCTATTTGTGTCAGCGTTTGGCTTCATGTATCGTCAAGAGCATAGCTGGGGGCTTCCAGTGATACTCATTGGTCTTGGCATTACATTTGCGACCATGCTGGTTCGCTCTCTTAAAGACGATCATGGGTACCATATTCACAAAGAAGATTTGACCGATGACGATGATAAAGGGGTGAAAGCATAATGGAACCACAAAAAATGACAGCAGAAACTTTTCCGGCTTCTCCTGAGAAAGCCACGTTAGAAGGAAAGAATAAGTTTGTCGGGTTCTGGTTGTTTCTTGGGGGAGAAACCGTTCTGTTTGCATCGCTATTTGCCACGTATTTGGCGCTGAAAAATTCTAATGCAGGCGGAGCAAAAACAACGGATATGTTTGATCTCACACTTGTCTTTATTGCCACGATGCTTCTTTTGACGAGCAGTTTAACGAGTGTGTATGCAATGTATCATATGAAAAACTTTGCCTTTAAAAAGATGCAGCTTTGGCTTGGCGTGACTGTGCTATTAGGTGCATCATTTCTAGGGGTTGAGATTTATGAGTTCTATCATTATGTGCATGCGTATGATTTTACCATTACCAGCTCAGCTCTTGGTTCCTCCTTCTATACACTTGTAGGAACTCACGGGGCTCACGTCGCCTTCGGACTTTGCTGGATTACCGCTCTTATGATTCGAAATATGAGACGCGGACTCGATTTATACAATGCGCCGAAATATTATGTGGCAAGTCTGTATTGGCACTTCATTGATGTTGTGTGGGTCTTCATCTTTACCGTTGTATATTTAATGGGAATGGTGGGATAAGAATGGGAAATAAAAGCACAAATCAGTCTAAAGTCGATCTTGTATACCGTAAAAAGAAAAATGCCGAAGAAATGAAGCATCAGCTCATTTCTTTCGGCTTGATGATTGGATTAACCTTTGTTGCCTTTTTAACAATCGCTTCTGAAGACGTAGGAAACTGGTTCGCAGTACCATTTATTTTACTGCTTGCCGTTATTCAGGTGGCTTTTCAGCTTTATTATTTTATGCACATGAACCAAAAAGGGCATGAAACACCCGCATTGTTTCTTTACTCAGGTGTGTTTGTCGCGTTTATTACCGTATTAGCCTTTTTGACCATTATTTGGTGGTAAGCCCGCTTTGCCCTTGAAGGAGGCGCAGCAATGGAGAACTTAGAAATATTCGGATTTCGGGCATTATGGAGCCCTTACTATTTGACTAGTATTGTCATAGCAGCTGCTCTTTATCTGCTTCTTGTGACAAAGGGGAAGCATCGTGCGACGGTAAAAGAGAAAACGTTGTTTCTGACGGGGCTTGTTCTGTTATACACCGTAAAAGGAAGCCCGATTGATTTAATGGGGCATATTATGTTTAGTGCACATATGGCGCAAATGGCGGTGCTCTATTTAGTCATTCCGCCTCTCCTTATTACAGGATTACCTGCGGTCATTTGGGAGCGGATCATACAAACACCAGGCATTCAGCAGATGTTTCGTTTGTTTTCCAAACCTTTAATTGCATTGCTTGGGTTTAACGGCTTGTTTTCGATGTACCATATTCCGCTTGTGTTTGACTTTGTGAAAACAGATCCGTTTTATCATGCGCTGATGACAGTGGTCATTTTTATCGCTGCCTTTTTCATGTGGTGGCCGCTCGTTCATAAAGTCCAAAGTCAGCCTCAGATTACAGGCATTTTAAAGCTTGGTTATATCATGGCAGACGGGATATTAATGACTCCTGCGTGTGCACTTATCATGTTTAGTGAGGCACCGATCTATGCAACCTATTCTGATGCTGGTGCTTGGATACAGGCGCTGCATCTATGCGTACCAAGTGATACACTGGCAGGTCTTGCGCTCACTGGTCCTGAAATGTTCCATACCTTGCCGCTGCTAGAAGACCAGCAGCTAGGCGCGATTTTGATGAAAATTATTCAGGAGATTGTGTACGGCTCGATCCTTGCTGTTGTCTTCTTTGACTGGGCAAGAAAAGAAAGAGCGAAAGATGCCGTACCAGATGCCCTGATTCCGAAATATGAATGAAAAAAGCACAGCCGGATGGCTGTGCTTTCGTTTATGCTTCTGCAGTCATTGCTTCTAGTTTTTCTTTCAGCTGTTCAAGCGTTTTTTTGCTTGATTGGATGAGAGACTTAGGGAAATCTTCGCCTTCGCCGTATTCAACACCGTGCGGATAATAATGTTTTCCGAGTAAAGGTGTGAGAAGCTGTATGTGTGCTCTTTTTGAACCAACATCCCCTTCGGTGGCGTAGCCGGAAATGCGTAAATAAAAGGTTCCCTCTACCATGTTAAACTTTCTGTCGTACGTCACACGCTCATAATCCCATTGATCGGCTCGTACAAATCCTTCACTTTCCATGATGAAATCTAATTTATTTAAGTCAGCAGCTACCTTTTCAATCCCCATACCTTCAAACTTCACCCAAAACCCCTCCTTATAAAAATTCCCTTTACTGACAATCATAGTATGAAAGCGTTAAACTTTCAACTGTGAAAGGTATGTTCTTTTATAACCTGGTTACAGTAATAAAGAAAATAACAGATGGAGGAATCAACGTGAAAACGAAAAAAATCAAAGATATTATGACAAAAAAAGTAGTGACATGTCAGCAAGATGACAATACGTATGAAGCGGCAGTCAAAATGAGAGACGCAGACATTGGAGCCATTCCCGTGGTTAACGGAGATCAGCTCGTTGGTATCGTGACAGACCGTGACCTTGTACTCAGAGGCATTGCAGAAAAAAAGCCAAACTCACAGGAAGTAGGCTCGCTGATGACGAAGGAAGTACTTACAGCAGAAGAAGATGCAACGCTTGAAGAAATTGTCCGGCTGATGTCAGAGCACCAGCTTCGCCGCATTCCTGTTGTGAAGAACGGTGCATTAACAGGGATTGTCGCTCTTGGAGATTTATCCGTCGAAGATTTATCGAATGATCGCGCAGGGGATGCACTGACAGAAATCTCTCAGCAGGATCAAGATCATGGGCAAGGATTTCTTCATTAAGAGGGGCATATTTTAAATTCGTGTTAAATAGGCTGTATTGTCGTTGATAAATAGAGCGAGTTTTGTTTAAATGACAGTAGAAGGTACTTTTTGTACCTTGCCAATTTAACGGAGGTGTTTATTTGAAAACTGTGCTCAAAACACTCCTCATCCTCCTGATTATATCTGGAACGTACGTTCTGTTTATTCAATATGGATCTTCACCAGAAAAAGAAAACAGCAATGAACCGAAGGTGTCTAATGAAGAAACATCTAGCGATAAGCCGATCAACATCCCGAAAAAGGGGCTCATGTCCTTTATGGGGAAATCTTCAAACGAAGTGCTTAAACAGCTGGGAGAACCAGATCGCATTGATCCTTCCGCATATGATTATGACTGGTGGATATACAATCAATCGAAGAAGCACTATATTCAAGTAGGGGTAAAGGATAGTAAAGTGGTGACATTGTTTGCAACAGGAGACGGGCTCAATGTTGAACCGTTTAAAATCGGTCAAGCCACAAGTGAGGTATTTAAAAAAACACAAATTGCACCTTATATTCATGTAGAGGATGAACAAAATTCATATCGCTTTGAATTCTCAGAAGATGATATGAATACAAGACCCACCGTGAAAGTGGACGATGATGTATATGTTCAGCTTTACATGGATAAGTTTGAAAGCACCCTTTCAAGTATCAGGGCGTTTAACGCAGATACATTTGTGAAACAAAAGCCATACGAAGTCGTCTATCGTGGTCAATTGATAGAACCAGAGGCAATATCGGGTGAAAAATGGAAAGAGATCGAAGCTTCCAGTCAAAAACAAATTTTTGATATGACCAATATTATTCGTCATAAGTACAAACTGCCGATCTTAAAGTGGGATGATGAAACCTCTGAAGTGGCATTCATGCATAGTGAGGACATGAAAGAGAATCATTATTTCTCCCATGAATCTAAAAAATACGGTACGCTGAAAGACCGATTAGAAAGAGGCGAGGTGGCATTTCAGCTTGCAGGTGAAAACATTGCCTATAATTATGTAGATGGACCTGCAGCGATAGAAGGCTGGCTCAATAGTGAAGGTCATAGGAAGGCGTTATTAAATAAAGATTACACACACCTTGGCGTCGGTGTGAAAGAAAAATACTACACCCAAAACTTCATCAAAAAAACATCTTAAACGAAAGCAGCTGCACCATCACAGCTGTTTTTTTTGATTGAAAAAGAGGCTCACCAAAATAACTGCTGATGTATATAGTATAGTAGGCATTTGTATGGGGGGTGAGGATATGACAAACAAGCAAAAACAAACATCCATTGATGAATTTAAACAATTCGTCAGACGCCATCCGAAGTTAATTCAAGAAGTGCAAACGCAAGAAAAAAGCTGGCAAAGTGTATACGAAAATTGGGTCATGTTTGGTGAAGAAGATGAGATGTGGTCTCCTTACCGGCAAACGCAATCTGAAGACGTGAAAGAAGAAAAAGCCTCTAAGCCAAGTGAAGCGGGAAAAGCCGATTTTATGTCTAAAATGGTTTCTGCTGTGAAAAAAATGGACGCTGATCAAATGAATGAACAAATCAACAAAATGAGCCAGTCTATTTCCTCTTTACAAAGCTTACTCGGACAATTTTCATCAAATGGCTCAAAGAAAGGTTCATCTGGAGGCAGTCAGCACCCATTCTCCTTCAGGAAAGATTAAGTGAAAGGGGATGCTTTTGGTGCGGAAAGAAGTACAGGAGTTTGTCATGGCCGAAGAGGATCGAATCAAATTCATCAGACAGCGTCCTCTCTGGTACAGACAGCTGACTCGACATCCTGATAAGCTATCGTCCTTTGAATTAGATAAAATGAATTTTTACGAAAAAACCATTCCTCATCGTGTGAGTCAGTTGAGTAACAGTGTCCAAATGGCTGAAATGATGATTCAAATGTTCCAAGCAATGCGTAATCAAAATGGAGCCGGATGAGGCTTTTTTGAGTTGATTAAGATGTCCATTTCCTGAGCATCCTATAAAAGTAGATGAAAGGAGAATCAGATGATGAAATGGATGCTGTCAATATGCGCATTGCTTTTTCTTGTCACCGGGTGTCAAAGTCAACATGAAGAGAAGCAAGTCATGAAGGAAGATCCAGCTGTACATGTGATGCAGCAAGCCCAGAGTGAAATGAAGCAGCAAGGCTTTTTAAAATACAAAGTGCAGGGGTCTTCTGTTTATATAGAAAGTACACTGCAAGATTTTCATCTTGAGCCTACGCGACTAAAAAAGGATGAGAAGGCGGGATATTTTACAGTGTATGTAGACGGAAAACGTGCAGGCAATGAATATACTGCTGCATTTGTGGTCAAGCATCTCTCAAAAGGAAAGCATAAAATGACCGTTGTGCTCAATTCTCGTCATCCAGAATATAGGCAGAAAAGAGAGACATGGGATGTATTTGTGACGTAAAAGCATTTTCTGATCCATAGGTTTCGTGGTAAACTATCAATTGGAGGTGCATCATTTATGTATGCGACAATCGAATCTGTGGAGCTCCAAGAGGAAGCGAATCAATTGGCTGCCATGATTCTTCAGTCGGAGGAGGCTGAACATTACCGCAACTGCTTTAAGCGTCTCCAGCAAGACGAAGAAGCCCAACAAATTATTGCCCATTTTACAAAAGTAAAAGAGCAATATGAGGATGTGCAGCGGTTCGGCAAATACCATCCGGACTATAGAACGATCTCAAAGGAAATGCGTGAGGTCAAAAGAAAGATAGATCTTCACGATACAGTGGTTGATTTCAAAAAAGCAGAAACAGCGATTCAATCCATCTTAGATGAGATTAGTATTGAAATCGGTCAAGCTGTATCAGCATATATCAAAGTTCCAACAGGGAACCCATATTTTGATGGTCTATCATCATGCGGCGGTGGCTGTGGATCTGGTGGCAGCTGTGGCTGTAAAGTATCTTGACGAGACTTGAATGTCTCGTCTTTTACATAATGACTGAAAAGAATTGAAAAAGCGGCAGGTGAAAAGATGGAAACCAAACGTCAAGGGATGGTCGTTTGGCTGCATTCGTTAAAGCAGTCAAAGGCGCTAAGAAAATTTGGAAATGTTCACTATATTTCAAGGAAAATGAAATATGCAGTGATCTATTGTGATATGAATGATCTCGAGCGCCATATGGCTAAGCTCAGCTCATTGCCATTTGTGAAGCGTGTTGAGCCTTCATATAAACCTTTTATTAAATTAGAGTACGAATCCAAATTGGACAAAGCAAAAGAGTATGATTATAAAGTGGGCTTTTAAAGACACAAAAAAACCCCCGCGGCATCACCCGCGGGGTCCTTCTATTCTTAATGATTCATTAAGGAGAAGGCAAAGGGAGAGGAGAAACCGGAGGAAGAACTTATGGGGAAACGTAAGTCTTCTCCGCGGTTGGCAACAGCACCACATCAGATGCTGTTATAAGTAGTATGACCCCGCTTTTCTTGATCTATACATAGAAAATGAATGAAAGTCCGCGCATTGTCCCCTGCGGAGTGTTGTGGTAAGATAATGTTGGATTTTTTGTCATACACAATAACCAATAGAAGCAAGCAGAAAAAGTGGTGGGAAAATGAGAGTCATCTCTGGAACGAGAAAAGGCCGCACACTTAAAGCGGTACCAGGTCAATCAACAAGACCGACGACAGATAAAGTAAAAGAATCGATA
Organism: Bacillus sp. FSL K6-3312; assembly: GCF_038007485.1. NCBI lineage: Bacteria > Bacillati > Bacillota > Bacilli > Caryophanales > Bacillaceae > Bacillus > Bacillus sp. FSL K6-3312. Next base: position 2,361,679 of record NZ_JBBOXI010000001.1, on the reverse strand, counting down.
TTTAATATGATCGGCCCGTATTTTGATGGCGGATGGGCCCTTGATTTATTTGCGGGAAGCGGTGGTTTAGGGATTGAAGCGCTTTCTAGAGGATTCGATCATTGCATATTCGTTGATCGAGATATGAAGGCGATTCAAACGATAAAAGGAAACCTCAATCAATTGGAGCTGATTGATCAAAGTGAAGTGTTTCGAAACGAGGCAAAGCGTGCACTCGCAGCCGTTGTGAAACGAGAGGAATCCTTTCAAGCGATTTTTCTTGATCCGCCTTATAAAGATCAACAGCTGAAAGCACTTCTTGACATGATTGACAAGCATGCCTTATTAACAGATGACGGCGTGATCGTGTGTGAGCATGATAAGGACGTTATACTGCCAGAGGAAGCTGGACAGCTTTACATATCAAGACAGGAACTGTACGGGTTGACTGGTATTACGATCTATAGAAAGCGGGGAAATTAAAGCATGGGGAACATAGCCGTTTGTCCGGGTAGCTTCGATCCAGTCACATTGGGCCATTTGGATATCATCAAAAGAGGTGCAAAGATCTTTGATGAAGTGTATGTATGTGTACTAAATAACTCATCCAAGAAACCGTTGTTTACCGTTGAAGAACGGTGTGAGCTCATTCGCCAAGCGACGAAGGATCTGCCAAATATCAAAGTTGAATCCTTTCACGGTCTGCTTGTTGATTATGCGAAACAAAAAGAAGCCAAAGTCATTTTACGCGGATTAAGAGCTGTGACAGACTTTGAATATGAAATGCAAGGCACATCAATGAATAAAGTGTTAAACGATGACATTGAAACGTTTTTCATGATGACCAACAATCAGTATTCCTTCTTAAGCTCCAGCATAGTCAAAGAAGTAGCGAAATATGATGGTTCAGTCAAAGACCTTGTGCCAAAAGAGGTAGAAGAAGCGCTGATAGAAAAATTTAAAGGATGAGTGCACCGTGTACTCATCCTTTTTTTAATTTCTGATAGTATAGCGCCGTATACAAGATCAAGCTGCATAGCGTGATCAAAGGGCCAGCTGTCACAAGCTGATTCCAAAGCACGCTGCTGTACATGACGACCTGCTGGCTTGCTTCAAAGGCACCTGCTGGGAGAGCCATGTCAGATCGAGAGACATAAAGAGGCTTGAACAATAAGAAGGCAAAAACAGCTGCATAAATCCCGTGAAGCAAACGAGCGAAGAAAAACGGTTTAAAGCGTATATCTGTTGCCGCCAGAATGCCAGCGACCTGAGCTTGAACAGAAAACCCGCTGAATCCTAATATAAAGCTGACGACAATCGTTTTAGCAAGAAGGGTGCCTTCCTGTGATCCTGTCAGCTGACTTCCTAATGTGATTTCAAATAAACCAGCAATCATCGCAAGATCTAATTCTGGCGGAAGATGCATCGTTTGTAGCATATATCCGATCCCTATGGATAAGAGGTCCGTCACATGAACAACTGACAGCATTTTGCTAAACACAGAAAATAAGATAATAAAGCCGCCAATCATAAAGAGTGTTTGGACTGATGACATGACCGCATCACTTAAAATTTGGCCGAGCGGTCTTTTCTCTGCGAGTCTTGCTGTATGAAGAGCGCTGAATGCCTCTTGAAACGGTGGGAATAAAAATCGCTTACGGCTCCTCAGATGTGCATCATGCCGTGCTTTATATCCCCGCATCGTCACCCCAACAGCGAGATTCCCTAAATAATGTGCGCAGGCCAAAACAATTCCTAAAGCTGGATGATGAAAAAAACCAACAGCCACCGCACCGAAAATAAACAATGGATTCGATGAATTTGTAAAAGAAACGAGGCGCTCTGCTTCGATTTGTGTCAGTTGTCCTTCCTGCCTGAGTCTTGTGGTTAATTTAGCACCAGAAGGAAAGCCTGATGCCATTCCCATCGCTAGGACAAATCCGCCTACACCAGGTACTCGAAAGATAGGGCGCATAAATGGTTCTAATAATACCCCGACAAATCTGACAATCCCGAAACTAATTAATAGCTCGGACAAAATAAAAAAAGGAAGCAATGATGGAAATACAACCTCCCACCACATTGCAAGTCCATTTTTAGACGCTTGCAAAGAGGCTTGTGGATGTGTAATCACAGTGGCTGTTAAAAAGATAAAAAAAGCAGCGATGAACAGAGTGTTCCATTTTTTCATGGAGATTTCGCCCCTTGCCGTTATGATCTATTGGCGAGCTCGTGATCAAAAAAGAAAGAAACTAGCCGAGCCTGTCTTCTATTACTATACGAGCAGAAGGGGCATGTTTAGACCAATAGATTCGTATATATGCATAGAAAAGAGGAGGGTGGATTTTCATGAGGCGACCAGTCATCGGGCTTGCGTTAGGCTCTGGGGGTGCGAGGGGAATGGCACATATCGGGGTTTTATCTAGTCTTAAGAAACAAGGTATTCAGGTAGATATGATCGCTGGCAGCAGTATTGGCGCACTTGTTGGGAGTTTTTATGCAGCAGGACAAGACGTAGAAAAAATGAAAAAACTTGCACTTGTCTTCAGAAGAAAGTATTATGCTGACTATACACTGCCAAAAATCGGTCTTTTAAAAGGAAATCGAATTTTGCAGCTGATTCACACGTTTACATATGGGAAAAAATTCGAAGAATTAAGAATGCCCCTTGCGGTGGTGGCCTGTGACCTCGAGACAGGGGAGAAGGTCGTGTTTAAAAAAGGGTCTGTCTCACAAGCAGTCAGAGCAAGCATCAGCATTCCAGGCGTGTTTGTTCCTCATGAAATGGGTGGCAGACAGTTAGTCGATGGAGCGGTTGTGGACCGCATTCCTGTGTCTGTTTTAAAAGATATGGGCGCAGACCTCATTATCGCCTCAGATGTATCAAGGGTGAAAAAAACAGAAAAGGCGACGAGATTATCGGATGTGATTATGCAAAGTTTGGACATCCTTCAAAATGAATTGGTCCGTCATCAAACCATTCACGCTGATGTCATGATCCGGCCGAAGCTTGAAACATTTAGCTCGAGTGCGTTCGCGCAGGTGCAGGAGATGATTGAAGCAGGTGAGCTTGCCGCAGATCAACTAACAGGTAAACTGAAAGATGTCATTGATAAATGGGAGTGTTAATCGAATGAAAAAATTAAATATTCGCTGGCTCAGCTTTTTTGTCGTTATCCTTGTATTATGTGGCTTAACCTTTGTCAAACTGCCATATTACGTGACAAAGCCGGGTGATGCAACCGAGATTGCTCCCCACATTCAAGTAGACGGCGGATATGGCGAGAAGGGCAGCTTCTCTCTTATGACAATTAAAGTAGGTCCAGCCAATCCGTATACGTATTTGCTTGCGAAAATGAATAAATATGACGAAATCGTCCCAGAAGAAAATATGAAAGCAGACGGGGAGTCGGATCAAGATTATATGAAAAGGCAGCTTCAGCTGATGAAAAGCTCTCAAGAAAATGCCATGATTGCAGCATATACAAAAGCAGGTAAAAAAGTAGATTATACGTTTAACGGCGTATATGCAAGCTACGTGATGAAAGGAATGCCTGCTTACGGCAAAATTGAAGTGGGCGACCGAATCAAAAGCGTTGATGGTAAGACCTATGATTCTGCTGATAAAATGGTTTCGTATATCAGTAGCAAAAAAGCAGGTACATCTGTCCGTTTTGTCCTTGAACGAAATGGCAAAGACATGACGGAGAAAGTGACGTTAAAACCATTTAAAGAAGAGCCGAATCGAGTTGGAATTGGCGTATCATTATTTACAGACCGAAATGTGAAAGTCTCACCTTCTATTAAGGTGGATATTGAAAATATCGGCGGACCGTCAGCGGGTCTTATGATGTCACTTGAAATTTATAACCAGCTGACAAAAGAAGACGAAACACATGGCTATGCGATTGCAGGAACGGGAACAATTGACGCCGATGGAACGGTCGGTCCAATTGGCGGAATCGATCAAAAGGTCGTGGCGGCAGATAAAGCCGGAAAAGATATATTCTTTGCACCGAATGATAAAGGTGATCCAAATTCAGACTATCGAAATGCTGTCAAAACAGCGAAAGATATTAAAAGTAATATGAAAATTGTGCCTGTAGATACAATGCAAGATGCGCTGAACTATTTAAACAAATTAAAAGAGAAAGCATCTTAATCAAAAAGAGCAGCCTTACGCAAGGCTGCTCTTTTTGCTAAGACTGGAAGAGACCAGTCTCTTCATCATATCGGATCGGTGAGGTTTTAAATTCCGCTTCCGTTAAGTTCGTTTGCATCGGCTCACTAACGGGCAGGCTGAAGACGCGGGATGCGCGAATATCAAGATCAAGTGCGGGATGTGAAAAGGCAGACAGTTTACTAACGAGCGGCACGTCCAATTCTTTTTTCACAAGAGATAAGTATTGCTGCCCTTTCTTTGACATACCAAGTAAACGAATATAAGGCGCTTTTTTCTCTTTCAGCAGCTCATGCATGGCACACTTTTTCACCCTCATTAAGAGATGTGTGTTCATCCGTTGCAGCCTTGTCCACGTATAGCGTTTTGTTTTCACAAGTGATAGATATTCCTCGTAGGAGGAGGCATGTGTAATCGCCTTTTGCATGCGGTGTTCGATGCCTTCTTCGATTTCATAGATGCCTTCTAGTTCTGCCGTATCCATTGTGTGAAAGACGTGTTTTAAGAAGCTAAAGTAGGCTTCTTGTGTATGTAGAAGACCATATGAAGAATGATAGTCATGTAATTGCTTGAGCGTAGCTTCTGGGAGATAAGGGGCGACTGTTTCAAATGTACCATGATCTTTTAACGCTTTTCGTATGCTTGTTGCGCTTGCGATTTTCTGATTTTTAGGTAGTTCTTCATCATGATAACCAGATGAAATCCTTTGAGAGGTAAAGGGCTGTATGTGAGGGGATCTCTCCAAGATGGCTTTGACATAATGGAAACCTAAAATGTTATTGGGCAGAGACAGATCCAGTAAGTGCTTAGGATCAATCACCTCTTGAAACGCAGCAGCAGCTGCAGCTGGATAACTAAGGCCCTCTTTTACTTTTCCTTTTGTGAAAAGGTCAATTTCTTCTTTTTTCTCATGCCAAGCACGAGCCGTTCGCTCAAATGCTTTGATGTCACCATCCTCGCTGCCGAAAAAAAGGGAGCGGCATTTTAAAGCATCTAGAATCGCCACAGCACCGTTTGCAAAGGTTTCTGCCTTTTGCACTGCGTATATGTATGGAAGCTCACACACAATGTCTACACCGTTTTGCAGTGCCATTTTTGTCCGCGCCCATTTTGAGACGATGGCAGGCTCACCGCGCTGGAGGAAGGAACCGCTCATGACGGCAATGGCAACATCTGAGGAGGTATGTGTTTTCGCCTGACGAACATGATAGGCATGTCCATAATGAAATGGATTATACTCGACAACGACTCCTGTTGCTTTCAATAGATGTTCCGCCTTTCTTGCTATGGTTAAATGGTCTATGCTACAGTAGCATAAGGGAAAAATGAAGCCCATTTTTTTCAGTGTAGGCATTCCGAGAACTGATGTCAAACAACGCTCTGACATCACAAAGGACTGTAAAGAAAAAATATTGACAAATAACATGAGGAAAGCTATAATCATGTTTGTTGCTCTTAGAGGTGATACAATTGAAATGGACAGTTTATCAGTTACATCAAAAAGCTAAAAACAGCTTCGATTTTCATGAGACGGTTGACTTAAATGAACTTACTAGCCTTCATTCAGATATACGTCGCATTTCACCGGTAGAGGTGAAAGGGACTGGAGTGATCGAATCAAAGCAAGTCGCATTTGATTTAACCATCACAGGTGAAATGACATTGCCTTGTTCAAGAACGCTTGTTGATGTAAATTATCCATTTGCGATTTCAACGAAAGAACTATTTGTACTTCATAAGACAGACGACATAGAAGATGAAGACGTTTCTATTGTAGAAGACGACATCATCGACTTAACGCCTTTAGTCAAGGAAGAAATTCTTCTTGAAGTGCCGATGCAAATCTTTTGCGACCAAACGGACGTAAAAGGTGCTGCACCACAAGAAGGGAATGACTGGGCGGTCATTTCGGAAGATGCACATCAAAACCGAATTGATCCGCGTCTGGAAGGCTTGAAGAAGCTCTTAGAAGAAAATAATGAATCTTAACTCTTTAAGGAGGTGGGAATAATGGCTGTACCTTTTAGAAGAACTTCTAAAATGAAAAAAAGATTGCGTCGTACGCATTTTAAACTACAAGTACCTGGTATGGTAGCTTGCCCAGAATGCGGTGAAATGAAAATTTCTCATCGTGTCTGCAAATCTTGCGGAACATACAAAGGCAAAGACGTAAAAAGCAACTAATGCTTGATAAAAAAACGTGAGGGAATCTTCCCTTGCGTTTTTTTATTTGTCTATTTTTTAGGTTTCTCCCCTGCAAATAGTCTATCTACTCTAGTAGGCGCATATGATGTGGTATTCAGATTCAGGGGGGATGATCAATTGACAATTACAAGGCAGGACGCATGGACACAAGATGAAGATTTACTTTTAGCAGAAGTCGTCTTAAGGCACATTCGAGATGGAGGGACGCAGCTTTCCGCATTTGAGGAAGTCGGGAAAGCATTGTCAAGAACAGCGGCAGCATGTGGTTTCAGGTGGAACTCATATGTTAGAAAACAATATCAGGCAGGCATAGAGCTGGCAAAAAAACAGCGGAAAGAATTGCGTAAAAAAATAGGTATTCATTCCTCTGGTTTACCACAGCATGCGTTAACCATAGAAGAGAAGACTTCTTCAAATCAGGCTGAATTGTCCCTTCGAGAAGTGATTCAGTTTTTAGAGCAGCTTGAAAAAGAACCTGATGGACCTGCTCATTTACGCGAAGAACTGGCAGATGCACAGCATCAATTGAAGTCACTTACAGAAGAAAATGAACACTTAAAGCGGCAATTAAAAATGACAGAAGAAGATTACCGGGCACTCATAAGTATTGTTGAAAGAGTCAAACAGAATATTAGCTTAAAAGAATATGCTAAATAAAGAGACGCCCCTCAAGAGAAAGGAGGGGCGTTTTGTGATCAGCCTTTAAGCGGACTCACCTGTATTTTTTTGAATATGTGCGGGCTCCCAGATGAGTGGATTTTCACCCTTATCGCGCTCCATATCATATTTGACTGCTTCAAAACCCATTTTATCCCAAAAACCGGCAGATTTGACGCGTGGATTGGTCCGAATTGGCAATCCGAACGATTTAGCGAATTCAACAAGTGCTTCGCCGTACCCTTTGCGCTGATACCCAGGAAGCACTTCCAGCTTCCACAGCTCTAAATAATCATGGTTGTGGTTAAAATACGTTGTCGTTGAGCCGTCCACTTGATAAAGGCTCATACGTGCCACTAGTTTATCTCCAAAATAAATCCCGTAAAATGGAGAGTTGCTGTCATTTTCAATCATATTGCTTTCAAGGTCTTCGAGCATGGATAGCTCTTGTATGCCGTATTCCTTAAATTGTTTAAATTCCTCTAATGTTTTGTAATTAATTAGAAGTCGTTTTACTTGTGCCATATGATCTTCCCCCTTACACACATAATGTCGACAGTGATGTCATTGAAGGCGTTTTCATCCCATCCGCCTCAAAAAAGTTTTTACACTTATTATTATAGTTTTTAAATTAAAAAAATTCAATTATAGCGCGTCATCTGCTTTTTGCATCACGACATGAACCTGTTAAAATAGTTGATATCATGAAGTAAACGAAAAAGGGATGTGCGGCAGTTGAACATTGGAATCATTGGCGGCGGTGCGATTGGTCTGCTTTGTGCTAGTTATTTAACGCAGCATCATGACGTCACAGTCTTTACAAGTAGAAACGAACAGGCAGAAGAGATTCGAGCAGTAGGCATAGAGCGAACAGTAAAAGGAGAAACATGCCAGGCGGCTGTTTATGCACAGACAGGAATAACAGGAGAATTTGATTTGCTCATCGTGACAGTGAAATATCATCATTTGCAAGATGTGCTTGGTGAACTATCGACATTACCTCCTCATCGTATCTTATTCTTACAGAACGGAATGGCTCACTTATTAGATTTGGAGAATTGGAAAACGGGACATTCATTATACATAGGTGTGGTAGAGCACGGAGCTATGAAGATGTCAGATCATGCAGTGAACCATACAGGTATCGGTGTCATCAAGTGGGGGGCATTTCAGCATGAAGAAGCAGCTGATATAAAAAAAGCATTGAATGAGACATCATCTCATTTTCAGATGATCTATACGGATGAATGGAAAAAGGTGCTGGAGGAAAAACTGCTTGTCAATGTCTGTATTAATCCGCTTACGGCTTTGCTGCATGTGAGAAACGGGGAATTGATCGCAAACCCTTCATATGAATACATGATGAAATGTGCATTTGAAGAAGCAGTTTCCATCTTGGGCTTACCTGAAAAAGAGCGGCTCTGGTCTTATGTAGTCTCTGTTTGTGAGAAAACAGCTGAGAATCAGTCGTCTATGCTTCAAGATATAGTGAAAGGCCGCCAAACCGAAAGAAAAGCCATCCTTGGCTATCTTTTAAAAAAGGCTCAAGCTCACGGCGTTGCGGCGCCACATCTCACTTTCTTTGATCGAAGCTTGGAAGTATTGGAAAAAAAGCAAACAAAATCTTTTGAGTGAGCTCATTTACATGCTATACTTTTTTCGGGAAACTAACTATTTATTGAAGAAAGGAAGTTCTAAACATGCAATTGACTGAACTTTCCATCCGAAGTCAGAATTTATTCATACGTGATTATATAGAAGAAAAAAAAGAGATGACGACTTTTTTTGATTATGATATACATTCTGAACACACATGGAAAAAGAGATACGACGATCTCATGGAAATGAGCTTCCCGCGCGGGGCTTTAGCGGATTATATGAGCGCGTACCATGCAAAGTTTGAATCAAAAGCGATGCGCCAGAACATTGAAAAGATCCGTGATGAACGGAGTGTCATGGTGGTCGGAGGACAGCAGGCTGGTCTATTAACAGGACCACTTTATACCATACATAAAATCATATCCATCATTCAGTTTGCAAAAGAAAAAGAAACAGAGCTTGGCGTCCCAGTGATTCCGGTCTTTTGGGTAGCCGGTGAGGATCATGACGTAGATGAAATTAATTTTGTGTACACATCTGGCGAAAAGGGGCCAGTGAAACAAAAGCTGTCATTACATAACGTCAAAAAAGCGGCTGCGAAAAGAATCCCGCTTGATCAGGAAAAAACTGAAAAATGGCTCCGTGATGTGTTTTCAACGTATGAAGAATCTGCATACACCAATGACTTGCTTGAACAGCTTCTTCGATGTTTACGCAAATCACAAACGTTTACTGATTTCTTTGAATGGATTGTATGTGACCTCTTTGAAGAAGATGGACTGCTTTTATTTAATTCAGGTGACTTAGGTGTCAAACCGCTTGAGCGTGCGTTATTCAAGCACATTGTCGAGACAAATGATGCGGTTACTGCTCGCTTAAATGAATCGCAGGCTGCTATGAAACGAGCAGGATATCAGCCAATTATTGAAGCTGGTGACAATCAGGCGAATCTGTTTTACGAGTATGATGAGGAACGTTTCCTGATTGAAAAAGAGAACGGCCGGTTTTCTATATCAGAAGTGGGGCTTACGTGGACGAAGGAAGAGCTTTTGCAGGAAGTCGAGGAGCACCCAGAACGGTTTAGCAACAATGTGGTGACGCGTCCCTTGATGCAGGAAACCCTTCTCCCGGCACTTGCCTTTATGGCAGGACACGGTGAGGTTAACTATTGGGGAGAGCTGAAAGGAATCTTTGAGCATTTTAAATTAAAGATGGCGCCTGTTCTTCCGAGACTGCATGTGACCATTCTTGAAAGGCACATTGACAAGAAACTGCCAGTTAGAGAACTGTCGGTAGAAGAAGTGCTGACAAATGGAGTGAAAGAAAAGAAAGAAGCGCACTTTCAGCAAAGTCTTCCAGACAGCTTTGTTCAAGCGGTTCAACACGCCAAACGAGAATTAGCAAATGCTCATGGTGTGATGAGACAAGAAGCACTGGAGATTGAACCAAACTTCGAGCAGCTGCTAGATAAAAATGCCAAATTTATTGAAGACCAGCTTCAATTTGTGTATCAAAAGGTGGCGCAGCGTGTGGAGGAGAAGGAAGGATACATCCTTCGGGACTTTGAACGGATTGAAAATAGTTTAAAACCACTAGATGCCCCGCAGGAAAGAATTTGGAATATCATGTACTTTTTAAACAAATATGGTCCAGAATTCTTCAAAACATTCAAAAATATGCCATTTTCATTTCAAAACAAGCAACAAATTGTCAAACTTTGAAATAAAGTTTTAATGAACCCTGACTAGTTCAGGGTTTTTTTTTATGTAGAAACAGTGTAGAATAAGGTTTGTGGAGAGAAGTGGTGGATAGTGGAGAGTATGGGTGAGAAAGTGGGGCTCTGATTATCATGTTCATGGGTGAATACCAACATACGATTGATACAAAAGGGCGCATGATCATCCCTGCTAAATTTAGAGACGGTCTCGGAGAACAGTTTGTGCTGACGAGAGGGCTTGATCAATGTTTATTTGGCTACCCTATGAGTGAGTGGAAACTAATCGAAGAGAAACTCAAAGCACTACCGCTAACGAAAAAAGATGCACGTGCGTTTACCCGGTTCTTCTTCTCTGGCGCAGTCGAATGCGATCTGGACAAGCAGGGGCGTATTAACATCGCATCAAACCTACTCCAATATGCAAAACTCGAAAAAGAATGTGTGGTCATCGGCGTTTCAAATCGAATTGAGTTGTGGAGTAAGTCGATCTGGGAACAATATACAGAAGAGCAAGAAGATTCTTTTGCTGAAATTGCTGAAAACATGATTGGATTTGATATATAATAATCCCTTGTGCAGCAAGCTTTCTACACATTCATTTCTATTTGAAAAAGGTGGGACCATAACATCATGTTTCAACATGAGACAGTATTATTAAAAGAAACAGTTGACGGTTTAAACGTAAAAGAAGACGGTACATATGTGGACTGCACGCTAGGCGGAGCAGGTCATAGCTCATATTTACTATCTCAATTATCAGAAAAAGGAACATTGATTGGATTTGACCAAGACGATGCTGCACTGGATCATGCACGAGAGAAGCTTGCGGATTCTAAAGCGAACATTCTTTTCATAAAAAGCAACTTCCGATATTTAAAAGAACGTCTGAATGAACAAGGTATTACAAGCGTAGACGGTGTGATTTTTGACCTTGGGGTATCATCTCCTCAGCTCGACACACCAGAGAGAGGCTTTAGTTATCACCATGATGCACCTCTTGACATGCGAATGGATCAATCAGCCGCATTGTCGGCAAAAAAAGTGGTAAATGAATGGCCATTTGAAGATCTAGTTCGGATTTTCTACAAATATGGGGAAGAAAAGTTCAGTAAGCAAATCGCACGCAAAATTGAAGAAGCAAGAAAAAAAGCGCCAATTGAAACAACGGGTGAGCTTGTTGACATTATCAAAGAAGGAATTCCGGCACCTGCAAGACGAACTGGCGGACATCCAGCGAAAAGAGTGTTTCAAGCGATCCGAATTGCCGTAAATGATGAATTGAAAGTATTTGAAGAAGCACTAGAACAAGCAATAGAGTTACTCAATCCGAAGGGGAGAATTTCTGTCATTACATTCCATTCACTTGAAGACCGGATTTGTAAAAGTACATTTAGAGAAATGTCTTCTCTTCCAGAACTTCCGCACGGACTACCAGTGATTCCAGAAGGACTTGAACCCAAGCTGAAGCTGATCACGAGAAAACCGATCGTTGCATCAGAACAAGAGCTGGAACATAACAACCGTGCCCGTTCAGCGAAGCTCCGAATTGCAGAAAAAAAGTAAAATGACACCATAGATGATGATAAAAAGGAGGTTTCTTATGAGTAATTTGGCTTATCAAAGAGAAGTGAAGCAACATCAAACAGAGCAGCAAGGCCAATCGGTTGTCATTAAAAGAAGAGGTTCTATCACACTTGGTGAAAAAATCTTACTTGTCATGTTTGTCATGGCTCTTATGTGCAGCTCGATTCTCATCATTTCTAAAGCCTTTGCTGTCTATCACGCCAATATCGAAGTGCAGAAGCTAGAACAGCAAGTATCTTTAGAATCGAAGAAGATCACTGAGCTACAAAAGGAAAAAGATTTGCTGAGTGAACCAGAAAGAATCATTGATGCTGCGAAAAAAGCAGGCTTAACTATTTCGAAAGATGTTAAGAAGGTCGATTAACATGGCGATGCCTAAAAAGAATAAAATGATGAACAGAGGCGCGGCAATTGCAAGTATTTGCTTCGCCCTGTTTTTCTTTATCATCCTAGCACGTTTTATCTATATTCAAATTACAGGAACAGTTGATGGACAAGTATTAGCTGCCAAGGCAAATGAACAATATCAATCGAAGAAAACACTTGAAGCCAAAAGAGGATCTATTTTAGACCGGAATGGGAATGTGATTGCTGAGGATACATCTGTGTATAAGCTCATTGCGGTCATGAGCAAGAAAATGACAGTGGACCCTAAGCATCCAATGCATGTCGTCGATAAAGAAAAGACAGCAAAAGAGCTCTCGAAAGTCATCGATATGAGTGAAAGCGAAATTTTAAAGCGTCTCAATACAAAAGATGCATTCCAAGTGGAGTTTGGTAAAGCGGGGAAGGATATTAGTTTTTCAACGAAGGAAAAAATTGAAAAGCTAAAGCTTCCAGGTGTTGCTTTTGAAAAAGACACGAAGCGATATTATCCAAACGGCATGTTTGCTTCTAACCTAATCGGTTATGCCAGATTAAATGAGGCGACAAAGGACATGTCAGGTGCAATGGGACTTGAGAAGGCACTGAACAAATTTTTAAAAGAAAAAGACGGTTATGTGACATATAACAGTGACAGAAGCGGATGGGCCTTACCGAATAGTAAAGAAGACATTGTCGCCCCGAAAGACGGGAAAAATGTCACGCTGACCATCGATCAGAAAATTCAAGCGTTCCTTGAAGAAAGTATGACGCAGGTTGCCAAAAAGTATAAGCCGAAGAAAATCATTGCCACAGTCGTTGATCCGAAAACTGGGAAGGTTCTCGCGATGGGGCAGCGGCCAAGCTTTAATTTAAATGAACTAGACATTACGAATTATAACAATGATGTGATTTCATATGCGTTTGAACCAGGTTCAACGATGAAGATCTTTACCCTCGCTGCGGCGATCCAAGAAGGGGTCTACCAAGGCAGTGAAAAATATCAATCTGGTACTTATAAAGTAGGCGGCGGCCTTGTGCGAGACCACAACAACGGAAATGGCTGGGGGAAAATTGACTTTCATCAAGGAGTTCTTCGCTCGTCAAATGTGGCCTTTGCAAAGCTGGCAAAAGAAAAACTAGGCTTCACACGATACGAACAATATTTGCAGAAGTTCCATTTCTATGACAAAACGGGGATTGATTTGCCGAACGAAGCGTCTAGCAAAATCAATTATAGATATGAATATGACAAAGCATCGACAGCTTATGGTCAAGCATCAGCCATCACACCGATTCAACAAATCGAAGCAGCCACTGCGATAGCAAACGGCGGAACAATGATGAAGCCATATGTCATTGACCATATTACAGACCCGAACACAAACAAAACGATTTTGCAGCACGAACCAACAGCAGCAGGAAAACCGATTTCATCTGATACAGCGAAGCAAGTTCGTGATATTTTAGGTGAGGTTGTTTCCTCGAAAATCGGAACAGGTCAGCCTTATCAAATCAAAGGCTTCGACGTTGCTGGAAAAACAGGAACGGGACAAATTGGCGGTGCCGGCGGTTACCTCCAAGGAAGAAACGATTACGTCTTTTCATTTATGGGAATGGCGCCAAAAGATGATCCGAAGCTGCTTGTGTATGTGGCTGTTCAGCAGCCGCAGCTGTCTGATACAGAAACAGGGTCTGCTCCGGTTTCTCAAATTTTTAACCCTGTCATGAAAAATAGTTTGCTATATTTAAATATTGCACCAACAAAAACAGACGATAAAAAATCAGGCGAACAAAAAGTGAAACAAGAAACGATGCCTTCATTCCTGGATTTAGAAGTGAAGCAGGCAGAAACAGAAGTCAAAAATAAACACTTAACACCTGTTGTCATCGGCGACGGTCTGTCCATTAAACGCCAGTGGCCGAGTGCGGGCTCTGAATTCTCTGAAAGCCAGAAAGTGTTCTTGAAAACAGCAGGGAAAACCATTAAGATGCCTGATATGACAGGCTGGTCCAGAAGGGAAGTCCTTCAATATGCTTCGATTGCCGGTGTGCATATAGAAACAAATGGACAAGGCTATGCTGTGAAACAAAGTGTCAAAAGTGGAGCGGAGATTTCAGACAAAGTCGTCACTGTAACATTTAAAAGCCCAAATTAACTGTAAACCTAGCAAATCACTTGCTAGGTTTTTTCTTTTGCTCCAGCAGAATATCACGGTGCGTTCTACAAAAGGACGGGCCTGCATATGATGAGAACAAGCCATATGTAAGGAGTGAACCGGGCGTGCGAGTGTCGAGTGTAACAGTGAGAAAACGATTGCTTTTCGTGCTGCTGTTTGGAGTGATCATTTTTTTCATCATAGATACTAGATTAGGATATGTGCAGTTTATTATGGGTGAGAAGCTGACAAGCTTAGCAAAAGATTCATGGAGCCGAAACCTTCCATTCGAACCGGAACGAGGAGATATTTTGGACCGGAATGGGGTAGAGCTTGCGACGAACAAAAGTGCTCCATCTATTTTGGTCGTCCCACGGCAAATTAAAGACCCCGCCGAAACAAGCAAGAAATTGGCAGCTGTGCTGAATATGTCTGAAGAGAAAGCGTACAAGCACGTCACGAAAAAAACATCGATTGAACGAATTTCTCCCGAGGGCAGAAAGGTATCTCATGAAAAAGCAAAAGAAGTAAGAGAGCTTGATTTAGAAGGCGTGTATGTAGCAGAAGACAGCATCAGACATTATCCATTTGGCAGCTTTCTTTCACATGTACTGGGCTTTGCTGGAATCGATAATCAAGGCTTACTTGGACTTGAAGCCTACTATGACGATGACCTAAAAGGCGAAAAAGGGTCTGTGAAGTTTTATTCTGATGCAAAAGGGCAGAAAATGCCAGATGAAGCAGACGATTATACACCGCCTAAAGATGGTCTTGATATGAAATTAACAGTCGATGCAAAAGTACAAACCATCATAGAACGGGAATTAGACAACGCGCAGGCAAAGTATAATCCAGATGGTATGATTGCGATTGCGATGAATCCGAAAAATGGTGAAGTGCTAGGAATGTCAAGCAGACCAGATTTTGATCCAGCTGACTATCAATCAGTTGACTCAAAAGTGTTTAACCGAAATCTTCCGGTGTGGAGCACATATGAGCCGGGTTCGACATTTAAAATTATTACACTTGCAGCAGCATTAGAAGAGAAGAAAGTGAATTTAAAACGCGATTCATTTTTTGACAGCGGATCTGTGGCAGTTGATGGTGCAAGACTCAGGTGCTGGAAAAAAGGCGGGCACGGATCACAGTCATTCTTGGAAGTAGTTCAAAATTCCTGTAACCCCGGCTTTGTAGAGCTAGGAGACCGTCTTGGTAAAGAAAAATTATTTTCTTATATCAAAAATTTCGGATTTGGCCAAAAAACCGGAATTGACCTTCAAGGAGAAGGACGGGGCATTTTGTTCCCGCTTGATCGTGTAGGTCCTGTAGAGCAGGCGACCACCGCCTTTGGTCAAGGTGTATCTGTTACGCCAATTCAGCAAGTAGCTGCAGTAGCAGCTGCAGTAAATGGCGGTACACTTTACACGCCTTATATTGCAAAAGAATGGATAGATCCAATCACAAAAGAGGTTGTGAAAAAGCAATCACCGATTGCCAAAAAGAAAGTGATTTCAGCAGAGACATCTAAAGAAATCAGGTATGCACTTGAAAGTGTAGTCGCTCAAGGAACTGGCCGAAATGCATTTGTTGAAGGGTATCGGGTTGGCGGAAAAACAGGAACAGCACAGAAGGTAAAGGACGGAAAGTATATGGAGAATAACCACATTGTGTCGTTTATCGGATTTGCGCCTGCAGATGACCCAAGTATCGTAGTCTATGTAGCTGTGGATAACCCAAAAGGCACCATTCAATTTGGTGGTACCGTTGCCGCACCAATTGTTGGTCATATTATGCGGGATAGCCTGCCTGAGATGGGTGTGAAAAAAAGAAAAGGCCAAATTGAAAAGAAGTATCAGTGGCTGGACACAAAAACCATTGAAGTACCGAATCTTGTAGGAGGATCTGTTTCAGATCTTGAATCCCTCTTGATCAACCTAAAGATCGATGCCTCAGGAACTGGCAGTAAAGTAGTGAAGCAATCACCTGCTGCTGGGACAAAGGTCAAAGAAGGCTCCACGATCAGATTATACTTAAACGATGAATAATAAAGAATGAACAGAGGGTAGCCGCACTCATTTGGCTGCCTCTTTTTGTTGAAAGAGAAGGACAGTTTGAAAAAAAGAGTCCAAAGTGTGTTTTTTCCAACAGAAACTTAAGGAATACGCTGGATGTATCCTTTTTTTTACGATAAAATATAGACTGTGTGTTTTTTTCACAAGACATGCACGTGAACGAATTTGAGAGGTTTGATATGAAAATGAAATTACAAGAACTGCTTACATACTTTAAAAGTGAAAACAACGAATTGATAAACGAAAATCCTGATATCACTTCCATTGAGATGGATTCAAGAGAGGTGAAAGAGGGAAGCCTTTTTGTCTGTATAAAAGGCTATACAGTAGATGGACACGATTATGCTGAAAAAGCGGTGAAAAGCGGGGCTGCAGCCATTGTAGCAGAACACCCTCTTAATATAACAGAGGTACCAGTCATTATTGTGAAACACTCTCAAAGAGCACTTGCAAGAATAGCTGATGCGTTTTATGAACAGCCCACTCATAAGCTGAATCTCATCGGGATCACAGGCACAAACGGAAAAACCTCAACAACACACATGATCGAACAAATGATGAGAAAAGCCGAGAAGAAAACAGGCTTAATCGGTACGATGTATATGAAGGTGAATGATGACATTCTCGACGTGAAAAACACCACACCTGAAAGTGTCACACTTCAAAAAACGTTTAAACAGATGCTTGATCAAGATGTAGACACAGCCATCATGGAAGTATCATCGCATGCCCTCCATCTTGGCAGGGTGCATGGATGTGACTATGATATTGCTGTTTTCACAAATCTTTCGCAGGACCATCTTGACTACCACAACACAATGGAAGAATATAAACATGCGAAAAGCTTACTGTTTTCTCAGCTCGGAAGTGCCTTTCATCATAATAAACCGAAGCATGCGATTTTAAATGCAGATGATGAGGCTTCGCGTTATTTTGAAAAAGTCACAGCTGCTGAAATCATGACGTATGCCCTAGAGCGAAAAGCAGATGTCATGGCAAAAAATATTCAAATCATGCCAAAGGGAACTCAATTTGATTTGGTCACTCCAATCGGCACCAAGAAACTGACGGTTGCTCTCGTCGGAAAGTTCAATGTGTATAATATCCTCGCAGCTGTATCAGTTGGGATCGTATCTGGCTTAACATTTGAGACGATCGTGAGTGCGATTGAAGAGCTGGAAGGAGTCAAGGGCAGATTTGAACTTGTAAACTGCGATCAAGACTTCCCTGTCATCGTCGATTACGCACATACACCTGATAGTTTAGAAAATGTCCTCACAACATGTAGAGAATTAACAGAGGGCAAAATTTTCTGTGTAATTGGCTGCGGCGGCGACCGTGATAAAACAAAGCGTCCTCAAATGGCTCAAATCGCTGTGAAATATGCAGATGAACCTGTATTTACATCAGACAACCCAAGAAGCGAAGATCCTTCAGCCATTTTAAAAGATATGGAACACGGGGTGCCAGACGCATATTATCATAGCTTTGTGAATCGGAAACAAGCGATCTTCTTTGCCATTGCCAATGCGAAAAAAGGCGATACAGTCTTAATAGCGGGTAAAGGCCATGAGACCTATCAAATTATTGGTGATCAAGTCTATGACTTTGATGATGCAAAGGTTGCTATTGACGCTATTTTAGATCTAAACAAATCTTAAAATGATGAAAAGAGTGTAATGAAATGAAGCATTTTGTACAAAAACAACATACGAAGAACGTGAATGAATACCATAATAATGAATGCAATTTTCTGATGGAAAACGGCTTTGGAAATTCGGAAGGAGTAAAGAACGATGCTTGAACAGGTGATATTGTTTACAATCATAATGGGATTTTTAATCAGTGTTCTTTTATCCCCGATTTTTATACCGTTTTTAAGAAGACTAAAATTTGGTCAAAGTATTAGAGAAGAGGGCCCGCAGTCCCACCAAAAGAAATCTGGGACACCGACAATGGGCGGCATCATGATTATCTTTTCTATCACTATTACAACAATTGTGATGATCAACAAATTTTCTGAGATTAGTCCAGAAATGTTTTTACTGTTATTTGTCACACTTGGTTACGGCCTATTAGGATTTTTAGATGATTATATTAAAGTAGCGATGAAACGAAATCTTGGATTAACATCGAAACAGAAATTAATCGGTCAAATTGTGATCGCTGTGATCTTTTATGCAGTTTTCCATTATTATCAGTTTGCAACAACGATTCGCATTCCAGGAACAGACGTCAGCTTTGATTTAGGATGGGCTTACTTTATCCTTGTTGTTTTCATGCTTGTCGGAGGTTCTAATGCTGTGAACTTAACGGATGGACTGGATGGTCTCTTATCTGGAACCGCTGCTATTGCTTTCGGAGCATTTGCTATACTGGCTTGGAATCAATCCCAGTATGATGTAGCGATCTTTTCAGTAGCTGTTGCAGGAGCCGTCCTTGGCTTCCTTGTGTTTAACGCACATCCTGCAAAAGTATTTATGGGTGATACAGGTTCTCTAGCATTAGGCGGAGCCATTGTAGCAATTGCGATTTTAACGAAGCTTGAAATTTTACTTGTCATTATTGGTGGAGTATTTGTTGTTGAGACGTTATCCGTTATTCTTCAAGTCATCTCCTTTAAAACAACCGGCAAAAGAATCTTTAAGATGAGTCCGCTTCACCACCACTATGAGTTAGTTGGCTGGTCAGAGTGGAGAGTAGTTGTCACCTTCTGGACAGCTGGTTTATTACTTGCTGTTTTAGGAATTTACATCGAGGTGTGGTTATAATTGAATAAGATGCAAATGTTAAAAAACGAACATGTACTAGTATTAGGTCTTGCTAAAAGCGGATATGCGGCAGCTTCAATTCTTCATGAACATGGAGTAAATGTGACGGTAAATGATCAAAAACCGTTTGAAGAAAATAAACCTGCTCAGCTACTTTCTGAAAAGGGGATTGATGTCATTTGTGGCAGTCATCCTCTTCGTATATTCGAAGATAAAGACATTACAATTTTAATTAAAAATCCAGGAATTCCATATGAAAATGTGATGGTTCAAGAAGCGCTTCGCCGCCAAATTCCAGTTTGGACGGAAATAGAATTAGCGTATCATTTAACCTCATCTCCTTTTATTGGGATTACTGGATCGAATGGAAAAACCACTACCACGACATTGATTTATGAAATGCTGAAAAAAGACAGCCAAAAAACATTAGTGGCGGGTAATATTGGAACAGTTGCCAGTGAAGTCGCTGCAAATGCAGCTGGCGATGAGTGGATCGTAACGGAACTGTCTTCTTTTCAGTTAATGGGAACAGTTGAATTTAGACCTAAAATCAGCTTAATATTAAATATTTTTGATGCACATTTAGACTATCACCACACTCGTGAAGAATATGAAAAAGCAAAGCAGAAAGTATTCGCACATCAACATGAAGATGACATTGCTGTAATTAACTTAGATGATCCTTCCGTTGTAAAACTAGCAGAAGGTTCAAAAGCAAAAAAAGTGTTTTTCTCAGTGAAAGAGCCAGTAGAACATGGTGCGTTTATTCAACATGGTGCAATTTACTACATGAATGAACATATCATTGATGTAAAGGATGTTGTCCTTCCTGGTGAGCATAACCAAGAAAACATTCTGGCAGCTATTTGTGTTGTAAAAAATGCAGGCTGCTCAAATGAAGCAATCGTTCACGTTCTCACGACATTTGGTGGAGTGAAGCATCGTCTGCAATTTGTAGATACAATTCAGAGTCGGAAATTTTATAACGATAGTAAAGCAACCAATATTTTGGCAACAAGTAAAGCATTGTCAGCCTTCGAACAACCAACTATTTTATTAGCAGGTGGACTTGATCGAGGCAATGAATTTGATGAGTTGAAACCTTTTATGAAACATGTAAAAGGAATTATCACATTTGGTGAGACTGCACCTAAGTTTGTGAAGCTTGGTGAAGAGCTTGGAATACATCACGTAAAACATGTCGATAATGTTGAACAAGCAGTACCTGCGGCGTTTAACATATCTGAAGAAGAAGACGTGATTTTATTATCTCCGGCTTGTGCAAGCTGGGATCAACATAAAACATTTGAAGAACGTGGAGACATGTTTGTAAACGCCGTGCATATGCTTAAATAAGGGCTTGTCTCTCATATGACTGACAGCCCAAATGAAATTATGCTTGGGGTGTCGGTCTCTTGACGAATAAGAAAACTTCTCCGGATTTTTTGCTTGTTGTCATTACGTTACTTTTATTGACGATTGGTTTAATTATGGTGTACAGCGCTAGTGCTGTGTGGGCATCGTATAAATTTGATGATTCGTTTTATTTTGCAAAAAGACAGCTGTTGTTTGCCGGAATCGGAGTTATCGCAATGTTTTTCATTATGCGAGTCGATTATTGGACGTGGCGGACTTGGTCAAAGATATTGATTGCTGTTTGTTTTCTCCTTTTGCTGCTTGTACTTATTCCTGGCATTGGTATGGAGAGAAATGGATCAAGAAGCTGGATCGGTGTCGGTGCGTTTAGTATTCAGCCCTCTGAATTTATGAAGCTTGCGATGATTGCGTTTCTTGCAAAATTCTTATCTGAAAAACAAAAAAATATCACATCCTTTCGCAAAGGTTTTGCCCCAGCTTTAGGCATTGTATTTTCTGCATTTGCCATCATCATGCTTCAGCCGGATCTGGGAACAGGAACGGTGATGGTTGGAACCTGTATTATTATGATATTTGTTTCAGGTGCGAGAATAACTCACTTTATATTTCTCGGTCTTATAGGGCTCAGCGGGTTTGCTGCACTTGTCTTATCAGCACCCTACCGAATAAAACGAATTACATCATACTTAAATCCTTGGGAAGATCCGCTAGGCAGTGGGTTTCAAATTATTCAATCCTTATACGCTTTAGGTCCAGGTGGTCTGTTCGGAATGGGACTTGGTCAAAGTAGACAAAAATTCTTCTATTTACCTGAGCCCCAAACGGACTTCATCTTTGCGATATTGTCTGAAGAGCTTGGCTTTATAGGGGGATCACTCATTTTACTCCTCTTTAGTGTTCTATTATGGAGAGGCATACGAATAGCACTTGGAGCCCCAGACTTATATGGGAGTTTCCTAGCAGTTGGTATTATTTCAATGGTTGCCATACAAGTAATGATTAACATCGCAGTTGTCACTGGACTTATTCCTGTGACAGGTATCACGCTCCCATTCCTTAGTTATGGCGGCTCATCATTGACATTAATGCTGATGGCGATTGGCGTACTTCTGAATGTAAGCAGGTACGCAAGATATTAGCGTGCTGAAGCTTATGAAACCATGTTGACGTTTATTTTGCAAAAGTATAAAAAAATGATTTGAAGAGTGAAAATGACAGTTTTTGTTTCGAAAACGTGTATTTTGACTCTTCTTTACAGGTTTTAATGGAGCCCTGTTGTTTAAAACAGGGTTTATACTTTGTTCAGAGCAGAAAAAAAATGAGGGGAAATGGTATAATGCGTATAGTAATCAGTGGAGGCGGAACAGGCGGACATATTTATCCGGCCTTAGCCTTTATTAAAGAAGTGAAAAGACTGCATCCTGATGTGGAATTTTTATATATCGGTACTGAAAATGGACTTGAAAAGAAAATTGTAGAAAGAGAAAATATCCCTTTCAAGGCGATAGAAATTTCAGGTTTTAAACGAAAGCTTTCCTTTGATAACGTCAAAACGGTGATGAGATTTTTGAAAGGCGTTCAAAAAAGCAAATCTTACTTAAAAGAATTCAAGCCTGATGCGGTTATTGGAACAGGCGGTTATGTGTGTGGGCCTGTTGTTTATGCGGCTTCTAAGCTGAAAATCCCGACTATTATACACGAACAAAACAGCCTGCCTGGTATTACAAATAAGTTCCTAGCGAGATATGTTAATAGGGTAGCCATATGCTTTGATGAAGCAAAGGCACATTTTCCTTCTGAAAAGGTTGTATTTACGGGAAACCCTAGAGCCTCTGAAGTCGTCTCTATAAAAGAGGGGAAATCTCTTAAAGAATTCGGGCTCGATGAAAAGAAAAAAACGGTTCTTATTTTCGGCGGGAGTCGAGGTGCTGCTCCTATCAATAGAGCAGTGATCGAAATGCAAGATGATTTAAAGGCTAAAAACTACCAGCTTTTATATATCACAGGTGAGGTTCATTATGAAAAAGTGTTGAATGAACTAAAGGAAAAAGGTGCAGCACCTAACATGATCACAAAACCTTTCTTGCATCAAATGCCAGAGTACCTGAAATCGATCGATGTGATTGTTGCAAGAGCAGGAGCAACAACAATTGCTGAAGTAACGGCTCTTGGAATCCCAACCATTTTTATTCCGAGCCCATACGTGACGGCAAATCATCAGGAAATCAATGCAAGATCACTTGAAAAACATGATGCTGCGATTGTTTTAAGAGAATCAGAGCTTTCAGGGGATCGTTTGCTGCATGCCATTGATGAAATTGCTGGTAATGAAGAAAAACTCAACCAAATGAGCCGTTTAACGAAAGAACTCGGAGTACCAGATGCGGCTACACGTTTATATAATGTGTTAAAAGAAATAACGACTACATGATGGAATGATATTAGGTAAGGCGGAGGGTAATATGGAGAACTTGAAGAATGAATTATTAGAAGCGCAAGTTGGTAAAGTACTTGAAAATGAGCCGCTTTCGAATCATACAACAATGAAAATAGGCGGACCAGCAGATCTTTTGATCATCCCAAAAGATATCGATGCAGTGAAAACGATCATGGATCATGTGAAAAAACACCATACAAATTGGACGGTCATTGGAAGAGGATCGAATTTACTTATCCTTGATAAAGGAATTCGAGGAGTTGTCCTAAAGCTAGGTGCTGGACTGGATCACCTAACTGTAAATGATGAAGAAATTGCAGTCGGCGGCGGCTACTCTGTCGTAAGACTCGCGACATCACTTAGTAAACAGGGTCTTTCAGGACTGGAATTCGCAGCTGGTATTCCGGGATCTATTGGCGGCGCTGTTTATATGAACGCAGGTGCACATGGATCTGATATCAGTAAGATTCTTGTGAAAGCCAGAATCTTATTTGAAGATGGAAGCATCGAGTGGCTCACAAATGAACAAATGAATTTTAGCTATCGAACGTCAGTCCTACAAAAGGAACGACCTGGCATTGTTCTAGAAGCTGTGTTTAAGCTCAAGCAGGATGACCGCGAGAAAATCACAAAGAAGATGCAGCAAAATAAAGATTATCGTAAAGAAACCCAGCCTTATAATCGGCCATGTGCTGGCAGTATTTTTCGAAATCCGCTGCCTGAATATGCAGGACAGCTTGTAGAAAAAGCGAATTTAAAAGGATACCAAATCGGCGGAGCTAGAATTTCTGATTTGCACGGCAACTTTATTGTCAACGCTGGTGGAGCCACTGCTCAAGACGTGTTGGACTTAATTCAGTTCATCCAAAAGAAAATTAAAGAAGACTACAACGTAGAGATGCATACAGAAGTAGAAATTATCGGTGAAGAAAATTAACAGGTAGTTTTTATGAATGATGACATCAGAGGAAAACAAACGGCATGAAAGAATGCCGTTTGTTTTCTCATCAAAATGATGACCCAAAGATGTGGACAAGCAGCTTTGAATGAGGTGAAGAGTATATATGCGGCCTGATCATGAAAATGAAAAGATCGTCAATATAGAAGAGCGAATTCCTAAAATTAAAGAACAAAGGAAGCAAAAAGCGAATCGGAGACTGATCTCTTTTATACTACTGTTTTTTATCATGGTTTTAATTATTATTTATTTGCAGACACCTATCAGCAAAATTTCTTCTTTAACCATCACAGGTAATGAGCATGTCTCAACAAAACAGCTTGTTAAACTTTCACAAATTAAAGAAGGCGAAACAGAGTTTTGGAATTTAAATAAAGATTTAACAGCAGATCATATTAAACAAAATAAACTGATTAAAAGTGTCAGTATCAAAAAGCATTTCCCAAATAAAGTGAGTATTGCTGTCAAAGAATATGCAAATATTGCGTATCTTCAAAAGGGAAATCTATATTATGAGCTTCTTGAAAATGGGACCGCTTTACCAGAAGAAGTGACACCGAGTCATGCAGGACCTATTTTTGTCGATTGGGACAATAAGGAGAAGCTGAAGCAAACTGTTAAATCTTTAAATCAACTGCCAGCCTCTATTCAGGAACTCATCTCAGAAGTATATTATGTGCCAACAAATTCAAACAATTGGCTAGTTAAATTTTATATGAATGACGGAAACACTGTGATTGCATCAATTAAAACGTTCGGTGATAAAATGAAAACCTATCCAGCCATTGTAAAAGAACTTTCATCATCTGAAAAAGGCACAATCCATATGGAAGTCGCTACGTATTTCGAAGCGTTTAAATCTAAGAAAAAGGAAGATGAGCGTTGAGAGGCAAAACAGTTATATTCTCGATTGTCATGCTTGTTCTTGGTTTTCTGATTTCTTTTTCATACCAATATACAAAGCATCATCAGGCAGACGTCATTCGAACAGAGCAATGGAAAAAAGAATACTCTCTGAAAAGTCAGCTCACAACGCAAGAAAAGGCGAATCAGAAACTCGAAAAAGAATTATATAGTCTTCAATCAAAGGTACAAGCAACAGAGTCCAATTTGAAAAATGAAAAAGAGCAGTATTTTAATGTGCTGGAAGATGTTGAGAAATATAGAATGTTTACAGGAGAGATCGGTGTAAAAGGAAAAGGGGTAAAAGTGTCTCTTGAAGATGCATCTTATATCCCGAGTGGACAAAATGTTAATAATTACATTGTGCATGAGAGCCACATTTTTCATGTGATAAACGAACTATTTATATCAGGGGCTTCAGCTGTATCTATTAATGGGCAAAGAATCACACACCAATCATACATACATTGTAACGGTCCAGTTGTCACAGTAGATGGTGTTCAGCATCCAGCACCATTTGTCATATCTGCTATTGGTGACCCTGCTGTGTTAATACCTGCTTTAAATATTGCAGGGGGAGTGGTCGATCAGCTGACAAGTGATCACATTTCAATGACGATCGAGAAAACGGATATTCGTATGAACCCTCTTTTAAGAAACAAAGATTAAAAGTGAAAAGGTGAGTGGTGTTGAGGAAAAAGAAGCCTTTACTTAGTTTAACAGCTTTAATGATCATATTTGGCATCATGGTTTCCATCCAATTTAATTCCTTACAAAAGCCCAAAGTTCGTGATACTCGTGATGTGTGGGAACTGAGAGAGGATTTATCTGCATCTAAAAGTAAGGAATTGGATTTGCTCAAAGAAATTGATAAATACGACGAGATGCTAAAAAAATATGGTCATCAAGGAGATCGATCAAAAGAAGCACAATTAACAAAAACGTTAAAGGATTTAAAAGAAAAGGCTGGTTTTACAGAAGTGGAAGGGGAGGGGATTGAAATTGAAATATCTCAGCTTTTTTCCAAGGACCTTACTGGAGAAGAAGTGAAAAATATCCCACCTGATCTTCTGAAAAAGTTAATTAATGAAGGCAATATGTTTGGGGCAAAACATATTTCCATCAATGATCGCCGTGTCATTAATACAAGTGTGATTCGAGATATTAATGGCACGACAAAAATGGATGGCTACAGCTTAGATAGTGATGAAGTCACCATTAAAATGATTAGTGAGCAGGCCGACAAATTATACAGCCGTTTAAATGTATCAGATATTGGTGATTTGTTTGCTCAGGAAAACTTCAGCTTGAGTATGAGCCAGCCGAAGAAAAAAATCCACTTAAAAGCATATGACGGTGCAATTCAAGTAAACGAATTGAAGCCTCTTGACGATGTAAAGGAGGAAAAATCTTAATGTGGCTTCCTGTACTTGGCTTAATCATAGGAGTTGCGATCGGTTTCTTAACTAATTTTACGATACCGAATGAGTATTCTAATTATCTTTCCCTCGCTGTACTTGCTGCACTTGATACATTGATTGGTGGAATCCGGGCACATCTGCAAGGGGCATACGATGAACTAGTGTTTGTATCAGGCTTCTTCTTTAATATTATACTGGCAATAAGTTTAGCTTTTCTGGGCGTCCATCTTGGTGTAGACTTGTACTTAGTCGGAATGTTTGCATTCGGCGTTAGATTGTTTCAAAATATAGCAGTGATTAGAAGAATTCTCCTAACAAAATGGACAATTTCTAGAGAAAAAAAGAAAAAAAGTGAGTCATAAAAAAGGATATACATATGATGTAACGAATATTTTTAGTAATCCTAATAAAAAATGTTGATTTTTTAAGTTTTGTTACACACTTGTAAAAACACATTCATTGTATTGTTGTTCAGCAAATAATAGAATAGAAAGTATTGATATGTGAGGAGGTGCCATAGAATGAACAACAATGAAATTTACGTCAGCCTTGACATCGGTACATCCAATATAAAAGTCATCGTCGGAGAAATGGCGGATGATTCGCTTAACATTATAGGTGTTGGAAATGTCCCTTCAGAGGGGTTAAAAAAAGGATCGATTGTTGATATAGATGAGACAGTTCATTCTATTAGACAAGCATTTGAACAGGCTGAGAGAATGGTAGGTTTTCCTTTACAAAAGGCGATTGTCGGAATTAACGGAAACCATATTCATATTCAGAATACGAGCGGCGTAGTCGCAGTATCTAGTGAAAACAAAGAAATACATGCTGAAGATGTGAGACGTGTCTTAGATGCTGCACAAGTAGTATCTATTCCTCAAGAACATCTCGTCGTAGACGTGATTCCGAGACAATTTATCGTCGACGGAAGAGATGAAATCACAGATCCGAAAAAAATGCTTGGTGTTCGGCTAGAGGTGGAAGGATCGTTAATTACAGGTTCTAAAACGATTCTACATAACTGGCTCCGATGTGTAGAAAGAGCTGGAATTGAAATAATGGATATATGCTTGCAGCCACTCGCATCGGGCTCGGCAGCATTATCGAAAGATGAAAAAAATCTTGGGGTAGCTCTTGTCGATATTGGCGGCGGATCTACAACGATTTCCGTATTTGAAAACGGGCATCTCTATTCTACTCACAGTATCCCTTTGGGCGGAGAGAACATAACAAAAGATTTGTCTATAGGACTTAGAACTTCCACTGAAGAAGCTGAACGAATCAAAAAACAATTTGGGCATGCGTTTTATGATGAGGCATCGACGGAGGAGACATTTGAAGTTTCTGTAATCGGTACCGATCAAAAACAAACGTATACACAGCTTGATGCAGCCAACATTATTGAAGCGCGGCTGGAAGAAATCTTGCTCTTTGTGGCGGAGGAATTAAGAAATATGGATGTGCATGATTTGCCTGGTGGATTCGTTCTAACAGGTGGACAAGCAGCTATTCCAGGTATCCTTTCTCTTGCACAAACGGTCTTGCAAAACAATGTTAGGATTGCAAGTCCGAATTATATAGGGGTGAGAGAGCCTCAATATATGACAGGAGTGGGTCTGATCCACTTTGCTTATCGCAATGCAAAGATTCAGGGCAGACAGGTTGGATTCCAAATGCCAGATGAGGCGTTTCATGAAGTAGGCGCATCCATGGAGCCGGTTTCTTCTGCACCACAAGTGAAAGAAGCGCAGCCAAGACCGAAAGTAAAACAAAAAGCACAACAAGAGACAAATAAAAAACCGGGCAAAATGAAAAAACTATTTAATATGTTCTGGGAATAGAATTAGATTTTCGACGGATTAGGAGGATTCAGCATGTTGGAGTTTGAAACAAATATAGACGGCCTAGCATCAATTAAAGTAATCGGAGTAGGTGGCGGCGGAAATAATGCTGTCAACCGAATGATCGAAAATGACGTACAAGGTGTCGATTTTATTGCAGTCAATACTGATGCACAAGCGTTAAATCTATCAAAAGCAGAAACTAAAATGCAAATCGGTGCTAAGCTGACAAGAGGGCTTGGAGCAGGTGCGAATCCTGAAGTCGGTAAAAAAGCTGCTGAGGAAAGCAAAGAGCAGATTGAAGAAGTATTAAAAGGCGCAGACATGGTCTTCGTTACAGCTGGTATGGGCGGTGGAACTGGTACGGGTGCTGCACCTGTCATTGCAAAAATCGCAAAAGATTCTGGTGCATTGACAGTTGGAGTTGTGACTCGTCCTTTCACATTTGAAGGAAGAAAGCGTCAGCTTCAAGCAGTAGAAGGAATTGCTTCTATGAAAGAAGCAGTTGACACATTAATTGTGATTCCAAACGATCGCTTGCTTGAAATTGTTGATAAAAACACGCCAATGCTGGAAGCATTCCGCGCGGCAGATAACGTGCTTAGACAAGGTGTTCAAGGGATTTCCGATTTAATTGCAACACCAGGTCTGATTAACCTTGACTTTGCTGACGTGAAAACAATCATGTCCAATAAAGGTTCGGCTCTAATGGGTATTGGCGTTGCAACAGGCGAAAATCGTGCTGCGGAAGCCGCGAAGAAAGCCATTTCCTCGCCACTTCTAGAAACAGCAATCGATGGTGCTCAAGGCGTCATCATGAACATTACGGGTGGTACAAACCTAAGTCTTTATGAAGTGCAAGAAGCGGCGGATATTGTGGCTTCTGCTTCTGACGAAGATGTAAACATGATTTTCGGGTCTGTCATCAATGATAACTTGAAGGATGAAATTGTGGTGACTGTGATCGCTACTGGATTCATTGAGCAAGAACCAGAAGTGACAAAATCACAAAGAAACCCATTAGGACAAGGATTAAAGCAAAATCAATCCATTCCTCAAAAACGTGAAGTAAAACGTGAGGAACATCAACAGCCATCATCTCAGTCAAGACAAAATACACAATCAAGTGATGATACGCTGGACATTCCAACGTTCTTACGCAACCGCAATAAACGCTAATCGAGTATAGCTTAACCCCTTCCAATGGAAGGGGTTTTTTCATGTCTCAACGTATAAGAGAATCTAATCAAAAAGTCTTAAATGAGTGAAAGTCACTTCAATTTCCATATGTAATTTGACTTATGGTGTTTAAGAAAAAAGAATCATTTTTACTCCCTCCTACAAAAAGCGACAAAATGATGAACTTTATTTGACTACATTAAATAGAACACCATGAATCTTGTCATGAACAACAGAATGAAAGGAGTGAGACCTATACTCTGTTTGGCCACTTGAGGAGGAGGGATTTGATTGAAATTGAAGTTTCGCAAGACCGCCGGCTATCGTTTGATGAGTCTTTTGGTGATTGGTACTTTAACGATGACAAGCTTTGGGACGGTTCAAGCAACATCGACTTCTACCTCATATCAGGAGGAAGCTGTCTCCTCTAAGACAACAAAAGCAAAGATCTCATCTAGATTAATGAAGCAGTTTGAGCAGGATGATCAGGTGACTTGCTTAATCAAAATGAAAGAGCAAACAAATACGCAAAAAGTGGCGAAGGAAGCGGTGTCCAAAGCCAAAAAACAGAAATTAACAGCGGCTAAAACGCAATACACAAAAAGATCAGCTGTCGTATCCGAATTAAGAGCAACGTCTGAGGAGACGCAGGAAGCGCTCCTTACGTATTTACAAAAGGAACAAAAGAAAAAGCAAGTGAAGGAGATTCATTCGTACTATATTGTGAATGGTATAGCGGTGACGGGAACGAAAGAAGTCATGGAAAAGGTGGCTGCCTTCCCAGAAGTAGATCAAGTGCTGCCAAATGAAACCCGTCAAATTCACCGGCCGGTTGATTTGAAGACGAAGCAGAAAAAACAAATGAAAGCAGTAGATGGAGTCGAGTGGAACATTTCTCAAGTTCATGCTCCAGAAGCGTGGGCTTTAGGTTATGACGGTACTGGTACAGTTGTGGCAAGTATTGATACAGGAGTGGAATGGGATCATCCTGCTTTAAAGGAAAAATACCGCGGATTTGATCCAGCACATCCGAATAAACCAACTCATGAATTCAATTGGTACGATGCTACGACAGGATCTGAAGCGCCATATGATGATTTAGAGCATGGTACACATGTAACGGGAACGATGGTTGGCTCTGAGCCAGATGGAAAGAATCAAATCGGAGTCGCACCGGGCGCAAAATGGATTGCGGTGAAAGCTTTCTCAGAAGATGGTGGTACAGATGCTGATCTGCTTGACGCAGGTGAGTGGATTTTAGCACCAAAAGATGAGGCCGGCAACCCACATCCAGAACAGGCACCAGATGTCGTCAATAATTCTTGGGGCGGTGGGCCTGGCCTTGATGATTGGTATAAAGATGTCGTCAATGCTTGGAGAGCGGCGGACATCTTCCCAGAGTTTTCAGCTGGCAATACCGATTTATTCAACCCTGGTGGTGAAGGATCCATTGCGAATCCTGCGAACTATCAAGAGGTCTTTGCAACGGGTGCTACGGATCAAGATAACAAATTGGGGTCTTTCTCGCTGCAAGGTCCGTCTCCATATGGTGTCATGAAACCAGACATTGCGGCCCCAGGGGTAAACATTCGTTCATCCATTCCTGGGAAAGGGTATGAGGGTGGCTGGAATGGGACGTCGATGGCTGGTCCGCATGTTTCAGCTGTTGTGGCTCTTCTTCGCCAAGTACAGTCAGATCTTTCTGTTGAAGAAATTGAACAAATTCTGATTAATACAGCGAAGCCGTTAACTGATCAGCAATTCCCGGAATCCCCAAA
Source organism: Bacillus sp. FSL K6-3312 (assembly GCF_038007485.1). Lineage (NCBI taxonomy): Bacteria > Bacillati > Bacillota > Bacilli > Caryophanales > Bacillaceae > Bacillus > Bacillus sp. FSL K6-3312. The sequence continues at coordinate 2,330,496 of NZ_JBBOXI010000001.1, read as the reverse complement.
CAATGGCTATGGGGCAGGTTTAGTTGATGCAAGAGAGGCGATTACGGCATTAACAGATGGAATTGGCATGATTGAAGGACAGGTGACAAACGAAGATGTTCATTTAGATGATATGAAAATAACAGATCAAGTCTTGCCTCAAAAAGATAAGGCTGTACACCCACTTAAGAAGCCTGCGAACATAAAAGAAATGAAAAAGGAAAAAAATCTAGCTGCTTCGTCCATCAAAGCTCTTCCTATGAAAGCGGAAATTAGTATTCTTGAAAGCGGCAAGTCAACGTACACAGATGAAGCGACAGGGAGATATCAGCTTCCTCACAGTGCAGGAGAATTCACAGTAAAAGCGGAAGCTTACGGATTTGAATCACGCACACAAACCGTCCATATTTCTTCAAATGAAACGGCAGAGGCGAATTTCGCCTTACAGCCACTAAAGAAACGAACGATATCTGGCACAATTGCCAACGAAACAACGGGTGAAAAAATAAAGGATGCCACGGTTTATCTTGTAGAAGATGCGAAAATTAAGCCGGTGAAAACAAATGAATCTGGCGAATTTTCTCTAAAGGCATTGAGCGGTGTCTATACCGTCAAAGTATTTGCCAAAGGGTTTAAAGGATATTCTTTTACAGCAGATGTGACAGAAAAGCCGGTGGAAAAAGCCATTCAGCTAGAGCCATTCATCGGCTTTGCTGGGGAAATTGGCTATGATGATGGAACAGCTGAAAATGCGAGAGCCTTCTATGATCCTGGCAATGGCTGGGCTGTGAAATTTTCATTAGAAAAGGGGAAGAAACAAGCGCAACTCACAGGAGGGCTTTTCCGTTTCTGGTCATCAGAGTGGCCAGCTCCTGGAGGGAATGAATTTGCAGTTGAAGTGTATGACGCTTCTTGGAAGAACGGAGCTCCAGGGAAGAAAATGGCAGGACCTCTAAAAGCGAAAGCGCTGCGTAATGGGGAATGGACAAAAGTAGATTTAGAAGATCAAGCCATTACGGTGGATGGAGATTTCTATCTTGTCTATATTCAAACGAAAAAAAATACGGAATCTCCAGGGCTTGCAACAGATGAAGATGGACCAAATGCTGAAAGAAGCTGGCAGCTGACAAGCGGTGCATTTTCTCCTTCTCCAAAAGAAGAGGGAAATTATATGATTCGTGCGCTTGTTGACTATGAAGCAGATGTGCCAGAGATTACATCTCCAAAGACAGGAGTTATTACGAGCAAAGATGAACTGGAGATCGAAGGAAAAGCCTCTCCTGGGCTCGATGTAGCGATCTATCAAAACGATGAAGAGATTGCCAAAGTGAAAACAGATCAGTCAGGCGCCTTCAAAGAAAAGCTTACAGTTTCAAGTGGAGAGCATGTATTCACGGCTGCAACTGTTACGGATAAAGGTGCAACAAAACGATCCAAACCAGTAAAGGTGATCATTGATCAAACAGCTCCGGTGCTCACCATCGATACACCGAAAAAAGGGGAAAAGACGAATAAAGAATCGCTCATTGTAGAAGGAAAGGTCACAGATGATCATCTTGATCAAGTCACTGTAAATGGAAAAAAGGCAACCATAAAAGGTGGAAAATATTCCGCAAGAATACTGCTTGAGAACGGGAAAAATACGATCAAAGTCACAGCGAAAGATGCAGCAGGAAACAAAACGACTAAAAAAATCAATATCGATGTCCAATACGAGGCACCTGAGATTTCTAAGCTGACTCCAGCAGAAAATGTCTATCTGGCATCAGGGGAGTCTGTTAAAATTTCATTTCACAGCAGAGAAAAGCTAGACGCAACATTTGTCATTCACATGCCGCTGACAAACGCGAGATCAAAGCTTCAAAATACTACAGAGCTGCCGCTTCGCGAAGTATCGAGCGGAACGTATGAAGGTTACTGGACTGCTACTTCTACCGCCAAAGCAAAAGGTGCGGTCATTGAGGTGATTGTGCGAGATGATTATGGAAATATCACAAGACAAAAAGCTTCAGGCACATTAAACATCAATGAAAAGTAACTTAAACAAAAGACACGACTTCTAGGAGCGTGTCTTTTTTCTTTCAACAATTGTTTGAAGGCTTGTCTAGAAGAATACTCTCTCTCATTCCTCGACAAAAACAATAACAATCCACCAAAAGTTCTCTATCATCCCCAACAAGAATTGACAGACTTCCATCTCATGACTGTTTTATACTGGTACAAACAAGTGCAAGTACTGCTTTTGATTCTTTGTTTCAGATGAAAGGAGCAGAAGGTGGTCATTTATTTAGATGTGATTTGGCTGTTAAACTTTTGTTTTGATCTATTGCTTCTCTTACTCACTGCATTTATTCTCAAACGACAAGTAAAAAAAAGGCGATATATGTTAGGAGCTCTCATTGGATCGAGCATTGTTCTCTTGCTCTTTACACCATTTGCAATGGTTGTGTCACACCCTTTAGGCAAACTACTTTTTTCTGTTTTCATCGTTCTTGCAACCTTTGGTTTTCAAAGATTTCGTTCCTTTTTTCAAAATCTGTTTGCTTTTTACTTTGTAACATTTTTGATGGGAGGAGGTATGATCGGGGTTCATTCATTTTTGCAAACCAATACAGTGATTCAAGAAGGCCTGCTGATTTCACAAAATGATGGCTTTGGTGATCCGATTAGTTGGCTTTTTGTTTTAACTGGGTTTCCTGCGATTTGGCTGTTTTCAAAGAAAAGATTAGGCGAGGTGGGTACGAAAAAAAGACAGGTTGATGAACAAGTGCTTGTGGAAATACACATTCATGGAGAGACCATCCGTTTAAAGGGACTCGTCGATTCTGGTAACCAGCTGTATGATCCTATGACAAAAACACCTGTCATGATCGTCCAGGCCGACCAGCTAACGGCCATTTGCGGAGAGCCATTTATAGAGCTCATGAAACAGTCTCATCCTGTTGAAGTCATGCAAAAGATCGATGATCAATTTCCTCTTCTTGATCGATTAAGACTTGTTCCATATCGAGCGGTCGGTCATGATCACGGCTTTCTACTATGCCTAAAACCAGATACAGTCTTCATTTATTCAAAGACGCACATGATTCAGCCAGCTAAGTGTTTTGTAGGGTTGAGTCTGAGCGGTTTATCGGCAGATCAGGAATTTCAATCCATCATTCATCCAGATATGTTAGACGGGAAAATCATCCAGGGGGTGTCGTAGTTTTTTGGTGATGTCTTTTATCTTACGAGGTCAACTTGACATTTAGAAGGGAGAAGAAGATGAAAAAATTAAAATTTAAACTCACTTACTACTGGTATAAACTCCTCATGAAGCTAGGTCTAAAGAGTGATGAAATTTATTATATTGGTGGAAGTGAAGCGCTGCCGCCTCCATTATCAAAGGATGAAGAGCAAGAGCTGCTTGTCAAATTACCAAAGGGTGATCAAACCGCAAGAGCGATTCTAATCGAAAGAAATTTGCGTTTAGTCGTTTACATCGCAAGAAAATTTGAAAACACAGGTATTAATATTGAGGATTTAATCAGTATCGGAACCATTGGTCTGATCAAAGCAGTCAATACATTTAACCCAGAAAAAAAGATCAAGCTTGCAACATATGCTTCGAGATGTATTGAAAATGAGATTTTGATGTACTTGCGTCGAAATAATAAAATCCGGTCAGAAGTTTCGTTTGATGAGCCGCTCAACATTGATTGGGACGGAAATGAACTGCTTTTATCAGACGTACTTGGAACAGATGATGATATTATCACGCGGGATATCGAAGCAAATGTAGATAAAAAATTGCTGAAAAAAGCGCTCGAGCAATTAAATGACCGCGAAAAGCAGATCATGGAACTAAGATTTGGCTTAGTTGGCGGTGAGGAAAAAACCCAAAAAGATGTCGCTGACATGCTTGGGATTTCACAGTCTTATATTTCGAGGCTTGAAAAAAGAATTATTAAACGATTACAAAAAGAATTTAATAAAATGGTCTAAAAAATTTTTTAAAAAAGCTCTGTTCCTGCACTGTCAAAGGAAACAACCTTTTTTCTCATAATTCTCGTCATCGCTCGTGCATATTTTTCCATCCCAAGGAGATACTGAACTTTGTACAACAGCTCCTGTAGGGAGGGAAAAAAGTGTCCAGAAATAAAGTGGAAATCTGCGGAGTCGACACCTCCAAGTTGCCTGTTCTGAAAAACGACGAGATGAGAAAATTGTTCAGACAGCTGCAAGATGAGGGTGACGATACAGCAAGAGAAAAGCTAGTCAATGGCAATTTACGGTTGGTTTTAAGTGTGATTCAGCGTTTTAACAACAGAGGCGAATATGTCGACGATCTCTTCCAAGTAGGCTGTATCGGATTAATGAAATCAATTGATAATTTTGATTTAAGCCACAATGTCAGATTTTCAACTTATGCGGTTCCTATGATCATAGGAGAAATCCGTCGATACTTGCGTGATAACAACCCGATTCGGGTGTCTCGCTCGCTAAGAGATATTGCCTATAAGGCACTTCAGGTCCGTGAGAGGCTGATTAGTGAGACAAGCAAGGAGCCAACAGCAGAAGACATTGCCAAAGTGCTGGAAGTGCCTCATGAGGAAATTGTCTTTGCCCTAGATGCGATTCAAGATCCTGTATCTTTGTTTGAACCGATCTATAATGACGGAGGAGATCCGATTTATGTGATGGATCAAATTAGTGATGAACGGAACAAAGACACACAATGGGTGGAAGAATTGGCCTTAAAAGAGGGCATGCGTAGGTTGAACGACAGGGAAAAAATGATTCTTCGCAAACGCTTCTTCCAGGGCAAAACGCAAATGGAAGTTGCCGAAGAGATCGGGATTTCTCAAGCACAAGTCTCTAGGCTTGAAAAAGCAGCCATTAAACAAATGAATAAAAACATCTTTTAAAGCCGCCGCTTCATGTGCGGCTTTTTTCATTCTTGTGAGAGAACACGCCTCTAGTATTGACTCTGTTATTTTTTTCATTTAATCTGTTTTTAACAAATGTTATTTTAGATAGCATTTGTTAGGGAACACTTAAGCGGAAAGAAGGGTTATTATGACATTCCATGATGAAAGAAGGCTGCTCATTAAGGTTGCGCATATGTATTATGAAGAAGGCGCCACTCAATCTAACATCGCAGAAGCGGTTGGGGTTAGTCGTTCGCTCATATCGAAATATTTGGCAAAAGCACGTGAAGCAGGAATCGTGGAAATCATTATTCATGATGAAGTCAACCAACAGTATGGATCGTTAGAAAGAAAAATAGAACGCAAATATGGGCTGCGAGAAGTCGTCTGTGTGGAAACACTCAGCAAAGACACAACCAAAAGCCGAATCGGTGCCGCGGCGGCAAGCTTTTTATTAAAAGTGATGAAGGATGGACAAGTTATTGGGTTTTCCTCAGGGACAACGCTGCATGAAATGGCAAAAGCGCTTACCTCTGTTCAGCACTATCCATCCGTGACATTTGTTCCGCTTGTCGGAGGTGTGGGAAATGAAGATGTCGATATCCACGCCAACTATATTATTGCGAGATGCACAGAGGCACTCAAATCTAAATGTGAGTTTTTACATGTACCTGTCATGCTTGATACGAAAGAAGCGAAAGATGTCCTGATCCGGCAGCCGTCGATCAAAAAAGTGATTGAACTAGGAGAATCATCAAATATCGCGGTTGTCGGAATTGGTGGTGTTCCGCAGCATTCAACGATGGTGAAATCCTATATGACAAGTGGCGAAGAGGACATCCTTCAAGCAAAGGATGTAGCAGGTGACATTTGCTATAACTTTATTGATCATCAAGGGGAAGTATATCCCCACCCATGGAACGACCGGGTGATGGGCATAAGCCCCCAAAAGCTAAAAGAAATTCCGCTTGTCATAGGTGTCGCTGGTGGCGAAGAGAAAATTGAAGCAATTCGGGCGGCATTAGCAGGTGGATTAATTCATGTATTAATTACCGATGAACGAACTGGAGATGCCTTATTAAAGTAACTACCTAATATCATTAGGTAGTTTTTTTGAGTCTTTAGACTCAAAAAGATTGAAAATTTTATCGATTTTAGCTTGACACAAAGTTGACACATCATATAAACTAAGTTCATAACAAATGATAAACAAAATAACAAATGTTACAAGAAACAGATTTTTGTTAATTTTTATAACATTTGTTAAAAGTTTCAGATTATATTTCTAGCAATCTATTGAGAAGCAAGAAAACCTGAAAGGATGATTTAAATGTCTATCTATCAACAATTGTTAGCTCGAGAACGCAGTGGAGATCCAATCAAAGTAGGGATTATTGGAGCAGGTCAAATGGGCTTTGGACTCATTTCACAAATTTCTAAAATTCCAGGCATGATTGTTGCTGGTGTTTGTGATATTCACCTTAGTGCAGCAGAGAAGGCAGCGAATTTTTACAAGCAGCATGCAAAGCCGCATCAAATGGTTGTCACAAATGATTACAGAGAAGTGATTCAATCAGATTCCGTAGAAGTTGTCGTAGATGCAACAGGTGTCCCAGAGGTCGGAGCAAACATTTCTTTGGAAGCGCTTAATTCGAAAAAACATCTCGTTCTTTTAAATGTAGAAGTTGATATTACCATCGGGTTGGTCATGCATAAGTTATTCACAAATGCAGGACTTGTTTACTCAGGATCAGCTGGAGACGAACCAGCAGCAACACTAGAATTATATGAATTCGCGAAAACAATGGGTCTTGAGGTACTCGTTGCAGGGAAAGGAAAGAACAACCCATTCTTCCCAGAAGCAAATCCAGATACGTGTAAAGCAGAAGCAGATAGTAAACATATGAGTGCACATATGCTGGCTGCATTCCAGGACGGAACAAAAACAATGGCGGAAATGAACTTATTAAGTAACGCGACAGGGCTTCTGCCAGATAAAGTCGGTATGCACGGAGTCGAAGCCAATTTAGAAAATGTAGCAGATAAATTGAATCAAAAACAGCAAGGCGGCGTACTCGATAACTTCGGAGTCGTTGAATATGTAAATGGACTTGCACCAGGTGTATTTGTCATCGTGAAGAGTGACCTTGAGCCAGTAGATGAAGAGCTGCGCTACTTAAAAGTTGGAAAAGGCCCACACTACACACTTTACCGTCCTTTCCACTTAGCGAGTCTTGAAACACCTGTTACCATCGCAAAAGCAGTTTTACAGCATGATTCATCCATCCACCCAATTGGTGTACCAGTATCAGAAACAGTCGCTGTGGCAAAAAGAGATATTAAAGCTGGAGAATCACTTGACGGGATTGGCGGATACTCCGTAAGAGGTGTTCTTGAAACACATCAAGACATGAAAACGAACGGCCACATTCCAATTGGTTTAATCAGCGGAAAAGTCGTAGCGAAAAAAGACATCAAACTAGGACAATTCCTGACTCATGATGATGTAGAGCTTGATTCAAACACAACGGTCTGGAAGCTGCGTTCATTACAAGATCATTTATTTCAATCATAAGGACGTGAAGCTGTGGAAAAATTAGCGATCGTACTTTGTATCATTCTCATTGTGCAGTACGGGTTATCTTTTATTCAAATCAAGTACTACCGCAAGAGCATGGATTCACTTATTGATGATTACAGAGGGAAGCAAGGCTACCACTTATTTTCAGGAATGGAGCGGCGCAAAGTTGGCCCTGGAGCCATTGCGCTCATCATTGTAGATGAATCGTATATCATACAAAAATGCCATGTGCTTGGCGGTGTGTCGATCTTATCTAAATTTAAAGAAGTCCCTTCATATGAAGGAAAGCATGTAGGGGCTGTGTTAGACGAACACCATATGATGAAGCAGACGTTGAAAAAACGCAAAAAGGGGCCAGCTGTCATGCACGCACTTTCCATGGCGGCTGAACAGGCACTTGTCTCGATTTCGAAAAAAAATATAACAAATGTGAACTAAAGAAAGGGGAGATGAAACATGGAATGGATTCAATGGTTTGGAGAGCACTTTATCGGAATGTTTGAAGCCGGCGGAAAGCAATTCATGGGTCTTGTTACAGGTATCGTTCCAACGCTTGTTGTGTTACTTACTTTCACTTATGCTGTCATGAAGTTTATTGGAGAAGAGCGAGTGAATAGAGCGATTCAGTTTGCTGCGAAATATACCATTTTGCGCTACACGTTAATGCCGATCTTATCCGTTCTTATTTTGACAAACCCAATGGCTTATACGTTTGGCCGCTTCTTACCCGAAAAACAAAAACCAGCATTCTATGATTCAGCTGTTTCATTTGTTCATCCGGTGACATCACTGTTTCCGTATGCCAACGCAGGAGAACTGTTTGTCTACTTAGGGATTGCGAACGGTATTAAAGAGGCAGGATACTCAATGTCAGAGCTTGCTGTTCGGTACTTCTTAGTCGGGATCGTCGTCATTTTACTTCGCGGTATTATTACTGAATGGATTACAAAGTACTTAGCAGGAAAAATGAAAGCGAATTCACAATAGGGGAGGGTTAGACATGACAAACCACAAAGTATTTGTTGCAAAAGGTGCTGGCGGATGGGGACAAGGCTTGGAGCTTGAACCAACCGGTAAAAAAAGAAAGGTTGTTTCCATTACAGGGGGAGGCATTCACCCAGTTGCACGTAAAATTGCAGAAATGACAGGGACAGAAGCATGTGATGGCTTTAAAAACTCGATACCAGAAGATGAAATGATGTGTGTTGTCATTGATTGCGGAGGAACCGCGCGAATCGGACTTTATCCAATGAAGCGCATTCCAACTGTAGACGTTTTGGCATCCTCTCCTTCTGGACCGCTTGCAAAACATATTACAGAGGATATCTTCGTATCAGGCGTTACAGAAAAAGATATTTCCTTTGCGGAAGCATCGGGTGGTGAGGCAAAAGTAGAAGGTCAGGAAAACAGTGAGCCGATTGACAAGGAGAATTTCAAAGAAACCTATTCAAAACTGAAAGAGGAAAATCTCGAGCGTCAGGAAAAAGGTAATTTCCTGATGAGGTTCTCAAGAGGAATTGGGAAAGTCACCGGTACGTTCTATCAGGCTGGTCGTGATTCCGTTGATATGCTTTTGAAAAACATTATTCCGTTCATGGCATTTGTCAGTATGTTAATTGGAATTATCAATTATACAAAAATTGGTGACTTGATTGCCCATTTTCTATCACCACTGGCAGGATCTATTTGGGGACTCTTACTGCTCGTTGTGGTCTGTACATTGCCATTCCTATCACCTGTCTTAGGACCTGGTGCAGTCATTGCACAAGTGATCGGTGTTCTGATTGGTAGTCAAATTGCACTAGGAAATATTCCGCCTCAATTTGCACTTCCTGCACTATTTGCCATCAACGGTCAAGTAGGGTGTGATTTCATTCCAGTTGGGCTATCACTTGGTGAAGCGAAGCCGGAAACGGTACAATATGGAGTACCAGCTGTTTTGTATAGCCGTCTCATTACAGGTGTTCTATCTGTTGTGATCGCATACGCTGCCAGCTTCGGTATGTATTAAACGTATTAAAGGAGGAATCGAGATACATGGTCACACAATCTGTTGTAAAAGAAATTGGGATCTTAGTCCCGCAATTTAAAGAAGATAAGCTGATTGTTTTATTTGGACCCGCAGCGCCGCAGGAATTAAGAGATATGTCCGTCATTCATGAGTTCGAACATTTAGAAGAAGAGCCGTTGAAACTGGGCGGTACCATTCAAGTGGGCGATCAAACGTACACGATCACAGCCCTTGGCAATAAAGCAAATGACAACTTTAAAGAACTCGGCCATATTTCGATCTACTTCCAAGAGCCGTTTGATGATGTATTACCGGGAGCTGTCTTTGCATCCCCGCACACGTTTCCTGATATAAAAGAAGGCGTGCGAATTGAAATTTCGTAGCTATGAAGAAAAGCTGTTCCGTAAAAGGAGCAGCTTTTTTTATGTGAGGTTTACCAGAAAGAGCAATTGCGATATGCTGTAAACATTCATTATTTGTTTATTCAGAATTTTTACTCAGGGGGAAATGATGGTGTCACTTGAATTGAAGAATGTTTCATTAAAACGAAATGGAAAATGGCTGCTTCAGTCTGTTGACTGGCATGTGAACAAAGAGGAGCACTGGGTGCTTTACGGTTTAAATGGTGCGGGGAAAACCGCTTTATTAAATATGCTCTGCTCATATTATTTCCCTTCATCAGGTGAGATGACCGTGCTGGGACATATCTTTGGCAAAGAGGCTCTTGGCGAAAAGCTCAGGAAGAAAATTGGCCTCATTTCTGCGGGACTTGAAAAGAAACTGCACAGAGACGACAATGCATTTGAAATTGTTCTCAGCGGGGCATTTGCCTCCATCGGGCTTTATGAAACTCCGACAGATGAGATAAGAGAGAAAGCCATTGATCTATTAAAAGCATTTGGTTCGTTCAAATATGCAAACCGGACATATGAAACCCTCTCACAAGGAGAAAAGCAGAAAGTCCTGATTGCGAGGGCTTTAATGAATGATCCCAAGCTCCTGATTTTAGATGAGCCTGTGACAGGTCTTGATTTTTTAGCAAGAGAACAGGTGCTGGAGACCATCTCATTCATTGCTTCAAAGCCTGATGCGCCTACTTTGCTTTACACGACCCATCATGCAGAAGAGATTTTGCCTGTTTTTCAGCATACCTTATTATTAAAAGATGGGACTGTTTTTGATCAAGGAGAAACAAAAGAGATGATGACAAGCGACTTGCTTTCTTCCTTCTTTGAATGTCCGGTAGATGTGATGTGGAGAAATGGCCGTCCTCACTTAAGTAAATTGTAGATAAAAGAAACTATTGGTCTGCGTCCCTGCTTTTCCATCATACATATTATAGTAGAAAACGAAAGGCGGGGAAGGACAGATGATCAGTATTTCTGAATTCCAAATCAAGGATGTTGTCGATGTGTCCAGCGGAAAAAAACTAGGCACCATTGGGGACATTGATATTAATGTCACGAGCGGTAAAATACAAGCAATCATTATCGGCGGCACAGGTAAAATGATGGGATTTTTCGGGAAAGAAGAGGAAATGATTGTCCCGTGGCGAAATATAGTAAAAATTGGCGAAGATGTGATACTTGTCCGATTGTCTTCTTAAAATTCGTATAACTCCTCAATGAATCATTTAATGATCCTTAACATAAGCTCTCCATTCTCAGCAAACAATGTCTTTTTCGGGTAAAAAGATTACGTTTTCATATCAATTTGCAAAAAAACCTGTAGAAAGGGCACATTTGAGTGTAATATTTAATGAATCCCACTAACTGTCTACGCATGTCTTGTGGTAAAATAGGAGCGATATAAAGAGAGATGAATGAAAGGTGGGAGGGCAGCTTTGACACACAATTATGACCCCTTTCAGCAGAAATCACCTTATGCAATGATGATTCATGATTGGACGAACATGACATGTTCTGGTAAAGAGGTATTGGCCGGATTTACGACAAAAAATGGCGGCTTCAGCCTTTCTCCATATCAATCATTGAACACTGGACTCCATGTAGGAGATGATGCTTCTAGTGTCCAACTGAATCGTCAAGTCATAGCAGATGCTATTGCTGTGCCGCTCTCTGATTGGGTGTTTGCAGACCAAACACACGAGGACCGCATCAAGAAAGTCACCAAGGAGCAAAGAGGAAGAGGAAGTCTTCATTATCATGAGGCACTGCCTGGAACAGACGGCTTATATACGTCTGAACCGAACATCATGCTCGCTCTTTGTTTCGCCGATTGTGTTCCGCTTTATTTTCTAGCTCCGCAACATGGACTCATCGGAACAGCCCATGCCGGGTGGAAAGGAACCGTCAAGCAAATTGGTGCAAAAATGATAGAACTATGGGTCAATCAAGAAGGTGCTAAGACCGATCAAATACAAGTCGTCATTGGACCATCCATTGGCAGCTGCTGCTACATAGTTGATGATGTGGTCTTGAATCAAGTGAAACAGCTTCCCTTTTTGACAGAGGATGTGTATTCCGAGATATCACAAGGACAATATAAATTAGACTTAAAAACATTAAACAAAAACGTATTGCTTCATGCAGGGATGAAAGAAGAAAACATACATGTCAGTTCGATGTGCACAAGCTGCAATGATCAGCTATTCTTCTCACACCGGCGTGACCAAGGAAAAACAGGACGTATGATGTCTTTTGTCGGGTTTAAGGAGGCATAAGAGCAATTGAATGTACGAGAGAATCTCAGACAAATAAATGAACAAATAAACGAAGCATGTAAAAGAGCCGGCCGGAACCCAGACGATATATCAGTCGTCGCTGTCACAAAATATGTCTCGATTGAGCGAGCACAAGAAGCCAAAGAAGCAGGAATTTTGCATTTTGGAGAAAATCGTGACCAAGGGTTACTTGAAAAACAAGCGGCCATAACCGATGAAAGCATTAGCTGGCACTTCATCGGCAGTTTACAAACACGAAAAGTAAAATCTGTCATTCAGAGCATTGACTACTTACATTCGCTCGACAGGATCTCTCTTGCGAATGAAATTGAAAAAAGAGTGGATCACACGGTTCGCTGTTTTGTACAGGTGAACACATCGCTGGAGGAGTCAAAACATGGCTTACAAAGTGAAGACGTGATTCCATTTGTGAAGCAGCTCGCCGATTTCAAAAAGATTGAAATTGCTGGACTGATGACGATGGCTCCATTTACAGACGATCACACTGTGATAAGAAACTGCTTTAAAACATTAAAAAACCTTCAAGAAGAAGTAAAACATCTTAACCAAGTAAATGCACCTTGTCAGCATTTATCGATGGGCATGTCAAATGATTTTGAAATCGCAATTGAAGAAGGTGCGACATTCGTTCGGATTGGCTCTTCACTTGTTGGAAATGAAACAGGAGGTGCGTGACATGAGCATAAAAAATAAGTTTAAAAGCTTTTTCACTCTCGACGATGAAGAGTATGAGTACGAATATATTGATGAAGAAAGAGAACCAGTCCAGGAAGAAAAAGGAACGAAGGACAAAGCGGCATTTCAAGAGCGTCCGCAGACAGGAAAACAAAATGTCGTCAGCTTGCAAAGCGTGCAGAAATCCTCTAAAGTGGTGTTAAGTGAGCCGCGTGTTTATGCAGAAGCGCAGGAGATTGCAGACCATATTAAAAACAGACGTGCAGTCGTCGTGAATTTGCAGCGCATTCAGCACGATCAAGCAAAGCGAATCATCGACTTCTTAAGCGGAACTGTTTATGCAATCGGTGGAGACATCCAGCGCATTGGCTCGAATATATTCCTCTGCACACCTGATAATGTGGATGTATCTGGCACAATATCAGAACTTTTGACAGAGGAAGAACCTCAGAGGTGGTAAATCATAGTGATTCTAAATTTCATTTTTAGTATTTTAGAAACGGTATTAACGATTTACTCATTCGCGATTATTATTTACATCTTTATGTCATGGGTGCCATCTGCAAGAGAAACAGCAATTGGGCGTTTTCTGACAAATATTTGCGAACCATATTTAGAACCATTTCGTAAAATTATTCCGCCAATTGGCATGATTGACATCTCGCCAATTGTGGCATTGCTTGTGATTCGTTTTGCATCAACATATGGACTAACTGGTCTTTACAATATGATTGCACGCTTCATGTAGACAGGCTGCTGGGCTTGGCGCTGCCAGGCTCTTTTACATAAGAGGGGAACAAAATGAGCGATATTTATCAACATTTTAGAAAAGACGAACAGCCATTTGTCGACCAAGTGTTAGGCTGGAAAAAAATCGCACTCGACCAGTATCGAATGAAATTAACAGACTTTCTTGATCCGCGTGAGCAGTTTATTACCGAGTCCATCATCCAGCATGCTGATGAGCTTGGAATCATGTTTTTTGGCGGGTATGAAGGAGCGGAGCGTAAAAGAGCGCTCATTTATCCTGAATATTTAGAACCGGCTACTCAGGATGCTGAGCTGTCTTATTTTCAGGTGAACTATGCGAAAAAATTTATTTCGCTAGAACACCCGAAGCTCCTTGGTTCACTTATTGGGACAGGCTTGAAGCGTCAAAAATTTGGAGATTTGTTATTTTCAGAGGAAGATGTGCAGTTTATTTGTACGAGTGATGTCGCCGATTTTGTTCGAGCGCAGCTGACGCATGTCGGCAGAGCCTCCGTTTCATTAGAGGAAATCACGCAAGCAGATTTAAAGCCGGTTATCAGCAAGACTGACATCAAAGAAGATACAATTTCTTCACTGCGGCTTGATGCGGTATGTGCTGCAATCAGCCGTCAGTCTCGGCAAAAGGCACAGCTTTTGGTCAAAAATGGGCTTGTCAAAGTTAACTGGAAAGTCACTGAGGACCCTTCCTTTACAATTGGCGAAGGCGATCAGCTCTCTGTCAGGGGGTTTGGCCGCTTTAGCCTCAAAACGATTGATGGGAAGACCAAAAAAGATAAATTTAAAGTAACATTTGAGCTTCTGACATAACGAACTTGAATCTGGAGGTGGCGAGGTTGCCATTAACACCTAATGATATTCATAATAAAACGTTCACAAAAAGCTTTCGCGGCTATGACGAAGATGAAGTAAACGAGTTTTTAAGCCAAGTACGTAAAGATTACGAAATCGTGCTTCGCAAAAAGAATGAACTCGAAGAAAAAGTAAACGAGCTTGACGAAAGACTAGGTCATTTTGCAATAATTGAAGAAACATTAAACAAATCAATTCTTGTGGCGCAGGAAGCAGCAGAAGACGTCAAACGTCATTCTGATAAAGAAGCGAAATTGATTATTCGTGAAGCGGAGAAAAATGCAGATCGTATTATCAACGAAGCGCTATCTAAATCACGAAAGATTGCGATGGAAATCGAAGAGCTGAAGAAGCAGTCGAAAGTCTTTAGAACTCGATTCCAAATGCTCATCGAAGCTCAGCTTGATCTTCTAAAAAATGACGATTGGGATCATTTACTGGAATATGAAGTTGACGCTGTCTTTGACGAAAAAGAATAAGCGCATCATCTTGACATGATGTGTGCAAGTTGCATATAATACCATCATAAATTAACAAGAGATAAACGTTTGAAAGGGACACTCGCAGTTGTCATATGCGTAATAAAGCGAATCAGGGATGGTGGAAGCCTGACATTACGAGACGCTGCAATGAGATCACCCCTTTAGTTCCTTTTCTGAAATGACCAGTAAGAAAAGGCGTCTGATCACGTTACGATTTTAGAGTGGATAAGCGGCTGTGTCATAGCGCTTGTCTAAAAGGGTGGTACCGCGAGACAAGCCTTCTCGTCCCTTATGGGATGAGAGGGCTTTTTTTATTGTTTTTTAATCAGAATTTGCATATGGAGGAATGGGTATGAACTACAAAGACACCTTATTAATGCCGAAAACAGAATTCCCAATGAGAGGGAACTTGCCGAACAAAGAGCCTGAAATCCAAGAGGAGTGGGCAGAAAAAGACATCTATCAAATGGTTTTAGAGCGTACAAAAGGACGCCCGACCTTTATTTTGCATGATGGACCTCCATATGCGAATGGTGACATTCATATGGGGCACGCACTCAATAAAATCCTAAAAGATTTTATTGTCCGTTTTAAATCAATGAATGGCTTCCATGCACCGTACGTACCGGGCTGGGATACACACGGCTTACCAATTGAAACAGCGCTCACTAAAAATAAAAAAGTCAAACGTAAAGAAATGTCGACAGCTGAATTCCGCAAACTATGCGAGGAGTATGCTTGGAAGCAAATCGAAGGTCAGCGCAATCAATTTAAGCGATTAGGCGTCAGAGCAGACTGGGACAATCCATATGTCACGTTAAAGCCTGAGTATGAAGCGCAGCAAATTCTTGTCTTCGGTGAAATGGCGAAGAGAGGCTATATTTACAAAGGACTAAAACCTGTTAACTGGTCTCCTTCAAGTGAGTCAGCTCTTGCTGAAGCGGAAATTGAATATAAAGACAAACGTTCACCATCCATTTACGTTTCATTTAAAGTGAAAGATGGAAAAGGCGTACTTGAAAACGGTGAACAATTCATCATCTGGACAACAACACCTTGGACACTTCCTGCAAACCTTGGCATTTGTGTTCATCCAAACCTAGAGTACAGCGTTCTTCAAGTAGGTGCTGAGCGATATGTTGTCGCATCTGAGCTTGTTGAACAAGTGGCAAAAACGCTTGGCTTTGAAGAGTATGAAGTCGTGAAAACATTAAAAGGAAAAGAATTAGATAACGTCGTTGCAGAGCATCCGATCTATGGTAGAGATTCACTTGTGATGCTTGGTGACCACGTGACAACGGATGCAGGTACAGGCTGTGTTCATACAGCACCAGGTCACGGGGAAGATGACTTTATTGTCAGCATGAAGTACGGTCTTGACGTACTATGTCCAGTAGACGAAAAAGGTGTCATGACAGAAGAGGCGCCTGGTTTTGAAGGACTATTCTACGAAGATGCCAATAAAGCCATCACAGAACAGCTTGAAGCAAAAGGCGCGCTGAAAAAGCTCGACTTTATCACGCACTCTTACCCGCATGACTGGAGAACGAAAAAACCAACGATTTATCGTGCAACCGCTCAGTGGTTTGCATCGATTAAAGACTTTAGAGAAGCGCTACTAGACAATATTAAAGAAACGAAATGGGTGCCAGCATGGGGCGAGACACGCCTATTCAATATGGTGCGTGACAGAGGTGACTGGTGCATTTCAAGACAGCGTGTATGGGGCGTTCCAATTCCGGTCTTTTATGCCGAAAATGGTGAGCCAATCATCACAGATGAAACCATTCAGCATGTCTCTCAATTATTTAGAGAACATGGCTCGAATATTTGGTTTGAAAAAGAAGCGAAAGAGCTCTTGCCAGAAGGCTTTACACATCCAGGCAGCCCGAACGGAGAATTCACAAAAGAGCAGGATATCATGGATGTATGGTTTGATTCCGGTTCTTCTCACCAAGCTGTTTTAGAAGAAAGAGATGACCTTGTTCGTCCGGCAGACCTTTACCTTGAAGGCTCTGACCAGTATCGTGGATGGTTCAACTCATCTTTATCTACTTCTGTAGCTATCACAGGAAAAGCACCTTACAAAGGAGTGGTTAGCCATGGAATGACTTTGGATAAAGAAGGACGTAAAATGAGTAAATCCTTAGGAAATACCATTGAACCTGACAAAGTAGCTAAACAACTAGGTGCTGAAATTCTTAGACTTTGGGTATCTTCTGTTAACTATCAAGCCGATCACCCGGTGTCTGATGATATCTTAAAACAAGTAGCAGAGGTCTATCGTAAAATCCGTAACACGTTCCGCTTCCTGCACGGTAACCTATTTGACTTTGACCCAGCAGTCAATGCAGTACCTGTAGAAGAGCTTCGCGAAGTGGACCAATATATTTTGATCAAATTAAACAAACTGATTGATAAAGTGAAAAAGGCTTATGATGATTACGAATTTGCGGTCGTGTATCATGCAATTCACAATTTCTGTACGATTGAGCTAAGCTCATTCTATCTCGACTTTGCAAAGGATGTCGTGTACATTGAGCATGCAGACCATCCGGACCGCCGCAGCATGCAGACGGTCTTCTACGAAACATTAATGGCATTAGTGAAGCTGACTGCACCAATTCTTCCGCATACAGCAGATGAATTATGGAGCCACTTAAGCTTTGTTGAAGAGCCAAGTGTTCAGTTAACAGATATGCCAGAAGGTGTGGCTGTTTCTCAAGCGGAAGCGACAGAAGCGAAGTTTGACCGCTTTATGGAAGTGCGTGACGATGTGCTAAAAGCGCTCGAAATTGCGCGTAACGAGAAAGTCATCGGACGTTCTCTTGAAGCAAGTGTGACCCTTTATGCGACAGAAGAAGTGAAAAACCTTCTTGCATCCATTAAAGAAGATGTGAAGCAGCTCTTTATCATCTCTGAACTAACGGTAGAAGATGAGCAAAATGCTGACACATCAGCACCTGAATACACTTCAGGAAGAATTTTGGTTCAAAAAGCAGAAGGAGAACTATGCGAACGTTCTCGTATTATTTCAAAAGATGTTGGTGCAAATCCGAAATACCCAACATTGTCACTTAAAAATGCTGAAATCGTGGAAAAATATTACCAGAATTAACAGTGTGATATGACCAACTAGCGCCCCGCCATAAGCGGGGCGTTTTCTATTCTGAGAAAATGACAGCGTTTAGAACGAAAGGAAAAATCTTATGGCTTTAAAGTGATCAGGCGGGGTAACAATATGATTATCACGACAGGGCAGGAGTTGAAATAGCGACATGAATGGCGATCTAGAGACGATTTACACGGAACTCCTTCAAATGAAAGAAGAGCTGCAAGCTAAACTGTTTGAATACGCATCATTTCGTTCACCCGCTGAGCATGTCTCAATGAACGAGGTCCAAACGACCACGCTTCTTTATCACATCAAAGAAGAGCTGCAAGATGTGTCTCTCGCTATTGCAAAAATTGAACAAGGAACCTATGGTATATGTGAGGCGACAGGTCATGTCATTCCGCTTGAACAAATGATTATTCTTCCTACCGCCCGCACGGCTGACGACTTTTTATATCATAAGCAATACGAGAAAAAAGCATTCACTCCTTATCCTCATGAATCAGATGATTCTCATTTTGAAGCCTTCCACATGTAGGGAGGTTTTTGTTTGTCAACTAAAGTTTCTTTACTCCTCCCTGTTTTCTTGATAAAATGCTTAAAGATCAAAGTATGAAAGTGGAGGAACGTGTGTGTTCTATTACATAATCGCATTCGTGATGATTTGTTTAGATCAATTAACAAAATGGCTCATTGTCAACAATATGATGCTCGGAGATTCTTATCCAGTGATTGATGGTTTCTTTTATATCACGTCACACCGAAATTCAGGCGCCGCATGGGGAATTCTCCAAGGACAAATGTGGTTTTTCTATGTGATCACACTCGTTGTTATTGCGGGAATTGTTTATTATTTGCAAAAGCATGGACAAAAGGACAAGCTGCTTGGAGTTGCGCTGGCCTTAATGCTTGGCGGAGCGATTGGGAATTTTATCGACCGCGTTTTCCGTCAGGAAGTGGTAGATTTTGCTCATTTCGTCTTTGGGAATTATCACTACCCAATCTTTAATATTGCAGATTCTTCTCTATGTGTAGGGGTTATTCTGCTCTTCATTCAAATGCTTTTAGATGGAAAGAAAACGAAGGAGTCAACTACATGAATCAAGTAAATATTGCCGTTTCAGAAGAACAAACGAGTGAACGGCTTGATAAATTTCTAAGCACGACAGAACCAGAATGGTCAAGAACCCAGGTCCAGCAGTGGGTAAAGGATGGGCTGATCGAAGTAAACGGGAAACAAGTGAAAGCCAATTACAAAGTACAACCTGGAGATCAGATTAAAGTCGAGATTCCAGACCCAGAAGTACTAGATGTAGAAGCAGAACCAATGGATCTTGATATTTATTATGAGGATGCAGATGTGCTAGTGGTGAATAAACCTCGAGGAATGGTTGTTCATCCAGCGCCAGGTCACGTCTCCGGAACACTTGTGAATGGCCTGATGGCACATTGCACGGACTTATCAGGCATTAATGGTGTGATGCGTCCTGGAATTGTCCACCGAATTGATAAAGACACGTCTGGACTGTTAATGGTCGCAAAAAACGATATGGCGCATGAATCACTCGTCAACCAGCTTGTGGCTAAGACCGTCACAAGAAAATATACGGCCGTTGTCCATGGCATTATCCAGCATGATACAGGCACAATTGATGCCCCAATTGGCAGAGACAAAAAAGACCGCCAAAGCATGACGGTGACAAAAGAAAGTGCAAAACAAGCCGTCACTCACTTTGATGTGATTGAACGCTTTGAGGACTTCACGGTGGTGGAGTGCCGACTTGAAACAGGAAGAACACACCAGATTCGTGTTCATATGAAATATATCGGCTATCCGCTTGCAGGAGATCCGAAATATGGACCGAGAAAGACAGTCGATTTCAATGGTCAGCTGCTTCATGCAGGTGTTTTAGGATTTGATCATCCTAGAACAGGAGAATATATCGAGTTCACAGCACCGATTCCTGCTGATATGCAAGCTTTTATCGATTCATTAAGAAATAACGATTGACAGGCCGTTCTTTTTTTGAAATAATAAACGAAGAAATGAAGATTCTTTAAAACAGTCCAGAGAGGCTGAGAAGGATAACGGATCAATTTGTGCACGTGTATGCACAAATGAACGCCCCTCTCTGCCCTTTGCAGAAGGGGCTTTTTATTTGTCAAAAAGAGGTGTAAAAGATGGAACAAAAAGCAGTCATTCTTGATGAACAAGCGATCAGACGAGCGCTTACCCGAATTGCACATGAAATGATTGAGCGCAACAAAGGGATGAAAGATGTCATCCTTGCGGGGATCAAGACAAGAGGCATTCATCTTGCAAAGCGCCTTGCAGAGCGCATCGAGCAAATTGAAGGAAATCCAGTCATAGTGGGTGAACTTGATATTACGCTATACCGTGATGACCTGACAAAAAAGACAGACAACCAAGACCCGCTTGTAAAGGGTGCAGACATCCCAGCTGACATTAATGACAAAACACTGATTGTCGTTGACGATGTCCTGTTTACAGGCAGAACCGTCAGAGCGGCCATGGATGCCCTTGTGGATGTAGGAAGACCATCTTCCATTCAGCTTGCTGTTCTCGTCGACCGGGGACATCGGGAGCTGCCGATTCGAGCGGATTATATCGGGAAGAACATTCCGACATCAAAAGCAGAGACAGTTATGGTTCAGTTGAATGAAGTAGATCAAAACGACCTTGTCGCTATATATGAAAAATAACCTTTTTAAATGCATTCCAGAGAGTTTGCAAAGAGGGCAATAACAGAGATACCGAGCACGGCAAACATGACGTGTACGGTTTTTCTAGGCCTCTTTGCGCATACTCGCAAAGAGGCTTTTTTAATGAAGAAGGACACATCTAGGAGGAAAAATCATGAGTCAGCAAAAAGCCAATTTAGGCATTCGAGATATCCCAAAACCGTTCACATGGCTATCACTTAGCCTTCAGCATTTGTTTGCCATGTTTGGTGCGACCATACTTGTACCAAAGATTATTGATATGAGTCCAGCAGTCGCGCTCATCTCAAGTGGTGTTGGAACCATTGTTTACTTAATCATCACAAGAGGCCAAATTCCGGCGTATCTTGGATCGTCCTTTGCCTTTATCGCCCCCATACTGAATGTGAAAGCCACAGGAGGCCCTGGAGCCGCAATGGTCGGTGCCTTCATGGCGGGTGTGGCTTATGCACTCATTGCACTATTTATTAAATGGCTCGGCACAGGCTGGCTGATGAAGCTTCTACCGCCTGTCGTCGTAGGACCGGTCATTATGGTCATCGGACTCGGACTCGCTGGAACAGCTGTCAACATGGCGATGTATGTTGATCCGAATGCAACCGAGCTTGTTTACAGCCTGAAGCACTTAATGGTCGCCGGCTTCACACTGGCTGTCACGATTATCAGCATGATTTTCCTAAGAGGATTCCTTAGCTTGATCCCAGTATTAATCGGCATTATCAGCGGTTATCTCTTTGCTTTAACACAAGGTATTGTAATCTTTCAACCGGTCATTGATGCAAAATGGTTTGCTGTACCAGACTTCGTCGTACCATTTGCCAATTACACACCTGCTGTGACTTTAAGCATTCTCACCGTGATGGTGCCGGTTGCCTTTGTGACAATGTCTGAGCATATCGGTCACCAAGTGGTGTTAAGTAAAGTTGTAGGGCAAGACTTCATTAAAAAACCTGGTCTTCACCGCTCCATTTTAGGAGACAGTGCGGCGACAATCTTCGCTTCACTCATTGGCGGACCGCCGACAACAACGTATGGAGAGAACATCGGCGTCCTTGCCATCACAAGAGTGTTCAGTATCTTCGTCATCGGCGGAGCAGCAGTATTTGCAATCTGCTTCGGCTTTGTCGGAAAAATTTCAGCATTAATCAGTACAGTGCCGTCCGCGGTCATGGGAGGCGTTTCGTTCCTGCTCTTTGGGATCATTGCCTCAAGCGGTCTGAGAATCCTGATTGATCATAAAGTGAATTTTGAAGAAAAGCGTAATCTCATTATCGCATCAGTCATCTTAGTCATCGGAATTGGCGGGGCATTCATTGAGGTGAAACAAATCAACCTCACACTATCTGGAATGGCACTTGCTGCCATCACGGGTGTCCTGTTAAACCTGATCCTGCCGCAGCAAAAAGCGGATGATGACGAGTCAAATGAATCGAATACAGAAAACCTTTTAAAAGAAGTCCAGTGAGGCTGACAAGGGTTCTAAAATGAGCAGAATGCACGAACGTGCCGCTGCTTCTTTTGGAGAACCCTAAGCTGCTGAGGCTTAGGGTTTTTTTGAACCTGAAAGTGATGAAAAACTAGAGGGGGAAGAAAAAATGAATGATCTATCGACAATGAGCAGCTTGTCTACAGAAGAGATTTTACAGCTGATTGAAGAAGCAACGGCTCTCAAAAAGGGGAAGCAAGAGCTTGGCTTAGCGGGAGAATTTGTAGCAAACCTCTTCTTTGAACCAAGCACAAGAACACGATTTAGCTTCGAAGTCGCCGAAAAGAAACTGGGGATGAATGTACTGAGCTTAGATGCGGCAAGCACCTCCGTTCAAAAAGGCGAAACCCTATACGATACGGTAAAAACGCTTGAATCCATCGGTGTGAAAGCTTGTGTGATCAGAGACAGCACTGATGAATATTACAATGAGCTAATCGGGAAGGTTGGGATTCCCATCATCAATGCTGGAGATGGCTGCGGGCAGCACCCAACCCAATCACTGCTTGACCTAATGACCATCTATGAAGAGTTTGGCGGCTTTGAGGGCTTAACGATTTCGATTCATGGAGACATCAAGCACAGCAGGGTGGCAAGGTCGAATGCGGAAGTACTCTCAAGGCTCGGAGCGACAGTCCTTTTCTCAGGACCTGCTTCCTTCCAAGATGAGCAAAATCCTCACGGAACGTATGTCCAAGTAGACGAAGCCATTAGACAATCTGATGTGGTGATGCTGCTTAGAATCCAGCATGAACGGCACGCTGAAAAAATGGGCAATGAAGATTACTTATCGACTTATGGATTAACAGTAAACAGGGCAAACAACATGAAAGAACGAGCCATTATCATGCATCCAGCACCAGTAAACAGAGGTGTGGAGATAGATGATTCTTTAGTGGAATCAAAGCAGTCACGAATTTTCAAGCAAATGGAAAATGGCGTTTATGTCCGAATGGCGGTATTAAAAAGAGCTTTTCAAAATAGTAGACTACATCAAAAAGGGAGAGATTCTGTCTATGTCGTATCTCATTAAAAACGGTTTTATCTTAACAAGCACAGGTGAAAAAATGCAGCAGGATATTAGGGTAGAAGGAGAAGTGATTCAAGCGATTGGTCACTTAGAAAGAGAAGATGGAGAAGAGGTCATTGATGCTAAAGGGCTATTTGTTTCACCAGGCTTAATTGATCTGCATGTACATTTAAGAGAGCCAGGTGGAGAGAAAAAGGAAACGATTGAAACAGGCTCTAAAGCAGCAGCAAGAGGCGGCTATACAACGATTGCAGCGATGCCGAATACACGCCCAGTTCCGGATACAAAAGAGCAAATGGAGTGGCTCATGAATCGGATCGAAGAGACCTCTTCTGTCAGAGTACTGCCATACGCCTCCATCACAACTAGGCAAATTGGGGAAGAGATGACAGACTTTGCAGCACTAAAAGAAGCAGGCGCCTTCGCTTTCACAGATGACGGGGTTGGCATCCAAACAGCAGGCA
This sequence comes from Bacillus sp. FSL K6-3312, assembly GCF_038007485.1. NCBI lineage: Bacteria > Bacillati > Bacillota > Bacilli > Caryophanales > Bacillaceae > Bacillus > Bacillus sp. FSL K6-3312. The sequence goes on along the minus strand of NZ_JBBOXI010000001.1, from coordinate 2,306,697 downwards.
TGATGTACGAAGCGATGAAAAAGGCAGCAAGTCTTGATCAAGCGATTGTGGCACACTGTGAAGATAACTCGCTCATTTACGGAGGATGCGTTCATGAAGGAGAATTTTCAAAAGCAAATGAATTAAACGGAATACCGTCCATTTGTGAATCGGTGCATATTGCAAGAGATGTTCTTTTAGCAGAAGCAGCGAACTGTCATTATCATGTATGTCATATCAGTACGAAAGAATCTGTGCGAGTCGTTCGCGATGCAAAAAAAGCAGGCATCCGTGTGACGGCAGAGGTGTCACCGCATCACCTGCTCTTATGTGATGCAGACATCCCAGGACTTGACACAAACTATAAAATGAACCCGCCGCTCAGAGGAAAAGAGGATCGCGAGGCACTAATTGAGGGACTGTTAGATGGAACGATTGATTTCATCGCAACAGACCATGCGCCGCATACAGAAGAAGAAAAGAACGAAACGATGCAGCGCGCACCTTTTGGAATAGTCGGACTTGAAACAGCGTTCCCGCTTCTGTACACACGATTTGTCAAAACGGGCGAATGGACATTAAAAGAACTCGTTGATTATATGACGATCAAGCCAGCAGAAGCTTTCTCCCTTCCTTATGGAAAGCTGGAAGAAGGACAAACAGCTGATATTACACTCATTGATTTAAACAAAGAAATGGCAATCGATAAAAAAAGCTTCTTATCTAAAGGACAAAATACACCGTTTGACAAATTGACTGTATCAGGATGGCCGGTCATGACACTTGCATCTGGGAAAGTCGTGTATGAAGAGGGGAGACTAGTAAAATGAAGAGACGCTTAGTGCTAGAAAACGGAACAGTATTCGAAGGAACAGGCTTTGGCAGCTTAGAATCGTCAGTCGGAGAAGTCGTCTTTAATACAGGGATGACGGGCTATCAAGAAATTTTGTCTGATCCATCATACTGCGGACAAATTGTCACACTCACTTACCCGCTTATCGGCAACTATGGCATCAACCGTGATGATTTTGAGTCGATCACACCGTTTGTAAAAGGGCTGATTGTGAAGGAGCTTTGTGAAAAGCCCTCAAACTGGCGCTCTTCATACTCGCTTGATGAGTATTTGAAAATGAAAAACATTCCAGGCCTTAGCGGAATCGATACACGGAAGCTGACGAGAATGATTCGAAGTGCAGGTACTTTAAGAGGGGCATTTGCAGGACCGGATGAACAAGTGGAAGATGTGGTCCGCCGCCTTCAAACAATGCAGCTGCCAACTGATCAAGTGAGTCAAGTATCTGTGAAAAATGCGTATCCAAGCCCAGGAAGAGGAAAAAGAATTGTCCTTGTCGATTTCGGCATGAAGCACGGCATTTTGCGCGAACTCAATAAACGTGACTGTGATGTCATCGTGGTGCCGTACAATATCACGGCAGATGAAGTACTGCAGTTAAAGCCTGATGGAATCATGCTTTCAAACGGCCCCGGGGATCCTGCTGATGTACCAGAAGCAGTCGAGATGATTCAGCACTTGATTGGAAAGGTTCCACTCTTTGGCATTTGCCTTGGACATCAATTATTCGCGCTTGCATGCGGCGCAAGTACTGAAAAAATGAAATTCGGTCACAGAGGATCGAATCACCCAGTGAAAGAGCTAGCAACTGGCAAGGTGACACTGACATCTCAAAACCACGGCTACACAGTCAGTGCGATTAACGAGGACGTGCTTGAAGTCACACATATCGCACTAAACGACAATACGATTGAAGGGTTAAAACATAAAGAAGCACCAGCATTCACTGTCCAGTACCACCCAGAAGCATCACCAGGTCCAGAAGATGCGAACTACTTATTCGACCAGTTCATGGACATGATTCATACAACTGAGAAAGAAGGGGAAGAAGTATGCCAAAACGCGTAGACATCAAAAAGATTTTAGTTATCGGTTCAGGTCCAATCATCATTGGTCAGGCAGCGGAGTTTGACTATGCAGGCACACAGGCTTGCTTAGCACTAAAAGAAGAAGGCTATGAAGTCGTTCTTGTGAATTCCAATCCAGCGACCATCATGACAGATACAGAAATGGCCGATAAGGTATACATCGAACCACTGACACCAGAATTCTTAACACGAATTATTCGAAAAGAACGTCCTGATGCGATCTTGCCAACACTTGGCGGACAAACTGGACTTAACCTTGCTGTTGAATTATCAGACCTTGGTGTATTAGCTGAATGCGGCGTTGAAGTACTCGGTACAAAGCTGTCAGCAATCCAAAAAGCAGAAGACAGAGATCTATTCCGTAATCTGATGAATGAACTAAATGAGCCTGTACCAGAAAGTGCAATCATCCATAACCTAGAAGAAGCGATGGCGTTTACGAATCAAATCGGTTTCCCTGTCATTGTGAGACCAGCTTATACATTAGGCGGAACAGGCGGCGGAATTTGTACAAACGAGCAAGAGCTGAAGGAAATCGTCGAAAACGGTTTGAAGCTAAGCCCAGTCACACAATGCTTACTTGAAAAAAGTATTGCAGGCTTTAAAGAAATTGAATATGAAGTCATGCGTGATAGCGGTGATACTGCGATCGTTGTTTGTAACATGGAAAACTTTGATCCAGTCGGTATCCACACAGGTGACAGTATCGTTGTGGCGCCAAGCCAAACGTTAAGTGACCGTGAATATCAGCTGCTTCGCAATGTGTCGCTCAAGCTAATCCGAGCACTTGGGATTGAAGGCGGATGTAACGTACAGCTGGCGATTGACCCAGACAGCTTTCAATACTATATCATCGAAGTAAACCCGCGCGTGAGTCGTTCTTCAGCACTTGCGTCGAAAGCAACAGGTTATCCAATTGCCAAACTTGCAGCGAAAATTGCTGTCGGCTTAACGCTTGATGAAATGATGAACCCAGTCACAGGTAAAACCTATGCCGCCTTCGAACCGGCACTCGACTATATTGTGTCTAAAATCCCGCGCTGGCCGTTTGATAAATTCGAATCTGCCAACAGACGTCTTGGCACGCAAATGAAAGCAACGGGTGAAGTAATGGCGATCGGTCGTACGTTAGAAGAGTCTCTTCTAAAGGCTGTCCGTTCACTTGAAGCTGATGTGCATCACATTGAATTAAAAGATGAAGCAGATATCACAAACGAAGTGCTTGAAAAGCGGATTATCAAGGCGGGAGATGAACGATTATTCTATATCGCCGAGGCCCTTAGAAGAGGCTATACGGTTGAACAAATACATGAATTCTCAAAAATTGATTACTTCTTCCTTCATAAACTGGAAGGCATCATCGCTTTTGAAAAGACATTAAAAGAAAACAAAGGCAATACAGACGTATTAAAAGAAGCGAAAGAAAAAGGCTTCTCAGACATCTATATTAGCCGCGAGTGGAATATGAATGAAGCGGACGTCTACACGCTAAGACAAGAAGCAGGCATCGTACCTGTTTACAAAATGGTAGATACTTGTGCGGCTGAATTTGAATCCGAGACGCCATATTTCTACAGCACGTATGAAGATGAAAATGAATCAGAACGTACAGACAAGAAAAGTGTCATCGTATTAGGCTCAGGTCCTATCAGAATCGGTCAAGGAGTAGAATTTGATTATGCGACCGTTCATTCTGTGTGGGCAATCAAACAAGCAGGCTATGAAGCAATCATTATTAACAACAACCCTGAAACGGTCTCAACAGACTTTAGTATTTCAGACAAGCTCTACTTTGAACCACTCACTGTAGAAGATGTGATGCACATTATCGATCTAGAGCAGCCTGAAGGAGTGGTTGTCCAGTTCGGCGGACAAACGGCGATCAACCTAGCAGATGAACTATCAAATAGAGGCGTGAAGATTCTCGGCACTTCTCTTGAAGACCTAGACCGAGCCGAAAACAGGGACAAGTTTGAACAAACATTAGAAGCACTCGGCGTGCCGCAGCCTAAAGGGAAAACGGCTACGTCTGTGCCAGAAGCTGTAGCGATTGCCAATCAGATCGGCTACCCAGTCCTTGTCCGCCCTTCCTATGTATTAGGCGGTCGCGCAATGGAAATCGTTTATCAGGAAGCTGAGCTTCTTCACTATATGGAGAACGCGGTGAAAGTCAATCCGCAGCACCCAGTGCTCATTGACAAGTATTTGACAGGAAAAGAAATCGAAGTAGATGCCGTGTCTGATGGCGAAACAGTCGTAATCCTGGGCATTATGGAACACATTGAAAGAGCCGGGGTTCACTCTGGTGACTCGATTGCGGTTTACCCGCCGCAAACATTGTCTGAAGAGATCAAAGCAAAGATTGCTGAATACACGATCAAGCTTGCAAAAGGACTCAACATTATTGGGCTGCTAAACATCCAATTTGTTCTCTCAAAAGGTGAAGTGTTCGTACTTGAAGTGAACCCGCGTTCAAGCCGGACAGTTCCTTTCTTAAGTAAAATCACAGGCATTCCGATGGCAAACCTGGCGACAAAAGTCATCTTAGGAGAAAAACTGAAAAACTATGGCTACGAAGAAGGACTTCATACAGAGCAAGAAGGGGTGTACGTCAAAGTTCCAGTCTTCTCTTTTGCAAAACTAAGAAGAGTCGATATTACACTCGGACCTGAAATGAAATCAACAGGTGAAGTCATGGGGAAAGATGTCACAATCGAAAAAGCTCTTTACAAAGGGTTAATTGCATCAGGCATTCAAATTCCTAAAGACGGGACAGTTCTTCTGACAGTTGCTGATAAGGATAAAGAAGAAGGACTTGAGATTGCGAGAAGATTCCATTCAATCGGCTACCATATTTTAGCGACAGAAGGAACGGCGAAGTACTTAAAACAAGCCTCCATCCCATCAAGTGTTGTTGGCAAAATAGGAGAAGAAGGCAAAAACCTTCTCGATGTCATTCGAAACGGGGAAGCCCAATTTGTCATCAACACTCTGACGAAAGGAAAACAGCCGGCAAGAGACGGCTTTAGAATCAGACGTGAAGCTGTTGAAAATGGCGTAGCTTGCTTAACGTCGCTAGATACAGCAGAAGCGATTTTAAGAGTACTAGAAAGCATGACATTTAGAGCGGACGAAATGCCAGAAGTGAAAACGAATGCTGAGGTGACAGTAACGATATGAAAAAAGCATACTTGACGGTCGTCTCAAATCGAGAGATCGCTGATCATATTTACGAAATGACATTAAAAGGTGACCTTGTGGACTCCTTTCAAACGGCTGGACAATTTCTTCATATCAAGGTCAGCGAGTCCATGACACCGCTGCTGAGAAGACCGATCAGTATTGCCAATATTCATGCCGAGAAACAAGAAGCAACCATCATCTACCGTGCAGAGGGAGAGGGCACAAAGCTCCTTTCCCAAAGGCGCGATGGGGAATCCATCGATGTATTAGGGCCGCTTGGCAACGGGTATGATCCATCAGTTGTTCAGCCAGGTCAGACAGCGTTACTAGTCGGTGGTGGAATTGGAGTACCGCCTTTATATGAGCTGTCCAAGCGTTTAACGAAAAAAGGCGTCATCGTCAAGCATGTCCTTGGCTTTCAATCGAAAAAGGATGTATTTTACGAGGAGAAATTCCAAGCACTCGGAGATACATTTATCGCGACAGTTGATGGAACATATGGCGCAAAGGGCTTCGTGACAGGTGTGATTGAAGAGAATGATTTGAGCTTTGATGTCATGCTTTCCTGCGGGCCGACCCCTATGTTAAAAGCACTAAAAGACTCTTACCCTGATAAGCCTGTCTACATTTCAATGGAAGAACGAATGGGCTGCGGAATTGGTGCTTGCTTTGCATGTGTCTGTCATACAGACCAGCACGAAAAAGCTTACGTCAAAGTCTGTTTGGATGGACCTGTATTTAAAGCAGAGGAGGTGGCGTTGTCATGCTAAACGTTGAGTTACCAGGCTTATCTTTAAAGAATCCGATTATCCCTGCATCAGGCTGCTTTGGATTCGGGAGAGAATTTGCTTCATTATACGACTTATCCGTGCTTGGCGGTATCATGATCAAAGCCACAACCTTAGAACCGAGATTTGGCAACCCGACACCAAGGGTAGCAGAGACAGGTGCCGGGATGCTCAATGCCATCGGTCTTCAAAATCCTGGCCTAAAAGGCGTGCTGGAAAATGAATTGCCTTGGCTTGAGCAGTTTGATACGCCTATTATTGCAAACGTCGCTGGCTCACAGGTCGATGATTATGTTGAAGTAGCGAAGCAGATCAGCCAAGCAAAAAATGTCCATGCCCTTGAACTGAATATCTCGTGTCCGAATGTCAAAACAGGCGGAATTGCTTTTGGTACAGATCCTCAAATGGCAGCAGCATTGACAAAAGCGGTGAAGGACGTGTCCTCCGTTCCTGTCTATGTCAAACTGTCTCCTAACGTAGCCAATATTGTGGAGATTGCTCAAGCGATTGAATCTGCTGGAGCGGATGGACTCACGATGATTAATACGTTAATCGGTATGCGTTTAGATTTAAAAACGGGGAAACCGATTCTTGCCAATAAAACAGGCGGATTATCAGGCCCTGCTGTCAAACCTGTCGCTGTGCGCATGGTACATGAGGTCAGTCAAGCGGTTTCTATCCCGATTATCGGAATGGGCGGAGTGCAAAATGCTGAAGATGTACTTGAATTTTTACTAGCAGGTGCGAGTGCAGTAGCTGTTGGCACAGCCAATTTTGTGAACCCATTTATTTGCCCAGAAATCATTGAAGAACTGCCAAATGTATTAGAAGCCTACGGGTATTCATCTGTAGAGGAATGTATCGGAAGGAGCTGGAAACATGAAGCACTCGCCCATCATCGCGCTTGATTTTCCATCAGGGCAGGAGGCGCTTGCCTTTTTAGAACCCTTTGAAGGGACACCATTATTTGTGAAGGTCGGCATGGAGCTGTTTTACCAAGAAGGACCTGCCATCCTTGACGCACTTAAAGAAAAAAACTGTCGCATTTTCCTCGACCTCAAATTACATGACATTCCAACAACGGTGAAAAAAGCAATGAACCGGCTTGCCGCACTTGGCGTTGATCTAGTCAATGTACATGCTGCTGGCGGGAAACAGATGATGCAAGCTGCGTTAGAAGGGCTTGAAAGCGGAACGCCTGCTGGACAAAAACGTCCGGGCATTATTGCAGTGACTCAGCTGACGAGTACATCTGAAGACATGATGAGAAGTGAATTACTCATAGACCGTCCGCTGCAAGAGACTGTTATCCGGTACGGTCAATTGGCATATGAAAGTGGACTAGACGGTGTTGTTTGCTCTGTTCATGAATCCAAAGCCCTTCATGAGCACATCTCACCTGACTTCCTTACTGTTACGCCAGGGATTCGTTTACTAAATGATCAAACCGATGATCAAAAGCGTGTGGCAACCCCTGCTTATGCAAAAGAGCAAGGTGTTTCACAAATTGTTGTCGGAAGGTCAATCACAAAAGCTGAAGAACCATTGGAAGCCTATCATCAAATTTTGAAAGAGTGGGAGTGACTGCCAGATGAAAACAAAAATCGCTAAACACCTATTACAAATCAAAGCGGTCTCATTGAAACCAGACGAACCGTTTACATGGGCAAGCGGTATCAAATCACCGATCTATTGTGACAACCGTCTCACCTTGTCCTATCCAGAAGTCAGACATGACATTGCTGAAGGTCTTAAAGAGCTGATTCTCACTCATTTTGAGGGAGCAGAGGTGATTGCTGGTACTGCAACAGCAGGCATCCCGCATGCGGCATTAGCGGCAGACCGTCTGAACGTCCCAATGTGTTATGTCAGAAGTAAGCCAAAAGCACATGGAAAAGGAAATCAAATTGAAGGCGCCGTATCTAAAGGCCAAAAGGTGGTCGTCGTAGAAGACCTGATTTCAACAGGAGGCAGTGTGCTTGAAGTGGTCGCTGCTCTTCAAGAAGCGGGCTGTGACGTACTAGGCGTTGCCGCGATCTTCACATACGGTCTGCCAAAAGCTGCGGCAGCATTCCAAGAGAAAAACATTCCATATGTCACCCTAACAGACTATGACACACTGACAGACGTGGCACTTGAGCTGAAAGCGATCGAGCCTTCTGCTATGAATAAATTGAAACGCTGGAGACAAGATCCTTCCTCTGAATCTTGGATGGAAGAAACCGTCTAAAAAGCTGTGCGTACCCGCACAGCTTTCAGCGCGCGGACAAACCCTCGCATTCTTTGTCAGGACTGCAAAGGTTTTCTATCACGCTGAATACAATCTGAAGCTGCGCCTCCCGGGACTGACCCCATAAGATGAGACAAATAAAAAACACCTTCAAGTTTGAAAATGGATCGTTGTGATCCGAAATAAAACATGGAGGTGTTTTTTCTATGGGGACAAGAGTGAGTTATCCGGTTGAAGTCAAACAGAAGGCTGTAGAAATGAGATTGGCAGGCGTACCTATGAAAGAGATCATGCAGAAATTGAATATCAAGAATAAGACGCAGGTTCAGACATGGGTGAGGTGGCATAAGGCTGGGGATACACACCGGTTCGAACAGCCTGTTGGAAAACAATATACCTATGGAAAGGGTCCCGAGTACTCTTCCGAATTAGAGAGACTGCAGGCAGAAAATCGCTATTTGAGTCAACAGAATGAAGTTTTAAAAAAGTACAACGAATTGGAAAGGAAGTTGATAAGGAAACGTCAATCAAACTGGTAGAAGAATTGTGCAAAACGATGACAGTACAGGACATCTGTGTCCATTTAGGCATCTTACGTACTTCGTATTATAGATGGAAAAAGGATTTGACTCAGAATCATTCTAAAAGACAAATAGAGAAACAGGTCGGCACGTTGTGCCGAAAGCACAAATATCGATATGGTTATCGAAAAATCACAGCCATACTAAAAAGAAGAATGCGTATTAACCATAAAACTGTTCAACGTATCATGCAGAAAAACCAGTGGCAATGCCGGGTTAAAATGAAAAAGCGTAAGAAGAATGGGCAGCCCTATGCCGTGGCCGGTAATATATTGGATCGGAACTTTCAGTCTGATCGCCCTCTTGAAAAACTAGTAACGGACATCACGTATTTGCCTTATGGACAGAAACAATTGTACCTTTCCAGTATCTTGGATTTATATAATGGAGAAGTGATTGCTTTTACGATTGGTGATAAGCAGGACACAGACTTTATCTTAAACACACTTAATCAGCTCCCAGCACTGCCTGAGAATTGCGTGTTACATAGCGATCAAGGTTCTGTGTATACATCTTACGAGTATCAGAAAGCTGTTCATATAAAAGGCATTACCATGAGCATGTCCCGTAAAGGGACGCCCGCTGATAATGCCTCCATCGAATCGTTTCATTCCTCACTAAAGTCTGAAACGTTCTATCTTAACAGGATTGACCGCACTACGACCAGCATCGTAGAACGCACTGTCAAAGAATACATTTATTATTATAACAACATTCGTATTCAAACGAAACTAAACAACCAATCACCGATAAACTATCGGCAATTGGCTGTATAAAGGTGTTTTGATCCCTGTCTCAAAAACGGGGGTCAGTCCCTCCCCGCACAGCTTTTTTATTTGGCTAAAAATAGTAAAATAGACTCAAATTTAAATAAAAACTAATCCTATCAATAAAGTCGGGTTGACTTTTGTTTGAATTGTGTTAATATTTAAGACAAATTAAAACACTTATCCAGAGAGGTGGAGGGACTGGCCCGATGAAGCCCGGCAACCTGCGATTTGCAAGGTGCTACTTCCTACAAAATGATTCTATTTTGAAAGATAAGGAAATCGTGAGCTTCCTCATCTTTCTTTCGGACTGAAAGGAAGTTTTTTTATTTTAACGGTGAGGGGGAAGTGAAGCAAAAGCAGGATGAAGACTTGATTGAAGCCTATGCATAAACTGATTGGGGATATGAATTCAGTTTAGTTACACTGATTGTTCAGGACGGTCAAGTGATTCAAGTGGCAGAAGACAGAAAAAAATTCAGTTGACGTAGTGCGGAGAGTAGTGATACTCCGGAAGGGGAGAAACAATGTTAACTTATGAAAATTGGCAAGAGCCGTCCTTTACATTTCAAGAAGATGATTTGTATAAAGGGGCCTTATCTGTGCTGAAATGGGCATATGGTCATTATGGTGATCAGCTCGTTTATGCATGCAGTTTTGGTATTGAAGGCATCGTCCTCATTGATCTGATTGCGAAAGTAAAAAAGGATGCAAGAATTGTCTTTTTAGATACAGGTCTGCATTTTAAGGAAACGTACGACACAATTGATGCGGTAAAGGAAAGATACCCGGGTTTAGATATTGTGCTGAAAACCCCTGAGCTGACGGTTGAGGAGCAAAACGAGCAGCATGGTGATCAGCTATGGAAAACAGATCCTCAAAGCTGCTGCCATATGCGTAAGGTCATTCCTTTGCAAGAAGCGCTATCTGGCTTTCCGGCATGGCTTTCTGGTTTAAGGAGAGAGCAGTCACCTAAGCGAGCAGGGACGAACTTTTTAAATAAGGATGAAAAATTCAAATCAGTGAAAGTATGTCCGCTTATCCACTGGACGTGGAAGGACATATGGAGATATGCATCTAGAGAGGAACTTACTTATAATCCGCTGCATGATCAGGGATATCCAAGTATCGGGTGTGCCCCGTGTACACAGCCAGCATTTACTGCCGAGGATCTGCGGTCTGGCAGATGGTCAGGCACAGCTAAGACTGAGTGCGGATTACATGAGTAAGGGAGCATAGTGTATGGAAATTGCCGCAATTTTATTTAGTTTATTTTTCGCTCTAAACATTGGCGCGAGTGGTGCAGCAGCTTCGATGGGAATCGCGTACGGATCAGGTGCGATTCGAAAGCCGATCTATGCACTCAGTGTATGCGCAGTTGGGATTTTAGCAGGTTCAGTTATTGGCGGTGGTGAGGTTGTCAAAACGATTAGCTCTGGGATTATGCCTGAATCCGTCATTACACTTGAAATTGTTTGTATTATTATTGGTTCTGCTGCATTATCACTCTTTATAGCGAATCTGATGGCCATTCCTTTGTCAACGAGTGAGGTGACAGTAGGAGCTGTAGTTGGTGTCGCGGTCGCATATAAAGTATTGTATGTGAAATCCATTTTAGTCATTGTGGCATTTTGGGTCATCATTCCGCTTGTCGCCTTTCTTTTTACCTTTGTTGTAGTCAAAATCATCAGAATGTTCCCTAAACGTAAGTTGTCTAAAAAAGGAACAATTATTTTATCCATTGTTTTAATCCTTAGTGGATTTTTAGAAGCATTTTCAGCAGGCATGAACAATGTGGCAAATGCAGTCGGTCCACTTGTTGCCGCGGGCGTTTTGTCAGTTGGGCAAGGAACGCTTTACGGCGGAATCTTTGTCGCCATTGGAGCCCTCTTGCTTGGTAGAAGAGTACTGGAAACAAACGGAAAGAAAATTACCCGCTATCAAACGGGCGAAGGGATATTGCTTTCCGGTACCGGTGCTGGACTTGTCATCGTCAGCTCTATTTTTGGGCTGCCAGTCCCACTTACCCAAATCACCTCCTCGTCTATCATTGGGCTTGGCATGGCAAAAGGCGGACCTAATATTTTTCATAAACATGTGGTGAAAAAAATGCTGAAAGTGTGGGTTGTATCACCCTTTTTATCACTCAGTCTATCGTATTTGCTGGTGAGTCTTTTCTTAAAAGGAGACTATTACTCTATCTTTATCATGATGAGTGTACTGCTTGCCTCACTTGGTGCGCTAAGTCTGATGAAGGCAGTCAAAAATGAAAGCAGCTCGATTCATGAACAGGGCGGCGGGATTTAACGACAAATCCGACTATTTACATCTAATAAATAAGAACATTGAGAGGAAGATGAACAAATGAGTTTAACACCACATGGTGGCGTATTAATTAATCGAGTAAATGAAGAGTATGACCTCAGCATGGCTGCGAAGGAAATTGAACTAGATGCTATCTCTTTTGCAGACCTTGAACTCATAGCAATTGGCGGGTATAGTCCAATTGAAGGGTTTTTAACAAAAGCTGATTATGAAGCGGTTGTGAGCAGTATGCGGCTAGCAAGTGGTGTCGTTTGGTCTCTTCCAATTACACTGCCAGTGACAAAGGAAAAGGCAGCGGAAATCCATCGAGGCGATATTGTGCGTCTATCGTATAACGGAACTGTATATGGCGTGATTGAAGTAGAGGATCAATACACACCAGATAAGGAAAAAGAAGCGGTGAATGTGTATAAAACGGATGACCGCAATCATCCAGGTGTGAAAAAATTATTTGAACGCGGTGACACGTACATTGGTGGTAAAATTACACTGATAAAACGCAGCGAAAAACCATTCCCTCAATTTACGTATGAGCCGGAAGAAACAAGACGTCATTTTAAAGAGAACGGCTGGAAAACGATTGTTGGTTTCCAAACGAGAAACCCTGTTCACCGTGCCCATGAATATATTCAAAAGACAGCACTTGAAACCGTCGATGGTTTATTTTTAAATCCACTTGTCGGTGAAACAAAATCAGACGATATTCCGGCAGACGTGAGAATGAAAAGCTATCAAGTGTTATTGAACGGTTATTACCCAAAGGATCGCGTCTTTTTAGGTGTTTTTCCTGCGGCAATGCGTTATGCTGGACCAAAGGAAGCAATCTTTCACGCGCTTGTTCGTAAAAATTACGGCTGTACTCACTTTATTGTGGGAAGAGATCATGCAGGTGTTGGTGATTATTACGGCACATACGAGGCGCAGGAGTTATTTGAACAATTTACAAGCGAAGAAATTGGCATTACCCCGTTAAAATTTGAACATAGCTTCTACTGTAATACATGTGAAGCAATGGCAACACCAAAAACATGTCCTCACGATAAAAGCGAGCATGTCATTCTTTCAGGTACAAAGGTTCGAACGATGCTGAGAAACGGAGAATTACCGCCAAGCACGTTCAGCCGAAAAGAAGTCATTGAAACATTAATCGAAGGGTTAAAAACGACGGTATCTTAATGGGAGGGTATGACATGAGCAACGAACATATCGTGTGGCATGATTCATCTATTACAAAAAAAGAATATCAACAAAAAAACAATCATAAAAGCGGCATTATTTGGCTCACAGGTCTAAGTGGATCAGGTAAATCAACAATCGCAAATGCAGCGGCTAGAGAGCTGTTTGAACAAGGTTATCAAGTCACTGTTCTTGATGGTGATAATGTGCGACATGGACTGAATAAAGATTTAGGGTTTTCAGATGATGACAGAAAAGAGAACATCCGACGTATCGGAGAAGTGGCGAAATTATTTGTTGAGCAAGGAACGATTGTCATCACGGCTTTTATTTCACCATTTCAAGAAGACCGCCGCATTGTCAGACAGTTAGTTGAAGCAGGAGAATTTCACGAAGTGTTTGTGAAATGTGATCTGAACGTATGCGAAGAGCGTGACCCAAAGGGTTTATATAAAAAAGCTAGAAATGGCGAAATTCCATTTTTCACCGGAATTGATTCACCATATGAAGAGCCAGCAGCACCTGAGCTCGTTCTAGATACAGGTGAATTATCGCGTGAAGAGTCCAAACAGCGTCTTGTTGATTATGTAAAGGGAAGAGCGAAATAATCGCCTGATGGCAGGGGGAGAAAAGCACGATGGGGAAAGTATACATTGTGGGGGCTGGACCTGGGGATCCAGACTTAATTACATTAAAAGCCCATAAGGCAATACAGCAGGCAGATGTCATTTTATATGATCGCCTTGTCAATCAAGAAATACTCGCCCACGCCAAACCCGAGGCGGAATTAATCTATTGCGGCAAGCTCCCGAATCATCATACGATGAGACAGGAAGTCATCAATGAAGCCCTTGTGACCTATGCAAAGGAAGGGAATGTTGTCGTCCGTCTGAAAGGCGGCGACCCCTTCGTATTTGGCCGCGGCGGTGAAGAAATCGAATGCTTAGCTGAGCACGGAATTCCATATGAAGTTGTCCCGGGGATTACCTCTGGTATTGCAGCAGCTGCTTATGCAGGCATTCCTGTGACGCACCGTGAATTCAGCTCGAATGTTGCGTTTGTCACGGGTCACTATCAAAAAGATGAGCATTTTGAAGAAAAGTGGGAGGCACTGGCTACGGGGATTGATACCCTTGTGATTTACATGGGCGTCAAAAACGTAGAAAGAGTGCAGCAGCTTCTTTTAAAAAATGGACGTGATCCTGAAACGCCAGCAGCGTTTATACACTGGGGAACCACGACGAGGCAAAAGACGACTTGCTGCACTGTGGCGACACTGTCAGAAACCGTTGAAAAAGAAGGCATCGAGCATCCAAGCTTAATAGTTGTTGGAGATGTCGTTCATTTTCACCAAAAGCTGAACTGGTTTGAACCTGCCCTTATTGAGAAATGAGATCGATAAAGACAAGACACGTACATTGATCGTGTCTTTTCGTCTGAACAAAACAAGTGAGAGGGAGGAGCCGCATGAAACAAGCTGTACTTTATGTTGGGCATGGAAGCAGGGTAAAAGAAGCACAAGATAAAGCCATTTCTTTTATGAAAAGCTGTATGCCGTTAGTAGAAGCCGAAATACAAGAAATTTGTTTTTTAGAACTGACAGCCCCTTCTATAGAGGAAGGTTTTGAAGCCTGTGTGAAAAAAGGAGCTACACACATTGCGATTGTCCCGCTCCTCCTTTTAACTGCTATGCATGCTAAATCGGATATTCCAGTTGAGATTGAGAAAGTTCAAAAACGATACCCGCAAGTGAAGGTCACATACGGGAAACCAATTGGGGTCAATCAGGAAGTGACAAAAGCAGTTGCTGCAAGAATTGAAGAAGCAGGATATCAAAGCGGGAAAGCACGGATTCTTTTAATTGGCCGCGGAAGCTCTGATCCAGATGTGAAGCGAGATGTGTTTGGCATTGCGGACGATGTCCGGCTGCTGCTGCCTCTTGCTGAGGTCTTGCCATGTTTTATTACAGCATGTGAGCCAAATTACCGAGATGTTCTTGCGCAATTAACAGCAGATGATGATACGCCTGTCTATCTCGTTCCTTACTTGTTGTTTACGGGTATTTTAATGAAAGAGATTGAAAGCGAAGCGGCTCAGGCGAGAGAGAGGCTAAAAGATGTCCGGGTATGCCGGTATATTGGCTTTCATCCGCATGTAAAAGCAGCTTATATTGAACGCGTGCAAGAAACCATTTTAAACAAAGACGATGCGTTTCATTTCCAAGGAGAAAGCCATGCTTCCAGTCCATCTTGATTTAACCAATCAACAAGTGCTCATCGCCGGCGGTGGAAAAATAGCCGCAAGAAGGGCAGAGGCGCTATGCATAGAGCCTTGCCACATCACCATCGTGAGTCCTGACATTTCTAAAGAGATGGCACGTCTCATTGATACATACAACCTGAATTGGAAAGAAAAGAAAGTTGAAGCTGAAGATGTAGAGGATGCTTTTTTCATTGTCGCTGCTACAAACGATCCGGCGGTAAATGAATGGATTGCACAAACAGCACGGCCTTACCAGCTTGTCAATTGTGTGAGCCAATCAGAGCTTGGCAATGTGATCGTACCAAAGGTGGTCAAAGCAGGGAAAGTGACGATTTCAGTCTCTACAAGCGGTGCAAGCCCAGCCCGGACAAAACAGCTGGCTGCGGAAATTGAGACATTGCTTGAACAAGAGGATGTAGATGCACTTGATGCTCTCTATATCGAAAGAAAAAAACAACAAAGAAAAAGCCGATAAAATCTCTTGAAAGGATTTTATCGGCTTTTATTATTTTCGCAGCTTTAGCACCACATCTTCGTCAGGTGTGACAAATAATGTTTGCTGTTGATCATACGTCACAAATCCGGGCTTGGCTCCCTTTGGTTTTTTCACATGCCGGATTTTCGTGTAATCGACAGGAACGGAGCTCGACTCTTTTGCCTTCGAGAAGTAGGCAGCGATTTGAGCCGCTTCAAGTAGCGTCTGTTCATCAGGCGTTTGATGCCGGATGACGACATGTGATCCAGGAATATCCTTCGTGTGTAGCCAAATGTCGTCACGGGCAGCCGCCTTTGTGGTTAAATACTCGTTTTGTTTGTTGTTTTTTCCGACTAATATCGGAATCCCTTGAGACGATTCATACGCTTCAAGCTGAATGGCCGCCGTTTTTTTCTTTTTGGCGTTGCGCTTTTGTTTGGCGCGTAAATATTTCCCTTCAACAAGCTCTTCTCTCATTTCCTCTAAATCCTTCGGTGAGGCAGAGGAGAGCTGCTGAATCAACTCATCAAAATAAGCAATCTCTTCATGCGTCCGCTCAATTTGCTCATTGACTGCTTCTACTGCATTTTTTGCCTTTTGATATTTTATGAAATATGCTTGCGCATTTTCAGAAGGGGTTTTGTTTGTTTTGAGCGGTATTGTGATCTCTCCGCCATCTTCATCGTAATAATTGATGACAGTCGCTTCTTTATCCCCTTTTTTGATGGCATATAAATTGGCTGTTAGCAATTCGCCATAGAGCTGGTATTTATGGGCATTTTGAGATTCTTCAAGGGTTCGGTTAAGTTTTTTGAGTTTGTTTTCATTTTTCTTTTTTTCATTTACGACAAACCGTTCAAGGTCAGACGCTTGTTGTTTCACTCTGTCTCTTTCAGCTTTGCCGAAATAAAAGCGGTCAAGCAGCTGGCTGAGAGAGTCGAATGTCTTTATTTCACCATCGACATGCTGCAGTTCTAATAAATAGAAATATTCTTTCCCGTCTTTTCTTGTGAGCTGCGGGGTAAAGGAATGCATGCGAATCAGCTGGAACATGTCGAGTAGCGTATTTGGAATAGTTTCCTTATTGGCAAGACCGGCCCTGTGTACAGCTTCCTTTGCAAACAGCGGAGAAACCCCAGAGAATGTTTCGACAATTTGCTTTGCGATCATTCCTTCTTGAAAGCGTAAATGCTTTAAAATATCGTCCTTCGTTACTGCAAACGGATTTAATTTTTGCTGCGCAGGCGGCAGAAGGTATTCGTGACCAGGAAGCACTGTTCGATAGCTGTTCACAGATGGAGAAAGATGCTTCAAGCCATCGATGATCTGCTGCGTGTCATCTTCGACAAGAATCAAATTACTATGCCTTCCCATGATTTCAATGTAGAGCTTTCGAGTCTGTTCGTCGCCAATTTCATTGCGACTTCGTACATGAAGTACGATCACACGGTCAAATCCAATTTGTTCAAAACGCTCTATGAATCCGCCCTCAAGATGTTTTCTAAGGAGCATACAAAACATTGGAGGTTCGCTTGGATTGTCATATTGCTGCTCTGTGAGCTGCACTCTAGCGTAGCTCGGATGAGCGGATAAAAGGAGCTTATGATTTTTTCCGTTTGCCCGGATATGAAAAATCAACTCGTGCTTATATGGCTGATGAATTTTTGAAATTCTTCCACCAGTTAATGTCTCTTGCAATTCATTTGTCATACCATATGTAAAAATGCCGTCAAATGACATGTTGGATACACCCTCTTCTTTCACACAAATCTACTGAAAGAACCTTCCATTTCTCGTTCTTTAGGCAGTCTTATTATTATAGCATGATTTAGGACGAGTCTGAATAAACTGGCTTATAGAACACTGCATATGAGAGAGAACAAAAGAGGAGTGGACGAGGTCAAATGAATTGGCATGAACTGAACCAAACCGATTTATTAAAAACAATGAATACATCGATAGGTGACGGACTGTCAGAAAAAGATGTACAAAAACGGCTTGAAAAACACGGGCCAAATGAATTGCAAGAAGGGAAAAAGGCGTCGGCTCTGATCATTTTTTTAGTGCAATTTAAAGACTTTATGGTGTTAATCTTGCTTGCAGCAACGATCATTTCTGCTTTTCTAGGCGAATACATTGATGCAGTCGCCATTGTAGCGATTGTTCTGATTAATGGAGTGCTCGGCTTTTATCAAGAACGCCGGGCGGAAAAATCCCTTCAAGCGCTAAAGGAATTATCAACCCCGCATGTGTATGCAAGGAGAAATAATGAATGGATCAAGATCCCGTCCAAACATCTCGTGCCAGGGGATATTGTGAAATTTTCAAGCGGAGACCGGATTGGGGCAGATATTAGATTACTAGAAACAAAGAGCCTGGAAATCGAGGAGTCTGCTCTCACTGGCGAATCCATCCCAGCAGTCAAACACGCAAGTCCGCTTTCTAGTAATCATGTCTCGCTTGGAGATTTGACGAACATGGCCTTTATGGGGACGCTTGTCACTAGAGGAAGCGGCGTGGGCGTTGTCATTGGGACAGGAATGAATACAGCGATGGGACAAATTGCCGGCATGCTGGATGCAGCAGGGAATATGGAAACACCGCTGCAAAGACGTCTCGAACAGCTGGGGAAAATCCTCATTGTGGCTGCTTTATTTTTAACTGTGCTCGTTGTGGTTCTTGGCGTTGTGCAAGGACATGATTTGTATCATATGTTCCTGGCGGGAGTATCTCTTGCGGTTGCTGCCATTCCTGAAGGCCTGCCGGCGATTGTCACCGTTGCTCTTTCCTTAGGAGTACAGCGGATGATCAAACAAAAATCGATTGTCAGAAAGCTCCCGGCGGTGGAGACTCTTGGCTGTGCGTCGATCATTTGCTCAGACAAAACAGGAACCATGACGCAAAATAAAATGACTGTGACCCATGTATGGGAAGAGGGAAAAACGTGGAATATTTCTGGTACGGGCTATGAGCCATCTGGTGATTTTACCTTGAACGGAGAACTTGTCCATGTAGACAAACATCCAAGCCTGCAAAAGGTGTTATTATACGGAGCGCTTTGTAATACATCGACCATCGTTGAAAAAGATGGCGAAATGAGGCTTGATGGTGATCCGACAGAGGGGGCACTTCTCACCGCAGCACGTAAAGCGGGTTTTACAGAGCAATTCATTGAAGCGGGATTTCACGTAGTAGAAGAGTTTCCTTTTGATTCAGAAAGAAAGATGATGTCAGTCGTCGTCGAAACGAATCAAAAAGAGCGGTACGTCATTGCAAAAGGTGCGCCGGATGTCTTGATGAACCGTTCAAGCCATATCATGCACGGCGGACGCACAGCTTCATTTTCAACCACTCACAGGCAAGAAACAGAGGCTGCGATTCAAGGATTAGCAAGACAAGCGCTGAGAACGATTGCCATTGCGTATAAAAAAGTTGGTCTGACCGAAACAATCACCACTGTCCAGCAGGCTGAAACTGATTTAACATTTATCGGACTAGAGGGCATGATCGACCCGCCTCGTCCTGAAGTGAGACGAGCGATTAAAGAGTGTAGGGATGCGGGCATAAAAACAGTCATGATTACAGGGGATCACGTGGAAACAGCCAAAGCGATCGCAAAAGACTTGAGCCTTTTACCAAAGCAAGGAAAGGTGCTCGACGGAAAAGCGCTGGATCAGCTGAGTGACAAAGAGCTTGAGCAAACGGCTGAAAATGTATACGTCTTTGCACGGGTATCACCGGAGCATAAGCTGAGAATTGTGAAGGCTTATCAAAAAAATGGACATATTGTAGCGATGACAGGTGACGGGGTCAATGATGCGCCTGCAATTAAGCAAGCAGATATCGGTATCTCCATGGGCATCACTGGAACAGACGTAGCCAAGGAAGCGTCCTCTCTTATTTTACTTGATGACAACTTTGCGACCATTAAATCGGCCATTAAAGAAGGCCGAAATATTTATGAAAACATTCGTAAATTTGTTCGCTATTTGCTCGCATCAAATGTGGGAGAAATTTTGGTTATGCTGTTTGCGATGCTTCTAGCGCTTCCGCTACCTCTCGTTCCTATTCAAATTTTATGGGTCAATCTTGTCACAGATGGTCTTCCGGCGATGGCGCTTGGTATGGATAAGCCAGAAGACGATGTCATGAAAAGGAAGCCGAGGAATATGAAAGAGGGGATTTTTGCTAGAGGGCTCGGCTGGAAGGTTGTATCTAGAGGGTTCCTCATTGGACTTGCGACCCTTTTAGCATTTATGTTTGTGTATCACCGTGATCCAAACAACCTGCCATACGCACAGACTGTTGCATTTAGTACGCTTGTGTTGGCGCAGCTCATTCATGTATTTGACTGCCGCAGTGAACAATCTATCTTTGAACGCAATCCATTCGGGAATCTCTACTTAATCGGTGCGGTTTTGTCATCACTTTTACTGATGTTTGTGGTCATTTATTATCCGCCGCTTCAGCCGATTTTCAAAACGGTGGCGATTGCACCAATTGATTGGCTGCTGATCATCGGTATGTCTGCACTGCCAACTTTTTTACTGGCAGGATCACTTTTGACAAGAAAAAAATAATTCGTTATGGTATAATTTTGAGGTAATAGTGTCTGCTATTACCTTTTTCATTTATTAATATGAAAGAATTGGGTGTTTTGACATGATACGCAGTATGACGGGATTCGGCCAAGCGAGTAAAACGGATGGAGAACTGACAGTGTCAGTTGAGTTAAAATCGGTCAATCACCGTTTTAAAGAGGTTCATGCCCGTTTGCCGAGGCCGCTTTTATATTTCGAAGACACATTAAAAAAAATCATTCTTCGTCACGTGCAGCGTGGTAGAATTGAGTTGTTTGTTACGATTGAAGGCGGTAAACTAGCAAGCCGGTCCTTGCAGATCGACTGGCCGCTGCTTGATGAATACATGAAAGCCGCAAAAGATCTCGAGAAACGCTATCACATTTCAGGCATTCAGCATGCACATGACTTACTGGGGCTAGAGCATGCCGTTCAAGTAGAAGAATCGTCCAGCCGAAATGAGCAATTAGAGCAATTGCTGATGGAAGCTTGTGAAACGGCTGTCAAGGAGCTTTGCTTCATGAGAGAGCAGGAGGGAACATCACTTCAAAAAGACTGTGAGTTGAGGCTTTCTGAATTAGAGGCCTATACAGAAGAAATCAAAGTCTTTGCACCAGAGGTTGTGAGTCAGTATAAAGACAGGCTCAATCAGCGATTGCAAGAATGGATCGGAGAGGCGCTTGACGAAAGCAGATTGACAACAGAGGCTGCGATCTTTGCTGACCGCTGTGACATTACAGAAGAGATTACGAGATTGAAAAGTCACTTTCAGCAATTCCAGCAAATCTTGATGCAAGGCGGTGCTGCTGGCAGAAAACTTGATTTTCTTGTACAGGAGCTCAACCGTGAAGTGAACACCATTGGCTCAAAAGCGAACCATCATCACTTAACAAAGCTGGTGGTTGAAATGAAAAGTGCTATTGAAAAAATAAAAGAACAAGTGCAAAATATAGAATAGTCATTGTGTATGCTGTTTACAGTACGTCTCTTTCGGCGAGACTAGAGACGTTTATAATACAGGGGGACGTTAGAAGATGACCATAAAGTTGATCAATATCGGATTTGGAAACATCATTTCAGCGAATCGGATGATTTCGATCGTCAGTCCGGAATCAGCACCGATTAAACGAATGATACAAGACGCAAGAGATCGAGGCATGCTCATAGATGCTACATACGGAAGAAGAACCCGTGCTGTTGTCATTATGGACAGTGACCATGTCATCTTATCTGCCGTTCAGCCTGAGACTGTCGCGCAAAGACTTTCTGTAAAAGAAGAAATCATAGATGAAGGGCAGGGGTAATACGCCATTATGAAAGAAAGAGGACTTTTAATCGTTCTCTCTGGACCTTCGGGAGTTGGAAAAGGAACGGTCAGACAAGCCATTTTCTCCCAGAAAGATACGAAATTTGAATACTCAATTTCTGTGACAACACGTAAACCGCGTGAAGGTGAAAGAAATGGTGTCGATTATTTCTTTAAATCCAGGGAAGAATTTGAACATATGATTGAAAACAAAAAGCTGTTAGAATGGGCAGAGTATGTCGGGAATTACTACGGCACGCCTGTTGACTATGTAGAACAGACATTAAGCGAAGGAAAAGATGTTTTCCTTGAAATCGAAGTGCAAGGTGCACTTCAAGTAAGAGAAGCATTCCCAGAAGGTCTTTTTATTTTCCTTGCACCGCCTAGTCTTTCAGAACTTCAGAACCGCATCATTACACGTGGTACAGAGTCTGAGGAGCTCATTCGAAATCGAATGGCTGCTGCAAAAGAAGAGATTGAAATGATGGATGCTTACGACTATGTCGTGGAAAACGATGATGTCGAGCTTGCTTGTGAAAGAATCAAAGCGATCGTCCTTGCAGAACACCTGCGCAGAGACAGAGTCGCACCAAGATATAAAAAAATGCTGGGGGTAGAATAAACTATGTTAGATCCTTCAATTGACTCATTGATGAACAAACTTGATTCAAAATACACACTTGTGACAGTGTCTGCACGCCGTGCACGTGAAATGCAGATCCATCAAGATCAGCAAATTGAAAATACAAAGTCTTACAAATTTGTAGGCAAAGCACTTGAAGAAATTGATGCCGGTCTTTTGACATTTGAAAAAGAGGATCAAGAATAACACATCGCTTCTGCTATGCAGATACGATACGTTCAAAAAAGTCAAAACTGTGATTGGTTTTGACTTTTTTGAATTGTAGACGAATTTGTGAAAAAGGCCGTTAAGGGGGACAAACGAATGTTACAGTCAAAAAATATTTTGCTCGGCGTCAGCGGAGGAATCGCCGTATATAAAGCAGCTGCACTTACTAGTAAACTCGTACAGGCGGGCGCAAATGTAAGAGTGATTATGACAGAATCTGCCCGTGAGTTTGTGTCTCCGCTTACCTTCCAAGCACTGTCTCGACATGAGGTGTATGTGGATACATTTAAAGAAAACAATCCAAAAGTCATTGCGCATATTGACGTAGCTGACTGGGCCGATCTCATTCTTGTTGCCCCTGCAACAGCACATACGATTGGTAAAATGGCGGCAGGGCTTGCAGATGGTATGCTCACGACGACCTTACTTGCTTCAACTGCTCCTGTATGGATCGCACCAGCTATGAATGTGCATATGTATGATCACCCGGCTGTAAAGCGGAACATTCGCACATTATATGAGGACGGCTACCGGTTTATTGAACCGAGTGAAGGTTATCTAGCCTGTGGCTATATTGGAAAAGGGCGATTAGAGGAGCCAGAAAAAATAGTTGAGCACATCCGTGCATTTTTTGAAGAGCCAAAAAATTTACCGCTTTCAGGTAAAAAAGTCGTGGTGACAGCAGGTCCTACACGAGAAGTCATCGATCCTGTGCGTTTCTTTACAAATCGATCGTCAGGAAAAATGGGCTATGCAATTGCAGAGGCTGCGCAGCAGATGGGGGCTGATGTCACGCTTATTTCAGGACCTGTTTCTTTAACGGCACCTGATCATGTTCATGTGGTACACGTTGAATCGGCAGAGGACATGTATCAAGCCGCATTAGCTGTGTACGAGGAAGCGGACCTTGTCATTAAATCAGCAGCAGTCGCCGACTATACCCCTGTGACCTCATATCCTCATAAAATGAAAAAACAGGACGGCGGCTTAGAAATTGAATTCACCCGGACAAAAGATATTTTAAAAGAGCTGGGGATAAGAAAAGAGCATCAAGTGCTTGTCGGTTTTGCAGCTGAAACGCAGGATGTAGAATATTATGCGAAAAAGAAAATCGAATCCAAGCATTTAGATATGATTGTAGCCAACAATGTCACAAAAGAAGGTGCAGGTTTTGGCACAGACACAAATGTAGCAGCAATCATCAAAGCAGATGGTACAACAACAGAACTGCCGATGATGAGCAAAAAAGACCTCGCTTTTGAAATCTTAAAGGAGGCAAAACAGCTGTTGCCAAAAGAGCGTGATCACGCATGATTGCTGAAGTCATCGTAGATGTCACAACGAAAGCCATTGACCGGCCATTCGATTACCGTGTACCAGATCGATTCAAAGATCTCGTCAAAGCGGGAATGAGGGTGGTCGTTCCCTTTGGCCCGAGGAAGATTCAAGGGTTTGTGACAAAAGTCAAAGAAGAAACAGACGTAAAAACAGGAAGCATAAAGGACATTGTCGATTTATTTGATTTATCACCTGTTCTGACAGATGAGCTATTGGAGCTTTCCCACTGGCTGACGGAAAAAACATTGTCCTATCATATTACGGCACTTCAATCGATGCTGCCTGCAGCCATGAAGGCGAAGTATGAAAAAGAAATTCAAGTGCTGTCAGATGAAGAACTTCCGCAGTCATTGAAAGAGCTTTTCGGTCAGCGAGACAGCATTCTTTACGCTGACATCCCAGCCGAACAACTAAAACAGATTCAAAAGCATGTCCAAAAAGGTCATTTAGAGGTAAGGTATCACGTCTCGCAAAAATCTGGAAAGAAAAAAGTGCGCACGCTCCAACTAGCTGCATCAAAAGATAAGCTTGAAGAAAAACAGCAGCAGCTGAAGAAAAATGCGGTGAAACAAAAGGCTCTGCTCTCCTTTTTGGTTCAAGCGAGTGAGACGACCTTTTTAGCGAAAGACTTGCAGCAGCAAACAGGCGCGAGTTCTCAAACGCTTAAAACCTTTATTCAAGAGGGGCTGCTAACAGAAAGCTATGAAGAGGTCTACCGGGATCCTTATCGTGACCGGGCATTTACACCTTCTGCTTCACTTGACCTTATGCCAGAACAAGCAGAAGCGGCAAAACATATACATCAAGCAGTCAGCGATGACCGGCATGAAACCTTTCTGCTGCACGGGGTGACAGGGAGCGGTAAAACGGAGATTTACTTGCAGACGATTGATCATGCCCTTCAAAAAGGAAAAGAAGCGATCGTCCTCGTTCCAGAAATCTCGTTAACCCCTCAAATGGTTCAGCGGTTTAAAGAACGATTCGGTTCAAATGTGGCTGTACTTCATAGCGGATTATCGACAGGGGAAAAATATGATGAATGGCGGAAAATCCACCGCAAGGAAGTCAAACTTGTCGTGGGCGCGAGATCGGCTGTTTTCGCACCATTTGAAAATTTAGGCATGATTATCATAGATGAAGAGCATGAATCTTCTTATAAACAAGAGGAAATGCCTCGTTATCATGCCAAGGACGTCGCCATTGAACGAGCCAGAAGGCATCGATGCCCAGTTGTTTTAGGTAGTGCAACTCCTTCACTTGAAACCTACGCGCGTGCCAAAAAAGGCGTGTTTACATTGCTGACGCTCAAAAACCGAGTCAACCAGCAGCAGCTGCCGCACGTTTCTTTAATTGATATGAGAGAAGAATTGAGAAATGGCAACAGGTCCATGTTTTCAGAAGAATTAATGCTCAGATTAAAGGAAGTGCTTGAAAGAAAAGAACAAGCCGTCTTATTTCTGAATAAAAGGGGCTATTCATCCTTTGTGATGTGCCGTGATTGCGGATATGTGGAGCAATGTCCTCATTGCGAAATTTCTCTCACCTATCACCGCTATCAAAAACGGCTGAAATGCCATTATTGCGGTCACGAGGCACCGGTGCCAGCTGAATGTCCAGAATGCCATAGTGAGCATATTCGCTATTTTGGTACGGGTACGCAGCGTGTAGAAGAAGAGCTGACAAAAGTACTGCCAGAGGCAAGAGTCATCCGAATGGATGTGGATACAACGTCTCGTAAAGGTGCTCACGAAAAACTCCTCACATCTTTTGGCAATAAAGAAGCAGATATTTTGCTTGGGACGCAGATGATTGCAAAAGGGCTAGATTTCCCAGATGTCACACTTGTTGGTGTTCTAAGTGCGGATACGTCTCTTCATATCCCTGATTTCCGTTCAAGTGAAAAAACATTTCAGCTTCTCACGCAGGTCAGCGGCAGGGCAGGACGACATGAAAAAGAGGGCTCTGTGATCATTCAATCGTATACGCCTTCTCACTATAGTATTGAATTAACGAAGCAGCATGACTACGAAGCCTTTTATGAACAGGAGATGCTGCATCGCCGCCACCAGTCCTATCCGCCGTATTACTTTTTGGCGATGGTGACAGTATCACATGAGGAAGTGACGAAGGCAGCGCATGTCACGGATCAAATTGTTCAGTTCCTAAAAATGAACTGTGCACCGAATACAAGAATTCTTGGTCCGGCAGCATCACCAATCGCTAAGATCAAAGATAGATATCGATATCAATGCGTGATAAAATACAAAAGGGAAAATGAACTGGCAAGTTTACTACGGAAAATACAAGATCATTATCAAAAGGAAATGGAACAAAAACAATTGATGATTTCAATAGATATGAATCCATATATGATGATGTAAAACGGAGGGCTTTAAGTGGCAGTAAAACCAATAGTCATGCATCCGGCAGAAGTACTTCAACAAAAGGCAGAGCCTGTCGATACGTTCGATAAAAAGCTCAAAAAACTGCTTGATGATATGTATGATACAATGCTTGAGCTAGATGGAGTCGGACTAGCAGCACCACAAATTGGCATTTCACAAAGAATTGCTGTTGTCGATATCGGAGAAGAACCTGGCAGAATTGATTTAGTGAATCCTGAGGTTCTTGAAATAAAAGGAAGTCAAACAGATATTGAAGGCTGCCTGAGCTTTCCATCTTTATACGGCACAGTAGAAAGACCGAGCTATGTGAAGGTAAAAGCCTTTGATAAGAAAGGCAAACCATTTACAATAGAAGCAGAAGGATTTTTAGCAAGAGCCTTATTGCACGAAATTGATCATTTAGACGGGATATTATTTACGTCGAAAATCATTCAAACCTATACAGAAAAAGAACTTGCGGAAATGGAAGGGTGAAGAAAATGGCACGTATTGTATTTATGGGAACCCCTGATTTCTCAGTACCTGTGCTGCAAACACTCATAACAGAAGGATACGAAGTTGTCGGGGTCGTCACGCAGCCAGATCGCCCGAAAGGCAGAAAACGAGTACTCACGCCGCCTCCTGTGAAAGTGGAAGCCTTAAAGCACGGCATTACGGTCTTGCAGCCTGAAAAGGTGCGCCTTGATGAAGAAATTGATAAAGTGCTTGCATTAAAGCCGGATTTAATTGTCACGGCGGCATTTGGACAAATTTTGCCAAAACGATTACTAGATGAACCTCAGTTTGGCTGTATCAATGTGCATGCCTCACTGCTGCCAGAACTAAGAGGGGGCGCGCCGATCCATTATGCGATCCTTCAAGGCAAAAAGAAAACAGGCGTCACAATCATGTACATGGTGGAACGACTTGATGCAGGGGACATGATCAGTAAAGTAGAAGTAGAAATTGACGAATTAGACAATGTCGGAACATTACATGACAAATTAAGTGTTGCAGGCGCTGCACTATTGAAAGATACTTTGCCAAATGTTCTGAGCGGATCTATTTCGCCAATTCCGCAAAATGAAGAAGCGGCAACGTACGCACCTAATATTAAGCGGGAGCAAGAAAGAATAGATTGGGCAAAAACTGGTGAAGAGCTTTACAACCAAGTTCGCGGCTTAAATCCGTGGCCAGTTGCCTATACTGAATGGAACGGGGCTCATCTAAAAGTATGGGAAGCGAAAAAAGTTCCACTCGAAGCGCAAGAAGAACCTGGGAAAGTGATTGAGCTTCAAAAAGAAGGTCCAGTCATTGGAACTGGGAATAAACAAGGCCTTTTATTAACAGGTGTACAGCCAGCTGGTAAGAAAAAGATGAGCGGCGAAGACTTCCTAAGAGGCGCAAATATCGAAATGGGACAGAAATTAGGGTTAATGAATGAAGAAAAGTAATGTGAGAGAAGTAGCGCTGGACGCTTTAATCAAACTCGAACAAAACCGAGCTTACAGTAATTTACTTTTGCAGTCAGTCATGAAAGACAAAGACTTGGCAGATCAGGACAAACCGCTCTTAACAGAGCTTGTGTACGGTACACTGCAAAACAAGCTGGCATTAGATTATATGCTGGCACCATTTGTGAAAAAACCGCAAAAGGTGGCTCCGTGGGTCATGCAACTTTTGCGGATGTCCCTTTATCAAATGGTGTACCTTGAAAAGATTCCACATCGTGCAGCCATCCATGAAGCAGTTGAGCTAACGAAAAAGAGAGGACACAAGGGTATATCTTCACTTGTGAACGGCGTTCTTCGATCCGTGCAAAGAGAAGGCGTTCCGGCTTTTGATGACATCAAAGATCCAGTCAAGCGGCTTTCGATTGAGACAAGCCACCCATTATGGCTCGTGCAGGAATGGGTTCAGTCGTACGGATTTGAAGCGGCAGAAAGCATGTGCCGCATTCATTTAGTACCACCAAAGCAAACCCTTCGTGTCAATCGAATGAAAACCGACCGCGCAGCACTGCAGCAAGAACTGCTGGATGCCGGAATTGAAACGGAGCTTGGCGACTTATCAGAAGATGCACTTAAGCTGATGAAAGGGTCCATCGTTTCAACCCCTTCTTTTCAAGAAGGCTATGTGACTATTCAAGATGAAAGCTCAATGCTTGTCGCAAGAGCACTAGACCCTCAGCCGGGAGAAGCTGTGCTTGACGCCTGTGCGGCTCCAGGCGGAAAATCAACACATATCGCAGAGCGTATGAATGACGAAGGACAAATTGTTTCACTTGATTTGCACGAACATAAAGTGAAACTCATCAAACAAGCAGCAAAACGTCTGAACCTTACTCAAATTGAGGCAAAAGCGCTTGATGCAAGGAAAGCAAAGGGCGATTACAGCGAAGCTTCATTTGACCGGATTCTGATTGATGCGCCGTGTTCTGGTTTTGGCGTCATTAGACGAAAACCAGATATGAAATATACAAAGTCTAAAGAAGACTCAGCAAGGCTTGCTGCAATTCAGCAGGCAATCTTAAAAGAAACAGCTCCGCTTTTAAAGCCTGGCGGAACCCTTGTATATAGTACATGTACAATGGACCCAACAGAAAATCAACAAGTGATTCATGCGTTTTTACAAGAACACCAAGACTTCGAACCCGATCTATCTCTTAATGAACGGCTGCCTGAGCAGGTTGCTCCGTTTGTTCAAAACGGAAGTGTGCAAATTCTTCCTCATTATTTCGGAACAGATGGTTTCTTTATTTGCAGCATGAGAAAGAAGGGATAAAAAATGACAGAACAAAAAGTAAGAAAAGAACTGAAAACAGATATGCCGTCGATCTATTCATTTGAGCTTCACGAAATGAAAGAATGGTTAAAAGAACAAGACGAAAAGCCTTTCCGCGCAGCGCAAATTTTTGAGTGGCTTTATGAGAAACGTGTGACATCCTTTGATGAAATGTCTAACCTCTCCAAAGATTTAAGAGAAAAATTAAAAGATCAATTTACAATCACAACATTAAAAACCGTGATCAAACAAACGTCTCAAGACGGAACGATCAAGTTTTTATTTGAACTGCATGATGGTTATACAATTGAAACAGTGCTTATGCGTCATGAATATGGAAACTCTGTCTGCGTGACAACACAGGTTGGCTGTAGAATCGGCTGTACATTCTGTGCATCTACACTTGGCGGTTTAAAACGAAACCTTGAAGCCGGAGAAATCGTTGCACAAGTATTGAAAGTACAGCAGGCACTTGACGAAACAGACGAGAGAGTCAGCTCTGTTGTCATCATGGGAATTGGCGAACCGTTTGATAACTTTGAAGAAATGCTTGCTTTCCTTAAAATCATCAACCATGATCATGGCTTAAATATTGGTGCACGCCATATTACGGTTTCGACAAGCGGAATCATTCCAAAGATCTATCAATTCGCTGATGAGCAAATGCAAATCAACTTTGCTGTGTCATTGCACGCACCGAACACAGAGATCAGAAGCCGCCTAATGCCGATCAATAAGGCATATAAGCTGCCAAAATTAATGGAAGCCATCGAATACTACATTCAAAAGACGGGTAGACGTGTCAGCTTTGAATACGGCCTGTTTGGCGGAGTAAATGATCAAGTTCACCATGCAGAAGAACTTGCCGACCTATTAAAAGGAATTAAGTGCCACGTGAACCTCATTCCGGTGAACTATGTACCAGAGAGAGATTATGTGAGAACACCTAGAGAACAAATCTTCCTATTTGAAAAAACGTTGAAAGAACGAGGCGAAAACGTAACGATTAGACGAGAGCAAGGCCATGACATTGATGCTGCTTGCGGTCAGCTAAGAGCGAAGGAGCGTCAGGAAGAGACGAGGTGACGAATGTTGATAAGGGCAGCCTTTCTTACCGATACAGGAAAAGTCCGTCAGCATAATGAAGATGATGCAGGTATTTTTGAAGCAAAAGAAGATTCACTTCTCGCTGTTGTAGCAGACGGCATGGGAGGTCATCTTGCTGGTGATGTCGCCAGCAAGATGGCAGTCTCTTCTTTAAAAGAATACTGGGAAGAAACATCTTCAATTCCAGAAAAGCCAGCCGATCAAGAAAGCTGGTTAATCTCAAAAATCAGTGACATTAATGACCAAGTTTATGAACATGCGCAAAACAATGAGGAGTGCCAAGGAATGGGGACGACCATTGTATGCGCGCTCGTTCATTTGCAAACGGTCACAATTGCGCATATTGGAGACAGCCGCTGCTACCTGCTAAGAGAAGGAGCGCTGACCCAATTAACAGATGATCATTCACTCGTGAATGAGCTTGTGAAAACGGGTGAAATTTCAAAAGCGGATGCAGAATATCATCCAAGAAAAAATGTGCTCACGAAAGCATTAGGAACAGATAAACGTGTTCAAATTGATGCACGCACTTTTGAAGTGGACCCAGGAGATCAAATCCTGCTTTGCTCAGATGGTCTATCGAATAAAGTAGAAGAAGAGAATTTGACTCATATATTAACGCAAACGACCGCACCAGAGGAAAAAGTAACAGAGTTAATACAAACAGCGAATGACAACGGCGGTGAAGATAACATTACAGCAGTATTGTTAGAAATCTCCTCCCAGCCAGAGGAGGGTGACAGCAAGTGTTGATCGGAAAAAGGATCAGCGGCCGTTATCAGATTCTTCGCGTCATAGGCGGAGGCGGAATGGCAAACGTCTATTTGGCGGAGGATATGATTTTAGATCGCGAAGTAGCGATTAAAATTTTGCGGTTTGACTTTGCGAGCGATGATGATTTTATTAGACGTTTCCGGAGGGAAGCGCAGTCAGCTGCAAGCTTAGATCATTCGAATATTGTCAGCATCTACGATGTCGGGGAAGAAGATGACATTTATTATATTGTCATGGAATATGTCGAGGGAATGACGCTGAAGGAATACATACATGCTAATGGCCCGCTTCATCCGAAAGAAGCCGTTCGCATCATGGAGCAAGTCGTTGCGGCGATGGAAGAAGCCCATGCGAAACAGCTCGTTCACCGTGACATTAAGCCTCACAATATATTAATAGACAATATGGGGAACATCAAAGTCACTGATTTTGGGATTGCCATGGCACTCAGCTCAGCGACCATTACCCATACAAATTCTGTCCTAGGCTCCGTGCACTACTTGTCTCCAGAACAAGCACGCGGGGGACTTGCAACGAAAAAGTCAGACATCTATTCGCTTGGGATTGTGCTCTATGAACTCATCTCAGGACGCATGCCATTTGAAGGGGAATCGGCTGTCAGTGTTGCACTGAAGCATTTGCAATCAGAGCCACCATCTGTGAGAAGATGGAATCCTTCTGTTCCACAAAGCGTGGAAAACATCATTTTAAAGGCGATGGCCAAAGATCCATTTTATCGATATGAAGATGCATCTGAAATGCAAAAAGACTTAAAAACCGCTTTCGATCCAGCCAGACTAAAAGAAAAACGCTTTGTTATTGAAGAAGACCATGAAGCAACGAAAGCGATCCCAATCATTCAAGATCATCAAATTGATCAAGACAATGAAAAAACAGCCGTCCACCTGGCTCAAAAACCGAAGAAAAAAGAGAAGCAAAAGCCGAAAAAGAAACGAAAAAAATGGCCATGGATTGTGGCATCCATCTTATTTATATTGACTGCTGCGACAATTTTAGCCATCACTGTGTTTCCAGGGCTGCTTTTTCCAAAAGATGTGGAAGTCACAGACGTATCTGGCATGACAGTTGAAAAAGCAGAAGATACCTTGAAGAAAGCTGGGTTCACCGTCGCTTCGGAGTCAATAGAGATCGCTGATGAGAAAATTGAAAAAGGTCTCGTCGTCAAAACAGACCCGAAAATCGGCACAAAGGTCAAAGAAGGAACAGAGATTCAGCTTTACGAAAGTACTGGCAAGGAAAAGACCGAATTACCTGATGTTACAGGCGAAAAGGTCGATAAAGCAAAAGAAATATTAGAGAAAAAAGGGTTTAAACAGGTCGTTGTGGAGGAAGTGAATGATAATGACACCGAGTCTGGGATTGTCATGGAACAGAGTCCTTCAGCGAATACTGAGCTTGTAGCAGCAGATGAAGAGGTCACGTTGACTGTCAGCATAGGTCCTGCCGATATTACATTACGTGATTTAACGACGTATAGTAAGCAAGCGGCATCGAATTATTTAGAGGATAACGGTTTAAAGCTCGATGAAAAAGAAGCGCATTCTGACGATGTGCCAAAAGGCGAGGTCATGAAGCAGGAACCGGGAGCAGGGACGGCTGTTAAACCAGGTGACACGGTCAAGATTACATTCTCTCTTGGACCGAAGGAAAAACCAGCCAAAACGGTGACTGAAAAGATTGCGATCCCTTATGAACCAGAAGCGGAAGGGCAGGAGATGAATGTCCAAATTTCCATTGATGATGCGGAGCATAGCATCTCTGATTCATACGAAAGCTTTAAAATCACTGCGCCGACTGAACGGACCATTAAATTTAAGATTGAACCAGGTCAAAAAGGATATTATCAAGTGACGGTGGATGATAAAGTCGTCAGCTCGAAAACGATCGAATACCCTGATGATGAATAAAGGAGGGACTTTATGCCTGAGGGCAAAATTATAAAAGCATTAAGCGGATTCTACTATGTGCTGGATGAGTCGCAAGAGAGTGGAAAAGTAGTTCAGTGCAGAGCGAGAGGCATCTTTCGAAAAAACAAAATTACACCTCTTGTTGGCGATTACGTCGTGTATCAAGCAGACAACGATAAAGAAGGCTACTTATTAGAAGTAAAAGAACGGACAAACGAACTTGTTCGTCCACCAATTAGTAACGTTGATCAAGCGGTACTTGTTTTCTCAGCAGCAGAACCAACCTTTAGCACATCACTCTTAGACAGATTTTTAGTGCTTGTTGAAGCGAATCATATTGAGCCGATTATCTGCATCACAAAAATGGACTTATTGAAAACAGACGAAGAGCGTGAAACCATCGAGGCGTATGCAGACGACTATCGGCAAATGGGCTATGATGTTCATTTAACCTCTACGATTGAAGGAGATGGCATTGAGAAGCTGACCCCGCATTTCCACAATAAAATCACGGTATTTGCCGGTCAGTCTGGTGTAGGCAAATCCTCCCTTTTAAATGCGATGAGTCCTGAATTGGCGCTGAAAACAGATGATATCTCATCCCATCTCGGACGAGGAAAGCATACGACAAGACATGTCGAACTCATTCGAACAGCAGACGGGCTCATTGCAGATACTCCGGGCTTTAGCTCGCTCGAATTTACTGGCATCGAAGCAGAAGATCTAGGTCTATACTTTTTAGAGATTAGAGACCGAAGTGCAGATTGTAAATTTCGAGGCTGCCTGCACGTGAAAGAGCCAGGATGTGCGATAAAAGATGCGGTCGAGCATGATCAAATCAAAGAGTATCGCTATCAGCATTATTTAGAGTTTTTAACTGAAATCAAAGACAGAAAGCCGAGGTACTAAATCATGGTTTATATTGCCCCTTCCATTTTATCAGCAGATTTTGCCAATTTGGAGAAAGATATCCGTGATGTAGAACAAGGCGGTGCAGATTACATTCATATCGATGTCATGGACGGTCATTTTGTTCCGAATATGACATTTGGGCCAAATGTCGTCGAAGCGATTAGACCGCATACGCGTCTTCCGCTTGATGTTCACTTAATGATTGAGCAGCCAGATCGGTATATTCCTGCATTCGCAAAAGCAGGCGCTGATATTATCTCTGTTCATGTGGAAGCTTGTCCGCACTTACACCGAACAATACAACATATGAAAGAACAAGGTGTAAAAGCAGGGGTCGTCTTGAATCCGCACACACCTGTTTCTCACATTGAGCATGTATTAGAAGATGTGGACCTTGTGTTATTCATGACAGTCAACCCTGGTTTCGGGGGACAGGCATTTATTCCATCTGTCCTCACGAAGGTAAAAGAAGTAAAAGCACTGAGTGAACAAAAGGGCTTAACCGATTTACTGATAGAAATAGACGGCGGTGTCAATGTAGAGACTGCAAAGAGCTGCAAAGAAGCAGGCGCTAATTTACTAGTAGCGGGCTCTGCGGTATACGGTAAAGAAAACCGCGCAGCAGCGATCCAGGCAATTCGAGAAGCGTAAAGGAAGGAACCAAAGTCATTGTGATCTTTGGTTCTTTTTACATGGAGAGGAGCGTATATCATGCACATACATATCGTAGCTGGCGGTCCTTTTGAATACATCCCGCCACTTGAACGTGAAGCATCACAGGAGGATATTCTCTGGATTGGCGTAGACCGTGGAACCCTCTTCTTACTAGAGCAAGGCATCATCCCAGCCAAAGCTTTTGGTGATTTTGACAGTGTGACAGAAGAAGAGCTTCAGGAGCTGAAAGAGAAATTGCCTGCCCTGAATGTATTTCAAGCTGAAAAGGATGAAACCGATTTAGAGCTTGCACTGAACTGGGCACTGAGTCAGCACCCAGCACATATTTACATCTATGGTATTACAGGAGGAAGGGCGGATCATTTTCTAGGAAATATCCATCTTCTTTACAAAGGGATTCAGCACAAGCAGAATATCACCCTTGTAGACAAACAAAATATCATTCAAATGTTTGAACCTGGTACATACGAAATAAAAGAAGATCAGGATAAACAATATGTGTCGTTTCTACCCTTTGGAACACCGGTTGAAAAGCTGACATTAAAAGGTTTCAAATATCCTCTGAAAAATTGTCATATTGAGCCTGGTTCCACACTATGTATTAGTAACGAACTCATCCACTCAAATGGTACTTTTTCTTTTCATGAAGGCATATTAATAATGGTAAGAAGCAAAGATTGACCAACCTATCAATGTGGATGGCTGATTAAGCTCAATTGTGCTGCAAGCGGTACTTTTAGGAGGGGGACAAAATGAAATTTTATACAATCAAACTGCCTAGATTTCTTGGCGGCATTGTCCGTGCGATGCTTGGTTCATTTAAGAAAGATTAATGAGTAATCTCCTTTATTTCCACATAAAAACGCCTGCTACAATGAATTGTAGCAGGCGTTTACTCTTGCTTATACACGCTCAACTTTACCAGATTTCAAAGCTCGAGCTGATACATATACTCTTTTAGGCTTACCGTCCACTAGAATACGAACTTTTTGAAGGTTCGCGCCCCATGTACGTTTTGTAGAGTTCATTGCGTGAGAACGATTGTTCCCAGCTTTTGTTTTTCTGCCTGTGATAACGCATTTACGTGCCATTTGTTTCCCTCCTAACTGCGAAAACATCATCATATTCTTCATATACGTACTTAGAGATGCCTCAAGATACTTTAATAATTTACCACAGCTTCAAGGGGTTTGCAAGGATTGTTTACTCCTCTTTCAAGAAAAATACCTTGACATCTTGATAAAAAATCAAGGCTATAGTATAAGTAGGATTGGGTCGGATTGAATGATTTCTTTTAAAAAGAAGGGTCTTATAGTAAAATAGTGATAACTCAGGGCAATTTCTCAAAAAGGGGGAACCAATGTGTCCATTGAACTTAGAACGAAATACGGACAAATTGATATATCAAATGAAGTCATTGCAATGGTGGCAGGAGGCGCTGCGATCGATTGCTATGGTATTGTTGGGATGGCGTCCAAAAATCAAATCAAGGACGGCTTGACGGATATTCTCCGTAAAGAGAACTTCAGCCGGGGTGTTCTTGTGCGTCAAAAAGAAGACCGCATTCATATTGATATGTACATCATCGTCAGCTACGGTACAAAAATATCAGAAGTCGCACATAATGTTCAAACGAAAGTCAAATATACGATTTCTCACACAGTTGGACTTTCTGTTGATTCGGTCAACATTTATGTACAAGGAGTAAGAGTTACGAACCCGTAGTAAGGAGGAAATATATTGTCTATTAGAAATCTTGATGGCCGCTCATTTGCAAAAATGATTCTTGCAGGTGCTCACCATCTTTCTCAAAACGCACAAATTGTGGATGCGTTAAATGTTTTTCCAGTGCCAGACGGAGACACGGGGACAAATATGAATTTGTCAATGACTTCAGGGGCAAAAGCAGTTGAAGAAACAAATACCGATCATATTGGGAAGGTCGGCGTGGCCTTGTCAAAAGGGCTATTGATGGGCGCAAGAGGAAACTCAGGCGTCATCCTATCACAGCTCTTTAGAGGTTTCAGTAAAAATATAGAACAAAAAGAGACGATTGACGCCAAAGAATTTGCCCTTGCCTTGCAGGCCGGTGTTGATACAGCCTATAAAGCCGTGATGAAACCGATTGAAGGGACCATCTTAACGGTCGCAAAGGATGCAGCAAAGAAAGCGGTTGCTGTTTCAGCAACCGAAAATGACATTGACCGCGTTCTTGAGTTAACGATTGAGGAAGCGAGAGCATCACTTGATCGAACGCCAGATCTACTTCCTGTTTTAAAAGAAGTAGGCGTTGTCGATAGTGGAGGTAAGGGACTTCTCTGCGTATATGAAGGTTTCCTTGCTTCATTAAGAGGAGAGGATCTCCATCTGAAAGCGGCCTCTTTGCCAACGCTCAAAGAACTAGTGAGTGCAGAGCATCATAAAAGTGCACAAAGCCATATGAACACCGAAGATATTGAATTTGGTTATTGTACTGAATTTATGGTGAAATTTGAAGAAGACAAACAGTCCTTTGATGAGAATGCCTTCAGAGAAGACTTAAGCGAATTCGGAGATTCACTACTTGTGGTATCTGATGAAACGCTGGCGAAAGTTCATATTCATGCAGAGCAGCCTGGAGATGTCTTATCCTATGCACAGCGCTACGGCAGTCTGATCAATATGAAAATTGAAAACATGAGAGAGCAGCATAGCTCGATTGTGAACGAAGAAAAAGAACATGCGCCCGCTGCACCAAAGGCACCTGCTGCTGAAAAACAGCGCTTTGGAGTCGTCAGTGTCGCAATGGGAGAAGGAATTGCTGACTTGTTTAAAAGTATCGGAGCTTCCGTCGTCATTGAAGGCGGACAGACAATGAACCCAAGTACAGAAGACATTGTCACAGCAATTGAAAGCGTACATGCCGAAACTGTCTTTATCTTACCTAATAATTCTAATATTGTCATGGCAGCGAAACAGGCGGCAACTGTCTCAAGTCGTGAGGTTGTTGTCATTCCAACGAAGACCGTTCCTCAAGGGATGTCGGCACTTCTTTCTCTCAATGAAGCAGCTTCAAACGAAGACAACGAAGCGGCGATGCTAGAAGCCATTGACCACGTGAAAAGCGGCCAAATCACCTTTGCAGTGAGAGATACCCAAATTGATGGAATCGACATTGCCAAAGGAGATTATATGGGTCTCTTTAACGGAAAAATCACCTTAACTGCGAAAAATCAATTAGATGCAGCAAAAGAACTTTTGACCAACATGGTGACAGAAGATGATGAGATTGTTACGATCATTAAAGGGGAAGATGCATCATCTGAAGAGATGGATGAGTTAGAAGCCTTTATTGAAGAAACATTTGAAGATATAGAAGTTGAAGTCCACGATGGAAAGCAGCCGCTTTATTCATATATTTTGGCTGTTGAATAACGAAAGAAGGGCAAATAAAGCCCTTCTTCTTCTTTTGCAATTTTTTACTAACGATTCAACGGTGAAATGAGTTGCGGGAAACGATTGAATCCATTAGTCTAAAGAAAGAACCAAACCAATATGTGAGTGGTTATGAGAGGGGAAGACCTATGAAATTTAGAAGTGTGTTTGATATTATTGGACCCGTCATGATTGGTCCATCAAGTTCGCACACAGCGGGTGCGGCTCGAATAGGAAGAGTGGCTCGCAGCTTATTTGGAAGAGAACCGAAGCGAATAGTCGTTTCATTTTATGGCTCTTTTAAAGATACGTATAAAGGACATGGTACAGATGTCGCCATGATCGGCGGTGTTCTTGACTTTGATACATTTGATGAACGCATCAAAACAGCGATCGATATTGCAAAAAGCAAAGGGATCGACATTGAATTTAAAGAAGAAGATGCGGTACCAGCGCATCCGAATACAGCAAAAGTAGAGATATCAGATGCGAACGGAAGCCTTGAATTAATCGGGATTTCCATCGGCGGTGGTAAAATTGAAATTACTGAACTGAATGGCTTTGAGCTCAGACTTTCAGGAAATCATCCTGCCATTCTTGTGGTTCATAACGATCGCTACGGCACGATTGCGGCAGTTGCCAACGTGTTAGCGAAATTTGCCATCAACATCGGTCATATGGAAGTGGCGCGTAAAGATGTCGGGCAAGAGGCTCTGATGACCATCGAAGTGGATCAAAATATTGACCCAGCTGCCTTATCAGAGCTTGAAACGCTGCCAAACATTATTCAAGTCACACAAATTGCAGAGTAACAACAAGGAGGTTATGAATGATGTTTAAAAACGTCAAAGAACTCGTGCAGCTAACAGAAGAACGCAATACCTCCATTTCAGAAATCATGATTACGCAAGAAATGGAAGTGACAGGGAAGTCGCGTGAAGATATTTTTTCCCAGATGTACCGCAACCTAGAAGTGATGGAGCAGGCTGTAGAAAACGGGCTGAAAGGTGTGAAATCATTATCCGGTTTAACAGGCGGAGATGCGGTCAAACTTCAAGCGTATATCGCATCAGGCAAAACACTGTCTGGTCATACGATATTAGATGCTGTTAGTAAGGCAGTGGCAACAAATGAAGTCAATGCCGCAATGGGGACGATCTGTGCAACGCCTACAGCAGGCTCAGCAGGTGTTGTGCCAGGTACATTATTTGCAGTAAAACAAACATTAAAGCCAACAAAGGAACAAATGGTCAGATTCCTATTCACTTCTGGCGCATTTGGTTTTGTTGTGGCCAATAATGCGAGCATCTCTGGTGCAGCAGGCGGCTGTCAGGCTGAGGTAGGTTCAGCCTCGGGGATGGCGGCAGCAGCCATTGTCGAAATGGCAGGCGGTACACCTCAGCAATCTGCTGAAGCAATGGCGATTACACTGAAAAATATGCTTGGACTTGTTTGTGACCCAGTAGCTGGACTTGTCGAGGTACCGTGCGTAAAACGAAACGCAATGGGTGCATCAAATGCGATGATCGCAGCAGATATGGCACTTGCCGGCATCACAAGCCGTATCCCATGTGATGAAGTCATTGATGCGATGTATAAAATCGGTCAAACTATGCCAACGGCACTTCGCGAAACAGCACAAGGCGGACTTGCTGCAACACCGACAGCAAGAGAGCTTGAAAAGAAGATTTTCGGAGGTGTGACCTCATCTCGTGATACAGAAACTGCAAGATAACGTCTCTGTCCTCAAGGGGATTGGAGAAGAAACCGAAAAAACACTCAATGAACTTGGAATTCACACAGTAGCCGATTTACTTGGCTACTTTCCTTATCGATATGACGACTATGAGCTTCGTAATTTAGAAGAAGTAAAGCATGACGAACGTGTCACAGTTGAAGGAAAAGTGCACAGTGAGCCCGTCCTCACCTATTATGGAAAAAAACGAAGCAGGCTGACATTCAGGCTGCTTGTCGGGCGTTTTCTCATCACAGCGATTTGCTTCAATCGCCCTTATTTAAAACGAAGCCTTGTGTTAGGTGATACGGTATCCATCACTGGGAAATGGGATAAAAACCGTCAATCCATCATGGTGCAGGAATTTAAAAAAGGGACGCACGAGCAAGATGGCAGTTTAGAGCCTGTTTATTCAGTAAAAGAAAATGTAACCGTGAAGATGATGAGGCGTTTTGTAAAACAAGCCTTGACACTTTATGTAGATAAAGCTGAAGATCCACTGCCAAAGCAGCTTGTCTCTACCTATAAACTCATGTCCTATCAGGAAGCATTAAAAACCATTCACCTGCCAGAAACAAGAGACTCACTCAAGCAAGCAAGACGGCGCTTTGTGTACGAGGAATTTCTTATTTTCCAGCTGAAGATGCAGGCCATCAGAAAGAAAGAGCGAGAAAAAACATCGGGCATCCAGCATCCGTTTTCTAAAGACGCTGTTTTTGAGTTTGTTCACAGCCTGCCATTTCCGCTGACGAAGGCACAATCAAGAGTGCTTGATGAAATTATGTCTGATATGGCGTCCCCGTACCGGATGAACCGTCTGCTTCAAGGGGATGTAGGTTCAGGGAAAACAGCTGTTGCAGCTATTGCACTATATGCCGCTCATTTATCAGGCTATCAAGGTGCATTGATGGTCCCAACAGAGATTTTGGCAGAGCAGCATGCAGATTCCCTTTATCAGCTGTTTGAAAAATGGGGACTAAATATCGCTCTACTCACAAGCTCTGTCAAAGGAAAGCGCCGCAGAGAATTGCTTGAACGTCTAAAAGAGGGCGAGATTGATATATTAGTCGGAACGCATGCACTTATCCAAGACGAAGTCGAATTTCAGCAGCTCGGTCTTGTTATCACAGATGAGCAGCACCGGTTTGGCGTCGAACAAAGGAAAAAACTAAGAAGTAAAGGGCAGGACCCAGATGTCTTATTCATGACTGCCACACCTATTCCGCGCACACTTGCGATCACTGTTTTTGGAGAAATGGACGTTTCCGTCATTGATGAATTACCAGCCGGCAGAAAACAGATCGAAACGTATTGGGTCAAGCATGACATGCTTGAGAGGATTCTTGCATTTGTGGATAAAGAGCTAAAAAAAGGAAGACAGGCATATATTATTTGTCCACTTATAGAAGAATCGGACAAGCTGGATGTACAAAATGCGATTGATGTCCACAGCATGCTGACAGAGGCATACCGCGGTAAGTGGTCGATCGGCTTAATGCACGGGAAACTAGCAAGCGATGAAAAAGATCAGGTGATGAGAGACTTTACAGCAAATGAAGTACAAATTCTCGTTTCAACAACAGTCGTTGAAGTGGGCGTCAACGTGCCGAATGCGACCATTATGGTCATTTACGATGCAGACCGCTTCGGACTGTCTCAGCTTCATCAGCTCAGAGGCCGGGTTGGACGCGGAGAGCATCAATCATTTTGTGTTTTAATGGCGGATCCAAAATCGGAAACCGGGAAAGAGCGGATGAGGATTATGTCCGAAACAACCGACGGCTTTGAGCTGTCTGAAAAGGACTTAGAGCTAAGAGGACCCGGTGATTTCTTCGGTAAAAAACAAAGCGGAATGCCTGAATTTAAAGTAGCAGATATGGTTCATGACTACAGAGCACTGGAAACTGCTAGAAAAGATGCGGCAGAACTTGTGCAATCAGATGCATTTTGGACAGATCCCGAATACAAAGAACTTCGGCAAACACTTGTAGACAGCGGGGTGCTGGGCGGAGATAAATTAAGCTGATCAAGCGCTGGAGGAATTTTCTTGTCTTTTTGAAACAAGGATTGATTTATCATCTATGAGATTATATACTACTATTAGTACCTAGTCATAAATGTACGGATGGTGTCTGCATATGAAACTAAATAAAAAAGAACGTCAAAAGCTTCTCCAGCAAACGATCAGTTCGACTCCGTTCATTACTGATGAAGAATTGGCAAGTAAATTCGGTGTAAGCATTCAAACGGTTCGTCTTGATCGTTTGGAACTGTCAATTCCTGAATTACGCGAAAGAATTAAGCATGTGGCCGAAAAGACATTAGAGGATGAAGTGAAGTCACTTCCGCTGGATGAAGTGATTGGAGAAATGATTGATGTAGAGCTTGATGACCAAGCCATTTCCATTTTAGAAGTGAGAAAAGAGCATGTATTTAGCCGAAACCAAATTGCCAGGGGACATCATCTCTTCGCCCAGGCAAATTCGCTTGCAGTAGCGGTCATTGACGATGAACTGGCTTTAACAGCAAAAGCGAATATTAAATTTACAAGGCAGGTTAAACAAGGCGAACGAGTTGTCTCAAAAGCCAAAGTAGCCTCGCATGATAAAGAAAAAGGCAGAACTGTAGTTGAAGTAAACAGCTATGTCGGTGAGGAAGTTGTCTTCTCAGGTGACTTCGTCATGTATCGCTCAAAACAAAAGTAAAAGGTGGCACGTAATATGAGAATTGCAGTCGATGCAATGGGGGGAGACCATGCCCCTAAAGCCATTATTGACGGTGTGCAAAAAAGCTTAACGGCATTTTCAGATATCGAGATTACACTTGTCGGCGATGAAAATAAAATCAAACCATACATAACAAATAACGAGCGCATCACGATTTTAGATGCAAAAGAAGTCATTGAACCGACAGATGAACCAGTGCGTGCAGTCAGGCGTAAAAAGGATTCATCTATGGTGAAAATGGCGCAAGAAGTATCCGAAGGACGAGCAGATGCTTGTATTTCAGCAGGAAACACTGGCGCACTCATGACAGCAGGACTGTTTATCGTAGGAAGAATTGATGGCATCGATAGACCGGCACTTGCTCCAACACTGCCAACACTTGATGGCAGCGGGTTTTTATTACTAGATGTCGGCGCAAACGTTGATGCCAAACCAGAACACCTAATGCAATATGCCATGATGGGTTCAATCTACGCAGAGCGTGTTTTTCCAAAGAGCAATCCGCGTGTAGGATTGTTAAATGTAGGAACAGAAGATAAAAAAGGCAACGATCTCACGAAAAAAACCTTTGAATTGTTAAAAGCATCAGACTTGAATTTCGTAGGAAATGTGGAGTCTCGTGATTTACTAGAAGGTGTAGCTGATGTCGTTGTCACAGATGGTTTCACAGGAAATATCGCCCTGAAAACGATTGAAGGCACAGCTCTTTCTGTATTTAAAATGCTGAAAGAAACATTAACATCCAGCTTCACAGCAAAAATAGCGGCTGGCATGATGAAGCCGAAATTGATGCAGATGAAATCTAAAATGGATTACTCCGAATATGGTGGTGCCGCTTTATTTGGTTTAAAGGCACCTGTCATTAAAGCGCACGGTTCCTCTGATGAAAACGCCATTTTTCATGCCATTCGTCAGGCACGTGATATTGTAGAAAAAGATGTTTCAGCCATCATTCATCAAGAAGTCCAAAAAGAAACCACGAACGAGTCTTAATGGAGGTATAGCAGCATGACTAAAATTGCATTTTTATTCCCTGGCCAAGGCTCTCAAAAAATTGGCATGGGAAAAGATTTATTTGACCAAGAAGCAGTATCTAAAGCTGTATTTGAAGAAGCAGACAAGACCCTCGGTTTTGACTTATCTTCAATGATTTTTGAAGGAGATGCAGAAGAACTGACGCTCACTTATAACGCGCAGCCAGCTCTTTTAACGACAAGTATCGCCATCTTAAAGAAATTTGAAGAGAGCGGAATCAAAGCAGATTACGCAGCAGGACATAGCCTTGGTGAATATACGGCCCTCGTTGCAGCAGGCGCACTTTCGTTTC
The DNA here is from genome assembly GCF_038007485.1 of Bacillus sp. FSL K6-3312. Classification (NCBI taxonomy): domain Bacteria; kingdom Bacillati; phylum Bacillota; class Bacilli; order Caryophanales; family Bacillaceae; genus Bacillus; species Bacillus sp. FSL K6-3312. The sequence continues at coordinate 2,263,150 of NZ_JBBOXI010000001.1, read as the reverse complement.
AAGATGCTGTGTATGCCGTAAGAAAGCGCGGCGAATTAATGAATGAGGCTGTTCCAGCAGGAGAAGGCGCTATGGCAGCGATCCTTGGCTTAGATCAAGCTGCGCTTTTAGAAGTGACAAAAGAAGTGACAGAGAGCGGTCATCTTGTAGAACTCGCTAACTTAAACTGTCCTGGTCAAATCGTGATCTCTGGTACAGCAAAAGGGGTCGAACTCGCTTCAGAGAAAGCGAAAGAAAAAGGCGCAAAACGTGCGATTGCCCTTGAAGTGAGTGGACCTTTCCATTCTGCCTTAATGAAACCAGCCGCTGAAAAATTCACAGATGTTCTGTCAAAGCTAAACATTACAGATGCCAAAACACCAGTGATCTCAAATGTCACAGCAGACATCGTTACATCTCGTGATGCTATTGAAACAAAACTCATTGAACAATTGTATTCTCCTGTTCGATTTGAAGAAAGCGTAGAACGTTTGATTGATTTAGGCGTGACAACGTTTATTGAAATTGGCCCGGGCAAAGTGCTTTCAGGTCTTGTAAAAAAGGTCAATCGCCGCCTGACAACTATTTCAGTTTCAGATCAGGAAACAATTGAAGCAGCCATTGAAACATTGAAGGAGGATTCTTGATGCTTACAAATAAAACAGCCGTTGTAACAGGTGCATCACGCGGGATTGGCCGTTCTATTGCGATCGATTTAGCAAAGAATGGTGCAAATGTTGTCGTCAACTATTCTGGAAACGAAGCAAAAGCAAATGAAGTCGTAGACGAAATCAAAGCACTTGGACAGCAGGCATTTGCCGTTAAAGCTGATGTTTCAAATGCTGAAGAAGTACAAGCACTCATGAAACAAGCGATTGACACATTTGGTTCAATTGACATCCTTGTCAATAATGCAGGGATCACAAAGGATAACCTGCTCATGAGAATGAAAGAAAATGAATGGGATGACGTCATTAACATAAACTTAAAAGGTGTCTTTAACTGTACAAAAGCCGTGACACGTCAAATGATGAAACAGCGCAGCGGAAGAATCATCAACTTGGCTTCGGTAGTTGGCGTATGTGGAAATCCTGGACAAGCAAACTATGTTGCAGCAAAAGCTGGTGTCATCGGATTAACGAAAACAACAGCAAAAGAGCTGGCAACCCGTCATATTACAGTCAATGCAGTAGCACCAGGCTTTATTTCAACAGATATGACAGACAAGCTTGATGAGAATGTACAGACTGAAATGCTCAAACAAATCCCGCTTGCACGCTTTGGTGCACCTGAAGATATTAGCAACGTTGTTGTCTTTTTAGCTTCAGAAGGAGCAGGTTATATTACAGGCCAAACCATCCAAGTAGATGGCGGAATGGTCATGTCCTAAGAAATATCAAAATTTCATTAGGTTTTCTCTAGTTTTTTAAAAACGAATCAACTATAATACTTTGAGGGGAGGTGAAAGGCAATGGCAGACGTATTAGAGCGTGTATCAAAAATTATTGTAGACCGCCTTGGCGTTGATGAGGCTGACGTGAAAATGGAAGCTTCATTTAAAGAAGATTTAGGCGCTGATTCCCTTGATGTAGTTGAGCTAGTTATGGAACTTGAAGATGAGTTCGATATGGAAATTTCTGACGAAGATGCTGAAAAAATTGCAACAGTCGGTGACGCTGTGAACTACATAAATAGCCAGCAATAAGCGTAACAAAGTCCCGTCTGTTTTCATGACGGGACTTTCAAAATTTATGTTAGTTTCAACATATTCAGCTGATCAATTGTCAGCCTTTTTCAGATGCTAAGGAGCAATGTTTCCTTGCATGTAGAAAGAGAGACTCCATATAATCAGTATCCTTAAAGGCGATTAAGCCTACCTGGAGGTTGCTATGCCAAAACACTATAAAGACAAACAGAAACAGAGCAAAAAACTAGAGCAATTTAGAGAATTCCAGCAGCGCATTTCTGTACACTTTCAAAATGAAAAACTTCTATATCAAGCGTTTACGCATTCCTCTTATGTGAATGAGCACCGGAAAAAGCCATACGAGGATAATGAAAGACTTGAATTTCTAGGAGATGCTGTTTTAGAATTGACCATCTCTCAATTTTTATTTGCGAAATATCCTGCGATGAGCGAGGGAGATTTAACAAAACTAAGAGCAGCGATCGTATGTGAACCGTCACTTGTGTCTCTGGCACATGAGCTGTCCTTCGGAGAACTTGTTCTTTTAGGAAAAGGCGAAGAAATGACAGGCGGGAGAAAACGCCCAGCACTTTTAGCGGACGTATTCGAGGCGTTTATCGGAGCACTTTATTTAGATCAAGGGCTTGAGCCAGTGGAGCGATTCCTAGAAGCCTATGTTTATCCAAAAATTAATGATGGAGCGTTCTCGCATGTCATGGACTTTAAAAGCCAGCTGCAAGAATTCGTTCAGCGCGATGGAAAAGGTGTACTCGAATACCACATCCTGCATGAAAAAGGACCAGCACACAACCGGGAATTTGAAGCAAATGTCTCCCTTCGCGGAGAAGTGCTTGGAATTGGAAATGGCCGCAGTAAAAAAGAAGCAGAACAGCATGCTGCACAGGAAGCACTTGCTAAATTGCAGAAACATCATATGAACCAATAAAATCCCCCTCGTCATTCAGGGGGATTTCACTCTGTTTTCCATCATCTTTTTTCACTTCATATGGTAAGATAATAGTACTTTAAATACATAAGGAGGATCACTCTCATGTTCCTCAAACGTTTAGACGTGATAGGATTCAAATCTTTTGCACAGCGAGTGACCGTGGACTTTGTCAAAGGGGTCACCGCTGTTGTTGGACCAAACGGAAGCGGCAAAAGTAATATTACCGATGCTATCCGTTGGGTACTTGGAGAACAATCAGCGAAAAGCCTCCGCGGAGGAAAAATGGAAGACATCATTTTTGCAGGAAGCGACTCAAGAAAAAGAGTCAATCTAGCAGAAGTGACTTTAACATTAGATAACGAAGATCACTTTTTACCGATCGATTTTCACGAAGTCAGTGTGACAAGAAGAGTCTATCGTTCAGGAGAAAGTGAATTTCTCATAAACAATCAATCTGTCCGCTTAAAAGATATTATTGATCTTTTCATGGATTCAGGTCTTGGAAAGGAAGCTTTTTCGATCATCAGCCAAGGGAAGGTAGAAGAAATTCTATCTAGTAAGGCAGAAGAGAGAAGAAGCATCTTTGAAGAAGCGGCTGGTGTTTTGAAATATAAAACAAGAAAGAAAAAAGCCGAGAATAAACTGTTTGAAACGCAGGACAACTTAAACCGAGTAGAAGATATTCTGCATGAACTAGAAGATCAAGTAGAACCATTAAGAATGCAGGCATCTATTGCAAAGGACTATTTGCAAAAAAAAGAAGAGCTTGAAAATGTCGAAATCGCCTTAACTGTCCATGACATCGAAGCACTTCATGAAAAATGGACAACACTTGGTGAAGCTGTCGAGCGCTTCAAACAAGATGAAATGAAGCAATCCACAGATATTCAAGCAAAAGAAGCCAAAATTGAAGAATCAAGAGACCGCATTCAAGCACTTGACGAATCAATTAATGACCTGCAAGAAGTTCTTCTTTTCACAAGTGAGGAGTTAGAAAAGCTTGAAGGTAAAAAAGAAGTACTAAAAGAACGGAAGAAAAATGCAGCCGCAAACCAAGGACAGCTAGAAGAAACGCTCATTCGCTTAACTGAAAAGCAGGCGCAGCTAACCGAAAAGATTCAGCAGCAAAAAATCACGCGGGACAGCCTTCAAAAAGAAGTGCAGCAGCTAAAAGATGAAGTGAAAACAAAGCAACATCAACTATCGCTCCATAGTGAAGATGTGGAAGGTCAAATTGAACAGCTAAAAAGCGATTATTTTGATCTGCTCAATGAACAGGCTTCTATACGCAATGAACGCAAATTGTTAGAAGAACAGCAGCGCCAAGCGGCTATGCAGCTGGATCGGCTCACGCAAAACAACCAAAAACACATTGAAGAACGTGTGTCTGTCAAAGAGAAAAAAACAGAGGCTGAGCAGCAGCTTTCAGCCCTAGAAGAAGACATTCTGGCTCAAGTCAAGCGTTTTAGAGAAGCGGAACAAAAGCTTGAGCAAATGAAACGTCAATACGAGAAAAAAGAAACGGCTCTTTACCAAGCCTATCAATATGTGCAGCAGGCAAAATCAAAAAAAGAGATGCTAGAATCCATGCAGGAAGACTTCTCAGGCTTTTTCCAAGGAGTAAAAGAGGTCTTAAAGGCAAAAGAGCGGTTAGGTGGTATTCACGGTGCCATTGCAGAGCTAATTCAAACAGATCAGCAGCATGAGACAGCGATTGAAATCGCGTTAGGTGCAGCAACGCAGCACGTCGTCACAAAAAACGAAGCCGCAGCGCGACAAGCAATTGCATACTTAAAGCAGCATTCCTTTGGACGTGCGACCTTCCTGCCAATGAATGTGATCAAAGAACGCACCATTCAGCATAGAGACGTCCAAACAGCCGAGCAACACGCTGCATTTATCGGTGTAGCGAGTCACCTTGTTTCCTTTGACGAAAAGTATCAAAAGGTGATTCAGAACTTGCTTGGAACGGTTCTGATCGTTAAAGACTTAAAAGGCGCCAATGAACTGGCAAAAATGCTTGGTCATCGTTATCGCATCGTGACCCTTGATGGAGATGTTGTGAACCCCGGCGGTTCAATGACCGGTGGCGGTGTAAAGAAAAAGAACAACTCCCTTCTTTCAAGAAACCGAGAAATCGAAACATTAACAAAGCAGCTTGTTGAAATGGAAGAAAAAACAACGATCCTTGAAAAGGAAACAAAAGAAACAAAACAATTGATTGCAACAAACGAAAGCCAATTAAACGAACTGCGTCAGCGGGGAGAAACGCTTCGAGAACAGCAGCAAGAGCTCAAAGGGAAGCTATACGAACTGCAAGTAGCAGAAAAAAATATTAATGCTCACCTTGAACTCTATGATCAAGAAAAAGACGAATTGCAGCTTCGTTCTACTGAACTTACGGATAAGGACAAAAAGCAGGCAGCTCTTGAAGTTTCTATAGGGGAGAAATTGACCACCCTAGATCAAGAGATCAATACATTAACAAAGCGTAAGCAGACCCAAAGCTCAACGAAAGAAACCATTTCTGTCGAATTAACTGAACTGAAAATCTCACTTGCCAAAAAAGAGCAGTCCTTAGCAAATGAACAAGAAAAGCTTTCGAGCTTAATGGCCGAATTAGAAGAGGCTGAACAAACGCTGACGGAAACAAAAGAAGATCTGTCACTCTTAACAAGTGAAATGACGTCTAGCTCAAGCGGAGCAGAACAATTGGAAGAAGCGGCGAAAGAGAAACTGGAAAACAAAAACAAAACAACCGCACTCATTTCAGAGCGACGTAAACAGCGTCTAGCTCTTTCTGAAAGGTTAGAATTTGCTGAACGTGAACTGAAAGAACAAAAACGCCTTTACAAGCAGCTCACCACAAGCTTAAAAGATGAAGAAATTAAGCTTGGCCGTATGGAAGTTGAGCTCGACAACCTCATCGCTTATTTGAACGAAGAGTATGCTCTTTCGTTTGAAGGGGCAAAAGAGATGTATCATCTAACGTTATCGCCAGATGAAGCAAGAAAACGAGTGAAGCTGATCAAATTAGCCATTGAAGAGCTAGGAACAGTGAACTTAGGCAGCATTGATGAGTATGAACGAGTAAATGAACGCTATCTCTTCTTAACAGAGCAGCGAAACGATCTGACAGAAGCGAAAAATACATTATTCCAAGTGATCGAAGAAATGGATCAAGAGATGACAAAGCGCTTCTCTGAAACATTCTCGCAAATTCGCGGGCATTTTGAATCAGTTTTCCAAGCATTATTTGGCGGCGGGAAAGCAGATCTTAAGCTGACAGATCCAAACGATTTACTAAACTCTGGCGTTGATATTGTCGCGCAGCCGCCAGGGAAAAAGCTGCAAAACTTAAGCCTTCTTTCAGGCGGAGAGAGAGCATTAACAGCGATCGCTTTACTATTCTCTATTTTAAAAGTCAGACCTGTTCCATTCTGCGTGTTAGATGAGGTAGAAGCGGCGCTTGATGAAGCCAATGTTTTCCGCTTTGCACAATATTTAAAAAAATACAGCGAGGAAACACAATTCATAGTCATTACGCACCGCAAAGGAACAATGGAAGAAGCAGATGTGCTCTACGGTGTTACGATGCAGGAGTCAGGCGTTTCAAAACTTGTATCTGTCAAACTAGAAGAAACGAAAGAGCTTGTCCAGTAATTAAAGGAGGTTTTTGAACCAAATGAGTTTTTTTAAGAAATTAAAAGAAAAATTTACGCAGCAAACCGATTCAGTATCAGAAAAGTTTAAGGATGGACTTGAAAAAACGAGAAACTCCTTTCAAGGAAGAGTAAATGAACTCATTTCACGCTACCGTAAAGTTGATGAAGACTTTTTTGAAGAATTAGAAGAAGTTCTGATCGGCGCGGATGTCGGTTTCACAACGGTGATGGAACTGATTGATGAGCTGAAAAAAGAAGTGAAACTAAGAAACATTCAAGACCCAAGTGAAGTACAATCGGTCATCTCTGAAAAACTGGTTGAAATCTACAATAGCGGAGAGGAACAAATCTCTGCGCTGAATATTGAAGACGGGCGATTAAATATCATTTTATTTGTCGGTGTCAATGGCGTTGGGAAAACAACGACGATCGGCAAACTTGCAAATAAGCTGAAAAATGAAGGGAAATCCGTCATTTTGGCAGCAGGTGATACATTCCGTGCCGGTGCGATTGAGCAGCTTGAAGTATGGGGAGAGCGTTCAGGTGTCCCTGTTGTTAAACAGACGGCTGGCTCTGATCCAGCAGCGGTGATCTATGATGCCGTTCAATCAGCAAAAGCGAAAAATGCGGATGTCCTTATCTGTGATACAGCAGGAAGACTGCAAAACAAAGTCAACTTGATGAAAGAGCTAGAGAAGGTCAAGAGAGTCATTGAACGTGAGGTTCCAGATGCACCGCATGAAGTGCTACTCGCTCTTGATGCAACAACGGGTCAAAATGCGATGGCACAAGCGAAGGAATTTTCTAAAGCGACGAATGTGACAGGAATTGCTTTAACAAAGCTTGACGGGACTGCAAAAGGCGGGATTGTCCTTGCAATTCGAAATGAGCTAAACATCCCCGTGAAGCTCGTCGGTTTAGGTGAAGAGGTAGACGATCTGCAAGAATTCGATGCAGAATCGTATGTGTATGGATTATTCTCAGACGTGATTGATCAAGAGGACTAACAAAAATGCCGGCAAAAACTGCTGGCATTTCAGCGTGTAGATAAACCCTCGCATTCGGTGTCAGTCCTGCGTGCTGGTGCTCACGAATGTCAAATTCGCTCCGCGCCAGTACTCGTCCTTCCTAGACTTCAAAGGTTTTCTATCAAGCTGAAAAGAAGACAAAGGGCTAAAATCAAAATCATTTTAGCCCTTTGTCAACAATCTGAAATGCCAGCAAAAACTGCTGGCATTTTTGTTTATACGCCGCTTCATGCAGTGACAAGATAAAAACTTGACACACAGTAGAGAACCGTGTAAACTTAGTTGATGTAAAGGGAATGAACTTAACAAAGGGGAGAGAGCCCATGACGCTTGAAAAAACAACGAGAATGAACTACTTGTTTGACTTCTATCAATCGTTGTTAACCGCAAAGCAAAAGAGCTACATGTCGCTTTACTACCTAGACGATTTTTCCCTCGGTGAAATTGCGGATGAATATGAAGTATCAAGACAGGCTGTTTATGATAATATTAAACGGACTGAAGCGATGCTTGAACAATATGAAGAAAAGCTGCTCTTGTTTAAGAAATTTAAAGATCGTAAAGAACTTCTCAAAAAAATGAGAGAGCTCGTAGCAGATTCCGCTCAGATGGAAGAAGCAGAAGCTTTAATTGAATCGCTTGAGAAATTAGATTAGGAGGCGGCACAGTATGGCATTTGAAGGATTAGCCGACCGACTGCAGCAGACGATTTCAAAAATCCGCGGCAAAGGAAAAGTGTCAGAACAAGATGTAAAAGAAATGATGCGCGAGGTACGCCTTGCCCTTCTTGAAGCTGACGTCAATTTTAAAGTAGTCAAAGACTTTGTGAAAAAAGTAAGTGAGCGGGCAGTTGGACAAGAGGTCATGAAAAGCCTTACCCCTGGACAACAGGTCATTAAAGTTGTAAAAGAAGAACTCACTGAATTAATGGGCGGGGAAGAGAGTAAAATCGCTGTAGCGAAAAAATCTCCGACCGTCATTATGATGGTTGGTCTTCAAGGTGCAGGTAAAACCACCACAACTGGGAAGCTTGCTAATTTACTTCGCAAAAAACATAATCGCCAGCCGATGATGGTGGCTGCAGATATTTACAGACCAGCAGCGATCCAGCAGCTTCAAACGCTAGGGAAACAGCTTGATATGCCTGTGTTTTCATTAGGTGATCAAGTGAGTCCTGTCGAGATTGCCAAACAGGCAATTGAAAAAGCGAAAGAAGAACACCATGATTATGTCATTTTAGATACAGCAGGACGCCTTCATATTGATGAAGAATTGATGGATGAACTTCAAAAAGTAAAAGAAGTAGCGAGTCCAGAAGAAATTTTCCTTGTTGTTGACTCTATGACAGGTCAAGATGCTGTCAATGTAGCGAAAAGCTTTAATGAACAGCTTGGTTTAACAGGTGTCGTTCTAACGAAACTAGACGGGGATACACGAGGCGGTGCAGCACTTTCCATTCGAGCTGTCACCAATACGCCGATTAAATTCGCCGCGCTAGGTGAAAAGCTTGACGCGATTGAACCATTCCACCCAGAACGGATGGCTTCAAGAATTCTTGGCATGGGAGATGTGCTTACACTGATTGAAAAAGCACAGGCAAACGTGGACCAAGATAAAGCGAAAGAGCTTGAACAAAAAATGCGGACCATGAGCTTTACACTCGATGATTTCCTCGAGCAGCTTGGCCAAGTTCGTAACATGGGTCCACTTGATGAATTGATCCAAATGATGCCGGGAGCCGGTAAAATGAAAGGGCTCAAAAACGTCCAAGTAGACGAAAAGCAGCTCAATCACATCGAAGCGATCATAAAATCAATGACGACCGAGGAAAAAGAACAGCCAGAGGTCATCAATGCAAGCCGAAGAAAACGGATTGCAAAAGGAAGCGGAACATCTGTACAGGAAGTCAATCGCCTTTTAAAGCAATTTGACGAAATGAAAAAGATGATGAAGCAAATGACCAACATGTCCAAAGGAAAGAAAAAAGGCTTTAAATTACCATTTATGTAATTGGTTATACATGATAAAACCGTTGTTAAGAAAAAACACTTTACAAACCCTTTTATCATTGTTAATATACTATCTTGTTGAAATATTTTCGGAGGTGCTAGTAAAATGGCAGTAAAAATTCGTTTAAAACGTATGGGATCAAAAAGATCTCCTTTCTATCGTATTGTAGTAGCAGATTCTCGTTCACCACGTGACGGTCGTTTCATCGAAACAGTTGGAACATACAATCCAGTGTTATCACCAGCTGAGGTGAAAATCAACGAAGAATTAGCTCTTAAATGGCTTCAAAATGGTGCGAAACCATCTGATACAGTTCGTAACCTTTTCTCAAGCCAAGGAATTCTTGAAAAATTTCATAATGCGAAAAACAGCAAATAATGAATGAGCTGTCCTTGGAAGAATTGATTGTATCCATCGTCGAGCCACTTGTTGATTTCCCTGAAGATATTCACGTATCTTCATTAGAAAAAGATGAGCAAGTGATTTACACACTGTCTGTCAATGCTGAAGATACCGGAAAGGTGATCGGAAAGCAGGGACGTACAGCAAAAGCGATACGAACAGTCATGTTTGCAGCAAGTGCAGAGTCTTCTAAGAAAGTTCAACTTGAGATTGCTGACTAAAAAGGGAGAGGGCTTAGGACCTCCCCTTTTTTTACACGTTTAAATCTATTTTTCGTTATAATGTAGAGGACAAATGCCTTCGGATAGGGGGACAAAAAGGAAGATGCAGATCATTCAACATGTCACCGTCATGCAAGTATTAACTGAAAGCAGTAAGGACAAACTGTTAACGACTTTTTTGGAGAAAAAAGAAAGACTAGAACGTGAATGCAATCAACTATATTTTCAACTGAAAAAACATGAAAAAGAACCACATCAGCAAGAAGCCATCCCTCAATTTCAAAAAGCCATCGATAAACGGCAGGAGAAAATCCAGCAAATTGACTTTCAAGTAGAGCAGCTGCATATTTTACCGCTTGGAAGTGAAATGAAAGAGACAGAAGTGGATGCGCTGGTTGAAGTGAACATAGGTGATAAATGGGATGACAAGATGCAAGACAATGTCATCGTCGTGAAAGACGGCACCATTGTGGAAATACGTCAGGGGTGATTGAGAACATGGTACAAGAATGGTTGAATGTTGGAAAGATTGTCAATACACACGGAGTGCGCGGAGAAGTACGCGTCGTGTCAAAGACAGATTTCCCAGAAGAACGTTACAAAAAAGGAAGCGTCCTCTATATTTTTAAGCAAGGTCAAGGGGAGCCGCTAAAAGTCACTGTCGCATCACACCGGCAGCACAAACAGTTTGATTTGCTCACATTTGAAGAAATTAGCTCATTAAATGAAGCAGAGCTATTGAAAGAATCAATCTTAAAAGTAGAAAAAGAACATCTCGGCTCTTTAGATGAAGGAGAGTTTTATTTCCACCAAATCATTGGCTGTGAAGTATACGATGAAGAGGATCAGCTTGTCGGCCAAATCAAAGAGATTTTAACACCAGGGGCAAATGATGTCTGGGTGGTCGGAAGAAAAGGCAAAAAAGATGCCCTGATTCCTTATATCCCATCTGTCGTCAAAAAGATCGATATCGCATCCAAAACCATACACATTGAAGTGATGGAAGGACTCATTTACGAATGAAAATCGACTTCTTAACACTTTTTCCTGAAATGTTCGAAGGTGTGCTCCACTCATCGATCTTAAAAAAGGCACAGGAGAAAGAAGCTGTCTCATTCAATGTTGTCAATTTTAGAGAGTATTCGGATCATAAGCATAAAACAGTAGATGACTATCCGTATGGCGGCGGTGCTGGTATGGTACTGAAAGCACAGCCCGTATTCGATGCGGTAGAAGATTTGACGAAGAAAGCAAGCAAGAAGCCCCGAATCATTCTTGTCTGTCCTCAAGGAGAAAGATATACACAAAAGAAGGCAGAGGAACTTGCAAAAGAAGAACACCTTATGTTCATTTGCGGCCATTATGAAGGCTACGATGAGCGCATCAGGGAGCATCTTGTCACAGATGAAATCTCAATCGGAGATTTCGTTCTCACAGGCGGAGAGCTGCCAGCGATGATGATTGCAGACAGTGTGGTCAGGCTTTTGCCTCATGTGCTTGGAAAAGAAGCGTCTCACATTGAAGATTCATTTAGTACAGGTTTGCTAGAGCATCCTCACTACACAAGGCCAGCCGATTATAAAGGACTAAAAGTGCCGGATGTGCTCCTCTCTGGAAATCATGCCAAAATTGAAGAGTGGCGGCGCAAAGAATCTTTGAAGCGAACTTATACAAGAAGGCCAGATTTGATCGATTCTTGCAAAACGTTAACAGAAGAAGAAAAAAGATGGCTTTGGCAGCTTCATAATGACTAGATTGTATTGCACACTGCATAGAGGTATGGTATGATACTACTTGTGACTTGGACGGCTTGCCGATTCAAGTTTGAAAACGATGTTCCGCTGCAATGAAGAAAGAGGACATGAGCATCTGTTGGAAGGAGTTGAAAACGATGCAACATTTGATTGAAGAAATCACAAAAGAACAATTACGCACTGATCTTCCTGCGTTCCGTCCTGGTGACACTTTACGTGTACACGTTAAAGTTGTCGAGGGTACTCGTGAGCGTATCCAGATCTTTGAAGGTGTTGTAATTAAGCGTCGTGGTGGTGGAATTAGCGAAACTTTCACAGTTCGTAAGATTTCTTACGGTGTAGGCGTTGAGCGTACATTCCCTGTACACACACCAAAAATCGCTAACATCGAAGTTGTACGTCACGGTAAGGTACGTCGTGCGAAACTTTACTACCTACGTGAACTTCGCGGTAAAGCGGCTCGTATCAAAGAAATCAGACGATAATGATATCAAAGGAAAGGGCTTGTTACCTGTAACAGGCTCTTTTTTTGTACGATGTATAGAGATAATCGATAGAAGAGAAGGTGCACATATGACGATTCAATGGTTTCCAGGCCATATGGCAAAAGCAAGACGTGAAGTCACAGAAAAATTAAAGCTCATCGACATCGTATTTGAATTAACTGATGCTAGAATTCCGATGTCCTCTAGAAACCCAATGATCGAAGAAATCCTTCAGAACAAACCCAAAATCATGCTATTAAACAAAGCAGATAAAGCGGATCCTCGTGTGACAAAGGAGTGGCAGGCGCACTTTGAGCAGCAAGGCGTTCGGTCACTTGCTATTAACTCTGTCGATGGACAAGGGTTAAATCAGATCATCACAACTTCAAAAGAAATCTTAAAAGAAAAATTCGACCGCATGAAAGCAAAAGGTGTTAAACCACGTGCAATCCGGGCGCTGATTATCGGGATTCCCAACGTCGGGAAATCGACCTTAATCAATCGTTTAGCGAAAAAGAACATTGCCAAAACAGGAGACCGTCCTGGTATTACCACCTCACAGCAATGGGTGAAGGTAGGGAAAGAATTGGAACTGCTCGATACACCTGGAATCCTCTGGCCGAAGTTTGAAGATGAGAAAGTAGGACTCAGGCTAGCGGTAACTGGAGCGATCAAAGATTCTATCATCAACTTACAGGATGTCGCTGTATATGGACTTCGCTTTCTAGAAGAAAACTATCCAGAGCGATTAAAAAAACGCTATGACCTAACGGAGATCCCTGAAGATACGGCTGAGCTGTTTGATGCAATAGGTACAAAGCGCGGCTGTCTCATGAGCGGTGGATTGATTAATTACGACAAAACCACCGAAATCATTATTCGGGATATTCGAACAGAAAAATTTGGTCCCCTCACTTTTGAGAAGCCTGAAAGCTAAAAGACACGCAGCTCATGCGGGTCTTTATTTTTTGCGGAAAACTGCCGATATAAAGAAGGAGGCTGACGAAAAGCTGATGTACACAGTGAAACAAATAAAAGAACTGATAGAAAAGCATTCACAAGACGAGTCATACATTCATGAACTTGTAAAAGATGATAAGAGAAAAAGTGTCCAAAAACTGATAGAGAAGTGGCACAAAGAGAAAGAAAAGCAGCAGCAACTTCATGCAGCATGGAATGAGATGCTGCAATTTGAAAACAATGCTAAGGCGCAGGGATACACATGTATTGCTGGAATAGATGAAGCAGGAAGAGGACCGCTGGCAGGCCCCGTTGTAGCAGCAGCTGTCATATTAAAGGAAGATACAGTCCTGCTCGGTTTAAACGACTCAAAGCAATTATCTGAGAAAAAAAGATTGGCATATTATGACCTGATCCAAAAAGAAGCACTTGATATCGGTATCGGCATTGTTGATGCGGCTACGATTGATGAAATCAATATTTACGAGGCATCAAGACTGGCGATGGTGAGAGCGGTGGAGCAGTTAACTCATACACCTGATTATCTACTCATAGATGCCATGACGCTCCCACTTCCTATTCACCAGGAGAATATCATCAAAGGAGATGCAAAAAGTGCATCCATCGCAGCAGGTGCATGTATTGCAAAGGTGACAAGAGATCAGATGATGGAAGAATACGGGCGTAAGTACCCTGAGTATCAATTTGAAAAACATAAAGGGTACGGAACAAAAGAGCATTTGGCTGCCATTCAAACACATGGAGCTGCCCCAATCCATCGATTATCGTTTGCACCAGTGAAATCCGTTATATCATAAATTTTTGACCTAAGGAGGCTGCCTGTGATGACAAGAGTTGAGGACATACATACAGCACTGAATAGCCGGTTAAGTGCGGCAGAATCTATTCCATTAAACACCGAAGGAAAGGAAAATGTGCATCGGCTGATTCTCGGTAAAGTACTGAAAATGCTTGGAGATGATACAGCCCTTGTTCAAATAGGCTCAACAAAAATAAAAGCACAGCTAGCGGCTCAGCTTAAAGCAGACGCATTTTATTGGTTCCAATTTGAACAAGAGGGTGGAGACAGCCTCAATAAACTAAGGCCAGTCCAGCAATTTGATCAAGATCCTAAGACATTAAAGGATGCAGCTGCCAAACTATTAGAAGGTCTCTCTCTGAAAAACGGACTTGAAAACATTCTAACAGCCACAGCTTTTTTAAAAGAAAAATCCGTTATCAACGAAACAGAGTTAAAAACGGCAGTGAAGTGGATCGAACAGCATCAAGGAGCTGATGTGAAAAAAGGTCTCCAGGCACTTCTATTTGCTTTAAAGAAAGACTTGCCGATCCAGGAAGGAGTGCTTCAATCAATTTTAGCTGTGAAATCATCCTCTGCTCTTCATCAGGATATGACAGCGCTGCTAGAACGCTTAACACAGCTCCCGAAGCACTCAGACGCCACACAGGCGCTTACACAAGCCGTTCGATCAGTCATAGATACTGAGACGTCTGTCCATGCAGAAAAGCTCTTATCGGTCCTTCTAGCAGCGAGAGAAGGGGCGGCGAAGCAAGGAGGAAATCTACCTGTAACGCCTCAGTCCAATCTGTCTCAACCAAAAGTTAATAGTCAGAATCCATTGGCTCAAGAGCGTCAAACGACCCAAGTTCTTCAATCTAACGTGCAGCAGTCAACAAGTCCAAAAGAGCTGCAAATCCCGCTTCAGCAAATTGAGCGGATACTTACAAGTTTGATAAAACAAGGTGCAGATGGGCAGCAAGAGCCTAGCTTAAAACAGCTCACGTCATTGCTGCAAGGGCTTCAGCAGGCAGGATCTCAGCCGGATGTAAGAGCATCTGTGCTCCAAAAAGAATTTCCATTCCTGTCAAAAACAGAGGCGAAAGCATTGGCTCAGGTGGTACAGCAGACGGAACCCGCATTAAGCAATAAAACCGATGTGCTCGATTTACTCATGACGATGAAAAAGGCAATCGGTGTACGTGATGAAATCGGTATGCTGAAACTACTCGAAAAAGGCAGTCAGGATGTAAAAAGTCAGGAACTTCACCAATTAAAGCTCGTCTTAAATGATGTGAGACAGTCTGATTTACCAGATCCTGTAAAAAAAGAAGTCGATCAATTGTTTCATAGATTGAACGGGCAGTTATTTGTGCAGCAGGAGAATCAAACCATCAGCCAAATGATGGTCTCTTATCCGCTCTTTTCAAAACATAGTGTTCAAGATTTAACCTTTATTCTAAAAGGACATAAGAAAAAAGATGGCTCTATTGATATTTCTCAGTGTCGTCTTATGTTTTACTTAAACATGGAAAACCTCGAAGAAACATTAATCGACTGTACGATTCAGCAAAAGGTCATGTCAATTACAGTTGAAACCGGTCATGAACTTCAAGGAACCATTAATCCAATGATTCCAGCAGTTCGGGAGAATTTAAATGCCTTAGGATACAGCCTTACGGGAATTACAGCAAAGAAGAGACAAGAGCCAGTAGATCCGTCTCACTTTCTAGATGAACACTTTCATAAAATCAGCGAGAAAGGGCTGGACTTACGAGTATGAAGGATTCAAAACCGCTTAGAAGGGCGGTCGCTCTACATTATGATGAAGAAAAACAAAAGGCGCCAAAAGTCGTCGCAACAGGTAGCGGCTATGTGGCAGACCATATTATTGAAGAAGCAAAAAAGTCGGGAGTTCCTATCCAAGAAGACCGTAATTTAGTCGAACTCATGCGCCACTTAACACTGGATGAGGAGATCCCTGAAGCGTTATACGATACTGTAGCAGAAATATTTTCGTTTATCTATAGGTTAGATCAAAAAATGAAAAAATAAGGTAAAATAAGTGATTTGGATGAAAAATTTATATTTTTAATAAAATAAAAGTTTGAATGTTTAGAAGGATTTTACGATTTTACATAGAACCCTAGACATTCTCTTTTTTATTCTTTAAAATGAAAGCGCAGTCTATTTTATATTTTTTGTTTCTACATATGTTGGGAGGATGGGAAATGAATATCCATGAGTACCAAGGAAAAGAAATCCTAAGAAAATATGGGGTTTCAGTTCCAAATGGTAAAGTAGCATTTACACCTGATGAAGCAGTGAAAGCATCAGAAGAGCTAGAAAGCTCTGTATATGTCGTAAAAGCACAGATTCATGCAGGCGGCCGTGGCAAAGCAGGCGGGGTAAAAATTGCAAAAACAAAAGATGAAGTGAAAGGTTTTGCAGAGGAATTGCTCGGCAAAACACTTGTCACACATCAAACTGGGCCTGAGGGGCGCGAAATAAAACGCTTACTTATTGAAGAAGGCTGCGATATTCAAAAAGAGTACTACGTTGGGCTTGTTTTGGACAGAGCGACATCAAGAATTGTATTGATGGCTTCTGAAGAAGGCGGTACTGAAATTGAAGAAGTAGCAGAAAAAACGCCAGAAAAAATCGTCAAAGTGGTCATCGACCCAGCGATTGGATTGCAAGGCTATCAGGCGAGAGAAGTAGCGTTTAAAATTAATATTCCAACAAAATTAGTTGGCCAAGCTGTTAAGTTTATGACAAGTCTATACAATGCGTTTATTGAAAAAGATTGTTCAATTGCTGAGATTAATCCACTTGTTGTAACAGGCGATGGAAAAGTCATGG
This sequence comes from Bacillus sp. FSL K6-3312, assembly GCF_038007485.1. Taxonomy (NCBI): domain Bacteria; kingdom Bacillati; phylum Bacillota; class Bacilli; order Caryophanales; family Bacillaceae; genus Bacillus; species Bacillus sp. FSL K6-3312. The sequence goes on along the minus strand of NZ_JBBOXI010000001.1, from coordinate 2,246,349 downwards.
CACTTGATGCAAAATTAAACTTTGATAGCAATGCCTTATATAGACAAAAAGATATATTAGAATACCGTGACCTTGATGAAGAGGATCCAAAAGAAATTGAAGCATCTAAATATGATCTAAGCTACATTTCTCTAGATGGAAATATTGGCTGTATGGTCAATGGCGCTGGTCTTGCGATGTCTACAATGGATATCATCAAGCATTACGGCGGGGACCCTGCAAACTTCCTGGATGTTGGCGGCGGTGCAACAGCTGAAAAAGTAACGGAAGCATTTAAAATCATCTTATCTGATCAAAATGTAAAAGGGATTTTCGTGAACATTTTTGGCGGCATCATGAAATGTGATGTCATTGCAGAAGGTGTCGTTGAAGCGACGAAACAAGTCGGCTTAACATTACCACTCGTTGTACGTCTTGAAGGAACAAACGTTGAATTAGGGAAGAAAATCCTGAGTGATTCAGGCTTAAATATCACTTCTGCTGAGTCTATGGCTGACGGGGCAGAAAAGATTGTATCTTTAGTCAAGTAGAGCAGAAAGGCAGGGAACCTAAATGAGTGTATTTATTAATAAAAATACGAGAGTAATTGTTCAGGGGATTACCGGTTCAACCGCATTGTTCCATACAAAACAAATGATTGAGTACGGAACAAATATTGTTGGCGGTGTCACACCTGGAAAAGGTGGAACTGAAGTAGAAGGAGTTCCTGTATTTAATACAGTATCTGAAGCTGTTCAAACAACTGGAGCAAATGCTTCTGTTATCTATGTACCAGCACCATTTGCAGCAGATGCCATTTTAGAGGCTGTTGATGCAGAAGTCGATCTAGTCATTTGTATTACAGAACATATTCCAGTACTTGACATGGTCAAAGTAAAACGGTATATGGAAGGGAAAAAGACAAGACTTGTTGGCCCTAACTGCCCAGGTGTCATTACACCTGAAGAATGTAAGATTGGGATTATGCCAGGCTACATTCATAAAAAAGGTCATGTGGGGGTTGTTTCTCGTTCTGGAACACTTACATATGAAGCGGTACATCAGCTTTCAGAGGCGGGTGTTGGTCAATCGACAGCTGTAGGAATCGGCGGAGACCCTGTAAATGGGACGAACTTTATTGATGTATTAAAAGCATTCAATGAAGACCCTGATACGCATGCTGTCATTATGATCGGAGAAATCGGCGGTACGGCTGAAGAAGAAGCAGCTGAATGGGTAAAAGCAAATATGACCAAACCAGTTGTTGGCTTTATTGGCGGTAAAACGGCGCCTCCAGGAAAACGCATGGGACATGCTGGTGCCATTATTTCCGGTGGTAAAGGGACAGCTGATGAAAAAGTAAAAACAATGCGTGAATGTGGAATTGAAGTGGCAGAGACTCCATCTGTCATGGGAGAAACCTTAATTAAAGTGTTAAAAGAGAAGAATCTCTTCGAAGCTTGTAAAACGCATTAATGACACAAGAAGACTTGTTCTTTGACAAGTCTTCTTCTTTCTATCTTAAACAGGAGGAATGGTATGTACAACGTGTCCGAAAGAATGATTTTTCACCGCTTAAAAGGCCTCATCTCACCCTCTTTGTTAACAAAATGGTGGAAAGTCGATCCTAAGCTATATATAAATGAAGAAACACATCATTTCAAACAGGATCGATTATTACAAACAATCGACTTTACCCGCTTAAAACAAGCCGAAGAAAAGGAATTCCCCATTTTTCAACACATCGTTCAAGCCTATTTAAAGCAAAACATTCACATGATTCCCATCACATCACCCTTATATCCCAGCACACTAAAACATATTTATGATCCTCCCCCTGTGTTATTCCTAAAAGGAAACGTGTCATATTTAAATGAAGAAAAAAGTTTAGGTGTAGTAGGCACGCGTGTTCCATCGTCTTATGGAGAAGCATGTGTGAAGAAAATTGTTGGTGAACTTGTTAAGGAAGATTGGATGATTGTCAGTGGCTTAGCAAAAGGCATTGATGGACTTGCACATAAAGAGTGCATTAGGAATAAAGGGAAAACGATCGGTATTATAGCAGGCGGATTTCAGCATTTATACCCAAAGGAACATGTGCAAATGGCTGAATACATGGGCGAGCATCATTTGCTTTTATCCGAGCATCCGCCTTATGTCAAACCAGAAAAGTGGCATTTCCCTTTGAGGAATCGTTTAATTAGTGCGCTGACAAGTGGGACCATCGTGATTCAGTGCAAAGAAAAGAGCGGTTCACTCATTACCGCGTATCAAGCACTTGAGCAAGGCAAAGAGGTATTTGCGGTTGCAGGATCAATCTTTGATCCTAATTCCACAGGTCCAGCCAGACTTATACAGCAGGGAGCAAAGCTTGTTCATTCAACGAAGGATATTTTAGAGGAATTCTCCTTCCGCAGCGTTCAATATACTGAACTCTTATAAAAATATCGTTTGACAAAAGACATAGGAATATTTAATAATAGTGAGGATTTAAGTTTACACTTTGTTTTTCGTGTTTATAATGATGTTCATCATAAAGAATTTTTCATGATTGCCTGTTAGATAGGTGCAATTAACATAAATATGAATTGGCAAATGTATAAAGAGAGAACACCTCTTAAGGGGGATTTTGAGTATGGCTGATTATTTAGTCATCGTTGAGTCGCCAGCCAAGGCGAAAACGATTGAGCGTTATTTAGGTAAAAAGTATAAAGTAAAGGCTTCAATGGGGCACATAAGAGATTTACCGAAAAGTCAGCTTGGTGTTGACACTGAGCATGACTTCGAACCGAGGTATATTACGATTCGCGGGAAAGGCCCCGTATTAAAAGAATTAAAAACAGCTGCGAAAAAAGCAAAGAAAGTCTATCTCGCAGCTGACCCCGATAGAGAGGGAGAAGCGATTGCTTGGCATTTAGCGCATAGCCTTGACCTTGACCTCTCTTCTGACTGCCGCGTTGTCTTTAACGAGATTACAAAAGATGCTATTAAAGATTCCTTTAAGCATCCACGTATGATCAATATGGATTTAGTTGATGCACAGCAGGCAAGACGGATCTTAGATCGTCTCGTTGGGTATAAAATCAGTCCGATTTTATGGAAGAAAGTGAAAAAGGGCTTAAGTGCCGGTCGTGTTCAATCAGTTGCACTCCGCCTGATCATTGATCGCGAGAATGAAATTAATGAATTTAAACCAGAAGAATACTGGACAATTGACGGTACATTCCTAAAAGGAAAAGAAAGCTTCGAAGCGAGCTTCTTTGGCGTCAATGGCAAAAAGCATCCACTGAAAACAAAAGAAGATGTAAAAGAAATCCTTTCGAAACTAAAAGGGAGCAAATTCTCTGTAGAGAAAGTGACGAAAAAAGAGCGTAAACGCAACCCTGCTGTTCCGTTTACAACATCTACTTTACAGCAGGAGGCTGCGAGAAAATTAAACTTCCGTGCGAAAAAGACGATGATGATTGCACAGCAATTATATGAAGGAATTGATCTTGGTAAAGAAGGTACAGTCGGACTCATTACATACATGAGAACAGACTCAACACGTATTTCCAATACGGCGATTGAAGAAGTATCTGCTTTCATTGATCAGACGTATGGTAAGAATTTCTTAAATACAACAAAACGAACTGCTAAAAAGAATGAAAATGCACAAGATGCTCACGAAGCCATCAGGCCGACTTCTACGCTAAGAAAACCAGCAGATGTCAAACATGTCTTAAGCCGAGATCAGCTTCGTCTGTATAAATTGATTTGGGAACGATTCGTCGCAAGCCAAATGGCTTCGGCTGTGCTTGATACAATGAGTGTGGACCTTGATAATAACGGGCTTACATTCCGTGCTAACGGAAGCAAAGTGAAATTCCCTGGATTCATGAAAGTATATGTAGAAGGGAAAGACGACCAGCTAGAAGAAAAGGACAAAATGCTGCCTGATCTTAAAGAAGGTGATACGGTTCTTTCAAAAGATATCGAACCTGAACAGCACTTCACGCAGCCGCCTCCGCGCTACACTGAGGCAAGACTTGTCAAAACGCTTGAAGAGCTAGGTATAGGCCGTCCGTCTACGTATGCACCAACATTAGATACGATTCAAAAGCGCGGCTATGTCGCACTTGATAATAAACGGTTTATCCCAACAGAGCTTGGGGGAATTGTTCTCAACTTAATCATTGAATTCTTCCCTGAGATCATTAACGTGGAATTCACAGCGAAAATGGAAAAAGAACTTGATAGCGTTGAAGAAGGTACGATCGAATGGGTTCGCATTATCGACAGCTTCTATCAAGACTTTGCAAAACGGGTCGAAAAAGCGGAAGCAGAAATGCAAGAAGTTGAGATTGAGCCTGAATACGCCGGAGTTGACTGTGAAGAGTGTGGACATCCGATGGTGTACAAAATGGGTCGATACGGTAAGTTCATGGCTTGCTCTAACTTTCCTGACTGCCGTAACACAAAACCAATTGTCAAAGATATTGGTGTGAAATGCCCGACATGTCATGAAGGAAACATTGTTGAACGAAAATCTAAGAAGCGCCGCATTTTTTATGGCTGTGATCGTTTTCCAGAGTGTGAATTCGTCTCTTGGGACAAACCGATTGAAAGAAAGTGTCCAAAATGCGAAAATATGCTTGTAGAGAAAAAGCTGAAAAAAGGCATGCAAGTTCAATGTGTGAACTGTGATTATAAAGAGGAACAACAAAAATAGCGGTGAGCAGCCTTGTTCACCTGCTTTTTTATGTCATCAAACAGAACTTACGAAATAGGAGAGTTGTACAATGAGTCAATTTGTAAATGTGATTGGAGCAGGTTTAGCTGGAAGTGAAGCGGCATGGCAAGTTGCTAAACGCGGAATTAAAGTCAACTTGTATGAAATGAGACCTGTCAAACAAACGCCAGCTCACCACACAGATAAATTTGCAGAGCTTGTATGCAGCAATTCACTGCGTGCCAACGCTTTGACAAATGCGGTCGGTGTATTAAAGGAAGAAATGCGTCATTTAGATTCAGCGATTATCGCAGCTGCAGATGAAAGCTCAGTTCCTGCTGGTGGAGCGCTTGCAGTAGATCGTCATGAATTTGCAGCAAACGTTACTGATCGCGTAAAAAATCATCCGAATGTGACAGTTTTTCAAGAAGAAGTGCAAAGCATTCCAGAAGGTCCAACAATTATTGCGACAGGCCCGCTTACATCTGAAGCACTTTCAAAAGAATTAAAATCGTTAACTGGTGAAGAATATCTGTACTTCTACGATGCAGCGGCACCTATCCTAGAGAAAGATAGCATTGATATGGATAAGGTGTACTTGAAATCACGTTATGACAAAGGAGAAGCTGCTTATTTAAACTGTCCAATGACAGAAGAAGAATTCGATCGTTTTTATGACGCGCTTATTTCTGCTGAAACTGTGCCATTAAAAGAGTTCGAAAAAGAAATCTTCTTTGAAGGCTGTATGCCAATTGAAGTCATGGCCAAAAGAGGAAAGAAAACGATGTTGTTTGGTCCGATGAAGCCAGTAGGACTTGAAGATCCGAAAACAGGAAAAAGACCTTATGCTGTTGTTCAATTAAGACAAGATGATGCAGCAGGTACTTTATATAACATCGTCGGCTTCCAGACACATCTGAAGTGGGGCGACCAAAAGGAAGTATTCCGCTTGATTCCAGGTCTTGAAGAAGCAGAGATTGTTCGTTATGGCGTGATGCACCGCAATACATTCATTAACTCACCAAGTCTTTTAAAACCAACGTATCAGTTTAAAAATAGAGAAGATCTATTCTTTGCCGGACAAATGACAGGCGTTGAAGGCTATGTCGAGTCTGCAGCTTCCGGACTAGTGGCTGGAATTAATGCCGCTCGTTTTGTCAAAGGAGAAGAGCTTGTGACACTTCCGGAGGAAACAGCAATCGGCAGCATGGCTTATTACATCACATCGACAAACAAGAAAAGCTTCCAGCCAATGAATGCGAATTTTGGTTTGTTGAAAGATCTTGGTGTTCGCATTAAAAACAAACAAGAGCGTTATGCGGAGTACGCTAAGCGCGCAATCGAAACTATTCAAACTATTTCGAAATCTCTGTAGTAAATCATTGCACGGAAAGCAAGATATGTGATACCATTTAAAAGCCTTAAAGAGGTGTAAAAATGACGAATAAACAGCGTCTTGTCCACTTATTCATTGAATATTTGCAAATTGAAAAAAACTATTCTGCTTTAACCATCTCAGGATATACAGAAGCGATTGAAGAGTTTGTCAGATTTATGAACGTTCAAGGAATAGACGGTTTTGAAGAGGTATCCTATCAAGATACGAGAATTTATTTAACAGAAGCTTATGAAAAAGGCCTGACAAGAAGAACGATTAGTAAGAAAGTCTCTGCGCTTCGCAGCTTTTATAAATTTCTATTAAGAGAACAGCTTGTGAAAGAAAATCCTTTTTTACTCGTTAGCTTACCAAAGCAGGATAAGCGAATTCCTTCATTTTTGTATGAAGAGGAACTGAAAGAGCTTTTTACAGTTTCTGATGTCAGCACACCGCTTGGGCAAAGAAACCAAGCCATTTTAGAACTTCTTTATGCAACAGGTATGAGGGTCAGTGAGTTATGTTCATTAAAAGAATCTGATCTTGATTTATCGATGGATACAGTGCTTGTTCATGGGAAAGGCAGCAAGCAGCGGTATGTTCCTTTTGGTTCATATGCTCATGAAGCGCTCATCACTTATTTAGAGGATGGAAGGCTAAAGCTGAAAGCGAAGGGGAATGATCGTGCTGATGCATATGTATTTTTGAATCAGCGCGGGGCGCCTCTTACAGACAGAGGCGTTCGATTCATTCTCACTGAACTAATGAAAAAGGCGTCAGGCACATTACATATCCATCCTCACATGTTAAGGCACACCTTTGCCACACACCTCTTAAATGAGGGGGCAGATTTGAGAAGTGTTCAAGAACTTCTTGGTCATTCGAATTTATCATCAACTCAGGTGTACACGCATGTATCAAAAGATTCTTTAAGGAAAACGTACATGTCTCATCACCCAAGGGCTTTTAAACGATCCTAAAAGGAGGTTTTTTCATGTCATCATTTCATGCAACAACCATCTTTGCCGTTCAACATAAAGGAAAAAGTGCGATGGCTGGAGACGGTCAAGTCACTTTCGGGCAGGCTGTCGTGATGAAACACACGGCAAAAAAAGTGCGCCGTCTTTTCGGAGGCAAGGTGCTTGCAGGTTTTGCAGGTTCAGTAGCAGATGCATTTACACTCTTTGAAAAGTTTGAAACGAAGCTTGAAGAATATGGTGGTAACTTAAAGCGAGCAGCCGTAGAACTAGCAAAAGAATGGCGTAGTGACAAGATGCTCAGGCAGCTTGAGGCTATGCTGATCGTTATGAACAAAGACAGCATCCTGCTTGTCTCTGGGACAGGAGAGGTCATCGAACCAGATGACGGTATTTTGGCCATCGGCTCAGGCGGCAATTATGCGCTTAGCGCCGGGAGAGCACTCAAAACACATGCAGGTGATCACCTCACAGCAAGAGATATTGCAAAGGCAGCTCTTGAAACCGCTGGAGAAATCTGTGTCTACACGAACGATCAAATCACTTTAGAAGAGCTTGAATAGAAAGGACATGAGACGTATGGAGAAAAAGCCGTTCACCCCAAGAGAGATAGTTGAAAAGCTTGATCAATACATTATTGGTCAGCTTGATGCGAAAAAAGCAGTGGCGGTGGCTTTAAGAAACCGTTACAGAAGAAGCCTTTTACATGATAAGCTAAAGGATGAAGTCGTTCCGAAAAACATTTTAATGATCGGCCCAACAGGTGTGGGGAAAACAGAGATTGCCCGCAGAATTGCAAAAATTTCTGGTGCGCCTTTTATTAAAGTGGAAGCGACGAAGTTTACTGAAGTTGGTTACGTCGGCCGTGATGTAGAATCGATGGTCAGAGATCTAGTTGAGACAGCGATCAGAATTGTCAAAGAAGAAAAGATGAAAGACGTTCAAGAAGAAGCAGAAAAACAAGCAAATAAACGTCTTGTTCATTTACTTGTTCCTGGCAAGAAAAGAAGCCAGTCTGTGAAAAATCCTTTTGAGATGCTGTTTGGTGGTTCTGATGAAGATGACCGTGATCGAGATCAATCAAGTGAAGAAGTTGAACTTGAATCGACAAGAAAGCGAATCGCTCATCAGTTGGCTATGGGCGAACTTGAAGATCATTACGTCACGATCGAAGTCGAAGAGCAGCAGCCATCCATGTTTGATATGCTTCAGGGCTCGGGTATGGAGCAAATGGGCATGAACATGCAGGATGCGCTCGGCAATCTCATGCCTAAAAAGAAAAAACGCAGAAAGCTGATCGTCAGAGAAGCAAGAAAGGCGTTAACAGCTGAGGAAGCTTCAAAACTGATTGACATGGATGAAGTCAGTCAAGAAGCTGTCTATAAAGCAGAGCAGCAAGGGATTATTTTTATCGACGAAATCGACAAAATTGCCAAAAGCGGTGGTGCATCATCTGCAGATGTTTCTCGTGAAGGGGTTCAACGTGATATTTTACCGATTGTAGAAGGTTCAACTGTGATGACGAAATATGGGGCAGTGAAAACAGACCACGTGCTTTTTGTAGCAACAGGTGCATTTCATATGGCAAAACCATCAGATTTGATTCCAGAGCTTCAAGGGCGCTTCCCAATTCGTGTAGAATTAGATAAATTAAGTATCGAAGACTTTGTGAAAATCTTAACGGAACCAGATAACGCATTATTAAAGCAATATAAAGCTTTACTTGAAACAGAAGGTATATCTCTTGAATTTTCTGACGATGCTATTCATAAGATTGCCGAAGTGGCTTATCATGTCAATCAGGAGACAGATAACATCGGTGCAAGAAGGCTTCATACTATACTTGAAAAGCTGCTTGAAGAGCTTTCATTTGAGGCGCCTGATATTACACTAGGGACAGTGACCATTACCCCTCAGTATGTAGAAGAGAAGCTAGGAAAGATTGCAAATAACAAAGACTTAAGTCAATTTATACTTTAACAAATGAATAAAGTAATCTAGGAGGATCATTAATATGGCGTTACTACAAAAAACAAGGATTATTAACTCAATGCTGCAAGATGCAGCGGGGAAACCAGTTAATTTTAAGGAAATGGCAGAAACGTTGAGAGATGTCATTGATTCAAACATTTTCGTATTAAGCAGAAGAGGGAAGCTTCTAGGCTACTCGATCAACCAGCAGATTGAAAATCCGCGTATGAAGAAAATGCTTGAAGACCGTCAGTTCCCTGAAGAATATACAAAGAGTCTATTTAACATCCCTGAAACATCTTCAAATCTTGACATTAACAGTGAGTATACAGCTTTCCCGATTGAGAACCGTGATTTATTTGAATCGGGTTTGACAACCATTGTTCCAATTATCGGAGGAGGAGATCGTTTAGGAACGTTAATCTTGTCTCGTTTGCAAGATACATTCAAAGATGATGATTTAATTCTTGCTGAATACGGTGCAACAGTTGTTGGAATGGAGATCCTTCGTGAGAAATCAGAGGAAATCGAAGAAGAAGCAAGAAGTAAAGCTGTTGTCCAAATGGCGATTAGTTCTCTTTCATATAGTGAGCTTGAAGCCATTGAGCACATCTTTGAAGAACTTGATGGCAACGAAGGACTTCTAGTGGCAAGTAAAATTGCTGACCGTGTAGGAATCACTCGTTCAGTGATTGTGAACGCCTTACGTAAGTTAGAAAGTGCAGGCGTCATCGAATCTCGTTCTCTTGGAATGAAGGGAACGTATATCAAAGTGTTAAACAACAAATTTTTAATTGAACTTGAAAATTTAAAATCTCATTAATCAAAACCCCTTTTCAGCAGAAATACAAGCTGAAAAGGGGTTTTTTTTATAAAAAAAGAAGATTTGTCCGAAAAATGACACTCTTTTTTCCAAGAAAACCCTTACAATTCTTAGTTCTTTGAATCTAGGTCTTTATACCTATTCGTAAAATAGATATATATTACGAGTTTTTTTTACATATACATCATAGACTTTAATCCTATTATTTCTTACAATGAACATATGGTTTTACAAATCTCGACATGATTAAATGGAATGAAATACATATGATTGGAGGTATATGGTTTTGGATATATTTTCTGGAACGATAAGCAACCTTGAGAATGCCTTGGGTAGAGCGAATGTTAAGCAAAAAGTCATAAGCAATAATATCGCGAATATAGACACACCGAACTACAAGTCGAAAAACGTCGCATTTCATGATATGCTAAACGATGCGTCGATCAAGTTAGATGCTAAAAAAACATACCAAGGTCACATTGATTTTTCTAAAACAGGGTCTAATTATTCAGTTGTTTCGAGCAACCGTACATCATATCAAGAAAACGGAAATAATGTCGATATTGATCAAGAGATGAGTGAACTCGCTAAAAACCAAATTCAGTATAATGCGTTGGTTGAAAGAATGAGTGGAAAATTCAATTCTCTTAAAACAGTTTTGACAGGAGGTAAGTGATGTCAATTTTTTCAGGCGTTAACGCTTCGGCCTCTGCATTAACAGCACAGAGGCTCAGAATGGACGTTGTATCCTCTAACCTTGCAAATATGGATACAACAAGAGCGAAACAGGTTGATGGCAACTGGGAGCCTTATAGACGTAAGCTCGTCACATTACAGCCGTCAGGTGAATCGTTTTCATCTATATTAAACTCAAGCATGAATTCGAGCGGTAAATTAGGAAACGGCGTGAAAGCAACGAAGATTACAGAAGACGAAACTCCATTCAACCTTCAATATGATCCTACAAATCCCGATGCCAATGAAAATGGATATGTTCAAACACCTAATGTTGATCCATTAAAGGAAATGGTTGACCTCATCAGCAGCTCAAGGTCATATGAAGCAAACGTGACCGCGCTAAATGCGAATAAAAGCATGTTGATGAAAGCCTTAGAAATAGGAAAGTAAGGTGAAAAGAATTGGTTAACGCAATATCTCCTTTCCAGCTTCAAGCTGCTCAGCAAGCAAGTGAATTGACAAATGCATCATCTGTTCATGCGACTGCACCTAAAAGTCAAACGAATTTCTCTGATGTTCTGAAGAATTCCATTGAGGCATTAAATCAATCACAGCTTAAATCAGACCAGTATACAAATGCACTTGCACAAGGAAAAGATGTCAATCTCGATGAAGTCATGATTGCCTCGCAAAAAGCGAGTATGACACTCACAGCTGCAACGGAGTTTCGAAATAAAGCGGTCGAAGCGTACCAAGAGATTATGAGAATGCAGATGTAGGAGGTGCTGACGGACAAAATAAGACTGAATGGAATGACCGGGGGTTAAGATGAATCGTACTTTAATGCAATTAAGAACAAAAACAGTTGAGTTTTGGCGAAATCGATCAAAATTACAAAAAACACTCATGATTGGTGGCGTTGCTGCCCTAGCAATCATTATTACGGTTGTTAGCATCTTTGCTTCTTCTGAAAAAATGGTTCCATTGTTTAAAGATTTGTCTGAGTCAGAAGCAGGGCAAATCAAACAGGAACTGGATGGCAAAAAAATTAAATCGGAACTTGCAAACAATGGAACAACGATTCTCGTTCCAGAAAAGCAGGCAGACTCTTTAAAAGTAACACTCGCATCTCAAGGCCTTCCTAAGACAGGAAAGATTGATTATTCCTTCTTCGCGAACAATTCCGGCTTCGGTTTAACAGATAATGAATTTGATGTTCTGAAAGTAGACGCAACTCAGACAGAACTATCCAATCTAATCAACACGATTGATGGAATTAAAGATTCGAAAGTTATGATTAACTTGCCAAAAGATTCCGTTTTTGTTGGAGAAGAGCAAAGTAATGCATCAGCATCCATTGTGCTGCAAGTTGAACGTGGCTACACGCTCGCGCCGCAGCAAGTAAAAGGCCTTTATCATCTTATTTCAAAAAGTGTGCCGAATTTAAAAACAGAAAACATTGTCATTATGGACCAAGATTCCAACTACTACGACTTAAACAGCAGTTCCGATTCCTATGCAAGTGGAATGGATGCACAGCAGCAGAAAAAAGAAGAAATTGAAAAGAACCTTCAAAGAAAAATTCAACAGCTGCTCGGAACAATGATGGGTCAAGAAAAAGTCGCTGTATCGGTCACAACAGACATTGATTTTACTGAAGAGAAAAGAAAAGAAGACCTTGTAGAACCAGTTGATAAAGAAAACATGCAAGGCATCGCTGTCAGTGCTGAAAAGATTGCTGAAACTTATTCAGGAAATGGTGCAGCAGCTGGTGGAACCGCTGGAACAGGCGATGATGATGTCACAAACTATCAAGGCGCCGATGGAGCGAATGGTAGCGGAAATTACGAAAAGAGCGAAGATCGTATCAACTATGAAGTCAACCGCATTCATAAAGATATCAAAGAGAGCCCTTATAAAATTAGAGATGTTGGCATTCAAGCATTGGTCGAACCACCAACAGCAAACGATGTGAACTCTTTAACAGCTGAAAGGCAAGATGATATTAAAAAGATTCTTTCAACGATCATTAGCACGTCAATTGATAAAGAATACACAAATGGTCAAGCGCTCACTCAAGCGGACTTAGAGAACAAAATTGTTTTATCTGTATCAAAATTAGACGGTAAACAGCAAACTGCAGCAGAAAACCCATCAAACAATATTCCAATTTGGGTTTATATTGTAGGCGGTGTGCTACTACTTGCAATTATCGCTCTCATTATTCTTCTTGTGCGTAAACGCAGAAATGAAGAGGAAGAAGAGTTTGAGTTTGATGAACATACACCAATTCATGTTCCTGATATCGACACTGAACCAGAAACAGAGGAAATGGTGAGGAAAAATCAGCTTGAGAAAATGGCAAAAGATAAACCAGAAGACTTTGCTAAATTGCTACGCAGCTGGCTGTCCGAGGATTAGGAGGAATACACATGTCGAGAAAAGATTCAAATCGACTAACAGGCAGACAAAAAGCAGCAATCCTAATGATTTCCTTAGGGCTAGAGGTGTCAGCATCTGTATACAAACATCTGTCTGAAGACGAAATAGAAAAATTAACACTGGAAATTTCCAATGTACGAAGTGTAGATACTGCTAAAAAAGATGAAATCATTGAAGAATTTCACAGCATCGCCATCGCGCAGGACTACATATCACAAGGCGGTCTTATGTACGCAAGACAAGTGCTTGAAAAAGCGCTTGGTGAGGACAAAGCGGATAGTATCTTAAACCGATTAACATCCTCACTTCAAGTGAAACCGTTTGATTTTGCTCGAAAGGCTGACCCAGAACAAATCTTAAACTTTATCCAGCATGAGCATCCACAAACCATTGCGCTCATCCTTTCCTACTTAGATCCAGTCCAAGCAGGGCAGATTTTATCTGAATTAGGCGAGGAAGTACAAACAGAGGTTGCGAGACGTATTGCTTTAATGGACCGCACATCTCCAGAGATCATCAATGAAGTGGAACGCATTCTTGAACAAAAACTTTCTTCAACCTTTACGCAAGACTATACGCAAACGGGCGGAGTCGAAGCGGTTGTAGAAGTACTAAATGGTGTAGACCGTGCGACCGAGAAGACCATTTTAGACACTCTTGAAATTCAAGATCCTGAGCTTGCTGATGAAATTAAGAAACGTATGTTTGTCTTTGAAGATATTGTCACTCTTGACAGTAGAGCGATTCAGCGCGTGATCAGAGATGTTGAAAATGATGACTTGTTGCTCGCACTCAAAGTGGCAAGCGAAGAGGTCAAAGAAATTGTCTTCCGCAACATGTCACAGAGAATGGTCGAGACGTTCAAAGAAGAAATGGAGTTTATGGGACCTGTCCGGCTTAGAGATGTCGAGGAAGCACAAACCCGTATTGTCAGCATCGTAAGACGACTCGAGGAAGCTGGAGAAATCGTCATAGCTCGAGGCGGAGGAGACGATATCATTGTCTAGGATTATCAAACATGAAACATCTGTTATTCCTGAGCAAGGCCGGCAAACAATTCCTTTGCAGCAAGTGGAGTTCAAAAAAGAACATCATGAAGAAGAGCTTGTTAATGAAACAGAAGTGTCGCAGCTTGTACTAAGTGATGCTGAAGATCAAGCAAGCCGTATAGTAGAACAAGCAAATAGTGAGCTTGAAAAAACAATGGCTGAAATCAATCAGCGCCGCGCTGATTTTGAAGAAGAAAGAATGCAGCTTATTGAAGAAGCGAAACAAGCAGGTTACCAAGAGGGCTTCCAAAAGGGTGAAGCAGATGCGATGAGTCAGTACCGATCAATTCTTGATCAAGCAAATGGCATTGTCAGTCTTGCCAAGCAGGATTACGAAGAAAAAATTGAAAGCTCCGCAGAAAAAATTGTGGAACTGGCTTTTGAACTCGCCAAACGTGTTTGGTACTCGGCTGAGGACACGAAAGATCAATTTTTGGCTCTCGTGAAGCAGGTCATTTCTGAAGTGAAAGAATATGACGATATTTCCATCTATGTTGACCCTGAACATTACGATCATGTGATGGAGTATAAAGACGAATTAATCAGAATCCTTCAAAAGGATACACACCTTGCCATTTACTCGGATGAAAAAGCGCCAAAAGGGACTTGTTACGTAGAAACAAGCTTTGGAAAAGTGGAAGCGAGTGTTGATACACAAATGAATCAGTTGAAAGAAAAGCTACTAGAAGTCATTGATTCAGGTGATCACAAATGAACATCGATGTGTTAAAAGAAACGATTGAAACCGCAGATCCTTATAAACGATTTGGTAAAGTCAATCGAGTTGTTGGACTGATGATTGAATCTAAGGGGCCGGAAAGTTCTATCGGAGACGTGTGTCTCATTCATAAAAAGGGGCGTAAGCACGATCCAATAAAAGCAGAGGTCGTAGGGTTTAGAGATGAAAATATTCTGCTCATGCCTTATGTAGAAGCATCCAATATTTCACCAGGAAGTCTAGTTGAAGCGACAGGTGAGTCGCTGAAGGTCAAAGTTGGGACTGGGTTAATTGGCGAAGTTGTTGATGCCTTCGGTGAACCACTGGACGGCAGTATGCTGCCAAAGGGACTTGCACCTGTTTCGACAGATCAGTCACCTCCAAACCCGATGGACAGGCCGCCTATTCGTGAAAAAATGGGCGTTGGTGTCAGAGTAATCGACAGTCTGCTTACAGTCGGCACTGGTCAGAGGATCGGTATTTTTGCCGGAAGTGGTGTTGGAAAAAGCACCTTAATGGGGATGATTGCAAAGCAGACAGAAGCAGACCTCAATGTCATTGCCCTTGTTGGAGAGCGTGGCCGAGAAGTTCGTGAGTTTATTGAAAAGGATTTAGGTACCGAGGGACTAAAGCGATCGATTGTTGTCGTCGCAACTTCTGACCAGCCTGCACTGACGAGAATGAAGGCTGCTTTTACAGCAACAGCTATTGCAGAATATTTTAGAGACAGAGGCAAAAATGTCATGTTCATGATGGACTCTGTTACACGGGTCGCTATGGCGCAAAGGGAAATCGGTCTTGCAACTGGTGAACCGCCAACGACAAAAGGTTATACACCTTCAGTGTTCGCTATACTGCCAAAATTACTTGAACGAACTGGAACGAATCAGCTTGGTTCCATCACAGCGTTTTACACAGTGCTTGTTGATGGTGACGATATGAATGAGCCAATCGCTGATACAGTCAGGGGAATCTTAGATGGCCACATTGTACTTGATCGTGCTTTAGCCAACAAAGGACAATTTCCTGCTGTCAATATTCTGAAAAGTATCAGCCGTGTTATGAGCAATATCGCAAGTCATGATCACAAGGAGGCGGCCAACCGGTTCCGCCAGCTTTTATCCACTTATCAAAACGCTGAAGACCTCATTAACATTGGAGCATATAAAAAAGGCTCCTCGAAAGACATTGATGATGCCATGCAGGCTTATCCTCATCTGATTTCATTTTTGAAGCAGGATGTAGAAGAGGCTGTATCTATTGAAGACAGTGTGAATGTATTGCTCGGTTTGATGAATAGAGAGGATTGACGAAAACAGTGAGATATCAATACAAATTTCAAAAGCTCTTAGAACTGAAAGAAAGTGAAAAAGACAAGTCACTCGCAGCGTACCAACAATCCGTTTCGGCATTTGAGCAAGTCGCTGAAAAGCTCTATGAAAATATGAGTAAAAAAGAATTAATGGAAAAAAGCAAAGAAGAAAAGCTGAGAAGTGGTATGAGTGTTCAAGAAATGCGTCATTATCAGCAATTTGTGACCAATTTAGATAACACCATTCAGCATTATCAGCAGCTTGTGATCATGAAACGCCATCAAATGAATGAAAAACAATCTGATTTAACTGAAAAAAACATCGAGTTTAAAAAGTTTGAAAAAATGAAAGAAAAGCAGTACGAAAAGTTTTCCCTTGAACATAAGGCCATTGAAATGAAAGAAATGGATGATATCTCTATCAGCCAATTCATGTTTCAAGGACATTAGGAGTCGAGATGAATGCCTAAGAAGGAAAAAACGAAAGAATCAAGCGGCGGTAAATTTCAATGGATCTTGTTTATTGTCATCATCCCATTGATTGTGCTTGTATTAGTGGCTGGCACAATCCTTTCTATGGCAGGTTTTGATCTAAAGAAACCGCTTCAGAACATTCCGGGCGTTAGCAGTTTGGTTGGTTCAGATGACACCTCAAAAACGTCATCTTCACATAATAATCAAAGCGATGCAGAATTGAAGGAACTGAAAAAGACCATTAAAGAGCAAAAGAATGAACTTGAAATTGCACAAAAAGACTTAAAAACAAGTGATGAAGAGATTAAAAGACTGAATCAAAAAATCAGTTCACTTGAAAAAACATCTGAAAATGATGCGAATGAGAAGTCAGCGGATGACACTTCATCAAATAGCAGCTCATCAAGCGATACATCAGGTAATAATGCGTCAGGGACAACTTCTGATGGGGCAGCAGCCTCTAACCAGAAACCGAAAGGGAAGATTGCCAGTATCTATGAAAGCATGGACGCAGGGAAATCCGCCAAAATTTTATCAGAATTAAGTGATAAAGAGGCATTGAAGATCCTCGAAGAGCTGAGCAAAAATAAACTAACAGACATATTAGCAAAACTAACACCTCAGAAGGCAGCTACGTTTACGAAAGAGCTTGCTAAAAAAGAAAGTGAAAATGGGGGTGGACAATAAGTGAAACTATTGGATATTGGAGCCTTACAGCAATCGTCTCAAGGTCTCTCGGGACCAAAGGGGAGCGGCGCGGCATCTGCAAGCGGGTTGTTTAAACAATTACTTAGCGGGGCAGGTGCACAAAGCGGCCTTGTGGATGCTGAGACAGCGGGTGCCACTCTTTCCATCAATGATGCGATGCAAATCATTGAAAAATGGATGCAATCGCCTGAAGAAGGCATCAACAGAGACCTTCTTAGCGCACTTCAAACACTTCAAGGTCAAACGCTTGATTCGTCTGATCTCAAGTCACTAGAAGAGCTATTCCAAAAAATGGAATCATCCATTTACGGTGATCAAGCGGATAAGCTAGCTTCTGAACATAGTGAGCAGCTCATACAAGTCCACTTTTTCATATATCAACTACTCAATCAACAACCGCTCAGCTTTGATGCAAAGCTAGTGCAAGATATTGAAGCAAAGGGTCAAGACTTCATTCACTTTCTTTCAAAAAATGGAGTAGATGAGAAACTGATTCAGCAAGTAAAAGAGCAGTTTTTCTCGCAGGGTTCAGCACCAAAGCTGAATTCGATGTCTCAAAGTGAGCTGAAACACTTTAATCAGTTAATCGACCATATGATGGCAAATGCAAAAGGGTCAGACAAAGAGTTGAAGATTGCTTTAGGAGAGTTAAAAGAATTGGTCTCTCAAAGACAAGAATCTACTCTTGCTACTCCTGCAAAAGGGGCTGCCTCTCTTGAATGGCTCATCAAAAAGGAAGTTGTCAAAGGACAAAGCACTGCTGCACCTGCTTCTGAAAAAACGATCACTCATACGCTGTTGCCAGGTCATAAGCAGTTTTTTCAACTGCAATCAGCAGCTCCTGTTCAACAGACACAAACAACTGATGAAAAGCCGGGAACGGTTGATCAGCAAATTCTAAATACGTGGAAGCAAATGAAATTCACGCCATTTGGCAACTCAAGCGGACGCTTTACAGTTCGATTAAATCCAGAAAATCTCGGATTTATCACGATTCAGCTGACGAAGCAAAATGGTATGTATGCGAGTAAAATTACAGCTTCGACACAGGCAGCAAAAGAACTGCTAGAGCATCACCTTCCGCAGCTCAAGCAGGCGCTTCCGAATATGTCGGTTCAAGTGGACCGTTTCCATATACCGCTTCAATCAAATGAGCAGCCGTTATTTGGACAATTTAACGAAGAAAACAAGCAGCAACAGTCAAAAGGGCAGAATTTCCAGAAGCCTGATGAACAGGAAGCAGAATTCCAAGATGTACTGGATGCTCTTGTTGGGTCAGAAGAAGAAGAGGAGGAAATCTAATGGCAACAGTTGATGCTACGAATAGAACAGTCGCACAAACAGACACTTCTTCAAAAGCAGAAAAGAAAACAGATACGCTCGGCAAAGATCAATTCTTGAAAATATTGCTGACACAGCTTCAAAACCAAGATCCGACAAACCCACTAGATGACCGTGAGTTTGTTACACAGCTTGCAACATTTTCATCTTTAGAACAGCAAACCAATATGAACGATTCTATCACCAAGCTGAATCAGCTCATGTCTACATTTGTTGCACACCAAGATCCGTTTACGACGTATGTAGGATGGATTGGTAAAGAAGTATCGGGCAAACTGGATGATAAAGAGATATCAGGCACTGTGAAGTCTGTTAAAAACATAAACAATGAATACTTCCTGTATTTAGAAGATGGAACGAAAATCAGCCCTTGGGACGTTACAGCAGTTGGAGAAAAAACGAAGTAATTCGAGGAGGAAAATAAATGTTACGCTCACTTTACTCAGGAATTAGTGGAATGAAAAACTTCCAAACAAAATTAGATGTTGTAGCCAATAACGTAGCCAACGTCAATACACACGGATACAAAAAAAGCCGTATCACTTTTAAAGATATGGTCAGTCAAACCCTTGCAAGTTCTGGTGGACCGACGAACAACTCTGGTTCAATCAACTCGAAACAAGTTGGTTTAGGATCATCTTTATCTTCTATTGATAAAGTCATGTCATCGGGGGCTTCTCAAAATACAGATGATCCATGGGACTTCTATATCAATGGAGATGGATTTTTCCAGATACAACAGCAAGGAGAGACCCTATATATGAGAGCAGGGAACTTCAAACCTGATTCTGAAGGGGATCTAGTAACGCCTGATGGAAACTACCTTCTTGGAATGAATGGACAAAAAATAACGATTCCAAAGGGCATTTCAAGTGTAAATGTTGGTCCAGATGGAACGATTTCGGTTGTTGAAAACAATGTATCAAGAACCGTTGGTCAAGTATCACTGGTATCTTTCCGTAACGCAGGTGGGTTAGACAAAGTTGGTGACAACCTTTACCGTCAAACGTTAAGCTCAGGTGCACCAAGTAACCCTATCGTACCTGGTGAACAAGGAACGGGCGTCATCCAAACGGGTAAACTAGAAATGTCAAATGTTGATTTAACAGACGAGTTTACCGAAATGATTATCGCGCAGCGCGGATTCCAATCGAATGCAAAGACGATCACAACATCTGATGAAATCCTGCAAGAGCTTGTGAATCTGAAACGATAGGAGGTAGGGGGAGCGGATGATCGCTTCTCTGCTTAATATGATTGAAGTGACAAGATTGAATGGCAAAGGATTTATGCTGAACGCTCTCCATATCGAGCAAATCGAAAGCTTTCCAGACACAACCATTACATTAGCCAATGGAAAGAAATTCGTTGTGAAAGAAAATGAAGAGCAGCTTCAAGAGAAAATCATTTCTTTCTACAGAAAAATCCAAGTCATTTCATTGAATCAAGGAATAGAGGAATTTGAATGAAGAAGAAATTAGTCGTAGTAATGCTAATCATGATTATTGCCATCGGCGGAATAGGAGCAGGCATCATTTTTCTGGTGAATGGCTCAGACGAAGCAAAAGCTGAAAAAGAGCCAACAGCAGATGAAGTCGTAAAAGCTTCTGTTGAAATTCCTGAGATTATTACTAATTTAAAGTCTGAAGGAAATGCCGTCAAACTTGTATTGAATATTGAAACGGACTCTGAAAAAGCAAAAGAAGAGCTTGAGAAAAGAAGTTTTCAAGTGAAAGACGCCGTAATCGACATTTTATCAGACACGAATGCAGATGAACTTGATGGCAAAAAAGGCAGAGAACATTTTAAAACACTAGTTAAAAACAAAGTGAATAACTATTTGCAAGATGGCAAGGTGAAAGAAGTATATATAACCTCCTTTAATCTGCAATAGAGGCGATTAATTGACACGATGGAGGTGAAGAAATGTCAGGAGAAGTGCTTTCCCAGAATGAGATCGATGCATTATTATCCGCCATATCTACAGGCGAAATGGATGCAGAAGAGCTGAAAAAAGAAGAAACGACGAAAAAAGTGAAGGTGTATGATTTTAAGCGTGCACTGCGCTTTTCGAAAGACCAGATTCGAAGTTTAACAAGGATTCATGATAACTTCGCTAGACTGCTCACCACGCACTTTTCAGCTCAGTTAAGATCATATATTCAAATTACTGTCAGCTCGGTTGACCAAGTACCATACGAAGAATTTATTCGTTCGATTCCTAATATGACATTATTAAACTTATTTTATGTCAGCCCGCTTGAAGGAAGAATCATGCTTGAAGTGAACCCAACAATCGGCTATGCCATGATGGACAGGCTGATGGGCGGGATAGGCATTAGTCATAATAAGACAGAATCACTTACAGAAATCGAAACAAAGATTATCTCAAACATGTTTGAGGGAGCTTTGGAAAATTACAGAGAAGCGTGGCAGTCCATAACCGACATCGAGCCTGAAATGGCAGATTTCGAGGTAAATCCCCAGTTTGTTCAAATGGTGTCACCAAACGAAACAGTTGTCGTCATTTCTCTTAATACACAAATTGGTGAGGTAAGCGGGGTTATTAACCTATGTATTCCTCATGTTGTATTAGAGCCTATTATTCCAAAGCTGTCTGTACACTACTGGATGCAGTCTGAACGAAATGAACCAAAACAACAAGAAACAAAGGCCATTGAAAAACGGATTATGACGGCAAAGATACCGGTAGTCGCAGAGCTAGGGGAATCGGAAATGACGGTGGAAGAGTTTTTGAATTTGGAAATTGGTGATTGTATTGCCTTGGACAAACCAGTAAATGCGCCTCTTACTGTTATGGTCGGAAATAAACCGAAATTCTTGGGACAGGCCGGCCGCGTGAATCGGAAACAGGCGATTCAAATTCTAGATCACGACATAAGAGGTGAAGAAGATGGAGAATAACGGAAGTAAATTATCACAAGACGAAATCGATGCGCTCCTTAAAGGAGGTAGCAATGACGATATAGAGCCTGAAACAATCCTTTCTGCAATGGAGCAAGATGCCATTGGAGAAATCGGAAATATTTCATTCGGCAGCTCTGCTACAGCACTTTCAACCCTATTAAATCAAAAAGTGGAGATTACAACTCCAACTGTTACAGTGATTCAAAAAAGTATGCTGAATGAGGAATTTCCTCATCCGTATGTCGCGATTGAAGTGAATTATACGGAAGGCTTCAGCGCAAGTAACCTGCTTGTTGTCCAGCAAACAGATGCAGCAGTCATTGCGGACTTAATGATGGGTGGAGACGGGACAAATGCTGACCCTTCTTTAAGTGAGATTCACTTAAGTGCAGTTCAAGAAGCGATGAACCAAATGATGGGTTCTGCTGCGACATCCATGTCGACGGTCTTTAATAAAAAGATTGATATTTCTCCGCCTCGCGTCGAATTACTTGATGTGAAAGAAGGAGAAGGAACAGACCGGATCCCAGCTGCAGAAATGCTTGTCAAAGTGTCCTTCAGATTAAAAATAGGTGAACTCATTGATTCAAATATTATGCAGCTTTATCCTATTACATTTGCGAAAGATTTAATCGCAGAATTAACAGACCCAGCGCAAGAGGAAGAGACGGTTCAAGACACGCAAGTGAGCACGCCTGAACCTCAGCAGGCAGCACCTCAAACGCAGTCTGCACCAGCGCAGCAAGCTGCTCCGCCGAAAAGACAGGCGAAGCCAAAGCCGGCAGCACCTGTAAATGTAGCGCCTGTTGAATTTGAAGCGTTCAGTGAGCCTCAGCATACAACAAACCACCTTGGAAATCTTGATATGCTGATGGATATTCCGCTTTCTATTACGGTGGAACTTGGAAGAACTCAGCGCAGTGTCAAAGAAGTCCTTGAACTTTCAGCAGGAAGTATCATTGAACTGGACAAACTTGCTGGTGAGCCAGTAGACATTCTAGTGAACAAACGAATCGTCGCCAAAGGGGAAGTCGTTGTCATTGATGAGAACTTTGGTGTTCGTGTGACTGATATTTTAAGTCAGTCAGAAAGACTTTCTAATTTAAAATAAACAAACATATAGGGAGAGAATAAGTAAATGGCTACTAAGGTATTAATCGTAGATGATGCAGCATTCATGAGAATGATGATAAAGGATATTCTTGTAAAAAACGGATTTGATGTAGTAGGAGAAGCAGAAAATGGCGCTCAAGCTGTTGAAAAATTTAAAGAAACATCTCCTGATCTTGTCACAATGGATATCACAATGCCAGAAATGGACGGGATCACAGCACTAAAAGAAATTAAACAAATTGACGCTTCTGCAAAAATCATCATGTGTTCTGCAATGGGGCAGCAGTCAATGGTTATTGACGCGATCCAAGCAGGTGCAAAAGACTTTATCGTGAAGCCGTTCCAGGCAGACCGTGTACTTGAAGCAATTAATAAAACGTTAGGCTAAAAAAGGGTGTAAGACTTGTTGAAAAAACGTTTGATATGTATAGCAATGATCAGTTTTATGCTTTTCTTGACGATACAGCCTGCCTCACTGTTTGCTGAAACGAAAGATCCTGAAAATGGCACAGTGAATGACTGGATCAAAGAAGAGAAGGGCAGCAAAAAGGATACAGAAAAGACAACCACTGACAATCAAACGAATCCGGCAGAAGAAGTTCCCTCTTCTTCTGTCTCCATTATGGATTTTGTCAAAATGATTGGTGCCTTACTTTTTGTCATCCTGCTTATATATGGATTGGTGAGATTTGTTGGTAAGCAAAACCGCTTACTTAAACCATTTCGCTATGTTGAAAATATTGGCGGAACGACGGTTGGCCAAAACCGTTCAGTCCAGCTTATCAAAGTAGGCAAACGAGTATTAGTTGTCGGAGTAGCGGACTCAATCCAGCTGCTAAAAGAAATTGATGATGAACAAGAATGTGAAGCGATCGTGAAACAATATGAAGAAGCGATGGAAAGCAAAACAGATTTACCAAAAATCGTTCAAAAATTCACATCTCAGATAAAGAAACAAAATCAGCCAACCACTTCTTCTTTTTCAGCCAATTTGAAGGCGCAGCTAGCCGAATTGAAAAAGACCCAATCAGAAGTCAGAAAGAAAGGCCCGAAACAAAATGAATGAGTTTATCGATTTATTTAATTCCAGCGGTGCAGGGAATATTAGCACGTCTGTCCGTCTTCTTTTACTTTTAACCGTATTTTCGGTTGCACCAGGCATTCTCATTTTAATGACGTGTTTCACACGAATTGTGATTGTACTTTCATTCGTTAGAACGTCACTTGCAACCAACTCAATGCCGCCAAACCAAGTGCTTGTAGGGCTTGCTTTGTTTCTCACATTTTTTATCATGGCACCCACGTTCTCAGAGATTAATAAAGAGGCACTAACGCCGCTTTTAAATGATGATATTACGCTCAATCAGGCATATGAAAAAGCCGAAGTGCCCATTAAAGAGTTTATGAGTAAACATACGAGACAGAAGGATTTGGCTTTATTTCTTAGTTACGCAAAAATGGATACACCTGAATCGATAAAAGATATTCCGTTAACGGCGATGGTACCCGCTTTTGCGATTTCAGAATTAAAGACGGCATTTCAAATTGGTTTCATGATCTTTATTCCATTTTTAATTATTGACATGGTGGTCGCAAGTGTCCTGATGTCAATGGGGATGATGATGCTTCCGCCGGTTATGATATCGCTCCCTTTTAAAATATTGTTATTTGTTTTAGTCGATGGATGGTATTTGATTGTTAAATCTTTGCTGCAAAGCTTTTAGAGTAGGTGCTTAAAACATGAGTTCAGAATTTGTCATTACGATGGCTGAAAGATCAGTGTATGTGGTATTGCTTGTCAGTGGGCCGCTTCTAGCGCTCGCTCTTATTGTGGGACTGATTGTCAGTGTGTTTCAGGCGACAACCCAAATTCAAGAACAGACGCTTGCGTTCATTCCTAAAATTGTTGCAGTTCTTATCGGGCTTGTTGTGTTTGGTCCATGGATGCTGTCAACCATTGTGTCCTTTACGACAGAGCTGTTCTCGAATTTAGATCGATTTGCAGGTTAACGAGCGATGTCAATCATAGAATTATTCCCTGCATTTCTATTAGTTTTTATTCGGATCACCGCTTTTTTTGTGACAGTACCGCTTTTAGCGCATAGAACGATCCCAGCTGTACACAGAGTTGGATTCTCACTGTTTTTAGCCGTGATTAGTTTTAGCACGATTAAGGAACCGCCAGCACTCGACATAGACGGTCTTTATATGATGCTTGCGGTGAAAGAAGCAATGGTCGGACTTCTGCTTGGTTTGATTGCATATATCATGGTGTCCGCAGTTCAAATTGCCGGCTCATTTATTGATTTTCAAATGGGCTTTGCGATTGCCAATGTGATTGATCCGCAAACAGGCGCGCAAACGCCGCTGATGGGGCAGTTTTTTTATACGGTCACATTGCTATTGATGCTGGCAACCAATGCACACCACCTGCTGCTTGATGGAATCTTTTACAGCTTTCAATATATTGCAATTGATCAGTACGCACTGAATTTCGGCAGTGAATCCTTTGCTTATTTTATTGCAAAGAGCTTCAACCAAATGTTCATCATTGCCTTTCAAATCTCAGCACCGGTCGTTGCTAGCTTGTTTTTGGTCGATTTGGCACTGGGCATTGTGGCACGAACAGTTCCGCAGATGAACGTTTTTGTTGTCGGACTTCCTATTAAAATGGGTGTGAGTTTTGTTATGATCATCATCTGTATGGGCGTCATCTTCGGGGTTGTCCAAAATACATTTGATACGATTGTACTCACCATGAGGAATTTCTTAGCATTGGTCGGTGGTTCGTCATGATGACAAGACTTAGACTAGACTTGCAATTTTTCGCAGGTGAAAAAACAGAAAAAGCAACGCCGAAAAAGAGACAAGATTCACGTAAAAAAGGTCAGGTTGCCAAAAGTACCGACGTCAATACAGCCATCTCATTTCTATTAATCTTTTTATCATTCTTTTTTATTGGGCCTTTTATGAAAGAGCGTATTATTGCGCTCATTGAACGTTTTTATTCAACAACCATGCTAATGAAAGTTAGCACATCTAATATTCATCAACTATTCGTGGAATTGCTTCAGGAAACAGGGCTCCTTCTCATGCCAATCCTTGGTGTCGGTATGCTGGCAGGCGTCATCAGTAACTATTTACAAGTTGGCTTTCTCTTTTCAACAGAAATCATCAAACCGAAATTAGAAAAGCTAGATCCTATTAAAGGGTTTAAACGGATATACAGTATTCGAGCCCTCGTAGAGCTATTAAAATCCATTTTGAAAATTGGTTTAATTGGTTTTGCGACATTTATTGCACTTTGGATGCACTTTGACGAAATCCTGAGGCTTCCTTTATTAACAGCAGAGGAAACCCTTCATTTCGTCGCAAATATGACCTTGATTATGGGTCTGTATGCAGCAGGTGCTCTCATGATCTTAGCAGGGCTTGATTATATGTATCAGAAATTTGATTATGAAAAAAACTTACGGATGTCCAAACAAGACATCAAAGATGAGTATAAAAAATCAGAGGGTGACCCGCTCATAAAATCAAAGATTAAACAGCGCCAGCGGGAAATGGCCATGAGACGGATGATGCAGGAAGTCCCAAAAGCCGACGTCATCATTACAAACCCAACCCACTACGCAATTGCTTTGAAATATGACGAAGAAAAGATGGATGCGCCCTTTGTTGTGGCAAAGGGAATAGATATTTTGGCTTTGAAAATTAGAACAATTGCGAAAGAGCACGATATCATGACCGTAGAAAATCGGCCGCTCGCTCGGGCACTATATGATCAGGTCGACATCGACCAAGCGGTCCCAGAGGAATACTTTAAGGCGATCGCAGAAATTTTAGCTTACGTATATAAAACGAAACAAAAGATTTTATGAATTTTTGGTTTTAAAAGGAGAGAACAGGCATGGCAGCAAGAGATTTATCTGTTTTATTCAGTGTTATTTTAATTGTGGCGATGCTGGTCATACCGTTTCCGCCAATGCTATTAAGTATTTTAATCATTATTAATATTTCTCTTGCGCTTATCGTGCTTCTCACCACAATGAACATGCAAGAACCACTGCAATTTTCAATATTTCCATCATTGCTTTTGCTCTTAACGCTGTTTCGCTTAGGGCTTAACATCTCTACAACACGATCTATCCTATCAACTGGAGACGCTGGAAAAGTTGTAGAAACGTTTGGTTCATTTGTTGTTGGTGGAAATATACTCGTTGGTCTGGTTGTCTTCCTTATCCTGATCATCATTCAATTTATAGTGATCACCAAAGGGGCTGAGCGTGTATCTGAGGTTGCGGCAAGATTTACCCTCGATGCGATGCCAGGTAAACAAATGAGTATTGACGCTGATTTAAATGCAGGAATGCTGACAGAAAGTGAAGCAAGAAATCGCCGTGAAAAAGTAGCGAGAGAAGCAGACTTTTATGGTGCGATGGATGGTGCAAGTAAGTTCGTCAAAGGGGATGCCATCGCAGGTATTATCATTGTCATTATTAATATTATTTTTGGGATTATTATTGGGATGCTTCAGCAAGGAATGTCGATTCAAGAGTCAGCTTCCCACTTTACATTATTAACGGTAGGAGATGGGATTGTTTCACAAATTCCTGCACTTCTCATTTCAACAGCGACAGGGATTGTCGTCACAAGGGCTGCTTCTAATGGGAACCTTGGTTCAGATATCACTGAACAGCTGTTTGCATTCCCAGCTATGCTTTACGTCACAGCAGGCACGATCTTCCTTCTTGGGTTGTTTACTCCAATCGGCGTACTTTTGACTGGACCGATCGCAGGTTTACTTGCCCTCGGCGCATACTTAATGTCAAAAAACAAACAGGATCAAGAAGAAATCGAAGAGGTGCTAGAGGAACAGGCAGAGGTAGAAGAGATGAAAAGTCCAGAAAGCGTCATTCACCTTTTGCAAATGGATGCCATTGAATTTGAATTTGGCTACGGCTTGATTCCGCTAGCCGATGCAAATCAAGGCGGTGACCTGTTAGACCGAATTGTAATGATCCGAAGACAGCTTGCCCTCGAATTAGGTCTTGTGATTCCAGTTGTTCGAATTCGAGACAACATTGCACTTAACCCAAATGAGTA
This sequence comes from Bacillus sp. FSL K6-3312, assembly GCF_038007485.1. NCBI lineage: Bacteria > Bacillati > Bacillota > Bacilli > Caryophanales > Bacillaceae > Bacillus > Bacillus sp. FSL K6-3312. The sequence continues at coordinate 2,218,644 of NZ_JBBOXI010000001.1, read as the reverse complement.
TCGGCTTAAAATAAAAGGGAACGAAGTGGCAAAAGGGGAGCTACTGCTTGATCACTACTTAGCGATGTCTCCTACGCCGGATGATGATCCGATTGAAGGGATTGAAACAATCGAGCCATCCTTTGGTCTTCCGGCTAAATGGATCTCAGAAGCAGAAAAAGATCAGGCTGAGATGCTTGGCTATACGGTTGTAGATCCTGCATCGGTTGTGTCTACTCACATCACAGAGAAAATTAGACAAAACACACACGAACTGCTCGGACGCCAAGAAACGAAGCAATTAATCGATCATCTGAAAGAAAGTTATCCTGTCTTAGTGGATGAGGTGACGCCAAATCCACTAGCAGTTGGTGATATTCAAAAAGTGTTGGCAAAACTGCTGAAAGAAAAGGTTTCTATTCGAAATCTTGTCACCATTTTTGAGACACTTGCAGACTACGGAAAATTAACGACGGATACAGATTTGTTAACAGAGTATGTCAGACAGGCGCTGGCAAGACAGATTACCGCACAATATGCGAGAGAAAATGAATCGCTCAAAGTCGTGACATGCTCAGGCCGAGTGGAAAAGGTGATTGCTGACAGTGTACAGCAGACAGAGCATGGCAACTACTTATCGTTAGATCCAGAATCCTCTGAAAGTGTGATTCAATCAGTGGCGAGAGAAATTGAACAGCTTTCGCTCCGTCAGGAAACGCCGGTTCTATTGTGCTCACCTCCTATAAGAATGTACGTCAAGCAGCTGTTAGAAAGATATTTCCCGGACTTACCGGTACTATCTTATAACGAACTAGAAGCAAATGTGGAAGTACAGAGCATCGGAGTGGTGGATATCTAATGAAAATGAAAAAAATCATAGCGAATTCAATGCAAGAGGCGACGATTCAAATTAGGCAACAGCTTGGGAAGGATGCCGTCATTTTAAATTCCAAAACTGTTGTGAAACGAAAGCTATTCGGTTTAAAGAAACAGCAAATGGTTGAAGTGATTGCAGTGCTGGATCAAGATTTTGAAGAAAGAGCGGGTAAAGGTGGACACCCTGCGCCTCCTCTTCCAGTATTTCCGAAAAAGGAGCAAATTCAACACCGGCCTGAAGAGCCGTCTTTTGCTCCTGAGGCAGTGAAACCAGTACCTTCTCAAGCTCAGCCTTTAGAATATGCGAGGAATGAGCGGCATGCTGGTATTCTGCCTGATCCTCTCATGGCAATCGATCAAAAGCTGAAGGATCAAGGTCTTGATGATGCCATTCGAGACGAATGCCTCAAAGGTCTTTTAACAAAGGGTGCTGTCAAGGAAGATCAAATTCAAAAAGAACTTGAACAACTGCTGGCAGATATGCTGCCGGCTCACACCTCTGATGAGCCGATGATTCGTTCAAAATACATTGTGCTGTTTGGTTCAACTGGAGCTGGTAAAACAACAACGATTGCAAAGCTCGCTGCCAAAACGGCCATTCAGAAGCAAAAGAAAATCGCTTTTATTACAACAGATACGTACCGAATTGCAGCGATCGAACAACTGAAAACATATGCGGAACTGCTCAATGCACCGCTTGAGGTTTGTTATTCGAGAGAGGATTTTGTAAAAGCTCAAGAGACTTTTAAAGAGTATGATCATATTTTCGTAGACACAGCGGGTCGTAACTTTAAAGAAGAAGCGTATATCAAAGAGCTGACAGACATCATTCCATTTGATGAAAGCAGTCAAAGTTTCCTAGTGATGAGTGCGACCTCGAAGTATCAGGACATGAACGCCATGGTCAAACGCTTTGAACATGTTCCAATTCATCAATTCATTTTTACAAAAGTAGATGAAACAGACACGATGGGAACCATCTTTCAAATCATTGCAGACTCTCAAATTGGACTTGGCTTTTTAACAAATGGTCAAAATGTTCCTGAGGATATTCTAGAGGGCTCTCCTCTTGAATTAACAAGGATGGTCTTACAATGATGAAGCCCGACCAAGCAGAAGGTTTAAGAAAGCTCGTTCAGCAGAATCAAACGATCACACCAACTCCTCTTGGTATAAGCGGACAGGCAAAAACCATTGCTGTCATGAGCGGTAAAGGCGGGGTTGGAAAATCGAATTTGACACTGAATATGGCACTGTCTATCGCAAATGCAGGGAAGCGAGTGTTAGTCATCGACCTTGATTTTGGTATGGGGAATATTGATATTTTACTAGGAAAAACATCGACTAGCTCTATATTAGATGTTCTTGTCAGGAAGAAATCCTTCCAAGCAGCTATGACTCAAGGAACGAACAACCTTTATTACATTTCTGGCGGAAGCGGACTTGAACAGCTGTTTTCTTTAGATAAAGATCAATGGTCGTTTTTTCTAGTGGAAATGGAAAGAATGATGCACGACTTTGATTGTATCTTCTTTGATATGGGGGCTGGCTTGTCTAAAGATCAACTACCTTTTGTTTTATCAGCAGGAGAAGTTGTGGTTGTGACAACGCCGGAACCAACATCGATTATGGATGCCTACAGCGCAATTAAACACTTAGCGATTCATCAGTTCGAACAATCTGTGCAAATCATTGTCAACCGTTGTAAAACCCCGTCAGAAGGGTCAGAAACCTACCGGAAATTAGCAGGAGTGGTCACATCATTTCTACACAGAAAACTAGTATTTGCTGGTGCTGTGCCGGATGATCCTGCGGTTCCAAAAGCGGTGGCTGAACAAATTCCATTTTATATGAAGCAGCCTCATTCACGGCTGAGTAAAACGATCAAGATGCTGGCAGAAACACTTTATCAACAGCAGATAAGAGAGGCACAGAGAGAGCAGCATACGTTTATAGATAAGTTGTCCTCTTTTTTTAAAAGGAGGAAGGTGGACTCATGATTAGAGTGCTTGTAGTAGATGACTCGGCCTTTATGCGAAAGCTCATTAGTGATTTCCTAAGTGCCGAGCAAGAAATAGAAGTCGTCGGAACGGCGCGAAATGGGGAAGATGCCTTAAAACGGATAAAGGAACTGAATCCAGATGTCGTCACATTAGATGTGGAAATGCCTGTTTTAAATGGAACAGAAGCATTAAAACAAATTCTGGCTGAACACGACCTTGCCGTGATTATGGTGTCAAGCCAGACAAAGCAAGGGAAAGATTTAACCATCCATTGCTTAGAACTTGGTGCTTTTGACTTTGTGACAAAGCCTTCAGGAAGTATTTCGCTCGATTTACACAAAGTAAGAGGCCAAATTGTAGAACGGGTGCTTGCGGCAGGGCTGTCAAGGAAACGCACTGAAGTACAGGTTTCTCCAAAGCCGCCGGTGATGAAGCCGCCAATTCCAGTGGCTGCACCTCGCCCGCAAGCAGTGAAAAGCGGCTCACTCCGAAAGATTATTTCAATCGGAACATCAACGGGAGGGCCAAGGGCACTTCAACGAGTTGTCACGAAGCTGCCCAAGGACATAGAAGCACCTATTTTGATTGTGCAGCATATGCCGGCAGGATTTACGGCATCACTTGCTACTAGGTTAGACCATTTATCTCAAATTTCGATTAAAGAAGCACAAGATGGAGACATCGCTAAAAATGGAGTAGCCTACATAGCGCCTGGTGGAATGAATATGTCACTTCATGAACAAGGGGCATCCTTAGTCATCAGGCTATCTCCAGAGGACACGGAAAGCCGGCACAAACCTTCTGTTAACTATTTATTTGAATCCATCAGTCATATAAAGGGTTACGAGAAAATTGCTGTCATTATGACAGGCATGGGTAGTGACGGCACAGAAGGTGTCAAAAAAATGGTCGCAAGCGGTCATACAAAAGTCATTGCAGAAAAAGAAGAATCATGTGTTGTTTTCGGAATGCCTAAATCAGTCATTAAAGCAGGCCTTGCACATGAAACAAGGCATGTGGATGACATCGCACATGCAATTATAAGCTCCATGAAAAAAGAGAGGGCGTGAACACGTTGGATGTAAACCAATACTTAGATATCTTTTTAGATGAAAGCAGAGAACACTTACAAACTTGTAATGAAAAACTTCTTGATTTAGAAAAGAACCCAACTGACTTGCAGCTAGTGAATGATATATTCAGAGCGGCTCACACATTGAAAGGCATGAGCGCAACGATGGGCTACGCTGATATGGCTCAGCTAACACATCATTTAGAAAACATGTTTGATGCCATTCGAAATGAACAAATGATTGTCACACCTGAGTCAATGGACACGATGTTTGAAGCACTTGATCACCTTGAAGCAATGGTTCAATCAATTGCAGAAGGCGGAGATGGGAAACGCGATGTCACAGAGATTAGTAAAAAGCTAGATGTGACAGGAAGCCATGCTGAGGCAGCTCCTAGTGTTGAAACAGCGGATGTATCAGCGGCTGCTGCTAACGACTTAGACTATAACGAATTTGAACGAACAGTGCTTGATGAAGCGAGGGAACAAGGCTTTAAATGTTATGAACTCAATGTAACATTAAGTGACGCATGCTTATTAAAAGCCGTTCGTGTCTATATGATCTTTGAAAGACTGAACGAAGCAGGCGAGGTCGTCAAAACAGTTCCAAATGCAGAACTTTTAGAATCAGAAGATTTCGAATCTGAATTCAGTATTTCTTATTTATCTAAACAACCGATGGACGTAGTGAAAAAAATCGTGATGACGATCTCAGAAGTTGAACAAGTTGAGATCTCAGAATTTTCTGCATTTGAAGAAGCGACTCCAGCTGAAAAACAAGAAGCAAAACCTGAACAGAAAAAAGAAGAAGTCTCCGTGCCTGCTGCGAAAGCACCAGCAAACGATGCGCCAAAAGCAAATGGCAATAACGGTGCAGCTGCCGGTGGCACGAAAACGATTCGTGTCAACATCGATCGTCTAGATTCTCTTATGAATCTATTTGAAGAGCTGGTTATTGATAGAGGACGTTTAGAACAGATTGCCAAAGAGCTTGAAAATAACGAACTCACTGATACGGTCGAAAGAATGACACGTATTTCAGGCGATCTGCAATCGATCATCCTGAACATGAGAATGGTACCTGTAGAAACTGTGTTTAACAGGTTCCCTCGTATGATCCGTCAATTGACAAAAGAGCTCAATAAGAAAATTGAACTGATCATTGAAGGCGCTGATACTGAGCTTGATCGAACAGTGATCGACGAGATTGGAGATCCGCTCTTACACTTACTCAGAAACAGTCTAGATCACGGGATTGAATCGCCAGAAGAACGTGTGAAAAAAGGCAAGCCAGAAAAAGGAACCGTTCTATTAAAGGCTTATCATAGTGGAAATCACGTCTTCATTGAAGTAGAAGATGACGGCGGCGGGATTAACCGTAAAAAGGTGCTTGAAAAAGCACTAGAGCGCGGGGTTATTACCGAAAGAGAAGCGGAAACCATCGAAGATCATCAAATTGATTCATTGATCTTTGCAGCAGGATTCTCTACAGCTGATGAGATATCTGACATCTCAGGCCGCGGTGTAGGTCTTGACGTCGTGAAAAACAAGCTGGAATCACTAGGCGGATCTGTGAGCATCAACTCAACAGAAGGACAGGGCTCATTGTTCTCTATCCAGCTCCCGCTTACATTGTCAATTATTTCCGTTCTTCTTGTGAAGCTGGAAGAGGAAACATTTGCGATTCCGATTTCTTCTATTATTGAAACGGCTGTTATTAAGAAAAGCGACATCCTTCAAACGCATGATCGTGAAGTGATTGACTTCCGCGGATTTATCGTACCGGTTGTGTACCTGAAGAAACAATTCCACGTACCAAATGCGAATGAATTAGAGGAAGAACTGCACATTATCGTTGTTCGTAAAGGAGACAAGCTGACAGCATTTGTGGTCGATTCATTCATTGGTCAGCAAGAGGTTGTATTGAAATCACTAGGAGATTACCTGCCAAACGTGTTTGCGATCTCAGGCGCAACAATCCTAGGCGACGGTCAGGTTGCACTCATCGTTGACTGTAATGCACTGATCAAGTAAAAAACAATAGAGGAGCGGTCTGAAATGAGTACAGATATCAAAACTGGCGAAAAGATGATTGTGTTTATCGTAAACAAAAAAGAATACGCCATTTCAGTATCAGAAGTAAAGTCCATTGAAAAATGGCAGCAACCGACAAGAATCCCTGGCGTTGCCCCTTATATATGCGGTGTTATTAATCTGCGCGGTGTCGTGACGCCTGTCATCGATCTTAGAGTGAGACTTGGATCAAGTGACAACGAAATTACAGATGAAACAAGAATGATTATTGTACAAGTTGGTGACATTGAAGTCGGCTGGGTTGTTGATGAAGCAAATGATGTCATTACAGTCCATCAGGAAGAAGTAGAATCTTCTCCTGAATCAGCTGAAAAAGAAGGACAATCATGGGTGACAGGTATCATTAAGCATGATCAGCGTCTATTTAATATCATTCATCCTGGTGCTGTCCTCGATAAGAGCGTTCAAGATGCACCTGTTCATTAAGGAGGATGTGAAATGAGCATTTTCAATGAAATAAAAGATGAACAGCTGGATGTGTTAAGAGAGGTCGGGAATATTGGAGCAGGCCACGCCGCGTCTGCTCTTGCCAGCCTATTAGATCGCAAAATAGATATGGCTGTTCCGTTTGTCAAGGTTCTCTCTTTTGAAGAATTAATGGATTTTTTTGGTGGTGCAGACCTCCCAGTTGCAAGTATTTTCCTGCGAATGGAAGGAGATTTATCTGGCTCTATCTTTTTCATTATGCCCTTTGAGCAAGCCGAGCAATTTGTAAGAGAGCTTGTACGAGATCCAGCATTTGATATTGATACCATTCACGAGCATGTGATGGGGACGTCAGCACTACACGAGCTGGGAAATATTTTAGCAGGCTCTTATTTATCAGCCCTTGCCGATTTAACAAAATTGCAGCTTCACCCAAGTGTTCCAGATGTTACGCTCGATATGTTCGGGGCTGTCATTAGCGAAGGATTAATGCAATTTAGCCCTCTAGGTGATCAGGCAATTGTGATTGATACATCAATTTTTGATGATCAAAATAAGCAAGAGCTGAAAGGAAATATGTTTCTATTACCAGACTTTGAATCGTTTGAAAAACTATTCAAAGCATTAGGTAACCTGTAATGAACGTTCAGATTCCGGCAGTTGTAAAGGTTGGTATTGCGGATGTTCAGCTTGTGAAAACACCGGATCGCATTCGGACATCCGGACTTGGTTCTTGTGTAGGGCTTGTTCTGTTTGATCAAGAAAAAAAACTGGCAGGTCTTGTCCATGTCATGCTTCCAGACTCATCCCTTGCAAAAGGGGCAGTGGAGAACTTGGCTAAATATGCAGATACAGGTGTCAAGCATACAATTGATCTGCTCCTTAAAGAAGGAGCGCGCAAACATGCGCTAAAGGCAAAACTTGCTGGTGGCGCAGAAATGTTTAAGTTTAAGACAACCAATGATCTGATGAGAATTGGACCTAGAAACGTATCAGCTGTTAAAGAACACCTGTCTCTTTATCGCATCCCGATCATTAGTGAGGATACGGGCGGGAACAATGGCCGTACGATTGAATTTGACCCGCTTACGACAGAGCTTGAGATCCGCACTGTGAAGCAAGGCATTATGAAGATATAACTAAGGAAGTATAGGGGGAGAAAGATGCAATCCTTAAATTACGAAGATCAGGCGCTATGGGCTAGATGGAAAGAGTGGAAGGACCCAGCTGCTGGAGATGATCTTATGCGCCGCTATATGCCGCTTGTCACATATCATGTTGGAAGAATTTCCATCGGTCTCCCGAAGTCAGTGCATAAAGAAGACTTGATCAGTCTAGGGATGCTCGGTTTATATGATGCCCTTGAAAAATTCGACCCCGGAAGAGATCTGAAGTTTGATACATATGCATCCTTCAGAATCCGCGGGGCCATCATCGACGGTCTTCGTAAAGAGGACTGGCTGCCTCGTACATCAAGAGAAAAAACAAAAAAAGTAGAAGCGGCTATTGAAAAGCTTGAACAACGCTATTTACGAAATGTGACGCCGACAGAAGTGGCAGAGGAACTTGGCATGAGTGAACAGGATGTTGTCACAACAATGAATGAAGGTTTCTTTGCAAATCTGCTTTCAATCGACGAGAAGCTGCATGATCAAGAAGACGGTGAAAACGTCCAAGTCATGATTCGCGACGAGAAAACTGTGACACCTGAGGAGAAGATGCTGAAAGATGAATTAATAGAACAGCTTGCTGAAAAAATGACCGAGCTATCTGAAAAAGAAAAGCTCGTGATCAGTCTTTTCTATAAAGAGGAACTGACGTTAACGGAAATCGGTCACGTGCTCAATTTATCGACCTCACGCATTTCGCAAATTCATTCAAAGGCATTGTTCAAGCTTAAGCATCTGCTTGATAAAGCCATTCAATCTTAAAGAGTTAGTGAGTGAAAAAATATGTTATGGCTGATTAGCTTCATGCTTCATGCTGCACTTATTTATTTTGTGATCATTTTATATACGAGAATGAATTCGCTGAAGGCAACTGAACAAAAGCAGCGAGAACTTCTAGAAGAAACGGAAAATACCCTGGCTGCATTTTTGATGGAAGTCAAAGAAGAGAATGACAAACTATCAAAAGTGGCAGCCGCTTCCCCTGATTTTTCTGCTGTAGAGCTGAAAACAGATTTTCAGACACCAAAGCAGCCACAAACACCAATTGAATCCCAGCAATCGGTAGAAAGTGAAGAGCCAGTACCAGAGCACTTGTCGGCTCTCCTTAGCGAAGTTGAAGTGCAGGAAGAGAAGGTAAACGAACCCGTTCCACATCTTGAATCAGACGCTTTTGCGTCTTCTGAAAGTGAAGTAGAAGAAACATTCGAGGACCAAGTGAAGACCTTATATGACCAAGGGCATTCGCTAGAAGAAATAGCGAAAGAACTGAAAACGGGCAAGACAGAAATCGAGCTTTTATTAAAATTTAGCGGAAAGCTGTAAAGGATTCTTGATTGTCAGTCCATCATGTGTTATATTATTTCTTGGTGTTAAATACACACGCTTAATGATTCGTATGAAGGTGCTGCCGTGGCGCAGTTTTATGTGAACATGACTTGAGCGGAGGAAAAAAAACCATTATATTAGGAGGCAACAACATGTCAGTTATTTCTATGAAACAATTGCTAGAAGCTGGTGTACACTTCGGTCACCAAACACGCCGTTGGAACCCAAAAATGAAGCGTTACATCTTTACAGAGCGTAACGGTATCTACATCATCGATCTTCAAAAAACGGTGAAAAAAGTAGAAGAAGCTTACAACTTCACGAAAAACCTTGCTGCTGACGGAGGAAAAATCCTTTTCGTTGGTACGAAAAAGCAAGCACAAGATTCAGTGAAAGAAGAAGCAATCCGTTCTGGTATGTTCTATGTGAACCAACGCTGGCTTGGTGGAACTTTAACAAACTTTGAAACAATCCAAAAACGTATCAAACGTTTAAAAGATATTGAAAAAATGCAAGAAAACGGTACATTCGATGTTCTTCCTAAGAAAGAAGTCGTTCAACTGAAAAAAGAATTAGAACGTCTTGAAAAATTCCTAGGCGGAATCAAAGACATGAAAGGTCTTCCGGATGCACTTTTCATTATCGACCCTCGTAAAGAGCGTATTGCAGTTGCAGAAGCTCGTAAATTGAATATCCCAATCATCGGTATCGTTGACACAAACTGTGATCCAGACGAAATTGATGTTGTGATCCCTGCAAACGATGATGCAATCCGTGCTGTAAAACTTCTAACTGCTAAAATGGCAGATGCGATTCTTGAGTCTAAACAAGGCGAAGAAGAAGCTGTTGTAGAAGAAACGACAGAAACTGAAACAACAACTGCGTAACCTATTCAAAAGGTGATAAGAGGGAAATGCCTTTTATCACCTTTTTTTCACCTAGTAATCCGTGTTTTAACATAGAAGGAGGAAATGTAAAATGGCTATTACTGCTCAATTAGTGAAAGAACTGCGTCAAAAAACTGGTGCAGGTATGATGGACTGTAAAAAAGCGTTAACAGAAACTGATGGTGACATCGATAAAGCAATCGATCTTCTAAGAGAAAAAGGAATTGCAAAAGCTGCGAAAAAAGCAGACCGTATTGCTGCAGAAGGATTAACTCTTATCAAAACTGACGGCAACACAGGCGTGATCCTAGAAGTGAACTCTGAGACTGATTTCGTTGCGAAAAACGAAGGATTCCAATCACTTCTTAACGAACTTGCTGATCATTTGCTTGCTGCTAAACCTGCAACAATTGAAGAAGCTCATGCTTCTAAAATGGAAAACGGTTCAACAGTTGAAGAGCATATTACATCTGCAATTGCGAAAATCGGAGAGAAAATCACTCTACGTCGTTTCTCTGTTATCACGAAAGAAGATAACGCAGCATTCGGTTCTTACTTACACATGGGCGGACGCATCGGTGTGTTAGCTGTTCTTAACGGAACAACTGACGAAGAGCTTGCAAGAGACATCGCAATGCACGTTGCTGCTGTAAACCCTAAATACATTTCTCGTGACCAAGTGTCAGAAGAAGAAGCAAACCGTGAGCGCGAAGTATTAACGCAGCAAGCGCTTCAAGAAGGAAAACCTGAAAACATCGTTGCTAAAATGGTAGAAGGCCGTCTAAACAAATTCTTCGAAGAAATTTGTTTACTTGACCAAGCTTTCGTTAAAAACCCAGATGAAAAAGTGAAACAAGTAGTAGCTGCGAAAAACGCAAGCATTCAAACTTATGTTCGCTATGAAGTGGGCGAAGGCATCGAGAAGCGTCAAGACAACTTTGCTGATGAAGTGATGAGCCAAGTGAAAAAATAATGTTTGAAAAGCTCTCTGGGGCTTTTTTAGGGAGCACAAGCACTGTGTTCCCTATTTTTTAGAGGATATTGATTTACAAAAGGCAGTTTCTTACGCATAATAAGAGACGGTATAGTATACACTTGGAGGTTATCATGAGCAAACCGAAATATAATCGCATTGTACTGAAGCTAAGTGGCGAAGCACTAGCAGGTGATGCTGGAAATGGAATTAACCCAACTGTCATTCATTCAATTGCAAAGCAAGTAAAAGAAATTGCAGAGCTAGATGTTGAGGTTGCAGTTGTTGTAGGCGGAGGAAACCTTTGGCGCGGTAAGACAGGTAGTGACTTAGGAATGGACCGTGCAACAGCAGACTACATGGGCATGCTGGCAACAGTGATGAATTCACTCGCGCTACAAGACAGCCTAGAAACGCTTGGCATTCAGTCTAGGGTACAAACCTCTATCGAAATGAGACAGGTTGCAGAACCATACATAAGAAGAAAAGCGATCCGTCATCTTGAGAAGAAACGTGTCGTGATTTTTGCTGCAGGTACTGGTAACCCTTATTTCTCTACAGATACAACGGCAGCACTTCGTGCAGCAGAAATTGAAGCAGATGTCATTTTAATGGCGAAAAATAATGTAGACGGTGTCTACAGTGCTGATCCTCGTACAGATGCGGATGCAGTAAAATATGACAAGCTTTCATATCTTGATGTGCTAAAAGAAGGGCTTGCAGTAATGGATTCTACTGCGTCCTCATTATGTATGGACAATGACATTCCATTGATCGTATTCTCTATTATGGAAGAAGGAAATATTAAACGTGCCGTAAATGGCGAATCAATTGGAACGATAGTGAGGGGGAAATAACGTGTCAAAAGAAGTATTGAACCAAACGAAAGAAAAAATGGAAAAAGCCGTTCAAGCATACGGACGTGAACTTGCAACTGTTCGTGCGGGCAGAGCAAATGCTTCATTGCTTGATAAAGTGACGGTTGATTATTACGGTGCACAAACACCACTTAACCAAATCGCGTCAATCACAGTGCCAGAAGCACGTATGCTGATTATCACACCTTATGATAAAACAGCTATCGGTGATATCGAAAAATCGATCCAAAAGTCTGATCTTGGCATCACGCCAACAAGTGACGGAAATGTGATCCGTATTGCGATTCCTGCACTAACAGAAGAAAGACGTAAAGAGCTTGTGAAAGTGGTAAGAAAATATTCAGAAGAAGCAAAAGTAGCTGTTCGTAATGTTCGTCGTGATGCAAACGATGAGTTGAAAAAGCTCGAGAAAAATGGTGAGATCACTGAAGATGAATTAAGATCATCAACAGAGGATGTTCAAAAATTGACAGATGAATATGTCGCTAAAATTGATGACGTGACGAAAGATAAAGAAAAAGAAATCATGGAAGTTTAAGAAAAAACTATGTACAATAGATAATAGTGAAAAGACCCTCTTCATGTTTACAGGGGGTTTTTTTGTTAATACTGTTGGTGACTATATTATTAGCGGAAACGCAACCTTTTTGGGTGATGGAGGAATCTCATGCTCAATATACTCAAAAATTGGAAGAATCAGCAAACTGCAGCTTCCAACTTAGAAAGTCTGACAAAAGAAGACATATTAAATGGAGAAATTCCTGCACATATCGCCATTATCATGGATGGGAACGGAAGATGGGCAAAAAAACGTGCTCTTCCGCGGGTAGCAGGACATCATGAAGGAATGAAAGTCGTCAAGCGCATGACAAAGCTTGCAAATGAGCTGAATGTCAAAGTGCTGACTTTGTATGCTTTCTCTACGGAAAATTGGAAACGTCCAAAACTAGAAGTAGACTTTTTAATGAAACTTCCTGAAGAATTTTTGAACATCTACCTGCCCGAGCTCATCGAGGAAAATGTCCGTGTGCGTTTAACAGGTGATCCAGACGGCCTCCCGCAGCATACGAAAAGAGCGGTAGAGAACGCAGTAAAGAGTACGGCGAATAACGACGGACTCGTTTTGAATTTTGCGCTCAACTATGGAGGGCGCACAGAAATCGTCTCCGCATGCAGACAAATTTCTGAAAAAGTCAAAGAAGGTAAGCTTCAAGCAGAAGACATCACAGAAGAGATGTTTTCAGCTTATTTAATGACAGAATCTCTTCAAGATCCGGATTTGCTTATTCGCACAAGTGGAGAAATTAGATTAAGCAACTTTATGCTTTGGCAAATTGCGTACAGCGAGTTTGTCTTTACGGATGTGCTTTGGCCTGACTTTTCTGATGAGCATCTTATAGGCGCTATCGGAGAATACCAGCGCCGCGGCCGGAGGTTCGGTGGAATTTAGAGGGTGGTGCAGATGAAACAAAGAATTTTGACGGGTGTTTTGGCAGCTGCAGTCTTTTTACTTGCAGTTATATATGGACAGATGCCATTTACCCTGCTGATTTACTTAATGGGAAGTGTCGCTCTCTTTGAGCTTCTAAGAATGAAAAAGATATCGATTTTCAGCTTTCCTGGTATTGTCAGCTTAATATTGCTTTGGCTTTTAATGGGCGGAGAGAACAGCTTCTTCCCGAACGTAGACGCATCAAAAATGCAGATTGCTTTATTTGCAGTCTTAATTCTTTTAACTTATACAGTGTTGAGCAAAAACTCTTTCACATTCGATGAGGTTGCTTTTGTGATATTAGCGACATTATATATTGGTGTCAGTTTCTATTATTTTATCCAAATTAGAGGCTTATATGGCATGAGTGCGATCTTCTTCGCAGCAGTGATTATTTGGTCCACTGACTCAGGTGCCTATTTTATTGGGAAATCTATGGGAAAACGAAAGCTCTGGCCAGAGATCAGCCCAAACAAAACAGTAGAAGGATTTATCGGTGGAATCGTCACAGCGGTCGTGTTGTCATTTGTGTTTCAGGCGGTTACAGGATTTTTGCCATCATATCTGCTTGTTATGTTTATTACGCTTTTGCTCAGTATCTTTGGGCAGCTTGGCGACCTTGTGGAATCTGCTTTAAAGCGTCATTACCACGTGAAGGATTCAGGGACAATTCTCCCTGGACATGGCGGGATTTTGGACAGGTTTGACAGCTTTTTATTCGTTCTGCCGTTTTTATATTTACTGCTCGCAACGTTTGCCAGCTAACCTCATAGAAACTTATTGAACGAGAGAAGGAGTGGCAATTTGAGATATATTTCGCTATTAGGCGCAACAGGATCAATTGGAGAACAAACATTAGATGTGATGAGGCAGCACCCAGACAAATTTAAGCTGAAAGCCATGACGTTTGGCCGAAATGTAGACAAAGCCATACCAATCATTGAACAGTTTCAGCCTGAATTTGTCGGATGCTTAAGTGAAGAGGCCTATCACACGCTAAAAGGTCATTCATTTGAATACGATGTCAAGATAGCTGCTGGTGATGAAGCCAACATCGAAGCCGCGACCTATGAAGCAGTGGACGTTGTGGTCAATGCCCTTGTCGGAAGTGTCGGGCTTGTTCCAACATTAAAGGCCATTGAACAAAAAAAGACGATTGCACTCGCAAATAAGGAAACACTTGTGACAGCTGGTCATATAGTAAAAGAGTACGCGAAAAGATATGATGTACCTTTACTTCCTGTCGATAGTGAGCATTCCGCTATTTTTCAATGCCTGCAAGGTGAACAAGCTAAAAACATTGAACGCTTAATCGTGACAGCTTCAGGTGGTAGTTTCCGAGATAAAAAACGAACTGAACTTGAAGGTGTTACGGTTGAAGAAGCGCTGAACCACCCAAACTGGTCAATGGGAGCGAAAATTACCATTGATTCAGCGACGATGATGAATAAAGGGCTCGAGGTGATTGAAGCGCATTGGTTGTTTGATATACCTTATGACCAAATTGATGTGCTGTTACATAAGGAGAGCATTATCCATTCGATGGTGGAATTTCACGACAAAAGCGTCATGGCTCAGTTAGGGACACCTGACATGAGAGTGCCCATTCAATATGCACTCACATACCCTGACAGGGCGCCGTTACCAGAAGCGAAATCATTGAACCTTTGGGAGATTGGACAATTGAATTTCCAAAAAGCGGATTCTAACAGGTATCGCTGCTTACATTTTGCTTATGAATCAGGTAAAATAGGGGGGACAATGCCTGCTGTGCTCAATGCAGCAAATGAAATGGCAGTCGATGCATTTCTGAAAGGCAAAGTAACGTTCCTGCAAATTGAAGAATTGATTGAAAAGGCACTAAACAGACATCATGTGATTTCAACGCCTAGTTTGCAAGATATCCATGAAGTGGACAAAGATACACGAGACTTTGTTCAATCAATCCTCACATAAGGTGGTATGTTCGTGAATACAGTGATTGCGTTTATTATTATTTTTGGAACGCTCGTTTTTTTCCACGAGCTTGGCCATTTAATTATGGCGCAGCGAGCGGGGATTTTATGCCGTGAGTTCGCAATTGGTTTTGGACCGAAGATTTTCTCCTTTAAACGAAAGGAAACCGTTTATACCATTAGACTTCTCCCTATTGGCGGATTTGTTAAAATGGCAGGAGAGGACCCTGAAGTCATTGAAATTAAACCAGGTCATACAGTGGGGCTCTTATTCAATGAGCAAAATGAAGTAGAAAAAATCATCTTAAATGATAAAGAAAAATATCCTGATGCACTTGTCATCGAAGTGGAGCAAATTGATTTAGATCATGCCATGAGAATCTCAGGATATGAAGCTGGAAATGAAGATATTTTGACTGGCTACAATGTGAGTCAAACAAGCTTTTATATTGCAGATGGTGAAGAAATTCAAATCGCACCGTACAATCGCCAATTTGGATCAAAAACGGTATGGCAGCGTATTAAAGCGATCGCAGCTGGACCGATTATGAACTTTATTTTGGCTTATGTGATTTTAGTTGCTTTAGGATTTATTCAAGGGGTTACCGTTGATGATCCTGTACTCGGCAAGCTGACGAAAGACGGCCGCGCGGCAGAAGCTGGACTCATGCAGGGAGACCACATCGTGTCCATTAACGGGGATAAAATGAATTCTTGGACAGACGTCGTTCAAACCGTTCAAAAGAACCCTGAGAAAAAAATGAATGTCGTCATTGACCGAGACGGAAAAGAAAGCACTGTGCAGGTTGTACCAGAAGCTGTGAAAGCAGACGGAAAAAACATTGGCCGTTTCGGATCTTATCCGCCAACGGAAAATGGATTTCTGAAGGTTATTTCATCCTCAGGAACAACTGTGATTTCAACAGCAGGTTTGATTTTAACGAACTTGCAAAAAATTGTCACAGGGCAATTTTCATTAGATATGTTAGCAGGTCCTGTTGGAATTTATGACATGACAGGAGAAGTAGCTAAGCAAGGTATGTTAACATTAATGCAGTTTGCGGCGTTCCTTAGTATTAACTTAGGCATCGTGAATTTATTGCCGATTCCTGCACTAGACGGAGGACGTTTACTATTCTTGTTTGTTGAAGCCATTCGCGGTAAACCAATTAATCGTGAGAAAGAAGCACTTGTTGTCTTTATCGGTGTTGCATTCCTCATGCTGTTAATGCTAGTGGTTACGTGGAATGACATCCAGCGATTATTTTTATAAAAACCAATGTCTCTTGTTTCTCATTACGGGAAACAAGAGTTTTTGTGAGAAGTCCTATTTCATAAATGAGGTGTAACGACATGAGACAATCCCTGACTTTTATTCCAACTCTTCGAGAGGTGCCAGCAGATGCTGAAGCAAAAAGTCACCAGCTCTTAGTAAGAGCTGGGTTCATTAGACAAAATACAAGCGGAATCTATCATTATCTTCCGCTTGCTCATAAAGTCATCCAGCATATTCAATCCATCGTTCGCAAAGAGATGGAAAAGGCGGGAGCAGCTGAGCTGTTAATGCCAGTGCTGCAGCAGGCAGAAATGTGGCAAGAGTCAGGAAGATGGTATACATACGGTCCAGAATTGATGCGTATGAAAGATCGTCATGGCCGTGAGTTTGCACTTGGCCCAACGCACGAAGAAGTGATTACATCACTCGTACGCAGCGAAGTGAAATCGTATAAGAAACTTCCTTTAACTCTTTATCAAATTCAATCAAAATTCCGCGACGAACAGAGACCGCGTTTTGGGCTGCTGCGCGGACGTGAATTTATTATGAAAGATGCGTACTCATTCCACTCTTCACCAGAAAGCCTTGATGACACTTACAATAAGATGTTTACAGCTTACTCCAATGTATTCTCAAAAGTAGGTCTTAATTTTAGACCAGTCATTGCAGATTCTGGTGCAATGGGAGGAAAAGATACACATGAGTTTATGGCACTGTCAGAAGTAGGAGAAGATACAATCGCATACTCTGACACATCTTCCTATGCTGCGAACATTGAAATGGCTGAAGCTGTATATCAAGGGGAAGAAGCAAACCCTGCGGACTTCAAAGAACTTGAAAAAGTCCATACACCGCAAGTGAAAACGATTCAAGACATCGCTGGATTTTTAGAAGTTGATCCTTCTCTTTGTATCAAGTCTGTTTTGTTTAAAGCAGATGATGCGTATGTTCTCATCCTGACGAGAGGCGACCATGAAGTAAATGATGTGAAAGTGAAAAACTTGGTAGGAGCACAGCTTGTAGAGCTTGCTACTCGCGAAGAAGTACTGGAAGTCATTGGAACAGAGCCTGGATTTGTTGGCCCAGTGAAGCTGGAAGCAGAAGTCGATATTTATGCAGACCTTGCGGTTAAAGGCATGACAAATGCTGTCGCAGGTGCAAACGAGGCGGATCATCACTATGTCAATGTCAATCCTGCGCGTGATGTGTCAGTGAAAGAATTCACAGATCTTCGTTTGATTCAAGAAGGAGACGTTTCTCCAGATGGAGAAGGCACAATCCAGTTTGCCAAGGGGATTGAAGTAGGACAAGTCTTTAAACTAGGCACTCGTTATTCTGAGTCAATGGATGCGACGTACCTTGATGAGAATGGTCGAGCGCAGCCAATGATTATGGGTTGCTATGGTATCGGTATCTCTAGAACGCTTTCAGCGATTGTTGAACAGCATCACGATGAGAAAGGAATCATTTGGCCGGAAGCTGTTGCGCCATATGACCTTCACCTCCTTGCATTAAATATGAAAAACGATGCTCAAAAAGAGCTAGCTGAAACGTTATACGAGCGCTTAGAAGATCAGGGCTTTGACGTACTTTTCGATGACCGCCAGGAGCGTGTCGGAGTGAAATTTGCAGACAGTGATTTAATTGGGCTGCCAATTCGCATTAGCTGCGGAAAACGTTCAGAAGAAGGCATTGTTGAAGTGAAGTTTAGAAAATCAGGGGAATCACACGAAGTATCTGTTGATGAGCTGATTTCATTTATACGCCAAGCATAAAAAACGAACAAAAAAATGAAGGTACCTCCTGTAGAAAAGAGGTACCTTTCTGATTGACAAAAGGAGGGTCCTGTCTTGGATGAACAATTACCGATCACACGGCGGCAATTTCATATATTACTCAATCAGATTCAAATGACAGATGATGACCTCAGTCGTTACTTTGAAGAAGGAGAAATCGTCAAATTGACGGTGCATAAGGCGACGAAAACGTGGCATTTTCTTTTTAAATTTAAGGCGCTTCTGCCTTACAAGGTATATGCGATGTTTCTCAGCAGGCTGACAAATGCATTTTCTCATATTGCACAAGTTACTTGTACGATTGAAGTCAATGATCCAAGCATCTCTGAAGAGCTCGTTCAATCGTATTGGTCACATTGTGTGGAAGAGCTTCAAGGAATTTCTCCTCCAATCATCAGCTTGCTTCAGCAGCAAAAACCATCGCTTTCTGGACATAAAATCATCATCAAAACGAAAAGCGAAACAGAGGCTTTGGCCATCAAGAAGAAGTACAGTCCAATGCTCCAGGCTGCTTTTAAACAAGTAGGTTTTCCAGAACTTCAATTTGATACAGAAATTTTTGTATCAGATCAAGAGATTCAGAAGTTCAGAGAACAAAAGCTTGCTGAAGATCAAGAAAGAGCGATGCAAGCTCTCACTGAGATGGAGAAGAAGGAAAGTGAGGAGCAGGAGGAAGGTCCGTCTGGCCCTCTCATGATTGGCTATCAAATTAAAGACAATGAAGAAATTCGTACGCTTGATAGTATTATGGATGAGGAAAGAAGAATCACCGTCCAGGGCTACGTATTCGATGCAGAAACGCGTGAGCTGAAAAGCGGCAGAACGCTTTGTATTTTTAAAATTACAGATTATACAAACAGTATTTTAATCAAAATGTTTGCAAGAGAAAAAGAAGATGCCCAGCTGATGAAATCATTGAAAAAAGGCATGTGGGTCAAAGCAAGAGGAAGCATTCAAAACGATACGTTTGTTAGAGACCTTGTCATGATTGCCAATGATGTAAACGAAATGAAACCTCAGCTGAAAGTAGATACGGCACCTGAGGGTGAAAAGCGTGTCGAGCTTCATTTGCATTCCCCAATGAGTCAAATGGATGCTGTTACTGGCATCGGCAAGTTGGTAGAACAAGCAAAAAAATGGGGACATGAAGCAATTGCCCTGACGGATCATGCGGTTGTACAATCCTTCCCAGATGCGTATGCAGCAAGTAAAAAGCATGACATCAAAATGATGTATGGTGTGGAAATCAACTTGGTTGACGACGGAGTACCTATTGCCTATAACCCAGAGCACCGTTTGTTAGAGGATGCAACGTATGTCGTATTTGACGTCGAGACAACCGGACTTTCAGCTGTGTATGACACGATCATTGAACTGGCAGCAGTGAAAATAAAAGGCGGAGAAATCATTGACCGTTTTGAGGCATTTGCAAATCCTCATCACCCATTATCAGCGACAACGATCGAATTAACAGGTATCACGGATGATATGGTCAGAGATGCTCCAGATGTCGTCGATGTCGTACGGGATTTCAAAGAATGGATTGGACAAGATATCCTTGTTGCGCACAATGCAAGCTTTGATATGGGCTTTTTAAATACAGCGTACAAGCGCCTGTTAAAAACAGATAAAGCGTCAAACCCTGTGATTGATACACTGGAACTTGGCCGATTCCTTTACCCTGAATTTAAGAATCACCGGCTGAACACACTTTGTAAAAAGTTCGATATAGAACTGACGCAGCATCACCGGGCCATTTACGATGCAGAGGCGACAGGCTACCTCATGCTGAAAATGCTAAAAGATGCCGCTGAAAAGGATATTGCCTATCACGATCAATTGAATGAAAACATGGGTCAGTCTAATGCTTACCAGCGCTCACGTCCTTACCATGCCATTCTGATCGCACAAAATGAGACAGGGCTGAAAAATTTATTCAAGCTTGTTTCTCTTTCTCATATTCATTATTTCTACCGAGTGCCGCGCATTCCGCGCTCACAGCTTGAGAAATATCGAGAAGGTTTAATTATCGGGTCTGCCTGTGATAAGGGTGAAGTGTTTGAAGGAATGATGCAAAAATCACCTGATGAGGTGGAAGACATTGCAGCATTTTACGACTATTTAGAAGTTCATCCGCCAGAAGTGTATCAGCATCTGCTGCAGCTGGAGCTTGTTCGAGATGAACGTGCGTTAAAAGAAATCATCACAAACATTGTGAAGCTTGGCGAAAAGCTGAATAAACCAGTCGTAGCAACTGGAAATGTGCATTATCTGCATCCAGAAGACAAAATTTATCGTAAAATCTTAATTTCATCACAAGGTGGAGCAAATCCGCTGAACCGTCATGAACTGCCAAAAGTTCATTTTAGAACGACAGATGAAATGCTTGAAGCATTCTCCTTTCTAGGAGAGGAAAAAGCGAAAGAGATCGTCGTGACGAATACGAAAAAAGTCTCTGAGATGGTCGAAAGCATTAAACCAATCAAAGATGACCTATACACACCAAAAATTGAAGGTGCAGATGAAGAAGTACGGGAAATGAGCTATCAAATGGCGCGCAGCATCTACGGAGATGATTTGCCGAAAATCGTAGAAGACCGTATTGAGAAAGAATTAAAAAGTATTATCGGGCATGGATTCGCCGTTATTTACTTAATCTCTCATAAGCTTGTAAAGAAATCACTTGATGACGGATATCTTGTTGGTTCAAGGGGATCTGTCGGCTCATCTCTTGTTGCAACTTTAACAGAGATTACCGAAGTGAACCCGCTTGCGCCGCATTATGTATGTCCAAGCTGTAAGCATTCCGAGTTCTTTAACGACGGATCTGTTGGTTCAGGCTTTGACCTTCCTGACAAGGACTGCCCGGAATGTGGCACGCCGTACAAAAAAGATGGACATGATATTCCGTTTGAAACGTTCTTAGGTTTTAAAGGAGACAAAGTCCCTGATATCGACTTGAACTTCTCAGGTGAATATCAGCCGATTGCCCATAACTATACGAAAGAGCTGTTCGGTGAAGAGTATGTATACCGAGCAGGTACGATTGGTACTGTTGCAGAAAAAACAGCGTATGGTTACGTGAAAGGCTACGCTGGAGATCATAATCTTCATATGAGGGGCGCAGAAATCGACCGGCTTGTACAAGGCTGTACAGGGGTAAAACGGACAACGGGCCAGCATCCAGGCGGTATTATTGTAGTGCCGGATTATATGGACATTTACGATTTCTCACCAATTCAATTTCCAGCAGATGCGACAGGTTCTGATTGGAAAACGACGCATTTTGATTTCCACTCAATCCATGACAACTTGCTCAAACTTGATATACTAGGGCACGATGATCCTACGGTTATTCGTATGCTTCAGGATTTAAGCGGAATTGATCCAAAGACGATTCCAACAGATGATCCAGAAGTGATGAAAATTTTCCAAGGAACAGAGCCTCTTGGTGTAACAGAGGAGCAAATTGGCTGTAAAACAGGTACACTCGGTATTCCAGAGTTTGGGACAAGGTTTGTTCGGCAAATGCTTGAGGATACAAAACCAACAACCTTCTCAGAGCTCGTTCAGATCTCTGGATTATCACACGGGACGGATGTATGGCTCGGGAATGCGCAAGAGCTTATTCACAATAAAACGTGTGAACTAAGTGAAGTGATTGGGTGCCGTGACGATATTATGGTCTATCTCATCTATCAGGGCTTAGAACCGTCACTTGCCTTTAAAATCATGGAGTCTGTTCGTAAAGGAAAAGGACTTCCCCCTGAATGGGAAGAAGAAATGAAGAATAATAATGTACCGAACTGGTATATTGATTCTTGTAAAAAGATCAAATACATGTTCCCTAAGGCCCACGCAGCTGCTTACGTATTAATGGCTGTACGGATTGCCTACTTTAAGGTGCATCATGCACTTTTATACTATGCGGCTTACTTTACCGTTCGTGCAGATGACTTTGATATTGAAACAATGACAAAAGGATCAAATGCGATTCGAGCAGTCATGGACGATATTAACTCAAAAGGTTTAGATGCATCACCGAAAGAAAAGAACCTATTAACTGTACTAGAGCTTGCCCTTGAAATGTGTGAAAGAGGCTACCATTTCAAAAAAGTGGACCTTTACCGATCAAGTGCATCAGAGTTTATCATTGATGGTGACGGATTGATTCCGCCATTTAACTCAATCCCTGGACTCGGAACGAACGTTGCGTTAAATATTGTTCGCGCACGACAAGACGGGGAATTCCTTTCAAAAGAAGATTTACAAAAACGCGGAAAAGTGTCGAAAACGATCCTAGAATATTTAGATCGTCAAGGCTGCTTAGAAGCACTTCCCGATCAAAACCAGCTTTCTTTGTTTTAATGCGATTAATGAAGAGCGCCCTTAAAGGGGCGTTTCTTTTTTATATATACAATAATATTATTATGTTAACTAATAAAGAATTTCCACCAAATGGAATCATTTTCTAATTCATTCATATACCTTGATTTAGCGTGATGTTTTAAAAGAAGAGATTGTATGTCATTCTTTCTACCCAAATAGAGCAAAAAAGAGAATTTCGCCGTCTGAAATGTTCTCATGCGACATATGATCATTCTGGGTACAGTCACAGAAAGAATCAAGAGAAAAAACTTCGATGAGCGCAAAGCTGATTGCTGTTTACTATGCTTATTTTTGAAACATATTTGATTCTTTTCAAAGCTGTTCAAATCACGTTCTGAATAAAAGGAGGTGGCTTGTCTATTCATGTTTGACTAAATAGAAGGGGTGAGTCATTCAGAAATGGCATCTTATAACTATGTAGAGGTTCTTCAAAAATCCTTGTTGTTTTATGAAGCGCAGCGGTCTGGAAAGCTGCCTAAAAGCAACCGTCTCAACTGGCGGGGAGATTCTGGACTAGAGGATGGGAAGGATGTAGGGCATGACTTAACTGGCGGCTGGTATGACGCAGGTGATCATGTGAAATTTGGACTTCCGATGGCCTACTCAGCAGCTGTGCTTGCATGGACAGTATATGAATACCGAGAAGCCTATGAAGAGGCAGAATTGCTTGATGACATCTTAGATCAAATCAGGTGGGCAACAGATTATTTTTTGAAAGCACATACAGGTCCGAACGAGTTTTGGGCCCAGGTAGGTGATGGGAATGCTGATCATGCTTGGTGGGGACCGGCAGAAGTGATGCCCATGAGCCGGCCAGCTTTTAAAATTGATGAAAATTGCCCTGGAACAGAAGTGGCCGCCCAAACTGCGGCAGCTTTAGCAGCGGGCTCTATCATTTTTAAAGAGACAGATGCCCCGTATGCAGCAAAGCTTCTAGCGCACGCGAAACAGCTTTATGCATTTGCTGACAGGTATCGCGGCGAGTATACAGATTGTGTCACAAACGCTCAGCCGTTTTACAACTCCTGGAGCGGCTATATTGATGAACTCATTTGGGGCGGAATCTGGCTGTACTTGGCAACAAATGAAGAAACCTATTTAAATCAAGCATTAAAAGCAGTAGAGGAATGGCCAAAGGATTGGGATTATACGTTTACCATGTCGTGGGACAATACTTTTTTTGCTTCGCAAATCTTACTCGCCAGAATCACGAAAGAGAATCGATTTATAGAATCGACAGAGCGTAATCTCGATTACTGGACGACGGGTTTTGTTCAAAATGGAAAAGTCGAAAGAATCACTTATACGCCTGGCGGTTTGGCATGGCTAGATCAATGGGGCTCACTGCGTTATACAGCAAATGCAGCATTTTTAGCCTTTGTTTACGCTGATTGGGTGTCAGATAAAGAAAAAAAGAATCGATACCAAACGTTCGCGATCAACCAAACTCACTATATGCTTGGTGATAATCCGCTTAATAGAAGCTATGTCGTTGGGTTTGGCCAGAACCCGCCGAAGCATCCACACCACCGAACTGCACACGGTTCATGGTCTAATCAACTGACAAATCCTTCGAATCATCGTCACACTCTTTATGGGGCGCTTGTTGGCGGACCTAATGCACAGGATCAATATGACGATGACATCTCTGATTATGTATCAAACGAGGTGGCGACGGACTATAATGCCGCTTTTACAGGAAATATAGCCAAAATGGTGCAGCTGTTTGGAAAAGGGCAATCAAAACTGCCCAATTTCCCGCCTAAAGAACAACCAGAGGATGAGTTTTTTGTAGAGGCAGCAGTGATGAATAACAATGTAACATCTACTCAAGTAAAGGCGGTTCTATACAACCGGTCCGGATGGCCGGCTAGACGTAGTCAAACGCTCTCCTTTAGATATTACGTCAATCTGAGTGAGGTCTTTGCAAAGGGATTCACAGAAAAAGATATTCAAGTGACAGCCGCCTACAATGAAGGCGCTTCCTTATATCCGCTCAAGGTATATGACGCATCAGCTTACGTGTATTATGCAGAAATTGATTTTACAGGCGTAGCGATTTTTCCTGGAGGAGAATCAGAGCATAAGAAGGAAATACAATTTCGATTATCTGCACCAAATGGGTCGAATATATGGGATGCCTCAAATGATTATTCCTTTCAAGGCTTAACATCCAATATGCAAAAAACAACGAGAATTCCTGTTTTTGATGATGGTGCTTTAGTATTTGGTACACTTCCAGACAAATAAAAATCAAGATTTTTTGAAAGGGTGAAGGATTTGTCAAACAAAGAACGGTTTTTAACGCTTTATGATCAAATTAAAAGTGATGGGAATGGATATTTTTCATCAGAAGGAATTCCGTATCATTCAATTGAGACGCTTATTTGCGAAGCGCCTGATTATGGGCATATGACAACGTCAGAAGCGTATAGCTATTGGCTGTGGCTAGAGGTGTTGTACGGACATTACACAGGGGATTGGAGCAAATTAGAGGCAGCCTGGGACAATATGGAGAAGTACATCATCCCAGTAAATGAAGATGGAAATGATGAGCAGCCGCATATGAGCGCCTACAATCCTACTAGCCCAGCCACATACGCAGCGGAAAAACCATATCCAGATCAATATCCTAGTCAGCTGAGCGGAGCTCGTGCTGCTGGTCAAGATCCGATTGATGGTGAATTGAAATCAACCTATGGAACGAATGAAACGTATTTAATGCACTGGCTGCTTGATGTCGATAACTGGTATAAATATGGGAACTTGCTCAATCCATCACATACAGCCACATATGTGAACACGTTCCAGCGCGGGCCGCAGGAATCTGTATGGGAGGCGATCCCACATCCATCACAAGATGATAAATCTTTTGGGAAGCCAAATGAAGGCTTTATGAGCTTGTTCACAAAAGAAAACCAAGTACCAGCTGCTCAGTGGCGCTATACCAATGCGACGGATGCTGATGCGCGTGCAATACAAGCGATGTATTGGGCAAAGGAACTCGGCTACAATAATTCAACCTATCTTGATAAAGCGAAAAAAATGGGTGATTTTCTCCGTTACGGTATGTACGATAAGTATTTTCAAACGATTGGAAGCGGCAAGCAAGGGAATCCGTACCCTGGAAACGGAAAGGGTGCCTGTCATTACTTAATGGCGTGGTATACCTCTTGGGGCGGAGGACTTGGCGACTATGCAAACTGGTCATGGCGTATCGGAGCGAGCCACTGCCACCAAGGGTATCAAAACCCTGTCGCCGCTTATGCTTTGTCCTCAGACAATGGTGGTTTAAAGCCATCTTCCGCTACCGGTGCAAGCGATTGGGAAAAAACATTAAAAAGGCAGCTTGAATTTTATGTATGGCTTCAATCAAAAGAGGGAGCGATAGCAGGAGGCGCAACCAATAGCTGGAATGGAGACTATAGTGCATATCCGGCGGGAACAAGTACTTTTTATGATATGGCATATGAAGATGCACCTGTATATCTTGATCCGCCTTCTAATAACTGGTTCGGGATGCAGGCATGGCCGATGGAGCGCGTAGCAGAGCTTTATTATATTTTTGTGAAAGACGGAGACAAAACATCTGAAAATGTCCAAATGGCCAAATCTTGTATCACAAAATGGGTCGACTATGCATTAGATTACATTTTTATCGGCAGCCGTCCTGTGTCGGATGAAGAGGGTTATTTCTTAGATGACCAAGGACAAAGAATTCTAGGAGGAACAAATGCTGCTGTTGCCACAACGAGTGCACCTGGCGAGTTTTGGCTTCCTGGAAATATTGCTTGGAGCGGACAGCCTGACACTTGGAATGGATTCCAGTCTGCAACAGGAAATCCAAACTTAACAGCTGTCACAAAAGATCCAACTCAGGATACGGGCGTACTAGGGAGTCTCGTCAAGGCTTTAACATTCTTTGCTGCTGCTACTAAGCTTGAAACAGGGGATTATACAGCGCTTGGTGTCAGAGCGAAAGATGCCGCCGCACAGCTCCTTGAGGTTGCGTGGAATTACAATGATGGCGTGGGCATTGTGACAGAGGAAGAAAGAGAGGACTATGACCGCTTCTTTAAAAAAGAAGTGTATTTCCCAAATGGTTGGAACGGGACATTTGGTCAAGGGAATCAGATTCCTGGATCAAGCACTATTCCTTCTGATCCGCAGCGAGGAGGTAATGGGGTCTATACGAGTTTTGCTGATCTTCGTCCGAACATTAAACAAGATCCAGCATGGTCTTCACTCGAGAGTAAATATCAGTCTTCATTTAATGAAGCAACAGGCAAATGGGAAAATGGGGCACCGGTTTTCACTTATCACCGTTTTTGGTCACAAGTGGATATGGCCACTGCCTACGCAGAATATCATCGTCTGATCAACTAACAGGTGAAATTTAAGCTGCCGGTTTCTTTGAGCCGGCAGTTTGTTTAAGAAATATAAATCCAGTGAAAATAAGGGTGTGTTTACATGGTCAAAGAAAGAAGCTTTCTTCATCAATCAATAAACAATGGCGAAAATGAGCAGAACAATCTGATGTGGAAAAAAGAGGCGAATGATCGAATCTCAGAGCATAGACAAAGAGATCTTGAAATAAACGTCACAAATCACGATAAAAAGCCAATAGCAGGAATAGAGGTTGAGTTGAAGCAAGTCAGGCATGAATTCGCATTTGGTTCAGCGATGAATGACCAAGTGTTATTTAATCAACAATATGCCGATTTTTTTGTGAAGCATTTTAATTGGGCTGTTTTTGAAAATGAGGCAAAATGGTATGCGAATGAGCCGGAAAGAGGGAGAATCACCTACGAAAAAGCAGATGCGATGCTGAATTTTGCAGATAAACATCAACTTCCAGTAAGGGGGCACGCTTTATTTTGGGAGGTAGAGGATGCCAATCCAAGCTGGCTGAGGTCACTACCGAATCACGAAGTGTATGAAGCCATGAAAAACCGACTTGAGCATGCAGGCAATCATTTTAAAGGGAGATTCCGCCATTGGGATGTAAACAATGAAATGATGCATGGTTCATTTTTTAAAGACCGATTCGGGAAAAGTATTTGGAAGTGGATGTATGAAGAAACGAAAAAAATTGACCCTCAAGCACGATTGTTTGTGAATGATTATAATGTGATCTCATATGGTGAGCACCAGGCTTATAAAGCACATATCAATGAATTGCGTCAGTTAGGCGCACCTATTGAGGCGATTGGTGTTCAAGGACATTTTGAAGAACGGGTCGATCCAGTCATTGTAAAAGAGAGGCTCGATGTGCTTGCTGAGCTTGGTCTTCCTATATGGGTTACAGAGTACGACTCTGTTCACCCTGACGCTAATAGAAGAGCGGATAACCTAGAGGCTTTATATCGCGTCGCATTTAGTCATCCAGCCGTAAAAGGAGTGCTAATGTGGGGATTTTGGGCAGGTGCCCATTGGAGAGGTGAGCATGCGGCCATCGTAAATTACGATTGGACTTTAAATGAAGCAGGCAGACGTTACAAAAAGCTTCTAAATGAGTGGACGACACAAAGAGTTGAGAAAACAGATGCTAATGGCAATGTGACATGTCGAGCATTTCACGGGACATATGAAATTCGAATCGGTAAAGAAAGTAAACTGTTGAAACAACAGACAATTGAACTTGATTCAAAAGAACAAACACCGCTTCGGCTCGATGTGATTGTACCTGAAGAAGGATAGATTGTGAGGAGAATGTAAATGAAAAAATGGACTCAAAGAGTGTCCTGCTTCATACTTGTGGTCGCTATATGGGCCGGCTGGTTTTCACTTACGATTAAAGCCGCCGCATATGTGCAGACATCTGGTACACAATTTACGCTGAACAATCAACCATTTTACTTTGCTGGTACAAATAATTACTATTTCCATTACAAATCTAAAAAGATGGTAGATGCAGTGTTCGATGATATGAAAGCAATGAATTTAAAGGTCTTACGTATTTGGGGATTTCACGACGGGTCCCCTCAAGAAAACTCCGTTTTACAATCTAGTCCAGGGATCTATGAAGAATCGGGTTTTCAAAAACTAGATTATGCGATTTATAAAGCGGGACAGGAAGGAATAAAGCTTGTCATCCCGCTAGTGAACAATTGGGATGACTTTGGCGGGATGAATCAATACGTAAAGTGGTTCAATGCAGGATCACATGATGCCTTTTATACAGATCCTCGTATTCAACATGCTTACAAAAATTATGTGCGTTATGTTTTAGAAAGAACGAATACGTACACAGGTGTTCAATATAAGGACGATCCAGCTATTATGACTTGGGAATTGGCCAATGAGCCGCGTGTGCAGTCAGATCCAACGGGTAATATACTAGTCAAATGGGCAGATGAAATGAGTACATGGATCAAATCGCTGGATCGTCACCATCTTGTTGCAGTAGGAGATGAAGGGTTTTTTCGCATACCAGACCATGAAGATTGGTTTTACAGAGGCGGAGAAGGCGTCGATTGGGACCGTTTGACAGCTCTCTCTAATATCGATTATGGAACCTATCATCTGTACCCAGATCACTGGAACAAGTCTGCTGCTTGGGGAGTGAAATGGATCGAAGACCATATCACCCGCGGGAAGACAATCGGAAAACCAGTTGTATTAGAAGAGTTTGGCTATCAAAATCAATCAGCACGTCCTGACGTATACCAAAGCTGGCTGTCAGCGGTTGAGCGGCTCGGAGGGGCTGGCAGTCAATTTTGGATTTTAACAAGCATTCAGGACGATGATTCGCTCTATCCCGATTATGACGGTTTCCGCATCATAAAAGGGAGTAGGGAGGCAGCACTTATCAGTGAACATGCGAAAAGAATGAACGAAAAGAACTGATGGCGAATGCCTGCTGAATAAGGAACTTCATTTGCATAAAAAATTTGGATATGGTATAGTTTTTATGGAAATGCTAACGATTACCGAGACAAGAGTGGGGAAACCCGCTCTTTTGTATTGAACAGGCAATTTTTGTCTCGACATTATTCATCCGTTTTCTGCTCCCCCTGCTCACATAAAGCAGGGTTTTTATGCAGAATGATTGATAAGAGCGTTTATCGAAAGCACAAGGAGGAAGAGAATGAGCAAAAAAGTAGTGGATGTCGTAAGCGAAATGGTACAGCCAATTTTAGATGGCTTACAGCTTGAACTCGTTGATGTTGAATTTGTCAAAGAGGGTCAAAACTGGTTCCTTCGCGTGTTTATTGACTCTGATAAAGGCGTCGATATCGAAGAATGTGCCAAAGTGAGCGAAGCCTTGAGCGAAAAGCTTGATGAGGCAGATCCGATTAGCCAAAACTACTTTCTTGAAGTGTCCTCTCCTGGAGCGGAGCGCCCATTAAAGAAAAAAGCTGATTTTGAAAAAGCACTTGGAAAAAATGTTTTCATGAAAACATATGAACCAATTGATGGTGAAAAAGCGTTTGAAGGTGAGCTTACAAGCTTTGATGGTGAGATTGCAACAGTGACAGTGAAGATCAAGACAAGAAAGAAAGAGATCAATATTCCATACGAAAAAATAGCTAACGCAAGATTAGCAGTTTCGTTCAATTAACCTTTTCATTGATATAAGGGGGAACCATAAAAATGAGTAGTGAGTTGTTAGATGCCCTGACTGTTCTCGAGAAAGAGAAGGGTATTAGTAAAGAAATTATTATTGAAGCGATAGAAGCTGCACTCATTTCTGCATATAAGCGTAACTTTAATCAAGCGCAAAATGTTCGTGTTGATTTAAACCGCGAAACGGGAACAATTCGCGTATTTGCAAGAAAAGATGTTGTAGATGAAGTGTATGATTCTCGCCTTGAAATCTCTGTAGATGATGCAGCCAATATGAACCCGAATTACATGGTAGGTGACGTCGTTGAAATTGAAGTCACGCCAAAAGATTTCGGACGCATTGCAGCTCAGACTGCGAAACAAGTGGTGACGCAGCGAGTGAGGGAAGCAGAGCGAGGTGTGATCTACACTGAGTTTATCGATCGCGAGGAAGACATTATGACGGGAATCGTTCAGCGAATTGACAGTAAATTCATTTACGTGTCACTTGGCAAAATCGAAGCCCTTCTTCCGGTCAACGAACAAATGCCAAATGAGGACTACAAACCACATGACCGCATTAAGGTGTTTATTACAAAAGTCGAAAAAACAACAAAAGGACCACAAATTTATGTGTCTAGAACACATCCAGGTCTATTAAAGCGTTTATTTGAAATTGAAGTGCCAGAAATTTATGATGGTACTGTAGAGCTTAAATCGGTTGCTAGAGAAGCTGGGGACCGTTCTAAAATCTCTGTTCGTACTGATGATCCTGATGTTGACCCAGTTGGTTCTTGTGTTGGTCCAAAAGGCCAGCGTGTACAAGCAATTGTCAACGAGCTAAAAGGCGAAAAAATTGACATTGTCCATTGGTCTAATGACCCGGTTGAATTTGTTGCCAATGCATTAAGTCCATCAAAAGTACTTGATGTTATTGTGAATGAAGAAGATAAGGCGACAACAGTCATTGTCCCTGATTATCAGCTGTCGTTAGCCATTGGTAAAAGAGGTCAAAATGCGCGCCTTGCAGCAAAGCTGACTAGCTGGAAAATTGACATTAAAAGCGAAACAGATGCAAGGGAACTCGGTATTTTCCCAAGAACTGAAGACTCTGAATCTCTTTTCTTAGAGGCTGAACCAGTAGCTGAGGAATCTGACGAATAAGAGGTGATGTAAAAGGTGAATAGCCGAAAAAAAATCCCGCTTAGAAAATGTGTCGTGACGGGAGAAATGAAACCAAAGAAAGAACTGATCCGTGTTGTTCGTTCTAAAGAAGGTGAAGTGTCTGTTGACGCAACCGGAAAAAAGAACGGACGCGGAGCTTACCTTTCTCTCGATAAAGAAACCATTCTTGCGGCAAAGAACAAACGCAGTTTACAGCAGCAATTTCAGACACAGATTGACGAACACATATTTGAAGAATTACTAGAACTAGCTGAAAAGGTGAAAAAACCAAATGACTGATTCTAAGTGGTATCCTTTGCTTGGTCTAGCAAATCGAGCTCGTAAAGTCGTGTCAGGAGAAGATCTTGTGATCAAAGAAGTTAGACATGCGCGTGCTAAGCTGGTTCTTCTTGCAGCAGATGCCTCACCGAACACAGAGAAAAAGGTATCTGACAAATGCAAATTTTATAATGTTCCGGTTAGAAAAATTGAAGACCGTTCCGTTCTCGGACGTTCTATTGGGAAAGAAGCTCGCGTAGTTGTCGCTGTCACTGACCAAGGCTTCGCTAAGAAGCTTATAAGCTTGCTCGATTAATTTATTTGGGGGTGAACGAATGGCTAAAGTGAGAGTATATGAATATGCAAAAGCCATAGATGTTTCAAGTAAAGATATTATAGCAGCGCTTAAGGATATGAACGTGGAAGTGAACAACCACATGGCGACGCTTGAAGACGACACTGTGAAAAAGCTAGACGCTAAATATAAAAAAGCCAAAGCAAAAGAGACAGCTAACGAGAAACCCGCAGAACAAAAAAACCAATCATCTAACAAAATCAATGATAGAAAGAAGAATGACGTGCAGAATAATCAATTTAATAAAAACAAAAAAAACAACAACCAAAACAAAAACAAAAACAAACGCGGTGGCAACAAGTCACAGCAACAGCAAGCTAGACCTGTGAAGCCTAAAAAAGAGCTTCCTGAAAAAATTGAATTTACAAATTCAATGACAGTTGGCCAGCTTGCCGAAGAGCTTGGAAAAGAATCAGCTGAAATCATTAAGAAGCTGATGATGCTTGGTGTTATGGCAACTATTAACCAAGAGCTTGATAAAGATACAGTTGAATTAATCGCTTCTGAATATGGCGTTCCAGTAGAGGAAGTTATCATTTTAGAAGAAACTGAACTTGAAAAGTATGAAGTTGCAGATAAAGAAGAAGATATGCAAGTACGCCCTCCAGTTGTGACGATCATGGGACACGTTGACCATGGGAAAACAACCCTTCTTGACAGCATTCGTAAAACGAAAGTCGTTGAAGGCGAAGCTGGTGGAATCACGCAGCATATCGGTGCATACCAAATTGAAGAAAACGGCAAGAAAATCACGTTCCTTGATACCCCTGGACACGCAGCATTTACAACGATGCGTGCACGTGGTGCCGAGGTAACGGATACAACCATCCTAGTCGTTGCAGCAGATGATGGCGTGATGCCGCAAACGATTGAAGCCATTAACCATGCGAAAGCGGCAGAGGTACCAATCGTTGTCGCTGTCAATAAAATTGACAAACCAACAGCTAACCCTGACCGTGTGATGCAGGAATTAACTGAACATGGCCTTGTACCAGAAGCTTGGGGCGGCGAAACGATCTTCGTTCCACTATCTGCAAAAACAGGTGAAGGCATCGATGAATTGATCGAGATGATCCTTCTTGTCAGCGAAGTAGCAGAACTGAAAGCCAACCCAAATCGTGCGGCTAAAGGAACTGTCATTGAGGCTGAGCTTGATAAAGGAAAAGGGTCTGTTGCAACCCTTCTTGTTCAAACTGGTACACTTCAAGTAGGTGACCCAATCGTTGTTGGAAATACATTTGGGCGCGTTCGTGCAATGGTCAATGACATCGGGCGCCGCGTGAAAACAGCGGGACCATCTACACCTGTTGAAATCACTGGTTTAAATGATGTACCAAATGCGGGCGATCAGTTCCTCGTATTCAAAGACGAAAAAACAGCTCGTCAAGTGGGCGAGGCGCGTGCTTCAAAACAGCTTGATGAAAAGCGTTCAGACAAAGCAAAATTATCTTTAGATGACCTATTTGAGCAAATCAAACAAGGCGAAGTGAAAGATATCAACCTGATCGTGAAAGCAGACGTACAAGGTTCTGCTGAAGCACTGACGGCAGCTCTTCAAAAAATTGAAGTAGAAGGCGTAAAAGTGAAAATTATCCATACGGGTGTTGGAGCGATTACAGAATCTGATATCATTTTAGCAAGTGCTTCTAATGCGATCGTGATCGGATTTAACGTACGTCCTGATGGAAATGCGAAGAGCACAGCTGAAACAGAAAACGTAGATATCCGCTTGCACCGCATTATCTATAAAGTCATCGATGAAATTGAAGCTGCGATGAAAGGGATGCTTGACCCTGAATATGAAGAAAAAGTCATTGGTCAAGTTGAAGTTCGTCAAACGTTCAAAGTATCTAAAATCGGTACAATTGCTGGTGGCTATGTCACTGAAGGAACCATCACAAGAGATAGTGGTATCCGCTTAATTCGTGACGGCGTCGTTATTTTTGAAGGCGAAGTCGACGTATTAAAACGATTCAAAGATGACGTGAAAGAAGTTTCACAAGGCTATGAATGTGGTATTACCATTAAGAAATACAATGATATCCGTGAAGGCGATGTTCTGGAATCATTCGTTATGCAAGAAATCGAAAGAAAATGATCGGTTATACCGAATGTGAGTGTATCATCTATGATGCATCCTCACTGAAGGAAAAACGTGCGGTTCTTCAGCGTATATTGACAAGAACGCGCCATAAATTCAATGTGACCATTGCTGAAATGGATTATCAGGATACATGGCAGCGTACATCAATTGGAATCGCCGTGATTTCTTCATCTCGGGTTCAAGTGGAAAAGGAACTTCAGCGTGTATTAAGCTTTATTGATTCTTTTCCTGAAATTGAACGAACGATCACGAAAACTGAGTGGTTTTAATTAGAGGTGATAAGATCATGAGTATGAGAGCAACCCGTGTGGGTGAGCAAATGAAAAAAGAATTAGGCGACATCCTTGGCAGAAAGCTGAAAGATCCAAGAATCGGCTTTTTGACTGTAACCGATGTCGAAGTGACCGGTGATTTGCAAATTGCCAAAGTCTACATTTCTGTTCTTGGCGACGAGAAGAAAAGAGAGGAAACCTTAAAAGGTCTAGCAAAGGCTAAAGGGTATATCCGCTCTGAAATTGGCAATCGAATTAGACTTCGCAAAACACCAGAACTACACTTTGAATTTGATGAATCCGTGGATTACGGAAACCGAATTGAAAGCCTGATTGCTGAACTAAACACAAAAGATCACGAATAAGACGTTGAAATAAGGATAGGCGATGATCGTCTGTCCTTTTTCATCGTTTACGAAAGGAGAGAGCGCAGATGGTAAATGGTGTTCTTTTATTACATAAAGAAAGAGGGATGACCTCTCACGACTGTGTGTTCAAAGTGAGAAAGATCTTGCATACAAAAAAAGTCGGACATACAGGTACCCTCGACCCCGAGGTATCAGGAGTTCTGCCCATTTGTATTGGAAGAGCGACGAAAATCGTTGAGTATTTAACAGATAAATCGAAAACGTATGATGCAGAAATCACGATTGGCTTTTCTACGACGACTGAAGACCAAACTGGTGAAGTGGTTGAAGAAAAAAAGGTACAAAAACAGATTTCAGAAGAAGAAATTGATGATGCGCTGAAACAGTTTGAAGGAACCATTGAACAAATTCCTCCTATGTTTTCGGCTGTGAAAATTGGCGGGAAAAAACTCTACGAATATGCAAGAGAAGGTATTGAAATTGAGCGGCCGAGCCGCGAGATTACGATTCATCGTATCGAGCGGACAACACCTGCTTTATTTGAAAATGGAAAAGTGTCATTTAGATTCACCGTTTTATGTTCAAAAGGAACGTATGTCAGAACCTTAGCAGTTGATATTGGAAAGAAACTAGGATTTCCAGCTCATATGTCACATCTCATTCGCACAGGATCAGGTGATTTTACACTAGATGAGTGCATCACCCTTGATGAGCTGCGAGATATAAGCGAAGAAGGCACAGTAGATGAGCACCTTGTCTCGATCGAGCGTGCGCTCAATCATTTGCCGAAATGGGAGATAAATGATACATTAGCAAGTAAAGTGGAAAACGGTGCAGTCCTGCCAATGCCTGATGAATTCGCTCATTTCGCAGAGGAAGATCGTGTCGCTGTCTTTGCTCCTTCAGGCCGGTGTATGGCGATATATATGAAGCACCCGACCAAACAGAATCTGATGAAGCCGGCGAAGATCTTATCTCAGGACAAGCAATCTTAAAGAAAAGGTGACCATCTCGTGAAGACTATACATATTTCACACCCACATACATTGAATCAAAAGGATCAAGACCCGTCTGTTATGGCTTTAGGGTATTTTGACGGTGTTCACCTCGGACATCAAAAAGTGATTGACGCAGCAAAAAGCATTGCGAGAAAAGAAGGATTGGCTTTAGCGGTCATGACCTTTCATCCGCACCCATCACATGTTTTGCAAAAAGCACGTGAACCCAAGGACTTAATTACACCGCTTGAGGATAAAATTGATTTTATCGAACAGCTGGGCGCTGACTATTTATACATTGTGCAGTTCAGCGAAAGCTTTGCAGCGCTATCTCCTCAAGAGTTTGTCGATCAATATTTAGATGAGCTGAATGTAAAGCACGCAGTAGCTGGTTTTGATTTTACATTTGGCCGTTTTGGTGCAGGCACAATGGAAACCTTCGATGAGTACGGAAAAGGGCGTATTACGGCCACCATCGTTCCTAAGTTGTCCAATCAAGACCGAAAAGTCAGCTCAACACTCATACGCTCTGCATTGAGAAATGGGGATGTTGAATATGTGAGTGAGCTTTTAGGAAAACCTTATCAGCTGCGCGGTATTGTCATTCATGGTGATAAACGAGGACGGACGATCGGCTTTCCGACTGCGAATGTCGGTTTATCTGCTGAGTATATCATTCCGCCAACAGGGGTTTATGCAGTAAGGGCAGAAGTGAAAGGCAAAGTGTATGACGGTGTTTGTAATGTTGGCTATAAACCAACCTTTTATGAAAAACGTCCTGATCAGCCTGCCATTGAAGTAAACCTCTTTGGTTTTAACGAAGAAATATATGGTGAACCGATTAAATTACAGTGGTTCAAGCGCATTCGCAGTGAGCAAAAATTCAACGGAATCCAGGAGTTAACGGCTCAAATCAGTCAAGATAAAGAAGAAGCGATTCAGTTTTTTCAACATCAGCGAAAGCAAACAAAAAATTCATAGAAAAACAGCTCTACCATTTGCAAATTCAGCATATTTTTAGTATGATTATTCCTGTAGCTTTAAAACCACTTACTTGGCAGGCCGACTTCACCGACGGTTGCGAGGTAGATGGGGCTAACATGATTTGGAGGTGAAACAGGATGGCTATTACTCAAGAGCGTAAAACTCAATTAATTAGTGAGTTCAAAACACACGAATCTGATACTGGATCTCCAGAAGTTCAGATCGCTGTCCTAACAGAATCAATTAACAACTTGAACGAGCATTTACGTACTCATAAGAAAGATCACCACTCACGTCGCGGTCTTTTGAAAATGGTAGGTAGACGTCGTAATCTTCTTACGT
This sequence comes from Bacillus sp. FSL K6-3312, assembly GCF_038007485.1. Lineage (NCBI taxonomy): Bacteria > Bacillati > Bacillota > Bacilli > Caryophanales > Bacillaceae > Bacillus > Bacillus sp. FSL K6-3312. Next base: position 2,181,639 of record NZ_JBBOXI010000001.1, on the reverse strand, counting down.
ATCTACGTAATAAAGACGTAACTCGTTACCGTGAGTTAATTAACAAACTAGGCTTACGTCGATAATCGTAAAAAGCGGGAGGATTCCCGCTTTTTTATCGTATAATCACTAATATTTTATGGTTAAAATGTTGAAAGAATGGCAAAAACCCTTCTACATACACCTTTCACATTGATATGTGAAAATCATTTTGTTCATAATAAGAATTAACTAAAATTTCAAGATAAGAGAGGAGTTTTTCTCAGAATGGGACAAGAGAAACATGTCTTCACCATAGACTGGGCTGGACGTCAACTGACAGTTGAAACTGGCCAGCTTGCAAAGCAAGCAAACGGAGCGGTCCTCGTACGCTACGGAGATACAGCTGTGCTTAGCTCAGCAACAGCTTCTAAAGAACCAAAACCACTTGATTTCTTCCCGCTCACTGTGAACTACGAAGAAAGATTATACGCAGTAGGTAAAATTCCTGGTGGCTTCATTAAAAGAGAAGGCCGTCCAAGTGAAAAAGCGATCCTTGCGAGCCGCTTAATTGATAGACCAATCCGTCCATTATTTGCTGATGGATTTAGAAACGAAGTACAAGTTATTAGTATCGTCATGAGTGTGGATCAAGATTGTTCATCTGAAATGGCTGCAATGTTTGGCTCATCTTTAGCATTATGTGTGTCTGACATTCCATTTGAGGGACCAATCGCCGGCGTTACAGTAGGACGAGTTGATGGAAAGTTTATCATCAATCCAAATGTAGAACAGCTTGAACAAAGTGACATCAATCTTGTAGTCGCTGGAACAAAAGATGCGATCAACATGGTCGAAGCTGGTGCTGATGAAGTACCAGAAGAAACAATGCTTGAAGCTATCATGTATGGTCACCAAGAGATCAAACGTTTAATCGAATTCCAAGAGGAAATTGTCAAAGCAGTCGGTAAAGCAAAAATCGATATTCCTCTATATGAAGTAGATCAAACGTTAGCAGACGAAGTAAAAGCAATTGCTGAAACAGACCTGCTGAAAGCGATTCAAGTACATGAGAAGCATGCACGTGAAGATGCAATCAGTGCAGTGAAAAAAGCTGTAGTTGAGAAATTTGAAGAAGAAGATCGCGACGAAGCGACAATTAAACAAGCGAAAGACGTATTAAACAAGCTTGTCAAAAATGAAGTTCGTCGTCTGATCACTGAAGAGAAAGTACGTCCAGATGGACGTGGTGTAGATCAAATCCGTCCACTTTCTTCAGAAGTAGGACTTCTACCAAGAACGCACGGTTCAGGTCTATTTACAAGAGGACAAACACAGGCGCTCAGTATTTGTACATTAGGTGCACTTGGCGATGTGCAAATTCTTGACGGTCTAGGCGTTGAAGAATCAAAACGCTTCATGCACCATTACAACTTCCCTCAATTCAGTGTTGGTGAGACAGGTCCAATGCGTGGCCCAGGCCGCCGTGAAATCGGACATGGAGCGCTAGGTGAACGGGCATTAGAACCAGTGATCCCATCTGAAAAAGATTTCCCTTATACGGTTCGCCTTGTGTCTGAGGTACTAGAATCAAACGGGTCTACTTCACAAGCAAGTATTTGCGCAAGCACACTTGCGATGATGGATGCGGGTGTTCCAATTAAAGCACCAGTTGCAGGGATTGCAATGGGACTTGTGAAATCCGGTGAATACTACACAGTGCTGACAGACATTCAAGGAATGGAAGATGCACTTGGTGATATGGACTTTAAAGTTGCAGGTACATCAAAAGGTGTAACAGCACTTCAAATGGATATCAAAATCGATGGTCTATCAAAAGACATTTTGGAAGAAGCGCTCCAACAAGCGAAAAAAGGAAGAATGGAAATCTTAGATAGCATGCTGTCAACGATTCCTGCTTCTAGAGGAGAATTGTCTCGTTATGCACCAAAAATCTTAACGATGAAAATCAATCCTGATAAAATTCGCGATGTCATTGGACCAAGCGGTAAACAAATCAATAAAATCATTGAAGATACCGGTGTGAAAATCGATATTGAACAAGATGGTACAATCTTTATCTCTTCTACAGAAGAAGACATGAACCAAAAAGCGAAGAAAATCATTGAAGATCTTGTGAGAGAAGTTGAAGTAGGACAACTTTACTTAGGTAAAGTAAAACGAATTGAAAAATTCGGTGCTTTCCTTGAAATCTTCAGCGGCAAAGATGGACTTGTTCATATTTCTGAGCTTGCGCTTGATCGTGTAGGCAAAGTAGAAGATGTTGTGAAGATTGGCGATGAATTACTTGTCAAAGTCACTGAAATCGATAAACAAGGCCGTGTGAACCTTTCTCGCAAAGCTGTTTTACGTGAAGAAAAGGAAAAAGAAGAAAAACAGTCTTAATGAAATATGTTAGAAGCCAGGTATCCGTACCAGGCTTCTTTCTTTTCTTGCGCTAACAATAGTTCTAGCTTGATTCTCCCCATCATAATTTGTGGTAAAGGGGAGGGACAACCATTGAAAAAAACGTTACCATTCATTGTGTTTGTATTTTTACTGCTCGTGTCATATCAAACGATGAAGCAGCCGGCTGCTGTTACATATATTGAATCAATGAAAGAGCATGCTGAGGTTGCATCTGTTTCAAAAGATATTTTATATCAAGAGATTGAATCGAAGTCTTCTGACTATGAAGTGAAGGCGCAAAATGCTAAGATTGATAAAGTGTGGAAAAAGATGCCTGGTTTAAATGGACAGACGGTCAATATCGATGCCTCTTATGAAAAAATGAAAAAACAAGGGTCATTTGATGAAAAGCTGCTTGTTTTCAATGAAACAAAACCTTCTATTCATTTACATGAACTTGGTGCTGAACCCATTTACAAGGGACATCCAGATAAAAAAATGAATGCTTTCCTCATCAACGTGGCTTGGGGTGACGAGCATTTAATCAAGATGTTAAAGACACTGGAAAAGCATCAAGTCAAGGCGACCTTTTTCTTAGAAGGCAAATGGGTGAAAAAAAGCACGGATCTTGCTAAAAAAATCGTGGCAGATGGTCATGAAATTGGAAACCATTCATACAATCACCCGGATATGCGCACACTGACAAGAGAACGAGCATTAGAGCAGATTACCAAAACAAATCGTCAAATTGAAGAATCCCTTGGAAAAAAACCGAAGTGGTTCGCCCCTCCAAGCGGTAGCTTTAAAGAAGAAACAGTGAAGCTTGCCGCAGAAGAAGGAATGGAAACCATTATGTGGACGGTAGACACCATTGACTGGCAAAAACCGTCACCAAACATACTACAAAAACGGGTGCTTGGGAAAATTCACAATGGGGCGATGATATTAATGCATCCAACAGATTCGACGGCGAAAAGTCTTGACGCACTTATCACTCAAATCAAGGAAAGAGGATATGAATTAGGAACGGTTTCTGACCTCCTAAGTGAAAAAAGACATCCGTGATCCGATCTGTTTGTTGAATAGGAGGAGCAAAACTTGGTCAAAACGTATACATGCCAAAACGGAGTAAGAATTGTACTTGAAAACAATCCCACTGTCAGATCTGTCGCAATTGGCGTCTGGATTGGAACGGGTTCTAGACATGAGACACCAGAAATTAATGGGATCTCACACTTTCTAGAGCATATGTTTTTTAAAGGGACAAAGACGAGATCTGCACGTGATATCGCAGAATCCTTTGACCGCATTGGTGGTCAAGTGAATGCCTTTACGTCAAAAGAATACACTTGCTACTATGCAAAGGTGCTTGATTCACATGCTGGCTACGCCCTCGATGTATTAAGCGACATGTTCTTCCACTCCGCTTTTGATGAACAAGAGCTGAAAAAAGAAAAAAATGTAGTATATGAAGAAATCAAAATGTATGAGGATACACCTGATGATATCGTTCACGATCTGTTGAGCAAAGCGATTTATGGTGAACATTCTTTAGGGTTCCCGATTTTAGGAACAGAAGAAACACTCTCTACCTTTAACGGTGACTCTCTTAGAGCTTATATGGATGAATTCTACACGCCGGACCGCGTCGTCATCTCTGTTGCAGGGAATGTGGATGACACATTCATTAGTGAAGTTGAAAAGTTGTTCGGTTCGTATGAAACGAAAGGAAAAAAACAGCCTGTAGAAGCGCCGCAATTTCACTATGACAAGCTCACACGCAAAAAGGAAACAGAGCAAGCGCATCTATGCATGGGCTTTAATGGCCTCCCAGCTGGAGACAAAGGCATCTATGACTTAATCGTCTTAAATAATGTTCTTGGCGGAAGCATGAGCAGCCGCTTGTTCCAGGATGTAAGAGAGGACAAAGGACTCGCCTATTCTGTTTTCAGCTATCACAGTTCATTTGCAGATAACGGCATGCTGACGATTTATGGCGGGACTGGAGCGAAGCAGTTAAACCTGCTCTCTGAAACCATCTTACAAACGCTAGACGTCTTAAAGCGTGAGGGAATCACGCAAAAAGAGCTTGAAAACTCTAAGGAGCAAATGAAAGGAAACCTGATGCTCAGTCTTGAAAGCACAAACAGCAAGATGAGCCGAAACGGTAAAAACGAACTGCTCCTTGGCAAACATCGTACACTTGATGAAATTATTGACGAAATCAACAAAGTCACATTAGACGGTGTGAATAACTTATCAAAACGAATCTTTACAGAGGATTATGCGCTCTCGCTTATTAGTCCTACGGGTGATCAGCCATCATAATGTAAACAACACGGCAGGCTTCTTAAGAGGTCTGCCGTTTATTGTATATCAAATAGAAAGGGGCACTGCTTACATGGAATTTAAAAAACTGAAACTCCTCTCTCCGCTTCTGACACAAGCCATTTCCTTTCAGCCGATGACATCTGGCTTTTCTGGAAACCGTACTTATCTCGTCACAACATCCTCAAGTGAAAAGCTGGTGCTCAAGTTATCAAATCTCAAAACGTATGCTAATTTTAAAAGAAAAGCGTCAGTTCAGCAAAAGTTTAAAAATCGAGGGCTTCTATGTTCTGAAGTCATGGAGGTTGGAATGAATCCTGAACTTAACTGTACCTATCGTATTTTCTCTTTTATTGAAGGAGAGAACGCTAGAGCATCCATCCATCTGCTTACAAATGAAGAGCAGTATGAAATCGGAAGACGGGCAGGCAGAGAGCTGAATTTCATGCATACATGTCCCGCACCTTCTCATGTCGTGCCATGGGATGAGAGAGTCATGGCGAAATATGAGCGGTATGTACATGCCTATCAATCAAGTGGAGTGACCTTTACGAAAGAGCAATTCGTATTAGATTTTATCAAATCACATGCTGATGCGGTAAAGACGAGACCTAATCAATTCCAGCATGATGATTTTCATTTGGGGAATATCATCATACAAGAAGGTGAGTATGCCGGCGTCATTGATTTTGATCAATCTGACTGGGGTGATCCAGTTCATGATTTTTATAAATTGTCCTTATTTAGCCGAGAAAATAGTATTCCGTTTTCAGCAGGGCAACTGGATCACTATGTAAATACGCAGGCCACAGACGATTTTTGGCTTCTTTTTTCTATCTATACAGCAATGAGTTGCTTTTCTTCTATTGTTTGGACGCTTTCTTATGACACTGAACATGTACAAGATATGGTGAACCGAGTGGAGAGAATGCTGGCAGACCATGATCACTTTCATCAACTGAAACCAGCTTGGTATTCAAATTGGCATCATGCATAACTTGCAAAAGCGGGACGGTCTATTTCTTCTTGTGGCTGCATATATGATACGGAAGGGAAGTGATGCGATTTTGAGGCTAAGCGAGCTGTCAGGAAAAGAGATCGTCGATATCAAAAGAGCGGAGCGGCTTGGCGTGCTTGGACAAACCGACCTTGAAATCAATGAACAGGACGGTCAAATCACAGCACTCATCATACCTTCGGTGAAGTGGTTTGGCTTTCGAAAGCAAGGAAATGACATCCGCGTCCCGTGGAATCACATTCAAAAAATAGGATCAGATATGATCATTCTCGATGTGCCTGAAGCACTTCAGCCGCCCGGGGAAAAAGAGCATCCATCATAAATGGGTGCTCTTTTTCTTTTCTCTCTTCGATTTGTTCACAGGCTGAATCCTCTCCTCATATGCTAAAAGGGAGATTCAGAAAATATTACAGACTTTTTTAAATAAAGAAGGTGAACGGTCAGTATGTTGAGCGGTTTAACGGTTGCGGTGATCGGGGGAGATGCAAGGCAGCTTGAAATTATTCGCAAGCTGTCACAGCAGCATGCCAAAGTGTTTTTGGTTGGATTTGATCAGCTGGATCACGGATTTATTGGGGCTGAAAAGCTAAAAATGTCAGAACTACCATTCGAACAGGTAGACAGTATGATCCTGCCAGTATCAGGGGCAACGGATGAAGGTGTTGTCGCGACAGTTTTCTCAAATGAGCAGGTGTTACTAGAAGCAACATATTTAGAAAGAACCCCTGCCCATTGTACCTTGTACTCAGGTATTTCTAATACGTACTTAGACAATCTGGCAAAGCAGGTGAACCGAAAACTTGTGAAGCTGTTTGAGCGAGATGATATTGCCATATATAACTCTATTCCAACAGTTGAAGGGATTATCATGATGGCCATTCAGCAAACGGATTATACGATTCATGGATCACGTGTCGCTGTTCTTGGACTCGGAAGAACAGGACTCACCATTGCCCGCACATTTCGGACACTCGGTGCGGATGTAAAAGTAGGGGCAGCAGATACAGCGCATTTAGCGCGGGCCTTTGAAATGGGACTCGATCCATTTTCAATGGACCGGTTAAAAGAAGAAGTAACAGATGTAGATATCATCATCAATACCATTCCAAGCCTTGTATTAGATTCATCTGTCATCGTCAGCATGACACCAAAGACACTCATTTTGGATATCGCCTCCCGCCCAGGAGGAACAGACTTTGACTTTGCACAAAAACACGGAGTGAAGGCGCTTCTTGCACCTGGACTCCCGGGAATTGTTGCACCAAAGACAGCAGGGCAAATCATTGCAAAAGTGCTTTCTGGGCTCTTATGTGAACTTGCAGAGGAAAAAAGGGGGATGGAATCATGACAACATTAAAAGGGAAAAGAATCGGCTTTGGCTTAACTGGTTCCCACTGTACGTACGAAGCGGTTTATCCGCAAATCGAAGCACTTGTAAAAGAAGGAGCAGAAGTGCGTCCAGTGGTGTCATATACGGTCCAGAACACGAATACAAGATTCGGAGATGGGGCGGACTGGATTGAGCGGATCGAGAAGCTGACTGGCTTTAAGGCGATTGACTCAATCGTGAAAGCAGAGCCGCTCGGGCCTAAGCTACCACTTGATTGTATGGTCATTGCTCCATTAACAGGGAACTCGATGGCGAAATTCGCAAATGCCATGACAGACAGCCCTGTTTTAATGGCTGCAAAAGCAACCATTCGAAATCATCGTCCTGTCGTTTTAGGAATTTCAACAAATGATGCGCTAGGCTTAAATGGTACAAATCTGATGAGGCTGATGTCGACAAAAAATATTTTCTTTATTCCATTTGGCCAGGATGATCCATTTAAAAAACCGACCTCCATGGTCGCGAACATGGATTTGCTTTCTCAAACAGTAGAAGAGGCACTTCAGCATAGACAAATTCAGCCAATTTTAATTGGACCAAGCGAATAATAGATTCACTAGAAAATCATGAAAGATTCAAAAAAGATGCTTCAAGCCTTGCTTTTCTATGGTAAAATAAAATGTAAAAAGTCATAGGATGGCCATCCGAAAGAAAAGAATCATGGATGGGTCGGAAGGAGTTTTACTGATGGGAAGAGGATTGCATGTAGCTGTAGTTGGAGCGACTGGAGCTGTCGGTCAACAAATGTTAAAAACACTAGCTGACAGAGATTTTGAAATGGATACACTGACTCTACTATCCTCAAAACGTTCTGCTGGAACAAAAGTGACATTCAGAGGTCAAGAGTATACTGTACAGGAAGCAACACCTGAAAGCTTTGAAGGAGTAAGTATTGCATTATTCAGTGCTGGAGGAAATGTTTCCAAGGCGCTAGCTCCTGAAGCAGTCAAACGAGGTGCGATTGTTGTAGACAACACAAGTGCTTTCCGTATGGACGAAAACATCCCTCTTGTCGTACCAGAGGTAAACGAAAAAGACTTGCATGACCATAAAGGAATCATTGCAAACCCTAACTGTTCAACGATTCAAATGGTTGCGGCATTAGAACCGCTTCGTCAGGCGTATGGCTTGAAAAAAGTCATCGTGTCCACTTACCAAGCCGTATCAGGTGCAGGACATGAAGCCATTGACGAGCTATATAGCCAATCACAAGCCATTTTAAATAAAGAAGATGTGAAGCCAGAAGTCATGCCTTATCAAATTGCATTTAATGCGATTCCGCAAATTGATAAATTCCAAGACAATGGCTATACATTTGAAGAAATGAAAATGATCAACGAAACGAAAAAAATCATGCATATGCCAGAGCTGGAAGTAGCGGCAACATGTGTGAGACTTCCAATTGAAACAGGACATTCAGAATCTGTTTACGTCGAACTAGCATCAAACGACGCAAAAGTTGAAGACGTCAAGTCCATTCTAAAAGATGCACCAGGCATTACACTGCAAGATGATCCGTCTCAGCAAATTTATCCAATGCCTGCAGATGCTGTTGGGAAAAACGACGTATTTGTCGGCCGCATTCGGAAAGATTTGGACCGTCCAAACGGGTTCCATATGTGGATTGTATCTGATAACCTGCTAAAAGGCGCTGCATGGAACTCCGTTCAAATTGCAGAAAGCTTAAAAGCATTAAAATTAGTTTAACATTCAATGGATGATGAGGACGAACAGAAGAGAGTTAGGCATCTTTCGCCAGCTCTCTTCTGTTACGTCAGAATGAACTTGGAGTGAAAACAGTGAAAATAATTGTCCAAAAATTTGGCGGTACATCTGTCAAAGATGATCAAGGTAGAAAAAGGGCACTTGCACATATCTTATCGGCAAAAGAGAAAGGCTATAAATCTGTTGTCGTCGTTTCCGCAATGGGACGAAAAGGCGATCCTTATGCGACAGATACGCTGCTTGGTCTGCTTTACGGCAGCGCGCAGCATATGACAAATCGAGAAAAAGACTTGCTCGTTTCCTGCGGAGAGAATATTTCAGCTGTTGTGTTTTCAAGCATGCTGAATGAAAACGGGCTAAAAGCTGTAGCGATGACAGGCGCACAGGCTGGCTTTGTGACAGATAAGGAACATACGAGTGCGAAAATTATTGATATGAAGTGCGAACGTCTCGAGGCGGCACTATCTGAACATGATGTTGTCGTTGTTGCTGGGTTCCAAGGAGCCGGGAAAAATGGAGACGTGACCACAATTGGACGAGGCGGCAGTGATACGTCCGCAGCTGCTTTAGGTGCTGCATTACAGGCAGACTTTATTGATATTTTTACAGATGTAGAAGGCGTCATGACGGCAGATCCCCGCATTGTTGAAAATGCAAAGCCGCTCAGAGTCGTGACATATACAGAAATTTGCAACCTTGCATATCAAGGAGCAAAAGTCATTCACCCGAGAGCTGTCGAAATTGCGATGCAAGCAAAAGTACCAATGAGGGTCCGTTCAACATACTCTGATGAAGAGGGCACACTCGTCACGTCACACTACTCAGATAAAATGAGCCATGATGTGTACGACCGCCTCATTACGGGTATTGCACATGTCAATGATGTGACGCAAATCAAAGTCCCGGCAAAAGAAGGGCAGTACAGCGTCCAAACAGAGGTCTTTAAAGCAATGGCTAATGCACAAATCAGTGTCGATTTCTTCAACATTACACCGAGTGAGATTGTGTATACCGTGACAGGTGCAATGACTGAAAAGGCAACCTCGATCCTAAAAGAGCTTGGTTATACGCCAATTGTCACAACAAATTGTGCGAAAGTATCAGCTGTTGGCGCAGGCATCATGGGTGTACCAGGTGTCACATCAAAAATTGTATCGGCTCTATCCGAGCAAAACATTCCGATTTTACAATCGGCTGACAGCCATACGACCATTTGGGTGCTAGTGAACGAAGAAAACATGAGAGCGGCTGTCAATGCCCTGCACGAAGTGTTTGAACTTTCAAGATAAATGTGATTGAATCATGATGAGGTGAAAAAAATGAATTTCGGAAATATCGCAACAGCTATGATTACACCTTTTGATAAAAAAGGCAACATTGATTTCCAAAAGCTATCAATTCTCATTGATTACTTGTTAAAAAACGGCAGTGACTCATTAGTCGTTGCAGGGACAACAGGCGAATCGCCAACTTTATCGACTGAGGAAAAAGTCGCTCTTTTTCAGCAATCGGTAAAATTAGCAAATGGTCGTTGTAAAATCATTGCAGGAACAGGCAGTAATAATACAAATGCGTCTATCAAACTAACGAAAAAAGCAGAAGAAGCGGGCGTTGATGCAGTGATGCTTGTCGTACCTTACTACAACAAGCCATCACAGGAAGGCATGTATGCACACTTTAAAGCCATTGCCGAGTCTACATCTCTTCCTGTCATGCTTTACAATGTACCAGGGAGAACGGCTGCGTCATTAGCCCCAGAAACAACCATTAAGCTTGCGCAAATACCTAACATTGTCGCAATCAAAGAAGCAAGTGGTGATCTTGATGCCATGACAAAAATCATTGCAGAGACACCAGAGGATTTCGATGTCTATTCAGGTGACGACAGCTTAACACTTCCAGCTGTATCTGTTGGTGCAAAAGGAGTAGTCTCTGTGGCGTCTCATATCGTAGGGCTTGATATGCAGCAAATGCTGAAAAGCTATGCTTCAGGTCAAACGGCCAATGCCGCATTAATCCATCAAAAGCTGCTCCCAATCATGAAACAGCTTTTCACAGCGCCAAATCCAACGCCTGTCAAAACAGCTCTTCAGCTGAAAGGACTAGATGTCGGATCGGTTCGTCTTCCGCTTTTACCTTTGTCAGAAGAAGAGAGACTGAATTTAAGCAGCGTCTTAAACAGCTGATCAAAACAAAAGATTTCGTAAGCGGTCATTCTCAGATGTCCCTGAGTATGACCGTTTTTTATACATAAACACTTTCTTAAAATGTGACTTCATCTTGTTTTCTAAAATTAGATTCAGTTATAATAGCATTAAGCGATGATGGACGGGCTTGAGACTAGGAGGAAAAGAATTTTGAAAAAGAAAAATACAGAGAACGTAAGAATTATTGCACTGGGAGGCGTTGGAGAAATCGGGAAAAACTTATATGTCATTGAAATTGATTCGGACATATATGTGGTAGATGCAGGCTTGATGCATCCAGAAAACGAAATGCTAGGCATTGACGTCGTCATTCCTGATATCTCTTATTTAACAGAACGTGCTGATCGGGTGAAAGCAATCTTTCTTACCCACGGACATGATGAAGCAATCGGAGGCGTATTCCATTGCTTAAGCAAATTGTCTGTACCAGTTTACGGAACGAAGCTGACCCTTGCGTTACTTCGAGAAAAATTAAAACAGTATGGCTTCAATCAAAAAGCTGACTTGCGTGAGGTACATGCAAAATCAGTCATTACGTTTGAAACAACAAAGGTATCATTCTTTAGAACGAATCACAGCATCCCTGATTCAGTTGGGATCAGCTTCAAAACCTCTCTTGGTTCAATCGTATGCACAGGTGATTTTAAATTTGATCAAACCCCAGCGCTTAACCAAGCCTGTGACATCGGAGAGATTGCGAAAATTGGAAACAATGGCGTTTTAGCACTTCTTTCAGACAGTGCCAATGCTGAAAAACCAGGTTATACACCTTCTGAGGCGCTCGTCCAAGACGAAATCTCAAATGCGATGTACAATGCTGAAAATCGTGTCATTGTGGCTGTATCTTCATCTAACATTAACCGAGTGCAACAGATCATTAATGCAACAAATCAAAATGGCCGTAAGCTTGCCGTAGCAGGAAAGAATATGATGACGACTCTTCAGCTGGCGATCAAACTTGGTTATGTCACAGCAGACGAAGAATTATTTGTACCAGTTCAAGAAGTGAAGAAAATGGCGAAAAACGATGTGGTCGTTCTGACAGCTGGAAGCCACGGAGAGCCTCTTGCTGCGTTAACAAAAATGGCGAAACAAAATCACAAACAGCTTCATATTGAAAAAGATGACACGGTTGTGATTGCATCTACACCTCTTCCTGGACAAGAACTCACCTATTCAAAAACAGTGGATTTCCTTACAAGAAGCGGCGCACAAGTCATTTTTGCGCAAAAACGTGTGCATGTTTCTGGACATGGCTGCCAAGAAGAGTTAAAGCTCATGCTGAACTTACTAAAGCCGAAGTATTTAATTCCAGTGAATGGCGAATATCGTATGCAAAAAGCACATTCTCGTGTTGCTGAAGAAGTGGGAATGAAACGCAGTGACATTTTCTTGATTGATAAAGGGGATGTTGTGGAGTTTAGAGGACAGAACGTCAAGATTGGTGAAAAAGTTCATCAAGGCAATATTTTGATCGATGGTCTTGGCGTTGGCGATATCGGAAACATTGTGTTACGCGATAGACGCCTATTGTCTCAAGATGGTATCTTAATTGTCGTCATTACACTTGATAAACAAAAGAAACAATTAATTTCTGGACCTGAAATTATTACAAGAGGGTTTGTGTATGTCAGAGAATCTGAAGAGCTGATTGTGAAAGCGACAGAAATGGTCAAAGGGATTGTCAAAGAGCAAACGGAAAACTCAATTGTTGAATGGTCAACATTGAAACAATCCATGCGCGACGTACTCAATCAATTCCTATATGAAAAAACAAAACGTAAGCCGATGATCATTCCAATTATTATGGAAGTATGATGAGAAAGCCCAAGGAGCATAAGCTCTTTGGGCTTTTTTGATGTGGCGTGAGGAATGCGGATTGAATACGGCCTTCTTGTTCATAATAGGAGGAGAGTTTGAGGAAAGGATGGAGACAAATGGACGAAAAAAATGAACAGCAGCCTGAGCGAAAGCCAGAAGAAAAAGACAGCATTATGAGCAAAATACAGCAGCTTGGTGAAACAGCCATACCACAGCTGCCGCAAGATACAAATATCCATTGCCTTACCATTATTGGACAAATTGAAGGCCACATGCAGCTTCCACCACAAAATAAAACAACCAAATACGAGCATGTCATACCGCAAATCGTAGCAGTAGAGCAAAACCCAAAAATTGAAGGGCTTTTGATCATCTTAAATACAGTAGGCGGCGATGTTGAAGCGGGACTAGCGATTGCAGAAATGCTTGCATCTTTATCAAAACCGACTGTATCGATTGTACTTGGCGGCGGCCACTCTATTGGTGTCCCGATTGCTGTATCGTGTGACTATTCCTATATTGCGGAAACAGCCACGATGACCATTCATCCTGTGCGTTTAACCGGTCTTGTGATTGGTGTCCCGCAAACCTTTGAATACTTAGATAAAATGCAGGAAAGAGTCATTAACTTTGTGACAAGCCACTCCAATATTACAGAAGAGAAGTTCAAAGAGCTCATGTTCTCAAAAGGCAATTTGACAAGAGACATTGGAACAAATGTTGTTGGTCATGAGGCAGCAGAATACGGACTTATGAATGAAGTAGGCGGTGTAGGACAAGCGATTAAAAAGTTGAACGAGCTGATTGGAGAAAGGGCATCTCAAAACGAGGGGCTGATCCAATGATTTTATACACAACTATGCCATATGAAGCCATTTACGCGGAGGAACAAGGAGACCGCAAACTTCAGCAGGTAAACATCCAAGGCGTGCCAGTTATGGTTGAATTGAAAGAGGATGAAGCAGAAATCGTTCAAGTCATGAGTACCAATCCAATGGACTTTCTGAATCAATCGCTTGCACCAGGCAAGCGATTGAAGTTACAATTAGGCTCCAATCAAACCGACTCATATGAATGATTCTATGCTATAATAAAGGGAAAACTTACAACAAGATGCAGCAGCCAAAACCAGGCTGCTTTCTTTCTGATCTTTCGGTAGGTTATATTTTCTTTCGTAGTAAGGTGATGAGTATGGCTAAAAAGAGAAAACGGAAAACGAGAAAAAAACAAAATAAACAGCTAAAACTGAAATATGAATTAAATGGGTTAGTCTGTATTGCCATAGCGATCATCGCCATTTTACAGCTAGGCGTCGTTGGACAAACCTTCGTACATTTATTCCGATTTTTTGCAGGTGAATGGTTCATTCTCTGCCTTATCGGATTATTTCTTTTTGGCGTGACCATCTTCTGGAAAAAACAAATCCCAGATATGTTGACAAGGAGAAAGGCAGGGCTATACTGCATCATTGCGAGTATCTTGCTTTTGTCTCATGTGAAGCTTTTTCAGCACCTTTCATCTGCGGGTGCGATAGGCTCTCAAAGTGTGATCAGAAATACATTTGAGCTTTTCTTGATGGACATAAAAGGTGAGACGGGGTCGCCTGATTTAGGAGGCGGCATGATCGGTGCCGTATTATTTGCTGCTTCTTATTTCTTATTTGCACAAGCAGGCTCTCAAATCATGGCAATCGTTCTGATGCTGATTGGAATTGTTCTGATTACAAATCGATCTCTTCAAGAAATGGTGAAAAAAGTGACGCTGCCTGTCTCGCAATTTATGGTGAAGCAGTGGAAAGCGTTTGTTGAAGATATGAAAGGAATCAGGCAGGCGAAAAAGAGCGCGCCCTCTCAGAAAACGGTCGAAAAGAAAAAACGGTCTCGTATTCAAGAAGAGGACGAAGATGATCAGATCTTAATGGAAGAGGAAGCGCCAGTGCCTGACAATAGTCAGCCGATTATCTCAAGCTTTGCTGACAGAGATGACATTCTCACCCCGCTCGTTCAAAAAGAGCAGGCGGCAAAAGAGACTTCGCCTCTTCAAGAATCTGTACAAAGTACGCCGGTTCCATCAGATTCAGCTGATGAACCAAAAGAGGCGCCGCCGATGACGTTTACTGAACTTGAAAACAAAGATTACGAATTGCCGTCACTGGATATTTTGGCAGAGCCGCAGCACTCAGGGCAGCAAACAGACAAGAAAAATATATACGAAAATGCAAGAAAGCTTGAAAAAACGTTTCAAAGCTTTGGCGTCAAAGCAAAAGTCACACAGGTTCACTTAGGACCAGCCGTTACCAAATATGAGGTCTATCCAGATGTCGGCGTGAAGGTAAGTAAGATCGTCAATCTAAGTGATGACTTAGCCCTTGCTCTCGCAGCAAAAGATATTCGGATTGAGGCGCCGATTCCTGGTAAATCAGCCATCGGTATTGAGGTTCCGAATGCAGAAATTGCGATGGTTTCTTTAAAAGAGGTATTAGAATCGAAGCAAAATGACCGTCCAAATGCCAAGCTACTGATTGGACTCGGCCGCAATATTTCGGGTGAAGCCGTTCTGGCTGAAATGAACAAAATGCCGCATTTACTTGTAGCAGGTTCGACTGGAAGCGGAAAAAGTGTGTGTATCAATGGCATTATCACAAGTATTCTGATGAGAGCGAAACCTCATGAAGTGAAAATGATGATGATTGATCCGAAAATGGTTGAACTAAATGTGTATAATGGCATTCCGCATCTGCTCGCTCCCGTTGTAACGGACCCTAAGAAAGCCTCACAGGCACTGAAAAAAGTCGTCAGTGAAATGGAACGCCGCTATGAATTATTTTCTCATACGGGGACAAGAAATATTGAAGGGTACAATGATTACATTAAACGAATGAATCAATCAGAAGAGGCGAAACAGCCAGAACTTCCTTATATTGTTGTCATTGTAGACGAGCTTGCAGATTTAATGATGGTCGCTTCCTCTGATGTGGAAGATTCTATTACAAGACTTTCGCAAATGGCTCGTGCAGCCGGAATTCATTTAATTATTGCCACACAAAGACCTTCTGTCGATGTCATTACAGGTGTCATTAAAGCCAACATCCCATCTCGCATTGCCTTTAGCGTGTCCTCGCAAACCGATTCAAGGACGATCCTTGATATGGGGGGCGCAGAAAAACTGCTCGGCAGAGGGGATATGTTGTTTCTACCAGTTGGAGCAAACAAACCAGTTCGTGTGCAGGGCGCCTTTTTATCAGATGAAGAAGTAGAACATGTCGTTGATCATGTGATCACTCAGCAAAAAGCACAATATCAAGAAGAAATGATTCCAACTGAAGAAACGCAGGATCAGCTTACAGCTGTGGATGACGATTTATATGATGAAGCAGTGGAACTCATCATCGGCATGCAGACGGCTTCTGTCTCTATGCTTCAAAGAAGATTCCGTATCGGCTATACCCGGGCCGCCCGCCTGATTGACGCAATGGAAGAGCGAGGCGTTGTCGGTCCTTATGAAGGAAGTAAACCGAGAGAAGTCCTGCTTTCAAAAGAACAATATGACGAGCTCTCTTCATAAATCGAAGAGAGCTTTCTAAAAAATAAGTGAACAATAGTATGATTATGTTAACTGGAAGTCAGACTATTTATTTATTTGCAAAAACATGATATAGTTATGTTCAACTTATCTCGGAATAGAGATTTCTCATCTTATCATTTGCATTGATTAGACGGAGGGAAAACATGTCGACCAAAACAGACAATCGCCATTTATATTTGAAAGTGATTGACCGTATTAAAGAAGATATACAATCAGGCGTATATGCCGAAAAAGAGAAACTACCTTCTGAATTTGAGCTCTCAAAGCTTTTAGGCGTGAGCAGAGCGACACTGCGTGAAGCCCTTCGTATATTAGAAGAAGAGAAATATTTAATTAGAAGGCATGGTGTGGGTACGTTCGTCAACACAAGACCACTCTTTTCAACAGGCATAGAACAACTGGCAAGTGTCACGAAAATGATAGAGCAGGTCAATATGACGCCTGGTACCATCTTTTTATCCTCGCAAGAAGGGGAGCCAACAGAGAATGATGTGATTCGTTTTCAGTGTGATGAATCTGATGAGATTTTTTCAATGGAGCGCGTTCGAACGGCCGATGGACAGCCCGTGGTTTACTGTTTAGATAAAATTCCGGTCAAGCATCTTCCTGCATCTTTTACACATGAAGAAGAGTCTCTTTTTGAGCTGTTTGGAAGAGAACCACACAGCGGGATAAAATATGCAGTTGCTGACATTGAACCAATCGGCTACCACGATCAGGTTTCACCGATACTAGAATGTGACCCTGAAACAGCATTATTATTACTGAAACAAATACACTATGATCAGGATGATCAGCCGGTCTTATACTCGCTAAATTATTTTCGAGCGGATAAATTCAGCTTTCATGTGATACGTAAACGATTTTAACGAGCAGTCGCTTTCATAAGCGGTTGCTTTTTGTTTGCCCATACATAATACCCGTAAAACTTGCCACACTAATACGTAACAGTATATAGAATTGGGTGAATGATGTTGGGCGAGAAATCAGTCAGTAAAAAGAATATTATTGCATTATCATCAGTGCCTTTAATCATGACACTTGGGAACTCGATGCTCATTCCCGTATTGCCACAGATAGAAAAGACACTTTCCATTACTTCCTTTCAAGTCTCCCTCATTATTACGGTATACTCCGTTGTCGCGATCTTATGTATTCCGATCGCCGGCTATTTATCAGATCGAATCGGGCGAAAAAAGGTACTCCTGCCGTGTCTGTTAATCGCAGGACTTGGAGGGGCTGTGGCAGCAGTTGCCTCAACGATCATGAAAGAACCGTACATGTGGATTCTATTTGGCAGGGTCCTTCAAGGTGTTGGCTCAGCCGGGGCAGCACCTGTCGTGATGCCGTTTATTGGAGATTTGTTTCATGATGATGAAGAAGTCAGTGCGGGACTAGGCGCCATTGAAACCTCTAACACAGCTGGAAAGGTATTGAGCCCGATTATTGGGGCGCTTTTGGCTTCATGGTTTTGGTTTGTGCCGTTTTGGTTTATTCCGTTCTTCTCAATCATCAGCTTTCTCATGGTACTGTTCATGGTAGAATCCGCGAAAAAAGAGGAGGACCCGCCTTCATTTAAAGAATTTTTAAAATCAACAAAGACCATATTTAAGCATGAAGGACGCTGGCTGTATGCCATTTTTGCAATTGGCGGTTTTATTATGTTTCTTCTTTTTGGTGTGCTTTTTTACTTATCTGATAACCTAGAGGCAGCTTATCAAATTAAGGGTGTCAAAAAAGGGCTCCTGCTTAGCATTCCGCTCCTTTTTCTATCCATCAGCTCATACGTTGCTGGGAAAACGATTGGAAAAGAAAAAGGGAAAATGAGAATCTTTTTAATCGTAGGCATGGCCTTGTTATCACTTTCCTATATGTTTTTATGGTGGAATCACAGCTTTTACGTATTGTTTATCTGCTTAAGCATTGGTGGTGTTGGCATCGGTATTGTCCTGCCTGCACTTGATGCCCTGATCACAGAAGGAATTGAAAAAGAGCAGTGCGGAACCATTACGTCGTTTTACAGCAGTATGCGTTTTATCGGTGTCGCTTTAGGACCTCCGATTTACGCTTATCTCATGGATAAAGGGGACTCCATCGTTTTTATTCTCTCGACCATTTGCAGTCTTATTTCTCTATTTTTGGTCATCTTCTTCATCCAGCCAGATGAAGAAGATGAAAGTGAACAATTAAAAACGGTTTAATCTAGAAAAAAGACGGTATTTTGCCATCTTTTTTCTTTTTTATAAATTGACATGTAAAATTTTGATAGTTAAACTAATGTATAGTAATATCTTTTAAATTATTCCAAGCGGGAGGTGTTCAAAAACATTCATTTTCTGTCCTTCTTTAGGCAGAAATTGAGTTCGCGTGGTGATGATGAATGTGTGTTTCTTCAACACGAAAAGACAATTGAATAGGTCATCCTGCCATTAGCACGTTGAAGGAGACGCAGTCAGCACTTCAGACACGCTCAAATATAGCAAATTGATTGATGAACTAGAAGGAGCTTGAAGCAGCTATGTTGCAAATAATTAAAGCAAGATGGATTGTATTAGTGGTGTGGATGATAACAGCTGTGATTCTGTTTATTACTGCGCCCAATTTAGAGGAATTAACAAGAGAAAAAGGGCAATTAAAGGTTCCGGAGGGGACACCAACAGCTGAGGCACTTCACTTATTGGATAAGCTCACAGATCAAAACGGGAAAAAAGATACGGGTGTTATTGTATTCTCCGAACAACATCTGTTCCCTAAGAAAGAGCAGGAATTAAAAAAGGCTTTATCTGCACTCATGACACATGCTCCAGACCTCCACATTGACGGAATTACTTCGTATTTTCATGTAGATCCGGACATTCAAAAACAACTTTTATCAAAGGATAAAAGTACACTTCTTGTTCCATTCAAATTCGACCACTACGAAACAAAAGCTGTGAAGATTAAAGAACGAATTGAGGAAGTTTTAAAGCCCTATCATGTCTCATATGAAATGACGGGACAAAAATTTGTGGATTCAGATGTCATTCAAAGCTCTCAACAAGGTCTGAAGAAAACTGAACTTATAACGATCATTTTTATTTTCTTTATTTTAATCATTGTTTTCAGATCGATTTTGGCACCTGTTGTTCCGCTCATTACGATCGGCATTTCTTATGCTGTCAGCCGTTGTATTGTGGCTTTTCTAGTAGAATATATGCAATTTCCTCTATCTAATTTTACTCAGATTTTTATGGTAGCGATTATGTTCGGTATAGGAACAGATTATTGTATTTTGCTTTTAAGCCGTTTTAAAGAAGAAATCGGTCAAGGTCGTGATGTCAAAGAGTCAATTATCATCACATATAAATGTGCAGGGAAAACGGTTCTTTTCAGTGGCTTAGCCGTGTTAGTCGGCTTCTCAAGCATTGGGTTTGCCAAATTTCAATTGTATCAATCAGCTGTTAGTGTTGCTGTAGGAGTTGGCATCCTGCTGATCGCCCTTGTCACCATCGTTCCCTTTTTTATGTCTGTTTTTGGAAAATCCCTTTTCTGGCCATCTAAAAGAGAAAACATTCGCCACCCGCAAAGTAAAATGTGGGAATGGGCTGGGCGTTTTTCATTTAAAAGGCCGCTGATCAGCCTAGGTTTAGTTGCACTCATTACGGTGCCTCCTATTCTGATGTACGACGGGACTCTTTCTTATAACAGCTTAAATGAGATTGGGACAAAGTATGAATCAGTGTCTGCATTTAATACGATATCAGAGCAATTTGGCTTTGGGGAAGCGCTGCCCCTGAATGTACTTGTTGAAAGTGACAATAAGTTAGATAACCAAGAAAAGATTGTCATGATTGAAAAACTGACCCGTAAATTAAATGACATTGACGAAGTAAAAACGGTCCGTAGTGTCACTCGGCCTGTTGGAGACGGGTTAAGTCAGCTTTACGTCACCTCTCAAGCAAAAGAGCTGGGCGGAGAACTAGGAAAAGGCCATGAAGGAATCGGGAAAATTTCAGATGGTTTGACCGAAACAAATCTTGCCCTTCTTAAACAAAAACCAAAAATTCAAGAATCCGCTAAAGGCATTGATCAGCTGATTGATGGAACAAAAGCGATCAAAAGCGGCATTGGAGAAGTAAGGGTGTCCCTGATCTCTTTAGAAGATGGGGTGAGGCGCAGTAAAGATGGCGTCGGAACCATTCGAAGTAAAATCAAAGAAGCAAAAAAGGAATTAGAGCAAGAATATCGAAGCAGTGAAGCGATGATTCAAGAACTTAAACGAATGGTGAGTACGCTTGAACGTCATGCGAAATCAAATCAGCAGCTGATAACCACCATTAAAAAAGTAAAAAGTTCGTATGAAAATGTATCGTTTGAAGCACTTGAAAAACGGCTGCCAGAAGTAAAAGATATGGATGAATATAAAGAAATCAAGGAAGTATTCAAAAACACAAAAGGAATGCTTGATCAAGCAGGGGACCAAATGAATCTGTATGAAGAGGAAGCCTCTGTCTTTAAAGAAAAGATCAAGAAAGCAGATTCAGTGATTCAAAGCCTATCAATCAAGCAAAAAGAAGTAAAACGTCAAGTACAAGCGCTCATGGAAGGGCTCGATCAAGTTTATAACGGTCTTGAACAAACAAATGAGGGCCAAAAACAATTGATTAAAGAAATGCCTAAAATTGAAGATGGCGCAGACCAGCTGACAGACGGCCAAAAAGCCATCAAAAAAGGATTTAGTCAGCTTTCATCAAAACTCACATTGTTAACAGATGGTTTAGATGAAAGTATTGAAGGGCTTGAGCAGGTCAAAAGCGGCTTCACAGAGGCGGACGGCTATTTAAAGCAGCTTCAGAAAGCGCCAGATGAAGAAATAACAGGCTGGTTTATTCCAGAAGAAGTGCTGAAACGCCATGAATTTAAGCAAATCTTTCATACGTATATGTCTCCAGATCGTAAATTAACAACCTTTGAAGTTATTTTAAATGTGAATCCATACAGCAATGAAGCGATGAAAGGCGTTGCGAAAATTGAGGACACCCTTGATCAATATTTACCTGTCAGCGGGTTAAAGAATGCAAATTACGGTGTGTCTGGTATCTCAAGTTTAAATGTAGATTTAAAAGAAACATCTGACGGTGACTTTATTCGAACGGTCATTTTCATGTTAGTTGGCATCTTTATCATTTTAATTATATTATTACGGTCAATCGTCATGCCGATATACTTAACACTTTCACTCATTTTAACGTATTTTACATCCGTCGGTTTAACAGAATGGATCTTTAAAACATTTTTTGGCTACGACGGTCTCAGCTGGGCTGTCCCATTTTTCAGCTTTGTCATTCTTGTCACCCTTGGCATTGATTATTCGATCTTCTTAATGGATCGCTTTAATGAATGGAAGGGAGAGCATGTGCAAGCATCAATGATATCAGCGATGAGAAATATGGGTTCCGTCATTATTTCAGCAGTCGCGATATTAGCGGGGACCTTTGCCGCTATGCTGCCGTCCGGTGTATTATCACTTGTTGAAATTGCAACGGTCATACTCATTGGGCTTTTATTATATGCGCTTGTTGTATTACCGCTCTTCATCCCGGTCATGGTTCGTATTTTCGGTAAATGGAATTGGTGGCCTTTTAGAATGAAATAACGACCGGCGTCTCTGCTTATAGCAGAGGCGTTTTTATTTCCTATCCTTTCCTCTGATTGATATAATGTCTATTAAATGGCTGTTTTACGTATATATCAGCTATGTTCTAATACATAATAAATAGGATGAACAAAGGAGGTTTCTCATGACGTACTTACAAGAGAAGACACTAGACACACCTGGTCTTCATACTCATATTGTCAAAACAGAAAAATTTAAAACGGTCACAATCCTTTTTAAAATGCTCGCGCCTCTATCGAAAGATGACGTCACCATGCGTTCACTTTTCCCGCATGTGCTGTTAAGAGGAACAGAGAAAATGCCGAAAACAGGAGAATTGCGTGCTTATTTTGATGAGCTTTATGGTGCTACGGTTTCAGCAGACATGGCGAAAAAAGGGGAGAATCACATCATTACCTTCCGCCTGGAAATGGCGAATGAGAAATATTTAAAGGATCAAACCCCTTTACTAGAAAAAGGGATCGCCTTACTATCTGATCTACTATTCCATCCGTATGTTGAAAATGGAGCGTTTAGTCAATTATATGTAGATCAAGAAAAACGCACTTTAAAACAGCGAATTCAAGCAGTGTATGATGATAAAATGCGTTACTCGAACTTAAGGCTTGTGCAGGAAATGTGCAAAGGTGAACCGTATGCACTGCACGTCAATGGAGAAATGGAAGATATCGAAACGATCACAGCTCAATCGCTGTTTGAAGCATATAAGCATGCGCTTCAAACAAATCAGCTTGATCTTTATGTTGTGGGAGATGTAGAAGAACAAGACATCAGCCGAATGGTCTCTCAATACTTCAAAACAAGTGATAGAGAACCGGTTAAACAACACGCTGAATCAACAAGCACGCAAAGAGAAGCAAAAGAAGTCATCGACGAAGAAGACGTGAAGCAAGGCAAACTGAATATCGGCTTTCGCACGCATACGACGATTGCGGATGACGATTATCCGGCTTTGCATTTGTTTAATGGTATATTCGGCGGCTTCTCGCACTCGAAGCTATTCATCAATGTTCGGGAAAAAGCAAGTCTTGCGTACTACGCTGTGTCTAGACTTGAGAGCTTTAAAGGCTTGATGATGGTCATGTCAGGGATTGAAGTCGGCAACTATCAGCAGGCAGTAGACATCATTAAAGAACAATTTGAAGCAATGCAAAAAGGTGATTTTTCAGATGAAGCGATTGACCAAACAAAAGCTGTCGTCAAAAATCAGCTTCTTGAAACGATCGATACATCTTATGGGACAGCGGAATACCTGTATCAGCATGCCGTTGTGCCAACAGGGGAAACACTTGATTCCTTTTTAGAAGCACTTGACCGAGTGACAAAAGAGGATATCATCAAAGTGGGTCAGAAAATCGAATGGGATACGACCTATTTTCTTAAAGGAACGGAGGGTGCTTCATGACAGTGAAAACAATTCAATTCGACCAGCTGCAAGAAATGGTCTATCACGAAAAAATGGAGAGCGGACTTGACGTCTATGTGCTCCCAAAGCAAGGGTTTAACAAAACCTATGCGACTTTTACAACCAAATATGGCTCTGTCGATAACGAATTTGTGCCGCTTGGCAAAGCAGACATGATTCGAGTGCCTGACGGAATTGCCCATTTCTTAGAGCATAAACTGTTTGAAAAAGAAGACGGAGACGTATTTCATACATTTAGTAAACAAGGAGCATCCGCAAATGCTTTTACGACATTTACGAGAACAGCTTACTTATTCTCAAGCACCTCAAATGTCGAACAAAATCTTGAGACACTCATTGATTTTGTTCAAGAACCTTATTTTACTGAAAAAACGGTCGAAAAAGAAAAGGGCATCATTGGTCAAGAGATTAACATGTATGATGACAATCCGGACTGGCGTTTATTCTTCGGTCTGATTGAAAATCTATATCAAGAGCACCCTGTGAGAATTGATATAGCTGGAACTGTAGAAAGTATTGCTCCGATTACAAAAGATCATTTGTATGAATGCTATGAAACGTTCTATCACCCGAGTAATATGCTTCTATTTGTTGTCGGTCCCGTTGACCCGAAGCAAATATTAGACCAAGTTCGAGCGAATCAGGCGAAAAAGCCATTTACAGACCAGCCAGAGATCAAACGAAAAGACATCAATGAGCCTGAAGGTGTGTACCGAAAAGAATACGAACTTCCAATGAACGTACAAGGCTCGAAATGTATGTTCGGTTTGAAAACTAAGAATCCTCATAAAAAAGGAGATGAACTGCTAAAACATGAACTCGGAATGAATCTCATTTTAGAGACGCTGTTTGGTAAAAGCTCCTTACAATATGAACAAATGTATGAAAAAGGCTTAATTGATGAGACCTTCAGCTACGATTATACGGAAGAAGGCGGCTTTGGCTTCACGTCAGTTGGCGGAGACACAAATGATCCTGATCAACTGGCAAAAGTATTAAAAGAAACCCTTCTTCAAGCAAAGAACTTGATCTCAGAAGAGAAAATTGAGCTCGCGCGTAGGAAGAAAATCGGCAGCTTTTTAAAAGCCATGAACTCTCCTGAATACATTGCGAATCAATTCACTCGATATGCGTTCTTAGAAATGAGTTTATTTGATGTCGTGCCAGTGCTTGAGCAAATTCAATTAACAGATATTCAGCAGATATTAGAGGAAGAAATCGATGAAGAGCGGATGTCTGTTTTCAAAGTAGTCCCGAAAACAAAATAAATAAAAAAAGACAAACTCAAGTCAAAAGAGTTTGTCTTTTTTATGTTCAATTGAAGCGAGCGTTTGCTTTGTGAAGATAATGATTGACAATTGTTTTGGTTATTAGTTAAACTCTTTAATAGTTAAACACTTAAACTAAAAAGGAGCAGCGTATGGAACAAAAAAAAATTGCACAGCTCATTCAGAGGTATGCAGACGTCTATCTCATGTTGGAGAAAAAAGTATCGAGTATGATCACAGAAAAGCTTGATAAAGAGCTGACACTTGATCAGTATTACTCGCTTCGATACATCAATTTACATCCAGGGTGTACATCAACAGACCTAGCTAATGTATGTAATGTGAATAAAAGTGCTGTGACATCAATGACAAACCGTCTATTCACAAAGAACTACATTGTTCGTGAGCACGATCAAGCCGATAGAAGAAATGTGCATCTGTACGTAACTCCAGAGGGCAAAGATGTGGTCAGCCGAATGGAAAAACAGCTTCAGGGTCTTGTTCGATCTTATTTCGAAAAGCTGGAAGAAAAAGAAATGGAATCATTTATTCAAACATATGAAAAGATCTATCAAGTAATCATCGAAGAGGAGGCACAAAGTACTAATGAGAGCAATCATAAAGGGTAGATGGCTGATCACGATTTTATGGATCGTATTAGCGGCAGTGTTACTCATCACCGCTCCTAATATGGCGCAATTAACAAAAGAAAAAGGGCAAATTTCAGTACCAGACGGCTATCCGTCCTCATATGCAAATCAGTTATTAAAGAAAATGTCTGAAAACGGTGATACAGAAAAATCAATTGTCATTGTCTTTCAAGAAAAGAACATCGTCAAAGAAAGAGAAACATCTTTAAAAAAGGCAATGGAGATTTTAGAAAAGGACCAAGATCTACATGTAGAGGATATCACTTCTTATTTTGACGCCAATAAAGATATCAAAAAGCAGATGCTTTCTAAAGATCGCACGACGCTCCTTGTTCCAGTTACATATGACTCAAACAAAATCAAAGCTTCCGATTTTAAAGAAAGAGTCAATGAAAAGCTAAAGAGCTTAAATCTGACATATGAAATGACAGGACAGCCGTTAATTGATGATGACGTGATCACAAGCTCGCAAGAAGGTCTGAAGAAAACAGAGTTCATTACGATTGGGTTTATTCTCATCGTTCTTGTCCTTGTCTTTAGATCAGCTGTGGCGCCTTTCGTTCCATTAGTCGCAGTAGCTTTGTCTTACTTGGTGAGTCAATCCATCGTGGCTTATTTAGTTAAATATCTCGACTTCCCGCTCTCGACCTTTACCCAAATCTTCATGGTCGCGATCATGTTTGGAATAGGAACGGACTACTGCATTCTACTTCTCAGCCGCTTTAAAGAAGAAATCGCACACGGTAAAGATAAAATTGAGGCGATTCTCATTACGTATAAAACAGCAGGAAAGACTGTTTTATTCAGCGGAATTGCTGTGCTCATCGGTTTTACATGTATTGGGCTGGCGCAATTCCAGCTCTATAAATCAGCTGTTGCAGTAGCAGTTGGTGTCGCTGTGCTCATTGTGGCGCTTCTCACGATTGTGCCATTCTTTATGGCGGTTTTAGGAAAAGTGCTATTTTGGCCGATTAAAGGTGATATTGCTCATCCGCAGTCAAAAATGTGGGAAACAGCAGGTCGCTTTTCATTTAAAAAACCACTTTTTAGTTTATTAATCGTAGGAATCATTACGCTTCCGCCCATTCTCATGTATAAAGGAACGCTTTCTTATAACAGCTTAGATGAAATCGGTAATAAATATGAATCAGTCAATGCATTCAATACGATTTCTGACAAATTTGGACCAGGAGAAGCTCTACCTGCAACGATTGTTGTGAAATCAGCTGATCTGTTAGACAACAATAAAGGGCTGATTGCTGTTGAAAAACTCAGCCGTGCAATTGAACAAACAGATGGCGTAAGTAAAGTGAGAAGTGCGACACGTCCTGTCGGTAAAGGGCTAAGTGATTTATACGTGAAATCACAAGCCAAAGAACTGAATACCGGACTTGATAAAAGTAATGAAGGCTTAAAAAAAATCCAAGATGCACTGACGACAATGAGTCAATCCATTGAGGATCAAACGCCGCAAATCAAATCATCTGGAAAAGGCATTAACAAATTGATTTCTGGTACAGAATCAGTGCAAACAGGCATTCAAAACGTCGAAAAATCGTTAAGAGATTTACAAAGCGGAATCGATCAAAACAAAAACGGTGTTGCACAGATTAAAGAAAAAATTAAAGGTGCGAAAAAAGAATTAACGGCCCAAGTCGCACAAGTGAATCAGCAAGTGTCGCTGTATAAAAGCATTTCCAAAGAATTAAAGGCAGCATTGGCGCAGGTGGATACGTCATCCTCTGCCGCAGCGGATGTAAAAGCATTAATCACACAAGCAAATAAACAGTTTAGTACACTTGAAAAACAAATTCCGCAGGTGAAAGAAAATCAATCGTATCAAGCCATCAAAGCTTCATATAATGAACTTTCTACGACCTTGCAAGAAGGGGCGAAACAGGCAGACAGCTATGCCAAACAAGCGAAAGAAGCTAGAAAACAGCTTGAAGCAGCAGATGCCTTTATCGCAAAAGCTTCACAGCAGCAAAAAGTTTTGACGAGTCAAATCGATGAGCTCATTGCTGGCTTAGATGCAATTGAAACTGGATTGGATAAAACGTCTAAAGGTCAAGGGCAATTAGCTGATAATATGCCAAAGCTTGCAAATGGTGCCGGGCAAGTGATTGATGGTCAAAAACAAATGAAAGAAAAGATTGGCGGCTTCGGTGATGACCTGACCAAGCTGACAGACGGGCTGAACAAAAGCGTCGATGGCTTGGAGAAAATTTCAAGCGGACTAATGGGTGCAGGTGACTACTTAGACGAACTGAAAAATGCACCAGATCAAGACATGGCCGGCTGGTTTATCCCAAAAGACGTGCTGAAAAACAAAGCATTCAAGCAAGTATTTGATTCATACATGTCGGATGACCGCGAGATGACAAAGATTGATGTCATTTTAGAAAAAAATCCATATGGCAATGAAGCCCTGTCGACGATCAAACAAGTAGAAGCTTCTGTCGAGCGGGCACTTCCTGAAACAAATTTAAAAGATGCATCATTTGGTGTTTCAGGTGTATCAAGTATGAATGCTGATTTAAAACAGCTGTCAGACCAAGATTTCAATAAGACGGTTCTTTACATGATGATCGGTATTTTCCTCATCTTGGTGATCCTGTTCCGTTCGCTTGTGATGCCGCTGTACTTAGTAGGTTCACTTATTTTGACTTACTTTACAGCTATCGGAATGACAGAATTTATTTTCACTCATTTCTTCGGATATCCGGGCATTAACTGGGCGGTTCCATTCTTTGGATTTGTGATATTAATGGCGCTTGGAGTCGATTATTCGATTTTCTTAATGGAGAGGTTCAATGAATACAAAACAAAAGACATTCAGTTTGCGATGACCGAATCAATGAAGAATATGGGCTCTGTCATTATGTCTGCTGCTGTTATTTTGGCAGGAACATTTGCAGCCATGCTTCCTTCAGGAGTGCTGTCTCTCCTGCAGATTGCAACACTTGTTCTCACAGGACTTTTGCTGTACGCACTCGTTGTGCTACCATTGTTCGTACCTGTGATGGTGAAATTGTTCGGATCAGCGAACTGGTTCCCATTTAAACGAAAAGAATAGATATTTCAAATAGAAAGTAGGAATCCATGTGATGAGTCGATGGGCGCTGATAACAGGTGCCAGTGGCGGGATTGGGCAGGCTGCGGCAAAAAAGCTCGCCCAGGAAGGCTGCCATGTGATACTCCATTATCACAAAAATGAACAGACAGCCGTGCAGCTTGCCGCTGAGCTGGAAGAAACATGTCATATTCAGACGCATGTCGTTCAAGCGGATTTAGCCAAAATGGGCGGTGCAGATGAGCTCGTCAGCCGTCTGCCTGTATGTCCAGATATTCTTGTATTAAATAGCGGTAAGAGTCATGTCGGATTAGTGACAGATACAGAAAAAGACGTATTAGCCAGTATGGTGCAGCTTCATGTGACAAGTCCATATGAGCTCACCCAGCACCTATTGCCAGCCATGATTCAAAAAAAAATAGGTCATATCGTTGCGATAAGCTCGATATGGGGTGAAACAGGTGCATCGTGTGAAGTGCTGTACAGCATGGTGAAGGGGGCGCAAAATGCGTTTATTAAAGGTCTGGCGAAAGAGCTTGCCCCAAGTGGAATTAGAGCAAATGCTGTTTCACCAGGTGCTGTCCATACACACATGATGAAAAGCTTCACACAAGAAGATATTGAAATGCTGGAGGAAGAAATCCCGCTTGGCCGGCTTGCATCACCTGAGGAGATTGCTGATGTCATTTGGTTTCTCGCCTCAAAGCAGTCAAGTTATATGACAGGTCAAATTTTATCCGTTAATGGCGGCTGGTACTGTTAAAAAACGTGTATAATTCGTCTCTCCATGACAAAAGCTATGGCTGTAATTCATCTTTTCGAATGGAGGAATCGACATGTCAGTACTTGAGAACTGGGACCATTGGAAAAACTTTTTAGGTGACCGTTTAAATCATGCGCAGGATAAAGGCTTAAAAGATGATACCATCAATAACCTTGCGTATGAAATTGGCGGATATTTAGCTAACGAAGTTGAAGCAAAGAACGAGCAAGAAAGAGTACTTGCTGACCTTTGGAGCGTTGCATCAGAAGATGAGCAGCGTGCAATTGCCAATATGATGGTCAAACTGGTTGAAAATAATAGCTCGCACTAAACAAAAAGAGGGGTCGTTTGTGCCTCTCTTTTTATTTTAACTGTTTCACAACATTGTGCTTTCTAAAAATGTGAAAATGCTTTATGATATAGGAAGGTAAAAATTTGCCACAATGAAGGGGGTAATATCATTTGGCAAAGCTCGAATGGTATTTTGAATATGAGATACAGGTAAACCGTCCCGGACTTTTAGGAGACATTTCATCTCTAATGGGGATGCTTTCAATTAATATTGTGACAATTAATGGTGTTGATGTATCAAGACGCGGAATGCTTCTGCGCTGTGACCATACAGATCAAATTAAGCGCCTTGAATCAATTTTAAATACAATGGAAACGATAAAAGTAACGAAATTAAGACAGCCAAAACTTCGTGACCGCTTAGCGGTTCGTCACGGCAGATATATTCAGCGTGATGCAGATGACAAAAAGACGTTCCGATTTGAAAGGGACGAGCTTGGTCTTCTTGTTGATTTTATGGCTGAACTATTTAAAAAAGAAGGACATAAATTGATTGGGATTCGCGGGATGCCGCGTGTCGGAAAAACAGAATCAATTGTGGCTTCAAGTGTATGTGCCAGCAAGAGATGGCTTTTTGTATCGTCCACTCTTTTGAAACAGACGATCCGAAGCCAGCTGATTGCGGATGAATACAGCCCAGATAACGTCTTTATTATTGATGGAATTGTGTCGACGCGAAGAGGTTCTGAGAAGCACTTGCAGCTTTTAAGAGAAATTATGAGACT
Source organism: Bacillus sp. FSL K6-3312 (assembly GCF_038007485.1). NCBI lineage: Bacteria > Bacillati > Bacillota > Bacilli > Caryophanales > Bacillaceae > Bacillus > Bacillus sp. FSL K6-3312. Next base: position 2,151,286 of record NZ_JBBOXI010000001.1, on the reverse strand, counting down.
GCCGGCAACAAAAGTAGTTGAGCATCCAGACATCTTTATTCAAAATTCAGAATATACAATGGATGATTTCGACTATATCATTGAATTGCGTAATAGTGCAGACGAAGAGATTACATATGAGCACGCTGAAGAACCACAAGTGTTTGATCATTCTGGTTTTTCTGGCTTCGATTTTTAATATGGTAATGGTAGGTGTTTGTTTTGACTGAATTGGGAAAACGGCTCATTGAGGCCAGAGAGGAAAAAGGGATGTCGCTGGAGGATCTTCAGACGGTGACCAAAATCCAAAAGCGCTACTTGCTAGCAATCGAACAAGGAAACTATGATATTATTCCAGGAAAATTTTACGTCAGAGCGTTTATTAAACAATATGCCGAAGCCGTTGGACTAAATCCTGAACAATTGTTCGAAGAATTTCGTAAAGATGTGCCGAGCACGTATAACGATGAAGTATCTGATAAATTATCAAATATAAAGCCGCAAAGAGAGCTGCCTAAGCCTGCCTCGAAGGTGCTTGAGCTGCTGCCGACCATTTTGATTATTGGAGGCGTCCTTGTGGTCATCGCGATCATTTATGTCATCGTGCAGGCGGTCAATCATGATAGTGGACAGAAGAACAACCAGACGGCTCCTCAGCAGTCAGAATCTAAGTATGAAGTATCTGAGGATTCATCTCTTGCAAAGGATCAAAAGAAAAAAGAAAAAGCTTCGTCAGATGATCAAGAAAAATCATCTAAAAAAGATGACTCATCAAAGGATTCATCCAAAGACGATGAAACGGTCTCGTTGAAGGCAGCGAATACAGAAGGCTCAACGACAACGTATGAAGTGTCAGGCGCAGATGAGATGGAGTTAACCATTTCTGCTACAAAAGCTTCTTGGCTGCGCGTCAGAGACGAATCTGGAAAAGTGCTGAAAATGGGTGAACTAAAAGATGGTGAATCGTTTAAAACAGACCTGTCTGAGCTCTCTCAGGTCGATATCCGTCTAGGCAATGCGACTGGAATTGATATTAAGGTGAATGACGAGACACTTAAGTACGAATTAGACCCTAAGAACACCATGACACAAAACATTGTGATTGTGAATAAAGGAAAGGAAAAGTCATCTTAAGCAAGTAGATGACTTTTCTTTTGTTCCTACTATTATATATACATAAAAAAATGGCTTATTGGAGGATTGAAATTCATGTTTAACTTACCGAATAAAATAACTCTTTCTAGGATCGCCTTGATCCCTGTTTTTATGATTATTATGCTTGCACCTTTAGATTGGGGCGTTGCACGTTTTGGTCACGTCAGCATCGAAGTGACGCATCTTGTTGGAGCAATCCTGTTTATTGTTGCTTCGACAACGGACTGGATTGATGGGTACTATGCGCGTAAACTGAACTTAGTGACGAATTTTGGTAAATTTTTAGATCCGCTTGCAGATAAATTGCTTGTTTCAGCTGCTTTAATTATACTTGTTCAGTACAACCTCACGCCGGCATGGATGGCGATTGTGATCATTAGCCGTGAATTTGCTGTAACTGGTCTAAGACTTGTACTAGCCGGAGGCGGTGAAGTGGTAGCGGCTAATATGCTTGGAAAAGTGAAAACATGGGCGCAAATCATTGCGATTTCAGCTCTTCTATTGCATAACCTGCCGTTCGAACTTGTATCATTCCCGTTTGGTGACCTTGCGATGTGGGTAGCAGTGTTCTTCACTGTTGTGTCAGGCTGGGATTACTTTGTGAAAAACTGGGAATCTTTAAAGAATGCTAACTAAAAAGGACGTGTACGCTTTGAAGTCAGAGAGAAAAGCAGAAATTATTGCAGTCGGTTCCGAACTTTTGCTAGGGCAAATTACGAATACGAATGCACAATTCATCAGCAAACAGCTAGCTGAAATTGGTGTGAATGTGTATTACCATACAGCAGTTGGTGACAATCCAGAGCGTTTAAAAAGGGCCATTCAAGTGGCGCAGGAAAGATCGAATTTTATTATCTTCTCAGGTGGTCTTGGACCAACGAAAGATGATTTAACAAAAGAAACCATCGCGAGTACACTTGGAAAAGAGCTCGTGCTAAATGAAGAAGCATTTGAATCCATTCAAGAATACTTTCGAAAGACTGGACGAGACATGTCACCGAATAACCGGAAGCAGGCACTCGTTCTAGAAGGATCTGATGTGCTCGTGAACCGGTTTGGGATGGCCCCAGGTATGTTTATTCAAGAAGACGATACGTTTTATATGCTGCTTCCTGGACCACCAAGTGAACTGCATCCAATGTTTGAGAACGAGGCGAAGCCGCTGATATCTGAGAAACTGGACTTAAAGGAAAAAATCGTGTCTGTTGTTCTCCGCTTTTTCGGAATCGGTGAATCACAGCTTGAAACAGACCTAGAAGATTTAATTGATGCTCAAACCAACCCAACGATTGCACCTCTCGCATCTGACGGTGAAGTGACACTTAGGCTCACGGCTAAGCATGAGGATGAAAAAGAAACGGAGCGTCTGTTAAAAGAAACGGAAGCGAAAATTTTAGCGCGTGTAGGAGAGTACTTCTACGGGTATGGTGATACATCACTTGTCCGTGAAGCTTCCAAGGCCCTGCACGAACACGGGAAAACAGTGGCAGCGGCTGAGAGCCTGACAGGCGGAATGTTTTCTGAATGGCTGACAGACCTTGAAGGTGCATCGTCGATTTTAAGCGGCAGTATCGTTTGTTATACAAACCAAGTCAAACAGCAGGTGCTTGGCTGCCGGGAGGAAACATTGTCTTCTCATGGTGCTGTTAGCAAAGAGTGTGCTTTAGAGCTTGCTGAAGGTGCTAGAAAGCTTACGGGAAGTGATATTGGCATTAGCTTTACGGGTGTAGCGGGCCCTGATACCCATGAGGGACAGCCTGTCGGAAAAGTGTTTATCGGGCTATCTACGAAAGACCACACAGACGTGTTTGAATGGATGTTTACAGGAAGCCGGTCGGGTATTCGAAAGCGCGCTGTGAAATACGGACTGCATCACTTGCTCAATTTATTAAAAGAGAGTTAATTTTGTTTTTTGTTAGGTTTACTCCTTTATAAAAGAGTGTTTTTTCTAATAGAAATCACTCTTTTCTTAAAAATCTGCCAAGAAAAAAATCGAATATGTGTTCGTTTTTTTCTTGGCAAATGACGTGAAACAAGGTATAGTATAGATAGTGGAATTGATAAAGGAGGAAACAATAGAATGAGTGATCGTCAAGCAGCCTTAGATATGGCTCTTAAACAAATAGAAAAACAGTTTGGTAAAGGCTCTATTATGAAACTAGGAGAGCGAACAGATACACGTATTTCAACAGTACCGAGTGGTTCGTTAGCACTTGATACTGCACTAGGAATAGGTGGATATCCTCGCGGCCGTATTATTGAAGTATATGGTCCAGAGAGTTCTGGTAAAACGACAGTAGCACTTCATGCCATTGCTGAGGTTCAGCAGCAGGGAGGACAAGCTGCATTTATTGATGCAGAGCATGCGCTCGATCCAGTCTACGCTCAAAAACTAGGTGTCAATATTGATGAGCTGTTACTTTCTCAGCCTGATACAGGAGAACAAGCACTTGAAATTGCAGAAGCTCTTGTCCGCAGCGGGGCAGTTGATATTGTTGTTATTGACTCAGTAGCTGCTCTTGTACCAAAAGCAGAGATTGAAGGAGACATGGGTGATTCACACGTTGGTCTACAAGCACGCTTGATGTCCCAAGCACTTCGTAAACTATCTGGTGCCATTAATAAATCAAAAACCATTGCCATCTTTATTAACCAAATTCGTGAAAAAGTTGGGGTCATGTTCGGTAACCCTGAAACAACGCCAGGTGGACGTGCGCTGAAGTTCTATTCATCTGTTCGTTTAGAAGTGCGCCGTGCTGAACAGCTGAAGCAGGGCAATGACATTATGGGGAATAAAACGAGAATTAAAGTGGTGAAAAACAAAGTAGCACCGCCATTCCGTATTGCAGAAGTAGACATTATGTACGGTGAAGGAATCTCAAAAGAGGGCGAAATCATCGACCTTGGAAGCGAATTAGATATCGTACAAAAGAGCGGTGCTTGGTATTCTTACCAAGAGGAACGTCTTGGACAAGGCCGTGAAAATGCGAAACAGTTCCTTAAAGAAAACAAAGATATCCTTCTCATGATTCAAGAACAAATTAGAGAGCACTACGGTTTGGATACAAACGGAGTGAAAGCAGCTGAAGAAGAAGGTCAAGAGGAATTGGAAATTTAAAGACTAAAAGACGCTGAAAAGCGTCTTTTTTTTACATTTACATGACAGCTAGCAGGTCAAAAGTTCTGTCTTTGCTTGAAATAACGACTTACGCCTCAGTCTGACTAGCTTGACAAGTATTTCCGACACAATTACAATGGAAATGTATCACTTGTTTTTCTTAACATGATTGATAACTAATTTAAACTTGACAAGGGCAGTGAGGATCTCATTCCCTGTGAAGGCCCTGTATGTTGAGACACAAAACAATGTACATGCCGACACTTTATTTGTAAAACCAAGTTCATAGCAAGAGGAGGTGAAAATATGTCGCCTACGATGTTTACGATCATCTCCATTTTGCTGAGCCTAATCTGTTTAGTTGTTGGCTACTTTGTTCGTAAAACCATTGCAGAAGCAAAAATATCCGGCGCAAGAAACATGGCCGAACAAATTGTTGAGGATGCAAAGCGTGATGCGGAAGCATTGAAGAAAGAAGCGCTCTTGGAAGCGAAAGATGAAATTCATTCGTTTCGTGTAGAGGCAGAGCAAGAAGTTCGTGAAAGACGTAATGAGCTTCAAAGACAAGAAAACCGTTTACTTCAAAAAGAGGAAAATCTTGATCGCAAAGACGAATCTTTAGATAAACGGGAGTCCCTGTTGGAGAAGAGAGATCATTCTCTGAATGAACGACAACAACATATTGAAGAGATGGAAAGCAAAGTGGATGATATGATTCGTTTGCAGAAAGCCGAGTTGGAACGTATTTCAAGTTTAACTCGAGATGAAGCGAAACAAATCATTCTGGATCAAGTTGAAAATGAGCTTTCCCACGACATTGCAGTCATGACGAAAGAATCTGAAAACCGAGCGAAAGAAGAGGCTGATAAAAAGGCGAAAAACATTCTTTCACTTGCGTTACAGCGTTGTGCAGCTGATCATGTAGCTGAAACGACGGTATCTGTAGTCAATCTTCCAAATGATGAGATGAAAGGTCGTATTATCGGACGTGAAGGACGAAATATCCGTACGTTAGAAACGTTAACAGGTATTGACTTGATCATAGATGATACACCTGAAGCTGTTATCCTATCGGGCTTTGATCCGATTAGACGTGAAACAGCGAGGATAGCTCTGGACAAGCTAGTCCAGGATGGCCGCATTCATCCTGCACGAATTGAAGAAATGGTGGAAAAATCACGCCGTGAAGTCGATGATTATATCCGTGAGATGGGTGAGCAAACGACATTCGAAGTCGGAGTTCACGGTCTGCATCCGGATCTCATCAAAATTCTCGGTCGCTTAAAATTCCGTACAAGTTATGGACAAAATGTCCTGAAGCATTCAATTGAGGTTGCACATCTTGCAGGTCTCATGGCTTCAGAGCTTGGAGAAGATGCAAAGCTTGCAAAACGAGCAGGTCTTCTGCATGACATTGGAAAAGCCATTGATCATGAAGTAGAAGGAAGCCACGTAGAAATTGGCGTTGAGCTTGCGACGAAATATAAAGAGCATCCTGTTGTCATCAACAGTATTGCCTCTCACCACGGTGACCAAGAACCGACATCTATTATCGCTGTTCTTGTTGCGGCAGCAGATGCATTATCTGCAGCACGCCCTGGTGCAAGAAGTGAGACGCTTGAAAATTACATTCGGAGACTTGAGAAATTAGAAGATATCTCTGAATCTTATGAAGGTGTTGAAAAATCGTTTGCGATACAGGCTGGACGTGAAGTCCGTATTATGGTGAAGCCAGATTCAATTAATGATCTTGAAGCTCACCGTCTAGCAAGGGATATTCGTAAGCGGATTGAGGACGAGCTCGATTACCCTGGTCACATTAAAGTGACGGTCATTCGAGAAACTCGCGCAGTAGAGTATGCAAAATAGAGCGGTGCGCTTAGCGCCGCTTTATTTTTTTGTGTAAATATGCAACACTGATAAGAAGTCAATTTATAAGAGAAAGGGTTCAAAGCGCATGAAAATATTATTTGTTGGAGATATTGTCGGTTCACCTGGACGAGACACACTGAAAGAATACTTACCAAAGCTAAAGAAGAAATATCAGCCCCACTTTACCATTGTCAACGGAGAAAATGCTGCTCATGGAAAAGGGATAACTGAAAAAATCTATCATGAACTGCTGCAAGCAGGAGCTGACGTGCTCACAATGGGTAACCATACTTGGGATAAAAGAGACATTTTTGATTTCATCGATGACGCAGCCAACATGGTTCGTCCGGCGAACTTCCCAGAAGGCACACCTGGTAAAGGTTTGACGTTTATAAAAAAACAAGGGAAAGAATTAGCCGTCATCAACCTGCAAGGACGTACTTTTTTACCACCACTTGACTGCCCATTTCAAAAAGTAGACGAGTTAATTGCGGAAGCATCCAAACGTACACCGTTTATTTTTATTGATTTTCATGGTGAAGCCACAAGTGAAAAGCTAGCGATGGGCTGGTATACAGACGGTCGTGCATCATGTGTCGTTGGAACGCATACACATGTTCAAACAGCAGATAACCGCGTTTTGCCAAAAGGAACTGCGTATATTTCAGATGTGGGAATGACAGGACCTTATGATGGCATTTTAGGTGTTGATCGGGAGACGATTATTAAACGATTCAAAACAAGTCTTCCAGTCCGTTTTGAAATTGCAGAAGGCCGCACGACATTAAGTGCAGTGATCGTAGAAATTGACGAACAGTCGAAAAAAGCTGTCAAAATTGATCGAATTTTGATAAATGATGACCATATTTTCTTTGAATAAATGTTCACATATTTATTTCAGAAAAATATTAATCAGAAAGAAGGAATATGCGCCCTCTATCGTGAATATAGTAAAAATGGTAGGTAGCCTGCTATTTTTGAAAAACATTTTGGGGATGGATTTTCAAAAAATAGCATCATCTAACAAAGATTGTTCTAATGAACACTCACTTATCCATTGTAAATTTAAGGGGGAGCAGAAATGGAAATTTTAAAAGTTTCAGCAAAGTCAAATCCGAATTCAGTAGCAGGAGCATTAGCAGGCGTTTTACGTGAACGCGGTGCAGCGGAAATACAAGCAATCGGCGCTGGAGCGCTGAATCAGGCGGTCAAGGCTGTAGCCATAGCAAGGGGATTTGTTGCACCAAGCGGAGTGGATTTGATATGCATTCCAGCCTTTACTGACATTCTTATCGATGGAGAAGAAAGAACAGCCATCAAATTGATTATTGAGCCACGATAATTCTAATTTTATTATTTTCAACCTGCTTACATCATGTAAGCAGGTTGTTTTTGTTTACCACTATACATTTCTTATATAACATATTCAGTTCATGAAATAGATAAAAATGACATATTAGAGCTTGCATTTTTTCACCATGATGATAAATTAAGATTAAGTTAAAAATACTTCATCAAAAATAAATATTTAAGTAGGTGAAATAATGGTTGAAGCTTTTTTGAAAAGAGGAAAGCTTGTTTTTATTTTATTTTTTATTGTTCTCATTGCTGGCGGCTATTTATTTACGCAGCTTCCTAAGCGAGAACTGCCAGAATTCCAAGCGAATATTGTCACAATTTCCACCGTGTTTCCGGGTGCGGATGCAAAACAGGTGGAAAGTGATGTAACCAATAAGCTCGAATCAGCCATATCTGATATCAATGGTGTAGAGAAAACGAGCTCTGTTTCTGCCATTGGGTTTTCAAATATTGTGCTTGAAATTGATGATCAAGCCGATTTTCAAAAGGTGGCAAGTCAAATTAAGAACGAAACCACAAGTGCTGCGTCGTCCTTTCCTGACGGAGTGATGGAGCCTGATGTAAAGGATGAGTTTGGCAACGTGCCGGTTGGTTCTTATATGGTTGTGGCAAGTCAATCAGCAGGCTTAGCAAAAAGTCAGGAATCGCTGCGTGCGTTGAAGGAAAAGGTTGAGGACATCAAAGGGGTAGACAGTGTCGTCATCAAAGGATTCAATGATAAGCAAGCGGTATTAAACTTAGATTCAAGCAAACTGGAGGATGAAGGGTTAAATGTAACGGATGTCACAAATGCCATCAATCAGGAATTTGATACATCTCCACTAGGCGACATTCGGACAGGCGGCGAGAAGGTCAAGCTGTCCATCAATACCTACGACCGTTTGGATCAAGTGAAAAAGCTTGAGCTTTTCTCCAAAACGAACCGTGAACCGGTCACAATCAGTCAGCTTGGCATTTTAAAAGAAGTAGAAAAAGAGAAAAGTGACATTGTGTCGTATAACGGAAAGCCCGCCTATTCATTTACAGTCAATATCAAACCAGGGCTTGATATCCCTAAAATGTATGACAAAGTCAGTGATGTTATTGAGAAAGAGAAGCAGCTTCCAAGTGGTGTCGAGTGGGTAAACTACTATTCACAAAAAAGTGAAGTGGATGCCATTTTTAATGATTTGATAAAAGAAGCCATTGTTGCGGTCATCGCTGTTATTGTTGTCACCACACTTGGTCTTACCATTGGCGGTGCGTTTATCGTTTCACTTGCCATCCCATTATCAATCACAATCGGAACGATTCCGCTGCCATTTTTACAAGTGGACCTCAATCAGATTTCGATTATCGGCTTTATCATTGCCCTAGGAATACTTGTCGATGATGCCATTGTCGTCAACGATAATATATTAAGACAGATGAAAAAATATGAAAGTCCGCTGAAAGGAACGATTGCAGGGGTCAAAGAAGTTGCAGGGTCTATTTTGACATCAACACTAGCGGTTGTGTTTGCTTTCTTGCCACTTGTTTTCCTATCAGGTGCAAACGGTTCATTTATACGAGCATTACCGTCTGTTCTCGTAACGACTGTACTTGCGTCTATGGTGATTTCTCTGACACTAGTGCCAGTCTATCAATATACCGTGAACCGAAAAAGACAGAACAAGAAAATTCAAAAAGAGCCAGGATTCCTAGGCAAACCGTTAAAAAAATTAGCTGATTTTTATGCAGACCGTGTGCTGACGAACATTGTGAAGCGTCCGCTGCTTATTGGCTTAAGTGGTTTGCTTGTTGCAACGCTTGCCTTTTTACTGATTTTCGTCACACCATTTGAATTTTTCCCTGCAGCGAATAAGAAAGAAGTGGTTGTCACTGTCACACTTCCAAGTGAAACAACATTAGACAAAACAAATGAAACATTAGAGAAAATAGAACAAGAGATGAAACAGCAGAAAGGCATTGAAGAAACGGCGATCTTTGCAGGCGGCGGTGTACCGAACCTGTTTAATGAAAGTATTTCAAATGCAAGTGATCATACTGGTCAGGTTGTCGTGAGAGTAGACAATGATCAGATGACGAGTAAACAATTAATAGATCGTATGACAGAGCCATTGCGTAAGAAATTTAAAGATGCTGATATCTTTATGAAAACCATTGTTCAAGGACCGCCAACTGGTGCGCCTGTGACAGTAACCATTGCGGGTGACTCTTTTGCAAAGCTCATTGATGTCAAAGAAACGCTCACAAGTGAAATGAAAGAAAAAGGAGCAAGCTTGATCACTGACGATGTCAATCAGCCAGTAAAAACGATCTCCTTCGAACTAAACCGTGACCGAATGGCAGAAGATGGTCTCAGCGCTCAGTTTGTCAGCAGACAGCTCGGTCTTGTGACTGAAGGCATGCCATTAGGTAGCTTTAAACAAGGAACAAAAGATATCGACTTAGTGGTCAGACAGGATGTAGGTACACATCAAAATGGATTAAAGCTAAAAGAAATAAAAGTGCCTGTCAATTCAAATGAAGGCGGTATGCCTTCACTCGAGCCACTTAGCCGATATGTAAAAGAAAAAGAAACAGAGCAGTACGAAAGCATTCCACATGATAATGGAATTCCGACCATTACGCTGAAGGCGTACCCTGGCACGTCAGAGTCGTTTAAAGACGACATGAAAGAAGTCGTCGATCAAGTAGGAAAAACGAATGAAGCGAGGGATTTAGCCATTTCTCAAGGCGGAGAAAATGAAGATCAATCCCAGTTCTTTATTGAAATTAGTCTCTTATTTGGAGTTGTCTTGCTGCTCATTTATGTGACCATCGCTTTCCAGTTCAATTCATTGATGCTTCCACTATTAGTTCTAGGAACGGTTTACTTAGCGATATCTGGAGCTGTTATCGGACTGTTTGTCACCCAAACGCCGTTCAGCTTTATGGCAACAATGGGAATTGTCTCATTAGCTGGTATCGTGGTCCGAAATGCGGTTGTCTTGTTCGAATTTATTGAGCAGCGGCGTAAGCAGGGATTCGATCAACAGACAGCTGTCATTGAAGCGGGAAGAGCAAGGATTAGACCTATTTTGCTGACAGCATTTACAGCACTTGTCGCCCTTATGCCTGTAGCACTAAGTAATGATCCGCTTTTTAAGCCGCTGGCCATCTGCATTGTATCGGGTGTCTTTTTCTCAACAATTTTGACACTATTAATCGTACCTGCCTTATATATTGCCGTTTCAAAAAGACGGTGACGCAAAAAGCAAATCTCCTTTTCTACGGGGATTTGCTTTTTTTTTTAGAAAAATATCCAAAAAAATATGTGGAGTGTTCATTTGTATTTTTGTGGAGGACAGTGGTATTTACGACGAAAAAAAGACGTGTTAAAATCTCATTGGGAGAAGTTTTTTAACAAAGGGGTTGTACGTCATGTGTGGAACGATGAAAGCGATTGTTAAAAAAGAAAGCGCTTACGGAGCGGTGCTGATGGAGATGCCGATTCCAGAAATCAATGATCATGAAGTATTGATTCAGGTAAAAGCCACATCGATATGCGGAACAGACGTGCATATTTATAATTGGGATGACTGGGCAAAGGGAAGAGTGAAAGCGCCCTACATTTTTGGACATGAATTTACAGGGGAAGTTGTCAAAACGGGGAACCAAGTCTCACGAGCAAAAGTAGGGGATTTTGTATCGGCAGAGACACATGTTGTATGTAATCAGTGCTCTATGTGTTTAACTGGGCAGCAGCATTTGTGCAGTGAAACGAAAATTTTAGGGGTAGACATTGACGGCTGTTTTGCTGAATATGTCAAAGTACCTGAACAAAATGTGTGGCACAATCCAGCTCATATGCCAGTAGAGCTTGCGTCTATCCAAGAGCCGCTTGGAAATGCGGTTCATACAGTGCTGCACACACCTGTTTCAGGTAAGTCAGTGGCGATTTTTGGCTGCGGACCAATCGGTTTAATGGCGATCGCCGTCTCGAAAGCTTCCGGTGCTGTCCAAGTGTTTGCTGTCGATCAAAACGAATACAGGCTGGATATTGCCCAGAAAATGGGGGCAGACCATATCGTGGATATTGGAAAAGATGATCCTGTTGAGGTGATTAAGCAGTTCACACGGATGGAAGGGGCAGATGTGGTATGCGAGATGTCAGGACATCCAGTTGCCATTAATCAAGCTCTCGAAGCGTGTGCAAATGGAGGTAAAGTCAATATACTAAGCTTGCCAGAACGACCAGTGACCATTGACATTACGAATCAAATTGTTTTTAGGGGATTAACCGTGCAAGGAATCACGGGGAGAAAAATGTTTGAGACGTGGCGTCAAGTATCTGAGCTATTAAGAACGAATACCATCGATGTCCAGCCAGTTATCACCCATACGCTGCCATTTGAACAGTTCGAAAAGGGATTTGAACTCATGAGAAATGGTACGTGCGGAAAAGTCGTACTGATAATGCCATCAAACCAAAGGGGGAAGAAATGATGAAAGAATTCACGTATTTACAAAATGAACTGGAAACAATGAAGCAGCAAGGCATCCACCAAACATTGAAAGAGATTGACTCAAAACAATCATCCACTGTGACATTAAATGAACAATCGGTCATACAGCTCTCCTCAAATAACTACTTAGGCCTCACCTCACATCCAAGGCTGATGAAAGTGGCAAAAGAGGCCATTGATGAATTCGGTGCTGGTACGGGGTCTGTTCGAACCATCGCTGGCACAATGACGATGCACGAACGTCTTGAAAAAAAGCTCGCTGCATTTAAAAAGACCGAGGCAACCCTTGTGTTCCAATCAGGCTTTACGACCAATCAAGGGGTCTTATCAAGTATCCTGACAAAAGATGATATTGTGATTTCAGATGAACTGAATCATGCCTCAATCATTGACGGCATCCGGTTAACAAAAGCAGATAAAAAAGTATACGGTCATTCCAATATGGAAGAGCTTGAGAAAATTTTAAAGAAATCTATGAATTACCGCGTGCGTCTCATCGTCACAGACGGTGTGTTCTCAATGGATGGAGATATTGCGCCACTTCCTGAGATTGTCAGGCTCGCAGAAGCATATGATGCATTTGTGATGGTAGACGATGCGCATGCCTCGGGCGTGCTTGGTAAAAATGGCCGCGGGACAGTCAACCATTTTAAACTCGACGGCAGAGTGCACATTCAGGTTGGGACACTTAGTAAGGCTGTCGGAGTCCTTGGCGGCTATGTAGCGGGTTCAGCCGTTTTAATTGATTATTTAAAGCATAAAGCAAGACCGTTTTTATTCAGCACCTCACATCCGCCAGCTGTGACTAGAGCGTGTGAAGAAGCGATTGAAGTGCTGTTAGATGAACCGGAGCGAATCGATACACTTTGGGAAAACGCCGCCTATTTCAAAGAAAAGGTCGTCAGTCTTGGGTTTCAAGTTGCACCGACAGAGACACCAATTATCCCCATCATGATTGGAGACGAAGCCCTTACTTTTCGCTTTTCAAAGGTTTTAATAGAACGAGGCGTGTTTGCTCAAGGCATCGCCTTCCCAACTGTGGCAAAAGGAAAAGCGAGAATTAGAGCCATCATCACAGCCGAGCACACAAAAGAAGAACTAGACCGTGCACTGACGATCATCGAAGAAGAAGCAAAAAAACTAAACATACTTGATTGAGAGAGCGCGGGCTCTCTTTTTTTAATAAAGAGATTGGCTGTGACCTTCTTGATGAATAGCCATTTTTTATAGAAAGACTGTATATGAATTTATTTTCAATTCACGACAAAATAGTCTATACTGTAGGGTGGAGCTTGGTTTGAAAGGAGTACAAATTCATGAATGAAGAGCAGAGAAAAGCGAGCGGACAAGTAAGTTCATCGGACAAAAAATCCGAGAAGGACTACAGCCAGTATTTTGAAGCTGTGTACATTCCGCCTTCTTTAAAAGATGCAAAAAAACGGGGTAAAGAAGAAGTCGAATACAATCAATTTCAAATTGACGAGCGTTTTCAAGGGTTAGGAAACGGGCGCAAGTTTTATATTCGCACATATGGCTGTCAAATGAATGAGCATGACACAGAAGTGATGGCTGGTATTTTTATGGCGCTTGGTTATGAACCGACAAACTCAACGGAAGATGCAAATGTCATCTTATTAAACACTTGTGCAATTCGTGAGAATGCCGAAAACAAAGTGTTCGGAGAGCTTGGTCATTTAAAAGCATTAAAGCGTGAAAAGCCAGATTTAATTTTAGGTGTCTGCGGATGTATGTCGCAAGAGGAATCTGTCGTCAACCGTATTTTGAAGAAACATCCATTTGTTGATTTGATTTTCGGTACACACAACATTCACCGCTTGCCAGAGCTGTTATCTGAATGCTATCTTTCAAAAGAAATGGTCATTGAGGTTTGGTCAAAAGAAGGCGATGTCATTGAAAACCTTCCGAGAGCCCGCCAAGGAAAAATTAAGGGCTGGGTGAATATTATGTACGGTTGTGATAAATTCTGTACATACTGTATCGTCCCTTACACGCGCGGTAAAGAAAGAAGCCGCCGCCCTGATGAAATTATTCAAGAGGTCAGACGTTTAGCGGCAGAAGGATATAAGGAAATTACCCTTCTTGGTCAAAACGTGAATGCGTATGGAAAAGATTTTGAAGACATGGAATATGGTCTTGGACACTTGATGGATGAGCTGCGTAAAATCGATATTCCGCGTATCCGTTTTACAACAAGCCACCCACGTGACTTTGACGATCACTTAATTGAAGTGCTTGCTAAGGGTGGGAACCTTCTCGATCATATTCATTTGCCAGTTCAATCCGGCAGTTCTTCTGTCTTGAAGCTTATGGCGAGAAAATATGACCGTGAACGTTACCTTGAACTTGTACGCAAAATCAAAGAAGCGATGCCAAATGCTTCATTAACAACGGATATTATTGTTGGGTTCCCAAATGAGACAGATGAGCAATTTGAAGAAACACTTTCCCTCTATCGCGAGGTTGAGTTTGATGCTGCTTATACGTTCATTTACTCTCCAAGAGAAGGAACACCAGCAGCGAAAATGCAAGACAACGTGCCAATGCATGTGAAAAAAGAACGTCTGCAGCGCCTGAATGCCCTCGTGAATGAAATTTCTGCGAAAAAAATGAAGGAATATGAAGGGCAGACTGTCGAAGTATTAGTAGAGGGTGAAAGTAAAAACAACCCTGAAATCCTAGCCGGATATACAAGTAAAAGCAAGCTTGTGAATTTTAAAGCACCAAAAGAAGCGATTGGCAACATCGTCAAAGTGAAAATCACACAAGCCAAAACTTGGTCTCTTGACGGAGAAATGGTTGGAGAAGCTATCGAGGTGAATTAAAATGACACTTTATTCAAAAAAAGAGATTGTCGAGCGCGCAAGAGAGCTCGCTAAAATGATTTCTGAAACAGAAGAAGTTGATTTCTTCAAGAAAGCAGAAGCGCAAATCAATGAAAATACAAAAATTTCAACGATTGTTAACCAAATTAAGGCGCTTCAAAAACAAGCTGTGAATTTAAAGCATTACGGCAAACATGAAGCCTTAAAGCAAGTGGAAGAAAAAATCGATGCCCTGCAAGAAGAACTGGATGAAATCCCAGTGATTCAAGAATTCAAAGAATCACAAGTGGTAGTCAATTCCCTGCTTCAGCTCGTAGCGCATACGATTTCTAATCAAGTAACAGATGAAATTATTCTTTCAACCGGCGGTGACCTCTTATTAGGAGAAACCGGTTCAAAAGTGAAAAACTCATCACCAAGTTGCTCCATTAAATGAGAAAACCCCGCAAATGCGGGGTTTTTATTATATAGAATATATGTAATTTGTATTTTGCTACTGCATCAACAACAAAATGTTGATGCAGTAGCCCTGTATTTCGTAAAAAATGTATTGATTTATTTATTCAAAATATTATAGTGATACGTTATAAACTAAAAATTAATTGATTTTACAGATTAAAAGATTTGAATTGAAGCTCAATGCTTAATCCAAAAATGTTTATTATAATATTAAATTGTTTCATAAGATCTCCTCCTTATATAAAGAAGGGCTACTATCTTTATTACATCAAATGACACCATTACAGTCAACCCCAATCTCTCACTCTCCAACTTTTCCAATTTTCAAGGCAAGTTTATGGGCGACCATGCATACACTGAAACAGAAATGAATTTAATTGAACATGAAGTTCAAAATCGTGACACACTAGACGAATGCCCAGCATAAGATAAAACGATCAAGAACAAGGAGGCATGCCGGAATGTCTGAATACAGAGAAATTATTACAAAAGCGGTGGTTGCAAAAGGGAGGAAATTCACCCAAAGCACACACACCATTTCTCCATCGCAAAAACCAACCAGCATCCTAGGTGGTTGGATCATTAATCATAAGTATGATGCTGAAAAGGTCGGTAAAACTGTTGAGATTGAAGGAACCTTTGATATTAACGTATGGTATTCTTACGCTGATAACACAAAAACAGAAGTCGTCACAGAACGGGTGAAATATGTAGACATCATCAAACTGAGATATAAAGATAAAAATTTCCTTGATGATGAGCACGAAGTGATTGCAAAAGTGCTGCAGCAGCCGAATTGCTTAGAAGTGACCATTTCTCCAAACGGCAATAAAATTATCGTTCAAGCAGAGCGGGAGTTCATTGCTGAAGTGGTAGGAGAAACAAAAATTGTTGTAGAGGTCAATTCAAGCTGGAAAGAAAAAGATGATCATGAGTGGGAAGAAGAGGTGGATGAGGAGTTAGAGGATATTCATCCAGAATTCCTAGCGGGTGATCCAGAAGAGTAATTGATGACTAGGGCGCATATCCCCCTAGTTTTTTTGTGTCCTATCTAGGAGAAAAAAGGTGATTTTTTATGCTATAATGAAAGATAGTATGAATTCGAATGTAATATAGTGAGGGATTAGAAATATGGCAAGTTATACGCCCATGATACAGCAATATTTAAAAATCAAGGCAGAGTATCAAGATGCCTTTTTATTTTTTCGCTTAGGCGATTTTTATGAAATGTTTTTTGATGACGCAAAAGAAGCGTCACAAGAATTAGAAATCACGCTAACAAGCAGAGATGGCGGGACCATACCAATGTGCGGTGTTCCTTATCATTCTGCTTCTGCATACATAGAACAATTGATTTCAAAAGGCTACAAGGTCGCGATTTGTGAGCAGGTGGAAGATCCTAAAACGGCAAAAGGTGTGGTCAAAAGAGAAGTCGTTCAACTTATTACACCAGGTACGGTGATGGATGGTAAAGGCTTAAGTGAAAATGAAAACAACTTCATTGCCTCTGTGACAAAATTTGAAAGTGGATATGGACTTGCACTTTCCGATTTATCTACTGGTGAAAACATGGCGGCTTTCATTGATCGATTAGATGAAGTCGTGTCTGAAATTTATTCTGTCGGTGCAAAAGAAATTGTGGTGTCAAAGCAGCTGGATGAGGAAACAGTCAAGACCTTAAAGGATCGGTGCCAAGCGACCATTTCATACGAAGATAGTGATGAATTGATCGATGAAGCTGAGCGGCTCGTGTCCCGCTTGAGCGAGCAACTAAGATCGGCCTTTTTGACATTATATGCTTATTTAAGAAGAACGCAAAAAAGAAGTCTCGATCACCTTCAGCAAGTTCAAGTGTTTGAGCTCGAACAAACAATGAAAATTGATCTTTACTCAAAACGAAATCTTGAATTAACAGAGACGATCCGCTCAAAAAGCAAGAAGGGCTCTTTGTTATGGCTGTTAGATGAAACAAAAACAGCGATGGGTGGAAGGCTGCTCAAGCAATGGATCGACCGGCCGTTAATTCGGCTTTCGCACATTAAAGAACGCCAGGAAATGGTGCAAATTCTCATGGACCATCTCTTTGAACGAGAGGATCTGCGTGAACGGTTAAAGCAAGTATATGATCTCGAACGTTTAGCGGGCCGCGTCGCATTTGGCAACGTAAATGCCCGTGATCTCATTCAGTTAAAGGAATCCTTAAAACAAGTACCAGCCATTAAAGAGCTTGTGCACTCACTGCCAGAGGAAATGGCAAAATCAAGAGCGAATGAGATTGATCCTTGTGGCGACTTGCTTAATTTATTAGAAGATGCACTTTATGAAAATCCGCCGATGACGATAAAAGAAGGCAATTTGATTAAAGATGGCTACAATGCAAAATTAGATGAATACCGTGATGCCAGCCGAAACGGAAAGGACTGGATTGCACGTCTTGAACAGCAGGAAAGAGAATATACCGGCATTCGCTCCTTAAAAGTCGGGTTTAATAAAGTGTTTGGTTATTATATCGAAGTGACACGCGCAAATACACATCTGCTGGAGGAAGGCCGTTATGAAAGAAAACAAACGCTTGCCAATGCAGAGCGGTATATCACACCTGAATTAAAAGAAAAAGAAGCACTGATACTTGAAGCAGAATCAAATATTAACGAATTGGAATATGAACTATTTACAGCTCTCAGGGAGCAAGTGAAAGGTTATATTCCGAGATTACAGCTGCTTGCAAAACAAATGAGTGAGCTGGATGCGCTTCAATGCTTTGCGACTGTCAGTGAAAAACGCCGTTATATCCGTCCTGAATTCTCAGAGGATGAGGTGGATGTCATAGATGGTCGTCACCCAGTCGTTGAAAAAGTGATGGATCACCAGGAGTATGTACCGAATGACTGCCATATGGGAAATGGCCGGCAAACCTTACTCATTACTGGACCAAATATGTCAGGGAAAAGTACGTATATGAGACAAATGGCGCTTATCTCCATTCTTGCGCAAATTGGCTGCTTTGTGCCGGCATCGAAGGCAACTCTTCCGATCTTTGACCAAATCTTTACACGCATTGGGGCGGCAGATGATTTGATTTCTGGTCAGAGTACTTTTATGGTAGAGATGCTCGAAGCAAAAAATGCAATGGTGCATGCAACGAAAAACAGCTTGATTTTATTTGATGAAATTGGACGCGGGACAAGCACCTATGATGGAATGGCTCTTGCGCAGGCGATCATTGAATTTGTTCACGATCATATTGGTGCCAAAACGCTTTTTTCCACACATTATCACGAGCTGACAGTTCTTGAATCTCAATTAAGCGAGCTGAAAAATGTTCATGTACGTGCTGAAGAGCATGAAGGCACGGTCGTTTTCTTACATCAAATCAAAGAGGGTGCAGCTGATAAAAGCTATGGTATTCATGTAGCGCAGCTTGCTGAATTGCCTGATGCGATCATCGATAGGGCCCAGACCATTTTGACGGAGCTTGAGAGCGGATCACATGAAGTGACCCCGCACGTATCTGCAACTCCAAAAACAGAAAAGGCCGAGGAAAAACAGCAGCTTTCTTTCTTTGAAGTAGAAGAAAAACCGCAAACCAAACCAGTTCTAAAACAGAAAGATCAAGCGGTGATCGAGGAATTAAAGTCATTCAATCTAATGGATATGACTCCGCTCGAAGCGATGACTAAGCTATATGAATTGCAAAAGAAATTATCATGTAAGGTGAGGTGAGCAAAATGGCAAAGATTATTCAGTTATCCGATGACCTATCCAATAAAATTGCTGCAGGTGAAGTAGTCGAGCGTCCAGCTTCTGTCGTAAAAGAGCTTATGGAAAATGCAATCGATGCAAGTAGTACAGTGATTGAAATCGATGTAGAAGAAGCAGGTCTTTCCTCTATTAGAATGATTGATAATGGTGTTGGAATCGATGCTGAAGATTGTAAGCTCGCCTTTCAGCGCCATGCAACGAGTAAAATCAAAGATGAAAATGATCTATTCCGTGTCAGAACGCTCGGATTCAGGGGAGAGGCACTGCCAAGTATCGCATCTGTCTCTCATCTAGAAATGAAAACAAGTACTGGTGAAGGAGCTGGAACGCACCTGGTGCTGCAAGGCGGAAAGATCATTTCAGAAAAAAAAACCTCTAGTCGCCGCGGTACCGAGATCGTCGTTACCAACTTATTTTACAATACACCGGCCCGCCTAAAATACATGAAAACCGTTCATACGGAGCTTGGCAATATATCAGATGTCGTCAATCGAATTGCGCTGGCTCACCCAGAAGTATCGATTCGCTTGCGTCACCAAGGAAAAGTCCTGCTTCAGACGAATGGAAACGGGGATGTGCGGCATGTGCTTGCGGCCATTTACGGGACAGCTGTTGCGAAAAAAATGGTGCCACTTCATGTGCAATCACTTGATTTTGAAGTGAAAGGATATATCTCCTTGCCAGAAGTGACAAGGGCATCACGGAATTATATGTCTTCTGTTGTAAACGGCAGATATGTCAAACATTTTCCTCTCGTGAAAGCGGTCCATGAAGGGTATCACACGCTGCTACCGATTGGCCGCCACCCGATTACATTTATTGAGATGAAGATGGACCCCATTTTAGTGGATGTGAACGTTCATCCTTCGAAGCTTGAAGTGAGACTTAGTAAAGAGCAGGAACTTCATGAGCTAATCAAACAAGGAATTAAGGAAGTATTTCAAAAGCAGCAGCTCATTCCAAGTGCTTCGGTGCCAAAGAAAGCACCAATGCCAGCGATCAAAAATGAGCAGCAATCCTTAACCTTTGATGCGAAAAAAGGAAACACAAACGAGGCGAAAACATCGCTATCCTATCAGCCGGAGCCTTTCGAATCGGTTGTATACGAGACGAATCAGATGAGCACATACGGGACGCCTACGCAGGAAATGACAGGTGCATCATCACCCGTATTTAATGAAGATGCTCCATCTGAGCGTGTTCATGTAGAGGAATCCGCCGCTTCTCTTGAATATGAAGAGTCAGAACTTAGAGAAGATGCTGCAGAAACCATTTCAGAAAACGAACGTGTTCCAGTCATGTATCCCATCGGGCAAATGCACGGCACATATATTTTGGCTCAAAATGAACGTGGACTTTATATTATCGATCAGCATGCGGCCCAGGAGCGAATCAAGTATGAGTATTATCGTGAGAAAGTAGGAGAGATCAAACAGGAAGTGCAAGAAATGCTCGTTCCATTAACATTCCACTACTCGAAAAACGATATGCTGATTATTGAGGAGCATAAAGAAATACTAACGAAAGTGGGTGTCTTCTTAGAGCCTTTCGGTTCAGGGAGCTACATTGTTCGGTCGCATCCGCAGTGGTTTCCAAAAGGGGAAGAGGCTGAACTGATCGAAGAGATTATAGAGCAAGTGCTGGATGAGAAACGTGTAGATATCAAAAAATTAAGAGAAGAAGCGGCAATCATGATGAGCTGCAAAGGCTCTATCAAAGCAAATCGTCATTTGCGAAATGATGAAATCAAAGCACTATTAGATGAACTCAGGCAGACAAAGGACCCTTTCACTTGTCCGCACGGCCGGCCGATTATCATTCATCACTCGACATATGAAATGGAGAAAATGTTTAAACGGGTCATGTGATCAAATAAAAAGAAGACAAAGGGCTAAAATAAAAATCATTTTAGCCCTTTGTCTTCTTTTCAGCGTGATAGAAAGCCTTTGCAGCCCTAGGAAGGACGAGTACCGGAGCGCAGACCTGACACCGAATGCGAGGGTTTGTCTACACGCTGAAGCGCTCTTATTAGAGCGCTTTTTTATTTAGCATCCACACGGATCTGGCGGTGTGACCACAACTGGTCGTGTTTGAATATCAAGGGTGTCCTCTGCATAAAATTTAGAACCAATGCTAAGCGCACGGTTTTCTGCGCGGAACGTGTATGTACCTGCAGCAGGAAGTACTTTATGTGAAAGTTGTAATTTATATTGTGAGATTCCTAATAAATCGATTCTAGCTGGAATGCGGACAGTTTTTCCACTGTTCAAAATGTAGCTGTCTTTTAATGCTTTTCCGTTGAAGATGTCTTTTGTTGTCGCTTGAAAGCCTGCAGGTAATGTGAACTCAATGGCACCGATACTTAACACAGAATTTGGGCGGTATGTTAGCTCAATGTCAGAAAAAGACCATTCCTGCTTACTTGTACCTGTAATTTTCGCATAAAGTTCTGCTGGTCTGGCATTTGTTGATGCTTTGCCTTCCTCTGTGGCTCCTTCAGCGGATGCGGCAATCGGTACCGATAGTGCCATGACCAGTGTCAGCATCCCCATCATGATCATTGTCCATGTTTTTTTCATTTCTTCATTCCCCCTTGTTGATTATAGGTAAATAATAGACGATTAAATCCATTATTTACCTATAATGTTACCATATCCCTACATGGTATTAAATGGTATATTGTACCCTTATTTTGTCATTTTTCTTAATAATAACGGGGGAAATGTGCATTTGGTTGGTTCATTCCGTAACCAAAGCCTGGCATTTGTTGATTCGGCATCATCATTTGCATATCTTGATATCCGTATGGATGATATGGCATCATTCCATATCCACCATAGTGGCCATGATGATGGTGATCTTTCATTGGAACATGTGATGAAAAGGGGTCATGCTGATTTGGAAAAGACGGATAGGCTGAATGATGATGCGGATAATGTCCGCTGTACTTATCTTTTTTACCATGATAATGGTTTGGCATATTCATATGATCATGCATGTTTGGAGCGACCACATGCTCATGATTGGCTGTATACACATTCTCAAACGAATGGTACGGATTTCCTTCGTGATGATGATTCATTTGGCTATTCATATTGTTCATTTGATATCTCATCCTTTATGTCAGGTTGCCATATCCTATGAGCATGATCCGTTTCATGAGCCTATCCATATGAAAAAAACCGGCTTTTCAGCCGGGAAAACAAAAAGCAGGTGAAAGCGTCAGGTGCTAAAATGAGATGCTGTGTCTTCTTCTGCGACGCTTCTTACAGCTGCTACAGACACTTTTAGGATAGTAATAGGGATCGTAGCTTCTAGAAGTATCCCAGAAATCGCTCTCAAACCAATCATCTTTTTTATGATAAGACTTCTTTTCTTTACATGGATCAACATGGCGATGATCGTCATGCTCTTTATAACAGTTTGAGTGGGAATGTTTGCACTTGCATTTGCACATTGTCATCCCTCCTAAATGTGACTCAATGCTAGTATATGCACGAATAAGACAAGGGGACTGGATGGTGGCGCATCTTTTGTAAAAAAAGGCTTTTTCTGAAAAATTCAAATGAAAAGAATTGACTAGTGCTAAAATAACATGATAGAATATAAATTTTTATCCGCCGATAAAATGTGTTATAATCAAATTGTGAATACTTTCGGAGGTGGCGGATTTGTTTCAAATAGGTGATAAAATTGTTTATCCTATGCATGGTGCCGGTGTGATTGAAGGAATGGAAGAAAAAGAGATTTTAGGTAAGACGGAAGAATATTTTCTGATTCAAATGCCGAATATGCAGATGATGATCCCAAGAGGCAGAATCAATCAACTAGGTATACGTCAGGTAGCAGATCAAGCAACGCTGAAAGTTGTGATGAACAATTTTGCAGAAGAAACAAACGACGACACGCTTACTTGGAAGCAAAGATATGATGAAAATATGAAAAAGCTAAAAACAGGTGCGATCGAAGATGGTGCAGACGTTGTCAAAGATCTGATGAGACGAAATCAGAAGAAAGCATTAAATTCAAGTGAAAAGAAGATGCTTGAAGATGCTCGAGGCATGTTAGTGAGTGAAATTTCTCTTGCACAAGGGCTTTCACAAGATGAAGTCCTTTCAGCTTTAGAGAATGAACTAAGAGTTTAATGATGGATATACAGTAATTGGCTGTAAACAGAAGGGTATCCCTTTTGTTTACGGCTTTTTTTGTTTGAAATCAGAAGAATATGTCCATTTTTGTAGGTGATTTTAACTAAATCTAAAATAAGGTCATACGATGCAGTTTTTATTCAAGCAGCGAATGATTCAAAGAAGTCAGAAATACCTAGAGAGGCATAAAAAACAGGTAAGTTCTCCTGATTCGTTTAAATGAGCCGGACAACCTTTGAATTCTGTTAGCCATTAATAGTAAAATAATGCGATAAGATGACACCTTAGAGAATGAAAAGGAGCGGTGAAATGAAAAGGCTACTGATATGTGGATTCATCTTTCTGATCCTATGTGCTCTTTTAATGGTGAAATGCGGCCATTCTGTTCAAGAAAAAAAAGAGCAAAAGCAACATCAAGAAGAGGTAGAAAAGTATCAAAAAGAGCGAAAAAAAGGGGATCAATATGAAAGCTTTAAACAGTTTATCAGGCATGAAAAAGAAGGCTATGAAATAGAATTTCACGAAAAGGGTGGAAGTGATTTACTCGTCTTTTCTCCTCATGGAGGGGAAATTGAACCAGGAACAAGTGAAATTGTAGAAGCATTTCAAGAAAGGTACTCGACGTATTTGTTTGAAGGAACGAAACAAGAGAATAATCGTGATTTGCATATTACAAGCACCAAGTTTGATGAACCGATATTGGTTCAAATGATTAAAACGTACCCCTTCTCCATTTCCATCCACGGCTACAAAAGTGATAAAAGGCACACGTTAGTTGGCGGTACAAATGAAAAAATGCAAAGAGCAGTTGTACGAGAATTAAAAGATCGAGGATTTTCTGCAGAAATGGTGCAAGAAGGCGAACGGCTTTCAGGAACAGACCCTAAAAACATTAATAATCGAAATGCAAGTGGTGAAAGCGTTCAGCTAGAAATTAGTACGGCACAGAGAGAGGCCTTTTTCGACCATTTTGATACGAGAAAAGGAAAGAAAAAAGCATTCAGACGTTATATCCGTGCTTTAAAAGAAGTATTAAGAGAATTTGACCCATCTTCATAGAAAAATCGTTTTGATGGGCAAAAGTACTCTGTTTAAACTTGGTAAAAAAGATAGAAATATGCGAAATGAACATAAATTATGCAATAAATTACAATTTGCCTTAAAAACATAAATTATGTAAAATAATAGTTATCAGTTTGATATGATAGAATGGGGCTGAAGTGGATGGCACATAAAATACCATCTTCCGAAGTAGGTGTAAAGATCAATCAATGGTACACGCATATTTGCAAATTTGAAGTCGAACAAGCAAACGATATGAAGCGCCTTGTTGAAGAAGAAATTCATGAGATGGAAGAAGATCAAGATTTACTTCTATATTATTCTCTAATGGATTTTCGCCATCAACTGATGCTTCAGCATTTAACGCCAGTTCATGCAGCGAGTGAAACACTTCAAGCCGTGTCTTTTCCGAAAGAAATGGAAGATGGAGAAGATGAGATGACAGGCTTACTTGGCTATTACTTTCATTTTTTTCATGGAATGTATGCGTTTATCCAGCGCCGATACATCGAGGCCATTTCCTATTACAAGCATGCGGAACATCAACTGATCTTAGTGACAGATGAGATTGAAAAAGCGGAATTTTACTATAAAATCGCTGAAGTATACTATCATATGAAACAAACTTATTTCTCCATGCACTATGCTAAAAAGGCGAGAGACATTTATAAGAAACATCAGCTTTATGGAAAAAGAAGCATTCAATGTGATTTTGTCATGGCAGGTAATTGGATTGATGTGAGTCAGCACCAAAAAGCGCTTCCTTACTTAGAAAAAACGTTAAAGGTCTGTGAAGCGATGGAGCGGAAAAAGTGCACATCTTATTTTAAAGCGATGGCTCTTAATAACTTAGGAGCTTGTCATTATAGTATGGGAACGTACCATACAGCGACAGTCTTTTTTGAACAAGCCATTTCCCTTTATCAAAAAGATCAAGCATCCACGATGATCAAATCATTATTTTCACTTGCTCTTACCTGGTTTAAACTCGGAGATATCGAGCGAGCGGGTGAGGCTATACGTAAAGGAATGAACGAGGCTTGTTTATTGGAAGATGAAATTTATCAGTTGAAATTCCAATTTTTGCAGGCGCTTTATATAGAAAAAGACAGCTGTGAGCAATTAAGATCGGCACTATTTGGACTGCGAAGCAAAAAAATGTTTGCTGATTTAGAGGAATTAGCACTTGATGCGGCTAATTATTATAAGGAACGCGACATGTACAAGGAATCCTCCACTTTTTTTGAGATTGTGATCGAAGCGCGTACGCACATTCAAAAAGGAGATGAGATGTATGAGAACGAAGCATAACATGTCAGCTGATCAAGTAGATGAAAGACTTCACACGTAATAACAGACAAAAACAACACCCTTTACGAATCAACGTAAAGGGCTTTTTTTATTTATTCTTTGATGGCTTTTTCTGCGTCAATGGCACCTGCTCCGTAAATCATCGGGTCATCCCCAGGCCACTTGCTTGTATTTTCTTTTAACAGGGTTTTGACCTCATCGGGCGTTAAAGCTGGTGAATGCTCTAATAGAAGAGCACAAATACCAGCGCAAATCGGTGTTGCCATAGATGTGCCAGATAACGTCGTGTAATCATCATCGACTCTGCTTGATTTGTCGAGTTTATCTAGAAAGGATCTTGGTGATCTGAGAGAGACGATGTTTACTCCTGGTGCAAGGATATCAGGCTTTGTCTCACCATAAACAGTAGGACCTCTGCTTGAAAATGGTGCCACGATATCATCGTTTGATTCTGGTGTATTCCGGTCATCAAAAGCGCCAACCGTAATCACTTTTTGACTGACGGCAGGGCTCGCAATCGTTTGGCTGTTAGGACCAGAGTTTCCGGCTGCGACGCATACTACAATGCCTTGATCCCAAGCAGCATTGACAGCACGCACCATCGGATCGTCCTGTTCGTCATCATAACGCTGAGCATCTCCGCCTAGTGACATACTCATAATATGAATCGGATCATCAGGGTGATCTTCATTGAACTGAATGCACCATTCAACCCCTTCTATAATAGTAGAAAGCGATCCAGCTCCTTGTTTATTTAACACTTTTACGCCAATTAAATGAGCTTTTGGAGCAGGTCCTTTGTACAAGCCATCTGAGGCCGCTCCGTCTCCAGCTACATCTCCAGCGCAGTGAGTGCCATGCCCGTTATCATCATAAGGCTTTGTTTTTTGCTTGACTAAGTCCACAAAATCGCGAATCCTTCCTTCTAAATCTTCATGTGGATAAATTCCTGTGTCAATGACAGCGACCGTAATGCCTTCCCCAGTTAAGGCTGTACCGTTTCGGATGACTTCATCCGCGTGACTTGCTTGTGTAGCAACATCCAGAAGTGCATGAACTTTCCGGTCTAAATAAATTTTACGAATATGCTCACCATTTGCTAACAGCTCCTCTAAAGCAGCCGGTGTTAGGTCTGCAGCGCAGCAGTCGATATGTGAAAAGTGCCGTTTGATATTTGTTTTTCTACTTTTTTTCATGAGCTGTTTTGTGCTTTGAATTCCTGCTTCGACCGCGTCTTCCTTAAATTCAATAATTACACGAAGCTTCTTTCTCTTTTTTAATCTTCCTTCAAAGAAACGATGAAGAAAGCATGGCGTCCATTTAAAAGGTTTATAAAGGTGAAGGACGGTCTCTCTTAAAGGCTGATCCAGTTTACTAGCATGTGTTCTGACCATTTGCACCATCGAAAATCCAAACATGTGATGCCCTCCATTCTAGCTATCCATTCTTGTACACTCTTACGTTATGAGAATGAGAGCTGCTTTGTTCGGATTCTTGTCCCTTCTTTTCTTCATATTGGCGGCTTACTCATTTCTGATGAAAAAGAAAAGCGCTTACATTTTGTAAAATAATAGAAAAAGGTGGAAAACATGTAGAATCAGCCGATGATAGGTGGGAGAGTTCTTCTTAGAGAACCGGTGAAACAAACGATTTTGCAGAAAAAAAGGAGGGGTTAGACAGGGTCAATGCTCATACAAATGTGACTTGTCACAGAGGGGAAAAATCAAATTCATATAAAAAGTAGCCGAATTAAAGAAAACAGACTGGATAGAACTAGGTCATTTTAAACATAACTTCATTTGTCTGTCATACTATTCTAACTCTGTTTTCAAAGACGAGAGGCGTTTCTGTGTATATAAATGCAATTATCTTATTTTTGAGGAATCTCATGATCCAGAGTGTTATGATCAAATTTGAAGAGAAAAAGTGGAAAAAATGAAAAGAAATGAAGATTCAATATAAATCATAGAAACGGCTTAGAAATCTGTTAAAGGAGAACGGGAATGAAGAAGTTTTTTGCTTTGCTTCTCCTGCTTGCGATCGGATGGGGCGTTTATTATACAATGCAAGCACAGGAACCTGATGAGCCATTGTCATCAGGTGGGGAAGACGAAAGCGGTTCAAATGATATTTATAGCAATTTTAAAGAACTGGAAGAAAACGAATCAACAAGCAGCTATCAAATTACAGCCAACCCAGTGCCTGGAAGCCGTCTTCTTGTGATGTCACCCCATGGCGGGAGAATTGAAGGCGGCGTGAGTGAGATCGTCCATTTTTTCGATAATGATTTCTCTACGTATTTGTTTGAAGGTTTAAGAGAGAATGCGTCAGAACTTCATGTGACAAGTACAAACTTTGATGAGCCAGTCGGCGTCGCGCAGGCAAAAGCACACGATTATATCTTAGCAGTGCATGGATACAAAGGTGAGGAAGGCATTGACCATACGCTCGTTGGCGGAACAGATTACGACCGTGCAGAAAAAATAGTGAACTCATTAGAGCGGAACGGATTTTCTGCTGAACTGGCTGTCGCACACGCAACCCTGAGCGGAACAAGCAATCATAATATTAATAATCTTACTAAAACAGGGCAAAGTGTACAGCTAGAGATTAGTAGAAGTCAGCGTGAAGCTTTATTTGACAGTTTTGACTTTCGGCGGCGGTCGAGTACAAAAAACGAGACGTTCTACCGGTATGTCAGGGCGATTCGGACAGTGCTGGATGAGGAATATACATAAAGATGGTGCACATGTTAAGACAAGCAGCGTGAATTCTTGTTACACTATAAAAAGTGATAACAAAAGGAGAGACAAATATGGCGCGTCATCATTTTCATCTTCAGGCGAGCTGGCCTGGTCTGCGCAACGATGTGGGTACAATCTCATGCGAACAGTTAAAAACGAAGATTTCAATTCCAAAAGAAATGGACGGTCCCGGCATCGGAACAAATCCAGATGAGATGCTCTTAGGTGCAGCGGCTACGTGTTATATTATTACACTGGCCGCTATGATGGAGCGGAGCCAATTAGAAAAAGAGGATCTCACAATGAGTTCTGAGGCTGTCGTAGATGTGACAAATGGTGTGTTTACATATGAAAAAATCATTCACCGGCCTGTCATCATCCTCAAAGCCTCTGCTTCTCCGCAAGATATTGAGCTTGCCCGTAAGCTCGCGCACAAAGCCGAAAGCTCATGTATGGTCTCAAGAGCTGTTCAAGGAAATGTGGACATTTCCTTAGAAGAAACCATTCAAGTCGGCGGGTAAAAACAAAAAGTCATTTTCTCTTAATGAAATGGAGAAAATGACTTTTTTTATGACGTCCATTCGGTTTGATCGATTTGTTCTTTGTTTTCTTCCTTTTGTTTTTTTGACAGGTTCAAGACAATCACGCCGCATATCACTAGTGCAAGACCAATGAAGCCTTTTATGTGAATGGTTTCGTTAAACAGCACGAGTCCGATAAGAGCAGTAAGTGCTGTTCCAACGCCAGACCATGTTGCATAAGCAGACGAAAGGTCAGTCGTTTTAAGTGCCAGACTGAGGAAGGTAAAGGCACACCCAAATCCGATCAGGACCCCAATACTCGGCAGCAGTTGCGAAAAACCTTGGGAAAGCTTCAGCATCGTACTGCCAAAAACCTCTGTCAAAATAGCCCCTGTTAAATAGAGCATTCCTTTCATGATCTCTCACATCCTTTATGACATATTTAAAAGTACAACCCCTGAGACGAGCATCGCCATCCCAATGATTGCTCTTTGGTTCAAGGTTTCTTTGAAAAAAAGCACGCCAAAAATAGCCGTGAGGACTGTACCAACCCCAGACCATGTTGCATAAGACGTGCTAAGCGGAATGATATTCAGTGTCAATGACAGCATATAAAAGGCAAGTGTATATCCAGCAACAACGACAGCGCTAGGCTTAAAGCGAGTAAAGCCATTTGAGAATTTTAACATCACGGCGCCAACGGCTTCTGAAAAAATGGCCACAGCTAGAAAAAGATATCCGAGGATCATCATGTTCCCTCCTCTAAAAGGTGTAAAATCCGATGAAGTAAAAGGGTTTTTTCCTCTCGGTTCAGCGGTTCAAGCTGAAACATCTCTGAAAACCATACCCCATCACATGCAAGTCGGATCAGTTGGCTCAGCGCAGGATCATTTATTTCCTCTGCTGCTTTCTCTTTAAACTCCGCATAAAAATCACGCCAAGGGTTCAATAACGCTTCATCAAATGACATGGTGGCCAGCATGCTTGTACATAACTGGGTCGTGTTTTGCATATCAAGATCATTTAATGTCGCCAAAATATATGCACGTACATAAGGAGCCTTTTCGTTTTTGTATGTTTTCTGATACGACTCAAGCTGCTGACGAAAGCAGACAATCGCGTGCTCATTCATTTTTTGAATGAGCTCTTCCTTGCTTGAAAAATGATAAAGCAGGCCGGCCTTGGTCATATGTGCATGCTCTGCTACCTTCTGAAGGGTAAGCTGACTTAATCCTTCTTTTAAAATCGTACGAGCAGCTGCCTCAAAAATTTGCTCTTTTTTGGTTTTAGACATAAAAAAAACACCTACTTTACTGAACGGTCGGTAAAGTAAATGTTAAACCATGAAAAACTAATGTGTCAATCGATTCATTTTATGAAAGGTTGTTTTCACTAAAAAGTCATATTTAATAATAAGGGTATGGTCCATATGGCGGATATGGTGGTGGATAAGGATAGCCATAGCCATATCCTGGAGCAAGCAGGGACCCTGCAAGTAGTCCTCCAGCAAAACCACCTAAAAATGGAGGTCCAAAAAATCCAGGTCTCCCAAACCCAAATCCAGGTCTTCCAAACCCAGGGCCTCCAAATCCAAATCCAGGTCTTCCAAATCCAAAAGGTCTTCTCATGTCTTCTTGCATAAATGGCGGTGCATCAAAATAATTCATAAAAAAAGGCTCCTCTCACATAAAATCACTGTAACTGACATCAGTGTATTCGATTGGCCTATATGTGTTTGGATGAAAGCCTATTATAAGGAGGAATGTTAAAAATGGGCCTGTATCCATCTGATTGGGCAAAATGCCCGCCGCATGCTCATGCCTATAAAGCACGAACGGATGTAACGGAAGAGCATTATCATTTAATTGAAGGTATTTCTCAGCCTGTCAATGGGAGCAATACCGATCAGCATACTCATTATTATCGCGGGGTCACCTCTTTTGAGAGAGGGCATTTCCACAGATACTACGGCGTCACAGGGCCTGCGATACCGAGATTGGATGGTACTCACTATCACGAGATTGAGGAAGTCACGTTTTCAGCCTATAACGATTCTGTCCCCATTCCGTACGGAGGAGTCGTCTATAGTCCGGACGAAGAGCGGCCGACGCATACGCACCGATTAAAAGGAAAGACATATGAAGTGGTCGGAAATGAACCAATCGGCTGGTGATAGACCCTATATAGGAGAGAAAGAGAAGTTATGCTATACTGTAGGCAGTTTGTAAAAGAGAGTGATGTTATGAAAAAAACGAAACAACCAGTGATTGTATTAGTAGGACCGACGGCTGTCGGCAAAACAAAACTGAGCATTCATATAGCCAAAGCATTTAATGGAGAAATTATCAGCGGTGATTCTATGCAGATTTATAAAAGAATGGACATTGGAACAGCTAAAATCACCCCTGAAGAAATGGATGGTGTCCCGCACCACCTAATTGATATGAAAGAGCCAGATGAATCTTTTTCTACAGCTGAATTTCAGCAGCTGGTCCGTATGAAAATCAAAGAGATTGCCGCTAGAGGGAAAACACCCATAATTGTCGGCGGAACAGGTTTGTATATCCAATCTGTTTTATATGATTACACATTTACCGATGAGAAAAGTGACCCTTCTTTTAGAGAAGAAATGGCGCTGTTTGAACAGCAGCATGGCTCCCTTCAGCTACACGAAAAGCTAAAGGCAGTAGACCCTGATGCTGCAAAAACCATTCATCCGAATAA
Organism: Bacillus sp. FSL K6-3312; assembly: GCF_038007485.1. Taxonomy (NCBI): domain Bacteria; kingdom Bacillati; phylum Bacillota; class Bacilli; order Caryophanales; family Bacillaceae; genus Bacillus; species Bacillus sp. FSL K6-3312. The sequence continues at coordinate 2,119,739 of NZ_JBBOXI010000001.1, read as the reverse complement.
TGTCCGCCGCGTGATCCGGGCGCTGGAAGTGATCCATACAACAGGTCAGAAAATGTCGGAGATGCAAAATGGTCATCAAGAAGTTCCTCTTTATGATACAGCCTTCATTGGGCTGAAAATGGATCGAGAGCTTTTGTACGAGCGCATTCACCAAAGAATTGATATGATGATAGATGAAGGCTTAATTGAGGAAGTGAGCGCACTTTATCAATCTGGCTTGAAGGATTGTCAATCGGTTCAAGCGATTGGTTATAAAGAGCTGTATGCGTATTTTCAAGGTGACTGCTCACTTGATGAAGCTATCCTGCAATTAAAGCAAAATTCCCGTAGATATGCGAAACGTCAGTTCACGTGGTTCCGTAATAAAATGGATGTCACTTGGTTCGACATGACACCGCCTTGCCACTTTTCAGACAAAAAAGAGGAAATTTTCGCATATGTAGCAGGAAAGCTTGGACTTAAAGCGAAACTGTAGTTATCAGAATCAAGGAGGACGAAACATGAAACCGATTAATATTCAGGACCAATTTTTGAATCAAATTCGTAAAGACAATACATTTGTCACAGTATTCTTACTGAATGGCTTTCAGCTTCGCGGTCAAGTGAAAGGCTTTGACAATTTTACGGTGCTGCTTGAAACAGAAGGGAAGCAGCAGCTTATTTATAAACACGCCATTTCTACATTTGCACCTCAAAAGAATGTAAATCTAGAATTAGAATAGGATATGTTCGACCTAATAGCCCCATGCATCTGCGAATAAACCGGCCGGAACCCGCTACGTTTTTTGTCAGTGCAGAGGGGCTATTTTGCATGCCGTGAAACTTTTCTGCCTATTCTGCGTATAATCCCTTATTGGATATGAAGAAAGGTGAGGGAAGCGATATGGAAAATGCAGAGCTTGAATTAAGAAGGATTAGAGTGATCCTTCTACTAGTTGGGATTGTTGTCTTATTTGGATCATGCGCCATTTCAAACATTGAATCGAGACAGGAAAGCTGGCATAACTATTCTAATCAAGATGATCATGGACATATAGATGGCCTATTACAATCAGCTGTTGCACTAAAAAATAATCACTTTGCTGTTGTGAAAGATGATGAAGTACATGTGTACCGGTTTGATGAAAAAGAGGGAGAACTGACCCTTATTAAAACAAAATACATAGATGAGTGGGACGAAGATGATGATGATGACGATTCTGTGGAAGAGTAAGCACGTAAATTTACAAATGAATGTGAAGTCGCTACACTATAATCATGCATCAGACATCTAGACAGAAAAGGATGAGTTCATGACACACAAAATTAAAATTAATCATTGGGAACAAACTTGTGAAGACGACTCCTGTTTTGAATATGGAACAAGCGTTTCTGTAAATGGGAAAGAATTAGTCAGAGAAGCTTCAATCGTCTCTGCGCTTGAAGCGGTGCTAAAAGAATTAGGTGTTGAAGTGGAAATTACAGAAGTATCAGAAGATTTACAGTGCGATGCCTACAAAAAATAAAACAAAAAGTCTAGTCTACTAAGCGATTTTTTTTCGTGTTATGATAGATTTCGGTTTCAGTTGAATAGAGAGTAGAGCAGTCTATTTTTAGATCCTGTTCTGCTCTATTTATTTGAACGTACGAGTTCGGCTATGAATGTTCGGCCGGGTTGGTTGATTTTTTTCGTTTCGAACATCTATATATTGTGTTTTGAAAAAACATAGTATACTATATATAGTGAATAACGAAATGATCAACAATACTAAAAACTAGGTCGTGATGGAATTGATTCAAATCGTATTTGATTCAAAAACAGGAAATGTTCAACGCTTTTTGGACAAGACCCCTTTTACAGACAAACGAAAATTGACTGGAGAAGAGTTTTTGGATACGCCGTTTATTCTCGTCACCTTTACGACAGGATTTGGACAAGTCCCAAGTACCACTCAATCCTTTTTAGAGAAAAATGCTCACCTTTTACTAGGTGTAGCGGTGAGTGGAAACAAAGTGTGGGGAGATAATTTTGCCAAAAGCGCCGATACGATTTCTAAACAATATCAAGTTCCTATTTTGCACACCTTTGAACTAAGCGGAACAAAAAGGGATGTTGAATTGTTTACACAGGAGGTAGAAAGAATTGTCACAAAATCAGGTTCCAAAGTGGATACAATTAAATAACGAGATTATGATTCAACAAGAAGGAAAGTTTCAGTTCGATAAGGACAAAGAAGCTGTACATAGTTATTTCGTAGATTATATTAATCAAAACACAGTCTTCTTTCACAACTTAGAAGAGAAGATTGATTACTTAATAGAAAACGACTACTATGAGGAAGAATTTTTAAGACAATACAGCATGGCAGATATTAAAGAAGTATTCGAAGCTGCATATGCGAAGAAATTTAGATTCCCATCATTCATGAGTGCGTTTAAGTTTTACAACGACTATGCACTGAAAACAAATGATAAAAAGAAAATCCTTGAACGCTATGAAGACCGCATTTCAATTGTAGCGCTTTTCTTTGCGGGCGGAGATAAAGAAAAAGCCCTTGAGTTTGTAGAACTGATGATCAATCAGGAATACCAGCCAAGTACACCAACATTCTTAAACGCTGGACGTAAAAGACGCGGTGAGCTTGTGAGCTGCTTCTTGCTTGAAGTGAATGACTCATTAAACGATATTTCAAGAGCGATTGATATTTCTATGCAGCTTTCAAAATTAGGCGGCGGCGTCAGCTTGAACCTGTCAAAACTTCGTGCAAAAGGCGAAGCAATCAAAGATGTTGAAAACGCGACAAAAGGTGTCGTCGGTGTGATGAAGCTTCTTGATAATGCATTCAGATATGCAGATCAAATGGGACAGAGACAAGGATCAGGCAGTGCGTACCTCAATATTTTCCACAGAGATATTAATGATTTCTTAGATACAAAAAAAATCTCTGCAGATGAAGATGTTCGTGTGAAAACATTGTCCATCGGTGTTGTCATCCCGGATAAATTTATCGAGCTTGCAAGAGAAGATAAAACAGCTTATACCTTCTATCCGCACACAGTCTATAAAGAATATGGACAGCATCTTGATGAGATGGACATGGAAGAAATGTATGATGAGCTTGTAGAAAACCCGAAAATCAAAAAAGAAAAAGTCAATCCGAGAAAGCTTCTTGAAAAATTGGCTGTTCTTCGCTCGGAATCTGGCTATCCATATATCATGTTCCAAGATAATGTGAATAGAGAGCATGCATTAAACCATATTTCACGAGTGAAATTCTCAAACCTTTGCTCAGAAGTGCTTCAAGCTTCAGAGGTCTCTTCTTACGCTGACTACGATCAAGAAGATGAAATTGGTCTTGATATTTCTTGTAACCTAGGTTCATTAAATATCATGAATGTCATGAAAAACAAATCGATCGAAAAAACGGTCAAACTTGCAACAGACTCACTAACGCTTGTATCTGAAACAACAGACATTCGAAATGCACCAGCTGTTCGAAAAGCGAACAAAGCGATGAAGTCAATCGGACTTGGCGCGATGAACCTTCACGGGTATTTGGCTCAAAACCAAATGGCCTATGAAAGTGAAGAAGCAAGAGATTTCGCGAATACGTTCTTTATGATGGTAAACTATTATTCAATTAAACGTTCAAGTGAGCTTGCAAAAGAAAAAGGAGAAACATTCCATCGTTATGAAGGCTCTGGCTACGCAACGGGCGAGTACTTCAATAAATACGTGGAGAATGATTTCACACCAAAAACAGAAAAAGCAGCAGCATTATTTGAAGGCATGCACATTCCAACAAAAGAAGACTGGGCAGCACTCAAAGACTTTGTAGCGGAAAATGGCATGTACCATAGCTACCGCTTATGTATTGCACCAACAGGTTCCATTTCTTATGTGCAATCGGCAACAGCCTCTGTTATGCCAATTATGGAACGTATCGAAGAAAGAACATACGGCAACAGCAAAACGTATTACCCAATGCCAGGTCTTTCAGCGCAAAACTGGTTCTTCTATAAAGAAGCGTACGATATGGATATGTTTAAAGTGGTCGATATGATCGCAACGATTCAGCAGCACGTCGATCAAGGAATTAGCTTTACATTATTCCTGAAAGATACGATGACAACGCGTGACTTAAACCGCATCGATCTGTATGCACACCATAAAGGCATTAAGACACTTTATTATGCAAGAACGAAGGATACAGGGCAGGAAGGCTGTCTTTCTTGTGTTGTTTGATTAAAGGAGAGTTTAACGTGACAAAAATTTATGATGCAGCCAACTGGTCAAAACACGAAGACGATTTTACACAAATGTTTTACAACCAAAATGTGAAGCAGTTCTGGCTTCCTGAAGAGATTTCCTTAAACGGGGATCTCTTGACATGGAAATATTTAGGTGAAAAAGAGCGAGATACGTACATGAAGGTACTTGCTGGATTGACTTTACTTGATACAGAACAAGGAAATACAGGGATGCCGATAGTGGCTGAACATGTAGAAGGCCATCAGCGTAAAGCGGTATTAAACTTTATGGCGATGATGGAAAATGCGGTACATGCGAAATCATACTCAAATATCTTCATGACACTCGCACCAACTGAAACGATCAGTGAAGTGTTTGAATGGGTCAAAAAGAATAAATTCTTGCAAAAGAAAGCAGATATGATTGTCAGTTTATACCGTTCGATTCAAAAGGACGATCCGATTTCCCTCTTTAAAGCAATGGTTGCTTCTGTTTATTTAGAAAGCTTCCTATTTTACAGTGGTTTTTACTACCCACTTTATTTCTATGGACAAGGAAAGCTCATGCAAAGCGGTGAAATCATCAACTTGATTTTGCGTGATGAAGCGATTCATGGTGTGTACGTTGGATTATTAGCACAAGAAATTTACAACAAACAAACACCTGACGTGCAAAAAGAGCTATACGATTTCTCGATTGACCTCTTGAACGAGCTTTATGAAAATGAACTTCATTACACGGAAGATATATATGACCAAGTCAATTTATCGCATGATGTGAAAAAGTTCATTCGTTACAATGCCAATAAAGCGTTAATGAACCTTGGATTTGCCCCTTACTTTGAAGAAGAAGAGATCAATCCAATTGTATTGAACGGACTCAATACAAAAACAAAGTCGCATGACTTCTTCTCAATGAAAGGGAATGGCTACAAAAAAGCGACGGTTGAGCCGTTAAAAGATGACGACTTCTTCTTTGGAGATGAATCATAAGTAAGGCGTAAAAGTCAAAACGCATCACTCGTTTTGGCTTTTTGCCATTTCATACAATGCGTTACATACTGGAGGTTAAAGAACATGGGAAAAATGGATGAAATCATACTAGTTGCACCGCGAACACGCGTATTCCAAAACGAAACGCATGCGTTTAATGGTGTGAATAGTGAAGAGAAAACAATCAACACCATTATGAAAGAAATCGAAGAGCACTTCAAGCAGATGCGCAGAGGCGATGCGGAAGAAAATCCTGACTTCAAGCAGCCGATTCCTTATGTCGTGATTAAGCGTGAGGACGAAGTGTATGTATATGAAAGGCTTCAAGGTGGGGGAGAGACTCGATTGCATCATAAGTTATCTCTTGGCTTTGGTGGTCACATGAATTTCATCGAAGGCAAAAACTTTGCTGAAATTTTAAAAGAAAATACGGATCGTGAACTAGACGAGGAACTTTCTATTCAAGAAGAAGACAAACTTGAGATGAAAACCCTTGGTTTAATTAATGATGATGACAACAGTGTCGGCCGTGTGCACATTGGACTGTTATCAGCGCTTGAATTATCTCCAAGTGCTCATGTAGAAGTGAAAGAAACAGATCAAATATCAGGAAAATGGATGAAAGCATCTGATTTGAAAAAGCCTGAATACTTTGATCGACTTGAAACGTGGTCTCAATTTGTCGTGAACATTTTAGCATAAAGGAATCAATCATAAACCGGCTCAGCAGCAGACTTGAGCCGGTTTATTTCGTTATAACAGCTTCAGTTATTGGAAAACAAATGCGTCATGACCGGCCTGTTTCAATCTTGCGACGAGGTCATCCGCATTTTGCTTTGTACGAAAAGCTCCGGCTTGTACTCGGAACATACCTCCCTCTAATACAACAAAGGCGTCAAAGCCTTTTGATTTCAGCGTGGCTGCTAATTCATCTGCATTGGCTTTCACCTTGAAAGCTCCAGCCTGTACTTTATAAAGATTACTTGCTTTTTTTTTCAGCTGAAAGGCTTTCTCTAATCCAGTGGCATGAGCGCGAGCGATGCCTTGAAGGAAGGTCGCGTTGCGGAGCTTATTTGCATCAGCTGTCGTATCGATGAAACCATTCTCTGTTAAAATAGCGGGCATAGAAGTTTCTCGAAGAACGTGGAAGTTCGCTGTTTTCTTGCCGCGGTTGGCAAAATCCACTGAGCGAACAATTTCATCATGAAGGGCATTGCGATACGTGGTGGTCGGTGCTGAAACGCCAGGATACACATAGCTTTCAAAACCTGTGCCCCCGCCTGCATTAACATGAATAGACACGAAATAGTCAGCTCCCCAGCTGTTTGCCGCATTTGTACGCTGGGCCAAAGTAACGGATTGATCAATTGAACGACTTAAGCGGACGGAAACGTCATCATAATCACTAATCAACATATCTCTCAATAAAATCGCGATTTGCAGTGTGATATTTTTCTCCAAAAGTCCATTAACAGCAGCTCCAGAATCTGTTCCTCCATGGCCAGGATCAATAAAAATTTTCACCATCTATTCATCACCTCGTCTTTATTTTATGAGAAAATAGAAAAATTGCCTGTACAAAATGCGGAAATCATTGAGACTCTTTTCTGCACAATTTGTGATGAGAAAGCTACATTTTTCTAAGAAAAAACAAATTGTTGGTTTGTCCGCCTAAATGGGATGAATACAATGGAAATAGCACATCATTTCCTGGGAAACCGCAGAAATCCCTACAATATTCTGTATCTCGGGTCATTTTGACAGCAAACTTGGGCTTAAGCGGGCGATTGTCACGATTACAGCTCCACCCGAATAGAATAAAGAGAGAAGAGCGAGAGGTGAATACGTTGGAGCGAGCTGTCACATATAAAAACAACGGCCAAATCAATATTATACTTAACGGACAAAAGCAAGTATTGGTTGATGCAGATTCAGAGGCAGAATACCTAGAAGCCTTGCAGAAAAATGAGACAAAACACAGCATCTTACGGGAAATAGAGCGTGAAATGAACAGCCTAGTCGGTATGGATGAAATGAAACGAAACATAAAAGAGATTTATGCTTGGATCTTTGTCAATCAAAAAAGGCAGGAACAAGGGTTAAAGGTAGGTAAACAAGCGCTTCATATGATGTTCAAAGGGAATCCAGGCACAGGGAAAACGACGGTTGCAAGACTTGTTGGGAAGCTTTTCTTTGAAATGAATGTCCTTTCAAAGGGTCACTTAATTGAAGCGGAACGCGGAGATCTAGTTGGGGAGTACATCGGTCATACTGCTCAAAAAACAAGAGACTTAATTAAAAAATCACTAGGCGGCATTTTGTTCATCGACGAAGCCTATTCTCTTGCCCGCGGAGGCGAAAAGGATTTTGGGAAAGAAGCGATTGATACCCTAGTAAAACATATGGAGGACAAACAGCACGAATTCATTCTCATTCTTGCTGGCTACTCCAAGGAAATGGATCATTTTCTATCATTAAACCCGGGGCTGCAATCCAGATTTCCAATCAATATCAGCTTTCCTGATTATACCGTCGATCAGCTCATGGACATTGCCAAACGGATGATGGCTGACAGAGAATATATATTTACTCAAGAAGCTGAATGGAAGCTGCGAGATTACTTAATGCACATTAAAAGCACCACGAGTCCTGCAAAATTCAGCAACGGCCGTTTTGTGCGAAACACGATTGAAAAGGCCATTCGAACCCAAGCGATGAGACTCCTGCTTGTGGATCATTATGATAAAAAAGATTTGCTCACGATTAAAAGTCACGATCTCCAAATGAAAGAGGATACGCCTACTTAAAATGGCGTATCCTTTTTATAAAGAGATACTAAAATAAACCATCCGAATAGTGGTATACGTGTGATGTGTTTGGTATGATGGTACTACTGAAAACTTAAGTACAGAAAGGAAACAACTGACGTTGAATGAACATGAAATGACAGAAAAAGCGATCCTTGTCGGCTGTCAATTGCCGCATGTCACGGATGAACGCTTTCAATACTCAATGGAAGAATTAGCTTCCTTAACCAAAACGGCTGGCGGTGAAGCTGTCAGCGTAATGACGCAGAAGAGAAATAGACAAGACAGCGCAACATATATCGGTAAAGGGAAAGTAGAAGAGCTTGAAGTGCTTTGCGAGGAATTCGAATGTGATGTCATTATTTTTAACGACGAACTGTCTCCAAGTCAGCTAAAAGCTTTGGCAACTGCCTTAGATGTGAAAATTATCGATCGGACACAATTGATATTAGACATCTTTGCAAAAAGAGCCCGGACAAGAGAAGGGAAGCTGCAAATAGAGCTTGCCCAGCTTCAGTATGCCTTGCCGAGACTAAGCGGACAAGGGATCAGCCTCTCAAGACAAGGCGGCGGAATTGGCGCAAGAGGTCCAGGTGAAACAAAACTTGAAACAGATAGACGTCATATTCGAAACCGTATTCACGAAATTAACGGGCAATTATCTACAGTCAAAGAACACCGTACAAGATACCGGGAACGCCGGAAGAAAAATGGTGTGTTTCAAATTGCCATTGTTGGGTATACGAATGCCGGAAAATCTACTTTGTTTAACCAATTAACAGATGCAGATAGTCATGAAGAAGATCTGCTATTTGCGACACTTGATCCAATGACACGTAAGATGACATTAGCATCTGGCTACAGTGTGCTGATTTCAGACACCGTTGGTTTTATCCAAGACCTCCCAACAACACTCATTGCGGCATTTCGTTCCACTCTTGAAGAAGTGAAGGAAGCTGATTATTTGCTTCATGTCATTGATTCTTCTAATGAGGATTACGAAGGTCACGAACGGACGGTTCATGAGCTTTTAGAGGAATTAGAAGCAGATCGTATTCCAATGCTGACGGTTTATAACAAAGAAGATCAAATCAGACCGGATTTCATCCCATCTTCAAAGCATCGTCATCTGTTAATCAGTGCGAGACGCGAAGAAGATGTGAAGCGGTTAAAAGCGGATATTATGGCAGAACTGAAACAAAACTTTTTAAAGCCATATCATGTGAAGATTCCTGCGTATGAAGGAAAGCTCATCTCCGCATTAAAATCAGAAACGCTCGTTGAATCACTAGAATTTCAAAAAGAAGCAGAACTTTATGACATCACCGGGTTTAGCGGTGAGGAGCAGACCATATTAGGTCAAATCAAGAAGTATATGTTGTAAGAAAGGAATTAAATCAAGATGTTTCATACATTAAAACACGGCAGTATTTTAGAAAAAGTAGCAGCAGAAACAGAACAAGACATTTTACACATGCATCAGCAAATTGATCAAAAGAGCGAACAAAATGAGTGGCGGGTGCTTGAAAGCTACCGAAAGCATAGAGTCAGTGACTCTCACTTTAATCCAACAACTGGATATGGCTACGATGATATGGGAAGAGACACGTTAGAAAAAATTTATGCGGACGTCTTCGGGGGAGAAAGCGGCCTTGTGCGTCCGCAGATCATTTCCGGCACGCATGCGATTTCCATTGCGTTATTTGGTGTGCTAAGACCTGGTGATGAATTGATCTATATGACGGGAAAACCATACGATACGCTAGAAGAAATTGTAGGGATTCGCGGCAAAGAAGGGACAGGCTCATTAAAAGACTTCCAGATTGATTACAAGGCCATTGATTTAAGGCAAGATGGATCCGTCGATTATGACAAAGTAAAAGAGTCGATCTCCTCTAAAACAAAAATGATCGGCATTCAGCGTTCGAAAGGTTATGCGTCAAGACCTTCCTTTACAATAGAAGAAATCGAGCAAATGATTTCATTTGTAAAAGAGATCAATGAAGAAATCATTGTGTTTGTGGACAACTGTTATGGTGAATTTACTGAATTACAAGAGCCATGTCATGTGGGAGCGGATCTTATGGCGGGTTCACTTATTAAAAACCCGGGCGGCGGGCTTGCCAAAACAGGCGGCTACATCGTTGGAAAAGAAAAATGGGTCGAAGCTTGCTCTTATCGAATGACATCTCCGGGCATCGGCAGTGAAGCGGGTGCCTCGCTGTATGCGCTCCAAGAAATGTATCAAGGATTTTTCTTAGCACCGCATGTTGTGGCACAAAGCTTAAAGGGTGCGGTGTTCACGGCTCGTTTTCTTGAGAAGCTCGGGTTCCAAACGAACCCAGCGTGGAATGCGAAAAGAACGGATTTAATTCAATCCGTCGAATTTGGCGATCCTAACAAAATGATTGCATTCTGTCAGGCGATTCAATATGCATCTCCGATCAACAGTCACGTCACACCGCATGCAAGCTATATGCCGGGATACGAGGATGATGTCATTATGGCAGCGGGCACCTTCGTCCAAGGAGCTAGTATCGAGTTATCAGCCGATGGACCGATCAGACCTCCTTATACAGCCTACGTTCAAGGCGGACTCACGTATGCCCATGTGAAAAATGCGATTTGCAGTGCTGTAGATGCCTTATTGGAACAAGGTTTTATCGACATACCTGCTCGATAAAAAAATCCATGTTAATATTCCTAACATTTCGTTGACACATAATATAACATGACATATAATAAATTTAAGCAAAGAGGAGGAGACAGTTGAGATGAGTGATAACATTCGCCGCTCAATGCCTTTATTCCCAATTGGGATTGTCATGCAGCTAACAGAATTATCTGCAAGGCAAATTCGCTATTATGAGGAAAATGGTTTAGTATTTCCAGCAAGAAGTGATGGGAATCGCCGATTATTTTCTTTCCATGATGTTGATAAATTACTAGAAATTAAAAACCTCATCGAACAAGGTGTAAACATGGCAGGAATCAAAAAACTTTTTGCCAAAGCTGAGGCAGAACATCCAGCGTCTGATGCAAAGACCGAGAAGAAAACCACAGCCAAGCACAACTTGACAGATGATGAACTCAGGAAGCTACTGAAGAAGGAACTCATTCAGGCTGGACGTTTCCAACAAGGAACGACCTTTAGGCAGGGGGATATGTCAAGGTTCTTCCGTTAACCAATTAGCAAAAGCATTGCTATACAATTTTACCTTTTGTAGGGGAGGAGTTTTACGAAATGGCAAAATACACAAGAGAAGATATCGTAAAATTAGTAAATGAGGAAAACGTAAAGTACATCCGTCTGCAATTTACAGACATTCTCGGAACGATTAAAAATGTTGAAATTCCTGTGAGCCAGTTAGAAAAAGCTCTCGATAACAAATGTATGTTTGACGGTTCATCTATTGAAGGCTTCGTACGTATTGAAGAATCAGATATGTATCTATACCCAGATCTCAACACATTTGTTATATTCCCTTGGACAGCAGAAAAAGGTAAAGTTGCACGCTTTATTTGTGACATTTACAAGCCAGACGGGACGCCATTTGATGGAGACCCGCGTAATAACTTAAAGCGTGTCTTAAAGGAAATGGAAGACCTAGGATTTAGTGATTTCAACCTTGGACCTGAGCCAGAATTCTTCTTATTTAAATTAGATGAAAAAGGCGAGCCAACGCTTGAATTAAACGATAAAGGTGGATACTTTGACCTTGCACCAACAGATCTAGGCGAAAACTGCCGCCGTGATATCGTGCTTGAGCTTGAAGAAATGGGCTTTGAAATTGAAGCGTCTCACCACGAAGTAGCACCTGGACAGCATGAAATTGACTTCAAATATGCAGGCGCCATCCGTTCTTGTGATGACATTCAAACATTCAAACTCGTTGTCAAAACGATTGCGAGAAAGCATGGTCTTCATGCGACATTCATGCCAAAACCATTGTTTGGTGTAAACGGATCTGGTATGCACTGTAACCTATCATTATTCAAAAATGGCAAAAACGCATTCTTTGATGAAAAAGCAGACTTACAATTAAGCGAGACGGCTAGACACTTTATCGCAGGTATCGTCAAGCATGCAACTAGCTTTACAGCGGTCACAAACCCAACGGTGAACTCTTACAAGCGTCTTGTACCTGGTTATGAAGCACCTTGCTATGTGGCATGGAGTGCACAAAACCGCAGCCCACTGATCCGTATCCCTGCATCACGCGGCATCAGCACACGTGTAGAAGTGCGCAGCGTAGACCCATCTGCAAACCCATACCTTGCATTAAGCGTATTACTTGCAGCAGGTCTTGACGGAATCAAAAACAAACTAGACGCACCAGCACCAATTGACAGAAACATCTATGTCATGGACAAAGAAGAGCGCCTTGAAAACGGCATCGCTGACCTACCTGCAACACTTGCAGAAGCTCTTGAGCTGCTGAAATCAAACGAAGTCATGGTCAACGCACTAGGCGATCACTTATTCGAACACTTCATCGAATCAAAAGAAATCGAATGGGATATGTTCCGCACCCAAGTACACCCATGGGAACGCGATCAGTATATGTCTCAGTATTAATAATAAAAACCCCTTGGAGCCATTGGCTTCAAGGGGTTTTTAAAAAGGATTTGGTGGTCAAATTTATAGTGACCAGAATCAAAATGAAGATTGGCCACTTTTTGACCACCAAATTCAACAGAAAATTTCAAAAGCAAACATAACTTTTAGATCAAATAAATCGATATTCACTCCATGACTCTGAGTTCGGTAAATCAAAAGTTAAATAACTTAGTGAACAGATGCAAAATGAACAGCTTGTTTTAGATAAATTCCTAAAAGATCGTGAAAACTCTAAGCGTAAAGAAGCGCTGCAATATCAGCTTGAAAAAGTCGAAAAATCAATTAACGCAAAGTATGATGATCTTATTAATGCTGAGCATGGGTTCAAGGATTTAGAAGGAAAATTGATGAACAATAAGATTATCGATATCAATAAACAGCTTTCTGAATTCACTAAGTTTATCAATTCAAATATGGAGTCAATCGGCAAGTCTATCTCTAACAATTTTATTGATAAGCTTAAAGAGGCTTTAAATGCTCTCGGTGTTGTCGTTAAGGGTAATACTACCCCTCGTTTCAAGACTGGTGGATCAGTTGGTAAAGTCCCAGCTCAAGGAGCATTAGCTGTAGTAGATGATGGAGAAATTGTCCTTAATAAACAAGGCTCAGTTAACATGCTTAAAGCTGTTGAGTTTACTTAGAGAAACAAAGATAGAAGATCGAAGCAATAGCAAAGAGCTACGAGTCAATACGAAGTATGTTTAACAATGTAGCTTCTTCAGTTGCTATCGCTAAACTTTCAGTTCCAGGATTTGAAGTGTCAGAGTCCAAGAATGTTACTAGCAATTATTCAGTGAATATGCACATCGATAAAATGGTCGCTGATGAAAAAAGGGCTAATAATGCTTTAGAAACTATTAGAAAAGGATTAAAGCAAATGAAAGGAAAGGTTTGAAAACCGAATCTATAAATTTTCAAGTGTAAATTTAAGGTGCGTAATTAAACTTATAAAACTAATTAAAGGCTTATGAGTTAATTACTATAACATTTAAATAATTTTGATGAATTTGCAATGATACCAGCCCATTCTAACTTATTTTTAATCTATATTCAATAGTTCACAACTGAATAGAATCAGTCTATGCTCATGGATCAAGGTGTTGTCTTTAGTGATGCCTAATTTAAGGGTGAGGCTGTCGTGGAATGCGCTAACAACGTTAAACTTGAAAGAGTAGTGACTCAGCCGATGCGATAAATGAGGATAGGATATCTCTGTGCTTCCCTATTTGCACATGTATCTGAAATTAACAGACGCAACTCAGTATCAAGAAATTGTAAACAAAATGGGAATTATGCCGATAATATAATAACTATTTAAAAGAAGAACATTATTTGGAGGGTGAGTAAGTGAGTTTATGGAATACTATTAAGAATATGATTTTTAAACAAGAAGCAAAAAGTACTGTGAACACTTTAGAAGAAATAGCTGATCCGCCCCTGAAAATTGATGAATATCCAAAGTATGTGAGTGAAACTTCATACTCAGTAAAGTATGAAGAGGAAGATGCATTTTTTGAATATATCACATTCAATGTTGCTGGAGTAAGCTATTATCAAAAAGAAATAAAAAAGGCCATTGCCCAAGAAAAAGACAATTATAATTTTGAAGAAAAATATAATGGAATGACCAATACTGAAATATTAGAATACACTTATGACGAGCCTATTTTCCTTCATCAGGATGAATTTTTTTCTGATTGTTATTTGCAACTTGAGGAGGACAACGAACATGATCCTCAAGCTATTGCAGTCTATGTTAATGATTTGAAAGTAGGGCATGTTCCACTTAAAGATTATAAAAAAGGCAAGGAATTTATATTCAGATATCTTAAAGATGGTATTTCCCATCCTGTTTCATCGAGATTGTATGGTGGGAAATATAAAATTAACCGTGATGATATAAAAGTTGATACTGGTGAATCCACTTACAAAATCGAGTGTCAAATAGTTATTAAGACGAATAAGCAGTAAGACAGATGGTTTTCAAATAAGATGATGTTTTTATGGATTATCAATAATATGTATATTGAACCATTAAAGGTATGCAACCAAAACCCTATTTACTTCATTTATTTACAAATGATAGCATAAAACCGAGGAGGGTTATTCTTAACAGCTGAAACAAAATATTGAATTACAAAAATATGCTTAATATTTGTTAGAAGTATAGCCACTAAATATTTAAAATTAGGAGTTATTATGAAAAATTTAAGCACTTCAAAAGGATTATTACTCTCAATGGTTGCTGGAGTTTCTTTTTTAACAGTCACACCTTTTGCAGAAGCAAATGCTGCTAAAGCTCTCGAAAAAGAACAGTCCTATTCTTATTCATCTGTAAAATCTTCTTTTGATCAATCAAAAGAGCCTACAATAGATGAGATTGCACAGTATTGGAATCTAAATGAAGAAGAAACAGTAAAATTCAAAAAAACTATACAAGAATTTCAAGAAAAGGAAAATGGGGAAGCCTCTGTACATGGTAAATTCACATCGGCTATAAAAGCAATAAAAGGTGCTTATGACCAATTACCGAAAAAACTTAAGGTAATGATAGGCGGTGTTACTGGGTTAGAAACGATTCTAATGACTCTAGAACATTATACAGGCGCTCTAGAACATGGTATCTATTTAGGCGCTCTTAAAGTTACTGGAAATGAAAATGCTGCGTGGTGGGTCGCTAAAACCATAATGCTGTTTGTTTTTTAAACTTAGCTAAAACATCCTAATGGTAAAATTCAAGGAGGTGCTTAATTAGATGACACAGGAAAATAAGGCATCTAAAAGTGTGTTAATTACTTTACCTATCGCTATTATAGCTGTTGTGTTGGTTTTAAGTAAAATTGATACACCTGTCACTAATGTTTTATTTTATATTGTAGCTTTTGGTGTTATGGGTTTAACTGTTTCAAGTTTAATAAAAGATCACAAAAAAAAGAAAAATTAATCACTTATGAGGGGGCTACGTTTATAGCTCCCTGTTTTTGATTTTTAATCTATTTCGGATATCTGTTTCTTGTAATAAACAGAAAGGGTAGATATGTTGATAACAAAAACACTTTCCTCGCCGACATTTAAATTTCAGGTATTGATGGGTATCGTATTAGTTACACTAATAGAATTATTAAACAATATCATTCTTTTATATTATCCGAAGGGGATTAAATAACGAGCACTCACAATAAAATTTTTGAGAAGGTTAAATTAGACTTAACTGCAAAACATATTGACGTAACAAAACCTGGATTTTATGATGATCCAAATTTTATAGAGAATGAGAAAGTAGACTCGAAATTTTTAGAGAATTATGCAAAGTTTGTTCTGTACAAAGAATACAAGGATGATTATAAAAATCATGCACAAAAGTTCTTTCACTTGTTGCAGAACTATTGTATGAAGAACTAAAAACTGACGGAAGGCAAAACGCTTGTGTAGATATGGCAGGAGTGCTATCGAAGCAGAAGGAGTATGGAACTATATAGTATTTGGAGCCTTGACAATAGATTTCCCTAAAAATAGCGGTTTATCTCAACTCCATTATTGGCCTGTTAGTTCTGGCTCCTTGCAAAAAACTGCAGCACATGCTTGGTGCGTAGTGCTTCCTTTTGGTGTAGTTGATTTAACCATAAAAAACAAGGTTTATCTAATAAACACAAAACATTAATCCCAGACTATGATCTATATTTAAAAAGAGAATGAGTGTTTCGGAAGAAAATGTTTTAAAGTTGTTTCTACGCCACCAACTTCAATACCACTTCTAAGCAATTCTTCATGTTTTAAGCATCAACTTGCTCTTCTTTTTTGTACTAAATCCACCTTTAGAAAGCTCTGTTACTTCCTGTGTTACAGGATCCATATTTATAATTCTGTACTGCCAGGCTGTTCCTCTTTTTATGCACTCTACATAAAACATAGCTTTTATAGAAACGTATTTTTGCATTTTGCGGGATACCGAAAACTTTTAAAATGACCACCTCGACTTTACATATGTTGTAAATAACGTGTTAAAATTATACAAAGAAAATAATAGCAAGGGGGTAATGTGATGTCGAATTTGATTTCTTCAGTAGATGTAGCAAACACTCTCAACAAATGGTATTTACATATTAAAAAGAGGGAAGTTTCACAAGCAGAAGAGTTGAGGGATGAGATTCAAGAGATGTTAGGTGAAATGGAAGAAAATCAAGATGTTTTACTCTATTTCAATATTCTTGATTATAGATTTAAGGTACTTATGGAAGATTTAGTGGGGCAGCCAACAATAACAGAAAGCGAAAGAGTCAAAACAGATGACATGCTAAGGTTTTACTTTTATCTTTTCAAAGGTATGTACGAGAGTGCAAGGAATAATTATTCAGAAGCTCTAGTCCTATTTAGAGTAGCTGAGAGACAATTGGACAAGGTACATGATGAAATTGAAAAGGCTGAGTTCCATTATAAAATTGGCACACTCTACTATTTCAATAAGGTCACGCTCCTTTCTCACCATCATCTACAAACAGCAAAGGACATCTACAAAGGTCATGAAGGTTACAGCATACAGACCATAAACTGTAATATGTTGTTGGCACTGAATTTGATTGATGATGGTAGACTACACAAAGCTGAAAAAATGCTTTTGGAGTGTGTTGATAGACTGATTGAGAAGAATGATAAGAGATTGTTAGCGTTGGCTTATTATGATTTAGGATTTCTCAAAATTCAGGATGACCACCATATAGAAGCAATTGAATATTTCAACAAAGCAATTTCCGCAGATGATCTAAAACAGTCAGCCCCTGTTTCATACTTACAATGTGCGTATGAATTTGCAAGATCAAGCTATAAATCAAATCAATTGGATCAGGCAATAAGTTGGGTTGCTGAGGGGAAATCCTTTTCTAAAGAACAGCAAAACACAAACTTTATTTTGAAATTCAATATCCTTGAGAAATGTTATATAGCTCCACGAGAAAGCTATGAGGATATCAAGAAAGGGCTATGTTTTTTGGAAGAAAGAAAAGCATATGTTGATATAGAGGCTTTAGCTCCTGATGTTGCATCCATTTATAAGAAGTTAAATCTTTATGAAGAAAGTAACTACTTCTTGGAATTGGCTTTAAAATCTTGTACGCTTATAGGAAAGGAGGTCATATGATCATGAAAAAAATAATGATGATGATTACTACTGCTTTGCTATTAGGTACAATTCTTGGAATGCCTGTTGGACAACAAACTCAAGCAGATGCTAAAAATGAGGTAGTGTTACTTTTCTCTAGAGGTGCAGGATCATAAAGCGCGATAGGGTTTTAATCCACCACTACGGAGGATAATTGGTTAAAAAAAGATAAAGTGGATTAAAGTGTCAGACTCCTTATGGTATTCTAGTAAAAGAATATTCCATAAAAGGAGTCTTTTTTATATGAAAATATTAGATGCTCCATCTTTACTATCAGCTGTCGAACAGAGGTCAAAGGCCTATCATGAGCTTCAAGAAGAGATGAAACTTGTGAAAAAAGCATTAAAAGGTGTATCGGGATTAGGTGATGAGTTTACTGGAAAAGGTGCAGATAATATCAAAGCTTTTTATAATGATCTTGCACTATACACAGACACTTATCTTGATTTTATCGATATGCAAAAGGCTTTTTTAGATGGAGTGAAAGGAAAGCTGGATGATGAATCATTAGGCGGGAGTACATTTATTGATGAGCACTTCCTAGATGCTCAATTGAAGCAAGGCATTCAGAATAATAAAGATATGGTAAAAGAACAAAAAGAAGCTCTTTCCACTATTTTTGACGATATCAGTGATTTAATTGAATTACACACATTTTCAAGTAAAGAAGTCAATGAACATTTAGACGATGCGAACAAAAAAAGAAAAGAGACAATTGATGCTTTACATAAAATAGATCATGAGCTAAAAACAGAATACGCAAAATCAGAAGCGATTGAGAATCACCTCAAAACTTTTTATTCAAAAATGATGGCTGCTACAGGAAAAGGTAAGAACGCTCAGCCCATGTATTATGATGCAAAAGCATTTCACGAGACAGATGTGTACAAGAATCATGATAAAATCGATGCACAGGTGAAAGCATATTTGAAGGTGAAAAAAGAAGAAAAAGAGAAACGAAGAATCAAAGAATTGAAAGAAAAGCTCAATGATCCTTCGTGTATATCAGAAGCGAAATACTTTGAGATTGTAGATGAAATTGGATATGAAAATCTTTCTTACGATCAAAAAATGTATTACAGCCAGCTGCTCCAAATCAAAGCGCAGGAAGAAGCATCAGAGGTATTCGTTGATAGTGTAAAAGGTGCTGCTGTTGGTCTATATGATGTGGCCAAAGATACAGTACTTGGCATCTACGATCTTGTAACAGACCCTGGGGGTGCCGTTGAATCGGTCGTAACGGCTGTTTCTCACCCAATTGAAACATCGAAAGCTATTGGAAAATCGATTTCAGATTCATTCCAAAAAGAAGTCGTAGATGGTGATGCGTATTCTCGTTCACACTGGTTCGCCTATGCGACTGGTTCACTAGCCGAAATCGTCTTTGGTTCCAAAGGGGCAGGAGCCATCACAAAAACAGGAACAACAGCGGCGAAAACAACAGTGAAGAAAGGGCTTGAACAAGGAGCAAAATCATTAGACAGAGTCTCTATTCCGAATCTATTGCCGTACTCACCAAAGTTTCAAATGGCTGGTGGACCGAAGCTACCGTATAACGTTTTTAACGGCGAAAATCTCAAAAATAAACTCCTCTCCATGGCAAAGCGTCTCGACAACAATTCAGGCTACGGAATCTCTCAGACAGGTAGACGATTACCAGCACCCAAATCACCGCCAACCGTTGTCAGTTACGGAGATCACTATGTAAGGTGGAAACGTAAAAAAGTATTAAAACCAAATGTCGTTTATTCAACAAAGCAAGGGTACACCTACACAACCGATCACTACGGACGTATTGTCAAAGTCGAAGCAAGTGATTTAAAATACGGAGAGGTCAAAAGAAACCAGTACGCTCAATCTAATTCAGGTAAGCCAGATCGATTACTGGATGATGATGGTGGGCATTTAATTGCGTCAATTTTTAAAGGTTCAGGTGATATTGATAACCTGCTTCCGATGAATTCACAGATTAATCGTAGTGGTGGGAAATGGTACACTATGGAGCAACGGTGGTTGAAAGCTTTAAATTCAAACCCACCTAAACAAGTAGCAGTGAGCATTGAAGCTATCTATAAAGGAGATTCATTACGACCTGTTAGTTTCTCTGTGGAGTATAAAATTGGAGAACGTTATTCTCAAGCATTTATTAAGAATCAACCTGGAGGTTAAAACTCAATGGAAGAATTAGAAATAAACTATAAAAAAATAGCAGAATCAATTAATGAATTAATACCATGTGATTGGGATAAAGTTTGGATGTATGCAGAAATACTTGATGATTCGGCTGAGATAGTGTTTTATTTTAATGAGCAAAATGAAAAAGAATATGTATATGGACATCAAATTCCTCATAAATATAATGTAAGTAAGTCAACATACATCCACTTATTATACGAACTTAGTGAAATTTTTGAAGAGTTGAAAAAGACATATATACAAAATGGTTTAGGTGCTTGGACAACAGCTACTCTCCAATTAGATGTTTCAAGGAAATTCACTATTGATTTTGGATACGAAGATGTTTATTCTTTAGGAATTGACAATGTACAAAGAATAGCAGTTTGGGAATATGAAAATTTCGGATTTTTACCCGACGATGAGGAAGATAAAGAAGCTGTATTAAATTATTTAAAAAATAAAGAGAACAACTAACACGCATTACCCTCCTAATCAAGGAGGGTTTTTGTATGCCTGAATTTTATATATTTCATAATATAAATACCTCAATTCACTTATCTAAACCGATAAACCGTCACTTCACAATCACCCAGTACTTCTTCCATCATCTCTTCAACAATCGTCCAATCGCCGCCAGCCAATCCGCAGCCAATCCCGTATGGAATGGCGATGGACGTTTGGTTTTTCAGTTCAGGTGATTGTGTCACTGTATCCTTTAGGTGTTGAAAGCAGCTGCGTAAAGCATCGTAGTCGGTTTGCTTTCTTGTTCTTCCATACCCAGTTTGAGCAAATAAGTTGGCAATTGTTTTTCCGTCATTAGTTGTGATGAGTTGAACGGAGCTTAACAAGTCATCTCCATGTTCTGTACATAATTGTTTATACTCTTTGTGCACATTGGGATATTTGCTTTTAATTTGTTTGGCTAATCCAGCACCCATGACCCCTTTACAGTTCACCTGGTGACAGATGATGTCTTCACTTGCCTCTAAAATGTTGCCATCCACTGTTTTGATCATATCGTGTAACCCCTTTTTAATAAAATAGAAACTTATGTTCTATTTTATCAGTTTTGATCAAATGATTTAATAGCAAAATGCTTTTTATGAGTTTCATTTATTGAAGACAGTTTACAACAACTTGATTGTCAAAGCTTGCTCATGTCATCTAAAATATGGAGAGACTAGAAAATACGAAATGATGCAAAGAGGAGTTATTTATGAATCAATTAGAAACGAATCGTTTAATTCTTAGACCGTTTTGCAATGAAGATGCGGCAGGGATGCTTGAGTACTTGTCTAATCCAAGAGTAAATTGTTTTCTCACTGATCGAATTTCTTCATTAGAAGAAGCTTTGGCTATAGTGCAAAAGAGAAGAAAAGACCATTCATATGTAGCGGTTTGTTTGAAAGAAAGTGGGCAGATTATCGGTGAGTTGTTTCATTTAAAAGAGGAGCCTGATACGTATTCAATCGGCTGGAATTTCAATGCGGCATATGAAGGGAAGGGGTATGCACGAGAGAGTGCTGAAGCATTTTTGTCCTATTTATTTGTAGAAAAGGGAGCAAGGCGGCTTTATGCCTATGTAGAAGATGATAATGTCCGTTCGCAGGCATTATGTGAGCGATTAGGCATGCGGAGAGAAGGCCTTTTTCTTGAGTTTATTTCATTTACTACATATGAGGATGGCACCCCTAAATATGAAAACACGTACCAATATGCTTTACTAAAAAAGGAATGGGAGCAGCGTCACTCTCTATAGAGCAGTAAGTAAATGATGTCAGTGACAGCAAAGTGACAAACATGTCATATGGTTCCATGGTTTGTTCGTTCAATCGATGGAAGAGTCATCTTATTTCAATTATCCTTGTCATAAATCGAGGAAAAAGGAATGAAATGAGATGCAGGGATATAATGAAGATTTATTTAGGTGGGTGAATCAGCTCAGTATCGATCATGGTTATTTGAATCCGATATTCATTGGACTAGCTGAATATACTGTGCTGTTAGCAGCGGTCACGTGTCTGTTCATATGGTTTCAAAATCGAAGTAGAACCAATAGGGGGATGGTTGTATCTGCCGGACTTACTTTCATATTGGCAGAGTTAATGGGGAAAATCGCAGGAATTTTTTATTACAACCAGCAGCCCTTTGCCGAAATGAGTCATGTCAATCTTTTGATTCAAAAGGAAGTGAATAACTCTTTTCCGAGTGATCATACCATCTTTATTTTTTCTGTATGTCTGATCTTTTGGCTTTTTCACAAACGCCATGTTTATTGGCTGATCATAGCGTGCGCTGTTGGTTTTTCAAGGATTTGGGTAGGTGTCCATTATCCATTTGATGTCTTAGCAGGTGCTGTCATAGCGAGTTTAACAGCGGTCGCTGTTGTCTATTTGCCGATATGCCAAAGGAGCGTGAATGCCATTTTGTCATGTTATGAGTGGCTTGAGCAGAAAATTGTAAGGAAGAGAACAAAATAACATGTTGCACCAAAATCCCCCCGATCTGTTTATTGATCAGATCGGGGGGATTTTTATTTTCGCCAAAACGTTGAACAATCCGCCTTGTCTTCGATATTAAATTCGATGATTTTCTTTAGGAGAGGATAATCAACTGGCAAGCTTTCCTTCATGCGAAACATCTTTTTTCCATGATCGTAACCCGCTTGTACAATGTCAGCTGAAAAGTGATCAATTCCTTTACCTTCTGGTGCGACAGAAATGTGATGTTTTGCCACGCTAAACCCAATAATAAATGTGCCATGGTCCGTGAACATGGGCTGATTCCAAGCAATTTTTGGCTCTAATTGAGGGAATGTGTCTAATATCCATTGTAAAATGTCTTGCGTGCGCTGCTTCAGCTCTGGATTACCGATATTGCCAACATATTCTTCAAACACATGCATGATGTTTTATCCTCCAATTTCATCGACCTCATAAGCCTCAGACGGGATTCGAACCCGCACTCCTTTCGTAAGCATAGGCTAGGGGCAACACGCTTCCCTACGGAATTTCACCAACAGGAATTTCGCCTGTCTCAGCTAGTGTGCTTTTCGGTGCTTCTGAAACCCTTGCCTTGCGACCCGTCAGCTACAATTTGTTTTACGGCGCTCTTCCCTTCTAGAGCTACTGAGGCGCGGAAGTTAATTGATCATATGATATATAGTAAAATGCTAATAGGGGTATTGTAAAGAAAAATCAAAAGGAAGAGATGATCTTCAAACTAACCATTAAAAGATAAAAAATGAAATCAGTATGTGTGAAAGATTGTATACATGTTTAAAAAAGCCTTACCTAAACCTATCTTACGCTCTCAATGAGGTTTTATATAAAGCTCCCGTTTATAGTAAAAAACGACCCCGAAATTGGAAGTCGTTTTGTGAAAGTTTTATTTTGAAACAAAGCATTTTCCGTTAGATAATACTTCGCATTTCACAAGGAAATAACTGTTGCTACTTGTCCAAACTTGAGTGTAACTGACCCCATTTTGTTTAATTAATACGTAGTCCCACTGATCAGGATAAGCATCTCTGACCCACTCTAACGGAGCAGCACTTGCAGTATTCATAGAAAATAACATGGTTGCTGAAAAGGCGATAGATAATACAGCTTTTTTTAATGTTGATTTTTTCAAACAAAACAACTCCTTAATAGTAATTTACCTATTATTTATAAATAGGTTGATTCAATAGTATCAAAGAGAAAGAGTATTTTGTGTCGAAATTTGTAAAAATACCTTAAATTTACCTATTTTTATAAGGTGATCATTTTCACAATTTATGAATAACCTTTTAACTCCTTTATAGGCGTATTAATTTGGCTTTTTATTTAGGAATAGCTGGCATCGTTTTTGGCGGAGCATGACAGAAAACCGGCGTAATATCCCAAGATTCAATAGGAAAATGACAACTTCTAAGTAACTTTTCGTTCAGTACATTTTGCGGTTAGTTCCCTGGTGACCTTTTCAGTCCCTAATTTTTAGGCGAATCGCACAAAATAGTCAAAGACACATATGATAAATGACCATATGGATTTGTATACAGCATTGAATTGGGCTGATGGAAAGTGACAAACCTGTTGATGAGTAAACTGAAAGAGATCAATATTCAAACAAAAAATGAAGGCTTTACTCACAAACGTCCAATAAGTTCTCCTTTTTTGCTCATCATGGAAGATGGGGAACCTTTCTACTCATGGGTGTTCTTTGAAAGAAGTGTGTTTAAGACTTGCTATTTTTCCTTGATTTCCATCAATGAAGAACAGAATTGTGTGGTGTTAGAGCTTCTTGTTCCATGCTGCATGCGATCGATGTGTTGTCACAAAGTTTTATATCGATCCAGTTCAAAGATCCTTGTTGATCTTTCTTTTTTATGCGGAATGATTGAAGCAGATCTGCCAGTCTATGATGCGCTCATTTTAAAGAACATAGAGCCTCACCACCTCCTTCTTGATTTTTCAACATCGCCCAGTTCGATTGAAATCTGGCGGAATGGAACAAAATCACCAAATGCAGCAACAGTGGTTTTGCATCATCGTGATGATCAAGATGTGCCAGTTTCTATCACGATTCAAACGAAAAAAGCATGTCACGATATATGTGTTCAAAAAGGAGAAAGTCGATCAATTACTGTAAAAGATATGATGTTGATTTTCAATCATCAAACCACTGAAAAGGTGCAAGCACGCTTAGACATTCAATTGAACATGGTACAAAGGAAAAAAATAAGGCTTTGAGTCTGGGATAATCGCACAATCTTCGTAGATCACTAGATCATAGTCTATCAAGAATAGGTTGAAGGAGGGTTTAAATGGCTATTTTAGGCGGGTGTAGTAATGAACAAACAGGCTTTGTGAATGATGCGGTATGCTTTACAGTCGACTTAGCAGCAGCAGCGGATCCAGTAATCGTCTGGACGGATGGAACACCATTTGTCATAAACGGGACCATTATGGTGGAAAACAACGGAATCGTGGCTGTAGCTCCAACTGTGACATTAGAGGTCAACGGTGCGGCAGTTCCAGATTTCACTGTACCTCCAGGAGAGAGTCGATCCATTACGCTAAGTGATCTTAACTCCATTGGGATTGTAGCAACTGGTGGGACCTCGACTGGAAGTATTGTCGTTTCTTTTTCTCTCAATTATCAGTATTAGTGTGAATGTCTTGAAGATTCCACAGTTTGAAAGAAGTGAGAGGCATGTGTGCCCAACTTAATATGTGTGGAGGAATAACGGGTCCAACCGGATCAACTGGTTTAACGGGTCCAACCGGATCAACGGGAGTAACAGGCCCGACCGGAGCAACAGGCCCGACCGGAGCAACTGGTTCAACGGGAGTAACAGGTCCAACGGGAGCAACTGGTTTAACGGGTCCAACCGGATCAACGGGAGTAACAGGTCCAACGGGAGCAACTGGTTTAACGGGAGCAACCGGATCAACGGGAGTAACAGGCCCGACCGGATCAACGGGAGTAACAGGCCCGACCGGAGCAACAGGCCCAACGGGAGTAACAGGCCCGACCGGATCAACAGGTCCAACGGGAGCAACTGGTTCAACGGGAGTAACAGGCCCAACCGGATCAACAGGTCCAACGGGAGCAACTGGATCAACGGGAGTAACAGGCCCAACCGGATCAACAGGTCCAACGGGAGCAACTGGTTCAACGGGAGTAACAGGCCCAACGGGAGCAACAGGTCCAACGGGAGCAACTGGTTTAACGGGTCCAACCGGATCAACGGGAGTAACAGGCCCAACGGGAGCAACTGGTTTAACGGGTTCAACCGGATCAACGGGAGTAACAGGCCCAACGGGAGTAACAGGCCCAACGGGAGCAACTGGTTTAACGGGTCCAACGGGTCCAACCGGATCAACGGGAGTAACAGGCCCGACCGGAGCAACTGGTTCAACGGGAGTAACAGGCCCAACAGGAATAACCGGTACAATTGTAACCGCTAACTCAATGTACGCGTCAAATACGTCGGGAAGTACAGTGCTTGTTGTCGTAGGTGGAACAGCTGTTTCTTTGCCCAATCACCAGAGTTTAGATGGTTTTACAGCTAGTGGTGGAAATACGGTATTTACAGTGCCTGTCTCAGGTCGCTATTTTATCACGTATCAAGTGAACACAAGTGTGGCGCTGCTTGCTGGAACAAGGCTGGTTAACAGTGGATCTGCCATTCCTGGTTCTATATTAACACCCGCTTTATCGGCATCTACCTACAACGTATCACTCATTACAACACTTGCAGCAGGTAACCAAATTTCTCTCCAAATTTTCGGTTTAATCGCAACAGTGGTGTTACTTGGGGGAGGTTCTGTTGGAGCGGCACTTACCATCATACGATTGGAATAAGGAAAAAAAGCCCCCAAAAAGGGCTTTTTTCATTTTATCACGAGATGACTGGTTACTTTAAAATCGAAAAAAGGCGGAATTTTTACGCAAACTTCATTGACTAGAAGAAAGAAACGCATTTTTAAAGGAAACGGTTATTGAAGATTCAAGTGATTCATATTAAAATGATCTCAAATGGACTAATTAGCAATTGCTAATAGAAGTTCCATATTTAGTGAAATCATGTGTTGCAGTTGTAGGTGATTGGGGGTGTAGAATGAGCAAGATTCCTGTTGCGGAATTGGCATCATTATTAAATGACTGGAACATGGAAATTAAAAAAGATCATGCAGATGAGGCAGAACGGCTATTTGCTAAAGCGAAACAAGCAGTAGAGGAAATTGATGATGCGGACATCCTTATGTATTATTCTCTTCTTGAGAAGAGGCATCACATTCTCATGTACAATTTAAGAGGTCAAAAGGGCAGTGTTTCAACGAAAAGTATAGAAGGTCTTCACGGGAAAAAAGAGGATGACTTATCTAACCGCCTTGCCTACTATTTTGATTTTTATGAAGGTGTGTATGAACAGCATCAAGGGAATTACGAGGTTGCATTGCAAATGTATCAAAGTGCTGAAAAGCTCTTAGATAAAATCCCAAGTGAGATCGAACGTGCTGATTTCGATTTTAAGGTGGCCTGGCTTTACTACCGGCTTAGTCATATCATGCTCTCATTAAGCTATATCCGCAGAGCCCTTCACGTCTATAAACGTCACAAACAGTATGAAAGAAGAACGGCACTTTCATACTCTCTCGTTGCAGCGAATCTAACAGAGATCGGCCGGTACGAAGAGGCACTTGAGAATTATCGTCTGGCGGAAGAGGTTTTGACAAGCGAGCAGGATGACTTTATGCTGGCTCAGCATCACCACAATGTGGCTATTTTATATTCATTTTGGAACAAACCGAAAGAATCAATACGTCATCTTGAAAAAGCGCTGTCCCATCAAGAGTATTATGATTCAGATTTCTTTTTCCATTCTACGTATCTGATCAGCCGGGAACTCTGTGTGATTGGTGAAACGCAGCGTGCAAGCCAATATATAGAGGCTGCATATGCCAAAATAAAAGATGCTTCTCATGAAGTGTTTCAGCTCAAAATAGGCATCGTCCATGATCTTTACTTAACGAATGCGCCACAAAGATTTCAGAAAATTGATGAGAAATTAAGAAAGTTAGAAGAGAAGAATGAATATCATGAAGTAAAAGAGCTTTCACATTTTGCGGCAAAATATTGTGAAAAGCAAGCACTTTTTGAGAAGTCTGTTTTTTACTTGAACAAAAGTTTAGAAGCGGATTTACATATGAAAAGAATGGGGTTGATTTAAGATGAAAACAGGATTGAAAGTATTATTCGTTGTAGGTTTAGCTATCGCTGCGTCTGTTCTAACTCAAAACGTTGCGGGTTCATTCGAAGTAGCAGAAAAAATCATTGGTGGTTAATCACTAATCCATATCTCGCCCTTGT
This sequence comes from Bacillus sp. FSL K6-3312, assembly GCF_038007485.1. Lineage (NCBI taxonomy): Bacteria > Bacillati > Bacillota > Bacilli > Caryophanales > Bacillaceae > Bacillus > Bacillus sp. FSL K6-3312. Next base: position 2,091,895 of record NZ_JBBOXI010000001.1, on the reverse strand, counting down.
TGATGATCGTCAGCAAGGGTTTTTTGTTTAAATAGGCTCTTCTTATTAAACGCTACAAGAGCGTTTAATAAGAAGAATTCGCAACAAAGGGGGTGTGCAAATTTGTTACCTGCCCCATTATTCTAAATAAACATAGGGCAGAGCAACAAGTTAAAAAGGTCACCTTTCTTTGCTTAATTTAATTTTTTGCAGGACTTTTCATTCAAATTTTATCAGATTGGTCTATTGTACATAGAATTGAAAGAAAAAGTGTGAACACCGCTCCGTTTGTCATGCATATGATGAGATGAAGTGTATCTAGAGGGTAGGTGATTGTATGGATCCACGGGTGTATGGAGGCTTTCACGGAGGCGGTTTTAGTGGAGGAGCAGTGGGCCCTCATATCGGCTTTGGCGGGTATTATGTGAGCCCTGGTGTGTTCTCTGGTTTAGGCGGTTTCCCTGGATACGGTGGATTCGGGACATTTTCTGGATATCCGTATGGCTCCACGTTCATTATGGGGCGTCCTCCTGGTTTTTATGTAAGAAGTTATTAGTGTTTCATTACAGTGATTGAAATAGCCATCTAACGATTGGCTATTTCAATTGATGAAAGTGCTTAAATGCAGCAGTTATCACAATGACTCCCAGGATAGAGATAGGAAGCCAAATGATGATAAACGGATCGTATGCATCAGTGTATGCCGCTAAAGCAGCACCTAGGCAGTAAAAGACAATAGAGCCTATTCGCATGAAACTGACATGCTGAATGGGAGCTGTTCTTTTTTTTCGATGTGAAATGCGCTGAGCCAAATCCTCAAATAGGTTGGCGAGTGTATTCGTTAGAACCGTTGTGGAAATGCCAGCCACATTTAATTTGCGGGCGGCCGCTGTCTGTAGGCCCATGGCCATACTTAAAAGGATAATCAGCATAAAATAAGCACCTTGTGTATAAGGGAAAATGGTCATGAGAGCAAATAGAAGCAGTATCAGGACTTCTATGATAAAGATACGTGTAACGGCTTTTGGCCAAAACGTTTTCTCATGCTTTCCGCCTATCACAACAGCCAGTAAAACCCCTAAAACAAATCCACTCAGTGCGGTGATGGAATGAAGGGCAGTAAGCTGCAAGGAGCTTCCTGCTGCAATGCCAAGCAGCACAATATTACCTGTCATATTGGCTGTAAATACATGCCCTAAGCTCAAATAGCCAATCACATCCACAATACCTGCTGCAAGGCACAAGAAAATAAGTGCTATATTTCGAAATGAATGTGCGGTCAAAATGGTCATCCCTTTCTTACTCTCTAATGAATAAGTGTAACGCTTAATGACCGCGTATGTCCATCTTATGTGCCGGTATAATGTCCTCAAGCCGGTGCAAAACTTGTCTGAAAGTGTCATCATTTACAAGGTGCCTCATGCGGCGGAATGGATCGCCTTTTTCCTTTAGGCGCTCTATCACAGTTGGCATGGTAAACAAAGAAGGATGAAGTCCATCTTGATGGAGTTCGTCCCATTCAAGCGGTGTCGCTACAAGTCCAAGCTCATTTCCTCTTGGTGAATAGGGCGCAATGATTGTTTTTCCAGCATCGTGCTGAATATAGTCTAAATACAAGCGCTTGCCGCGTTTTTTCTTAAGACGTTCCAGAGTAAATAGCTCAGGGGCTTGTTCACATAAAAATTGGCATATAAACGCGGTAAATGTTCTCGTTTCTTCGTATGTGAAGGCATTTTTCTTTAATGGAATATACACTTGTAGTCCTTTACCACCGCTTGTTTTAATAAAGGCTGTGAGAAAGAGGCCGTCTAAAAGCGTTTTGATTCGCTTGGCAGCTTCTATGGCTAGATGAAACTCGTTAACAGACGGCGGGTCTAAATCAAAGACGATTTCGACCGGCCGGTTCGTATCCCTTGTTTCAAAAGGAATATGAAATACCATTGCAAGCTGGTTGCCAAGCCAAAGAAGCGTCTGAGGGTCATTACAGACCGTGTAAGCAATATCATCAGCTTGATCGGTCAACACATAATCTGGCGCATAATCAGGTGTCGACTTTTGATAAAAGAATTCATCCCCGGCGCCATGAGGAAACCGAATTAAAGTCAGCCGTCTTTCACGTAAAAAGGGCAAGAGATAGGGAGCTGCTTGTCTCAAATAAAGTAAGTAATCTGCCTTGTTCAGATGAAGAGCTGGCACAATCGGTTTTTCAGGATGAGTGATGTCAATCACAGCAGGGAGCGGATACAGCTGTTTGAGCATTTGCTGAAACGTACACGTCGCTGGATCAGTATCTAGTAAAAAGGAAGAAAAACGCGGCTCTCTTAAGGCGGATCCATCAAAGGAGATACAAGCAATGCTCGCGACGATAGAAGGTGGGATTTCATATCTTGATGCCCCTGTTTGATTGCCTTTTGTTTGAAAGAGCGTACGCAGCATTTGTTCTTCTTCTTTAGAAAATCCATGCTTGAATTGGACAACCTCGGTGAGATGATGACCTTGATAAATACAGCCTTGGAAGTAGCCATTTTCTTTATCAAAACGAGTAACAATGACAGAGATATATCGCCAGTTTTTGACTTTCAGCCATTCTTTTGACCGGGTATTGTCGTGCCATTTACTCGTCCTTTTTTTCGCAACGAGTCCTTCTGCTAAATACGTCGTCATCAGCTTTTTCATATGTTCAGGATTTGTGTCTGTATGAATGAGTTGAAGAAGGGAAGGGTGCTCAAGCTGAACAGATGGCGGAAGTTTTGCTGCTTTGAAAACTTGCTGTAACTGTTTTTTCCTTTCCATCAACGGCAAATCAATTAGAGATTGCCCTTTGCATCTTAATAGATCAAATGCGATCAAATGACATGGAAACCGCTCAGCCTGCAGCTTTATAGCCTCTTTGTTTTTCAGCCTGCCTCTTTGCTGAACCCTCGCAAAATCGCTTTGCTGTTCATCCAGTAAAAAGACCAATTCCGCGTCAAACGTCAGAGGTAAAAAAAGAGCAAACTGATCCCTTAATTGTTCGCACTGTTCAATCACCTCAGGAAACTGTTCGTTTAATCGTTTTCCGGCTCTGCTTTCTAAATGAATTTTGTTTTGATCCCACGTCAGAATGACTCGAAAGCCGTCATATTTTAATTCATACACCCAGTCTGCACCGGTAGGAACCTCATGTGCAGCCGTTAATCGCATAGGTTTCATTTGTGCATGTCACTTCCTCATATGATGTGTTCTTAGAGTGGGATGAAATTTTCATTCACATACATAAGTCTAACGAAAACATTGCATAGTAAGGAGAAAAGAATGGAGGCGACGCGATGCATACAGTTTGGAAAGGCGGCATTAGCTTTGGACTAGTCAATATTCCAGTGAAGCTGTTTACCGCTACAGAGAACAAAGATATTAAGTTAAGACAGCTGCATAAAGAGTGTCATACGCCCATTAACTATAAAAAGGTTTGTGCCAACTGCGGGGAAGAGGTGGCACCAGAACAAATTGTAAAAGCGTACGAGTATGCAAAAAATAAATTCATTGAATTAGACGAGGAAGAGCTTGAAAAACTGCGAAAAGAAAATGAAGAAAAAGCCGTGGAAATCATTGATTTTGTAAAAATAGAAGAGATTGATCCAATCTATTATGAAAGAAGTTACTTTTTATCACCAGATACCGGCGGAGCGAAGGCTTATTCATTATTAAGAAAAGCTTTAGAGGAATCGGGGAAAATTGGTGTGGCAAAGATTATGATCCGCTCAAAGGAGCAATTAGCAATTGTTAGGTGCTATGAACATATTTTGCTGATGGAAACCATTCATTTCCCTGATGAAATTAGACAGGTATCAGATGTACCGAATATCCCCCAAGAGGAAAACATTGTGAAAAAGGAGTTAGATACAGCGCTTCTTTTAATCGAGCAATTAACCACAACTTTTGATCCAGCTGCCTATCAGGATGAATACAGAGAACAGCTGATGAATTTAATTGGAGATAAAATATCTGGAGAACATACAGTTCAGCCAGAAACGACAGGTAAAAAAGATCCTGCATCCAATGTGACCGATTTAATGGCAGCTCTACAGGCTTCAATCGACCGATCAAAACCAGCCAAAGCGAAAAAAGCAGCACCTAAAAAAAGAAAAGCACCAGCGAAAAAAGAAAAGAATGCATAAAATAAGACCGCTTTCGAGCGGTCTTCACTTTCTTCTTTTTAGCGTGATAGAAAACCTTTGAAGTCTAGGAAGGACGAGCACCGGAGCAGAGCGAATTTGACATTCGTGAGCACCGTAGCGCAGACCTGACAACGTATACGAGGGTTTGCCTACACGTTGAGATCGCTTACGGGCAGTCTTATTGCGGTTTTAACTCGTCCTGAATGTAACAACAGAAGTCCCTTTATTAGATGCAATCTCCTTTGCCCGGTCAATTGTTTCTTGTTTCGTTTCTTTGATCTCACTTACTCGTTTTGCTATCTCTGTTTGAACCGCCCAGCTTTCTTCATGTTTGACGACATGCTGCGCATGATCCATGAGCTCTGGTCTTGCGGAGCTGCTGTCTTTAGATGGCGTGACAGAACCATGAGCTGAGACATTCTCGATCTCTTTCTCCGTTGCGTTCTTTTTCCATTCTTTCGCTTGACTGATTGCAATTGGGATGGCTCTACTTTCGTCATAGCCTTCCTGCATCATTTTGTTCGCAATCTCAAGCGCTTTTTTTCGAATGACGTTGTCTAATGATTTAAATGAAGCAGGATAATCATTCATCGTCCAAGGCATATAAAGCGCTCCTTTCTTTTATTTGAACAACTTCCCCCCATATGTAATCGATCAAACATATCATTCTTCTCAAACCAATGAAGGGGATAAAATACATCGTTTTGCTGAGGCAGAATCTCATCAATTCCCGCACAATAGAAAGTAGAAAAGGAGTGATTTTGATGATGATAAAAGGTTTGTATGAAGCCCATTTACCTGTGAGTGACTTAAAGACATCTATTGCGTTTTATGAAAAATTGGAATTGACACTTGCTCACGAAAATGAACGAGTTGCTTTTTTATGGATTGAGAAAGGTAAGAGCTGGCTTGGCTTGTGGAAAGTAGATATCAATGACTTCCCATACCATCCTTCGACTCGGCACGTTGCTTTTCAAATTACAACGTCTAGTATCGAACAAATCAAGGATTGGCTGGTTGAAAAAGGCATCGGCATTCACCCAATGTTTGGCTTTTCAGAAGAGAAGCAGCCTTTAGTTCTGGATAATCCGCCGCAATTTCATGCAGCGATCTATTTTCTTGACCCAGATGGAAATCTACTTGAATGCATTGCCCCGCTAGAGCTTGATACAGAAGAAGACTACGATATCATGGCATATGAGGACTGGGATCAAAAGAAAAATCCGTTTATTGATTGACAAAATCACTCATTGTAACTATATTGATTACAACGGTGGTGAAAGATTGTGAAACAAATTAGCAGCAGGTATCCGATTGCTGTTCATATTTTGTCATTTATTGCAGGTGTTCAAAAAGAGTGTACAGGGGATTTTATTGCAGAAAGTGTGAATTCAAATCCAGCCATTGTTCGAAAAATGATGGCAATGCTCAAACGGGCGGGTCTCATTGAGATACGCCGCGGAGTAGGCGGTGCTTATTTAAAAATACCGGCAGAGGACATCACGCTGTTAGATGTGTACCGCGCTGTCGATGTAAGCGAGGATGAAGAATTGTTTAACTTCCATCAGCCAGTCATCGCATGTCCGATTGGTCAAGCGATGGATACAAGACTGAGAAGTGAACTAAAAGAAGCTCAAGCGGCGCTTGAAAATCACCTCAAACAAGTGACCATCCAGCAATTGTTGACAGAGTCAGAATAAAAGAAGCTCAGGCTGAACTTGGGCTTTTTTTACACCAATTGTTGTAATCGAAATGGTTATAACGAATAAACGGATACGTAAAGGTGTACCAAAACATCACCGTGAATCACAAAATGAGGAGGTCAAACATTATGAAGTTATTAGTAACAGGCGCAACAGGACAGCTTGGATCGCTCATCGTCCAGCATTTACTTAAAAAGGTACCAGCTGAACAAATTGCGGTGAGTGTTCGAAATCCGCAAAAGGCAGCACATTTGAAGGAAGCTGGGGTGGATGTACGCCACGGAGACTTTACTCAGCCAGACACCCTTAAGGCAGCCTTTCAAGGCATTGACCGCCTTTTGATCATTTCAACTGCGGATGGTGACCGCGTGCAGCAACATACGGCTGCCATTCAAGCGGCGAAAGCAGCTGGTGTATCTTTTATTGCTTATACTAGCGTTGTGAATGCAAGAGAGAGTCAGCTTGTCCTTGCACATGACCACGCAAAAACTGAAGAAGCCATTGTGGCCTCTGGCATTCCTCATGTGTTTCTAAGAAACAATTGGTATGTAGAAAATGAAAAAGATACGATACTAGCAGCCGTTAGCGGCGCACCATATTTAAGTCCAATTGGTGATGGCAAGGTTGGCTGGGCAACAAGAAATGACTACGCAGAAGCGGCCGCAAATGCGTTAACATTATCTAAACATGACAAGGAGAAATATGAACTGTCAGGACCTCTTCGGACGCATACTGAACTTGCTCGCATTGTCAGTGAAGTGAGCGGAAAAGAGATCAAAGTGGAGCAAATTGATGTCGACACATTTGGGGAATTTTTAGCTTCTAATGGTGTACCAAAAGAAGCTGTGCCATTTGTCAAAGCCATTCAAAGCGGAATTCGCGATGGTGCCTTAGCCATTGAAAGCGATGATTTCAAAACCTTATTAGGCCGCCCCTTAACACCTATCGATGAAAGAATTCGTGAATTGATTTCAAAATAAATTTTCTCAAACGTCCTATCAAAAGGGCGTTTTTTCATTCAAGCTACACGAGCACTTCATTGAAATTTCAGGAAGTTGGGACTAAAATGGAATTTAGGCTTATTATTTGTTTATTCTTCCTGTTTAATTGAGAAAGTGTACCCTAGCATAGGGAAGCTAATAATAAGGGTTAGATTTTCAATAAGTTCTTATGGAAAATGGACGTATATAATGGCTATCACTCTTTCTTAACATATGCAACCTTATTAAACCTACATAAGCAGGAGGTGATGAAATGTTACGAAAAGCCTCATTTTCTTATTTTATTGCAAGCATTATTACAATAATAGTCATTTTGATTGAAGTTGGTATCCGTTCAGCAGTTGTTTCTCCATTTGTTCTACTTGATTCGAACAAAGATAATAATCCAAAAGTATTAATCTCCCATTCTCTTTATCAGGGTGATTTTTTATTAACCTATCAAGATGATGACTCCAAAGATCGTTCAGAAGCAGCCTTTCAATTGGGGGGAAAGCAAATAAATTTCACGGAGATTCCCTCTAGGAATGGAATTAGCACAATTGAAACTGACAAATTAATGAAAGATCAGGCAACGGTTTTTCTAAGAAGAGGTTTTGTACTTATTCATGATGATAAAATTAAGATGGAACAGGTATCGCAAAATCCTTTTTTCTCTAAATACAATCTAACGAATCTAACAGAAACTACTAAGGTCAAAACAGGTTTTAAGCATAATACCACATATATTATATTCATTACCTTAATGGGAATCCTTTTTCCAGCTATGTTATTTTTATTTTTTAATCTTCATGAATCTATGAAAAACCTGTTCACATTATTTATTCCCTTTGTTTTAGCCATTTTTCTTCCCTTGGGATTAAATTATTATTTCTTAATGGGATATGTGCTATCAATAACAGGCTCTTATGTATTAAGCATTATTCTCTCTATACTTGTACCTAGTTTCCTGTCAATTTTATTGACAGCTTATTCATTTGAGTATACTACAAAAGATACGCCTGAAGATTTAGAAGAGAATGAAGGCGCGTCAGGAAATTCGTTCTTAATGAATGTTAGGGAGCAAGTCGTTTTGTTTGGTGCTACCACATTATCCTTGTTATATTTCGGATCTTATTTATTACTTCCTTTGTCATTTCAAGCGGAGATCATGGGTAACCTTTTTCTATTTTGTGGCTGGTACTTCGCTCTAATCATATTATTTATTATTGGTTACTCAATCATTCAAAAAATAATAAACAAATATGAAGTTTTAAATACGGAAGCATTCATGTATATTCGCAAGGATATTGAGTATAAGACAAACAAAAAAGTGAATATTTGGGTGAAAAAAGACTCTAAACAGGATGTGAATGCATGGATATATTCTTTTAAACTTCCTTTTAGAAGAAGAGTCGATGTGTATGTAACAGAAGGGTTGCTAGATAACTTTGATAAAGAGGAAATTCGTGCTATCTTATACCATGAAATGGGACATGCGAAGTTAAAACACGCACATTATACCTTGTACCTAACTTTGATCGTAACATTCCTTATGGGCATCAGTATGTATTACGCTAGACAGGTTATGCTTGCTAACGGATGGTGGCAATATGTTCTTATTTTCCCAATAGGAATAATTCTCATGGTTTTCATAACGGAATGGCTGCCAAAGAAAATCAACCGGTTGTTTGAAATTCAAGCTGATAACTTTGCTGTTTCCCATCTTGAGAATAAAACATTGTATCTCAATACTTTGATTAAATTAAGCAATCTTATTGAAGAAGAAGATGGAGATTATGGAAGAAAGTCTGAATGGCGTGAAAGTCACCCCTCTTTCGAAAAAAGAATTGAGAACATAAAGAAAAATTAGGCCACCTCACACCTATCAAAGAAAGAATTCATGAAATGATTTCAAAATAAACATATGAAAAACGTCCTATCAAAAGGGCGTTTTTTTCATTCATCCACACGAGCCATATGTCCAAATTTAGACAAATCACTTCGTTGAAATTTCAGAAATTTGGGATTAAAATGAAAATAAGGTCTGTTATTTCGTCATCAGATGACCAAATTGATGAATCAAATTGCAGCAAAGAAGGGAAGTTCGCCGATGAAAGTCCATTTATTCGTTACCTGTTTAATTGACACCATCCAGCCAAATGTAGGAAAGGCCACAGTGGAAGTATTAGAAAGGCTCGGTGTAGAAGTGGAATTTCCGGAGGCACAAGTGTGCTGCGGGCAGCCAGCCTTTAACAGCGGCTATACAAAAGAAACCATTAAAGTAGCAAAAAACATGATCAAAGCCTTTGAATCAGCTGAATATGTCGTGACACCGTCAGGTTCTTGTAAGGCGATGTTTTTAGAATATCCTCAACTTTTAAAAGAAGATCCAGTGTGGTCAGCAAAAGCTGAGGCACTTGCTGAGAAAACATATGAATTAACAGAGTTTATTGTTGATATATTACACGTCACAGATGTAGGGGCGAGCCTGAAAGGAAACGCAACCTATCACACATCCTGTCATATGACGAGACTGCTGCGAATTAAGGAAGCCCCTTTCACACTGTTGTCAAATGTCAAAGATTTGACGATGACACCATTGCCGCGCGCAGAAAATTGCTGCGGATTTGGAGGGACGTTTTCAATAAAAATGACACCTATTTCTGAGCAAATGGTCGATGAGAAAGTCCAAAGCATAGAGGAGACAGACGCTGAATACATCATTGGTGCTGACTGCGGCTGCCTGCTCAATATTGGGGGGAGACTGAATCGTCTTGATAAGCCCATTCAAGTGATGCATATCGCAGAGGTATTAAATAGCCGCTGACTTTAAGAGGGGGACGGCACATGAGTATGAAAATTGGAGAGAAGGCCTTTAAAGAACGAATCGGGGAAGGGTTAGAAGATACGGTCATGAGAGGTGCTGTTTCCTCAGCGCAGGAACGCCTGTATGAAAGGCGGCTATCTGCGAGCGAAGAGCTTGGCAACTGGGAAAAGTGGCGAGAACTTGGCGAGGAAATCAGGCAGCATACGCTGAAGCATCTCGATGACTACTTATACCAACTAAGTGAAAGCGTTAGTGCACGCGGGGGACATGTCTTTTTTGCAAAAACAAAGGAAGAAGCATCGGCGTATATTCAACATGTGGCACAGAAAAAGGCGGCCAAAAAGATCGTTAAATCAAAATCAATGGTCACAGAAGAAATTGAAATGAATCAAGCCCTTGAAGAGATCGGCTGTGAGGTGGTAGAAAGTGACCTTGGTGAGTATATTCTGCAAGTAGATGATCATGAACCCCCTTCACATATTGTGGCACCTGCTCTTCATATGACGAAAGAACAAATACGAGAAGTCTTTCACGAAAAGCTCGGATATGAGATGTCAGAGACACCTGAAGATATGACGAGTTTTGTGAGAGCCATTTTACGTGAAAAGTTCCTCGAAGCAGATATTGGTGTCACCGGCTGTAATTTTGCTGTCGCCAATACAGGTTCCATTTGCCTTGTGACAAATGAAGGGAATGCGGATCTTGTTACGGCTATCCCAAAGACACATATCGCCGTTATGGGCATGGAGCGGATTGTTCCAACGATGGAGGAACTAGATGTCCTCGTTGGTCTTTTGTGCAGAAGTGCAGTCGGTCAGAAATTAACGAGTTACATTTCTGTCGTCGGACCAAAAGGAGAAGAAGAAGTGGATGGGCCAGAAGAATTTCACTTGGTCATTGTGGACAATGGGCGGTCCAATATATTAGGTACAACCTTTCAGCCTGTTCTCCAATGTATCCGGTGCGCAGCCTGCATCAATGTGTGCCCAGTTTACCGGCATGTGGGCGGACATTCATACGGATCGATTTACCCGGGGCCAATTGGTGCTGTTTTATCGCCGCTTCTTGGCGGCTATAATGACTACCAAGAGCTCCCCTTTGCATCTAGTCTTTGCGCGGCTTGCACAGATGCTTGTCCAGTAAAGATCCCGCTTCACGAGTTATTAATAAAACATCGACAAGTCATCGTTGAAAAAGAGGGGAGAGCGCCTAAAGCTGAAATGATGGCGATGAAAATGTTCGGAATGGGCGCATCGACTCCCGGGATGTATCAATTCGGAACAAAAGCAGCTCCTGTATTGATGAATCGTATGGCTTCAAACGGACAGATTTCAAAAGGAATAGGTCCTTTAAAGAATTGGACAGATATTCGTGACCTGCCAGCTCCAAGTAAAGAAAGATTCAGGGATTGGTTTAAAAAGAGACAGAAGGAGGAGCAGTGATGAAGGGAACTATTTCTCACCGAGAGTCGTTTTTAGCTCATATCCGTAAGCAATTAGGGAAGGATTCCTCCCCGTCTGCATCCATTCAGCGTCCAGCTTGGAAGCATCAAGTTCAGTGGGAAACAAACGGACCTTTGTCTAAAGAAGAACTAGTCGAGCAACTGAAGAAGCAATGTCAACGAATTCACACAAGAGTGGTCGAAACAACACCAGAGGAAGCACCCTCTGTATTACGATCATTGATGACAGAGTATGGAGAGGGTTCTGTGATGACATCGGGCGATCATCGTTTTGAACAATATGGATTTTATCCGATGTTTGACAGCTTGCAGCACGAAGGATTCGCCGTCACCAGCTGGAATGCTGAGGCATCAAGGGAAGAAAATATCAGGCTGGCAGAACAAGCGGCGTATTCGGTTGTATTCAGTGATTACACTTTAGCAGAATCAGGGACGGTCGTCCTTTCATCCCATCAAGGGCAAGGAAGAGCGCTCCATTTTTTACCGATGATGTATATCGTGTGTATCGAAAAAAGCACGGTGGTTCCGCGGATGATTCAAGCTGTTTCGGCTCTTAATCGCTCGGTAGAAGAGGGAGAGCAGGCGAAAGGTGCGATTCATTTCATATCAGGTCCGAGTAACTCTGCGGATATTGAGATGAATTTAGTGGTAGGTGTTCATGGTCCAGTTCGGGCCGTTTATCTATTGATAGATGATGAGTAGGGCTTTCGAGATGAAAGCCTTTTTTTCATGCAAAAAAGCTCACACAAGTTTTAAAATCATCTTGCCTCTAGCGGATTGGACATAGTAAGATGACGACATACAAGATGATCTTCTCATCTACTGCTGATGTAAAGGAAGCTGCTTATGGACATGAAGTCAACTGCTCAAAAGAAATCAATTGCACTACCTCTTGTGATTTCAATTATTGCCATTTCGTTTTCTGCTATTATTGTGAAATGGTCAAATGCACCTGCTGCTATTTTAAGCATGTATCGAATGATCTTTGCCGCGGTTTTTATGCTGCCGTTTATTCTGCCACGAAAAAAAGAATTTCTCTCGATTCAGCGAAGAGACTGGTTTTTCTTATGTATGTCAGGCTTCTTTTTAGGACTCCATTTTGTGTTGTGGTTTGGCTCACTAAAGCTGACGACTGTGGCAAGCTCTACTATTATCATCGCTCTTCAGCCGATGGTCTCCTTGTTAGGCGGCTTTCTCATTTTCCGTGAACGAACGACGCTGCCTGCACTTTTGACGATGTGTGCCGCAATTGTTGGTGCACTGATGATTGGGTGGGGAGACGTAGGTCATAGCCAGGAAGCCATCCTAGGAGATATTTTATCCTTTTTAAGTGTGATCGCGGTTGTTTGTTATTTATTAATAGGTCAACAGGCTGTCAGAAAGATATCTCATTGGATTTATAGTTTTTGTGTGTTTGGTTTTGCCGGTCTTTTTTTAATTTTATTCAATTGGATTCAGCAAACTCCTTTTACAGGCTATCCAGGTAAAGAGTGGGGAATCTTTTTATTGCTTGCGATCATCCCCACCATGTCTCATGTCATTAATAATTGGCTTTTAACATATGTCAATGCCACAACCATTTCAATGAGTATCCTTGGCGAACCTGTTGGAGCCACGATTCTTGCTGTATGGCTGCTTGGAGAAAAAGTCACGCTGCTCCAAATGTGTGGCGGTTTTCTTGTCCTTTTAGGCGTCTTTTTCTTTTTGATGCAGCAGCGTCAAAGAATTGTGATGAAACAAAAAAAATCCGGTTAAATTCCGGATTTTTACTCTTTTAAATCGTTTTTTTCTATCACTTTGTTCAATCTTTCCTTAACCTTCTTCAATTCCATTCGTTTTCTTCTGATCATTCGAAAAGCAATGACAATAATCGTCACGATAGCAGCAATGAATAGAAGAGAGAACACTTGAAATAGAAGATCACCCATGTTAAATGCCATATTCTCCCCATTAGACATACGTAAAACCTCCCTTTCTATCTATATATTACCATAATCGATAAAAGATTGAGATTTATCCATCATTTATCTATAATAGGTAAAATATCACTTATTAAAGGAGAACCAATATGAGAACTTTAGTCCTTTTACGAGGTCTCCCAGGGGTAGGGAAATCAACTTGGATCAAAGCCCAAGGCTTAGAGCCTTACACGTTATCAGCGGATCAGATTCGTCTTTTGACCCAGCCTCCGCAGTTATCTGTCAATGGGAAACCAGAAATTTCAAGCAAACATGACCATAAAGTCTGGTCATTATTATTTGAATTGCTTACAGCACGTATGGAACGCGGAGACTTTACTGTGATTGATGCGACACATATTTCAAGCAAATCGATATCTCAATATAAATCGCTGGCCACATCGTATCGTTACAGGGTGTATGTCGTCGATTTCACGCAGGTGCCGCTTGAAACAGCTCTATTGCAAAATCGCTCACGGGAAGCTCACAAAGTTGTGTGGGAGTCTGTTTTATATCAAATGAATGAGCGGTTAAAAACAGAAAAGGTCCCATCCTGGGTGACTGTCTTGCAGCCTGAGGAATATCCGCAAGTGATGACCTATCAGCCTCGATCCTTCGATCAATATGAGGTCATTCATGTTTTTGGAGATATTCACGGCTGTCATACCGCTCTGACCACCTATTTGCAAGGAGATATTAAAGAAAATGAACTTTATATCTTTGCAGGTGATTTGCTTGATAGAGGTATAGAAAACAAGAAAGTATTAGAATGGATGCTCGCACATAGAGAATGCCGGAATGTCATCGTGATTGAGGGTAATCATGATCAGCATTTATACCGGTTTGCACATGGTGAAAAAGTAAGAAGCAATATGTTTAACCGGCATACTGCACCTGAAATCGAAGCAGACTTTGATTTAAAAGAAGTACGGAAGTTTGTCAGAACATTTCATCAGCTTACTTATTTTACGTACCATGACAAGACATTTCTTGTTACCCACGGGGGGCTTGCTCATTTGCCAGAAGAGCTTCTGCATGTCTCAACACAGCAGCTCATTCACGGTGTAGGTGAATATTCAGATGACATTGATCACTTGTTTGTTCAAAATACTGCTGGATTAGATGTCATTCAAATTCACGGGCATCGCAATTTATACAGGCTGCCTACTCAAGCAGCGGAAAGATCTTATAATCTAGAAGGCCAGGTTGAATTCGGGGGACAGCTGAGGGTGTTGAAAATCACAGCTGACGGGATTGAGACTCATGAAATTGACAACCCAGTCTATAGAGCTTCTGAGAAAAAACCATCAGCCGCTATTCAACCAGATATCTCACTAGATGACTTTTTAGCTCACTTAGATCAACATGAATATGTACAGGAATTAAAGCTTCCGCACCACATTTCATCTTTTAATTTTACGAAAAAAGCGTTTAGTGAACGGCAGTGGGATGATGTGAATGTGAAGGCAAGAGGCTTGTTTGTCAATATGGTGTCAAAGCAGATTGTTTCAAGAAGCTACAACAAATTTTTTAACATTGATGAGCGTCCGGAGACAAAAATGCATCATTTAGTGAATCATCTTCAATTCCCTATTACCGTCTATGATAAAGCAAATGGATATTTAGGGACGGTTGGGTATAACGAAATGGAAGATGAATTGGTGTTTACGTCCAAATCGTATACATCTCATGTGAAGCAAAATCAGCATGCTTCCTGGGTCGAAGAGTTATTCTATCAGACCTTCGGAGACGTGCAGGTCGACTACATCAAATCATACGTACGTGACCACAATGCCATCTCTTGTGTTTGAAGTCATTTTGCCAAAGAAAGACCCGCATATTATCACATATGATCATGATCAACTCATTTTGCTTGATATAGTGAAGCGTCAGCTAAGCTATGAAAAGACACCATTTACTGAAGTGAAAAGAGTAAGCGAACAGCTTGGAATATCCAGCAAGCAGGAAGAGGCTGTGTTCCACGATTGGACGTCTTTTTATAAATGGTATCAGGCCGTTTCTCATGACGACTCGATCAAAGAAGAGGGATATGTCATTGAGGATCATCGCGGCTTTATGACTAAGCTCAAGCTTCCTTATTATCAATTCTGGAAGCAGATGCGCGCGATCAAACAGCGCGTTGCAGAGAAGCGTTCCACGCAAAAATATATGCAGGCATTGCAAACAGCGGAGCAAGCTAGATTTTATACGTGGCTTCTTGAGCAAGATGCCAATGCTGTCAGAAATAGCTCCATTATTGAGCTGCGCTCACAATTTGAGCAAAGCGATGCTGCCGAGTTGAATAATGATGGAATAAATACATAGTCTAAAAAGGAGTCTTTTCTAAAGAAAAGGCTTTTTTTGATGCAATTGAAAGGTGGACCCTTACATGCCTGACCATATTGAAGTCATTTTACGGACGATGTTTGCTTTTGCGATTTTATTTGGCGGAGCACGTCTTCTTGGAAAGCAAACCATAGCGCAAATGAATATTTTTGATTTTATAGCAGCCATTAGCTTAGGTTCAATTGCGGCGAGTCTCGCGTTTAATACAACGCTTCCGTTTCATCACACGACGATTTCCTTTGTCACGCTTGTCATGATCATTTATGTGATTTCGCTGATAGCTTTAAGGAGCCGAAAATTGAGAGGATTTATGGCCGGTAAACCAACCCTTGTCATACAAAATGGAAAAATTCTTGAAGAGAATATGAAGGGAATGAGGTATACACTTGATTATTTAAATCAGCAGCTGAGAGAAAAAGACATTTTTGATATTAGCGAAGTTGAATTTGCCATGATTGAAACAGATGGACATATGTCAGTGAAAAAATATCCTTCGTTTGAAAATGTCACTCGGAAGGATCTTCAATTGTATATGAAGGCAGAGGGCTACATGCCTATCGAAGTGATCATGGACGGAAAGCTCATTTTGAAAAACATTCAAGAAAATCAATTAACTGTGGAGTGGATAGATGAAGAGCTTAAGAAAAGGCAGCTCTCCTTAAAGGACATTGTATACGCAGTCCGTTCAAGTAATGGCAGTTTATATATTGATACATATGACGACCACATTCACTCTCCGATTGATCAAGAATGAAGGTGTAGTGCTGATGTCACCCTCCTGACACATATCTGACAATATTTATAAGTCCTTTGGCTGCTGTCTGACTAGGCATGATTTCTCAATTATTATTATTTTCAGAAAATGTGATGACGGAAAAAAATAAATGTGTTTAAGTGTATATAGAAGAAATTAAAATATTAAGATAATATACCGTTTTCGGAATGAACGTTCATTCCTATGGTGAGGAGGGGATGAAGTGCCAGCAGTGACTGATAAACAAGAACAGATTATGAAGGCTTCGTTGGACTTATTTATTGAACGGGGCTTTGATGGGACCACGATGCCGATGATTTCAAAAAGAGCAAACGTCGGAGCGGGAACCATTTACCGTTATTTCGACAGTAAAGAGGCACTCGTCAATATTTTGTACCAGCGCAGCCTTTCTTCATTTATCGAAAAAATGAACACAAACAGTCCAGATCCAAAGGCGAGTATTCGGGCGTACTTTAAGCATGTATTTTATTGCTTGGTTTTATTTACAAAGGAGAATCCAAGCGGGCTATATTTTTTAGAAATTGATAAGCGATCCCATTACTTAGACGAGACGAGCAAAGAGAAAATGCAGCATTTGTTACATGAACTATTCCTTATCTTTGAAGAAGGGAAAAAGGATGGGATTCATCCAAATCTTTCAGGTAGAACCATTCTATCGATTGTATTTGGTGCCTTTGTACAGCTGCATAAACAAATTCTTGCAGAAGAAATAGAGCCAACGATTGAATTTCTAGAGGACATTGAGCAATGTTTATGGCGCGCCATTAGCGTTGCTTCTTAATGATATAAAGGGAGTGGGCACATGCAACAAACATCAATCATTCCAAAACCAAAAACATACGGACCTTTTAAAAATATTCCCCATATCAAAAAGGGTGAGCTTTCTCAAACCTTTTGGAGGCTAGCAGATGAATTAGGACCGATCTTTCAGTTTGAATTTTCAAAAGCAACAAGTATTTTTGTTTCTAATCATGAACTTGTCCAAGAAATATGTGATGAGAGCCGTTTTGATAAATACATTGGGACTAGTCTCAATAAAGTAAGAGCATTTGCAGGGGATGGGTTATTTACGAGCTGGACAGAAGAACCGAACTGGAGAAAGGCTCACCACATCTTGATGCCGGCGTTTAGTCAGCAGGCCATGAAGGGCTATCATGAGATGATGCTCGATATTGCCACACAGCTTGTACAAAAATGGCAAAGAACAGGCCGTGATGAAGAAATTGAAGTAGCAGAGGATATGACAAAGCTTACTTTAGATACGATCGGACTTTGTGGTTTTGATTTCAGGTTTAACAGTTTTTATAAAGAAAATCAGCATCCATTCATCGAAAGTATGCTGAATGGTTTAAACGAAGCGATGGATCAGGCGAGCCGGTTGCCGGTTGCAGATAAGCTAATGATCAAAAGAAGAAAAAAATTTGAAGAAAATGTCGATTTTATGAACCAATTAGTAGATGACATTATTCAAGAACGGAAAAAACAAGATAAAACGGGCAATGATTTACTGTCCCTCATGCTGCATGCAAAGGACCCTGAAACAGGAGAGCGCCTGTCAGATGAAAATATTCGCTATCAAATCATTACCTTCTTGATAGCTGGGCACGAAACAACAAGCGGGCTGCTATCCTTTGCGATTTATTTCTTATTAAAGAATCCAGAAAAATTAAAGAAAGCCGTCCAAGAAGCAGATGATGTGCTGCAAGGCGGACTGCCAACATTTAAGCAGGTACAAAAACTAAATTACACTCGTATGGTTTTAAATGAATCTCTTCGCCTCTGGCCAACAGCGCCTACGTTCTCTCTTTATGCGAAAGAGGACACCGTCATCGGAGGGAAATATTCGATTGAAAAGAACCAAAGTGTCTCCGTGCTGCTACCTAAGTTACATCGTGATCAAGCGGTATGGGGAGAGGATGCGGAAGAATTTAAACCAGAGCGGTTTCTACACCCTGAAAAGATCCCGCAGCATGCCTACAAGCCTTTTGGGAATGGACAGCGTGCATGTATTGGTATGCAATTTGCTCTTCATGAAGCCACAATGGTGCTAGCAATGGTCTTGCACAACCTGGAATTGATTGATCACACATCATACGAACTTGATTTAAAAGAATCTTTAACGATTAAGCCAAACGATTTTAAAATCAAAGTGCGGCCAAGGAAGCAGCAACTCTTTATGGTACCACCGAAAGAAGAGACGAAAAAAAGCACCACAACTGATGAGTCTAAAGTGAAGAGTCATGGTACACCACTGCTTGTTTTATATGGATCAAATCTTGGCACGGCGCAGCAAATCGCAAACGAATTGGCTGAAGAAGGAAAAGCAAAAGGGTTTGATGTGACCACTGCTCCGCTTGATGACTATACACGCCAATTACCAGATAAGGGTGCAGTCTTCATCGTGACCGCTTCATATAATGGACATCCGCCTGACCATGCGAAAAAATTTGTGGATTGGGTCACGCAGGAGAAAGAGCAGTATTTAACAAACGTGACATTTGCTGTGTTTGGATGCGGAGATCGAAATTGGGCGAGTACGTACCAGCGTATTCCTCGTCTCATTGATGAAGCACTTGAAAGAAAAGGTGCGAAGCGTGTAGCTGATTTAGGAGAAGGTGATGCAGGCGGAGATATGGATGAGGATAAAGAAACATTCCAGAAAACGGTCTTCAAGCAGCTCGCAAAAGAATTTAAGCTCACCTTCCAAGAAAAAGGTAAGGAAAACTCAAAACTATCAGTTGCTTATACAAATGAGCTAGTAGAACGTCCTGTGGCGAAAACATATGGTGCCTTTTCAGCTGTTGTACTGAAAAATGAGGAATTACAATCTGAGAAAAGTGAGCGGCAAACAAGACATATTGAACTGCAATTGCCTGAAGGGAAAAAATACAAAGAAGGGGATCATATCGGAATTGTTCCGAAAAATTGTGATGCACTCGTGCAGCGGGTGATCAATCGCTTCAATCTAGATCCTAAGCAGCACATCAAGCTTTCTTCTGAGAAAGAAGCAAATCATTTACCTTTAGATCAGCCGATTCAAATGAGAGAATTACTTGCGTCACATGTTGAGCTTCAAGAGCCTGCAACACGTACGCAGCTAAGAGAGCTCGCCGCATATACAGTTTGTCCGCCTCACCGCGTGGAGCTTGAGCAAATGGCTGGTGAAGCGTATCAAGAAGCTATTTTAAAGAAACGAGTAACCATGCTTGACTTACTAGATCAATATGAAGCATGTGAGCTGCCATTTGTGCACTTTTTAGCACTTTTACCAGGTTTGAAGCCGCGCTATTATTCTATTTCTAGCTCATCAAAGGTCGATGAAAAAAGAGTCAGTATCACAGTGGCGGTTGTGAAAGGGAAAGCGTGGAGCGGCCGCGGAGAATATGCCGGAGTCGCATCAAACTATTTATGCGGTCTGAAGGAAGGTGAAGAAGTCGCCTGCTTCCTCCATGAAGCGCAGGCAGGATTCCAGCTGCCACCTTCATCTGAATTACCGATGATCATGATCGGACCGGGTACAGGAATCGCTCCATTTAGAGGATTTGTTCAAGCAAGAGAAGTGTGGCAGAAGGAAGGCAAACCACTAGGGGAAGCTCACCTGTATTTTGGCTGCCGTCACCCTCATGAAGATGATCTGTATTTTGAAGAAATGCAGCTTGCGGCGCAAAAAGGAGTTGTCCACATCCACCGGGCTTATTCTCGTCACAAAGACCAAAAAATATATGTCCAGCATTTGTTAAAAGAAGACGGCGGTATGCTAATCAAATTACTCGATGGAGGTGCGTATCTTTACGTGTGCGGGGACGGAAAAGTCATGGCACCGGATGTAGAGGCTACACTGATCGACCTCTATCAACACGAGAAACAATGCACGAAGGAAGCAGCTGAAAATTGGCTAACCACTCTTGCAAATGACAATAGATATGTAAAAGATGTGTGGAGCTAACAAAAGGAAAGACCGCCAATTAGGCGGTTTTTTCTGTTTCATCAAGAGAGGTGAGATCGATAGAATGAAAGTTGGAAAGATACAAAACACCTAATTTAAAAATGAAATATTTTGAAAAAATAAGAATATTCTCTCATTTACTCCAATATGAAACAATCGTATCATTTTTGATATAGGACATAAAGGAGGAATATGATGAAAAAGGTGAAAATGTTACTCCCTTCTCTACTCGTTTTTGGTGCTTTAAGTGTGCCTAGTTTTGCCCACGCCGCATCGGATTCAGTACTAACGTCTGATTATGATATGGTGACTTCTGATGGAAAGGTGATCTCTTCAAGTGATTTCCACAATGATACGAAATCCCCCTCATCCTTTGACAAAGTGGATGATCTATCTTCAACTGTTGGCGAAAAAGTAAAACCACTATCAAAATATTTAAAAGACTTTCAAACTAAAGTCGTCATTGGAGACGATGGTAGAACAAAAGTAGCAAACACAAGAGTAGCACCATATAATTCAATTGCTTATATTACATTTGGCGGCTCAAGCTGTACGGGGACACTCATTGCCCCTAACAAAATTTTGACAAACGGACACTGCGTGTACAATACAGCATCAAGAAGTTATAGTGCAAAAGGATCGGTGTATCCAGGGATGAATGATAGCACTGCGGTAAATGGGTCAGCAAATATGACAGAGTTCTATGTACCAAGCGGATATATCAATACAGGTGCGAGCCAATATGATTTTGCCGTGATCAAAACAGATACGAACATTGGCAATACAGTCGGTTACCGTTCCATCCGTCAGGTGACAAACTTAACTGGAACAACGATTAAAATTTCTGGATATCCAGGTGATAAAATGAGATCGACTGGCAAGGTGTCGCAGTGGGAGATGTCAGGTCCTGTGACAAGAGAAGATACGAATCTCGCATACTATACGATTGATACATTTAGCGGAAATTCAGGCTCAGCGATGCTAGATCAAAATCAGCAAATCGTTGGGGTTCATAACGCAGGGTATTCAAACGGAACGATTAATGGCGGTCCAAAAGCGACAGCTGCCTTTGTTGAATTTATCAACTATGCAAAAGCGCAATAAAAGCTAGATCATAAAGCTTGTTTCCTTCATAGGGGACAAGCTTTTTTATGTGGATACAAGTGTCTAACTGTCTATGCTTGAAAGATTCATTGAGTTTTCAGCCTCTTCATTTTTTTCACATGTCATTCGTGAACGACTCATACATTAAAATGACACATTTCCTTTAAGTCAAGATTCTACTTGAGAAAAATGAGGAGGTCTCACACTTTTGAAGATGAGAAGAGGCTGGATTACTGCTGTCGCCTTATGCTTTGTGATATGGATGGGCACGCTGTTAGGTGGATTTGGGGAGGAACATGCGGCAAAAGGTGCGGATCGATATGATCATGTTATTCAATTTCCAAAGGAACGGTACCCTGAAACAGGCAGTCATATTCAAGAAGCCATTCGAAAAGGGCATTCAGATGTGTGTACGATAGACCGAAATGGAGCAGATGCCCGCAGGCAAGAATCATTAAAAGGCATTCCGACTAAACCCGGATTCGACCGAGATGAGTGGCCGATGGCAGTTTGTCTTGAAGGAGGAAAAGGGGCGAGTGTTCAATATGTCAGCCCGTCTGATAATAGGGGAGCGGGCTCATGGGTCGGGCACCAGATGAGCGGGTATCCTGATGGGAAAAGAATTTTATTTATTGTGAAATAAAACTAAAAGAGAGGCGCCTGTGAGTAGGTGCCTTTTTTGTTCGATCAGAGCGTATTGGAGCTAGCAGGGACAAAAGATTCAGTGGTACAATTGATCTATAAGATACAAAGACAGACAAGAAGAAAATGTGAAGGGACATATGCTTATGGATAAGAACCGTGCATTATACGATTATTTCATGCAACATGCAGAGAAACTGACTGAAACTTGGTATGATTCAATTGAAGATGATGATCCAGAATCAATATATCGTTCAACAGATTCCAGCATCATATCAGAGCTAAAACGGCAAAATCAGGATTATTACCAGCATTTTATACGTGCTCTTATTGAAGACAAGACGTATTTACATACTGAGTTTAAAAAGTGGTCTGAAGACTTAGCCAGTGACCCAAAGCATTTAAACACACCATTAGATTACGTTGTGAGAGAATACATGTCCAATCAAAGAGTAGTCCTTCATTACTTAAAAGAATTTATTAAGCAGCGTCAAGATGAAATTGATATTGACCGCATCTTTTATTGGTATGATTTAATTTCAGAGGCGTTTAATATTTCAATTCATATGTTCATCCAACAATATGTGAAAAATACAACGAGGAAGCTCGTGGCACAAAGAGACATGATTTACGAGCTGAGCTCACCTGTCATTGTTTTAAAAAGTCATATTGCGTTATTGCCGTTAGTAGGTGATATTGATACAGCGAGAGCGAAGATTATTTTAGAAAATACGTTGAAACAGTGCTCACAAAAAGGTGTACAGCATTTATGTATTGATTTATCGGGCGTTGTCATTATTGATACAATGGTGGCTCATCAAATCTTTGATCTTGTCACATCACTTCGGTTAATTGGAGTAGAGACGACCATTTCAGGGATCAGACCAGAAATTGCCCAAACCGCTGTGCAGCTCGGGCTTCCTTTTAATGAATTTCGCACGGCATCATCACTTGCTCACGCCCTAGACCGCATGACTGAATTTACTTCAATATAAAAACCAGGCCGATTGAATGGCCTGGTTTTTTATTTAGATAACAGCGTCAATTTTTGTGATTTTCCAATCTTTTTGTCCTTTTTCGAACGTAACCGTTCTTTGTACTTTGCGTCCATCAAGTGTTGGGACAGTGAATTCATAAGTGCGGACTGTTTGTTTTTTAGAGACAAGTTTAGGTGTCGCTTTATCCCAATTAAGCATATTGTCTCCGTCGCCCACTGGAACAGCCATTTTGCCTTTATGAACAATGAACTGGTAGTCTTTTAAACCTTGATTGATGGCTTCTTTTGTGAAAACTTGAGATAGGTAGCTGTTTAGTTTTTTCTTTGTATCAAATGTTTTAGAAAGATAGTTGTAAGTCATGTCTTTATAGCTAAATGATTTTAATTTGTAATCAGAATGTTCATTAATTTTGTAGCCTGACATCGCACTCCAAAAGTGTTCCCGTGCATCAAGGGCAATATGTAACGCTTCTTTATTTGTCAAAGTGGCTGGTTTTTTAGAAGCGGCCAATGTTGTAGATTGTAATGAGATCATAAGCATAATAGCAGTTAATAAAACGAATAATTTTTTCAAGGCGATTGCCTCCTTTTCTCAATGAAAACTTCTTATGTTACAAATGTTACAATAATTACAGCGATATTACAAGTGTTAAATCTAAATGTTTTTTATTTCTTTTCTTTCTATATATATAACGTTTGAGGGTGGCAAAAAGTTTTCATTTTTTTATTTTTTCTTTATATCTACTATTTAACCGTTCTAAAGAAGAACAAAACGTTTTTTGGAAAAGTTTCTGTTTGGACGTTCAACACGCTTTTTCATTTATGACATATACTATCGTGATGAATGTCTAAGAAAGTGGTGTTGAATATGTATTATCCGTATGAAGGTATGTGGAATGGGTACTCATATGATAGGCAGATGCAAGGTTGGCCGTCTCTCCCTTCTCAAGGTGGAGGATTTCCAGGGTTTCCAATCGGAGGAGGAGGCACTGGGCCCGGATCTAGTGGATCAGCCCCGCCAGCCCCACCACAGCATATCATTTCGCAATATCAGCAAGCATTATCACAGCCTCAAAGCATGCAGTCACTTATTTCAGGGCAAACAGGTGGAGGTCAGCAATCGGTTCAATTTGCCGCGGGATGTAATAGAAGGTGGACGATTGTGTTTATGAGAAACGGTCAAGTATTTTTAATGTATGTCCTATCCTCACAGCCTTTCGGGAGAACAACTGGCTTTATTTGGCCGAACTTTACCTTTGGTTCCTTCCCAAGCTCGAGTATTCTTGCCTATTCTTGTTCATAAAAAAAAGCCGGTTCTCATCATTAACTGATGAAATACCGGCTTTTTTTAGTGAATATTTCTAAATACGCCAATCACTTTACCTAGTATACTTACATTCTGTAAAATAATCGGTTCCATAGATGGGTTTTCTGGCTGTAATCTAAAGTGTGTATCTTCTTTATAGAAACGTTTCACTGTCGCTTCATCTTCCTCTGTCATGGCGACGACAATATCTCCATTGTTAGCAGTGCTTTGCTGACGCACAATGACATAGTCCTTGTCCAAAATTCCTGCGTCAATCATACTTTCTCCCATAATTTCAAGCATAAATACTTGTTCATCTGGTGCTGCAAAAGTCTCTGGAAGAGGGAAGTATTCTTCAACATTCTCAACAGCCGTAATAGGCAGGCCTGCTGTTACTTTTCCGATGACAGGTACGTTCATTACAGCACTCTTTGGAATATTCATTTCCTCTTCATCTAATACTTCGATCGCTCTAGGTTTTGTCGGGTCTCTTCTAATTAAGCCCTTCGTTTCTAGTCTAGCTAAATGTCCATGAACCGTTGAACTGGATGCTAGACCGACAGCTTCTCCAATTTCACGAACGGATGGGGGGTAGCCCTTGCTTTTTACTTCTTCTTTGATGAATGTCAGGATATCGAGTTGTCTTTTTGATAGCTTCGTCATCTTTTGCACCTCAAAACGTCAATTTTAAAGAAATTATAGCATGTTTTTCCTAACAGTACAAACATAGGTTCGAAAAAAACGTTTGACAGAAACGTTTGTTCGTATTTATAATAAGTGTCAGAAAGAACGAACACACATTCTATTAGGAGAGATGACATTATGAGGTTAAAAGAATCTATTATTTTTATTGGGGTATTCTCATTCATCGTTGGCATATTTCTCTCACTTATTGCATTCACAAGCCATAATGATCCAAATCAGTATGTTAAAATAGAAGTTCAATCAGGTGATACTCTTTGGGGGTTAGCTGATCAAGTAAACGACAGCAAATCAATCGATAAAAATGCGTTTATTGACTGGGTCACTCAGCACAATGATCTTGCTTCAACAGAAATTCAGCCTGGTGACATCCTTGTCATACCAGTCAAAAAAGAGCATCCAGTCGTATATCAACTTGCAACAGTACAGTAGAAAGGTCGATTGAAGACATGAATGCAATCATCTATGCGAGAGTAAGCACTGTCAAAGAAGAGCAGGAAACCTCGCTGAAGAGACAAGAAGAAGAATTGCTAGCTTTAGCTGCTATGCACAAGATGAATGTGGTTAAAGTCATTAAAGAAAAAGCAAGCGGGTATGATCTAGATCGCGATGGTGTGTTTGATATGCTAGCTACACTAAAAGAAGAGTCAATTGATGCTGTTCTTATCCAGGATGAAACACGTCTCGGAAGAGGACAAGCAAAAATTGCGCTTCTTCATTGTCTTTTTAAAGAGAATGTGAAGGTGTACAGTACGTTTCATAGAGGCGAGCTTGAGCTTTCAGAAGCAGATGAAATGGTGATTGAAATCGTAGGAGTCGTTGAAGAGTATCAACGAAAAATTCATAACCTGAAAATTAAGCGGGGAATGAGAAGAGCTGTTGAACGCGGGTATCAGCCCGAACTGAATTTAAAACAGCAGGATCATGCGCCTGGCCGTGAGCGTATTGAAGTGCCGATTTCAGAAATTGTTCGATTAAGAAAAAATAACATGACCTTCGCAGAAATCGCAGCAACTCTTCAGGCACTAGGTTTTGACATTTCAAAAGCAACGGTCCATAGAAGATATCAAGAATATGAAAAAGGTCTGACCACCTAAAGCTTGATTTGTTGTCAAAATGATTGATATTTAGTAGTATGTAGAGAAAATGTTTTAAAGGAGTTAGTCATGATTTCTAAAAATCAGCTTGCAAGAATCAATGAGCTTTCAAAAAAGTCAAAAGAGACCGGTTTGTCAGACGCTGAAAAAACAGAACAAAAGCAATTAAGAGAAGAGTATTTAAAAGCTTTTCGTTCTTCTATGAAAAATACACTTAAAACCGTGAAAATCGTTGACCCTGAAGGAAACGATGTCACACCAGAAAAATTAAAAAGAGAAAGAGATCAAAACCTTCATTAAGCTTATGATTTCTTGAATTTTGAAAAGATGGGAAGAATATTCTCATCTTTTTTCATATTTGCATAACTTTTTAGGTGATCGATAAACTAAATGTGACAAAATCCTTCTTTTTCAGCGTGAAATAGTTGTGAAAAAAGGACAGTAGATTTATGATAATGGTGTACACAAGATACGGAAGGGGATTTATATGGAAACGATTGAATTGAAATCTATTGCAACAATACGTACTCTCTCCATAGACGCAATTGAAAAAGCGAATTCCGGTCACCCTGGAATGCCGATGGGTGCTGCACCAATGGCATACGCTTTATGGACGAATCACTTAAACGTAAGTCCGCAAAACCCAAATTGGTTTAACAGAGACCGTTTTGTATTATCTGCGGGACATGGTTCTATGCTTCTATATAGCATGCTTCATTTAAGCGGATACAACCTGAGCATCGATGATCTAAAACAATTCCGCCAATGGGGTAGCAAAACACCTGGACATCCTGAATTTGGACATACAGAGGGTGTAGATGCTACAACAGGTCCTTTAGGGCAGGGGATTGCCATGGCAGTTGGTATGGCACTTGCAGAAAGACATCTTGCGGAAACGTATAACAAAGACAACTTTAATGTTGTAGATCACTATACATACAGCATTTGCGGAGATGGAGACTTAATGGAGGGAATTTCCTCTGAAGCTGCTTCCCTTGCTGGTCATTTAGGCTTAGGCCGTTTAATTGTTCTTTATGATTCAAATGATATTTCTTTAGATGGCGACCTAGATCGTTCATTCTCTGAAAATGTGAAGAATCGTTTTGAAGCGATGAACTGGGAAGTTCTTTATGTGAAAGACGGCAATAACATTGATGAAGTGACGGCTGCTATCGAAAAGGCAAAACAAAGCACAGACAGACCTACACTGATTGAAGTGAAAACAACAATCGGTTTCGGATCGCCAAACCGTGCAGGAACGTCTGGTGTGCATGGTGCACCACTTGGCAGCGATGAAGCCAAGCTGACGAAGGAAGCTTACTCTTGGACGTTTGAAGAAGATTTCCATGTACCTTCTGAAGTGTACGATCATTTCAAAGAAGCTGTAAAAGACGCTGGTCAGAAAAAAGAAGCAGCTTGGAATGAACGATTTGCGCAATATGAAAAAGAATACCCTGAGCTTGCAGCTCAATTGCAGCTTGCGATTGAAGGAAAGCTTCCTGAGAATTGGGATCAAGAGGTTCCTGTTTATGAAGCAGGTTCAAGTCTTGCCTCCCGCGCTTCTTCAGGCGAAGTATTAAATGGCATTGCGAAGCAAGTACCTTTCTTCATTGGCGGGTCTGCTGACCTTGCAGGTTCAAACAAAACAACGATTAAAAACACAGACGATTTTGGTAAAGATCATTATGCCGGCAAGAACATTTGGTTCGGCGTCAGAGAATTTGCAATGGGTGCCGCGTTAAACGGTATGGCGCTTCACGGCGGCCTTCGTGTATTCGGCGGAACGTTCTTTGTTTTCTCAGATTACTTAAGACCAGCGATTCGTCTTGCTGCCTTAATGGGACTTCCAGTCACTTATGTCTTTACTCATGACAGTATCGCTGTTGGTGAAGATGGTCCGACGCATGAGCCGGTTGAACAGCTTGCTTCATTACGTGCGATGCCGAACCTTTCTGTCATTCGCCCTGCGGATGGAAACGAAACAGCTGCAGCGTGGAAACTTGCTGTATCTTCAACGGATAAACCGACAGCACTAGTTCTGACTCGTCAAAACCTTCCAACGATTGACCAAGCACCTGAGAAGGCATATGAGGGAGTAGAAAAGGGTGGATACGTCGTCGTTGAAGCTGCTGATGCACAGCCAGAAGCACTTCTACTCGCATCTGGATCTGAAGTCGGTTTAGCGATTGAAGCGCAAAAAGCACTTGAGAAAGAAGGGATTCGCGCGTCTGTTGTCAGTCTTCCTGCATGGGATCGTTTCGATCAGCAGTCAGACGAATACAAAGAATCAGTCCTTCCTACAGCAGTGCGGGCTCGTATTGCGATTGAAATGGGGGCTTCACTTGGCTGGGAGCGTTACACTGGTCTTGATGGTGATGTAATTGCCATTGATAAATTTGGCGCTTCTGCACCTGGTGAAACCATTATTGAGAAATACGGCTTTACGGTCAGCAATGTCGTCAGCCGCGTGAAAGCGAAGCTGAACAAATAACCAGTCTCCAAGCATCATGCTTTTTTTCATCTGTTTGCAGAGCATTTTCATCCGCTCTGCAAACTTTTTTCTTTTTTCTCGTTTTTTTGACAAAACTAGTTTCTTCTTGCTTCATATATAGACAATTCTTTCTTTCACATTTTTGTATAATACAAGCAATATACGAGATTGACGAAATGTGAAAGGAAGGGATAGACATGGAACGCCATTATTATATTTATTGGATTGAGGATGAATTTGCGCATCATTATTTTGGCAGAGAATCAATTTTGTTTCATTTGTTTGAGTCGTTACACTGGACGAACCGCACGGAAGATGAATTGGTGATGCTTGTGAAACAAGTGGATTACGTGACGAAACGAATCCCTGCTTTTCATATGCATCAGCGATTAATGAACAACTTAACGAACGTTCACTATACACAAATTGGCTCGATATACAGCGCTTCCTTACCTGATGGAAAAGGAACGGCTGCATTTATCATAAAAGATCGTTATATCCAAATGTCTGCTACCGGCAGTTATGAAGCAGAAGCAGTGTTTTTTGAAGTGCTGAGAAAAATTAGTCCTTGCTTCCTTGCAATGGACTTCGGTTCAAAGAAGCACGGGTGGCTCAATCCGGTAAAAGTGAGGAATTTTGTTTAAAAAAATAAAATTGAACGTGAAATGTTGTATAATAGCCTTTTGTTTAGTACACTTTATACGAGACAACATGAAGGAGGAAGAATTATGGATTTATGGGTTGTCATCCTTGTAGGCGTTGTTGCACTGCTTGCAGGAGTTGCACTCGGATTCTTTATTGCTCGTAAGTATATGATGAGCTACTTGAAAAAGAATCCACCAATTAATGAACAAATGCTTCGAATGATGATGATGCAAATGGGCATGAAACCGTCCCAGAAGAAAATCAATCAAATGATGAAAGCCATGAACAACCAAGCGAAATAATACGTACGATATTATGATCATAGATGGAACATGGTTATAAAGAGTGGACAAGCGTTGTCCTTTCTTTATGAATTCACCTTCATCAGACGCTTTAAAACCACTGTACTTGCCTAAATGAAGCAGGGAAGGTGGTTTTTATTTTGGCTTCAGCTTCCTGCTAAAAAACAAAAACCCCTGTTATCAGAGGTTTTTGTTTCGTTTATGGTCACACATATCAACTGTTCTAAAAATCGTGCAGCATGATAAATATCATGAGATATGATTAGTTGGCTGAGTTTGAGTGTAAGTGTCGTTGATATTGTAAGAGGAGATGATCTAGCTGCTGGCTATGTTCAATGGTTACTGTTGATGTCATCCCATTGTGCATCACAACTTTCATCAGCTCTTCTCTTTTTTCTTCGATTTGAGTTAATAATGATGTTTTTACCAAAGTCATGTTCCTTTCATGCAAATCTTGATAAAAAGAATCGATTCTATTATATCCATTTTCAGGTTTATTTTCAAATTTAAAGGATTCGTTATCTCGATGTCAAATTAAATTATATAAGGTTTTAAGAGAATAGACCATCTTTATTGAGAGGATGTAAAAAAAATGAAATGATTTTGTCATCTCTTATTGTATATTGTAAGAAGGGGGTGTTCTTTTGACAGATTTGAATTACTTTTTAGCTTTCGGAGCAGGAATCCTTTCTTTTATCTCACCGTGCTGTCTGCCGCTTTATCCAGCGTTTTTATCTTATATTACGGGCGTTAGTATGGATGAAGTGAAATCTGAGAAGGTGATGCTGAGAAGAAGAAGTCTGCTTCATACCTTATTCTTTTTAATTGGTTTCTCTATTATCTTTATTGCGATAGGCTTTGGGACATCGTTTGTTGGGAAGTTTTTTGATGATTACCATCAAGCGATTCGCCAGGTTGGAGCTATCCTCATTATTTTCTTTGGTTTTATGACTCTTGGTGTATTTCAGCCTTCTTTCCTCATGGGCGAAAAGAGAATGCAGTTTAAAAATCGTCCTGCTGGTTTTTTTGGATCGATTCTCATTGGAATGGGCTTTGCCGCTGGTTGGACACCTTGTACAGGACCTATTTTATCTGCCGTTATCGCACTTGCTAGTAACAATCCAGAGTCGGCTGTGCCTTATATGATTGCGTATGTATTTGGATTTGGCGTTCCATTTTTTGTTCTCTCCTTTTTCATTACGAAAATGGCGTGGATCAGAAAGCGTCAGCAGCTTATCATGAAAATTGGCGGGATCATTATGATTGTGGTAGGGCTATTGCTGTTCTTTGATCTTCTCACATGGATTATCATCATGTTCTCATCATTGTTTGGCGGATTTACAGGCTTTTGAAATCGTTTTCTACAGTCGCGGCGAATGGTTTTTTTTCGTCAATTGGAGTATATTATACATAGGCTGACCTTAAAGAATAAAGGAATGATTTGATATGATGGTCTTAATCTCTTCTATAATTGCAATATGTATGGCGGTAGCCGTCATGTTTATTCGCATTAAGTCATCTGCGAAACCGGCAACCGCAAAAAAAATTATATTACCTCCTATTTTTATGAGCACTGGTGCACTGATGTTTTTTGTTCCAATGTTTCAGGTAACTGGAGCTGAATTTCTTGAAGCGATCACAGTGGGGATGTTTTTCTCCATCTTTTTAATCAAAACATCAAAGTTTGAAATTAGAGGGAACGAGATTTACTTAAAGCGGTCAAAAGCATTTGTGTTTATTCTCATTGGACTTCTTGTTCTTCGTATCGGGATGAAGACGATCCTGAGTTCTTCTATTGATTATGGCTCTCTAAGCGGAATGTTTTGGATACTTGCTTTTGGCATGATTGTACCTTGGCGCGTTGCTATGTATTTGTCGTTTAGAAAGATATCTAAGCAATTAGATCCGCAACAGGTTCAAATGAATTAAACCTCCTTTTTATAAGGAGGTTATTTTAATAATGCTTCATATGGCGTATGATCGATGTTTTTTTCTTGAAGGCGCTTCAATAAAAACTTATGATCACGCTTTGGTGTAGCGATAATATAGCCGCGAATGATTAAGTCTAAATTAATGCTGGCAGCTTGTTCTTTTAAAGCCAGCTCGCCAATTTTTCCTGCAATTTTTTCTTTGGCGACATCTCTAAACAGCTCTGGAACAGGTAATACAAGTTCATTTAAAAGCTGTTTGTCTTCTTCCCGCCATAGGTGGAGGCTCTTTTGAATATATTCATCCTGCCAATCAAGCTCTGATTTCCCATCTTCCTTCGGCAATCGTTTTAAAAATTTGCGAAACATAAAAAAGCCACCGATTGCGAGTAATCCGATCATCACCGTGCCCCAAAATAAAATGAACCACAAAAACCAGCCGCTTAACATGTTCTCACCCCTTATACCTCTCGTCTCTCATCTTATTTTACATGAAGACATGATAGAAGAAAATAACAAAAATGTATGTCTCTCATCTCTATGAACGCCTTTTTTCATTCATAACTGCCCATTTACTAGAAAGACCCAAACCATCTAGTAAAAAAAGAATACCTTATCATATAGCGACTCTACTATTTGGCCATGGTGGTTCGCAAAAGGTATTGACTTGACATGAACGGAAGAGAGCCCACCAAATGAAGGTGGGCTCTTAATGTTTGAAGTGCGGGATTTGAAAGGAAAAAGCCCCGCTTGAATGGTCAGAACTTTTTTTAATTCTTATCGAAATGATTCGGTTTTCGTATTCTGTTTCAATCTCTTTGTCGTTCAAGTAAAAAGGGAGCATGACACTTTTTTCAATTGGCTGTTCGCCTTTATCATTTGGCTTTTGTACTGTGTAAGCGAGAGTGAGCTCATGCCCAGCGAAGGTCAGCTTTACATCAGCGATCGACAGGGTGGAGACATCAATCTCAATAATATAATCACGGCTTGTTTCATAAAGGTCAATTGGGAGGTGTTCATCATACCAGGCAAATGGATCATCCATTAAAACATTAAGCCAATCATCTATTTCTAGAAAACCAGAGGAATTCGATTGCTTTTCATTCTCCATAAACACTCCTCCATCACATCTCATAATAAATGATATGTTGAGAACTGAAATGTGTGAAAGACCTAAAACATCCCGCTTTGCCACGGGATGAGAGGAGAATGTTTACATATCGTGATGAGAATTGTGCTTTTGTCTTGTGTGGTTGCGGTTTTTCACTTTTTTACTGCCTGATAATGGCTCAGGCTGTCCGCCTTGATGCTCCTTAGGCGAGTTTTGACGGATGTCTTTCCCTGAGTTTTTATTCGTCATGATGCTTGCTCCTTTCTTATTGGTTTTTTTTACGTTTTTTATTGTTTTGTCTTTGTTCTTCTGTTAAAACGAGTTGGTCATCTTCAATGTAGCCTGCACCATTCCCTTGGCTTTTGGCTGCGTTCATGCCGTCAATCACATGATTTGCTTTACGTTTTGTCATGTTCTATCACCTCAATTGTAGTATGAACCTGCCCTGCTTGGATTATGAAGAGTAATCATTTCCTAGTGATAAGATAAACTTATTGAATTTAATAAAAGCATTGTTATTTACTTATGTATGAATTTGTTTTAAGATGAAATTGTGAGAAAATTGTGGTGAAATACGACGATTTTTCTGAGAATTGAAATTGATCTTGATCATCAAAAGGGGGATTTTGGATATGTCGAAACAGCA
This sequence comes from Bacillus sp. FSL K6-3312, assembly GCF_038007485.1. NCBI lineage: Bacteria > Bacillati > Bacillota > Bacilli > Caryophanales > Bacillaceae > Bacillus > Bacillus sp. FSL K6-3312. The sequence goes on along the minus strand of NZ_JBBOXI010000001.1, from coordinate 2,058,791 downwards.
GCAAGTCGCTAAACAAGACGCTTTTCAATCTAGAAAAACGTTTTCGACAAATGGGAAAACGTATCACTATTATTCGTTAGAAGCACTAGAGAAACAAGGAATCGGAAATGTTTCTAAGCTGCCTTATTCCATTAAGGTACTTTTAGAATCAGTGCTTCGCCAAGTAGACGGTAGAGTGATCAAAAAGGAACACGTTGAAAACTTGGCAAAATGGGGAACTGCCGAGGTCAAAGAAATTGATGTTCCATTTAAACCTTCTCGTGTTATTTTACAAGACTTCACGGGTGTACCAGCCGTCGTTGACCTTGCTTCTTTAAGAAAAGCAATGGCAGATGTAGGCGGGGATCCGGATAAAATCAACCCTGAAATTCCAGTTGACCTTGTCATTGACCACTCAGTACAAGTTGATAAAGCTGGAACTGAAGATGCATTAAACATTAACATGGATTTAGAATTCGAACGTAACGCAGAGCGTTATAACTTCCTTAGCTGGGCAAAGAAAGCGTTTAATAACTATCAAGCTGTTCCGCCTGCAACAGGAATTGTTCACCAAGTAAACTTAGAGTATCTTGCAAGTGTTGTTCATGCGATTGAAGAAGATGGCGAGATCATCACTTACCCAGATACATTGGTTGGTACTGACTCTCATACAACCATGATCAACGGGATCGGCGTACTTGGATGGGGCGTTGGCGGTATTGAAGCGGAAGCTGGTATGCTCGGTCAGCCTTCATACTTCCCAGTACCAGAAGTCATTGGTGCTAAATTAGTTGGAGAGCTTCCAAACGGAACGACTGCAACTGACCTTGCATTAAAAGTGACACAAGTTCTGCGTGAAAAAGGCGTAGTGAACAAATTCGTTGAATTCTTCGGACCTGGAGTTGCACAGCTGCCGTTAGCAGATCGTGCAACGATTGCGAACATGGCGCCTGAATACGGGGCTACTTGCGGATTCTTCCCAGTAGATGAGGAAGCTCTTGCTTACCTTCGCCTTACTGGACGTGATGAAGAGCAAATTAATATCGTTGAAGAATATTCTCGCGCAAATGGCTTATTCTATACGCCAGATGTAGAGGACCCAATTTTTACGGATGTTGTGGAAATTGATCTTTCTAAAATTGAATCAAACTTATCTGGTCCAAAGCGTCCACAAGATTTGATTCCACTTTCAGATATGAAAGAGACGTTCCATCAGCACATTGAAAGCCCAGCTGGTAACCAAGGGTTTGGATTAGAAAAAGCAGAGCTGGATAAACAAATTGAATTTGATCTAGCAAATGGTGAAAAAGCTGTGATGAAGACAGGTGCGATTGCGATTGCAGCGATTACGAGCTGTACGAATACATCGAACCCATATGTCTTAATTGGAGCAGGTCTTGTTGCGAAGAAAGCAAGTGAGCTTGGTATGAAGGTGCCAAACTACGTGAAAACGTCACTAGCGCCAGGTTCTAAGGTTGTTACAGGATACCTCGTGAACTCAGGACTTCTTCCATACTTAAGAGACCTTGGATTTAACATTGTTGGGTATGGCTGTACAACATGTATCGGTAACTCAGGACCGCTTGCGCAAGAAATTGAGGATGCTGTCTCTGAAAATGATCTGCTGATCACTTCTGTTTTATCAGGTAACCGTAACTTTGAAGGACGTATCCATCCGCTTGTGAAAGGAAACTACCTTGCATCTCCACCATTAGTTGTGGCGTATGCACTTGCTGGTACGGTGAATATTGATTTAACAAAAGACCCTATCGGTGTGGATAAAAACGGTGAGAACGTTTATTTCAATGACATTTGGCCATCAATGGACGAAATCAACAGCGTCGTGAAAAGAACAGTGACACCTGAACTCTTCCGCTCAGAGTATGAAACAGTATTTGACAGCAATGACCGCTGGAATGAAATTAAAACGACGGACGATGCATTGTACAAATGGGATGAAAATTCCACATACATTGATAACCCACCATTCTTTGAAAACCTATCAGTTGAACCTGGTAAAGTTGAACCGCTTAAAGGCTTGCGCGTAGTGGCGAAGTTCGGTGATTCTGTCACAACGGACCATATTTCACCTGCTGGAGCGATTGGTAAGGACACACCTGCGGGTAAATACTTGCAAGAAAGAGGCGTATCGCCTAGAGACTTTAACTCATACGGATCTCGCCGTGGTAACCACCATGTCATGATGAGAGGAACTTTTGCAAACATCCGTATTAAGAACCAAATCGCACCAGGAACAGAAGGCGGATATACAACGTACTGGCCAACTGGTGAAGTAACATCCATTTATGATGCATGCATGCGTTATAAAGAAGATGGAACAGGTCTTGCGATCTTAGCAGGTAAAGACTACGGTATGGGTTCTTCACGTGACTGGGCTGCAAAAGGAACAAACCTTCTTGGAATTAAATTCGTTCTAGCTGAAAGCTTTGAGCGTATCCACAGAAGTAACCTTGTCTTCATGGGTGTACTTCCGTTACAGTTTAAAGACGGAGAAAGTGCAGAAACTTATGGACTAACAGGAACAGAAACATTTGAAGTTGAAGTTGATGAAACAGTTCGTCCACGTGATCTTGTCACTGTGAAAGCAATTGATACAGATGGCAATGAGAAAACATTTGAAGTGGTTGTTCGCTTTGACAGTGAAGTCGAAATTGACTACTATCGTCATGGTGGTATCCTTCAAATGGTACTTCGTGAAAAATTGGCAAGCAACTAATACTCATACAGCAAAGAAGAGAAGGCGCCTAGACAGCTTTCTCTTCTTTTTTAAAATAGTGGAGGATCAATCATGTGGAAAAAAGGAATGGCAAGCGCTGTTTTACTTGTGTTGATTGGTTTACTTGTGTGGAATTTACTTGAACCAAAAGAGCCCGCAATCGGTCTTGAAAAAGGGGATCAGGCCCCTGATTTTGAGCTTAAGACCCTAGACGGTCAAACGGCCTCGTTATCTGATTACCAAGGCAAAAAGGTGCTCGTCAATTTTTGGGCGACATGGTGTAAGCCATGTAGGACAGAAATGCCAGATCTAGCTGCGATTAGAAGTGAATATGATCAGGTCGAAGTACTTGCTGTGAATTTGACGACCACAGAAAAAAGTGTAGATCATGTTGCAGCATTTGCAGATGAATTAAAGCTGAGCTTTCCTATTTTATTGGATCAAAAAGGCATTCAAGCACGATATCAGGTGCTTTCATACCCCACGACATACATATTAGATGAAAAAGGACGCATTATGTCTGTGAAGCATCAAATGCTGACAAAAAAAGAAATTGAGCAAGAGCTGGATCTATAATGATTCAGCTTTTTTGCTTATTTTCTAAATGTTTTGGCGAAAATGAAATACAAACACTGGAGGTGAGTACAATGAGAAGAAGAAAACGACGTACATTTGAAGAGCTTGTACTTGAAAATAAAAAAGAATTATTAAGCAATGAGGAATTTTTAAACCAACTTGAAGAAAAGTTGGAAGAGCGATTTAGACAGAAATAAGTTATGAATTATCCTTTTTCGTTCATCCTAAAAAAGAGGGAGGGATGAATGATGGGTAGAGAGCATGATAAACAAGCGCAGTTTACACCAGACCATTTAGGGACAAAACCTGTAGCATACAAACGCAATAAAGGTAAAAAGATGCATAATAAATCAAATGAACAGCCTGATGTGATCCAGACGAAGGGCGAATAAGGAGGGTATTAAGATGAATGAAAAGTCATATCAATCCAATCCAGATGATCGTTCTGATAATGTTGAAAAGCTACAAGATATGATCGAAAACACCCTTGACAATATCGATGAATCTGAAGCAGCGATGGCCCTTTCGACAGATCAAGAAAAACAGATGATCAAGCAAAAAAATGAAAATCGAAAAATGAGCATTGATGCCATGCATTCTGAGATTAAGGACGAAGAAGCAGCAAGAAAAAATGGCTATACTGAATAAACCAGGGATCCCTGGTTTATTTTATTGCCTCCTTTTAGAAGAACCATTTCGATTGTGGTAAAATGGCAGAGATCTTAGGTTTTGATAGGAGAGCGATGAAAACGTGTATGTATCTAAAAAAGAAATAGAAGTCCGTTATGCAGAAACAGACCAAATGGGCATTGTGTATCATGCCAATTATTTAATCTGGATGGAAGTCGGCAGAACTGCACTGATTAAAGAATTAGGATTTTCCTATGCACAGCTAGAAGCAGACGGTGCTCTTGCACCCGTTATAGATTTGCAGGTGAAATATAAAAAACCACTCTTGTACGGTGAAACAGCGACAGTTCATACTTGGATTGAAGAATACAATGGACTCAAAACGGTGTATGGCTACGAAATTCAAAAGCCTGATGGACAAACAGCGATTACAGGGACAACCTCGCATATTTGTGTAGACAAAGACACATTTAGACCGATTCAATTTAGAAAAGCATTTCCTGCCTGGCACAAAGTATATGAACAGTCGAAGAAGCAGGTTTAACTCATGGCGTTTGGTCTTAAAAGAAGCGATCTAAATGGGTGGAAAACAGCTGTTCAGCAGGGAAAAATGGCCTTTTTAACCCATTATTGGCTTGATGACCGTTTCCCGCATGCCAATACCGTCACTAAAGCAGCCTGTCAGGATATGAAGCAGTTAATTGAGTGGGGAGAAAAGCATGGACTCAAAAAAGAATGGATTCATGACCGCGCAGGGTTTCCTCACTTTGACTTGATCGGTGAAACGCAAAAAAGAATCCTGCAAAAGGAGCGGTCTTTAGGAAACATTCAGGAATATGGGCTATATATTGAAGGATAAAACAAAAAAGATACCCGAGGGAGGAGGTATCTTTTTTGTTTATTCATAATGAAATTCTGGTTCTTTTACAGACTCGTTATAATCAATATGCAGATCATGGTTGTCAAAATACCAAATATCACTTTCTTCCACGAAGAAAGTAATACCTTCTATTTCAGCGGTTGCGCCGGCATTTTGAGGTTCATCTTTTGCGACGCCGAGAGAAAAGCCTTTTTGTACATTACTGCACCCGCCATATCTCACAAAAAAGCGAACTTGATCACCTTTTTCTAAATCTAATTCATCCTTGTACCAATTGAGTGCATCTTCTTTAATCGTTAATTTCAATGTGATCGCCCCTTTTTTGAAGTCATGCTGTTTTTTAAAATGCAGGATGCAAAAAACAGCTTTTCTTTACTTTTACCACAGAATGAAACTTATGAAACGGCTAGAGCCATTTGATTTTCGGTTCAGTTTTGTTGAGGATTCGTTTGAGGTTGGCGATGTGTCTGTAGATCACAAAACCAGCAAGAACGGCAACAACAATGATTAAGAATACGTCTTTGGTGAATATGCTGTAAATGAATGTATAGATGCCGGTCAGCATAGATGATAATGAAACATATTTACTAATGTATAAAAATAAGAAAAAAGCAGCGATCATCGTGATAAATAAGAATGGGGCATAAAATAATAACACGCCGCCAGATGTAGCGACTGCTTTTCCCCCTTTAAATTTTGCAAAGATAGGAAAGCTGTGACCGATAACAGCAGCAACCCCTGCTAATAAGGGATGAATGTCCAGTTGCATGAAAAACGGTAAAGCAGAAGCGAGAGTCCCCTTTAAAATATCAGCAGAAATAACAATAGACCCTGCTTTCACGCCAAGCGTACGAAATGCATTCGTCGCACCTAGGTTTCCGCTGCCATGTTCACGGATATCAATACCCTTTGAAGCTTTCCCGACAATGAGACCGGATGGAATACTGCCGAGAAGATAAGCCAAAATAAACATCAAAGCAATTAACATCTGCATAACTCCTTTATATTCTCCCTCTTGTCTTACATTTTAACATGATCTTATGAAAAACATGGGGATCTTTTTTTGAAAAAATCAAATGCAGATGGATTCAGCTTTGTTTTTAAGCAGAAGTTCGCTAAAATAGAGAAAAAGGGGTGTTTGGATGAATCATCCTTCGAAACAAGAAATTGGCCGTATATTAAAAAGCAGTAAACGAATTGCTGTTGTTGGATTATCAGATCAGCCGCACCGAACGTCTTATATGGTGTCTAAAGCGATGCAGGATGCCGGTTATGAGATCATTCCGGTGAATCCAACGATCGATGAAGCACTTGGTGTGAAAGCAGTCGCTTCACTAAAAGAGATCAAAGAGCATGTTGATATCGTCAATGTATTTAGACGTTCAGAGTTTTTGCCCGAGGTGGCTGAAGAATTTCTTGAAATAGACGCACCTGTTTTTTGGGCGCAGCAAGGTATCTATCATGAAGAAGCGAAAAGGCTGATTGAGGAAAATGGCAAGGTCGCCATCATGGATTTATGTATCAAGGTGGCTCATGCAATGACAAAAACTCATTAAATCGTCAAAAATCCTTGGTTTTCAAGGATTTTTGCTTTTTTGTTACAGAAATATATTTGCGATTCTAGAAGAAAGCGATAAAATAAGGCGACAGGGACATATCGGTGATCTTGCATATCAAGAAAAAGAGCGATAAGATAAAGTTAGAACATTTGTTCTGTTTTGTAAAAATCATCATATGATTGCATTTGGCTTATCAAACAGTCTTGTTTATAATGGACTTCTAGTTCTCATTGCAGAATGTAGAACATTCTCATAGCCATGCAAAGGAGCATGTTTTGTTGAAACGCATGCATGGTGATGATGCAGCTTATTAAAGTGGACAGTAATGAGCAGCATGATCATCATTAAATTCTAGAGAGATCATTTGATGGTTTGCCGGTTATGTTTGTTAGTGAAAGGGGATTAAGCATTTGGTTAAAAAGCAGCAAGTAGATTATAACGATGATTCTATTCAGGTGCTAGAGGGACTTGAAGCGGTCCGTAAACGTCCAGGAATGTATATTGGGTCAACGGATTCACGCGGTCTCCATCACCTTGTCTATGAGATTGTAGACAACTCTGTCGATGAAGTACTCGCTGGCCATGGAGATCATATCGTTGTCAAAATACATAAAGATAACAGCATTTCCGTCCAGGATAAAGGACGCGGGATGCCTACTGGTATGCATAAGCTTGGAAAACCGACACCTGAGATCATTTTAACGGTCCTTCACGCAGGCGGAAAATTTGGTCAAGGCGGATATAAAACAAGTGGTGGGCTTCACGGAGTTGGGGCATCTGTTGTAAACGCGCTGTCAGAGTGGCTCACTGTCACAATTGAACGTGATGGCTATATATATCATCAGCGGTTTGAAAACGGCGGAAAACCTGTGACGTCACTTGAAAAAGTCGGAAAAACGAAAAAAACTGGAACACTGATTCATTTTAAACCAGATCGATCCATGTTCAGCGTTACAACCTATAATTTCGATACGTTATCAGAACGTTTAAGAGAATCTGCCTTTTTATTAAAAGGATTAAAAATAGAGCTGATTGATGAACGACATGATGTACAAGAAACCTTTTATTATGAGACAGGCATTGAAGCCTTCGTTGCTTATTTAAATGAAGAAAAAGATGTTCTGAGTGAAGTGGTCTCATTTGAAGGAGAGCATCAATCCATCGAAGTAGACTTTGCATTTCAATTCAATGACGGCTACTCGGAAAATATTCTTTCTTTCGTCAATAACGTTAGAACAAAAGATGGCGGTACGCATGAGTCTGGTGCCAAAACGGCGATGACAAGAGCCTTTAATGAATATGCGCGCAAAGTAGCCTTTTTAAAAGAAAAAGACAAAAATTTAGAAGGTACTGATATTCGCGAAGGGCTGTCTGCTATTATTTCTGTTAGAATTCCTGAAGAACTGCTTCAATTTGAAGGCCAGACAAAAGGAAAGCTTGGGACAAGTGAGGCTCGCTCAGCTGTTGATGCTGTTATTTCTGAAAAACTGGCTTATTTCCTTGAAGAAAACCGTGAAACAGCGACTCTTCTTGTGAGAAAAGCGATTAAAGCGCAGCAGGCAAGAGAAGCTGCTAGAAGAGCACGTGAAGAAGCAAGGAGCGGCAAGAAACGGAAAAAGTCCGAAGCAACACTGAGCGGTAAATTAACACCTGCTCAATCTAGAAACCCAGCAAGAAACGAATTGTACCTAGTAGAGGGCGACTCAGCGGGCGGGTCAGCAAAACAAGGACGTGACCGTAAATTCCAAGCAGTGCTGCCGCTTCGTGGAAAGGTCATTAACACAGAAAAAGCGAAACTTGCTGATATTTTCAAAAATGAAGAAATCAACACCATTATTCATGCGATCGGTGGAGGCGTCGGTGTCGATTTTAATGTAGAAGACATCAATTATGACAAAATCGTGATCATGACAGATGCTGACACAGATGGAGCCCATATTCAAGTGCTTCTGCTCACGTTCTTCTACCGCTATATGAAGCCGCTGATTGAGCATGGCAAAGTGTTTATTGCACTACCGCCTTTATATAAGGTCAGCAAAGGCTCAGGGAAAAAAGAAGTTATTGAGTACGCATGGTCTGATGAAGAAATGGATGACGTACTGAAGAAAGTTGGAAAAGGGTACACGATTCAGCGCTATAAAGGTTTAGGTGAAATGAACGCCGACCAGCTATGGGAAACGACAATGAATCCAGAATCGAGAACACTTGTCAGAGTCAAAATCGACGATGCTGCACGTGTGGAACGCCGCGTCACGACATTAATGGGTGACAAAGTAGAACCACGACGTAAATGGATTGAAAAGAATGTCGCCTTTGGACTTGATGAGGAAAGTAACATTCTTGAAAATGAAAACTTGTCGCTAGCTGAGGAGGTTTAAACATGGCACAACAAGAACGATTTCATGATTTACCATTAGAAGAAGTAATCGGAGACCGGTTTGGTCGCTATAGTAAATATATTATCCAAGACCGTGCGCTTCCAGATGCGCGAGATGGACTAAAGCCTGTACAACGAAGAATTTTATATGCGATGTACGCAGAAGGAAACACGCAAGATAAAAACTTCCGTAAAGCCGCGAAAACAGTCGGTAACGTGATTGGTAACTATCATCCGCACGGTGACTCATCTGTTTATGAAGCGATGGTGAGAATGAGTCAGGATTGGAAAGTACGGAATGTGCTCATTGAGATGCATGGAAATAACGGGAGTATCGATGGTGATCCGCCTGCTGCCATGCGTTATACGGAAGCAAGGCTTTCTGCGATTGCTTCAGAGCTATTAAAGGACTTAGACAAGGAAACGGTCGAGTTGGTCGCAAACTTTGATGATACAAGTAAGGAGCCCGTTGTTTTACCAGCGATGTTTCCAAACCTTCTCGTGAATGGATCAACAGGGATTTCCGCTGGTTATGCCACTGATATCCCGCCGCATCATCTAGGAGAAGTGATTGATGGTGTCATTAAACGAATCGAACAACCGGATTGTACGGTTGAGGATTTAATGACGGTCATCAAAGGTCCAGATTTCCCAACAGGCGGTATCATTCAAGGGGTAGACGGCATTAAGAAGGCTTATGAAACAGGCAAAGGAAAGATCATGATTCGCGGAAAAGCGGAGATTGAAACCATCCGCGGCGGGCGCCAGCAAATTGTGATCACAGAGATTCCTTATGAAGTGAATAAAGCCAACCTTGTCAAAAAGATGGACGAGTTCCGAATTGAAAGAAAAGTGGAAGGAATTTCTGAGGTTCGAGACGAGACTGACCGGACTGGGCTTCGAATCGTAGTAGAGCTGAAAAAAGAAGCAGATGCAAATGGTGTTTTGAATTTCTTATATAAAAACTCAGATCTGCAAATCCCATATAACTTTAATATGGTAGCGATACATAATCGTAGACCAACCTTAATGACGCTGACAACTATACTTGATGCATATATTGCCCATCAAAAAGAAGTGGTGACGAATCGCTCAGCATATGAGCTTCGAAAAGCGAAGGAACGCCACCATATTGTAGACGGATTAATTAAGGCGCTATCCATCTTAGATGAAGTCATTGCCACAATCCGCTCTTCTAATGATAAGCGAGATGCGAAAAATAACTTGATGGATAAATATGACTTTACAGAAGCACAATCAGAAGCGATTGTTTCCCTCCAGTTATATCGTTTAACGAATACAGATATTACGCAATTAAGAGACGAAGCAAGTGAGCTTGATGTGCGTATAGCAGAACTTGAAGACATTTTAGGTAACGAGAAAAAGCTGCTAAAGGTCATTACAAACAGTTTGAAAAAGCTCAAAAAGACATATGCTGATGAGAGACGATCTCTCATTGAGGAAAAAATCGAAGAAATTAAGATTAACCTTGAAGTGATGATCGCCTCAGAGGATGTTTACGTCACGGTGACGAAGGATGGGTACATCAAACGGACAAGCCAGCGCTCCTATGCTGCTTCTAACGGTAAGGACTTTGGCATGAAGGATACAGACCGCCTGATTCATCAGTTTGAAATGAACACAACAGATGTCCTTCTATTGTTTACGAATAAAGGGAGCTACATTTATTGTCCTGTGCATCAACTGCCAGACATACGCTGGAAAGACATGGGGCAGCATATCACGAATATCATTTCAATTGATCGTGATGAATCGATCCAAAAAGCCATTCCAATTAAAGAATTTGATGAAACGTCGTATCTTCTATTCTTTACAAAAGGCGGAATGGTGAAGAAAACAGAGCTTCTGCAATATAAAGCGCAGCGCTATTCGAAACCGCTTGTCGCCTTGAACCTAAAAGGGAACGATGAACTCGTGGATGTCCATGTGACATCAGGACAGCAGGAATTGTTTATTGCGACGAAAAATGGTTATGGATTGTGGTTTGATGAAGAAGAAGTAAGTGTTGTTGGTCCGAGAGCGGCTGGTGTCAAAGGGATCAACTTGAAGGATGGGGACGAAGTAGTCTCTGGCCAGATCATTGATCCGAAAAACAATGTCCTCGTGCTGACAACGCAAAGAGGGGCTGTGAAGCGAATGAACCTCTCTGAATTTGATAAAACATCTAGAGCCAAACGCGGAGTTCTGATGTTAAGAGAATTAAAGAAAAACCCGCACCGTATTGTGGCTGTCATTGCTGCATCACTGCACGATACACTTGAAATTGATACGGATAAGGGTTCAACGATTCCGCTTGATATCTCTACTTTAAGGGCGAATGACCGCTATAGCAATGGATCATTTATTGTAGATGAGGAAGAGCAGGGAGAAGTAACGCATGTCCTTGTCACACCTCAACCTGCACCAGATGACAATAAATAAGCAAACGAAAACCCCCTGCGATAAACAGGGGGTTTCTTTTATATACGGGTCATTTAGCTCTCGTGGCTGCCAAACATGTTTGTAATGGCGTGCACTACTTCAATTCCTTGGTAGACGAAAAGAGAAAGTGAAGTGACAGAGAATAGACCTAGAATGAATACTCTTAAGAAAAATAACATCGTGTAAAACCTCCCAATTTTTGTTTTGATTTAGATGGTTGGGTTAAACACGAGATAGTCGGAAATAAGAAGATTGATAGAACACTGCAAGTAAATGCTTCTTTTTCCGGTCATATTGATCAGTATGAGTGATGCGTGCAAATCCAGCTGTCATACTGCCAATCATCAGCAGTACTGTAAATGCGGCAAATACTGCGCTCACATGTTTTTGTTTCTTTTCATCGCCCATGGTCTGAGCGATTTTCATCTCATGTGATTCTTGATCGGCAACCACCTTTGCATGATGGTATACTTGAACGGAATGAGGCATTGAGAACAAATGAAAACTTGCGAGTGCTATGAATAAGACAGCTAATTTTAGCAGCATATTTTTTTTCATTTATCTCACCCCTTCCTGTTTATTTTCATGATCTTACCACGTTTTCTGTTATTTGAAAAGTCTTATTTTTTTACTTTCCCTCTTTAAAAAAGCGATAAACATCAGGACATCTATAGGACTGTTTCACTTAATGAAAGGTTTCAATTTTATTTTTTAATTTAAAAAAAGTGCCATGATCGAGGATCAGACACTTTTTAGTGAGAATGTAATGAATGTGGTTTTGCTACAGCTTTTGTAAAGATTCCCGCCATACATATAGCGAATAGAACAAATATAAAGGCATGAAGCAATCCCACCTCATTGGCGAGCAGTCCTAAAATAGGAGGACCAGAAAGAGAGGCTGTGTAACCAGATAAGGTCACAATGCTGACGCGTTTGACGGCGTAGCGGCTATCATCACCAGCTGCCGAAATGGTTAGCGGGAAGCCTAAAGAAGCGCCAAGTCCCCATAAAAAGATGGATATCATACACACTACGAGTGAAATCTTTAAAATGACTAACAAGAGTCCGGCAGCTGCTGAAAAAATAGCGACTCTTAGCAATAACACCCTGCCAAATCGATCAATTAAACGTCCGCTGATCAGTCGTCCACTAATCATCCCGCACAAAAATAAAGCATAGATGACGGTACTCATGGAATGTGAAACCTGGTACCCATCTACCATCGCAAGGGGAATCCAATCATTTGCAGAGCCTTCTACAAATGCAAGACATAAGGCGATCATCGCAAGAGATATCGTCCGTTTGTTCAGCCATGCCGAATGAGAACGATCAGTTGTATCTGTTTGCTTCTCAAGCTGATCCTTTCCTGTCCCGTGCGGAATAAACCGTGTACAAATCAAAATACTGAGAAAGAAAAGAATGGCAATGATCAGAAGGTGAATCAACACAGATACCCCTAGATGGATAAAGAGAATGCCAGCACCTGCACCGATTAACGTGCCAATGCTGAAGGAAGCGTGCAAAATAGGCAGGATGGTTTTCCTGATGCTGTACTCAATTTCTGTCCCTTCTAAGTTCATGGCCACATTGCACATGCCTGAGCCCGCTCCAAAAAGAAAAAGACCGGCTGTGACAACAAGGGTAGAAGAGAGTGTTGAACCAATAGCGAGAGTCGTGAATCCAGTGAACATCAAAAAAGCGCTGATCACAATGGCCACTCGTCCGCCTTTTTTTCGAACGAATATATTGGAAAGGACAAGTCCAACAATAGAACCAACAGATAAGCCAAGTAAAATAAGTCCCATTGTCCCTGTATTCGCTTGTAATAAATCTCTAACTTCTGGTGTCCGTGAAAACCATGTAGAGATGGAAATACCAGACATCGTGAAAATGATGATGATTGCTTTATACCATTTTAATTCCATCTAATCCCTCACATTTAATGATATATATTACAGAACAAATCTACTCGATTATAAATGAGACTTCCTGATTCGTAAATAACATGAGAAAAGGTCATGCTGAAATTTTAGTAACAAGAAATGGCGCCTTCACAATTCTTCTGGTGAGAAGTAAAATAAAGACAAAGGAGGCGGATTTTGTGCAGTCATATCGAATCGGTGTATTGAAAGGTGATGGAATTGGACCAGAAATTGTACAAGCAAGTATGTGCATCTTAGAGGCAGCGCTGTCACAGTTTCATGAGTCATTTGTGGAATTTGTAGAATGTCCAATCGGTTTTGAAGCCATCCATTCTCTTCACCAAGATCCTGTGCCGACATCTACTAAAGACGAATTGAAAAAATGCCATGGATGGATTTTAGGGCCTCATGATTCTGCTTCATACCCAGACATATTTAAAGAGAGGAGAAATCCAAGCGGAGAGCTCCGTCATACGTTTGATCTATTTGCGAACATTCGTCCATCTCAATCGTTACCAGGGGTACAAAGCCTTGTACGAGACGTCGATCTCGTTATTTTTCGAGAAAATACAGAAGGCTTCTATCCAGATCGGAACATGTATCATGGGGTAGGAGAGTGGATGATTACACCAGATGTCGCTATATCTACAGGTGTATTTACAAAAAAAGCGATAACACGTATTGCTCATACAGCCTTTCAAAGTGCGATGAAGCGCAGGCAAAAGGTTACTATTGTTCATAAGGCAAATGTTATCAAATTAGGGTCTGGCTTGTTTTTGCGAACATGCCAAGAGGTAGCAAAAGCGTATCCGCAAGTGGCGGTAGAGGATGTACATATCGATGCAATGGCGGCTCACTTAGTGAGGCGTGCAAGTGATTTTGATGTCATTGTGACAGAGAATATGTTTGGTGATATTTTATCTGATTTAACAGGTGAGCTAGTCGGAAGTTTAGGAATAGCGCCTTCATTAAATTGTAACGAAGACCAAGCCATGGCACAGGCGGCACATGGATCAGCACCGGATATCGCTGGGCAGAATATCGCCAACCCAATTGGCATGATTCTTTCTACAGTGATGCTTTGTGACTGGTTACATGCGAAATATCATGATGAAAGGTTAAAAAAGACGGCAGCTCTTATCGAACGTACACTTCATAAGATCATGAAAATGAACATTAAAACGAAAGATTTAGGAGGAAACGAGACGACGACCCAATTCACAGAGGCATTCCTTCAAACCATGAATCTATATAAATAGAAGGGAGGGTCAACAAGAAAAGATGATCCACGGAGAATCTTTTCTATCTTAATGATCAAACGCTGATGACAGAGCTGATGACAGATCGGAAAAAAGCGAGACAATTGACAGCAAACAGGTCATCCACAAAAAAGACAATCCATTTTAAAGAAATTGTTGGGCGCTTGCAGTGACAATGTAGTTTTTGAAGGTAGTTGGTAAACGAAAAATCATAAAGCATTTACATGAATCAAAATCTGAAGATTAAATGTTGGATTTTGATTTTTTCTTTTTTGTCTCAATAAGATAAGTATACTTAGTATTGAGACATCGAAAATTCATTCATGCTCTAACTTCCTAGAATATATATTATGTAAACTAATAAATAAAAATATAAAGGTGAATGTGGATCCATTGTTGTGCACTCCCTCTTACATTGTTGTGCACTCCCTCTTACATTGTTGTGCACTCCCTCTTTTCCATCTCCAACTACCTTTTTGTATGTAATATCAAAAATCAAAAACCTCTATGTCCAATATATTAAATCAGTCATAAATTTAATTATTGCCTAAATGAGTTACATATTAGGACGTGAACAAGGCTCCATTCTGTTGAAATGTAATATTTAAAAACCTCTAAGTCCTTATTAAAATGGTCGTAAAGGTTCTCAGGAGGATCTTTAACTTTCCCTACGGTTTATTTAATATGATGTTTTTACTGTTAGCCAGTGATACTTGTTACCATGATTCCTACAAAAATTAAGAGCAAAACACAAATATATTAAATGTCCTGTTCACTAACTGGTTGTTCTGACTCTAAATAAAATTCTACAAAATCACGTCCAAACTTGGAAATCCTATCCTAAGTAGATTTCTACGAACTGCTTTATATTGCTCATAGCTTATACCATGTCTGTCCATAATTTCCTGAAACGTTTCTTTTGATTCTTGATCAAATGCAAAACGAGAAACATACATAAGTCTAAGGACAGATATATCCACCATTCTAAGTTCTTTTAAGACGTCGTAATAGGTTAGGATAAAGTCATTCGAAACATGGTGATGTTCAGTAATATTCACGAATCCATTTACCATATATCGAATTTTTTCTTCCTGTTGTTCGTCTATAACGTAATCCAGCACATATTGAAATAACTGATCAATCTGTTCTTTTTGTTCAAGTGTTTTTAATTCTAGATTTAAACGGATTTCCTCTATTTTAGATTGCAATTCTTCTGTGAATGTTTTGATGTTTCTTTCAAAACGGGCACGTTTATAACTTTGAACTGCACCTGAGATCCCAGGAATGAGTGAACTTGTTGCATCAACAAGAATATCACCTGTCATGCTTGTTATAGATTCCTTTGCAATATCAGCAGCTGTGCAAGAGCTAACTCACGCCCTGTTTGTTGGATATCTTTCCTTCTACTGTCATTCAAAAATAACCTCTCCTTTTGACTTAGATAGAACAATGTGCTTTACTAGACATTCTATTTTTTCAGCCGTGAATGTAATTCTAGTCAGATGTACAAGAAGGTAAATGTAGATCCATTGTTGTGCACTCCTCTTTTCCATCTCCAACTACCCTTTTGTATGTAATATCAAAAATCAAAAACCTCTATGTCCAATATATTAAATCAGTCATAAAAGTTTTTGAATTTAATTATTGCCTAAAATATATTTAATGGAGCAGTGTATTAAGTATCTTTAATATGTTTTATTTTTTTATCGCATGAATGTAATGAATCGTTTCAAAAGCAGATAAGTAATCGTTACGATTCTTAAAATAAAGTTCATGAATTTGAGCCGGTGATAGGTGTTCGTAAATTAATAAACCGGATTTCTCTAACATCTTCTCAATTTCAAAGTAAGAAAAACAAGATTTCATTGGTTCCCCGCCCATTGAAGCCATTTTCAACATATTTTCAACTCTATTAGAGGTTCCTTTTTCTTCGAATAGTTTCTCGTTTGCATAATCAAAAACGATCGAACTTCCTGATGGAACCTTGGTGAATAAATAATCTATTAAGCTTGAAACTTCCTCTTTAGTTAAATAGTATGAAACACCTAAAAGACTAAAGAACGTCTTTTTGTTATCAAATCCTTTACCTATTAGGTTTTGATAGGACAACTTTTTTGTGAAGTCCATTGAAACAAAATGAAGATTACTTGGGATTTTTAATTTAGCCTCGTCCAATCTTTGCTTTTTAAATTCCTGTGTAGTGGGATGATCAATTTCGAATATTTCTAAGCTGTTTTCCAATTCTGGATGTCGTAAACTAAAAGTATCTAATCCAGCGCCAAGTATGACATATTGTCTTAATCCTAACGCTACCTCATTAAGCAATACTTTTTCGCAATACGCAGCACGTGATAAGGTTATTGGAGAAAGTTGTACTTGTGTAATCCATTTTAATATTTCTTCTGTATTTCCCTCGAATTTTTGTGCGATATCTTTGTTGAAGAAATGTATGCCTTGAACCATATTCTCTTTGATGTCATTAAATTCTTTTACAGAAATTAAGTCTTTAGCTAAATAATCATTAAAGATTTTAGGGGTATCATCAAATTGACTATGATAGGATCTGCCAAAAGCTGATATTAACGAAGTTACACTTGACTCATTTTTCTTCATACAAACACACTCCTTTATTTTAGAACAAAAAAATAGGGTTCCCCCTGGCCAGGAGAACCCTATTATATAACTGAAAAAAATAAAATTAAATTATAGCACAAATAAAAAATTTTGTCAATTATAAAGGCGGAAAAATATTTTAATTGCTATGTGTTCATAAATTGATGATTTAATGAACAGTGCACATATTTATCGAATTCTTTCTGTTTTATTTCGTAACCTTAAATGCTTTAACAAACTCAATACAACTTTTCGAAATATTGTTTTATTGAAGGAAAGCTACCTTTTGGAGCACCTAATAGTTTTTCATAAATCTCGTCAATCGCATCTAGTTTGGCAATGAGCTGTTCGTGAGTCAATGAGAAAAGGCTGGGATCAAGCATAAAATGGAGTCCGACTAATAAGAATTCCGTAATTTCATCTGGAAAATCCGTGTGAAATACACCTTCTTCTACTCCTTGCTTCAAAACAGATGAAATAATTGGAACATATTCTTTTATCATGCAAACTTTCATTTTCTGATGTAGAAGAACGTTATCTTTGTGATGTAAATGAGTCATTAATCCATCACTGAAATGATTTGATGTTTCCTGTGAAAAAAACTGAATAATATTTATAAACTTCTCTATTGCTTTTAAATCGGAGTTACTATTAATTTGTTTAAACAATTGAACACTTGAATCAATAGAGTCTTGAATTACTGCGTCCGCAATTTCATCTTTTGACTTGAAATAATGATAAAAAGTGCCTTTTGCAACTCCGATTTTTTTAATAATATCGCTAATCGTAGTATTCTCGTACCCATTAGATGAGAACAAATCTTTTGCGACGGAAATAATCTCGGTTCTTCTTTCTTCGGGTTTTTTGACAATTCTTTTCATGGAACTTCCCCCTTGAGACTTATAATTGTCTTTTAAAGATACATCATTGACCGTCGGTCGGTCAATGATGTATTATTTATTTACTTAACATCTTTAGGGAGTGTGAAGAGATGACGAATGAAAACCAAGTGCGAAAGTATGAAGAGGAGCGCATTCGTACTGTTTTAAGAGAAATTGAAAAAAAAGTGGTTAAATTGGATCATGATTCTGGTGGATTAAAGAAAGATGTCATTCATCTAAAGAAAACCTTTTGGGATGATGTGAAAATAAATCTAGATAATCCTGAAGATGCTAGTGAAACCTTATCAAGCATTAGACAGCAGGCGGAGATGCTGTCCGAGAGGGAAAGAACGCACCGTCAACTAGATAAGCAGAGGAAGACCTTATCTCGATTAAAAGATTCTCCATATTTCGCCCGTGTTGATTTTCTCGAAAATGGTAAGGAGACAACAAATAACGTGTACCTTGGAGTTTCGAGTTTAATGGATGAAAATGAAGAAACATTTCTTATTTATGATTGGAGAGCCCCTATTTCCAGTATTTATTATGATTACTCTCCAGGATCAGCCCAATACGAAACAGTAGAAGGGATAATTCAAGGAGAAATAGAGTTAAAGCGTCAGTTTATCACGAGAGATGGGCAAATCAAAACGATGTTTGATACGGATGTTACCATTGGCGATGAACTTTTGAAAGAAGTACTTGGCAATAATGCGAGTACCAATATGAAAAGTATTGTTGCTACCATTCAGAAAGAGCAAAATCAGATTATTCGTAACGTGAAAAGCAAGTATTTAGTTGTACAAGGGGTTGCTGGAAGTGGGAAAACCTCTGCAGCTCTTCAAAGAGTTGCTTATTTGCTATATCACTACCAGAATGAGATCACGGCTGAAAATATTATGCTTTTTTCACCTAATTCTTTATTTAATCGCTACATTGCTTCTGTCCTCCCTGATTTAGGGGAGGACAATATGCAGCAGCTCACATTCCAAGAATATGTGGAGAAGCGTCTTGGAAAACAATTTGATGTTGAACATCCGTTTACGCAAATGGAATATATGCTTACATGTCAGGACCATAAAAAGTATCCTGCAAGAAGAAAAGGAATACGGTATAAAGCGAGTAGCGATTTTAAAGCTTTGATTGATTCCTATGTTGTTATTCTCTCGAGTGAAGAGCTTATCTTTAAAAATATTTCTTTCCGAGGAGAAATGTTGATTAGAGCTGAACAAATTAAAAACTATTTTTATTCACTAGATGCATCTATCTCCATTCCAAATCGTATGCAGTTAGTAAAGGAATGGCTTCTAAAAGAGTTAGGAAAGAAAGAAAAATTGGAAAGAACCAAAGATTGGGTAATAGAAGAAAGTGATCTGTTAGAACTTGAAGAGTATACAAAAGTTTATAGTGAGCTACTGAAGGAAGGAAGATTTTCTGAGAATACGTTCGACGATTTTGAACAGGAGCAAAAGAAAATAGCTAAAATGATTGTCAAAAAACACTTTAAACCAATACGAACAGCTGTAAAGAAACTAAAGTTTATTAATGTAGCGGCGATTTACTGTCAACTGTTTAAACAGAAAGACAACATCCTTCAAAAGCTTAAAGATACACTTCCTGAAAGTTGGGAAGAAATTTGTTCGTATACATTAAAAAAGCTACAAAGAAAAGAAATGACGTATGAAGATGCAGCGCCTTATTTGTATCTCCAAGATAAACTTGAGGGAAAAAGAATAAACACAAGAATACGCCATTTATTAATTGATGAAGCACAGGATTATTCACCCTTTCAGTTTTTTGTTCTTAAGCAGCTTTTTCCTTATTGCCGAATGACGATTCTAGGTGATTTTAATCAGGCGATTTATGCCCATACACTAAATGCACCAACCTTACTATCAAGCGAATTATATGTAAAAGAAAATTTTGAGAGAATAGAGTTAACGAAAAGCTACCGTTCAACTCGTCAAATCGTTGAATTCACAAAGGGAATTATAGAAGAAGGAGAAACTATTGAAGCTTTTAACAGAGATGGTCAGAAGCCTACTTTTACGAAGGTTGAGGATCTTGACACCCTTCAATCTCGAATAACAAAGAAGATTCGTCAACTGCAGTCAGCAAACCATGAAACAATCGCTGTGATATGTAAAACGGGAAAAGAATGCAAGGAATCCTATGAGCAATTGAGTAAGCAAATGGATCTCAAGATGATTGAACAAAGTGCGATTTCCTATCAAAAAGGTATCTTAATTCTCCCTGCTTATTTAGCAAAGGGAATCGAATTTGATGCTGTGATCATATACGATGCTTCTAATATAAAATATGGAAGAGAATTTGAAAGGGAACTCTTTTACACTGCATGTACGAGGGCTATGCACGAGCTTCATCTTTTCTCCGTAGGGGAAATGAGCACGTTTATGAATAAGATTCCTGAAAATTCGTATGAGATTACAGTTTGAGTATAATTTCAATGAGGAATTGCTAAGCGTTTAAAAGCCGCCCTACCACTTCAACTCCAGCCAGATTTGCGTTTTCTGTGACATTAAATATGAAAGCCGATGAATCCTTTTTTAACTTCTATTTCCATGGTGTTTACACTTGGTTTACTAGGAGAAGAAACCTTTGCTGCTTCTTATCTTTATTTTGATTAAATAGTCGTTCATTATGAATCCACTTTTGCCTTCCAAAATAATAATGGATCCACTTTTAACTTCTGTGAAAAGTGGATCCATTAAATTATAGAATCCTTATTTCACTGGTGTTAATCAAGCATTCAATGGATCTATATTTACCTTCTTGCACATCTACTACCTCTTCAATAAATCAAATCGGTCATAAAGGTTTTTGAATCAAAGTGCATTTAATGAGCTGTCATATGACAACATTTCTTACTCTTATATAAATCCCAATGGCTCATTTTGTTGATGTGCTAGTTCCATCCCTTCTGCCAGATAGAGAGCGTTTATTTTTATCTATATACTCATCAGGCCAATTTCGGATCAGTTGACGTAATCTAACAGTAACGGTCTTACAAACATCTGGCATTAAGTAACTATCAGAAAGGGTTATTTTGATTTAATCCCTGCACCACAAAGAGGTATGACAATGGTTTCTTCTGGTTCCTTTTGATATTTCATGTAACCAGCCAAATTGACTGCAGATGTCACTTCGACATAAAATCCTTTTTCACTCAGTTTAGATCGTGCATTTAAGATCTCATCTTCTTCAATATCAATAAACGTACCATTCGTATCTAGTACAGCTTCTAAAATTTGTTTGGATCGTGCTGGAGCAGCAATGGCGATCCCTTCTGCTAAGGTCCCTTTATTCGTCACAGGTGATGCTGATTTCTCTTCATTTTGATAAGCTTTCACAAGGGGTGCACAGTTTTTCGCTTGTATGGCCACGATTTTCGGTATGTTATGAATGAGACCATTTTCAAATAACTCTTTAAAGCCATAATATGCACCTAGGAGGAGAGTACCGTTTCCAACCGGAATGATTAAAGCATCAGGTGCTCCTTTTAATTGCTCATAGATTTCATAGGCGTATGTTTTTGTTCCTTCAAAAAAATAAGGGTTATAAACATGACTTGCATAAAAAACGCTTTCATTGTCTACTGCCTTTTGTGCCGCAGCTGCAATGTCCTCTCGGGTCCCGTGAATTTCTTTAATCATTGCTCCATGTGCTTTTATTTGAGCGACCTTTTTAGGAGAAGTGTCATCGCTTAGATAGATGTCACAGGCAATCTCGCAGCGCGCTGCATAAGCTGCAATCGCCGTTCCTGCATTCCCACTACTATCAGCAATCACTTTTGATACCCCGAGTTCCTTAGCCTTTGTCATTAGAACTGCGGCTCCTCGGTCTTTAAAGGATAATGTCGGCATCATATAATCAACTTTGACATAAGTGTTTGGCTCATTAGGATCTAGAACGATTAAAGGGGATTGACCCTCCCCCATTGTGACAGTTTCCCAAGTCTTAGAACCTTTTGAAAATGGCATGGTTTCAACATAACGCCATAATGAATTTGGATAGTGATCCCAAGCTGCGACGTCTATTTTTGGGGTATCTTTCACTAGATTTAATACTCCACCACAATCACATTTCCATAGAGTTGGTGTCATCTCATATTTTTTCCCGCAATGGTTACAAATCAATTAATTCATCAATCATCAACTCCTTCAAATATTTTTTTATACGAAATATAATTTTTTATATAGAGTAGGCAAAAAAAGATCTTAAATATATGAAATGGCATCCACTTCAATTTTGAAACCAAAATGTAATTCATTCGTTGGTACAATAGTACGTGCTGGTTTATGTTCACCGAAAAATTCAGTATAAACAGCATCGACTTTGTCCCATAAATGAATATCCGAAATGTATAATGTCATGCGCAAAATCTTTTCTTTTTTACTTCCAGCAGCCTCTACAATCATCTCTACATTCTTAAGCGCTTGTAATGTCTCTTCTTCAATGGGGCCGAACTCTTTTTCTCTCGTTTCGGGGTTGATGGCAAATTGTCCTGAAACATAGACCGTGTTTTGATGAATGGTTGCGAATGCATAGTGTCCGTTTGATTTTAGATTTCCTACCTCGAGTATGCTTTCCATTTTGACACTCCTTATCTCGATTTATTTTTGATTTCATCCAAATAGCTATAGACGGTTACTTTGGAAATGCCTAACATAGAAGCGACCTTCTCAACAGATCCTTTCATTAAAAAAATGCCCTTTTCATCCATGAATTTAATTAGCTCAATTTTTTCATGACGTTTCATGACTGGATGAACACTGTTTTGAATGATTTGTTGAATCAATTGATCTACTATTTCTTCCACATTTTCAAGATCATCATTTGATGTTGTTTCTTTCTCTTGAGCTTCCACTTGTGTAGAAAGAAAAGTATCCATAAAATGTTGCATTTGATTTAGGGCTTCAACATCAAAATTGATACAGAAAGCACCGATCACTTTTTGCTTTGAATCACGTATTAATGAAGTCGAAGAACGAATCGTACGCTTATCTTCTGTTACAAATGTATAACCAGCCAGATAATCTTCTTTAAAATCTTCTGATTGTAATACAGTCTTTACTAGATGATCAAATGATTGGCCGATTTCTCTTCCTGTCACATGGTTATTTACTGTAAACATGACAGATGCTTGAGGGTTCGTTAAATCATGAATCACCACTTCACAATTTGGTCCAAACATTTTTGCAGTAGATATTGCTAAAGGAATATAACTCTCTAATAAATTTTTAATATGTTCCATGCCTAAGCACCTCATTTTTTTATTCCACTAGATTATATAATTTTTTATATATAAATACAATATATAGATTTATTTATATATCATGATGCTCAAAAGATCATAAATGTGAAAATAACCATATAAAAAAAGCAGCCATTGACTGCTTTTTGCTTGTGCTCCTTTCTAATTGATTTCTTTCTGGATTCCATACAAAATGACGTCAATTCCCCATCGGAACCGTTCCATTGATACGGGATCACCTGAAAACATTTCTTCTTTTACACTATGAATGAAAGGAAAACGCGTTTTGTCTGCATTATGAAATGTTTTTTTTGTGTCTGAAATCTGCGAAGAGTCATGTTTCTTCCAAGAGACCTTTTCGTAAGCTACCGAAGATACGTATAACAGTAATAGGTCTACTCCCCATGCAGCGGATGTAGATTTGATTCCGCCTTTGTGCAATGCAGCGAGAATATGTTCGGTCAACTGAAGAAAGTTCGTTCCTTGTGGAATAGTAGAAAGAGAAATTTCAGCAAGACCAGGTTTTTCGAATAGCAGTAGGAAATAAGTCTGCAATATGTCAAATAACTGTTCTTTCCATGTGCCATTCTCTGAATCTGGGTAAACCATTTGGCCGAGACCATAATCCAATACGTAAGCACTGAGTTCTTGAAAATTGTTCACGTAGACATACAAGGATGCAGGTCCCGTATCCAATGCTTTAGCCACCTTACGCATACTCATGCCCTCTATTCCTTGCTCCTTAAGAAGCTCATAGGCCGTTTTCACAATGAGCTCACGGCTTAAGGGCTCTTTAGCCGGCCGAGACCGGCGACTTATAATACGACGATTAGAATTGTTCATACTCTCTTTATAACATGTCAAAGTAAAATAGTAAATTGAGCATCAATCACCGTTTTCTTGAAAAGAATTCAACATATCTGCAAGCTTGACCGCAGCGTCTTTTGAAAAACACAGTTTTAAACTGTTCTCCGATTCATGAGCCTTTTCCGATGAATATTCGTACATCATGTCTTCGTATTCCTCAATGGCCTTTTCAATATCATGAGGATGTCGGACAATAGCAAGTGCAAGCTCCCTTGCATCAAACATCGCCATGTTTACACCCTCACCTGCGAATGGCGACATGACATGAGCTGCATCACCGATAAGCGTTACCCCTTTATGACGATTCCATTTAAAACCGACAGGAAGCGTATAAATCCGTCTTGGGATGATGGCATCTTCTGCATAACGAATATAATTTTTCAACTGATCATCCCAATCACTAAATAACTCTAATAATTGTTCTTTTGCTTCTTTCGCTTGATGAAACGGTATACCACAAGTCTCGATCCAGTTGCGGTCTACCATAAGGCTTGCATACACTTTGATTCGTCCATCTCCGTTTAATTGACCAATCAGTCCTTTATGGTCTGCTAAAGCAAACATCTTACCACGTTTATTAAATTCAGCTAAATCAGGGTGGTTCCCCTCTACGCTTAGGATATTCAATTCCAGCATCGTGAGCCCAGAGTATTCAATATCCATATCTGTTAACAGAGGACGCACACGAGAAAAAGCACCATCAGCCCCAATCAAAAGGTCAACTGTCTCGACAACCCCGTTTTCAAAATGAAGCTCCGTCATGCCGCTTTCTAATGAAACACATCTTTCTAGTTTATATCCATATTTGATGTTTGCAGCATCAATTTGATCTAACAGCAGTTCGCACAACACACCACGATCAATTTCTGGACGAGTGCCTTTTTGATCTGATTCCGTTTCTTCATCTAAATAAATTCTTCCTGATTTATCAAGTAATCGGAAATCTTCTCCTTCATAACGGGCATTCCTTTGAAATTTCTCATAAACTCCTGCTTCTTTTAATGCTTTTTGACCTGTTTCTTCATGAATATCCAGTGAACCCCCTCGTTCAAGGCTCTTGTCATGCATCTCCCGTTCGTAGATGGTTGTTTGTATACCGTAATTCTGCAGAATTAAGGCGAGTGTTAGCCCCCCAGGTCCTCCACCAATAATAGCGATTTGCTTTTGGTTCTTAGATAATGCCGTCATCTTATGCATCTCCTCTTCCTTCATGGAAATCGTTTAAAACTACATCTCATTTATATTATAACGAACATTGTTCGTAAAGAACAGTGTTCGTTTGAAATTGTTTGTTTCATGATTGTGATTTAGTGATAAGAAACCAATCGCCCGCCATCATATGATACACTCCATCTAGGAAGGCTAAAGGTTGTCTAATCATAACAATGATTCTTGGATCAGTAGGTTTCCCTTGTTCTAATTCAGAGTGTAAGAGGTGTTTCTATGAATAAATTATTGGCAATGTTGATATTAGGATTGGGCTTTAGTGGTGCCGCTCTCATTCTTTCTGTCCCTTTGTTATTCAAATCCAAACTAGAACAATCTGGGCTGATGTTTGCTACTGGGTCAGCGGGCGCTTTCACAGTTTTTGCTGTCTCATGCCTAGTTCTTCGAAAACGATTTAATCGCTAAAAAACACATTCCACCATTAGAACAATGGAAATGTGTTTAGGTTATTGTGACTCACCTTAATATGAACTTGAAAAATGTGGTATAAGCTGACTCATATCACAAAAGGTCCATTAAAAAACATGAAGATTAACACACGAAAAAAGAGCGGTTGTTGGCTGCTCTTTTTGCTTATGAATTAAATAAGATATTCAACTTTAAACTGACTCTTTAAAAGGCTGCTATCAGCAGCTTCCCCTATCTCACTTGTTGCTGGTTTTCTTGATTAAGTCTACACCTTCATATGACAGGCTTTCAACACGTACAGCCTTTTGCAGGATGTAATGATCAAAAAAGGTCTTCGTATAGTCTGTCACAAGATTTCGCATCTCTAATGCATCTCTTGTGCCTCTAAGTTCCTCATCTACTCCGGTAAACACGATGTCACAGTAATCTAAATGTGCAGCACGATCAACGGAGAAATAATAGGTTTCCATGCTGTTGTTAGCGCCAATGATCGCATTCATATAATAATTCGGTTCAGAAAACAGCAGCAAAAAGGGTTTATTGAGGTCGCTGTCGAGAAGGCCGAATGCACCACTATCTAAGCCAACCCCGCAGGCAAACCGGTCGTCATCCCGGCAAACAATAGCCGCTGTAGGCCCGCCATAAGAATGCCCGGCGATGCCCATGCCGATGTCGAGTAGCAGTCTGTCATGAAAGATGGACTTCCATTCTCCAGAGTCTAGTTTGTGAAGATGATCGGCTACGTACCTTACATCTTCTGCCTGTCGCTCACTATATCTTGTTAACTCGTTAATGATTGGCAAGGTAAGGATGTTACGGCACATCTCGATAGCCGTTTCATCGTCAGGCCGCAATTTCATCTTACTAGCCAGCACCATCATCTCTGGATCTTCAGAAAACGCCATAATGACATCCGAAAAACCCTTTGAGACATTCACCAGCTTCCCATCTTTCCGTTTATACATGGTGCTATCCTGATGGCCGATACAGACGACAACATACCCCTGGCTTGCCAGGTCTGTACAGATGGCTGTCCCCCATTCTGGTGAACCACCCCCGCCGCAAACATAGAATACCACTGGATAGCGCTCTTCCTTCCGAGAAAGAGCCAGGTCGTCGTAACAATGCGTTTTGATATCGATAGAGAAGAAGTTTATTTCCTTCAAAAACTCAGTGACAAGCGGCTGGTCATGAAGCATTTCGTAGACTTCAGGAAACATGTATGTGGATGGAGTCTTTCCTTCACTGCTATCAGATGGATAATACATAAATGCGGTCAGTTCTCTTTTGGAGTGATCTGATGCCGTATACTCAAAATCCATCTGGGTTCGGCCGGCTATATAGCTACCGATTGGTTCTGGAAATGTGTCATACCTTTTCATTCTTTTATGGCCCCTTTCATCATGAAAATGGATATCTGTTCTTTGCTGGGTGAGTATCGTTTTGTGATATAATTTTGAGTCAAAGACAAGCGCTAAGAAAAATGAAATGAACTTGCTGAATGGACATCATGATGGTGAAAAATTCTGAAGAAATGATAGGGTGATAGCGATGAGAAGACTTGGGTCTGGTATATCAATAGACAACGAATCATTTTCTGATATTGCCAGGTATGAAAACGAAACAATCAGCAGAACGACGATCATCAACTCAAATGTTCGTTCTCTTATATTTTGGAGCTGTCACCTGGATCATCTTGTATTTGATACGTGTGATCTGACGAATGCAAGATTTTTTGCCGGTAGTACGATTGATCATTGTACTTTTAGTCGTTCAGACTTGCGCTCTGTGGGCATTGCCAAAAACGAAGCCGTCTTCACCAATTGCGTATTTTCTTCCTGCGATATGAGAGGAATGACATTGGAGAATGCTACGTTTATCGATTGTACTTTCTCTAAATGTAGATTCAATGACCGCGTTTTACAGGTAGCGAACATCGTCAATTGTACCTTTGCTGGTAAGCTAATAGATATAACGTTTGAGGGAAATGGCAAGCAAAAGCTGATCGCCGATTTTGAAAACTGTACCCTTGACGGTGTTCGTTTTATAGGCTGTGACCTGTCGGCATGTATTCCGCCAGCATCCAAAAACCATCTGTATGTTGAAAATGTATCTGCACGTGTGAAAAAGGCCTTAGAGAAAATAGGTGATGATCCTACTCTGTCTGACCATGATCGGAAAATACTAGTGCGCAGTCTGCGCAAGCTTGAACAAATGGAACAGTATATTTTTAACACGAAACATATGGAGAAAATATATGGGGCTACTTTTGTTGAGCGGTTTTTCAGTTATCTTGGATGTAGCAAGAATCACATTTAACGTTTGCGCTGCATCCCTTTTTCTACTTTATCTTTATGTGGTACATCAGCTTCGAGTATATTTGAGCGGAATGAGTTCTTCGATTTTCACCTTGACCATCTCCTCATCGATCTCAATGATGACAAAACATGCTGGTCCAAAGTCTGAAATGAGCTCTCGGCAGATGCCGCAAGGGCTTACTACCCTAATGCTTCTATCTTCTTTATCTGAATAAGGGTGTCTCACTGCAACAATGGTATCAAAATTCTTATATCCATTCGATAAAGCGCTACCAATCGCAATGGCTTCTGCGCAGATCGTTACCCGTCCGATATAGGCTTCGATATGAACAGCTGATATGATTTCTCCTGTTTTCATACGGACCGCTGCCCCTACATGGTGTTTATCATCTTCATATAGACTGATAATCTTCTTTTTTGCTTCGTCTATTAATTTTACATCTTCTTGTGATAGATCAAAAGTTTTCATCGTGTTCCCCTTCCACTTCACTGCTCGTATTTATTATACCAAACATGAGGTGATGAACTGTTGTAAAGCTTATGTTTGCACATATCATCTTCTTATCCTTTTTTATAGCGATAAATCATATAGTGGATGATTTTTGTGATGACAGAGGTACACATGCATAGAAAGGTCATAGCGATGACCCAATACATATTCGACATGTCAAACCCCGTATAGGCAAAAATAAAAACGGTTGAAGCTGCAAATGTGATCATTAGAACAATGTAGACCCGCTTAAAGATGATATAGCCTACAATCCCCCATATTAAAAATAACAAAGGCAATGTAAATAAGATCAGAGCCATAGGTTGAAGAAAAGAAACACTCATCATTCACTCTCCTTTACTAGCCGTCATTTATTTAAATCCATTGAAGAAGCGAACAATCATTATATTAATAGGAAATGCGCACACTGTAAACAAAAATTGGAATTTGAGGAAAGTTTAATCTGTAGTGAATGGACATTGTGGATGTATTTCATGTTGAATTGAAAAAGGCTGCTTTCATAAAAGCAGCCCATTCACTAAACTTTCGACTATTTCAATCAAATCATTCTACATTTCTTAACGATTGATCACCTGAATGATTTTCTCCTCGGCATTTTTTGCCTCGGGAATTGGCATGACAACAAACACATGCAGCATTTCAGGATAAACAAAGGTTTGGATGTCCATTCCTTGTTCTGTTAGTTTTTCATCGAGCTTTATGGCATCTGGATATAACATATCATGTGTTCCAATGAAATGAGTAATCTTCGCAAGTCCTTTGAAGTCACCGTAAATGGGACTGATCATTGGGTCAGTTACATGTTGATCAGCTGTCCAAATCTTTGCAATGGCTTCCATTCCTTCATAACCTAGAATCGGGTCCTTTTTTGCATATTCAAACATGAGAGGATTGCTAAAGCTCATGTCAACACATGCAGATAATAAAATAATATCCTTCGGCTGCGGCAGATCCTCCTTCTTTAAAAGGTGCGCCAGACCAAGTGAGATATTTCCGCCAGCTGAATCTCCCATGATCGTCAATTGATTGGCACTTCCGGCAGTTTTCAGAAGGTCTTTATATAGGTTAAGAATTTTCGGATACGTATCCTGGTAGCTATAATGAGGCACTTTTGGGTAAATAGGAGCGACCACTTTCGCATCGAGTGATTGCGCCATTTTATCCATGAACCACCAATGGACATTCAACGGCTGATTTGTCCATGCGCCACCATGTAGATAGAGAATGACTTTTTGGTTTTGTGATGCTTGTTCGTTCAATGTGAAAACTTGCATGCCTTCGAATGTCTGCTCTTGTACCTCACTCATTAACTTCACATCATCCCCAATGGCATAAGGCTGCGTATTTTCAATTCCTTTTTGCTTAAGAAATTTTTTTGTTTGTTCGATACTAGAAAAACTCTCTTTATTACTTTGCGAAGCGAATAATGTTTCAAATTGAATACTTTCTTCAGAACGTTCACCATGATATATTTCTACACTCATTTTTTTCTCTCCTTTCACTCAATATGATGATTGATCATCCTCATTTGGTACACGAAATGATTCCAGGTAGACTTGTACTTTTTTTTCGGGGGTCTTTAATAAGTTAGATAAAAGGTCTTGAATGAGACGAAGGCTTTTGATTTTTCTTTCAATTTCTTCATGTTTAAGATGGACAATTTTTCTTAGCGTATCAAGGTCTATGTCTTGACTTAGCATTTCCATAATCTCAGCTATTTCCTTTAATGAATAACCCAGCGTTTTCGCATCTTTGATCAATTGAATCTTCACAATATAGTCTTCTGTATAGAATCTGTAACCGTTTGAACGTCGTCTTGGAGCAGGTAATATGTTGTGCTCTTCATAGTAACGAATTGCGGCAGGACTTATTCCTGTTTTTTTGGCAAGTTCTCCTCTAGTCATCAACTCCATCGGTACTCCTTTTTTATTATTTTGTCTTACTATATGTACATTATAAAGGTGAAACATTCATTTTATGTTAGGGGAAAAATGACGAAGCCACAGGATCAGAGAGATGAACAAAGTCAACGTTTTTTTCTAATAGATTAAATTGAAATACCTAGTTTGTATTTTATTTTTCATTGATCATTCTACTGTTTAACATTTTTAAGGTTGCTGTAAGGTTCGGATTAATACAAGTTAAGGTTGAGGTTGTACAATGGGGTTGTAAGGAAGTGAGGGATGAGTCAAATGGTCCCCTCTTCTAAATCAATCATAGAGGTGAAAAGGTTTGAGAGAAAATAAAATTTTGTCTTCATTATGTTACTTCAGTATCTTTTTTGCACCGTTTCTGTTTCCAATTATCGTCTATTTCTTAGGAAAGGACGAAGTGAAATATCATGCGAAAAAATCGCTTTGGACGCATTTAATTCCTTATTTGATTTTTGGCATCGGTATTGCCGGTTCAGGGTTACTTGGCATGAACGATATCAGTCATGCTGGTCCGTTCTTAATTGCAACGTATGCTGTGACATTCCTTGTCGCGATCTACTTCTTCATTTGGAACATTGTGAAAGGCATTAAAGTGTTTTCAGAATAATAGATGAAAAAAACGGTTCTGCTCAATCACAGAACCGTTTTTTGTATGTCCGTTCAAGCGGGTAATTGGATATCAATCGTTGTTCCTTCCCCTATCATACTTTGTATCGTAATATCTCCGCCGTGTTTTTGGATGATATCTTTTGCAATCGCCATTCCAAGACCAGAGCCTGCATGTGTCCCTCCTGTATTCGTCCCTCTATAGTAGCGGTCAAACACTTTTTCTAGCTCTGCCTCTTCAATTCCTTTGCCGTTGTCTTGAATTTTGATGTGGGTATGTTCTTTTTGTTCAAGCTTTACAATGATGTTCACATCAGCATCATTGTGAACAAGGGCATTTAAAATGAGATTGGTGACCGCTCTTCGTATGAGGATCGTATCAATATTCAGCATAAGCTTGTCTACATTCGTTTGCAGCTCAATGCTTTGATCTGCATATCTCGAATTGTTGAGGATATCAATTAACGTTTCTCGCAGCAACGGCACAATGTTCACCAGCTCTTTATGCAGCATCACATCGTTATTTTTCAGTCTTGTTGTTAAATTGAGATCCTCCATGACATCTTTAATGTAAAGTGATTTATTCTCTATGATGCTGGCATAATGTTTGATGTCTTGATCTGAAAGAGGATAATTTGGATCTTTCATGATTTCTGCATAGCCTTGGATTGAGGATAATGGTGTTTTAATATCATGAGAAATATGACTGATCCACTCTTCCCGCATTTGCTCTAATTTGTCTTTTTCCTTTTGGCTTGAAGCGAGCTGCTCTGATAAGTGATTGACATTATAGAAAACATCTTTATATATCCCCTTAGTTGGCAGCTTCGTCGTGTAATCTCCGTTTGCGAGCCGTTGGATGCCATATATGGCACGGCCGAGCGGTTTGATGAGCTGCCGGCTGAATAAGTACCCAATGAGTAAGGCAATGATGGCATCTATTGATAATAAAATCATCGTCCCGATATTGAATTGCGATATTAAGTCTTTCGTATCAAAAGAAAATAAATATTTTCCGATGGAAGGGTCCTTAAATCCGATAAAGTAGCTGTATTCCATGCCCTTTCCATTTTTCCCCCCAGCATAAATAGTCGACATCAAATGCTTATCTTTATATTTATGTAAGTTCACGACTTCTATAGGTGTGTATTTGCTCTTTAAACCTTTAGGTGCTTGTGCATGGTAGACATCTTGTCCATTTTCATCTAATATTTGAATCCATGCATTTTGTTGTTTTAAGGCTTGCTGTCCTTCTTTACTCACAGTGATATCTTGATCGGATAAGGTGATGTATTGTTCAAATGTTCTTGTGAAGGTTTCCGGCGTATTTTCTTCGTTTTGCTGGCTGCTTGCTTGTAGTACAAGCCAAATCATGAATCCAAATAAGTTAATAAAGACCGTGATAATGGTCACGATAATGACAGAGACCATATATCTGCCTGTTAATCGCCATTTCATCTTTACGCATCCTTTACAACAAATTTATAGCCAAGCCCTTTAACCGTCACGAGAAATTCTGGTGTAGATGGGGAATCTTCTATTTTCTC
This sequence comes from Bacillus sp. FSL K6-3312, assembly GCF_038007485.1. Lineage (NCBI taxonomy): Bacteria > Bacillati > Bacillota > Bacilli > Caryophanales > Bacillaceae > Bacillus > Bacillus sp. FSL K6-3312. The sequence goes on along the minus strand of NZ_JBBOXI010000001.1, from coordinate 2,026,243 downwards.
CCGAAGTCTTCGTATATGAACCATCACTGTATTATCAGAACCGAAGAAATCCTCTCCCCAAACCGTTTGATAAAGCGTTTCTTTACTGATCACGCGATTCGGATGCTGCAAGAAATAGGTCATCAACATAAGTTCTTTCGGAGTGAGCTCAATCGCCGCTCCGTTTTTTGTCAGTTCGGCTTGCTGCTCGTTTAACTCAAATGGCCCTTTTTTGATGACGGGATCAGCTTGAGAAGGCTGCAAGTATGATGACCGTCTTAGCTGAGCTTTTACCCGGTAGGCGACTTCTTTTGGACTGAACGGTTTTGTAATGTAATCATCGCCGCCAATGGCAAGTCCTACAATTTTGTCTGATTCCTCTCCCTTTGCTGATAAGAAGATAATCGGAACATGTGAGACGTCTCTGATTTGTTTGCAAATATCGTAGCCTTCACCGTCTGGCAGCATAATATCCAGTATGACGAGATCGGGTTGTTCTTGATGAAATTGCATGAGCCCATCACGGGCAGTTGAAGCTGTTATCACCCGATCAATGCCTTCCCTTGTTAATACTGTATGGATTAATTCCAAGATTTCTTTTTCGTCATCTATAATCAATACTTTGTTTTGTAGCTTGGGCATTATGATCACTCTCCTGAAGTCATTGCTATTATTATACCCAAAGTGTAGACGTCGTGAAAAAACAACTTTCTATTTGCATAGAAAAAAGCCAATTTTCTTTTTTAATGAGAAAATTGGCTTTTGTGTTTTTTAGCGTTTGACCACAAATGTTGTCACACTTTGAGCAGGGAGATGAGCCCAAAATTGATTTCCTGATATATTTAAATCAGTTCCAGGCTGAAGGTTACTGTTGCTGCTCGTGATCCATCTTGACGCTTGCGAAGCAGTTCCATTTTGCATGACAAAGTGTTGATTGACTCCTGTATTGTTTTTGTTAATCGCGACAATGACGACCTGATTGTTTCCTTTATAGGCTGAGACGAAAACATTCGGTTCAGGGCTTTTCGTTGCATCAATTCTGACGTACCCTGGACGCACAAACTTGGAGAAATGCGCCATGTTGTATCCACGCTTGCTAATCATTCCATCTTCTTTCATAGGACCGTATGATCTCCGGATGTACCACCACACATACGCCTGAAAGTCCCCTTCCACCATTGAATGGTGAATATGCTCTGATACCCCTAATGCCTCAGGCCAGCGGTCCGCTGAATTGTTATCACTATTCGGGTAGTAGACCTCTGTCATCCACAGCTCTTTTCCCCCTCCTTTTTGTTTGAAAAGAGGATACGGAAGCTGGCTGATTTGGGTTCCGTACAGATGGGCACCGAGAATGTCCATATTTCTAAGCGCCTGCGGATCGTTTAAGATAGGATCTGAGATATTCTTAAGGTATTGAAAGGATTCTGGTGCAATCACACGTGCATTAATGGAGCCGGCATTTTCTCTCATGAATCGCAGGATTTCCTGAGGTGTCCACCATGTCCATTCATGTGCATAATCAGGCTCGTTTTGTACAGAAATGGCATAGAGGTTGACGCCATTATTTTTCATGTATGTCACGAAATCATTCAAATGCTGAGCATATGCGGCGTATTGATTGTATCTCAACCGCTTTGCAGACGCACCATTACGATTGAAAGTCTCTACCATATGGCTTGGAGGATTCCAAGGCGAAGCAATCACGAAAGCACCGTACTCTATCGCTCTTTTAGCGGTGGCGACTTCTCTGTGCCAATTATTTCTGTTCTCGTCTACATAAATCCGTAGAATGGAGAATCCTAACTGATTCTGCCCATTGCCAAAGGCGGTTTCCCTTTGAGGGCCGGTCAAATCACCAATCCAAGCCGGGTGGTTCATCCCGCCAAAGCCGCGGATCACTTGTCTTTCCGCGTTGACATTAATATTCGCATCACTTGCCGCTGACACCTCAGTTACGCCGGGTCCTATGAACATGACAGACAACATAGTGAAGCAGACCAATAAAGTGCAAATTGGTTTTTTGATTATGGACATCAAATTTCCCCACTCTCCCATCAACCATTAATCGATGCCGTAGCATCAGATTTTGTTTACCTTTGAGTAAACTGCCAGGAATCAAATTGGAATAGATTGGAACCATTTCCTTTGAAGACAAAAAATACGTTGTGTACTCCCGTTGCCCCGTTTACAGCTGTTTCTATTTCTCGCCAGTTTCCGCCTGTGGAAGGGACATTGAGTGTTCCGGCAATTCTGCCGTCTGGACTGCCAAGACGTACTTCAATTTGTCCGCCTGAAGCGGCTGCTACATTGGCTTTAAAGGTTCTGGCACCTCTCGATCCGAAATCGACATTACTGACAGCCACCCAATCGCCGTTTTGAATGTTTGTGACATGCTGGTTATTGACTGGCCCACCAGGTGCTGAGGAGGCCTCTGTTAAAATGCGTCCATTCCAAGCGAATGTTTCAGCTTCTACCCGTTGATAAGGATTTAGATTGGAAAGCTGTTTAACGCCTTCAAAATTGGCTGCGACCTCTCGAAGGGAGCCGTCAGCATTATGCACAAGCTTATTAATGTGGGGAGATCTGTAGCCTTTCCCTGCTCCGTATAAGGCAGAGCTCACCGTTTGCGTGTGATACACGACATACCACTCGTTTTTAAAATTGAACACAGCATGATGGTTGTTACCGCCGCCACCGAAAAATGCACCTGGATTTTTCAAGAAGTGTCCTTTATACGTAAAGGGACCCATAGGACTTGAGCTCGTCATATAACCGATCTCGCCTGGTGGTTTATCTGCTGGGTGGGAGCCGCCAAAATTGATGCAATAGGAATAGTAATAGGTACCGTTATACTTATGCATCCCTGAATCTTCGAACATAAAAGGAGCATCAATGGTTGATGCACTGCCGACCACACTTGTCATGTCAGGCCCTAGCTTCAGAACTCTTGCTGTTTTAGGGTTGGCCCATTGTCCCTGCGTTGGATTTGAACCGCCTGGAACGCCTCCGCCGGCATATAGATAACCGGTCCCGTCATCATCTACAAATACGGCTGGATCAAACAGCCATACAACACCGGACATCCCTGGTGTATTTGGCGTGACGAGCGCTTTTCCGATAGGATCTTTCCAAGGACCAATCGGGCTGTCCGCTGTCAAGACGCCAATCCCTCCGCCGCTATTAGCAAAATAAAGGAAAAATTTATCCTTCCCATTGATCTTTTTCACCGCAGCGGCTGGAGCCCAAGAAGCGCCTGCCCATTTTGCAATCCCTTTTCCGCCATTGGCCCCATTTGCGCCAGCTACTGGAATCGCTCCGTGATCTGTCCAGTTCACCATATCCGCCGAAGAGATGACAAAAACCCTATTCAAATTTGCAAAAGAATTGTCCTTAATCGTTCCATTGCTGTGATATTCATAGTCATCACTCGACATATAAATGTACACTCTGCCGTTATAGGTGAGCGCAAACGGATCTGCCCCCAGGTGATGGTCTATGAGCGGATTTGCATTTCCTACTCGTTTTGCAATGGGGGTACTTGCTGCACTCGCATCATATACTGGTATACAGCTTAGTACCAAAGCTAGAATCAAAAAACCTACACCGCACTTCATCCTCTTTCTCATCGTGTCATTTTCCTCCTGTTTTCATCTTCCTAATCTTGGGGTTTACGCCCAATTTCAAATTATGTTGATAGACGCTGATGAAGAATGAATACAAAGGATGATTTCTTGAGGGATCGCTGCAAACACAACCATGTAAACCCTTACTTTTTGACTAGGAGACAACAAAAAAACGCAGTTCCCCTTTTGGAACTGCATTTTCTTAGCTTATTCATGACTGTTGATCACATATAACGAGCGGTTACCATTTTCTTTCTTGTGTAAAACTCCACTCCGTCTGTTCCATTGGCGTGCAAATCCCCGTAGAAAGAATCCTTCCAGCCGGAAAACGGGAAAAATGCCATTGGTGCGGGAACACCGATATTGACGCCGAGCATCCCTGCGTCGATGTTTTCGCGAAATTCTCTGATGCTTGATGCACTGTCTGTGTACAGGCAGGCACCGTTCGCAAATTTTGATTGATTGGACAGGTCGATTGCTTCTGTTAGTGAAGAGACACGAACAATTGATAAGACTGGGGCGAAAATCTCGTCCTGCCAAATTTTCATTTGATTTGTCACATGGTCAAAGATCGTTGGTCCAACGAAATACCCATTTCCATTTGTTTCATGATCTTTCCTACCATCTCGAATGAGACTTGCGCCTTCTTCAATCCCTGACTGAATGTATTGAAGCGTTCGCTCCTTATGTTCCTTTCGAATGACTGGACCAAGAAAGACCTCTTCATTTATTCCATTTCCAATGACGAGCTCGTTCGATTCATCAACTAATTTTTGAATGAGTTCATCTGCCACTTCTTCTTCCACTGCGACAACGGCCGCGGCCATGCAGCGCTCTCCTGCTGATCCAAAGGCAGCACCAATGATTTGTTTCGTTGCCGCATCTAAATCTGCATCTTTGAGGACAATGGAGTGATTTTTTGCTCCTGCAAGTGCTTGGACACGTTTGCCATGCTCTGTGCCTTTTTTATAGACGTATTCTGCGACTGGCTGAGAGCCGACAAATGAAATGGCTTTGACCTTTTGGTGTTCAAGCAGACCGTTGACGACATCGTGAGCCCCATTGACAATGTTGAGAACACCTTTTGGAAGACCTGCTTCTTCAAATAGCTCGGCTAAACGTGCGGCAAGAATCGGCGTGCGCTCTGAAGGTTTTAAAACAAACGTATTTCCACAGGCAATGGCAAGCGGAAACATCCAGCAAGGGACCATCATCGGAAAGTTAAATGGAGTAATCCCGCCGATGACGCCAATTGGATAGCGATACATGCCAGATTCGAGTCCAGATGCGATATCTGGTAATTGTTTTCCCATCATTAAGGTTGGTGCACCAGCGGCAAATTCGACACATTCAATCCCGCGCTGCACTTCTCCTTTTGCTTCTGTGATGCTTTTTCCGTTTTCAATCGTGACGAGTTCAGCCAGCTCATCCCATTTTTCAACGAGTAACTGCTGGTATTTAAATAAAATGCGTGCACGGCGGGGAACGGGTGTTTTCGACCAAGTGGTAAATGCTTGTTGTGCTGCCTGTACCGCACGTTCGACATCTTTTTTTGTTGAAAGCGGCACTTCTGCGATGATCTCGCCAGTAGCTGGGTTATATACTGCCTCTGTTTGACTAGTTTCTGCCTCAATCCATTGTCCGCCAATATAATTTTTCAACATTTGTACATCTGTTTTGGTCATGTTCCCTCTCTCCTTTTTATGAAAAAATGTCATGATTATAGGATGTGTATGGTTGTCATTGTCTCATCTAATGGGCGCCCATCTGTATACACTCTTTGTCAAATATTATTGTCGTTTTGGTTTACGTTGTGATAAAAGCTTGCTCTAACGTGTGAAAGGTTGCCAATCGTCCATTTGTTTGTGAGAAATGATTCCGGAATGTGATTCATTCATGGTGTATTTTTGATTAACTGTTGGTTAACTTTAGAAAAATCATAATATTAAAAACGCTTTCAGTCAATCCTCTTTTTGCAGCATAAAAAAACCTGATGCGCGTGGCATCAGGTAGAGGCTGGTTTATTTCTGTAAGTTGGTTGATGCGGCATATTGATTCGGTTCTGCAAAATGCGGGAGCATCTCACCATGTGCTTCAATGAGTTCATCGCATAATTTGATGATGTCATCAATCGATAGTTCAGCGCTTGTGTGTGGATCAAGTAATGCCGCTTGATAAATGTGCTCTTTTTTGCCGCTGATTGCTGCTTCGATTGTCATGAGCTGTGAGCTGATATTGGTCCGGTTCAGTCCAGCCAATTGTTCAGGGATCTCTCCGACATAGCAAGGCATGATACCGCTCCGATCTGCAACACACGGCACTTCGACACACGCTTTTTCAGGCAGGTTGTGAATGAGGCCTCCTGTATTCAGCACATTCCCGGCAAATTTAAAGGGAACGTTCGTTTCGATCGCTTCAATGATACGAGAACCATATTCTTTTGAGCGAGTATGTGTGATCTGTGTATTGCCCACAAGGTCATGCTTCATGGTATTCCAGTTGTTGATTTGTTCCTCGCAGCGTCTCGGATATTCATCGAGCGGAATGTTAAATTGACCGATCAGTTCTGGATAGCGTGATTTAATGAAATAAGGATGATATTCGGCATTATGTTCTGAGGATTCTGTGACATAGTAGCCGAATTTATCCATCATCTCAAAACGTACCATATCATGATGCCGTGATTTCTGCTTTTCTTTCGCTCTTCTTTTGATGTCAGGGTACAAATCTTTTCCGTCTCGTTTCACTTCTAATAACCACGCCATGTGATTGATGCCAGCAATTTTTTCTTCAATTCCTTCATGATCCATTTCAAGTGATTCAAATAGATCCTTTGTACACACCTGCACGCTATGACAAAGACCCACCGTTTGAACCGGTGTATAGCGCAGCATCGCACCTGTCAGTGTGGCCATTGGATTTGTGTAATTTAACAATAAAGCATTTGGGCAAACCTCTTCCATCTCCTTTGCAAAATCAAGCATCACAGGAAATGTTCGAAGGAAGCGGAAGATCCCGCCGATGCCAACTGTATCCGCAATCGTTTGTCTTAACCCATATTTTTTCGGAATCTCAAAATCAATCACCGTGCTTGGCCGGTAGCCTCCAACCTGGATGGCATTGATCACATATTTTGCATCCTTTAAGGCTTCTTTTTGGTTGTGATAGGACGTAATGGTCACATGTGCAGCGTAGTTCTCTTTTAAATGGCGGAGCATCGTTTCTGATTCTTTCAGCCGGTTGTGGTCGATATCATATAAAGCGAATTCAAAACCGCTTAGTGCAGGGACGAACAAACAATCTCCTAATATATTTTTAGCAAACACGGTACTCCCTGCACCGATAAATGTAATTTTAGACATAGACGACTCTCCTTTTCGCATCCATATTGAACTATCCTTTGACAGAGCCTTGTGAAAGCCCTGCGATAAAATATTTTTGCAACAGTAAAAACATCGTCACCATCGGCAGCATTGCAATGAGCGCAGCAGCACCAACGAGCTGAAGCTGATGTTGATTTTGACCAAAAAAATGGGATAGGGCGACTGTGAGTGTATGCATCTCTTTATCTTGTAAAAAGAAGATGGCAAATTGATAGTCATTCCAAATATACACACAGGCAATGATTAAAACAGAAGCGGTAATGGGTTTCAGAAGCGGAAAAACGACGGTGAAAAAAACTCTAAGTGTCCCAGCTCCATCAATACGGGCTGCTTCTTCAAGCTCCTTTGGAATGGTTGACCGGATAAAGCCTGCGTATAAGAAAATCGTTAGCGGCAAAAAAGCAGCGACATTATTTAAAATAGCGATTTGATAGGTGTTCATCATCCCAATTTGAACGACCAATTTATAGAGCGGGACAAGGGCTGTGAGTGGTGGAATGACCATAATGGCGATGAATAAAACATAAACTGCTTTATTTAGCTTTGTGCTTCTTCTTGCGAGCGGATAGGCTGCAAGAGAGCCAAGAAAGATGAGGCATACAGCAGAGCTGAACGTAATGATCACGGTATTCAAGAAGGATTGGCCAAGCTGAGCCTCTGTCCATGCCGTGCGAAAGTTTTCAAGATGAAGCGCTTTTGGAAATAGCCATTTTGAACTGAAATCTCCTATCCCCTTTAATGATGTCGTTACCAAGATATAAAATGGAATGAGATGAAGCAATGTCACCAAAAGGGCGAGGAAGGTGTACCATCTCTTCTTACGTTTAAAGGCATTTTCCATCACACCTCGGTCTCCTTTCGTTTGAAATACATCAACGCTGCGACACTAATGACAAGGATGATGACCGCCATGAAGACCCCTTGAGTTGCTGCATAGCCTGCATCCTGACGTTTGAAATACAGATCATACATAAAGGTCGACATCGATTGTGAGGAATCTCCCGGTCCGCCGCCAGTAAGCGCCACAATGACATCAAAGAGCTTGAGCCCGCCAATGACATTCAGCACAACATTAATGGTGATAGACGGTATAAGGAGCGGCAATGTGATTCGCCTGAATTGCTGGAGGCTGGATGCACCGTCTAATTGTGCCGCTTCATAATAATCCTTAGGAATACTTTGCAGTCCTGCTAAATAAATGATCATCGCAATCCCAACGAATTGATAGGTGTTGACGAGCACAATGATCCATGTGTTTAATTGGGGATTGCCAAGCGCATTCATTTGATCAAATCCAAAAAGCGTCACCACATCGTTTAAGGCACCGCCTTGGTAAGCAAACACGAAATACCAAATATAGCCCATCGCAATCGGACTAATCATGACAGGTAAATAGATGACTGTTCTTGTAATGGCTCTCATCTTTAAGCTTTGATTTAATAAAAGAGCATATCCAAGTCCGATGATATTTTGTAAGATTGTGCTACCGATTCCGTATAGAAGCGTATTTTTAACAACAAGCCATGTGGTTGGGTCCTGAAGCAGACGCCTATATTGATCAAGCCCAATCCATTCATAAGTTTGTGAGAACCCATTCCAATTCGTAAAAGATAGCTGAATTCCGTTCAAAAAAGGATAAATGATAAAGGTACTGACAATGAGAACAGCTGGTAAGTACATCCACCAAAGGGATGAATTCTGGCTTTTTTTCATTTTCTGCTTTGGTAAAGAGGTGAATGCGGCTGGCTGCTGTGCTTTTGTGATGTCATTCATTGGATTCACTCCTGTTTCAGCATGAGCCTGCTATTGTTTTTTCAGACGCTTATATTCCTCTTCCATCTTCTTCGATAATTGTTCTGGTGTGATGGAGCCTGCTAATAATTCTTGACCCGTTGTTGCCATGACAGCCCACATGCCGCTTGGTAAGTATTTTCGATCGAAATACGGTTCAATCTTCACCTCTTCGTATTGATCGTAAAACATAGAGTAATAGTTTTTCGCTTTAACTTGCTTTAAGGCTGCTTCAGATGAGGTGCCTTCTGCGATTTTTTTCGCATTTTCAGGCTTTGCGAGAAAATCGATGAATTGTTTTGCTTCTTTTAGATGTTTGGAGTCCTTCCATGCAGCGACCGTAAACCGTTCTCCTCCAATCCAGCTTTGCTTATCTCCTTCATGAATGGAAGGAACTGGCATCGCGCCTACTTTGATCGATGGATTGAGTTCTGTCGCCTCAGGTCCTAAAGACCCTCCGACAAAGGTGAAAGCTATTTTGTTTTGTGCCATCAGTTCAGGTGCTTGAGATAGTTTTGCTGTTAGGACATCTTTGTTTAAAAGATCTTGATCCTTCAGATCCTTCATGAACTGTGCAAGCGGTGTATAGAGAGACCAATCAAATGATCCGTTTTCAAGGTCTTTTCCGTATCGATGGTTTGGACTGGTGATCAATAAAGGTGTGGCGAGTTCATCAAAAACTTGGGCGATATTTGAGTTGTCTCCTCCTGGTATCCAGAGCGGCACAACCTCTCCTTTGCTCTTTTCCTTAACGGTCAGCAAAGCCGATTTGAATTCATCAAGTGTTCTAGGAACCTCAATGTCATAGTCCTTTAATAGATTGGCATTAAAGCTAAGCCCGTCTTTTGCTTGATTCAGCGGATACGCGTATACTTTTCCATCTTGGTCCTTTAAAATTTGATCGAGTGAAGGATCAAGCTGTTTCACCCAATCCATTTCTTTTAGATCAGCGACATACTCGCTGTAGCGCAGTTTGGCCCAGCCGTGTGTGTCAAACAGATCCGGCATATCATTTGCCCCCATTTTGACACGGATCGTATCTTCATAGCTGTTGCCTGGGAAGTTGGCATCGATTCGAAGATGTGGATGCTCTTTTTCAAACTTACGAATCACTTCTTCAAACGCTTTTCTTTCCCCGCTGTTGCTCATCGTCGAAAAGAGAGTTAGGGTGACCTTTCCGTTTGCTTCGGACGTTCCGCTATTGCTACAAGCAGACAAAAGAATGGTCAAGATAAAGGCCGCAGTGAGTAGCATGATTTTTTTATTCATGGTTTCCTCCTTTTAATCACTGAAAATTCAGACGATAATCAGTAGAATTCATGCAGTTGCGGAAACAAAAGAAGTCCATTATACTGGAATTCTATTCTTTTCAAAGAGATAAGAGAGCATACCGGTAGGCTGCCTTGTTCTTCGCATGATCTGGCCATCATGCGAAGCAGCTTGCTTTCTGCTTTTTTGTCTCTTTTTTGTTTGCTGAAAACGCGGTTCACCCCCTTTCATGGATGAGGCATGTGCTGCCTCTTTCGATGAGTTTTGTTGGCATGACAACTTTTAGAGGAAGCTTTCTGCCGTTTATTCTCTCAAGCAAAAGCTTCAAACCGACTTCCCCCATTTCTTCTGTATATACTTTGACGGTTGTAAGCGGCGGGCTTGAAAATGAAGCAGCTTCAATGTCATTAAACCCAACAATAGATACATCTGAAGGAACACTTAGACCGGCTTCGTTGAGCGCGCGCATTGCACCGATCGCCATTGAATCACTTCCGATAAAAAAGGCTTGTGGCAGGTTTCCTTTTTTAATGGCCTTCTGCATGAGCGTATAGCCTTCTTGCATGGAGTATTCTCCAATATGGATGTCATCCAGATGAAGACCACCTGCCTCTTGCATTCTTTTCATAAACGTCGTTTGTCTTTCGTCCTCAATCACAGCATTACCTTCGAAATAATGCTCTCGCTCCTTTCCGCCAAGATAGCCTAGATGTGTATAGCCAAGCGATTGCAGATGGCGAATCGCTCGATCTGCCGCTCTGACAAAATCGACATGTACACAATCATATAAATCCTCATCCGCATAATGATTGATAAAAACAATGTGTTCCATTCGATTTGTCATTTTTTCCACCGTATCAGGGCTAATTCGTCCAATGACGATCAAACCGTCAATATCCTTTAGCATCGCCCCTTTATCCATGCTTCTCAGGCGGAAGGTATGGAGGGTGGAGAGCCCTTGTTTGGCATATTCTTTTTCAATTCCTTTTCGAATCGATGAAAAAAAGGGGTCATTTAATTCTTCGTCAATGGATTGAGCGACAACGATACCGATGACTGGGGATTCAGATGGGCTTTTTTCCTCTGCTTGATCGGCTTTTCTTGCTCTCACTGGGGTATAGTTTAACTTCTTTGCAATGTCGAGGATGTTTTGTCTTGTTGCGTGCGAAACGGCAAGGGTTTGATCGCCATTTAACACACGGGATACAGTAGAAACGGACACTTTTGCATCATGAGCAATATCTTTGAGTGTGGTCATAGGCAAACTCCTCTTGGTTTTTGACTAAATATTTACTAAAGATATTTGAAGGATAACATGTTGATAAAGCGCTTTCAAGTGTGAATTCGTGATTTTTTATCTTGTTTTTGAGTATGTTTTGGTTAGATGTGAGGTTTTAGTAAAGTTGCGTAAAAAAGAGGATGGGTTTCATCCTCTTTTACTAACGTGATTCAATTGAGGCTGTTTCTTTTGAAAACAATTGCTTCATTGTCTCCCAAGCTGTATCAAGTTGATGGTGAAGTCCAAATAAACCTGAGTTGCCGATAATATAGATCTCGTTTCCAGCCTCAGCAAGCAGCCGGAACGTGCTCTCATTACAAGAGCCGTCTACTTCAATTGAAAACGAGTAGCCTCCCTTCTCTTTAACATCTTTCACCTGTTTCATTTTCTGAAGCATTTCTTTAATAAAAGGCTGACCTGCAAAGCCTGGATCAATCGTCATGATCGTCACTCGGTCTATTAAATGTAGATAGGAATCTAACGCTGCAATTGGTGTGGCGGGGTTTAAGACAAAGCCGACCTCGCAGTTTCTTTGATGGATATGCCGAATGATTCTAAAAACGTCTCTTTGCACGACCTCTGGGTGTAAGCAGATCATGCTTGCGCCTGCATCAATGCAGGCATCGATTAAAAATTCTTGGGGGTATTCTGCCATAAGATGCACATCAATTGGTCTATCTGTCAGTTTTCGAAGCTGTTCTATGAAAAAGGGTGATAAGGTGATATTTTTCACGTAATGACCATCCATGACGTCGACATGATATCGATCTGCTCTCGTGTTGAGAATATGAATATGTTCGCGGAAATGCGTTAAATCCATGCACATCAGTGAAGGTGAAAAAATGGCTGTCATTCCCAGGTTCCTCCTTTTTACAGTTGAAATAAAAGCTTGATCAATCCAATCAAGATTCCGATGATACCAAAGTCTGTATCTCCAAAAGTTGTTCCTTCAAAACCAAGGGTTCCTAACACAGGTAATAAACAAGCAGGTAAAAAAGAAAGAAGCAACCCATTTGCAAATGCCCCAGCGACAGCCCCTCTCACGCCTCCTGTTGCATTGCCATACACTCCTGCTGTAGCGCCGCAAAAAAAATGAGGGACAAGACCAGGAACAATGACAGTTAAACCAAACAAAGGTAAAAGAAAAATGGATACGATGCCTCCTGCAAAGCTGCATAAAAAACCGATAATGACTGCATTTGGAGCAAATGGAAAAACGGTTGGTGCGTCAAGTGCCGGTTTTGCCCCTTTCACAAAACGATCGGCAATCCCTTTGAAAGCAGGCACGATTTCACCGATTGCCATCCGCACCCCGGCTAAAATAATGTACACACCAGCAGCAAAGGTTATAGCCTGAATAAGAATGAAGACAGCGAAGTTCGTGCCTCCGCTCATTTGTTCTATAAAGGGAATCCCAGCAAATGGTGCAATCGCAAAGAACAGCAAAGCCATCGTGATTGAAATGGCCACAGATGTATCTCGTAGAAAGCCGAGTGATTTAGGTACTTGAATGGTTTCTGTTGATCTCTCCGGACGACCGATCCATTTTCCGATCATTCCCGCTGTAAAATAACCGAAGGTACTGAAGTGTCCAAGCGCGAGATCATCGCTTCCAGTGACTTTCCTTGTGAATGGCTGAAGAATAGCGGGTGCAATGACCATAGCTGTCCCTAATATAATCGAACCGGTGGTGACAAGAAACGCTCCTTGCATTCCAGCTGTCGAGAGAACGACTGCGAGCATTGCAGCCATATACAAGGTATGGTGTCCTGTTAAAAAGACGTATTTAAAGGGCGTGAATTTTGCCAATAATAAATTGACCAGCATGCCAAAAATCATAATGAGAGCCGTCTGTGTCCCGAATTCCTTTTGAGCAATGGCCGCCATGGCATCTGTATTTGGGACAACCCCTTGAATGTGAAATGCTGCTTCAAACATTTTTCGAAAAACTCCAAGTGAATCAGATACGACTGTGGCGCCCGCTCCTAATATTAAAAAACCCATCGTTGTTTTTAAGGTGCCTGACACGGTATCTGCGGCTGATTTTTTCTGCAAAAGTAAACCGGCCAGTGCAAACAACCCGATGAGAATGGCCGGTGTGCCCAATATATCGTTCATGATCAGTTCTATCATGATGTGAATCCCCCTTTTCGTGGCTTAAATATGTTTGCGAAGAACGTCTTTAATGGCTTCCTGGTCTAACAAGTTATTTAACCCAGCGATCTTTCTTGTGCCGTCATCCAGCTGATCGATAATATCTGTTGCTCCGATATATAGATCAGCCAGTTCATTTTTACTTGTGCTGAGATCGGTATGATCCACTTCAGCTACAAGTCCTAACTCTTCTAATGCTTTTTTGACATTCATTTCTACGATAAAGCTGCTTCCTAATCCGTTTCCGCACACAACAAGAATTTTTTTCATTCTCTTTTTCCTCCTTTATCGTTGTGAAAATTGATCAATTAGTTTTTGCACCGTTACTAATTCCTTTGCTTCAACCAGTTGTTTCATCCGTTTTTCATCACTTAACAGCATGGTCAGCTGTTTGAGTGCTTTCAGGTGGGTCATACTGTCAATGGCTGCTAGCACGATGATGAGACGAACCTGTTTTTTTTCATCCTTAGAGAAAAAGACGGGCCGTTCGAATGACATGAGTGACATGCTTAATTCGTTCACGCCGTCCTCTGGTCTGGCATGTGGAATGGCTACTTGTGGTGCAATCACAATATAAGGTCCATTTTGATCAACGGACTGAATCATGGCCTCCACATAACCTTTCTGAATGGCGTTTTGTTCGAGTAAAGGCTGTGCTGCTTTTGTGATGGCCTCTTGCCACGTTTCTGCTGTTTGCTGGAGTTGAATGGTTTTTTCTGTTAATAAATCGTTTAACACTGGTTTCCACCCTTTCTGATGGGATACATATGCGGGATGAAGTAGCTCTTTAAGATCACGAAGCAGTGCTTTTTCATTTTGTACGATGCTGTGCTGTTGAATGATCCTGAATAAAACGTTCACATTTTTCTCATCAAACAAGGTTTCTGCACCTTCTCCATATTGAAGTAAGGTTTTTTTCTCATAGGCAGTAAGGATGGGATGAACGAGATGAACGGGCTTTCCTTTAAACGAAATAGGTGTTGTTGACACAACAAAGTCGACATCAATGGATGACATTTCTTCATATGATCGCTTTGATAATAGATCACGAACTTCGATATAACCGATTAATTCGATAAGCTGTGTTTTTAGCATATGACTTGTGCCAATTCCTTCGCCGCAAACAATGTATACAGAACGCCGCACAATTGGCGAAATTCCTTCTCTTCTCATCCAACCACCAAAATGCATCGCCACGCAAGCAATTTCATGATCACTTATCTTTGAGCAGGTCGCCTTTTCTATATGGCATACGACCTTTTGAGTGATGTCAAACACCTCTGGCTGTGTTTTTTTAATAGATTCTGTTAATTCATTGCTGATATCAATGTGATAGATGAGTCTGTAATAGGCTGGGATGAGATGCATGGTTAAGTTTTGCTCCAAGGCTTCGTACTCTTGAAAGGAGATACAAGCATACCGCTGAAAATCAAAAATCATTTGTCTGGCAATGGTGCGAATGAGATGCTCTTCTGGCTTTTGACTTGATGGAAGCTTTTGTTTCTTGGCGCTGAGCCATAGAGTGCTAAGAAAATAGATTTCATCATCATGAACTTGAAGGCCGGTTTCTCTTTGAATTCGTGCCATGAAACGAATAGCCGCCAAGCATTCATCTGTTTCCTGCAATGTACGCTTTTCTTCGTTTGAAAGGTGTACAGCACGCCCTAGCTTCATCCGCTTAAAGTAGAAAAAGAGATCCAAAGACAGCTGATCCAGCATTTCATCTGCAAACTCGAGCTTAAGCTCTTGTTCTGACTGCTCGAGGAGATGTTTTAACCTTTTATATGAAATGGGCCCCTTTAACCAAAAAGATGAAAACGCTTTTTCATTTTTTATCATGGTGCGAATGGAATGAATATAAGGTTTCAGCGCCAATCGAATCGCTCTTTCTTCTCCTGAAATCAAATAGCCGCAGGCTGCCTGATAGTGAAGCGTGAGCAGCTGCTTTGAAAGTGCTTCTTTTAGCTGTTTCATATCTTCAAGCAATGTATTTCTGCTCACTTTGGTGAGCTTCATCAAATCATCTATTTTTAGATATTTCTCATTGCATGCAATGGATAAGAGCAGGATCGCCCTTCTTTCCTTTACACATGGTTCATAATCGTGACCGACAAGAATGGTGTCAGCTTTTTGAATAATGACTTCTTTTTCATGTGGATTTAAGTAGTAGCCAAGTTGATCTTTTCGCTGAACGCCACTAAGCTCATGAGTTTTCAGCCAGCTATTCATTCGTTTGATTTCAGAGTAGACGGTTCGAGTAGAGACATTCAGTCGATTCTGTAAATCTTCAATTGATAGATAAGAGGTTGTGTGAAGCAGCATCGATAATAAAGTCGTGCCCCTTTTGGTTAAGTGCAGTTCGAATTCCTCCCTTCTTCCCTTTGGTTATAAGTCTAATCAACTCACATGCATCAAAGAAGCCCAAATGTCTTCAGCAAATGCTGTGCAGCTTTTTGGGTGTTCTTTTGTTATAAGAAAAAGCACACTCGCTTGAGTGTGCTCAGATTGTAGAGAAACTCATGTTTTTCTACAATCTTTTTTATTTTCATCGTAATGATGATGGATGAGATTTAATGAAAAAGGCCTCCCACACACCTAGCCTAGCTTCGCTAGGTGTGTGGCAATCTTCTTCATGTTCTGACAGGCAGCTGTGAGAAGCACTTGCTCACTCACATTTTGTTTTCCCCTCAACCGGCAGTAGCGAAGCCCATGCAGTTGTTTTGAATCTGCAAAGCTTCGCTCTATTTTTTCTTTTCTTTTTTTATATAGCTCTTTTCCAGAAGCAGACAGACGATTTTGTCTGATCTTTTCTTTATGTTCTTCCCATACATGTCTTGAGATCACTTTTTGATGATTTTTCGACCTTGTACAGCTCTCTAGGAAAGGACACGATACGCATTTTTTAGGGTCTGATTTGTAGAATCGATAACCTTTTCGATCAGTTGTTGTATATAATAGCTTCTCGCCATTTGGGCATATGTAGTGATCATGTTCAGAATCATACTGAAATTTCCATTTCTCAAATAATCCTCTTGTTGGATGAAAGCGTCTATGTGCGATGACACCAAAAATACGGCGATCGGATAAACCTTTACAGATTGGGGTTGTCAAATAACCAGAATCAAGGGCAACAGCTTCTACTTGAAAACCAAATCGGGCGATTTGGTGATCCAATCGATCAAGATACGGAACAGAGTCATGGATATTGCCGGGCGTGACATTGGCGTCCGTGATGATATTGTACTTCATATCCGTTGTACGGTGGTCTAGGTAGAAAAAGCCTTCTGGTTTATTTTCACGATAAATATAGCCACTTTCAGGGTCAGTCGTACTTTGACGAATGTCTTTTTCCGTTTTCACCTCCTCTTTTACCTTTAAGGGCTTTTTTCCGTGTGCCACCCGATCTTCTTGGATCGCTTCTTCTAAATCATTTATATAGTTCTGGGTATCTTGTTCAATCGTTTTTCTCGTATATTTATGTTTATTGGCATTGGCTTTAAGATGAGTCGAATCAGTAAAAAAAGAACGCGGCCTCCTACCATATCATGATTGATGGCTTGAAGCACAATTTCATCAAAAATGTCTTGAAAAATCGTTGTATCTTTGAATTGAGTACGACGATTCCAGCTAATGGTCGAGTGGTGGGGAACGGGGTCATTGATGTTCAAACCTAAAAACAATCTATACGCCATGTTATAGTAAATTTCTTTTTCAAGTTGTCTTTCAGAACGGATACCGTACAGGTATCCGATAAACATCATTTTGAATAAAATAAGTGGATCAAGAGAAGGACGACCTTTATTCTCGCTATAATACGGTTTTACTTTATCTACGATAAATGAAAAGTCAATGTACTGATCAATTTTACGAAGCAGGTGATCCTCTTCGACCAGTTGATCTAGCAATACAAATTCGGCTTCGTGCTGAGAAGAATTTCTAGTGTGGAACATGAGAAAAACAAATTCCTTTAGTATGCTTTTCTCTATTATAAAACGGGGGAATGGAAAAAATTTAAGGAAAAAAATAAAGCTGTCGAGATTTTCTCGACAGCCTGAGCACACTCGTTTGAGTGTGCTTTGAGACTTGTACAAAAAGAACCCTTTTTCTGCTTTTATATGATAGAAAACGATTGTAATGAGGTCATGGATGTACTGGGAATTTTGAATGACCTTTTTAAGATTTAAGAATAAGAAATACCCAATATTGCCTTGCTATGTGATCAGCTTCCGAATGCCTCATTGAGCAATTTCAACCGCCTCTTGACTCAATAGATTGTCGATAGCGGCTCTGGCATTTTTCAATTCAGTTAAGTTAGCAGCTGAAAACTTCCGGCCAGCTTTTGCAACTTCTTCAAGTGGTTCAGTTTGGATCCCCGCTAAGTCATCAGTAAGCAAAATCTCTTGTGTGATTTCCACAAAATCTTGCAGTGCTGACCTAACCTTGTCAGGATCAGTCTCCAAGTCTTCATCGTCGTAAGAATCCCATTTAAATAAAACAGAATTCAAGGCATCTTGTGCCGCCCAAAACTCCCGACGCATGCGGCCTTCGTCGTATCGGTTCTTTACTTCTCCTTTAAGAAAGAAGTTTTTGAGCAAAGAAAAAAGCCCCTTCTCTTCAGAAGCTGGCTCTCGCTCTTGTTTTCCTATATCCGCTGTTCCGGCCATTGAATATCCGGTGATCTCGCCCTTTTGAATCTGGCTCCAAATATCTTAGGAAGCCTTCGTCAACAAGGACCCACTATCCTTTCTTGATAATCTCATCGCCCATTTCAAAGTCAGAGGGAGCAATGTAAGATTCAACGACTTCTCCGACACCGCCTTGAAAATCATGTTGCTTATCGATCTCACGTGCATCCTTTAGGAAGCCGTGAGCGGCTTTCTCAATTTCTTCCGGCGTCATGTAATCACCATGTGCATTAGCTACGTTGGGTTCGTATACAATACCGTACACAAGACGCTGTGCATCATCAGCCTTCGCAATGACCTTGATCTCTTTTTGAAAGTCTGGCTGTTTTTCTGATTTCATAAAAAAGAACTGCTTTTGATTAGCAGCCTTGTCTACGTATGAAACGTGCGTGATTTTTGCGTTTTTTAATTCTCTTTTTGCATCTGTTCACCCCCTTTCAAGAATATCTCTGATCGTTTTTAAAGAAAGGTATTATATATACAATGAACTTCTTGAGTAATTTAAAAATGTATTTTAACACTTTCCAGATTAATACTACGGGGAAACAAGAGGTCCTGATTATTTTGCTTTGAAAGGAAAAATAGTTTTCCCTTATAATGTCCCCAGTAGTCTTTTTCTGCTTTGTATCTTCTGCAGCTGTAGTATAAACACTTAAGAATAAATACAAGAAAGTTGACCCTAAGAAAATTGCTAATAAAATCCTAAACAATATGCCATTAAACGAGGCTGTACCAATTGAATAAATTATAAAGGTAATCATAAGAACATAGGATATAAATATAACTCCATAAAAAGTATTCTCCAAAAAGAATCCGACTCTTAATATGAACCTTAATATATAATTCATATCGGCTGTTTGTTTATACCAATTGTAGTCTTTATAAATCACCTCAAACAATTTCCAATAATCTTTATCGACAACCTCTTTCAATTGATTAATATTCAATAGCAGCTCTTGATATAAAGATTCATTATTGTCTATAAAAAGTTCTTTAAAAGCGAATTCAGCCTTTAAAAAGTTATCAATAAGCTTTCGATTTCCTAGCCTAGAAATATTAATTTTATTGTAATTATAAGCAGCAAAAAATTCCTTAAGAAGTTCAATTTTGTGTTCCTTATCTACAACTGGTTCAATCTCTTTCAACTTAAAATACATAGGCTCAATTAATGTTTCCATAGTTTCCTGAGCATTTTTATAAAACCTATCTAAATCTTTGTGTTTAATGTTGTAAAAATAAGCAATAGTGGCTGATAAAACAGCAGTAATTAAAGATAATCCAGCTGCTATTACTGCTATATTTTCTTTAACTAACTCCCACAATTCTGAGTTCATCAAATAACCCCATTCTTTAAATAATGAGGATATTATACTATTTCATTCCATGTTTTGTAAGGTATTTCTTCTAATCTCTTCTTTTTCCTCAGCTGATAACCCAAGAATAACAGGTTCAACCACAGGACCAACCGCACAATGACAATTTACTCGCTCTTTTGGCGTGAGCTGTGTATCTCTCGGAAACATACACCGCTCTCCGCTGCATGGTATCTCAAATTCATCATCGAGAGGAATAATTGTGCCATACAGCTGCACATGACTATCCCTCGACTGATTCTTTTTCCCTCCGCTGTGCTTCCACTTCTTCCCCGTTCCAGCTGTTACACGTGCACGCTTCCGGCTGAATTCAGGAAAGTCCTTCAGCTCCAGTTCAATCTCCTGGATAGAACGGCCTTCTTTTATACCTTTTTTCAGCGTTTGCTCAATGGCTGTATGAGTATTCAGCTGCATCAGCTGCGCCAACTCCTGTGACCATGATTCAATCCACTCAGCAGTTCTTTCCGATAAAACCTTGAATGGAATATCTGCATCGATGGAATTCATGATTTTCTCGGCCAGCTGGGTGACGGTGAGTGTTAGAAAGACAGCCGTTTCTTTTCCGAATAGCTCTGCAAACTCATCTGAAGTGAATAAATCATTATTAAAAAACGCTAGAATTGATTCTAACATCTCCGAATCATACTTGGATATAAAACCATTCAGAGCATTTAAAGCGGTGGTTTTCTCATACTCTTCCACCAAGAGGGAACATCCTTCAGTACAGGAAAATCAGCCACCGCCGCTTTGAGTTCATCGACTTCATCCGATTCCCCTTTTTGCAAAAATACTATGAAGCAAAATAAACACAAAAACCTTGAAAGGCATTAGTCAATCAAGGTTTTTGTGTTACTTTATTTTCACTGCTTCTTTCATTTCCTCTATTATTTTATTAAACCACTGTATAGGTTTTAATGAGATCGCCGGAAAGTATATTTCTGCATTATTTTCGATAAAGCTTTCTTTTTCTTGAAATGTTAAAGTACTATTCAAAAAATCCTGACAATCCTTTATCGTAGAGAGCAGACATACTTTAGTAGCTTCATGAATAAACTCCTGTAACGCTTCTTCAGGTGAATCGATACCCTGATGAAATGTCACACCTGAAAAATCTTCTAACTCCTCTAAATAACTGTGGCTCTCATTTATTGAATCACCTCTACAATGTATTATAATTAAAATCATCAATTATATTAGACAAGTGAAACCTTGATTCCATTAAAATCAAAGTAGTGGTGATGGTTATTCAAATCATTGTTAAATGCGGGTTTTCAGATTGTGGCTGCTACTTAATCAATTAACCTGGATTATAATTAAATCGCGCAGTTTCCAATATGCAGTTCAAAATGTTTTTCTTCTGAAAATATCTGAGCGATTTTACCAGTTGCTTTATCTGCTACAATGATGTTGTGATTCTCTGAGGATAGCCAAATCTCTTCAATTGCCTTATCGAAATCTAGAGCTTTTACATTTGCCCAAACAGGAAAAGGGTCATTTACAACTAAAATAAACCATTCTCTTTTCTCTTTCAGAAAATCTAGTGAATTTTTTAACCAAGCCATAACAGATACATTGTCTGTAATTGTTAAAATATCAGACGGTGTAGAGTCTATTTGACGAAATTGTTTTAATACTGCTTCACATAATTTTAGCCATTGAGAAGCATCACTTTCAAAATCAATTACCTCAATATAAGCTAATTGTTGTATTTTCTTTTTAGCATTCATAAAAGCTATTTTCTTTTGTATTTTTTCATTTTGATATACCATATTTTTCATTCCTCATTATTCATTGTAATAGATATGGTGATCACCATTTGGTCCATAAATATTTGAATACCTTTCTTTTTTAAAATCATAATTAAATGGGTCGGCACCCTCTTTCGGTTTCCCTGCGTGAGTGTGTAATTTTCCGTCATTAGTATGTTGTACTATAACTCTTTTTCCTTTTGGGGTATCAAATTCATAGTACCGCCCATGATGAGTTTGGTTAGAACTGTACTCATAATTACGATGTTCTTGTCCCTTCTTAAAAACATTATCTCCTACTTGCCATTGACGAGTAGGCTGTTGTGATCTAGGTATTCCCCCTAAATCCTTAGCGTGCCGCAAAGCCCTTTTTCGATTAAGTCCTTCTTGACTTTGAGCGTTTAACCCCATCTTCCCTTGAAACCCTTTCGCCCCAAACGGCAAAAGCATTCCAAGTGCCGCATTCATACTCGCTTCCTGCTGTTCTTTCGAGATCTTATTCCCAAACATGTCTCGGCCTGAAATCGCTTCGCTGAAGCCGTTGGTGGCGGTAAGGCCATATAAGCCTTTTTGAGATGTTTTTAAGGCGTCAAAGGATTTTTGCGATGTCTTGTAAATGTCGACTGCTCTCACTGCGGCTGATGTGGCTTGGGTGGTTTTGTAGACGGCTTTTCCACCTTTGAAAATGCGTCCTGCCCATCCGACAATTGGGATATAACCCGCTGCTGCCATGCCGCCTGCCGCGACTCGCTGGCCTGCGGTGAGTTCCTCACCCGTGATTGGATCAACACCTGTTGCGGCACGTTTTGCATCGTTCACACCAGTCAGTTCATTGACGATATTTCCACCGTAATCGAGCGCTTTTTCATACCAAGGACGGTTGGCGAGGGCTTCTTGTTCCTTCGCAATCTTTCGGGCTTCTTCTTGTTCTTTTTTGATTTTCAGATATTCAGAAGTTTGCTTTTCAATATCGCTTTTTGCCTTGTAGATTTCGCTATTTTGATACGCTTTCTTGTCAAAATTCATAGGCGAAATCGCTTTTCCGTCATTTGTCGCATTCATCATTTCAGCGTACAATGCCATTGTAGCTTGCTGCTCCGTCTCTGACAAAGCATATTCATCTTTTAAATTTTGATCAAGCTCTCTCAGTTCTTTGACCGTCTTTTTTCGTTCATCTTCCGCTTCTTCTATTTTTTCGTTAAAGTTTTGGCTATCAAATACCTCTAGGGAAATGAGGTCATCAATGTCTTGAAAAATCGTTTTGAGTGCCTTTTTTTGATCCTTTACAATGCTTTTGGCGTTTTTGATGCCCATATGTACTGCGTTGTCTAAAAAGTGTTCTTCTACAAAGGTATCGCCGCCAAAGCTCGTATCATCAAGTGTCCCAGAAACACCTTCATGAAAGGCTTTTTGCTTATCAATGAAATTGATAAACATGTCAACATTACCCGCTAGTTCTTTATAAAAGCTTTTTATGTTATCGGCACCTTTCCCAGTAAAATCATCACCGAGGTTGGCAACACCTTGTAATGCCTTTTTTAAATCTACCATTTGTTCACGGAGTTCCTGATAGTGTTTTGCCCTTGTGTCCATTGCACTTGTTAGTACTTTTGCATCAAGTATCTTGCCCAGCAGAATTCTCTCCTTCCTATTCATTGACAAGGTCAATTTTACCAACACAAAATTTGTCATTAAATAGGAATAAAGATACAAAAACAGCTTCTATTTGATCAGAGAAAGGTGCGTTTCTTTTTTTAAAAAAACGGACACCAATCAAGGCATTTAAAATACTCAATGATCAGCGTCCGCAGGTTCTTCTTTCTGGAAAAAATATTCGGTTCGTTTTTCTTGTCTATTATACGATGATCCACATAAAAAAGAAGTTCTTATTCAGGATGTATTTATTTACGCAGTAATGGCTGAGTCGTGCAACGGAAAGCGCCACCTAAGCTTCTTGTTATTTTAAAATCAACATATTCCAACTAAAAATTATCAAGACCTAAATTGAAAAAAGTTAAATAAATTAGAAGATATAACATATTTTATATGACTAATATGTTATACCCTTTCTTCTTAAACTAACGCACCTGTTAGCATAACAAGAAAATGATTATTTTATTTTTTTTAGCATCTTAAAATTAGCCAACGTAACCCCCTTTTTTTCCACAGTTTGTGAACAAACAATTTTGTAACCTAGATGTTCAAAAAATGGCTTAGCTGTAATACTTGCTTCGGTATCAATTTCTAGAAGATTTAGTTTCTTTGCCTCAGATTCGAGCATATCAACTAAAGCTGTGGCTATACCTTGTCCTTGATAATCTTTATGAACGAATAGTCTATCTAAGTACCCGGTATGCGTTAAATCGCTAAAACCAACAACTTGATCATTCACTTTAGCAACAAATGTTATATTTTGACCCAATGATTCCTTCCAAGAATTAATTTTAGATTCTTTTTCATCTCTTGGTGCCCAAGCATCCAATTGTACTTGGGAATAATCTTTTGAATTTACGGAATGAACTGTTTCATAAAACAATGAAATAATCTCTTTTGTATCAGTTTCCTTAAACTTTATAATCTCCACTTTCTGTTATACCTCCCCTTATTAGGATAAGCATCCTATATTGTCATAACACATCTATCCTAAAAGATATTAACGCTCGGTCTAAAGACCTCACTACGCCTCCTGCTGTGGGCTACGTCCTCCCCAAATACAAACTTTTGTTCCAATGTGTTGTATACATATTATACAATCTTTCAACATCTAATGAACGAATATCATATGCATAAGAAAAGAGGATATATGCTCATATATTGAACATAGTATCCTCTTATTAGTTTAGTAACGCATCAGTGTGTTTTCTTACGATTTAGACTTAAGCAATTGCAGTTCTTGCTCCATTATTTCAGCTGCTTCTGAAATGAATTGGATGATTAAATCTAATTCTTCTCGTTTGTATTCGTTTGTGAGCTGCTTTGTTGATGCCGATAAGGATTGGAAGAGTTCTTTTACTTGTGATTTCCCTGCCGTTAATGGAACGATGATGACTCTTCGTTTGTCCTTTGGGTCCTTTTCTCTTTTGACGTAGCCTGCTTTTTCAAGGCGGTCAATCAGAGCTGTGACTGCACCTGAGCTAAGACCTGTTTTTTCACTTAATTCTCCTGCTGTGAGCGGCCCGAGTTCGTTTAATAAATCGGCTGATTTGAGGTCTGTTGGGAAAAGACCAAGCGATTGTGCGGCCGCTTGGTGGAATAAAACCGTTCGTGTGGCGAGGCGCCTCATTGTATGGATGATCAGGTCTGCTCTGTCTTCTGCGTCGTTCTTTATTGACAACTTGTTCTCCTCCCTTTAAAATCAATTTATCTTGATCATCAAGATAAATGTTCTCTTCCTTTATATTTAAGTTGATTCTAGCAAAAATAAGGAGAGAACGTAAGCAGGAGGTAAATGAATGAATCATGTGGATAAAGGCAAGGCATCCACTCGCTTAGTTGTCATCGGTTTGCTGTTAGGAATTTTTATGGCGGCGATGGACAATACCATTGTTGCAACAGCAATGGGAAGCATCGTAGCAGATTTGGGCAGTTTTGATAAATTTGCTTGGGTGACGGCTTCTTATATGGTGGCAGTAATGGCTGGAATGCCGATTTACGGAAAGCTTTCTGATATGTATGGTCGAAAGCGTTTTTTTCTGTTTGGACTTATTTTCTTTTTAATTGGATCTGCGCTGTGCGGTATCGCACAAACGATGGATCAGCTCATTATTTACCGAGCCATTCAAGGGCTTGGAGGCGGTGCCCTTCTTCCAATCGCGTTTACGATCATCTTTGATATCTTCCCACCTGAAAAACGCGGAAAAATGTCCGGTATGTTTGGTGCAGTGTTTGGTTTATCGAGTGTACTAGGACCACTATTAGGAGCTATTATCACAGATTCAATCGGCTGGCATTGGGTTTTCTATATTAACGTGCCAATTGGTATTGTTAGTGTGGTCTTGATTGCCAGATACTACCGGGAATCGCTAGAACATCGCAAGCAGAAAATTGACTGGTCAGGTGCTATCACACTTGTCGTGGCGGTTGTGAGCTTGATGTTCGCTCTTGAGCTTGGTGGTAAATCTTATGCGTGGGATTCAGTGCAAATCCTCACACTTTTTGCCGTGTTTCTTGTGTTTAGTACCATCTTCTTTATTGTTGAGCGTAAAGCGGAGGAACCGATTATTTCATTTTGGATGTTTAAAAATCGTTTATTTGCGACATCTCAAATTTTGGCGTTTTTATATGGTGCAACATTTATTATTCTTGCCGTCTTCATTCCTATTTTCGTTCAAGCGGTGTACGGTGAATCTGCCACTAGTGCAGGATTCATTTTAACACCGATGATGATTGGGTCTGTCATTGGCAGTATGATTGGCGGAACGATGCAGACGAAAGTGCCTTTTAGACGTCTTATGGCGATCTCTGTTATTTCATTTTTCGCGGGAATGCTGCTCCTTGCCAATATGTCACCAGATACAGCTAGACTGTGGCTCACAATCTTTATGATGATATCAGGATTTGGTGTCGGCTTCAGTTTCTCCCTTCTGCCGTCAGCTTCAATGAATGATCTGTCTCCTCGTTACCGAGGCAGTGCAAACTCGACCAATTCATTTATGAGATCGCTTGGGATGACACTTGGTGTCACGATTTTTGGGACGATTCAAACCAATGTCCTATCGAATCGCTTAGCAGATGCCTTTAGCGGAATGAAAGGCGCCCCTTCTCAAATTGGCGATCCACAAGCCATTTTTCAAGAAGGTGCTCGCTCACAAATTCCGCCTGATATTTTAAATAAAGTCATCGATGCGATGTCACAAAGTATTACGTACGTATTTTTGATTGCATTGTTTCCTATTGCCCTTGCAGCGATTACGGTCCTGTTTATGGGAAATGCACGGGTACACACATCAAATGAAATGAAAGAAAACGAATAATGTGAAAAAGCAGAGCTTAAGCGGCTCTGCTTTTTTGTTTCACTGATATAGAGGAAGGGCTTTGCCCTCACTGCCAACGATCCGTATTTTCGATGTGACCATATCTTTTGCTGCTTGTTTTGCTTTTTGTAAATACATACGTGGATCTAAGCTTTCCGGTTCGTTTGAAAAATGATCGCGGATGGCTTCAGAGTACGCATTTTTTAATTCAGTTGAGACATTGACCTTTGCCATACCAAGTGCCACACATCGTCTGACGTCTTCATCCGGTACAGCGGAACCGCCGTGCAGCACAAGGGGAACATTGACCAGTGATGCAATTTGTTCAATGCGGTCAAAGTCAATATCCGGAACCCCTTTATAAATGCCATGTGCGGTACCAATTGCAGGCGCTAAAGTTGGTACCCCAGTTTCTTCTACAAATTGACGGCATTCTGATGGAATGGCTTTTTCAGCATCCTTTTCATCGACGACGATATCGTCCTCTACGCCGCCTACCTTGCCTAATTCTGCTTCAACGTTCACCCCTATTTTTAATGCGAGGTCCACAACTTCTTTTGTGCGGCGAACATTTTCTTCATATGAATGCATCGATGCATCGATCATGACGGATGTATATCCCGCGCGAATACAGGTGAGAATCACATCAAAGTCCGTACAGTGATCGAGGTGCAGACCGATTGGGATTTGATATTGATCAGCCGCCGCTTTGACTGTATCTGCAATCGCTTTTGCTCCAAGAGATTGAACTGTTCCAACCGTTGTTTGCAAAATGACAGGTGATTTTAATTCTGCGGCCGTTTCGAGCACCCAATAAATACTGTCAAAGGAATGTACATTGAATGCAACTATTCCGTATTTTTCTTTTTTCGCAGTCTCAAGCATCGGTGTTGTTGATAGTAAAGGCATGATCAAACATCCTCTCTCGTTAAAATATCTGTTTCTAAAACAGTCAGCATGTCTTCATTTGTTCTTGTTTCAAGCAGCTTTTGTCGTTTCGCTTCATCCATTAATCCTCGTGAAAGGGCAGAAAGGGCCTTTAGATGAGTGGTCCCTGCTTCATTTTTGGGGATCAGTAAGGATAAGAAGAAAAAGCAAGGCTTCTCATCAAAAGCGTCCCATTCAATGCCTGTTTCAGTGCGGACGATCACGAGTGCTGGTTTCGTGATGGCGTCTGTTTGTGTATGCGGAATAGCAAATCCATCTTGAAATCCAGTTGTGCTCAGTGCTTCTCTTTCAGCTAAGCCTTTTTTAACATCTTCTGGTGATGTGCAAATACCTGCTTTGTAGGCAATGTCAGCAATGGCTGCGAAAACGCCAGCTTGTGACGACGCGGTTTCATGAAGATTCATATAAATATGTTCCATCATTTCTCTTCCTCCCTATTAAACTGCGGGTTTGTCTATTTTTTTACGATAAAGTCCGTATAGAATGGCACCTACAAGTGATCCGATCAGTATGGATAGTACCCACTGGAATGCACCTGTGACGACTGGAAGGACAAGGAACCCGCCATGCGGAGCTGGAACCTGTACGCCAAAGAGATACGTCAATATAGCAGAGATGGCGGAACCAAACATGATAATTGGCAGGACAACGATCGGGTTCTTTGCCGCAAATGGGATGGCCCCTTCTGTTATATGTGTCGCTCCTAGAATATAGTTGATTGCTCCTGCATTTCGTTCCTGCGGTGTGAAATGTTTTCGGAAAATCGTTGTGGCAATCGCAATGATAAGCGGTGGTGTGATACATGCTGCTGACACACCTGCCATGAAGTAAAGGTTACCTTCTGCAAGTAAAGCCGTTCCTGTGACATAGGCTGCTTTGTTAAAAGGTCCTCCCATGTCAAATCCACACATCGCTCCAACAATTAAACCTAAGAGCAGCGGATTCGTGGATTGAACAGCTGAGAGAAAATCCATTAATGAATTATTTAGCCCCGTGATTGGAACTAATAGAGGTGTCATCACAGCCCCAATTAAGAAAATACCGAAGACAGGATAGATGAAGATTGATTTTAATCCGTCAAGTGATGCAGGTAATTTTTGAAGCAGGAATTGAAGGAGTACGATGATATACCCTGCTGCGAAACCTGCGATAATACCACCTAAGAATCCAGCGCCTCCATCGTTTGCAAGCAGGCCGCCGATAAATCCGACAACCATCCCTGGGCGTCTGGCGATTGAATCAGCGATAAATGCTGCTAAAATAGGCACCATTAAGCTAAAGCCGAGTCCACCAATGCTTTTCAAATAGGCAGCAAACGGATGATACGTTTCATGCTGAGGATCAGCTGAGTAAATACCGAACAGAAAAGATAAAGCAATTAAGACCCCGCCTCCAACAACAAATGGAAGCATGTGTGATACACCGTTCATTAAATGTTTGTAGATGGTGTGTATCCACTTATTCGCCGACTTTTGTTGAGCTGGTGAAGAAGAAGCAGATGTTTTTTCTTTTCCAGTAGCTCTTCCTTTCACTTGATGAACGGGAGCTTCTCCATTGATAATGCCTTGGATCAGTTCATTTGGCGTGCGGATACCTTTCGCTACAGGCACTTCAATCAGTGGTTTGCCGTGAAAACGATCTGTATTTACATCTTTGTCAGCTGCGACAATGACCCCATCGGCCTCCAGAATGTCTTGATCGGTTAAAGCGTTTTCAATCCCTACTTGACCATGCGTTTCGACTTTGATGTCGACCCCTAGTTGCTCAGCAGCTATTTTTAATGCCTCAGCTGCCATAAATGTGTGTGCAATGCCTGTTGGACAGCCAGTTGCAGCGACAATTTTTTTGCGGCTCATGTCTATTCCCCCTTATATCTTGTCAATGTGTACTTGATCAATTAATGAATGAATATCATGTAAATCACTTAAGCCTTTAGAAAATGCAGTAGATGCGCCAGTTGCAATGCCGTAACGTAAGCACTCTTCAGATGAATGACCTTCAAGCTGTTTACTAAGAAAGGCTGCGAGCATCGCATCTCCAGAGCAAGCTGTATTTACTACAATGCCTGTCGGTGCGTTTCCTTTTAAGACGGCGTCTTTCGTAATGAACAAAGCCCCTTCTCCCCCGCGGGAAATAAGCACTTGCTCTGCACCCATCTCAATGAGCTTTTTTCCTGATTCAATGAGTTCTTTTTCTGACATAGGCTGTGTTTTGCCGAAAAAAGCAGCGATTTCTTCTTCATTCGGTTTTAATAAATACGGCTTGTATTGAAGCGTCTCAAGAACTGCTGCGGAGCTTGTGTCTAAAATAAACTTGACGTTGTTCTGATGACAAATAGCTGCTACTTCTGAAAAAATGCTGGCTGGTACGCCTTTTGGCAGGCTGCCTGACATGATCAGGATGTCCCCCTGCGGGATGGCCGCTATTTTTTCACGAAAGGCGTGAAGTGCTTTTTCTTCAATCGCAGGTCCTTGGTTCACGAGCTTGTATTCTTCTGTCGTATTAATAAAAACATTAATGCGTGTAATTCCTTCAACTGAGATAAAATCGGTTTGAATGGAAAGGTCCTTTAAGGATTGTTCAATATAAGAGCCTGAAAACCCAGCAATAAATCCTAATGCAGTGCTGGTGAATCCATATTTCTTTAGCATAATGGAGACATTGACTCCCTTGCCATTCGGCTGATAATCTTCATCTTCGGTGCGGTTGACTGCATTTGCCTTCATTTCTTTTAATGCAATATATAGGTCAATAGCAGGATTTAAGGTGCAGGTATAAATCAATTGGTTTCACCTTCTTTCTTTTCTCTAAAGAAAGTATCTCATACGCTGGAGTGAAAATGTTTTCAGATTGTGTAAAGGTTTTCATGACAAAAAGCCTTCTAGATCAAAGTCTCGAAGGCTTCTTTATTGATTATTTCATTCGAATCACGTAGGCATCTAGTAAAATGCGGGCAATGACATGAAGAGACAAACGCGATCTGACCTCATAATCTGGGAAGAAAGATTGTTCGCCTTTATATCCGACTAGAGTCATATCTGATATTTTGCTTAATGTAGAATCTATTCTCGTTGTGACGGTAATGGTCGTGACTTGCTTCATGCTAAGATTTTGACACGCTTCAACGAGCTCTGCTGTTTCGCCATTTAATGAAACAAAGATCGCAAGTTCGTTTTTACTGATGTCTCTCGATTTCAGCCGAATGATATTCGGATCGTCATGTACTTCGCATGTTTTTCCGATGAGCTGTAATTTAATGGTCATTTCTTTGGCAATCATTTCTGAGAAACCTCTACCGAAAATATAAATTTTGTCGGCATTATGTATTTTTTGAACGGCATCTTCAATTTGCCCAATACTTTGCAGCTGGATCGTCTTTAAAACCTCTTCTTCATTTTTCCGAATCGCTAGTTTAATGTCTTCATCAATGTTTTTAAGCTGATCGCTTGCATCAGTCATTTTCTTTTCTTGTTTCAATCGATATTTAAAGGATGTATAGCCGTTGTAGCCAATTTTTTTCATCAGTCTGACAATTGTGGCTGTCGACACATTGGCTCTTTCACTCAATGTGACGATGGATAAGGTGGAGATATCCTCTAAATGCTGGTGAATATAATGGAGTAAATAACGTTCTGTTTCACTTAGCGTTTGATACACTTCGCTTGGAATGTTAAATAGTGGTTCATTCAATTTGATTCCCCCTTACTCATTTCATACTATAATTAAATGCCCAATAAAAACAAGATGATTCTTTTGTCATGTATTTTGTTGGTAAGCCAAAATGACTGAAATTTCATTTTTGACATACACTAAGGAAAAGTTGTGTCTGTGTGAAAGGAGCTGATCATGATGCTTCATCTTTTGTTTTATTTCATCCTTCTTTATGTCGTCTATGTATTTTTGACCGCATTTGTCTTGTTTTATTTACCGGTTCGAAAAACATGCAAAGAACATTGCATTTATAAAGCCTCTTCTATCTCAGGAGGCGATCAGGGGACAAATCAAGTGATGCTTCTTGACGACGGGTTTGAATCTGGTCAGGTGAGGCTCCAAATGATTCGTGAGGCAAAGAAGATGATCCGCCTCAGTTACTACTCCATTCAAAAGGGAAAAACAGCCGAATGGATACTAGGTGCTTTAATTGAAGCAGCTGATCGAGGTGTGAAAGTGCAGCTGTTGTTAGATGGCATCTGCCACAGTTTGCGCGGGCCGCTGAAGCATTTGCGGTATGCGGTAGCAAATCATCCGAACATGTCGATTCGTTTTTATGAGCCCTTTCGTTTGTTTAAGCCATGGACGTGGCATAATCGGCTACACGATAAGCTGCTACTAGCAGATGGCCGAGTGGCTGTAATGGGCGGAAGAAATATCGGTGATAAATACTTTGCAGACCAGCCGCCCAAAGACTTTGCTTTTGACCGTGATGTGCTGCTATATAACGCGAAAAAGGGAAAAGTGTTAGATGAAATGGAGCAATATTTCGTTTATTTATGGAATCATGATTTTACGAAAAGAACAAAAGCTGTGTTTTCCAAGGCAAAAGCGAAAAAAGGGTTAAAGCTAAGAAAACAGCTGCTCAGATCCTATCAAGAAGCCATGCGCACGAAAGAACCTTTTGTGATGTCATCCTTTAACTGGGCAGCAGATACCATTTCTGTGAAACAGATTGCCTTTTTCACAAATCCTGTGGAACGCTTTAATAAGCGGCCGCTTGTGTTGAAAAAGCTGAACGATCTTGCGCACCGGGCAAAGCGTTCTGTGCTCATACAGACGCCATATGTCATCCCAACACGCCCAATGAAAGCCGGACTCACTCCCTTACCTAGTGAGATCCAGACGACAGTTGTTACGAATTCTCTTACAGCGACGCCAAATCCGTTGGCCTTTGCAGGGTATTTAAGCACAAAAAAGGAACTGATGAAAACAGGCGTTCACTTGTATGAATATGAAGGCCCGTATTCCATTCATGCGAAATCAATGGTGATTGATGATTACTTGAGTATTATTGGGACATATAACTTAGATGCGAGGTCTAGTTTTTTAAACACAGAGTCAATTTTGGTTATTGACAGTGCCCCGTTTGCGTTATCACTTACACAGGCAATTGAACGAAAAATCGCCTACAGTTATCTCGTAGCTAAAGATCGAACAGTCCTTCATGCGAGCGCTTATGGACAGAAAAAAAAGCCTTTGATGAAAAGGCTCCTTTTAAATGGATTATCCGCGATAACGGTTTTATGGCGGCGATTGATATAAAGTAGGGCAGCTACTCTTGTGGCAGCCCTTTTTCTTGCGATTGATCTGTTTCTGCCGACTCCAATTTGGTCAATTTAAACACCAAGATCCCAGCTACAATCACAATAACACCTAATAGTTTTGTCAAAGAGAATTCTACTTTTTCTAACCCAAGCCAGCCAAGCGAATCAAACAAAAGCGCGCAGCCCAGCTGTGACGTGAGGACAATCGAGATGCCATAAGTCGGTCCAAGACGTTTGATACTCTGAACAAGACAAATGACCACTCCTACCCCAATGGCCCCGCTGATCCAGTACCAGGCTTCCATATGTCTTAATCGAAACATGCCAGTCCCCTCTAGTAAGAGCCCCATCAGGAGAGAAGCAATAAAGCCCATTCCAAGAACGAGGGTTGTCGTTGACCAAGAGCCTGTCTGCTCATTGACCTTACTGTTAAAAATGGTTTGTAAGCTGACGAGTGCGCCAGCCGTGATGGCTAATACTATTCCTATGATCATATATAAATCCCTTCATTTCTTCTATTCATAAATGTTGTGCTCTGCTATTTCTAGGAGCCCTTTGCGGTCACAAATCGTAATCTTTCCTCTCTGCCTTTCTATCAATCCTTTTTCACTGAATTGCTGAATGACTCGGTTAATATGACGGTAGCTCGTACCGATTAAGCTTGCCGCATCAGTGAGACGAAGGGCGCTCGCGCTGTCGTCATCTGTGATAACAGACAATAGGTAGCTTGCAAGCCTGACCTCCACAGGATATAACAGGTGGAAACTCAAATCGTTTGATTTTGTATAAAATTTGTTTGTGATGCCTTTTAGCAGAAAGGTTAACACGTGTGGGTCATCCTTCGCATGGCGTATGAGCGCTTGATGAGAAACTCTTAACATATGTACTTCTGTGACAGCTTCGACTGTATTGACCATGTCAGTCTGCTGAACGTATTCAATATCTCCAATCGCTTCAAGGGGATGTTTAAAGCTAAGAATAAAGGTTTTCCCTTCTTTTGTTGTCGTGAAAATCTTTAATTTTCCTTTCACTAACAAGTACAGGTACTCCCTCTTATCCCCTTTTGAACAAACGAGCTCCCCTTGCTCATAGCGCCACAAACTTACGTGTGATATGAGCTTTTGATGAAAGACACTTTCTAATTGATGTGCTTTCATATATGAGGCAAAAAGAGATTCATCTTGAAGCTCCTCCATCTGACGCCCTCCTTTATAGTTTTAAAATGATCACACCTGTGACCATCAATAAAATTCCTGCGTAATGTGGCCATTTCATTTTCTTCTTCTGTACACCAAACCATCCTTTTGCATCAATTGCAAAGGTAAAAGCAAGCTGTGCAATGAGTAACGCTGCGATAGTGAGTGTCACACCGATGATTTGAATCGCGGTGACTTCATTAAAAATAATAATCGCTGCAAATGCGCCGCCTATTAAATAAAGTGGCTGCACCTTTCGATATTCCCTGAAGTGTCCGTCTCGTACGATGAGTAAAATGACGAGCGAGATGATAAAGCCGGTCAGCTGCGTGATGGTGGCTGCCTGCCATGTACCGATATCCTGGCTAATTCTTGCGTTGGCTACGCCTTGTAGTGTAATACAAGCGCCTCCTAATAAAGCGAAAATAACACCTTTCATTCGTTCAAAAGCTCCTTCTTTTTTCAGTCTAGTTCCATTAAATGATACATGCCTGCCGGTTGAAAAGGACATATGTCCCGCTTTGCGTATTATATCAGAATCTTTTTCTTTTGCAGTTTGTTCGTTTTAGATTTTTCACAGTGGGTACAGTTTTATATCAGCTGAAAACAGAATATTGAATGAATCACATACAAAAAGGAGACATGTCAGAATGAGAAATCAAGAGAAACATTTTATTAACGGTGAATGGGTTGCATCAACAGGAAACGAAACGACGGAGGTCATCAACCCTGCGACAGAGGAAGTCATTGGCACCATTAGCTTAGGAACAAAAGAAGATTTAGATAAGGCAGTGAAAGCAGCTCGTGCCGCCTTCCCTTCTTTCTCAAAAACATCTCGAAATGAACGAGTGAAGATGCTGGAAAACATTGTGCGCGGCTACGAAAAACGCAAGGATGAACTTGTAGAAGTGATGACACAAGAGCTCGGTGCACCGCTAAAAGTATCAGAAGAAGTTCATTACAAAATGGGCTATGAACATTTTTCTAAAGCAGCGGAAGCACTTAAATCTTATACATTTACCGAGGACCGCGGCGGACATACCATTATAAAAGAAGCGATAGGTGTCAGTGGATTGATTACACCGTGGAACTTCCCGACGAATCAAACATCTCTTAAAATCGCAGGTGCTATTGCGGCAGGCTCACCAGTTGTCTTAAAGCCAGCGGAAATTACACCTTTTGCTGCGATGATTCTTGCAGAAATTATTGATGAAGCTGGTGTACCAAAAGGAGTCTTCAACTTAGTAAACGGAACGGGTGACGTGATTGGTGACGGCATTAGCTCACATCCTGATATTGACTTTGTTTCATTTACTGGATCAGGTGCTGTTGGCTCTAAAATTATGGAAAACGCAGCGGACAATGTGAAGAAAGTGGCTCTTGAGCTTGGCGGGAAATCCCCTCTTATCGTCTTAGATGATGCAGATGTGGATGTGGCTGCTGAAACTGCCATTCAGCATATTGCGATGAATACAGGGCAAGTGTGTTCTGCAGCTACGCGTGTGCTTGTTCCAGAATCAATGAAAGACAAGTTTGAAAAAGCGCTGCTGAATGCCCTGCCGAAGTTTACAGTTGGTGATCCAAGAGAAGATCATGCTACAGGCCCGCTTGTATCTAAAAAACAATGGGATACCGTGCAATCTTATATTGAAAAAGGAATCGAAGAAGGTGCTACCCTTCTTGCTGGGGGAACTGGAAAGCCAGACGGAATCGATAAAGGATATTTCGCCAAGCATACCATTTTCACCAATGTGAAAAATGACATGACCATTGCACAAGAAGAAATCTTTGGACCAGTCATGAGTGTCATCACGTATCAGAATCTCGATCATGCCCTTGAGATCGCCAATGATACAGTGTATGGTCTTGCCGGGTATGTTGTTGGAAAAGATGAAAAAACATTAAAATATGTCGCTGAACATATTCGCGCTGGCCAAATCACCATTAACAATGCCGAAACAGATTACTTTGCCCCATTTGGCGGTTTTAAGCAATCAGGTATCGGAAGAGAATGGGGAGACTTCGGCATCGAGGAATATTTAGAAGTGAAAGCTGTGATGGGACTTCCAACGGCATAAATTGAGAAGGGAGAAAAACTCCTTTTTATTTAATTAATAAGAACCCATTTCGAATTTTAAGAACTGCTTACTACTCCCTTATTTATTCTTATCCATAAGGATGTTGTATTTTTCGACTGTTGCTTTTGGAGGAAACGATTCTTGTAACTCATCAAACCAAATCTCAATCGTTTGCCCCTGTGACAGCTCTTTAGTATCAACTTTCGTTAAATCCATTATGATGAGATCGTGTTTATATTTATCGACAAGAAGAGGAGTATCTAATGAATAATCGCGTTTTATAGGAGTTTTATTGTTAATAAGAAGTAAACCAGTCTCCCCTTTATATAGCACTATGCCTTTTTTTGAAAAAGGCGTTGCTATTTTATTTTGATTGTGTGGATTCTTTATATTGTCCTTTGTTGTAGAGTGGCACCCTCCTAATAAAATGAAAAAAATCACGATGACAAATCGAACACTTATTATTTTTTTAAATTTAAATTGCATCAACTTTATACGCCCCTTCAATGCTTCTTCAAGTCTAGCATTCTTAGATCAAAGCGGCTTATATTACAGCGCATTTTCTTAAGATACTTTATACATTTAAGATAATTTACCCTCAAGCTCATTCATCTTGTAAAGGTATTAGAAATCTTAATCATGACAATCAATATTATATATTTTACTTAATGGCAAACTTTCGGTAAAGTTCAAATTGAACCTATATATATAATTCCTATCGAATTAATCTATGTTTATATTCCTTGTGAGGTGGATATCGTTGCAACTTCATGTATTAAACAGTCCGTTTAGTCAGCAGCAGGCAGACTTGCTCAATCAGCTGCTTCCGACTTTAACAGATCAACAAAAAATTTGGCTTACCGGTTATTTATCAGCACAAGCAGCTCTAGCCGGATCAGAAACAGCTACTCTAGCCCCTTCTCCTTCTGCCGCAGCACCTGCGCAGCCTGTCAGTAAAGATGTGACCGTCCTTTATGGCTCACAAACAGGCAATTCTGAAGGATTAGCGAAAAAGACAGCGCAGCATCTTGAGGAGAAAGGTTTTCAAGTGACGCTCTCTTCTATGTCAGATTTTAAACCAAATAATCTGAAAAAAATACACAATTTACTGATGATCGTCAGCACACATGGCGAGGGAGATCCGCCTGATAATGCCCTTTCTTTCCATGAATATGTCCATGGTAGACGTGCGCCAAAGCTTGATCATTTAAACTTTTCTGTTCTTTCGCTAGGCGACAGCTCCTACGAATTCTTCTGTCAGACTGGAAAAGAATTTGATGAGCGCTTCAAAGAACTTGGCGGAACGCGCCTGACAGATCGAGTGGATTGTGACCTTGATTATGATGAGCCGTTTTCTGAATGGCTTCAAGGGGTGGCATCGTCACTTAGCGAAGGAGAAGCCGCAGCATTCCCGCAAGATTCAGCAGGAGCATACAGCCAAACAGCAGCTTCTGAATACTCAAGAACGAATCCTTTTTATGCGGAAGTTCTTGAAAATATCAATCTAAATGGCCGCGGCTCTAACAAAGAGACCCGCCATTTGGAGCTTTCACTAGAAGGATCAGGACTTGTTTATGAACCAGGTGACAGCCTTGGAATTTATCCAACAAATGATCCTGCGCTTGTTGATGAACTGATCACGACATGTGGATGGAGCGTGGAAGAAGCCGTAACTGTTCATAAAAACGGTGACACTCTTCCTTTAAAAGAAGCACTTACCTCACTTTTTGAGATTACAGTATTAACAAAACCCCTTCTTCAAAAGTTGGCGGACTTGACGAAAAATGAAGCACTCCATGCCCTTTTTGAAGAAGGAAATGAAGAAAAGTTAAAAGCGTATTTAGCAGGAAGAGATTTAGTCGATGCTGCACGCGACTTCGGTCCTTTTGAAGGAACAGCCGCAGACTTTACTGCGATTTTAAGAAAAATTCCTGCCCGCCTTTATTCGATTGCAAGCAGTCTGAAAGCGAATGAAGAAGAAGTTCACTTGACGATCGGTGCTGTGAGATATGATGCGCACGGGAGAGAACGTCAAGGTGTCTGCTCCATTCTATGCGCAGAGCGCTTAGAACCAGGTGATACGCTGCCTGTTTATATTCAGCACAATCAAAACTTTAAGCTTCCTGAAAACCCTGATGCACCGATCATTATGGTGGGACCAGGTACAGGTATCGCCCCTTTCCGTTCGTTTATGCAGGAACGAGAAGAAATCGGTGCAAGCGGAAAATCGTGGTTATTCTTCGGCGATCAGCACTTTGTGACGGACTTCTTATATCAAACCGAATGGCAAAAGTGGTTAAAAGATGGCGTCTTAACGAAAATGGATGTGGCCTTTTCAAGAGATTCAGAGGAAAAAGTATATGTTCAGCATCAAATGAAGAAGCAAAGTAAAGAATTATTCGAATGGCTGGAGCAAGGTGCCTATGTATATGTTTGCGGAGATGAAAAGCATATGGCGCATGATGTTCATCATACCCTTCTATCGATTATCCAAGAAGAAGGAGCGATGAGCAAAGAGAAAGCAGAAAGCTATCTAGCTAACTTGCAGCAGCAAAAACGCTATCAGCGCGACGTATATTAATGGACTTGATGCTTGAAAGAAAGGAGCTTTTACTTACATGGTGAAGACAGCATTAACAGCGCCGGATGGACCTCCGAGCGACGTAGAAGAAATCAAAGAAAAAAGTGATTATTTACGGGGTACGTTAAAAGAAGTAATGCTTGATCCGATTTCAGCGGGAATTCCTGATGATGACAATCGCCTGATGAAGCATCACGGCAGCTATTTACAGGATGATCGAGACCTCAGAAATGAACGGCAGAAACAAAAACTTGAGCCAGCCTATCAATTTATGCTGCGCGTACGCCTGCCTGGCGGAATCGCCACATCTAAGCAGTGGCTTGTGATGGATGAGCTTGCTCACACATACGGAAACGGTACGTTAAAGCTGACTACTCGTGAAACTTTTCAGCTTCACGGTATTTTAAAATGGAACATGAAAAAAACCATACAAGACATTCATTCTACTATGCTTGATACAATTGCTGCTTGCGGCGACGTGAACCGGAATGTCATGTGTACATCAAACCCCTATCAATCAGAAGTGCACCAT
Organism: Bacillus sp. FSL K6-3312; assembly: GCF_038007485.1. Taxonomy (NCBI): domain Bacteria; kingdom Bacillati; phylum Bacillota; class Bacilli; order Caryophanales; family Bacillaceae; genus Bacillus; species Bacillus sp. FSL K6-3312. The sequence continues at coordinate 1,987,390 of NZ_JBBOXI010000001.1, read as the reverse complement.
GATGTCTACGAGCTGGCGAAAAAATTAAGTGATGACCTGCTCCCGCAAACAAGGGCGTATCACGAAATTTGGCTTGATGAGGAAAAGGTTGCGGCAACGCCAGATACGGAAGTTGAACCGATGTATGGCCCGCTTTATTTACCAAGGAAATTCAAAATTGGTGTGGCGGTCCCTCCTGCTAATGATATTGATGTCTTTTCGCAGGATTTAGGCTTTATTGCGATCATCGAAAATGAGCAATTGATCGGCTTTAATGTCGCAATTGGCGGCGGAATGGGCATGACTCATGGGGATACAGCGACCTATCCTCAGCTTGCAAAGGTGATTGGCTTTTGTACACCTGAACAAGTTGTAGAGATTGCGAAACAAGTGATTACCATTCAGCGTGACTATGGAAACCGTTCGGTGCGAAAAAATGCCCGTTTTAAATATACAGTGGACCGCCTTGGTCTTGAGAATGTAAAAGAAGAGCTGGAGCGCCGCCTCGGGTTTGCCCTTTTAGACGCAAGAGGTTATCACTTTGATCATAATGGGGACCGCTATGGCTGGGTAAAAGGCATCAATGGCAGATGGCATTATACGATGTTTGTAGAAGGCGGACGCATCATAGATTATGATGATTATCCGCTGATGACAGGTATTCGTGAAATCGCAAAGATTCATTCAGGTGACTTCCGCTTAACAGCGAATCAAAATTTGATCATTGGAAATGTCACTTCTCATAAAAAGAAACAAATCGAGCAGCTCATTCAGGAGTTCGGCTTATCAGATGGTCAGCAGCACTCTGCACTCCGCCGCAGTTCAATGGCCTGTGTTTCTCTTCCAACATGCGGCTTAGCGATGGCAGAAGCAGAACGCTACCTCCCGCGCTTGATTGATAAAATAGAAGAGATTGTTGAAGAAAACGGCTTGAGTGATAAAGAAATCACGATTCGTATGACTGGTTGTCCAAATGGATGTGCCCGTCATGCGCTAGGTGAAATTGGCTTTATCGGCAAATCACCTGGCAAATACAACATGTATCTTGGCGCTGCATTTGATGGCAGCAGATTAAGTAAGCTGTACCGTGAAAATGTTGGTGAGGAAGAGATTTTAAACGAGCTTGGCTCTCTTCTCCCCCGCTATGCAAAAGAACGAGAAGATCAAGAACATTTCGGTGATTTTGTCGTTCGTGCAGGGATTGTCAAAGAAACAACAGATGGCACGAATTTTCATGTGCAATAGAAAAAGACAGGACACTCTCCTGTCTTTTTTCAGTGTGATAGAAAATCTTTGCAGCCCTAGGAAGAACGAGTACCGGCACGCAGACCTGAACACCGATGCAAGGGCTTGTTTACATGCTGTTCTGTTTCCGTTTCAAGTACTCGCAAATGCTTTTGTACACATGAGGATTGTCTAAAGAAGAAAGATCTGGTGAAGGCTGCTGTTCATAAGCTCCTTTTAATAAACGCCGGACAATTTTTCCGTTTCTTGTTTTCGGTAAAGCTGAAATAAGATGAATTTCCTTTGGCGTGAGCGCTTTTCCTGCATGTGAACCAACATGTGATTTGAGCTCTTGAATCAGTTTTGTTTCGTCACAAGACTGCGGGCTGGTCACGATGAAGCATACGAGTGCCTCCCCCTTCACCTCATCCTTTACCCCAATCACTGCTGCCTCGTGTACAGCTGGGTGTCCGACAAGAATGGATTCAATTTCTGCTGGACCGACTCGTTTTCCTGCTGTATTAATGACATCATCTGATCTGCCAGTGATATGAAACGTGCCATCCTCTGATTGCACCACCCAATCCCCATGTGTCCATACCCCATCAAATCGTTTGAAATACGTATCTTCATAACGCTTAGGATCTTTCCAAAACCCACATGTCATGCCAACCCATGGCTTTTTCACAACGAGCTCTCCTACTTCATTTATGACGCTCTGACCTGCTTCATTATATACATCAGCTGCCATTCCTAAAATCGCCGCATTAAAAAGGACTGGTTTAATTGGGCGAAGCAGCGTACTTCCTACAATTCCGCCAGAGACTTCTGTTCCTCCTGAATAGTTTAGGATCGGAATGTGCTTTTGACCGATTTTTTCAAAAAGCCATTGCCATGGTGCTTCATTCCACGGCTCACCTGTAGAAATGATGGCTTTGACATGCGGCAACTTTATACCTGCAAGATTTTGTTGCATCGCAGATCGAACAAACGTAGGAGAAAGCCCAAAGTGGGTGACCTTTTGCTCGTGAATGAATGACCAGAGGTGCTGTTCATCTGGATAATCGGGTGCGCCGTCATATAAAACAATCGCAGCTCCATTGATCAAGCCCCCAAAGACGAGAAATGGCCCCATCATCCAGCCCATGTCTGTGAGCCAAAACAAGCGGTCTCCTTTTGCAACGTCCATACAAAGACCGGCATCAAAAGCTGCTTTTACAGGGAATCCTGCGTGTGTATGGACTGCTCCTTTTGGCGTACCAGTCGTTCCAGAAGTGTATAAGATCATGAGAGGCTCTTCATTTGAGAGATAGGTCGTTTCACTTATCGGATCTTCTTTTAACAAATCATTTAGCCTGATATCTCCTTCATATTCAGTATCAGAGGAGGTGTTTACAATGACGGTTTTGACGGTCGTGGTTTTGCCTATGGCTTCTGCTGCACATTCCCGCATATTGATCTTCTTCCCGCGGCGCGTCATGCCTGAGCCTGTGACGACAATGGCTGCACTTGACGCACGAATACGTACGGCAAGTGGCTCGCTTCCATACCCGGAGAAGACGGGGCTAAAGATAACGCCAATTTTCGCAAAGGCTAGCATGACAGCGACCGTTTCAGGAAGCATCGGCATATAAATGACTGCCACATCTCCTTTTTGAAGCCCATTCTTCAAAAAGCCAGCAGCGAGGCGATTCACCTTTTCCTGAAGATCGAGATACGTCCATTTCCTCTCTTCGCCCATCTCGTTTTTCCAAATCACGGCTGGCTGATGCTGCGCATCTTCGTTCTCTGCCCATTTGTCCACGGCCGTTTCGGTTATGTTGAGTTGACCGCCTTTATACCAGTTCGGCCACATGAGTGAATCTTGACCTAATGCGGCTTCGTACGGCATCTTCCACTTGATACCGACCGCCTTTTCGGCTTCTCTCCAAAACCAATTGGTACGCTCGATACTAGCTTTATAGAATGCATCATAAGTAGAAAAACCAAGTGAGTGCATCCATTTGTAAAGACGTGTCTGTTTGATCATTTGCTCTTCCGGTATCCATGCTGGTTTCAGGTTCATCATGAGGATGCCCCCTTTAGACCGGATAGACCGGATGTTTTCGTCTTGTAAATGTCATCTCTTTTGAGGAATAGGCTTGGAAGCGATGACAAAGCTCATCTCGCAAGTGGTCGAACGGGATGACGCCGTCGACAATCATTTCAGAAGCAAGCTCATATATATTCATATCTTCTTGATATTCCTTGCGTTTCTCATGGATAAATGCAGCTCTCTCTTCAGCAGGCAATTCAGCAATCTTATTTGCATAGACAGCATTTACAGCCGCTTCTGGCCCCATCACAGCAATTTGTGCCGATGGAAGAGCGAGACAGCAGTCTGGTTCAAACGCTGGTCCTGCCATTGCATATAAACCTGCACCGTATGCTTTACGCACAATGACTGATATTTTCGGAACGGTTGCCTCTGACATAGCGGAGATCATTTTCGCCCCGTGTCTGATAATACCAGCTTGTTCCACTTTTGTTCCGATCATAAATCCCGGTATATCCGCAAGGAAAAGGAGCGGGATATGAAAGGCGTCACATAGCTGAATAAACTTAGCGGCTTTATCAGCTGAGTCATGGAACAGCACCCCGCCTTTTACCCTCGGCTGGTTAGCAATAAGACCGACAGGCTGCCCGTTCATTCGGCCAAAGCCTGTGATCAGCTCTGCAGCAAACAGTTTTTTGATTTCAAGAAATGATCCTTCATCAATGAGTAAATCAATGAGCTGATACATATCAAAAGGGGTATTTTGCCCTTTAGGAATAAGGCCTTGGATGGTCATCTCAGATGCTTTAGGTGCTTTTGCGGCTGCCGGTTTTGGCTTTTCTGTATAGTTGGCAGGCATGTAGGTTAAATAGTCGCGAGCGATTTGAATCGCTTCTTCCTCGGTTTTGGCTAAAATATCACCACATCCTGAAATGCTGCAGTGCATGTTTGCTCCACCCATTTCTTCAAGTGTTACTTTTTCTCCAATCACCATTTCGGCCATTCTCGGAGAGCCTAAATACATCGAGGCATTCCCTTCGACCATCACAACGATGTCACAAAAAGCAGGAATGTAAGCACCTCCTGCCGCAGAAGGACCAAATAGTAAACAAACTTGCGGGATACGTCCAGACAGCTTCACCTGGTTATAAAAAATGCGTCCCGCTCCCCTTCTGCCTGGAAACATTGCTATTTGATCGGTGATTCTTGCACCCGCAGAGTCGACTAAATACAGCATCGGGCAGTTGAGCTTTTCCGCTGTTTCTTGGATTCTAATGATTTTTTCTACCGTTTTGACGCCCCATGATCCAGCTTTGACAGTAGAATCATTTGCCATAACGCATACGGTTTGCCCATTCATCCGCCCTGTCCCTGTGACAACACCATCTGCTGGTAAATGCTCATCTTTACACTCGGCAAACATCGCATCCTCAATGAACGAATCCTGATCTAATAGCAACTGGAGCCGGTCACGGACGAACAATTTTCCTTGTTCTTTGTTTTTTTGATGGTATCGTTCGGCTCCTCCTTTGACAATCCGCTGTTTTTTCAGTTCATATTCTTCAATCATGCCCATTCCCCTTTCTTGCTAGTTGCCTCTGTATTGAGGCGTTCGTTTTTCTTGGAAAGCTTGAAGACCCTCCATTCGATCTTCTGTATCAATGAGCCGTACATAGGCTTCGTATTCCTTCATCAAACCTGTACGCAGATCGTGATCAAGACTCATTTGAATCGCTCGTTTCGCTTCTTTTAAAGCAATTGGGCCGTTTTTGGCGATTTGTTTTGCGAGAGAAATGGCGTCATTCATAAGGGAATCTGCTAAAGAGAGGTGCTCAATTAGTCCAATTTGAATGGCTTCTTCAGCTTGTAATGAAGCACCTGTGAAAATCAGTTCTTTTGCTTTACCGAGTCCGACGACACGCGGAAGCCGCTGCGTCCCTCCTGCCCCTGGTATGATAGCTAGTCCTGTTTCTGGCAGACCGAGTCTTGCTCCGGCTCGTGCGATGCGAATATCACAAGCTAGCGCGAGCTCAAGTCCTCCGCCAAGTGCGTGTCCGTTCATGACGGCAATGACAGGTACAGGAAGGGATTCAATTTCTGTAAAGGTTTGCTGAATTGACAGAACTGCCGCTTTTGCTTCTTCTTCTGTCATCAATCGTCGCTCTTTTAAATCAGCACCTGCGCAAAAAACGTTAGAACCAGCTCCTGTCATGAGCAGGCAGCGGATGCTTTCATCATGTTTGATTTCTTGAATGAGTTGATTGATCTCCTCAAGCATCGCAGCAGATAGGGAATTTGCTTGTGCTGGTCTGTTTAAGGTCATGATCCCAATCTGTTCATCTTGTATCGTAAAATTGACCAATGATGTCATGTCACATTCATCCTTTATGAAGTAGTATGAGAGTGAAAAGCACGTAAACAATGACTAGGCAGGGTTCGATTTACTTTTGTTTCGATCCATTCTGCCGCTTTTATCAATGCTGGAAAATCGATATTGGTTTCGATTCCTAGTTTTTGAAGCATATGCACGACATCTTCTGTCGCGACATTTCCGCTAGAGCCAGGCGCATATGGACAGCCGCCTAGCCCGCCGCTAGAGGCGTCAAATGTGGTGATTCCCGCTTTTAATGCCGTATAAATATTGGCAAGACCCATCCCTTTCGTATCATGAAAATGAAGAGCGATTTTATCAGCAGGAAAACGTTCAAGTAAAATGTCTAAGCGCCTTTCTACTTGAAGCGGATGGGCTTCTCCAATGGTGTCTCCGAGTGATATTTCATCAATGCCATAAGAGAGCAGTATATCCATTAACCGCAATACTTGATCCATTGGCACTTGATGTTCATAAGGGCAGCCAAACACGGTGGAAATATATGCGCGTGTGTGTTTTCCGGCTGCTTTTAAATCAGCTGTCATTTGTTTGATGACAGGAAGTGTTTCGTGGATGGATTGATTCATATTCTTTTTGTTATGTGTTTCACTCGAGGAGATAAACATAGCGCCTGTGTCAAGATTTGCTTCAAAAAAGTGAGCTAAGCCTTTTTCGTTAGGAATGAGTGCTGCATAGGTGATGTCGCCTTTTTTGTGTAAGGATTGGGCTAATTCTTTGGCATCTTTTAAGGCTGGGACCCATTTAGGATGAACAAATGAGGTGACTTCAATATAAGGGAGCCGGGCTGCTGTGAGCAGTTCAATCCATCTTTGCTTCTCACTTGTGTCCAGCCAAGTGGATTCATTTTGCAATCCGTCCCGCGGGCCGACCTCCCTAATAAGTACACGTTTTGGTAATGCCATCTCGCTCCCTCCTATTCTGTCAGCTCTAAAAGAACCTCCCCTTCATCGACAAATTCTCCCTCTGCTTTATACACTTTGCTGATGACTCCTGCCTCTTCTGCCACTATTGGAATCTCCATTTTCATTGATTCCAAGATAGCGATCTCCTGCCCTTTTTGCACTTCATCGCCTTGTTTCACAAGAAGCTTCCATAAGTTTCCCGCCATTTGTATCGTGACCGTTTTCATGAACGGTTCCCCTCCCTTTTTTTCATGAGAAAATCGGTTGTGATGCTGCCATGTAAGAAAGCAGATGATCCAGCCATTTCCCTCAAAAGCGGTAAGTTGGTTTTGATCCCTTCTATTTCATATGCTTGTAACGCAGCGTTTAATCGTTCTATTGCAAGTTTTCGTGTATCACCGTAAACGACCATCTTCGCAATCATTGGATCGTAATATGGGGTAATGACGCTCCCGCTTGTCACACTTGATTCATGGCGTATATAGGGAGCTTCTGGTATAGATAGCCGAGTGATTGTTCCTGGTGACGGATAAAAGGTGACGGAATCCTCCGCATAGATTCTGACCTCGATGGCATGCCCGATTTGATGAATGTCCTCCTGATTGAAGGAAAGCGGCTCTGATGCAGCGATTTTCAGTTGCTCCTCGACAAGATCAATACCTGTAATTTCTTCTGTGACAGGGTGCTCTACTTGTAATCTCGTGTTCATCTCTAGAAAGTAAAATTGTTGATTTTGATCGACTAAACATTCAATTGTCCCTGCATTTTCATAGCCGATGGCTTTGGCTGCTTTCACCGCCACCCGTCCCATCTCTTGTCTTACGGATTCATCGAGACAGGCAGCTGGTGCTTCTTCGATGATTTTCTGGTGTCTTCTCTGGAGTGAACAGTCGCGCTCAAATAAGTGAACCCCGTGGCCGAATGAATCAAAAAGGACTTGAATTTCAATGTGCCGCGCGTCTTCAATGACCTTTTCCATATAAAGCGTCCCGTCGTTAAAAAAACTTTGCGCTCTTTTTTGATTTCCCTCGAAAGCTTTACGCAGCTCCTCATCATTTCGGACAAGCTGCATTCCGATACCTCCGCCTCCGCTTGATGCCTTGAGCATGATCGGATAACCGAGTGACTGCGCTTTACTGACTCCTTCTTCTGCGTCATGGAGAGGTGCTGAAACGCCAGGTACAATGGGGATTCCCGTATGATCCATCGTTTTTCTCGCTTCAATTTTATTCCCCATGCGCTGAATGACCTGTGCAGATGGACCAATAAAAGCGATTCCTTCGCTGCGGCACCGTTCAGCAAAGGCGGCATTTTCTGATAAAAGGCCATACCCAGGGTGGATGGCGTCTGTATTTGTCTGCTTGGCTACCTCAATGATCACTTCCATGTTTAAATAGCTTTCAGATACTTTCGCACCTCCAATCAGATAGGCGCTGTCTGCTTCTTGCACATGAAGCGCATGCTGATCTGCCTCTGAATAAACAGCCACGGTGTTGATCCCGAGCCTTTTACAAGTCCGAATAATTCGACGAGCAATTTCGCCTCGATTGGCGATCAATACTTTTTTGAACATCGCTGCCCTCACTCCTTTATTAGATCAAGCGCCTGTTTTTTCAGACGAAATTTTTGAATCTTCCCTGAGGCGGTCATCGGATACTCGTCTGTGATGAAAAAATATTTCGGAATTTTGTAGCGTGCCATTTGTGAATGACAGTAGCTGGTTAATGTCTCAATCGTCACCGCGTGACCTTGTTTGAGCCGAATGAATGCGGCGGCTTCTTCTCCGTAAGTCTCGTCAGGAATACCGACGACCTGTGCATCAAGAATGGCAGGATGCGTGTAAAGAACGTCTTCAATCTCTTTTGGATAAACATTTTCTCCGCCTCTAATGATCATATCTTTCAGCCGTCCTGTGATTTTCACATAGCCATCCTCATCCATCTCCGCTAAATCTCCTGTATGAAGCCACCCGTCCTCATCAATGACTTCATTTGTGGCTTCTTCATTTTTATAGTAGCCTTTCATCACGTGATAGCCTCTCGTGCACAGCTCGCCTTGTTCTCCTCTTGGTACTTCATATGAGGTACCTGGGGCGGTGATTTTCACTTCGATGTGAGGAAGCGCCCGGCCGACTGTTTGAACCCGCCTTTCAAATGAATCATCCGTTCTTGTTTGGGTAATGACAGGTGAGCTTTCAGTCTGGCCGTAGGCAATCGTGAGCTCCTTCAGACCCATTTGTTCAATGACGGCTTTCATCACATGGGATGGGCAGAGAGATCCTGCCATAATGCCGGTGCGTAATGTAGACAGATTGTACTTGTGGAAATTCGGATGATCAAGCTCTGCAATGAACATTGTCGGGACGCCGTGAAGAACCGTGCATTTCTCTTTTTCCACTGTTTGAAGGACTCGCTCTGGGTGGAAAGATTCAATTGGAATGATCGTGCCACCTTTTGTGAGACAAGCAAGTACGCCAAGAACAGACCCGAAGCAATGAAAAAACGGAACGGGGATACACATGCGGTCTTCACGGGTGAGCTTCATGCAATCTGCGATTTGACTGGCATTGCAGACGATGTTTGTATGGCTGAGCATGACGCCTTTTGGGTAGCCGGTAGTCCCTGACGTATATTGCATATTAATGACGTCATCAGGCGTCAGCTCCTCCATTCGTTTCTCCCATTCATCATCCTCCGTTCTTTTGGCAGCAGCTTGAATACTGTCCCAGCTGCGCATGCCCTTTGGCGTGCGCTCGCCAATATAGACGACACTTTTTAAATATGGAAATGCTGTTGAAGTGATGTCGCCCTGATGAGCTGTTTGAAGCTCTGGGACGAGGTCTTCAAGCATCCTGACATATGATGTCTCTTTAAACCCATCAACGATAAACAGCATGCTGCTATCAGAGTGCTTTAGTAAGTAAGCGAGTTCTTGTGATTGAAAGTTCGTATTCACGGTGACAAGAACGGCTCCAATGGAGGCGCAGGCGAATTGCAGCATGAGCCATTCAGGTACATTGGGTGCCATGATGGCGATATGATCTCCTTTTTGAACGCCTAATGCCATAAGACCTTTTCCTGTTTCTTTGACCTCGCTAAAAAACGCTTCGTATGAATAACGTAATGAACGTTCTGGATACACAATGGCTTCATGTGCTGGGTGCTGCTCCTTTTTCTCTTTTAATAGGGAGCCAATCGTTTGCGGATGAATCGACATCATGATTTTCCTCCTTCATCATTAGTAAGCGTTTTCATAACAGGATTAAGCTAACAATTGTCTTGCGATGACTAAACGCTGAATTTCAGAGGTGCCTTCTCCGATTTCCATGAGCTTGGCATCTCTCACAAGCCGTTCTACCCCGCACTCTTTCATATAGCCTGTTCCTCCGTGAATTTGGACAGCATCAAGACTTGCTTTTGTCGCCATTTCTGAAGCGAAAAGTTTGGCGTAGGCAGCTTCTTTTGTAAATGGCTTGCCATGATCTTTCAGCCAGGCTGCTTTCCACACCATTTGTCTAGCGAGTTCTATTTGCATCGCCATATCTGCCAGCTTAAACTGAATGGCTTGAAAGGAAGAAAGAGTCTGCCCAAATTGCTTCCTTTCCTTAGCATAGGATAGTGAGGCATCAAGTGCAGCCTGCGCGATGCCAACTGATAAGGCAGCAATGGATATGCGTCCCCCGTCTAATGTATATAAAAATTGCTTGAAGCCTTTGGCTGGGTCTCCTAATATATGATGCGCTGGTACACGTACGTTGTCTAAAATGATTTCAGCTGTATCTGAACCGCGCACCCCCATTTTGTCGTATGGATTTGTAATGGTCAGCCCTTTTTGCCCTTTTTCTACAATGAAGGCGGAGATGATCGGCTGGCCGTGCTCATCATGATCCGTGACCGCTGTGACGATAATGGTTCTGGCAAAATTGGCATTTGTGATCCAGCATTTCTCCCCGCTAATCACATATTCTTGTCCGTCTTTGACCGCTTTTGTTTTCGTCCCTTTTGCATCTGATCCTGCATTTGGCTCCGTTAATCCGAAGGAACCGAGTGCTGTTCCAGATGCCAGCGGGACAAGGTGATCCATTTTTTGTTTCTCTGTACCGAAGTAATAAAGCGGGCTTGCGCCTAAGGAAACGGCCGCGGCATAGCTAAGACCTGTACTGGCACACTGTTTTCCGATTTCTTCTACAGCGAGCGCATATGAGATTGTATCTCCTCCTGAGCCTCCGTATTTCTCTGGAAAAGGAATGCCCATCAAGCCGAGCTCCCCCATTTTTTGAAAAGTTTGGGCTGGGAATACAGCTTGTTGATCAATGGTTTGAGCGAGTGGTGCAATTTCTTCCTTGGCGAATTCTTTGACCATTTGCCGGATCATTTGCTGTTCTTTCGTTAATTCAAAATCCATCATATTTCCCCCTTTGGCTATTTTCTATCATATTTATTAATCAAGTGGCTGCTTCATGCCAAGCTTGGCTGAATTCAGAAAATTAAAACAAAAATAATAGAAAAAAAGCATGAACGAAGAAAATCCTCATTCATGCTTTTTCGTTATCTCACTCTTTTGTAGAAGGCTTGCTTTCGTGATGTAGTCGATTGAGAGCCGTTACTTTGTAAGTATCACTCTTATTCTGATGAACTGAAAGATCTTTGACAGATGTCAGCGTGCCGGTTTCTTTTCTAACAGTTTGAAGCAATTCATATGTTCCTTTCGTCGTCAATCGATAGACCGCATAATAGGATGCGGTAGAGTGCGGATCATTTTTGATCTGTAAAGCCGCACCATCTGCTGTTTTTTTAATAGATTGAATGATTGGTTTTTTTGGCGCTTTTTGATGAAGCCAAGGCATTTCTGGAATGAGAGCCGGTTTACGGTAGGCGTCTTCTATCAATCGATTTTTGACATTCAAAGGGTTACGGTTGATATCTTTTAGGCTAAAGTGCATGCTTCCCTGTACGAGAGGCGACTGCCTGTTCAGCTGGATCTGCCGAAAGTATTCTTCAGGATCAGACCAAGTAGGATCACTGTTTTGATTGATTTTATACGTCGCCTGACCAATGTAAAGATGAACAGGCTCTCCCTTCACTTCATTTGACCACCATTTCGTGAGCACGTCATAGGCGGCCGCCTGAAAACCGATGCTCCAGTAAATTTGCGGGGTGACATAATCGATATCGTGCTGCTGAATCCACTCTCTTGTATCAGCATACAAATCATCGTAGTTTGTCATCCCTGCTGTGGTGTTTGAACCAGTCGGATCATCCTTTATATTGCGCCAGACTCCAAATGGGCTAATACCAAATTTCACATACGGCTTTACTTTCTTCACGGTGTCGTTGATTTGCTTGACCAATTGGTTCACATTATCTCTTCGCCAATCCTCTATATGCGTAAATGCCTTTTTTCCATATGTTTCATACGTTTCTTGATCTGGGAACGGCACACCGGCTATTTTATTCGGGTAAAAATAATCATCCATATGCACTGCATCAATATCGTAGTTTTTCACGACTTCTTCTATACCGCCGACAATGAACTCCTGAGCTTTAGGAATGCCTGGATTGTAATAAAGCTGATTTCCGTATGCAATGGTCCAATCAGGATGCTTTTTTGCTGGGTGATCGGCTGATAAACGGCTGAGGTCTGTATGATTCATTGTGATGCGATACGGGTTAAACCAAGCGTGAAATTCGAGGCCGCGTTTATGAGCTTCTTCGATCATGAACTCAAGCGGGTCATACCCAGGATCTTTCCCTTGCGTGCCGGTTAAATATTCGGACCACGGACCGTATGCCGAAGGATAAAAGGCATCTGCTGTCGGTTTAATTTGCATGATCACGGCATTCATATTCATCGCTTTGATCTCATCTAACAAATGAATAAACTCTTCTTTCTGCTCTTTGACAGGCAGTCCTTTCTTTGAAGGCCAATCTAAATTATAAACCGATGCGATCCATACCGCGCGCATCTCTCTTGTGCTTTCAAGCTTCCCTTTTGGGATTGGACGAGCTAGACTGCTAGAAGGAATCAATAAGAATACAAACATCAAAATTATTGTTAGACACGTCATACTGATCTTTTTCACCATTTTTTGCATCACCTCATCATCAGTTTATTCCGCTTTTTGAGATCGAATGCCAGCAGATGGTGTCAGCAGGATATTTTTCATTTCCTTGAGCTGGGCTTCAGGTATGTCGCAAGCCTCGATTAAATACTGCTGTGCACTCCCGTATGTCTCCATCATTTCGTTTAGCACATCTTCCAGATAATCTTGCTGCACACCGAGAAGCGGCTGAATTTGCTCTTTTGATACCCGATATAAACTCATCATCCGGACAAATCGCTGCTGCCTTCTGACAAGCATTTTCACCCCTTCGTTAGAGCGCATGTATTCACTTAAAACGGCAGATACCGGTACACCTGCTGCTAATTGAATAAGGGCAGATAAAAAGCCTGTCCGGTCCTTACCGCTTGTGCAGTGAAGCATCAGCGGGTAATTGCTTTTATCTGAAAGCAGTGTGAACAGCTGCTGAATTTCTTCTTTACGCTCTGTGAGCATGCTTTGATATAAATCCTTCATAATCGGTGTGAAAGTGAAAGATTTCCCTTCTGCTATCAGCATACGGAACATGGCCCATTTACTTGGCATCTTACTGTCAGGATGCATGGGGATATGGACGATTTTGTTATGTTCCTTGATTTTTGGCGGATGTGATTTGCGTTCTGAGGCTGTACGAAGATCACAAACGGTTTGAATCCCAAGGGTCGAAAACGTCTCGATATCTTGTTTCGTCAGACGGGACAAATCTGCGGATCGATAAATCATCCCCTCCCTGATCACCATTTCATCTGTTGTGTGAAGTCCCCCTACTTCTCTAAAATTCGCAAGCTTTGAAAATGGGTTGTTTGATTGATTCATAGAAGTGAAAGTCCTTTCCGTTACGTTCTTTTCTCTATCATACGCTTTTATCGAGATGGGGAAAAGAAAAGCCATTTGGTATAATGGAAAAAGGACATACGGTTGGATTGGAGATATGTAGCATGATCAAAACAAAACGGATTCAGCAAATCAAAGAGTATGTGTTTGACCGGGAATCTGCCTCACTGGATGAGCTTGTGGCGCATTTTGGCGTTTCAAAAAACACGATACGCCGAGATGTACAAGCATTGGTCGAGTCCGGCGTGCTCAAAAAAGTATATGGCGGAGTGGCTGTGAATCATTCAACATTAGTAGTATATCAGGAGCGAAAGACCCATCAGCTGAGTAAAAAGCAATTGATTGGTCAAACGGCTGCTGCTTTTGTGGAGAATGGGGATATAATTTTTGTTGATTCTGGTACAACAACACTTGAGATGCTTCCCTATTTGACTGAGAAACAGGTGACTGTTGTGACCAATAATGTAGATTTTATTACACAGGCGATGCCTTATGAGAATCTCACTATCTTTTCCACCGGCGGGATGCTTGAGAGAAAAACGAATTCTTTCGTTGGCTATCAAAGTGTAGAGCGTTTGAAAGCCTACAATGTCAATAAAGCCTTTATCGCATCAACTGGTTTATCCATTGATCACGGCGTCACGAATTCGTCCCCGCTTGAAACGGATATTAAAAAGACGGTTGTTGAAAAAAGTGCCAAAACGTTTTTATTAGTGGATGATAGTAAATTTAATCATTACGCTTTGACCACGTTTTGTCATTTACAAGATCTTGATGTCGTCGTAACGAATAAACAGCCAAGTGAAGACTATCTTCAATATGGAAAAGAGCATGATGTACAGTTTGTCGCGCCTTCATCAAAATAGATGGATCACAAAAAAACGGCTCAGGAATTTGAGCCGTTTTTTGATTCATTCATTTCAAGCTGCATGATCAAGCGGAATAAAAAGCGGTACACGGCTAAGACAACTTCAATGAAAGGCATATCTTCATAGATGTCCTCAAGCTCAAGAAGCTGTAAATTCACATCGAATAAGCCGTCTTGCCCATTAAATTGAAGCTGCGCACCATTTAATGAAGCCAGCATGTCCTTTAGAATGCCTGTGTCTTTTTTAGGACGTTTGAAGCCGAATAACACGGTATACGTTTGAAATACTTCGTCCCATTCAATGGCTAATCCATCGACTCTCACCACATCAAACCACTTTGATTCGATATAAATGAATTCTTTTTGATGTTGTTTTACATATGTAAGCGGTGTGTTTAGAAATGAGGCGCCCTCTGATTGAATCATGTCCTCGGATTCTTTGTCTACACGCTCTATATATACATCGCTAAAGCGTGCCTCTTCCTTTATTCTTGCACCCTCTAAAGGCCAATTGTAGCGCGCCGTTTCGTCATATTCAAAGTCTGTCAGCGCTTGTCCTTCTTTCAATAAATCTTGTAAGCGATTTTGTAGCGACATGGCTATGTCTCCTTTCTTCTCCTTCACGTGCGTGTATTATTTTAGCATAACTCATGAAAAGAAAGATATGACTCAGCATATGATGGTATGATAGTGTCAAAAGATACATCTCGGAGGGGTACGTTTTGCTCACAATGACATTGGCAGAAAAAATCGTAGACGAGGTCAAAAAGGTGCTGACTGAGGAAATCATCATTACACAAACAAACGGCACCATCATAGCGGCAACAGATCCAGCGCGCATTGGTCAATTTCATGAAGGGGCATATTTGACATCCTTTGAAGGACAAAAACGAATCCTCACAAAGGATGATGAGCAACGAATGAAAGGGGTCAAAGCTGGCATCAATCTGCCTATTTATTTTAAGCAAGAGGTCATTGGTGTGATTGGGATGACAGGAAATCCCGTCCATGTCTCTCCATTTGGCGAAATATTACGAAAAATGACCGAATTGCTCATTCAAGAACATGAATTTTTTCTAGAAACGGAAACCGATGAACGGCAGCTTGAAGCGTTTGTGTTCGACTGGCTTCACCTGCCAGAGACAGCCATCGATCTCACTGAAAAAGCAGCGCGGCTTCAGCTTGATATCAATAAGCAGCGTGTGGTCGTCCTCATTGATTGTCACAATGAATCGTTTATGAAGCAGGATCAATATAAAAAAGTGAAGGAAATGCTGCATCTCACCAATCAGGAAATGATCGTCCGCTGGGGACATGCCCGCTTTTTGCTCATGCTGCAAACCTCGGCAAATGATCGTGATACTTTGCGGCAGCGTCTTTTTCACATCCATGCTGCGCTCACCGCACGTCCTAAGTCAAAGGTTTTGATAGGTGCGGGAAAACCTGCAGCTGGACAGATGATGAAGCAATCATTTCATCAAGCCTTTCGTGCCTTAAAAATGGCGAATACAGATACACCGATTGTGTTTGATGAAGATTTAACACTTGAACTTTTTATAGAAGAAGTGAGTCAGGAAACAAAAGAAGTGTTCCTTGATCGAACGATTGTCCCGCTTCTCCCCTACCCTGAGCTAGTGAAAACATTGCGTGTACTCATGACGTCAGATTGCTCATTGAAATATACTGCGGAAGCGATGCACGTACATATCAATACACTGCATTACAGGCTAAAACGTATCCAAGATTTAACGACACTTGATCCGAAACGCATGCAAGATGCGATGCTCTTTTATTTAGCCTTGATGCTATTAGATCATCATCCAAATAAACGAGGCGAGAAGCCCAATATTTTGTAGAATCGTCCATAGGCATGAGGCGATTCTTTTTTTATACTGAAAGAAACGGTATGTCTAATCAGTAGGAGTGAATGCGTATGTTAAATTCTGAATTTTTTAGTCAATTAAAAAAGATTGTCGGTGCGTCTCATGTACAGGGCAGTAAAGCCGATCGGCTTGCCTACTCTTATGATGCAACGCCTAATTTTCAGCATATGCCAGATGTTATCGTAAGCCCGCGGACGGCTGAGGAGATCCAGCAAATTGTTCGGCTCTGCGCCTCATATAAGGTGCCAATTGTGCCAAGAGGATCCGGAACGAACCTTTGTGCAGGAACCTGTCCTACACAAGGGGGACTTGTGATGTTGTTTACAAGAATGAACCAATTCATCGAAATAGACGAAGAAAACCTGACCGCAACGGTCCAGCCTGGTTTGATCACACAGGAACTCATTCACCAAGTAGAGGCAAGAGGCCTTTTCTATCCACCAGATCCAAGCTCGATGAAAATTTCGACGTTAGGCGGCAATATTAATGAAAATTCAGGTGGGCTCCGGGGGTTAAAATATGGTGTGACGAGAGATTATGTACTTGGACTTGAAGTGGTTCTTCCAAACGGTGACATCATCAAAACGGGCGGTAAGCTCGCAAAGGACGTGGCCGGGTATGATATGACCCGCTTATTCGTTGGATCAGAAGGAACACTCGGCATTGTTACAGAAGCGACGCTGAAGCTTTTACCGCTTCCAGAAACCAAACAAACGATTCTTTGCTTATATGAAAGCCTTGAGGAAGCAGCTGCATCAGTTTCGGCGATTATTGCAGAGCGGATCATCCCCGCCACATTAGAATTTATGGATCAGCCGACACTAGAAGTCGTCGAAGACTTTGCCAAAATCGGCCTGCCGACTGACGTTCAAGCGGTGCTATTAATTGAACAGGACGGCAATCCTGAGGCTGTTTCCCGTGATATGCAAAGCATTGCAAAGGTTTGTCAGCAGCACGGTGCAAAAGAAGTGAATATCGCACACTCTGAAGAAGAAGCAAGTGCCCTTTTAACAGCGAGGCGAGCCGCTTTATCTGCCCTCGCCCGTTTAAGCCCTACGACGATTTTAGAAGATGCCACAGTTCCCCGATCTGAAATTGCGAACATGGTGCGCGCGATCGAAGACATTGCGAGAGAGTACGACGTGAAAATCTGTACATTTGGTCATGCAGGTGACGGAAATCTGCATCCTACTTGTGCAACTGATGCAAGAAATGAAGAAGAAATGAAGCGGGTTGAAGAAGCCTTTCAGGCCATTTTTGAAAAAGCAGTCTCCCTCGGCGGCACCATTACGGGTGAGCATGGTGTGGGTCTAATGAAAGCCCCCTATTTGGAGCTAAAGGTCAAAAAAGAAGGAATCGCTGCAATGAAAGCGATCAAACAAGCGCTAGATCCGGCAAATATCATGAATCCTGATAAGGTGTTTGGAAAAGCAGCAAGGAAGCGAGTGGTGATCTCATGAATTCCTCTAAACAAACAAAGATTCAGCAAACATTTCAACAGCAAATGGATGAAAAGGAGCTGCTCAATTGCATGCGCTGCGGCTTTTGCCTTCCTTCCTGCCCTACTTATATTGAATCGGGTCAACAAGAAACACACTCGCCCCGCGGCCGAATTGCTTTAATGAAGGCTGTAAGAGACGGCGTGATTGAGCCTGATGAAGATGTCGAACATTCATTGAACCTTTGTCTTGGCTGCCGTGCATGTGAACCGGTCTGCCCCTCAGGCGTCAAATATGGACGTTTACTTGAGGATGCAAGAGACATCATTCAGCAGCACAAAAAACAATCCCTTCCTGTCAAATTTGTGAGACGTGTTGTGTTTAAAGGACTCTTTCCTTCCCAAAGCCGGATGCGTCAAGCGGCTGGACTACTGCGATTTTATCAAACCTCTGGTCTGCAAACGGCCGCCCGCAAGTCTGGCATGCTAAAGGTACTTCCGCCGCATTTACAGCTGATGGAAGAGGCTCTTCCAAAGGTGCCGCGTCAACAAAAAAGCCGTGCGTTAGAATACAAAGCCATTGGCACAGCAAGAAAACGTGTCGCCTTTTTTACTGGCTGTTTAATGGATACCGTTTTTTCCAGCACAAACGAAGCGACCATCCAGCTTTTGCAACTGGCCGGCTGTGACGTTGTCGTCCCTCCTGTTCAGACGTGCTGCGGTGCACTTCATGGTCATAGTGGAGAAAAAGAGCAAGCGAAAGAGTTAGCAAGGCGGAATATTGAAGCATTTGAGGAGATTGAGGCAGATGCCATTGTCATGAATGCGGGCGGATGTGGTGCCTTTTTAAGTGATTATGATCATTTACTAAAGAATGATCCGTCTTTTCAAAAGCGAGGTGAAGCCTTCTCACAGAAAATCACGGATATATCAGACATTCTCGTGGAGCTGGAATTTCACGGCCGTACGCCGCTTGCTTTGCCAGAGCAAGTCATCACCTATCAAGATTCCTGTCATTTGCGGAACGGAATGGGTGTACAGCAAGCGCCAAGGGTGCTCATGAAGGCAATTCAAGGGGTATCATTTAAAGAAATGAAGGATGCCGACCGCTGCTGCGGATCCGCCGGAATTTATAATATCTTGCAGCCACAAATGTCGATGCAAATTTTAGATCATAAAATGACAGAAGCTAGTCAAACAGCTGCGGCTGCTATTGTCACGTCCAATCCAGGCTGCCAGCTGCAAATGGCAGCAGGTATCAAACGTTCAGGACAATCGAACAGCATGCGTGCTGTTCATCTCGTAGATTTATTATTAGAAGCGGTTCAATATGGAAAAGAAGCGTCCAGCACATCAAGCTGAACGCTTTTTTCATGCATATCTTCCGTCAATTGGTTGGATAATAGAGGCAAATTGCGGAAGGAGATGGTTCAAGTGCTGAAGAAAAACAACCAACATCAAAAGGACCCAAATTCAGTATTTGAGGCATTGTCACTTTCCTCTGATTTTACAAACGAGTTGTCACGAAGTGAAGGTTTTCTTTATCGAATTTCTTTTTTTCGTTCTTTAATTAATGGGCATCTACTCCATGAACAAATTTTGCCCTGCATGAAAGAATTACATCTCACCCCCACTCTTGAGGAGCTGAAAGAACGAATTCCCATTGAACAGTCCGTCATCACGACCGATCTTCAGGAAGTGGAAAAAGCGCTTCATCGAGGGAATATGGCCATTCGTCTTGAAACGGACTGGGGTAAAGCGCTTCTGATCCCGATTGAAGAAAAGAAAGGCAGACAAGTAGGTCCGCCTGAGATAGAATTTGGCATTATTAGTGCACAGGAAGCATTTGTGGAGGTTTTGGATACCAATTTAAATTTGGTTAGACGGCGGCTGCCGACACCGAACCTGAAAGTGTCAGAAAAGACGGTTGGCACGCTTTCTCAAACAAAAGTAGCGGTGCTATATATTGAAGAGATTGCTAATCCGGCAAACATTGAAACCGTTCTCCAGCGTATTGAAGACATTGATTTTGATCAAATTTTAGATGCAAATTACCTTGCACAAATGCTTTATGATGTGTCCAATACGATCTTTCCGTTGTTTTTAAATACAGAAAGACCCGACCGCGTCTCTTCAGGTTTATCAGAAGGGAAAATTGCCATATTAGTGGATGGCTCGCCTCATGTCTTGCTTGCCCCGACGATTTTACTTGAGTATTTTTCCACTATGGAAGACTACAATATGTCGTGGATTGCGGCTTCTTGCTTTAGGCTGTTACGCATATTTGCTGTGATATTTTCCATTTTTGCGACACCTTTATATGTAGCCGTTTTAACGTTTCATTATGAGCTAATTCCAAAAGACTTATTAGAAACCATTGTGTCCTCCCGCTATCTTGTTCCATTTCCTCCAATCATTGAGGCGCTATTTTTAGAGATTTCGATTGAATTACTAAGAGAAGCAGGTTCAAGGCTTCCAGCTAAAGTCGGTCAGACGCTCGGGATTGTTGGAGGGATTGTCATTGGACAGGCTGCTGTGGCAGCAGGATTAACAAGTAATATTTTACTCATTATTGTTGCCCTTTCTGCTCTTGCCTCATTTGTCACCCCTATTTACAAAATGGGCAGTGCCATTCGGCTGCTGCGATTTCCCTTTCTACTTGCGGCACAGGTGTGGGGCGCATTAGGTATTGCAGTGATGGGATCATTCCTTCTCACCCATTTAATGAAATTAACGTCTATTGGACGTCCGTATTTAGAGCCTATTTTTCCGCTGCGCCTGACAGATCTAAAGGGCAGTTTGATTCGTCCTCAGCTCCGTTTTTTGAATAAAAGACCGGAAAATTTACGCCCGCAAAATGAAACCATCCATCGGCAAAAGCCTAAGCAAGGCCGTAAGGGGAAAAATGATTTTTATGAATAAGGAAGTGAAAGCATGAGTTCTTCTTCTGTAAAAGAGAAATTTCAAGTTTCCCCTTTTTTTGTGTTTTTTCTCGTTAATGCCAATCAAGTTGGTGTTGGCATTTTAAACTTTCAAACAAACCTTGTTCGTTCTATGAATAATGATGGATGGATCGCCATTCTGATTTCTGGCTTCAGTGTCAATGTCATGATCTTTCTTATGTACATGATGTTTAAAAAGGCCCCTTCGGATGAATTTGGTGATATCACGCAATATGTATTTGGCAAGTGGGTTGGGCAATTATTCAACATTCTCTATATCTTATATTTTGCTTCTTTGTCGTTGACCGTTCTCGTCCATTATATGGATGTGATCCATGTATGGCTGTTTAAAGAAATTCCTGGTCTATTGTTTGCGTCTGTACTTCTGCTGCTCGTGTATTACATTCATACCGGCGGGTTTAGAACGATTGCTGGATGGGCATTTTTTAGTATTGTACTGACGTATTGGATGACATTTATTTGTTTTTATGCCATGAAATATAGTCACATTCGTTTCATGTTCCCGATGTTTGATCATACATTTTCGCAGCTGCTAGTGGGAGTCAAAGATGCTTCATTATCCATGTTTGGTTTTGGCACACTGCTTGTCTATTATCCCTTTATTAAACATGCGCAGACGTCTCAAAAATTTGCTCACATGGGGGCATTATTTACGACATGCTTAAATTTACTCGTCTTTCTCGTCTCCATTGCGTATTACTCAAGTGCTCAGCTTAAATTAACAAAATGGCCGACGTTAACGTTAACAAGTATTGTGAAGCTCCCGTTTATCCAGCGCTTTGAATTTATCGAAGTGTCTCTTTGGCTGCTTTTAATCATTCCGAATATCGCGATTCCACTATGGGCCGCGAGCCGAATGGCAAAACAAGTGCTTCATACAAGCCAGCGCGTCACGTTCATCGCGCTCAGCATCCTCATTCTGGTCATGTTTTCATTTTTTACGGGGGCGACTTCTTTTGAAACCTTTAACCAATGGGTGGAATATAGCGGATACTTTCTTGTATATGGCTTGATTGTCTGTATGGTTATTGGACTGATGCTGAAAAAAAGGTGGGTGAAAAAAAGAGCATGAAACGTTATATACTCACGGGTCTCATGTTGTTTAGTCTATTCTTAACTAGCTGTGCACAGCCTCGCCTTTTAGATGAATTAAATATCTCTCAGGCGGCAGGATTTGATTTAATCGAAGATGGAGAAATGAAGGGCTTCTTTGTCTTCCCTGTCTTTAAAAGTGAGGAGCAAGGAAGTTATCAAATATTAAGCGCAAGGTCAAATACCATTAGTAATATTCAGTTTCTCGTATCAGAAAAATCACCTTTTCCAGTCGTCATGGGTCAGGTGCTCGTTATTTTAGTCAGTGAAAAATTAGCAAAGGAAGTCGGCATGATCGATTTAATGAATTACATTTATCGTGATCCTATCATTGGTTCACGCCAAGTGTTTGCGATTGTAGGCGGAGAAGTTGAAGATTTATTATATACAAAAATGAATCAAACGAACTTAAATATAGGTGTGTATCTCTCTGATCTGTTGTCCCAAAATATGCGAAATGGCAATCAACCTGTCACTAATCAGCATATTTTCATGAATCAGATGCTGGCAAAAGGAGTCGATGCTTACCTGCCTTACATCAAGAAAACGAGCAATGCCATTAAAGTCACAGGAGTTGCTCTGTTTGATCAGGAAAAAATGGTCGATCATATCCCAGGAGAAGACACGTTCACATTTAAAGCGATGATTGAAAATCATAAAAATGGTATCTACGAGTTTCAATTGGCTGATCAAGAAAAGACCCATGTCGTCATTGAAAATATCAAATCACATGTGTCCTACCAGGTCAAACCAACGAATAACCTAACAAAAAAGCCTCATATCACGATTGATATCAAGCTGAAGGGCGAATTAAAAGAATTCATGAAGTCCAAGAAAATTGATAAACCGAATATATTGGACCAAGTCGAAAAAGAAGTAGAAAAACGTGTCGCCCAGCAAGGACAAGACCTTGTTCAGTCCTTTAAAAAGCAACATATTGATCCGCTTGGGCTAGGCTTAAGGTATCGATCAAAAGACAAAGCCATGACACCAGAAAAATGGCAGGAAATCTATCCTGATGCGGATGTACAAGTTAAATGCCATATGAAAATTGTGCAAACTGGTGTCAGTCAATAAAGGAGTTGAAAATTATTCAAAAATATCTTCTTTATTGTTCAATATGGTAGACACGTTCGTTTTGACTCTTGGAACGCCATCTTTTTGAAGATAGTCATTTAAAGTGTTCTCTACTTCACTTTTATCTGTGTGAAGGATCTTAGGTGAACATTGTTCCACAAGGACCGGTCTATTCCCTTTAGCACAGTGTGTCATTGTTTCAAGGGCAATTAAACTGAAAGGTCTTCCTTTGTCTAGCCATGTTTTCATTCTATCCCAGGTTGGACAGCTTAAGGCTGCCAGCCTTCCCCAATGAACGTGAAAATGAGTGCAAGTGACCTCCATCCAATTTAATACTTTGTTAGAGTGGAAACGGTACAGACAGATAAAAGCAGCTGTCGGTAATTCTTTTTCACTGATCGATTTCAATTTTTCTATTACATGTTGTAAACCTTCATCTTCTGGCAAACTGCTGGCCGCTGCCCATGAAAGTGGATAAAGAAATTCTTCGTCAGCCTGATTCACCAGTTCCCTTACCCACCCAGCGGCAGATGTACCTAAAACATCAGCCACAATTTCTAACATGCGTGATTTCACTTCGATATGCTGAGTCTCATCAAACCGGCTTTGGACAGAGTCTAAGGTCCTTTGCTGATCATGCTGTTTCAGCGCATCAATGACATCATCCTCAAGAAACCACCTAGTAATTGAGAAGTTTATTAAAGACGCCAAATCTTGCCGCACGTCTTGTAATGTGGGGGCTTTATCTTCTTTGGTGACGATGACATCATCCTCTGATTGGAAAGCCTGTCCATCCTCTCCATAAAAATCATCATGCAGTAAAAATTGTTTAGGAGAATGGACAACGGCTAAGTTATACCATTCAATCGGTCGTAAAGAATTGTTGAGTAGTCTCTTGTGACACGGCTGACATAATTGATAAGGTTGTTTCGGTTCAGCAGTATCTTCTACCACATCCATTGCGTTTTTTTGACAGGCTTCACATAAGACGACTTTTTCCACTCCATTCACTTCCTTTGAATCTAATCTTCGTCCTTTACATCTATATCTTCAGGAATCGGTTCATTTAAAATCTCTTGGACGAGCTCTTTGTATTGTTCAAGCTGCTTCATATGCGTTTGAAACTGTCCTTGATAAATGAGATATGATTCTCCGTCAAATACAAAGCGGATCTTTTTTTGCTGAATTAATTTCTCAACATACGCCTCTGATACTTCTAAGTATTCAGCTGTTTCTTCGATTGTTAAATACATGTTTATGCACCACCCGTTCGTTTCATCTAACAAATTATATCATGATCTGTTGAAAAAAACGGAAGCCGCCTGTTCATATTTTCTTTCCTGATATCATGATAACAAGTGTTCAGCAAGTAGATCGTCTAGGTGCGAGCAAATATGGTATGATAAAGTTTGCTAGATGGGCGTTTTTCGGTTTGACCTTCAGAGAGGTAAGCGGAAAGCAGACTCATGAGAAAAACAAAACAAGCATAGGCTTTTATATGGATGCTTGAAGAAAATTCGTATTTAAAGGCAGAGTGAAATGAATGGGAACCTTGTTTAATGAAATTTTAACTTGGCTGACAAGCCTTGGTTATGTAGGTGTAGCACTAGGTCTGATGATTGAAATCATTCCGAGCGAAATTGTTCTTGCTTATGGCGGATATATGGTGTCAACAGGAACAATCGGTTTTGTTGGAGCTGTTATCGCCGGCGTCATCGGAGGTACGCTCGCACAGTGTTTTATATACTGGATCGGTCTTTATGGCGGAAGACCTTTTTTAACAAAGTACGGAAAATACTTATTCATCCATGAACATCATATCGCCACTGCAGAGCGCTGGTTTGATCGATATGGAACCGGTGTGGTGTTTACAGCGCGCTTTATTCCTATTGTCCGCCATGCCATCTCCATTCCAGCCGGTATTGCCAAAATGCCTTTCTTGAAATTTATCCTCTTGACAGGATTAGCAGCCATCCCTTGGTCGATCTTATTTATCTATCTCGGTATGCAGCTTGGGACAAAGTGGGACCACATTCAAAGTGTTGCTCACGCTTATACCACTCCTATTATGGCCATTGCGATTGTCCTGATCGTTCTCTATTTCGTCTTAAAAAAAATTCGTACGAACCGAAAACGGACAATCTAATGAAAAGCGCCTTCCACTGATCTAGTGAAAGGCGTTTTTTCTATGAGTGTAAGGATTGTTTTTTCATATATTGGGATAATTCCATAATCATTGCACCCATTCTCTCAAGTGACGGGGCAAGAATCCGGTCAATTCCCTCTTCTTTTAAAGCTTCAGCTGTGACTTTTCCAACAGCTACTGCCAGTACGTGCTGCTCAAATAGCGCTTGGAGTTCTTCTTTTCTTCCCCATTTTGCCGCTAGTGTGAAAAAGGCGTGCACCTGAACAGCGGTTGTAAAACAGACGGCTTGGACTTTTCCATCTTTCATTTCTTGAAGCAATGTTTCTGCGGCTTCTGGTTCAGGTGGTGTGTGCTGATAAGGTA
This sequence comes from Bacillus sp. FSL K6-3312, assembly GCF_038007485.1. NCBI lineage: Bacteria > Bacillati > Bacillota > Bacilli > Caryophanales > Bacillaceae > Bacillus > Bacillus sp. FSL K6-3312. Next base: position 1,962,094 of record NZ_JBBOXI010000001.1, on the reverse strand, counting down.
AAAGCGGCAATACATCTGCCCCTTTGTCATGTAAAAACTTCATGAGAGCTGGAGCGTTTTCTCCGTGAAGCTGCACCATGACACGTTTGCCTTGAAACTCTTTGCCATCAAGCTTTAAGATCAGATCACGAACTGTTCCATCTTCATCAGATACGTCTGGCTGAATTCCGCGTTTTTTGAGTGCAGTATAGGTTTTGTATCCTCTTGAAGCAATCTGTGCATTTGATAGAATGTGCATAAATTCTTCCCCTAAATGAAGCTCTTCTGCACTCTCAATTAATGTATCCGTCCCGATACCCGTTGTTAAAATCACCCAATCGACGCCTTTTTTCACAAAGGTTTCAATGCCTGGCTTTAACTCCTCTTTGGCTAAAAATACGGTTCCTTGAAGAGAACGAATAACGGCTTGTCCCCCTTGTTTTTCGACAAGTGTACGCATTTCTTCTGTTTTTCTCGTTCCACAAATGGCAATCGTTTTTCCAGCTAAGCCTTTACTCAATTTTATCCCTCTTTTTCTATCACATAGTATATGTATTAAATATAGATTTATTTGGAAGAGGTTGCAAGTGTCTACTAAAAAAGAGCTTGACGTTTCTGTGGAATTCGAGTATCTTTTGTAAGTGCAAATTGTAGGAGGTCATTATGGAAAAACAGAATGTTCAAGCTTATCGATTATCAATTGCAGACCCAACACCACTTGGTTTGTTTGGTTTAGCAATGGTGACGCTCGTTGCGTCCTCACAAAAACTAGGAATTACAGATGGCACTTCCCTTATTTTACCTTGGGCTATCTTCCTTGGAGGCATCGCGCAGCTGATCGCGTCCATACAAGATTCAAAGCACCACAATATTTTTGGAGCCACTGCCTTTGGCGCATTCGGTCTTTTTTGGATGGGCGTTGGAACGACTTGGCTCATTCAAGCGGGCGTTTTTGGGAAAACGCTTGCGGGAGCAGCAGATCCAAAACAACTAGGTTTTGCGTTTATCGGGTATTTAATTTTCAGCTTGTTTATGACGATTGGTGCAATGGAAACACATAAAGTATTATTTTTGATTTTCGTCTTTATTGATTTCTTATTCCTTGGTCTTTCCCTAAGCTCATTTGGTGTGATGTACGACGTGACTCATACCATTGCCGGCATTGCAGAATTGATCATTTCCCTGCTTTCATTTTATGGTTCAGCAGCAGTTGTGCTCAATACTCATTTTGGCCGTACTGTACTGCCAATTGGACAACCATTTCGTATTTTTACAAAAGCGTAAGTAAAAAAAGAACTGCTTTGTGCAGTTCTCAGGCTGTCGAGTAAATCTCGACAGCTTTATTTTTTCCCTTAAAGTTTCCATTCCCCCGTTTTATAATAGAGAAAAGCATACTAAAGGAAGGTGTTTTTCTCATGTTCCACACTAGAAATTCTTCTCAGCACGAAGCCGAATTTGTATTGCTAGATCAACTGGTCGAAGAGGATCACCTGCTTCGTAAAATTGATCAGTACATTGATTTTTCATTTATCGTAGATAAAGTCAAACCCTATTATAGTGAGAATAAAGGTCGTCCTTCTCTTGATCCACTTATTTTGTTCAAAATGATGTTTATCGGATACCTGTACGGTATCCGTTCTGAAAGACAACTTGAAAAAGAAATTTACTATAACATGGCGTATAGATGGTTTTTAGGTTTGAACATCAATGACCCCGTTCCCCACCACTCGACCATTAGCTGGAATCGTCGTACTCGATTCAAAGATACAACGATTTTTCAAGACATTTTTGATGAAATTGTGCTTCAAGCCATCAATCATGATATGGTAGGAGGCCGCGTTCTTTTTACTGATTCGACTCATCTTAAAGCCAATGCCAATAAACATAAATATACGAGAAAAACGATTGAACAAGATACTCAGAACTATATAAATGATTTAGAAGAAGCGATCCAAGAAGATCGAGAGGTACACGGAAAAAAGCCCTTAAAGGTAAAAGAGGAGGTGAAAACGGAAAAAGACATTCGTCAAAGTACGACTGACCCTGAAAGTGGCTATCTTTATCGTGAAAACAAGCCAGAAGGCTTTTTCTACCTAGACCACCGTACAACGGATATGAAGTACAATATCATCACGGATGCCCATGTCACGCCCGGCAATATCCATGACTCTGTTCCGTATCTTGATCGATTGGATCACCAAATCGCCCGATTTGGTTTTCAAGTAGAAGCTGTTGCCCTTGATTCTGGTTATTTGACAACCCCAATCTGTAAAGGTTTATCCGATCGCCGTATTTTTGGTGTCATCGCACATAGACGCTTTCATCCAACAAGAGGATTATTTGAGAAATGGAAATTTCAGTATGATTCTGAACATGATCACTACATATGCCCAAATGGCGAGAAGCTATTATATACAACAACTGATCGAAAAGGTTATCGATTCTACAAATCAGACCCTAAAAAATGCGTATCGTGTCCTTTCCTAGAGAGCTGTACAAGGTCGAAAAATCATCAAAAAGTGATCTCAAGACATGTATGGGAAGAACATAAAGAAAAGATCAGACAAAATCGTCTGTCTGCTTCTGGAAAAGAGCTATATAAAAAAAGAAAAGAAAAAATAGAGCGAAGCTTTGCAGATTCAAAACAACTGCATGGGCTTCGCTACTGCCGGTTGAGGGGAAAACAAAATGTGAGTGAGCAAGTGCTTCTCACAGCTGCCTGTCAGAACATGAAGAAGATTGCCACACACCTAGCGAAGCTAGGCTAGGTGTGTGGGAGGCCTTTTTCATTAAATCTCATCCATCATCATTACGATGAAAATAAAAAAGATTGTAGAAAAACATGAGTTTCTCTACAATCTGAGAACTGCTTTGTGCAGTTCTTTTTTATGTTTATTTTTCTTGTGCTTCTTGGAAGATCTCACCGATGATTTCATATGAACGCATTCTTTCTTGATGGTCAAACATATCCGAATTAATCATCACTTCGTCTGCTTGAGTGGCTTCAACAAAGGCTTCCAATTCTTTTTTCACCTTTTCTTTATCCCCGATCATTGTCGAACTTAATTGTTCATCCACCATCGCTTTTTCATATGGACTCCAAAGGCCGTCCATACTGTCGACAGGCGCTTTGAGTTTTCCTGGAGTATTTCGAATGAGACTCAAAAACCGCTGATAATGAGAGGTTGCCAAATATTCAGCTCGCTCTGTTTGATCTGCAGCAAAAACTGTCACACCCACCATGGCATAAGGCTCTTTTAACACATCAGAAGGTCTAAATGACTGTCTATACAACTCTAAAGCAGGAATTGTATTTTTAGGTGAAAAATGTGCCGCAAAGGCAAATGGCAATCCAAGCTCTCCTGCAAGTCTTGCGCTAAAACCGCTTGAACCAAGGAGCCAAATCGGAATGTCTAGACCCTCTCCCGGAACGGCTCTTACATGCTTTTTGACCTGTCCGGTTGGCTTAAAATATTGCCTGAGTTCTTCTAGCTGCTCAGGGAAATCTTCTCCATTATGAAGATTACGTCTAAGCGCCCTTGCCGTTAACTGATCTGTCCCTGGTGCTCTGCCAAGACCTAAATCAATTCTCCCCGGATATAATGTCTCAAGTGTTCCAAACTGTTCAGCAATGACAAGTGAAGAGTGGTTTGGCAGCATAATTCCGCCAGATCCTACTCGAATTTTTTCGGTTCCGCCAGCAATGTACCCAATTAAAACGGACGTTGCAGAGCTCGCAACACCTTCCATATTATGGTGTTCTGCCAGCCAGTATCTATGATAACCCCACTTCTCCGCCTTTTTTGCTAAATCCATACTATGTTCAAAAGATTCCTTAATGGAGCCGCCTTCTGTCACAGAGGATAAATTTAAAACGGAATAAGCTGTGCGCTTTAAAACTGATTGACTCATAAATGATGTCCCCATTTCTGTCAAAAATCATACTAGTTCCATACTTTCAACACCATAACATAAAATCATCAAACATTTAAATGATTTGATTCGATGATTTTCGAATTGATGATTTTCTAGGTTTTACTTCCAATTTAAAAATTTGCACATAGAATGAAATATCAATTTTAGGAGATGGGCAATTTGTACAATCAATTCGATCACAAATGTCCCTTTTGCGGTAAATATCATGAACTGCCTCATTACAAAAGATCACGTCATGACCGTTCTCAAAGAAGAGACTGTTCATTTATCAAACAAGAACTTTCGAAACAAAATAGACCTCAAGGAAATCCTCTCTGTCACAGTGCAAAAGGAGAAAAACAATCAAAACCAATTCAAAGGGTTGGACGAAGAGGCCCCCCAGGTCCCGCTGGGCCTACTGGACCCACCGGACCTGCTGGCGCCGGTGATACCGGTCCTACGGGAGCAACAGGTGCGACCGGAGTTACTGGTCCTACGGGAGCCACTGGGGCAGGGTTAACAGGTATTGAAGCGTTTGACCCGGTAATCAGCCCTACTTACCAAGTAGGGCAAGTAGTGACCTTTAATGGCAGTACGTATGTAGTAAATACTGCACCACCGACAGGTACACCAGATACTTCCCCAGACTACACATTACTGGCTGCAGCAGGATCAACTGGCGCTACCGGCGATACTGGTCCTACTGGACCAACTGGCGCTACCGGAGTTACTGGTCCTACTGGAGCTACTGGGGCAACCGGAGTTACTGGCCCTACTGGAGCCACTGGTGCGACCGGAGATACCGGCCCTACGGGAGTTACTGGAGTTACTGGTGATACTGGTGATACCGGTCCAACGGGACCTACTGGTGCGACCGGAGATACCGGTCCTACTGGAGCCACTGGTCCAACAGGAGATACTGGTCCTACTGGAGCCACTGGCGCTACCGGTGATACTGGCCCTACTGGAGCCACAGGTGTAACCGGAGATACCGGGCCTACTGGAGCCACTGGTGATACTGGTGATACCGGCCCTACGGGAGCCACTGGAGATACCGGAGTTACCGGGCCTACTGGAGCCACTGGTCCTACTGGAGCCACTGGCGATACCGGTGATACTGGCCCTACTGGAGCCACAGGTGTAACCGGAGATACCGGGCCTACTGGAGCCACTGGCGATACCGGAGTTACTGGTCCTACTGGACCTACTGGTGTAACCGGCGATACTGGTCCTACTGGACCAACTGGCGCTACCGGAGTTACTGGTCCTACTGGACCTACTGGGGCAACCGGAGTTACTGGTCCTACTGGACCTACTGGGGCAACCGGAGTTACTGGCCCTACGGGAGCCACTGGTGATACTGGTGATACCGGCCCTACGGGAGCCACTGGAGATACCGGAGTTACCGGGCCTACTGGAGCCACTGGCGCTACCGGCGATACTGGTCCTACTGGACCAACTGGCGCTACCGGCGATACTGGTCCTACTGGACCAACTGGTGCGACCGGAGTTACTGGTCCTACGGGATCTACTGGTGTAACCGGAGATACCGGCCCTACGGGAGCCACTGGCGCTACCGGAGTTACTGGTCCTACTGGACCAACTGGTGTAACCGGAGATACCGGCCCTACGGGAGTTACTGGTCCTACTGGACCTACTGGTGTAACCGGAGATACCGGGCCTACTGGAGCCACTGGCGCTACCGGCGATACTGGTCCTACTGGACCAACTGGCGCTACCGGAGTTACCGGGCCTACTGGAGCAACAGGTGTAACCGGAGATACCGGGCCTACTGGAGCCACTGGCGCTACCGGCGATACTGGTCCTACTGGACCAACTGGCGCTACCGGAGTTACCGGGCCTACTGGAGATACTGGCCCTACGGGAGCCACTGGCGCTACCGGAGTTACTGGTCCTACTGGACCTACTGGTGTAACCGGAGATACCGGGCCTACTGGAGCCACTGGCGCTACCGGCGATACTGGTCCTACTGGACCAACTGGCGCTACCGGCGATACTGGTCCTACTGGACCAACTGGTGCGACCGGAGTTACTGGTCCTACGGGATCTACTGGTGTAACCGGAGATACCGGCCCAACGGGAGCCACTGGTGCCACTGGAGATACCGGCCCTACTGGAGCCACTGGCGCTACCGGAGTTACTGGTCCTACTGGACCAACTGGTGTAACCGGAGATACCGGCCCAACGGGAGTTACTGGTGCTACCGGCGATACTGGTCCTACTGGACCAACTGGCGCTACCGGAGTTACCGGGCCTACTGGAGCAACAGGTGTAACCGGAGATACCGGGCCTACTGGAGCCACTGGCGCTACCGGCGATACTGGTCCTGCTGGACCAACTGGCGCTACCGGCGATACTGGTCCTACTGGACCAACTGGACCAACTGGTGCGACCGGAGTTACTGGTCCTACGGGATCTACTGGTGTAACCGGAGATACCGGCCCAACGGGAGCCACTGGAGATACCGGCCCTACTGGAGCCACTGGCGCTACCGGAGTTACTGGTCCTACTGGACCTACTGGTGTAACCGGAGATACCGGCCCTACTGGAGTTACTGGTGCTACTGGAGATACTGGCCCTACGGGAGCCACTGGCGCTACCGGAGTTACTGGTCCTACTGGACCTACTGGTGTAACCGGAGATACCGGGCCTACTGGAGCCACTGGCGCTACCGGCGATACTGGTCCTACTGGACCAACTGGCGCTACCGGAGTTACCGGGCCTACTGGAGCAACAGGTGTAACCGGAGATACCGGGCCTACTGGAGCCACTGGCGCTACCGGCGATACTGGTCCTACTGGACCAACTGGCGCTACCGGAGTTACCGGGCCTACTGGAGATACTGGCCCTACGGGAGCCACTGGCGCTACCGGAGTTACTGGTCCTACTGGACCTACTGGTGTAACCGGAGATACCGGGCCTACTGGAGCCACTGGCGCTACCGGCGATACTGGTCCTACTGGACCAACTGGCGCTACCGGCGATACTGGTCCTACTGGACCAACTGGTGCGACCGGAGTTACTGGTCCTACGGGATCTACTGGTGTAACCGGAGATACCGGCCCAACGGGAGCCACTGGTGCCACTGGAGATACCGGCCCTACTGGAGCCACTGGCGCTACCGGAGTTACTGGTCCTACTGGACCAACTGGTGTAACCGGAGATACCGGCCCAACGGGAGTTACTGGTGCTACCGGAGATACCGGGCCTACTGGAGCCACTGGCGCTACCGGAGTTACTGGTCCTACTGGACCTACTGGTGTAACCGGAGATACCGGGCCTACTGGAGCCACTGGCGCTACCGGCGATACTGGTCCTACTGGACCAACTGGCGCTACCGGCGATACTGGTCCTACTGGACCAACTGGTGCGACCGGAGTTACTGGTCCTACGGGATCTACTGGTGTAACCGGAGATACCGGCCCAACGGGAGCCACTGGTGCCACTGGAGATACCGGCCCTACTGGAGCCACTGGCGCTACCGGAGTTACTGGTCCTACTGGACCAACTGGTGTAACCGGAGATACCGGCCCAACGGGAGTTACTGGTGCTACCGGAGATACCGGGCCTACTGGAGCCACTGGCGCTACCGGAGTTACTGGTCCTACTGGACCTACTGGTGTAACCGGAGATACCGGGCCTACTGGAGCCACTGGCGCTACCGGCGATACTGGTCCTACTGGACCAACTGGTGTAACCGGAGATACCGGCCCAACGGGAGTTACTGGTGCTACTGGAGATACTGGCCCTACGGGAGCCACTGGCGCTACCGGAGTTACTGGTCCTACTGGACCTACTGGTGTAACCGGAGATACCGGGCCTACTGGAGCCACTGGCGCTACCGGCGATACTGGTCCTACTGGACCAACTGGCGCTACCGGAGTTACCGGGCCTACTGGAGCAACAGGTGTAACCGGAGATACCGGGCCTACTGGAGCCACTGGCGCTACCGGCGATACTGGTCCTACTGGACCAACTGGCGCTACCGGAGTTACCGGGCCTACTGGAGCAACAGGTGTAACCGGAGATACCGGGCCTACTGGACCAACTGGCGCAACCGGAGTTACTGGTCCTACTGGACCAACTGGTGTAACCGGAGATACCGGCCCTACGGGAGTTACTGGTGCTACTGGAGATACTGGCCCAACGGGAGCCACTGGTGCAACCGGAGTTACTGGTGCTACTGGACCTACTGGTGTAACCGGAGATACTGGTCCTACTGGAGCCACTGGCGCTACCGGAGTTACTGGGCCTACTGGACCAACTGGCGCAACCGGAGTTACCGGGCCTACTGGAGCAACAGGTGTAACCGGAGATACCGGGCTTACTGGAGCCACTGGTGCAACCGGAGATACTGGTCCTACTGGTGCGACCGGAGTTACTGGGCCTACGGGATCTACTGGTGTAACCGGAGATACCGGCCCAACGGGAGCCACTGGTGCCACTGGCGCTACCGGGCCTACTGGAGCTACTGGTGCCACTGGTGCTACTGGCGCTACCGGGCCTACTGGTCCAACTCAAACGGCTCTTTATGCCGGAAATACAACCGGTCCTACAATCATTACTGTTGTTGGTGGTGCTAACATTGCTTTACCAAGTAATCAAAATATCAATGGATTTACACCGAATGGTTCAAATGATACTTTTACCGTACAACAAACAGGTAAATACTATATCACATACCAAATTAATACAACAGTTGCACTTTTAGTTAGTGCACGGCTACTTCTTAATGGAGCCACTGTCATCCCAGGCTCTATTCAATCACCGGTGGTCTCAACCACAATGATCAGCAACACATTAATTGTGAATTTAACTGCTGGAAATACGATATCATTGCAATTGTTTGGGGCAATTGTAACAGCTATTTTAATTGGTGGAGGGGCAACCGGGGCATCCCTTACAATCATCAGACTCAGTTAACGAAAAAAAAGAAGGGCTAATTTAGCCTTTCTTTTTTGTTTCTTCTATTGCGTTTATACAAGTTTCAATATCATTTGATTGTAAGAGATGAAAAATGGACTGTATGCTTGAAAACTTTAAATTCCACCATTCCAATGACTGAAGTTGTTCAATTATGTTAGAAGAAAAACGATATTTCATTAGCTGCTGCGGGTTTCCTGCCACGATTGCATATGGCGGCACATCTTTTGTGATGACACTATTTGCACCAATCACTGCCCCGTTTCCGATACATACTCCTGACATGATCGTCGCTCCATAACCAATCCAGACATCGTGTCCTATATGGACATCTCCCTTCGATTTGGGATGTCCTTTAATGTGAGAAGCTTCCTTGAAAATTTGATTAAACGGATACGTTGTGACCTAATCTGTACGGTGTTCACCGCCAAGGAAAATTTTTACTTCGTTTGCGATGGAACAAAACTTTCCGATGTTTAATGTCGTTCCTTCCCCCACGTTAGCACTTGGAAATCTGGTCCGGCATAAGAAAAATCACCGATATTGTACAAGCTCAGTTCACTTCTTTGATTCAAATACATAGAAAATCATACCTCCTTAAAAGTGATAGATATTCGTATGTATATGCTGCTTCACACTTTTACATTATGACTGCACTAGCGCTACAATCTGTTTTTTCTTCCATACGAGCTGATAGTAGCCGTATTGAAGGAGTAAGTTCACAAAGAAAGCCGCAGGATAGCCAATCCAGATGCCCTTGATGCCAAGGGTTGTGTAGTGCGATAGCACATAAGCGACTGGCACTTCTACAAGCCAAATGGAGCAAATACTAAAGATCGTTGGCCATAGAACCGTCCCGCTTGCTCTCATCGTGGCTGCAAAAATTTGAGCCGTTCCAAAAATAAGATAGCTCCAAAGTGTTATGACAACCAAACTATAGGCAATGTCTATCGTCCCAGGATCTGTTAAAAAGATAGATAAAATCTGTGGTGCGAAAATATAAACGAAAATAATGATCAATCCGCCTATCGCAAAGTTAAGCCCTAGCCCAATTTTAATGACATCTTTCAGTCGATTCATATTCCCTGCACCAATGAATTGTGCTGCAAAGATAGAGACCGCGATGCCAAGACTTACTGCCGGCATCTGCACATAGCTCACAACTTGATTGACAACACCATAGGCAGCAGTCGCCTGTGATCCATAATCATTGACAAAGGAAATAACAGCAATTTCTGATAAAGAAATAAGGATCATATTAATGCTCGATGGAATGCTGAGCTTTAACAACGTTTTAAGTAGATCCCCTTTCATTAAAAAATGCTTTCTAACCGATGCATCGATGCGAAGCGGGTGTTTTGTTTTATATAAGTAAATTTGTAGAATGATAAATGTCACAATTGTTGATATCACAGAAGCATACGCAGCGCCGTATAAACCAAATGCCGGTAGCCCCAGCCAGCCAAATAATAAAATGGGTAGCATCAAAATATTCGTTGCCGTACTAATCATTAAGAAATAAAAAGGCGTTTTTGAATCCCCTGTCCCTCGCAGGAAGGTCGTGTAAACAAAATAAAGAAATAAGATCGGCATAGAGATGAATAGAATTCTGGCATAAGCCGCACTTTCCTCCACGATATTCGCAGGTGTTCCCATGAGATTTAAGATATCTGTTGCAAAAAAACCTCCAATGATTGCTAAAGAAAGTCCGATCAAAAAAGTGAATGAAAGCGTTGTGCCAATAATTTCTTTTAATCTTTGTTCATTTTTTGCTCCATACGCTTGTCCAATAAGGATTGAACTTCCCGATCCAATTCCGATGGAAAAAGAAACGAGTAAAAAGAAAAGCGGAAAGAATGCAGAAATGGAAGCTACTGCATCCTCTCCAATCCATCTGCCGACAAGGACGATGGATACAAGCTGTCCGATTGATTGCAAAATATTGCTAAGCAAAAGCGGGACGAGAAAAATGGACATGGTTTTTACTAAAGGTTGATTGTTATCTAACGTCATGATGGTTCTCCTTCTCTATCTAAAGATTCTCAGCTAAAATGCTAACAATGTGGTCTTCTATCTCTTTCCCTTTCTCGTCATCAACAAGATGATTTAATAAAATGGAAAAAGCGACCGTCTTTCCGCTCTTTGTGTCAATATATCCAGAAAGTGTACTGACCGTAGTTAATGAACCTGTTTTTGCACGAACTTTTTCTAGTGTAGCAGGTTCTTTTAATCTGTTCCTTAACGTCCCTCCGACCATTCGGTCACTTGCCCCTGCTAACGGAAGCGTATGTACATAGGTCTTAAACCATTTTTCCTTTTGAATGTTTGTCAAAAATAACGTGAACTGATTGGCAGAAACAAGGTTAATAGGTGAGATGCCCGACCCATCTCGCAGCACAGTATGGGAAGAATCGATGCCAAAGGCGGGAAGCCGTTCATTCATGACATCCAGTCCATCGTCAAAGCTCCCTTTATTCTTCACTTGTTTTCCAAGTTCCTTCAGCAATATTTCTGCATGGGTATTGTTGCTGAGTTTCATCATGGAAACAAGGAGCTCTGATAAAGGCATCGATGAATGGGTGGCAATTTTCTTGGCTTTTTTAGGGACTTGTTTTGTTTTCAGCTGTCCTTTTACATGAATCCCTTCCGCCTTTAACGCTCGTTTCATTAAATCTAACGCATAAGAGGATGGCTCCCATAACGCTACCCATTGTCTAGATACACTCGCTTTCACCGGAATGGTGCCAGTTAAAGTGATTTTGTTGGTGCCGTGAGAGCGCTTAAAAGAAATCTTCTTTTTCCCTCCTTCTGGCACGGTTTTTACTTGATTGATAACTTGAGGGACAGAAGTCTTCGGAATTATGTCATAGGTCGCTTTTTGCCCTGCTTTTTTGCCTGGCTTTACTTCGAGAATCACGGTTCCTGCATCATAATCTTGATTCGGTGAAGCTGTGAGAGCAGAGATTTGTGCACCGTAATATTGATCCTCATCACTCCAAGGTAAATCAATCGAATATCTTGTGTCATCATACCATGTATCGTCTGCCGCAAGCTGTCCGCGAATCGTATGTATTCCGGCCTTTTTCACTTGTTTGGCAAGTGCTGCAAAATCCTCTTCTAATAAAGTCGGATCCCCGGTACCGCGAAGATACAGGTTGCCATGTAACGTTTTCTTTTGAATAGAACCATCTATCCAGATGTCTGTCGGGAATGTGTGTGTTTCTCCTAGTATATCAAGGGCGATGGCTGATGTGAGCAGTTTCATATTAGAAGCAGGAGTAAGACGAATATCGGCTTGATGTTCATAAAGAAGAGAGGAGTCAGAAGTATCGCGGACGCTGATGCCGGAGATCGCGCCCTCTAAATCAGATACTGTTCGTATAAATTCATCTAAAGCTGTCACCCACGGCAGTGAGTCATCACGAGCTGTAAGTTGATCATCTTTTGCTGAAAAAGGGAGAAATAAAATCGACAGGATGCATATTTGTAAAAACAAGATCTGTGAAAAACGCTTCACCCAATCCCTCCTTTTTTGTCGCAGCTAATTTTAGAAGAATATGTTCATTATACACAAAAGAACGTTTGTTCTCAAAGGTTTTTTAAACAGAAAAGTCAGCTTTCTTTGACGAAAACTGACAAGCTCTTTACCTTTTTTCTGGATTCCAGCCATCGGTTCCGCTAAGAACAGCTTGCACTGTGATTTGACTTGCTTCGTTTTTCGTTAAAATGCTGGACCATTTTACGCGGTTTGTCGAATTGCTTCCTGCCCCTGTCGATCCGTATTCTTTATATCTAGCTGTTCTTTCGTTATCACGGTTATCCCAGTTATGCCATCCATGTGCCTTTATATGATCATCCATTTTTGTATAGAGGAATGTCACAGCAGAATGAGGCCGCCACGGACGTCCTAAATAAACTGATTGAACAGCAGCCGTCCCCTTTTTGAGCGTAGAATCGATGAATACATATCCATACTTTTGAGCTTCTGTTGTGGATGCTGCAGTAATATACCCATTTCCAAGACTTTTTATTTCAGCTCTTTTAAACACGGCTGTAGCTGATCCAAAAATAAAATCGACCGTTCCTTCGATATAGCAGTTTTCATAATATTGCCGGCCTGTACCTGTTGCATAAAGCGTATCTTGATAGCCTAAGACCCGTATTTGTTTGAACGCAGCCCGGTCACCGGACACGTATAGTGCAACCGCCTGACCAGCATGTCTGCCGGCCGTATTTTGAAAGGTGATATTTTCTGCGTAAAAGTCGTTCGCACGAATCATTGTGCTTGAGCTATTTGTTGTGCTACCAGTACTTGCATTTGTATCATGATACGTCAGAATCGTCTTGTGTTGGTCTTCCCCGATAAAGGACACGTAAGGTTTATTTTGCGGAAGCAGGATTTTTTCTTTATACACACCATTTTTAATATAGATCGTTACGCGCTGTTGATTGTTCACTGGAATCGTATCAATGGCAGACTGAACGGTTTGAAATGAGCCATTTCCCTTTTGATCGACCACAAGGACACGATTTGTTTGATTCTGATGTCCGGCTGCTTGAAGTGAAGCTGAGTTCAATAGTAATAAAGACAAGACGACTACAAGCCATACCTTTCCATACTTCATCGTACATCTCCTCCTCTTTGTGAACGTTTTCAATCAAACATTCTTTTTGATCCTATTCATGACACGCACAAAAAAACATCCACTTATAGATGTTATGGATGTTTTTTAGACTTTTCATATTTCATTGCATAAATCCCTTCATTTTCAATCCATTCACAAAATAGAACGTCTCGATAAGAAGAAATGTGCTGCTTTTTTAATTGCTCACTCAGCCATGTTTCATCGAAGCCAGCTTCTTGTAAATCTTTTTTTAAAATTTCACCATCAATAATAAACGTTCTAGGCAATTTGACTTCTTTTCCCTTCACGTTCACATCTTCTGCGGTGGCTGTTGCGTATTTCATTTTCGGAAGAACGCTCACCGATCCATCTGTTTCCAAAATGGCATATTCAATTTCATTCAAGGCAAAATGACCCTTCGCGCGAATCAGTGTCTGCAACTGATTAAGATCAAGCATATTTTTCTTCAAGCGATTGTAGTGAATCTTCCCTTGATCAATGACAAGTGTCGGTCTTCCTTCTAAAAAGGCTCGAATACCTTTAAAGCGCTGTGAAAACCATTCAACTGTATAGATGAGAATGCCCCATACCGCAACAGCAAACAAAATATGCTGAATCTTGACTTCTGGGTCAAAAATGGCGTTTCCGACCATTTCCCCTAAAATCAGCGCAGAAATAAAATCAAATGGCGTGATTTGTGCGAATTGTGTTTTTCCTAATAATTTTGTAATAGAAAATAAGGCGAAAAATCCGATAAACAGTTCAATCAAAATGTTAAAAAACGGCACAAGCTTACCTTCCTTTCTTACTGCATTTATCTACAGCATGTACATGAAAGGAAGGATCTAAACCGTTTATACAAAGGCAGTAAAATCAAAACGTCGTCTTCCTAACCAATATGTCACACGTTTTGACATACCCGTGATCTAGTGCTTGAACGTCACCTGATGAAAGATAGATTTTCCAATCAGCTCACCCTTCCTTCAGCCAGCACGCTGCCTTTAGTTCGTTCTTTTAGCTGCATCTCCACTAGAGCGAAAAAAAGTGATAGTAAATCAAACCATATCTGAATCATAAAAAGCCATGATCACTATTGGATCATGGCTTTTCTATATCATAAACACCCTTTGTTTGACCTATTTTGGCAGAACCGAACTCCCCATTAAATAACGGTCTACCTCGTGCGCCACTTGTCTGCCTTCATTAATTGCCCAGACAATCAAGCTTTGCCCGCGTCTTGCATCTCCCGCTGCAAATACGCCTTCTACATTTGTTGTATACTCCCCATACTTTGCGTCAATGCGATTGTTTTTGCTGTCCACGCGAAAGTGTTTCACGAGTGGCTGTTCAGTTCCCTCAAAACCAATTGCAATAAAGACTAGCTGAGCCGGCCATACTTTTTCTGTCCCTGGAATCTCATGAAATTCAAACTTCCCATGTTCGTTTTTCACCTTTTCCATTTGAATCGTATGAAGCTCTTTTAATTTTCCATTTTTATCTGCCACAATTTTTGTGGTTTGAATGGAATATTGACGCGGATCTTCCCCGAATTTAGCTTGTGCTTCTTCATAAGCATAATCGAGTGAGAAGACGTAAGGCTGTTCAGGCCACATGTTATCCCCTACACGTGTATCCGGAAGCTTCGGATGCTTCCCGAACTGAACAACACTTTTTGCTTTTTGGCGAAGGGCAGTTGCAACGCAATCCGCACCTGTATCTCCTCCGCCAATGACAATCACGTCTTTTCCTTTTGCATCAATAAAGTTTTTGTCTTTAAATCCTGAATCCAGCATGCTTTTTGTTGCGAGGGTTAAATAATCCATCGCAAGGTGAATCCCTTTAGCTTCCCGGCCTTCAATCAACAGGTCACGCTGCTTTTGTGCACCTGTACAAAGGATGACCGCATCAAACTGTTCTTTCAGTTCATCGGCAGTGACATCCACGCCGATTTCTGTGTTCGTTACAAAATCAATGCCTTCTTGTCTCAACAGTTTGACTCTTCGCTCCACTACTTCTTTGTCCAGTTTCATGTTTGGAATGCCGTATGTCAGCAGTCCGCCAAGGCGGTCAGACCGTTCAAACACGGTGACGGCGTGACCTGCTTGGTTTAATTGATCAGCACTTGCAAGTCCTGCTGGTCCTGAGCCGACAATGGCAATTTTCCTGCCTGTACGGCTTGAAGGAATTCTCGGTGTGATCCAGCCATTTTCAAAGCCTTTATCAATGATCGTGCGTTCGATATTTTTAATTGATACAGCTGGATCATTGATAGCGACTGTACATGACCCTTCGCAAGGCGCTGGACATACTCTCCCAGTAAATTCAGGGAAATTATTTGTTTTTTGCAGTCTTTCGAGCGCTTCTTTCCATCTCCCGCGATACACAAGGTCGTTCCATTCTGGAATTAAATTGTAAATCGGGCAGCCTGACACGCCGCCTTTGATCTCCATCCCAATTTGACAAAACGGTGTGCCGCAATCCATACATCTAGCGCCCTGCTTCTTCAATACGTCATCTGTATAAGGAGCTGAATATTCTTTCCAGTCATTTTGACGAGTGAGAGGGTCACGTTCATTTGGCTTTTCTCTTTTATAATCCATAAAACCTGTTGCTTTGCCCATTGTCCTCTCCCCTTTCTTAATGAGCGAGGGCTGCTTTTTGCCCGTTTGCCGTTTCTTGATTTTTCGGTTTCGTGTTTGCTTCAAAGGCATACATGACCGCTTCCTCATGACTAAGGCCCGCTTGTTTTTGTTCTTCAATGCTTTGAAGCATCATTTTGTAATTTCTCGGAATGACCTTGATGAATTGATCCTTTTCTTGCGCCCAGTTTTCTAAAAGTGCCGAAGCTTTTGCGCTGTTTGTATAGTGAAGGTGCTCTTGAATCAGCTGTTTCACTTCTTGCTCTTCATCGTGATCTGTGAGTTTTTCAAACATGATCATTTCCATGTTGCACATTCTTTTGAACTGTTTCGCATCGGATGTATGGACATAAGCTACGCCGCCAGACATGCCTGCGCCAAAGTTTTTCCCGACGTCTCCTAAAATGACGACACGTCCGCCAGTCATATATTCACATCCATGATCACCGATTCCTTCAACAACCACCTGCACGCCTGAATTACGAACGGCAAAGCGCTCACCTGCACGCCCGTTAATAAAGGCTTTTCCGCTTGTCGCTCCGTAGAATGCGACGTTTCCGACAATCACATTTTCATGTCCATTTTGTACAAAGTGATCAGATGTTTTGACTGCAATTTTGCCTCCAGAGAGTCCTTTGCCGATATAGTCATTTGAATCACCTGTTAAATAGAGAGACATGCCCTTTGGCACAAAAGCACCGAAGCTTTGTCCTGCGGAACCAGTGAACCTTAGTGTGATCGTATCCTCTGGCAAGCCTTCTTCCCCGTAGCGCTTAGACACTTCACTTCCAGTAATGGTTCCGGCCACACGGTTGATATTGCGAATATTCAATGATAGATCAACCGGTGTTTGATGATTCAGCGCTTCCTGTACATAAGGGAGGATTTCATTCATATCCAGTGATTCATCAATTTTATGATTTTGCGGTGTTCTGAATGTACGAGCTCCTTCTGGCTGATAAAGCAGTGTTTCAAGGTCTAGCTGGCCTGCTTTCCAGTGAGCTTTTGCTCGTTCGCTAACTCCTAGAACATCCGTGCGTCCAATTAATTCATCCATTGATGTAAAGCCAAGTTCCGCTAAGATTTCTCTTACTTCCTCAGCAATAAACATCATGAAATTCACAATGTGGTCAGGGTTCCCCATGAATTTTTTGCGAAGCTCTGGATTCTGTGTAGCAACGCCGACTGGGCAAGTATCTAAATGACATGCTCTCATCATCACACAGCCCAATACGACAAGTGGAGCTGTCGCAAAGCCGTATTCTTCTGCTCCTAATATCGCAGCCATGACCACGTCGCGGCCAGTCATTAACTTTCCGTCCGTTTCAAGAACGACTCTTTCGCGAAGGCCGTTTAACACAAGGGTTTGATGCGCCTCTGCCAAACCGAGTTCCCAAGGAAGTCCTGTGTGTTTAATACTCGTTTTCGGCGAAGCTCCTGTACCGCCGTCGTATCCACTGATGACAATGACATCCGCCGTCCCTTTTGCAACACCTGCTGCAATCGTACCAACACCTGCTTTAGACACAAGCTTGACACTGATGCGGGCATCACGGTTCGCGTTTTTCAAATCATGGATCAGCTGCGCTAAATCCTCGATGGAATAAATATCATGATGCGGCGGTGGTGAAATCAATCCGACGCCTGGTGTAGATCCGCGTACATCTGCGACCCAAGGGTATACTTTATTTCCTGGCAGCTGTCCGCCTTCTCCCGGCTTTGCCCCTTGTGTCATTTTAATTTGCAGTTCATCTGCATTGACTAAATAATGACTCTTTACGCCAAAGCGTCCAGAAGCAATTTGTTTAATCGCACTTCTGCGATCATCGCCGCGCTCATCAACTGTAAAGCGAGCAGGATCTTCTCCGCCTTCTCCGCTGTTACTTTTACCGCCAATTCGGTTCATGGCAATGGCAAGTGCTTCGTGCGCTTCTTTACTTAAAGATCCAAATGACATGGCGCCTGTCTTGAATCGGCGCACGATGGATTCAGCAGATTCAACGTCTTCCAAACGAACTGGTTTTTGTTTTGGCTGGAAAGCAAATAAATTTCGAAGGAAGCCGATTCTTTCTTCGTCCGCTGCCTTTGTATATTGCTTAAATAGATCGTAATCTTCATTGCGGCATGCCCACTGAAGCGTATGAATCGTTTTTGGATTAAAGGCATGGTGCTCACCATTTTTTCTCCACTGGAAGTCACTTCCTGATTCGAGTGTTTGGTCAGTCGCTGCCTGATACCCTGCTTCATGACGAAGTTTCGCTTCATGCGCAATGGTCTCAAGGTCAATCCCGCCAAGCTGAGAAGCTGTTCCCGTGAAATACGCCTGAATGACGTCTTCACTAATGCCGACGGCTTCAAAGATTTGCGCTCCTCTGTAGCTTTGCACAGTGGAGATTCCCACTTTAGACATCACTTTGACGACACCTTCGGTTACGCTTTTACCAAACTTTGTGACTGCTTCATCGAAGCTGAAAGAGATCGCTTCTTCTGCAATCAACTGTTTGTACGTTTCATAGACAAGGTAAGGATGGATCGCATCTGCTCCATAGCCAATCAGTGCGGCAAAATGATGAACCTCTCTGACTTCGCCAGATTCAACGATCAGACTCACCTTTGTCCGTAAGCCTTGACGCACAAGATGCTGATGCAGTGCACTTAGCGCCAGAAGTGGTGGAATCGGCACTTTTTGTTCTGTCATGTCACGATCGGAAAGAATTAATAAAGATACACCTTCACGGATCGCTTTTTCCGCCTCTTCAAACATCGCATCCAGCCCGCGCTTTAAATCATCGGTGAAAAGAGTATGAATCGTTTTGCTTTTAAAGGCATTATGAACAATTGTTCTCAAACCGTTAAACTGCCCGCTTGTTAAGACGGGTGTATACAGTTTAATTCGTCGGCATGAATATTCATTCGGATGTAAAATATCTCCTTCAGCACCTAACCACGTCATCGTAGATGTCACAAGCTGCTCACGAATGGCGTCAATCGGCGGGTTCGTCACTTGTGCAAACAGCTGCTTGAAGTAAGAAAACAGAGACTGCGCACGATCTGATAACACAGCAAGCGGAGTGTCGCTTCCCATTGAACCGATTGGGTCCTTGCCTTCTTCTAGTAAAGGAATTAAATACTTTTGAATGTCCTCGTACGTATAATGGAAGGCACGCTGGCGCGTCAATAAATCATCCATTATACTAGAATTTTCTGAATTTTCTTCCGATCGATTGACGTGCACCATTTCTTCATCAAGCCATTTTTGATAAGGAAGTTCATTCGCAATCGTCGATTTCACTTCTTCGTCAGAAATAATTCGCCCTTCTTCTAAATCAATTAAGAGCATTTTACCTGGCTCAAGACGATCTTTATACTTCACATCCTCTTCATTAGTGTCGATCACACCGACCTCAGAAGAGAAAATGATATGATCATCATTTGTGACATAGTATCTTGCCGGTCTTAATCCGTTTCGGTCTAAGATGGCTCCGATTTGTTTACCATCAGTAAAGGAAATAGCTGTTGGCCCATCCCACGGCTCCATGAGAGAGCTATGGTATTCATAAAATGCCCGTTTCTCTTTCGACATGTGCGTGTTTTCAGTCCAAGGCTCTGGAATCAGCATCATGGCTGTATGAGCAGGTGTACGGCCTGCAAGTACAAAGAATTCAAAGGCATTGTCTAGAATGGATGAATCACTTCCGTCTGCATTCAACACTGGCAAAATCTTGTCTAAATCGTCTCCGAAAGCTTCAGATACGAATTGTTGTTCTCTTGCTCTCATCCAATTGATGTTTCCTCTTAATGTGTTGATTTCACCGTTGTGAATCAAGTAACGGTTTGGATGGGCTCTTTCCCATGTAGGGAATGTATTTGTACTAAATCTTGAATGAACAAGTGAAAATGCAGAAACAAATGTTTCATCCTGAAGATCAAGATAAAAAGCATCGACTTGATCTGATGTTAAAAGCCCCTTGTATACAATGGTTTGACTCGACAGGCTGACAAAGTAAAATTGTTTTTCCTCTGCTGTTCCCCAGTTCTCAGCCTGCTTACGAATGACATATAATTTTCTTTCAAATGACAAACGATCTGTGATCTTGTCGTTTGCCCCGATAAAGACTTGCCTCACAACCGGACAGCTCTTTGCTGCGACAGTACCAATTTTCCCGGCATCGACAGGGACTGTTCTCCAGCCAATTAATGTTTGACCTTCTTGTTTAATGAACCCGTTGATTTTTTGCTCGATGGCTTGGCGCGTTTTCTCGTCATCCTCTTTTGAAAAGAAGACCATTCCTACCCCGTAACGGCCCTTTTCAGGAAGTGCAAATTCTTTGCAGCTTTTTCTAAAGAAAGCGTCTGGTAGTTGTACCATTAAGCCGGCACCATCACCTGTATACGGATCACTGCCTTGCCCGCCGCGGTGATCAAGCTGGCACAGCATTTGTAATCCCTTTTTGACGATGCTGTGTGTCGCTTCCCCTTTTAAATGAGCGTACAGTCCGATCCCACATGCATCATGTTCAAATTCAGGACGGTAGAGACCTTGTGGTTGTGGTAGTTGATTATAAGTCATCGTTTCTCTCCCCCGTTTAAAAGATCCGTTTTTTCACAGTAATAAAATCTCACAAACTCTGTAACTTATTTTAAGTTTTCAAATTAATATAAACAATATATAATTTAGATGAAAACAATCTCTTTTTGAGATAGATGGGTGTGAAGTGTAAAAATGGAGCTTCGTCAGTTGCGTTATTTTGTAGAAGTCGCAGACCGTGAACACGTGTCAGAAGCGGCTGAAAACTTACATGTTGCCCAATCTGCGATCAGCCGGCAGATTGCGAATTTAGAAGAAGAACTTGGAGTGGCCTTATTCGAACGAGAAGGACGAAATATCAAATTAACGAAGATCGGCAGACAATTTTTAGATCATGTCAGAACGGCACTAAAAGCCATTGATTATGCGAAAGAGCAAATTGATGAATATTTAGATCCGCACAAAGGAACCGTCAATATCGGCTTTCCTACTAGCCTAGCAAGCCAAGTGCTACCTTCTGTTATTTCCGCCTTTAAGCAGGAATACCCAGAGGTCGATTTTTTACTTCGTCAAGGATCCTATAAATTTCTCATTGAAGCTGTAAAAAATCGAGATATTGATCTCGCCTTTTTAGGACCTGTACCGACAAACGATCCTCAAATAGAAGGAAATATTTTGTTTTCAGAAAGCATTTATGCCTTGCTGCCTGTCAGTCACCCCTTTAGCGGACAAAGGAGTATTCATTTAAGTGATTTAAGAAAAGATCATTTCGTGTTATTTCCAGAAGGTTATGTGCTGAGACAAATTGCGGTTGATGCTTGTAAGCAGGCAGGCTATGAGCCAACCATTTCATCTGAAGGAGAAGATTTAGACGCCATTAAAGGTCTCGTATCAGCTGGTATGGGCGTTACCTTATTACCCGAAAGTGCCTTTTATGAAACCACACCGCGCTTTACAGCGAAGATTCCGATCGATTTTCCGCAAGTGAGAAGAACCGTTGGAATTATTGCTTCTAAATCAAGAGAAATGTCACCTTCTGCTCATGATTTTTATGTGTTTGTGAAGGATTTCTTTTCTAAAATTGAACAATATAAATAATTTATTAAAACAAGACATTTCATTTGTGGAAATAATCCCTCTTTGTATATGATGGGTTACAGAACAACACACTATATGGAAGAAAGGTATTCGTATGAAATCAATTTTATCGTTTTTAAAGCCGTATCGGCTATCCGTTGTGTCCATTGTGATCCTCACCTTTTTAAGCAGTATGCTCCAGCTATATTTACCGACGCTTACGGCAGATATCGTCGATGTCGGGATCGTCCAAGGAGATATTGCTTACATATGGAAGGTTGGCGGCTGGATGGTGGCTTGTTCTTTACTTGCCATCTTACTCACGATCTGGAAGTCTTACTTGTCATCAAAGACTGCACTTGGCTTCGGGCGTGATATGAGAAGACAGCTGTTTGTGCATGTCGAACAATTTTCACTAGAAGAATTTCAAAGGATCGGGACGTCTTCCTTTATTACAAGATCAACAAATGATGTGAAACAAGTCCAAGATGTCACGATCATGATCTTACAAATGATGACGAGAGCACCACTCATGCTTGTGGGCGGAATTATTTTGGCTGTATCCCGAGATGCTGTCCTGTCTCTCATCTTTTTAGCAGCGCTTCCCCTTCTTGGCGGATTTATCTATTTGGTGTCGAGAAAAGCCATTCCTTTATTCGGTCAGCTTCAGAAAAAAACAGATCGGCTGAATTTAATTATGCGAGAATCTCTTTCAGGCATCCGGGTCATTCGTGCTTTTAACCGTGTAGATGATGAAAAGGAGCGTTTTCAAGAAGCCAACACATCCTACAAGGATACTGGTCTGAGAGTCAACCGTTTAATGGCTTACTTGTTTCCATTTATGCTCATCATCATGAACTTCACAAATATCGGTATTGTCTGGCTAGGTGCAAACCGAATTGATGCCGGAGAGATGGAAGTAGGGAATCTTATTGCCTTTATCCAATATGCGATGATGATTTTAATGGCACTGATTATGCTGTCGATGAGTTTTATTATGGTCCCAAGAGCACAAGCATCAGCTAAACGAATGAATGAAGTGTTAAACATGGAACCGAAAATTCAAGACAATGAAGGAACGGTTACTGACCTGCGCGCGCCCGCACAATCCATTCGCTTTGAGGATGTGTCATTTTATTACTCAAATGCTGAAAAGCCGGCAGTTCAAAACATTTCGTTTGAAGCCAAAACTGGCGAAACGACAGCTATTATCGGAAGTACAGGTTCAGGGAAAACCACTCTTCTTCAGCTAATGACGCGCTTCTACGAAGCAACTGAAGGCCGGATTACACTAGATGGTGTAGACATTAGAAAGCTGCCTCAGGAGAAACTAAGAGGCCAGATGGGCTACGTTTCTCAAAAAGCGGTTTTATTTAGTGGAACCATTGCCGATAATGTGCGCTTCGGCAGGCAAAATGCAAGCGATGAAGACGTCTGGCAGGCGCTGCGCACGGCGCAGGCAGAAGAATTTGTTTTGCAAAAAGATGGCGGAATCAAAGCGGAAATTGACCAGGGCGGATCGAATCTATCTGGCGGTCAAAAGCAGCGTCTTTCTATTGCAAGAGCGCTAGTGAGAAAGCCGTCATTCTATCTGTTTGACGATAGTTTCTCAGCACTTGATTACAAAACAGATGCGAAGCTTCGGGCATCATTAGAAGCGGAAAAAGCGCATGCAGCCCTCATCATTGTGACGCAAAGAATCAGCACAGTGAAGCATAGTGATAAAATCATCGTACTAGATGATGGGAAAATCGCAGGTATCGGAACACATGAACAATTACTGAAGGACAACCTTGTCTATCAAGAGATTGTTGCATCACAGGAAGGTCAGGAGGTGGAGCGAGGATGAGTAAAAAAATGTCTTCCGGCATGGGCCATAAAGGCGGCCACCCTAGAGGACCTGTCGCAAAACCAAAGGAATTTAAGAAAACACTGCTTCGTTTGATTGGCTATTTAAAACCAAGAAAGATTCAATTGATCATTGTCTTCATTGCAGCAGTCGGTTCAACCGTCTTTAACGTCATTAGTCCAAAGCTGCTAGGGGATGCCACCTCTTCCCTGTTTGACAGCTTTACACAAGGAACAGCTGTACAATTCGATGTCATTTCACGAATCTTATTGCTGCTTGTCGTGCTATACGTCGTTGCTGCTCTCTTTTCATTCGTACAGCAATATGTCATGGCGGGTGTCTCCCAACAGACCATTGCTGAATTACGGCAAGAAGCAAATGACAAGCTCACACGTCTCCCCCTTCGGTATTTTGATAAAACAACCCACGGGGACACGCTGAGCCGTGTAATGAATGATATCGATAATATTAATACTTCGCTTCAGCAGGCACTCACCCAAGTGATTACATCTGTCATTACGGTCATTGGGATTGTCGTCATGATGCTATTGATTAGTCCGCTGCTGACCTTGCTTGTTTGTTTAACACTGCCGCTCAGCCTGTTTGCGATTCGCGGTATTACGTCATTTTCTCAAAAGCATTTTAAAGCGCAGCAAAAAGAGCTGGGGATGATCAATGGACATATTAATGAAATGTTCACAGGGCATCAAACGGTTCGTGCGTATGGCTACGAAAAGAAAGCGATTGATACATTTGATCAATTAAACGAACAGCTGTATGAATCATCGAGGAAAGCGCAGTTCATATCCGGTTTAATGATGCCATTGATGACGTTTATCGGGAACCTTGGCTATGTAGCAGTCAGTGTAGCCGGCGGTATTCTTGTGATTAACGGGAATATTCGTGTCGGAGATGTGCAGGCGTTTATCCAATACACGCAGCAAATGTCTCAACCGCTCGTGCAAGCATCAAGCGTCGCCAACTTGGTTCAATCAGCGATTGCCTCTGCTGAAAGGGTTTTTGAAATCCTGGATGAGAAAGAAGAAAGTCCCGAGGAAGATGCAGCAATTGATCTTGAATCACTTTCAGGCGATGTGAGCTTTGAACAAGTTCAATTCGGATATGAAAAAGACCATCCAATTATTAAAGATTTGACTTTAGATGTAAAAGAAGGTCAAACGGTTGCGATTGTCGGGCCAACAGGCGCTGGAAAAACAACCATCATCAATCTTTTAATGCGTTTCTATGAATTAGATCAAGGCTCGATCCGTATCGGCGGCGTCAAAACAACTGATCTCAGCCGTCAGCAAGTACGCGACTTATTTGCAATGGTTCTTCAGGATACGTGGCTTTTTGAAGGGACGATTCATGACAATATTGCCTATGGCAGGCAGAACGTCTCAAAAGAGGATGTCATCAAAGCCGCCAAACATGCTTATGCTGATGACTTCATCCGCACGCTTCCAGACGGATATGACACACTCTTAACAGAAGATGCCGGCAATCTATCCCAAGGTCAGCGCCAGCTGTTAACCATCGCCCGTGCGATTTTATCTGATCCAAAAATCTTAATATTAGATGAAGCGACGAGCAGTGTGGATACACGGACAGAGATGCACATTCAAAAAGCGATGAATGAATTGATGAAAGGCAGAACGAGCTTCGTCATTGCACACAGACTGTCGACGATTAAGGATGCCGACCTTATTCTAGTCATGAAAGATGGCACCATCATTGAAAAAGGAACGCACAGAGAACTCTTAAAACAAAATGGTTTCTATGCAGACTTATATATGAGCCAATTTACGGAGAATCAAGTCGGTTAAATATAAAAAAGGATAGACACGCATCCATGCGGTCTATCCTTTTTTGGTTAATCTAAACGCTTTTTCACTTTTACACTGAGTTTCGTTATATACTCTGCTTCATTTTTAGACAAGAGTGAATGAAGCAAATACTCCTCAAAGACATCTCCATCCAGCATCATGTCCTCTTTCTCGATTACATCTAACAAGCGCGAATAAGCAGATTCAATCTCTTCATATGATCCTTGATCATACATCACCGCATAAAGGCCCGCAGGTTTTTTAACTGCTTCCGGCGCTTCCATTCGGCAAAACAGCTGATCTGACTGATGATAGTGACGCTGAAGGAACTGCTCTTTTTTTAAGACAGCACCATTTGCGGCAGCCCCTTTTATGCCAATTTCCTTTAGAAAATGTCCAACAATTCGAGATATTTCTTCTACGGATGTATTCATGTCAATCGGGTTCGATGCACTTAATACAACTGGTTCTTCTGGGAGCTCTTGAAACAGCACCTCCCCTATTTTTACAGATGATAGTTCATGCGTCGTCTCCATGACCCGCATAAGAAAAGACTGGATATCTTGAAGTTTTTCAATCTCTTGTTTGACCTTGTCTATTTGTTCTGCTGCTAGGCTTTGGAGCCTTTCGCGGGACGGCTCAGTGAAATATTGTTTTAACTCTTTTATCGGAAATTGCACAGCTCGAAGGGATTGAATCGCTATAAAATGATCAAATTGCTCAAGTGTATAGTAACGGTACCCATTTTCATGAACACCAGCTGGCTTAAATAAATCAATTTTATCGTAATAAAACAAGGTATCTTTCTTTACATCAAATAGCTTGGCAAATTCTCCAGTGAAAAATGTTTTTTGCACATCATTCATCATCATTAAGGCTCCTCTCTTGACTATGGAGTTACTCCACCCTTTATGATAACATGCAGAACACTACTACGCTTGGAAAGGATAAAAACATGAACAACATCACTCAACATGAAGTGACATTAGAACTGGCAAAAAAAGAGGACTTCCCTTCAATGAAAAAAGAGCTACAGAAAGCTTTTACAGCTGGCGTGATCGATGCATTTGGCGATGCGCATGATGGATCGATTCCTCCAGATGAAGTGATTGATGAATCTTTTCAATTGAATGAACACATTGTTTATCATATTATGCTAAATGACGAAAAGGCAGGCGGCGTTGTCATTAAAATCAACCAAGAGACCCAGCACAACTCAGTTGACCTATTATACATCTCTTCATCCTCACACGGAAAAGGCATTGGTCAGGCAGCATGGAAAGCCATCGAGGCGCAATATCCAGAAACGATTGTTTGGGAAGTTGTGACTCCGTATTTTGAAAAACGCAACATTCATTTCTATGTCAATAAGTGCGGCTTTCAAATTGTGGAGTTTTATCATATGAAACATCCAGATCCGAACGCACCTCATGAAACTGATCAAGAAAATCAGCATACTGCACCTGAAGAATTTGAATTTTTTAAGTTTGAGAAAGTGATGAAGAAAACCTGCTCTAGCCAATAAATATCTGCACCAAAAAAACACTACCCCATGAAAAAAGGTAGTGTTTTTTGAATCTCATCTAGCTTCTAATCTGACCGTCACCAGACAGAAGTAACTTCGTTGTTGTGAGTGCTGAAAGCCCCATTGGACCTCTGGCGTGCAGTTTTTGAGTGGAGATACCAATTTCAGCCCCGTATCCAAGTGCACCGCCGTCTGTAAAGCGTGTAGATGCGTTATGATAAACCGCCGCCGCATCGACTTCGTTTAAAAACGTGAGTGCCTGCTCTTCATCCTCTGTCACGATGGCTTCTGAATGTTTTGTACCGTACTTTTCAATATGGTCGATCGCATTCTCGATGGAATCGACTACCTTTACGGCAAGATCAAGACTTAAATATTCATCTGTCCAGTCCACTTCCTCAGCAGGAATGGCATTTGAAAAATGAGACAATGCAGCCTCGTCGCCATGTACGGTGACATGGTGCTCCAGCAGGGCTTCATTCAGCGATGCCGCATTTTCTTTCAGCCAATCGCGATGGATGATTAGCGTCTCAAGTGCATTACATACAGCTGGACGATTCGTTTTTGCATTGATGACAATCTCAATGGCTTTTTTCACATTGGCTGTTTGATCAATAAAGACATGACAGTTTCCTGTTCCTGTTTCAAGAACGGGAATGGTAGATTGTTCAACCACTGTTTTGATTAAAGAAGCTCCGCCTCGCGGAATTAAGACATCAATCCATTCTTTTAGATGAAACATCGCTTGAACCGATGAACGGTCTGTTTGTTCTATCAATTGCACCGCATCACGCGGGATCTTTGTTTGATCCAATGCTTCATGAATCACACTCACAATGGCTTTGTTGGAAGAAATAGCGGAGGAACCGCCTTTTAAAATCACTGCGTTACCTGCTTTAAGGGCAAGCCCTGCTGCATCGACAGTGACATTCGGTCTCGCTTCATAGATCATCCCGATCACGCCGAGCGGTACTCTTCGGCTTTTCACATGCAAGCCATTTTCAAGAGTCCATTCATCCAATATTTCTCCAACAGGATCTGTTAATCTCGTCACAAGCCGCAAGCTTTCGGCAAACTCATGAATTCTTTCTTCATTTAACATTAAACGATCCAAGAGTGCCTCTGAAAAGCCCTTTTCCTTCCCGGCATCTATATCCTTTTGATTCTCTTGCAAGATGAACGTGCTATTTTGTTCTAACGCTTCTGCTAGTTTCAGCAGTGCCTCGTTTTTATCCTCTGTATGAAGTAAACCTAGTTTTTTTGAAACGTACTTTGCTTTTTTT
The DNA here is from genome assembly GCF_038007485.1 of Bacillus sp. FSL K6-3312. Lineage (NCBI taxonomy): Bacteria > Bacillati > Bacillota > Bacilli > Caryophanales > Bacillaceae > Bacillus > Bacillus sp. FSL K6-3312. Next base: position 1,933,904 of record NZ_JBBOXI010000001.1, on the reverse strand, counting down.
GCTTTTTCTTTGACCGATGTGACAACTTCAGCTGTCAGTGTCATGGAATTCCTCCCTTTTGGTTAGCAAACTGGTATCGATAGATCTAAATGACAAACAAATGCTTCAAGATCGACGACATGCACTACTTCATCCTGCAAGAAGTCACGCTTTTGGATGAGTTCATCTGACGAATAATTCACAATGCCCAGTCCGATTTCTCTTTCATCTTGATCTAATATACGGACGACATCCCTTTTTTTAAACGAACCCTTCACATTGACAATGCCATCGGAATCGAGGCTCCTCTCACGGTGCATGAGGAGTTCCTGTGTTTTCTCACGAATGACGATCTCACCTTTTGGTCCAGAATGAAAGGCAATCCACTGCTTCTTGTAATTCAGCGGTGCTAAATTTTCATCAGCAGTAAAATAAGTGCCGTCCTCTGTTCCATTAATGGCTTTGTCTAAAATGTGAGGCGTATCCGCTTTTCCTAAAAAGCCATTGATACCAGCGGCCATTGAAATTTTAAACGCATCGAGCTTTGATTTCATTCCGCCTGTGCCCACACTGCTGCCTGCATCTCCAGCCGCTGCTTCGATGTCTTCTGTGATGTCTGTGACTTCAAGAATTCGCTTCGCATTTGGGTTTGTATGCGGGTTATCTTCATACAAGCCATCAATATCAGATAAAATGGCAAGGAAATCCGCATCAATGAGTCCAGCTACTTTTGCAGACAATGTATCGTTATCTCCGAACTTCAAGCGGTTAATCGTCACTGTATCATTTTCATTGATAATCGGAATAATGCCTCGATCTAATAACACATTCATCGTGTTGCGCACATTTTGATAGCGTGTTTCATCTGAAAAATCACTTCTTGTGATTAAAAGCTGTGAGGCAATATAACCGTGTGATAAAAATAAAGTAGAATATGATTCCATTAAAAGGCCTTGCCCGATTGAGGCAGATGCCTGTTTTTCCGGCAGTGTTTTGGGTCTATCGATAAATCCTAGTTTTCGGTAGCCAGCTGCAACCGCACCAGATGAAACCAAAATGACTTCGTGTCCTTCATCTTTGAGTTTCACAATTTGATTGACGAGGTTTTCTAGTTTTTTTAAACTAATCTCTCCTTGAAAGCTAGTAAGAGAGCTGCTTCCGATTTTTACAACAATTCGTTTTCTCTCTTTATCTGCGTACACCTTATCACTCCTGTACCTAAGCTCTATTTATATAGATACTTTTTGTTTTTGCTGTTTGCTGATCTCTTTTGATCGATTGGTAGCATGTTTGACGGCCTGCTTGATTGCTTCTCCTCCGCCAAAATCATCTAATGCATTCAGTCCTGCAGCTGTTGTTCCATTTGGTGACGTAATTTTCTCTCTCAGAGTAGAAGGGTTTTCCTCTGTTTCTTGCAGCATTTTCGCAGCACCGAGAAGTGTCTGCGCGCCAATTTGGCGAGACAATTCCTTAGATAAACCTGCTTCTTCTCCTGCTTCTTCGATTCTTTCCATTAAGAAATAAAAATAGGCTGGTCCGCTTCCGGCAATTCCAGTGAAAATATCCATTTGCTCTTCCTGAATGGTATACACTTCGCCCATTTCAGATAAAAGAGCCTGACTCATGCTGATATGGTCGCCTTTCACATAACGTCCAGCACATAAAGCGGTCGCTGAAGCCCCGATCGTACTTGACGTATTCGGCATGACCCTCATCACGGGCTGCCCTTCATGCAGCATATCTTCAATATACGATTGCTTCACGCCTGCAAGGACAGACAAGATCAGCTGGTCTCTCTGAATATGAGGTTTTAACGATTCAAGTGCTGTTTCAGCATCCTTTGGCTTCATGGCCAGGATCAACATATCCATTTCTTCAAAAGGAAAAGAATCCATTGTGGCTGTTTGTATTCCGTAACGTGTCGTTAGTTCATTCAATCGAAGTTGATTTTGTCTGTTTGTTGCGTAAATTTGGCCTAGAGGCATTTGTCCTGATCGTACAATCCCTGCAATCATTCCTTCCGCCATAGAACCTGCTCCAATGAAAGCAACTTTCTTTTGATCAATGATATTGATCCTCTCCCTTGTTCGCTTTTTGTTCGTGTTTTTCGCACGTAAGTTATCGTAACATGATGAGAAATCGTGTCAAGAAAGAGCCAGCGCTTTTCAAAAGTCCCGAATACGCGTTCAACCGCTTGCTGTATGTATACTGACTGCGCTTTTGCAAAACAACAATTTAGATCTAAAGAACTATATGCATTTGCATCATAGTACCCTTTCGTTCGACTGAATTCTCCATTTTATTTTTGGTTTCGGTGACTTCAATTCTATTTTATAGAAAGCGCTATCATTTCTAATGGATTTCTATTTTCCTATATGACGAATGTGCTTGAATCTTCCGATTAGACTATTGACATATTTTAGAAAACATGTCCGTTGAAATGATATTTTACGGGTGATACCGTGAAAGGGAAACTAAGTGAAAAAGGAGCGTTCATAATGAAAGTGAAAGAAAACTATATCAATGTCATTCCAATGAAAGAAATCCGTTCGACCGATGACCTTCTTTTCCCGTTCCCTATTTACAATGAGCTACGTGCACAGAGTGATATTAGATATGATGAAACAAGAAAGTGCTGGGATCTCTTTCGATATGCGGATATCCAGTCTGTACTGAAGCAGCCAAAAGTGTTCTCATCACAGCGAGGAAGAAGCACGACAAAAACCAGTATTTTAACGATGGACCCACCAAAGCATACAAAAATGAGAGCACTCGTCAATAAAGCATTCACGCCAAAAGCGATTAAACAATTAGAAGATAACATTAAAGACCTGACACATGACCTGCTGCAACAAGTCAAGGATCAGCGTACGTTTGATATCGCGGAAGATCTAGCAGCTCCCCTGCCTGTCATGATTATTGCTGAGCTTCTCGGCGCAGAGGTAAAGGATAGAGCGTTTATTAAGAAACATTCTGATGCCCTAGTGGCAGGTGCTAAGGATGAATCAAAAGAAGCCATTCAAGCAGTAGTCGATATGCAAAAACGCGCAGAGGAAGAGCTGTCCACTTATTTTGCTCACTTGATCCAAAAACGAAAAGAATCCCCTGCTGATGACCTGATCTCACTTCTTATTCAAGCAGAAATTGATGGTGAGCATTTAACCGAGAATGAACTACTTGGTTTTTGTATTCTATTACTTGTTGCTGGTAATGAGACAACGACCAATTTGATTACAAATGCAGTAAGACTGCTAACAGAGCAGCCGCATATCGCCGAAGCAGTACGGCAAGATCCTTCTCTTATTCCTCAATTGACCGAGGAAACGTTACGCTATTACCCGCCTGTTCAAGCCATTGGGCGAATCGCGGCCGAGGATGTTGAGATTGCAGGCTCAAAAATTAAAAAAGGAGACTATCTCATTAATTGGGTCGCTTCAGCAAATCGCGATGAACAGAAATTTGACGATCCAGATACGTTCCGTCTTGACCGGAAATCAAACCCACATATGAGCTTTGGCTTTGGTATTCATTTTTGTCTCGGTGCACCGCTTGCCCGCCTTGAAAGTAACATTGCACTTGAGGTCTTACTCCAGACGTTTCAAGACATCACCTGTGCGGCAGATCAGCTAAAACCTATTCAAAGCACATTTGTTTTTGGGGTAAAAGAATTTCCTGTACAGGTCACCCGTTTTTAAAGTCCCTTTTGAGGGGCTTTTTTTCATTTTCTTCAATTCATCATCTCTTTCTTACCTTCCACCTCCGAACATGCTAAAATAAAGTCCATATAAAGTGATAACGGATTTCAGAAAAGGAGCCAAAAATTCATGACCGATTATACAGCAATGAAAGACGGAATATTCAAATCAGTTTGTTCGTTAGATTGCCCGGATCAGTGCGGTCTTTTGATACATAAAGAAAATGGAAAGATCGTAAAAGTGCAGGGAGATCCAGACCACCCCGTCACCCAAGGCAACATATGTAACAAAGTGCGGAATGTCACAGCCCGTTTATATGATGAAAAACGACTGACCACTCCTTTGAAGCGTGTTGGCCGCAAAGGCGATGGACAATTTGCTCCGATTACGTGGGAAGAAGCCATTGAAACCATTCGGCAAAAATGGACAAAGCTGATTGACGAAAAAGGTTCAGAAAGTATTCTGCCTTACAGCTTCTATGGGAATATGGGCAATCTGAATGCAGAAGGCATGGACCGCCGCTTTTTCTATCGTCTTGGTTCAAGTCAGTTAGACCGGACCATCTGTCAGTCAGCAGGAACGACTGGCTATAAATATACAATGGGTGCAAGCATTGGGACAGATCCAGAAGAGACCATTCATACGAAACTATTCATCTTTTGGGGCATCAATGCCGTGTCGACCAATATGCACCAAATCACCCTCGCACAAAAAGCGCGAAAGCAAGGAGCAAAGATTGTCGTGATTGATGTTCACAAGAACCAAACTGGACGGATGGCAGATTGGTTCATTCCGCTTCGACCTGGTACTGACAGTGCCCTTGCCCTTGGCATCATGCATGTCCTTTTTAAAGAAGGACTGACAGATGAAGCCTTTTTAGAATCTTATACAACCGGTCATAAGGAGCTGCGTGAGCATGTGAAGCAGTATGATCCAGACACTGTTGAGGGTATCACTGGGGTTTCAAAAGAGGACATTGTTACACTTGCAAGAATGTACGCAGAGATATCGCCATCTCTTATTCGTATTGGCAATGGTTTGCAGCACCATGATAATGGCGGAATGAGTATTCGAACCATTTCCTGCCTCCCTGCCCTCACTGGCCAGTGGCTCCACAAGGGCGGCGGTGCGATGAAATCAAACTCTTCTTTTCTCAGCTATAATGAAACCGCTCTTCAGCGGCCAGATCTATTAAAGGACGACACGCCTAGGTCATTTAATATGAATCAGCTGGGCAGTGTGCTAACGAATGCAGCGCCTTCCATTGATTCACTCTTTGTCTACTCGTGCAATCCAGCCGTTGTCGCGCCTGAAGCGAATAAAGTAAGAGAAGGTTTGCTGAGAGATGACTTATTTACAGTCGTTCATGATCTATTTCTGACAGAGACAGCTAAGTATGCAGACATTGTCCTGCCGGCAACATCCGCTTTTGAAAATGAGGATTTCTATACATCATACTGGCACCATTATATTCAAATTCAAGAGCCAGTGATTGAACGCTATGGAGAAAGCAAATCCAATACAGAAGTGTTCCGCTTGTTAGCCCATGCGATGGGCTTTGAAGATGAAGCCTTCCACGAGACAGATGCGGAACTCATGGAACAAGCCCTTCATCATCCAGAAAATCCGCATTATGAGGACATTTCATACGAGGCATTAAAAGAAAAGAAATGGATCAAAGCAAAACGAGGACCTTTCCAAGACTTAAAGCTCTCTACCCCGAGCGGCAAAATTGAGCTTTATTCTGAACAAATGAAAAAAGACGGATATCCAGCACTGCCAACCTACGTGCCCCTTTATCAGGAAAGCGAATATCCGCTTACCTTTATACCGGGACCGAATCATAATTTCCTTAACTCGACCTTCTCACTTCATGAAAAGCATCAAAAGCTCGAGAAGTTTCCTAAGCTTCACATGAATGAAGTTGATGCAAAGGCAAGAGAGATTGAAGATGGTGACATGGTGCGTGTGCTGAATGACCGAGGAGAATGCGAGCTTGTCGTGTCAGTCGGTCACAATGTATTACCTGGTGTTGTGGTCAGTCAAGGATTATGGGCAGATCAAAAAGGCAAAAAACAGCTAGTCAACGGACTAACACCTGATCGGCTAGCAGATATGGGCGGTGGTGCGACGTTCTTTTCTGGCAGAGTGGAAGTTGAAAAATGATCATAGACAGAAGAAAAGCCAGCAAAAACTGCTGGCTTTTTAATGCTTTCTATTGACCAATAAACAACTGGTTGGTCGTTACATTCGCACTTCCGTTGCTTTGATAGCCTTCTACAGTAAATGCCGTTTCATACATTTTGCCCATTGGCATCCCTAAGCTTTCCCATTTTTTGAAATGTGCACTGACAGATACCGTTCCACTCGTACGTTTCGATTGACGTACACTCCAATATTGCTTGAAGGTCGCAATTCCAATAATGGAAGGCTGATTGACACGGGTCGTTTCATAAATGTCATACGTGCCCCCATCTGCATAAAATGATCCTTTATACGCTCCTGTTGGGCGATAGGTGCCCCATGAATCAACAATGTAGTATTCTGCTAATGGAGATTGTGTCCAGCCATAGACACATAAGTAGGAATTCCCACCTGGGTTAAAGTTTGCGTTGTAATTGATAGAGATGTTACCAAGCTGATGATGAGTTTTAGTGGAATCAAACTTCTTTCCTTTTCTAAATAAAGCATTATTAATATTGTTCCAGCCTGCACTAAATGCCCCGCCGTTATTAAGTGTCATCGAGGTGTTTCCATGATCCTTCCATAATTCGTAATCATACCCGCTATGTGTACCTACTTCATTATTATAAATCGTTTTCGCATAAGCTGGTACAGCAGTCAGTGTCAACACAAACCCAATACACATCACAAACAACAGCCTCAATCTTTTCAAATTCATTTTCCATCCCTCTCCTTTTTTCATTAAAATTGTTCTGCCTTCTCTAAGATGAAGCGAGCTCATCACCTCCTTTCATGTCACCATTCTCTGCTAGACGGAACGGTATTGTTCTAACCCGGCATGGATGTCTCTTGTTTGTGTATAGATCTTTTGATACAGATGAAATAGATCAGCATATATACTTGCATGTTGCTGCTCTGGCTCATAGACAGCAGCTTGATGAATAAACTGATCTGCACATGTCTCAAGCGATGGATACCAGCCGCAACCAACGGCGGCCAGCATAGCTGCACCTAAAGCAGGCCCTTGTTCATTGTCTAACTGGATGACCTCAGCCTGAAAAATGTCTGCTTGCATTTGAAGCCATGTCCGGCTTCTTGCACCACCCCCAATGGACACAATAGAATCTATGTATTTTCCTGCTTGCCGGAATAAGGCAATAGATTCATTTAACGAGAAGGTAATCCCTTCTAGCACAGCCCTGACGACATGCGCCCTTTCATGCCTGCTGTCTAAACCAATCAAGCTTCCACGAATGGTAGAATCCGCATGAGGTGTTCTCTCCCCTACTAAATATGGCGTGAAGAGCAATCCATTCGCTCCTGGCGCGACATCAACTGCACCCTCTAAAAGTGATTGGAACGATTCCTCTGGAGCCAGTAAATGTTTTACCCAATTAAGGCTATATCCTGCTGAAAGGGTCACACCCATTGTGTAAAAAGCATCTTTTTTTGCATGATGAAACAAATGCAAGTTCCCTTGAAGCTCTCTTTCATGATCCTCTTCGTAAGAGAGAATGACGCCAGATGTACCAATGCTGCATAACGTGCGGCCAGAGGATAAAATACCAGCACCAATTGCTCCGCAAGCATTGTCTGCCCCGCCAGCAAAGACTTTTGCCCCCTCTTCGATCCCCGTCTCACGTGCAATGTGCGGCAAAAGTGTACCGACCTCTTCCTCTGATGAGATAAGCGGCGGACAAATATGAGGAGAAATATCAAATGCCTGACAAATTTCTTTACTCCACGCTTGCTCTCCAATATTTAACAGCAATGTGCCAGCCGCATCAGAATAATCGATATGAACAGTCCCTGTTAAACGAAATCTGACATAATCTTTTGGGAGTAAAAACATGTCGATTTGTTGATCAATTTCTGGTTCATGTTCCTTTACCCATAATAATTTTGGCAGTGTAAATCCTTCTAACGCCTGATTTTTCGTGATCTTTTGCAGCTGTTTCCCCAGCTTTTTTGTGATGCGTGTACATTGCGCAGTCGTTCGTGTATCATTCCATAAAATCGCAGGGCGGAGCACCTTGCGGGATTCATTTAAAAGAACCAGACCATGCATCTGTCCAGAAAAGCTGATGCCCTCTACTTTCTTTGAAAGGACAGGCTGTCTTGCCATCAGTTCTTTCATCGCAGCCACTGTCTGCTTAACCCAATCCTCTGGGTTCTGTTCACAATATCCAGGTTTATCTTGAATGAGGCGGTAAGGCTTAGTGGTCTCGCCGCACACCTTTCCATCCTCATCGACTAATATGGCTTTGACTCCGCTCGTTCCAAGATCAATTCCCATCACATACTTCATGTCTTCACTCCTTCAAAACAGGTCCGCTTCTTCAATCAATCTTCTAACAAGTATTGATTTAATCGGGCTTTCAACTGTTCCTCTCTTCCCGATTCGTTTCTGATTAAAGGGTGTTTGAGCGCATACTCTTCTAATGTATGAAAGTTTGCCTTTCCTTCTGAAATGTCACGGCCAATCCCTTCAGAAAAACTGCGATACCGGTGCTTGATCACATCTTCAAACACACGATCTTCTATGAGTCTATGAGCGACCCTCAGTCCTTTTGCGAATGCATCCATACCCGCAATATGGGCATACAAAATATCTTCAAGCTCAAAAGAAGCTCTTCTCACTTTTGCATCAAAATTGAGACCGCCAGTTCCTAGTCCGCCATTTTGCAAAATTTCATACATGGCAAGAGTTGTGGCATATAAATCGGTTGGAAATTCATCAGTGTCCCAGCCAAGCAGCGTATTCCCTTGGTTCGCATCCACAGAACCGAGCAATCCATGTATCCTTGAGACGCGTAATTCATGCTCAAACGTATGACCAGCAAGCGTCGCATGATTGGCCTCGATATTCAATTTGAAATATGAATCTAGTCCGTATTGCTTTAAAAAGGCAATAGATGTCGCTGCATCTGCATCGTATTGATGAGTGGTTGGCTCCTTTGGCTTAGGCTCAATTAAAAATTGGCCAGTGTATCCAATCTCCTTTGCATAATCAACAGCCATATGCAAGAATGACGCCATGTGGTCAAGCTCTCTTTTCATATCAGTATTCAGCAGAGTATCGTATCCTTCTCGTCCTCCCCAGAAAACGTAATTTTCTGCGCCAAGTTCTTTAGCTGTTTCGATGCCTTTTTTCACCTGTGCGGCTGCATAAGCAAAGACATCTGCATGACAAGATGTCGCTGCGCCGTGTACAAACCTAGGATGCTTGAACATATTGGCCGTATTCCACAGCAGCTTGACTCCGCTATCACGCATGTATTCTTTCATTCTTTCTAAAATGATGTCTAATTGCTGATTGGTCTCTTGAAGCGTATCTCCCTCCGGTGCAATGTCACGGTCATGGAAGGAAAAATACGGAACATCCAATAGATCAAACAGTTGAAAGGCTACTTCCAATCTAGCTTTTGCTAAATCCATCCCGCTATAGGAGTCCCAGGCCCTCTGCATCGTACCAGTTCCAAACATGTCTGTTCCATCAGCAGTCAATGTATGCCAATAAGCGACTGAGAAGCGCAAATGATCTTTCATAGTTTTTCCGCCAATCACTTCGCTTGGATCATAGTGTTTAAAAGCGAGTGGGTTTTTTGATTGTTTTCCTTCAAATTGTATTTTTCCGATCCCTTCTAAGCTGTGTAACGTTTTCATATTTGAGTTGGCCATCTTTTATTCCTCCTATGAATATCTTTGTAAGTTGATTCAACAAACTAATGTTCAATTGATGATCAATTCACTTTGAATTTTCCACATTTTTTAGTTTTTTAGAAATATTTTCGTTATAATAAAGTTAAAATCATCCTTCTTACAGATGACAGGCGAAGAAAAACAGCTTTTTTCTTCACTTAATCTAAAGACGAAACAAATGGAGTGGATAACATGGATATCGCTGATCAGAACTTTGTGAAAAAAATAAATCAAAAGCTATTATTAAAAGAAATTCTCCAGCATGCGCCAATTTCTAGAGCCAAATTATCTGAACGCACTGGGTTAAATAAATCGACTGTTTCCTCTCAAGTGAGTACATTAATGAAAGAGCAACTCGTCTATGAGATCGGCCAAGGTGAGTCTAGCGGCGGGAGAAGACCGGTTTTACTGATGTTTAATAAACGTGCTGGCTGCTCCATCGGGATTGATGTCGGCGTTGATTATGTCAATGGCATTTTAACCGACCTTGAAGGGTCCATCCTTCAAGAAGAGCAGATCAGGCTCCCATCAAGCGCTCCTGATGTGACCATACGCATATTAACTGAATTAATACAGCAGTTGATGGCACAAATCCCCTCTTCCCCATATGGGCTCATAGGTATTGGCCTATGTATACCCGGGCTAGTGGATGCCGATCAACAAATCGTGTTTACGCCGCATTCTAAATGGAAAAATGTTGACCTAAAAACAACGCTCCAAGACGCATTCCAAGTACCCATATTCATTGAAAATGAAGCAAATGCTGGTGCATATGGTGAAAAAATCTTTGGTGCCGCTAAACATTATGATCATTTGATCTATGCCAGCATCGGCACTGGCATTGGAATCGGGATCATTATCAATCATCATTTATACAGAGGTGCATACGGCTTTTCTGGTGAAATGGGACATATGACCATCGACTTTAATGGACCAACTTGCAGCTGCGGAAACCGTGGATGTTGGGAGCTGTATGCATCTGAGAAAGCCTTGTTTCAGTCCCTTCAAACAAATGATCAGCCCATCTCTCACCAAGATGTGGAACAGCTGGCAATGTTAAATGACATGAAAACGCTCAATGCCTTGCGCAACTTTGGTTTTTATCTTGGAGTCGGCCTCACAAACGTCCTGCATACCTTTAACCCGCAATCGATTATTTTACGAAACAAAGTGATTGAAGCGCAGCCGACGGTTCTACGTGTGATTCAAGAGGAGGTATCCTCAAGGATAGACACTCTATTCAGTTCACATGTCGAGCTGCTTCCTTCGTCATTAGGACACAACGCACCGGTATTAGGGATGACATCTCTCGTCATTGAAGCTTTTCTGCAAGATGCCACCCTCTCACCGTGACAGATTCATAAATAAAAAAGACAGCTCTTACCGTGTTGTCTTTTTTATTTATCTGTTTCCTCATAACGGAAATAGTTGAAATCAGCAGGAAGACGCTCACCACTTGTATCCTGGCACTGCATGCCGACAAATGCCCCTGTAAAAAATCCTCCTCCTCGAATGAAGTCATCAGATAGATGGCTAGATTCGAATATCACATCAATTTCCTTCCAGTCTTTTTGATCAAAAGAATAAGAATAGGTATATGTTTCTTTCTGAACGGTCACTTTTAAATACACATAGGTGACATCCTCTGGAATGACGATTTTTTGTGTCAATGGCTGAGAAAAGGAAAGGTTTTGACAGGCAGATAATTCAAGAATGCGGCCAAGTTCTTCGTCATATGTCACCTGAAGCGCTGTCCAATTTTCCGTATTGTAATAATTCACAAGACCAGCGGCTTGCTGAAAATTCTCTGGAAAGAACAACACAGCTGTCTCTGCTTCAAAATAAAAGCTTTGCCAGCGCCTTGCAACGAAAGCTTGAGTAAACTTAGATGTTAGAGATTCCTGACCGTATAACCTTAAATGCTGAGGTTTTTCCGTTAATGAACCGATCTGTTCAGTAAAAGGAATTCTTAATGTTTGGAAGTGTCTATTTAACGTTGATTCTTTAAACTCATCGACTGTATGGTAGGTAGGAGCAAAAACCTTTTCGTTGATCGCTGGCGCTTCAACCTCCAGCGTTCCTTCTTTTCCGCCCACAACATACGGCCAGCCATCCTTCCATTCAAGCTTTTGAATCGCTGTTTCTCTTCCTAAAGGACACCACCCTCTCTGTTGAAAAATAGATTCCTTGCTTGATTGAATAGGGCGGCCAGTCAGATGGGCGAGATACCATTCATTTGTATGCGTTTGAACAATGGAAGCATGCCCACATTTTTGAAGCGGATGTTCAGGCGTGTGAAAAGCACTTAAAATTGGGTTATCAGGATGAACCTCATAAGGCCCTTCAATCTTCGGGGAACGGGCAATTGTTGCCGCATGCTCGTACCTGGTGCCTCCTTCTGCTGTTAATAAATAATAGTAATCACCGATGTGATAAAGATGCGGTGCTTCTGTCAATTTAATCGGTGTGCCTTTAAAAATGACCTTCCGCTCACCAATGAGTTTCTTTTCCGTCACGCTATATTCCTGCAGAGCAATACCCGCAAAGGAATGGTGCTTTTCCCTATGATCCCACAGCATATTTAAGACGTATTTCTTCCCGCTTTGATCATGAAATAAAGAGGGATCAAAGCCAGAGCTATTAAGCTTAACCGGTTCACTCCAATCACCGTCAACTTCACTTGCCGTAACCAAATAATTATGACCATCTTTAAATGGACCATCCACTACTTTGATATCTGAATAAATAAGCCAAAACTGACCATCTGCATAGCTTAGGCACGGTGCCCATACTCCGCCAGAATCAGGATTCCCTTTCATGTCCAGCTGCGACGTTTTTTGCAAAGGACGCGCAGCAAGCCGCCAATGGACGAGATCCTTCGAATGATAAATTTGCACACCTGGAAACCATTCAAATGTAGAGACCGCCATGTAATAATCTTCTCCTACACGGCAAATACTTGGATCTGGGTTAAATCCTTTGAGTACTGGATTGGTAATTTTCATTCAACTTCCTCCTCTTTCACGACCTACATTTTAAAATCGTCCATATGATCGATATATACTTGATCCCTATTCTCAAGCTCCCTCACGACTTTTTGGTGCTCTTCTTCATCTAGGTTATAAAAATTAATATCAATCATCGCTAAAATCAGTAAGCATACAGGAATCACTGTTACCGTGATTAAAATGCCAAGCAATGCTTCTGGCGTCTGTATTTGGTTTGCAACATAGCCAAATCGATCGAGTACAAGCCCCGGAACAATTCCGCCTAATGCCATTCCAAATTTAAAGAAAAATCCAATGACTGCGTAGATCAGTCCGCCCATCCTTTTTCCAGTTTTATATTCGCCATATTCAACAGTCTCAGGAATGAGTGCCCACATGTAAGCACCGGCTGTAATACTCCCAGCAGCAGCAACGAGCCTGAAAATCAGTATTAAAGTGATTTGACTCGGCGGTATCACAAGTAAAGCAAGGAGACCTACGATATTCAGCGATAAAGAATAATTCAGCAGCTTTTTCTTTCCTAACAGCTTGTGCAGCTTCGGAATAAACGGCAGCACCATTAAAGCTGGCAGACTGCCAATGAGTCCGTACCATTTCACTAAATCTTCTCTGCCAAGGTTATACGTCACATAATAGATCCCAACAGAGTTGCTGATCGAGTTCACACCAAAAATAATAATAAAGAAAATGCTTAATACAACAAGCGGGCGATTCACTCGTAACTGGACAAAGATATCACTGAATTTAATCTTTTCCTCTGGCTTTTGAAGCGTGACACGTTCATTCGTGCTTTTAAAACAGAAAATCAGTAATGCGCCGCCAAGAACGCCGAGAAAAGCCATCGTCATCTGCCAGCCAAGTGCTGTATTTCCTGTCGTATCACTTAAAAAGGTCGCAAGAAAAGGTACAAAAAAAGCCACAACTAGACCGCCTAGATTGGCAAACACCATACGAACGGACGTAATACTGACAACTTCTTGGTTATTTCTTGTCATTGCAGAAGTTAAAGCACCATAAGGAACGTTGATGAATGTGTATGTAAGCGATAAACCAACATACGTGATGTAGGCATAAATGAGTTTACCCATTTCGGAAAAATCAGGTGTTGTAAAGCAAAGAATGGCAAGTACGACAAAAGGAAACGCACCGAATAACAAATAAGGTCTGAATCTACCAAAACGGCTGTTCGTCCGGTCCACCATTGCACCAATAAATGGATCTGCAAGCGCATCGATGGCGCGAACAACCAAAAACATCGTCCCTGCTGCTGCCGCTGATAAACCGTACACATCTGTATAGAAAAATAATAGATACGTAGAGACAGTTGCATAAATCAAATTACATGCGAAATCCCCTGAAGCATATCCCACTTTTTCAGACATACGAATCTTCTTTAAATTCTCACTAACCATGAGCTTTCTCCCTTCTTCACTTAACCTCTTCTAACGAACAGATGATGGAGGGCAGCAGCAATCAATACAGGAAATATAAAGCGCTTTCAATTTGTTATAAAAATGTAGCTGAACATCTCTTCCTTTCAGCTTAGCCCAAATGCGCAGCAAAACAGTCGAATGACAGAATCATCTCCTTCAATATAGGGATCAATACTTGAAATTCATCTTAGTTTATTGACCAAACAAACTAAGATGAATTCATTTTATAAAATCTGATCTGACTTTTCAATATATTTTGAAAAAATAATCCAAATAATTGATTTCTTGTCATTCGTCTTGTTAAATGATAAGAAAATCTGAAAGAATTCATTTAAAGGTTGCATTCAAGCTCATCCCATGCTATATTAATCAAGCGATGAGCTGAATTGTGTAAGTCGGGTAACATGTCTCTTTGAGACACACACGAATGTGGCGTGTGGTTATTCCGCCTCAATACGCAAAAGACATCTTCTTAGGAAGATGTCTTTTTTCTTACCCTATTTTTGTTCCATTCTCAACCGGTTCATCTGTCGCTAACAACACCACGTCTTCTTTTGACGGCATGCCTCCTAAGACAAGCACTTCTGATTTGAACCCTGCAATTCTTCTTGGCGGGAAATTAACGACCGCTACGATTTGTTTGCCGATAAGATTCTCCGCAGTATAACGCTTCGTCAACTGAGCACTAGATTGCTTTACACCGATTTCTTCACCAAAATCAATCTTGAGCTTCAACGCAGGTACTCTTGCCTCTGCAAAAAATTCTGCTTCTATGATCGTCCCAACGCGAATATCTAACGCCAAAAACTGTTCAATATCTGCCATCTGACTCTCTCCCCTTCGTAAAAGGTAACGTCATCTATTGATTATCCATTGTAGCACATTCCTTTTGTCATAGAGGAGGTTCAAAAAGCCTATACAGCGTTAAAATCGCCTTTATAGTTTACATAATAAATTTATTGTCATGTATTAAATGTTTGCATCCTGAAAATGAATTCAGTAAAATGGCAAATAATCCTACTGCTTCCTCCTAAATATATTGGGGAGGGTTCACACTTGTTTACATTATCGGATATGTGGACGTTTTGCTGGTCGTTTTTTGTCATTCTTCCTATTGTTGCCATCCTTCATCAGCTTGGCCATATTGTGGTCGCGTGGATGTTTGGAGCAAAGGTATCCTTTGCGCTTGGCAGAGGGAAAAAAGTGTTGAAAGTAGGCGTCGTTGAAATTAGACGAATCTATTTTCTAGATGCATTTTGCCACTATGAAGAAATGAGGAAAAATAACCGATTGTCGCACATTCTTGTCTACTTAGGCGGTTCATTATGCAACCTGCTCAGTGTTCTCATACTGAATACAATGATCGCCAATGATTTCCTGCCAGAGCACCAATTTTTCTATCAATTTGCTTATTTCTCAGTCTACTATGTATTTTTTGCACTGCTGCCAGTCCAGTATGCAGATCATCATCCGAGTGATGGGCAAGCGATTGTGAACATCATTCGGCACGGTGAACCATGTGACATCATTGACTAACATGATGACTTTCACTGTCAATATGATAATGAATCGTTAAAAAAGGAATACTGAACAGCTTCATTTGATGTACCGCTGTGAGACTTTGATCCGTCTCCGGCTTCATATGAAAGCTTTCTTCCATTGGCAGTTTCATGGTGATAAAAGGCGTATGCAAATACAATCCTTCGTCACCGCTACTGCCTTTTGGACATGCGCTTTTTAATAGAAAATCTTCTTTCTCATTAAAAGGCTTTAAAATAGCTGTCAGCTGAGAATACGGAAGTGGCAGCGCAATATTCATATAACCCGCAGCTGCATCGTAATGAAGAGCATAAAGAGCAAAAAAGACTTGCTCTCCTTTTACATTGTGACGTATCCAAGCCCGAACATTTTCCCTTTCTTCCTTCGGATGTTGAAATCTAGTCAGACGTCCCTTCATCTCATATGGATGACAAGATAACCCCAAATATAGCTGACCTATTTTCTTAAACAGTGGCTGAAGTAAAAAGACGAACGGCCTTACCCACCAATGAAAGCTGACGGCTGCTTTTAATGTAAAAGCCATAGGGTCTTCATAAAATCTGCGAATCACAGGTGAGACCCTATCAGCTGAAAACGTCGTTCCATTTAATTCATCAAGCGAATCGACTAAACCCAGCTTCTCAGGGTTATGCACGCTTTCCTCTTGAAAAGAGATCATTTGAAACCGGCCATGCACTTTTGAAATCGGAAAGTTCTTCTGCTTTAATTGATCCTTCGGCCCTTCAATCAGCCAGCCAATCAAACCCGGCAAAATCACAAAAAAAGCATTGATACTGCCATGAAACCAAATCATCTGATCAATGCTGATGTAGGTCACACGCATCAGCATACCAGCGGAATAAAGAAGTGATAACACGATCGTCCCCATTAAAACTAAGCTAGAAAACACAACAAGTCCTTTTGCCAAAGTCGACCGAAATCTTGTTTTCATACAAAGGATGCCATATATGTAGAGGGCCATCACATAAAGAATGACGCTGAACGTATCAAATAGACGGGAAAAGCTAATCCCAACAGCAATCATCACAGGCGACAGCAAAATCACCCAGCCCACCGCTTTGTATAAAGCTGTCTCTTTTGCTTGCTGCCTTCCTAATAATCCATAAAAAAGCGGGATAAAAAAAGCCGAGTAATGAAAATGAATAGCGGTCAAAAGAACAATGATCGGCGAAAATGTCATCACCTGTATATCTGCTGTGTACAGCCAAAACCACAGACCGCCTAAAGCGAGATACATCCATGCGCCATCAATCATGAGCTCATGAAGCGGAAAGATTCCTCTTTTCAGTAAACGACAAAAGCCAAATAACGCTAATAAGATTGTATATAAAAGCCATCCCGATGCAAACCAAGCAGAATGATAGATAAAAGCAGCGGTTGCACAAAGAGCTGCTAGTGGAAAGGCTTTCATTAAAAAGCCGATCAGCCTCTCTGGCTTGTGTTTCTTCCCTTCTTTCTCAAAAAAATGTAAGGCAGCGGGAAGAAAAAATAGAATTGCCATGAGAACAAAAAATTCTGCTACCCGGCCTGTCATTAAACGGGTGGCGATAAAACAAGACATGAAGATCAGACTGGATATCAAATGCCACTTATTCATCATGAGACACCCTTTCTGTAAAACGGCCTTTATATGTAAAAAGAGTACCAAACAGTCGATTTTTCACGTGGACATCAATGGTATATTCACCTGCATGCTCATCGTAGCCTTCCGTTACATCTGACACACCATAAAGCCATGAAGGCAGCGGACATTCCTTGCCGAACATCAAAAACTTCTGCCGGCCGGATTGGATGTGCAAGAAACCATGCTTTGTTACTGTAAAATGAAGCTCTGACACAAGAAATCTAGGCTTTCCAAAGTAGTCTAGTACTGTATGACTCTTCTGATCAATGATCATATCAGCATCAAAGTGCCGCTCCTTCTTTGGGAAATAAAACGTTCGATACCAGTGCATCCCTTCCTCCCCCTTATTTGTCACAAAAGGCTCGTTGACAATTTGGAAAGGAATGTTTTTCCCTCTCTCGGGGAAAAAACAACGAAACAGTGGACCCATTCTGAAGATCAATCGAATGAGTCTTGACCCGCCGCCTATTTCCTCCATAGTACCTTCAGCAGAAAACGCGCGGTTGTATCTCTCTTTTAGCTTTGGATGCAGTTTATCGTAATCCTTTACTTGATGACGATGAACGACCATGTCTACCTCCCCTTTTTCGTTTGATAGAAAATACATCTACACAATCTTTTAGGTTGATCATACCTGCAATCGACAAAATGAAAAATGCACTCATCACAAGCGGCTCATGAAGCGTCGTTTGCGGGGATAGGATCCCTATACAAAGCATAATGAGAAGAAACATACTTTGTAAAATGTAGAGATATTTCTTTGATAGTATGGGAATTAGCCATGATATGCCTAAAAGCGCATAAAACAATCGAAAACTCATGCTATGATCAAAAGCCGAATGTGAAAAAGGAATGACCGCTTGACATAGCCAGACGATGGCAAACAGCAAACAAATCCCGTAATGAGCAAGTGTTCTCTCTAGTAATAACCGAGGATGCGTTCCCTTTTCAAGCCACGTCTTTAATGCACCAAAACTAAAGGCTGTCATAAACCCGATCATTGGGCGAAAAAGAATCCGGTCTGCCCATGTCCATCCTTTTCCTTCTTTCGTTTTGTAATCAAATTGAGTTTGAAACACAATGTGGTCGCTTGTTTTCATATACTTCCAGTAGCCACTACCTTCTTTGATAAAAGACAATGGGTGTGACGATTTGAAATGAAGTGAGGATGCCCGCTCATTCCGTTCATCCATCATTCTTGTTCGATAAGCTCCTGTCCCTGTGACACTGAAACCAAACCCAAGATGCTTTTCATACAAAAAGGATTGGGGCTGTTCATTTTGAGGTTCATTTAATGAAATGGTTGAAAAGCGCAAATCCCATTGTTCATGAAGTTTTGGATTTTGCGTATATTCCCATACTTTCTCTATCGGTGCATGAATGGTTGTTTCCACATAAACAGGCTTTCTTTTCATCTGCCTCTACTCCTCTATGTGAATTATTTCACATAACAAGCATACCATGTTTCACAAAACTGTCAAATCTTTATTCTTTTTTGTCAAAAATTGGTTCAAGATGGTCGCTTCTTTAACATATCGGTTCACTACCAAAAAAAGACCTGTCAATGAGACAGATCTTCTTTTTGCAACACACCTGAGATATAAAGCTTGACCGCATAGCTCACACTGTCTTCAAGCTGTTCTTTTCGTTGAAATCCATTTTTATTTGAAATATCACCGAAGCCGTGCAATAAGCTTCTTAGTCCTCTGACCACATGTGTCATCTCTTCTTCTTTGACACCAAAACGGGCCATGATGGATTGGACAAATTCAACAAGGCGCTCTGCCTCACTTCTTACTTTTTTCTCCTCCATATGTGAAAAGGCCGCTTCATAAAGGCCTGGATGTTCGCGGACAAATTGAACATACTGTTTGGCAAAGGCTAACACAGTTTCTTCTTTATCCAATCCCTCTGTTACGTGTATACCTTCTTCACGTAGCATGGACAGCCCTTTTTCTGCGAGTGCCGCCTGAATTTCAAGAAGACCAGATACATGATTATAAAGAGAAGGTGGTCTGATGTTCAGCTTTTTAGACAATGTAGCAATGGTCAATGCAGAAAAGCCCTCTTCATCAACAAATGCGGCTGCTGTATCGATGATTTTTTCTTGCGTGATACCCATTCTTGGAGACACGGTTTACTGCCTCCCTTTCTTTAACTGATGCTGCCTTTTTGTTATGGCAGCTTGAAGCTTGGCATGAGGTTCCATGATAAGATCACCATGTCCTACTGCAAGACAAGATAAGGGAAGTGCCAGCAATTTTTCGGCACTTTTGAGTGCTGTTTCTGCATCCCAAGTGGCAAAAGCCGGGAACGGGAAGGTCAAGCGAAACTCACCCGTTACGAATAAACCGCCTTTTGTCACAAGTGCATCTCCTGCAATGACAATCCCTGACCTTTCATCGTATAAAGAAATGCTTCCAGGTGTATGTCCTGGTGTTGAGATGACTTTAAGTGACCCAATCTCGTCCCCTTCTTCGACAAGCACATCTGGTTTTGTGTGAATGTCTTTTGAAAAACTGCCTTTAATTTTTTGCTGAGGTTCACCAGGAAGCAAGGAAAAATCACCTTCAAAAAGGAGGGCATCGCGTTTTGATAAATAAACGACTGCCTCTGGAAAAGCCTTTTTCACTTCATCTAGTGCACCGATATGATCCATATGACTATGAGTGAGAATAATCTTGTCGATTGGCTTGTCTTTTTTGTGCGCAAATTCAATGATCGAGCTTGCTGCCATTTTTAAAGCAGCATCAATTAATATCAGTCCATTTTCTTCCTCAAATACATAGCAATTTACCGGAAATAGACGCGGCATCAATGTGAGCTGGTGCAGGCGATCAAAAGTTGTCAATCTCATCATATGTCCTCCTAAAACTAATGTTGTTAGTTTTATATTAACTAATGATATTAGTTTTAGCAAGCATTTCTTCATCAACCGCAATATAAATATCAATTTGCGCTTCTTTTGGATCTATAGATCTTTCATCATACCATTCAAAGTCGCCTGTATATGTGCGGTAATGGCGCTCATCCCACGCCCAAATCTGCTGCCATGTCTCCAACACAACCTCTTCAATAGGTCCCTTTCTCGTTCGGAATTTTGCGTAGGTCGATGAAGGAACCTCTATGACATGTTCTACCTGCTGATCCACGAATTGCCCAGCAGTAAATAAATAAGAGCCATGCTCATCTTTTTCATAATCTGAATATAATCCTATGACGGGCGCTTGCCCTCCGTGAAGCTGCTGCGCAAAAAATTGTTGCCAGAGTGGAGCAATCTTCCGCTCTTTTGTTTGCTCCATTTCGTTTGTTGTTCGAACAGACAACCCTTTCATCCATTGTTTCTCTAATGTCACGATATCGTACATACATTCTCATCTCCTTTTTTTCTATCATATAAAAAGAAACCTGACAACATTGTGTCAAGTTTCTATTCGTTTGAGAAATTGTTTCAACTGAATGTCAAACGCTTCTTTGACATGCTTCGGGGAAAGAATGTCAACATCTGGACCTAAATGGAATAGGAAACTATTTAACCAATCATCAAGAGGTACGGTAATGGTGGCAAGGTAAGTGCCGTCTGAACAAACATTCAATTCGTTCTCATCTACCCATTCCTTCACTTTCCCCACTGATGCTTCCGTTAACCTGAGCGTGACAGAGCTGACCGACGGTTGTTCTTGCCAAGAATCATTCCAAGGCTTTTCTTCGTTTTTGATTCTTTTCGGTTGAAAATAACCTGAAATGGTGACAAGACCCGTCATTCTAGTTAGCTTGAACAGACGAAAAGCTTTTTTTACACAACAGAACGCATACAAATACCAATGCCTCCCTTTTAAAACGAGCGTATAAGGCTCCACTTTGCGTGGAAGTGTTTCACCTTTCGCATTGCGGTAAGTAAACTGAATGTATTGGTGCGCTGACGCAGCTGTATGAATGAGCTGAAGCTTCTTTTCTGCCTGGCTGTCTTTTCCCCAGGAGCTTAAATCAATGAAGACATGATGCTGCTTTTCGTTTTCACACGTATGCGTGGGAATAAGCGATTTGATTTTTTTCAGTACATGTTCGCTTTCTTTAAAGGAATAGGCACTCGTCATGCTTTCGAGGGCTGTTAAAATGACCTCGATGTCATCATCAGTAAATAATTTTTTCTCTAAACGATAGTCCTCAACAAGTGAAATGCCCCCTCCTACTCCTTGCGTTGTCACAACAGGAATCCCAGCTTGATTGATGGTATCAATATCACGATAAATGGTTCTCACGCTCACTTCATGAAGTTCAGCAAGCTCTTTCGCTTGAACTTGCTTCTTGCTAATGAGCAGCATCACAATAGACAAAATGCGATCAATTTTCATGACTTTTCCTCTTTTTCATAAATGTAGGTTTTGATTTGATAAAAAAAGAAAGAATGGTAAAGATAAGTAACAGCCAGCATTCGTTTACATCCCTGCACGTGCAGGAGGAGGTTGCATCATGACACATAACGTGTGGCAGTTGTTCATGATTGGGATCATCATATTGATCTGCATGATCATTCGAATGAATCGAATGAGACGCTATCAGCTTGTACGCCCTATCAGGCTTTTGTTGAGAATGTATCTCTTTGGACTTTCTGCCCTTATTCTCCTATCAGAAGGATGGCAAAATC
Source organism: Bacillus sp. FSL K6-3312 (assembly GCF_038007485.1). Lineage (NCBI taxonomy): Bacteria > Bacillati > Bacillota > Bacilli > Caryophanales > Bacillaceae > Bacillus > Bacillus sp. FSL K6-3312. Next base: position 1,912,071 of record NZ_JBBOXI010000001.1, on the reverse strand, counting down.
ATAGTATCATCATCTATGCCGCTATTGGTATGCTTTTTGGAAGCAGCCTCGCTGTTCATGCCTATCAGACGATTCGCATGAAAGAAGAAAATGGCCGGCTGTATATGAAAACGAGTAAATGGATTGAAAGCTTCATTTTATGTTTGTTTTTATCTAGATTTGCCTTTAAATTGGTTGAACTGACAAAACATTCAATGACAAAGATCGATGTCATTGAATTGTATCAGCATATAGTGAGTGATGATGCCTTGACCATGCTCAGCTTTTTTCTGCTAGCTGCTTACTATATTGTTTTTTCTTATCACATGATGAAAGCAAATAAAAGATCAACTCATGTGCATCATGCATAAAAACCTTCCTATATGAAAGTAGGAAGGTTTTTTATCAATCGTGCTGTGCATGGTGAATCATCTGTTCAAGCACTTCCATCACATGCTGATCTTCAGGGCTGTAAAAAATCGAGGTCCCTGCTCGTCTAGATTTCACGAGACGAAGGTTTTTTAAAAAGCGCAGCTGATGAGAAACGGTTGATTGCATGAGATTCAGTGTTTCTGCTATATCATTTACCGAGTGTTCACCTTGAGACAGCAGGTGCAGAATTCGAATACGTGTCGGATCAGATAAAGCTTTAAAGGTTTGGGAGACAAGAAATAGACTTTCTTCATCCAGCTCCATCCTTTCCTGTTCTTGATTTGTATTCAGTTCTTCCTTCATTTTTCTTCACCTTTCTTGTCCGTCAAATCACGACTTATTCTATGTATCATCATATACCAAAACGTCCGGCGTGCAAAGAGAGCACACTTTAGAAAAAAGATTTACTCAAATAGCATTGACACTTGGTAGCATTCTTTTTAAAATGAGCATTATTTATTCATTTTTTTAGAGGAGCTGATAGGCAAATTGACTGAAGAGCCAAGACTAAAACGCAGCCTGACTGTCTTTCCACTTGTTGTGATCGGGCTTGCTTATATGGATCCACTTGTCGTATTTGATTCATACGGCATTGTGGCTCAACTGACGAAAGGACACGTTGCTACAGCTTATATATTTACGTTACTTGCATTACTATTGACAGCGCTTAGCTATGGGAATATGGTGAAGGCTTTTCCAAAAGCAGGATCTGCTTATACATACGCGCAAAAAAGTATACATCCTCATGTTGGCTTTCTTGTAGGCTGGACACTTTTACTGGATTATTTATTTTTGCCTATGGTGAATTTTGCGATTGGAAGTGCTTATTTAACCGCAGCCTTTCCTGATGTACCTCATTACATTTGGATCATCATACTTGCTATCGCCATAACGACTGTCAATGTAATCGGTATCCGGCTTACAGCCAACATCACGGCACTATTTGTGACCTTTCAGGTCATTGTCGCCGTCACTTTTGTTGGGTTTATTATGTATGGGCTCACGCAAAATGCAGGCAGCGGAGAATTATTGTCCGCCCGGCCTTTTTATTCGGCGAGCTTAGATCCAGCGCTTATTTTTTCAGGAGCAACCATTTTATGTTTTTCGTTTCTAGGATTTGATGCGATTTCGACCCTTTCTGAGGAAACCATTAAGCCAAAAAAGACGATCCCACTTGCCATCTTTTTAACCGTCGCCATTGGAGGCGTACTGTTTACCTTGACGTCTTATTTTTTGCAGCAAGTATTTCCAAATTTTCAGCAGTTCAAGCATCCCGATGCGGCCTCACTTGAAATTGCGGAATTTGTGGGCGGTGCCTTTCTCCACTCGTTCTTTTTAGCTGGCACAATGGTCGCTGTTATCTCTTCTTCCTTATCGTCACATGCAAGTGCAGCAAGGCTATTATATGCAATGGGTAGAGATGAGTCGTTACCGAAGCGTTTCTTCGGATATATTCATCCGAGATTAAAAACCCCTGTTTTTAATATTTTATTAATTGGCGCTTTCTCCTTAACCGCAGTCGTTGGCGAACTTGAAGTCATTTATTCCTTTATCAGCTTCGGCGCGTTGATTGGATTCACATTAGTGAACTTATCTGTTTTTGCGTACTATTTCATTAGACAAAAACAAAGAGGTGTACTCAATACATTGAGATACGCAGTGATTCCTCTGTGCGGGACGGCCTTTTGTATATGGCTGTTAACGAGCATCAGTACAAATGCATTAATCATTGGTTTGCTTTGGCTAATTATCGGTTTTGTTTATTTCTGCTACAGACTGAAAACAAGACCCGAATTTACATTTGGGTACGATTGATTAAAAGGTTTTCACTTGGTATCTTGTGCAGGATATGGCATAATAAAAAGGCTGTACTTCCCTTTTAAAAGCGGGGCAAAACAGGGGTGAACTGACCTTGAAAAAGAAAAAAACAGGATGTTTTGCCATTTCAGGCTGCTTCACGATTTTTCTGTTTGTTTTCGTATTAGTAGCCATTGTCATGTCCTTTAATCAAAAGGAGTTAAAAAAGCTGCCGATTGATACGGAATCAATTGTTTTGTCGAGATTGGATGATTTCAAACCGCTTGTAGAAACAGAGTTAAGAGATCAAGATTTAGATCAATATACCGCGTTAATCCTCGGTATGATGTATCAAGAATCAAAAGGCAGAGGCGGAGATCCAATGCAGTCCTCTGAATCTCTTGGTTTGAAACGAAATGAAATCAATGACCCTCAGAAAAGCATTAGACAAGGAGTCCATCATTTTTCTACTATGTACAAGCATGGGAAGAAAAAAGGCGTTGATTTGGAAACCATTATCCAAAGCTATAATATGGGAATTGGCTATATTGATTTTGTTGCAAAAAACGGGGGAAAACATTCCGAGAAATTGGCAAAGCAATACTCTAAAAAGCAAGTGAAACGAAACCCAGAAGTCTATACGTGCGGAGGCAACAAAGATAACTTCCGCTACCCATATTGCTTCGGTGACTTCACATATGCTGAAAAAGTTAAAGAAAAAACGAAAACAGTTGAAGAAAAGATGAAATTGGCTTCGTCATCCTCACCATCATCGTAAAAAAAGCACTTCCTAAATGGAAGTGCTTAGATTGTTGACAAAGTGCTAAAATGATGTTTATTTTAGCACTTTGTCTTCTTTTCAGCGTGACTTGAAAACCTTTGAAGTCTAGGAAGGACGAGTACCGGAGCGGAGCGAATTTGACATTCGTGAGCACCGGAGCGCAGACCTGACAACGAATGCGAGGGTTTGTCTACATGCTGAAGCACTTCCTAAATGGAAGTGCTTTTCATTTTATCGCTGTTCTTTTCCGATTTCCGGCAGGATCGTTTTCGCCAAATGCTGATCCATTTCCTCATATTCATCATAATGAATCGTTTCATACAGCTCTTGTCTCGTTTGCATGTCCTTTAGCATTCCTTGCTGCGTCCCCTTCTCCATGATTTCTGTAAATAAACGCTCATACGCTTTTGCAGCGACTCTGAGTGATGACACAGGGTAAATGACCATTTGAAAGCCAAATACAGAAAATTCGTCTGCATGATAATAAGGCGTCTTACCAAACTCCGTCATATTTGCAAGAAGCGGTCCTTTAATATTGTTTGACGCATGCGTGAAGTCCTCTGCTGTGATGAGTGCCTCAGGAAAAATAGCGTCAGCTCCTGCTTCTACGTAAAGATTGGCCCTGCGGATGACATCCTCCATCCCATTTACGGACCTTGCATCGGTTCTCGCAATCACCAAAAGCGTTGGTGCCGCTTGTTTGATGGCTTTGATTTTTGCGACCATTTCTTCTACTGGAACGAGCGATTTTCCGTTTAAATGTCCGCATTTTTTTGGCATTTGCTGATCTTCAATTTGAACAGCTGCCACCTTACTTTCTACCATTTCCTTTGCCGCCCTTGCAGCATTCAATACACCGCCATAGCCAGTATCCATATCGACCAAAAGCGGCAGCTGAGAAGCTCGAATGATTTCCTTCGCTTTTTCAGCCATTTCCGTTGAATGGATCATGCCGAGATCAGGCAATCCTTTGCTGGCACAAAAAGCGGCTCCGGATAAATAGAGCCCTTGGAAGCCCATTTTTTTTGCATAGAGCGCAGACATTCCATCGTGAACGCCTGGAATTTGAAATAAAGCTGATTTGTGCATTTGTTCTTGAAAGGCTGAGGCTAATTCTGCTTGACTTGATTCATCATTCACGATCCACACACTAGTTCCCCCTTATATGACGAATAGGTCCATAAATGCTGGTACGGTTGTTGTTTTTAATTGATTTGGATTTTGACAGAGTGACACAATTTGATCCACTTGTTTTTGTGGAAATCTCGTCTTCAAATGATAGAGCCATTTCTTTTCAAGCAGAGGAATCCCTTCCTGCCTTCTTCTGCGATGACCAAGTGGATATTCAATTTCGATTCGGTCTGTCATCGTCCCGTCTTTAAAGAAGATCTGCACACTGTTTGCAATGGATCTCTTTTTCGGATCTAAATAATCCGCTGTATATTGTTTATCTTCTTTGATGACCATTTGATCCCGGAGACGATCAATGACCGGATTTTGCGCTGTTTCTTCTTCATAATGGTCAGCTGTGAGCTCACCATAGATCAATCCAATCGCAGTAATATATTGCAAGCAATGATCGCGGTCTGCTGGATTATACAGCGGTCCCTTCTTATCGATAATCCGAATCGCTGATTCATGTGTTGTAATCTCTACTCGGTCAATGTCATCTAATCGACCTTTTACAGCGTCATGCAGGATCATAGCAGCCTCTGCAGCCGTTTGGGCATGAAACTCAGCAGGATAAGCAATTTTGAAAAGCACATTTTCGATGACGTATGATCCTAGCGGCTGAGCAAGTGTGAGAGATTTCCCTTTCATCAGAACATCTTCAAAGCCCCACTTCTCTGCACTAAGCGGCGTTTGATAGCCCATTTCCCCTTTGAGTGTCATCATTGCGAGTCTCACCCCGCGGCTTGTTGCATCACCCGCTGCCCATGATTTCCTTGATCCTGTGTTCGGGGCATGACGGTATGTTCTAAGCGGTGAATTATCAACAAACGCTTGCGATAAAACATGCTGCACGTCTTCCTTTGTTCCACCAAGCAATGCACATACAACAGCACTTGTTGCTACTTTGACAAATAGCACATGATCCAAGCCATTGCGATTCAGACAATTTTCTAAAGCCAGCACGCCTTGAATTTCATGTGCTTTGACGATCGCATGTAGTACGTCATTCATCGAAAGCGGCTCTTCTCCGTTTGCAAGCCGTGTTCTGCTGATGTAATCACTTACAGCTAATATTCCGCCTAAGTTATCTGACGGATGTCCCCACTCCTCTGCAAGCCACGTGTCATTATAATCTAACCAGCGAATCATACAGCCTATATCAAAAGCCGCTTGAACAGGATCTAGCACAAAGGAAGTACCTGGAACTCTTGCTCCATTAGGTACAACTGTTCCAGGTACAATCGGTCCAAGATGCTTCGTACATTCAGGAAAATTGAGCGCCAGCATTCCGCAGCCAAGTGTGTCTATGAGCACATAGCGTGCCGTTTCAATGGCTTCTTTACTCGTAATTTCCCCGTCTACTGCATAGGCTGCGATTTCTTCTAATAGCTGATCCGTTTGATTGGCGACTGCTGTTTTATTCATGTTCATTCCCCCATTTTTCCATCATCATCTGAAACTTTTAATCCTCTTGGCCCTAAATAACGGACTCTCGGTCTGAAAATGCGATTATGCAAATGCTGTTCAATGACATGAGCAGCTAATCCACTTGCCCTTGCAGCAAAGAAAATCGGTGTATAAAGTGAAATTGGAATCCCGAGCTCGTAATAAATAGGTGCGGCGTAATAATCAAGGTTCGGATAGAGGTTTTTCTTCTCTTTCATGTATGCCTCTCCTGCTACACACATGTCATAAAGCGCTGTATCTCCCTTTGATTCCGTAAGCGTTTTCAATGATCGTTTTAAAAGAGCGGCTCTTGGGTCCATTTTTCTCATGTATACCCTATGGCCAAAGCCCATCATTTTTTCCTTTGCTGCTAATTTCCGCTCAATCAGCGCAAGGAAGCCTTCCGTTGTTTTCCCTTCGAGAAGCATATGCATGACAGCTTCATTCGCTCCTCCGTGCAAGTCACCTTTTAATGAAGAAATTGCTCCAGTAAAAGCACCATACATATCAGAATGTGTGGATGCGATGACTCTAGCGGCAAACGTTGAATTAGGCAGCTCATGTTCACTATATAATGTGAGTGTTTGGTCAAAAGCGGTGATTTCGTCTTGGGTTGGCGTACGTCCTGTTAGCATGGTTAAAAAGGTTTCAGTGTAGGATTTGGTCTGATCTGGAGAAATAGCGGCGTCTTTTGTGAGAATATGATAGCTTCCAGCGACAATGGCCGGCAGCTGGCCGAGTAATCGAACAGCACGCTTTTGCTGGCATGCTTCTGATCGATCTTGTAATGCATCATCGTACCCACTAAGAGCAGATAGGCATGTTCTCATGGCATCCATCGGATGGGTGGTTTTTGGCAGCTTTGTTAAAATGGTTTGAATGGTTGGATGTAAGTTAGTTTGTGAGGAAATGTCTTGCTGAAATTGGTGATATTCCATCGCATCTGGCAATCTTCCATAAATAAGCAGATAGGCTGTTTCTAAATAGGTCTTTTTTTGTGCCAACTCGATGAGGTCATACCCGCGAATTACAATCTCTTCTTGCTGCACATCTAAGTATGAGATAGACGTTTCGCTTGCCACAATGTCTTCAAGCCCCGGTTTATACTGCAGTTGTTCAGTCATCATATAACCCCCGTTTCGTTCAATTGTTGTTCTCCAAACGAGCAAACGGCCAGAAATGATGTGAGTCTATAGATGGGAAGATACCGTGCAAGTCGGATACCCAATTCCCATTTTATCCAAAGCACTGCATCTTGTAAATAAAAGAACGTATGTCCAGTTGGACATACGTTAGCTGTAGTATGGAGAAATCATCATATACACAATGACGCCAGTGAGACTGACATAAAGCCATAGCGGCATTGTCCAGCGAGCAATTTTACGGTGACGCTCGACTTGCATCTGTGCACCTCTAAACAGCGTAATCAGGGCAAGCGGTACAATGACAGCTGATAAGACGATATGTGTGATTAAAATAAAGAAGTAAATTGGACGGATGATCCCTTCTCCTCCGAAATGGGTATCAGCTGCCATTGAGTGATAGGTCACATACGAAATTAAAAAGACAAGTGTCGTTGAAAATGCAGCAAAGATAAATCGTCGATGCGCTTTAATGTTCTTTTGTTTAATCATGATGAGTGCTGAAAGTAAAAAGATAAACGTAAAGCTGTTCATCACGGCATTAAGTAACGGCAAAAATGTAATATCCAGATGGCTAAATTTATCTGATTTTGGCATTAAAAATAATAAAGCGATTAATCCGTTGATGGCAATTGTTAAAATGATCACAACACCAGTGAAATTTTTCGGTTTCTGATTCTGTTCGTTCATGTTTGAAAACCTCTCTTTATTAGTTCCGACTAAGAGTATGTTATTTAAATTTCTCTATAAAGTCAATGAATTCGCTGTCTTCGTCGAATTTTAGACAAACTTGCAGGTTGCAGGCGTTCTAACGGCTTGAAAGATCCATCCACTTCCTTTAAAATTGGAATTTATGTGATTTTTATCATTGCTGATAGGAAAGGAGTAATGGACTTGTCAATCTTACAGGAAACAGCCAAAGATGTGAAGACGTTAGAGCAAGAATTACAGCAATTGCAGTTCCAAATGTATCGAATGCAAGAAAAGATGAAAGATATTTCGAAAAAAGCAAAAATCATTGGCATCGATCAAGCGAAAGAAGATGAGTGGCTGATCGTCTCTGCCATTGAAAGTGCAGATACATGTAAAATTATGCTCAGCGATTGTGAAAAAGCTTTTCGCGGACAATCTGATTTTTCCTTAATTGCGGAATATCCTGAAGAAGGAAAGATTCATATTGCCGATATTAAAGGTCCGCCAGATAATGGGTATGGCTCCATCTGCATGAAGCATTTAAAAGAAATCGCAAGAGATCAGAACATCCCAGTGATTACTGGCGACCTCGTCAAAAGAGACTGGGATCACGTGGATCGCTTGATTCATTTTTATGAAAAGCATCAATTTGATGTCCAGATCAATTGGAAAGAACAAAGCGGAGAAATTTATTGGGTGGACAGCTAACGACAAAAACCAGCGTGTATCATAAGATATGCGCTGCTTTTTGTCGAAAATGCAAATTTTTCAGAAAAATATGTGTATTTCTGACCAAAAAAAGGTATAATAAAAGCATCAGGCCGCCACCTGATGCTTTCTTCCAAAAAACAATTGTTTACTAGTTAAGTACTTTTACTTTGACTGATTTTACGCCCCAATTTTTCGCTTGGGATTTGCTTGGTACATGTACATCAATTTTGTTACCTTTAATTGCGCCGCCAGTATCTGCTGCGATGGCTTCACCGTAGCCTTCAACATAAACCTTACTTCCTAATGGAATGACATTAGGATCTACTGCAATTACTTTTGCATTTGGGTTTTTGTTTAAGTTTACCCCTGTTGCAGTGATACCTGAGATGCCACCATCATTTGCTGTATAAGCCGTAGCCGTAACAGTCATTTCTTTTTGTACACTCTGACTAGCAGAAGATGATTCTGCTTTAGCTGTTTCCTTTTTAGGAGCAGCTTTTTTCGTTGTTTGCTCTTTTTGGACAGGTTCCTGTTTTTGAACAGGTTCTGAGCTTACCGGAGCCGAGCTTTGGCCAGCAACACTTAGTGTTGAACCAACCATAATTATATCTGAGTTTAAGTTATTCCAAGACTTAATATCGCTAATTGACACATTGAATTTTTGAGCGATTTTCCAGAGGCTGTCCCCCTTCTGGACTTTATACTGCTCCTGAGTTTTCTCTTTTGAAGAGATTGTCAATTTATCACCTACATAGATCATATCAGTAGATAAATTGTTCCAACCCTTTAGGTCCTTTAGAGACACATCATTTTTTTGTGAGATTCCCCAAAGTGTATCACCTTTCTGTACAGTGATTTCCTTTGCAGAAGCTTGCTGCGCTCCAAATGCTGTTGTTGAGATTGCTGCAACAGCAACCAAGGACATAATAGTCTTCTTCATAAAGTAAATCCTCCCTTGTTAGCTTTTTATGGCGGCTAACGAGTGCTATCGTAACATATGTAAATGTCAATTCAATAACAAAACGATATGTTTTAGATTACAGTTCCTTTACATGAAACATCTCTCTCCATTGGTAAATCAGACCACAAAACGGCTTGATTCCCCGCCATATCAAGGTTTTACAAGGATTGAAAATGACCTGATGAAAACGCGTCCAAGTACAGCGAAAAAAATTTATTTTTCTTCTTCAAACTCTTTATTTTTTCTCTTTTTCTATAAATAAACGAATTTCTTCTAAAAAAACATCTCCATATTTCTCTCTTTTTTGAGCGCCAATCCCCTTAATTTGGAGTAATTCATCATCTGTTTTAGGCTCTACAGCTGACATTTCCTTCAATGTTTGATCAGAAAATACAACAAATGGCGGGACGCCTTGCTCTCTAGCTAGCTTCATTCTCAGCGCTCTCAATCGCTCAAATAATGCATCATTTTCTTGAATGGCCTCTGCTTTGATCGCCTGCTTTTTATACACTGTCTCTTGTCCAACTAACACTTTCTTCCCTTTATGGGTCACCTTCAGTGTTGGGTAAGCACCTTCAGACATGTGCAAATACTCTTCTGTAATTAAAAATTCAATGAAGTCACTGATTTGCTGAGCCGAATGTTGTTTCATTAAAGCATATGTAGGGAGACGATCGAAACCTAGCTCTAGCACTTTTTTATTTTTAGAGCCTGCCAATACTTGGGCGATCATCATTTTACCGAATCGCTCATTCATTCTCACTGTACAAGATAACACCATCTGTGCTTCTCTTGTGACCTCTTCACGCTCTCTTTCATCAAGGCAGTTGCTGCATTTACCGCAAGACGAACTAGCTGTTTGATCAAAATAATCCATCACAAATTGCTGCAGACATTGCTCAGTATGACAGTAATCCACCATTTGCCTTAATTTAAGCAGCTCATGCTGGTAGCGCGTCTCATCTTCTATTGACTGCTCAATGAGAAAGCGCTGCACTCTTACACCTTGAGGTGAAAACAGTAAAATGCATTCACTTTCAAGCCCATCTCTGCCGGCACGGCCAGCTTCTTGATAGTAGCTTTCAATATCCCTTGGAATTTGATGATGGATCACAAAACGTACATTCGACTTATTGATTCCCATGCCAAATGCTGATGTGGCGACCATCACCTGGATATCATCATTTAAAAAGAGGTTTTGCTGCTCTTCTCTCGTATGATCATCCAATCCACCATGATAAACACCAGCTTTGATCTTTTGTTTTTTTAGTCGATGATAAATGTTATCCGCTTCTTTACGAGTGGCGGTATAAATAATGCCAGACTCAAGACTGTTTTTCTTCATATATTGTGTGATGAAACGTTCACTGTTTTCTCCTTTGATCACTTGAAAGGACAAATTTTCTCTAGCAAACCCAGTAAAGATGGTTTCTTCTTCGTTGATACCAAGCTGTTCACATATATCTTGATGGACCTTTTTCGTCGCTGTAGCTGTTAATGCGACAATCACCGGTCTTTTTGACAGCTTGTTCAAGCATTCTTGAATGAAGCGATAACTTGGCCTAAAATCATGTCCCCACTCGGATATACAGTGCGCCTCATCAATCGCAATTAAAGGAATCGTTAACCGATCTAACAGCTGAAAAAAACGTTCATTTTGTAAGCGTTCAGGTGTGATATAAAGCAGTTCATATTCCCCTTTTTCGCATTTTTTCAGCCTTTCATTCATTTCAGCTGCGGACAGAGTGCTGTTTAAAAAGGAAGAACGTATGCCCATCTCATTTAACGCATCAACCTGATCCTTCATTAAAGAAATAAGCGGAGATACCACGATCGTTGTACCTTCCATCATTAGTGCAGGGATCTGATAGCAAACTGACTTCCCTCCGCCTGTCGGCATAATGCAGACGGTATCCTTTTGTTTATTTACAATCGCTTCAATGGCTTGTTTCTGTCCTTTTCTAAAGGCATCAAAGCCATAATATTGTTTCAGGAGTGCTTCTGCTTGTTCTAACATCCAATTCCCTCTCTGTCATTTGTTTTGTCCATTTTAACATAGATTCTTGCCTCTACAGGCGATCAGTTGAATTTCGTCTTTTTACAAAATAAAAAGCCATTTTCCGAAATGGAAAATGGCTTGAATCATCCTAGGAAAAGCTGCGGATGCCGTAATCTAAGTAAGAAAGTTTTAAACCACCACTCCTCAAAGTGGGTGTTTGCAGAAACGTTCCTGTCTTCCTCTCTAAAGAGGCATGACATTCCGGCTTCAATATAAAACTCCCTATTACAGCTTAAAGGTTAAAACTTAATTAACATTACGCGCATCGCAGCCTTTAAACTATATTACACGAAAGTTTATTAAATTTCAAGAGATCTTTTTTCTATAAAAGACTCGTGTATACAAAAGTTTTGTCCTTGTACACATAAGAAAAAATTATTCTAAAAAAATGTAACTTACACTTATTACCCTATTTTTCATCGTCTATGTCAACATCCTGCTCTTCCTCTAATCGTTCATACGTATCTGAATGCATCTGATCCATTGTTTGTCTATTTGTTAAATCACGCATTTGATCAGAGAAATTACGGTCAAACTCGTTTGGGTCTTGAGTGGTTTCTTCATTTTTCTTCGCATCGATTGAATAGCGTGTATAGGGAACTGCTTTTAAACGTTCATACGGAATGTCTTTCCCTGTTTTCTCACAGACCCCATATGTTCCGTCTTCCATTCGTTTCAGGGCTGCATCAATTTCAGCTTCAAGCTGGCCATCAACTTGGTCCAGTGTTTGTTCGGTCATGCGGTCTAAATAGATGCTCCCATGATCAGCGATATGATTTCCAACACCATTTGAAATCTCGCTGGATTCACTTAGCATAGATTCTTCTTTCTTTTTTGACCCTTTTACATCTTCCTTTAATTGATTCAATCTTTCGTATAAATCAGCTTTTTGTTCTTTCGTTAAGCCCACGGTCAATCACTCCTTTCTTATTACCTTCCCGCTGCAAGGGAATTGAAAACATCAAAAAAGCCGCCGCCTTATTGGCAGCAGCTTTCTTCTCTTACAAGGTACGAAGTGCTTCTTCTAATGGTTTATCTCCTTTAATTAAGTCAAAGGATTTATTTTTCACATTGGATTCTGTTAAGCTTTCCACAAGCACAGTGGCTACGTCCTCTCTTGAAATCTCAATGTTTTGATCATCTGGAATATGCTCCGCTGCTTCGATCTTTCCTGTCTTTTCCTCATGCAGCAAGGCACCAGGACGGACAATGGTATAGGAAAGCCCAGACTGTTTTAGGTGTTCATCTGCTTTTCTTTTTGCCTCATAATAAATTTCCATACTACCTTGCCCTTTTCCCTGGTTTGGATCATCGGCATTATAGGAACTGAGCATCACAAAATGCTGAATGTTTTCTTTTTTTGCTGAGTCAACAAGACGTTTTGCACCTTCTTGATCCACTGCAATCGTCTTATCTGCACCTGTTTTTGAGCCTGAACCAGCTGCAAAGATGACAGCATCTGCTTGTTTCACAGCATCTGTCACATCCTTTTCAAGATCACCGATGACAGGCGCTGCACCTAGTTCTTTTAGCGCATCCACTTGTTTTTCATCTCGAATGAGAGCAAGCGGCTCATGTCCTTTTTCTTTTAAATAACGAATGACGAGTCTACCTGTATGTCCATTTGCTCCAGCAACTAATACTTTCATTGTTCATTCTCCTTTCTGTATCTGTTTCATCTTTATCCTTTTTTGCTATCATTCAAACACCTAAACAAAATAGCCCTTCCCAGAAAATATGGGGAAGGGCTCAAGCAATGTGCGATCTATTAAAAAAGTAGAATGAGAAAAGTGCATGTGATCTATGTAATCGCAAGGTTGATCAGCAAAGATGTTTTGTCAAAATGGCTTGCACATCACTCAAATCCGTCTCTTTTGAAAAATCGAGTTCAAATACTTTTGAGCTTGTGACAAGCAGCATACCTGTGTCCTGATCAAACACGCCAGCTTCTTGAATGGCAAAACTTTCAATTGATCGATACGGCAAGGAGACCCTGACTTTCTTCTTAGAAAATACGCGGTTATCGCCAAAGATCAGTCGTTTATTGGTGAAACAAATTTGGTCGTGACGCAGTCTGTAAACAGCTTCAATTCTTTCCCCTTCAATTAGTAAGGATTCGAATTTCTTATCATTTTGTTTACTGACAGAAAAAATACCCACGTAAACCCCCTCTTCCTCCATCAAATTCCTTTATGAAAAAACGCCCACACGCTCTGTGGATACGTTTTGTTCTCACTTATAGAATACGCTATAAATAGTCGTTATTCCATTACGAATAGATTAAATTTCATTTAACTTTTTCTTTTTGATTCGATGCTCTTTCCTCTACTTATTTAGACAGTTAAAGCAGGAAAAAAGTTTCAGTTCTTTTTGAGAAAAATGGTTGAATTGTGACCAATAAAAAAACAGTGATTTTTTCAAATCACTGTCAGCGTGTAGACAAACCCTCGCATTCTTTGTCAGTCCTTGCGCGCCGGTGCTCACGAATGTGAAATTCGCTCCGCGCCGGTACTCGTCCTTCCTAGGGCTGCAAAGGTTTTCATGTCACGCTGAAAAGAAGACAAAGTGCTAAAATAAAAATCATTTTAGCACTTTGTCAACAATCTGGACTATTCGTCTTTTGGTGTTTCAATGGTTCCCTCGGCATATACATCGGAAATCTGCTCAAGCGTAATTGCCATATCAGCATCTTCGTTATCATGCCAAGCATTTTGTTGATTCTGCTCATCTGTTTGCTTCTTTTTCATCATCATCACCCTTTACTGTTTTTCTTAGTATGAGTGATGATCACCAAAATCATTCAGCAGAAAAGTCTTCGAAATACTCTTTATAATACCCGCCTACTTTACCTGTATTATCAACGACAAACAGGAATTCTTCTGTTTCATTTTTCACTTCATATGTACTTCCAACCGTTAGTGCACGGTCGACCATATATTTTTTCGCATTCGTATGTATACATTTTACTTGTTTTAACGTTTGAGCCGTTTGCCAGTTTTGATGGATCATGATTTAAAAACTCCTTTTTTCATCTATACATTTATTGTAGCCAATTTTTCATGAAATGCAATGAGTGTTATGGATTGCTTTCGTACATGTGGTGTAATATGATGAATGTATACGTTTACATCCATGTGCGTATACTAGATCATTTGCTTCAGGTCCGCTTTTTCACCTAGAACTCGCAGAACAATCCATATCTTTAAGGAGGTTTGTTTATTTATGAGCTCTACAACACTTCAAATTAGTTCAAAACTCGAATATTTTCTCCAAGGGACGAAAAAACTCTACATTAATGGTCAGTTTGTCACAAGTCACGATAACAAAACCTTTTCAACTCCTAACCCAGCCACAGGTGAAACCCTTATTGATGTATATGAAGCAGGTGCAAAAGACATTGATGAGGCAGTAAAAGCAGCCAAAAAAGCCTTTCATGGTCCTTGGCGCTCCATGTCTGCCGCAGAACGCGCCCGGCTCATGTTCAAGCTTGCCGATTTAATGGAAGAAAACCAAGAAGAGCTCGCTCAGCTCGAAACTTTAGATAACGGAAAGCCAATTAATGAAACAACCAATGCAGATATCCCTCTCGCAATCGAGCATATGCGCTATTATGCGGGCTGGACAACCAAAATAAGTGGGCAAACCATTCCTGTCAGCCAAGGATACTTTAATTATACCCGTCATGAGCCTGTTGGCGTTGTTGGACAAATCATACCTTGGAACTTCCCGCTACTTATGGCCATGTGGAAAATGGGTGCTGCACTTGCGACAGGCTGCACCATCGTATTAAAACCAGCAGAACAAACACCCCTCTCTGCGCTTTATTTAGCTGAATTAGTGGATAAAGCCGGCTTCCCAGAAGGTGTGATTAACATCGTACCTGGATTTGGCGAAACAGCCGGGAATGCGTTAACCGATCACCCTGATGTGAATAAGCTTGCCTTCACGGGGTCAACAAGTGTTGGGAAACTCATCATGGAGAAAGCAGCCAAATCCATTAAGAGGGTCACATTAGAACTTGGCGGAAAATCACCAAACATTATTTTACCAGATGCAGATTTAAAGAAAGCCATTCCAGGTGCTTTAAACGGCGTCATGTTTAACCAAGGTCAGGTTTGCTCTGCAGGTTCGAGGGTCTTTGTTCACCGGAGTCAATATGATGAGGTTGTCGATCAAATGGCTGAATATGCGACATCCCTCAAACAAGGAGCCGGTCTTCATCAAGATACGCAAATCGGACCTCTCGTAAGTAAAGAACAGCACGAGCGCGTGTTAGGCTATATTGAAAAAGGTAAATCAGAAGGTGCAACAGCCGTTGTCGGTGGCGATTGCCCTTATGAGGCTGGTTATTTTGTCTCCCCTACTGTTTTTAAAGATGTAGAAGATGACATGACCATCGCAAAAGAAGAAATCTTTGGACCTGTCCTATCTGCGATTCCTTACGATTCCATTGATGAAGTGGTCGAAAGAGCCAACCAGTCTGACTATGGATTAGCCGCAGGACTTTGGACAGAAAACTTAAAGCATGCCCATGATATTGCTGCACGTCTTGAAGCAGGCACGATTTGGGTCAACTGCTATAACGTCTTTGATGCTGCCTCCCCGTTTGGAGGATATAAGCAATCA
This sequence comes from Bacillus sp. FSL K6-3312, assembly GCF_038007485.1. Lineage (NCBI taxonomy): Bacteria > Bacillati > Bacillota > Bacilli > Caryophanales > Bacillaceae > Bacillus > Bacillus sp. FSL K6-3312. The sequence continues at coordinate 1,896,271 of NZ_JBBOXI010000001.1, read as the reverse complement.
GGTTTAGGCAGAGAAATGGGTTCGTATGCGTTGAATAATTACACTGAAGTGAAAAGTGTATGGATTAACCTCCAAGATTAATGTACACTCAGCAAAGCCGATGGCAATGTCATCGGCTTTTTTGTGATTGCATGTGGCAAGTAGGCACATGAATACTTTTTTATACGAGCCATTTTCTGAAACCTTTGACCTTTAAATTGTCCCAATATATAACAAGGGATTCAGCGATTTTTGAGAAACCCGAATATCCCGTTCAAATGGTCATACAAGGGTAAAACGGAATATAGCACTGTACTTCCGTCATCTCAATTTAACTCCCTAATTCGATGCGCTGTCACCCGTAAAAAATATGCGGCTTCTTTATAAGCTTTTTAATATGATTCTTAAATCGTTCATTTTTCCATGCACTTAAAACCATTTTATCAATCATTTGGGACAACAGAAAAAATGTGGAGCTTTTGACTGTCCGCCTACATCATATGGTGCTATTTTTTTGTAAGATTATCCTTGGTAGCATCTAGCCCATCATGCCAGGATGACCTGAACGTTTTTTTAACCACCACAATATTCACGTCCGACTGTAAACTGCCTCGCACCGCCCATTCAATAAAGGGGCATATTCAATTTTTCGGTTTTCAGAACAGAATCGGTTAATCCTTCGAGGCTTTCGCTTGCTTGATACGAAAGGAAATCGTAAAGCTCAAGAGAACGAAAAGAAATTGAAGAGACAGAGCCAATATAATTCCCGTCAACATCCCCAAATTTAGTGATTGACTAACAGCAATGAGGGCTCCGCCGACTCCTATGCTTAGCCCCGGACTAAATGCATCTGTAAACTGAAGACTGGCAGATATTTCTCCTTCTTCACCTGTTTTCGTGTGTTGCAGTGCAATCGCTCCAGTCGTAGGATGTGCCAAACCGATACCAAACCCAGTGAAAAGCTGTGAAATCACTGCAAATACGATCCCCCCTTCAGGGAGGCTAACAGCGAGAATGACCGCAGCAACTCCAATGACCATAAATCCAATACCAACGGTTACTCGTTTCTTTCGGCCCATCCCATGGTCTTTAGCATCTAACTTTGACTGAAGCCAGGCTGCCGCTGACCAGCTTAATGCACCCGCAGCTACAATTAACCCCGCCATATCTGCAGGAAGCTTTTTCACATCTGTTAAAGCCAGGACAACATAGCTCTCGGTCGCATTATAACTAGCAACAAAGAATCCTCTTGAAGCAATCGTAGCCGGTAAACCTCTTCTTGCACTTAAGGTACCCTCAGGCAGCAGCTTTCGCAAAGGGTGTATCATGATAAACAAGCCCGCTACCAAAAGTACGATTCCTTTCCAATCGGTTATAAAACTTAGCCCAGCCAGAAACATTCCCGTTCCAATAGTCAGTAGCACTGCAAAACCTTCTTTTCGGTTATTCTTGGAAGGGGTAGTTACTCTAACTGAAAATTTACGAAAAGCAGGAAGCGTCAGCATGACAGCCAAACCAATGAAGGGAAGCACAAGCCAAAAAACAACTCTCCAAGATATTTGCTCCGCTATAAGCCCAGCAATATAAGGACCAATTAGTGCAGGTAAAATATATGCGCCGGAAAACAAAGCAAGTATTTTCGTTCTTAGCTTATCGGGATAACCTAAAGTAATGCTGTAATACACACACGTAATGATGCCGCCGCCACCAAAACCTTGAAACACTCTCCCTATAATTAGGGTAATCATATTCACGGAAGTGGCGGCAATCACGATGCCGATCACAAAAAACAGTATTGATATGCCAAACGATGCAAATACGCCGTTTTTGTTAATCCGTGTTCCTATAATCATCGTTCCAAGGATTTGTGCCAAAAGAAAAGAGCTGAATATCCAGCCGTACAAATGGAGCCCATTCAATTTTTGAGCTAAGCTCGGAGCAATCGTAACAACAGCTAAACTTTCAAACGCAACGGTAGTTACAGCAAGAATAATCCCGATGGTCAAAGCTCTGTATTTGGCGTCGAAAACCCCTATTTCTTTAAGTTTTATTTTCATCTTGTAACTCTCCTTTAGAATAAGGTTTTAGTTGTCGAAGCTATAATTGTTGCAGCAACTATATAGCCTGAAAAGTTAAATATGATGTCCAATTGTGATTCTCCCCTCAATGTGGAGAGAATCACTTCAAGAGAGACTTCTCTTTGGGCTATAGATCTTTTACGTTGTTATACATTACACTAAGAACCCTTCTAAACATTTCAACTTCTTTTTCGGATAACCCCTGTATGGTGTTATTATATGCTTCAATTGAAGGAGCAAGAATTTCATCTTTAATATCTCGTCCTTTAGGAGTTAAATATAAACGCAAAGACCTTCTATCCGTTTCATGAACCACACGATAAATAAATCCCTTCTTTTCAAGCTTAAACAGCATTCGTGCAACATTTGTTTGGTCCTTGTGTAGCCTCTCGGCAAGTTCTTTTTGAGTAATCCCTTCTTTTTCCCATAGGACGATTAGTATTTCCCACTGATCCACTGTGATGTCAAACGGATTGACTACCTTTTGGTAGTAATTATTCAGTTTTAGTGCCGCGCGCTGTACATTAACGCCAATATATTTTTCTAATTTCAAGGTTGCCCTCCTATATAGTAGTTGTGATTATAGTTGTCACGACAATTATAATCACAACTCTTAGTCATGTCAAGTCACGAATATATTATTCGAACTTCAAAAATGATTCGTTTTTCATTAATTCTGGACAGTCAAAAGTTCTACAATACAAAAAAACAGAATTCTTGCTTGGATTTAATTATTTTCGTTATAGATAAGTGAGGATTTTGCACAAACAGGCAGAAATGGATTGGTGTGAACCTTAAGCACAACTTGAGCAAGCGCAACAAGTCAAATGAACACCTTTTTGAGACTTTACTCCATGTAGGCAAATGCTTATGTGGCGCATTTTTTAGTTTACATAATTTTATTATTGTCACCAATCTAAAGAACGGGTTGTTTTTTCAGAAAATTCATTTAAAATAAGAAAGATATGTGAGGAAAGAGAGCTGAAGCAATGAATGAAGATTTTATTAACCATTAGTCACTTTGCAGGAAGAACCTTTGCGATTTGGGTCATTTTATTTGCGTGTCTTGGATTTGCCTTTCCTGCCGAATTTTCTAAGATTGGACCTTATATTCCTTTTTTACTCGGTATTATTATGTTTGGGATGGGGCTTACCCTGTCTGCTGAAGATTTTAAAGAGCTGTTTCGAAAACCTCTCTATGTGCTGATTGGGGTCCTGGCGCAGTACACACTCATGCCGCTTATTGCCTTTCTATTAGCTTACGGATTACAGCTTCCTTCTGAAATTGCAGTAGGCGTTATTCTTGTGGGCTGCTGCCCAGGCGGTACAGCATCCAATGTGATGACCTTTTTGGCGAAAGGAAATACGGCATTATCTGTAGCCGTCACCACCTTATCGACCCTTCTTGCTCCATTTTTAACACCTGTCTTTATTTTATTCTTTGCAAGATCATGGTTACCTGTATCGCCAGAAGCGCTATTTTTGTCAATTGTACAAGTTGTGTTGATCCCAATTATCTTAGGCGTTATCGTTAAATTGTTTTTCAAAAAACAAGTGACCTATGCGGTTCAAGCACTACCGCTTGTGTCTGTCGCCGGAATTGTAGTGATCATTGCAGCGGTTGTCAGTGCAAATAAAGAGCAGATTCTTCAATCTGGGCTGCTGATATTGGCCGTTGTTATCTTACATAATGGACTTGGTCTTTTATTTGGTTACCTTATTGCAAAGTGGTGCAAAATGGATATCCCTTCTCGAAGAGCCATCTCGATTGAAGTAGGCATGCAAAACTCTGGACTTGGTGCAGCTCTAGCGACAGCACACTTCTCGCCACTTGCAGCCGTACCAAGTGCCATTTTTAGTGTGTGGCATAATTTATCTGGTTCCTGGCTTGCGACGTATTGGTCAAAGAGAGGAAATGCTGAAAATGAAAAGAAAAAAAGCTAGCACCTTAATGGGTGCTAGCTTTTCAAATTGAAGATTATCCTTCAAGCAATAGCTGCTCTGGATCTTCAAGTAAGTTTTTAATCGTGACAAGGAATCCAACTGCTTCTTTACCATCGACAATCCGGTGGTCGTAAGAAAGAGCTAAATACATCATCGGTCGGTTCTCAAAACGTTCTTCATCAATTGCCACAGGTCGAAGCTGAATTTTGTGCATCCCTAAAATTCCAACTTGAGGGCTGTTTAAAATTGGTGTCGAAAGCAGTGAACCGAATGTTCCGCCGTTTGTGATCGTGAATGATCCACCTTGCAGCTCATTTAGAGATAATTTATTATCTCGTGCTTTTTTCGCAAGATGACCAATTTCCTTTTCAATCCCTGCAAACGACAATCTGTCTGCATCACGGACAACCGGTACGACAAGTCCTTCGTTAGCAGCAACAGCGATGCCGATGTCATAAAATTTCTTCAAGACGAGCTCATCACCTTGAATTTCTGCGTTAAGCAGCGGATATTTCTTCAGTGCTGCTACAACTGCTTTTGTGAAGAAAGACATGAAGCCAAGCTTTACATCATTTTGTTCAAGGAAGGCATCTTTACGGCGTTTTCTTAAGTCCATCACAGCCGTCATATCTACTTCATTAAATGTCGTCAGCATTGCAGCCGTTTGCTGAACCTCAACTAAACGTTTTGCAATCGTTTGTCTGCGGCGCGACATTCTCTCACGTTCAATTGGCTTTCCTGGTTGTTCATTTTGCACCGCAGCATTTGCTTTTGGCGCGGCTTTTGGTGCACTTGCAGGTGCTTCATTCTTTTGATAAGAAGCGACATCCTGCTTTCGTACCCTGCCCAGCGGATCTACGGTTGGAATTTCAGATAAGTCTAGTCCCTTCTCTCTCGCTAGTTTTCTAGCTGCAGGAGAAGCGATAGTTCTGCCATTACCAGATTTCGGCTCTTCTTTCACTGCTTCTTCTTTTTGAGCAGCTGCCGATTCATCTTTCGGAGCTGGTGCAGACTCTTGCTCAGGTGCTGGAGCTGCGGACTCGCTTCCGCCAGCTTCACCCGCTGCAATTGTTCCGATGACTTCTCCAACTTGTACAGTGTCACCAGAATCTTTCAGCACTTCTTTGAGTACACCAGATTCTTCTGCTGTCAGTTCGACATTGACTTTATCTGTTTCAAGTTCTAACAGGTACTCTCCCTGCTCCACATAATCGCCCGGCTGCTTTAGCCATTGAGCTATCGTTCCTTCCGAGATCGATTCCGCTAATTCAGGTACTTTAATTTCCGCCATTTTTCATTTCCCCCTTAGTTTTTGCGAGTCAAGCTATCAGATACAATTCGTTCTTGTTCTTTTTTATGCACAGTTGGATCACCCTCAGCCGTACTTGAACGTCTTCTTCGGCCGATGTAACGTACTTTTACTTTTTCAGGCGCAATTTCACGTAAATATGGCTCAATGTATCCCCAAGCCCCCATATTTTGTGGCTCTTCTTGCGCCCATACGATTTCTTCTAAGTTTGTTAGTTTTGATAAAATCGCTTTAATGTCTTTGGCTGGGAATGGATATAGTTGTTCCACTCTCGCAATGTGAAGCCAATCTTTCGGCTCTTCCATTTGAGTAAAACGATCACTAATATCGATTGATACCTTCCCGCTAGATAGCACGAGTCGAGTTACTTTTTCGTGATCATGCACAAGGCCTGGTTGTTCAAGAACTGGTTGGAACTGTCCATCCGTTAATTCCTGGACTTCAGACAATGTGTTCGGGTTACGAAGCAAACTCTTCGGTGTCATGATGACAAGCGGACGAATCTCTTCACGAAGCAGCATTTTCGCCTGTCTTCTAAGAATGTGGAAGTATTGCGCTGCACTAGTCAAGTTCGCCACTGTCCAGTTATTCTCAGCAGCTGATTGCAGGAATCGCTCTGTTCTGCCACTTGAATGCTCAGGACCTTGTCCTTCATATCCATGAGGCAAGAGCATCACTAGACCTGATTTTTGTCCCCATTTTGCGCGTCCAGCTGAAATAAATTGATCGAAATACACTTGAGCCGCATTTGCGAAGTCTCCAAATTGAGCCTCCCAAATGACTAACGTTTCAGGAGAATAGACATTATAACCATATTCAAACCCGATGACTGAGCCCTCTGACAGTGGACTATTATGAACAGTAAATGATGCGTTTGCATCACTCAGCTCATGAAGAGCAATAAATTCATCTCCAGTTTGACTGTCGTGAAGAACAAGGTTTCTTTGAGCAAAAGTACCGCGCTCTGAATCCTGTCCAGTCATTCGAATTGGCGTACCGTCTTTTAATATAGATGCAAATGCAAGTGCTTCCCCAAGTGACCATTCTACTTTACGGTCATCTGTAAACACTTTTGCACGTTTTTCAAGGATCCGTTTAAGCTTACCAAATACTTGGAAATCGTCCGGCCAGCTGATCAATTCTTCATTCAGCTTTCGTAATACATCAAACTCTACGGATGTATCCACTGCTGGGAAGCCATTTGATACTGGTTCTGGCAGTTCAATTTCTTGAATCGTATGCTCTTTCTTTGAAGGCACCTTTTGATAGGCTTCTTCTATTCTTGTCGCTACAGCCTGCTCGATTTCTTCTCGTTGTTCTTTTGTCAGAAGACCTTCTGTGACAAGTTTATCTGCAAAGATATTCTTGACCGTTTTATGCTTTCTGACTGCATCATATAGCATTGGCTGAGTTGTAGAAGGCTCATCCATTTCGTTATGACCGTATCTGCGGTAACCAATCAAGTCAATTAAGAAATCCTTCTTAAAGCGTTTGCGGTATTCTACAGCTAATTGAACAGCCGCTAAACATGCTTCCGGATCATCTGCATTGACGTGAACAATTGGAATCTCAAACCCTTTTGCAAGGTCACTTGCATATTTCGTCGAACGAGATTCATTGCTTTCCGTTGTGAACCCGATCATATTGTTTGCAATGATATGGATGGTTCCACCAACTTGATAGCCTACAAGTTGACTTAAATTTAATGTTTCTGCCACAATTCCTTCCCCAGGAAATGCCGCATCACCATGAATTAAGATGGCTAATGCCTTTTCAACGTCTTGTACTGGATAGCCCTTTTGAGTACGTAATTCCTGAGCAGCACGTGTGCTTCCTTCAATGATTGGATCAATGAATTCCAAGTGACTTGGGTTATTAGCAAGCGTGACTCTCGCACTCTTTGTATCTTCGTCTTTAATTTGACGATCTGCTCCAAGATGGTACTTTACATCACCTGTCCACCCGTAGCTGATGCCAATAGAGCCTTCTGATGGAACAAGCTCTTTATTTGGCGCATGCTGGAATTCTGAGAAAATAATCTCATATGGTTTTCCTAACACATGTGCTAATACATTTAAACGGCCTCTGTGTGCCATTCCAATGTTAATATTTGAAGTCCCTTGTGTAACAGACTCTGAAATAATTTCATCAAGTACTGGGACAAGTGCGTCTAAACCTTCTATCGAGAAGCGCTTTTGCCCAACAAATGTTTTATGAAGAAACTGTTCGAACTGCTCAACTTCTGTTAATCTCTTGAATACAGAAACTAGTTTATCGGCTGGTTTTTTCTTAAATAGTTCACCAGACTCGATTGATTTTGAGAGCCAGTTCCGTTCTTCGAAATCATGTACGTGATCAAACTCAAATGAAATGGTACGCTTATACGTATTTCTCAAATGGTTAATGGCTTCTATGCCGTTTGAAATGTGTTTTGGTGCGTCAGGACTAATAATAGAGATTGGAATATTCTTGACGTCATCTTCTGTTAAACCGTATTCCTTTAAAGGAAACAGCTCTTGTAATTCCTTTTCTTTGCGAAGAGGATTGACGGAAGCATTTAAATGGCCATACGTTCTGATGTCTTCTGCCAGTTTAACGACTGATGCTATCTTTTGGATTTGTTCAGAAGTAACTACGCTATTTTCTTTTTTCCCAATTTCCTCCTTCATTTCACTCGGTGGTGCACCAAGTTCATCAAATATGCCTCTTAGATCTTCATCAACACTAGTAGGATCCTGGACATACTGATCGTAGAGCTCGAGCACATAGCCGAGGTTCGGACCATGAAATTCTTCCCAACTCAACGGTTGTTTCACATCATTTTGAAACATTTTGAACACTACCCCCAACTTTGATCATCAAGTGATTGAACACTATCTCGATATAACTTCCAGAACACAATGACCAAATTTATGTAATAAAACGCTTCCAATAATATTCTACCACTGTTTCGGATTACTTTCTACATTCTTTGTTCAATTAAAGATAAAAAATTCACAGAAAAACAAAAAATTTAAATCATTCCGAAAAATATTTTGAAGAAAGGGGCAAAACCTTATGCCCCAATGCTTTTATGCAGTAATTTCTTCAGTAATGGATATAAAACATCTGGCAATGTATCGACATCTGGTACAAAAATGCTGAACTTGCCATACATATCTTGAATGGTTTTCATCTGCGCTTCTTCGATCGGTGAATTGGATAAAAACACATTGATTACCTCAATGCCTTTTTTCCTCGCCTCAAGAACTGCTTCATGTGTATCGACGATCCCATTTTGTTCGTAGCTGAATGCAGCTGGCTCTCCGTCGGAAAAAACAATGAGAAACTTTTGCTCTTCTCTTCGTTTTAATATCATTTTTGTCATTTGGCGAATTGCATAGCCATCCCGGTTATCCTCTTCTGGTTCAAGAGACATAATGGAAGGACCTGCATCAAATAAAGAATCTTTGAACGACACGACTGTGTTGAAATAGTTCGGCTGACTTGTTTCTGATGCATCGTTTGTATCTTCCCAAAACCCCACAATTTGATGTGGGACTTGAACGGACTTTAAGGCTTCATGAAATAGAACAATGCCTTTTTTCGTCTCATCCATCTTGTCAAACATGCTGGCAGAACAATCCACTAATAAAGTGAAAACAGCATCAATCTCCGAAGAAGGTGCCTGTTTTTTATAGAAAAGACGCGGATTCGACTCTGTAAAATAACGAATGAGCTTTTTACTCAGACGTCCTGCATGAAGATCCGTTTTTGGCCATGTTTTTTTATGTTCGAGCGTTTTTTGAATCATCTGTTTTAACCGTTTCTGATAAGGCTCAATCTCCTTGGCGTGCTGCTTGTATACAACAATTTGTTCTGGCGCGGGAGGATCTGGTGAAATCATGACTGGAAACGCGTATTTGTTCTCTTTTCCATTCTCATGAGCATCCGCTCCGCTTTCCTCGCCTTCAGCCTCTTCCAGCGCCTCAAGCTTTGAATAATCTTTTCGGTGAGTCTGCTTGGCAGAGCCTTGGACAGTGCCAAGTGCTTGATCTCCGTCATCGCCTTCTCTTGCTGCATCCTTCCCGAGATCACTTTTCCCGCCGTGCTCTAAATCAAATTGAAGGAAGCTTTTTGACGGCGCTTCTGTTTCTCGATGCCACACTTCCATATACTCTTGGTGGATGTCTTCATCGCCCTCTTTTTCCCGGTCGACTTTGATGTCTTCACTTAATTTAGGTTTTCTTTTTAAGTCATGAAACAGCGGTTCTTTTGCCGCTTTTTCATAGTCCAATTCTGGGAAGAAAAAGTACGTATTCAGCATATCTTTATCAAGAAGCTCATCAAAGCCTTCCATTAATTCTTTGACGATGACTGCGATATCTCCGGTTGAACGCGCTTCATATACACGCTCAAGACTTGATTCAATAAATGGAATCATTGGGTTGATCCGCTCGTGAAGAGGCGGAATTTCTTCTAGCGGTGAATCCGCTGTCAGCTTCACATACATTGCACAATAGAGTGCATCCGTTAAAATGCTCCGCTCTTGGTTAATCGTTAATTGCGTCTTAAAATGACGCCGGTACAGTTCTCTTCTTCGTTTAAATACCTTTTTTGTTCCTGGGCGGTCTCGTTTAATCTGCTCTTCAATCCGGATATCTTCAAAGAGCATAAACAATTGTTTACACAGGTCAGGAATGGACATTGTATGAGCATAGCGAATGATTTCCTGAAAGACAGTCAGATCACTATAAACGGTTCCAACTGCACGGAGGAATACATCACTTTTCAGTCCGGCTGTCATGTCTTCTTGTTTACGGTCATCCCAAAAATGACTGATGAAAATTTTCTTTTCAAAAGGATCATAGTAGGACTGCACCCCGTATTCAAGCTCGACATCATCACTTTTTGCTAACGTTTTGGCTAAATCCGTTAATTCCATAAATAAAAATGAATCGATTCTGCTGTCATTAAATTTGATGAATTTCAAAACTCAGAACCTCACTCGAATAATGTTTGGGCAATATTTCTTACCGCTGCTTTTTCCCGGTCATCTTCTAGCTTTTCAACAATCCCTCGTTCAACTGCACGGAGTGGCGGGATGTATTGCGCAAGATCACATGTGTCTAGAAGTGCGCGAATGGATGCTGCTTCTTCACTTACCTGCCCGTTGTGTGCCTGTGTAATGAGGTCTGATGAGAGCTGCACGAATTGATCGATTAAACGTTCATCCTTTAATACAGATTGAGATTGCAGTACATCCTTTAAGATGCCGCCGCCGATATATGGAACGTCAATGACAACAAAACGGTTTTTTAACGCTTCATTTAGAGGCACTGTGCCGACATAGCCTTCGTTGATTGCCGCTATCACGCCAAAGCCTTCATCTGCTCGAACGACCTCTCCTGTAAATGGATTTGTCATCATTTTTCTGTAGTCGAGTACACCGTTTAAAATAGGCAGAGTTTCTGGCTTTGCCATGTTGATTTCATCAATATATAAAAGATGGCCTTTTTTCATTGCTTTCGTTACGGGTCCTTCAATAAATTCAATAGAAGCAACTTGACCATCATTGTGAATGGTTTTATAGCCAATCAAGCTTTCTGCATCAAGATCAACCGAGCAGTTCACACTGTGCATCGGCTGCTGAAAGAAAGCAGATAAAGTTTCTGCTAGTTTTGTTTTACCTGAACCGGTCGGCCCTTTTAAAAGAACGTTTTTGCCGAGTGCTAGTGCAATCATCGCATCTTGTATGATAGACGTATCCTGTGATTCATAGCCGCCTGTTCCAATAAGCGGACGGAATTCTTCTTCTAGTCCTTTTGCTTTTGCTTCAATCATTGCTTGAATTTCTTCTGGGAGTGATTGTTCGTTAAACATGTGTGATTAATTCCTCTCTTCGATCATTTTCCTCACCAAGTATACTAAAAAAACCTTTATGCACTCAATACATAAAGGCTAGACATCTGTTATTTTACCATTTCTTTTGTGATCGCTCCGCATGCGATGCGTTTCCCTGAGTTTCCAGAAGGGTTGCTTAAGTAATCATCTGCTTCTGCATGAATGATAAAGCTACGCCCATTTTGATCGATTAATTGGTTCGATCCTCCCTTTAACGTCACATCTGGTACATTCACGACAACATCAATTTGTCCATCTGCCCCAACTTCTAAATTAGGCATATCTCCAGCATGGTGGCCTTTTGGGTTATCAAAGCCATGCTCCCGGTGTGTTGGATTAAAGTGAGCCCCTGCCGTTTCAAAATCTGGCGCTTCACATCTTCCTGTTTCGTGAATATGGAAGCCATGAGGACCTGGCGGCAGATTTTTCGCTTTCACATGTAAATCCAGTCCGTTTTCTGAGGAGTCTCTTACTTCGATACTTCCTATTTTTTGGCCGTTTTCATTGATGAGTGACGTGGTAACTGGTGCTTGTTTAGGCGCTGCAACTTCAATGGTTTCTTCTGTCGTCTCTTTTTTCGGCGGTGCATGACATGCTGTTGCGACAAAGACCAGACACATCATGATCAACCACATTGACTTTTTCATATGACTGCCCCCTTTTGATATCAGTATGGACAACCTGATCAATAGGCAAACAAAAAAAGCCGAAAATCGGCTTTTTTAGAAGAAACGTTTTGCACCTAAGTAGGCTTTTTTCCAATATGAGTTGCTTAAGTTCGAGATCCCCACACCGCTGTCACTTGCATGAAGGAAATCTCCTCCGCCAAGGTATAGCCCCATATGAGATGGACCCGCTTTGTACGTTGTGAAATAAACAAAATCGCCAACTTGAGGTGTGCTCACAGGTTTCATCATACTCCAGTAGCCTGCTGTGCTTAATCTGGATACAGACGAAACTTTATTAATGAGGTAATAAACAAAGCCGCTGCAGTCAAATCCAGATGGTGTATTGCCGCCCCATCTGTAAGGAATGCCTGTCAGCTTTTTCCCTTCTTGGATCATCGTCGTGATTTTTGCATTCATCGGCACATCATTTTTGTTATTATTGACCGGCGTTGTCGAACCGTTAGACGTAGAACCATTCGACCCTGAAGCTGCACCATTAATTTTGAGAACTTGTCCAATTCTAAGCACATCACTTTTTAAGCTGTTAGCTGTACGGATGGATTGAACTTGCACTTTAAATTGATTCGCAATTTTCCATAAAGAATCGCCTGATTTTACAGTATAAGATGTCGCTTTCCCATTTGAAGGCGGGTTGCTTGGTTTAGCAGGTGCTTTCGGCTGACTTGGTTTTGATGTAGCCGTCCCTTTTACTTTCAATACTTGATTTGGATAAATCATATCAGATTTTATCCCATTCAATGTTTTGATTTCACCAATCGACATATTGAGCGAATTCGCAATTTTCCAGAGAGAATCCCCTAATTTGACCTTGTATGTACTTGATGATGAACTATTTGAGTTCGTTGTCTTATTGTTTGTGCTGGAATTTGAAGAGGAGTTTGATGACTGGCCCCCGCTTGTCTTCGTGCTTCCAGATACCTTTAGCTTTTGTCCAGGACGAATTAAGTCACTGTTTAAGCTGTTTAGACTTTTCAAACTTGCGACTGACATTTTATGATTTTTTGCAATGAGCCATAAAGAATCTCCAAGCTTTACAGTGTAGCTTGATGTCGTTGAAGCATTTGATTTCGTTGCTTTTGATCCAGTTGACGAGCTAGATTTTTTGCTTTTTGCGCCAGGAATTTTCAAGCTTTGTCCCGCAAAAATCATCGTCGTTTTTAGTTGATTAAGAGATTGAAGCTCCGAAATACTTGTATTGTACTGTTCGGCAATCTTCCAAAGTGAGTCACCGCTTTTCACCTTGATCGTCTGTGCTTCTGCCGGTGCAGCAAACACAGCTGAGCCAGCGATCGCTGAAACTGTGAGGCCGGTTACTACTTTTTTCTTCATAGATGAATCTCCGCCTTTCATGATTTCATTCAATAAGACTTATGTACTAGTTTTAAGTTTGGCATTTAATGATTCTGCTTCTCTTGCACTATTTTATCTTTATTTCTATTATATTACTAGACATGTAGACGTTGGGCAATAACAAATAGGCTAAAGCAGTCAACTCAAAATGCTAAAACAAAGCCATATCGTTTCTATCGACAGTTTGCTTTATTTATAAACATTTTTTAAGGAATTTTTAAGTTGACGTTTAGAAATTTGCTAAAACAAGCACGTTGCTAGTTTCATAGTTCTATTCTACATGACAAATTTTTCTGTATCAAATGACTTTTTACTCAATTGCCTGTTTTTTCTCCTTGAATGAAAAAAGCATTCTTCCGAATGAAGAATGCAGCGATTCATTTTTATTTCCTTATTTCAGGTTCTTTTACAGTGAGCGGATAAAGGGTTCCTTCTTTCGCAAATGACATTTTTCCCGTTTCCTCTGAAACGACGAGAACAAGTGCATCGGTCATACCAGAGAGTCCGATCGCAGCCCTGTGTCTTGTCCCGAGAGAAGGACTGACTTTTTTTGAAGTAAGCGGCAGCACATTTGCCGCAGATACGAGCGTATTTTCTTTGACTAAAAGCGCACCATCATGAAGTGGATTTCCTGGGTAGAAAATGCTTTCAATTAATGAAGCACTAATTTTCGCATGAAGATTTGTCCCTCTTTGAATAAAATCCTCGACCTCATCCCGCCTTTGTATCACAATCAGTGCCCCGTGCTTTTGTTTTGATAAGTTCTCAATGGCTAACGAAAATTGAGCAAATCCAGGTGTGAATTCTTCCATATACGATTGTAAATAAAACGAGGAAGCCTCTGCATGCATTTCATTAAACTCATCATGTAATGACTCGAGATCACAAAGTAGACATTGCTCAATCTCATCAAGGGAATCGATAATGTCACTTGCATCCTTCATAATTTTCATCAAGTGTGTTCTCATGCCCACTTTAAATTGCACTTCTTCATTCGTACGATTGATCATTTGACCTTTTCCCTCCTCCTTTTCGTTGTCATAAAATAACAAGTTATGCGCATTCTATTGTTATGGAGGTGACTAAATATGACCATTCAGAAAGTGATTCAATATGCTTGCAGCATTTTAGGTGTTGTCAGTCTTTCCTTTATTTATGCCCAAATGTTTAAAAAAACGAAGCCAACTAAGAAAAATAATCCGACATAGAATTGATTTTTTTACATAGCATGATATAATCCTCTCGTTATTTCTGTTCAGAGAGGAACTTATGATGAGAGAAACAAATAGCATTCGAGCCAAGGTGACACTATTTTTAACCATTTTAATTCCGATTTTAATCACTCAAGCGGGTCTTTCGCTTATTACGTTTTTAGACACTGTGATGTCTGGAAAAGTGAGTGCAGAAGACCTTGCGGGTGTTGCGATCGGTTCAAGTATTTGGACACCCGTTTATACAGGGCTTGCTGGTATATTAATGGCCGTTACGCCAATTGTCGCTCAACTGATGGGCGCAGGGCATAAAAAGGATGTTCCCAAGGCTGTCTTTCAGGCGCTTTATTTATCCTTTCTTTTAAGTATCTGTGTGATTGCTATTGGAACAATTAGCATCCCTTACGTATTAGGGGGACTTGGACTTGAGCAATCCGTAGAGGATATTGCGAGGCATTTCTTAAGTTTTCTTGCTTTTGGTATCGTCCCGCTGTTTGGTTATTCTGTGCTTAGGTCATTTATTGATGCATTAGGGAAAACACGTGTAACGATGTTCATCACGTTAACAGCACTTCCTATTAATTTTGCTTTAAACTATGTATTTATTTTTGGGAATTTCGGCTTTCCAAAGCTTGGCGGCGCGGGAGCTGGTCTTGCTTCTGCGATGACATATTGGGCGATTTTCATCATGAGTATTTGTATTGTCATGAAAGCAGAACCATTTGCCTCATTTTGTTTGTTTCAAAAACTGCCTCGAATCAACATTTCCCGTATGGGACAAATACTGAAAATCGGTCTTCCTATCGGGTTTGCGATCTTTTTTGAAACGAGTATCTTTGCAGCAGTCACACTATTAATGGGTCACTTTGATACTGTGACGATTGCAAGTCACCAGGCTGCAATGAACTTTGCTTCTATCTTATATATTTTACCGCTCAGTATCTCGATGGCTTTAACGATTGTCGTTGGGTTTGAAGCCGGTGCCAAGCGTTATAAAGACGCGCAAAGCTATAGCTATATCGGAATTGGAACGGCGGTATTATTCTCCTTGTGTACGGCAGCACTCATTTTATTATTTAGACCAGAGATTGCTGGTTTATACACAGCTGAATCGGCTGTTTTACAAATGACACAGCACTTTTTGATTTATGCGATCTTTTTCCAGCTGTCAGATGCCATTGCTGCACCCATTCAAGGGGCACTGCGGGGCTATAAAGATGTGAACTATACGCTCATTGCCGCATTTGTTTCATACTGGGTGATCGGTCTTCCTTCCGGCTATCTGATTGGCACCTATACTTCATTTGGAGCATTTGGCTATTGGATTGGTCTCATTGCCGGACTTGCCGCAGGTGCCATTGTCCTCTTTATCCGTCTCAGATTGATGGTAAAACGATTGCTTCAGCAAGCGCCCAATCATCACTAAATACGACACAAAAAAAGCAGCTGATCGATGTCAGCTGCTTTTTTATTTAGTCATTCCATTGGTACGTCCAGAAAATTTCTTCATCGAACCATTTTTGGACGACAGGTTCTTTGTTTTTCAGCTTCTGTTCAAGCTCTCTCAGCATGCCTTCTGTTTGCGTTCTATGTGCTCTCAGTGCATTTAATTTGATATCTGCTACATCTGTAATGTCGATCGTAATGTCTGCATTACCCAGCACTTCTTCTCTATTTTTCGTAATGGCCATGCAGTATGTGACAGGACGGTCTTCTTTTTTCTTACGGTAAAGAGCGCGAATAACTGCTTCCCCTGTCGCATCATGATCAGGGTGTACACCGTGTCCAGGATAAAACGTCACAATCAGTGTAGGTTTGACTTCATCAATGATGGTTTCCATCACATCAGCTAAATACTCGTCGTCTTCAAATTCCAATGTTTTATCACGAAGTCCAAGCATACGTAAGTCTGTGATATCCATTTCTTTGCAGGCATTGATTAATTCCTGTTTTCTTAACTCAGGAAGTGTTTCGCGATTGGCATATGTTGGGCTGCCCATATTTCTGCCCATTTCCCCAAGTGTCCCGCATGCATACGTGACTGGGATGCCGCGTTTTCTGCTTTGTGCAATGAGACCTGCAACCCCAAACGATTCATCATCTGGGTGAGGCAGCATCACTAGTACATGTTCATTCATGACTCGTCACCCTTTCTTCTACACCTGAAATGGTGTTTCACTAATTTGTAATGAGATCGCTAGTTTCCCGTCTGGCAAGTGCCCTGCTAACAGCAGGCGGCCATGGTCATCAAACTCATAATCGGTTAATCCTTCTGCATAAATCCAGCCATCTTCTGTTTTCATTCCAACACGGTACGGACCTTGTCCTTTTATTTTCGCCTGTGAATAGACGACTTTCGCATTGCGGATATAGGCAACGACCGTCATATTTTGTTCATTTACATGAGCTGAATAAGAACCAGTGGTCGTTTCAAGATGAACGAAGACTGGACGATTTAAAAACGATTCAAGATGTGCTGTGACATCTTCCGTTTGAATTGGTTTCATGAGTGGTTCCTTCCTTCATTTTGAATTAATTCGCGCAGCTTTTTTGTATGTAAGCTGATCAGCTGCAGCTGATGATCATGCCGAAGCCCACTTTCTAATATTCTCTCTACAGCGAGTACATATTTTTGATGAAATGATTTTCTCGCCCTCGGATGAGTGCGCGCATCGCTTAAATCATCACATATTGCCTCGTGTAAAGAAGACATATCATCGACATCAAGCTGACGATTTTTCCATAAAGATTGATAAGCAGCTGTAAGCTCATTGGCTGATGACATGTAATCACCTCTACAGTTTTGGTAACAACTTATTATGACATGATCCGCCTTCAAAAAAAAGCAAACTGCTCGTAGGACTTAATGAGAATTCGCTGTTTTTTTCATGCGTAATTGAGAGGTCGTAAACAATAAAATCGCCACCCAGATACAAAGAAACGTCACGATTTTAGCTGAAGATAAATGCTCGTGATACACAAACAACCCCAAAAACAGCGTAATCGTTGGTGCAATGTATTGCAAAATGCCCACTTGATAAAGAGGAATTCTTTTTGCCCCTTCAGAGAATAAAAGAAGCGGCACCGCAGTAAAGACCCCTGCAAAGAATAAGAGACCAAGCGATCCGAAGCTGTTAGGATTCATTGTCACCACAGGTTCTTTTAAGAAGAACAATAAGTACACAAGAGCTGCCGGGGCTAGAAGCAGCGTTTCAATTGTCAAACCAATGGCACTCGTGAAGCTCATTCTTTTTTTAATCAATCCATAAAAACCGAAGCTAAAGGCAAGTAATATTGCAACGACAGGAAATGAACCATACTGAATCGTAGAAAGAATCACCCCAGCGGCGGCAATTAGAATCGCAACGGTTTGTAATTTATTGAGCCGCTCTTTCAAGAAAATGATC
The DNA here is from genome assembly GCF_038007485.1 of Bacillus sp. FSL K6-3312. NCBI lineage: Bacteria > Bacillati > Bacillota > Bacilli > Caryophanales > Bacillaceae > Bacillus > Bacillus sp. FSL K6-3312. The sequence goes on along the minus strand of NZ_JBBOXI010000001.1, from coordinate 1,878,421 downwards.
CCTAGTAAAACAGAGACAAGCGGATTAATATAATACCCTAAACTAGCTTCTAGCATAAGATGATGGTTGACTGCCCAAATGTACACATACCAGTTAACCGATATTAAAATAGCAGATAATAGTAATGAAAAAAGTGCTTTACCATCGAGCATGAGACCCTTCACTGTCTGCATCGCCGGCCGGACTTGTTTTAAATACAGAAGAATACCGCACATAAAAACAAATGACCATAAAATTCTGTGCGCTAAAATTTCGCCTGACGAAATATGTTCCATCAGTTTCCAATATAACGGGAATAATCCCCACAATGTAAAAGATGCTGCCGTGTAGAGAACACCTTTTGATTGCTGTTGTTCGTTCAATCTAACCATTCCTTTCTAAACCTATCGTATATTATAGCACGCACTCAAGCGAATGGGCATATACTAATTCAGGGCATTTAGAAAGGATGATTTGCATGTTTGACTGGAACCGATTATTCCCTTTTCAAAAGCAATTTTCAAAAGAAGCCTTAAAGAATTCAGACCCTAAAGACGTCGAGCAGTACGTCAATCAAGTGATGGAAAGTGTATTCGGATCCAATTATCCTGCTCAGTTCCCTTTTCAGGACCCACTCTCTCAACATCAAAAAACGAGAGAAACAGACGTCAAAAAAGAAAAAGAACCCGAAGTGGAAGTGTTTGAAACCACTGATCACGTGTTCGTTAAGATTGAGCTTGCTCGGCCGAGCACAGAAAAAGTAAAAATCAAACATACAGCCAACCTGCTGTTTATTGATCATTTTCCTGAGGAAGGCACGCAGAAGAAAGTCGTCCTCCCTGCTGCTGTCAAAAGAAAAGGAACGAAGGCTTCGTATCAGGACGGTATTTTGGAGATTATGTTTTTAAAGCATGATGATCCGGGGATTTCTGAAATCGATATTCCATTATAAAAAGCCTGCTTTCATATAGAAGCAGGCTTACTCTTTTTTCTTAATAGTATGGTGGATATCCTCCGCCATAAGGTGGTGGAACAGGCGGTGGTGGTGGTGGGTAATAGGGACGGGGATAATTAAAAATCGCACTTCCTAAAAATCCGCCAAGCAGTCCGCCGACTAAAGGAGCGCCAAAACCAAAAAACAAAGGGACTCTGGATTCATATGGCGGAATGCCAGGGGCGCCGCCTCGGAAATACGGAGTATGAGGGTACATGCATTTCTCCTCCTTTGTCATGTGCCTAAGATCAGCATATTCATTAGGAGTCAAAACGTTTGGGCAAACCTGAAACTAGGCTTGTTCCTTTTTTTCAAGAGATTCTGTATATTCCCCTGCCCACCTAGATACCTCATGAAACACATCATTTAGCGCATTTCCTTTTTCAGTTAAACAATAAATGACCTTAACAGGCGTTTCAGGCAATACAGTTCGCTTTATAATCCCTTCTTGCTCAAGTTCCTTTAAACGCTCTGCGAGCATTTTTTGACTGATAGATGGGATAATGTCCGTCATGTCTTTGAATCGCTTTGGACCATCAAGCAATACATGAATAATGAGACCATTCCACCTTTTGCCTAGCAGTAAAAAAGCTTGCTGAATGTGTGGACATAATTGAAATTCCATAAATTTCAGCCTTTCTTTTCATGATTGTTTGACAAACTAACGGTATACAATTTAAAATATCTCTAGTTACAATAAGTAAGTTTCTCACTTTTTTAGTTATTGTACCATACTATTTGCAAAAACGGGAGGAAATATCCATATGGCGACTGATCAAAAAACGATTGACATTTTAAAACAAAGAGCTTCAGTAAAAGAGTATGATACAACTCATGAAATGACAAAAGAAGAGCTAACAGAGCTACTTGATATCACAACAAAAGCACCATCTGCGTGGAACCTTCAGCATTGGCATTTTACTGTTTTCCACAGTGCTGAATCCAAAGCGAAGTTACTTCCAATCGCTTATAACCAAAAGCAAATCTCACAAGCATCAGCTGTTATTGCTGTACTAGGTGATCTTGAAGCCAATCAAAATGGAGAAAAAATCTATGGTGAGTTGGCAGAACAAGGGTTCATTACTGAAGACATCAAAGAAACATTGATGACTCAAATCAATGGCGCATACCAAAGCGAGCAGTATGCACGTGAAGCTGCGTATTCAAATGCTTCATTAGCTGCTATGCAATTAATGATTGCTGCAAAAGCAATGGGCTATGATACATGTGCAATGGGTGGTTTCAGTAAAGAAGCCTTCATCAAAGAATTCAATGTAAGCGGCCGTTATGAGCCAGTCATGCTGATTTCAGTTGGTAAAGCAGCGAAAGAAGCTCATAAAAGCAATCGTTTCGACATCGAAGAAGTATCTGATTTTCTTTAAAAAATAGCAAGGCCTCAGCTTTCATGCTGGGGCTTTTTTTATTTGGTTTAAATATTATTTCTGCATATTTTCTTTTCGCTTTACCCCTTTCCATCTCCATTTTTTCTCCTTTTTAAGAATGAAAGCGTTATATTAGTATGATATTCTCCAAAATGATTGTTTTTTCTGAAAATGGTCTTGTGATCTAATCTGACAACTGCTATTATTATGAAATTACAAAAAACTCAGGAGGAAATCATGAATAAAAAATTGTTACTCGCACTACTTATAGCGATTCCATTCATCGGACAGCTCGCACTGCTGCCCTTTACGAATCGTATCCATCCATTTGTGATAGGCCTGCCTTTTTTTCACTTCTGGCTCTTACTATGGATTGTTCTCACACCAGTCTGTACATTCATCATTTACCGGATGCAACATTCAAATGGAGGAACTGACTAATGCAAGGAAATTTGACAGCTTTATTGATTACAGCAAGTATCATTTTCATCGTCGTGGTCATTGGATTTGCCGCTGGCCGTGATAAATCATCCAGACAGTCAGTAGAGGAATGGTCTGTCGGCGGGAGAAAATTTGGCGGGCTGCTCGTCTGGTTCCTCGTTGGTGCAGATTTATATACAGCTTATACCTTTTTAGGGCTCACTAGTACAGCCTATACAGCTGGAAGTGTCGCTTTTTTCGCTATCCCATATTCAGTTCTAGCGTATTTTATTGCTTATTTCTTCTTACCAAAGCTATGGACGGTGGCGAAAAATCACAATCTCACAACGCTCGCTGATTATGCACGTGAGCGCTTTGACAGCAAGCTGTTATCCAGTCTCATTGCAATTATTGGAGTGCTTATGCTCATTCCTTATATTTGTCTTCAACTGAGCGGGATTCAAGATACGTTAACTGTCGCTGGAACTAGTTATATTAATGTGAATGCAGTTGTTATTATTTCATTTATTTTAGTTGCACTTTATACATTTTTCAGCGGGATTAAAGGCCCTACATATACAGCCATTATTAAGGATATTCTCGTTTGGGTCATCATGCTGTTTATGGTGGTTTCACTGCCAATCATTCATTTTAACGGCTGGACTCCGATGATGAATACGTTAGCTAAGGAAGCGCCACAGCTTCTGACAATTCCTGACGGGGGTCCTAAAGGCATTTTATGGTTCATTACCGCTTCAGGTGTTTCTGCCCTTGCTTTGTTTATGTGGGCACATGCGGCAACAGGCGTATTTACAGCAAAAAGTGCAGATGCTATCCGTAAAAACAGCATGTTTTTGCCTCTTTATAACATCGTATTGATTTTGGTCATCTTCCTTGGATTTATTGCCTTTTTGGTCTTACCAGAAGATACGAATCCAAGATTTGCACTTCTTCATTTAATTCAAACATCATATGGCGGCGTGATGCAGGGTCTTGCTTATTCAACGATTGCACTGGCTTCCCTTATTCCATGCTCGATCATGGCCATTGGTGCATCGAATTTATTTGCCAATAATTTATATCGTGACTTAATTCATCCGAATGTATCACCTAAAAGATTGACCATCATCACTCGTTCAATGGTGTTTATCGTGATCGGACTGGCTCTATTATTCGGAATGCTCTTCCCAACAGCACTTGTGACGCTTCAGCTCATTGGTGTTTCAGGGATGGTTCAAATCTTCCCAGCCATTGCGATCAGCTTGTTCTGGAAAAAACAATCGAGAGAAGCAACGATTGCGGGGTTAGTTGTTGGCATCATTGTCACCTTTACAGCCAATATCTCACAAGTCACGTTCGGTCTTTATGAAGGTTTTCTTGGTTTACTAGCAAACGTTGTGGTCATCCTAATCTTAAATCCATTCTTCCAAAAGAAGGTCACATCCAATTCTGTCATGAATGATCTATTTGAAAAAGATCAAGACAAAACAGAAGCGATTGGAAACAACGCGTAAACATAGAAAGAGCAGTCCCCCTAAGAGGGCTGCTCTTTCTTTATTTCATTTCTTTTTTCAAGACTTCAATGGCTTTTTTCATTTGAGTATCATTGTTCTTTAGCTTATTTTGGATCTTTGTCATCAGTACTGTCGTTGTATCTCCCGTCAGAATTCCGTCTGCTTTCAGATCGTTGTCTGTTTGGAAGCTTTTGACGATCGTCTGGAAGGCTTGATCGTACTCACCATTTGCTTTTGCTTTGTAGTCAAGCGCTTGAAACATTTTTTGAGCCGCTTTGACTTCATCTCCATTGTCATTCAACTGATACGTTTTTTTCGGGCTTAAGTATGGCAGTTTTGCATAACTTGGGAGCGATGCTTTAACCTGTGGTTCAATTCCTTTTTTGTGAATCCACGAACCATCCGGCGTTAGCCACTTGGCAATGGTTAATTTGACACTTGAACCATCATTATAGCTTTGCGCATTTTGAACAGTTCCTTTACCAAATGTCTTTTCACCAATCATTTTGATACCTGAAGATTGGTGCAGAGCCGCCGCCATGATTTCTGCAGCGCTGGCTGAGCCTCCATTTACAAGGACAACTGCCGGCTGATGAACTTTACGTTCTTTTTCAGCCTTGTACTCTTCTTTTTTTCCTTTTTCTTCAACTTGCATGATGACTTTCCCTTTATCGATAAAGTCATTACTCATTTCAATCGCTTCTGTCATAATGCCGCCTGGATTATCTCTCAGGTCAATGACAAACCCTTTTGCCCCTTTTTTCTCGAGGTCATCAATGGCTTTATCTAACTCTTTTGACGTTGTTTCAGCAAAGGACGTAATTTGGATTTCCCCTATTTTGTCTTTTGTGAGTTTTGCATACACTGTTTCAACTGGAATGGTGTCTCTTGTGATGGTCACATCAACATTTCCCACTCCTTGGCGGTTAAGGTGCAGCTTGACATCCGTTCCTTTTTTCCCTCTGATGAGAGAGACTGCTTGATTGACCGACATGCCTTTTGTGCTTTTTCCATCCACCTTTAAAATACGATCATGAGGTTTCAACCCGGCTTTTTCAGCAGGAGAGCCTTTTATCGGTGCGACAATTAAAATTTGTCCATCCTTCTCTTCTACTTGTGCACCAATTCCTTCAAATGATGAAGAAATGGTGTTGTTAAATCCTTCGGCTTCCTCCTGATCCATATATGTAGAGTATGGATCATCAAGTGATGCGATCATTCCTTGAATCGCACCATCTACTAGTTTTTGATCATCCGTTTTTTCGTAATACTCATCTTTTACTTTCGTATACGCAGCCATGAGTTTACTAAACTTCTCATCTCCTGAGACATTGACAGTCCCTTGTTTTGTGATCACAAATGTAATCGCTGAGGACAGTGCCGCTGTCACCAAAATAGCGATGACGATCTTAAATTGTTTTTTCAAAAAAACACCACCTTTATCTCCTTTCATTATTATCAAGGACGATGCATCATCCGTCAACCAAAGGATCGAAGTTCTCTTTGAAAAGATAAGCCATTTGACCTTATATTGCATAATCTTTAAGGAGGAACTTGATAAGGAAAGAAGGGATTTTATGAGTGATTATGTAGAAATGCTTGCCTATTTTGGCGTATCTAGTGCCCATCCTGGTGGAATTGAGTTAACAAAAACGATGCTTGAGCATATAAAATTGACGCCGGATGCGCGCATACTGGATGCGGGATGCGGGACAGGACAAACGGCGGCATATTTAGGCAATATCGGTTATCAGGTGGAGGCAATTGATACACACCCTTTGATGATTGAAAAGGCCAATTTGCGATTTGAGCGAGAAGAACTGCCGATCCGCGCATTGCAAGCATCGATTGAACAGCTGCCATTTCCAGATGAAGCGTTCACTCTTCTGATCAGTGAATCTGTTTTGAGCTTCACCAACCTTCCTGCTGCACTTGCTGAGATCAAACGCGTGCTTTCCCCTGGAAGTCAAATGATTGCTAATGAAGCGGTATTAAAAGCACCCCTTACACCGGAGGAGCTTGCCGCCGTTCGAGATTTTTACGGGTTTCACGCACTCTTTTCACTTGAAGAATGGAAGGAGCAGCTAAAAGCAGCAGGATTTCATGACGTTCGCATTCTCTCATTTGATGAACACATGGTACAAGAGGAGCCGACGGAAATGGAATTATCTGAATATATCCCGCCTTCTCTTTACGAAACGATGCAAACACACTACGATATGATTCAAGCGCACCGAAAGCAGCTAAGCCACATTCTATTTGAATGTACCGTATAAAATGAGCGAATCTCCTATATGTTTTGTCCAAACTCTATGAGGTCTCTCGCATAGGATAAGAGTGAATAGAGTTTGTCATAAGGAGGAAAAATATGGAGCGCTATCAAAAGCTTTGTCAGCAGCATATGGGGAAAGTCGCTAGAATCACAGACCGTAATGGCAGAGTACATGTCGGACGCATTGAGCGGGTGACAAACCGCAAAGTGTATATTCGTCCAGTCGGCGGTTCTCGCGGCGGCTTTGGCTTTGGTTATTACGGAGGGTATTACGGCTGGGGTGCCGCTTATGGCATCGGGCTTGGTTTCATTACAGGTTTCGCATTAGCAGGATTGTTCTTTTTTTAAAAGAAGAATAAAGAAGGCCCCCCCGAATAGCTGGGAGGCCTTTTACTTTGATTAAATTTTCTTCACTTTGTTCATGTACTCTTCAAATGTTAAATCGTGATCATGCATCGCTTTTGCTGCTTCTTTTCCAACATAGCGCAGATGCCACGGTTCATATTCATATTTTGTCATGTCTTCTTTTCCTTTTGGATAACGAATGATAAAACCATATTTATAGGCGTTTTTAGCGACCCATTTGCCATCAGGTGTTTCACCAAACTTTTCAGAGATGTCAAAACCGGCACTTTTTGAGGAAATGTCCATTGCAAGGCCTGTTTGGTGCTCACTTTCGCCTGGTAAAGCTACTGCTTCTTGCGCTTTGTCTTTGCCTTTTAGTTTAACTTCACTATCAAAAATGACCTTTTGACGGTCATAGGAGCGATAGCCAGATACGGCAGCCAGCTCGAAGTTTTTCTTTTTCGCATCATTGAATAATGTCTCAAGTGCTTCCGCTGCTTCTTTACGAATATATCGTTTTTCAATATCCTCTGAAAAAGAGAATTCTACTTTTGGTACAACGAGATCAGAAGGTTTATAGGTTCCTGGTAATGCGTATTCTTTATTGACAAGTGCTAGCACGTTTGCAGGATTTTGAATGGTTTTCAGCCCGCTTACCACTTTGATGTCATTGAAATATTCACTCTTTAACGTCAGCTCTTGATCCGATGAATCTGCTGTATTGTTTGAGTTTTGCTGGGTAGATGAATTTGCTGCGCTCTTTTGTTCGTTTGTTTTGTTCGATTCAGATGTACCGCTTTTTTGATCCAGCAACTGGCAGCCCGATAGTGCGGCTGTCAAACCAAGAATCGATGCGATTGAGAGTATTTTATAGCTTTTCTTCATGACATACCTTCCTTTTGCTCTTCTAAAAAAATAAAGATGCGCTACATCGTAGCACACCCTTTATACTATTATAAAACGGAGTCTAGCGCAATTAAGATCATTTCGTCAAATGTCGTTTGACGCTCTTCAGCCGTTGTTTCTTCTCCTGTGAGAACATGATCACTCACTGTCAGAATGGATAACGCTTTTCGATCAAATTTTGCTGCAAGCGAATATAGAGCGGTTGTTTCCATTTCAATTGCTAGAATTCCGTATTGAGCCATGAGCTCAAGTGGTTTTTCATTGTAAAATTGGTCTGCTGTAAATACATTACCGACACGTACAGCGACATTTTTTGCTTCTGCTGTGTCGTATGCTTTCTTAAGCAGTCCAAAATCAGCGCAAGGTGCGTAATCAATCGGTCCAAACGTCACACGATTCATTTGTGAATCTGTTGAAGATGTCTGAGCTAAAATGACATCACGTACGTTGACATCCCTTTTGATAGCCCCGCAAGATCCGACGCGGATTAAGTTTTGAACATCATAGCTTTGAATGAGTTCATTCACATAAATCGAAATAGAAGGTACGCCCATTCCGGTCCCTTGTACAGAAACGCGCTTTCCTTTGTAGGTCCCAGTATAACCATACATTCCGCGCACTTCGTTATAGCATTCGACATCTTCTAAATATGTATCTGCAATATATTTCGCACGAAGCGGATCGCCTGGCAGCAATACCGTTTCTGCAATTTGTCCTTTTTCTGCTCCAATATGTACACTCATTTTTTTAGCCTCCACTTACGTTTACTATGTGATTTGTCCTATTTAGTATAAACGATTGAGCCCAAAAAAGAAAATACCAGCTGAAGCTCAAGCTGGCATCGAAAATCTCTATTTAACTCATCGTCAACAGTCGCTCACTGCGTTTCCATCCTGCCGGAAAAAGCTGATAATAGCACTTTCCTTTTTTCTTATCATCAATCACAACAATATCGCCTGTTGTCATAAACCGTGCATTGTAATCACTAGGGACTGTATCATGTACATTAAATGTCGAGAATGCTTTTTCCAGAACATCCAGGTGTGTTCTGCCGCCAATCTTTGTCCGGTACACAGGCTGATGCCCGCTTGCAGCGCCATATTCAGGTGTCTGATAAATGGTTAAGTGAAATGCTGAAGGTTTCTTTTGAAAAAATCTCAACGTCAATTGCATTCAAATCCCTCCCCTTTTATATAAAATTGGCTGGGATCTGTCAATTTCCTTCTTCTATTTTTGTCGAATGACAGACAATTTTCCGTCAATCTTTTTACAAATGAGAAATAAAGCAAGTCCTATCGCAAAACCGCCTGCAACATCTGTCAAAAAATGAACGCCGATATACATTCGGCTGATCCCAATCAAAACAACACAGACCCCTGTGATCAAGTAGACGATTTTTTGTCTTTCTTTCAGCCATGGAATCAGTTCAACGAATAGATAAGCTATAAATGGATAGATTGTGGCTGCATTCATCGAATGTCCGCTCGGAAAGCTGTAATACGTTTCATTGACAAGATGATCAAAGGCCGGGCGTTCTCTAGCAAACAGCCCCTTTAGTTCATGATTGATGGTTTTTTCTGTGAGATATAATAGAAAAAGCATCATGATAGAGTAATAGCGCTTATACATGAATAGGACGACACTAAAAATGAGCATGATGGGCACGAGAAGCGCACTAATGCCAAAGTCCGTCAAAGTCAGCATGACATCATTTAAAAAAGGGAGTCTGATGCTCTCAAACCATAAGATGATCTGGTTGTCCAATGCTTGACCCGCTCCAGATACCATGAGCGCAGCTATGGCGCCAAATAAAATCAAAAGAAATAGGATATACACGCGAAAGATTCTCCTCCCTCTCTCTTCAGAATCTCTTCAAAGTATAGTGCCTACCACGCCTCTTCTTCAACTATCATTGTTTTTTTCAGCATATATTCAAACGTAATGTCAGCCAGCTCAAACGTTTCCAGCTCAGCAGGTATGTACCCTCTTTTGACCAGCTCCATGTAGAAGAATTCCGCAATTTCCTCTGTATCGATCACCAAATCTGCTTCTTTCATGACATTCCGCCTCCTTTTTTATGATGTATGAACGACGCCTGTTTTTTATTACAGTTTGTCATAATGGCTCATTCCATACATATAAATGCAATAAACAAAAAGAAAAGGGGTTTGAGGCAATGAAATGGTTCAGCATATTAGATGGAGAAACGTTTGATCAGGTGATGGGCCGTATCTTGAGGGGATGGTTTTATGTGATTGTTTTTTTCTGTGTGCCTTATTTTTTATTCGTGTTAGGACAAGTCTTTCTTTAACCAAAATGCTCGTGTAAACTTTCCAATATAAAATCCATCATGTCCTTGTATTCTGGATCTTCGAAAAATTCGTAGAGAATTTTATAGTCATTATAAATATCAAGAAGCTCATCCACTATAGATACAGCGAGAAATTCTAGTGATGCTTCGCTTTCTTGTTTCTCTTCTAATTGTAATAGAGCCGTTTGCACCATATCTTCTTCCATTTCTTTTGAGGTTTCACCGACGTAATGCACAAAAAGAAGCTGATGCACGAACTGATCCATCTCATATTTCCTCAGGACAAGCGTTAAGTCTTCCTCTTCTGTTTCCAGCCACTCTCCGTCCTTTAGCCTTGTGAGTTCGTAAATGACATCTTCCCAGCCGTCATCAAGGTATCGCCATATTTCAGTCCGATGGCCAATAATTTTAAATAGCTCTTTTCCGTAATCTTTTACATATACAACATCGCCAATGAGGAACTCATATTCAATGTCCAGCTTTTCTGTATCCACAATCACCCCGTCGTACTCATCGTAAAGCTGAAGTGATGTTTCAAAATAAAGCACCTCATTATGATTGACCTCATACAAATAGTGCTGGTCAATTTGATGGACTTTTGTAATCGTTCCGACTGTGCCGTACATGACAACGACGACAATATCCCCTACTTGATATTTTGGTGCTTTCGCCTTCATTCTGTCTCCCCCTTGCCCGACTTTTGGTCTTAACGTATCGTATGCCGGCGCAAGGAATTCTGCATGGGCAACCACACCATGCAAAACGCCATTTTATTTCTCATCAAAAAACCGCTTCTCCCATCAGGAAAAAGCGGTTGTATGTTATTTTTTTTTGACTTCTACATCATATTGCTCAAACGCTTCGTCAAATGTTGTCATTGAGCTTAAATAATCGCCGTTTAATTCTAAATAGGCACACAGCTCATGATAATCAGTGGACGCTTTCGGGAAGCTGTGATCCTCATAAGCAGCATTTGCAAAATGGCTGATTTCATCTTTCGGTTTTGGATGTCTGTACTTCATTAAATAATGGTAAAACGACTTCACCTGTTTTTCCCTCCGCGACACTCTATTTTGTTGTTATATTATACAGCAATTTGATGACTTGTATAGGCGGAGGTACAACTTATGATGAAAAGTCAAAGTAATTTCGCTTTAATAACCGCTCCATGCTCATTAATTCTTCGTATGAAATTTTTTCTGGAAGTTTTGTCTGATCCACTAAAATTAATTGATCCTCTATCTCTTTGACCGTCTCATCCTCTTGATATGTCATACCGCAGTGCATGCAGGAAATGGACGGTGTTTCGATGATTTCAATGGATTGTGTGCCAGTGATCAGTTCCCAATAGACGGTTGTCTGCTCTGCGTTTGCTTTGTTTTCCTCACACCAATCACATGTCAGCAAGGTTATTTCTCCTCCTTTACAGTTTGATCTTTTTTGAGCTGCGCTTGATATTTTTTCTCTTTTAATTCATCTCGTTTTTCACGTTTGTTTTTGAGTGTGTCATGCTCAGGATTTGTCTCATATGCTTCTCTTCGTTTCATTCGGCTTAAATTCTCTGGCGTAAACGATTTCGCTTCATCCTCAAAAAGTGCGCTAATACCAATTGCGGGATCTTGTTTCTCTTCATAAATTTCATTAAAATACGCATCTGCCTGGCCTGCGACGTAATGCTCTGGTTCAGGGTAAGAGGTGATGACACCTTCAAAGTTACGAAGAACGACTTTGTCAGGGCTTTGCGATAATAAATAATTGGGCTGCAGGGCGATCTTTCCTCCGCCTCCTGGTGCATCCACAACAAAGCTTGGCACGGCATAGCCGCTCGTATGCCCTCTTAAGCCTTCAATGATCTCAAGGCCTTTTGATACTGGTGTTCTAAAGTGGCCAATTCCCTCAGATAAATCACACTGATAAATATAATAAGGTCTGACCCGTATCATCACGAGATCGTGCATCAGCTTCTTCATAATCGGCACACTGTCGTTAATACCTGCGAGGATGACGGCCTGATTACCAACAGGAACGCCGGCATTTACAAGTCGTTCGCACGCTTCTTTTGCTTCTTTCGTAATTTCAATGCTTGTATTGAAATGGGTATTCAGCCAAACCGGATGATATTTTTTCAAAATCTCGCACAGCTCATCTGTAATGCGCTGCGGAAAGACGACCGGCGCGCGTGTGCCTATGCGAATGATTTCAACATGCGGAATGTCTCGTAAGTTTTTCAAAATGTATTCAAGCACTTGATCATTGATTAAGAGCCCATCTCCGCCGGAAATTAACACATCCCGCACCTCAGGTGTTTCTCTAATATATCCAATGGCAGCATCTAACTGCTTTTTTGGCACGCCCATACCGATCTGGCCGGAAAAACGTCTTCTCGTACAATAGCGACAGTACATGGAGCACTGATTTGTTACAAGAAAGAGCACACGATCTGGGTACCGATGCGTTAACCCCGGGACAGGTGAGTCTTCATCTTCATGCAGCGGGTCTTCCAGGTCATATTTTGTTTTATGAAGCTCCTCTGCAATTGGCACAGATTGCATACGTACTGGACATCTTGGATCGTCTGGATTCATCAATGAGGCATAGTAGGGTGTAATGTTGAGTGGAATGGTTTTGGTGGAGATCTTCACCCCTTCTCTTTCCTCTTCTGTTAAGTTTACGATTTTCTCTAAATCTTCAAGCGTTTTCACGGTATGCGTCAGCTGCCAAATCCAGTCGTTCCATTTTTCCTCAGGTACATCTTTCCAAAGCTCAATGTCCTTCCAATGACGCGCCGGTTCATATAGTTTTTGATTCATATCCATTCCCCCTATCAGCATTCACCTTATACTATGCAAGTTATGTGCCAACATGGGAAAATGCCCCTATTCTTTATAAAAGGAGCTTTACCCGTGGTATTCAATGGATGGTGATGCCTATATTTCGGCATCTGCATATTTCTTCAGTTTATATTGCAGTGTTTGTCGAGGGATTTTTAAAGCGGCAGCGGTTTTTTTAATATTGCCATGATGCTTGTTTAAAGCTTCTTGAATAAGTGTTTGTTCAAATGAAGAAACCTGACTTTTTAAGGAGGCATCGAGTGTTTCTTCCTCAAGATTCTGCGTACGTAAATGAGCAGGAAGGTATGAAGGTGTGATGGCTTCCGCTTCCTTTGGCATCATCAATACGGCATGCTCAATGGTATGTTTTAATTCTCGAACGTTTCCTGGCCAGTGGTGAGCCATAAACAATTGCTTTGTTTCTTCAGAAAGGCGTTTGACGTTTTTTGAAAACTGCTGATGATAGGTTTGAATGAAATGGCGGGAAAGCAGCGGGATGTCTTGCTTTCTCTCACGAAGCGGCGGGATTTGAAAAGATGATACATGCAGTCTATAAAATAAGTCTTCTCTTAAAATTTGCTTTTTCACCGCTTCAAATGGGTCCATATTGAGTGCCGTAATGAGTCTTACATCTACTTGAATCGCTTTTGCATCCCCAATGCGGCGCACCACGCCATCTTCTAACACACGTAATAATTTCGTCTGCAGCGTGAGCGGCATCGCTTGCAGTTCATCAAGAAAAAGCGTGCCTCCATCAGCCAATTCAAAGAGCCCCTTGCGATCAATTGCGCCTGTATAGCTCCCTTTGACAGATCCGAATAATAGGCTCTCAAGTAGCGATTCTGGGAGTGCTGCACAGTTTTGTGGAATGAACACTTGATTTTTCCGGTCAGATTCATGAACGATGGCTTGAACGAGCACTTCTTTCCCTGTCCCTGTTTCCCCGTAGACAACAACTGATGACGGATAGGCAGCAGCTTTTTTTGCCTTTTCAAGCATTTCTTTTAAGAGTGGATCATTTGTTAAAAATGAAGAAAAATCATGCATTTGTTCAGCCCCAGCCGCATCGTGTATTCGTTTTTTTTGATCTAAACGATTTGAAAGGGCTGACAGCTTCGATACATCTTTTGCGACTTCGACCGCACCTATTAACTGGCTGTCTTCAATAATAGGCAATGTCGTGTTGACGGTCTCAATTCTTTCGCCGTTTTTATTCAAATAGGTTTGCAGTGAATGATAAATGGGCTTCCCTGTTCTCAAAACATGCATGAGTGTACTTGTTTTTTCTGTTAAAGAGGGATACACATCAAGGATGTACTTGCCAATCACCTCTTCTTTTTGTAAACAGTCAAACTTAGCGGCATTATGATTGTAAAAGATCGTCATTCCTTGATCATCTACAACATGGATGGCTTCATCAATGGCTTCTAAAATTAATTCAAACCAGTCCGCTCTTTCGACAACCTTCCCCATTCTTTCCCCCTCACTTTCAGTGCCGAAAAACCGGCATTTATTGCCGGATTTTCAGCAGCTTGATCATCTTCATCACACGTTCTCCTGTCCTTTCATGTTTCGCTTTTTTTCTTGCAACTTCCTGCTTTTTTTGTCAATAGCGTCAAAAAAACACCCCTCTTATGAGGAGTGCTTTCGCCCTGATGTTTGATAAAGAGACATATCGAATTCTTGCAGCGATTCCATATACAGCGGCACGATCGACTTCCCTTCCTCGAATAACGTAAATTGGGAAGGGTATAAATTAATTGGCTGATGATAAAAAGCAAATCGCTTTACAACCTCAGGGTCAATACGGCAAAAAGTATGATGCATCAGTAAATAGACATCTTGTTTCCATTTAAAGAGCCGCCTGTTTGGCGGATTAAATACTGGTGACACTTGAATCATGCCGCCCTCTTCATACATCTGAAGCCGTTCATTTGAAATCGTATAGATATCCTTAGGATGAAACTGAAAATATTGCACGTCACGCTTTGAAGCAAACCGCCTTTTTTTCTGACCTTCAATATAATAGAACGTTTTCCCATGATCTGCCGTGACAACTGTATAATTAGGTACTACCAGCATGTCTTTCATCTCATATTTCATCGCACATAACGACGGAACCCGAATGGCGCGTCTGTTTTTTTCGTTCACCCAGCACCTTTCAATTTCATGAAGATTCCCGCCTGCGATTTGGTAGTAATTCCCTTCCTTTTCAATCACCGTTCCGTCAATGAGATCATACGGCATACTCGAAAACAAATGATGAAAGGAATGAGACGTTTTATACGTTGTATCAAGTACATCTCTTAATGGAAAAAAAGCAGCAAAATCATTCAGCCTCATCCAAAAAACAGAATCTGCATGATGCCAGTATTTAGGCTCATCAGCCCAATATTGTCCGTATTTTTCATGAATGAGCGGAAGCAAACACCTTCTGTGCATGACCGAACAATGGTCCACTTGAAAGGACGCATGCTCCAATATTTGGTCTGCTTCACGCACAAAACTCATCGTCTCTACTAATTGCTTATTAACATGCACGACCCGCTGCGAGGAATACACGATATCGATATGAGGCTTCGACTGAAAAACATCCACCATTTTCTGCAAACGATCTTGATGATACACAGTATCATCTGTTAAATAACAAATGAGCTCACCTGTTATACGGGTTAGCGCTTCATTAATAAGCGTCGCATACCGTACGGTTAACAGCCGTTTTGCAGGATGAACCGTGCGTGAATACAAATGAATGCGCTCATCGTCTAAATAGGGCTGGATCTTTTGGATGGTGCCTTGTTCTGAGCCATCATCCATAATCAGAAGCTCCCAATTTGAATACGTTTGTTCCACCATACTCTTTAGCACACGATCAATGAAATCAGGTTTATTGTAGCTTGTTAAAATCACCGATACTTTCATGATCATTATCCTTTTTAATTAGATTAAAAAGCCCCCCAGCTGACGATGTTCACGTAAGGTACATTCACTCTTAGCTGATTTGTCGCGTTTTTAAAGACCGCTACTGTATCAAAGAGCTGCACAACAACTACGTTTTGAAGGACATCTCCATTGACTAAATGAACGCGTGGCACTGGAATGCCAAGTTCAAGCCACGGACGAAGTAATTCTTTGATGTCTGACACACTCTCTTCCTCACTTTCTTCTAAAAGACGAAGAAGAAGTAAAATCAAGATGACTTCAAGTACTCCTTCTGTTTCTAGTAATTCTTCGTTCCAACCATTTAATAATTGATCAAATTCCATTCATAATCCCTCTCTCTTCGCATTTAATCTTTACTAGAGTATGAGATTCACTTCATTTAGCCTCAGTATTTGAAAACATTTTTAAAAATGTGTGAAGTGATTAAATGATAAAAAGAACAAGGAATCAGCGCTCTGCTTATACCAAAAAAAATGAACGGCATATACATAGGGGTGAGTTTGAATTGATGAAGAAAGGATGGGAAAAAAATGAGCGACAAGCGTACCGAATTAAAAAAAGAACTATTGAAAGTGTTTTTCAAACCGCTTACTCGTACATTAACAGTTAATCTTGAAGAAGGAGGCGTACAAATGGAAGAAAAATTAAATGATTTATTAAGTGAAGTGGCAGCCGAGGCATCACCTTCAGATTCTGCTACAACACTTGATGTATCTCAGGCAGCAAGATGGATTTTTGCAAGACTTGTACCAGGAACCATCATTAGCATTGTCACTGACTCAGGAGACTTAATCGGGCCAGTTCAATTCGTATCATTCGATGCGTCAACGGGTGTTGTATTTGTTACACAAGAAAGCTCAGTTACACCAACAGGCTCTGCAACGACTTTATTAGATGTAGATAAAGTTGAAAGTGTTACGTTCACATCTTAATGTGAGAGGGCCATCATGAAGTTTCTTTATATCAGCTCTGGCTACGGTGGAATCTATCACATGTTTGATCAATGGGTAGAAGAGAGCTTCATTGATTCCCCCTTTTCATGTGTAAAGATTGACCGAGAATCTCTACCCGCTCACATGCACAAAATCCGGACATTTTCTCCGGATTTTGTTTTGATGATGATCGGTGATCATGTTCCGAGCGAAGTGCTTCATCAATTCAAACAAGAAAAGATCCCGATTGTTTTGTGGATGACAGAAGATCCCTTTTATACAGATGTATCGGCTGCTTGCACACGTGATGCGCGGCTCATATTAACGATTGATGAAGGAGCTTTGCCACTTTACAAACGATTGGGCATAGGTCACGCCCACTACTTTCCCATTCCGACAAATACACGTATTTTTCAAAAAAACGAATCGCCTGAAGAGATGTGCAGCTATGACATTACACTCATTGGCTACCCTTATCCCAATCGCATGAAAGCCATCGATACACTCTTACAACAGAACAAATGGCGGATTCTCGTTGCAGGTAAGGAATGGCATCGTCTTTTAAATAAGTCACGAAGACATGAGCGAGGTCTCACATTAGTGACCAATTGGCTGAGCCCTCAGCAAATGGCGGACATCTATCAGCAATCAGCGATTGTTCTTAACCCGCACAGACCGGCACAATTTGCCTATAACAAAAACAAAGCCATGATTCAAAATATAAGTCTGAACAACAGAGCGTTTGATATCGCTGCAGCTGGAAGCTTTCAATTGACGGATCTACAACCACCTCAAATTTTTTCAAGCTTCGCTTTTTATAAAGATGAGGACGATTTGCTAGAAAAGGTTGAATTTTATCGATCAAATGCTGAGAAAAGAAAAGCAATCGCACGAAACAATTACGAACAAGTCGTTTCCTGGAATACATTTGAGTCATTTCCACACAGGCTTTATAAGATCGTAAAAAGCGCCCTATGACTGGGCGCTTTTCTCGTTGAAATTCATCTTATACATAACCCTCCGCATCTCGGCGAGCCAATAAGACTTTCTCCGCTTTCTCAAGGTCTTCCTCCTGTTTCACCACGAGTGATTTTTCGGGATCCATGATATACGCTCCAACAGATCCTTCTAAAAGGGAATGAATGCATTCTTTTGCATATGGAACATGAAAAGCATACACTGCTCCATTTAAACGACCATACGTATATGGCTGCTCATGCTTTGGCATGAAAAAGTAATGATTGTCCTTATATAAAGTGGCTTCATTATTCTCATGCAGTGTCCATGTTTCATTTGGGTTTTCTAGCGCCTCTGTAAAAGATGCCATGCAGTCATAGCTCCCTTCTACTAGAAGCTGCAAGCATTTCTCAATATCTTCCGGCTCTCTTAAAGGAGACGATGGATGCAAATATAGAACAATATCAAAGGTCTTCCCCTCACGCTCTAAATAAGCAAGCGCGTGTTTCACCGCTATGAGTGACGGTGTTTGTTCTGTTACATGACTGTCTGGCAGTTCAATCACACGAGCTCCGTAGTGAGAAGAAATGATTTGTGTATTGACATCCTCTGTAGAGACGATGATTTCGTCTAACTCAATCATTTGCAGTAACGGCTGAATGGTCCAATAGATGAGCGGCCGCTCCGCCAATACGCGAATGTGTTCATCATGCTGATCGCGCCTGCTTCTAAAAGCTGGTATCAAGGCTAAAATACGATTTCCCCTATACATGTATTCCCTTCTCCCCTCGCGCACAGCTCTCTTCATTATCTTCCGAGCTGATCGCAGTACTGAAGTGTTCAGGTCTCTCATTTTTCTACTTATTCTCTTATCTCTCCATATTCTATTAAAACGTCAAGCAGATGGTTATAATGTGTTCACCTAATTTAGATAGAAAGTGGTTCTTTTCCTCAAACGGATACCACTCTTTCACATATGATGCAAAGTAGAGAAATGAGAGTTGGGGGATTAGATATGTCCAAAAAGATAGAAACGAGTTTGAAGGCTTTTTTTCGTGACAAAACGATATTAGTCACAGGTGGTACAGGTTCGATCGGCCGTCAAATTGTAAAAAAATTAACATCATACTCTCCAAAAAAGATTATCGTCTTCAGCAAAGATGACAGCAAACAATACATGATGAAAAATGAGTATGCGGATCACCCAGAAGTCGCCTTCGCTTTAGGCGATGTACGAGATGCAAGCCGCGTGAGACAGCTCGTCAAAGGCGTTGATATCATTTTCCATGCAGCCGCCTTAAAACAAGTACCCACTTGTGAAGACAATCCGTTTGAAGCCGTACAAACAAATATTATCGGCGGGCAGCACATCATTGAAGCCGCAATTGAACATGAAGTCAGTCATGTTGTCAACATCTCCACTGACAAAGCGGTATTTCATGATACTAAGTAATGACCATAAAAAAGAAGCCTACATTCTGGCTTCTTTTATAACGATATTTGCTAATTCTTGATAAAACTGATCTTCTGTAACGACATCACCGTACACTTGAGGAAAGATTGCTATTGAGTAGGGCTTTCCTGGAAAGGTTAATGTTTTTGTTTTGTTTTTCTTTGCGTGCTCAAAGTTTTCTTTCCATTTTCCTCTGTTTGTCTTAGCCATTTTTCATACCTCCATAGCATTTGTTGCTTCCAAGGTATGTTGATTAAGTTTATATGTTACTTTCCTCTTTGAAACTACACTTTCGCACATCTTATTTATGTAATATGTATAATTCACTTTCTTCTTCATCCACCTTACCTCTGTTCCGATTTCTTCACAGATGCCAATAGGTATGCTGGACTTATTCACCTTGCTTATGTATGTATGTGCTAATTGCTTTTCAGCGATATTCTTATATGTAAGAAAGTCTTTAATATGTACAAAGAAAACTCTGTTTTCAGGCTCTCTAAAGTTAAACAGGAAACCTGGTATAACTCCTTCACATTCTGCAGCTTCTTTAAGATGTTTTATTTGCTGTGGCTTGATCATACTCTTTGAAAAGGATACAGACTTACTCTTTGTAGACTTTAATTCCAGAGGAAACAAATGCCCGTTAGCGAATAAAATGCAGTCATATTTATTTTTGGATACTCCAAAATTCTGTTTTAATGCCATTGGATTTACATCTTTAATTCTGTAAAAGAATAAACCTTGATCCTTCGCCGATTGTTGTATATTTGCTTCAAAAACTTTGCCTAAGTTTGTGCTCAATGAACCAATCCTTTCTTTGTGTTTAATAGTTAAATAGGGTATTCTATGATTATCAATATCTAGGAGAGTGTTCCAATTGACCGAACTCATCAGCCAACACAACGAGTTAACTGACTATTTAAAGTCAAAAGGATTTACAGTTAGATTTCATGTAGATATGTCAGAGAATCATTTATTTGAAAAACATTACGTTGTTTACAATGAATCAGAAACTAAAAATGCTGAGCTCGTATTCAAAGCAAACGCTAAAACTAATGAAGTTGAATACTTTTTCGTAGATAACAATCAAAACTCAGATTTAGTTGAAGAAGTACGCACTCTAATTAAAAACTTTAAAGCTTCCTGATGATTGCCCTTGTCATTAGACAGGGGTTTAAAATTTTAATTCGATAGCTTCTCCATTGATAAGCTTCACAAACTTCTTATCAAACTTGTACTCCCCTAAAACAACATTCTCTAAATCAATCAAATCTAACTTGTGCAATTCTTTGCCATCTACATTTTCAATTAGAATGAAATCACTTGAATCAAACTCTGTTTTATACCAAATGACAGTTAAATTTGTTTCGATGTTAAGTTTGTTGGTTAAATACATGTAAGCTGCTTGATCTGTGTCGTCAACTACATCTCTTATTTCTTCATCATCAATATTGTTAATTACGATCAAATTGTTTGATTTCTCATTATAGAAGTAAGTAAAATCACCTCCTTGATTTTTTAATTGATAAGCACCTTTTAAATTATGTAAGTTAATCAAATTAAGCATATGTATTTACGTATCTCCCTTTTTCGTTGTTGGACAAGTCTCTTGCTTCTTGCATTAACTCTTCATTATTATTGCTGAGACTGATGCCTAGTCGATTTACTTTTAAAAAATCTTTGTTATGTATCGCTTCTTCAATTGAATCCACTTGTTTTTTCATTTTATTGTGTAATTTAATCAAACTGTTTTCTTCTATTATTTAACTCCCCTTTCATAAGCACATTGCCTACATGCTGGCTTATAATCGTTGCCAACCTTAACTTGTTGACTTGAGTCATTTGAAACTTCAAGTGATACCCATGCATCCTCTCCACAGAAAGCACAAACTGCATGATGCTTAATAACATGATCTGCTTTGGCCATGAGGTATGGTACGATTCCAAATGGCTTACCGTATCGATCCATATCTAATCCTGCAACAAATACCTTTTTACCTTGTGCAATTAGATGTTCAATGTGACTAATCATTTGCCCTGGGAAAAATTGAACTTCATCAATGCACACAACATCAGCTTCATTCAACAAGTCAAAGGGTAAATCAACCTTGTATTCATTTGTTATTTGTATGTTTAATGCCTCAACCTTCTTCCCGTCATGAGTAATGATTGAGTCATCTGAATATCTATCATCTATGGATGGCTTCAGAAACACCACTTTCTTTCCAGCTAACATAAAACGTTTGCCGTGACGCTGCAATGCTGTTGATTTCTCAGCGAACATACTTCCTACATCAATGGTTAAAGATCCTATTGATATGATTCCTCACCTCCTCCAAGAATAAGTTGTCTATATCTCTTATAGTCTTCTTCACTATTAAACGAGAATACTGGAGTTTTACCCTTTTGAAATGAAATTCTGCCGCCTACTTGAGATAGATATGCTTGTTTTAATGCATCTTGTTCAAATGGAATTCTAATGATCATATGTAATTTCTCCTTTATTTAAATTTATAGATAGTCACATCACACTCACCAAGAATGTCATCAATCATTTGTTTTACAATCTTCCAATCACCGCCTGCCAGTCCGCAGCCGATCCCGTATGGAATTGCAATAGAACAACCTTTATACTTACTGTAATCCGTATTGACTACGCTCTTTAAACTTTTCAAGCAAAGTTCCATAGCATCGTAGTCTGTTTATCTTTTATTCACTCCATAGTTATCTTGTGCGAATAAATTTGCAATTGTTTTATTTCCACTAACATCTACAAACTGAGTGGCACCTAATAGCCCACTTTTGCCGCTTTTAACATTCTGATTTTCACATAACCGTTTATACTCTTTGAACACATTCGGATATTTGCTTTTGATTTGTTTGGCTAATCCTGCTCCCATGACACCCTTACAGTTCACCTGATGACAGATAATGTTTTTTGTTGTGTCTAAGATATTGCGTTCTACTATTCGGATCATTCCAAACCCCCTCTCAATTCGGTTAAAAGTCCGATTTTATTTAGAAATATTTGATGTGTTCAGATTACCATGCAGAATAATCTGTAATGTCTTTATTAACACCACATTCTCTACATTTTACATCTACAGCTATTCCTAATTCAGTTGCTTCAAAAAAGTGATAAATACCCGAATCACATTTCTCACGATGTTCTTTCTTAAATTCAATTTCTTCCTTTCTCTCCTTTTCGCTAAAAACAAACACGCTGTTTTCTCTTAGTTGCTCAATTTCATTTTCAAGCTCTGCGATCTTTTCATTGGAATGATACTTTTTTAATTCAATTCTTAAATTGTCACGTTGATGTTTGATTTTATCGATATAGGATTTAACATTATCAAACATTCGCTCTTCTTCATTTCTTTCTGCAAAATCAAGTACATCTTTAATAACTCTTTCTTGTTCAGTCATAATTACAAATCATCCTCCTTTATATATGTTATTTGTTATTTAAAATCTGAAATTGCATTATGCTTTTTCAATTCACTTATAACCGTTTTCAATTCATTGATTGTCATTTCACTAAAGTACGGCGAATAACCGAGAACCTTGATTAAGAAACATCTTTTTTCCTTTAAATTATTGAATCCCAATCTTTTAAACTGATTATTCATTTCTCTTTTAAGAATGTGAGACAGTCCGAATACGGTGTAAACAATCATACGTCCATCTCTCCTTTATTTTGAATTTGTGATATAATTTAGAAAAACTTGAAAGGAATTAACAATGCCTGCATATTTTAATAACTTAAAAACAACATACTACAAATTTGATTTCCAAGCCTATCTTGAAAGTCCGCCAATAAAGTCTAATGTAGGAAGACTGTCTTTTTATAAATCTTGGGTTAAGTGTTGGTGTGACATATTTATCGAACGTGATAAAGATATTGAAGATTATGCTAGACATAAATCTAATACTACTCCTATTTATGAGATGTCCCAATTAAGGAATAAAGATGTTGAGTTTTTTAGTTTTGATTTCAAGACGAGCGTTGGCACCTACAGATATCACTATGATGTCGATATTCTCAATGAAATAGTAAAACAAAATTCGTTAGTTCCTGAAGATGTCGATTTGAAAGATATATATGTAGACAGTACCACTACATTTGTATCCGATAAGATCAAAGACAATCGACCACCAATCATAGTGTACAACCCTGGAGTACCCGTCCCTTTACTTTGCGTTGACGGCAATAAAAGAATTATGGCTCAGAAGAAATTAAATAATATTAAATCTATAAAAGCAGTTAATATGCCTTTAGAGTTAAGCAAGTATTTCTTCTTTACTTCTCTTGATAATGCTTTCTATTACGCTCATCTTGAGATAGAAATGATAGCCAGATTGTTAGAAATGGGTCAGGACGAAAAAGCAATCTATATGACAACTGCATTGTCTAGAAATTCTCATAACGGATAGGTGATTAAACTCACTTATCCTTTTTCGATTTCTCTTATTCGCTGCTTATTCACTTGGTCAGTAATGACAACACCAGAATCACTTAAAAAGTTGCCTTCATCATCTTGGATGTAAGTACTTCCTCCAAACTCAATACCGTTTGCTTCAATTAATTTAATAAACTCTTCATATGTAAGCTGTGTGCCGTCTTCTTTAAAGAATGTACCTTCTACATGTAATCCTTTCATTTAATCACCTCACCATAAATGTATTTTCTTATCGTTTTTCAGAAGCTTTAAATAATCAATTAACTCATCAAAGTGAATAATACTCGAATCAATTTTTTCTTCAACTGCTAGAGGCTCGAAGTAAGCCAGTGTTCCCATGTTCTCTAACTCTCTAACCTTTAGGTAATTATCATTGATTGAGTAATAAGCTGAACGATTAATCCCTCCAAACTCATCTTCGTTAAAGGATTCAACTATCCTATTCGTTTTTAATGCATAATGGAGCATTGCCCCATGTAAGAAGTGAAAACTTTCGAAGTTTGTGTCATCTTCAGTGCAGACACCCGTTTCTGAAACAATCTCCATGATGCGTCTTACAAATGACTCTCCATTTTCTAATAGAAAGCTAACTCTTTTGTTATGCCTTTCTTTGTATCTGTTAATACGCTCAAGGAATTTTTGATTTTGTTGGACTTTCCTAAGCTTCTTCCTCAGTCTCTTTTTCATCTTGTCGCTCCTTTGTTTTAAATTGGCACAGAAACTTTTTGAGTTTCTTGGATGGATAGTCACACAGAGCATAATCGCCGATTAGTTTCGTGAAAATATCCTCCTGGTGGGTATCAATCATTTTTGTAAGAACATGCTCAGGACTACAAGGACAACCCTCTTTGTTGCAATAACGAAAATCATTAATATATCTTGTTGCATGTACAATTAACTCAAGGAAAACAACTCTAAGTTTATCTTTGTCATCTCCTTGATAGCCGCACATAAAGTCATTTTGATAGATTTGAATTAATGCTTCTAAAATTTTTCTGTCCATTAATATAACATCCTCATTGTTTCTGGCATGTCTTTAATTGCTGAAATCAAAGTACCTCTCATATTCTTGTGTTCATCCTCCCATTCATGTTCATTTTCGATTAGGTATTTATCAAACTCAATAAAGCTAACAAATCTCTCTTCTTGTGACACTCTTTCAATATTTAATTGATGTAGAGATGAAAAACCAATTGCTTTAAACCACTCAACGAAGTAACTATCGTTGCTACTTTCATCTAATAGCTCTTGTAATGTCTCCGATTGACTCACCTGAAAGTATTTATGAAGTTCACTTTTAATTAAATTAAGCCATTCTTCAAACGCATTCTGAATGTTTTTTGAGGAGCTTCTTTTGAAATCTGCGCCGTACCATGAATAGATATTCTTCATACATTTCACCCTTCTATATACTTGTTATTTGTTATTTAATAAGCAACATCGTGGCTATAATAAGGAATACAGGCAATAAGATTAAGTTTGAGTAGAACGCTCCTGAATAGAACCCTTTCACATATTCCGATGGCAACTCTTCTTCTTTTTTAAATTTTGACTTCATTGTTTTAATCATTGATTTAACTCCTCCAATCATCATTGACTTCAATTACAGTGAGACCATTTGCATCTGTTTTTGTATTTTGTTTAGCAATCTGATACATTTTATTGAGCTTATTCAGTCTGTTAATATCTTCATTTAGCCTATTGAAAAAGGTGATTATAGTATCTCTGCTGCTTACAGGATAAATACAGTCGATTTCTGGTTCGTAAACATATAAAGCATACTCCATTCTTAAAATAAACTGCCTGTCACAGACACTGATATTTTTGATTCCTCCTCTAAGTAAGGACAGCTCATCTTTTAGAAATCGAATAATTGGTTTTTCGTAATCTGGAATCACACTTCCCAATTCTTCTATAGCAGAATCAATTGAAGATCGTTTAACATTGTATAGGTTCTCAAATGTTTGCTTAATCGTACTAAATAGTTTTATTAACAAGTCTCTAGAAGATTCATCTTTGATTCTTAAATCAATTCCCCACCATTTCAACTCATCCACCTAATCACTCCTTACTTTTAAACTTCTCTCCCGCTTGCTTTTCCCAGAGTTTAACCGCTTCATTCATCGTGTACTTATCGAATTCTTCGCAGTATAATTCTTCATTACATTCACTACAATAAGCTACCATGCTGTTTTTTACGACCACCGTTTGTCCTTTGAATTTAAGCTGCTCATCTTTCAATCTAGCAAACATCAAAACGTCTTTGTCACAGTTGTTGCAATACTTAGTTACATCTTTCTTAATCTCGTTAAAATATTCATGAACACTTTCCATTAATCAAACTCCTTTCAATAAAATCAACGTTTTAATTCATTTTCAAATTGCTCACCAACTCTTAGCGCATCTTCTGTATCAATTTCGTTAAAAATAATTTGACTGTTGCTTACTAACTCCATAACCACATTTTTTAAGAATTCTTCATACCTAATGTAGCTCATATTTCATCTCCTTTGCATTTTACTAAGGGGCAAAAGCCCCCTATAGTCGTTTAAACCCTTTACTAGCAATATCATCTATTACTCTTTGATGATATTCTGGATCATCCTCTAGGGAGTCATAAACAATCTTAGTATTAATTGATGCAGCCCACGTGAGATCCAATGCATCTTGATTACTTACCAATATGAGTTTCTTAACTTTCACACGATCAAGCAAGTTAGATAAAGCTTCTGTTCTTAACTTTTCAGAACTCATTGGTTTAAGTGGATAGACAACCGCAGTATGAATTGGATCACCATGTTTACCCCATGTTCTTTCTTTCAAGGTGTCTATATAAATGTTATTAAGACCTCCACGATACGCTACACCTGTTTTAAGTTTTTTTGATGCCTTCAAAAATCTTGAAGCATTTTCTAGTGTGTAAGTTCTGAAAAGGATATTCTCAGAAACCAAGTGATCGCATAACACATTCATAACTAGGTCTATCTTTTGATGCATATGAGTACCAGTGACAATTGCAACCCTTTCTTCAGAGTTTAAAAACTCAATAATCTTCTCTTCAGCTTGCTCTCTTCCATTCATAGTATCAGCCTCCATAAATTGCTACATAACCAGTATAGAGTTGATTCATATAAATTTAACAGCTAAATGTTGTTTTGTTCGAATTTAATTCTGACAAACTCTTCATGTAGCCTGTTAAACTCTTCTTTGTTTATGTAAGCTTTGGCATCGCCTTTGAAATCGAATAGCTTTAGAAACTCTTTGTTGATTCTTACTGCCTTCATGGCCATTGATGAAATTACCCACTCAGCTTCCTCTGTCAGCTGCAACACTTCACTTAATTCAAACAGTCGCTCTAGTGCTAACGGATTTTGATTTGTTTTAATATGCAGCAGGTCTCTTTTTTTCTCTAGGATGTCCAATTTAAGTTTGTATTTACTTTTCTCTAATTCAATCAAATTTTCGTTTGATTCAGTCGTTATAATCTACACCTCCATAAGCTTAAGCTCTTTTAGTTTATTTAAAGTGTACTCATCTACATTTCTTTTATTAAAGCAGTGTTTGCATCTTATTTCGTACTCATTTTCAAGATCTAAAGATTCGGAAAAGTAGCTATAGTAATCGACTAAAGAATAACTATGGAAACACTTTCGCTCCTGTTTTTCTTTTTTCTTGAACCAAAACAAGGCGAACCCCTCCTTTTTAATAATAATACACATCCATGCTTGCATTCCCATCAATAATATTAATGGCCTTATTTACATCTTTCATATCTGCCCCACCTAGGAGCTTCACCATTTTCTAAAGGAATTCCATACCCCTCAATGAATTTTGAACCGTTTCTCGCTCTGAATTGAGCGATATGCTCTGCATGTTCTGTTAATGTTGCGAAGTCATAAAACGTTTCTCTAAATTGCTGCATCCATTCTTCATTTAATACACTCTCATCAAATTCAATAGTGTATTGATCATGGGTTTCTACATCACATGTTCCTTTAAAAGTCATTATGTACTCTCCTTTCACTTAAAGTTTTCAATCATATCTTTTAACTCTTCCAATAAGTTTTTTCCATGCTCAAAGATATTTGCTCTATTAACATTGTGACACTTTATAGCTCGTTCTAATATTCTATTTTCTCGTTCAATGAACTTATCTAGCAATAAAAGAAATTCTGCTCTATCGATAATTACATCAGCATTTTTCATTCAATGCCTCCTTTGAAATCTCATTAAAATTCAGATTTTATATAGTTTAGTTTTGCCAATTTTCATTGTTCTTCTGTTAGCAACTCTCGGTCTTCGTAGATGTTGCCTACGACTTCTGGAAGTCTTCTGTTTACGTTTAGTTCCAACCCTGTCCATCCGCCGTTCCGTGCGTTAGCGTGATACAAATCTAAAGGAACGAACTTATATCTCGCTTGATGACAGTCATAGCAAATGACTCCTTTGATATTCTTAATTGGATCAAGAGTAATATCGCCCTCATAAATCTCAACGCCGTTACAGTCCTTCAATCCTGTGTATTGACCCACAGAATCCCAATGAACTGGTACAACTCCGCTATAATCAGTGTTAATATACGCAAGTCGGTCATCTTGGTTTATGTAGATGCCTCCCTCAAACCAATTGAGATCATCATAATCTTCAATCGGACTACCTCTAAACTTGATTTCTCTCATTCTCTTACTACCTCCCTTTAAATAAAAAAGATAAACCTCATAGGCTTATCCTTAATATATATGTTATTTGTTCTTTAGTCAATATAAATTATATGTTATTTGTATTTTTATAATAAGAAAAAGAACGCTTTGACGCGTTCCCCTACTTTGTAATCCCCTCAATTATTACCTTTTTGCCTTTATTATCTGGTGTATCTAGGTTCAAGTTGGTATCAGGTTCATCTGTACGTGTTATTAAAACTGTTTTCGTGCCTACAGTCACTCCTATAAATGTTGTATCGAAGATTGTTCGTTTGATAAAAGAATCAAATATATTTATTGAATATTCATCATTTGCTGGGTTGGTTGTTACACTGTAATCTCCTTTAATTTCATGTTTAATTATATCCGAATTAGCTAGTTGAGCATCAGTGAAAATCTTTTTCTTACCCGACTTAACATCATTAATGTGCTTTTCTCTATTCAGGTTACCATAACCAAATGCACTTAAATGCTCAGTTCTAGTCATTGTTTTTTGATTAACTGTTAATTTCAAACGTTCAGTTGTTTGACCCAATTGATCTAGTATGATACCCAATTTGTATTTACCAACATATTTAAATCCTTCTGCTTTTTCAAATAAATTAATGATTTCTTCATCAGTAAGATTTATTAAATGCTCTATTGTAATATTATTCTGTCGCTGGTCTGGAAGGTATCTTATTAATTTATCCCCCTTGATCACAATGATAGTTTCCACGATACTCGATCTTCCAGGATTTGAACTAGTTCTTAACCATACTTTATGTTTGGTCAGCATATCACTCATTAACACAGTCTTAACTTTTTCTTCTTTTGGTTTAGACTTGCTTTCCTCAGGCTCCTCTTTTGTGCTGCTTGCAGTACCACATCCAGTTAAAAAAACAATAACTATCAAAATGATCATTGACATAATAGCCTTTTTGCTCTTAATATTCATTTCTATTCCTCCACATAATTTAAGCCTCTAAAGTTAAATGTTACCAAGAGCATTATAGACTTTTTTACTATGCATATCAATATTTAATTTAAATTTAGCAACAGGTTTTAATTAAACTGCCACATCCCCTTTGATTAACGGATGATGATTATAATCAACAACTTCAAAGTCTTCTAGAGTATACTCAAAAATTGATACAGGCTTCCGTTTAACATTAAGCTTTGGTGCCTGATATGGAGATCTGGCCAGTTGTTCTTTAACTTGATCCAGATGATTGTGATAAATATGAGCTACACCGATTGTATGTTTCATGATACCTGGCTTTAGATCACATTGTTGTGCAATCATGGTCAATAGTGTTGCATATGAGGCGATGTTAACTGGCACACCTAGAAACATGTCTCCTGAACGTTGATAGTGATACATATGAAGATAATCACCTTCTACATAGAATTGAACAACGGTACTGTGACAACATGGCAAGGCAGTATCTTCCCATTGCATCTCTGGAGCGTTCCATCCAGTGAATAAAATACGTCTGCCTGTTGGGTTGTTTTTAATCTGATCAATCACATACTTAATTTGATTAAAAATGTTTCCTCGGCCATCTTCCCACCTAGTCCACTGCTTACCATAGATATTTGGTAGCTGCCCAGCTTCATCCGCCCATTCCTTCCAAAACTTGATCCCATACTTCTCTTCTAATTCTTTATTTGAAGTTGAACCGCTTAAAAACCATAGCAGCTCACCAAAGACACCTCTAGTAAACATTTTCTTAGTTGTAACCAATGGAAACCCTTCAGACAAATTAAACTCCATTGTCTCTCCGAAAAGGCTTCTCATGCCCGTTTCCGTTCTGTCTCCTGAGTCATGACCAAATGTATAGATTTTTTGTAATAATTTCAAATATTCTTTTTCCAATATAAACCTCCATATTGTATAATTAAAGTAAAAGGGGGCGATTTAGCAGTGTATGCTCAAGTCAATTTTGATAAACAATTTTATCAACATACAATTATTAGCGATAATGTCCAAGTTCAAAGCAACCTATGGAAAAGGAACCTTCTAAGCGTAAGCACACATAAATCAAATGATATTAAGTATACTTTTCTTTTGATGAATCCTAGTGCTGCCGTATATGACAAGTCTGACAGAACAGTAAATAAAGTAATAAAAGATGCACACAATGACGGTGCTGGTATAGTTGATGTTGTAAACATCTTTCCCTTTTATGAAACAGATTCGAAAAAGCTGGGCAAAGTTATGTCTAAAATCAATGAAGCCCAACTAAATACAATTACAGAGGAAAACCTCAGAGTAATTAAAAGGTCAATCGAGTCAAGCGTGAAAAGCGGAGGCAAAGTTATTTGCGGATGGGGGAATCGTCCAACCAAACTAAATAAAAGCAACTTGCGAATATATTGTAGCAACTTAGAGTTTATAAAAAGTATCCTTAGCAGTTATTCAGAAATACTACTTTGCTACAGAACTAATATTACTGGAATGCCTTCTCATCCACTCTACAACTACAATGATTTTAGACGATACACACTCATATAAGAGAGGTCTTCCTCTCTTAGTTTATTTCTGTAAGTTTCTCAATTCTCTCCGCAACATCATCGCTACCTATTTTCTTCAACAAAGCGGTAGCATTTTTAATACCCTCTAATGCCCCATCCCCAATTGAATCAAATTCTTTAATCATGTTATCTAATGTTTTCATTTTCATCTCAGGATCATCCATGAGTTCATATAATTGCTTCTGTTTCTCGATTTTCGCTAATGAATTATATATCGCATCAACTTTTATCAAGCTCCCTCACTCTTTTCCTTAAATATTTCCTTAGACTTAATTCTGCTGCAAAACTCATCAAAATTATTGCAGAAGGGATTGTCAAAGCATAGTGAACAACCTTTAAACAAGGTAGTAGTGCAAAAAACACTGATACTATAATACAAACACATATTGTTCTGTTCTCTAATTTCACTAGTTCCTCTAGTTTGTTTGCCATTAAAACTCTTCCTTTTTATATTCATTTATCACCGATTCTGCCATTCTTTTTTCGATCACACGTCTTCGCTTTTTTATATCTTTTTTAAAGTTTTTCTTACTTTGTTTTTCTCCACGTGTGGCCAGAGTCCATGTTCCTACAGCTTCCATTGATTCAATTTTTGAGATTCTATCAATCATGTATAACATGTCCTTTCATTATAAAAGTCTTCTTTTATTGGAAATCCTGTTGTTCCGATGGATATCATTACCTTTAATTTCGTTCATTTGATATAATCAAATTATTAATACTATTCATAAAAAGGCGGTAGATCAGATGAAAGTTGCAAGAGTTATCACTGAGAAGAACAATATTGAAGGTACTATCTACGAAGCAGGTTTTGACGAGAAAAGTCACTTTAACTATCTCTATGAACCAGAAAAGAAAATACTTCATATATACGATGATAGATCGTACTTTAGTACCAGTGCCGTAAACTCAGTTAATGAAATTGTTGCTGAGATTGACAAAATCATCACAGGAGAGGTCAAGGGATTAAACAAATTCACTCAAAATTTCATCTCTCTTTTTTCTAAGCAGGAGCCTGTAAAAATTATTATCTATACTGAAGCTGGAGACCTTGGAGGATCAGGTACAAATAACTTCGGTGACCCGTTACGCATACAAGCCTATGACCTACAAAATAAAGATTACACAAGATACACGAAAGACGAACTTCATCCCAACTTTGCGTATATTCATTCAGTTGTAGAACCAAACTAAACAAATCACTTGGCTGTGATACCCCACAGTATAAAATCTTCAGAAATCACACCATGCACGCAGCCAAGTGTTACTCTTATTTAGTACCCGTTGATCCATGTCCTCCACGATCATCGTTACCTAGATGATCTACTTCAATTAATTCAACCTCTGGCATTTTCTCAATGATTCTAAATTGACAGATACGCTCACCTTTCTTAATTTCTGTGTCTCGTAGAGCGTAAGCTGGGAAGAACCAGAAATCATTGTCTCCTTTGAATGATTCATCAATAACTCCTTTGGTGTTTGTTTGAATGATCCCAAAGTGTTTAAAAGTGCTTCCCCGTGGGACAACGTTTGCTTCATATCCTTCTGGTAGCTCCATCGCAACTCCTAATGGAATAAGTTTAAATTCTTCTTTTCCCATTACAACATCTTCTGCTGCACGAAGATCAATCCAATCTCCTTTTTCGATTTTGCTGATCCTAGTTTGTGTCTCGTCTAGATATTTGATTTTAATTTGCATTATGTAGCATTTCTCCTAATTGATATTTATTATTTTCTACCGAACTTCACCTTTAGCTCTTCATATTTCTTTCGTTCATTCTCCTCTTCATATTTCTTTTCCATCGCTGTTTTCAAAGAGACAGCAATACCACTAATCAAACCTAGAAACCATCCAAGTAGAAAGATAATAGCTCCTCCCACAACATTTCAACCCCCTCTCATATTTCAATAAAATTACCATTTCATACAGATCGAATACAGCTTTTTTGACCCCAATTAGATTCTTTTATTAATTCAAATTTCCAAAGACAAAATCCTCATCTTTAAGTGATTCGACTGTTGCTTTCTTATACCCATTCCCCTTACCTGAAAAGAAGTCATGTGACTTTGTTTTTGTATCGAGTCCGTTCAATACAATTGGGTTGATCTCTTCCACGTCAAACATTCCATCAAATCCAAGAGTGTTTAATGCTTTATTTCCGTTATACCTAATAAACTTTTTCACATCTGCAGTCAATCCTACTGCATCATATACATCAAAGGTGTACTCAACTTCATTGGCATATAATTCTTGCAATAAATCTACTGCAAAATTATAGAATTCTTTCTGTGTTGTCACATCTTGTTCGTTGTAAATTTCTTGTGCAAGCATACCGATGTATGCACCATGAATCGCTTCGTCTCTAATAATGAGGTTAATAATTTCTCCTGAGTTCATAAGTTTACCTTGACCATAAAAATAGAGTGGGTAATAGAATCCACTATAGAACAAGAAGCTCTCTAGAAATACAGAAGCAACCATTGCTTTAAAGAGGGAAAAGTCATCATCCTTTTTAATGTTGTTGTAGATGTCGACAATGATAAGTGCCTTTTTTTGCAGATGTTTATTATTTTTAACCCATTCGAACACTTCTCTGATTTTTTCTGTTGGTGCTAAAGTTAAGAAAATATTGGAGTATGACTTTGCGTGTACTGCATTCTCCATCATGCCCATGAAACTTAAAACTGCTTTTCTTTGATGACCTTTCACATGTTCTGAAATAGAAGGCATTCCTGTGTTTCCTTGTTCAGTATCAAGTAATGTTAAACCACCTAAAACTTTCATATATGTATCCTGTTCATTAGCTTTAAGCATATTCCACGCTAACAAATCACCTTGTAAGGAGATCTCTTCAGGAAGCCAGAACTGCTTCACATTTTGGTTGTAAAACATTTGTGTAAAATCGTCTTCGTGTTTTGACCAATCTGCAGCTGTGTAATTTGTCAATTTATCGTCCTCCTTATTTGCGTAAAAATCCCCAAAGTTCTATCCAAAAATCACTAAACTCTTGTTTTAGAGCGCCTTTGCTAACTGATATGCCATTCCTAGACATTTCGTCCCAATAAGAGAGAAGATTAAAAACACAAAGTGGAATGCAAAATACTATGAATACAATCTTTAAAAGGACTAGACGCATTTATCTGCCTCCCCCACTATTTCACGCATCTTCTCAACCGTGGTTACTCTGAAAGTTACATCATCTTTTCCATACATTTCGCAATAGACGACCCAATCACGGAAAAGATCGTTCATATATTCAAGGTCGCCTCTTCCGTACAGCTCACCGTTTAGAAAGCACGCATATCTCATTCTGTTACTCCTTTTACGAATAAATGTTAAAGCCAGTAATTGGATCCTTATATTGATTACACAAACAATATGAGGTGATAAAAAATGCTAGATTTATTATTAAATTCAATCGAAGCAATGACTAACTATTTACCGTTTGAAGATTTATTCAGTTGGCTACTAGAAAAACTTCTTAGGATATTAATAAAGTATTTCTTCAAAAAACTAAGAAGAAGAATTAAACAACGCAGCTAAGGCAACCCTCTTGTGTTGTATCCTTAGTTCTTGCATAGTAAAGAGTCTTGATTCCTTTGTGATGTGCGTACAAATCAATTCTATTCAAATCTCGTGTTGTCATAGTGTCTTTGAGGAATAATGTAAATGAGATTCCTTGGTCAACATGGGTTTGAATAGTTGAAATTAAGTCAATAACCTTGAACATATCCATGTCATAAGCTTCTTTATATAAGAACCAATTGTTCGGAGACAGTCCAGGCATAGGATAATAAGTCTTACTGTTTCCGTAGGTTCTTTCCTCAATTCTCTCCATGATAGGCATTACACCTGCGGTAGATGACTGTACATATGAGATGCTTCCAGTAGGTGCTACAGCTTGTCTGTAACTGTGATAGAGTCCATATGTCTGTACATCACTCTTTAATTGTTTCCAATCTTCAATTGAAGGGATATGCTGCTCCTTAAACAGTTTCGCTACCTTCTCAAGCTTCGGTGAATAATCAATGTTTAGATACTTATCAAAAAAACTTCCTGATTTATACGTAGATCCTTCAAACATGTAATATGTTTCTCCAGTTTCCTTAGCGATTTCCATTGAACGCTTCAGAGAATAAAAATTGACCATCATAAAATATGTATTAGCAAAATCAATCGCTGCTTCTGATTCATAGGGGATACCATTTTGAGCAAGATATCCATGTAGATTCATCTGTCCCAATCCAATTGATTTCATTGTTTTGTTTGCCTTATTAACTGCTGGAGCATTAACAATATTAGTTGCATCAGTGATCCTTGTAAGAGCGTCTACTGCTGTTCTAACTGTCTTCTCGATTGATTGATTATTCATGACATTCAGGATGTTCATTGAGCCTAGATTACATGAAATATCCAAACCAATTTCATCTTCTTGATCGTAGTCTGTATACTTTGATACTTTAGAGGACTCAAGCACCTCGCTACAAAGATTGGAAAATTTAACCTGAGAAATATGGTTATTCGCATGAACCTTGTTTACATTATCTTGGAACATAATATATGGATAACCTGATTCGTATCTAAGGATGGCCAGTTTCTCAAGAAGTTTTCGAGCACTCCCCTTAGTTTTTCTTACATTTGGGTTTTCTACAAGCTCATCATACATTTCATTGATATTCATCTCGTCTAAATGTTGCCCGTATTCTTTATAGACCGTATGAGGATAGAACATATAGTAATCTTTATCTTCTCTAGCAAGCTCGATAAATTTATCTGGAACAACTACTCCAATGGATAACGTTTTAGCTCTTACATCTTCATCTGCTGATATTTTTTTCGTATCTAAGAAATCATTAATATCAGGATGAAATACTGTTAAATATGTTGCTCCGCTCCCTTGTCTTTGCAGACTATTCAGGTATGTTCGCTATTCACACCCCGTCAATTGACTGCTCCGTGTTACCACGAAGATTAGACTATATCTTCATCCTATTAAGGATGCCTCCTGTTTCGACTGCCAATCGCTTGCAGCCTACGCCTTTCGGCTAGTCGTTGCACGTTCAAGACGTTTGATCCAAGTGTTTCCACCTGTGTCTATAACAAATTTTTGTAATGATTGATTCGCTAGCGTATGTATGTAATTTTTTCAGTTCTTTAATGGTAATGCCCTGTTTATATTGATGAAGTATCTCTTTTGCTTGTGCATTTGTTATTTTTGCGTTAGGGCTGTCTTCTCCCTTTCTTAGCAAACCGTGCTTGGATGCATGTTCAGCATTTCCCTTTACAGTTACCCATTCCAAGTTAGATATATCTGGATTAGCTTTATTACCATCTAAATGGTTTACAACGGGCAAATTCTTAGGGTTATCAATGAAGTATTCTGCCACTAGCCTATGCACTCTTTTTTCTTTACGAATACCATCTACAAACATTGTTGCTTTGACGTAACCATCTGAATCTATTTTAGTCTTAAGAACTGTATTATTCTTTAGTTTAACCACTCGACTTTTATTAGTAATTCCATACCCTGCATATTCTTTAAGGGGTTTGCAAATCTCTCCTTCCTCAGGAATATACGGCAACTGAGTTTTCCTTAAGCCCATAGCTATTACTCTGTGATTAATTGTCTCTCTAGATACACCCAGACTATTGCCGATTTCTTTTGCAGTCATAGAGTGGTAATGCTTGCGAATAAAATCTTCATCAACTTCTAATTTGTTATGCGGTTGTCTTGCTTCGCTCATGATTGTCCTCCTTTGACTTTTGTACCCCAATCGCCAAGAAGGAGTTCCCATGAATTAAAGAGGTTTTTCAAACGCCATTACTGACGAAAGGGGCCAATTTAACCCATCTGATCTGCATATCTGAAGGCATTATCTAAAAGTTTCATAACACCTACTACACCTTTAGTAGAGTTATCAATGTCTTTAATTGACTCTCCTTTAGCTCTAATCTTACTTAAATTGAGTGCTACTCCACCGCCTAATTTTGAAAGCTGCATGGAAATATCAATCGCTCTAGAGATGTCATTCAAGCTATCTCCGACTTCAATTAAGAAGCAGCTAACCATTTCACCTCTACGTTTTCTCCCAGCATTCATAAATGTAGGAGTGGCTGGCTGATACTCTTGCTTAATCATGGATTCAACATATCTTAGAGCTTTATCAGTATTTCCCTTTGCCAAAAACAAAGCAACAATTGAGATACGATCTTCATATCGTTCTAAGATTTTCATTTTATCGTTGGTCTTAAGTGCATAGTCGTTGTAAAACTTAAACGCACTCATGAATGATGGGAATCTAAACTTAAAACTGTAAGCAAACTTGAATACCTTTTTGATATCCTCTTTGCTGTATAGACTTAAAAATTCTTCTTCGTAATAATCATGTTCCTTTAAATAATCCAATTTCTCCTCAAGATCATGAAAGAAAACCATATTCTGATTCACATAATCAATAAAGTAGCTCTTTACAGCTTCCTTGTCTTTTTCAAATTGAAACTTTCCTTCCTTCTGAATCATGATCTCGTTATTTAATTGAATCCACTTAGGAATATTGTTTGCGCTGATTGTCAATAAATTTAACCTCCTGTAAAAACTTAGCTACATCAGAATCTGTGCCAGCTAATTCGAACTTGAGCAAAATTGGAACTCTGTATTGGTTTGCTATTTTATCTGCAGCTAGTCCAAAATTATTGCCCCAATTCTTATTACCACTTGAACAAATTCCTCTTAGTTTTTCTTTGTTATTATGTATGAATATCTGAGTCAACTTGGGCACCTCGCCAAAACCGATTGTGTATGTAATATGTATGAATGGTTCAGTTATCATCGTATCCTCAGTTATTTCCTTGACGTTTAAATACTTGTTATTTGTAATTTTATCAACGAATCGTTGAACGTTTCCTGTCAAAGTATCATATGTGATTAACATTAAAGATTATTTTTACCTGCTAACAATTGAGCTGTTAACATTTCTGCACGGTTAGTTGCATTATGACCCGCATTCGCTTCTTCTAGATTAATCTGCCCCATATCTTCATAGCCCCTAGCCATTCGATCATAGAAACTGGTATCCTCAAGCTTCACCACCTCAAAGTAATACGGTAAATGATTTTCTGGCACAAGATTCTTTTCCCCAAATTCATTAACTGATAGGACATCTCCAGGTTCTACGGTGTACGATGTACCGTCTGGATTATGAATAGTTGACGCTGTTTCAACTACTTCAAGATCTACCAGATGTCTGCTATGTACATATGGCTTTTTTAATTTCTTTACAGCTCCCATTGTATTTCCCCCAATTTTTATTTATATGAAACTGTGATTTTATAGTAAATCTCCATCAGTAAGCAATACCATTTCTTCATCGCTTGTGATATCTTTTAATACCTCTTTAAGTGGAACTAAATTTTTGTCCTCTCCTGGCGCTCTCCCATATCTCATAGCAGCGTAAATATCTCCAACCTCAATCAGTTCTTTAGATAAATCTCCTTCATCATCAGCAGAATCCTTTTTATAAAGTTCCATTGCCTTTTCTTTTGTATTTGCTTTAATTAATGAATAATAAGGGTTGCTCACTTCAAAAAATTTCATCAGTATTCCTCCATTTTAATAATTTATTTAAAACTAAATCAATATCTTGTATTCTCTAAATAATTCTGTATACTATATATAGTTATAAGGAACATGTTTTCCCATGATAGGTGGTGATTTCCTTGGCAAAGTCTAGCAGCAGAAGAGTTTCATCTTCAAAACTTGCAACTAAAGCTTCTAAAGTACTTAATTCTAAATCTTCAAGTAAGACAGCAAAGAGTTTAGCTGGGTCAGTTCTTTCTCAAGCAAAGGCTAAAAGAAAGTAACTGTATTGAGATATGTTGGTTAGGGGATGGCTTAAGTCATCTTCACCCCTTCATATCTTCTAATTGATTTTTGTGAATCTGTCTATTTCCTTTCCATCAACAATAACTTTTCCGAAGAACATCTCTTTAGGTCTTGCCCATAATACAGTGCCGTCCATATCATGGTAAACAACAAGCTCTTCTTCTGTTTCTGTATGAATGACTTCTCCAACGAGCTTATAGGTTCCACCCTTATAATGTTTGAAGTCACACATGAAATGATCAAATGTTTCTATTGAATTCTCCTCCTTATGCTTCCTCTATATTTAACACAAGTGCATTTTTATATGGATCTAGTTGAATCTCGTCACTTGTTTCTTCCCCATCAATCCAAAAGCTAACTGGTGTATCTCCGAAAAAATCAAGTTGATCTTGTAATGCTTTGATTACATCACTTACTTTTGGTTTACTTAACTTTCCTTTAGATTCATCATAAGCCATTTAAAAATCCCTCCTTTTTGCTTTGAAATCATCCTTTTATTTAGAAATTGATAAAGCCGTCCCAGTTATTGAACTCTTCCATTTCTTCTTTTTCTTTTTTATCGTTTTCCACTTCAGCTTTCATCTTTTCAACCAGCTTTAATACTACTTCTTTAATTTTCATATCCTCATAATCTGTACACTCGCCATACCAGAACAATCCGTTATATTGTTCCCCAATAATTGCAAATCCCCATACTCTCCATCCGTTTGAAAGACGATCAGCAAGAATCTTCAATGAATGTTTAAGTCCATTTAGTACAATGGTTTTTTCGATTGTTTCATATCTCATATTTTTATAATTCAATAGCTGTCCTGCCTTTCGTATTTAAGATTTTATAACTCCATCCCACTTTTCAAATTCCTCAATTTCCATATTAGTTTCTTTGTTTTTCTCTAAAGCTTTTTGGGCAGCTTTTGCAGCTAATTTAAATGTGTATTTAAGTGGATGATTGCTATAACTTAGATCACTTCCTCGGTAAACAATTTTGTTGTTCTCAACGTCCTTCACATCAACCCATTTAACTGACCATCGCCCTGTCCTGCTTGATTCATTTGCTGTAATTGTGATCCGAAGTCGATGCTCATCAATCGAAACAATTTTTTCAAAGGTTCTCACAGCCCCACCTCCTTTTCGTTAAAATAAAACTTTTAATTAAATAATTCCCCACCTTTAAATAAGGTTTGTTTGGTCTCCCATAAGTTACAACGGTCTTTTTTACCATCATTCTTTCTTCCCTCTACAATATCTTGGAGTATTTGACCAAGTTGCTGCTTTTGATCGTCAGATGTATACTTATCCATGTCTTCAATATTGATTAACCAGTATTTATTATTCATTCCAACCCCCTAAATGTATGTAATTTGTATTTTATTTTGATAAAACTGTAGTAGGCAGCAGAAAACCAACCAGGTATCCTGCTAAGAATGCAGCTAATGACCATTTAATTAATGTTAACCAGAATTTCTTATCAAACTTACTCAACTATCACACCTGCCTTTTTAAGCTTGTCAATGACTTCATCTACACCTTTCTTAACAATCGTAGACGCTTCATTTTGCATTGTCTCGTATGGATAAGGTTGAAGACAAAGTTCATCTAAGATATCAATAACTCCCTGTGAAGACTTCTTTGAGATTATTAGATTGAAAGTAATATTATCCTTCAGTCGTTTACATAAATACCAACGTGTTTTGGCATGATCAGTAAATCCAAGTTTTCTCATCTTATCTTCTTCTAAAATATTAAACTTCATTCTTCATGCTCCATGTCCAAATCCATATAATTTAACTGGCATGTTTTTCACCTCTTTCATTCTCTATAAAACTTGAATTTTATTTAAATACTTCTCCCAGGATAACAAGTATAAACATTCCAACGCTGCCAACTACACCAAACCACTTTGAAGCATCTAATGACTTTATGAATAAGATATTTTTACTTATCATAGATCAATTAAATTCAGGCCATTCATTCCATAGACCTTTCCACTTTCGGTTATTTTGCCATTGTTCTTCATTACCCTCAGTGCATTTTCAGCTTGTTTTTGATTAGAGTAAATTTTGGGATGATAGTAATTTAGGTAATTGCCAACATCACTCTTAGAAGCGATAACGAACATATTCATTTTTGCTCTCTCCATTCTCATTTTTTATAAGGCTTAATATGATCAATCCCAAGCACATTCAATGTTTTCTTTACATTCATCCCCTCACATTTTTCTCGAATTTTCTCGCTCAATTCATCAGCACATTTACTGCAGCAATTAAATTCAATTCTGTCTTCAATGCTTTTTGAGTTCTCTTCTGTTAATCTTAAACATAAGGGGTATTTCTCAACCCCTTCGCTGCAAATCTCACATATGTAGTCCATTGATTCTCCTTAGCTGTTATATCGATTATATATGTAATTTGTATTTTAATCAATACTTTTTATATGTTATTTTCAATTTATTCAGATCCTAAGTTCTTCTTGATTTCCTCTAATAATACCCATGACTTAGTAATTCTCGGCTCAATTAATTTCCATGTTTCATCATCAATTGCTGCATCCTCTTCCAGAGTAGTGTGTATATAATCCAGGTTGTTATGTACTGTCTCCAGATCATCTTCCATCTTAGCTTTATCCCGTTCTCTCAGTCTATCTTCTCCTCCTTAATGCAAGGGAATATGGTACGTCCAGCTGTCTACAAATTTGTTATCATATGTACGTTCTTGTATCTCACAGGTGAATCCTTTCCTGCGTCTAACAAACACTTCTGCTTTTGCTTTGGTATCAAACTTCTTTGGAACTCTTGTTCCGTTCCATAATACTCTAAAAT
Organism: Bacillus sp. FSL K6-3312; assembly: GCF_038007485.1. Classification (NCBI taxonomy): domain Bacteria; kingdom Bacillati; phylum Bacillota; class Bacilli; order Caryophanales; family Bacillaceae; genus Bacillus; species Bacillus sp. FSL K6-3312. The sequence goes on along the minus strand of NZ_JBBOXI010000001.1, from coordinate 1,836,804 downwards.
AATTCTCTATCTACTCCACTAACCCTTCTTCTAAAGTTTTTCTTTGTTGAATTAAATCATCAAACCAATCCTTATCTTTTGTATCTAATGCTTGGTCAATTAGTGAATTTATCTCAGCTATTTTAATCTTACTAGATTCTTTATCTTCATATGTAAGTAATGATTCATCAAATTCCTGAGCGTACAAAAGCCCATCCACTTCAACTTTATATTTAATAACACTCAGTTTTTTTCCTTTTTCAATTGATACATGGTGTGTTGCTTTAATAACTTTACCAACAACACCCCTAGATGAAATCAGAACGCTCTGCCCAATTTTAAATTTCATTCCTTTCTTCCTCTCTAGTGGATAAGATTATTCTTATCAACAATTTGCATTTTAGGATGTCCGCCAAGTGACACAATCATATTCTCAAGGTATTCTATTCTGCTGTTCAACTCTAAACACCGCTGCATGTTGAACTGCTTAGGTTCAGATACAAATCCCTTGCCTTGTTTATATCCATCCGCTGCTCCTGTTCCGATTACAGCAGGAATTAGATCGAGTAAATCATCTTTGCTGAAGTTATGTATGTACTCTTCTACAGTCATATCCTTAATCAGTGTATGTAATATTTGAATCACTTGCTCATTTTGTTTGACGTAAATAGCGTAGTTGTCTAAATCAATATGTATGACTTCCAATGAGTTGATTTGCTCTAGAATGTTTTTCATTTACCTGTGCCAAGCTTCTTCATGTCTTCAATAATTAAATTCATGCCTTCTTGATATGTATCTCTCATCGAATTCATCGCTTCAATTTCTTTTACCAAGAACTCAATGTATATTTTTGGATCAACGATTTTCCCTTCAGCTAGTGCTTTCCTATAATCTTCAATATTCTTTTTGAAATTTGTGATAATAATTTCACTTTCAGTCATATTCCACCTCCCCTTCCTTGTATGTAATTTGTTATTTATAAGTATTTAAAAGCTCTTTGAATAGTTCTTCAAGCACTGTAACTGTGATCGAATTGCCTGCCTGTTTATATAACTGGGAGTTGCTGATTCCAGCTACCACAGCTTTTTCAAAATCTTCATCATCAAATGCTTGCAGCCTCCAACACTCTAAAGGGGTTAGCTTCCGAATCCTATACTTTGGATAATTTCCTATAGCAACACCATGTTTATCGATTGTATTTACAGTAAAAGAGGCTTCTCCGTCCTCTTTAAATCTTCTCCCATTTTGTCTTTTCTTTTCTCTGTCAGGTGTTAGAACTGGTCGAACTTCAACTGCAACTTTTACACCTTCGCCTTTATTAGTTGTTAATGTTGGACTTAAGCCTGTTGAATTATATACCTGCCCATTCATTCCTTTGCCAGATGGATTTACATCACCTAACTGCTGCACGGCTATTTTAGGTTCCCTATGTCCCCCACCCATAGTAGTTAAAGTTGGAGAAATTCCATCAGGTGAGTATACCCTTTTAATTGCATCATGACCTTTTAAATCCACGTGTCCCAACATTGCAGGCTCGCCACAAAATTCACTAGTATTTTCCTTATTTTCTAGCTGCTCAACTAATGCTTTTGTTTTTTCTTGAGATAGATAGTACTTATTATCCACATACTCTTCTAATATTTCTCTTAGTACTGTGTTTACCTTATTTTGATTTGGCCAATTAAAGTTAAATGTCATTATATCTAAATCACTGAGTCTTTTTTTACCTTTTGACATTACGTCTGTTTTCTTGCTGTCAATAGACCATTTACTGTTTTCCATCAAATCTTCTCGGATTCCAATGATGTAAATTCGCTCTCTGTTTTGAGGTACTTTAAAATATTTAGAGTTAAGTAGATCCATATCAATTCTGTATCCTACTTCAGTAAAGGATTGAGCCATTACATTAAGCGTATTTCCTTTATCGTGATTAACGAGCCCTTTTACGTTTTCAAATATAAAGTACTTAGGTTGCTTTTCTTTTAGCGTTTCTATGTATTGAAAAAACAATGTGCCTCTTGTATCCTCAAAACCTTTTCTATGACCTGCTACACTAAAACTTTGACATGGTGAACCGCCTACTAAAATATCAAAATCTGGTAATTTGTTTTTTTCAATCTGACTTACATCACCGTAATTCAACCTTTCGTCAACACCATGTATAGCACAATACGATTTAATTGCATGTGTATCTATTTCACTAAAACCAACTAGTTCTAAGTCTGCACCAATATTTCTTAAGGCAGTTTCAAATGCTCCGATACCACTAAATAGACTCATCACTTTTAATTTATCCAATAAATCCTCTCCTATTCTTCTAGTTAAAATTGATCTTTCATCTAAAATTATTTAGCACTTTATCAAATTCAGCTTCTGCTTCGATCATCATTAGGTATGCTTTGTTATGAATTGTTGACTCACATGCCTCACTCAATCTTTTAATGAAGTTTTCCAAAGTTTGCTCCTTTCTAATTTCTAAATAAATGAGATATTTTAAAGTAATTTAAGTCCAATTTCTGTCCAGTTCTTAACACGTAAGAATCTGTTGTCATTTTCATTATGAGGTGCATCAAACACTAAGCCTACACCCTCGAATGACTCTAAATTATGTATTCCATCATCAATCATATAATCAGCTTTAATGATCTTTTTTTTGCCGCAAAGAACAACATGATCATGTGAGATAAATGGAAAGTGTTCCTGCAACCATTCTAATTTAGCTTTTAATGATTCTCGATGAGCTGTTGCAGTAGTAACAACATATACCTCGTAGAAATCACATAAATCCTTAACAACTTTCTGACTGTCTTTCTTAACTGACAAACCTTTAAAAAAGTCATACGTTAAATGCCTAAACACATCATTGTTTGTATTCACATAATCTAAGATGTTCCAAGACTTTATGTTTTCACATTTTAAAGTAGGATCATCATGTTCGTTTATTGCTTTTACCCAAGCTGGTAAGAAATCTGCTAGTACATCATCCATATCAATTGCAATTACTTTTCTTTTCATGAGCCTTCCTCACTGACCAAGTAGATAATGTCCTCAACAATTTCATCGCTGTCATAAATTTCTGTATCAAATGAATATGTATGTAATTTTGACTTTGGTATCACTTCATTATAGAGTTCCACAATTGGTTCAATGTCTTTCGTGTTAACCTGATCATCTCCTCTGCTAAGAATCCTTTCTTTAATTACTTCAGGTCTTGCATACAGATAGATTAACTTGGCCTTACTCAGTAATTTGTTCTCGATATTGCTTACTTGCCCATGTGTGAGCTTTGTATTACCAGGGAATTTGGTTGCATAAACAAGGTTGGAATATATGTATCTATCAATGATCAAGTTGTCGTGTTCTGTTAGTCCAAAGCAATAATCAAATAGGCTCTCTTGACTTCTTTTTGCTAATTCAAATGATGAACCCCGTTGTACCTTGTAATCTAGTTTCTTTGACAGCTCCTTTGCTACTGTCGATTTATAGCAGCAGTCACATCCCTCTAAAATGATGATCATTTATCATCCTCCTTTGTAACTTTGTGAAATCCCATAACCTCATGCGACCCATCCTCATATTGCACTTCAAGTTGTGAGTATCGAATTGACACTGTAGCCACTACTGCCCTTTCTTTATTATGGTTTACTATTACTGTGTCTTTTACCTCAAACATGACTTCACCCCCTTAATTGAGCTAATTCATCTCTGTCGTAAATCTCCACCAAGTTATATTCATCATCAGCAACTCCATATTGATTGTTCTTATGTACTTCCACTACTGTGCCTTCCCCGTATAAAGTAAGAACTCTTTGTCCTAAAGTAAGCTTATTCAATCAAGTCACTCTCTTCTTTATGTATTATTTTTGATTTCTTTGACAATCAATGTTTTTCTCCCAAACTCTCTAGCCTTTTGAAGACTTTCAATGAAGACATCCAATCTATTTCCTTTTATGTCTCCACCTCTATCCTGACATACTCTTAAGCCGACATTTTCTATGTATAGTTTTGTTCCAAATTCCATATATGGTGGGCAAGCAATTGTAATACCTTGCCTTGTTGTCACACCGCTTGCAGTTTTACCATATTCAGATTGTCCCGGATGCTTTCCTGTGCTTTCGTAACCATTGGTGTAAGCTGTAACAACCATTTTGCGTGTTTGACTCTTTTGTTCCACAGTTTTCTTTGCTGGTTTGACATTTTTATCTCCTTTCTTCCGTTCTACCTTTTTTGCTTTCTTTTGAATTGGCTGTACTTTTTCCTTCAGGTATTTCGTTTGTAATTTCTTGATTATTTGCTTTTTGCTTTCTTGTTTTGGCAATGGAGCATGTAGCTCGATATGCCTCATTGGGAAACCCTCAACCAACTTTGTCCTACTTGCCTTTTCATTCGGCTTGTCTCTAATTAAACTCATCTCCATCTTAATAAACGAGAATGTTAGCAGCCATCCTGTTAAAACTATTAAGACCTTCGAATTAACTTTATAATATATGTTATTTGTGTTTTTGTCTACAAGTTTTTTGATAATTCTCATCACTCCTCTGTATTTTTTCTTTGGGTTGTAAGGATCAGAGAACCGTCCTCATTGATATGATCGATTTTTGAAATTGTATGGTTGTAAACACTGTTTTTATATACTTTTGGAATGAAGTTATTCCCTCTTCTAAATCCAGTAACCATTAAAAGCGTACCTCTGGTATACCAAGATTTTTCTACAATTTCTTTTTTTCCATTCCCTATAGGTTTCGATATTTGTTTATTATAGTGGCCGAATGAACCGCTCCATTGCTTAACATTTACAACTCCATCCTTAGTGAGTAGTGTAATTGTGTGTTTATTCTTATCTCTATCTAATACAGTTCCAGCAATTCTACATAACTCATGCTCATATAATGTTTTGCCTTTCCATTGATATGGTCTTCCCTGGACAGGCTCTTCTCGAAGGTCGAAGAAATTTTTGATGCCATACTTTATCTCGTCTACATGCTTCAACTCATGATCACCGTAATAGAAGCTTAGCGACTCCATTTCCCATTTGCTATAGGAGCCGTCAGCATACTTTATCCATTCAGATTCAAGCAGAGCGTTATTTAATCGCAATAGTGCCTCTTCTGATGTTATCCAATCTTTTAAGGGTTGTATCTTTGTTTCTTGCTGCTTATCAAACTTTTGTAAAGATACTATTGGCAGACCGTTATCAAAATCAACTATGCATGATTCATCGTAATGATTGTTTAGAAATTCTGCTGCCACATCATCTAAAAGAAGTAATTTGTCCTTAGGCTTGTTAAATGTCTTATAAACATTCTTCATTATGTAATCTCTGAATTTAAAGAAACGTGCCTCTGCATGATACTCTTTTGGAATAAGATTATGATTTAGAAGCATCTTTGTGTTTGCCATCGTTAGCTTTGTCTTAGGTTCTGATATTAGCGTAATAAATTCTTTCATCAGCTGTTTTCTTTCACCGAAAGAATCAAATGCGCCACCTTTAATAAGTTGTATAATCTGTCCTTTTTTTAGCTCTCCTTCAATGAACATTCTCTTTACAAAGTCATTAAAGCTTCTATAAGGTCTAGCTGCAACAATTTTATGAACAACATCATCTCCAATGCCATTCATACCTTTCAAGCCGAATAGAATGCTCCCAGAGTCTCTGTCTGCTTTGAAACTAAACTTAGCTTTATTAATATCAGGCAGATCAACTTTAACTCCTCTTTGTCTCATACTGCCAATTGCACTTGCAATCTTCCCATAATTAGTTGAAGCTTTTTTATCATCTCCCTCGGAATCAATGCCACCACTATTTACTGTGAGACATGCAGTGTTCCAGTATAGTGGATCATATTTGTAATTTAGGTTTTGTTCTTGTAGAGCAATCACTGAATATGCCAAAGTGTGAAGCAGTGAGAACGAATATCCAAATTGTCTCTTAAACTGAACATTCCAGACATAATCAAGCATGATTCTTCTAGTTCCTAGTTTTTTGCCTTTTTCAAAAAATAAAGTTTGGACTTTCTTTAAAACATCGTCTTTCTTTTTGGCAATTGCTTTTCGTAGATGATTGCTTTCTTCAATTGAAAATCCTGAAATTTCTTGATCCATTGACATTTGCATAACTACTTCTTGAGTATCAGCAACTCCATATATGCTTTTAAGATGTCTTGAGAGAACGAGGATTTCATCTTCATTAAGTCCATATTGCTTCATTTCGTTTATCCAAATCTCAATGTTTGATTTATGTTTTGTATAAACGTCTACAGGTTGTTCTTCCCCATCTGACATTAATCTCATTAGAGAGTTAGTGACTGAAGCCTCCAATAAATTCGTTGGGGCAACCTTGATTGCAGCTTGTTGACCCACTTCTGTAGAAAACTGAAACAAATCAATAATTTCACCCTTGCCTACCATTTTCCATAGCTTTGGATCTTCATATTCAATTACATCAGGATGAAGATATTTATTATATGTGTTCTTCAAATTATTTTGGGTTTCAATTTCTCCACTTTCAATCAAGTGATCCAACGTAACTCTTATTTTGTCTAAAGCTTCAATGGTTAGTAAATCAAATTTCACTGATCCCATTGATTCGCTGTCGCCCATATCAAATTGGGTTATATAAACACCTTTTGGGGTTCTCATCATAGCATTAGACTTTGTGTAGTCTTCATTAAAAATAAGTACTCCTGCCGCATGCGAAGAACGCTTATTTGTAAGACCTTCAATTTTAAGACATGTCTCTTTTAGTTTGGGATACGACTCAACCTCTCTTATAAATTCTTTAATTGGCTTTCTATCTAATTCCTCATTTCCAAAGAAACAATCATTAAGTGTCCAGTTTGCTCCTCTCTCAAATGGTATCATTCCACTTAGATATTGTGAGATGTCATTATCAATTCCCAACCCACGGCATGCTGTTTGTAAAGCAGATTTAGATTTTTCTGTTCCAAAGGTACAAATCTGAAGCACTCTCTTTTCACCAAACTTAGCACGTAGAGCTTTCAAAATTTTAGGCCGCTTGGAACCCTCAGTATCTATATCAATATCAGGTAAATCTGGTCTTGATTTATGTATATGTCTCCAATGAGGCAAGTTGTATTGCATTGGGTTAATTTGAGTGATATCAAGTAGATAGTTAACTAAAAACCCTGCTGCCGATCCCCTTGCAACACCAACCAGACTATCTCCACCACATTCATCATCCCAAATGGTGTTAATGATTTCTCTAACAGTTACATAGTAAGATGACATTGCTTGATTAAGCTTTTGACTGATTTCCCACAGTTCCCCTAATTCAACATCAATTCTTTTAAGAATTTCATGAAACTGTTCTCTAGTTAAATCTGGTCTTTTTAACTTTTCTTTGAACCCATCTTCAATTAGCTTTATTAGATACCTGTCTTGCTCATTGTTGGAATTAGCCATTTTACCAATGTACTCATACTTTTCATATCCTGGTTTAAATATGTGTGACAGCTCAAAATCAGGTAGTTCAATTTTTGGAATATATGGTTCATGTTCAATTGTATAGTCATCAACCATGCTTCCAATAAGCATTGTATTTTCGATTGCATCACTTACAACCTTTTTATCTATATAGCTCATTCTTTCATATATTTCACCTATATTTTGAACAAAGCAAGCCTCATAAAAGGAATCAACTTCTCTTTCTCCGTCTTTTGCGTTGAGAAATGCCTGATGAATTGGTCTGTCTTCTGGTCTAAGATAATGAGCATCGGTTGTGACAATCATTTTTAATCCATAACCGTTAGCTATATCAATTAATTTCTTATTGCAGTAAACCTGCTCATCGGAATAAGCTGGCTGTAGTTCTACAAAGAAATTCTCTTTACCAAATACTTCTATACACCATGACATAAAGTCGTGAATCTTTAGTTTCAATCGCTTAATCTCTTCAATGTCATTATTAACTTCAGCTTCTCTAATTTTTAGCAATTGAATATTAACTTCAGAACCCAAGCAAGATGTGGTAGCTATCAGATTACCTGGATTCTGCTTAACAATTTTCTCTACATCTTTTTTTAACGTTGGCACCCTTTCCATTGTTCCAGTGTAAAAAGAGTTCTCCCAGGCCATCGAGGACAAAATTCTTAGTTGCTCATGACCAAATTGATTTTTGGCCAACATTAAAAAGTGTGGGAATTTAGTGACTCCAGACTTATAGTTATCTCTAACTTCTTCCAGTGAATCCACCAGATATGCTTCATTCCCCAGAATTAGCTTGAAGTCTTCTGGCATTTCACCAGAATCCTTCATTTTTTTCACAGTTTGGATTGCTTCTAAGTGCGCCGACAATACTTCATGATCTGTAATTGCTAAACCTTTGTAACCCTGATCTAAAGCTGTTTTTAGCAACTGTTTAACCTGGTTTGTAGAGTCTAATAACCTAATATTACTTTTGTCAGTATGACAATGACAGCCAATCATTTAACCCCTCCTAGAACACGAGTTCTTTTTCTTTGGTCTTCACCTCCAGTTCAACAATTTCAAACTGAGCTGTTTTTCTTCCCATATATTCATTTGCCTTTGCTTTTCCAATGATGTTTAAAACAAGTAATTTATTCTTGTTTGATGCTAGGTTTTCATAAAACTCTGTATCACTTTTAAAACGTATGTATTCTATGTCATCACACTTAAATTTAATAGTGTTTTTATTCTTTTTTCCTATGTGTTCGATATCTTCTGTAGCAATTTCAATATTTGTAATAGAAATCAAAGGTTCTTCAACTTTGCATCCCCATAAAAATTTATGCTTATCGATTGTAAATATAAAATCTTTGGTTAACTCACTTGATGGGATCTCAAAATCCACTTCAAAACAATCATTGTGTTCAATTTCCTTTAACCGTTCATTCAGTGTTTCATTAACCGTTGTTAGTCTTTCTCTTTTTATTTTAAAGCCCGCAGCATTCGGATGACCTTCTACATATTCGAATTGACCTGTAGACAAAAGCAATTCTTTAAAATCCTTGATCTCACCTTTGTCGTAGCCTCTAATAGAACCTGAAAGCATTCCTTCTTCTTCGTCTTTCCTAGCTAATAAAACAGGTCTTTTATAGGAATCTGCCAGCTTATTGGCCACAAGCCCTGTTAAGTCTTTATCCAGAATACCTTCCACATACACAATGAGCACTTTGTTATCTAACAAACCCTTGCTTTCAATTCTAATTTCAATCTCTTCTGTAGCTTTATCAACCAATCTTTTTTGTTTCCCTTTCAGATTGGTAAGCATTCTTACTGTATCATCTTGAATCGAAACCATTTCTTCAGTATCTGACCCTCTTTTTTTATAAAGTACCTTCTCTCTGGATCCAAGCAGAGCTTTAAACATTTGCTCTTTTTCTTCTTTGTTGCCAACTCTTATCGCCGCATTTATCAAAGGATTGATGTAAAATTGTGTGCTTTGAATTGTTTTATTACCACCCGTAGAATACTCTTGCTTTTTAAACAACTTTCTAAGCAATGGATTTTTCAGCTCATTCAATCCTAAATACATGTAATATCTCGTTTCTAATTCACGTGAATCCGCTGAATCAGCAATATTACCGATAGAAACTAAATCGACAAACTGTTTGGCGATATCTTTATTGAGTTTTGCATCTAATGCCTGGCATACCTTATAGACCATCCCTGCTCCTGTTAGAGACTTGTTCTTGTATTCAGGAGACAACTGGTTATTAACAATTAGAGCGTCTTCAGACTCAATGTCACAGTCATGATGATCAATTACTATAGTCTCAAGACCTCTATCCCTAAGTACTTTATGTTCATCATATTGATTAGATCCTGCATCAGGAATGATAACTAAATCCGTATTTGATGGAACATCATCTGGATTGATTCCATGTTGCTTACCTTCTTGCAATCTATAGGTAATTTTCGCTCTAGGGTACGCTTTCTTAATGTACCCAATTAAAATGGCTGATGAAGTGTAGCCATCCGCATCACAATCCACTTGAATAAATATGTTATTTTTGTTTTCTAAATGTTGAATAATTAATTCAGCAGCTTTATCAATATTGTTTAATAAGGAATAATTCAATTCACTTATTTTTCCCACATCAATAAAACCACTTGGATTAGTAATCCCTCTATTAACAAGAATTGTTTTAATCGGATTTTTGAGGTAATCATTACTACCAATAAGTTTGTACTCCATTTATTCCTCCCTCGTTGTGATCTCTATTTTATTTTTCATCAACTCCTCCAATATTTGTTTCCCTTTATCTGCTGGGCTGTCTCTGTAATCCAAAAGATCCTTGTAATCCCAAAGTACAAATACTCTCATGTATGGGGTGAATTTACTTGCCAGCTTCACAATTTTCTTCTCATACTCCATTAATTTTTCAGCATATATATCATCAGACTCATCTTCTTTTTGCGGCCTGAATTTATCTAATGCAATAATTACTTCTTCAACTCCAAGTGATAGCAATATATCCCGATGATAAACTGAGATATTACTAGAACAAACCGCACAAGTGAAGTTATCGTCACCATAGAAATCGTTGCATTTTAAAACTGATTTTTCTGATTCAAATAGAACCGCTTTTTTCAGTCGCTTAACTGCTGATTTTGTTATATGCAGCCCATACAAATTCAACATTGTTGGATGATTATATAGCGTGTTTTCTATTTTCAAAGGCATGTATTTAAATCCTTGATCTATTTCTTCTTTAATCATCGATCTCTTTCTAATCCCCACTAAATTCCCATGTAAGTCTCTATGAGGAATTGAAATACCTTCTGTATGTGATCTGAAATAGTAGCCTATCTCAAATGTGTCCATCGTAGAGTGGCTTATGCCTTCTCTTAGCCACTCAGTATGATGGTAAGGAATAAATACATTGAGCACCTTCTCATTAAATATAGGGAGCTCTGTGTTTTGTTTTGGTGTTCTTTTGAACCGGTCAAATATAGCCCAATCTTCTTCTAAGGTTTGTTTTTTTGAAGCACTTGAGGCACCAAAGCCAAACCTTTTTCCAGTTATACTTACTATGTATTCAATTGCCTGGCTAAAAGTAAAATTGACGCCCTTTTGTTTTTTCGCTCTTATAACAAGCTCAAACACATCAAAGCTGTCACCGCATTCTGTATAGCATTTGAACTGTTTGCTCTCATTGTAATAATACAACTTGAAGCTTCCACCAGAAGCGTTGTGACACACAGTTCTATATACTGGATGACCATTCTGCCATAGATTTTTTTCGTTACCTAAATCAAGCATTATCTTATGTATTTCATCTATCGTTAAGCTGTTTTTTATTTTATCTTTATCAAAACGCAAGGGTTAATACACCCCTATCCTGCCTGAATAACAAGTTTATCTACATTAACAATTTCATTGTCTACATTAGTAACAAAGCAATCTTTAATTCGCATAGTTCCCATGTTTATGTATGTAAAGACTTTAACGTTCACATGTCTATTTCCTCGATTCTTATACACATGAACTACGAAGTTGGGCTCTCTGCCACCGAAACTACCTCTAGCAGTCATAATTTTTTCAACTGCTTTCTTTTCTTTGTTGCTTAATGGCAATATAATCATCCCAGCATCAATTTTGTTTGCTACCGCTTTACTTCCACTTAGATACTGACCATCAATCACTTCCCCTTTCTTCCACGCTTCTTTCCACTCTCCATTCAGCTGTGTTGCAGACGAAAGAAAAATCTTGTATTTATTAGCCAATGTTTTTAATTTATCCGATATTACCAGCAAAACTTGATCTTCCCTAAGTTTTATTCCACTTCCTTTTGCCATTTCAGCAAAGATTGAAACTGATGTATGGATGTAATCATAGAAATAGTACTGAACCTTATTTTTCACTACATTCCTTTCAATTGTTCTCTCAATCTCTTGAATGTTGAAGTCTGGTAGATAATCAAACCAAATTGGTGATTCACTTAGAATTTCAGCTGCTTTTATAACCCTTGCTTCTTCATCTTCGGTCATATTGTTCAATTGTATTTTTTCTTCGTCTACATCACTAATGAAAGCCAAAGCAATGGTTTGCAATTCTTCTTGTAACATTTCTGTTGATGTTACATTTGAGTGTTTGCCCCATTTGTTTTCGACCCACTGCCTTTTTTCTGTGTCATAGAGCATTGTGGCACTTATAGCGCAAGCATCAGCAACCATGTTTCGAGTCTTTCCTACTCCAGTTGTACCTGAACGAAGATAGAACTTTTTCAACCTAGAGCCTCTAAAAAGGGAAGTAAGCATTTCACTATTCATAGGAGCACCAATTTCAGGTGTTTTCTTGATTCTCTCTAATAAATTATTGACACCTTCTCCACCCTGGATACTGCTACTCTCAGATGACTCTTTAAACTTCTCCTTGATTTCAACAATGTTATTCTCATAAATTCTCAAAATCTCATCCACTGAAGTTGAATCAAAGTTAGACTGCATTTCTTCTTGCTCTTTAGGATCAATCAAGGTATCGTCATAGATTCCACTTATATCAAATCCGATGCCTTGCATCTCTCTAAGTAAACTGAACTTTTTCAACTTCTCATAATAGTAATCAAAATTCTCTAGTGAGGGGAATTCCTGAACTTTCTCAATGTATTCATCCCCATTAGCCTCTTCAAATACCTTATATTGAGTTGGATATTCCTGAAGATAACCTACAATCTCTATTAAATTTAGATCTTCAACACCTTGCCGTTGGAGATTACGCATAACAGAAAAAATGATCTTGTGAAACTTCTCAGGGAAATCTTCTGGTACAAGTTTATACTTACTACTTTCAGCAACAATTGACGGATCTTTTAAAATGCATCCCAGAACTTGCATTATTGTTTGCTTATCTTGTAACAATAGCACCCTCCTTTCTATAGTTGAGTAATATCGATTGAATCTCTTGGAGTTTCATCTTTAACTTTCTTTATGGTGAAATGTAATTCTGCTCTTTCTTCATATTTAGATGCTGCTTCGATAATTCTTTTTTCTTCTATGTAATTTCGTTTTGCATCCTCATAAATATAAGGCACAATACCAATGCCACCGTGCTCTTGAGGATTGTTGCCTAGAATCTCATAGAAGTATTTAAGTGCTAATTCGATGCCTTTAAGCTTGTACTTGTATTCTTCTTGAAATTCCTTAATTTGCTTCCGAATCATACCTGTAGGAGCATCGAGGTTATACAACTTGCAAATATATTCATACAAACTTTTTCTGTCCTCAGCCTCTCTTTGCCACGTATTAAAACAAGCTGTATGATAATACCTCTTTTTATAAGAAAAGGCATCGTCTTTGTCTAAAGACTGCTCACAATAGGGACATTTTACTTGTCTACCCATTAAATCCCCCTTTTTTAAATCAAGAGAGGGAGATACCCCTCTCTATTAATCTAATAAATCATTTAGATCATCAAGGATCACCGACATGACATCTAACTGCTTAGGTGTGCACTCAGTTACTTTTTTACCTTTACCCAAGTGTTTTTCAACTACTTCATTCAATTTTTCAAGTTTTCCTTCTGCAGTAAGTTGCTTGCCAGTCTCTATAATGCTACCCATTAAATCATCGAAATTTTGACTCCATGATGAGTTAACCTCTTTTTGTTCCTCATATGTAACTGCTGTGATCCCTTCAGCTGCTTCCTGCCTCTCAACCGCTTCAATAATGGCTTGGTTAAGATTCTCAGCAGTGAACTCCTCTAAATATGTATCAATATAATCAAATCGAGATCGGGCAAAAAATTCATCTGTTTCGGCCAACCATGCACTTGATTTGATAACATTCTTATTTTCATCTACTCCATTGGACTCTAAGTAAACTACAATGTCACTGTTGTCAATTACTGGAGCTAATGCACGTTTATCACCTTTAGGATAGATTTTACCTGATTTATCTGCTTCTGCATGGGCGATAAAAATAACTGTAAAACCATTGCTGATTAATTTATTGATCTCATCCCAAACTTCATTTTTATACTCTTTCCACAATCCAAAACCATCGTTTCCATCTTTAATTCTTTCAACATTGTATTGATTACAAACATATCTGGTCGCATACTTTGCAAATGCATCAACTTCGTCTACAACAATTGTCTGATACATTTCCTTTGCTTTTTCAACGTTTTTGGAAAGCTGCTTGTTTACCTTTTTGAAGTCTCCCCAACTATTGATCGGCATAAAATTTACACCAGCAATTGCATTTAATCCTTTTTCAAAAGGTAAGTACAATGGTTTAGTCATTCTTGATGACTGCTTACTTTTACCTAAGTTGTTAGAACCATATATAGTGACAACCTTACCTTCAATTCCTTTTGCAATTACTGAGACTTCTGGCTTGAAAATATCTAATCCTGACAAATAATCCGCTCCTCATATGTAATTTATAATTTATTTATGTTGTTTTGTTCTTTAAAATGGAAGATCGTCGTCTGCAATGGTTACAGGTTTGTTATTTGAAGTTGCTGGCTTTCCTCCGCCAAATCCACCTTTTTTCTTGTTACTCTTGCTATTTCCATTGTTATTGGCTTCCTGTTTCTTCTGATCTAATTCGATTTCTCTTTCATTTAGTGCTTTTTCAATGATTTCAGGGTTATACGCATCTTTGTTTTCTTCCTCATAAGGGTCTTGACCAGCAGTAACCAGAAACTCTCTTTTCGTTTTTGTTTTCACTTCCACTTTAGGTTTACCAAAAGCACTTTCTTTCTCTTTTTCTGTTCTTTCTTTATAATTAACAATTTCTCCATAAACATTTACTGTAGAATTTTTCTCGTAATTGTCTGCTACAAATTCAGAGCCTTCTTCTGTTACAACAAACGAAAATGGAATAACCTTGCCTCCATATAGAGGAATATGTCCATTTAAGACTGCTCTACCTGTTTCCTCACCATGTGCTCTTTCTTGTACAACATTCTCTACAACCAACTCCACATCAAACATAGCTTGTGGTTCAAATTCGTCATTTGACTGTCTTCTTGCAAAATTTAAAGATAATTCAGGGTAAGATTTCAATTCATTATTCACAAAATATTCATTTAGCCCAAGTTTACCTTCAACTCTGATCTTGTCAGCTTCTTCTCTAGAAGAGTTTGCAATTGATTTGTATTCATCAATCATGGTTTGAAATGCCTTTGCCTTTTTGCTCTCGTTTCCATCTTTAGTTGTGTATGAAGACATTCCTTTTAATGTATGCACAGAGAATTCATCTGTCTCAATATCAAGTTCAATGTTAATACCCTTTTTATTACCCCATTCATTTGATCTAATCTCAGCCAATGTTCCTTCTACTACTACCTTGTTCAATGCTTCTCTTAATTCAGTGTTCGCCATATGTATAAATCATTCTCCTTTATATTTGTTATTTGTTTTTAATTGCTTTTCAATTTCTTGAAACACACTATCTTCTAAACGTTTTTCAATTCTAAGTTTATGAGGTAGATTAATAATGTCTACAATCTTCCCCAATCGAACTTTAATCATTAGATTTCCATAAAGATAGACTCTACCTAATAATCCTTGCTTGATTATTCTTTCTGGCTCTCTTTCCTTTAAACAAATGATGTGTCGATTAAGTTTCATTTGAATTTTCTCATCCGATAATTTGTAATTGCCTTTTACAGTATGCCTATATGTATCCGCTGCTTTCTTTTTCACTTTCAATAGCTTCATATGTTCACCTCCTCTTTAACTGTAACTCTATAATATATGTAATTTGTATTTTAGTCAACAACTTTCATATATTATTTTTGATTTAAAATGACAGTTTTATCTGAAACAAAAAAAGAACGGCTTTAAGCCGCTCTCCTCTTACTGATTTTGTTTAGACGTTTTTGAAATGAGATAATTAATCAATGTTATTACCAAGTAGAACAATGTTCCATAAAATACACCATTAAACAAGCTCACGCCAATAAACTTGCTTATTAACACCACATAATATGATGCTGGTGTTCCAGGGAACACGGCCATGTTAAAAAGACAAATCATGAGTGTTAATAAAAAGCATATTGAAAACACAACACGAAACAATTTTGATTTTAACATTGTCATTTTATCTTCTCCTATAGTCTATTTCCGTAGAATGAAACTTTCCCTTTATTATTACAATGGATTTCATTACTAATATGCCATTCTTCCATTATAAGGTCAAATCCTCCAACTGAAAAGCCTGTTGTAAAGTTCCCTTGAGCGTAGGCTACAGCTTTACCACTAACTTTCTTTGTTCCTTTTTTCCAATTTTCAGCTTTCCATGTAGATGTTTGACCTCTTTTATAATATGCATCTGTTTGGGTTGCTCTCGGTTCTTTACCCCCATAGACAAAATATGCAGAGTTATAAACCCTAAACAACTGCAGCCCGAACATATTTTTAGCTCTGTAAATAAACTCATATTCTTTTGAAGTTGCATTTGTTGAAATTTCTCCACTCTCTGCTTTCTTCTCACCAGCATAAGTAATGAAGTATGTTGGAGAATCAGTAAAAACAACTTTGATTCCGTTGCCAATTTCGTGTGCTTCAAATTCATCAGAAGACACATTCTTTTCTATGTACTTGCCAATATCAAAACTGTCTCCAGATTCAATCCCTGGCAACAAGTTTCTTTTCTTCTCATAATAGCTGCCTAAAAGTTCATCATTCAATTTATTATCTGAATAATACTCTTCAGCAATGTCACTTGCTTCCTCTTCATTCTTCGGTGCAGCGTCTTTTAAATACTTTAAAAAGCTTTCTTGGGACTTTTTAATCTCTTTAATAGCATTTTCATATTCACTTTCGTCTGAAACTGCTGCTGATGCTTTACCCGTTATCATGATTGAAAACACCATAACCAGACTAACGATTGTAAAGATAGATTTTTTTAACAAGTAATCACTCCTTTTTTTAACTCAATTGCAATGATAGCACTTACATTTGTTAAATCAAGGGTAAAATGGAAAAATCACAAAATCTGAGACTTTGTGATTAAACCTTTTCTTTATGTAGTTCTTATGTATGTAATCTCGATACCTCTGATTCAATGATACTTGTTAAAACTTTAATAGACTCATCGAATTTTCCTGAATTGTTTCTTATTACATAATCGTAATATTCTTTATTTTTCATCTCTTGAGTATACGTCTTCAGTCTTTGTTGAACCTTTTCTATTGTATCGCCCCTTTGAATCATTTGTTTGTATGCCTTGTGGTAAGGTGTGTACAAAAACAACGTAACACAATTAGGATACACCTTTTTTACCTGCTGCATTCCATGATAATCAAGAATGACAAATGCATTCCCTATACTCGTCCTATATTCAAGTTCTTCTCGGTCAATTCCATAATAGTTGCCGCTATATTCAACTTGTTCGATTAGCTTACCTTGTTCTTTTAACTCCTCGAATTTTTCAAGACTAATAAATTTATAATCCACTCCATTAATTTCACCTTGTCTTGGCATCCTGGTCGTAAATGACACAACTTCATTCTTCATGATTTGACGCATTAATGATGTCTTACCGCTTCCGCTAGGGCCTGTTATCACAATGAGTTTATTCATTACTTGCTGTAACCTCACTCCAATTTCACATGTCCAACGTTCTCAGCTCAAAACCTGCAGGGTATTTCTTCATCTCTAGCCAAACTTTAAAACGTTTACCCGAATTCTTATGTTTGACGCTTAATTCTTCTCCGTTGAAGAATCTGACAATAGCCTGGTTGAATTCAATTGGCCGTTCGACCACATACCCGTGCTTAAAAGCAGCAATAAAGCTTTCAGGTTTTTCTTTATAGAAATTGTAAATCACTTCAGCAAACTCGGGGTTCTTATCTTTCATTACATCAAATTGAACCAACCCCAAATAGAGATGTTTATCTGAATAGCCAAGATTTTTCTTAAAATATTCAACTGCCTCGTGAATCTCTGGACTTAAAACAACTGTCATACAATCACCTCTATATCTTATTTTTAATTTAAAACGAATGTTTTATCGTATTTCATTAAGCTACCTCTTTGACTGAGTTATAGCCAAATGCAATTTGAAAGCCAAAAAACGTTGCAAAAATCTCAGATTTATATCCTTGATGTGTAATATCATTTTCATATCCATTCATGTAGTGTTGCATTAACTCTCTATTAATACCTATAGCAGCTGACCAAGTTCCCAATCTTGGATATCTTTCAAAATCTATAAACCATCCCTTTTTTGGGCAAAATTCTTTTTTTAGTTTAGTCATTCGCTCTCACCCGCTCTCGAATCGTCAATAATTACGAGGTCAGCATCTTCTGTATAATCGAAATCTCCTCCGATGTATTTGTATTTACCGTCCTCGATTTCTCCAACCGTTTCTTCATACGTATCCATACTGAATGCAGTTCTCCCTTTTACAACATCGCCCACACGCACTTCTGTCGGCTGTGGCACGTTTAGATACTCCGACGGCACTGGAAGCCCTAACGCACGTCTTAACGCAATAGCCTTGCCGATGTGTGCGTTGAAGCAGTCGGTAGGGGCGCACTTGGCGATTCCTCTATCGCGAATATAGCCTTCTGCAAACGATTTGCGTAAAGCAACTACGGTTCTTTTTTCGGCATTTACGATAAAGTCGTGGTAGTAGCCGAGGTCTGTTGCGTACAGAGCCTCTATATCAACCTTCGCTCTCGCAACGATCACATCCCGTTTCTGCTGATCGGATTTCTCATACGTACCATGCGTCGCTTCAATATCCGCATCAAAACGACCCTGATCGTATCCTAGCTTATATGAGCGTGTTCTTAGCGCCTTCATTACGGATTCGCTTAGCGCAACTAATTCGTCATAGTCCATTTCGTCTAGGTTCGGGGCTGGCGTGTGTTCACCGATGATGACTTCGTATTCGTGGTGCTGCGATATCATCCCGCAATCCAACTCTACGCCAGTAGTACCGCTGTTGGTCACCGTAAATACACCACCGTTTTGATAATCTGATAACTCGTAATCAGCATTGGTAATCAAAATGCGTTCGCCTACTTCCGCCTTACGTTTCTCCGTTTTATATTTAGTATCAGTCAATTCAATTCCCCCTCAATAGATTTGCTTTCTTTTTAATTTGATAGCCTTTTCCATTCCACGATGCTCAATATTGCTTAGAATTTGTTTCAATTTTTCATTTTCGACTCTCAATAATCTGTTATCTGTTTGTAATTTGTTAATTAATGCTTCTTTATTCAACATGTATCCCTCCTAATAAAGTTCAGGTGAATTAGACTTAACCTCTCTGTAACCCAAACCTTTTAAATGCTCTTCCCAAACTTTAAATATTTTGTCTATTTCAGGTTTTATTTCCTGCAGTTTTCTCCATGTCTCAAGATTTCTATTAATTTCTTTCTGACTAGATTTAATTCCACCTTCATGATTTTTAATTAATTGTGTAAGCATATCTATGTTTTCTTTCTTTTTAAATGGATGTACCAGCAAGGTGGAACATTGAATTGCTATGTACTTAAATGGATTCTTAATGAATCGATTGTTATCTTTTAAAAGTCCAAATAAGGGACTTCTTAAAACTTCTGTGTATCGTTTAATAGAATCTTCAGACTCTCCAATTCTATCTCTAATATCTTGATCCATTCTCTTGTAGTGCTTTTCTGAAGTCCATTCAACAGTTCGTCCGTATGTTTTTGATTCCCAATTTACTCTCAGGATACTCCCTTTCTCAGTTATAATTGACAAAGGATTTAAGTTAGCTGTCGAAATTTTGACACTACATCCATCGTATATGTTTCCCACATAGTCATTAAGAAGCTGCAAAACTCGCTGTCTAATATCTATTGAAAACTTACTCTTTGCTTCCTTGTCTAAAACATTAAATAAATTCTTTTGGGCAATGGTCAGACTTGCTAAGTATGTATGTAGATTACTTAAAACATTATCTTTTTCTTGAAGAATGATTGAGTACGCATTGAACAAGTAATCTAGATCAGCTTGTTTATTTAATGTGGCCTGTTTTAATTCGCTTAACATTAAATTCCTCACTTTCGTTAAAAGGTTGTTTTTATCTAAAAATATAAATAATCGAAAGCCCTATTAATATTGAAACTATGCTCACATTAATCAATGCAATCAGTATTAATTGTTGCCTTTTCCACCTTTGCATTGTATTAGATGTTGACTCAAGACTTCTCTCCAATTTCAAGAGTGATTTTTCTATCGACTTCACAATTAACCTCCTTAATGATCTCAATTGCTTTATCAAGAGGTAATCGTTTCAGATAACATTGATACCCAAGTTCAAGAGTGTGAACAGTACCTTCGCTCAAGGCTCTATCTTGCTGTATTTCCTCTAGTGTTTTACCGTTATTTCTCATTTTTAAATAAACTTCAATTGTCATTTTTTAAACTCCCATCATTAATTTTCAGTTCATTCCAATCTATATTTTACTGTCTATATGTCATTTACTCGTCTGCAGCTCAATATCTGGGATAATATTTTCTGGCCTGAACAAAATTTTGTAATGAAACGGGTCTTCTTTATTACCCTCAAGCTGTTCAGCAAAGAAACTAACATTATCACTTAAACCAAGATAATGCTTTTTGTATTCATCCTTACTAACCTTGCATGTTACCGTCATTCTTAGATCACTGTCATCGTTTCCAAGAGCACAAAGCCCTTCTACAGTGAGTAAGTATTTGTCTGTGATCCCATTAAAGAAAACGATTCTTCTCTGTACCTCAAATGAGTCAGACGATTTAGAAATGTTTTGTGATACTGTATCAGCCTCACTACATCCAGCCGTAATCACCATAATCCCAACAAATAATGCTAACAATTTCTTTTTCATCTTCATTCCCCTTCCATTTTCAATCTAATACCTGCGGTCAATGCATCTTGATAAACAAGGCTTGCACTTAATGCATGATGATTCCAGGCATCTGTACTGCTACTCCATCCATCATAATTCCCAGCCATTGCTTCATATTTTTGTGAGATGTGATGATCATACCGTGCTTGAAAAGCCTGTTTTTGTTCCTCCAGCAACTGAATGGCCGCTTCTAAATACGTTGTAAAATCAATTGCTTCTTGTTGAGCATGTTCTAACCAGCCTTTCAGATCATAGGAAGAGGTTTTGACCTCAACCCCGTACTTTTTCAGACCTTTTTCCTGCTGCTTATGCAATTTCTCTATGACTGAATAGATAATCGGGTTGTTTTCGGTCATTGTGCTTCCTCCAATAGATCAGTTTGATAGATGTTTCCGATGCACTTGTACGAGTCGAGTCTGAGCATTGAATTCTGTATGAGGTAATCCGGTACAATTTCATATTCCAAACCTTCCTCATCGGTAATAGTTGGGTTCACCGCTTTGGCATAAAAACCAAAGCATTTCGATGGTGGGTATTCATCCCCGCTTCCATCCTGTTCATACTCGCCAAATTCTACTGAAGCTATATAGTTGCCGTGCCATTGAGTGACATATATTAAATCTCCAACGAACACGCCTTTTTCTTTGTCAAAACATAAATCACGAGAGATTAATTCGTATTCTGTTTCATCGAAGCACGGCGACAGCTTTTTTGCTGCCCGCGCTTCTAGTTGACTAGTAGAATATTTTTTGATCTCGATGTTTCCTGAAAAACGGTGCTTGAAAACGTATCTGATAACAATATCCATCAGGCTTTCTCCCATTCTCTGAAACTGTATGGATAATCAACCGTTTCAATAAATCCGATTTCCTTTGCCTTTTGGCGAATCTTTTGACAACCTTCACGACTATAAGCCCAAATTTCTTTATAGTCTCTGAGATCGCCATATCTACCCGTGATAATGAATTCCCTCATGCTGTTGACCAGCTGCCACATGTTTCCCCCGTGTGAAAATCCGTTTGCTCGACCGTGCCCCAATTCATATGGATAAACATTTTCTCCTGTGTAATCGTCAATAAAAAATAGCTTGGTTTTAAATTTGAAAAAAGCAACTCGATCCTTTGATTTACAATAGAATGTTCTGCGATCAAGGCTTGCTATGAGCTTGATCAACTCGTTTATCTCATTCATGCGTTTGATTTGTTCCTTGCTGGCCATTCACTTCCTCCTTTTAAATTGAATAAAAAATTACTTTTAACTAATTAATTTCAATTGTTCTTTCATATGATCAACTCATTCAACAAACGCAGCTATAATGGGGTGCCTGTTGCTTGAATCTGCCCATCCTGCAAATCCAATAAATCCATCTAAGTTAAAGCTGATTGCTTCCCGTTGGGTAAAGTAGTGACTGTTTATGTATACATAGCGCCTTTTTAATGTTCCATTTGTTCTGTACTTACTATCGAGTTTTTGGCTCATCCTCATTGAATCAGTTGACATTGTTTTTTCTTTAACTGCTTGTTTGATATGTTTATTGAGCAACATCACTAAGGCACAAATATCTCCCTCTGTGATGTCTTCATAGCAAAGCCCTTCTTTAAAGTAATTTCTTGCTTCTTCCGAATTCAATTATCCTTCTCCTCCAATACTGTATAAAATCTCTGTTTTACTCTAATTGATATATGTTATTTTTTAATTAATCCGCCATGATCTTCTTCAATATGTACCATCCATTGCTCGTATAACTCATCGTACCAAGCGTTGCTAACCGCAGTATAAACACCGATGCCTTCTTCATGTAGCATTTTAAATATATGTCCACTTTTTAAATCTCTGAAAGGCTGTTCTATCCATCTCCCTTCTAGGAAAATTGTAATATACTCTTCATTTGATATAGTCATATATTAACCCCCTGTAATTCCATTATTTACATCTTTCTTTCTATATGCGATACTATTTATGTGTTCTTCTGAGTAGTCTTTCAGGCATGTATGAATCCCCTACCTTAAACCGAAAGGGGGTGTGTTTATTGCTAATTGAAAATGACAGCCTGCCTGATTTTACCGAGCTGGATATGATATTTTGAATTCCGTCAGCCATGTCTAAGTATTTCCTTAGTGCCAGTGCGGGTTTGTGTGGGTATTTTAAAAAAACAATCGGGTGTCGACACATGAAAGGATAATGCTCAAATGGCTTTAAAAAAAATGAAGAACACAATGGTTTTAGCTTTAGTTGGATTTTTGGTATCTATCTTTGTATTAATTTATTTAGATAAGATAGCCACCTTTAAGATTGAAACTGGGGTTTTCAAAACGGAAATCGTGACAAAAACTGACGGAAAAAAGGATCAAAGATAGAGGCATTGAGCCTCTATTCTTTTTTTCATTTCTTCATTCATTCCGGTTAAAAACTATCTTTCATCTAGTTACTCCTCGATTCATATTGTCATTGCCTTAATGTGAAGGTCAGTGATCCATTTCATTAATCCTTCAAAGGTTGGATCACGTTTTTCAAGATGGCAGTTAATCATATACATTTTCAGATTCTCTCCTACATCAGCAAGCCAATCTAATCCAAATTTTTCTGCATAAGCATTCTGTTCATAGCCTTCTAACATATCCGCCATTTTCTTTGCAGTCATTTTTGTCATTCCGCTACCTCCTCCATGTTTCTTCCTCTTGATTTCCAGATGCTAAATCTTCTGTTTTCCCCATCGGTTTATAGCACTGTTTGCAATAGGCTTTTGTTCCTCCGTGATACGACAGGCCGTCATGCATAGAGCCTTGTTCTTCTTCAAGGTCACCAATAGAGTTGTAGTATATGTGAGCCGTTCCAGTTATTCTTTGCTTCGTAAAGAATCCGCCATCGTTCTTGCAATGAGGACAAACGATTTTATTTGTCATTCCACTTTCTCCCCTCTTTCTGTTTAAAATCACGATTTCATCTAAACTGATAAACCAGAGTGTCGATTATTCATCATGATTTTAATCAATTTGTTGTTTCTCATTTCTTCTTTCTCTTTCAGAATTGCTTCTTCATTAGCTGCCAGCTTCATTTTCAATTTAACGTTTTCTTTAATCAATTTCTTCATATTGTTCATATGTATTACCTCCCTCAAGATGTGTGTTATTTATATTCAAACAATGTACCTTCATCTGTCTTTGGAACTTTAGTACATTGATTTGAATTTGTTTTATGTCCAACATAAATATTTTCCTTATCCTCATCAAGAACTTCATATTCTTTATCCTTTATGAAATATAAAGTATATGGATACTCTGCAAGAGCAATGTCTTTTTTAAAAATTACCTTGTCCACTTCTTTCACCATCCTTCTTATATTGTTTATAGGCTACATACGACTTCCAACTGCAGTTCTCAAATATGTTTATGTCTGCTTTATGGTGCACCTTATACCAGATAAGATTAAACTTCGCTGTTTTATATACAAAATATATGTAATTTATCATTTTTTCACCTTAATTACTCATCCCACTCAGAATCATCAAACGGTTCTAGATCAACCTTACTTTCCCATCCTTCAACAAAAATTGTTTCATTGTCTCTATGCTTCAATAGGAAATCCGCTAATCCTTCTGGAGTTCTAATCATTGTTTCTTCATCGATCATATCTAAAACAATCTCTCTGACCATTAAATTTGATACAACTGTCTTCATATTGCCTCTCCCCAATTCCTTTGAAATAATCCTTTTATTGACTAATCTAAATCTATTAATGCTCTAGGCACATTCAGGAAAAGCCATTCTAAGGCTCTCTCTTCCCGTTCAAACTTCAAGTGGTTTCCCTCCTGATTGGCCAAGAAGTCTGAGTCTCGATAATCCAATTCATCAAACCACTGCAAAGTAACAACTGAATACATGGGTTTATCGGAAATGTAGATTTTATAATAAACCTCATTGACTTCTTCCATTTCTTCCTTCATTCGTTCAAAACTACTTTTCACAGCACTCACCTCCTAGCCAGGTGTATAGTAAACTTCTAATTCAAAATCATATTGCGGAAACAATCTCCATATTGCATGACCTAGATATCTATTTCGTGCATAGTAAAGGCAATTTGATGTACCGCTCTTACTCCCATCATAAATAGCTACAATGTTCTTGCTGTGATCAACCATATATTCATTTCTTCTGTTAAACTTTGCATCTGAATATTCTCCAATTGGTACTGAATCATCTTTGTAATTTTTAATTTCATCAACTTTGATTACTTCATCTGCTTTATCAAGCATCTTTCTGTACCAGACCTGTTGTTCTGCAGACCATTTCTTATCTTGATTTTCGAATGGCACCGCAACAACATTCTTGATATGAGGATACTTCTCTTTCATAATATGTACACACCAGAATGCAGCAGTATCGGCACCTAAAGCACCACCTGTGATAAATCGATCGACATCATTTTCTTCAATCATTATTTCAATCACTTCTAAAAGCTTTTCTTTTAACTTCAGCATTGTTGGATTCTTCATATCATATCCACCTAATTTTTGTGGACGATGGCCTGTAAAACACACTGTTCTATGTCTAATTTGTTCACTTTCTTCAAAAAGTCGTCTTTCTTCTTCTCTTTTTTCCTTTTGCTACTTTATCCACTCTGGATCAGAAAACTTTTTAAAATCAATAGCCAATTGACCAACCCCTTTCTTTAAAACAGTCTTTTTAATCTAATTCCCTCATATCTTCTCTTTGTTTAATGTAGCTCATAAAGCATTCCCAATCACGTTCGATTTCTTTGATATTTCCTGCAATAAAATTCTCAGCTTTTTCTCCATCCACCATTTTGTTTACAGAAAGTTGATACATCAATTCAATTTTATTAAGTCTTTCTAAGAAATTCCGAGTAAAATCTTTAGCTGAATTTAATCTTCCTTGACTTAATCCGTGCTTAGTCTCCATTGTTAATCAATCTCCTATCCTAATTTAGAATGAAATGCATCTTTTATTTTGTTACAAAACCAACTCTTCTCCAGATTCGACTGTGTTGAAATACAGGCTTGCACCTTCTTCACTTATAGGATCTCTAACATCTACTTCAATTTCAGTGTTTGTTTCCGAAAGCTTTTTCGAGGTTACCTTTAAGTTATCTTCCCACCATTTGATCCGATCATAGAAATCTAATAGGGCGCTTTTTTTGTTAGTGTGGGGAATAACAATAAATTCACCCGCATACGCAACGTCGATCCTTATAACATGTATCCTGTTTGCCACAGCCATATCTCCTCTGTTTTTTGTGAAATCTTATTTTTATTTCCTATTCAAGTTCATCCATTGCTTGATTGGCCAACTCATCTGCTTTTTCGTTTCCAGCGTCTCCACTATGTCCTTTAACTTTTAAGAAGGTAACTGACGCTTGATTCTTAACAAGTTCGTTTAATTCCATCCATAGCTCTTTATTTTCAACAGGTTTCTTGTTTGATTTACACCAATTGTTTTTAATCCAATTCTTTACCCAACTATTCATGCCGTTAACCACATAAGCAGAGTCGGCATACACTTCAATATGTATGTTATTTGTATTTATATACTTTAAAGCTTCAATTGCACCTGTTAGTTCCATCACATTGTTTGTTGTGTTTAGCTTGCCACCTTTCAATTCAATCTCTTTCCCTTTATATGATAAGACTGCTCCCCATCCGCCAACATTTGTTTCATTTTGATTCCCTCTACAACCGCCATCAGTGTATACAATTACTTTTTCCATAGCTCTCTCCTCCTTAATTAAACAACCAATATAAGTTTTTCTGCTGCTCTAGTTATAGCGGTATAAAGCCATCTATGATGTGTTTCATGATTTAACACTTCGTTTATTACAACAACATTGTCCCATTGTGACCCTTGAGATTTATGACAGGTAATTGCGTACCCAAAATCAAAACGATTGTAATCAGATTCATCATAGGGCAATAATTTAAAGCCTGGATTCCCTATTGAATCATTAGGAATATAAAGTTCTTTGAAAAATTCATCTGTAAAATCTGGTCTAAAATCAATAACTGTTGACTCATATTTAGGTTCCCTTTTAATTTCATCACTGCTATATACTTTATGTACATAACCAGTCATCCCATTAACTAGAGAATAATCGTTAACTGATTTCTCCCAATCATTCTTCAGACATATCATTTTATCGCCAATCATTGGATAAATTGAGTCGAAACCTAAAAGTTCCCTGATCTCATCGTTAATATGTGACCTTGTTTTATTGAACCCACAAATAATTTGATCAGCAGTTTTATACAATCTGTTTTTATGTGCTTCCCATGTTACTTTATCAATGACAACAACTTCTTTGTTCTCCCCATACACACCAGGGGCAATTTCTTGTTTTGTTCTAGCCAGCATAGACAATTTAATAATCGGATTTTCAGCTGCTTGTCTATGAATCTCTGTAAGAGTGAAATCTGGATTGTTGAACATGGACATAAAATCTTCAATTCCGTTTTGAGAAACTGGTGGTAATTGTCCTGTATCTCCAATGAACAAAATTTTGATACCGAAGGACTTTAGGTCTTTCATAATCTTCCCATCCACCATTGAAGCTTCATCAATCACAATCAGCTTTAAATGAGACAGCTCGTCTTTAGACTTTTTCTCCGAATGCAAATCACCATTTCTATCTGTTCTCATGTTGTAAATAAGGCTGTGTATGGTGCTTGCTGTATATTTTCCATTTGCTTTTCTTGTTACGACCAATGATGCTTTACCTGTATAACAAGCAAATGCTACTTCTCTGCTTTTTATTTGTAATTTTTTTATTATGTATTCAACCAATGTTGTTTTTCCTGTCCCAGCATACCCCGCCAGGAAAAATGATTTCTTTTTTGAATTCTTAAACCAGTCTTCAATAATCCTTACGGCTTCCTGTTGCATTTCTGATAACTCAAATGTCTTAGTCGATATGCTCTCCTCCTTCATAATGTTCAACAATTACTTTCCCCTTATTTACAAAGAAATGTTCACCGCTATCTAAATGAATCCAGAACGCTTTCTCTGGCTCTTCTCGATAATCATAGATTGAATACACCTTAGCTCCCAAGAAGCCCTCTACACTATCCCCAATGGAGTATGAGATGCCCTCATCAATAAATCTAATCGACTTAATCAATGTATCCCTACTTTCAGCTGCACCATTTGTAATGTTAAACATCTCTGACAATAATTCTGATTCATATTTGTAATTTATGTTTTTAATATCGAATGAATGATCATTTACTATATAGCATTCACCTCCTAAGGTCTAAATAAAACTTACATTTTATCTTCTTTTGTTGCTGCTTCGTAAATGTAAAGCATTTCATATCCATATTCAATAATTGAGTGAATATCTCCAATAGCTTCAGTCTTACCTTTTTCCAAGTTTCTTTTGAAATTAGAAATCGAACCCTCAATCTTTTTTAACTTTGATTCTAATATTTCCAAACAGAACTCCTTTCTTATTAATGTGTGTTATTTGTATTTTAATAGTACGACACTCTTCCTTTCATTGTCAATAGATATTTGTTATTTTTGTTTCACTTATTTACATAAAAATAAGAGCATTATTTGCTCTTATGACAGTTTAAAAATTGTTTCATTAATTTTATCCCTCAGCTGTATCAAGTCTGAGGGATTCATTGTTATCGCAATACTATTTTCTTTCCCCGAGAATACAAGTTCAAAGGCGATTTCCATGTCACTTAGTTTGTCCACATTGATTTTTAGATTAATATCCTGGTAGTCTTTTCTCTTAATAATGACATTTGCCATATTTAGCTATCTTCTTTCCAATCCGAAAGCAAGTTGCTTACAATCTTAGATGTAGGATTTATGTTATTTTAGGTTTAATCTATTTCTTCAACATCTTCTATTAATGTGATATCCAAACATCCAGATTCTAATTTTATTTCTTTGTCTCCTATTTTCAATATAATATCTGTTGTTAGCTCGAACGGTGAGATTACCAATTCCGCTTTTTTATACGCAGCCTCAGTATTTTCAACATCTTCAATATCTAAAAATGTATCAGCGCTTATAACGAAGCAGGTTCTAAACTTAGCCATACTCATTTCTCCCTATCTGATTAGTCTCCTGCAACATAAAAAGAACATGTGTTCTGTTTCTTGTTTTCATTATACATCTAAGCTCTAATATTAGCTACAGTATTTTTTTCTTTTTTTATTTCACTTTGATTGGTATGATATGTAATAGAGCTTGTACATTTTAACAACAAAACTGGAGGTTGTCCGATGTTAAATGTAGAGATCGGGCAATGTCATATTCCTAAGCTTCTAAAGGAAAAAAACTGGACACAGGCTGACTTGGCACGTGCCACTGGCCTGACACCACAAAGCATCTTTCAAATAATTAATCAACCTGTAGACATCCGCATTAAAACAGCAGCGAAGATCGCTATGGCTTTAGGATGCAAGATTGACGATTTATTTGAGTTTAGGATACGACATTGATTAACTGAGACAATGGTCTCAGTACACCTCCATTATCAGCGAATTCGCTGATAAGACTATACTACTATAAGCATAACAGGTTGTATACGCAATATTTTGTCTTTTTTTGTCGAATAGGGAAATTATTTAGAATTTTTCATAAAAAAGAGACAAATCATAAAGATTTGCCTTCTTTTTTAAGTTCATCTGCGTAATATTTTCTTATGGTTTCCTCATTCATGAATTCTCTTCGATCTGAGATGATTTTTTGATTTAAATCAGTTGTTTGGACTTTCCTATCCTCATATATTTCATTAAGAGCTTTTCTGTCCAACTCTTCCCCTTTTAATATTAGCTTATAGCCCTCATATAGAAGGCCTGACTTAACTATACCGATAGGTCTTAAAAATGAAAAACCAAAAATTTCTTTAAGGTTTCTAAAAGTAGAACTTACTACAGTTCTTGAAGCTTGTCCTTGCCCAATCGCATTAGTCAGTTTTGTTTTTATTACATATTCATTATCAACTAAACTTAATGATGGCTTTCTAAGCCCTGGTTTCCCATTCAATGGTCTATATTCTGTTTCAAGGTTTGCTTCAAGACAGTCTTGCAAGGTTGCTTTCTCTACTTTTATTGTTCTCTCACCATTTTTTGAATCATGTACAGTTAGCATATTATTATTATTTAACGCTTTTTCTATATCACTTCTTGTAAGACTGGTCATTTCACTTGCCTCGTAACCTAATATGCCCTCAAAAAGCAATCTAAACAAGGCTCTATCTTGGGCATTAATTAATTCTTCGCACATTTTTTCCAATTCGTTTTTAGTTATATATAGTTTTAATGATGAATCTATACATGACAATAGATCATTGGTTTTTATCAACCTAGCTAAATTATTACTCCCTTTTGTAACACCGTTTGCAATCGACCAATCTATATAAGTTATCATGGTGTATAAGAATGTTTCCAAAGATGCAAGAGAAGTTGAATACATCGCTCTTAGCACATTCAAAATTTCATCAGTTGTGAAATCAAATAAGTCTTTATCCCTTATTTTTTCTTCTTTTTGTGAATGACTAAATAAAAGGGAGGCTTGCTTTAGTTGACTATCACTACTTAATGTATCTAAATAAGTTTTCTTAAACTCCTCGTTATACAAAGCTATACACCTTCTACTTCGTTCAATTTGTATTGAAAATATTTAATAACATGTTTTTTACTGTGAGTTACTTCATTCTTTTTATTTAGAATTTTGTGTTCTTTTAACTCTGGATTACTTCTAATAAAGCTAAGTCTCATTTTTTTAATTATTTGTTGCGTCATTGATGCACTAATACCAGAAGTGTACATGAAATATGCTATTTCCATGAACCCAACCAAAATGTTTTTATTTATTACAATAGTTTTTTTGGCTTGCTCAAATTTGTCTCCTAGAAATTCTTCGTAATACAGCTCAGTTAATTCATCAAAGAATTCAACCAAAAAGACACCAATTTTCCTTACAGCTATTTGATCTTTCAGCAACTTAGGGAATTTTGTTGCCTCTATTGCACTTACTACATCATTTAAGGAATATAAATAATCTGATTGAGTTGCAATCACATCATGATCTAAACTTATTCTTTGTCCAATTACACTGTTGTCTCTAATATGAGTAACAACTTTGTTCACAGGATTTTCTTCGTTCATTTCTTTTAGTTTCGATAGTCTAACTGGAGTCATTGTATTATGTTGCCCAAATAACTGCCTAGCAACTTTTTGAGTTACGTTGTAAAAGTCCACTTTCATGTATTTGTCATCAAAGTTGCCAGACCTTGCTGCTTTAGAAATACCAACAATACGATGATAACCATCAATTACATCAACCAGAGTATCTGTCATCACCGTCAAACTTCTTTCATGTGGATCGTAAGAGATCTCGATACCCTCAGACGATGAGCCAAATCTTGCATTAAATATTAATGTTGAACTTATTAATGTACCATCAATTGCTTTTTGAGCAATCTGCTCTACCGCTTCTTGGTTAAGCTCAGGAATAGGTATTTCACCACCTAAGAATTCAAAATTCTTGGTCTCACTAGTTCTCTGAGTTCTAGGGTTATATTGAAGCAAATGATTCTCATACATTTTTGCTATTTCACTTCTTTTAAGTAAGAAAGTAAAATTATTGTCATCAACTTTCGTAACATCTTCAATGGTTATAGGAAAACTAATCTCATTGTTATTTTGCGAAAAGCCTTCCCATGTTGTTTCAATTTCTTGTATTATTCTTTCGGGAAAATAATTTACTGGATTAATCTTTTCATCTTTAGTCACTTCATATATTCCTGAAGCTAAAAGATATTTTTCTTCTTTCCGAAGTGCTTCCTGTCTCCCAAATCTAATTATAAGATTCATTGTTTCTCCAGGTGAAACGCCTTTATGAGAAAGAACATTTTGCAGTCTTTCTCTAAAATGTTTGTCATGTTTATTTTTTTGCAATAACACTTCTATAGTTTCGTTTAGAAGCGCATCTTTTTCGTCATCAAAAATCACTAGCTTGTTCATTTAATACACCTCTTCTAAAACAAAAATAACAAACAAATTATATTAAATCAATTTATAGTCATAAAATTAATCTAAATGTAAACTTACCTCACAAATTCTAGGAACTTTTGCATAGTTCCCCTATCTGCTTTACGAAAAAAATTGACAAAATCCTCTTTTGTGGCACTTTCAATCAATGTAAAATCCACTTCTTTATCCATCAATATACCCGCAGAGTTTTCGATGTTGTCATTTTTAGTTAAATATCTCAATGGAGTCTTAGGATCTTTATGATTCCCTTGATTCATAGCAACTCGTATATCTTTGCCAGACTCTTCATAAGCTATATCAATCCCAACTCCCTTTAAAGAGTGAGGTTTAAGGTTTCTTGATGCAGGTATACCTAATCTATCCAAAGCTCTATTGAACGATTCTCTGTAAGATCTTGATGTCAATCCACCAAACACTAAATCATTCTCCATGCAATTTTGGTTTTTTAATTGTTGCAGATCATTCAAAAAATTTTCATGAAGGCCAGTTGAAACTACATACGAACCCTTGTTCAACGCTTCAACTTTATACAATTCACCATCAACTTTCTTGATATCCATCCATCTAACAGTAAGTGCATACTCAATCCTAAAAGAAGTACGAATTAGAAATTTGGTTAGCAGCTTCTTTTTTAAGCCATTCTCCCGCTCTAATAGCATGTTTTCAGCAATTCTCTCTGCTTCAGTTTGGGTTGTTTTACCGTAACTCTTAGATATTTCTTTTAGCTTTTTTGTTGATCCAAATTGACTTAAATCAATTAAAGAAGAATAAGTACTAACAGTCTTAAGAAACTTGTATAAGCCTTTAACTGATATCATTTTACGGTTGATTGTTGAATTCGCTAAGCCTTCTTCTTTTAGATGTTTTCTAAAATTTATTAAGTCAATTGAAGTTATTTCAATATCGCTCGGTGTTAAAAACTCGATATCCACTTCAGGTTTAATGTATTTAAAGAATTGTTTAATGTCCCCATAGTAGTTCACCGCAGTGTTTGTCTCAAACAGACTGTGTCTTCTTTTTGCTTTTGTAAAGTGATTTGTGTTTCCTACCGATCCCTCATCATCAATCTTTTTTAGATAGGTCATGATATCGTTATACAC
The DNA here is from genome assembly GCF_038007485.1 of Bacillus sp. FSL K6-3312. NCBI lineage: Bacteria > Bacillati > Bacillota > Bacilli > Caryophanales > Bacillaceae > Bacillus > Bacillus sp. FSL K6-3312. The sequence continues at coordinate 1,803,901 of NZ_JBBOXI010000001.1, read as the reverse complement.
CGTGTATTCCTTTAGTGGAATTGCTTTAGTATTCATTTTTCTCCCTCCCTCACATTAATTCTTCAATTGTTGAATTAAGAACAATCGCTATTTTTGCCATTTCAATTAACCTAGCCTCTTCAGGCTTAGATATAATTTGTTCTAGTCTTTTCACTGAAATACCTGATTCAGCAGCTACACTATCTATAGTTTTGTTCGATTGTTCTATAATATTTAATAAGTTATTAGGCACTGGCACATCTCCTTCAAATGCTTATGTATCTTAGATGCCCTGGCCAATGGTGTTAATTTTATGTAGTGATAAAATATTCAAATTCATACTCAACGGATTTGCGAAGTTCTTTTATAAATTCCATTCTCTTACGGTAGGCTGCGAGAAGATCTCCAGTGTAAGTGTTTGTCAATACGGTTTGATTAAAAGAAAACTCATCTATTTGTTTTAAATACTCAAATACAGCTTGTTTAACCTTATATAGATCAACTGGTGAATTAATTGATAAACTTAGGCTGCGTAAATATACAAGTTCTTCTTTTAAGCTGTTGATTATTTCGTATTGATACTCAATGTCCGCACAGCTTTTTTCTGGTGATGCAATCACTAGCCTTACCTCCTAACTATTCAATAATTTCATATATCCTTCAACCATCGACTTTCTTATTTGTTCTTTTTTGATTTCTTTATCTATGTTATTTTTGTTTTCTTGGTGATTAAACCATTCTCCCCCGAATTTATCTATCTTACGAGCATAAACAGTTTTATTGAAATTTATAACATTGTCTTTTCTAGCAGCTAACATAATTCTCCTCCTAAATTAGATATTTCCGTATGTCTTATTTATAGTTTAATGGATAAAAACTTATATGTAAAGCTTTTTTCATGACAAATAACACATTCTTTTAATTATTTTTGAATGTGTTAATTTAGTTCCTATTCATTTAACTTTAAGAGTACAGGAACTTTTCCTTTAAATTAGAAAAGACGCTTAGCTCAGTAGAGCCAAACGTCATGCTATGTATTGCTAATATTTATTTTTGTTTAAATCAACCGCCACGACCTGGATCAGCTAACTTGTTTGTTGTATGTGATTTAGCTTGTTCAAAATCATTTCCTGCTGCTACACCTGTTGCTGCTACCAATACTAACGTTATAACTAGAATCATTTTTTTCATTATATCACCTCCCTTCAAGTTGTAAAGACTACATTGCGAAAATTTCCAAAATTTCATTTTCAACATTCATTTTTTTGAGTTCAATTAATGGTAGTTGCATAAAAAATTTGTCTCCAGACTCCTTAAAAACTTTACAGATTTAAAGAAGTCTCTTTTATCTTTGCTGATCAATCCTTGATAAAAATAATTAAAAGCTTTTTGTCCAGGCTTCAGTTTTTTCAAATCAATTGAGTTTAATATCTCAACAGCTTTCTTGTTTTGATTGTTCTTTATATGGTAAAAAGCATGTTCATGTTTATCTGAATAGTGTTCTTTTTCTAAAGGAAGGTACTTATTTTCTTTGCCCCAGTAATTTTCTAAAAAGCTTAATGAACGATAAACTTGTTTTGTATATATTTCATTATCATTACTGGCTTCAAGTGCTTTAAGAAAATATTTTTTTGCAGTATCATAATCACTAAAAATATATGAATTTCCGCTGTGTAAGTTACCAAAGACTACAAACCTATTTGAAATATTTAATTCTGTAGCTAGATTTGCTAATCTTCTGGCCTCATCAATCCTTAATTGCGCTAAAAACGCATCAGAATTAATTGCGTAAACCCTACTTTTGTAAGAACCAGCAATATATTCATTGCATAAGTCACTAAAGTCAAATTTGTTTATTTGCTCATTAAGTTCTTCCATTCGGTTGAATTCAGTGTTTAAATTTCTGTTATGTAGTAGCACAATTCTGCTGAAAAGTTTCATTTCCTTTGTTTTAAGCTTTAGAGAGTGTAGCTTTTCTGTTGTTTCAAACTCATCAATTTTATTGCAGAGTAACTCTTTTTGTAATTTATATACATTCGCCCATTCTTTACTTTCTGCATTTGTAGAGCTTTGCAATTTTTCAATTAGTTCTTCGGTAAATTCATTAAGATTATTTGATGAAGCGTACTCCAATCCATCTCTAGCTAACTGCTTTCGTGGATCTGTATTTAAAACAAATCTTTGTATTAATTCACTTTCATTTTGTGGAAAAACAAAGCGAACAATTTTTAATAAGGAGTTAAAACTCTTAAGAGGTCTGTCTTGTTCATTTAAAAATTTATAAAAACCTGATGTTTGTGAATACCCTGCCAAACTAGCTAATTTTGCTGCTAATGAAGGATCTTCTTCACATTTTGTCTTTAATACCTTCTTTATATCCACTAAATGACCTCCTTATCTTTATATTATTAATATACCTTGTTTAATCAGCATAGTCAACCGTTAAATATATGTTATTTGTACTTTATTAATTGTGTTTTGACTTCCTCTTCATAAATCATTAATATAGTTATGAATAATAAGCTAAAGGAGTTCGTCATTTTAATGTTAGAAGAAATTGATTTAGAAAAGATCTACGACATACGAGAATATCCTGATAAGAATAGTGGCCGCTGCGACAATTGTGATACAGCTCAATTTAAATCCACTATATCTAAAGGTGAATTCATACGTAAATGCGCCAAATGCGGAATGAAGAAGAGGGTTTGATCCCTCCCCTCTTATCCTCCTGGGGAAATATCAGCCATAAGCTCTCCTCCCAGACTATTAGCCTCCTACTTTAATTGCTTCAACAATCATATTCAATCACCTTCTAAATGAAATACTTCTTTTATTTAAATTCATTTAACGGCAGCACACAATCTCTTTATCATATTGTATTTAATATAACTTTTTTCCCTTCGGAATTCTTCAAGCATTCCTTTCAATACTTTAGCTGTTGCTATTCTTCCTCGGAATACTTTGTTATCAGTTGAAAAATATTGATTAAACTGATATTTTAACCTTTTCTTGAAAGTAGTCTCTCTATGATAAATAAAATTCAAAAAATTCTCTTTCTCAATGTTTGAGAGCGTGATAATAACCATAATTATTGGGAGTCCAATTATCCCGATCTTTCAAAAGATGACTGAACCTTTCCAACCTAGTTTTGTCCAGACCAAATCGCTTTTTCCATAAAGATTCAATAGTTGATATTGAGCAATTTTGATTGACCGGAGTAATACTAGCTCTAGTTCTTGTATAAATATATCCTTCTTTAACGCTTCTGTACCGCTCTTTTAAAAGATAAGCGACATTTCCCTAATTACAAATGACTTCCACCAGTTACATCCATATTATGCCCAGTAATAAAACTCGCTTTTTCACTCGCTAGAAATGAAACAACATTTGCAATTTCTTCTGGTTGACCCTCTCTTTTTAAAACACTCATGTTCTTTGCATTTTCTTGACCTTCTTCTGTATGCAGCCAAATAGCAGTTGAATCCGTATCAATAATCCCAGGCATTACAGAATTAATAGTAATGCCTTTTTCACCCAATTCCTTTGCTAGTGTAAACGTCATTGTATTAATCGCGCCTTTTGTCATACTGTATATCATCATATGCGGAAATGCGATACGTGTCACACCTGATGATAGATTTATTATCCTACCTTTGGGTTCTATAAGTCCGATTAGAGATTGTGTGATAAAATACGGTGCTTTAACATTTGCATTAAATAGACGATCGAACTCATCGTAGTCCACTTCTCCAAATCCATTTGATGTAGCATGTCCAGCATTGTGAACAATTGTATGCAACGATACATTACTATCTTGGATTACCATTTCCTTGGTCTTTTCGATGAATTCGTTAATCCCCTCACTGGAATTGAAATCACCTTGAATTAAATGTGCTTGTCTGCCAATTGATTCAATTTCTAATTTGACTTGATTAGCCTTTTCAATATTTTGATTATAGTGTAATAATAAATTGAATCCATCATTAGCAAGTTGGATTGCGATTGCTTTTCCTATCCCTCTAGATGCTCCTGTTACTAATGCATAATCATTTTTTTTCATGTATTATACCTCCCTTTAAAGTGAGTGTAAGGGTTAACCTAAGGGTAAGGTCAAACACTTAATACTTACTTAGATGGAAAAATAAATTCCGAAAGACGTTTGGAGGAATATAGATAATCATCCGGACTTAATATACGTTCATAAATATATGGTTCAGATAATTCTATTTCATTTTTTTGAATTATCTCATTTATTTTTAATATCGATTCTTGTTGATACGGATCAATTTCATAAAAAAACTTTTGCGCTTGAAAACCAAAATAATTTGTGATTGCCAATTGATTCGATTCGTAATTTTCCAATTGTAAGGCGATGCTAAAAGGGTAAATTTTATTATCTATCAGTTTATATGTTATGATTCTTTCATTCTTTTTAACATTAAGTCCCCTAACTAATCCTTCTAGGTTATTCAGTGCTACACATATATTTTCATTTGGTAATAATTCATACTCATATACGAACAATGATTCTAGATACTCTTTTTTTATTTCGTTATTTAAAATCGTAATTGTAGGATTCAGGCTTTTCAATTTATTTATTGTTTGATTTGCATTTTTTATCTTATTTATTTCCAATTGAAGCTTTTCTTCTATCAAATTACTTATTTCAGCATCAGATAACTTTCTATGAATGATTTTGCTGATTTCATTTAAACTAAACCCTGCTTGTTTTAACAAATTTATTCGTTTAGCAGTTAGTAACTGATTCTTATCATAATATCTATAATCATTATTCGGATGAATAAATACAGGATTCAAAATATTATGCTTATCATAAAGATACAAAGCTTTTCGTGATAAGCCAGTTAATTCGCTAAAGTCTTTTATCAAAAGCAAATTATTATTCACTTATGAATCACCTACTATCAATTTCATTTAAATTTATAATATACATTATAAGATTTAAGTTCAATTTATTAAAACGTGATTCTTCCACTTGAAGAGACGTTCTGAATAAATACAATACGAAACATAAAACCCATTCATATGCAAATAGGTTACAGTTCAAGCTTTTTAAAACGTCATGATTTTGTTTTAAATCTGTATTTAGAAAGAATAACTCTTTCATTAAAAGAATGATTTTATTTTGATAACTTTTGTCTCTCTTTTAATCTTCTATAAATACTCCACCCAAAATAATTGTATTTAAACGCATTGCTACATCTCTCTATATAAGTGCTATTTTAGCATATAGCTGGTCGATACTCACCAATATTTTCTTTTATTTTCCTCTTCAGATTCCTAAAATACAATTTCGCACCTCATAAAACAGCCTGAGTTTCTAAGCTTCATTTTAAGGAAATACTTGCAAAAAAATTAGAAGGAGTAACTCCTAGGGTTAGGTTTAAAGTTGTTTTTGTGTGTAAATATCCCCTTTTTTAGGTGCGGGAAATTAGTAATACATTGAATGAAACAATGACAAAAAGCGTGTGAATTAAATACTATTTCTTCTAATTTATGTAAAATTCATTTCATTTTGTGATATCCTCACTATTGAAAAATGATTAGAAAGGAAGTATTCCAATGAAAAAATTTTTTGTTAAGATGTTGCTAGTTCTCATTTCAGCAGCAGTATTTATTCCATCCACAGCTACACATGCAGCAGAAAAGATCGAACAGAAAGAAGATTTGGTAGTAACTATCAATCCTACTGAGCTTCAGAAACAACTTGCTTTAAGAGATGTACCATTAGAAAAACAAGAAGCCTTGCTTCAAGCATTTAAAGCTATTGAGAATGCCAACAATGATCCACTTGCTACTACAAATGGCCCTAAGGGTGCAGCTATTAAGGCAGCAATCAAAGTAATTAAAGGCTTAGTAAATAACGACTGGGCAAAATGGGTTTTACAGCAACGTTTTGGAAAGGAAGCTGTAAATGGTACTGTCAAAAATGCAAACAAGATCATTAAAGAATTAGAAAAAATTATTGATACTCCAAAAAATGCAGCTGGTAGGGCTAGAAAAGTTGTTTCTGCAGAGCTTAAAAAACATATAGATTCGGGTGTAGCTGATACAATCGGACTTGTTGTTGAATACATTGTTCTCACTGCTGATTTACTCATACTTTAGATAAAAGGATGGTAACTATATATGTCACAAAATCAATTTATTCAGTTCCAAAAAGCCAATGGTTTAGACGATGAAGACGTTCAATTCCTTATCACTCTCTCGGGAGCATTTTGCACCTGTGAAGAAGAAAACAAAAAGGCATATTATATAACAAGGACAGCGTTTATTAGACACTTTGGTGAAGAATTAAACCTTTCAGATATTGAAGGAAATACTAGAGATGAATATGAAAAGATCATCAATCAATTTCTAAGCAAGAAGGATAAAAAAATCAATGTAGATGAACTCTTACAATCTTTTTATGCTGCAGATATGATGGATGGATTAAAAAAGAAATTCAATTAATGGCCTTCGTAAGTAAGTTGTGTGAAAAGGGGAGCTGTTTATATGCTCCTCTTTCTTATTAAAAACATCATTTTATTTAGTTATACTTTTATTTTTATGATACCTCTAATGAAATAAAATCAAAATATGTCAATAGTTATATTCGTATTTCCCGTCAGCTGGCTCTTTAAGCCAATCCCCTAGCCGTTTTGAATTTATTTGGTTCATCCATTCCACGTCCAACTTGCGGAATAGCTCTTCACCTATTAATTCAAATATTGCGCTCTTTCTGCGGTCGATTCCACAATAATCGAGTGCCCAGTATTGTGCTTTTGTTGGCCTTCGTCTTTTGTGTTTGGCTAGCACCTCGACATTTTTTGCTCCTACTGCAAGACAAAGCTCAAACGGCATCTTATATTTTCTTGACACAATTCCGCACGCTTGTGCGTATGCTTTTCTACCTTCTTTTGTTTTTAGGGCTCTCATTTCTTCGAGCTCATCGTTTATTCGAGACACAGTTTCTTCCCATGAATCTCTCATATTTTCGTTTTCCTCCTCTATTAGAGCATCTTGAACATGTCGATATTCATATTGAAGTTCTTTATTATTATCAAATTCTTTAATTCCTTTTAAGAATTCATTATGTTTCTTCTCAAAAGCATTTGTTTTAGCTAAATTTTGTTTTAATTTTTTCTCAATTGGCACATATCATTCCCCTTTTTATGTAGAAGCTCAGTAATTTAATTGGTTGTTTAAGTATTCCTCTACGCTGCCATCAAACCCTGTATACCCTATTTCAAGTTCATCTATAATTTGTTCCTGATCCGCCCAACCTTTGAACATATTGTGCATGTTTGGTTTTGAAAGTTCCTTTTTAATTATATCTCTCATATCTTATGCCTCTTAAATATATGTAATTTGTATTTCATCCAGAATAAACAAATGCACAAAGCAACATAATGGCCAATAAACTAAATATAGCAACACTGATTAATTCATCTCGCCGCTTTAATAACCGCTCCTGGATTGTTTTCAACTTCTTCACCCCTTAGAATATGTGTTATTTATTTGTTTAAAACTCATGTTTTATCTACTTTTAGAAATTGCTTTTTCAATGTAATACAATTCTAGTCCTACTCTTACAAAACCATAATTATGATATTTTCCATTCTCTAAAATTTTTCCAACAAACCATAAAAACATTGTTTCTATTTTATTAGGTGAAAATTTCATCAATTTTTGAATAATATCTTTTAATTTAAAAGATGTCCTATTTTCATTACGAAATGATTCATATGCTGCATAATCCTTATGTGCAACTGTAACCTCTGCCAAGATTGATGAAGCCCCAGTTATCTTAGCCCATAATGTACGATGCGTTCCATCTCCGTTAACTGCATAGAAATCATCATCTTCAAAGTAAATTAACCTTACTGGATATTCCTTATAAAAAGCTTGGAATTCTTCAAGTGACTGTTCTAATAAATGCTTGTAAGCTATCTGAGAACGCCGTGGGTCTATGTTTGATCCTTTTCCATTTGCATGGTCGTACCATGATAAGCAAGCAGAGCCTCTATACCCTAAACTTTTTATTTTTGAAAGAGGTACATCGCTTAAAATTTCTTCACTTTCTTTGTAATATAGTGAAAACAACCGCTCTCTAAAGTTTTGTGTTTGTTTCATTTCTTTAATATGAGTATCTGAAACACCTTTTTGAATTAATAGTTCATCTAAATTACCCTGCAAGTCAATCCCTCCTCTTCCTATTATAGGATATTTTATGTTTTTGGGTTTGTTTTTGGGTTTTTCAGATCGTCTTAAAAGAAACATTTTATTTTGATTTTTCGATCACATGTCCAAGCATTGCGTTAGTCATTTAGTTCGTTGCACATGTCTAGGAAAGCATCAATGTGACTTGATAAATCAAATGATTGGTTATAGCACTCTTCACGCTTATTCACAAATCCATGAAAAAGGGACAAGTAATCACGTTTAGATAACCTGTCTATAAAAGAGTGTGTAACCTTTACAGGATAGCGCAAATCTTCATAGTAGCTATTGTATAGAACCGCCCCTAATTCCTCCATACTTGCCTGCTCTTTAGCGCCCTCGATTTCTTTTGTAAGCTCAAATTTCTTTCCTTCTAGTTCCAACTCAATTCCTCCTTTTTGTAGAAAATCAACATTTTATTTATTTTATATTTCATTCAGTTCTATTATTTTATCGATTAGATGAACAGGAATATCTTTTCTAATAGTAACCCATCCATCTTCAAGATAGATTTTGCCAATATCATTAATATAATAGCTCCCCAAATGTTCAAATTCTACAATCACTAAATCCTCTCTAGTGAATCCATTTAGTTCCATGAAATTAATTACATTGTGTAACTGTGTTTGTTCGAAGCTGTTTGCTTTGATACCATAAACACCTTCACTATTTTCTCCTGCCACACTTTGCTTTAATCCATTCTTTAATATAGACTCAACATTATTTCTTGTGGTAATGTGCCAAAAGGATTCGTATTCATCTGTCTGCTTCTCAATCCAACTCATTTTATACATTCCCTTCTGTATAAAATTAGAATTTTATTCGACTATTCCATATGCTTTGTATATTTCTTCTTTCATACTATGCCCTTGCCGCTCTTCTTCTTCACCAATCTCTTTAAATGTCATTGTGAACTCATCAATAAGTCTAAAATTGATTTCACCGACTCCTTCCTAGTCAATTACATCATACATTTCATTTATTGAGTATTTTACCGTTCCTTTTAAACCATCAACATCTGCATCTAAAATTCTTTTAATTACTTGCTCCATAATTTTTACATCCCCTTTTTTAAAACGCTAGAATTTTTATCAACCGTTTCCGTTGTATCTTATAACTATATTATATATGTTATTTGTACTTTAATCAATAAAAAATGTGTGTTATTTGTACTTTAATTTCCTAGCATTAAAACTTTTGATGTATCTAACATATAATAACCTTTGTTTTTCATTGTCTTGTTATATTCTCTCTCACCTTCGAATTCATTGATAACCGCTCTTTCCTCTTCGTTCATTTCAGTAAACTCTGTATTACCGTATGATGGTGGCAACCACCCTTTTTTCTGACTTCCGAAAATATTGAACTTTTTTAAAATCTCATCATTTTTAAATTCAATATGACATGTCCCTTTTTTGTAAAACGTTAAATAAAAATACTTCAAATCAATTTTTTTCGTTTCTCCATAGTGTTTAGACATTTTTAGAACTTCATCAATATTAACATCTTCAGTAAGGCCATTGTCTAGGTAGTTAAACACTTTTTCGATATCTTTGAGTTTATCCATAACAGTATAGTAAGTTGGATCATAATTACCATCCCAAGTACCATAACCATTTAGTGGAATTACAACTTTTTTGTTTATTTTATAAGATTTGTTTGTTTTCCATCCGTTATATAAGTGAACATTTTTTGATGTTTTATCATAATAGTGTTTATGGCTGAACTCTTCAAACAAATTTAGAATGGTTTCTTCGACTCCTTGAATCATTTCTTTACTCATTTGTATTCTTAATGTGTATATGTTGAATAAAGAGAAATCATAATCCTTTAACTCTTCGACATGCTGCAAATATTTTTGCTTTAGATTGCTTGTAAAAAGACTCATGAATTCAGCATTATTAAACAGTGTATTCCAATACTTTTGCCTTACACTTTTAATAAATTCGTTTTCCATATCTTCTGTATAGTTATTTGCAGAAGAATCCAATTCTAATTTTAGTATCGGTTTAGAAGTTTCTTTAAAGCTATTTAAGATTAACGGTTTCATGCTATTGTATTCATTTATAAGTTTCAAGCCTGCTTTAAGCTCATAGTTAAATTGCTCAACAATTCCCCTTATGTAATCAGAATCAATTAATTGAGTTGATTTATAATCATTTTTAAGTATGTGGCTTTCATCCTTTTTCAATTCATTTAAAAGAACACTGTTATATTCACCGTTATCAATTTTTATATAAACTAAAGCTGTCTCTACACTTGTCTTTCTTTCAGAACTAACAAAGGCATCTTTTATAAATTCGACATCTGCATCAAGCTCGGTCAACTTTCTAACGAGATATTTCCTGTCATTAGAATAAGGGTTATTTAATGTTTCAGCGTTTAGTAAACAGACTATCTGACCCGTTCTATGTTGTGATTCAATTAAATTAATGGCCTTTAATAAATGCTTTTCCCCATTGCTGAACGGCGGATTCATAAATATAAGATCATATTTCTTGTATGTATTAAAAGTTAGAAAATCATCTGAAATAACTCTGAAATCTTTACCTTTTAACAAGTGGCGCAAGTTCTCATCATGCTCAATAGCATCGATGTCATACTTTGATTCTCTTCTATATATCTTGGTGTAATCAAATTGCTTATGAATTGCTTCCACCAAATTGCCTGAACCCGCTGAAGGCTCTAAAACTGATTTAATATACTTCCAATCTACCTTTCTATTCATTTTGTTGATTAAACTTGCTGGAGTTGGGTAAAAATCTAGATTCTCTTTAAACATATTTTCTCCTTTTTTAAAGGCACCTTTACAGAACCTTATTTAATTTGATTTAAATGGGATACCCCTTCTTCAATACTCATTCTTAAAACAATTCTCACCATCTCCTCCTGAAAACCCGTTTCATCTTTTTTAGATGAGAGATTAATAAGATTTTTCATGTCATTTAAATTGAGGTTAGGCAAAATATCTTTGGTGAAGTGTTCTTTTGCTTTTTCGATATTTTCTTTTTCATTTTTTGCTTCTCTGATTGAGTTTAGACTTACAACATTTGTTTTTTGCACTTCTTCTTGAACATCTTCGATTTCTTGTTTCGTTAATTCTGATTCGATTGGTTGGGGTGTAGGATCAGTAATAAAGGCTTCGACTAGTTCAGCTTCACCATTTTTGATTAGTTCCAATGCTTCTGATTTTTTTATTGGAAAACTTCTCATTTGAGCCCAGCTGTATCTGTAGTATCTGTTACCTTTTTGTTTAATTAACATCATCTTTACCCTCTCCAGTCTCACTTTTTATTTTTGCAACCCCTGGCCATTATTGACCAGGACGCTCACAGCCTAATGCCTGTTTATACTCACTGTGACGAGTTTAGCGTATCAACATGCTGGATATATCCTTTAGCAATCCATGAGCTGTGAGGAGACCACTCAGCGTCACCCTCTCTCATATAAGCTGTATGTACAGGTGTTCCAGCTTTTCTATCAGGATGCTTTTCTTCTGTTAATTTAGTCCATACCCAGTTGTTCGGCTTTACTTTTTTCATATCCAATCTCTCCCTTTAAAATATTCATTTTATTTCGTTCTTTTCTATATCTTTATTATATATGTTATTTGTATTTTAATCAATACTTTTTATATGTTATTTTTAATTTATTTGAGTATTTTATTACGTCCTATGAGGGGTTTGGGGTGGTGTAGGACGAAAGGGCAATTCAACTTGTTGAAGTGACCAAAGTCAGCACCCCAAGGTCTTATTTTCAGTCTATATATTATTTATAATTTTAACTTCTTTTCTTTTACGAGAGACCCCCTAATAACCCTTGTGGCTGTTGAGTTTTTAAAATGATTTATTGCTTTTGTTTTCATAGGTCATTTTCTAACCACTCGATTAATAGACGTCTCATTCTAAATGATGGGATGTAAATGTTGATTGATTTGTTATTCCTTATTGCTGATCTCCATATCCATTGAATCATCTCTGATAATGCGTAAATGTCTTGATCTATATTTATGTTATTCTGCTTAAAGAAATCATTAATAGCTGGATTAACAAATCTGTTGATTGAATAAACTAATGATTTCTTGTGACTGTATTCATTAGTCGCTTTAATATTACACGCTAAGAATCCTTTAGTGTATCCTTTACCGCTCAACTTCCCTTTATGAGATTTAAAGGTTGTCCATAGGTTCTCATTTGATTTAGACTTTATGATATTTTGGTAATAGTTTAAGATGTTGTTTTTTAACCGCTTATGTAACACTGTTCTACTTTCAAACCAATTTTTAGACAATGCGTAATAGTCGTCACCTACCTTGTTCAGATCTCCTTCGTAAATCTTTATCTTATTCTTCAAAGCAGCTTTAACCTTTTGGTCTAGGGATTCATTATGTTTAATTAATTTATAATTTTTACTTTCTTTTATGACTGATAACAATTCATATTCAATACCGTGTAAGTCAAAATAATACTTTTGAATCTGAGCATTAAACAAATATGTTAACACGTACACCTCGTTAAACTTAGCAAAGACATCGCTAGGGAATTCCCAGAACAAAACAGATTCATTGTGATAGATTAGATTATCACTTTTGGCCAGCTTCTTTAATGTCTGGAACTCTCCTTTGTATTCCCTATTCAACTTTTCTTCATTCTCAGAGTTCCACAATATCTTTCCGTTGTTGTTAATGATCCAGTTGTTTTTAAATAACATATCTAAATCATCTTTAGAAATATTGAATTTCTTAATCACTTCCATTGCTTCATCAAGTACCAAAGTATAATTGCCTGAGTAAATTAAATCTTTGGTTGTTTGATCAGACATGCTAAATAATGCGTGAGTTGCAACAATGTCCTTGTTTTCTGAAAGTAACTTATGAAAGGAATCAATTTTATATAATACTTCTCCCTTTTCTGTGTGAACCTTTGGCTCATAAAACTTTCTGTTGCTGCATGACTTCTTAATTCTTGATACTTCATCCAGATATGGCGTGATAAAAATGAAATGCTTATCTAAAGATGCTTCATTCATGTGATCAATCATTAGACTCGTTTTACCGCTGCCCATAATCGAATCAATAATTTTTACTTTTGACATTCGTTCTCCTCTATTCAAAATTTTATGTATGGCGAGCTGAGCTACCGCTCACCGTTTAAAACATTTAAATACAAAGTAAGACAACCATGAAACAATAAGGATCAATGTAGCAATAGCATATGTCCAGTTAATGATGTATTGTGCGCTGCTACTAAATAACCCTTTGATAAGCCAGAATACAATGAATGTGATACCGAAAGTGATTAGTGAGTACCATAATTGTTTATGCTTCATATATGTTTACAAAGTGCTGCAAGGTGCTATAATATAGGTGACAAAGGGAGAAGTATCTCCCAATGTCTAATGGTGTTTAATGGCGTATTCGTTTGCGTGTCCTTGACCTAGGTCGCTTACGTGTACGCTTTTTCTTTTGGCTTATACTTTTAGTGATACTGACAACCTTTTCAATAATCACAAGCATATTGATTAAGACTGTAGTAAGACTGATAAGTAAAGCCATTATTATAGTCACCTTTTCAAGCACTTTTGCACCTCCTTTCCATACTTATATTATAACATATAATCTCGCATATGTATGTAATTTGTTGTTTATTAATTGAATTTATTCATCTTTATTTTTGTGCTTATATTCGTTTGTGTGGTGTGTTGTATATGATTAGAGATTGGTTGTGTGATTAATTTAAACCTTTGTATGAGGATGTGAGTGTGCTTAGAATTGATGTGGTGATGTGTGTGATGTGAGGAATAGAATATAGATAGATGGATGCGTGTGTTATCTTAATTAATTGATATACGTTAGTTAGGTTAGACAATGTGAGATTATTAAAGTGTGTAGGTTCATACTATATAATATTAAATATCAAATATTAGAATAAATAACACTTCGATTTCCTGTCCCCTGTTATTCATACGAAGAGTTCCGTATAATGGAACAAAATTTAAAAATTACATCATTTTTTTAAAATTTTAAAATTTAATCCAATAAAGTATTGATTTTCCTAATTAATTGTGCATCAAGTCAGTTGCAAATAAAAAAGCAGACTCACAAAGGAATCTGCATTATAACTATAATTATAAGACGTATTCATAACCATAAAACACCAGTAGAGGGGGGTATATTAACATCCAAATCGCTAAAACAAAGAACAAATGTGCCCATAGCACTTCCATTTCCACACCCTTTAAATTTTATCGATTTTAGCCTATTTTCTATCGTACTTGCTATCGTAAACGCCTTATATATCAACGTTAATCCCTTCCCCTACTCACCCATTTTTCATGATTCCCATCAAATTTGACCACTTTTCCCTACTCCCACAACGACTTTACGATCACTCACCTTTCACAATCATCAAATTATCGTCAAACTTATTGATATTACTATGTATTTTCACTTTTTGAGCAATTTTACGATATCGTCCTCAAAAATTTACGATAACAAAAAATGAGACAGTCAATTGACCATCTCATCCTATTTATTTCTTTAATGATTTAAGTCTATCTAAGTAACTCCCCTTGCTTATTTGTTTCTCACCCTTATTTGTGTTAGTTTGCTGCTTTAAAAACGCTGACTTTGAATTAAATTTTGGAACGTATACCTCTTCTTTAATTGGTTCAACCTTTCTAGAGTCAATCAGTTCATCTAATTGTTTCATTCTTTCATTAATCCACCCTAGTCCACTTAAAATACAAATCACTTGATTCTTACCAGTATCATAATATCCTTTAAATAAATCTAATGGTTCTCCTTCATTAAAGAGTCTCTTAAAGTTAATTTGATCAGTCAGATCAGCATTACCATCTATAATAACACCCGCTTTAACTAATGAATTAAAATTATCTGCGCTATATATCGATTGCTGCCATGACTGTTTAATGTCAGCATGAAGAGTGTTTGCAAATTTTCCGTTATTATAATCAGATAAATCCATTTTTGATATCACTGTTACACCTGGAGTATTGAAAATTTGATTTAAGTCCTTTTTGTCTAATGTACTGTAGCTAGATGGAAGGTTTGTATACCCCTCAACCTCTTCAAGCATATCAATAAATTGTTTGTTTACCTTTTGATATAGGATTGGCTCTGAGAATGTTTTAATGCCCTTTTGAGACACTTTAAGATTGTCTAGTGGAATTATATTCAATTGCTTTTCTGTCATTTCCTGGAGGCATTCAACGGTGTTTAATTGATTCAATATCACTTCACTTTGATCAGGAAGTACAGGTACAGCAACTACGGTTTTGTTATCCAAATATTCATCTAATAATTCAATTAATGTCGGTGCGATTCCTGATCCTGTGCCTCCTGCTGTTGAAAAGACTACGAATACAATTTGAATCGATGGTTTTTCCATTGCTTCTTTAATGAATTCAACAGATGATTCCCAGTTATTTTTAAAATAGTTGATAGCTGCTTCCCTGTCCTTACCTACTCCCTCGGATCCTACTAACTTAAGCCTGTCTTCAACAACTTCTAAACTATTTAAATCTGAGCTAGAGTAATTGACAGCAATACTGAAATATCCTCTTTTCATAGCTTCATCTGCAATACTCCCACCACATTGACCAATTCCAACAAATCCGTACATTAAACCATTTCCCCTTCCAAATGATATTCTAAGGCCATAACTCCATATGAAGTAATAATGAACTTATGGTGTTTACTCGTTGAATCTCTTTCAATTAGTAGCAACGCCTCTAATTTACTTAAAGACGATCTTATAGTCGATTCTGAGAATTGTGTCTCTACTTTAACTGATTCGCTCTTTAAGTCTTCTTTCGTCATTCCTTTTATTAGCCTGATTGCACCGCATTCTTGCAGCAAAGTTAACAGTGATACATCGTCAATATTCAATCTAGCCACGACTTCATCAAAATATGTCATACTGCACCTCCATTGATAGGAGTAACAAAAGTTATCCATATAGACAACTTATTTTGTCTATTTAAGTGAATTTAATCGAACATTTGAATAAAACCAACACATAATATAAAATTCTCATTGGGTGATATTATGAAATATAAGGTTAGAAGCAATCTAAAGAATTACTTAAACTCCAAAGGTATTAAACAAAAGTGGCTTGCTGACCAAATAGGCACTAATTCCAGCAGGATTTCTATTTGGTGTACAAATAATGATGAAGGGTTTTGCTCAAATCCCCCTTCCCTTCCTTATGCTATGGCCTTGTGCAAACAATTGAAATGTAAAATCGATGATCTATTCTCAATTGTTGAAGACTGAGTAATCAGTCTCACTTATTAAAATACAAATAACATATATTTATTATTGACTAAAATACAAATTACAAATATAATCACCTTATAACGTACTGAAATGAGGTGATTTATTGGGATCATGTAACAAGCAGGACATCATTGAACTTCTTGAATATCGGATTGTTAATGGTATTGCTTCTCAAGAAGAGAACATTTTTTATGAAGACTTCAAATGGTTTGGCAAAACGGACGAGTCTTCTACCCTGTTTAAAAGATTGGCATTACATATTGAAAGACAAAATAACAAATAGAGGAGAGCGCTTTTGGGGAGAAAAACAAATGATTTAAGTAAGCAAGTATTTATCTATAGTCTCGATACTTCTAGTTTTTATAATGACCGAGAGAATTTATTACATAGAAAGATTTTAAAGTCTTATAGATATAGAGATTTGCTTAAAACACATAATGGGGATACCAAAAAAAATAAGAAATACATAAAAAACAGAATCGCTAAATTAAAACAGGAGTTAAATCAAGCCTTCAGTGAACATGAAAGTGTACGAATGCTTAGAGCTGACACGTTAACTGACAATAAAAAGATCGCTATGTTTGATTCAGTTATGACTCGCACCCTAGGTATAAAAGAAAACAATTTTTCTGATGATGTAATTGTGGTTCAGGTTTACCACTTTCAGGTGTTCAAGAGCATTCTTGATAAAGGTTTTGTACATAACAATGAACTTTATGTTTACTTTACAAGTTCAGCAGGTCAAATCAGAACTAAAAAAGCTTGTTTTATTAAGAAGTCTACATATGATAAATATCAAAACTCATTAACTTGTGGACTTAGTCTAGATCACATCAATTCTAAAGGCGGTATGAACATTAATAAGTGGAATGCATATCTCGCATTATCCAATAGTGCAAGCAGCCACTGGGATATTGATATAAGTAAAACAGTTGTAGTTGATGATTTAGAGACTGAAGTAATGAGTGAAGTGGATTATATAAATCGAGACACATACGAGATTACTAGAAAGAAAATGAATATCCCTATCGAACACACAGACGGCTGTGGTATTATATCTCCTCAGCTCAGCAAAAAAAGTTTTATGGTTAGGCTTCCTTGGGTTAAGGGCTTGTTAGTTCCTTTTGATTTTCACAAATTTGCTGACAAACACAATAAATCCAAAATAACAGATATATACGGAAAAGTGTGGGATATTAAAAATGATGATATTCAAATCATATTTACTAAATCACAGTTTAAAATGTGGAAGTATTACTCCTCTTGGGATGAATATCAGAATAAATTTATCCAGTTTGCATGCCTTGGGGCAAGATTAAACGAAGAAGACACTACTGTAGAAGGAAAACTTACATATCAAATGCTTCAGACGCTTACGGATATTACATATGATGAACTCAAGTCGATCAGTGAAAAGACAATCAAGGAAATAAAAGCAATTGGAAATGACAAAGATGTGATGATGAAGGTTATGGGAGCTACTGAAAATCGAAAATTTAGATCACCATTGCAAGATTCCCTTCTCCTCTACCCACAGCTTTTAAATGATGACTATGTAAAAGAAACAATCAAAAATAAAAAGAAGAGCCTTGTTAAAGATGCGAAATCAGGAAAATTACAAGTTGAGAACTCCAGGTATACATATCTTTGTCCTGATTTATACGCTTTCTGCGAAAAACTGTTTCTAGGAATTAGTAATCCTAACGGGCTTTTAAATGGTAGTGATGTTTACTGTTCCTTGTATGATAGTGGAGATATTGATGTTCTACGCTCCCCTCACCTATATCGTGAGCATGGTATTAGAAATAATACTCGTAATAAATTATTGGATGAATGGTTTATTACAAAGGGTGTATACACAAGCATCCATGATCCAATTTCTAAGTTGCTGCAGTTCGATAATGACGGAGATAAAGCTCTTATTATATCGGATCCTTACTTTGTAGATATTGCTAAGAGACATGTAGTGGACATCGTTCCCCTTTACTATGAGATGGGAGTAGCCAATAAACAGGTAATTAACAGCAAAAACTTGTATGAATCACTGACCAATGCTTATGCGGTGAACATTGGTGAGTATAGTAACAACATTACAAAGATTTGGAACAGTAACTCTGTAAATATTGATGTCATCAAATGGCTATGCGCTGAAAACAACTTTGCTATCGACTATGCCAAAACACTTTTTATGCCGACTAGACCAGAAAATGTAGATGAGCAAATCAAAAATTACATAAAAGACAAAGTACCTTTCTTCTTTGTTCATGCCAAGGACAAAGAGCACACCTCTGTGCAACCGATTAATGAAAGCACTGTTAATAAATTGGACAGTATCATCCCAACTGAAAGAATCAATTTCAAAGCTGTGGCTGGTATTTTCGATTACAACTTTCTATTAAAGAATAAACGCATCAAAGAAGATGAGCAGTTAGTTAAGGAATACATAAGGCTTGATCGAAACAAAAAATGGCTTACAAATAAAGAAGAAACTAAGCCAAATCAAAAATTATACGTTTATAAACTAATTAGAGAACGACTGCTTGAAATAAATAGCGATGAACAGTATGTTGTGGATGTTCTTGTGAAACATCTATACAAAAAGAAAAGCAGATATAAAGCAACGTTGTGGGAATGTTTTGGTGAGACCATACTCAATAATCTAAAAAGGAATTTAAAAACTTTCAAAGGTTGCGTAAAGTGCGGACAAATCTATAAGCCTACCTCTAACAACTCTAGTTTTTGTTCAAAGTGTTCAGTCACAATTGAAAAAGAAAAACATAGAAAAAGACAGAAATTATATTCATCCAGGATAAAAATGACGGTTTAGGAAGTACCTTGAGCCCTAGAGCCACAAGGGTTACAGCGTTTTTGTGCAAAAATAAGCCTAGTGAAAAGTGGCTTCAACCTTACAGCCACAAGGGTTTAGACCACTTTTGGAGATAATCGTCATAAGGGAGGTAAAAAGCAAATATCCAAATTAAAAAGGTTAGTATATCTCCCCTCCCCAATTTTAAAAAAATAAAAATTACACATACAATCAGGAGGAATTAGAATGAATAAAACAGAATTAGTTTCAGCAGTGGTTGAATCAACAGGATTAGCAAAGAAGGAAGTTGCATCAGCTGTGGATGCAACATTACATGCAATTGAGTCCACTCTTAAAGAAGAAGGTCAAGTTAAGATTGCAGGATTCGGAACATTTGAAGTAACTACACGAGCAGCCCGTAAAGGTCGAAATCCGCAGACTGGTGAAGAAATTGATATTCCTGAAACTAAAGCACCGAAATTTAAAGCTGCAAAAGCACTTAAAGATGCTGTAAAAGGTTAATTTTATTCAAATCAATAAATAACACACTTCTGCAATATTAGAGGTCTTTCACGAATATGGGGGTATTCGTGGCTGACTAATGATTATTAATAGAATAATAGTCATTAGTGGGTTGACCACCCTGTACAATTTTGTTCTCCAAACTGTCTCACTCCCTTTCATAAGATAGGTCTGGCTCAGATTTTAGGAGATGGCTACTCCTGAGTCGGATAATATTCATTTATATAGGTTTGGACTCCCCCTCTTCAACTTATACCAAATGAATATTATCGGGCTACTAATGCCAATAAGTCTTCACGCTCAAATGCGACTGTATCCTAGCAGGGGCTTATTATAGGAGGCATTTTGCTCGACAATTAAAACTAATTGCGGTGTTGAGCTTCGGCCTTCACTTAAGGTGATTGGATGCGTCCGATCTTCTTTTAAACTATATTTTCCCAAGCATGTACCTTCTCACACAAGGTAAAGAAAAACCATGCAGAATAAGAGACTGGCGATCTACACGCAATGTATGTAGATAAGGGCGTGTGACCTGACAAGCGCAACAGAATTTGTCTCAAGAAAGGTTTATCATAGGTCTTACCTTTCTATTGATTATTATGTATTAGTGGTAGGGACTACCCCACGTTAAAAAAAAGAAATCCCGTAGAATAACCAATCATTAAGTAGCGATGGTTTCTCCACTGGCAGGGAGTTAAAATACGTGCCAGTAAGCGTGTTTCACTATCCTATCGACTTACTCAGAGTCTGTCGACTACAAAGGTTTCAATCGCTGAACCCGTAATCAGCGTACCACCCTGTCTTATAAAGATAGGGTTATTTTAATTAGTAAATTCCTTCGGGTGTTTCCCCAGCACCCTTCCGACTTTTCTTTTTTATCCCCTTCTTCTCTCCTTTTTCGGGTGTTCCAATGTGTCGGCATTGGACATCCGAAGGAATTTATTCGGTTTAAAATAAAATTACATACTATCTGGAGGTTTTAAAATGGCAAGCAAGCAAACTGTCACAGTTGATTTAAAAGGTATTTTTGATATGGATGTTATGGAAGTTGTTGAACGAACAAAAGACTCTGAAAAAAATCCGTATGACCTAAAAGAAATTTTATCTAAATTTAACGGAAAACAGGTAAGTATCTCGATCAAAGAAGTGAATGAGCTTCCTGTTAAATACGAGTAAAGGTTGGTGAGTAAATGAGCGTAAATGTAAATCCTGATTTACGACGTGGAAAAGACGAAAGCTTTGATGATTATTTTATTCGATTACATACAAATAAACACGATTATAAAATCGACAATTTCGTTATCAGAGACTTACTGAATGAAGAATCTGGCGAAAATTACAGCGAAAGCAAATGGCGCAAAGACTTCGCTCAATACCGTAGATGGGCTGACTTTCATGTAAACAAAAACCTGGATAAAGAAATTGTCGATAAATATGATGAAATTAAGATTGAAGCCGCTAAAGCAGAAGTCCGTAGACGTGATCAGAATAGAGAGTTAACCAAGAAGATTAGAAATTCCGCTCGTTTTGATCGTATCCGTGATGATTTGACTGAAGCAATTTTGAATTTAGAGAAAAAACGTCCTCTTAAATTCTCCTCCCCTCCCCCTTCAACATCTGATAAGCATGGTCTAGCACTGTTCAGTGACTGGCATTTCGGAATGGACATCAACAATCGAATTAACACTTTTAATGAACAAGTATTCAACGAGAGAGTTCAGAAACTAACTCAGGACGTTATTAAACACGGTAAATCAAATGGGATTTCAACTCTGCATGTAGCTAATCTTGGAGATTTAATTGGTGGACTAATACATGTTTCAACACGAGTTCAAGCTAATACTGATTCTATAGAGCAAATTCAATACGTCACAGAAACATTAGCTGAGATTTTGGCAGCATTCGCTAGTGAGTTTGAACAAGTTAAATTCTATAGTGTTGCAGGAAACCACGGTCGCCTCTCCCCTTCTAAAAACGATGTAGGCATTAAAGAAAACTTCGAGTATTTAATTAACTGGTATTTAGAAGCTCGCCTAAGCCACATCTCAAATATCACTATTGAGCAAGAGCAAGACGGTTTCATCCCTACAAAAATTAAAAATCAAGAAGTTGTGTTTGTGCATGGTCATTATGATCGGGTTGATCAGTGTGTAACACGGCTACCTCAATTACTTGGTTATATCCCTTCTTACATATTCGGTGGACATGTTCACCACAATTACGAAAAAGAATACGGCAGTACGACTGTAGTTGTTAATGGAGCTTTAGTAGGCGCTGATACTACGCTATGCAAGGACGCTTTGGAACTAAGCCTTCACAGAAATTCATGGTATTTGATGAAGAAGGTATTGAAGCTACATACATAATTCGTTTTAAAGTTTGTAAATAGTTGAATAACACTTTATAGGGTTGCGACCAATCGCTACAAGGAGAAAATATGCAAACTATTGATTTCGTAAAAAAAAGTACCACAAATACATTTGTTGAAATTGAGAGCAAGTCCAGTGAAAAGCGACTGCCATATACAGAAATTAAAACCTTGGTGAAAACAGCTAGAGAGTTAGTTTCTATATTGAGTTCTTCACTGACTGTTGAACAGAGAATGGATCATTCGGATTTCTTTAAGGAGTCCACAGAAAAACTGAAAGCAATCGAAAATGATTTGCAAATAGCGTTAACGAATTCTCTAGAAAAGAAAGATTATAAAGCTCACTTCTCTCTTTCTAACACTTATAAAGATGTCGTAGGTCTAAAAAAGCAACTGTATGTGCCTATTGATGTAAAGCAATTAGGAGAAGAAATAAAACGATTAGGCGGCTACGGGACGGTTAATTTAGTTTAAAACTTTAATTTTAACTTAATTTATTGATGAGGATGATGAATGATGATTGAGAACCAAAGCAAAGACCATATTGAATTCTTGCGTGAACATTTGGAAATTCTAACTAGACTAAAGGAAACTGGATATAGATGTGATCGTGAAATCAATGATGTTCTATCAAAATTACACGGAATTGTTTTTAAACAAAAACCTACCATTAGATTAGGTGACAATAGCTTTATCTCTAATGG
Source organism: Bacillus sp. FSL K6-3312 (assembly GCF_038007485.1). Lineage (NCBI taxonomy): Bacteria > Bacillati > Bacillota > Bacilli > Caryophanales > Bacillaceae > Bacillus > Bacillus sp. FSL K6-3312. The sequence continues at coordinate 1,781,000 of NZ_JBBOXI010000001.1, read as the reverse complement.
AGGAAAAGCAACAAATAAACTCCGATTTGGTTTAGTGGACTCTGAATTAAATAAAAGGTTTAGGGAAGCACAGCCGAAATTGGCACAAGTAAATGCTAAAGATGACAGAGGCAAAGGTAAAACCACTATTCTTTTCAATTGCTGCTACGATGATAGTGCGTTGATTGTGGTGGGAAATTTAACTATCGCTAAATTATATCGTGAATTATACCGAGTTGTTCTTGAGAAAAATGGTGTTTTTCAGCTCAAAGGAACAGCTGAATACATTCTAACAGTTGATCAGCTTAATGGTAGAAAAGGCAACGCTTACATTGATGAATCTGTCAGTGAAAAACAACTACAGATTATCAAAGAGAATCAAGATATTGAAATTTTAGGCGGATTCTATACTGCTTAAACACATTTTTAGAGCGTCTAGTTGATCTGGGCGTTTCGTAAAATGTGTTTTTATTTTTAATTGGAGGTGAACAAAATTGGCAGTCAGTAAATTGACATGCACGTGCTGCGGAAAAGAGCAAAGTGCAATACAATTCTATAAATCTGAGTCACCCTTTAACAAAAACTCTGGGAAAATAAGTGTTTGCAAATCGTGTTTACAGGAAGAATTCAAAAAGGCACCTGAAGACATTAAACACGTACAGAGTATCTTTCGAATGATTGACAGGCCATTCATTTATGACATTTGGATGTCTTCTCAGGAAGAAGCTAAATTAAAGAGTAAGGGTAATCAATTGAATGTTTTCGGCACCTATATGAAGAACATCGGTATGAAGGATTTCATTTCTAAGAATTGGTCAGACAGTGAATACGACGTGGAAGAACAAGATGAATACACTAAACAGCTCCTATTATCAAAAAGTGATAGTGATATATCAGAACAAGACATTCAAGAATTGATTCACTTTTGGGGGCGTGGTTTAGATTATGAAGATTATGTTTGGCTTCAAAACGAATATGTTGACTTTACTAATCGCTACGAATGCGACTCTAAAGGCATGGAGCTTTTAATAAGTCAGATATGTATGACAATGCTTGATATTAGAAAACGAAGAGAAAATGGAGAAAAAGTAGATCAGCAGCAAAAAACACTGCAAGATCTACTTGGTTCAAGTAATTTAAAGCCTGTTCAAGAAACTGGAGCAAACGGGGCTGAACAAGAAACTTTCGGAACACTGCTGAAAAAATATGAGAATGAAAGACCTGTTCCAGAGCCTGAAGAAAGATGGAGAGATCCTGATAAGATTTCAAAGTACATCAAGGTTTTCTTTTTAGGACACCTATCTCGTATGTTAGGTGTTAATAATAAATATTCTGATGAATATTGGGAAGAAATTGATCAGCTTACCGTTAATGAACCGATTGAAGAAGATGAGGAAAATTCTGATGGTCACAATTAACAACTTCAAACCAGATAGTCATAAAAGAACCAAAGGTATAAACATTTTCAAAAAGACAAGAAATTTTGAAAAAAAAACAAAATCAGAGAGGTTGATGGAAGGTATTGGAGTGTGGGCATCGTTTTATAGAGCCAACCCTCACCGTTTTGTAAGAGAATATCTTGGTATCACTCTGAAATTATTTCAATGCATCTTGATTTATATGATGGTTCATAACCATTACCTTATGTATCTTGCAAGTCGTGGTCAGGGGAAAACATGGCTAACCTCAGTTTACTGTTGTGTACAGGCTATCTTGTTTCCTGGGACAAAAATTGTAATTGCCTCTGGCACTAAAGGTCAAGCAAGAGAAGTTATTGAAAAAATAGACGATCTGAGGAAAGAATCGATAAACCTAAAAAGGGAAATATCTGACCTGAGAACTTCTTCTAATGATGCTAGAGTTGAGTTCCATAATGGCAGTTGGATAAAAGTTGTTGCTTCAAATGATGGAGCACGTTCAAAAAGGGCTAACCTGCTAATTGTTGACGAATTCCGAATGGTTGATTTTGAAATCATTAGTAAAGTTTTAAGGAAATTTTTAACTGCCCCCCGCTCCCCTCGATATCTTGAAAAAGAAGAATATCAACATCTAAAAGAACGAAACAAAGAAATTTACCTCTCCTCATGCTGGTACAAAGTTCATTGGTCTTATAATAGGTTTTTAACTTATTTTAATGCAATGATGAAAGGTTCAAAGTATTTCGTGTGCGGGCTACCATATCAAATCGCTATTAAAGAAGGTCTTTTAGATAAAGATCAAGTTAAGGATGAAATGTCCGAAGAAGACTTTGATTCAGTTGGATGGTCAATGGAAATGGAAGCACTATGGTTTGGCGAATCAGAAAAAGCATATTTCAAGTACGAAGATTTAGAGAAAAATAGAAAACTGGCCTCTCCCCTTTTCCCTCAAGATTATTATTCGTTAATTAAAGATTCCAATTTTAAATATGAGCCGAAAAAACCTGGTGAAATAAGACTGGTTTCAAATGATATTGCTACAATCGCTGGCAAAGAAAATGATGCAAGTGTTTATACTGTTTTTAGATTATTGCCTAATGCCACTGGATTTGATAGACATATTGTATATATGGAAAGTTTGGTTGGTGGTCATACTGGCACGCAGGCAACTAGAATACGCCAATTGCAAGAAGACTTTGAATGCGACTATATTGTTTTAGATACTCAAAATGCTGGAATTGGTGTCTATGATGCGCTTTGTCAACCTCTTTATGATAAAGATAGAGCAAAAGAATACGAGCCTATTTCTTGTATAAATGACGATAAACTAGCAGATAGGTGTACATATCAACATGCCAGTAAAATCATATATAGTATTAAAGCTTATGGGCAATTGAACAGTGAAATAGCAGTCTTATTAAAGGATGGATTTAAAAGAGGAAAAATCAAAATGCCTGTTAGTGAGAATGAAGGCAAAGAATACATGAAAAAATTCAAAGGATATGAATCATTACCTGAAGAAACGAAAGCTAAGTTTATATCAAGCTATGCCCAGATAACATTGCTGATCAACGAAATGATCAACCTTGAAGCTGAGTATGCAGACAACGGACAAGTCAGGTTAAAAGAGCCTAAGAGTAAAAGGAAAGACAGGTATAGTTCTGTTGCCTACGGAAATTATATCGCTTCTTTGCTTGAACGAAACATGAATAAGAAACATGATTTTGACGATGATGATGATTTAGTATATTTCTAATAGATTAGAGGTGAAAAAGTGACAAAAAAAATTAAACAAGTTGATATTGAATCTGAAGAATATAAGCAAATGTTGAATGATTTCGAAACGTATACATCTACTTATGCTACTGGTTTTGTTTCGAACTTGTTTTCAAAAGGGATTATAAATGACGTAACTGCTGAACAATTAAAAAAATATTTTTCTTCACCTGATGAACACCAAGATGACATCGAAGATTTAGCCAACTATTTTTATGTATCCACTGCAGAAATTCATCAACTTTTCGAACTAATTGAAGCTCTACCTATATTAAATTTCAAAATAGATTCCTTTGAAAACCCCGATGCTTCAGAGAGTCATATTAAAACAATAAAAAAAGTATTGCATAAGAATAAACACAAGCGTTTAACTAGGGATTTGATGAAACAAACAGCAGCTGCGGGTACTTTGATTGGAATTTGGCTAGGTGATAAAAAATCCCCTTACCCCTTCATCTTCGATGGATTGAAATATGTGCAGCCCTCTTATCGTAGAAATGGTGAATGGGTATGCACATTAGATATGAGTTTTTTTGACAATATTTCAGATAATGATGCCCACCGCAAAGACCTCATTTCGAATTTCCACCCTTATATTACATATCAAGATTATCAAAATTTCCAAAAAGATACCGTTCGATATAAACATAAAGAGCTTCCTCAAAATAGAACGTTCTGTCTTAGAACTGGAACTCTTAAGAGAAATCAGGGTCTAGGTACATCTTGGGTTGCCCCTGGTCTATATGACGTTCTTCATAAGAAAAAGCTTAAAGATGTTGAGCAATCCATTGCGAATAAAATTATTAATGCGGTTGCGGTATTGACAATTGGTACTGATAAAAATAATGGAGATTACAGTAACCAAAAACTTCCTAAGCCTATCAAACAAAAGATTCACTCTGGAGTAAAGCAAGCACTAGAGAAAAACCAAACTGACGGTGTAACTGTCGTTTCCATCCCAGATTATGCAAGCTTAGACTTTCCTGATGTTAAAACTGACGGTTTGGATGGCAAGAAATTCGATCATATAAACAACGACATTCAATCTGCATATGGTCTTTCTGGCTCTATGTTAAATGGCGAAGGTGGCAACTATGCAACATCTTCATTGAATTTAGATACCTTTTATAAAAGAATCGGAGTTCTTTTGGAAGATATTGAACAAGAAGTTTATCAGAAATTGTTTAATTTAATTCTTCCGAAGAACCAAAATGACAATTACTATATTGTATACGACAAAGAGAAACCGCTGACTCTCAAAGAGAAAGTTGATTTACTGTTGAAATTGAACGATAAAGGATGGTCTATTAAACATGTAGTTGACAATATACCTGGGGTGTCGTGGGAATCATATTTAGATCAAACACTTCACGAAACCGAAACATTGCAACTGCAAGATAAAATCAAGCCGTACCAGACATCATATACATTCTCAGGTAACGATCCAGGGAATATTTCTGATGACACTTCGACTAATGAAAACACTTTAAAAACAAAATCATCAGACGGGAATAACACTCCATAGCTCTTCCCTTTTTGTCTTTGGAAGGAGGTGAAAATACTTGAAAGACAAACAAAAGAAAATTGATTATAAACTTCAATTAAATGAAATTAAAGCAAGTGATGATCCATCCAAGTTATCTTGTACATTTGTCATTTTTGATTTTGAAAAGTCTCATAATAATACAGTAATTTCAAAAGAAGTAGCCCTTGAAACAGCTGCTACCATTATCAATAAGCCAATTGTTGCAAAGTACAATGAGGTTGATTCCACTGGAACAGCAACTGATTCATTCGGGTCACATGAGGCATATTTAAGCACTGATAAACATGGTGATTTAGAGGTGAAGATGGACACCGCAGCAATCGGTGTTTTCACAAGTGAGGGCTATATTATGGAAATGTTGGGCTCTAATGGAGAAAAGACTGAAGTCCTTGCTGCTGATGCCATTCTATGGAGATCACGTTTTAAAGATGCTTGTGATCTACTTTTAGAATGGAACTCTAGAGGAATAAATATTAATACAAGTTGCGAGTTATTGTATTCAAATTACACATTTAAAGACGGTATTGAATACCTTGAGTCACCTGTTTATTTGGAAGGTCATGCTATTTTAAACTCTGAAAAGCGTGGAGATCAAGATGTTGTCCTGCCTGCATATGATTCAAGCAAACTACTAAGTTTCAATGAAAAAAATAAATTCGAAAAGCTTGTTGCTCAAGCGATTATTAATGAAAAAGAAGGTGAAAATGTGAAATTCAAAAAAGTTTTTGAGTTGTCTCACAGTGATATTAGATCGCTATTGTACTCTAAGCTGGATCCACAATTAGGAGTCAATGTATACTCGTATATTTGTGATGTTTATGAAGATTACTTTGTCGTCAACATTGAAGATCACAACGCAGAGACAGACTTATATTACAAGTACAATTACACAAAAAATGATGACATTGTCGAAATCCAATTCGACTCTAAACAAGAAGTGTTCCTTAAGAGAAATTGGGAAGAGGTTACTTCAGAAGAAGTCAAGAATCAGCTTAATGCAAAAGATCAGCAAATCAGTGATTTAACAACTAAATTGTCTGCTAAGGAAGATATAGAATCTAAATTCAATAGCGCAAGCGAAAAACTAGTGCAGCTCAATCAAACGGTTGAAGAGTTAACCCCTTTTAAAGAGCAATACGAGAAAGTTCAATTCGAGGCTCGTTTAAAAGAAAAAAGTGAACATTTTAAAGCTAAATTTAATGCGTTGAATGCATCGGATAAATTCGAAACTAACGAAGTTCAAAAACTTCTATCAGAAATTGCGAAACAGGATGATTATTCGGATAAAGCTTTATTACAACTGAATTCTATTCTGGTTGATTTGGTTTCTACTAATATCTCTCCTACCGAGATCCCCCCTCTCAGAGAACAATCCAGTATTCGTAAAGAGTTAATTCCAGAAGATGATTCATTCGAAGCAAGATATTATATTAAATAATTGGAGGCAAAAATTAAATGGCTACTAAATTACAAAAAGCTATTACTGAAGTAGGTAAACATACTACAGGCAATTTAAATTCATTAAAAATTAAAACAGTGGCGCACGGCGCTGAAGTATCTGGTTCTGATATTGATAATTTCACATTAGTGGAACTAGGATTCAATTCAGACGGAGATCGTATTGCGAAAAAATTGTCTGATAAGGCGAAAAAAGCTTATTTGATTGCGACTCCAGAAACTCGTTACATGGGTGAATCACTAAGAGACTTTTACAATGGTGAAGGTGAACGTGCAAGAATCGTTATTCTAGAGCCCGCTTATACTCGCTTCGATGTTTCGGCATTCACGCTTAACACTGGTCAAACTGAAGTTAAACGTGGACAAGTGGCTCATTTCGACATTGCTTCGGATAAATATATTCTGAGTGATGCTGCAGCGCCACATGAAGACTATGAAGACTCTTCAGCTAAATTCCTAGTAGTTAATGGTGAAGATGACCTTAGTTATACGATGGGTCAAAAACTTGTTCGACTTGAAGTAATTGAAGCTTAAGTAATTACACACAAAAATTTCTCAATAAAAGGAGCATTTTAATGTTTGATAACGTAAAAATTAAAGGCCTATTCAGCCGTGTTCTAAACAACCAAATGGAGCAAAAGGATGAATCGGATATTAAAGATTGTATTAAAAAAGTTTTTGGTGATTGTACGGTTACTCCTGATCCTTCTTTATTGCATCAATTCAACAATTTGATTGTGGAACAAGCTGATGCAATTGCAAAACCTAAAGTAACTGAGTTGCTAAAGCTGTTCGCTGATACTTCACAAGAGAAACCAGGCAATTTAAAACAGCTTAAAATCCCTAAGAAAACTAAAGCTAAAGTCGTTTGGTCAGCATCAGGATCAGGCGTAGACTTGGTTCGTGTTGAAGGCCGTGAATCGATCACTGCCGTTCCAGAAACAATGTCAGCTGGATTCTATTACGAACCTCTTGATCTTGTAACAGATTCAATTGTCGCTTTCAATAATCTCGTAAACGATATTGCAGATGCAAAAGTTAGGCTGTATCTAGACAAAATTCATGAATTGACTGCGGCAGCTGTTGGTTCTGGTAAGATCCCTGCAAAGAATGTTCAAACTGGATCTAATCTAACTCTGCAAAAATACAGTGAAGTAGCTTCTGTCCTTCAGCGATATGGTGGTCGCCCAGTGTTCATCGCTGACTCACTATTGATTGATTACTTTGCGTCTCAACAAGGAACTGATCCGAAGTACGTAAACCTTTTATCTGACAAGATTAAAGAGGAACTTCTTACAGCTTTAAACCCTACCACTATCGGAAGAACTACTGCAGTAAACTTAATCAATCCATTCACTGATGAGACTAATTCAAAGGTCGAGCTACCTGTAAATAAAGGTTATATGTTTGCTGGTGGCGTTTCACAAAAACCATTCTCTGTAGTTGAGTATGGTGGTTTGAAACAAATGACAGAGCAAGATATTGAGGATGAAAGAGTCAAAATGAAAATTACTCAATCTGCTTCAATCGTTCTATTGTTTGGTGAAGCTATTGGTATTATCGAAGAACAAGCAGCAGTATCTATTTAATTTACACAATAAGGATTTATTAGGAGGAATATTAGTTGGCGGAAAAAGTTAAATTAGCACGATATAGAAATACATCGTATTTTGTTGGTTATACAGGTGATGGCGCTCTCAAACAGTATAATTGGGCAGGAAGTAAAAATGGAAAAGTCGATGTCAAAGAAGTTCCAAGAGAACTGGTTGATTGGTTAACTATGAGTAGCGTATGTTTTGATAAAGGTGAATTAGTTTTGATTGAGGAAAATGAAGAATCGAAAGAAATTCAAGACTCTATTAATGACGTTGAATCTTATGTTAACAACACTCACACCAAAGAAGAAATTGAGACTATGATTAAATCTAGCACTATCCCGCAACTCAAAAAAAAAATAGCTGAAATCACTGTAGATGCAGAAAAGCAATTTGTAATTGATGTTGCTTCTGAATTCAGCGAAGAAATTCCAAGCGGAAAGCTAAAAGCGATGGCTGAATGGATGGGCGTTGAAGACAGTTCTATTCTTTTTGATTAGGTGGTAATTTATGAATACTACATATGATCAAATTTGGCAATGTTTCTTAGATAATTGCAAAACCTCCGATATAAACCTCCCTACTGACGACGAAGGTATTTACTCTCAAATCAAGAATGCCTCCCTTCTCTTCAATAATCGGTTTAGAGATAATCGAATAAAGTGTGACAATGATACAGAGACTGTAGATCGTCTTCTTAATGAAGATGATCTGCTAATCTTGGGAAACTACATTCGTTTAGTGTTTTTGAAAAATGAATTAACCGCTTATTCGAGCACCTGGCAACCCTTCTCCAAAGACATTGGGACAACTCATTTTTCAGCTCAAATTAAAGCGCTGGAATCCCAAGTGAATGAGCAGCAAAGAACAATTGACAAAATAATTTTTAATACGGAGGTAGACTTCGTATGAAATTATATATAAACGATCAATTGTATTCTAGCTACGTTCCAATTAATGAACACCTCATTAGACTAAGTAAGAAAAATAATTCAGTGCTATTCAAATTGGAAGAATTCCTAGATAAAAAATTGATTGCTGATCCCTCTTTGTCTGAAATTAAAGACATTATTTTATCAGTAAGTGGTGATATCGTACGTTTGGAAAATTCTATTGTTTGTGGTGATCATGATGAGGAACTTTAAAAATTATCATAAATTTAATCCTAATCAGAAGATTTCTTTTGATGGTCGGGGTATTTTTGAACGTGGATTAGAAGGCTTTCAAGGTGAAGAGGTTTTTGTTGACGGTGTTTCCGTGAAATGTCTGATCCAATCTAAATCAAATGATGGATTATTTAGATACATACTAGCAAAACCTGATGAGATTAAATTAGGTAGTGTTGTTGAATGGGATTTCAGTAATTGGTTAATTGTAACACAGCCTTATGACAATAAGATTTACAAAAAAGCAGAAATGCGACTGTGCAACAGTTCAATCAAATTATCTTCAGGAGACATATATGTAGATACAGGTAAAATCAATGAAATCACTGGAAAGCCAATTAGAAAACTTGTTCCTGGTGAAAGCATTGAAATCCCTTGTGTGTTTGATCGAACTGTTTCAGTTAACGGCTCTGATCAACCGATCAATCTTCCTGATGGCCAAGCCCACATCACTCTCCCCTACTCTACTAATCCTCAATTAAAAATTGGGTTAAAAACGCAATTTTATTCAGAAGAGTTTATTGTACACGATATTGATTATTCAAAAGTAATTGATGGCGTGGGCACCATTAAACTCATCGCAAAAAAGAAAGTCAGTGATAACAAATGAGTATGATGGTTCAAGAAATGACTAAGTTATTCAATAGTGCATGGCAGGATAATACTCTAAATCGTCTTCTCTACTACAAAGACAGTCCTCTCTCCACTGATCTTCCTGATGTCCAAGAACTAGATAACTATTTTGAATCAACTCCTGATGAGCAACCTCCGATTTTTAAGACAATTTTTAAAAGGGCTGCTAAAACGACCGATCTAAATGACGACAAGCCTATTTGTAGAGTGTGTATGTATTTTGGGATCTCTTCCCCCCTTCCTTCACACTTAAGCGAAAAAGTTTTAGAACGAGATTTACATTTTGATGTTTACACACATATTGAAACTTTTGAAGAAAACGAATTTAGAAGTCTTAAAATCATTGACAGACTTTCAGACATATACTTGGGTAAGAATGTTGCTGGTTATGGTAAAACACGGTTCGTAAGGTGTCAACCGATTTCAAATCCCCCAAATGGTTACACAGGATACAAATTGATTTTAAAGATCGGTGGTCAGAAATGGTGATTGCGTTTAATCTTGATTATTTAATCACTGGCCAACCCATTAAAACTCCATATGGCGAGTGTTCTTTTATAAAAATTAAAGATTATCCACAATTCCAAAACCATTTAGCTTTGTTCAAAATGTCAAAGAAAGAAATAATTTATAACTACAGTAAGAAAGAAAACAATCAGTATGGTGAGCTAGATGAATTAATAGCTGAGTTAAAAAAAATGACGCTTTTTGAGATAACTGGTGAGCTAGAAAACTTCAAAGAAGCATATGAATCAATCTTTAATTACATGTTCGGGAAAAACATCCTAGAAAACATCTCTGAAGATGATTTTAATGAAATTAGAAACTTGATTCTAAAAATGTGTGTTCTTAAGGAAGAGAAAATCAGCTCTAATCCCGAAATTCAAAGAGCAAACGAGCGAAGTCAACGAGTTAAACAAGCAGATTCAGGTAACGTTGAACTAGCTGACATTATTGACAGTGTTGCAATTGGTGCAAATACTCCAATTCATGTTATCAATGAAGGTTCGATGTATCAGTTGTACAGGCTATATTATCGAATAGCGCAATTCAAGAATTACGAAACCACTACTTTGTTTGCAACTGTAAGCCCAGAAGCTGGGAAAAATATCGAAAGTTGGAGTAAGTCTATAGATTTATTTGAAGAAGAAAAACACTACATGAGTAGAGAGAGCTTCTTTAATTCAACTAAAGGTTTCGCACAAGGATGATGCATTGCATCGTCCTTTTTTATTTTAAGGAGGAATTCATTAATGAAAATGGTAATTCAAGACACAGCCGATGTTTATTTTAAACGTAAATCTGATGGACATACTGTGTTTACAACTGAAGCTCAATTAGCTTCACTCTCTGGAGCTATCTCCGAAGAAAAGCTATACGCTGGAATTGGCAACAAGCCTGTCTACATTCTCAAGACTCAAAAAGAGTTAACGCTATCTGTTAGAAACGCTTTGTTTGACCTAGAGTTTTTAGCAATGTCTCAAGGTGAAGGTGTTCAAGAGGATGTCACTGTTAAATTGTTTGATCGTGAGCACAGTGTTAAAGTTGCGGATGACAATAGCGTTGAATTAAAAGGAAAGTCTCTTGCAGATCATATGGTTACTTTTTACAACAAAAAGAATCAGACATATCAAGTCATTTCTAGCAGCGATGGAAAATACACGTTGCCAACTGCGTTTGTATCTCCGAAGGAAACTGTTACCGCAGTGTTCCATGTTGAAAAAATGGGTAGAAGTATGAATATCAAGGCTTCTCGTTTTTCTGAGAGATATGAAGTTGAATATAGAACAATCGCTTACAATCCAGAGACTGAGCAAGTTTACTCTGATATCATCATTCAGTTCCCTAACGTATCACCTTCTGGAGAATTTGAGCTATCTTTAGAAAACGGTCAAGCTTTAACTCCTGAGTTCAAATTCGAAGCGCTTGCTGATATGGACACTGATAACATGGCTGTCATTTCAGAAATCCCACGTGATCAATCTGAAAACAAAACGCCTGATCAGACAGACGATGACAAAGGCGATGGCGATCTAGGAGATTAAGAATATTTAAAGGAGGTTTATATTATTGGCTGACTTTTTAAACCAGTCTAACGGACGGTATACATCATCTAAAGATGACGGAAATGGTAATCCTATCACCTCTGTTGAAGTGAACAACAACGAGCCGATTGATGTGACTCTATCAAATGAAAAACTTTCTGTAGAGGTGTCTAACACCACTTCTATCCCTGTTGTTATTAGAAATACAATTCCAATTAAAACAACTGTTCAAAAAGGTTATAAAGATGCGCTGCTTGCCGAAAATGTAGATATCGCAAGTGGAGAATCTTCTGTATATACCATTGATCTGGTAGATGATTTTGGTTTGTTTAATACATACGGGGTTTCATTGTTAACAGCGAAAGAAGATGAATTAGGTAAAGTTGACTGTGAAGTTTACGCTATCCCAAAAGGATCTTCTGCATTTTTTCCTTCTCCCCAAAGTGATAACAACGTGTTATTTAAAGAGTCTGCACTAACAAAAGATTCCCCTCTTTCTAAATCGATCTCTTTTAAATCACCTAAGCTTTCAATTGTTGTCAAAGCAAGTGGAACTGTTGATTTAACGGAATTGAATTTAGCTGTCTGGGGTATGGATTAATTTATTTCTGAGGAGGTCTCCCCTCCTCTTTTTTATAAGGAGTGATTATTATAGCTACAGAAGATACAGCTCCTATTGTAGTAATTCCTGATCGTACATCATTTGTTTTTCATGAGAAGTCAGTCTCCCCTTCTGACGGTGAATCATTAGAAGTTAAACATTATCAAAAATTAGGTATCACTATAACTGGGACATCTACTTCAAGACGAATTTCGTTTGTGGGAGTAATGAATGATGGTCAGGAAATTGAATTAGGAGGTACTCAGTTAAGTGATTACCGAATTGCCGTAGGAACAGAAGGAATTAATGAGGCTTGGGAATTCTCGATTTTCCCTTTCAAAAAAGTATTTATTAAATTAGAAGATGTGACTGATGGAGATGTCTCTGTGTTTGGGGAGGCTTCGACATAATGCTTGATTCATTAATAAGAGGGTTGTATAAAAGGCTGGAGAAACAAATCGCTAACCTCAAAGACCTCTTTTTAACCAGTGAGGATTCCATGAAGCGTGATGTTGAAAGCTTCAAAAGTGATAATGATTCATTTAAGTTTGAAATTAAAAGTGACTTCGAAACTCATAAACAAGACACTAAAAATCCACATGCTGTCACAAAAGAGCAAGTCGGTCTCAGTGATGTATTAAACATTGAACAAGCCACTAAAACAGAGTTTAATGAACATCAAAACGATTATGTTATCCATGTTGATCAAGATCAAAAAGAACAATGGGATAAAAAAGAAACCGTTGAAGGTTCACAAGAGAAAGCTGATTTAGCTTTAGTTCATTCTAAAGAATACACTGATGAGCACGCACAAAAAACAAATCTTCACACCCAGCCAGGTGAGAAAGACAAATGGAATGGTTATGAAAATTTGATTGATACTTTAGCGACTTCTTTGAATGTTGTGCAAAAATATAGGTTAACTCAAGATGATGGGAAAGCGCAGCCCCTTTCGAATAGAACTGATGTATTAACACTATCCCCTGGAATATACACTGGTCAAAGCTTAATTAATGCCCCATCTGCAGATGATCCCTTCCTATTCTTCATCAATTCTAAGGATAATTCCAATAAGTCAATCTTGGCTATCTCATTAAAAAATAATGAAATGTGGCTTTTTTCAAAGTTTCAAAATGCGAATTCAACTTGGAACAAAGTTGTATCTTCTAAAGATATGAATGTGGTTTGGGTGAACACCACTTTAGTAGTTGGAACCACAAATCCTCAATATCCTTTAAGACACAGGTATATACCTGTTTCCAAAACTTTAGAGATACAGGGAACATTCACCGCTCCGCTCGGTGCAACGATTGCCAAGTTGTCCTATTTCCCTGTCCAAAACATTGATTTTACTGGTGTTACTGTAGGTTCTTATGGGCAAGCACGAATGACACTAACGACAACAGGAGACTTAATCTATTCTGGTTTGTTTTCAAAGGATGATAGCAAAGTTGAAAGAGTGTCCTTAAATGAAACTATACCATTATCATAAAGAGGGTCACATCTATGAAAACAATATTTTACTATGATGAAAACTTTATTTACTTAAGACAATCTGATTACTTTGAAGGAGAAGTTTTGCCAGAAATGAGCACAGATATCGCACCTCCCCAATCACTATATTTAGGTAAATTCTATCCAGAAGAAAAGACGTGGAAAGAATCAGCTACTCAAGAATACATGGACTCTTTCAAAGTCGAACCCGAGCCTTCTGAAATAAGCATAGTTAAACAACGGGTATCTGATCTTTATTATATTATTGCGATGGGAGGAATTTAATTGGATATTGACTGGTATGAATTGATTAAAAGTTTTTATGACGAAGGTTCATGGTCTAAAGAAAGAGTATACAATACGGTTGCTGCAGGGAGAATCACACCTGAGCAATACGAACAGATTACAGGTGAAGCATATGTTAAACAATAAACGCCAATTAAACACAGGGAGTTATTTAGGGGAATTTTTAGTTCTAGGAAGAATGAAATCTGATCCTAAAAAATGTGACTATATGATTGTTGTATCAGAAAAAGGTGCAAATAATGCAGTAGACGCTTTTAACAAACAGGGTTTTGATGAAACCTTCGTATCGTTGATTCAATAAATAAAATAAGAATTTTATTGAAATAGGAGGTTTAACTTGAACGTTCTTGCTAACTTTGTTGATGTGTCAGAGGACATTTTACTTTTGAAGGGTTTCTGCAAAGAATCTCTTAAAGGAAAATTAAAATGGCTTTTCTTTTTATACCCTTTGTGTCTATTAGCAGTGACACTGTTAAAGCTCACTTCCCTTGTTTATTCAATAAAATACAATAAATATTCTAAAAAACGCTAACACCTCTCCCCTATTTGAGGTGTTTTTATTTTAATCATAAGGAGAGATATGATGACAACACAAAAATTAACACTTGATCACATTAAAGATGGGAATAAAAAATACGATGAGAAATTCAAGGTTCAGTTAGATGAAAAGTTTCATGTACATATCTACCCTAACTTTGATCCAGTTAAGATTACTCAAATAATCAACATGGCTCTAAAAGATGTAGTTGAAATCGAATCCAACAAAAAGATTAAACACAAACTCAATGTTGTTGATCTTTTAAACATTTATGCAATTCTCACCTTCAGTGATATCGCTGATATCCCACAAGGTATTGTTTCTAAAGTTAACTTAATGACTGAGTTGGTTAAGTCTCCATACTTTAAACTAATCAGTGGTTCATTTCCTGAAGAAAGCTTCGAAAGTATTAATGAAAAACTCCTTTCTATGACAGAAGGTGCAATCAGAACTCAAGAGGCTCTTACTGACAAAGCTAACCAAGAAATCCTACAAAAAGTTCAAAAATTAACTGAAGTATCTTAATGGCTAAAAATCATAAAGAATTAGCCGTTATGCTTGAAAAAGCAGCTTTAAAAGCCTTGCAGACTGGCAGTCATACAAAAGAGATCTTAGTCAAAACAGGTCAAGAGCAAGTCCAATCTGTTGTGTATGACTCGTACAATCCTGTGGAATACAATCGAACTGGTGAATTAAAGGCTTCATTTGTTGTAGCGAATGAATCAAATGGAATCTCATTAGATAACACCAGAACGGATGAAGGACGAGACGTTGCGACTATTGTTGAGACTGGTGAAGGTTATCAATTTCCTGACGAATATGATTATGGATATGGTGAGCCTCGTCCTTTTATGAACAACACTATGGAAAAATTAAAAAACAGTGGAGAACTTTTGGACGCTGCTACGAAAGATGTTCGCAAGGCTGGTTACAAGACAATCAAATAGCCTGGCGGTGAAATTATGGCAAGAAAGAAAGTTGCGTATGCAACTAAAGATAAAATCGAAAAAATTAATCCGAAAAATAGTGATTTAATACGAAAGTATTTTGTTTTTAAGAACATGAATTTAGCAGATTCGAGCAAAGTCAGTTACCAATCAGACTTTAATCAATGGCTTGTCTACATCATGGAGAACTATAGCAATCAATGCATTATTGATGTAGTAAAAGAAGATCCTGATGAAATGGTTGACCTGATCGAAGACTTTGTTGCTTTTTGTACAAGTGTGTTAGGTAATAACGAAAGAAGAATCCAGAGAAGAATGAGTAGTATTAGTAGCTTCTTTTTATTTTTGCGTAAAAAAAGAAAAATTAAAGAAAACCCAGTTGACTTCTTAGATAGGCCATCAGCAGGAGTTGGTGAAAAACTTCAGGTGAAACAAACTTTCTTAACTAAAGAACAGGTTGAGGAAATACGAAAAGGTCTTACTAAATTAGGTAATTTACAACTTGAGTTATTTTTTGAATTTGGTTTATCGACGATGGCCAGAGCTAATGCAATCAGTAATGTTAAAGTCGAACAAATTGACTTCGATAAATCAAGAGCAACCGATGTCATTGAAAAAGAAGGTTACAATGTCACCCTCTACCCTTCTCAAAGATCAATGGAATTAATAACCGAATGGATGAATTATCGAAAAGAAAATAACATTGAATGTGAGTATCTTTTTGTAACGAAGTATAACGGTCGTTGGAAAAAAGCTGAAACTGGTACACTTCAAGGTTACTGGATCAAGAAAATAGGTGAAATTATCGGTATTCCTGAGCTTCACTGCCACGATTTGCGGCACAGCGGAAGCAACCTCCTATACCATAGCGGTATGAGTCTTGAGGAAGTATCTCAGTTGTTAAATCACAAGGGAACTGATGTAACCAAAAATCACTATTTGGAAGTCAATAAAGACGCAATACAAGATAAAAAATCACAATTTGAAATTTAGATAAAATCCCTCTTTTATTCAGAATCAAGATCCTTCTTTTGAGGGGTTTTGCTTATGGTTAAAACAAAAAATATCATAGATAACTAGCGCCCTAAGAATTCATTGACATAAGGATTTATTAATTCTAAGGTTGATTTTAAACCGATAAACCCTTTTTCATTTATTTAAAAAGTAAAGGGTTTATCTGATCTATGTCTTATTGATAATTGTCTATTTCAATGACAATATTCTTTATATTGATTAAGTATTCATTTAAAACTGTGACTACAGGAACATGACTGCCTTCGAGGCAATAGTATGAAGTGAACTCTCCATCAAAATCACGAACAAAACTGTTGGATTGAGGATTAAAGACATCAAGTGGCTCTCCATTTACTGATACTGGTTGTCCTGAATTAATAAATACATTATTTTCAAGGATTACACCATTACCTATGTCTGCTCTATTAATTACCCCATCGAACATTTTTCTACTGCTTGTTAGTTTTATGTGTTTATTTTGATTGGTAAGCAATTTAAAATCCGATAACCATGTTGATTCAGATGAGAACACTTGAGAACTTTTAAATATGTCGTATATTTCTTGATGATTTTCTTTCAAACCAATAAAACTTTGATCCACTTGTTTAATAAAAACATCTTCTTTTTTATATGAAGGAAAATATATTTTTCTTTTTACTTTACTTAGCTGCGTTTCATTTAATTTGTACGTTGCTAATTCTAGGCAGTATTTTTCGAAAGTATAATATGCCGCGTAATCCAACGCGGAATTCAGAGAATCTAAAAAGTATTTAATTTTAAAAGCTAAAGGCCTCTCGAGATTCTCTGACATTGATCTCTCTTGCATTTCTTCGATTTCTTTAAGAGTTTTTTCTGCTTCTTCAGTTAAAAATAATGCTTCTTTAATTGACAATGATCTTCCCCCTAAATTTAAGTATGTTTTTAATATATCAAAATTACGGAGTGATAAATATGAAAAAAGAGAAATTAATGGAAATATTTCATGAACTTTTGGAGGACTGGTATAGTGCAGAAAGCACATTAGAAGGATTTTCAGCATTTCAAGATGAAGACACCATAGAAAAACAGAAAAAAGAGTATGTTGAACGTTTTAATGAAGTGTTAAAACAATTGTAGGCCTTTAAATGTGTATATCTAACGAATTAAATTTGGATTGAACCGACTTCCTGTCTACTTTGATAGGAACACTATGGCGGTCACTCCTCATATTAACTGAGGGATTTTGATTATCATTAAAACACAAACACCTTTAATCATTTGGTTCTTGGTGATAAGATCAGCATAGCAATTGTGTATATCTGAAAGTGTTAGGAGTAATACATATGCCTAGTCTATGTGAACGACTGAAACAACTGCGAAATGTTTACCGACCTAAATTGACTCAGCAAACTCTTTCAGAGGAATTGAATATTACTAGAGCAGCATACGCTAGATACGAAACTGGCGATAGCGAGCCAGACATTGAAACTCTGATAAGTTTAGCTAAATTTCACAACGTAAGCATTGAGTATTTGATAACAGGAAAAAGAAACGTAAAGTGTATCAACTTATTATCTCGTAGGGTTAATCCTAAGCTAGAAATGCTTTGCAACGAGCTTTTGGATGCACCTGTTGATAAACTAAATCATCTAATTCACTTTTGGGAATTCATCAAACTTAAAGGCAATTGAGTCACCTTATTGGGATAATCAGAAGAAGAATAAAGAATATAAAAATAGCTCTGCTGAATGTGTATCTTCCCTACAAACGGCACAGCTATTTTTATATGGCTTCACTTAGAAATTGATGTTAGTATTCCGTCTTCAAAGTATAAGTATTTGTTTCCTTTATAAACCCACTGTTTTAAGGTACGATTTTTTGTGACATTTGTGTTTACTTTTGCAGGTCTCCCCCAACCATTTAAAAGTACATCGTCTTCTGTCATTCCAATGGAAACCCTCTGAGGATCTATCGTCCTATCCTCTATTTGCTTCTTCCTTTCGTATCCTTCGATCTCATACTTATCTCTTGCTGTGTTTTGGTTTTTAAGATTCTCTAAAGATTTAATTCTAGCCAAATTATCTTTCTTGATTTGCTTGTATTTTAAATCAGTATGAGCATTTGAATATTTAACTTTATCTAACATAGCTTCAATGTATGCATATGAATCGTAGTTTTCAACATTTGTTTTCTTTTCATTTAACTCTTTATTTTTTTTGAAAGCAGAAGCTATAAAATAATAATCTTTTTGAAAAACTTTCTTCAGTTCAGCAGTTTTGCTAATAACCTCATCAAATTTCTCTTCTTTTATAAGTCTTATAAGTTTTCTATCTTCTTCAGTTAAATTGTGGCTATCATTAACGGAGCTTACTTTTTCTTCAGAGGTTACATTTTTAGTACTAGTAGATTCTTCTGATACCTTGTTTTGTCCACAACCAGACAAGATAAAGATAGCTCCCAATATAAATAATATGGATTTATTCATGGCGTTCCCCCATTTACCTTATGTTAAAAGTATAGCTGTAATAAACTGCTTAATCAAACACAAATTTCCGTGCTGTATTGAAAGGATGTGAGCAATTAATTGAGCGAACAACTGAAAATATTTGTTACTCCAGTAGCAGACACCTCTCCAAAGACCACTGATGATCTAAACAAGCAAATAAAACAAATTCAATCTAAGCTAAATGCCCTCGAATTAAAAACAAACATTGACACTAACACCCTAAAGACTCTAAAAGAGTTCACTTCTGCATTTGACAAATATCAGTCCAATTTAAAAAGTTACAACGACACTGTTAAAGAAACCACAAGAATCACCCAACATCTTAATGGCAATGTTACAAAGGTAACTCAGGAACATAAACGCAGTGGAGAAATTATCCAGCGGACAACTGAGAAAATTAAAGAGCAAACAACCGAAACTAATAAATTAGCAAGTGCTCAACAAAAACTCGGTCAAGTTGTTAAAAGTACTGAGAGAATGAATGCTCAAGATAAAGTTACAGGTTCTACTCAGAAAAATCGTGATGGTTACAAAGATTATACATATAATCTTGATGAAAAAGGAAACGTGAAAAACTCTACTGTTTCCACTAACTTCGATAAAAAAAGAAAAGATATTGAAGCGTTAAACGCCTCTCTTCAGAGACTTCGTGAGCAAGGTATTCTATCTGATACTACCCTCTCCTCTCTTGGCCGTAAAATCAACCTTGCTCAATCTTCAGCTCAAATTGACTCTCTCAAACAAAAAATTCGCACATTGGATGACAAGTCGTCTGCCGTAGCAAAAAACAATGAGTTAAAACAAACCATTGCACTATATCAACGCCAAGCTCAACTTAATGCAAATAATTTAACTAGTAAATATGGCAATAACTTGAGTAATCAAAGCAAGGCGCAAATTCAAGAGTACCTTCTTTCCATGACTCAACTTACCTCTAAAACCCCTGCATTATCTTCAAAGATAAAAGACCTCAATATGCAGTTTAGAGAGCTTTCGTCCTCTATTCAAAACTCAACTCAAAGGGCAACAACATTTGGACAACAATTGGGTGATGCTTTTAGTCGTATTCCAGCATATTTGCTGTCAGGTTCTATTTTTTATGGAGCTATTACAGCTCTAAAAAATATAACTCAGCAAGCTGTTGAGATCGACACTCTAATGACAAATATCCGAAGAGTCATGGATTTGCCAGATTACAAATTCAATGAGCTCCTTCAAACTTCATTAGATTTAAGCAATGAATTATCAAACAAAGTATCAGATGTTCTAGAAATTACGGGAAGTTTTGGTCGAATGGGTTTTCAGGCAGATGAGCTTTCCGATTTAACCAAAACAGCACAAGTTTTGCAGAATATTTCAGATCTAACTGCATCAGATACTGTAAACACTCTTACTGCAGCCATGCTCAATTTCAACGTATCGGCAAAAGATTCAATTTCTATCGCTGATAAACTTAATGAAGTTGACAACAATTTTGCGATTTCCACGCTCGACATGGCTAATTCGATAAGAAAAGCTGGAAGTACCGCTTCCACCTTCGGTGTTGAATTGAATGACTTAATCGGCTATACAGCAGCCATTGGAAGCACAACACGTGAAAGTGGAAATATAGTCGGTAACTCATTAAAGACCATTTTTGCGAGAATTGGTAATAATAGAAGCTCTATTAAAGCCTTAGATCAAATCGGCATCTCTGTGCAAACGGCAGCTGGTGAAGCAAAAACTTCAAGTCAGTTAATTGGCGAAGTAGCAGAAAAATGGGACAGCTTGTCTGATGCCCAAAAGCAAAACACATCGATTGGTGTTGCGGGTATTTATCAGTTATCCAGATTTAACGCCCTATTGAATAACTACTCAATCTATCAAGACGCAGCTAACACTTCTGCAAACTCAATGGGTTCAGCATGGAAAGAACAAGAAAAGTATGCTGATAGCTTACAGGCACGGATAAACCGCCTTCAAAATACGGTTACTGAATTCGCTGTTGCCGCCAGTGATGCCTTCATTTCAGATGGTCTTATCGCTTCTACAGAAGCTCTAGGAAATTTCATGGGATTGACCACTGGTTTAGTTAAAAATATCGGCTTCCTTGCTCCTGCTTTCTCAACAGCTACAGCGGCCACTATACTGTTTTCTAATGCTTTAAGAACAACGGCTATGCAAAGTGGCGCTCAAATCATTAACACACTTAAAGCGCTCCCTCTTACATTGCAAACATACTCTACTGGTGCAGGGATAGCAGCAACAACAAACAGAGTTCTTTCCCTTTCTTTTGCCACTTTAGGAAAAGCAGCAAAATCTGCTGGATTGTTTTTAGCTGGAGCCGCATTGCCTATTGCAGGATTTGCTGCATTGGGATTTGTTGTTGAGAAATTGGTTAGCGCTTATTCTGATGCAAAAAAAGCTCAAGAGGATTTCGAGACTGCACAAAGCACCTCTATCGAAGCTTGGACTACGAATAAAGAAGCTACTCAAGGATTAATCGATAAGTACAAAGAACTTCGTAAAGCTAAAGACGAGAACCAACTAACGCCTGAAAAAGAACAAGAGTACTTATCAGTCTCTCAGCAGTTGGCAGCGACATTCCCTAACCTAGTTGAAGGGTATGATGCTCAAGGTAATGCCATCATTAAGAACAACGAAGCCTTAAAAGAGGCAATCAAATATACTGAAGAGATGGCAAATTTCAATAAACGTGATCTGAAAGATAATGCAGCCTCTAATTTTGAAGATCAAATTAAAAAGCTAAAAGATTTGAACAAAGAAATGGAAGCTAATAAAACTTTAGCTGATAACTACAAAGAAGGTTCAAGTTGGATTACAAGAATCTTCGAAAACCCCTTTGCTAATGATGATGATTACGTAAAAGAAGGATACAAATACGAACGTGAAGCCTTGCGTGCGAAACAATCCATTGTTAGTGCAAATGCTGAAATTCAGGCTTCGGTATTAGATGTAATCAGTGCATTTAATTCCATTGATATTAACCCAAACATCAAACAATCAATCACCGATATATTAAACACAATGGACTTTAGTAAATTGAGTCCTGAACAGCTTAAGAGCTTTTCGCAGCAAGTAGCTGTCATTATGGACTCGCTTCAAAAATCACTAAACAATGGCAACGGCTCGGAATTTGATAAACAAACAGACTCACTGAAATCTCTTATTACTGAGTTTTCAGATGGGAAAGTGAAAGTCGATAACTTGAACCTCTCCTACTCTACGCTTAAGGATTCGTTAGATCAGGCTAAAAATTCTGGCGATTCAGCGAAAGTCACCTGGAATGAAAATGGTGAAGGTGTAGATGAGTTAGGCGAATCGGTTGGTAACCTATCCGATAAGCTCAAAGAAGTTAAAGGTGATATTGAAGCTACGACAGATGTATTAGACCAATTACTACAATCTGGTCAAGCTACTGCAGCGATGGAAGCTTTACAAGGTGACGTTTACGATGATTTAGCTGATCAAGTGTCCCCTCTCAATGGATTACTGGAAAAAATGGCAGAAGGTAAGTCTATTTCTGCATCAGAAGCAATGAAGCTTATTCAAAAGGAAAAAGATTTAGCTGGTGCGATTTCAATAGAAAACGGAATAGTGAAAATAAATCGTGATGCAGTAATAAAGCTGCGAAACGCAAAGGTTAAAGCATATGCAGATATGCAAACTTCCGTAAAGCAAGAACTATTGAATCAAGCTAATGCATTAAGTAAAAAAATCGGATATTACAAGTCTGAAATTACAGCTATTAAAACTGTTCAAGATGCTCTGAGAAAGAAAGCGGAGTTAGAAAAACTCAAAGAAGATTCTTTGAAAATGACCAATGGCAAGCAAGATCAACTCGCTATCGAACAATTTAAAGCAGCTCAAAGAGATCTTGGTGAATTATCAGGTATCACTGATCAACTAGAAGAATTAGATAAGCTGTCAGACTTAACTCAAGCATCTCTAAATGAAACAGGAACATCTTTTGAAGCAATGTCGGATTCAGCTGACAAGGCTTCAAAATCAACGAAAGATTCAATCTATGTTGCAGACAAATATAAAGAAGCATTAGAGCGAGTCAATAAGCAGATTGAAGAACAAAACAGAAAAACTAATGACTACCCTAAATGGTCACAGAAATATCGTGATTCCATTAAGAAGGAAATCAAGGCGTTAGAACGAAAAGAAAAACTTCTTAAAAGTCAGATTAAGCTTCTTAAAGAGCAAATTAAATCTGGCTACATTGCTCAAACGGGTATTGTTGATTCTTCTTCATCCTACTCCCCTTCTAGCTCTTCGTATTCTGCTTCTGGTGGTTCCTACTCAGGTAAATACTCAAATGTTATCAATCAAGCTGCTTCTAAATACAATGTTCCAGCTGCTCTTATTGCTGCAGTAATTAAGCAAGAATCTAACTTTAACCCTAATGCTCGCTCACATGCAGGAGCAACTGGTTTAATGCAACTTATGCCAGCTACAGCAAGAGGTCTAGGAGTTAAGAATTCTAGGGATCCTTATCAAAACGTAATGGGCGGTACTAAGTATCTTAAGCAAATGCTTGATAAATTCGGCTCAATTGAAAAAGCGTTAGCTGCATACAATGCGGGGCCTGGTAATGTATCCAAGTATGGCGGTATCCCTCCATTTAAGGAAACGCAAAATTACGTTAAGAAAGTAAATAAATACTTTAAACAAATGGGTGGCTCTTTATCCTCAAGCGGTGGCTCTGCGGCAGGCTACTATGACTTAATGAGAAGAACATCTCACTTTGGTCAGCAAGAAAAAGGATTACGCTCTGCTCCTCATAAAGGTTTAGACTTAGCTGCTAAATCTGGAACTCCTATCAAGTCTCTTAAATCAGGTAAAGTCCTCACTGCTGCATACTCTAAATCAGCTGGTTATTGGGTTGTTGTTCAACAAGATGACGGCACAGTTGCTAAGTACATGCATATGCAAAAAGGACTCAAAGTTAAAGCTGGGCAAAAGGTTCAGGCTGGCCAAACTCTCGGTAAAATGGGAAGCACTGGTCACTCTACTGGTACTCACCTTCATATGCAGATTGAGAAAAATGGTAAAGCAATTGATCCAGAAGCATATATGCAACAAATTGGCTCTGATTTGTCTAGCTCTGAAGCTGAACGTCAGCAAGCTATTTCACAAGCTAAATCTGATTTACTAGGTCTTGAAGGCGACCTTTCTTCTGTCAAAGACCAAATTCAAGATCTGCAATATGAAATCGTTCAGTCAAAACTTGATGAATTCGAGAAGCGTAAATCTGATTTAGAGTTGAAAGTTGCTCAAAACCAATCTAAAGCCAGTCGTTACCTCAACGACAGCGCACAATTTAGAAAATATACAAATGAGCAACGTAAAGCAGTTGAAGCGCAACAAAAAATTCAGAATCAAAAAGTTAATTGGATCAACAAAGAGCTAAAGCAAAATAAACAATTAAACGCTGCTCAACGTGATCAATTACGTGAAGAATTAAAACAAGCTAAACTTGACCTCATCAGTATCAAGGATCAAGTTTATGAGCTGCAAGCTACAATTGTTCAATCTAAAACTGATCAAATTCTTAATAACATTGATAAGTCAGTCAAAAAGACTGAATCAAAGCTTAAGAATGTCGATATTAAAATTCAAACAACTGAAGAAGACAAGGATAAAGTTAAATACTATAGTCAGCAAATCAAACTGATTCAACAGCAACAAAAAGAAGCTGCTAAATACATCAAAGAGCTTGAAAAACAAAAGAAAACTGCTAAAGGTTTCCCTGAAATCCAAAAGCAAATATCGGACGAAATTGCTTCTTGGAAAGATAAACAGAAGGATTTCAACCTAGAGCTATATCAAACCAAGAAAAGCATCAAAGATATTTACAAGTCACTAGCAGATGAAGTCGTCTCCATTTACAAAGAGATGTACGAAAAGATGCGTGATATTGAATTAGAAGCCCATCGTAAAGCTACTCAAGACATCATTGATGGCATTGACAAGGAAGACGATGAAGCTAAGTTCCAAAAGGATTTAAAAGATCGCCAGGAAAGCATTCAAAAGCTTTTAGATCAGATAAATCAATACGCATTAGATGATTCAGAGTTTGGTAAGTCAAAGGTGAAAGAACTTACTGAACAGATGCAAAAAGAACAGCTTGATTTAGATCAATTCCTAAAAGATCGTGAAAACTCCAAGCGTAAAGAAGCGCTACAAGATCAACTTGAAAAAGACGAAAAATCAATCAACACAAAGTACGATGATCTTGTTAATGATGAACGTGGGTTCAAAGATTTAGAAGGGAAATTGATGAACGGTAAGATTAGTGATATCAATAAACAACTTTCTGAGTTTACTAAATTTATCAATTCAAATATGGAGTCTATTGGTAAGTCTATCTCTAACAATTTGATTGATAAGCTTAAAGAGGCTTCAAATGCTCTCGGTGTTGTCGTTAAGGGTAATACAACTGGACAAAAGATCGCTCGTTTTAAGACTGGTGGATCAGTTGGTAAAGTACCAGCCCAAGGAGCTTTAGCTGTAGTAGATGATGGAGAAATTGTCCTCAATAAACAAGACTCAGTTAACATGCTTAAAGCTGTCGAAACCGTTAGAGACATCAGTCAAAATGATGTGCCATTTACCCCGAAATGGGGAACTGGACAAAAGTTGAGCTCAGCTTTAACTAGCGTTCCAACTGAAGCAGTTAAATTAGCTGGAGCGAATATTGTTAAGAGCGCAGCATCAGCCATTAGCATTATTCCTAGTGCGATCACAAAACTTACAAAAACTCCTCAGTCTACAGTTATGTCTTCTGTGTCGAATGATCAGGGCGATGTTTACAATCTAACCTTGCAGATTGATAAAATGATTGGTGATGAGAATGGCGCAAACAGTGTAATGGAAAACATCAGAAGAGGATTAAAGCAAATGAAAGGTAAGGTATAAGAGTCTGATTTCAGACTCTTATCCTTTTAACTAAGGAGATTTTAAATGATAAAAGAAAGCCAATATTTTTTATTTAATCATATAAGATCTATTGATATGGGTGTTGTTAATGTTAATACTGATGGTGGCCTACAAGAAGAGAACTTTTTAGCGGGAAAGACAATTAACGAAACGTTTCTTAAAGATAGACCTGATCCTATTGTTGATAGTATTGTTTACGAACCTTTTGAGATGCCTTTAAATTTCTATGTTGATCAGAACATTCGTGAAGGATTTTATAAAAATAGAAATCTAACACAAAAGAAATTAAGAGAAATTGCAAAATGGTTGACGGTTACTGACTACTCTCCCCTCTCCTTCAGCTCGAATTTAGATATCGTTTACTACGCAATTCCAATAAATGCTATGGATTTAGTACATAACTGTTCTGAAGACGGTTATATAAGATTGACTATGAAAGTCCTCCCTTTTAAATTCAGCACAAAAATCTCAACACCTTGGATAAACCCTTCAAATAAAGGTGATAACATTATCACTTTTGACAATAAGGGAGACTTAGATGTCCCTCTCTCAATGGAGATTCAAAAAATAGGTGATGGGAATTTAAAAATCACGAATCTTAGTATGTATCGAACTCCTTTCACAATTGATAATTTAAAAGATAAAGAAGTACTACAAATAGACTCGGTAAAAGAGTTAATGGAATCTAGTGTGACGGGCTACGAATGTTACGAACAATCAAACGAAAGCTATGTGATTCTTGGTGAAGGTCAAAATAGAATCAAAATTGAGGGTTCATGCTTGATAAGATTTAGCTATCGATTCAAATATTATTAAGGAGGTTGCTATGAATTTAGGAGAATTCACTTTTAAGCCAGGCAAGCTTAAATTAGAGCTATGTAAGACGAACAAAAAGAAAATCGCAAATATTGTTGATTTTAATAGCGCTTCAGTCAACCTAAATCACGCAGCCATTAATGATTTGAGTTTTAGCATACCACTTAAAGCTAGATATGATGGTGATGAAATAAAGACCAATCACATAGCGCAACTTATCAAACAGTGGTACTTGATTAAGGCTACTTTTTTTAACCGAACTGAATATTATGTGATTGACAGTATTACTAAAAATAACACCTCAGAAAAAGAAGAAATTCAGGTAAGTTGTCAACTCTCTCCTTATATGCTAAACAAACCAAAAATCAGGCAATATGAAGGTATATCAAAGAACCTCCAAGAAATCGGTGAGGTTTGTCTAAAGGGAACTGGTTGGACTGTTGGAGAAATTGAAAGTACGCTTAATGAAAAAAGACGATCATTCTCCATTGGATCAATTACATCAAGGTTTGATTTTCTAAGGAATATTTGTGAAACATTTGACGCTGTGCCTGTGTTTGACACTATCAATAATAAAGTATCATTCTTCGAAAAAGACAGTGTATCTAAATACAAAGGTGTTAAGATTTCATCTCATAACTTTATGATTGATATGACAGATACTAGAAGCATGGATGATGTCGTGACTAGGCTTCATGTAACCGGAAAAGACGGCATTGTTATCAATTCAGTTAATCCAACAGGTCAAGGTTACTTGGATGACTTCAGCTTCTTTTTGAACCCTTTTCAACGTGATGAAAACAGGAATGTAGTTAAAAAAAGTGACTACATGAGCAATGAGCTTTGTCATGCTTTGCTAGACTACAATGAACTTGTCGACAAAGAATCAAAAAAGTTTAAAACAATGTTGGATGACAAAAAGAGTATCGAAGCCAAAAAGACTGCTCAAGAGAATGAGCTATTCGTTCTTAAAAACCTTGAACTGCAGCAAATTTTAGATCGAATTGAAGTGGTTAAAGAGACTGAGGGAGACACTAAAGATCTAATAAAGCAAAGAGATGCGAAGCAAAAAGAAGTTGATACAAAAAAGAAAGAAATCGATAAAACTATTTCTGAGATTTCCACGTTAAACAGTCAAATTGAGCAGCTTAGAAAACGACTAGATATGAGTAACTTTCTTGGTGAAGAGATGTCCAATGAGCTGTCCAAATTTATACTTGAAGATGAATGGACTAATGAAAATATCTTCGATGAAACGGAATTGTACGAAAAGAGTTATGAAGAGTTAGATAAGCGTAAATCCCCTCCTATCGACATCAAAACAAATATAGTCAACTTTTATAATGCTCTAAGTGAAAAGGAGTATTGGGACAGAGTTTCTTTAGGGGATATTGTTAGAGTACAAGATAAGCAATTTGCAACTGAATATAAAGCAACATTAACTGGTATGAGCTTAAATTTTGATGATGCATCTATTTCTGTAACAGTCTCAAACGGAAAAAAAACTAAAAAAGACGATGACTTTATCCAAATGCTATATAGAGTTGATAAAGCATCTACTGAATTCAACACTCGGAAAATCGATTATGATACGCTTGCTACCAATTACAACGCACGTAATGACCGCATTTCTACCCTTCCCTCTCCTCCAACCATCGGAATGAAATCTGTGACTCACAAAGTGAATGAAAATGGCTCTGTCGATATTTCGGTCTCTTGGAATTATCCAACGTCTGATGAGGATAAATACAATATAGATGGTTTCATTGTATATTGTTATCCTGATACATCTTCAGATGCCTACTTGTTCGGAGCTTCGTTGGCTAAGGAGCAACGAATTTCTGTTAGATATGATAAGCGAATAGCTACCTTTACTTCACAAGTTCCAACAAAATATTTCACTTTTGGAGTACAGTCATACAGAAATGTTGAAACTTCTATTAGCTCAAATGGTGTTTTGTTATCTGATATAGTTCAACCACAAACACCAAGTGAGAATCCTTACAGGCCATCTAATACTGTTGAGGTTAAAGGTAAAGTAAACGGAATACGCCAGATTTCTACGCCTGAAAAGCCTTCTAGTCCAGATGTCAACACTCTCTGGATTGATCCTACAACTAATAAATCTGAATTGTATGATGGCGAAAAGTGGATTGTTCAATCTGCTGGTAACGCTGACTCCTTAAATGGTATAACTCCTGCTCTAAACGAAGAACCCAACACTATACCTGTTAGAGATGATAACGGTGTAATATCAGCATCTATATCAGGCAGCGCATCTAAATTAGGTGAGTATACAGACCAAGACTTCATTCTAAAGACAGATAAAGATATGCCAAATGGAGTTGCTGTATTAGATGCTAACGGAAAGATTAAGCTGTCCAATCTCCAACAAGTAAGTTTTGTCGGCACATATATCGGTAATGGAATTCAAAACAGAACAATCCCTCTCCCCTTCACCCCTTCCCTGGTTAAGGTTAAATCCACAGTTCAAAATGATCCTGCCTTAGTTATTGTTAGCACAAGTGGTGGTTATGTGGAGGAAATATTTGAATCAAATATCTATTTTAAAGGAATAAGCAACCTTCCAGATAACACAAACGGACGACTTGCGAATATGGGATTTGTGACTGGTTCAGATTCAACGTCTAAAGGTAATAAACAAGGAGTCACATACTTCTTTGAAGCGTATAGAAATCTATAAGAAAGGAGTGATTCTAAATGGATTTCCCAAAACTTTATAATGATCCAATCTTATATCACAAAAGAAAAGATACTTATGATGATCCTTATATGAGCTACGATGAAACACATTCTATTCTTAACGGACGAATACTTCTAACTGAAAATCCTAATCGTGAAAATAGAGTTGTTATTACCGGAGGAAACAAAGAGTGGAAAGAAATTGAAGATGGTGAATTAGAAGACGACTGTTTTCGTGTTGATTACATGATGGGAGTTGTCTTTTTTAATACTTCTAACGAAGGTAAACAACTTCAGGTTAAATACATTGGAGAAGGTGCTTACTTCTCCCCTGCTTCACGTATTTGGATTAAGAGATCAGGCAATGCAGTAGTTGAAACTTTGCAGGGTCTAATCGATGAAGCTGAAGATTGTATTATTCGCATGAACGAGAGAATTTTAGAATGCGAACGAGTCATCAAACGCTGTATAGAAATAACTACTTGGTGCCGTCAAATCACCTCACAGTATGAGCGTGTCGTCGAGGAAACAAAGAAAAAATACTACCCGTCTGTCAATAACTACTCAGATTTAATTGTTGAATACCCAAACCCTCAAGTTGGTTGGACTGTCGCTGTTAAGAACATAAAAACAGTTTATCGATGGGATGGATTCGAATGGGTTGATATAGGTGTTTCAGAAGTCTATGAAGGATTCAACATTCTTTTGAGTGCTTATGAGCCCCACAGTTTAAATTATATTTGGTACCAAGATGAGAGTTTAAGTCCTACCAAGAAAAGAGTTGTTATTTCTAACGCAGCTCCAGAAACAGGCCAGATATGGTATAAGCCTGATTGATACACATAAAGGAGGAATAAATTAATGGGTTTTAGAATGCCAGATCCTGCTACTGGTGAATATGTGCCAATGGCCATTGAATTGCTGAAATCTGACGGTGTTGGATATACCGCACCTGAAATTAAAGCCAAATTTGATGGAATTCTAGATTCAGTAACAAACCTGTCTACAACAACTACTGATAAGCTGAAAGAAATGGCTGACTTAATTGGAGACATTGGCGAGCTTGCAGGAGATACTGGAAGTATTGTAGATACAATTAAAAAAGAACTAAACCAACGTGGGATAAACGTTAAATGGCTTGGTGCAGTTGGAGACGGTGAAACAGATGACACACCAGCTTTCCTTGCTGCAGAAGCTCTATCTAACAATGAGTATCCGATCTTCGTTCCACCAGGTACTTATTTAGCTGATCAAGCAGACTTGAAAGGTAATTACTTTGGTAATGGTGCATTTCTTATTGTCAAAGAAAGAGAAGCTTTCAACGCAACTGCTCCCCCAAGTCAAAAAAGAGATCAACGTCTGTTCCCTCTCACCTCTTCACCCCTTCCTATCCTCAATGAATTCTATGGGAAAAACTCAGGAATCAAAATCACTTTAGACGCTTATGGAAACACATCTACAGGAGAAGAGTCTTTAAGAAACCTTACTTCTGGTAAGCAAAATACCGCTATCGGCTTCTTATCCCAAATGAATAACCAAACACAGTACTCAAACGTTTCAGTCGGTGGAAGTACTTTAGCACAAGGAACTTATTATAGTCGTACCACGGCTATCGGAAATAACTCATTAAAATGGGCAGGCATTAAAGATCCAATCGTGTCTAGACATGAACTGTGGCTAAATGAGAAGGATTTAAACAACATTTGGAACATTTCAGGAACAGATTCTTACATCTTGAAACAAATGAATCCTGAAGTTGAAAAATTGATTCAGCCTACAGGATACCCTGCTCCACAAGGCGCTGTTATTGTTAATGAAGGTGGAGGCTTTCCTGCAGCAACTTCCTCATCTCAAGTTTTAGGTAATACTGGTGTTGGTCGTAATGCTCTACTTCAATTGGTTAGAGGTATCCATAATACTGCAATTGGGTATCAAGCTCTAGCAAGATCTTATACGACTGAAAGATGTACAGCTATTGGTGCATTTGCATTGGCCAATAACCTTGCTGGTAAAGAGAATATCGGTATTGGTAGAAATGCAATGAAGTATAACCAAACTGGTCAAAAGAACATTGTTATCGGTAATAACGCTATGGGGTATGACATATTTGGCACTAGAAATATTTTCATCGGGCATCAAGCTGGACAAAGATCAAACGGAAATAAGAATGCTTCCCACACTCTAAATACTGTTATTGGGACGTACGCTCATCAAAATAAAACAGATGGTGAAGCAAACGTTTCTATCGGTGCTAGAACACTTCTAAATGGTGCAAATGGTAGTCGAAACGTTGTTATAGGTACTGAAGCTGGTATCAACTATACTGGCAACAACTCTATTATCATCGGAAATAAAGCAATGCCTAACAGTAACCAAGATCGATTATTATGGATTGATTACGGTAATGATGGCAATGCCTCTCCTTTCATATACGGTGATATGGGAAATAACATTATGAACCTTCGTGCAAACTTGCGACCTGACACTGATGCTTCTCAATCATTAGGTGCTCCTTCAAGACGATGGGCTAACATCTATGCTTCAAATGGAACAATCAACACTTCTGATGAGAGATACAAGCAAAACATCACTGATATTCCTGACGAATGGCTAGATGCATGGTCTGAAGTTGATTTCTGTAGATTTAAGTTTAAAGATGCAGTAAGTGAAAAAGGAAGTTCTGCAAGATGGCATATTGGTGTCATTGCTCAGAAAATCGATGAAGTGTTTAAAAAGCACGGCTTGGATGCCACTGAAATCGGATTGCTTTGTTATGACAGATGGGATTCTGAATTTGTAAACAAGGTAGATCCTAAAACTGGTGAATTCGGAGAGAAAATCGAAGTTGTAAAAGGCGGATACATGTGGGGCATTCGTGCTGATGAGTGTCAATTCCTAGAGATGGCTCTAATGAGACGTGAAACCGAAAAGATGCAGCAAGAGATGCGTGAACTTAAGGCTGCATTATTGAAATAAAACTATGATTTTATAGGAATATTGCTTATGCATAACAGAGAAAGACAGAGCATGTGTGAGAACGAGAGAGCTTGGGTTATCCCCTGCTCTCTTTTTGTGCTCAAAAAATTAATTGGAGGAATTTATTTAATGAACATTACTCAAAGTTTGTTGACTCCCAACAAATACTCCAGACCTCAAACAGCTTTAAAAGGTGTCAAAGCAGTTGTTATCCATTGGGTTGCTAATCCAGGATCATCCGCTGAAGGAAATCGCAATTTCTTCAACAATCGTAAAAGTGGAACTTCTGGATTCGGCTCTGCTCATTACATTGTTGAAGGTAATAAAGTAATTCAATGCTTGCCTAATAGCGAGTTAGCTTATCACGTCGGCTCGAATGTTTATACAGCAAGTGCCCTTAGAAATCTGAGCTCATACCCAAATAATTGCACAATTGGCATTGAAATGACTCATCCTGATTGGACTGGTAAACCTGATACTGCAACTTATAAAACAACTGTAGAGTTAGCTGCCTCCCTTCTTAAAACTTATGGGCTAAAATCTGAAAATCTGTGGACACATAACCAAGTAGTAGGATGGAAAGACTGCCATCGTTATTACACTAACAACCCTAGTGCTTGGGTTCAATTTGTCAGTGATGTTAATAAAGCTTTAACAGGTAAAACTGTAACTATTCCAACACCGAAGCCATCAGACAAAAATGACCTTGAGTTAGTTGAAGCTTACGGTCTTGGTGATAAAGGTGCAAAAGTTAAAGAAATTCAGTCTAATCTAATTAAGCTTGGCTATAAATTGCCTAAATACGGTGCGGACTCCCACTTTGGTGATGAAACTGTTGCTGCTGTGAAGGCATTCCAAAAAGCAAACAAGCTAGCAGTAGATGGAATCGCTGGGAAAGCGACTCTTGCTAAGATCAAAGAGTTGTTAACTAAATCTAAAGCCCCTTCTTCCTCTAAGTCTAACTCTTCTAAAGCAAGTGGCTCTCTAAAATCTAAAGTAGACGGTCTTCGATTTTATGCTAAAGCTTCATGGGATGATAAAGATGTTGTCAGTACTGTAAATAAAGGTATTGGCTTCCCTACTGTTGTCGAAAAAGTAAAAGTTGGTACGGCATACCAATATAAAGTGAAAAACTCAAAAGGTGCAACGTTTTATATCACTGCTTCAGATAAGTATGTTGAAGTAACAGGCACAGTTAAAGCATCTACTCCTGCTAAGACCGCTTCAAAGCCAAAACAGAGCTCTAAAAGTTCATCAATTAAATCTGTTGGGAAAATCAAAATTATCGGCGTGTCAGGTGCTGCTTTTATTATGGATAAACCTGATCGCAATTCAGCCAAGAATCTAGACACCATCTCATTAGGTAAAACAATTGAAATTTCTGGATCTGTTAAAGGTAGTAACAATCCTAAAGGTTACTGGGAAGTAATTCACGAAGGTAAACGTGCTTACATTTCAGGACAATATGGCAGTAAAGTATAACTAAATTAATATAGATTTTTGTGGATTTACAAATATCCATGAAAATTTATGAAAATCAACTTCAGGGAGGTGAACTAAAATCACCTCCTTCTCTAAGGCTGGTGTCAAATGGAAAGTAATGACGTTCATGTTCGTATAAGCTTGCTTGAAGAAAAATCAAATCAGCAAGCAATTCAAATTGTTAAGCTAGAAGATAAAACAAATACACTCAACAGAATTGAAATGATATGCGAACAACAACTTGAATTTAATAAAGAGTCTCAAAAGCAATCGAAAGAGTTAACTTCAACACTCATTGAAATGAGTAATAATTTAAAAAACCTAAATAAATCTTATGAAAAATTAGATACAAGGGTTGAAACTCTTGAACGAAGTGATTCAACAAGAAAGATAGATCCTTCGCAGTTTACCAAAGATATTTTTTATAAGATTCTTCCTTCAGTAGCTGCAACGATAATCGGAGCATATTTGCTATACCATTTCGGAATTAATAAATAAGGAGCTTGATGTAATGAAAATCAACTGGAAAGTACGTTTAAAAAAGAAAACATTTTGGGTGTCAATCCTCTCAGCCACCCTTTTATTCGTTCAAATGGTCGCTGAGGCATTCGGTTATGACTTAACAGGATTTGGTGATGATCTAACTGTAAAATTTAATGCTCTGCTTATATTTTTATCTGCTATCGGAATTATTGATGATCCGACCACTAAAGGTGTATCAGACAGTGAGCAAGCTTTAGAATATGACGAGCCTAGAGAGAAATGAATACGGTAAATATTAAGTATTCGCCATACCCAAATAAATTCAGTGAAGCCCACATTAATACTGAGGGTGAGGAGAAAGTTCTAACTCTGTTGTTAGACGAAGTTGAAGTTCCCCAAACTGATGAAGAAAGTGAACCAGCTATCTTCCCCGTTCTCAAGATTTCACTCTCTGAAGGCTTGGGCAACGAAGACATTTTAAGGATGGAAAAAGAAGATGCTAAAGCATTTCTTCAAGTTTTAAAAGATATGATTAAACAAATGTGAGAGAGGTAATCTCTCTTTTTTTTTCATTTTTTATGGAGGTTAAATTATACGATTAGGATCTGGATACAAAGGCTCTTTAAAACTAGAGTCAACAAACATTGAGAACTTCGATATTGTCCCTCCAGAATCACAAGGTTCGAATAGACCGACACAGTTTTATAAATTTCAATTTCGCAATGACCAAGATTGCACTGTTTCTATAAATCACGGAGAACCCATTTTCATCAGGTCTGGGGATGGCTTTTCAATGGATCATATTGACACTCCTATCTTTAGCTTTGTAATCAAAGAAAAAGGAATTCAGTATAACTTTGCTGGTGCTCACACATGAGCTTTTTTAATCCCAGGTTAAACAATGGAATATCACTGAAATGGTCTTTTGAATATACGCCTGACGAGAACGAGCAAATGATCTCGTTTATTGAAGTTCCAGATTACGACCCAACTAAAGATCAACTTTCAGTTATTGTTGGAGGAGTTGAGTGCTCCCCGCCCCACCGCTGCATCACGGAATAAATTAATGATATTACGTCTTTTCCTTAATATATAACTCTTGCTATTACACTTATTAAAATAGCTAAAATTGTTAAGAACATAACTATACCAATAATTAATGAATGTTGTCGCTTCTTCATACTTAGAATAGCTACATACTCTCTTATAAAGGCATTTATCCAAAAATAAAGCTTTGTCTTAGAACCATAACCATATATTTTCAAACCCATTTCTTTAGCTATTAAAGATGCTCTTAATATATGGAAATTATTCGATACTAATACAGCCTTATAGTTCTTACTCAATCTACTCATTATATCTTTTGAATAAAGAATGTTTTCTTCCGTTGTTTTAGAGCGTGTTTCTTCTATTATGACATTATCATTTAAACCTTTTTGTTTAGCATAGTTTGCCATTGCTTTCCCTTCGGGTAAACTTTCATCTTCTCCCTGGCCGCCAGAAAATATTATTTTAATACTTTCATTATTCTCATATTTGTTACGGATTTCAATAGCTTTATCAATTCTACTTGCTAGTAAAGGGGGTACTTTATCATTTATTAAGCCACTACCTAAGACAATAATAAAATCAGGACGTTCAATTATAGGTAATTTTTGCAATAAATATGTGTTTATAAAAACTGTAATATGTACTATAAAATATGCATAAACGAGTGTAATTCCAATACTAATAAACCCTATCTCCCTAATATACTGATAATTATTTAAAATCTGAATACATATTATATATAAGATTAAACTAACTAAAACGATTAATGTTAAGCTATTTGTAAACCTTTTACCTTCTAATTTTCTTATTTTAATTCCATTATATAAAAATAAAGGTATAAACCACCATAAAAAACTGGAATAGAAGACCATAATGACAACTAGTAAGAGTATGCCTAAATTGGGTATTATAGGAATTTTACCTAACAGTGAGATGAGACTAAAGGGAAATAAACATATGGAAGTTATTACTAAAAAACCATTAATCATATTTCTTCGATCATACAATATTGATAGTATTAAACCGATTACTGATATTATAAATAGAAACCATAAAAATAAAATCAACCATATATCCATAATATTCTCCAATCCATAATTATTTAAGAATCCATAAACATTATAGCATGCTTATGGATTCTTATTTTTTTCAAACTTAGACTTAGATATTTCTTTTATGTTACTTACTATAGCTCTTCTTTCTTCCCATTTGACAAGGTATGCTTGATTCTTCTTAATTGGACTCAATAAGCTCAATTTAAGATTTTCACTCTTACCATCTCTATAACCTGATACTTCATAAATATAATACTTGTTTGACTCCCCTTGATCATTTGTCTCATGTTTTATTTTAGGGTCTTCAGTATTATAAATATAATACTCATTTGTTTTATAGTAACCTTGATCAGAAA
Organism: Bacillus sp. FSL K6-3312; assembly: GCF_038007485.1. Lineage (NCBI taxonomy): Bacteria > Bacillati > Bacillota > Bacilli > Caryophanales > Bacillaceae > Bacillus > Bacillus sp. FSL K6-3312. Next base: position 1,744,130 of record NZ_JBBOXI010000001.1, on the reverse strand, counting down.
ATAAATAATACCCTCCGAATGATGCAATTCCTATAATAACTAAAAATAATATTAATGCTAACTTAGCCATAATTTTATTATCCTATTAAGACTTTTTTAACGTTCGATAAGTTAATTTTCTCCATATATATTCTAATGGTCCTTGTTTAAAGTACTTTAGTATAAGATAACTACATATAAAATTAATTGAAATTATAATTAATGCAAGGTATAGTATTTGAACAGAATTAGGAAATACAATACCTAATACAGAAATCAAGATTCCACCTATGATACTTTGCATGACATAATTCGTAAATGCCATTTTACCAATCCTCTCAAAAGCAAATACCATTTTTTCCATTTTTAGTGAAATATTTTGTAAAATGAGAAAATATAATATTGTTTGTGGAATTGCTAATAAACTTATATCTAAATTGTCTTTAGATTGATAAGTACCCGCTATATATATAATTACAACAATAATCATTATTGACACACTTGATAAGAATATATACTTATTTCTATTTATTTTTGATACTATAGAATCTTCACTGTATATATATCGGCTTTTAACCATATATAATCCTATTATGAAGAAGTTAAGAATTAGTATACTGTCATTCACTATAAAATCTAAACCCATAAACTCTATATGAAAAGATTTTATAATAACACTAACAAGGTAAAGAGACATAATGCTTATGGATATGTTTTTTAATATAATAGATGATAATCCATATAAACCCATAACAATAAATCCCACCAAAGCATAAGGCACTAATATACTTCCCCAAAATATAGCTACCATATGAATAATACCTAAAATTAATAAAAAGGTTAATCTACGAGACATAAATCTATATGGTGAGATACCTTTTGATTTACAATTATCCATAAATATCCCTATACCAATTCCAAATAAAATTGAAAATAAACCAAAAAATTTTTTCGTAACTAAAATATCAATTAACGAACTAATCATAGATTCAATATGTGTGGGTTCTGGTAGGTTCATATCCTCAGTTACCATCACAAATGCTGGTATATTAATCAACAAAATACCACATATTGCAAAACCTCTAATAAAATCTAAACTCTTTATTCTTTTATTCATTGCTTACTCCTTTTTAATTCTAGATTGCATAAGTATAATAAATTCATTATCTGATATGCTTTTTAGACATCCATTATTTTTCCTTACATCTTTAACATATCATATTATAATAAAGGCTCACTACAATATTATGTGACAATCACTGTATCTATATAACAATATTGTCACTTTCAAAATTATAACATGTGACAAATCACCAATCATTTGGTGATTTAATGCAGTATTAGTTATCTATAACTGAAAAAATGCATATTTTCAATATTAGCTTCTATGACCACCAGTTAAACCAGCTCTGTACAATGCAGTGCCGCCTTTAGTATATGAAACAGCCCTCAGCAGCGACTTCGCTCCGTATTTATTTCTAATACCATCCATAACGTATCCAAGCTGTCTTTTTTTCTCTAATCCTCTTTCATCGAATAAAGTTAACTGTTGATTAGCATCTTCCTCAATTTTGCTTAATGTGACTGAAATACTTCTAACAGTCTTATGTTGATAAAACGTGTTAAATAATTCAATACATGTGTTATAGATGTCCATAGTGATATTTGTTGGGTTTTCGATTGTTTTGCTTCTGTGAAACCCTCCTCCATATTCATCTTTGCTATATCCGATACCTAAGCTAATCGTTCTCCCTGCTTTGTTGTGATCTCTTGTTCTTTTAGCAACCTCTTCACATATTTCAAGTATGACTGCTTTGATTTCTTCTTTTGTCGTGTAATCTCTGAGCAGAATCTGGCTTTTACCAAAGCTCACTTGTCCTTGTAGTACTGGAGCACCTATCTCAGATAAATCAATTCCCCATGCATGGTGGAAGATTTGGTTCCCCATTACTCCGAATTTCTTTTCTAAGGTTTCCAGTGAATACTTAGCTAATGCACCGACTGTGAATATACCCATTCTATTCAAGTTTTGCTCCATTCTCCTGCCTATTCCCCACATTTTAGAGATTGGTCTAACTGGCCATAGCTTTTCTGGAATGTCTTCATATCTCCATCTAACAATACCATTCGGTGCTTTCTTACTTTCTAAATCCAAAGCAAGTTTGCTGATCAGCATATTGTCACCAATCCCAATTGTACAAGGCAAGCCAAATTCCCGCATGATGGCATCTTGGATATTTTCAGCAATCTCTTCAACACTGTTCCACATTCTCATAACACCATCAACTTTTAAAAAGGATTCGTCTATGGAATAAGTGTGAACATCACATTCTGGGACGTAACGATAAAACAATTGAGTAATTTTCGTTGATACGTTTATAAATGTATCCATCTTGGGATTAACAATATGGATTCTTGCATCATTAGGTATTTCAAACAGCCTTGAGCCAGTTTTAATTTTAAAATCTTGTTTAAGTTTGGGGCTTGCTGCCAACACAACACTTCCCTGTCTCTCTGTGTTACCTACAACAGCTAAATAACATTCGAGAGGATCTAAGCCCATCATTACTGCTGAAATGGAAGCGTAAAACGACTTCATATCAACACACAGTATCTTGTGACGTGGAAACTTAGTGTAATCAATCATAAGAAACACCCACTATGTCATCTATAACAATGAAGTAGGTTTCGTGCGACAAATCCTTTATATGTAGCATTTTCTTTTCATAATTGATGTATTGTGTAAATCCTTTTAGTTTGTTGACAACTCCTGAATCATAAATAGAAAAAGTCAAAGGTTTGTTAACACTCATTGCATAGGCAATTGTTGATTCAAATTCTTCTATTTGTTGTTCATCTATAATTGGCTTATCTGTTTTTTTCGTCTCTGCTAGGTCGTGTTTAAGTCGTGCAACATGCTCAGGCAACATCATAGCAGTCCATTTAATCGTTCCTCTGTCTCTAAGCATTTAATCACTCCTTTTGAATGATTAAATAGTAACAGAACAAACGTTCTTTATCAATGAGTTTAGAGAACTTTTGTTCGATGTAAATATTGGTATTTAAAAACCCTCCTTTAATTTGGAGGGCAGTGTGTTAGTTGTTTTCTTCTTTATTTTTAAGATAATTCAGCACAGCTTCTTTATCTTTCTCGTCTTCTGGTAAAAACCCGAACGTTTTATACTCCCATATGGCTCTTCTCTGGATACCATAAAGCCCTATAGATAAAATATCTTCATAGCCATAATCAATAGAGAATTTCCCTGTTTTATCTAATTGGAGGGTAGCTGTTGTCCAAGCACCTAAATCATTTTGTATATATGCTTTTTTCAATTCTTCAAAAGTTTTACTGAGTTCGTATAATAAATGAATGTATGTTGATTTACTTACATTATATTTATGTGGAATTTCATGTCCATAAACATACTCTTCACTATTAGTCTCGTTGAAACAAAATGTAATTCCAGCCGAATCATCAAGTATTTCTGCATACATCCAAACTTTATCCCAATCACACGGTATTAATTCATTAATTGATTCTGCTATTTTTTTATAATAGCGTTCTATTGATTCCATTATCCTTAACCTCCAGGTTGATTCTTGATAAATTCTTGAACATAACTTTTTCCGATTTTATATTCCACAAAAAAACTATCAGGTCTTAACAAATCACCCTGATAAATAGGCTCAATACTTACCTCTACATGTTTAGGTGGAATCTCTTTTAGTGCAGCTAACCATTCCTGCTCCATGTTGTACCATTTCCCACCACTACGATTAATTTGGGAATTCATCGGAAGTAGGTTATCAATATCGCCTGATCCTTTGAAAATAGACGCAATTAAATGACCACCGTCATCATCTAGTAATCGGTCAGGCTTTCCTGAATTTGACTGAGCGTATTGATTTCTTTTGACCTCTCCGTATTTTAAATCACCTGCTTCGACTTTGACAATTCTTCCGTAGTGGTCGGTTGTGTAGGTGTACCCTTGCTTTGTTGAATACACAACATTTGGTTTTAATACTTTTTTCCGTTTCCATCTCACATAGTGGTCTCCGTAACTGACAACAGCCGGTGGTGATTTAGGTGCTGGTAATCGTCTCCCTGTCTGAGAGATTCCGTATCCTGAGTTGTTGTCTAGACGCTTTGCCATGGAAAGGAGTTTATTTTTGAGATTTTCGCCGTCAAAAACGTTATACGGTATTTTCCCTCCACCAGCTATTTGAAACTTTGGTGAGTACGGCAATAGATTCGGAATAGAGACTCTGTCTATTGATTTTGCTCCTTGTTCAAGCCCTTTCTTCACTGTAGTTTTCGCCGCTGTTGTCCCCGTTTTTGTGATGGCTCCTGCCCCTTTAGAGCCAAAGACGATTTCTGCTAGAGAACCAGTCGCATAGGCGAACCAGTGTGATCGGGAATACGCATCACCATCTATGACTTCTTTTTGGAATGAGTCTGAAATTGATTTTCCAATCGCTTTCGATGTTTCAATTGGGTGAGAAACAGCCGTAACGACTGATTCAACGGCACCCCCAGGATCTGTCACAAGATCGTAAATGCCAACTACTGTATCTTTGGCCACATCATATAGACCAACAGCAGCACCTTTTACACTATCAACGAATACCTCTGATGCTTCTTCCTGCGCTTTGATTTGGAGCAGCTGGCTGTAATACATTTTTTGATCGTAAGAAAGATTTTCATATCCAATTTCATCTACAATCTCAAAGTATTTCGCTTCTGATATACACGAAGGATCATTGAGCTTTTCTTTCAATTCTTTGATTCTTCGTTTCTCTTTTTCTTCTTTTTTCACTTTTAAATATGCTTTCACCTGTGCATCGATTTTATCATGATTCTTATACACATCTGTCTCATGAAATGCCTTTGCATCATAATACATGGGCTGAGCGTTCTTTCCTTTTCCTGTAGCAGCCATCATCTTTGCATAAAAAGTTTTGAGGTGATTCTCAATCGCTTCTGACTTTGCGTATTCTATTTTCAACTCATGGTCTATTTTATGTAAAGCATCAATTGTCTCTTTTCTTTTTTTGTTCGCATCGTCTAAATGTTCATTGACCTCTTTACTTGAAAATGTGCGTAATTCAATCAAATCACTGATATCATCAAAAATAGTGGAGAGGGCTTCTTTTTGTTCCTTGACCATATCTTTATTGTTCTGAATACCTTGCTTCAATTGAACGTCTAAGAAGTGCTCATCAATAAATGTACTCCCGCCTAATGATTCATCATCAAGCTTTCCTTTCACTCCATCTAAAAAGGCCTTTTGCATATCAATAAAATCAAGATAAGTATCTGTGTATAGTGCAAGATCATTATAAAAATCTTTGATATTATCTGCACCTTTTCCAGTAAACTCATCACCGAGATTGGCAACACCTTGTAATGCCTTTTTCAAATCTGTTATTTCTTCCCGTAGCTTCTGATACACCTTTGACCTCTGTTCTACAGCTGATATCAGGGAGGGAGCGTCTAATATCTTCATATAAAAAAGACTCCTTTGTGAAATATTCTTTTACTAGAATACCATAAGGAGTCTTATACTTTAATCCATTTTATCAATTTTTAACCATTCAACCTCCAGAGCTTCCTCTTGATGCAACTGTTTGAACATCATCATGTAGAGGTTGAATCAAACCATTTGTAAAGAAAAGTGTACCTAGTGCAACTACAGCTATTGATAATGTTATAAAAATAGACTTTTTCATTTAATTCACTCCTTTTCCTACATACTGGCTTGCACGTAAGGCTCTTTTATAGTAATCCAATGATTGTTGCAGCAAGCCTATTCTCTCTAAATATTTCGCCACATCAACTAAGATTTCCTCTAAATCAACCCACACTCCTTTTTCTTCAAGTTCTGAGCACAGGGTGGTAATATTATTTATTTGAGACTCAGTAACATCATAAGCAAGCTCTTTTAATAATTTAAATTTAATCTGAAAGATTTCATGTCCAACTTGTTCAGATAAACTATACCCTTGGTCAATTAATTCTATTGCTTCTTTACTTTGAGTGGAAATTTGAACTCTAGATAATTCGTACAAACATCTCAATTTCAATAAATCTTGGTTTTCAATTTCTCTGTAGCTTAAGGTGCGCCTGTATAATTCCGCTGCATCTGAGTAATTACCTTTTTTACTTTCTAAAAACCCCATATTGTAATACAGGTGAATTATTAAGTGATTATCGTCTATATTCTTAATCATTCCCTCTGCTTCATTAAAGAGGTCACTTGCATCATCATATTTAAATTGATCTATTAAGTTTAGTGCGTGAAGCAACCTACAGTTGATTTGTCTTTTGATATATGTTTCATGTGCATTAAAAGTATCTGAAGCGATTTGAGCATGATATTTAGATAGGAAAGTCATTTTCATATCATAGAATAGAACAGCTAATTTATAATGAAATTCTGCTTTTTCTATTTCATCATCAACATAAGCCAACTTCTTTTCAGCAATTCTGAAATAACTTAATGCCTTATCATAATCTTGCAAGTAGTCATGATATATCCCATTGTAAAAGTAGAAGTAATATGACATGAGTTTATTTGTTTTTTCTTCTTTTTCGTCTGGAGCGTTTCTCTCAAAGAACGGCTTGCCTAAATTTCTGCTAATATTCTGAAGTTTCAGCTTAATTCTAAAGCTCAGTAGCTGATAATACAAAAGAATATCCTGATTTTCTTCCATTGATTCAATTGCACTGTCTATATCATCTTGCATTTCAATAGCTGCTGATAAATCCCCTTTTTGTATGGCAAGATTCCAAGTATTTAACATGTTGCCTACCTCTTGAGAGGCAATTAACCTTGTCATCCCGTTACCCCCTTGTAAACAATTCCTTTGTATAATTTTAACATGATATTTACAACATATGTAAAGTTAAGTTGCTCATTTTGAAAGTTTTCGGTATCCCGCAATCGAGGTGTTTTACTTGGTTTACTGAGTTTTGAATAATCAATGAGACAACATTTTGATCAGATCGTTTTCATTTAAACAAAAAAGGATGCTTTTTTCGCATCCTTCAACCTTTAGAAACTATCGATTTCAACTATTATTTCTCTTTCACCGAAATATGGAGAATACATTAAGTAATATCTATCTTTTACTTTAACATCAAAATGCACTTTGTTTGTCTTTTTGTCAACCAAGAAAGATTCATCATCTTTATTTGCGAAGTAATAAGGGTACTCTTTTCCTTCATCATCTTTCAACTTGAAATCTCCAGGTGTAAGGCTCAGTCTCTCTTCTTCTAATTCAAATGTAAGAACGTAGTCATTTTTAACATGCATAAACTCATTAGCCATGGTTTTGTATGCCCTGCTTACTCTAAATGATTTTCCATCCACTTGAATTAACTCATTTAATTGGTGAACTTCAGGTTCTCCCTTGTTCAGTTTCATTCCCATTTCTATATTAATGCCGTATTTTTTAAATTTAAAATTCTTTTCCATATCATTACCTCTTTCCAACACTATAATTTCAATTGGTGTTTTGCATAAATAGTGCGAGATACTATAGTATCTTCATTTGGATTAAACAATACTTGATATTTAGGGTCATTGCCTTGATTAGTAATATGGTATATTATGTCATGAGAAGCACTATCTGCACAAGCTAATACTATATCAGCACTGATCATCATATTTTTAGTTTCTTTTAATTTATTGAAACCATCCATCCACTCAACTTGTAATCCATGCAACCTTAACCGATCTGTAAATTTTTTGCCGTCCCTACTACTAATGATTAAAACTTTAAAATCCCCGATATGAACGTGCTCAACTTCATTCTCTTTAGAGCCGTTCTTTTTTCTTCTTACTCTGTGTGTTTCCTGATCTGTATTAAATGACGTCTCATCTTCGTATGTTAAAACAACGTCTACAGTACCGTCATCATTTAGTATTCCTCTCGCAGCTTTACCTGATTCATCTGAAGATTCTTCTACATGAATACGAATTTGATATGTTTCACCATTAGTGCTTTCTAATTTATAGCTATCCTCGTATTTTTTTAAATACCCAAACACATTTACTCTTTCGGTTTGAGAAAAACTGTAAAACTTGCTCAAAGAGCGATATTTTTTCACTAATTTAAAAACTGACTTGAAACTGCTGTAATTGCTTTCATCCATTCGTTCATACAAATCATTCAACACTTGTTCTGGATCAATCATACTTAGATTCTCATAGAAATTATCATAAAAGGATTTATAATACTCGATTTTCTCATCCTTTTTATGAATTTTAGATTCTAATGTCTTCATACCCTTAGTTTTTTCAACCAATCGTTCTTCAAGGTGTTCAGCAGTTCTCTTCAGTTGATTTAGGTTGTCCTTTAATTGGTTTATTGTATTTAGACTCCCCTTGTATCGATTTTCGTAAGTTCTAAACTGTTTTGACTTTAAAACTTCTTCATCCAATTTTTCATTCAGCCGTTCGATGTCCAGGTGTGCTTGAGTGAGTTTTTCTTCATATTCTTTGATTAGAGCAGAGTCTCCATATTTCAAAGAATTTATTTCTTTAATTAAAGAATACTTCAAACTCTGAGCATCTTTTAATTTATTATTTTTGTTTGAGAGCTCTTCCCTGTCTCTTTTAGCTTGTTCAGATATCTGACTCAGCTCTTTTTTTAATTTTTCGTTTAATTTCTTTTGTTCTTTATAAAGCTTTTTATAATTTATATCTGACTTTTCATTTTCTTCTTCCTGATTAACATTTTCGTGACTTTTTTGTATAGACCTCATTTTTTTTATAAGTTCGTTCTTATTAGAGGCACTATCTTTTTGTTTGAATGGATTTTTTTTATTTTGTTCAAAGATGTGTTTATTATGCATCAGATACACCTAACTTATTACTGTATTTTAGAGTTATGCTTATTATATCAAAGGTTCAGCTTTTATTGAAATTGGTGTACTTAGAATGAAAGATATGTTTTATGCAGAGTGTTTTGCAATAGGTCTACAGGAAAGATTTTGTTGTTTTTGTAATAAATATATAATACAATCATTTTATAAAACTGCGGTTTAGCCGTTTATAACAAGGAGAGGTGCTTTTTTATTGGAATTAAAACACATTGTCAATTCTTATAATGTGACTAAAATTATTGGCTATTTAAGACGTTCTAGGCAAGATGTTGAAAGAGAGAAACGCACTGGTGAGGACACTTTAACTGAACAAAAAGAACTCATGAATAAAATACTGACAGGAATTGAAATCCCCTACGAAACAAGAACTGAAATTGGATCTGGCGAAAGTATTGAAGGAAGACCTGTTTTTAAGAGCTGCCTAGCTGATTTGAGATCTGGCAAATTTCAAGCAATTGCGGTAAAAGAAATTACTCGTCTTAGTCGTGGGAGCTATAGTGATGCTGGAGAAATCGTTAATCTTCTAAATGAAAAAAGGATTATCATAATTACACCATATAAGATATACGACCCCAGAAATCCTGTTGATGCTCGCCAGATTAGGTTTGAACTATTTATGGCCAGAGAAGAATTTGAAATGACAAGAGAAAGAATGAACGGTGCCAAGTTCACTTATGCTGCACAAGGCAAGTGGATTTCTGGTTTAGCACCGTTTGGATATAAATTAAACAAGCGCACTTCTCGCCTAGAGCCAGCAGATGAAAGCAAAGCTGTGGTGCAGTTGATATTTGATATTTTCTTAAATGGTCTTGATGGCAAAGATTTAAGTTATACAGCTATCGCAACCCATCTAACCAAACTCCAATTTACTACCCCTAGGGGAGGAAAAAGATGGAGCAAGGACAGTGTTAAAAAGATTCTTCAAAATGAAGCTTATATGGGAAGAGTTAGATATAAAGCAAGAGAAACCACAAAAGATGGTAAAAGAATATTCAGACCAGAAAGTGAGCACATTGTTGTCGATGATGCACATGAACCGATAATAAGTAAAGAAGACTTTGAAGCTGTTCAAACAAAAATTGCAAATAAAGTTCCCCTGCTTCCAGTGGTAACATCTTTTGAACCAAATGAATTAGCGGGATTATGCGTGTGTTCAGTTTGCGGGAAATCACTTCAAAAATATGAATCTGAATACAACAGACAAAACAAAGATGGAACTTCTAGCTATTTTCATGTGAAGTTGCTGATTTGCAGGATAAACAAGTGCACATCTGTAAGGTATCAGTATGTTGAAGATGCTATTTTAGACTATCTTGAGCAATTGATTGCATTAGAAAACGATAAGTTAAAGGATGTAATTGAAAAATCCATGGAAGCTGCAGAAAACAACAATTCAGAAAAGACAAGTGAACAGATGGTTGTTCAAGCGAATCAAAAACAGAAAGAACTTGAAAACAAATTGACATTTATTTTTGAAAAATTTGAGTCAGGAATCTATACTGATGAAATTTTTTTGCAAAGGAAAGCAGCCATTGAAAAAGAAATAAGTGACATAAAAAAATTAAAACAAGAACTAAGTATGACATTTGAAGTCAAAGATAAAGATGTCAATGAATTCCGGGTCAACATAGCAGACGTAGTTAAATTTTACAAAGAATCTAAAAGCAGAGGGATGAAAAATGAAAAACTAAGAACTGTTTTTGATTATATAGTTTTAGAAATGACAGAAAAAAGGCGAGGCCCCATCCCTGCAAAGTTTGAGATATATCCGTATCTTCGAATTGCTAGTGCATCACATTAAGTATCATGATAAACTGAAAAAGCAGTTTCTCCGACAAATGCCATGGGTGCAACAAAATTGATTTCAGAAAAACTATTTTTCCAAGCAAACGAAAGTATTCCGAACCAAAAAACAATGTTTTGCTCTGTGCGTTTTGGCAATGTGCTTGGATCAAGAGGTTCCGTCATTCCCATCATGCTCCAGCAGTTGTTAAATGAAAAACCTTTGACCGTAACTGATCCTCATATGACACGTTTTTTTATGTCCATCGAAGAGGCTGTCTCCCTCACACTTCAAGCAGCCATCATGATGAAAGGCGGCGAAACGTTCATTCTCAAGATGGAGTCATTACAGCTTGCTGATCTCTTAAAAGCGTTTCATGAATATGCTACTCAAATCAATGTCACATCTCCGGAAATTCTCGTTGTCGGGAAAAGACCTGGAGAAAAGCTTCACGAAGAGCTTACATTTCCGCACGAAGCAGATGCACTCTTTGAGCATGAACAATTTTATGCCATTTTACCAAGACCACAACTGCACGCTGACTTTCAAAAAGTCGACTTAACTAATTACACATCCAATGAAGCGCCTCTCATTACAAAAGAAAAGCTATTCCGCATCATTGAACAATTACATCACACGCATCATAAAAAATAAAAAATCGTCACACGGAAGCAGATGCTTTCCATGTGACGATTTTTCAATAGATCAATTAAATAGATGTTTCAAATCCCCATAGCCTTCTTTTTCAAGATCATCTTTTGGGATAAACTTCAAAGCGGCTGAGTTAATACAATACCGAAGACCATTTGGTCCTGGTCCATCAGGGAAGACATGCCCTAAATGAGAATCTGCTGTCTTGCTGCGCACCTCTGTCCGCACCATCCCATGGCTCTTATCCACCTTCTCGGCTACTTCCTCCTCTTCAAGCGGCTTTGTAAAACTCGGCCAGCCGCAATGGGCATCAAACTTATCTAAAGAAGAAAAAAGCGGCTTGCCTGAAATGATATCTACATAAATGCCTTCTTCTTTATGATCCCAGAATTCATTTTGAAATGGCGGCTCAGTGCCATTATTTTGTGTGACTTCGTACTGCATTCGGTTTAATTCTTTTAGTCGTTTTTCTTTATCGTTTGTCATGATTTATCACTCCAATGGGACTCAATAAAACCCGCTCTGCCAGAACCGATATGATATCGTTCGTAGTGCATTTTGTTCTTTTTATAATAATGCTGATGATATTCCTCTGCGGGATAAAAAGGAGCAGCATCTAAAATTTCTGTCACAATTGGCTTTTGGAAAGTGCCGCTTTCGTTCAGCTTCTCTTTCGATGCCTCTGCAAGCTTTCTCTGCTCGTCATGATGAACATAAATACCTGTGCGGTAGGACTCTCCTCTATCACCAAATTGGCCGCCATCATCTGTTGGGTCTATTTGCTGCCAATACAGTTCTAATAGCTTTTCATACGGGAAAACGTCTGGATCAAACGTGATTTGAACCGCTTCTCTATGTCCCGTTGTATTTGTACATACTTCTTCATAGGTCGGATTCACTGTATGTCCGCCAGTATACCCTGATTCAACTTTGATAATGCCCGGCTGTTCATCAAAAGGTTTAACCATACACCAGAAGCAGCCTCCTGCAAATGTGGCTAATTCTTGTTTTTCAGACATATTAGTGCCCCCTTCATTTAAAAAATGGTATCATCATATTATAACATGATGAAAAATAATGAAAATGATACGACTTGTATACCTAAAATATAAGAAAGCATTTTGTCGTATTTTACAATATAATGGGGGTTTGATGATTGGAACAAAGAAAAAAAATGATGTATGAAATGGATACTTTACTGAGAACCGTATTTAAGCAGATCCGTTATGAGATTAACAGCCTGCTCGAAAACGAATTATCTCGGAATGAATTTCTTATTTTAAATCTGCTTCGTGAGCAAGGTGCAAAAAAAGTAACGGAATTTGCGTCCATTCTAGGGGTGTCAGCAAGCCATATCACAGCTGTGACCGACACACTCGTAGAGAAGGGCTGGATCACCCGTATCCGTTCTAAAGAGGATCGCCGCATCATTAAAATCCACTTAACCGATAAGGGTAAGGAAATTACTGAGCATTTTGAGAAAAAGAAAACAGAATACTTTATGGAGCGATTTGAGTCATTCGACGACGAGGAACTAAAAACAATGATTAAATTATTTAAAAAGCTGGATAAAAGTCAAAAGGATTAAGCATAGAATTTAGCGCATTGGACATGCTACGGATAAAAAGAGGTGGAATGAACCATGACAAGCCCTTATCTTTGTCCAAACTGTAAAACGAACAGAACGCGCTTTAATCTGATTGAGCAGCTTTCAGAACCTGTGAAGCTGGACCCTGCGACCGGAGAAGTTGTCGAAAGATACGATGGAGAGCAGCTTTCTCCTTTTCACATGAGCTATCAAGGTCCTCAAATAAAGGTCCAGTGCGGTGTTTGTGGTCTCATTGAGGATGAAAAAACGTTCATTAAGCTAGCTGAATATCATCAATATTCTTCTCCTTCTTAACATGCGGGCCTGACGGAAAACGTCAGGCTTTTTTCTATGCTTCTTTTGCCTATACAGATCGTCTTTTTCATGCATACGCTACAAAAAACACCATCGCATAAGAAAGTAGGGATTGATACATGCAGCAGCTCTTTTATCATAACCATCCATACCGTCCACTCGCTGCGGGCTTCGAGCACCCTCAAAGCAGCCCTTCATCCAAAGCCTTTGTTCGGCTCTTTCACGCTGCCCCAGATCTTAGTGAGCTCGCTGTTTATGTGAACCGGAATGAGGTTTTGAAAAAAATGCCTTACAGCCAGTTAACAGCTTATATGGAGTGGGATGAGGGGATGTATGAGATAGAAGTGTTCAAGCTAGCTACAAAACAAAGAGTTCTTCATTCTCGTATGATGATTAAACGTGACGAGATTTATACCCTATGTATCACAGGTGCGCATGCAGGTTTTGCGCTGCTGACAGAGCGGCAAGACCCTCTAATTCAACATGAGGATCTGTCAGCCCTTACATTTGTCCACCTTTCTCCAGACCTTCCTTCCATTGATATATATGAACGTGATCAAGGGGTGTTAGCTAAGGAGCTTCACTATGTAAACAGCACTCACATTCATCATTTCTCCCCGAATAAATATCATTTTGAATTGAAAGCCGCCGGCACTCAAAGTATACTGCTTGATATCCCAAAAGTTCATCTGCAAGCCAATCGCGCATACCTCATTCTGCTTCATGGATTTGCTAATGGAGAGCCAGAGCTTATGGCGAAGGTGGTCTTGTCTCAGCAAATATAAAAAAGAGCCTTTTCCATAAAGGAAAGGCTCTTTACGAGACATCTTCAGCTTTTTCTTGCTTTTGAAAATCAAAAGCAAGAATCATGATACCTAGAAATAATGCACAATAGGCAATATTTAAGTAAAACTGATCGATATTTTCTGCTCTTAAATCAGTGGCAGCTGTCATGCCAAAATACGCAGCAAATAAAAACGACAGTAAACTAAAATATTGATAGACTCGCTTCATGATTTCACTCCTGACTCACTTTCTATTGCTTTGGATGATAATATGAGAACTCAATTTCATCGTTCTGTAGATCAATTTTGTTTGCTTTTACATACATATCATTCGTCAGCGGCATTTCTGAAAGGCGCACTTCAACCGTTTTTTGATCCGGTTTCACATGAACGAATTCTGGCAGTTCATAGAACTGACCCATGTAGCTTAGAACAAAACTAATCGGAATGCTCAATTGTCCAATTGAAAGGCCATCCACTTTCAAAAGCACATCACCATTATCTTCGACAGTTGGCGTAAATGAGACGTTTGCATCAATCGTCGAAGAGAAAGCTTTAATGGCGCCTGTTACTTTCACATCTTGATCGATCGCCACATGAAAGTCTGGCATATCACTAGACCCTTGATTTTTCAAGTAATCATTGATAAAGCTAGTGAGTGATTCCTTTGAGCTAGATATATTAAAAGAATACTCGCTTTTCAATTCTTTAGTTGAAGCGGATTGACCGCCTGGCAGCAACATCAAAATACCGCAGGCAAGTACAATCAATAGATTGATTGCAAGTAAAATAAAAAATAAGCTTTTCCACTTTTTCATACGTTCACCCTATTCCTTCGGCAGTCCTTCTTTTTTCACTTTGGAGAATAAACGATTTGCCATAAGAGAGTACCCCTTTTGGTTTGGGTGGAAATCATCATCTGCCAGTAATTTTTCATCAGAATCTTCTTCAAATAAATCGGCCACATTGATCATATCAGCGTTGCCGTCTTTTTTCAGTTCTTTTTTGGCAACGGCATTCCAGTCTTTGACGACTTCATCAATATCTCTTAGCTCAGTGAGACTGAATTTAAAGGGGTTATACATGCTTACATACATGATCTTCGCATGGTCATTATGTTCTCTCAGTTGAGCAAGAATGGTTTTAAAGCGCTCCTCAAAAGGCCCCTGCTCTTTTTGAAAAGGAGCAAACGTCAAATTGAGCACATTTTGACGAACGACATGCATTAAGTCATTGCCGCCGATCGTAAAGAAAATATAGTCAGCATCTTTCAGGCCGTCTTGCACCTTTTTTTCTTTTAATCTTTTTAATAAATCTACCGTTCTACTGCCTTTAATGGCATAGTTTTTTAATGTGACAGATTGCACGCCGTCCACCGCTTCTAACTTGTCACGAGTCATGCCTGCATATCCTTTTTTTTGTTGATCTCCGATTCCTTCTGTTAAAGAATCTCCAACCGCTGCGATGGTAATATGTTCTTTTACGTCTTGTGTGTCTTCTAGTTTATCCTTTATGCCAGCCTCTTGCGCGGAACATGCAGAAAGAACAAAAGCTAGAGACATCACAATCAAAATCAAACGAGCCTTCAAACGATGATGTCCCTCCTTTTTCTGATTAAAAAAGTGTATCATGTTTTTGCTCATTTGAACATCTTTATGCTAGCTTCGGATCAGCGTTTTGATGTCCTTGATGATGTCATCATATGGTGTGTTTTGTACACCATCATAATTTTTCATCACTTTCCCTTCTTGATCAACTAGGAAAAACAATGACTGATGGATCACTTGGTCTTCATCTTCAGGTTTCTTCACAATGGTTTTAAAGCTTTTCATTGCGAATTTTTCGATCGCAGACTGTGAATAGCCAGTGAGGAAATCCCAATTTTTAAAGGATAAAGGATATGCTTTTGCAAATTCTTTTAGCTTTTTCGGTGAATCTACCTCCGGGTCCACGCTAAAGGAAATGATATGCGCATCCAATTTTTCTTCTTTTAACCGTTTTTGTAGCTCTGTCATATGCGCAGTCATCGGCGGACAGATCGTTTCACAGCTTGTGAAAATAAAATCTGCCACCCATACTTTCCCCTTCAAATCATCCAATGACACCTTTTGTCCATCCTGATTTTCATATTCAAACGGCTGTATTTGATAATTTAACGCATCTTTGATTTGTCCATTTGAACATGAGACTAAAAGAAGCACGCTTATGGTAATAAGCGCACCAAGTGAGGCTCCCCTTTTTTTAAGCATGGTACGTCCATCCCCTTTTTCAAGTCAATCGGTATAAAAAGTAAAGCCTATTGCGCCTTTTCCAGTGTGACACGAAATAATCGGTGTTGTGTAGGCGATGTCAACAGGTGCTTCAGGTGTATGATCAAGCAGCGCTGATTTAAGCTTTTCAGCGAGTTCTAATGCATCTGCATGCGCTATCCCAATGGCTTGAACTGTTTTTCCTTTCACCGCCTGTACATACTGTTTGGTTAAATAGCGGACAAGAGCAGAATAGCTTCGCACATTCGCTTCTGGCGTGTATACCCCGTCTGTTAAGCTGGCAATTGGTTTGATGTGTAGAAGTGAGCCGATCAGCGCCTTCCCTCTTCCAATTCTTCCACCTTTCACGAGATTTTCTAATGTATCAATTGTGACAAATAGCTTTGTTCCAAGTCGGATTTTATCCATTTCTTTGATGATGTCTTCACGGCTTGCACCATTTTGTGCAAGTTCAGCTGCTTTGGTGACTTGAAACCCTAATCCATATGAAATAAAGTTTGAATCAATCACCGTGATGTTTCCGTCTACCATTTTCGAAGCGCTTTCAGCAGTTTGAACCGTACCACTCATCCCACCCGTTAAATGGATACTAATGACTTCGCTTCCATCTGCCGTCAGCCTTTCATATAATTCGACGAATTGACCGATCGCAGGTTGAGACGTTTTCGGCAATTCCTCAGCAGCCTCCATTTTTTCAATAAATTCATCTGGCTGTATATTTACTCGGTCAATATAATCAACCCCAGAAATGGAGATATTGAGCGGAATCACGTGAATGGAAAGATCATTGATTTTTTCTTGCGGAAGGTCCACAGTTGAATCTGTTACAATTTTAATTTGTTTCACTATCGTCTCATCCTTGCTGTCTTAGTCTTTACTTATGATATTACCTTATTTCGTGCTTACTTGAAAACAACTGTCATGACGTTTTGGAAATTGTCACATTTTCTTCTTTTCATGAAAAAAATCCTTGCCAAGCTGAGCAGCAGCCATTTTAAAACAGCCGCTCACTCCCTTTGACAAAGATTCCTTTTTACGCATTGTGTTTCAGTGTAGGCTCCTGATAGATCTGCTCATATGTGCTCCACTTGACGTTACGTTTCACATCCTCTCTGAAAGAGTACACAGCTCTCTTTCCTTTAGATACATAGACTTTTTTCAAGAAAGCTTCAAGTCTAAAGGTGAGCATGAAACGATACGGCTCATCTCCCTTTAGTACAGGAACTTCTGTTACCTTGATCTGAGCTCCATCCATCCGTCTAAAACATATTGTTTTGAGCAGCACAAACGATCAATCCTCTTTTCCAATGTTCTGTTACGCCTAAATAAATAGGTGGAATAAATCTTGATCTTTATTCACTTCAACATAATGGAATCCTTTTTTATTCATCCGTTCAATGAGCGCCGCATAGTCATCTCTTTCTTTCAATTCGATGCCAACAAGCGCGGGTCCTTTGCTTCGGTTATTCTTTTTCGTATATTCAAAGCGGGAGATATCATCATTTGGCCCTAATACTTCATCTAAAAATTCTCGAAGCGCACCTGCTCTTTGCGGAAAATTGACAATGAAATAATGTTGAAGCCCTTCATAGATCATCGACCGTTCTTTGATTTCCTGCATTCTGCCAATATCATTATTTCCTCCACTGACAATACAGACAACATTTTTCCCTTTAATCTCCTCGCGATGGGCATCCAGCGCAGCGATCGGAAGTGCGCCTGCCGGCTCTGCTACAATCGCACATTGATTATAAAGCTCTAAAATGGTTGTACATACTTTTCCTTCAGGTACAAGACTAATTTTATCGACAACAGACTGTAGCGATGTAAACGTCTTTTCACCAATCCGCTGAACCGCTGCTCCGTCTACAAACTTATCAATGGAATCAAGTGTCACAACCTTGCCCTTTTCATGGGAAGCATGGAGTGAAGCTGCGCCAAGCGGTTCGACGGCAATGATTTCGGTTTCTGGGGCGATATTTTTGATATATGTACCAACTCCAGATAACAGACCTCCACCTCCAACACTTGCAAATAAAAAGTGAGGCTCCACTTCGATATCATTTAATATTTCTACAGCAGTCGTTCCTTGTCCTGCCATCACATCCAAATCATCAAACGGATGGATAAACTCGCGCTTCTCTTCATCTCCGCATTTAACTGCTTCATGATATGAATCATCAAACGTATCTCCGGTTAAGATAATTTCAACATATTCTTTGCCGAAAAGCTCCACTTGAGATACTTTTTGTCTTGGTGTCGTAGCAGGCATAAAGATTTTCCCGTGGATACCTAGATATTTACAAGAATAGGCAACACCTTGTGCGTGATTTCCTGCACTTGCGCAGACAATGCCGTTTTCTAGTTTATTTTTTGGAAGCTGACTCATTTTATTAAAAGCGCCTCTTAATTTAAAGGAACGAACTACTTGCAGATCCTCTCTTTTTAAGTAGACATTACATTCATATCGTTCAGAAAGTCGCTCATTTTTTTGAAGAGGTGTATGAATGACTACATCCTTCAAATTTTGATGGGCCTTTAAAATATCTTTCACTTGAATTAGCGTGTTTTCTTTGAGCAACGGTTTCATGTACAAGATCCTTTCTCTTTAACCTTATTTAATTTGTCATTATAACATGAATATTCAAAAAATAAACCGATAGATCATGGATCAAGTATAAATTTCATAAACTTTTTCGTTTTTCTGTACATTTGGTTTTATTGGGTGTTACAATTGAACCAATAAGAACCATAAAGAAAGGAACCACCCGATGACCACACATTCGTTTACGTCTATATATGGAGAACATCAAGAAATGAAGCGTGCCATTCACCTGGCAAAGCAATTCACAAAGCACGAGCAGCCGGTCTTGATCACAGGAGACATTGGCACAGGCAAAACACGATTTGCCCATGAAATTGCTCATGCATCGGCTCCAAACGCTTCACTGAAACATCTATATTGCCCCATTTTAGATGAAGATACCTTGCAGAAAGCCTTCACGGAAAAGACCCGTCAAATCCTTTATTTAGACGAAATCGCCGCATTAAGTATTCCTATGCAGCATCAGGTCATTCGTTTTCTGGAAATCTCTCCTGCAACAAAAATCATTGCCACTTCGTCTTTATCAATAGAGGCATTGAGAGTTTCATCTGCCTTTTTACCTGAGCTGTTTTATCGCTTAAATGTTTTCCATTTGCCTTTGCCGTCATTAGCAGATCGAAAAACTGACATTCCTGTGTTAACAACTGCTTTCTTTCAGGAGCTGAGCATGGCGCCTGATATTGATCCAAGTGTTTGGGAAACCTTGCAGGAGTATCCGTTTGAAGGAAACGTACAGGAACTCAAAAATATCGTTCATTATGCTGCAGTCATTCTCGAGGGGCAAACGGTATTTTTACACCACCTGCCGCCTTTTGTGTTAACCCCTCCGCCGGAGGTAAAAGGAAAAAAGGAAGATCATCAACTCACACTAATGGAAAAACAAGAGTTTGTTTTCCTGCTAGAAGCCATTAAATCTCTCAATGAGAAAGGTGAAGCAGCCAGCAGACGCATCTTATCTGAATTAAGCAAACAAGGCGACATTCCGCTGACCCCTCAGCAGGTGAGGAGCCGATTAGATGATCTTGAGAAAAAAGCATACGTGACGAAAGGAAAAGGCAGGGCCGGCACGAAGATTACACTTGAAGGTCTTTCATTCCTGAAGTCACTTGATGGTTATATACCGGTTCAATAAAAGGAGGACATCCATTGTTTACTGTAAAAGAAGAAATTGCCAACGCCATTACACATGGCATTGGCGTTATTTTATCCATACCAGCCATTGTTTTTCTCGTGTTATTCGCTGTTCAATACGGCACTGTCACAGAGATCATCAGCTTTTCGATATTTGGCGCGTCCATGTTGCTGCTTTATTTAAGCTCGACCTTGCTTCATAGCATTCGGCACAAAAAAACAAAAGATGTATTTGAAATCCTCGACCACTCGGCTATTTATGTATTGATTGCTGGTACCTATACGCCCTTTTTACTAGGACCATTAAAAGGCGCACTCGGCTATACGCTTCTTGCAATTGTATGGGCTCTTGCTGCTGGCGGGATTGTCTTTAAAATCTTTTTCGTCAAACGGTTTATCATTGTGTCCACCCTCGTTTATTTATTAATGGGCTGGATGATTATCATTGCCATTAAACCACTTTACATTCAATTAACGGGCGCAGGATTTGGCCTCTTACTATTAGGCGGTCTTTTGTATTCGGTCGGAACCATCTTTTATATTTGGCGTAAAATCCCTTATCATCATGCGATTTGGCACAGCTTTGTGCTCGGCGGAAGTGCGTCGATATTCTTCTGCATTCTCTTCTATTGTGTGAACATTCCTGCTGCATGAAAAAAACCAGCATCCGAAAATGGATGCTGGTTTTTTTATGCGCGCTTTTGGGCGTAATCGCTCATCATGACAGGCGCTTTAATATGAATATCAACGTTAACAGGCCGCAGCCTTTTCACGACTTTTCCAGCTAATAGACGATCCGTTCCACTTGTTTCAATCGGTACAAGCGGACAATCACAATCTTCAGCAAGTGCCTCTGCCATGTGACGATGTGCTTCTGAAAGCAATACACTCTGCCCCGATAAGATTCTTTCCTTTGCTTCTTCTAACAAGGCATCATCAGATTGATTCTGATGCATAACCGCCATCTTCTTCAGCCATTGTTTTAAAATCGGATATCGAAAAAGATTCGGCTTTGCCATGAAAGCAAATGGCTTCTCAAGGTGACCAATCAATAATGTCGTCGTGACTGGATTCAGTGCCTGTGTGATATAAATAACGGGTCCATCTGGCAGCTTCTTTTGCTGATGAATGGTCATGACTGATCCTGACTGGTCAATACATCCCCGGGCAAACCTTTTTGCATGCTCATGAATGAGATGCATTCGTTTCGTATAGGAAATGCGTGGATCAGTTAATTCATGGGCATGCAAATGCCTCAAACTTTTACAAAAGGATACAACAACATAAAGCGTTAAAACCCAATAACGAAACAACCGTACTCCTCCTACTCATTTATCCTTTTTTGTCATATACGACAAATTCATAATTGTAGGGGTTCTTTTCGTCACGATGGCCTTTTTCGCGTGATACAACCGTCCATTCGTTTTCATTGTAATCAGGAAAGTAGCGGTCTCCTTCAAACGCATGGTGAATATGCGTGATATATAGACGATCCGCATATGGCATCATTTCTTCATACAGCTTAGACCCGCCGATGATAAATAACTCTGTCTCGCTTTCCCCAATTGCCAAAATATCGGCAATGGAATGGACAACCTCGCATCCTTCTGCTTCAAAAGAAGAACTTGTTGTCAAAACGATATTTCGACGGTTAGGCAGCGCTCGTCCAATTGATTCAAACGTTTTTCTGCCCATGACAATCGTATGACCGCCTGTGACCTTCTTAAAATACGCTAAATCAGCTGGTAAATGCCAAGGCATTTGATTATCTTGACCAATGACTCTGTCTTTTCCTGTCGCCACAATCATCGAAATCATACACTGACTTCTCCTTTGATATGCGGATGCGGATCATAGTTCTCAAGTACAAAATCATCGAACGTGAAATCAAAGATGCTCTTCACATCTCTTGTGATGCGAAGCTGCGGAAGCGTGCGTTCCTCGCGCTCTAGCTGCATGTTCACCTGCGGAAGATGATTCTGATAAATATGTGCATCTCCTAGCGTATGAACAAACTCTCCTGGCTCAAGATTTGTGACTTTGGCAATCATCATCGTGAGAAGAGCATATGAAGCAATATTAAATGGCACGCCTAAAAAGATATCTGCCGATCTTTGATAAAGCTGGCAAGAAAGCTTCCCGTTTGATACGTAAAATTGAAACAGACAATGACATGGTGGCAGTGCCATTTGATCAATTTCAGCCGGGTTCCAAGCGCTGACGATCAGTCTTCTTGAATTCGGATTATGCTCGATATCGTGGATCAGCTTTGTGATCTGATCCACAGTCTCACCGTCCCCGCTAGCCCAAGATCGCCACTGCGCTCCGTATACACGGCCCAGTTCGCCATTTTCATCTGCCCATTCGTTCCAAATACGGACACCATTTTCCTGAAGATATTTGACATTTGTATCACCTTTTAAAAACCACAGTAACTCATGAATAATTGATTTCAGGTGCAATTTCTTTGTTGTTAACAGCGGAAATCCTTCCTGCAAATCAAATCTCATCTGGTAACCGAACGTGCTGATTGTGCCTGTTCCCGTTCTGTCACCTTTTTCATCCCCGTGCTGTAATACATGACGGCATAACTCTTTGTATTGTTTCATTTTTTTCATCCTTTATTTATGTTCTTGTTGTAGTTTACCTTATTTCTGCTTTTGTTTAAACACCAAAAAAACATGCCTGCATAATAATGAGCAGACATGTTTTTCTTTTATACTTGATTCACTCGATCCTGCTCTTCGTCCTTAATATCTTGGTGTGAGTGAGCAATACGGCTAGCTGCTGCTGCGGCAAGCGCGGCGACAAGATCATCAAGGAAGGTATGCACTTCACCTGGACGACCTTCATCTAATTCCCTGATAATACCAAATTTCTCTTTATCTAAATAACCGAAGTTGGTCAAACCGATTGATCCATATACATTGACAATGGAAAGCGGAATAATCTCATCAATTCCATATAGCGGCTCATCTGTTTCAACTAAGTGCTGCAAAGGTTCTGGCAACAGCTTTTTTTCAGCCAGCTGATCAAGGGCAAGTCCTGTTAAAACAGCATGGACAATTTCCCTTTTATTCAACACTTTTTCAACATTTTCAATACAGACACTAAGTGGAAGGTTTGGATGATATTTTTCTTGAAGCTTTAGCACAATGTGTGCAATATCTTCAATTTTCACTCCGCGTTCGTTTAACATTCGTTTTGTAATCTGCACCATTTCGTTCATTGTATACTTTTTCAATTGGCATGACATCTCCTTCTAGTGGCTCATCCAGCTCGGCGGGGTGTTTTTGTTCCAGTAAATATTACCGAGTTCATGATGCGTCTGGAATCCATCTTCTGCTGTATGGTAGTGAAAGTTAAACCAATATCCGCTGTGTGGCGGCTGATCTCTTCTCACATGAAAACGGAGCAAATCTTCTCCAGTCTTCCGGTTGTAGATGTGAAAGATTTTTTCGCCATTTCCGCTTGAAGGCTGATCAGTTAACACAACATCTTGAAATTTTTCGTCATCTTTGAAATTTGTTAAAACATCGGTTAACACTTGTTCAATTTTCGGTTGAATCTCTTCTCTGTACTCGTCTTCAATGACAGGTGTGATTTTACGGCCGAATTTGAGAAAGGATTGATTTTCTGCACTTGATAGAACCTCTTCCTTATATTGCTCAAAGGGGTCTACCTGCTCTTTGCTTGCCTCTTGCGATCGTTCCCAGCTGCGCAATTCATCTGATGTATCATAAACCGCTGTATAAGGCGTTTTATCAGGTGAAGAAAGTTCAGATGGCTTGTCTGTCATCAAAGCCGACGGAGGAGAGACCAAACCAAAAGTTGCAATTGTAAAGAGCGCAACAAGCGTTTTTCTCATCCACATCTTCATGATATCTAATTCCTTCCATAAGTTATCATACTGCTATTCTAGCATATAATGAATTTTCAGTCATTCAATTTGGTCACTGATTTGAGACTTTCTTTTTTATAATAAAACGTTTACAATGACAGTACAGGCAACTAAAATTTGGGAGGAATGGGTATGCTTGAAGGCTTTTTCGTCACAGCTTCCTTGCTGACACTGTTTTATTTTGTCTATATGGAGATTACGGATTAAAAGCCCTTAGAGAGGGCTTTTTTTTTTCTCGATATATCCATAATGAAATTGGGCTGTTTTTCGTTTGATGACATGAAATTGGTAACAGTCCGCTGTAAATCGTGTGCTTTTCCAATGATCTTTTAACACCACTCTTTTTCTTGCCACCCTTAATGCTTCTTGCACGGCTGCTTCGTGATCAAAGTCGTGCTCTGCCGCATGACGCAGCGGCGCTATACTTGTAGATTCTTGAATCGTTTCCTCAAACATCGGATCAAAATAGACGATATCAAATGAACAGTCAGGATACTTCTTTAGTTGCTCGATACTGTCTCCACTAATAACAGAAATCCGTTTCATCGCTTCATCAGCTTCCTCTATCCCCGTCTCCCATGTATTCAGTCCTTCTCGCACAAGTAATGCCGTAATGGGATTCTTTTCAATACCGACGACCCTTCCATTCCTGCCTATCGCACAGCTTGCAGTTATCGCATCAGACCCTAAGCCAAGTGTGCAATCTAAAAAGGAATCGCCCGGCTTTAGCTGTGCTGCTTCAATTAAGGGATCCTTTTCTTCGCGCAAGATCCGCTTCACCCTGAACATCGCTGAGCTTGGATGAAAGAAGAACTTTTCACCATTTGGCTGATACCATTCAAATCTTTCTTTCCCGACAACAAGGACATCTCCTCGTTTTATCGCAAGCTGTTTGACAGATTGTTTGCGTCTTTCTACATACTCACCATGTAAATCCTCTGCAAGTGCCTTTGCTGTTCCAATCGTTTGTTCATTTGCTCTAAAGCTTGTTGTAATGAGCATATCGTTCCTCCATCATGATCAAGAAAAAATGCCCTGATCTAGTTCCAGGGCATTTCAACACGTGTATTAGCAATGTTTTTCAAATGCAGTTAAGACATTTTTCATGATATCTTCCATTTCATGACCTTCAATTTCGTCACGTGGGATAAAATGAACGAGTTCATTTCCTTTTAAAAGGGCCATAGAAGGAGATGATGGCTCTTCACCAGTGAAGTATTCTCTCATTTTTGCTGTTGCTTCCCGGTCCTGCCCAGCAAATACTGTGACGATTTTGTCGGGCGCTTTTTCTGCCTTCATCACAGCTTGAGTCGCTGCTGGGCGTGCTAAGCCGGCAGCACAGCCGCATACAGAATTAACAACAACAAATGTTGTTCCTTCAGCTTCTTGCATCGTTTGTTCTACTTCTTCTTCCGTCGTTAGTTCTTGGAATCCTGCACTTGTCAACTCTTGGCGCATTGGCACAACGAGCTGGCGCATATATTCTTCATATGCCATTGACATAAAAAAGCCCCCTCTAAAATCCTTATGTTGTGAATAAAGGATACTATAGAGAGAGCCAATTTTCAAATGTTCTATTTCAGATTAAATTTTCATGATTCCGCCTGTATTGGCTGAGGTCACAAGTTTTGAATATCTGGCAAGATAGCCCGTTTTCACTTTTGGCTCAAAGC
The DNA here is from genome assembly GCF_038007485.1 of Bacillus sp. FSL K6-3312. Taxonomy (NCBI): domain Bacteria; kingdom Bacillati; phylum Bacillota; class Bacilli; order Caryophanales; family Bacillaceae; genus Bacillus; species Bacillus sp. FSL K6-3312. The sequence goes on along the minus strand of NZ_JBBOXI010000001.1, from coordinate 1,718,559 downwards.
CTTTCCAGTTCGCTTTTCGTTTTTCCCATTCTTCCTCTGGAACCTCTACGCTTAAAATGCGCTGCTCAATATCGACGACGACATGGTCACCATTTTCAACAAAGGCAAGCGGGCCGCCCTCAGCTGCTTCAGGAGAGACGTGTCCGATAGACAAGCCACGAGAAGCGCCGGAAAAACGTCCGTCCGTAATTAAAGCAACCTTTGGTCCAAGTCCCATCCCGACAATTTGTGAAGTAGGAGCAAGCATTTCTGGCATACCAGGTCCGCCTTTAGGTCCTTCATAGCGAATGATGACAACATGTCCTGCTTCTACTTTTCTATTAATGATGCCTTCAAGAGCTTCTTCTTGGGATTCAAATACGATTGCAGGTCCTTCGTGACGTGTGATTCCATCTTGTACCCCGCCCGTTTTAATGATGGCTCCATCAGGCGCAAGGTTTCCAAATAAAACGGCTAAACCGCCCTTTTCAGTAAATGGCTTATCGATTGGATAAATGACGTTATAGTCTTTGACCTCATGACCTGCAATGTTCTCACCAAGTGTTTTCGCTGTGACGGTCATTGTATCTAAATGAAGTGCGCCTTCTTTTTTGGACAATTCATTTAGCGCAGCTGTGACGCCGCCTGCTTCATGTAAATCCTCAATATAAACATCCGAAGCTGGAGCAAGTTTTGATAAATGAGGCACACGCTCTGCTACTTCATTGATACGTTCAAGTGAATATTCAACACCTGCTTCATTTGCGATCGCCAGTGTGTGAAGAACTGTATTCGTTGAACCACCAAGTGCCATATCTAATGCAAATGCGTTATCAATTGCTTTTTCAGTCACAATATCACGTGGTTTAATATCCTTTTTAATGAGCTCCATTAGTTGTTTTGCTGACTTTTTCGCAAATTCTCTTCGCTCTGGTGATGTCGCCAAAATCGTTCCATTTCCAGGAAGAGCAATTCCAAGTGCCTCTGCTAAACAGTTCATTGAGTTTGCTGTAAACATACCTGAACAAGATCCGCAGGTCGGACAGCCAAACTGTTCTAATTCATTTAATTCCTCTTCGTTAATTTTACCTGACTGGTAAGCACCGACGCCTTCAAATACAGAAGAAAGAGAAATCTTTCTGCCATCACTTGTTCTACCCGCTTCCATCGGTCCACCGCTGACAAAGACCGTCGGAATATTGACACGCATTGCTGCCATCATCATCCCCGGTGTAATTTTATCGCAGTTAGGAATACAAACCATTCCATCAAACCAGTGAGCAGATACAACGGTTTCGACAGAGTCAGCAATGATTTCACGGCTTGGTAGTGAATATCTCATCCCGATATGACCCATTGCAATTCCATCATCGACCCCAATCGTATTAAATTCAAATGGGACCCCGCCAGCTTCACGAATGGCTTCTTTCACAATCTTTCCGAATTCCTGAAGATGGACATGACCCGGGACAATATCAATATAGGAATTACATACAGCAATAAATGGCTTGCCGAAGTCCTCATCCTTTACCCCCGCTGCTCTTAGTAAGCTTCGGTGAGGTGCTCTGTCAATTCCTTGTTTAATCATATTACTACGAAGTTCTGCCATCTGTTTAAAAAGCCTCCTATACTACAAGTCTTGTTGACTGTATGATTTTGAGTTGATTTTATTTTACAAATTTTCTGTTTATTTAACCACCGATGAATGACCGATGACCAACATGGCTGCTGAATCTAGCGCTCAGCAAGGTTCGTGTCATAAAATCTGACCTCCAATATTCTATATTGGTACTACTATATAGAGTTTTTTCGTATATTTCAACAATATTCAAAATAATTTTTCTAAAAAAATTTTTCTGTCTATGATTTTAGAAAAACAAGCTGCCTATCATTGGCAGCTTGTTCATAAGTCTCATCATTCTGATGCATTTTTTCTGCTTTCTGTCATTTGCTTCCATACTGAGCCTTTCGCTTCTTCTCCGTGCTCAATGCGCTCAATCGCCATTTTCACTTGAAGGCTGACTTCAAATTCTGGGTCTTGCTCAGCTTCTTTTAATGCGTCAAGTGCTGTTTCGTCACCTTCTTCGTAAAGAAACATCGCTGCACGCCAGCGAACAAGTTTACTTGGGTCCTTTAATGATTCGATCATTGCTTCTATAGCGCTCGGGTCACCAAGGTCTGAAATGCAGTCTCCAGCGGTTCTGCGGACCGTCACTGTTTTATCTTTAAGCCCTTTATATAAAATAGGCAGAATAGCAGGATCTTCAATCATTCCAGCATTCACAACGGCTTGTCTGCGAATCGATGTTTTAGGGTCCTCCATTGCTTTCATTAAAACAGGTATATCCTTTTGCTCTGGCTGCATTTGCTCTAGATGGGCAAAGCGCTTTTTCCAATCTTCCTCACGCAGCATTTCTTCTGTCACGTCATATGCCTTACGGTTCACCTGTCGATCTACAGCTTCTTGCCCTTCTTTGACCGCTTCTGTTAAGCGAGCTAAACGCTCATCATCATAGGCTGCCTGCAGCTCTTCTGTCACTTCCTGACCGATATCTGCAAAGTCGCCAAAACGAACGCCATGTTCTTTCCACACACGTTCAAATACGACATTGTCTGAACTGCTTCTGAGCTTTAAAATGGCTGCTTGGAAGCGTTCAGGCATGCCGAATCGCTCTTCTCTTTCACCGTCTGTTAATTTGACTTGCATCGGAATCCCATTAAACATTTGGACAAACACTTTGACTTCGCCAAATGTGTCACCGCCAGACTGCGATCCTTCCTGAAGGCCTTCTGTTTCTTGACCAAAGGCTTCTCTGACCTGCTGCAAGATGCCCTGCCAGTCAAACTTTGCATTACGCTCAACCGCTAAGAAGTCTGCGACATGATAAACACCTTTTACACCTTCAATGTTCAAAATACGCTTAATCATCTCTGGCGCTTCGTCTTTTTGATCCTTTTTGTAGTTGTTGCTTTTACCGCCGGCAAGTGCTTCTGTCAAAATGACCTTCATCGTATTTGGACTTGGCGTCGGTTCTATCGCTGTTATTTTCATCTATACATCCTCCTTACACACATAAAGACCCTACTCATCTGTAAGGCCGCATTCTTCTTTCCATGTCTTGATAAATAGGCTCATCAAATCGTGCCGATCCTCAGCAAGCTGCTTTCCTGCATGAGTGTTCATTAAGTCTTTTAATTTGAGCAGTTTTTCTTCCATATGTTTTAGCACGGAGCCCTGCTGCGTGTCCTTTGAATAGTGGGGTTCCCCTTTTGCGCCTGCATAAGTAAACACCCTCGCAATACCGGTTGCTCCTATCGCATCGAGCCGATCTGCGTCTTGAACAATGGCCCCTTCTAACGTTATTGGTCTATTCTGCTTATGTCGATGACGAAAAGACATCGTTGTAATGATGTCCATGATATAACGAATATCTCGCGTATGAACTTCCCAAAAAAGGAGCTGATGCTCAAGCTGCTGTGGTGAAAGCTTCCATTCACTCGACAGTTTTTCATCAATGATATCATGAACAATCGCTGCCATTTCAATCACAAAAAGAGAGCCGCCTTCTTGATTTGCAATCTGGCGGGCAAGCTGCCGCACACGATCAATATGAGCCGCATCGTGTCCAGTCGGTTCATATTTCAGCCGATCTGAAACAAAGGAGGCAGCTGCCTCCAATTGTTTTTTCTGCATGACGGTAAGCACCTTATTTGTCCAAAAGAGCGATGATGGAGCTTTCTAATTCTTTTGGTGATGTTTTCGGAGAGAACCGCTCAGTGACTTCTCCGTTTTGATCCACGATAAATTTTGTGAAATTCCATTTCACTGTTTTCGTGCCAAGTACACCTTTTGCATGACTTGTTAAATGTTTAAAGAGCGGGTGCGCGTTGTCACCATTGACATCTACTTTCGCAAACATAGGGAAGGTCACCCCATAATTCAAAGAACAGAATTCTTGAATGGCTTCTTCTCCTTCTGGTTCTTGGTTCATAAATTGGTTACATGGAAATCCTAAAATTTCAAGGCCCTTTTCATGATATTGATCATATAGCTCCTGCAGTTGTTTAAATTGAGGAGTTAGTCCACATTTGCTTGCTGTATTGACAATAATGAGTACTTTTCCTTTGTAATCTGCCATTGATTTTTCTTGACCGTTAATGGTCTTGACCTGAATATCATAAATTGACATCTCATAGCCTCCTAGGATTCACTTTTCCCTATCGTAACATGCTTCTTTTATAAAATCGCTTTTTATGCTTCCGGTTAAAAGAGTCCTGTCACACTGCCGTCTTCTAATAAATCCATCTCGAGCGCCGCTGGTTTTTTAGGTAATCCTGGCATTGTCAGAATGCTTCCGGTTAAAGCAACAATAAATCCTGCTCCTACAGATGGTTTTAACTCACGAATCGTAATGGTAAAACCTTTTGGTCTCCCAATTAAAGCTGGATCATCCGAAAGTGAATATTGCGTTTTTGCCATACACACCGGTAAATGCCCCCAGCCGTTTTCCTCGATGGCTGCCAGCTGCTTTCTTGCTTTTGAAGTGAGTGTGACCCCGTCTGCTCCGTAAACCACTTTGGCAACCTTAGATAATTTTTCTTCGATGGAATCATGCTCTTCATACAAATAGGAAAAGCTGTTCTTCTTCTTTTCAATAAGTGTTGCGAGTTCTTCGGCAAGTGCTGTCCCGCCTTCGCCACCTTCTTCCCATACATTCACAGCTTTGACTGGATGGTCATGTGCAAGGCACCAATCTTCTATCGCTTGAATCTCTTCTTTTGTATCAGTGATAAACCTGTTTATTGCGATAATGTACGGAAGACCGAAGGCTTGCACAGTTTCAATATGCTTTTCTAAATTATGTATACCTTTTAATACGGCTTGTGCATTCTCTTCTTTGAGTTCTGCTTTCTTCATTCCGCCATGCATCTTTAATGCTCTGACAGTCGCCACAATGACAACTGCACCAGGCTTGAAATCACCAGCTCTTGTTTTAATGTGCAGGAACTTTTCCGCTCCAAGATCTGCTCCAAATCCAGCTTCTGTTACGACATAATCGGCTAATTTCGCCGCCATTTTAGTTGCAATTAAACTATTACATCCATGGGCAATATTGGCAAAAGGACCGCCATGAACGAGGGCCGGAGTTCCTTCAATCGTTTGTACAAGATTCGGTTTGAGTGCGTCTTTTAAAAGTAACGTCAAAACACCTTCATATCCAAGTGCACCAACAGTGACTGGCTCCCCATCTTGATTATAGGCAACAACAATAGAAGAAAGACGTTTTTTCAAGTCGGTTAAGTCTTCTGCTAAACAAAGGATGGCCATCATTTCGGAGGCAACCGTGATGTCAAACCCGTCTTCTCTAGGATACCCATTTACCTGTCCACCAAGTCCGACAACGACCTGTCTTAAAGCACGATCGTTTAAATCAAGCACTCGCTTCCATACAATGCGGCGCGCGTCGATGCCAAGTTCATTTCCGTGATGGATATGGTTATCAATGAACGCAGATAAGGCATTATGTGCAGAAGTAATGGCATGAAAATCTCCTGTAAAATGAAGATTGATTTCTTCCATTGGTAGCACCTGTGAATATCCTCCACCTGCTGCACCGCCTTTTATGCCCATTGTAGGACCTAATGAAGGCTCTCGCATTGCAATGATTGCTTTTTTCCCTATTTTTTCAAAGGCTTGACCGAGCCCGACTGTGACGGTGGACTTCCCTTCACCTGCTGGCGTTGGATTGATCGATGTGACAAGGATCACATGTCCTTCTTTTTGTTCTTTTAAACGGTCAAAAATAGTCAAAGATATTTTCGCTTTTGTGAAACCATAGCATTCTAATTCTTCGTCATGTATTTGCAGCTTTGCTGCGATGTCTTGAATAGGTCTCAGCTTTGCCTTTTGGGCGATGTCAATATCTGATAAATGCTTTGTGATCATAAATAAACGGCCTCCTTTTTTTCGAGAAACAGCTTTGTTTTTGCTCTGTTTTTCATTGTAACATAATTGAAACATTGAAATATCGCCAGAAAGTTCCTATAATGAAGTGAAATTAGCTTTGATTCAGGGGGTGGCGAGTTGCCTATTAACATACCAGTTCATCTGCCGGCAAAACAAATACTAGAGAGCGAAAACATTTTCGTCATGGATGAGACAAGGGCATTCAAGCAAGATATCCGTCCTTTGAATATCGTGATCTTAAATTTAATGCCAAAAAAAATACAAACTGAAACGCAGCTGCTAAGAATGCTCGGAAATTCTCCTTTGCAAGTGTACTTTACGTTTTTGATTCCAAGTACGCATACACCGAAGAATACGTCGAGAGAGCATCTAGATGAATTTTATACGACCTTTGAATCGATTCGCCATAAGAAATTTGATGGAATGATCATCACCGGCGCACCAATTGAGCATTTAGCTTTTGAAGAAGTTTCCTATTGGAAAGAGCTGCAGGACATCTTGGACTGGAGTAAAACGAATGTGACGTCTACTCTTCACATTTGCTGGGGTGCACAGGCAGGCCTATATCACCATTATGGTATTGAGAAAATCAAGCTTGCTGAGAAAAAATTTGGTGTATTTGAGCATCTTGTGAAAGAGAAAAAAGAAAGATTAGTCAGAGGTTTCGATGAAGTATACTATGTCCCACATTCGAGGCATACAGATATTAATACAGAACAATTAAAAAACACGCCGAATTTAAAAGTATTGAGTGTCTCTGAAGAAGCGGGTGTTTGTTTAATTGTTTCAGATGATGATAAACAAGTATTTTTAACTGGACATCCTGAATATGATACGGACACATTGAAGCAGGAATATGAAAGAGATTTGTTGAAAGATGATACAGTCCAAAAACCTGTCCACTATTTTATAGAAGATGGTGACACATTAGCCCCAGTGAATCGATGGAAAGCCCATGCCACTTTACTGTTTATGAATTGGCTCAATTATTATGTTTATCAAGAAACACCATACATTTGGGAATAAAATAGACTGTAGTCTGATGATAAATGGCCAAAATGTGTTAAAATACAAATGGCTCTGTCTTCCATTATCAATTTAGTCTTGTTGTTTTTTAAAATTAGTTTAATTCTTTCGTAACGAATGATATGCTCTCGCTGTTTATATGTTATCTTTATGTATATGTAGACCTATGAGATTAATAGTTTTCGTACGAAGTTTTGTTGTTGTTGATTACATTTGAGGTGAATATTCTTGAATACCAATAAAAAAATATTAATCTTGACCGCAAATTATGGAAATGGACATATGCAGGTGGCTAAAACACTGTATGATGAGTGCAAATCCCAAGGCTTTGAGCATGTTGTAGTTTCTAATTTGTATCAAGAATCAAATCCCATTGTGTCGGAAGTGACTCAATATTTATACTTGAAGAGCTTTTCCATTGGGAAACAATTTTATCGCTTGTTTTATTACGGTGTAGATAAAATTTACAATAAACGCAAATTTAACATTTATTTAAAAATGGGAAATAAGCGTCTTGATGAACTTATTCAATTACACAATCCGGATATCATTATTATTACATTCCCGATGATTGTTGTTCCTGAATACCGGAACAAAACAGGAAAAGTCATCCCGACATTTAATGTCATGACAGATTTCTGTCTTCATAAGATTTGGGTACATGAAAACATCGACCGGTACTATGTTGCAACCGATTATGTGAAACAAAAATTAGTGGAAATCGGCACACATCCAAGCGATGTCAAAGTGACAGGCATTCCTATTAGACCACAATTTGAAGCAGACGTGCCAAAATCGAAGATTTATAAAAAATATGGATTATCATCAAACAAAAAAGTTCTTCTGATTATGGCCGGTGCTCATGGTGTACTGAAAAATGTCAAGGAATTATGTGAAGCGTTGCTTCTAGACAGTGAAGTACAAATTGTTGTTGTATGCGGAAAGAACGCAGCGCTGAAACAATCACTAAGCGATCTTGAACAAGCACATCCAGATCAATTGAAGGCGCTTGGATATGTGGAACAAATTGATGAATTGTTCAGAGTAACAGATTGTATGATCACAAAACCAGGTGGCATTACTTTAACAGAAGCAACTGCAATCGGCGTCCCAGTCATTCTTTACAAGCCTGTCCCTGGACAAGAAAAGGAAAATGCTCATTTCTTTGAAGATTATGGTGCAGCCATCGTCATCAACAGACATGAAGACATTTTAGAATCTGTGACCAACTTGCTTCAAGATGAAGAAAAGTTAGAAACCATGAAACAAAACATGAAAAATCTTCACTCAAAGCATTCTTCTCAAACCATTTTGGAAGATATCGTTGAGCAATCAGATCTCATCACGAATAACAAAACGTATGCTCGCGCATTATCATAAAAAGGTGCCCGTCAATGACGGACACCTTTTTTCTTTATCCTTGATTTCCATTTGTTGTGTACACTTCTTCAAACGGCTGCACGACAACAAATCCGCTTCCGCTAAATTTCATTTGAATAGACTCTCCGCTTCCTCTGCCAATAAAGGTTTTGAATGAAACATCTGTTACAAATTCAGTTTTTAAATCCCCTGACCATGCAACTGTCGCATTTGGATCTGTATAGACAGAGTCACCCGGCTGAACAATCAATGTGAGCGGCTCATAATGACTCGTAATCGCAGCAAGGCCTGGTCCTTCTAATTTGACATTAAATAATCCGCCTGCAATCATCCCTGACACTTTTTTCATCAATTTGATATCCCAGCGGACTGAAGGTTCAAATGCGAGCAAATCATTCCCATTTACAAAAATGGATTCGCCTTGAGCCAAACGAAGAATTGAAATTTTTTTGCCTTGATCTGCCACATATAATTTTCCATCACCTGTTGCCTTCATGAGTGAAGTGCCTTCTCCTGACAGCATTTTTTTGAACATCTTTGAGACGCCATGTTCAAACACGCCCTCACGTTCAAATTTGATTTTGCCTCGGTACGAAACCATGGAACCTGTTTTTGCCCAAATGGTATCAGTCAAATTAATTTCTAAAAGTCTTGGTGTTTCAAGTTCGAAGACCCCTTCTCCCTTATCTTCCTGCTGCGTATTCTGAACAAATTCTTCGAGTGTATAACGATTCATGATGATAGCACCTCTTTCTGTATTTTTTTTATATACGGACAAACTGTGCATAAAGTTTCAGAAAATGGGGACGGTTTAGCTATTATTGTTATTTGTCAAAAAAAATCAAACATTCTGCTCAAAATTTGGCTCTCCCGCTTGACGCTTTACTTTTGATGGTGTATAGTGGAACCATCATTTAACAACTGCAAAGTCGTTAGGTGATGAAAATTTTTTTTAGTATGCCAAAAGGTATGCTACAGTACTAGGAGGAAAAAGCAATATGCAAAACGGTAAAGTAAAATGGTTCAATAATGAAAAAGGTTTCGGCTTCATTGAAGTTGAAGGTGGAGACGATGTATTCGTTCACTTCACAGCTATCGAAGGTGACGGTTACAAGTCTTTAGAAGAAGGACAAGAAGTTTCTTTTGAAATCGTTGAAGGTAATCGTGGACCTCAAGCTGCAAACGTAACAAAAATCTAATCAACCAAATCAATGATGCAAAATAAAGAGAGGCTTATGCCTCTCTTATTTAATTTTCAGCTGAATTTCAATTGCTAAAATATTTTGCTTCAGTCGTTGTTCAATTTCAGAGATATCTTTTTCGAGAAAAGGTCTTCCCTTCTTTGCTACATCTACAAGTTGCTCTAGATCGCTGTACACCTCTTGAAATGTTCGATGTAATACCGTTTCGAACTCCTTATTATTCATACCGGCCTTCCCCTTTTCCTCTAATATCCGTCACTTAGTCAAAAAGTAACTCAACCAAAACTTTCTATAGTTATATCGGCTCATTTTTCGGAATATGTTCTTTTTTTACACATTCTATTCGTTTTTTTTCAAGAGTGAATGTTTGAGCAGGGAAAACCGGTGCGTCCGTTTATTTTTTGAGCAGAGTCTGACCATATTCTTTTATCTTCTCTCCAACGGTGCATTGCTGTATACAAAAGGAATGGGCGTATTTTTTGCCAAATTCTTTTCGAAAATGCTTCTTAATCAAACAATCTGAACAATACGTGTCTTGAAGATCGGTCAATTCTTGTACTGCTGTTTTTTTATCCACATTATTCAGCTCCGTCTGCTTCTAATTTCAAAGTACTTTCGATTGGGACGTCTGCAAGAATCTGTCTTGCAAGCTGATCCGCTTCTGCATTTTGTTTCCGATCGATGGCTTCATAGGTTGGCGTCAGCTTCAGCTCTTTTAAAGCCGCTTCAATTCGGTCAAGCCATTTGTTATGTACATCATCATAACAAGGCCATTCTCCTTTTAACTGATTCATGACAACAAGTGAATCTCCTCTAATCGTGACAGAATTTCTGCTTGCCCCCAGGTCTTTTAAAGCTTTCACTGCCTCAAATAAAGCCGCATACTCTGCTTCATTATTGGTGCTCCCTTGGAAAGACTGATTTTTTCTCAATCGATAAGCGTCTTTTCCTAGCTTATAGTAGATGACAATCCCAAGACCAGAGTCGCCTGTTTCTTTGTGAAAACTTGCATCAAAATAGACTTGAAGCTGATCCGGTTCAAGCTTTAATTCTTCATTTAGCTTTTCAAGTTCTTTTATAGACCACATAGCCCCTTTTTCATCTTCAAATGACAGAAGAGACTGGGGTTCTTTTTTGTCGATATGTTTTGCTAACCTCAAGGCCTCTTTTAGCTCCAACCAATCTTCTTGGTAAAAAGCAATGGACCCAATTGATTTCACTTTCATTGTGTAGTGTGCTCTTAATTTCATTGATCACATCGCCTTCCCGTGCTTTTAAGGTAAACATACGTTATGCTATAATCAAAAAGTTACATTTTACAATGAGAAAGGAAGTTCATGTCACTTGTTTAATGAAGGTATTTGGATCTTATTTGCGATCATTAATTTTATCATTGTTCTTCTATTTTATAAAGGATTTGGCAAGATGGGCCTTTTTGTCTGGATTGGCTTTGCGACGGTTGCCGCAAATTTACAAGTTGTCAAAACCGTTGAATTATTCGGCTTAACGGCAACACTTGGAAATATTTTATATGGCAGTGTGTTCTTTGCAACGGACGTATTGAATGAAAAATATGGACAAAATGAAGCGAGAAAAGCTGTCTGGATTGGTTTTGCCACCCTTTTAACACTAACTGTTGTCATGCAGGAAGCTTTGCTTTTCCACCCCGCCCCATCTGATATCTCACAATCATCGCTGGAAACCATATTTGGCTTTATGCCAAGGGTTGCACTTGGCAGTCTCGCTGCTTATATCATCAGTCAAATGCTAGATGTTTATGTATATTCGTTTATTCGCCGGATATTTCCTTCCGATGGCGCGCTCTGGGTGCGCAATGCCGGAAGTACGATGATTAGCCAGCTTCTTGATACATTGATTTTCACGACCATTGCCTTTCTTGGCACGTATCCATTTCATGTATGGATAGAAATCTTCATCACGACATATGTCATTAAATTTATCGTCGCTGCAATTGCAACACCTTACGCGTATGCAGCGAAAAAAATGGTTCCGCTTGATGAAAGGGTGAAATGATGTGCCTGCAGAAATATACATTGACGGTGCCAGTGCAGGGAATCCAGGTCCCTCTGGCATCGGCATTTTCATCAAATATGATGGAAAGGCTGAATCCTTTTCCATTCCTCTTGAACCCATGAGCAATCACGAAGCAGAATTTTCTGCTCTGATCGAGGGGATGAAAATATGCGTAGAAAAAGGATTGCGTACCGTTTCATTTCGAACAGATTCACAAGTAGTTGACCGGGCAGCGAATGCAGGATTTGCTAAAAATCCAGCCTTTCAGCACTTTATCAAAGAGATGATCGAGCTTCAAAGCCAGTTTGATTTATTTTTTATTAAATGGATTCCGAGTAAGGAAAATCAAGTAGCAGATCAGCTCGCTAGAAAAGCGATTCACCTATCTAAAGGATGAATCGCTTTTTTTCGGTTATGCTAATGTGTGTGAGGTGATACTGATTGGATAAAGAAAATAAAGGTCGTGTCACAAATGGGACAACCCCACAAGGTGATGCGCAAACAAAAGATAAACAGCCACTATCGCAGCTGGAAAATAGAGCGAAGAAAAGCAATACAAAAAGATGAACCTTTCAGCGTGATAGAAAACCTTTGCAGTCTAGGAAGGCCGAGTACCGGAGCGGATCGAATTGAACATTCGTGAGCACCGAAGCGCAGACCTGACACCGAATGCGAGGGTTTGTCTACACGCTAAAGAGATCGGCTTTAGCTGATCTCTATTGTACTTAAACGATTCATCATCGGTTCGATTCCTTTGATTTGATGGTGCCTCAGCATAGCAGCAGCACGTTCTTGATTGATGTTCATTTTCGTCTTATCCATTGGACAGCTGAGCGGGACATCACATTTAATCTCTGCCAATAGACGAGAAAGCTTCAAATCTTCTAATCCTGCTTGCATTTTTTTTTGCTGTGCAGCCGTTAGTTCATGGACATTTTCTAACAAACCGTCAATCGTTTCATATGTTTGAATAAATTTTAAAGCAGTTTTTTCTCCGATTCCTTTGACACCTGGATAATTATCACTTGCATCACCCATGAGTGCTTTCATATCGATGAGTGCCTTTGGCGAGATTCCCATTTCCTCTTCAAATAAGGCTTTTGTATAATGCTTATAATTGCCAATTCCTTTTTGCATCAAGGCAACAGTCACTTGTTCATTCAAAATTTGCAGCAAATCTTTGTCACCAGTTAGGACAGTCACGCGTGCTTCTTTTTCGTAAAGCGCAGCAAGTGTACCAATACAATCGTCTGCTTCAAAGCCCTTTAAACCAATGTTCACAATTCCTAGTTCTTCTGTAGCCTCTTTTGCTAAATCGAATTGCGGAATGAGCTCGACAGGCGCCTCTCCTCGATTCGCTTTATAATCTTGAAACAATTCGTTTCGATAGGTTTGGCTTCCCATATCCCAGCAGCACACAATATGAGTTGGCTCAAATGTCTGTACAGCTGTTAATAAGTGCTTCAAATAGCCATTGACTCCATTTGTCGGCACACCGTGGTCATTTATCATAAAATTGCGATGGACAGCCGTTGCATAAAACGATCTGAACAAAAGCGCCATTCCATCTACAAGCAGTACGTGTTTATTCATTCTTATAAACTCCCTTTTTCAAAACAATACTCCTATTCTATCACAGAACGCAAAACTAGACATGAAAAAGGCGCCTTCTTCTTTTAGAAAAGAAGAGGCAGCCCGTTTACTTTTGACCGTATTGCATTTTTTTCGACTCTGCTTCTACATAGGACGGCATTTCTTTTTGTTTAGGGTCACGCTCATCCTGCTGCTTTGTCTGTTGCTTTTTTTTCATGATCATTCCCCTTTCTCGGTACATTCATTAAGATGACCAAAAAAGAGAGATTTACTCTTTACTTCTGTTTCTGCTCGACATACTCCCTGACCATATCATTCGTCACATGCTTACGCAGCGGAACAATACCGCCTCGTGCAAGCTCATTCATCTTCGACGTAATGGCGTTGATCTCGTCTGTTGTAAATGGCTCGTTTTGCTCACATTTGACGACAGCCGTCTCTATTGCTTGTTCTCTTTTCTGTTCAAGCTCAAGAAAGGACTGAATATGAGCATGCTGCTTTTGTGAGTGTGCTGAAATCTCTTCGTGTACGCTCGTCATTTTCTATCAACTGCTTTCTTTTTTATTTAGTCTACCATGAATCAAATGGTTTTCAACTGGTTCTTCCATTCGGTTGTTTGTTCATAAACTTGTTCAATAACCGCCTGCTCTTTGGCATCTGTCGTTAGGCTCGTGATAAATGTTTGTTTTTGTTCACTTAGCTGCTCGAGCGCTTCTGTTTCATATCTTTCCGTAGACGTCTTCACCATCATGTCGTACCTGCTCAGTAATTCTTCTTTTTCTTTATCAGCCCATTTCGTGGTTAACTGATGAAGAATGTCTCGAATCGCTTCAATAAACGCAGCCTTTCCATTCAGTTCAAAGAAAGCTTTCGCTGATTTTTGTTTCTTTAAGAGCGGTTCGAATGGCGTTAGTTCAGCTTCGACTTCAATTTGTTTCAGCTCAGCATTTTTCTCTTCTGGCGGCGACAGTGAGAGAGAAAAGTAAGGGTCTTCTGCACATGCCGCCTGCAATCCTTTCTCCCACTCCTCTTGGAAGTATTGATGAATAAACGATTCCATCCGGATATCAAGTGCCTTTAACTCCTGTACAAATTCAAATTCATAATCCTTTAGTGCCTTCTCAAGTGCTTTTTTCAATTGCTGTCCGAAATTTCCTTGAGATATTCCAGGATAAAAGGCTGTCTTCAACAAATCATTCGCAAATAGTGATAGGCGCTGCACAATATGATAGAGCTGTTCATGTAAGTCCTTTTTCACGCTTTCTGTCACTAGCTTAGATTGTTTAATATGACTCATTTGATCAAGAATTGCTTCATAGGATGCGTTTATCTTTTTCTTTTCCTCTTGCTTCTCATCTTCTGACTGATGCAGCGTCGCATGCAGTTTGTCGACTGTTCTACATAACGTACGTGCTTCAAAATACAACAGCTCGATCGCATCTTTCGTTAATTCTTCCTCTATAAAATAATCGAGCTGCTTTCTAAGCTTTGCGTATTGATTATAAGTTGTCTCTCCCTTTCCTTCGATCTCTTCCTTACTGGACACATGATGAAGGTTTGGGTTTCTTATGCCTTCTTTTGTGAGCTCATTTTTTACATAGTCAAAGACGGTGTCAAGCTCTGCTTGATCCTTTGCGAGATCAGCTGCATTGATAATAAAGAACATTTTATCCATGCTAAATGAATCTTTTACAAGCCCAAGCTTACGTAAAAATGACCGATCTGCCTTCGAAAAAGAGTGCTGGTAGTAAGTTAAATAAAGAAGCGCATCTGCATCCTTCATATATTGAAAAGCGATCTCTGTATGACGCTTATTCATACTGCTAGCGCCTGGCGTATCAACAATAGTCAGCCCTTTATCTGTTAGAGGTGTACTCAAATAAACCGTCACTTCCTTCACCACACAAGAAACAGCTTCTTCCGCCACATATGGCCTCAGTTCTTGAAGGGTGACATGAAGCGGCGTTTGCTTCGTAATCTGATCAACGAAACGGGTATGTGCTTGTAAAAAATGTTCAACAATGACGCGGTGATCTTGTTCAAGCTGTCTTTTTTTGAGCGTTCGTTTGAGCTTGGATGTAAACGTCTCCCCTTTTTCTTCTGAGATCGGAAATCCTAGGATCTGATTGAGCTCCTCAAATATATCCTGTTCGGTTTTGAATACCACTTTGACACTTTCATGCGGGTGATCTTCCGTCGGCCGCGTCAGCTTGTTAATGGTTGCCGTTGTTGGTGTGGGAGAGGATGGCAGCACCTTTCTCCCGACGAGGGCATTTGCAAAGGAAGATTTCCCCGAACTAAAAGCCCCAAATAAAGCGAGTGTGAATTCTTTCGCTTGCAGCCGTTTTGTTCGTTTTTCAAAAGACTTTCTTTGAGATTGGAGCGCATCTAATGGCAATAAAATCTGAGAAAGCTGTTCAAACTGGTCAATCGACTGTGCCGTCGTGACATGCTGTGACTGACGCATTTGAGGTTGATCAATCTGCTTGTTCGGTTTTTCTTGGTCGCTCTCAGCAGGATGAATGGTCGCTTGCTCCTGCTTTAGCAGATCATGCTGCATTTGTCTCTTTTTCGTATAAAACCAATCTTCTTCGATCTGTTCATCCGTTCCATTTTGCCAAATATCCCATACATGCTGAATATCTCGCTTCATTTGTTCATTTTTTCTGGTGCATTGCTCGAGTGTTTGGAGCTCTTTTGCAGACTGAGCCCATTTTTCTTGCTGCTCTGCTTTATCTTCCATAAGCTTGGCTTTCAGCGACTCCACCATTTGTTCAATCAGTGGCATCGCTTGCTGCTTAGCCTGTCTTCTCAAGGCTTCGCCAGCATCTTTTGCATATTGCAGTACGTATTCATTGGAGAACGTTGCTCCATGATGAATCACACTTTCAAGAAGTGATTCTTGTACAGGTGTTTCAAACGCCATCACTTGATTTAATAACTCTTCACCAAGTTGATGTTTCTTGACTTCTTTTTTTAGTAGCTCAGCAATATGCCAGTCCACTTCTGCCTTCATTCTCGCTTTAACATCTGTTAAGAAGTCAGTTGCGCGTTTTTCTTTTTCCTGCTCAGTTTTATTTTTAGCAAAAAGCAGTCCCACTTTAAAGCCAGATGCTTTTGATTCAATATAGTCGCTTGCGAGTTCTCTCATTTTAAATGGCGTTAGGTTGGCATTTTTCAAAATGCTCTCGACTTCAGTAGATACTTCTTCTTCTAACTGTTTGGCTCCATTTTCAATGAAGTGATTTTTCGCTTCCAATTCATTTACTTCTTTTCTTTTTTCTTGGAGCTGTAACCCAAGCTCCTCACCTTGCAGGTCTTCTTTTAACGAGTCAATGTGTTCTTTTAAGACATGCTCAATTTTCTGCTCCGTATAAGCCCGAAGTGATGCTTTCGGCAACGTCTGTAATTCTTGCAGTTTTTTGATTAAACGAATCATTTCATTTCTTGGATGCGTCTCATCGGTTACAGATGTAAAGTATAGATGATCTTCTTCAATGCCTTCTTTAAGGAGCATGTCAACCACTTGATTTTTGTAGTCTTCAAATGCTGTTTCATGCTCATCATGCCGGTCCACTTGATTCACGATGAAATAAAGATTTGGCACTTTTTCTTTAATGGAGCGAATGAAACGAATGTTTTCTTCAGAATGAACATGGTTGTAGTGAACGACATAAAAAAGAGCATCTGCTTGATGAAGAATAGACGCAGCAGACATAAAGTGGGCATGATCCGTTGAATCAATTCCTGGCGTATCAATCAGTGCCACCTTTTCTTCAAGGCCTATATAGTCACCGCTAATTTCCACCATCTCAATCTGTTCTCCATCCTTACAGAAACGCTGTACTGCTTCTTTATCATAAGAACCGCTCATTTTTGCAAAACGGCCATCAGAGGTGTGAAGCTGCACTTCACTTTCCCCTTTCCTCACGACGACCAAGTTTGCACTTGTTGGGATTGGACTCGTTGGCAAAATGTGATCATGAAGCAGATGATTCACAAGTGATGACTTTCCAGCAGAATAGTGGCCGGTAAATGCGATATATACTTCTTCTTCTGCTTCCTTTTTGATAATCGATGCAAGTTTGGCAGCGCGCTCATGATCATCCCTTTTGAGAAGGCTTTGATATAAAGCGCCTGTAGTTTGAACGAGCGAATCTCGAATAGACAAGTCTTTCATGACGATAAACCCCTTTGTTTTTAGAAAAGTCAGTTATGTATGTGATACCATTTTACACAAAATAAAGAGAATTTTCTTCTCATCTGAGGAAATAAAAAAATCTGCTGCCCGATCAGTCGCAATTGACTGAAATCAGGAAGCAGATTTTTTGGACACACCTTTTAATACGAAGCCAATTAATAGGCTATATACACACACCGTACCGAGTAAGAATATCATTGTCGTGTGATCACCGTCCATCCTTCATGATTGAGAATGCTTATCATTAATGAAAGTGTAGCACAATTGATAATGATTTTCAATATTAATTTAGCAAATACTGATTTAATGCTTTCTCCTCTGTTTGAATTCGTACAGCCATCATCCATGCATTTAAACATGTAAACAAAATGGCAGTCACATACGCTTCAAACAATAGCGGGATCAGCAAAAGCTCAATCGCCACGACTACATAGTTAGGGTGTTTCAACCAGCGATACGGACCTTTTTTTACAATCATTGCGTTTGGCACGACTAAAATTTTCGTATTCCAGTACGTCCCAAGGGAGCACAATGCCCAGTACCGAATGAGCTGTGTAGCCATCAGGAAAAGGAGCAGTACAAGAAAATACTGGGATGGCCCTTTATGTAAAAGCCTTATCTCAACTATAAGTGAGAGAAAAAAAGCCATATGCATAGCCACCATATAGGGATAATGACCAGCACCAAATTCTATGGCACCTATTGCTTTTACTTTCTTTTCATTTCTTTTCGCCACAAGCATCTCAATGAGCCTCTGACAAACGAAGAAACCGATGACAAGCCAAATGATCATGATAAGACCTCCTCCCACTTCATAAGCAGCAGCTCTGAGGAAAAGCCCGGACCAAGCGCACCGCAAAGGCCCATCTCCCCCGCTTCAGCTGATTGATGTTTTAGGAAATGCTTGATGACATACAAAACTGTGGCAGAGGACATATTTCCGTGTTGTTTGAGTACTTCTTTTGAAGAAAACAGCTGATCCTCTCGTAAAGATAGACTTTCAACGTAGGCATCAATCACTTTTTTTCCTCCAGGATGGGCTAGAAATACGGATAAGTCATTAGTTGAATATCCTTGCTCCTCTAAAAATTGATCCACCTGCTCTTTTAACCAGCCGGAAATCATAGACGGAATGTCGCGGGAAAAAATAACCCGAAAGCCGTCACTTGTAAAGTCCCAGCCCATCACATCCTCAGAATCTTTCATCGTGACGGATTGCGTGCTTAATACTTTAGGGACCGTTTTTAAATGGGCATATTCAAGAGCAGCTTTTTCTCCAGCTAAAAGAACCGCTGCCGTCCCGTCTCCAAACAAGGAGGTGCCAATTAAATTGCTTTTTGATTGATCTTGCGGCTGAAAAGTTAAACTGCACAGCTCACAGGCAACGACAAGTACCTTTGCTTCTGGAAATGCCCTTATGTATTCATAAGCCCGAGACAGCCCTGCCGCACCGCCCCCACACCCTAAGCCCCAGATCGGTACTCGTTTCGTATAAGGAGAAAAAGGAAGGACGTTCATGAGCTTTGCATCAAGGCTTGGGGTTGATAAGCCGGTACTTGAAATAAAAAACAATGCATCAATCTCTTCAACCGGGACTGTTTTTTTTAGAAACGCCTTCTCTTGAAGACAATGTATGATCGCTTCCTTTGCATGAGTCAATGCCTTTTCCAAATAGATATTGTTTTTCTCTTCAAAAGAGTGGTGCGTCTGATACCATTCAATGGGCTGAACAAATTGCCTGCTCTCAATTTCTCCATTTTGAAAAGCTCTCAGCAGGCGGTCAATATCTTTAAACGATCGTTTAAATTGAGACCTTGCAAATTCGGCAGCGGTTTTCTGATCCACGTGATGCTTCGGGTGACTCGTTCCAACTGAAAGAATATACGCCATCGGCTTCACCTCTTTTTTCGGTTAATATCCCCTATCGAAAAAAGGATATACATGCCAAATCGTCACAATTCAGTCAAAATATTTTCCTCCGTCTAACTTTTTGTCTTGACGACAATTGATAAATATTGGATAATATAGGTGAAAACATGATGTAGTTTTCCTCCTTCACAGGTTCGTTCCAAGCCAAGCGAACCTGCTTTTTTTATGCAAAAAAACACCTCTAAAAGAGAAGTGCAGACCGTAGACAAACCCCACCTTTACTTCAAGTAAAAGTGGGGTTTTCACATAATTATAAAGGGGTACGCTGGACATTCAGCATCTACCGTGTCTACATTTAGTTTTCCGATTTTCTCTGTCACCTGTTTTACGAGTGAATCTAACATACGAGTATCATGAACATTGCCACCTGTGACCAGTGATCCAAAAATAAATCCTTTTGAATCACAAGCTGTATGAAAGGAATAAGCAAATGACTTTTCACGTTCACCTTTTACATAGTAGCCAATCTCTGATTCAGTTGTACTGACTTTGATCTCTTTTGTTTCTTCTTTATTTTGTAGGGGTAAGAGCTTTTCTCCATGTTTTTCGCGATTGATAGCCTCTATCTCCAATATCCACATGAGCATCCTTTTTTTCAATGAAATCGTCATTATACAACACTTTCATACGGAACCTCCCTTCGCTTCGCATTAACGGTTAAATCTGATGCTATCTTAGCGTATACATATCAACGTTTCGATCATTATTCAGAATGATTTCATTTAAACATGAATGGATCACCCTTTTTTCTGATCAATACAAATCAATAACCATAAAATGCTAATTTATTTGATTATTATATATAAAAAGGTGTTTTTTTCCTGTATACTTAATCAATATGAACACCATGAAAAACAGTGAAAAAAGATAGAATCTACTACATGATTCGGCACAAAATTTAATTGACTGGAGTGATTGTAATGAAAAAGGTGTCCAAAAAACAGACACCCTACAACACGATACTTCTCTCGAAGATAATTGGTTTAGTGCTTCTTACACTGTTTCTCTTTTTTATATGGAATATGTCTAAACCCCATTTGCAGGCGACACATGGGCAAGCAAAAATTGTTGCCAACAGTGACTTCCGAGACACAAGCATCAGTCTGAAAGCAAAAGATCATTCTACAAGAACATTGGATACACATGTTAAGACCAATCCAAACCAACAGACAACGAATAAAACCGTCTTTTTAACATTTGATGATGGTCCTTCTGCTACATCAAATCAGCTGTTAAATGTATTAAAAGCACATCACGTGAAGGCGACATTCTTCATGCTTGGACCGCAAATCCAAGCACACCAAGCAGCTGTGAAAAGACTTTATCAAGAAGGACATCAATTAGGGCTTCATGGCATGACGCATGATATAAACCGCTTTTATCAGAACAGTGAGTCTCCCGCAAATGAAATGAGAGAAGCTCAGCGCATTCTTGCTTCTGTTACAGGCGTTTACACCCGTCTTGTGAGAACACCCTATGGCAGTGTTCCAAATTTAACATATCATCAAAAAGTACGTTTAAACCAAAATGGCTTTATTTACTGGGATTGGACGATTGATAGCCTTGACTGGAGATATAAAAACTCACAATATGTTCCAGAGGTATTGAATCAACTTCAAATGTTTGAGAAAAATAAACCATGGGAACCAAAAGTTATTTTAATGCATGATCAACCCTCTACCACAAACTATTTAGATAGCCTGATTACACAGCTAAAAGCAAGGGGCTATACATTTGCAGTCATTAACGAAACAATGCAACCGGTACAACATTAATAGCGCTAATCACAACAAGCCCGTATCCAAAAGATGCGGGCTTTCAGCTCCAAGGGAAGTGTTTACACAACAGATTTCTTAGGCTCTTCCATCAGGTCCTGCCCGGTTTCTTTTTTAAAAGGAATCATGTGATAAATAATATGAAGCAAAATAGCGGTAAAGCTGCCGGCCACGATGCCATTACTTGTTAATAATTTGATTGATTCTGGCAGATGCTCAAACATTTGCGGCACAACGGTGACACCTAAACCGATCCCCACTGAGCATGCAACAATCAGTAGGTTTTCCTGTTTGGCAAAATCCACGCGCGAGAGCATTTTAATACCGTAGGCAATGACCATCCCAAACATGGCAACCATTGCGCCGCCAAGAACTGACTTTGGAATAATCGTCGTAAATGCAGCAATTTTAGGAAAAAGTCCAAATAACATGAGCAATGCGCCTGTCACAACGATAACTTGATTTTTCTTGACCCCTGTCAACTGGATCAACCCAACGTTTTGCGAGTAGGCTGTGTAAGGAAAAGCATTAAAGATACCACCTAATAACACAGCAATCCCTTCTGCGCGATAGCCTTTCGCTAAGTCCTTCTCTTTTAATGAGCGGTTTGTTAAATCACCTAGTGCGAAATAAACACCTGTTGATTCGACTAATGACACAATCGCCACTAACGTCATCGTCATAATCGGTGCAAATTCAAAGGTAGGCATGCCAAAATAAAATGGTTCAATCATGCGGAAAACTTGTGCGTTCGCCACCTCAGCTGTTTCCACTTTCCCCATAAATGCAGCGACGGCTGTCCCAAGAAGAATACCGATTAAAATGGCGATCGCCTTCATAAAACCTGTTGTGAATCGATAGAGCAGCACAATGATAAACAGCACAAGGAAGGCGAGACCTAGATTTTCAAAAGAACCATAATCAGCACTTCCTTCTCCTCCTGCCATATTGTTCATCGCTACTGGAATAAGGGTTATGCCAATAATGGTGACGACAGACCCTGTCACGACAGGTGGGAAAAATTTCACAAGCTTCCCAAAGAAAAAGGAAAACAGAATGATAATAGACCCCGAAGCGATAATACTTCCATAGATAGACGAAATTCCGTATTTAGAGCCAATCGCAATCATAGGAGAAACCGCAGTAAATGTACAACCTAATACAACAGGCAAACCGATACCAAAGAAACGGTTTTTCCAAACTTGAAGGAGCGTGGCAGCCCCGCACATGAAAATATCTGCTGAGATTAAGTAAGTCAGTTGTGCAGGTGTGAGGCCGAGTGCATCTCCCACAATGAGCGGCACAAGAACGGCACCTGCATACATCGCCAGCACATGCTGAATCCCTAGCGAGAGTGTTTTCGCTTTTTTAGCAGCACTCATGATTGTACCTCTCGTACAAACGTGACTTTCCCTTCCTCAAGTGATTCAATCCGTGCAAGGGATTCGACGCGGTAGCCCATTTGAACAAGCGCATCTCTTCCTGGCTGGAATGACTTTTCAATGACAATGCCAAATCCGGCTACTTTTGCCTTCGCCTGCTTTGCGATTGCCGCAAGTCCTTTAGCGGCTTCACCGTTCGCCAAAAAGTCATCAATGATTAATACACAATCTTTTTCACCGAGATGCGTATTTGAGACAGCGATCGTGCTTTCTACTTTTTTTGTAAAAGAGTACACACTCGCTGTTAATAGGTTTTCTGTTAGTGTTAGTGATTGACGTTTTCGAGCAAAAACAACGGGTACTTGAAGAGCTAGTCCAGCCATCACAGCAGGTGCAATGCCCGAAGATTCGATTGTGATAATTTTTGTAATGCCATCATGCTTGAATAATCTAGCAAACTCTTGCCCGATCTCATGCATTAAGACAGGATCAATTTGATGATTTAAAAAGGCATCAACCTTTAACACTTGATTTGACAGAACGATTCCTTCGTTCTCAATTTTTTGACGTAACAATTCCATCATTCTTCCTCCCAGCATATTGGCAAATATTTTCATTTTTCGCATAAAAAAAGCATTGCTGTCCATGAGGAGCAAGCAATGCGAAAACGATCCACGGATCTTCAGCTCAAACAAGAGCTGTTTCATTTGCTCACTCATAGTCGGACGGTATCGGTGTCCGGTAGAAACTTGCGTGCCATCATCACGCGATTATATGAGTGTTATAGTGTTCAAATTATAACAAGATTTCTGACGCTTGGAAAGCACTTTTCTAGAAAAATACCGAACTTAAATAATAGATCAGATCAAAACGTTCGTTTTTAGAATATTCAAGCATCAAAAAAGCACCCTTCTAAGCAAAGGGTGCCTTTTATTTAAGATAAATACAGTTTCGTATATTTATCAGTTAAATAATCGATTAAATATTGTACATTTAATTCCTCACCAGTCGCATCTTGAATGATTTCAGATGGCTTTTTGCGTTTTCCGTGTTGGTGAACATGTGTTGTGAGCCATTCTTTTATCGGCGCAAAAGACCCATTTTGAATTAGCTCATCAAAATTCGGTAAATCTTTGATCATTTGGTGCTTTAGTTGCGCCGCATACATATAACCAAGGGCATATGAAGGGAAATATCCAAAGCTACCATCAGACCAGTGAACATCCTGCAAGATGCCGAGTGCATCATTAGGAGGCGTAATGCCAAGATATGCCTTATATTTTTCATTCCAAAGTGCAGGCAGGTCTTCGACCGCCACCTCTTCATTAAATATCGCTTTTTCAATTTCATAGCGGATGATAATGTGAAGCGGGTATGTGAGCTCATCTGCTTCAATTCGAATGTAAGTCGGCTTCGATTCATTCACTGCATGCACAAATTCTTCTAAAGAGACATCTTTAAACTGCTCAGGAGACGCTTCTTGAAGCTTTTGATAATACGTTTTCCAGAAGTCTTCATGTCTGCCAATAAAATTCTCAAAGAAAAGAGACTGTGATTCATGGATCCCCATTGATGTGCCATCACATAATAACGTTCCGCTCAGCGCCTCATCAATGTTTTGCTCATAGATGGCATGACCACACTCATGAATCGTGCCAAAGATCGCCATCCGAAAATCATGCTCATCATAACGGGTCGTCACACGAACGTCCCCTCTGCTCAATGTCACAGCAAACGGATGAACTGTTGTATCCAGACGTCCTGCGTCAAAGTCATACCCTAATTCTTTTAAGAAGAAAAGACTAAGTTCCTTTTGTTTGTCGATCGGAAAGCTTTTCGATAAAAATGAAGTATCCGGTTTATGAGGAGAGGCTTCGATTTTTTTCACGAGAGGAACAATGGCATCACGAAGTGCACCAAACTTTTGATCGAGCTGTTCAACCGTCATATCTGGTTCATAGTTATTGAGCAGCACGTCATATGGCGTTTGTTTCACGCCCCAATATTGAATAAAACGCTTGTTAAAATCGATGAGCTGTTTTAAGTATGGTGCAAAGAGTGAAAAGTCTGATTTCTCCCTTGCTTCTACCCAGACATGCTCTGCTTTTGATTGTAAAATGGAGTATTCTTTAAATTCTTCTTTCGGAATTTTGCTGTTTTCATCATACTCTTTTTGTGATAATTCGAGCGCCTTTTGTGTATCTTTTGACAGCTCATCTCGGTGTTTATTTAATGCGTGAAGAAGATCTCTCATTTCATCAGAAGTCTTCATATTAAAAATATCACTTGATAATTGACCGATCGTTTCAGCTCTGAAATCGGCGCTTTTTTTAGGCGCCTGTGTTCTAGAGTCCCAATAAAGTAAATGGAGCGCCTCCGTATAGTGGGCGATTTTTCCTAGTAATTGATAAAACGCTTTCTCTTTTGCTTCAAGACTCATATGTTTGTTCCCCCAATCGATAAAATATGTATGTACGTTTCAAGGCTACTTCAAGAAATGTTCTTTTGTCAATGAAAAAGGGAGGATACACAGATGGTATCCTCCTCTTTTTCTCGTTCGGGTGTTATTTAAGATGTGATGATTGGCTTTACTGGCAGAACGGATTCAATTTTACTTTGAAGCTCTGTATCTTCCTTGCGGTCAAAGTAAATATGAATGGTTCCTGCATCTTGGCTTGTCCGAATCAGTCTTCCAATACCTTGTCGTAAGCGCAGCAGCATATACGGAAGGTCGACTTCAGCACGAGCATCCTTTGCTTCATTCCGTTTCGCCTCAAATACCGGATCATGAGGCGGGTAAGGAAGTCCCCAGATGATCACATTTGTTAATGATTGTCCTGGAATATCCAGCCCTTCCCAAAGGTGAACAGAGCATAACACAGATGTCTCATCTGCTTGGAACTTTTGAACAATCGTGCTGATTTCCTCGTCTCCCTCAAAGTACACATGGAAAGGCAGTGATTCATTCGATGCCTCAAGCTGCTTTCTAAAGAAATGAAGTTCATCAAATGAAGGGAACAAAATGAGAGACCGTCCTCCACTATCTTTCAGCTGAGTGATCACTTGCTGTCCTTTTGTTTCTTGCTCTTGAAGCTGCTGAATCCCGTGGAAATAAATCTTCATTTGTTCATCGTAATCATACGGCGAAGCGACACTCATTGATAAGTAATCTTTAATCCCAAGACTTTCAGCTAAATAATCAAAGGATTGATTTTCAGACAATGTAGCAGAAGAGAAAATGTATGGTCTTTTTTGCGAGAATACCTTTTCACCAAGCACCTCTGCGACAGTCTTTGGCATCACAACAAATGTCGTATCTAATTCCTGCTTTTCAAGCCAGCTAATCGCATTTTTTTGATAAAGCGACAGAGAATACGCCATTTGTTCAATGTACTCTTCCACAACAGACAATTCGTATTGATCGATTGTATACATCTCTGATTCAAATACGAGTGCTTCTCCGATTTTTTCAAGTAAATCACACAATTCACTTGCAGAACGCTTCACCTCATCCACACGTCCAATTTCAAGTCGATGCGAGCCCTTGATTTCTTTGGCATGTGTTTTTAAGAGATAAAAGAACTCATCGTTTGTGGCAAGTGCATCTTCAACGAGCTCGGCAAACTCTTCGCGTATATCGTTTTGAAGCAGGCGCTCTAAAAAGGTTTCGAGCATTGATTGCTTCACTCGGTATGTCAGTGCTTTTTGTGCGGCAAATTCAAGAAGGTGGCCTTCATCAAATACAACGGAACTATGTTCTGGAAGCAGCGGAAGCTGGCCCTCGCGTTTGCGGGATTCCTTCGTCCACACATGCTCCATATAAAAATCATGAGAACAGATGATAAGGTCTGCTGCTTTCCGGTAATGATCTCTTGATAAATTCAGACCACAGCGATGACGCATATCGCACGTCAAGCAGTCCTGAAACGAGTCATAGCCAATGCGTGACCATTCATCATTGGATAGCTCTGGGTACTCTTTTCGATCACCGTACGGATAAAAGTTCTGCATCCCATGTGATTCATGAACAAACGAAGGAAGCGATTCATAAATATCGAGCCACTTCTCATCATCTTCACGCTGCATGGTTTTCTCTAATTTCTTTAAGCATAAATATTGATCATGCGATTTACTTAATCTCGCATCTATTTGAATATCAAGGTGATTGGCAATTTTATAGATATCACCCTCTTGTTTCACTAGCTGTTCAATTAACGTTTCGTCTGCACATGCAATAATCGCAGGTTTCCCTGTATACCTTGCATATGTGACCGCAAATAATAGGTAAACGATGGTTTTGCCTGTGCCTACCCCAGCTTCGGCAAACATCACACTTTTTTCTTTAAAGGCTCTTTCTAGTTGAAAAGCCATGAATATTTGTTCATCTCGAAGATCAAAGCCCTTTTCTGGCAAAATGTCATAGAACACATCACCAATCCAGTTGCCCAGTTCTTCGTAAAAATTATGTTCTTTTGATAATGAAAAAGGCAAACGAGATGCTGTCACCTGCTTCAACCCCCAACTTTTGAATCATTCAGACATTCTATAGTAACATTTATGCTGGGGAATGACAATCTTTTTTACGACCGCAAACGATGTTGATAGGTTTCTTTCATTAAAAATGCATGCTCAGAACGCTCTATGTAAGCCTGAGCAAGCGCTAAATCTTCGATGGCTGCTGTCAGCTGAGCAGATTGTCCACCTTCTTGCCCTTCAATTTCTTGAGCAGTCGAAGCGAGTGCTTTTTGGATTAACTGAAATTGATCATATTGTATCATGGAGACACCTCTTTTTTTAAAATCAAGTTCAGTTTATTCCGTCCCGTGAAGGTTTATACCTTTCTGGGATAAAAAAAGCCACACCTTCTGTAGGTGTGACATTTTTTATAATTCAGTTGTCTGTTTTCTAGGCGGGCGTTTTCCCCAATATTGGTAATAATCTGTTTTAATAAAACCATTAAACAGTTTTCTCTTTTTCGTTGCTTTTCTACCAAAGCACTCTTCGAACTTTTCATGTGACGTTAAGATGTAAATGGACCATGTGTCTAGGCTTTTAAGTGCTTCGCCCATTCCTTGATACATTTTTTCAACAGCTGGTTTATCACTGAGTCGTTCTCCATAAGGCGGATTTCCGACAATCACACCGTAATCTTCTTTTGTTTGAAAGTCTTTCACTTGCATTTGTTTAAACTCAATCAATTCACTTAGTCCCGCTTCTTCTGCATTCATTTTTGCAATGTCTATCATCCGGTGGTCGATATCACTTGCAATAATGCGGAGCGGCTGATCATAGTTTGCTTTTTCTTCCACTTCGTGACGCGCTTTGTTCCATACATCTTCACCAATCCACTCCCATGACTCGGACGCAAATTCCCGGTTAAATCCTGGGGCAATGTTTTGTCCAATCATGGCAGCTTCAATAGCGATTGTTCCTGATCCGCAGAAAGGATCAACAAACGGACGGTCAGGTGTCCAGTTCGTTAATAGCACGAGTGCAGCCGCAAGGGTTTCTTTAATAGGTGCTCCGCCTTGATCCATGCGGTACCCCCGTTTATGAAGACCTACACCAGATGTATCAAGCGTGAGCACAGCTTTATCTTTTAAAAGAGCAACCTCAATTTTATACTCAGGTCCTGTTTCTTCAAGCCATTCAGACTGTATGTTGTAAGTGTATATGAGCTTTTGCGCGATCGCCTTTTTGACGATACGCTGGCAATCCGGCACACTGGCAAGCTGTGATTTCACAGATTTACCGATGACTGGGAACGTGCTGTTTTTCGGTAAAAAAGCGGCCCAGTCAATCGCCTTTGTGCGTTCAAACAGCTCATCGAATGTTTTTGCCGAAAATTCAGCAACTTGTACCTTTATGCGGTCTGCTGTACGCAGCCAAAGGTTCGCACGGCAAATCGCAAGAGCGTCTCCTTCGAAAATCACTTTTCCGTTGTCTACTGTGCAGTCATAGCCAAGGTCTCTTACTTCTTTTGCAACAATCGCTTCAATTCCCATTGGAGCCGTTGCGATAAGTGTATAGGTTTTCATTGATTTATCACCTGTTTTCTCGTCCTTTTATGTATTCCAAGATAAAAGCTCTCCATATGTTGAAATAGGAGAGCTTTGTTTTCATCATGTTTATCATAACGGATATAACGTTCTGTAAGCCATGTTTTGTTCCATTGTACTGCAAACGGCAAATGCCTCGTACTCAGGTGGTAATCATCTATCTACAGAATTCTCTGTCCTTCTCTCCGTTTGGTTCCTTTGAGAAAGTTCCCCTACCAAGTTTGGGTTTCTCGCTCGAGGGGTTTACCGCGTTCCACTCTCACCATTTCTAGTGAGACTTCGTCACTGTGGCACTTTCAAGGATACTTTGCCATATCCTAAAAGGACGTAGGCATTTTTCCTGCCGTCAGCCTTTCCCAGGCTGCCCTGGCTTATTTTTT
Source organism: Bacillus sp. FSL K6-3312 (assembly GCF_038007485.1). Lineage (NCBI taxonomy): Bacteria > Bacillati > Bacillota > Bacilli > Caryophanales > Bacillaceae > Bacillus > Bacillus sp. FSL K6-3312. The sequence goes on along the minus strand of NZ_JBBOXI010000001.1, from coordinate 1,689,651 downwards.
CGCCAGGCACGAACACTACGGGCATCTCAGCACCGTGCGAGCATGGACTTTCCTCTGCAATGTCTAAAAGCATTGCAGCGATTACCCGAACGTTAATCAACAAGCGTTATTATAAACGACAATGACATCAGGCACAAGCTTTTTTCAGCAAGGCTCAATCATAAAGTTTGCTGCCGAAAACGTGTTTCTCAAGGTTAGATAGTCTTTTTAAAATATCAGAGTTTGTTGTATTAGACTGTGCAGGCTGTCTTTTCCCTTGCTCAACGGCTTCTTCAAGCTGTTTAGACAAGTGGAGGTTTTCTTGTTGAAGCTTTTCGATTTCTTGGTTGAAGGTCTCATAGTCTTTAATGACCATATCTAGAAATTTATCGACTTCTTCTTGTTTGTATCCTCTGACACCTGTTTTAAATTCTTTTTCTAAAATTTCTTTTGCAGAAAGCTTTACTTTATCAGCAAGCATCTTTTTCACCTCATATCGTGAATTCATAGTATATTTTTTCAGAAATACGTGACGTTGTCAAATTTTCTCTTGCTTTTAGTCAAAAAACGGATCTTCCGCCTCAACTTGCGCTCTCAAATCATCCATTGTGATGTACATAATGGGGTAATCTGTATAGTTTTCCGCTTCTTTGATCATGTACTTTGGTGAGCCATCATGCTCCGGATCATAAAGGACGAGGAGTCCATCTGTTTTTTCAATAAAAAAACGGTTCTTTTGTTTAAATTGTGCCGGACTTTCATACGGTCTATGCGTGACACTTTCTACAAAATCGGCCTGTGCAAGAATTCCTTCATACAACTCTTTGTTTTGTTCATTCCAGCGCTCTTCCTGATCATAAAATGGCGTAATGACAGCAAGTTTTAACGCTGGATACTCCTCTTGAAGCTCAAATACCACTTCAGCTGTCCAGATTTCTGCCCCAAGCTGGCCTGATATGAGAACCCATTCCAGGCCTTCTTCAATCAGGGCTGTCAGCCTTTTTTGAAGCTCCGCTTTTATGTATTGAAGTGCAGGCTCGTCTTGTTTGAATATCCCAAGCTCAAATGGCTTGTACCCTGTGACAGCAATAATTTTCATTTTTCCACCTGCTTTTAAAAAAAGGGACTTATAAAAGTCCCATTCCACTTTATCTGTTACAGCAAGGTCCACCGCAGTTAAAGTGTTGATGTGTTGCTGGATCCACCTGAGAAAACGTATGCGGGAAGTAGTGAACATGTTTGAAATTTTGATGGTGAACATTTGTTACATGTTGCGGATGGATATGCGGCACAATTGTTGTTGAATCACTGTGTGTACAGCAATGATTCGTCGGATGAACAATTGGCTGTGTAACATTTGGTTGGCAATGATGATGATGATGGTACATGTAGCATTCCCCTCTCCTTAATTTTCTTACATTAACAATGTATGAATTAAGAGGTGTACATGTACTAATGCATTAACCTATTTTAAAAGTTTGCAAGGAAAACATCCTTATAGTTTGAAAACACAAATGCGACCAAAATGACAACAAGAAAAAACAAGTAGAAAAGACCCTTATACATGCTCTACGCTCCTCATTCAATATCTAACGTTATTTTACAGGATTCATGACTTTTCTACAATAAAAGTGCTAAACAATTTTTATTTTCGGCCGAGAGCCGAACGTTGTCATGTTTTGCGCTTTCCCGGGCAATAATGTTTATTGCCCAGCTTTTCTCAAAAGTCGTTTTTTTCGCTTTTCAAGTTCTTCTATGTCTCGCTGACTTAACGATGAGAATGATAATAAAGATTCAGTGATGGATAGAGCAGAGCTTGCATCTTTTTCTCGATGTTCTTTATACTTCGCAAGCTCTATACCCGCTTTTAATGCTAAATGGAGATCGCTTGATTCAAATAATCCCCCCCATATTTGAACCGCTTCATCCCACTCGTTTTGTCGTTTATATTGCAAGGAAAGATCATAAGACGCCTGATTCGCATGCTCAAAATCAGCATCCGTTAATTCTTGCAAATGCTTCGTTGCTTCCTGTACATCACGATGAGCAAGATGCCACCTAGCGAGTGCATACTTCTCATTGTATTCCTTTACCGCATCCTCAGATAGTATTTTTTTGGATAGATGGATGTAGAGGCTGATTAACGATAAGACATCTAGTTCATTATGAGTCAAGATTCCTTCAATCAGCTTTGGGTTTTGTTCCTTTAAAAAATGAAAATAAATCATCGGTGCCAAAAACCCCGGCGTGTCGTTTTCACGCTGCACGTGCAGCTCTTCTTTTTCCACAACGGATAGCGCCATTCGTTCATATTTATGCTTCCACAATCGTCTTGATCCGTGCAGTAGATCAAAATGGCCGAATTCAGGAAGTGCAGGGATTTGATCTCGTAAAAGTGTATGTCTCGTTTTCACTTGCGGCCAATCGAAAGATTTACCATTATATGTAACTAATGATTCTACATTTACTTCAGCCAGAAAGCTTTTGTAAAGAGCCGCTTCATTTCCTGGATTGGTGAGCAGGTGTTGTTTCACCACCACTTTGCCTGAAAAGACACGTGCGTGTCCAAGCAAGAAAATCATATTTCCTGTACCGCCAGATAATCCTGTTGTTTCAGTATCAAAGAAAAACAGCTCGTGCGGCTCGTACCCTTTAGCCGATAGCGAATGCTGGATGCCGCTTTCGTTCCATGCCTCGATGATCTTCGGCAGTTCCGCAAACGAATAGCGTCCATGCTGATCATCTAATGAATAGGTGACTTCCCGAATCAGACAAAAGGAATCCTCAAAATGATAAGGAGACACACCTAATGCTTCCCATTCTTTTAAAAATGGGATATTTTCTGAAGTTACAGGCTGAGGTTGTCCTTCCGATGTTTTCTGCCGGTTTTCATGTGTCTGATTGTGTGATAAATGCTTTTTCATTCTGTTTAATTTCCCTTTTAAAGACATGAGCAGGTGTCCCCTCCTTTCCTTAAAATACGGACAGCAATTCAACGATGCTGCTTTTTCCGTTGACCTCTTTCATTTCCATGCCAATGCAGGATGGACAGCCATTTTCACAGCGGCACCGCTCAATGAGCTGTATGGCTGCGCCTGCTATTTCATCGAAGCGAGCTTGTACTTCCTTACTTAAGCCAATGCCGCCAGGATAATGGTCATATAAGAAGACCGTCGGTTTTCCGGTATGTGCCGCTTTAATTTGTGAAACCACATGAATATCAGAACGGTCACACATCACAAAAGCAGGTACAATGTGCTGAAGAACATTTGCGATGCCTAGCAGCAGCTGTTCAAGTGTTTTCTCTTCAAATCTCCGCTCTGCCTCGCGTAATTCAAACCAAGCCGCACTCGTATGAATTTCTTCTTCCGGTAAGTGAATCGGTCCAGACCCGATATTTTCACCGGTAGTTAGTCGGATTTTCTTAAAAATCGTCGGCATTGCGTTGACGGTCACATCACCGTAGTGAACAGATACAGCTTCCTTCTCTGTCGTCTGATCGATTTCAAGCACCTTCAGTTGGACGGCTAAATTCGCATCTGTATAGTATTCTACATCTACTTGTTTCACATAAGCCTTCAGATGCTCGTAATCTAGCTTTTCCACTTGATACTGAACCCCTTCGTGTAAATAAATGGCTTCATCATGAAGCAGCGTCATCGCACTGAAACGGTCCATCTCTCCAATAATCCGAACATTTGCCACATCTGATTGATCCACAATCACGACATTTTCCTGGCTTGCAGACCGAAGGCTGATGCCATGCGCTGGGAACGATTGATCTGACCAATAATACCGATTCCCGCTAAAATGGAGAACGCCTTCCTCATGTAAGTATTGCAAAATCTCTTCTACGTCCATACCGCCAAACTGTTCATCCTCCCGAAACGGAAGCTCGTAGGATGCACATTTTAAATGATCCACTAAGATAATGAGGTTTTCAGGGTTAATTCTGGCAGCTTCAGGTGGTCTATTAAAGAAATATTCAGGGTGTCTGACAATATATTGGTCAAGGGGTGAGGAACTTGCCACCATGATAATGAGTGCTTCCTCATGACGCCTTCCAGCACGGCCAGCCTGCTGCCATGTACTCGCTACACTGCCAGGATACCCGGTCATGATACAGACCTTTAGCTGACCTATATCCACACCTAATTCTAGTGCGTTCGTACTGACGACACCTAGAATGTCTCCTTCTCTCAATCCTTTTTCAATCACACGCCGCTCTTTTGGTAAATAGCCTCCGCGATATCCACGAATTGATTTTGGGCCGATCTCTTTTTTCACTAGCTCTTGAATATGACTTAAAATCACTTCAACTCTTACTCTGCTTCTAGCAAAAACAATCGTTTGGATTTTTTCCTTTAAAAAAGTTTTAGCCAGTTGATTGACGACTGTGGCGGCACTTTGTCTAATATTTAGTGGTTTATTCACAACTGGTGGATTGTAAAACACAAAATTCTTTTTACCGCTAGGTGCCCCATTTCGCTCAATCAAATGCATCTTGCTTCCCGTTAGCTGCTGCGCAAGCTCTTTTGGATTCGCAATCGTTGCGGACGTACAAATGAAAATCGGATCACTTCCATAAAATGCACAAATTCGTTTTAACCTGCGAATCACATTGGCCACATGACTGCCAAATACACCTCGATATGTATGAAGCTCATCAATGACAATATACTTCAAATTCTCAAACAAGCTGACCCATTTCGTATGATGAGGCAAAATGGCTGAATGTAGCATATCTGGGTTTGTGATGACAATATGTCCTGCTTGTCTGACTCGCTGCCGAATGGCGGGAGAGGTATCTCCGTCATATGTTTCACTATGAATCGGAACATCCATCTCGTGGATGATCTCGTTAAGTTCACTCTTTTGGTCTTGTGCGAGCGCTTTTGTTGGGAATAAATAAAGGGAGCGGCTTGTCTGATCTTCTACGATCGACTGAAGGACTGGCAGGTTGTAGCAAAGTGTTTTACCTGAAGCTGTTGGTGTGACAGTTACCACATGCTCCGCGTCCATCACACGTTCAAAGGCTTCCTTTTGATGAATGTAGAGTTCACTCACGCCTCTTTTCTCAAGTGCCTTTTTCAGCTTTTCGTTTACTCTTTCAGGAACCGGAGAGGTCTGTGCAGGCTTCGCTTCGATTTCATGCCACTGTTCTACCTGTTTGTCTTTTTTTAATTCTTCTATGAGTTCGTTCATTGTTTTCTTTTTCATATCGCATCACCTCTCTTACATAGTGTACCGAATATTTGTTTGCATGACTAGGCGGCAATTTTTGATATGTTTTTCTGAGCAAATTATTTGTTTGCATGTAACCATATCAATTACACTTCAGATGAGAAAACATTTCAAGAAAGAAGGAAATCGTATGAAAAAAGATTTTGAGCCATTATTTGAACCATTTACGTTTCCAGGAGGTGCGTCTATTAATGGCCGGTTAGTCGTTGCGCCAATGACACACTTCGGTTCTCACGAGGATGGCACTATTTCTAAAGAGGAAATTGATTTCATTACAGCTAGATCTAGTGATATGGGCATGGTGATTACAGCATGTGCGAACGTGACTCCAGATGGTAAGGCATTTGAAGGACAGCCTTCTATCGCAAGAGATGAAGATATACCCGGCCTGAAAAAACTAGCTTCTGCGATTCAGGCAAAGGGAACAAAAGCCATCATTCAAATTCATCACGGCGGCTCTCAGGCTCTCCCTCACTTAGTTCCAAATGGTGATGTGGTTGCGCCAAGTGATGTGTTTAAAGATGGAAAGCAGATTGCACGCGCTTTAAAAGAAGAGGAAATTGTCCATATCATTGACTCTTTTAAAGAAGCGGCAAGACGAGCGGTCGAAGCAGGATTTGACGGCGTGGAAATCCACGGTGCAAACGGTTATCTATTACAGCAATTTTACTCTCCGCATAGCAACCAGCGGACAGATCAGTGGGGAGGAAATGAAGAAAAGCGTCTAGCTTTCCCTATCGCTGTTGTGGATGCAGTGAAAGAAGCAATCGAAAAGCATGCGAAAAAACCGTTTATCTTTGGATATCGATTATCCCCTGAAGAACCAGAAACGCCTGGTTTAACGATGACAGAGACGTTTACCTTAGTCGATGTTCTTAAAACTAAAAACCTTGATTATTTGCATATCTCTTTAATGGAGATTGACTCTAAAGCAAGACGCGGTGCAGATACGGATAAGACGCGTATGGAGCTGCTAAAAGATCGCTGCGGCGATACCCTTCCGCTCATCGGTGTAGGCAGCGTCATTACAGCCGAAGATGCACTAAGTGCCTATAACCAAGGAATTCCGCTTATCGCTATCGCACGTGAGCTGATCGTCGACCCAGATTGGGCAAAGAAGATTAAAGAAGGCAGAGAAAGCGAGATTGAAACTGTCATTAAACGAAGCCAAAAAGATCAATATTTGATTCCAGAAGGATTGTGGTCTGTTATGGAAGCAAGTCTAGGCTGGGTTCCGATGGAAGATTAATGTCACCAAAAAAACTACCCTCAAACGATTGGGTAGTTTTTTTGTGTCCTGATTATTTCAATTTAACGGTAAAAAGCTTAGATGTCTGTTTTTCAACAGATCCCTTTGGTTCTTTATCGAGATGCTCGATCAAGTCTCCATTCATAATGACAATCGGTGTCACTGTGCTTGCCGCTTTCTCTTCAATCAGTTCTAAATCACACGTAATGAGAGGGTCACCGATCTTCACTTTATCTCCCTCTTTGATGTGCGCTTCAAATCCTTCACCATTTAATCCCACTGTTTCAAGTCCGATATGAATCAGAAGCTCAAGCCCTGAGAGTGTTCGAATGCCAATTGCATGTTTTGTATGGAAGAGCTGAATGATTTCACCCTCTACTGGTGACACAATCGTGCCACTATTTGGTTTGACTGCTACGCCGTCTCCCATCATCTTTTGAGAGAAAACAGGGTCTGGTACATCCGTCATATCCATTAACTCTCCATCAGCTGGAGAATAAATGATTTCTTCCTTTACATCATCTTGGTTTTTCCCGAAACCGAATAATTTTTTCAGCAATGTCAATTGCTCCCTTCAAGCTTTGCTTCTAGATCTATTCCGTGTATGAAACGCTGCACTCATACACCTTGCTTCATTCAACACTATTTAATCATAATTTTTTCCTCTCATCAATTGATAACCGCCTGAGTCCTTTCTGCATAGGCTGTAGATGAGAGGTGATTCAAATGGAACATGAAGGCGAAAAGAAACATGAATTGCTGGCAAATGAAGATATTCTCTATGAAGCGATTGAACAATTTTTCGCATCCTCCCCGTTTCATGAGATATTAAATAGTGCGGAGGCGCTCATGACCACATCGCATTCACTTGCATCGATTACGACCGATGTGACAGAGGATGAGCAGTTTGTGTATATCGCAATCCAATTTCCAGACCATTTTGTCGAAGGCGATATCGCGCTAGAAGTAAAAGCCCAATATTTACACTTATCCGTGCAGGAAACAATTAAAACGGATACAACTTCCTCGTATTCGAGCTTTACAAAAACCATTTTAATGCCGGCAAAAATAGATGAAACGAACATGAAAAGCGTGTGGAAAGATCAAACGCTTCGTGTGACGGCACCAAAGCAAAGAGCCCAATAGATCCTTCTATTGGGTTTTAACTATGCTTTAAAAATGCTCGTAAATCCTTTCGCTAATGAGCCTACTTGATTCATCGTACTCATCATTTGCCCAGCTGTATCAAACATTTTGTTAAAGTCGAATTGTCCATTCGTTTTTTTGAATTGCGATAGCACACTTTTAAATTGAGATGATTGCTGTTTTTGCGGTCTGGGCAAAGGATAAGGGTTCATAGGCTGCTGCATGGGCATCATGCCTGGTGGCTGCATCTGGGGTTGATTGATCGCTTCGGGCGGCTGATAAGGCGGCACATTTTCTTGGTATCCATAAGGCGGCTGATAGACAGCAGGTGATGCCTGGCTCATGCCACCTTGATGTGGCGGCATGAAATATTCTGGAGGCTGCGGAGGCTGCTGCTGCATTTCTGGATACGGAAATGGCCCTTGATTGAATGGATTGAATTCATACAGTTGCTGGTTTGAATAAGGGATCATATATCTCGCTCCTCTCGCTCTCAACACATAGTCTTGTCACTCATATATTATGATGAAAAGCAGAAGATGTGCCTAAAGCAGCCATAAGAAAAACGCAGCGATGTCTTCAGCTGCGCTTGTTGATTTCTTCTATTAAAAGGTTCAGTGTGTAAATCACTGACTCAACTAAATTTTTCACACGGGGTGCATGCTGTTTGCCAAAATAAGATTGCAGGACAACCTCTTTCCCATTTTCTTTGACGGCTTCAAGCTGTTCTTCGTGTAAATATCTAGGTTTCGCCAGATGAATAAACGAGATCGCAGCAGTGAGCCACTCTTCCATTTTCTGATCAAATGTCTCAACGGCCGGCTGAATTTCTGTGTGAAAATCATATACGGGGTATTCCTCTTCAGCCTTTCCCTTTTGGTACTGCTCATACGCCTCTTCGATCCATATTCTCAGCTCTTGTGTATGTTCAAGTAATGTTTGATTATCCAAAGTGTTCACCTCTATGAACCATCCTATCAAACGTTTACTTATTGCTCAAATAGAAAGCTACCCTGCGTGGTATGCCGGTCTTGCCGCCAGTTGATACTCAGCTGCGTGAATCTTCACTTCACAGTCCTTTACTTCTGATTCAAGCCGGTCTATCATTTGTTCTTGCTCCTCTATGGCTGCACGTGTTGTTTCGTTCACAGCAAGAGACAGCTCTTCTTCCACCGCATCAATTTTTCGCTCGATTTCCTCTAATAACTGCAAAATGGATTCTTTTGATACAAATTCGCTCATCATCAGATTCCTCCTTTATCGTCTCTCGTTACATTCTCTTTTCTTTCACACCCTCCTTCACACATGACAAAACTAGAAGCAAATCGCCAATCTAAGTGTAGATGAGCGCTATTTCTTCCTTTTCGACATCTGCTTGTCCTTCTTTGTATGATTGCGTCCGATTGTGTAAATTCTAAGGACAAAGGAGGTAGATTTCATGAAAAAGCAGCCAGCACCAAAAGAGCAAAAGCCAAAAGGGAAAGAAAACAGTACAGATCAGCTTGATAAAAAGCTCGGCGGTCCTAATCGACCATCCACGTAAAAAAAGCAGGTACCCCCTGCTTTTTATTTATGCAAAAAATAGTGCTCTAATGAGAAAAGAAAACGAAGCTGTCTTTTTTTATGAAAATACCAGTTGGTCAGCTCAATTTGTTTTGGCAACGTCTCTGCATCAAACAAAGATGGGCTCAATTTCTTTTGAAACCAATCTTCTCTTTGATCGTCTAATGAATGTGTCATCACTGGATAAACAGTTCGAAGAAAAGGTGTTGACCTTCTAGCAATCCCTAAAAACGGTTCAAAATCAAACCGTGATCCGGTATGCGGAACAGTATGCAAAAAATGATAAAAATCCGAAAATAAATCGGCCCGAAATAATAGTTTCGCTAGTTTTTTCCCTAATGAAATACGCTCCTTTACGTGGGAAAACTTCCGTATGGTTAACCCGTACAAATGCCCGTCCACCGTTGGAAAAACAACGGTTTGAAAATGTCCCCACTCGCTAAACAGATATTGAATCGAGTGAAAAACATTCTTTTTCAGAAGAGGATTTTGTATAATAGGAGATTGTATAGTATATTGTTCATTTATGATGAGTGCATAAAGCAGGCGCTCTCTGTCACGCTTTAGCCAAAAACGTTCCCACTCAGTGCTCATAAAACGAGATACAGAAAAATACGGAAGCAGATGGAACAAGGGTTTGCCGCACCGCTTAGACCATTCATACAAAAGAAGCTGAGGGTAAGCATCCGAAAAGATCAGCCAATTCGCTCTTTCATATGCTGTGAAAAAAAGGTGCCCCTCTTGATCTGTTAAACCTGGATGGAAGAGCTCGCCCTTTAAATCCGTCATAGACCATCCAGCATTTCTCGAGACAAAGGAAGCAAGCAGCGACCATTTCATCTCTGGATGACGGTCATAAAAGCGCTTATAAGCATTTGTCCTCGTTAGGTTGTCTTTATTTTTCACTTTCGTTTCACGCAATATATGCTGAGTGATGATGTGCTCTTCTTGTGACAACATAGGTATCTCTCCAATACAAAATGCATTAAAAGGAGGCTGAAACTTGATGATTCGGTATCCAAACGGAAAATCGTATCAGCCCATTCAACCAATTGGGACAAAAAAAAGAATCAGCGGCGAATCCTCTTATAGTAACCGCGGGATGACGCTTGAGGCTGACTTAAATGAAACCAACCAGTACTATTTGGTCAACGGGATCGCAGTCATTCATAAAAAGCCTACCCCCGTTCAAATTGTGAATGTGGATTATCCAAAAAGAAGCGCTGCTGTGATCAAAGAAGCCTATTTTAAACAATCATCCACAACAGACTATAATGGAGTGTACAAAGGGCGCTATATCGATTTTGAAGCAAAGGAAACCAAAAGCACTACCTCGTTTCCGCTCAAAAATTTTCATGACCATCAAATTGAGCATATGAAACAGGTTGAAAAGCAAGGCGGTATTTGTTTCGTTATTATATCCGCATTTGGCTCCGTTTATTATTTGCCCGCTTCAGATCTCTTTTTCTTCTGGGAGCGGCAGAAGCTAAACGGCCGGAAATCCATTAGTAAAGACGAATTAATGGAAGCAGGCCACTTAATGACACTTGGATATTCGCCAAGAATTGATTATATTAAAGTAGTGGAGACACTTCATTTTTCGGATGAAAGTGAGTAGCAATAACGTTCGAAAAAGGTTTAACACGAAAGGTTGAGATGTGATGTCTGATCAATTTACAAGTCGTGAACAGCGACGTAAAGCAAGTCAAGAAAACAATAAGAAGCAAAAGAACAAAAAAGGCAAAAAGAAAGCAGGCCTATTTAAAAAAATATTTTTATCTTTACTCGTGATCGGTCTTCTTTGTGTAGTGGCCGGAATCACAACTTTTGCCGTTTTTGCATCGAGCGCTCCTTCAATTGATGATAGTAAGCTCAAAACACCGTATTCTTCAAAGCTTTATGACATAGACAAGAAAGTGTTTGCAGAAGTCGGTGCGGAAAAAAGAACGTATGTCTCGATTAAAGATATACCCGATGTGGTAAAAGAAGCATTTATCGCAACGGAAGATGCACGTTTTTATAAACACCACGGGATTGACCCAATCCGTATTGGCGGTGCCCTTGTCGCAAACGTCGAGGACGGTTTTGGAGCTGAAGGTGGAAGTACAATTACACAGCAAGTTGTGAAAAACACTCTACTTAACAATCAAAAAACGTTAAAACGTAAAGTACAGGAAGTATGGCTCTCGATTCAACTTGAGCAAAAGTACTCTAAAGATGAAATTTTAGAAATGTATTTAAACCGCATTTTCTTCTCACCTTATGCTTACGGTGTTGGGAAAGCGGCTGAACAATTTTTCGGCGTGACAGATTTAAATAAACTAACGGTTGCACAGGCTGCCACACTTGCAGGTATGCCGCAGAGTCCTTCTGCTTATAACCCAGTGAAAAATCCTGAGGCAGCGGAAAAACGCCGCAATATCGTGTTAGGGCTTATGAAAAAACAAGGCTATATTTCAGAGAAAGACTATGATGTTGCAAAAGCAACCCCTGTCAGCAAAACTGTCATCCCTGCTGATAAATATAAGAAGCAAAACTCAAGTAAGTATTCTGCTTACATTGAAGAAGTCATGGAAGAAGTACAGAAAAAAGCCAAAGTAGATGTATCTACAGATGGATTAAAAATCTATACTTCACTCGATCGAAAAGCACAGGATCACCTAGATGATATTATCAATGGGGATTCAGTTGGATTTACGAAAGGTATGCAGGCGGGTGTTACCTTGCTTGATACGAAAAATGGTGAGATCCGAGCTATTGGCGGTGGACGTGATGTACCAGCCGGCGGCTTTAACTATGCGACTGTTGCAAAACGCCAGCCAGGTTCAACAATCAAACCAATTTTAGATTACGGTCCAGTCATTGAAAACAAAAAATGGTCAACGTATCAGCAAATTGATGATGCACCGTATACGTACTCAAACGGTACACCAATTAATAACTTTGACAGAAGACATTTAGGGAAAATGTCGATGAGAAGTGCTTTGGCACAATCACGAAACATCCCTGCCCTAAAAGCTTTCCAAGAAGCTGGGACAGACAATGCCGTTCAATTCGCCAATAATTTAGGTATGGACTTACCGTCTGACATTCCTGAGTCTTACTCAATTGGTGGATTTGACGATGGCGTGTCCTCTCTAAAAATGGCTGGGGCCTTTAGTGCATTCGGTAATAATGGATATTATAACGAACCGCATGCTGTCAAGTCTGTTGAATTTAATGACGGTACAAAGCTGGACCTTACGCCAGATTCCAAAGCGGCTATGAGTGATTACACAGCCTTTATGGTTACAGATATGCTGAAAACTGCTGTCCAATCTGGAACTGGTACACTTGCACAAGTACCGAACGTTCAAGTAGCTGGTAAAACAGGTACAACGAACTTTACACAAGATGATATCAATAAATACAATATTCCTTCTGGCGGTGCGAAAGATTCGTGGTTTGTTGGTTATACGCCGCAATATACAGCAGCCGTTTGGACTGGGATCGGTAACTCAAAAGATGCGGACGGCAAAATGTGGCTCACAGATTATGAACAGCGTGTTGCCAAACTCGTCTTCCAGCGATTAATTTCTCAAATTGATGATGGAAGCGGCTCATTTGAAAAACCAGACAGTGTCGTTGAAGCTACGGTTGAAAAAGGATCAGATCCAGCTAAATTAGCAGGACCAAATACACCTAGTGAGAAGAAGACAACAGAATACTTTGTCAAAGGTACGGTTCCGACAAAAGTGTCTGACACATATGAGAAAAAAGAAGCCGATAAGCCTTCTGACTTAAAAGCGGTGTATGATGAAGAGAAAAAATCCATCACACTGACTTGGGGCTATGATGACGACGCAGATGCTACATTTAATGTAAAACAAGCGGTTGATAACGGCGGCTATAAAGAGATTCAAAACAGTTCTGCTAAAGAAGCCGTCATCTCTGGTGTAAAACCTGGCTCTACTTATAAATTCCAAGTGACAGCCACTGTAGAGGATGTTACAAGTAAAGCAGCTTCTACCTTCCTCACCATCAAGGATGATGAAGATGAGGAAGAAAAAGCAGATGATGAGAACAAAGAAGAAGAAGAACCGCAGCAGCCTGATGACGAGCAGACAGACCAGACTGACGATAACAAAAATCAACCCCCAGGCACTGATGAGCAAAAGCCAGATGATAAAAAAGATCCAGACAAAGATAAGGATCAGGATCAAGGCGGAAATACGGAAAACGGAAATAATGGTTCTTCCGATGATGGCTCAGACAGTACAAATGGGAACGGCAACTCACAAACTGACAATAAAGATAAAAAGAAAGATGATGCGAAAACGAACTCTCAAAACTCAAGTTCGCAATCAACTTCTCCTAATCGAAAAGAAAATGAATAATGAAAAAGCACTTGCCTATATGGCAAGTGCTTTTTTTAACGGTTTTGTCTAATCTTTTTAAGTGCTTCATATTTTCCATACTGCTTTTTTAGTTCTGTGTATAGCTCGTCCAGTTGAATGAAGCAGTGATATTGAGTCGGTTTTAGCAAAATGAACTCTAAACGTTCTGTCCAATTAATAGGAGCAACAGGAAATATCTCTTTCTTAATATGTTCCCAATCAAGTGTTTGCAGTCTCTCCCCTTTGATCCAGTAAAACATCGCAATCATACTGACAATCCCTTGCAGCATATCATCTTCTTCACACCGGGACTTTCTTGTTTGAAAACGAGGAAGCATTTTTTCTTTTAATTCATTCCACAGTTCGAACATCACAGGAACAAATTCTTCTGTTTTCTGCCATGGAAGTTCATCTGTTAAAGGTTCTGATGATAGATCATATGCGAGTGGATGATCTCTAAGTATGTCTACTCGATCGCCTTTCATCTCTACCTTTTTCCCTTTTAGTTTTTCGACATAAGAGGAAAAAACAACTGCCCCGCTCATGCCAGCTTCACCAATCCTTTTTTCAGCCTCTTCTGCCCTTCTCTACACATATCAAGAAGCGGACAAGACTCGCACTGCGGACGTTGCGCCTTGCAGTGATATCTACCAAAAAAGATCAGGCGGTGATGCGTCACAGACCAATCTTCTTCTGGCACTTTTTTCATTAAGGTTTGTTCTACTTCGAGAACAGAATCCTTCCAGCGGCAGATTCCCAGTCGCTTGCTGACACGTTCTACATGTGTATCCACTGCAATTGCCGGCACCCCAAAAGCGACTGAAACGACGACATTTGCTGTTTTCCGGCCCACCCCAGGAAGCTTCACAAGCTCGTCCCGATCCTTTGGTACTTCGCCGCCATATTCTTCAATCAGCATTTTGCTCAACTTTTGAATGTTTTTGGCTTTATTTCGATAAAGGCCAATCGAACGAATATCTTGCTGCAATTCTTCAAGCGGTACACTTAAATAGTCTTCTGGTGTTTGATATTTTTGAAATAACGTTTTGGTCACTTTGTTGACAAGCACGTCTGTACACTGCGCAGAGAGTGCTACAGCGATCACAAGTTCAAATGGATTCGAATGAACAAGTTCACACTCAGCCTCTGGAAACATATCTCCTATAATATCTAAACATTCATTGATTTGTTTTTTTGATAACATGACTTCTCCTTTATTGGTTATTGTTCCAGCCAATTATAAAAAGGAACTTGTCGCTTATATGTTGACGTCTCTTCTTTTGAAGGTGGCGTTTTTTGCTGAGAACGGAAATGCTGACTATGCTCTTTTGCATCTTCCGCTGTTTTCAGACCTTTCTTTTTCCACTCAAACAGAATTCGGTCGATATAACGGAAATTTAATTTTCCTGATAAAACCGCTTCTCTTAATGCTAGGCGAATCATTTCAGCATCATGATGATCTTGATCCATCCAGATCGAGAGTGTTTCTCCTTCAAGAGGAGAGAGCGGTCTGCCAAATTCATCTTCAAATAAAGCATATAAAGACTTTTCAGCCTGTACGTGAAGTTTTTGACCTTCCTTCGCTTGTTTTGCCTCTAAAAAGTCATACAGCACGCCCCATAAAGGCTCAACTGAGTAACGGTCATGCTGAATACCAGACCCATCTTCAAACGGCTGAATCGAAATAAATCCTTTTTGAATTAAATGCTGAACCATATACGCACACTCTTCAGCTGAAATGGTCATGCCATGGGATAGCTCTTCAAATGTTTGAAAGAACACACCTTGTTCTTCATTCATTTTAATCTTAAGCATCACCATCATTTGTGATTCATTCAGTCCTAACTGCTCATAATGAGCAATCAGCAAATTAGGCAAACTGGTCAAACCCATTTGCTGCATATTAATAAATTGCTGCCTATTCATCGGATACACCTCTTCACTTTAAGTATATCACGTTTTATTTCACGTGCCCCTTCAAAAAACGTTTGAAAAAGCCTCCATGTGTTGGAGGCTTTCACGTC
Organism: Bacillus sp. FSL K6-3312; assembly: GCF_038007485.1. NCBI lineage: Bacteria > Bacillati > Bacillota > Bacilli > Caryophanales > Bacillaceae > Bacillus > Bacillus sp. FSL K6-3312. The sequence goes on along the minus strand of NZ_JBBOXI010000001.1, from coordinate 1,674,070 downwards.
TTAAGGATATAAACGGTTTAATAATCTTGGGAAAGGAATGGTTTCACGCACATGCGGCGCTCCACTAATCCAAGCAACTGTACGTTCAAGTCCAAGACCAAAACCTGAATGCGGTACAGAACCATATTGTCTTAATTCTGTGTACCATTTGTATGTTTCTTGATCTAGCCCATTTTCTTTCAATCTTGCTTCAAGCAACTCTAGATCATGGACACGCTCAGAACCGCCAATGATCTCTCCGTAGCCTTCTGGTGCAATCAAGTCTGCACAAAGAACGACATCATCACGATCTGGTGCAGGCTGCATGTAAAATGGTTTTAATGATGTTGGATAATGAGTGATAAACACCGGTTTATCGTAGCTTTCAGCGATCGCTGTTTCGTGAGGCGCGCCGAAGTCATCTCCCCATTCAATATCGTCAAATCCTTTTTCTTGCAAGAATTTAATTGCTTCATCGTAAGTGATGCGCGGGAATGGTGCTTTGATATTTTCTAATTTTGCTGTATCACGGCCTAGTGTATGCAGTTCCACTTTACAGTTTTCAAGTACACTTTGAACCACATGAGTCACATAATTTTCTTGATACTCAAGGTTTTCATTAAATTCGACAAAAGCCATCTCAGGCTCGATCATCCAAAACTCAATTAAATGACGTTTTGTTTTAGATTTTTCTGCTCTGAATGTTGGTCCGAATGAGAATACTTTTCCGAGTGCCATTGCCGCAGCTTCCATGTAAAGCTGTCCACTTTGAGAAAGGTACGCATCTTCATCAAAATATTTCGTCGCAAACAGCTCCGTTGTGCCCTCAGGTGCACTTCCAGTTAAAATTGGCGGATCTACTTTCACAAAACCTTCTTGATGGAAGAACTCATATGTAGCACGAATGATTTCGTTACGAATTTTCATAATGGCATGCTGCTTTTTAGAACGAAGCCATAAATGACGGTGATCCATTAAGAATTCTGTTCCATGCTCTTTTGGTGTAATCGGGTAGTCAGTTGCTTCGTGAATCACTTCAATGGATTTCACTTGCAATTCAAAACCAAGAGGTGAACGCTCGTCTTTTGTCACTTGTCCTGTCACATAGACAGATGTTTCTTGAGTGACTGATTTCGCAAGCTTAAAGACTTCCTCTTCCACTTCTGCTTTTACTACGACTCCTTGAATAAAGCCTGTCCCGTCACGCAGCTGCAAGAATGCAATTTTACCGCTTGAACGTTTATTGGCAATCCATGCGCCGATGGTTACATCTTCATCGACATGTTTGAACACTTGATTAATCGTTGTTTTCAACATAATTCCCTCCAAAGCCAGAAAGAAACTCACCTTTGATAGGTGTGATTCTTTTTTCATACATTTTATTATAACCGTTCTAAATCAGCATGGTCAACGCAAGACAGGAGAAACTATGGTGTTACATTTTTTTCCACGTGTCCTGTCGAGAAGTCGACATAGCTAAAGCTGTATTGATTGTTTTCATTTAAGTACGTCACTTCCCAAAGGAGTACGTCACCTTCTCTTGCTAATTGAACGTCCTTTAGCTTAGAGACAGTGTTCTCCTTTTGAACAGCTTGTACTGCTTGATTTGAGGTCATACCGTCTTTTGCTTTTTTTGCAATCACTTTTTCTTTTTTGCTGGCAGGTACCCAAACATAGGTTGTTTCGTCTTGTTTGTTTTTCCCTTCAACAATAAATTGTTTTTCTTTTCCGACAAAGGTTTCTACTTGCTCCACTTGTACGATGTTTGCTTGTTTTTTTGCTCGTTCAATCGCCGCCTCATGACCTTGTTCTTTTTGCCCCATGGCAATCTGATAAATCCACGTAAAACTGATGATGCCAATGAGCAAAACGAGAGCCACAACGGCTGAAATGATCCAAACTATTTTTTTCATGTCAAGCTTCCCCTATGTGCGATATATTGTAAATATCGCTTGATTTTGATCTTCTTGATCTAATGCCAATCCAAACATGAGATCTTCTCTTTTAAGCGTTCTGTTCAATAAGTCAACAATTTTATACAGGTCCTCTGAATGCTTAATGTGAACAGTTGAAAGTACCTCTATTTTACTTTCCACTTCTAATTCCTCCTCGGTACGTAAATATTGTTAGTCATACTTTTCGGCGCGGGAACCGATACTATTTTTACAACGGAACACAAAAAGCCGTTACGATAAATTAACTCCAAACCCACACCAGCTAAAGGCCGCTTATGACAGCGGCTTTTCGTTGTTGAGTTTCTCTATATACGCCTCAAGTGATTCTTTTGACATCTCGTGGACCGGCGCATGAGGGAGTGATTCTAAAAATAGTTTTCCATATGACGCGGTTTTCACTCGGCGGTCTAAAATGAGCAATGTTCCTATGTCTTTTTCAGAGCGCAGCAAGCGTCCTGCACCTTGTTTAAAGGTTAACACAGCTTCTGGGAGAGCAACGGCTTTAAACGGGTTCTTCCCCTGTTTTTTAGCGGCATCACATTTTGCTTCAATGAGCGGTGAATCAGGCGGCCGAAACGGGAGGCGTGCCATAATGACTGTTGTCAGCTCTGATCCAGGAAAATCGACACCTTCCCAAAAACTACCCGTACCAAGTAAAATCGCATGTTTTGCTAATTTGAACATCTTCGTTAATTTAACAGGGCTACCGCCCGTCAGACCTTGAGCAAAAAGGGCGGCTTGCATCCCTTCTGTTTTCAGTTCATCATATACTGCTTTTAACATCTCATGTGAATTAAATAACACCAATATCTTCGCTTGATGTTGCTTTTCCATCATCTTAATGTACCGTACTGATTGCTTTACATAGTCGCGCTCATCACGGTTCGTAATCGGCGGCATATCAGCTGGTAAGATTACCTTGAGCTGTTTTTCAAGTTCAAACGGTGACTCAATCTGTACAAGATGCGGATAAAAATCCTGCAGACCAAATCGTTCTAAGCAATAATCAAAGCGACCATTGATTGTAAGTGTCCCTGATGTGAGGACAACACTTTTTTTGTTCATAAAAAATCGATCCGCTAAAAGCTCTCCAGTATCTAGCGGCTGTGCATGCATAAAGACAGCATTTTTGGCACCCTTTGCATCGATCTCAATCCAAACCGTTTCATCGTTTTTCGGTTCAAAAATGAATCGGTACAGCGTACTGCAAAATGTATGCATAAACGACATCACTTGATCGTATTCCTCTGCTTCAAACGCAAAGTGCTCTGTCAGCTGATCACTTTTTTGAAGAAGCTCGTTTTTTTGCTGTTCATACAGCTTTTCACAAGCAATTAACAAGGAACAAAGCTTACTTGCCGTCTCTTTAATTCGTTTCCACTGCGCATGCTTCGACTGATGACGGACTCTATGAATGAGACGATTGATGTCTGCTTTTGGTTTTGTCCTTTTGACAAAAGAATGAACGGTACTAAAGAAGGCGTCACTTTCCAGTTGAAGCTGATTGAGATACTCATCCATTTCGATAAAGGTGTCCGTCTGTAAGCCGGCACCGTGAAATCTCTTTTTGAGCTTCTTTAACAGACCGCCCTGCATGGAGCCAAGCTGCGTTAATTTCGCATGAAGCTGAATATACGACGCACTATCCCCTAGCGTTTCATTGGCTGTTTTCTCAAATTGATGAGCCTCGTCAATCACATATACGTCAGCATGCTGAAAGATAGATGATGCTTCCGTTTGTGATAAGAGCAGGCGATGATTCGTTAAAATTAAATCAGCTGTTTTGGCCCTTTTTTTCGCACGTTCATAAAAGCAGTATTCTTTAAAGCGGCGCTTTTTCGATGTAAACGGCATGTGCACACACGAAATTCGGTCTTTTATATTGGCAGCTCCCGACGGTAAATTTAGTTCAGATAAATCACCCGTTTCTGTCACAAGGAGCCACATTAATATTTGCGCCTTCGTTAAGACCACATCATAGTTATCATCTTCCTCATGTAGCACATGCTCAAACTTATCTAAGCAAATATAATGCGCACGACCTTTGAATACACAGGCTGCTGGATCAAATGGAAGCAATTGATTTAAAATCGGCACATCACGCTGAAGCATTTGCTGCTGCAAAAGAATGGAATATGTACTAATAATGACAGGATTTCCTGATTTCTTTGCTTCTAATGCAGCTGGTATGAGGTATGCGAGCGTTTTTCCAATACCTGGTGCCGCTTCAATTAAAGCATAAGCTCTTTCATGAAACACATCTCTCACTTTATTCATCATCTTGAGCTGGCCTTCTCTTACTTCATAGCCTTCCACTGTTTGGGGAAGCTTCTTTTTGATCTCCTCAAACAGTTGTTCATCGTCTTCACCTACTGAATCTGTCGTATCCTTTTCAGAATTGGTGACATCTTTTACAGCAAAAGAGCCGACTTCTACCAAAGAATCTTCGCATCTAGCATCACTCGTTTCAAGCTGCTGGATTAAAAGTCCTATATCACTTAAGAGATAAGAGGATAATCTGCGCAGCTGCTTTAGCACATTTGGAGGTGTATGTGTTAATTGATGTAGTAAGGTTAAAAATAACATGGCAGTAACTTCCGCATCACTATCCGCCCTGTGCGGGTGGTCATGTGGAAGCATGAGCTCTTCGCTTAATTCAGTGAGCTTATAGCCTTCAAGCTCTGGATAAAGAATTCTAGAAATTTCAACTGTATCAATCGCTAGCACATCCAGCTCATTTTTCCCGCATGCTTTTAGTTCATCATTTAAAAAATTCAAGTCAAAATGAACATTGTGCGCAACAAAATAAGCGCCTTGAATGAGATCATACACCTCTTGGGCAATGTATTCAAAAAACACTGCATCGTCTACCATATGCTGCTGAATGCCTGTCAGCTGTTCAATAAATCCAGGGATTGCTTTTCCCGGGTTCACATATTTTGAATACCGTTCGACAATTTGTCCATTTTCAATGACCACCGCAGCAATTTGAATGATTTTATCACCCTTTTTAGGTGAATTTCCGGTGGTTTCAATATCAACGACAACAAACCTTTGATCGGCCATAAAATGGACACCTCAATTCCTCGTTTCACTCGAAGTGAAACACGCTCTGGGCAAAAATAGCTGAAACAGAACAGCTCCTTTTCTTAAACTGTTCTGTTTCATTGCAGCATGCGTTATAAAATCGTTCTCGCAGGCTCTTGCCCAATCATTTGTTCAATTTGATTTTCTTTATTTAACACGACCACTTTTGGTGTATGTGTCTTTGCTTCTTCTTCTGAAAGCATCCCATAAGCGATAATAATCACTTCATCCCCCGGCTGAACCAATCTTGCTGCTGCGCCATTTAGACAAATGACACCGCTCTTTCTTTCACCGGGAATAATATATGTTTCAAGCCTCGCGCCATTATGATTATTGACAATCTGTACTTTCTCATTTGCCATCATACCTGCCGCATCAAGTAAATCTTCGTCAATGGTGATGCTTCCTACATAATGTAAGTTTGCTTCTGTTACTGTCGCTTTATGAAGTTTAGAAGTCATAAAGGTTCTATACATGCTTTTCACCGCTTTCAGGAACATGGAATATCACATTATCAATCAGTCTTGCCCGTGAGAATTTCACCGCAATCGCAATGATGACCTGACCTGCTAACTGCTGAAGCGGCTCAAGCTCTGGATAGGAGTAAATCTCAATATAATCAATTTCCCCGCTCGTTTGAAGAATTTCTTCTTCTACCAACTGATAAATGCGACTGACGTCACGTTCACCTTTTTCAACCGCTGACTGTCCTTTTTTCAATGCGCGGTACAAAGCAGGAGCATCTTGTCTTTCTTTATCAGACAAGTACACATTTCTTGAACTTTTCGCTAAACCGTCTTCTTCTCTAACTGTCGGCACTGAGACAAGATGAAGATCAAAGAAGAAATCCTTGATCATCGCATCGATCACAGCGACTTGCTGTGCATCCTTTAGACCAAAGTATACATTTGTTGGTGCTACAAGATGAAATAGCTTTGTAAGCACAGTCACAACACCGTCGAAATGTCCTGGGCGTTTTTTCCCACATAAGACATCAGTCCGCTTTTGAACCGTCATCGTGATCGATGGTTCATTTGGATACATTTCTTTCACATCAGGTGTAAATAAAATATCTACCCCTGCTTCTTCTGCAAGGCGCTGATCTCTTTCCATATCCCTTGGATAGGATTCAAAGTCTTCGTTCGGTCCAAACTGCAAAGGATTGACAAAGATGCTCATTACCACAATGTCATTTTGATCCCTTGCTTCTTTCGCAAGCGTCAGATGTCCTTCATGAAGAAAGCCCATCGTTGGGACAAAGCCGATGGAATGCTGTTTTTCTTGATGCAGCTTGATCAATTCCTTCAACTCGTGAATATGGGTGACAACGTTCATTTTTTGATACCCCCATATAAACCATCAAGGACTTCTTCTTTGATATGAAATGTATGCTTGTCTTCTGGAAATGTGTGTGCTTTTACTTCTTTCGTATATTGAATAAGCGCTTCTTCTAATACAGTATCAATTTGCGCGTATTGTTTCACAAACTTAGGTGTTCTAGACACCCCGTATCCTACCACATCATGGTAAACGAGAACTTGTCCGTCTGCCTCAGCCCCTGCACCAATCCCGATCACAGGAATTTTCAGCATGTCGGTAATTCGTGTTGTCAGTTCACTAGGTACGCATTCAAGCACAAGTGCAATCGCACCAGCTTCCTCACATTTCAAGCTGTCTTCAATCAATTTCTGCGCACTTTCGTGGTCTTTTCCTTGCACTTTATACCCGCCAAGTACTCCAACTGACTGAGGTGTGAGGCCTAAATGACTGACGACAGGAATCCCGCCTCTTGTGAGAGCTTGAATGGATTCAAAAACTCCTTCTCCGCCTTCTAGCTTTAAGGCATCCGCACCGCTTTCTTGCATGATGCGTGCTGCGTTTTTCAATGTTTCTGCTAATGAATAATGGTAAGACATAAATGGCATATCCGTCACAATAAATGTGTCTTTTGCGCCTCTTTTCACTGCTTTTGTGTGATGAATCATGTCATCGATCGTGACTTGTACTGTCGAATCGAGCCCAAGTACAACCATCCCGAGTGAATCACCGACTAAGATCATGTCGACTTCCGCTTTTTCTGCTTGCTTTGCAGATGGATAGTCGTATGCTGTCAGCATTACAATCGGTTCATTTTGTTCTTTCATTTTGAAAAAATCTAGCTTTGTCTTCATTTGTTCCTCCTCATTCTGGAGAGGAAATGGCTTGCCTCACATCACATGTTTTGAACTCTCATGCGCGGCGAATCATCCCTCTGTCCAAGTCCCTTAGGATCAAGGCAGAAATTTATCAAATTTTTGTTTCTAACAGGTACAGCTCTTTTTCAGATACTGTCCACACGAAGTATATCAAAAATGTGCCGGGTGTTCCACTTAAGTTGACTTGATCTCGATGTCTGCGGAGTAGATTTTTTGGATCCCTTCCTCCGTTTCAAGCAATAAAACACCTTCTTCATTGATTCCGAGCGCTTTTCCAGTGTATTGCCCATTGACGGTGCGGGCTACAATATGCTGACCGATCGTCATCGCAAACGATTCCCATAATTGTTTAATGGGCGCAAATCCATGCTTCATATAATCAGCATACCTTTTTTCAAATGTGGACATGATCTGTTGGATGAGCGCAGCACGGTCCACTTTTTCATTCAGTTCCATTCGCAGGCTCGTGGCGACATCCTTTAGTTCATCCGGAAAGTCATCTACCGTTTGGTTCACATTTATGCCCGGTCCAATAATCACCGCATGAACCTGGTCCGCCTCTGCTTTTAATTCAGTCAAAATGCCAACAACTTTTTTCCCGTTTAACAAAATATCATTTGGCCATTTAATAGAGGGACTGAGTCCTGTTTGCTCTGCAATGGCTTCTGCGATGGCTACAGATGCCAAAAGCGTCATCTGCGGCGCTTTGTGCAGCGGAATTTCAGGGCGTAGAATGAGACTCATCGAAATGCCTGTCCCATTTGGTGAATGCCACGTTCTTTGAAGGCGGCCTTTCCCGTTTGTCTGATGATCACTGACCACGAGCGTGCCGTGGGGCGCACCTTCATTTACAAGATCATGGGCAATCAGCTGGGTGGAGGCGACTTCTTTCTGAAAATAAATGTGCCTGCCAAAGCTCTCTGTTTCTAGACCAAACAGAATTTCGTCCTCACTGATTTTGTCCGGTTTACGTAGCAGGCGATATCCCTTTCTTCTGACGGCTTCTACCTCATACCCCTCTTTTCTGAGGTCCTCTATATGCTTCCAGACAGCCGTTCGAGAACAGCCAAGCTCATCACAAATTTGCTGACTCGAGACAAAATCCTGGCTAGATGCTGTAAATAGTTCAATTAATCGTTTTCTAATTGCTGATCGCATGCTGTAAGCCACTCCTCTATGGCTTCTTTTCGGTTTTCTAAATGATTTTGCAGAACGGCTTTTGTCACCAAATCAAGCTCTTCTGCGATCCATTTTCCTGATTTCTTTTGCCGAAAGGCCATTAAATCTTTTCCTGAAACAGCGAGGTCTTGAAGCGTTTTAATCGGCAGTGCATCATAAGAACGCTTCGCTGCCTCCAGCTCGTCAAAGAAAATGCGACGCTCATGTATTAGCTGTGAGATCTTCAAGCTAGATAAGAGTACGTGTTCACCAGCCTCAAACATCTTCTCCGCATCCCAGTCACAATCGACGTATTGACTAATAGCCACAGCGTCTTTCAAAAGCTTTGTTGACAGCTTCCATTCTTTTAAGAAGAGCACAGCCTCCGCTTCATCTAAGCCAAGCAAATGGATGACAGCCCCCCATACTTCTTCCAGTCCATCCAGTAAATAATACGGAAATGACTGAAAGGATTCTTGCAGACAATCCTTTTTGAGACCCGGCAATTCTTCATACAATTTGGTAGAAATGAGCACTTTGATCGCCCGCTCACAATAACGGCCTTTTAAAAGCTTTTCCATTTCAATCTTTTTGCGTTCAACGGATATGTTGGCAAGGAGGTGCTTATCTTTTTCCATTGCTTCAGCCGTTTCTGCAGCGAGCTCAAAGCCAAGCTGGCTTAAAAAACGGACCGCTCTCATCATACGAAGCGCATCTTCCTGAAAGCGGCATGCAGGATCTCCTACGGTTTGAATTCGTTTCCGCTCAATATCCTGTTTGCCTCCTACATGGTCAATGATCTCCCCATTTATATCCATGGCCATCGCATTGATCGTTAAATCTCTTCTTAAAAGATCTTCCTTCAAGGATGTGATAAACGCCACTTCTTTCGGTCTGCGAAAATCTTCATATTCTGATTCAGTTCGAAACGTCGTCACCTCATAACTGATCCCATCGTGTAACACAATGACAGTGCCATGCTCTTTGCCAACATCAACTGTTTTTTCAAACAAAGACTCGACCATATCAGGCGTTGCATCGGTTGCTATATCGATATCTCCGATTTCCCTGCCTAAAAGGACATCTCTCACTGCTCCGCCGACAAAGTAAGCCTGATGCCCATGTTCGTGCAGTGTATGTAAAATAGGGATCGCATGTGTGAATGGTTCATTCATGTTCATCATCACCTTCGATCAATTCTAGGTAAAGCTCTTCATATTCACTCACTATTTTTTCAGAAGAAAAATGGGCTTGAACGCTAGACTGGGCCGCCGCTGACACTTGCTCATGAAGCGCTTTGTCTTTGAGTAACGACACCGCATGATTTGCTGCCCTGTCTATATCACCGAGCGGGACAAGAAATCCTGTCTCTCCATGTGCAATGACCTCTGGTATTCCGCCAACATCTGTTGCAATACAAGGGACACCGCAGGCCATTGCTTCAAGAAGTACAAGCCCAAAGCTCTCCTTCTCAGAAAGCAGCAGCTTCAAATCACTAATTGAATAAAGCTCCTCTACCTTCTCTTGCTTTCCTAAAAACAACACACGATCAGTTAGTTCCAGCTTTTTCACAAGATCGCATACGACCGACTTTTCAGGACCATCACCAATCAGCAGCAGCTTTGCATGCACCTGGTCAGAAATCTTTTTAAAGACATGAATCACGTCATGCACCCGCTTTACCTTTCGGAAGTTCGATACATGGATGATGACCTTTTCGTCCTGCATGAGACCATAATGTTTCTTCAGCACTTCATGATCTTCACGCAAATACACACGCTCATCGACGAAATTATGGATCGTATCAATTTTTTTATCCGGTTTAATCAGATCATACGTCTGTGCAGCTAATGAATGCGACACAGCTGTTACCCGGTCTGATGATTCGATGGCAAATCGAATCACTTCCTTTAAAGATGGATCATAGCCTAAAACCGTAATATCCGTCCCGTGAAGCGTGGTAACGACTTTCACTGTGTGTCCCGTCATTTGCTTCGCTAAGTACGCACAGACGGCGTGAGGCACCGCATAATGCGCGTGAATAATATCAAGCTTCTCTCGTTTTGCGACTTCTGCCAATTTACTTGCTAATGCAAGGTCATAAGGCGGATATTGGAAAACAGCGTATTGATTGACATTCACCTCATGAAAATAAATATTCGGATACACTTTATTGAGCCTAAACGGAATACTTGAGGTAATGAAATGAACATCGTGCCCTTTTTCAGCTAAACGTTTTCCAAGTTCCGTCGCAATAATGCCCGAGCCGCCGACACTTGGATAACAAGTGATTCCGACCTTCAGTTTTTTCATAATTACCCCCCAAGTAAGTCGTCATCGATCAAAAGTGGTTTCTTTGTGATAAACCCTTCTACATAAGCTTTATTGACTTCCCTTCCATACATAGACTCTCTCATTTTCACAAAATCAATATAGCCGTTCACAAGAGGTGTCTCAACCGAATGCGCCGATTTCACAAATTGGCTTTGATACGCATGTAAGCTATCAATCTTTTGGTGCATTTCCTCAGAAATATCAATCACAAAATCTGGACGATGATGGCCGTTAATCATGTAATAATACATCTGACTTATTTTATGCGCTGGCTGCTTGTATGAATCTTCAAATTTATGTATACCTGCCGAAAAAGCAGCCTCTTCTACAAGTGAGCCCGCATGACCATGATCTGGATGCCGATCTTGGTGATGCGGAGCAAAAATCAGTTTCGGTTTGTATGTACGAATCACGCCCGCAATGTCCTTCATTGCTTCTTCATTTAAATAAAGCCCTCTGTCTGGCAGTGTGAGCTGGATTCGCGTTGACACGCCTAAAATGGCGGCAGCCGCTTTTGCTTCCTCTTTACGGCTCTCTACCGTTCCATTCGAGGATAATTCAGCCTGGGTCAAGTCGCAAATTCCGACACGCGCCCCTTTTTTTACGTATTTTGCAATCGTTCCTCCCATACCGATCTCTACATCATCGCTATGGGCTCCGAATGCAAGGATATCAAGTCGTTTCATTTGTTCCTCCATTTTTTGCTACATCTCGAAAATCAAACGTACCTTTATTTAAATTCCTGACTAAAATTTCAGCGGTCCCCATATTGGTGGCAAGTGGAATGGTATACACATCGCAAAGCCGAATGAGTGCAGATACATCTGGTTCATGCGGCTGCGCGGTAAGCGGGTCTCTAAAAAAGAGTACAAGGTCCATTGCATTATCAGCAATTAAAGCACCGATCTGCTGATCTCCTCCAAGCGGCCCTGACTGGAAACGATGAATGGGAAGCCCCGTCGCTTCTTTCACTCTCAAACCTGTTGTCCCTGTTGCGTAAAGTGTATGATTTGCCAATATATCACGGTACGCAATGGCAAATTGGATCATGTCACTTTTTTTCTTATCGTGAGCGATTAAAGCAATGTTCATCAGGAATCCACTCCTTATTAGTCGATGATATTTTCTAAACCATAGACGAGCTGATCAATGTGCATAACCTGTTCAACTGAAAGCTTTACACCTGACATAAATGAGGCACGATTATAAGAATCATGACGAATGGTGAGCGTCTGTCCGTCCATTCCAAACAGTACTTCTTGATGTGCGATCATACCCGGAAGTCTTACGCTGTGCAGACGGATACCGTCATAATCTGCGCCTCGTGCACCTTCGATTAATTCTTTTTCTTCTGGATGTCCTTGCTTTTTGCTTTCTCTGACTTCTGCAATCATTTCAGCTGTTTTAAGCCCAGTACCGCTCGGAGCATCTAGTTTTTTATCATGATGAAGCTCAATGATTTCAACGTCAGGAAAGTAATTCGCTGCCATTTTGGCAAACTTCATCATTAAGACCGCACCGACAGCAAAGTTTGGTGCAATAATACAGCCTATGCCCTTTTCTTCTGTTAATTGCTGTAGCTCTTTCAGGTCAGCTTCAGAAAAACCAGTGGTTCCGACAACTGGACGCACGCCATGTTCAAGCGCCTTTTTTGTATGTACTTTCCCGATTTCTGGTGTCGTCAAATCAATTAATACATCAGGTGCTGTCTCTGAAAGACACACATCAATATCTGTATAAATCGGCGCCTCAGATGTCGTATGAATCACATCAGATAATTTTTTTCCTTCGTGCGCGTGATCAAGGGCTGCCACAAGCTCAAAATGGCTCGTTTCTTCTGCCAGCTTCACAGCTTCTATCCCCATTCTTCCTCTTGCTCCAGCGATTACTACTTTGATGGTTTGGTTCGTCATCGTCTCTACTTCCCTTCTTTTTTCGTCCAGCGGTCTTTGTCTCTTGTATTGAATTTATGCATCACACGATCATGTGCTTCCTCTAGTGATATATCTAGTGAATTAGCGAGACATGTTAACACAAACAAAACATCGCCAATTTCTTCTTCCATGCTTTTTTCTGTTTCCGTTGTTTTTTTCGGCTTTTCTCCATAGTAATGGTTGACCTCTCTTGCTAGCTCACCTAATTCTTCTGTCAGACGGGCCATCATGGCAAGCGGGCTGAAATAGCCTTCTTTAAATTGTCCTATGTAATCATCTACTTCTTGCTGCACGTGACGCAGCGTTTTTTCATTCGTCATGAAGCTCATCCTCCTATCCATCTCTTACATGTTAGCGAAATCATAAATATTTGACAAATGTTTAAAACTCAGTTTGCTTGTTTCTCTCCCATACCATATAATATTATCGCTGTCTAAGCAAAAAAAGGAGTGGTCTCTTGCTAAAAGAAATTCGTCTTAAAAATATCGTCTTTATTTTAATAGGATCTGCGATTTTTTCTTTCGGTCTTGTTCATTTTAATATGCAGAACAACTTGGCGGAAGGCGGATTTACAGGTATTACACTGCTTTTATATTTTCTATTCCACATTGACCCATCCATTTCAAACCTTGTCTTAAACATTCCGATCTTTTTTATCGGCTGGAAAATGCTCGGCAGAACCATGTTTACTTATACAATTGTAGGCACTGTCAGTCTTTCTGTCTTTCTTGCCATTTTCCAGCGCTTTCAAATACATATGCCTCTCCAGCACGATTTGGCCCTAGCCGCGCTCTTTGCTGGTGTGTTTATCGGAACAGGCCTCGGGATCATCTTTAAGTTCGGCGGTACTACCGGCGGTGTGGACATCATCGCAAGACTCATCAACAAGCATTATCAGGTGGCTATGGGACGAACAATGTTCATCTTCGACGCTTGCGTCATTACGATTTCTCTTACTTATTTAAATTACAAAGAAGCCATGTATACACTCGTCGCAGTATTTGTTGCTGCGAAGGTCATTGACTTCATGCAAGAAGGCGCTTACGCAGCCAAAGGCGCCATGATCATATCTGAAAAAGATGACATCATTCAAAAGAAAATCACAGAGGAAATGGAGCGGGGTGTGACCATTTTAAAAGGGGTCGGTTCCTATACAAAACAGGAGCGCAACGTTCTTTATTGCGTCGTCCCGAAAAATGAACTTGTCCATCTCAAAAGCGTCGTGACCTCAGTCGATCCTCATGCGTTTGTATCCGTCAGTGACGTGCATGATGTGCTTGGTGAAGGCTTCACATTAGATGAACACAAAAAGCCGCTCAATCCGCATTAAAAAAAGAAGCCCAAAAATGGTGCTTCTTTTTTTATGATTTCGGATAATCAGCTTGTCGCTTTTGCTTCTTCTCTTTTTCAGCACGGTATTTCCGAAATCCAACATACGTTAACGTTAATAAAATGATGCTTCCTGTTGTTAAAATGACCCATAAAAGCGATGGGTCAGCCTCATCTTGATCAACGTGGGCAAACACACTCGATAAATCTTCTTCAAGCTTCGTGAGGCGCTCAAGCTTTGTCCCACTTGATGCTTTTAAAAATTCACCTTGCTCAATCACTTCCATATGCTGCTTAATCGTTTGCAGCTTTTCAGGCGAAACATCAATGGTTAAACTTGGATAGATCATATCGTATAAAGAAACCAGCTCATTCCAAGTTTCATAAAACGTCGTTGACTCCGGATCCTTCACTTCTTTTTTCAACGTAGGAAAAGACCCCATAATGGGCTTCTCCAGCGAACCCCAAAGAGGCTCAGAGTCTGACTGGATCGCATCGAGCAGCATTCTAAACTGAGAGGCATAACGAAGCTTTTCGCGCTCATTCAATTCTTCCTGCGGCAGCCCTTTTATGATATCTTGATAGCCAACTGTAATTTGCCGAATCTGCGTATTTGTCAGCGTTCCGCGCCAATTCTCAGCTTTAAATGTCTTTTCAACATACAATGCGACCTGTAACGCCTCATCATATTTGGCTTGTCTCGTTAATTGAAAGATTGAATCTGATAGTTCCGTTAATTCTTGCAGCACACTAGCGGCTGTTTCCTCGCCTTTGGCAACAGATGGCTGTAATACGAGAAAAAATAATAGAATCATCGCGATTGGCTTTCGTTTCATGCAAGTCCCTCCTAGCCCTTCTCCATACAGCGTATGAAGAAAAGGACAAGGTTAGACCAAGATTGTTAAGGGAGTTCGAGCTTGATCGATTTTTTCGATAGGACGAGATAATATGAAACAAGAAGAACGGCAATGCTTAACCAAAACGTGACGTAGCCGATCTCGTTTGTATAGGCAGACAGCATAGAATAACGCGGCATCATACCAAATACATAATCAATCACATCGTTATGTAAAATCCATATGCCAGCTACCACCAAATGACGCATTTTAAAACGATAATACGGTGCAAACAATACGGCTTGAACTGCCATCGCAAAGTGGGACCCAATCAGCATGTACCCTTCCCACGGAAAATCATCCACAGATAAAAGGACAAAGATATTCATTCCTACAGCCCATAACCCATACTTAATTAAGGTCACGAGGGCAAGTGCTTCAAAATAAGGAGCGTTTCGTTTCATCAAAAACGCAAGTAGAACAAATAAAAAGAAAAAGCTTGCCGTTGGACTGTCTGGAACAAAAGCTAAAAAGATAGCCGGCGTCTCTACAAGCTGTGGAATATACCAATAGTAGCCGTACACAGTGCCAAGGAAATTGATCATCAAGACTAGCACAAGCATATAGCGTGTGGCTAGCAGATATTGAATCCATCTCATACGTCTCTTCACTCACGATCTATTAAAATCAGAAAAAAGCTGACAGCGCCAGCTTTTTCTCTTTTGAGTATATCCTTGTACTTGCATTTAAACAACTGAATTATTTAGATTTGACCTCAGATAAATATTTAGACAGCTTTTCAAGTTCTTCATCGCTGCCTTTAAAGATACCCTTAGGCATGTTGCCTTTACCTTCAACAGCGATTTTAGCGATCTCCTCAGGTGCAAGACCATTGTCAACAAGTGACGGCCCGGCTGCTCCGCCCTGCATGTTATCCCCGTGACAGGAGATACATGTCTGCTCCTGATAAATTTTATACTCTTCCGCTGAGGTATCAATCTCTGCTTCTTTCTTAATTTCACCTTGCTTTGCCGCTGCTTCCCAATCATGAGTAGCAACAGACTCCCACGTTAAATATGTTGCTGCGCCGACTGCAAGGATCATCATCCCCACTGCAACCGGTCTTCTATACGGTCTGCGTTCAGGACCAGAATCAAGAAATGGTGCCAGCAACAGTGCACCAAACGCAATCCCAGGCATAATCATCGCACCAACTACCGTATAGCCACCTGCAGCAAATTCATATTTTAATAACTGGTACAAGAATAAGAAATACCAGTCTGGCAGCGGAATATAGCCGGTATCTGTTGGATCAGCCATCCGCTCAAGCGGAGGTGCATGAACCACAGTTAGGACAAGAAATCCAATTAAAAAAACGGCACCTACAAGCCATTCCTTTAAAAGAAAGTTCGGCCAAAAGGCTTCTGTTTTTCCCGGATATTCGGAATAGTCTTTAGGTATGTTAGGTTTTCTTTCTGCCGGAATTCTAGAGTCTCCGACAAACTTCATCCCTTTTCCCCTATGCAAAGTCATCCCCTCCTCATTGAACATTCATCAAACGCAAATTTTTTATAGCGGTCCAGAAATTCCTTGCTTACGAATCATAATAAAGTGGGCAGCCATCAGCCCAAATAATGCCGCTGGCAAGAAAAAGACATGGATAGCGAAAAATCTCGTCAGCGTTTGTGCCCCTACAATATCAGGATGACCTGCAAGCAGCGTTTTGATCTCTTTACCAATGAAAGGCGTCGCTTCTGCAATTTGAAGACCAACCTTCGTTGCAAATAGCGCCTTCATATCCCATGGCAAGAGATAACCTGTAAAACCAAGTCCAAGCATCACAAAGAAAATGAGCACACCAACAATCCAGTTGAGCTCTCTAGGCTTTTTATACGCCCCTTGGAAAAAGACCCTTAGCGTATGTAAAAACATCATGACAATAACTAAACTCGCACCCCAGTGGTGCATCCCTCTGACAATCTGACCAAATGCCACTTCATTTTGTAAATAATAGACAGATTCCCAGGCGTTTTTAATATCCGGCACGTAATACATCGTTAAAAACATGCCCGAAAGGACTTGAATGACTGTCACAAAAAACGTTAAACCGCCAAAACAGTACACAAAAGCGGAGAAATGATGTGCTGGATTGACATGCTCTGGCACCTCATGATCCGCAATATCTCTCCATATTGGTGTAATGTCTAGCCGCTCATCTACCCAATCATAAATCTTGTTAAGCATCGTTACCCTTCCCCTTTCGGCACAGCTTTTCCAAGATAGAGGTATCCGTCCTTCACTTGCTGCTTATAATGGTCAAGCGGCGCAAGTGGCGGAGTTCCGGGTACGTTTGTACCATCCTTGTCGTACAGCCCATAGTGGCATGGGCAGAAAAATTTGTTTGGATTTTTTGGATCACTGTTCCAGTTCACTGTACATCCTAAATGTTTACAGATTGGCGATAAAGCGACAATTTCATCCCCTTCTTTGTACACCCATGCTGACCTAGATTCCTTTGACTCATACCATGCATCTACTTGATCAATTTTAAAGTCAAAGCGCTTCGGTTCCTTCGTCAGTTCATCTACACTGACAACTTGAACCATATCCTGATCCTCTGTTCCTTTTAGCACAGGGTCAAGCGCAAAGCGAACCATAGGCATGAGCATTCCAGCGGCCATAAATCCCCCCACGCCGGTCAACGTGTAATTCAAAAATTGACGCCTGGACACACCATGTCTCTTCTCGCTCATTTTTTTCTCCCCCCCTCAGGTCGTCAGCTACTTTATAACTGAATTAGAAAAAATTTCATAAAACTAGGACACCCTCATAATATATCAATCTATTCACAAGGTCAACAGCCTAAAAAGCTATGTACAATGCAAATGTAAGGGTTTTTATGAAGGGTTCCACTTTTGTAACAAAAAGTTCAAAATTTGTTCTACACTGTCTTGAACAATTTTTTGCTTTAATTCTACCTTTAAATGCTCAAGTGGAACTGGCTTTAACAAAAATAGTGATTCACTAACCGCCGCATGCTCTTTCCATTGGTGATCAGATGAGATCAACACAACATGCTGAAAATGATCTTCTAGCGACTGCTTCATCGTGAAGATGTCTTCTAGTTTTCGGTCATTGGCTTCTACATATGTATGTGGTGGAAAAAGAAAGACCCGCCCTTTCAGCTGTCTTTCAAGTTCCTCTGTTACTAGAATGGTAAACTCCCCTAAAGATACGGTTTGTTTGATTTGATTTACATCTATTCCAACTAATGGAATGATAGCGGTATCAATGTAATCTCTAGATTGCAAAAAGCGATCTGCATCCTCCGCTTGAAACTTCATCAATTTCCCCTCTTTCATGACATAAGCCCTGCCTGGATAGGGCAAGGCTTATTCGTTCAGTTTATGACAATAGGCTTAATTCTCTTGCTAACTTATTAAATGTTTCTTGATCATGACGGTCAAGTGCTTCATCTATCTCTTTCATAAGCCGTTCTTTTTGGAAAGTTGCGATCGAGTGTTCAAGCACTTTCTCCGCAAGATCCTTATCTTTTTCGTTCTCATAAAGATCCTTTGGAATATGAGGATTTGTTTCAAGCACAGCTGCATATTCCGGCGAACGATAAGCAGAACGGAAATTCAATTGAATAAACAAATCTTGCTGTTTATTCAAACGAATATCATGGAATGACTTTTCAGCATCTGTCGTCATGATATTCTCTTTATAAAATCTAAAGGGAACTTCATCCACACAGTGTGTTGACATAATGATTCCCCTTGGGCAAAATTCTGCTTGCTCTACAAAATGAACCTTTTCCATCAAAGAGTCGTGACTCATTAAATAATTTAATATCCAAACACACTCTCTTCGCTTTAACTGATAATGGTTCAAAAACCACCGGATGAATTCCTTCTTTTCATTGACAGAAACAGGGGTCTGCATGTTATTCCCTCCTCTATCGTAAATTAAATTGCTATACATGAATTATTCAACAAACCAGTTCTTCATTCCTGCAAACTATAAGGAAATTTCGTCTTCAATTCTTAAAATCGTTTCTTCGATTTCTTCATTCGTGCCATCTTTCTGAAGAACTTTGCGTAATAGCGGCAATGCTTCTTTTTGTCTGCCTTCTTCTAAAAGGAACGATGCGTATTCATATAAAAAGTCACGTTCCTCATCAAAATCAGGCAGAGCCAGCTTGAAGTACTCAGCTGCTTCTTTGTATTCTTCTCGTCCAACAGATGCAGATGCAGCATACCAATTCCATTTTGGATCATCTTCCCCAAAGCTTTTAACCTCTTTTATAACTTCCAGAATTTCATCAAAAAGCTCTTCATTTAAATAGATCGCGAGCAATGTTTGAATCGCTTCAATATATCCCGGATCAAGAGCAAGTGCTTCTTGAAGCAGCTTTTTCGCATCTTCTGAATCCCCATTTTTCAAGTCAATCTTTGCACCATATAAATATAATTCTTTGTTATACTCATCAATTTTAATACCCTCTTTTACTACCTCTAAAGCCTCGTGATATAGTCCTTCTTCCTCATAACTTTTCGCTAAAGGCATATATAGAGACGAATAAGATGGATCAATATCTTTTAGTTCTGAAAGCTGCTGAATGGCTGTTTTCGTTCGGCCAGCCCTCATCGCTGTAAATCCGTAGCCAAAAAGTGTATTCGGATCTGTTTGACCTTTCACTGCCTTTTCGTACCATTCAAGCGCATCTTCAAATTCTCCAGCTGTGCTGAGTGATTCAGCGAGCCTCTGATAAACATTGACGCCGCCAACCTCATGTTGTTGACCTGCGACCTTGTAGAAATAGTCGGCCGCTTTCTTTGAAAGACCTTGAGAAAAATACAATTCACCTAACGCAAAATCAATAATGGCTTCATTCGGAAGCAGCTCTTTTGCTTTTAAGAGCTTTTGTTCACTGACTTCAAATAGTCCTTGCATTTGATACAAATCTGCCATTAACAGTAGGCTCTCTGGATAGGCATCATCATCTTCAGGAATCGTCTCTAATACCGAAATCGCCTTTTCTTCTTCATCAGAGTCAATCAGCAGTTCTGCATAAAAACATGTTAACCCTGTTTCCTCTGGATATAAATCATGTAAATCACTGATGAGATTTCTCGCTTTATCAATATCTCCCCAATCATAATATAACTGAGCTGCCTGCGCCTTTTCTTCATCATGCAAATGCTTTTCTGCCTGAGCAAGTGTTTGAAGTCCTTTTTCAGTCTCACCCGCCTCAACTAATTTTATGGCTTCTTGTAATGAACTATTCAAATCAAACCGTTCCTTTCTGTTTTCCAAAAACCTAAACTATTGTTACTTCATATCATAATCGACAGGTACTCATCCAGCAAATATGTTGCACTTTTAAAATGAACCCATTTTTGTGTTTTAAAGACTGGTTTTCATTTCATCCTTTACGAAACGGAAGTTTTGTAAACTGAAAACACCTGAAATTCATTTTTTGATCAGATAAAATGATTTTTTTCCAGGTTTCATCTTGAGACAAGCTATGCTATATTCCTTACAAATATGCAAAAGGAAAGAAAAAGCCTGAGGACATCCTCAGACTGTTTTGGTTAAGTATTCAATGTGTTCAAAGAAATTCGGGTATGAGACGCGTACAGCATCTGTATCTTCAATCTCAACAGCTTGCTTTGTGATACATGCGGCAATCCCAAGCATCATACCGATTCGGTGATCTCCGTAGCTTGACACGACAGCGCCGCCTTGAAGTGTGGTTTTACCATGAATCTTCATACCATCATCTGTTGCTTCAATATCAGCACCTAGTTTTTTAAGTTCTGACACGACTGTATCAATTCGATTGGTCTCTTTTACTTTTAACTCAGCAGCATCTTTAATGATCGTTGTTCCCTCTGCTTGTGTCGCTAGAAGCGCTATAATTGGAATCTCGTCGATAAGTCTTGAAATCATATCACCAGAAATTTCGATGCCTTTTAATGAAGAGGTAGAGATCGTTAAATCGCCATATGGCTCTCCGCCTTTTGCATCTACTTCATTGATCTCAAGGTTCGCACCCATTTGTTTCAGAACATCAATAATACCCGTTCTTGTTTTGTTTAGCCCGACATTTTTTAAAACAATTCGGCTGTTAGGAACAATAGATCCAGCAACAAGGAAAAATGCAGCTGAGGAGATGTCTCCAGGAACAAATATATCTGTTGCTTTTAATGTTTGACCACCTTCAATAGAAACACTTTGTTCATCTTCGTCTAGTTTCACACCAAACATAGAGAGCATTCTTTCTGTATGATCTCTTGATTTATGCGGTTCAGTTAATGTTGTTGTTCCTTCTGCTTGAAGACCTGCTAAAAGGACAGCGGACTTAATTTGGGCGCTTGCCACCGGAGACTCATATGAGACACCTTTTAAATGGCCGCCACGAATAGAAAGCGGCGTATACTCGCCGTTTGCTCTGCCATCTATTTTCGCTCCTAGTTGTTTAAGTGGACCTGTTACTCGCTGCATTGGTCTTTTAGCAATACTCTCATCACCGATCAGTGTACTGTGAAACTCACAACCAGCTAATATTCCCATCATTAATCGAATGGTTGTACCAGAATTCCCGACATCGAGGACGTCAGACGGCTCCTTGAGCTCTTTCAGTCCCTTTCCACGGATCACAACATCTGTCCCTTTTTGTTCAATTTCAACGCCCATCTTTCTAAAACAATTAATTGTACTTAAACAATCGGCTCCAGGGAGAAAGTTTTTCACCACTGTCGTCCCATCAGCAATTGCTCCAAACATCACTGATCGATGAGAAATGGATTTATCACCTGGAATATGAATGACTCCATTCATAGGAGCATGTTTATGAATTTTCATATTTGTCACCTCAGTCAGCATAAAATGTATCGTAATTCGCTCTATTTTTTATACAGATCTCTGCACGTTTACGGTCGTCTTCCGTTTGAAAACTAATGCGCAAAATCCCATTAATGTCTTCCCGCGTTTCAATAATACGGATATTCGTAATACTGATGCTCTCATTTGCTAAATGTCCTGTAATCTCCGAAATGACCCCAGGGTGATCTGGAACGTCCACATAAAGGTCATAAAAAGCAGGAATGGCACCTTTTTTCCTCAGAGGAAGTCCATCACGATATTCCTTTGCCTCTTGAAAATAAGAGAACAAGCCTTCAGCGTCTTCTTGCTGTACAAAGGTCTCAATGCGGTCAATCTCTTTTTTCCATTCATGGAACCGGTCTAAAATCTTGTTTTTGTTGTGCAGAAGGATATCTCGCCACATTGCAGGGTTGCTTGACGCAATACGTGTAATGTCACGAAAGCCTCC
This sequence comes from Bacillus sp. FSL K6-3312, assembly GCF_038007485.1. Classification (NCBI taxonomy): domain Bacteria; kingdom Bacillati; phylum Bacillota; class Bacilli; order Caryophanales; family Bacillaceae; genus Bacillus; species Bacillus sp. FSL K6-3312. The sequence goes on along the minus strand of NZ_JBBOXI010000001.1, from coordinate 1,651,924 downwards.
AGCAGCAAACCGTTTGACAAGTGGGAATTGTTCTTCAAAATGATGTGCTTGATGCACAAGGCTGGCTGCAACAATATGAGGGAAATGACTAATCACACTTGTTACACCATCATGTTCTTCTGGGGTCATCTCAATGAAATGAGCATTTGTCCCCTTTAACAAGTCCTTCAAACGATCAACAGCCTGGCGATTTGTTTCCTTTGCTGGCGTTAAAATGTAGAACGCATTTTCAAATAAAAAGTCTTTCGCTGCTATAACACCTGACTTGTGAGAGCCTGCCATTGGATGTCCACCAATAAATTGATAGTGCTTAGGAAGCGTTTTTTCAGCAAAATCGACGACCTTTTGCTTTGTGCTGCCAACATCGGTAATTGTGACCTCTCTCTCAATTCCAGAGTTTGCAATATCACGAAGCATCTTGACTGTTTGCTGAACTGGTGTTGCCAAAATAATAGTCGCAGATTCAGCCAAACCTGCCGCAAATGAATCAGCTGCTAAATCAATGATACCCAGCTTTGTTGCTGCAACCATTTGTTCTTTGGACACATCGTATCCAACAATTTTTTTATGAGGATACTCTTTTTTAATCGACAGTGCGATGGAACCTCCAATTAAACCAAGTCCAGCGATTAATATTGTTTCATTTGCATCATTCATGTTCATCACCTGTTTTTTCGCGAAAATTAAAAAAGCCATTTCAACAGCTTATATGTATGAGGTTAGTACAATGAAAGCCATATCCTGTAAAAGGATATGACTTTCTGGTTATGCTACGCACGAATGCTTTGCATTAAATCAGCAAGTGTACTTAGAATTTCTGCATTTTGCTCCATTGTTCCGACCGTAATACGTAAAGACGTTGGAAAACCAAGTGCTTTACCAGAACGAACAATGTAGCCTTTTTTCAATAATGCATTGAATAATTCATCTGCATCTCTTTTAAAATCAATCAGCACGAAGTTTGTTTGAGACGGATAAATAAATAGTCCAAAACGGTCAGCAAATTCTTGATATTGCTTGAGACCTGCTCCATTTTTTTGTCTGCATAATTGAATGAAGTCCTGATCTTTTATCGCTGCACGAGCTGCTGCCTGAGCGATACGACTTGTATTAAACGGCTCTCTCGCTGGTTCAATCGCAGTAATCAACTCTTCTGATGCAATGCCATAGCCTACTCGAAGCGCGGCCAGTCCATACGCTTTAGAAAACGTACGGAGTACGATAACATTTTGATAGTTGTGTAATAAAGATAAGCTGTTCGGAAAGTCTTCCGCACGAACGTATTCGACATATGCTTCATCTAGTACTACAAGCACATGAGCTGGTACTTGATCTAAAAACGCCACAAGCTCAGATTCTGACAAATGATTTCCCGTCGGGTTATTCGGGTTGCATACCCAGACGACCTTCGTGTTCTCATCAATCGCATCCAGCATGCCCTTCAGATCGTGAGCTCCTTCGTCTAAAAGCGGCACCTCTCGAATCTCTGCCCGCTCAATGATTGCATTGTGACGATATTGCGGAAAAGACGGAGCTGGGATGACGGTATTTGTATGTTGGTCAAGGAATGCCCTAGCAATAATTTGCACAAGTTCATCTGAGCCATTCCCGAATATTAATTGTTTTTCATTTACTTGAAGAAACTCAGCAAGCTCTGTCCTTAAACTTGCGCTGTATCCATCTGGATAAATCGCTAAATGTTCAAGCTCAGCTTGTATCGCCTCTCTTGCATGGGCGGAACATCCAAAAGGGTTTTCATTTGAAGCCAATTTCACAATTTTGTCTAATTGATATTCTTTTTTGACCTCTTCAATTGGTTTCCCAGGTTGATACGGTTTTAGTTGTTTTAATTGATCTTTGATTTGCAAAAGTTTCACCTCATTTGAATGAATAGAGGGGACTAAATGTTTTTGCATAGGTTTCAAATTCTCTTAAAGCGTCTTGACGAGTATCACTTGCTAACAATTGATCCTGAAGTTCTTCAATTTTTTTCACAAGTGCACTTCCTACAACGACGCCGTCACTCAGTTTATTCATTGAGTCTACCTGCTCTCTTGTTGAGATGCCAAAACCGACCGCAACCGGTATGTGACTCAGCTGTTTCACTTGTTGAATAAAATCAGTAATCGATTCGTCAAAGGTTTGTCTGACACCTGTTACACCAAGAGATGAAACACAATACACAAAACCTTCTGCCTGCTCTACTATATTTACTAATCGTTCCTTACTGGTTGGTGCAACGAGCGAAATATATGAAATGTCATATGTTTGACAGTTCTTTTGCAGCTCACTGCTTTCTTCAAAAGGCAAGTCGGGTGTTAAGAGTCCCGAAATATGATTTTTGCGCAGTAAAGCGAAAAAGTATTCTGTGTCTAATTGTAACACAGGATTATAATACGTAAATAGAATTACAGGAATTTTTACACCGTTTTTTTTCATCTTCCCTGCTAATTCTATCGCTTTTACGATATTCATGCCATGATTTAGAGCTCTTTTGGAGGCTCTTTGAATGACAGGACCGTCTGCTAGCGGATCGGAATAAGGAACACCTAGCTCAATCGCATGTGCACCGGCTGCTTGAAGGGACAAAGCTAAATCGATCGTGATTTCTTCTGACGGATCCCCTGCCGTAATAAATGGGATGAATAATTTCTCGCCTTGCTCTAATTGAAATGTGATCATTTGGTTTTGCCCTCACTTTCAAGCACATTCATTAATGTATGCACATCCTTATCTCCTCTTCCTGACAGGCAGACAAGGATGATTTCATCTTCACTCATCGTCCTGCTCATTTCAAACGCCTTGGCTAAAGCGTGTGCTGATTCAATCGCTGGCAGGATTCCTTCCTTTTCTGTCAGCAGCTTTAGAGCATCCAATGCTTCTTGATCTGTAGCACTCACATATTGAACCCGGCCGCTCGCATGTAAATATGCGTGCTCTGGTCCGATCCCGGGATAATCTAAACCAGCTGAAATGGAATAGGGCTCAATAATCTGGCCAAATTCGTCTTGGATTAAATAGGTCAAAGATCCATGAATAACTCCTTTTGTCCCCTTCGTAATGGTTGCTGCATGAAGCGGCGTATCGATTCCTTTTCCAGCCGCTTCTACACCAATCAAATCAATCTCATCATCCAAAAACGCTCGGTACATTCCAATCGCATTACTTCCGCCGCCGACACAAGCAATGACTTTATGTGGGAGCCTGCCTTCTTTTTTAAGCATCTGCTCTTTTGCTTCATCACCAATCATCCGCTGGAACTCACTGACGATTTGGGGATATGGATGAGGTCCTACAACTGAACCGATCATATAGAAATGATCACTACAGTGCTGGACCCAATAACGGATCGCTTCGTTCGTTGCATCTTTTAATGTGCCGTTTCCGCTTGTGACAGGTATGACTTCAGCGCCAAGTAGTTTCATTCGGAATACATTGAGAGATTGTCTCTCCACATCCTCTTTTCCCATAAATACCGTGCACGATAATCCAAACTTGGCGGCCACCGTTGCAGCTGCTACTCCGTGCTGTCCAGCGCCTGTTTCCGCGATGATGTTTGATTTCCCCATTTTTTTTGCAAGCAGTGCCTGACCAAGTGCATTGTTGATCTTATGAGCACCTGTATGGTTTAAATCTTCTCTTTTTAAATAGATTTTTGCGCCGCCTAGGTATGCAGATAATTGATCAGCATATGTCAGCGCAGTCGGTCTGCCTGAATAGTTTTGCAATAGAGAAAGATATTCTTGCTTAAAAGCTCGGTCTTCTTTTAATTCGTTAAATGCTTGTTCTATTTCTTTGAGTGGCTGCATGAGCGTCTCGGGAACAAATTTCCCTCCGAATTCTCCATATCTGCCAAGCTCATTTGGATATGCGTACATCGTTTAACATCCTTTCTTCGAGCGCTTTGATCTTAGCGCTGCTTTTCTTCCCGTTTTCTTCTATGCCGCTTGAAAGATCGATCGCTTTTGGGCCATAGGCAAGAAGCTCTGGCAGTGTTTCTGGTGTTATTCCGCCTGCAATGATGCATGTTTTCTCCAGTCGTTTCGCTTGCTGATTGTATACAGGTACCGCTTCCCATGTAAAAGCTGTGCCAGAACCGCCTCTCATCCCTTTTACTTTCGCATCAATGAGAAAACCATCGACAAACGGCGCAAATGCCGTCATTTGATCAAGTGTTTCTTTTATATTGCGATCGTGATGAAAGACTTTCCACACTACCGCTCCTGTTTGTTGTTTTATTTCTTTTGCATCCTCCCGTGTTTCATCTCCATGCAGCTGCACGATATCTAAAGGAATATGCTTTGTGATGTCGCACACTTTTTGGATTTTTTCATTTACAAATACACCCGTAATCTTTTTCCTGCACTGCGACTCGGTGAGCCATTGTTTCACTTGATCTGGATCGACTTGTCTTTTACTTGGAGCAAAAATAAATCCGATCGCATCTGCTTGAGATTGCGCAATGCATTCTACATCTTCTAGTGAGACCGCCCCGCAATATTTTAAAAAAGGCTTCATCGTGGTCATTCTCCAAATAACGTCTGAACGGCTTTTTCTTGTGAGGGTTCTCTCATTAATGATTCACCTACAAGGACAGCACTCGCTCCATGTTTTTTGACAAAGGTTAGATCATCAAATGTCTGAATACCGCTTTCACTTACTAGTAAGACATCCTTTGGAACAAGTGGTGCAATCTCTTTTGTTTGCTCAACTGTTGTTTTAAATGTCTTTAAATTTCGGTTATTCACGCCAATGATTTCGGGGGTGAATAGGTTTAAGATATGTTCCAGTGTATCTGCTGCATGAACTTCAACAAGAATATCTAGTCCTTTTTCCTTCGCTTCAGCATAGAATTCATACAGCTGTTGCGGTTCAAGTACTTCTCCAATTAATAAAATGGCATCTGCACCGATACGTCTTGACTCTTCTATTTGTATTGAATCGATGATAAAGTCTTTTCTTAAAATTGGACGTGCGACGTGTTCTTTAATTAATGAAAGATACTCGTTCTTCCCTTGAAAATATGGTTCATCTGTTAAGACTGATAAGCAATCAGCATTCGATTTTTCGTATGCTTTTGCTGTTTGCAGAGGATCAAAATTCGGCTGAATGATTCCTTTAGAAGGAGATGCCTTTTTCACCTCAGCAATGAGCCCAATCGAACGGTGAGGATTCATCAGTGCTTCTTTAAATGATCGTCTTTCATAGTGTCCATCATGAGGTAACTGCAACGTTTGGATATGTTCTTTTTTGCGTGCAATGATTTGATTAAGCATAGATCTCTTCCTCTTTCGTTTTTTGTTTTAAACGAGCCAATTGTTCTTTGGCTGCTCCGTTTTTTATCGTTTCTAATGCTTTTAATGTTCCTGCCATGAGGCTTTCTGACTTGCCTGCGATATATAAAGCCGCGCCTGCATTCAGAGCTGTAATATGAAGCGGCGCCCCTTCTGTTTGATGATTCAATATATTCTGAATCAATTTCGCGCTCTCTTCCGGTGATTGGACCTGAATATCTGATAAGTATCCTTTTTTCAGTCCAAAGTCTTCTGGGTTTAGCGTATATTCTGTCATGGCACCTTTTTTGAGTTCAATCACATATGAATTGGCTGTAATCGTTAATTCATCCAGCCCGTCTTCCCCGCATACAAACAGGACATGCTCTGGCTCTAATGGAGCAAGGGCTTCCGCCATTAATTTTGCCTTTTCCTTTGCATACACACCGATGATTTGCTTTTTGGCTTGCATCGGGTGGCAAAGCGGTCCTAATAGATTAAATACCGTCCTGAAGCCAAGCTGCTTGCGGACTGCTGCTACTTGTTTCATAGATGAATGGTACAGTGGTGCAAATAAAAAGCCCATGTTTTTTTCTTGTATTTGCCTTCTTGTTTCTTCTGGAGTGGATTGAATGTGAATCCCAAGACACTCTAGCACGTCGGCACTTCCACTTTTAGAAGAGACTGAACGATTTCCGTGTTTTGCGATTTTAGCACCAGCGGCGGAAGCTACAATAGCAGCTGCGGTTGATATATTAAATGTGGAGAGTCCATCGCCTCCTGTGCCGCATGTGTCAACGACATCAAGCGATCTTTCCGCTGGTTCTGCTTTTTGACGCATGGCCCTCACGAAGCCTGTCATTTCTTCAGCGGTTTCTCCTCTATGCGCTAAAATCGATAGACTTGCAGCGACTTCAGCATCTGTTAAAGAGCCGCTCATCATATCATGCATTAGTCTATGTGCTTCATTTTCTGATAGGAAGCCTCCTTTAACAAGAGCTGATAGTCGCTGATTCATCCTGCACACTCTCCTTTTCTGAGAAAATATGTTCAGCAAGCTGAATGGCCCTCAGAAGCGCTCCTGCCTTGTTACATGTCTCTTCCCATTCATTTTCTGGAACAGAATCTGCGACAATGCCAGCGCCTGCTTGTATGGAAGCTATCTGATCTTTGACGCTCATGGTGCGAATGGTAATACAAGAGTCGATATTACCATCGAATCCAATATAGGCAATACAGCCGCCATACGTTTCCCTTGGCTCAGGCTCCATTTGATTTAATAATTGCATCGCTCTTATTTTCGGTGCCCCTGTTAATGTGCCTGCTGGAAATGCGGACATGAGTGCATCAACTGGGTGTGTATCCTGCTTTAACTTCCCTGTCACAATGGAGATGATGTGCATGACATGTGAAAAGTTCACAACTTTTGTAAAGGTCGGTACGGACACGCTGCCGTATTCTGCTACGCGGCCGACATCATTTCTGGCTAGATCTACTAACATGTAATGTTCTGCTTTTTCTTTCTCATCTTCTAGCAGCTCTCTTGCCAGTGCGGCGTCCTCTTCTTTTGTTGCTCCTCTTTTTCTAGTGCCTGCAATAGGATGAATTTCTAGGTGCCTATTTTTGGCATGAATTAATCGTTCTGGTGAGCTTCCGACTAAATCACGGTCTTTTAATTTCATAAAATACATGTATGGAGATGGATTCACAATGCGAAGCACACGGTATAATTCAAATGAACTCACTGACACTGGGATATCGAAGCGCTGTGAGAGTACGCCTTGAAAAATATCACCCGCTCGAATGTATTCTTTGATTTTTTCTACGTCCTTTAGAAATTGTGTTTTTTCATAGGTTGATGTCACATGTTCAAAGGACGGTGATTCGTTCATATTCCCTAATAAAATCAGTTCTTTCATATCGACCTTTGTATGGAGCTTGTGAATCATCTGTTCAAGCCGCTTTTGATTTTCTTTGTAAGCTCGTATTTTTTCGTCTTCTGTTTCATTTCCGGTTAGCTGGGTGTATTGGATAAAATGAACATGATTCGTTTCATGATCAAAGGCAATCATCGTTTGGCAGACAAATAGAGTACAATTGTCTGTCGTTGGTGCGCTTAGGTGAGGCCTGACAGAGGGTTCAATGCTTGGAATAAGATCGTAACTTAAGTACCCAACTGCCCCGCCTGTAAACGGGATGTCAACGTCCGGTGTCTTGATTTGATATTGCTCTTTCATCCAGTCTAATAAGTCTTTCAGTTCTTGTTTTTTCATGACCTCCTGCCCAGCAGCGTCACGTGCAATATATTCGTTTTGGTCATCGTGTAAGGTTAAAAAAGGATGTAATCCGATGAAGGAATATCTCGACCAGCTAGAAGACTCATCTTTGCTTTCTAGTAGATACACAATATCTGCCTTGAGTTTTTCGACAATTTGAATCGGTGAGAGCGTATCAACTGTAATGGTTTCAACAATTGGAATCGTTTTGTGGGACTCGCTGTCCCTTAAAAATTGGGTCAAATTTGATTGGGAATTCATAAACACACTCCTTAAATGGGATTAAGGAGAATGAGGGGACATATAGAGGGTTTGTATGAGTATACGAAATAAGCCTAAAAGAGGGGTGCTCTTTTAGGCAGTATGATGAAATAGACGTATCGTATCTCTGCTCAACTCTACTCATCTCAACTACCCTAGTCTCATTCTCATCTTTTCTAAACTTGCAATGCCGTTTACACCTGTGTGTAAACTTCGGCTGTTCATATCGTATTATAATTCCTTGTTTTTTGTCAACTGTAAATCAGGGCGAAGCGTCACAGCTTCTTCCAAGTACACATGTTGCACATCTTCCTGCTTTGTGTCTGTTTGGACCGTCATTAAAACGCGAATACAATGCTTTAGACCGCCTTGAATGTCCAGCTCCTGCATACAAGTAACAGGCACATACGTCCACCCTTCAAACTGACGAAGGGCTTTTGCCGGAAAAACGGAGTGAATATCTTGTGTAGCTGAAATTAAGATCTGCACGACACGTTCTGGATCTACTTGATTTCTTGAAATAATCGCTTCTAGCAGCTGTTTCGTTTTATTTAACACTTCTGTTTCTGTATCTTCTGTCACAGTTGTAGCCCCACGTATCCCGCGAAACATCATAGACATCCCTCCTCCCGTTTCCATTCTTCGAGCCATTGATGCAGATCATCTTTGGTGAAAGACTGCAAGACAGCCTCCCCAATCTGCTTTAATAAAACAAATTGAACGGTTCCGCCTCTTGCCTTTTTATCACCAATCATCCGGTCAACAAATGTTTTCGTGGAAATATCTTGAGTGACTTGTACCGGAAATCCGAGTTCTTTCATCCACTCTTTTAGTTCCGTCCGATTGAGGCTGAGTCCCAGCTTCTTTTCGCTCACATATAGCGCAAACTGCATGCCGATTGCAATAGCATCTCCGTGCGTAATAACGCCGTATCCATACTCTGCTTCAATGGCATGCCCAAGTGTATGACCTAAATTCAAAAATGCACGCACGCCTTGTTCTCTTTCGTCTTTTTGAACAATCGACGCTTTGACCTCAATCCCTTGATACAGTATATGTGCCAGCTCGCTCTTTGAACATTCCGCCAAAGAACGAATAGACATCAGCTCTGATAAAAAGTCTTCACTTGAAATGAGGGCATGTTTGATGACTTCAGCAAAGCCTGACCTCATTTCAGTTTGAGATAGAGTCTCAAGCATGCTCGTATCATAGATCACGGCTTTCGGCTGATGAAACGCACCGATTAAATTTTTACCGAGCGGGTGGTTAATCCCCGTTTTCCCGCCAACTGCACTGTCATGTGCCAGTAGTGTCGTCGGAACTTGAATAAAATCAATGCCTCTCATATAACTAGCAGCAACAAAGCCAGCCAAATCGCCAATTACGCCGCCTCCAAGCGCAATGATGCACGAGGAGCGATCCAGCTGAAACTGAATGGCCTTCGTATGAATATGCTCAAACTCAGCAAAAGATTTCGACTGCTCTCCGCTTGGCACAACCACTTTATGCACAGACCACTTCTGCTTAAGTAATCGAATCATTTCATCGCCGTAAATGGCATCAACCGCTGTATCTGTCACGATTAAGAGCTTCGTATAGGAATGCCCCGTGGAAGTCATCAAGTCGACGATATTGCATTTAATCCCATCACCGATGTATACAGGATAAGTGGCTGAAGACGTCTTAACTTCCAGTGTTTTCATTAAAATTCCCTCTGAAGCTGGCGCATTTTTTCAACATTTTCTTTAATACGGTCAATTTGATCAAGGCCAAACTGCTCCACCACAGCATTGGCGATTTCCCAAGCCACGACTGCTTCTGCGACAACACTTGCGGCAGGGACAGCACAGCTGTCAGAACGCTCAATGCTTGCGGAGAAAGGTTCTTTTGTTTCAATGTCAACGCTTTGAAGCGGTTTGTAAAGCGTTGGGATTGGTTTCATGACCCCTCTTACGACAATTGGCATACCAGTTGACATTCCGCCTTCAAGACCACCTAAGCGATTTGTTTTTCTCGTATAGCCCTTTTCTTCATCCCAGATGATTTCATCATGGACCTCACTACCATTTTTAGAAGCCGCCTCGAAGCCAATACCAAATTCGACCCCTTTAAAAGCGTTGATACTCAGAACAGCACCTGCAAGCTTGCTGTCTAATTTGCGGTCATAGTGAACATAGCTTCCGACTCCAACCGGCATTCCTTCAACGATGACTTCCACAATACCGCCAATTGAATCACCGTTTTTCTTCGCTTCATCAATGGCATCCATCATTTTTTGACCTGCTTCACTGTCGTAGCAGCGAACAGGTGACTCTTCCGTTACCTTTTGCAAATCTTCAATCGATTCATATGCCGTATGAGCTGCTTTCACTCCGCCAATTTCAAGAACGTGGCCAGCTACCTTGATTCCTAAATGAGCCAAGATTTGTTTAGCGACTGCGCCTGCTGCTACGCGAACGGTTGTCTCACGGGCTGATGAACGCTCTAATACGTTTCGCATATCACGATGTCCATATTTAATCGCACCATTTAAATCCGCATGTCCTGGTCTAGGGCGTGAAATTTGACGCTTCATTTCACTCTCTTCTTCTTCTGTGATCGGCTCTGCCCCCATCACCTTTGTCCAATGCTTCCAGTCGTTGTTTTCAACGACAAGTGCAATAGGAGAACCTAATGTTTTCCCGTGGCGAACACCGCTTAACACTTTTGCTTGGTCTTTTTCAATCTGCATTCTTCTGCCGCGGCCGTGGCCTTTTTGTCTTCTAGCCAATTCATAGTTGATGTCATCCTGCTCTATGTAAAGTCCCGCCGGAACGCCTTCAATAATGGTGGTCAATTGTGGACCATGTGATTCACCTGCTGTTAAGTATCTCATGACTCGATCTCCCTTCATCGCATTAACGCTTTTAAGTAAAACTATGATAACACACTTACTACTAAAAAGTCAGCTACAACCCCTTCTTTTGATAAAAGAAAGTATCGGCAGATGTCAGTCCAAACTTTTCTGGGTGAAAAATTTGTTCAGTTGAACCAACAAATAATACGCCATTTGGTTTTAAACTGCTGCTCATTTTCATGTAAATCTCTTCTTTTGCCTCTTCTGTAAAGTAGATAAGGACATTTCGGCACACGATAAGATCCAGCTGTTTTTCATAAGGATCTGCTAAAAGGTTGTGTTTTTTAAATTGAATGTGCTTTCGCACCTCATCCTTCACATTGTAAAATGAAGAATCTTCTTTTGTGAAATATTTTTGCTTGATTTGATCTGGTACCTCTTGCAGTGATCGTTCATGATATCTTCCTTTTTGAGCTGATTGCAGCACTTTATCATCAATATCAGTTGCAATAATTTGGAAGTCCTTCACAAGCGGATGGCTTGATAGAAGCATTGAGAGTGTATACGGCTCCTCTCCTGTCGAACATGCTGCACTCCATATTTTTAGGGTCCCGCTGTTTTTCAAAAGCAGCGGAAGAATTTTTTGATCAAGCACTTCCCAGCGCTGATAGTTTCGGTAAAATTCTGACACATTGATCGTCATTCGATCCATCGTCTCGTCTAATAGTGCTCTATCCTTTTCAAGGGCAGCCGCGAACGCTTCAAAATCTCTATATCCTTTTTTATCATAAAGTGACGTTAATCTTCGTTTCATTTGTGCCTCTTTATATAAATTCAGATCCACCCCGGTTAGTTTTTTCCATTTTCCAACAAATACTTGATATTGATCCATCAAAGTCCTCTCCTGTCTCATCTATCTTTGTCCTAGTATAGCTGTTTTTATCGAAAATTTGTATCATCTCATGCGAAATTTCGTGTAGAAATATTCATATAAAAAAAGCCAAAGTGCTCATTTGATGAACACCTTGGCTTAAATTTTAATAAATCCAGCTTGAGATGGTTTGATCCCAGTTTGTGAGTTCTTCTTGTTTGAAGAATAAGTTGATTTCTCTTTCAGCACTTTCTGGTGAGTCTGAGCCATGGATAATGTTTTTTCCAACCGTCAATCCATAGTCTCCTCTTATTGTGCCCGGAAGCGCTTCCTTCGGGTTTGTTTTGCCGATAATCTGTCTTGTGACATCTACTACCTGCTCACCTTGCCATACCATTGCAAATACTGGTCCTGACGTAATAAAGTCAACCAATTCCTCAAAGAATGGTTTTTCTTTATGCTCTCCGTAATGTGTTTCTGCTACTTCTTTTGGAATACTCATTAGTTTTGCACCAACAAGCTGAAGCCCTTTTTTTTCGAATCTTGACACAATTTCACCGATTAATTGTCTTTCCAAACCATCAGGTTTGACCATAAGAAATGTTTTGTCCATATACGTTCTCCACCCCGTCGTTTATGTATGTATAGGCTTACATTGTTACAAAGTGATCGTATCATTTTTTTATATAATAATCAATTTTTGACAAAAAATTTCACAAAAAAACCAATCAACAATATGTTGATTAGAATTTTCGTTTTCCAATATATTTGGCAATGGAAGCGAGTGACGTTTTCGCTCGTCCTCGAGGAAGTTTGTCTAGCTGTTCGAATGCCTTTTTCAAATACATTTCACTCACTCGAATCGAGCGGTCGATCGCATCTGTTTGTTTGAGGTGTTCAATCACAGGCTTTAGCTGCATTTCTGTTGTTTCACTATTAATCAGCTTTAATTGTCCTTCGAGTGTAGGATTCTTCAGTGCATATAAGACCGGGAGTGTGACATTTCCTTGTAAAAGGTCTCCTCCAACAGGCTTACCAAGGTCTTCTTCAGTTGATGTGAAATCAAGCACATCATCAATGATCTGATAGGACATACCGACATAGTAGCCAAACCAGTAAAGGGCTTTATGTGTTTTCTCATCTGTACCTGCTGCTATCGCACCTAACTGACAGCTGCCTGCAATGAGCAATGCTGTTTTTCGTTTGATTCTTCTTAAATATGTACGCAGGTTTTGATCCATATTGTATTTGTCTTTCACTTGCTCGATTTCACCAAGACAGAGCTCGACGACCATCTTTGACAAAATTTCATGCGCCATTGGGTGATTGATCTTTGTCATATACTCAAGAGATCTTGCAAACATATAATCCCCTGTGTACATGGCAATTCGATTGTCCCATTTTGCCTTAATCGTTGGCTTGCCTCTTCTCAGCTCTGCATCATCAATGACATCATCGTGAACGAGCGATGCCATATGAATGAGCTCAAGCGCAACGGCAACATATTTAATTTTATTAATGTCATAGTCGCCAAACATGCCTGAAAGGAGAACAAAAACGGGGCGGATTCGTTTTCCGCCCGCTTGCAGCAAATGAAGACCCGCTTCACTTAATAATGCATAATCAGAGCGAACTGTTTGTTCAAGCTCTTTTTCAATAATATCGATATCATGATTTAAAAAAGAGATCATTGCTTTTAGTTTCATTATTTTCACCCAAATATCGTTTATTCAAAGTTTCTTTCCGATATGTGTTGCTGCTACACCGCCCGTAAATGGATGATACGAGACATCAGACAGACCCGCCTCTTCGAAAAGAGCCGCCAGTTCTTTCATGCCAGGGAACGCTTTGGCTGATTCTTGGAGCCATGAATACTCCTGATAGCTTTTGGCAAACAGTTTACCAAAGAGCGGCATGATGTATTTGAAATAGACATAGTAGCCTTGTTTAAACCCAATCATTTCAGGTTGTGATGTCTCTAGACAGACAACCATTCCACCAGGCTTCACGACTCTTGTCATTTCTTTTAGCACTGTTAAGTAATCAGGGACGTTCCGTAGGCCAAAACCGATCGTGACATAATCAAATGTGTTATCCTCAAAAGGAAGCTCCATCGCATTGCCGTGAAGCAATTCAATTTGATTATAGCCCCCAGTCTTCACCTTCGTTTCTCCAACACTCAGCATATTTTTACTAAAATCAAGGCCTTTGACTTCACCTTTTTCGCCTACAGCATCAGCAAGCGCAATGGTCCAATCGGCTGTTCCGCAGCATACGTCTAATGCTTTGGCTCCTTTTTGAACATTCATCAGTTTCATTGTTTTATCGCGCCACTTTTTATGCTGCTTAAAGCTGATGACGGAGTTCATTTGATCATAGTTTTTATAAATTTTTTCAAATACACCGTGTACTCGCTGTTCTTTTGATTGCTGCATGACTTACCCTTCTTCCACTTTCTGATGATACGCAGGTTCATTTTTCATATGATCCAGGCGATTTAATAGCTCTTTTTGAACGACCGGAGATGAAACAAGATGCTCCTTGATTGATCGTTTGGCCTTTTCATAGCCTTCATTCTCAAAGTTGTCAAAACATGTATAGGCGTCCGTATAGCTATCGTTCAAAAAAAGTTTTAAATGTTTGTCATCTTCTGCTTGTTTCATGAAACGCTTATAAACAAGGAAACGACTTGCAATCTCATTCCAATGCGTTAATTGAAAATGCTCAGAAACCCTTTGGAATAACGCAGACTCAACCGTTGCTACACTTTTGTAAAAGTGCGCCGCATCTTGAATGGATCGATCATACAGTCTAATTTTATGTTCATTGATTTCTTTGATCGCCGTTGCGAGCGTGCGAATCATGTAGATGTCTTTCATGTCAGAGAGAAGAGAATAATAGAGACCGCTGAAATAGTCTCCTGCCAGGATCGTCAGCTGACGATTTTTGAATTCGTCTTGTTTGATCGCTGCAGCAGTTGTGACTTCGTCATGGGTATCAAGGGCAATTTGCACAAGCATCGCCGTTAAAATATAATTTTCTTTTTTCTCTGCATCAATTTGAGCTTCATCAAACATTGCATGAAAAAGAAGGAGCTTATCTTCATCGATGAGTGGCGCACGTAAATGTTTCGCCAAATAAGGATGAGAAAGCTTTTTATTTAATTTTATATTTAGATTAGATAAAATTCCGTAGATGTCTTGCAAAGATATCACCCTTGTCCCAAAAATTACAGTTTCATATGTAGCCCTGCACATTGTATAGAGATTTATTATACCATATCAGCTCTCACTTTTATGCTATCAAGTGCATTCAAGTATTTATTTCTTTGCTTCGCTTTGAATTTCCCCGAAGCTTGTTTGAATGACAGCATCGCCTCTTACTTTGATCGCTGACGTATGCTCAGTAAATTGTGCAATGATGACTTCACCTTTATCGAGCTTTTCGGAATGGTGAAATCTTGTATCAGAGCCTCTAGTTAAGCCGATGACATTTACACCATTTTCATTGGCTTTAATCACTACAAAATCAGATGCTTTATTTTCACTCAATCTGTTCACCTTCCATCTATTGAATTAGTCGTTTTTAATAAAGGAAAGCACTTCTGCTCTTGCCGCTGCATCATTTGCAAATGTACCGCGTACTGCTGAAGTCACTGTTTTTGCACCTGGCTTTTTCACTCCGCGCATCGTCATACACATATGCTCTGCTTCAACGACAATCATCACGCCATGCGGATTGAGTGTTTCCACCATACTATCTGCAATGGTTGATGTGATGCGTTCCTGAAGCTGCGGGCGTTTGGCAACAGCCTCTACAGCTCTTGCAAGCTTGCTAAGTCCTGTCACTTTTCCGCCGCGCGGAATATAAGCGACATGCGCTTTTCCGTAAAAAGGTACAAGGTGGTGTTCACACATTGAATGGAAAGCAATATCTTTTACAAGAACGAGTTCTTCGTGGTCTTCACCAAAAATGGTTTTAAAATGTTCTTTTGGATCTTCATTTAATCCCGAGAACACTTCTTCATACATTTTTGCTACTCGTTTAGGGGTATCAAGAAGTCCTTCACGATCTGGATCTTCTCCGATGGCTTTTAATATATCGCGTACTGCGTGTTCGATTAGTTCTTTATTTATTTCACTCATGTATTATATCCTCCAAAGGCGATTACATTTCAATCAGATTCTAGCACACTTCAGATCCTAAAAGCAAAGGAGAGCGTTCTAAACGAACCTTTTGATTCAAAAGGAAAAGCCCCTTATGAAAGGGGCTTTTCTAGACCAGTGTGAAACTGTATATGTATAACTCCTACAATAGGATCATTACACATAACGATTATTTACCTGCCACCGCGTCTTTAAGTGCTTTACCTGGTTTGAAAGCAGGTACTTTGCTTGCAGGGATTTCGATCTCTGCACCAGTTTGTGGGTTACGTCCTTTACGAGCTGAACGCTCACGTACTTCAAAGTTACCAAAACCGATAAGTTGGATTTTGTCACCATTTTTAAGTGCATCTAAAATTGTATCAAAAACAGAATCAACTGCTTTTGTCGCGTCTTTTTTAGATAACTCGCTTGCTTCAGCAACCGCGTTAATAAGTTCTGTCTTGTTCATGCCTTTCACCTCCTCCCAAAAATATGCATTCAGTAGATTGTTATCATTTCTTCACAATTCATCTTCTTTCTATACACTTTTTTCGAAAAAAAGAGCGTATAGAAAGCGGTATACATGGCTTTTCATTAGAAAACAACTCTTTGAAGGAATGTTTGTCCAACAAAGTGAAGATTTTCTGTAAGTAGATTAACACATATGAAATACCATATCAAGCATTTTAAAGGGAAGAATCCTTATTCGTCAAGGATTAAGGGCACTTTTACGAACGAATATTCCTAATTTCAGCCTGAATCTGACTAATCTTTATACAATTGTCTTTTTATGACTCATTCCTTACGCAAAAAAAGACCCCTGTCAATGAGAGGTCTCACATGCTATAGAATAATCGCGATCAAACCACCTGATCCTTCGTTGATGATTCTTTCAAGTGTTTCTTTCAGTTTATATCTTGCATTTTCTGGCATCAGCGACAGCTTAGCTTGAATGCCTTCTCTGACAAGGGAGCTGAGTGAGCGCCCAAATATATCTGAATTCCAAATCGAAAGCGGATCATCTTCAAAGTCTTGCATTAAGTAGCGGACGAGCTCTTCACTTTGTTTCTCTGTTCCGATAATCGGTGCAAATTCACTTTCTACATCTACCTTAATCATATGAATAGATGGCGCAACCGCCTTTAGTCTTACGCCGAATCTCGAGCCCTGTCTTATGATTTCTGGCTCATCTAAACTCATATCTGACAAGGCTGGGGCCGCAATTCCGTATCCCGTCTGCTTCACCATTTTTAAGGCGTCTGATACTTGATCATATTCTGTCTTCGCATGCGCAAAATCTTGCATGAGCTCTAGGAGATGGTCTTTCCCTCTAATTTCTACACCAACCACTTCTTTTAGAATATGGTCATATAGATCATCTGGGGCGTACAGGTCAATCTCCGCAATCCCTTGACCCATTTCAATCCCTGCTAAGCCCGCTCTTTCAATAAAGTCAAATTCACTGAACTGGCCAACAACACGGTCAACATCTCTTAATCTTTTAATATCCTTTACGGTTTCCTTCACTGAGTCCTGATAGCTTTCTCTCAGCCAATGATCTTCTTTCAGCACCATGACCCAGCTTGGAAGGTTGACATTCACCTCTAGGACTGGGAATTCATATAATGCTTCACGAAGCACACTAAGGACGTCTTGCTCTCTCATACTTTCTACACTCATGGAGAGTACTGGAATATCATATTTTTGGCTCAGTTCCTGCCGCAGCGCTTCTGTTTCAGGATGATAGGGTCTCACAGAGTTGATCACCATAATAAACGGCTTTCCAACCTCTTTGAGTTCATCAATCACACGTTCTTCAGATTCAATATAATCATGTCTTGGAATTTCTCCAATAGAACCATCCGTTGTAATCACAACACCAATGGTAGAATGCTCTTGAATGACCTTGCGTGTGCCAATTTCCGCTGCTTCATGGAACGGGATTGGCTCTTCATACCACGGCGTGTTGATCATTCTTGGACCATTTTCATCTTCATACCCGCGCGCACCAGGGACTGTGTATCCTACACAATCGACAAGCCTGATGTTGACATCAAGACCGTCACTCACATGAATCGATGCCGCTTGATTCGGTACAAATTTTGGCTCAGTGGTCATAATGGTTTTTCCTGCTGCGCTTTGCGGCAATTCATCCTGTGCTCTTGCACGATCTGCCTCATTATTGATATTCGGGAGCACCACGAGCTCCATAAACTTTTTAATAAACGTAGATTTCCCTGTACGAACAGCGCCAACGACTCCTAAATATATATCGCCTCCTGTTCGTTCAGCGATATCCTTGAAAATATCGACTTTTTCCAAGTGATCCCCTCCCGGACTTGCTATCCTCGTTTTCAAATAAAATACTCTATTCTTCAATCAAACTTGCTTGAAAGGTGTCTGGACAATATATGTGTATGACGTTGTCCTATTTGAATATGACACCTTTTTTGTTTTGAGAGTATGTTTAGCCATAAAAAAACCTTTCTCCTCATTTATATGCAGAGGAAAAAGGTTCATTCTTGTTTATGACGTCTTTTTTTCTAAAAAGTCAGGCTCACCTTTTTTGTTGATGGTATATGGGACAGAAAACGCGGGTACAAACGGGGTTTCCTGCCAATAGACATCTTGAATGTTTTCACCTGGTTTCAGCTTTCGTTTCGTATTCTTCAAAATATGAGCAAAGTCACTGCGGTAGTCCACATAGATTTCGCCATTTGGTGAAATCAGTAATGGGAGGGAATTCCCTGTCACCGGGCTCATGACCGTAGGCGGCGATTTTAAGCCTAGCTTTTTTTCATTTAACGTATATAAATTGTTTGATACTACTTTGCCGTATGGCGGATATGTATGTTCATCTTGATATATTTTGATTCTAAGCCGTAATTCACTGATGGTTTGCGTCATTTTGACATCAAGCAGTTTCACAGTTGGTTTTTTTTCGACGTCTGTGAGGACATACATATATTCACCCCCGCCTTCAAAAGATGTCGACGGTACATCGTGTAAATATCTTGGTGACAAGCGCTTAAAGTCGATGACGTACTTTTGATAAACCGGCGTGTCTGCTTCTTTCGTTTCAATCGGCAAAAGACCATTTGTTGCTTTTTGAAATTCCTCAATTGCTGTCTGAACGCTTTGCAGCTGCTCTTCATATGGCACACGGTTTTCAGTTTTGCGATTTTCTGGATACAGACATCCTGTTAGTAAAATAAGTGCTAACAACGTGACACTGACTTTTGCTTTGATCATCACATTCTTCCTTTTTCTTTATTCATTGACCGGCCCGCTAAATACAACTAAAAACACAATGATACCTGATATCAGCATCAAGCTATATGCGACGGTCGAGGCTGTTATTTTAAGAAACCGACTCTTCAGCTTAAATCGACTGAAATAAATGGTTACTACAGCTAAAAACATGAGCCCCATTGAACCAAGTGCAAACCACATCTTGATTAAAGCAAAACTCATCGTGCCTGTCCCCCTTTAAAACGAACAAATTGTAAGCGTTTATATTTCATTCTAAACCAAAAATAAGGTAAATATCAATCATTTTTCCAATCATTCAGAAAAAAGCACATAAAAAAACTGAAGCAAAGAGGGGGACTCTGCTTCAGTCATTAGGTCGACTATTTTTCCTCATTCTGTAGAGGCAAAGCTCTATTCAAACTTCATTGCTATGTTATGCAAGTCTTCCCCTTCTTGCATCCTCTACATGCCTAAGTTCAGTCTTCCATTTATTTTGTTTGATTCTCAAACATGTTCACAAGGTCTTCCATTTCATGTGTTTTCACACGTGCCATCAATGATTCGACCGCATCGTCGACCTTTTTCCCTTCAAACAGGACGTGGTAAAGCGCCTCTGTAATCGGCATGCTGACCTTGTATTCTTTGGAGAGCTGATAAGCGCCTTTTGTTGTACGGACGCCTTCGACAACCATCCCCATTTTTTCAAGCACTTCTTCAAGCTTATACCCTTTACCAAGCAGATTTCCGCAGCGCCAGTTACGTGAATGAACACTTGTACATGTCACGATCAAATCTCCAACGCCCGTTAAGCCGGCAAATGTCAGAGGATTCCCTCCCATTTTTGTACCGAGACGTGCGATTTCAGCGAGTCCTCTAGTGATGAGCGCCGCTTTCGCATTGTCACCATACCCAAGCCCGTCTGTGATCCCTGCCGCAAGAGCAATGATATTTTTCAGTGCGCCACCAATTTCTACACCAATCACATCAGGGTTTGTGTATACTCTAAAGTTGTTGTTCATGAACAAATCTTGAACAAATTGAGCCGCTTCAATATTTTCTGATGAGACAGTGACAGTTGTCGGATGACGCAAGCCTACTTCCTCAGCGTGGCTCGGTCCTGATAAGACGACGACAGCTTCTCTTTTCTCATCTGGGACTTCTTGTTCAATCATTTGAGATATTCTAAGAAGTGTATCTGGTTCAATCCCTTTACTGACATGGACAAACGGTACTTTAGATGTGATCAGCTCATTTGCCTGCTTCAACACTTCACGAATGGCCTTTGTTGGCACAGCGACAATAATAGCGTCTGTCCCCTCTAACGCCTGCTTCATGTCTGTCGTCGCCTGGATAGACGCTGGCAGTGCGACATTTGGCAAGTAATCATGATTTTCATGTTTCTCATTGATTTGGTCAATGAGCTCTTGTCTATGTCCCCACATGTGTACATCATGATGATTATCAGCTAATACAAGAGCAAGAGCTGTTCCCCAGCTTCCTGCTCCAAGTACTGAAATTTTCTTCATTCTGCTCACCCTTTTTATTTTCTAGCTCTCGCAAATATTTTAATCGGTGTTCCTTCAAAACCAAACGCATCTCGAATGCGGTTTTCTAGGAAACGTTCATAGGAAAAGTGCATAAGCTCTGGATCGTTTACAAACACAACAAAGGACGGAGGCTTAATTGCCACCTGTGTCGCATAGTAAATTTTCAGGCGCTGTCCATTATGAGTCGGCGTTGGATTCATGGCTACTGCATCCATGATGATATCGTTCAAAATATTCGTTTGAACGCGCATCGCATGATTTTCACTAGCTGTAATAATGGACGGCATTAACGTATGAATTCTCTTTTTCGTGAGAGCAGACATAAACAAGACAGGAGCATAATCTAGGAATTGAAAATGCTCACGAATGTTTTGCTCAAATTCCTTCATCGTACGCTCATCTTTTTCAACAGCGTCCCATTTGTTCACAACGATCACAACGGCTTTACCAGCTTCGTGTGCATAGCCTGCAATACGTTTGTCCTGTTCAATAATACCTTCTTCACCATCAAGAACAACAGCGACAACATCAGAACGATCAATGGCTTTTAATGCACGAAGCACACTGTATTTCTCTGTTGTTTCGTATACTTTTCCTTTTTTTCTCATACCTGCTGTATCAACAATGACAAAGTCACGCTGATTGTACGTAAACATCGTATCGACAGCATCTCTTGTTGTACCAGCGATGTTGCTGACAATGACGCGGTCTTCTCCGAGCATCGCATTCACTAAAGAAGATTTCCCTACATTCGGGCGACCGATTAAGCAGAACTGGACAACTTGTTCGTCATACTGCGTATCTGGTAAGTTCTTAAAGTGTTCTGCAACTGCATCAAGTAGATCACCAAGACCTAATCCGTGCGTTCCAGAAATCGGATATGGCTCGCCAAACCCTAGTGCATAAAAGTCATACACGTCACTTCTCATTTCAGGGTTGTCCAGTTTATTGACAGCAAGTACAACTGGCTTTTTCGTGCGATATAAAATTTTTGCGACTTCTTCATCCGCAGATGTCACACCGTCTCGGCCATTCACCATAAAGATGATGACATCCGCTTCATCCATTGCGATTTCTGCCTGATGGCGAATTTGCGCTAAAAATGGCTCATCTCCAATATCAATTCCACCAGTATCTATTAAGTTAAAGTCATAATTTAACCATTCAGCAGAGCTATAAATTCGATCTCTTGTTACACCAGGTGTGTCTTCTACAATCGATATTCTTTCGCCTGCGATTCGATTAAAAATTGTAGATTTTCCAACGTTGGGCCTTCCAACAATGGCTACGACAGGTTTACCCATAGTACCCTTCCTTTCAATCCAGCCGCGATTCAATATGTTCATCATCATGTTTCAACCGGGATTTAAAATTTTCATTCAGTTTTATGAAATAAACCCTTCAAACATGAAGGGTTCAACTTATATATTATATCAATTTTTAATCAGACCACAATGAATAACTTAAAAATGTTTGACAATCAAGTAAAGATCTTCTCCAATTCCGTGTGCAATTCCATCTAAAATGGCCTCTAAATTCATGGCGTACATGTCGAGTTCTTCTTTATTTTCACAGAAAAAAACGGCTGTTCCGCCCATGACCCGCTCTTTATTTGTTGTAGCTACAGCGAGTATAAATTGTTCAATGGTGTTCGCCATGCCCTATTACCTCACTTTCTTTTTTATGAACTCTGTCGGCATTCTGATGGCATTTTCCAAAATGGGTACTTCTTCTAATACACGGACAGCTAAATCTTCACGATACCATTGCGGTAAAATGAACACACCAAGTGTGCCGTTATTCAAATCACGCTTTGCGAGCGGACAGAGGGATGGTTCACCAGAGTCGCGATACACACCAAGTACATTGGATAAATCAAATAAAATAGCTTGCCGCTGCCCAAGGTTGGCAATCGTTGTGGCTGCGTTGAAATTTTTCGGTGTCAAAATAAAGCCCATCCCATGCTCTAATATGAGCTTTTGCTTTTCGGGCAATCCGATATTCATGATGTAAATATCGTTCACATAAAGCCCTGCCCCATCAAAGCGAAGCTCTCCTTTTTGTATGTTGACAATATCCTTTAATTGGCTGCCAGACATTAATAGCTTTGCCAAGAAAAAACAAAGAATACCGACCACTGTCCCAATAACGAGCGAGAAGAAAATACAAGCTGTGGTCGTAATCAGTGCCGTGAGAATCGCAATATAATTTCGGCTTTCAAAGGCAATGGCAATACCTTCTATATATGTACTGCCTCTTGAGACTAGCTCATATGAATCCATTTGAGTTAACGTATTTCTTTCCATATTGCGGACATCTCTGAATTGCGTGGCCGCCAGCGTGAGAAAGGTAATCGCCGTAAATTCCTCCTGAATGAGTGCTGGCATAATGATCGCACCAAGTCCTGAAGCGATAAAACCAAGCGCAATGTGAATCACTTGTCCATGAATATATGTAGGGTATTGCCGGTAATCTGTTCTTAACATATAAAGCCTGGCCGCCATCCCAAAGATGACACCAATAATCACAGGAAACGTATAATCCGTCATGTTGATTTTGCAGCCCCTTTTACTGGTTTTCTTGATGAACGGGTGTTCAAGAGCTTTTCAAGCTGATCGACACCTAATAGGAAGATAGACCCTTGAACAACAAGGGACAGAAAAGAGAGATCTCCTATGACAATCGATGATGTCAGGCGGTGAATCGTGAGCGCATAAAGGGCTTCGCCAAGACATACAGACATCATCCATAAGGTGACTCGTTCTGTGAAATGATGTCCATATGTCAAAGACATCAAGATCAACAAGGCAAATACGACCCAATCCACTTTTATTAGCGTGAACCAAACCGGGTCATATAATGCAAATATCATAAAAAAGGCATATGCGCTTACCATAGAACCTAATTGTATGATTCTCATTATTCGATGACCAGAGCGGCATAGAACGAAACCCGCACATGCATATAAAAAGGTCATCAAGTATCCTGCATTTAGGCTCATATCAAATATGGATATCATGAAATGACTACATATAATATGGACAAGGACAAAGACGCCTAGTACATTGCGCCATGAGCTTTTTTCCATAATAAATGTCACGATAATCCAAACGAACCATATGGACCAATAATAGTACAAAGCCTCCAACGTCTCATCACCTCAATTACATTATGGGAAAATCCCCAATTTTTAAACGTAAGGGATCGCTTTGGGCATTGTATGAAATAAACAAGAGGTGACACCCTAATGGTTGAGGAGGGATGTATGATGGGAAAAGATAGACAGGAAAAACGTTTAAAGGCATCAAAAAGAGTGGAATCTGACCGTGATCAATCCATTCATTATAAAGGGGCAACAGCATTAGAAGGTCCAGATAGCGCGCGAAAAAGAAATCAATAAAAAAAAGCATGTGATAACCACATGCCTTAGATTGTTGACAAAGTGCTAAAATGATGTTTACTTTAGCACTTTGTCTTCTTTTCAGCGTGATAGAAAACTTTGAAGTCTAGGAAGGGCGAGCACTCGCGCGGAGCGAATTGAACATTCGTGAAGACCTGACAACGAATGAGAGGGTTTGTCTATACGCTGAGGCATGTGATGACCACATGCCTTAGATGTTTAAGGGCTAAACTTGCTTTTAGTCCTTTTTCTTATTTGATCTTAAACTATAGTACGTTGTGTCGATGCCTCTTTCTTTGAGCCAATGACTTGTTTCACCTGAAATGACAAGTTGGGTTTGTCTCAGTTCTTCAATGGTCTTCACACCAAGGACTGTCATCATCATCTTCACATCTTCTTGAAGATCTATAACATCCGCGATGAGACCACTCTCCCCTCCGTCAGTCAGTGATTTTAAGAAAACGCCAGCTAGACCAGTAGCGGATGCGCCAAGAGCAATTGATTTTGTTACATCAAGGGCGTCTTGTATACCTCCGGAGGCTAAAACCGTTTGATCTGGAAAACTTGTATGTACTTCAGCAAGACTCGCTGCAGTTGGAATCCCCCATTGATCAAAATAATGAAGTGCTTTTTGACGTCGAAGATTTTCGATCTTAGAAAAGTTCGTACCACCAAATCCGCCTACATCAACGGCCGCAACCCCAGCATGAAATAACTTTTTGGCCGTTTCCTTGCTCATGCCAAATCCAACTTCTTTTACGACAACAGGCACACCAACTGATTCATTGATGGCTGCGATGCGCTCAAGTGCCCCCCTGAAATCACGGTCTCCTTCAGGCATGACAATCTCTTGAATCACATTTAAATGAATCTGGAGCATATTGGCCTCCAGCATCTCAACGGCTTCCTTCGCTTGCTTCATCGTTGCCTCACTGCCTAAGTTCGCAAAGACAATTCCATCTGGATTAACTTTACGAACAACTTCATACGTACGTCTTTCTTCTTTATCTTTCAGTGCAGCCATTTGTGATCCAACTGCCACCGGTATATTGGTTTCCTTCGCTGCGATCGATAAAGAGCGATTAATCTCATAGGTCGATTTTCCGCCCCCGCCAGTCATTGCATTGATAAAAATTGGCGAACCGAAAGTCAGTCCGCCAATTGTTGTATGTGTATCAATTTGTGATGTCGCAAGATCTGGTAAACTGGCGTGAACGAAGGAAACATCTTTTAAACCTGTTGCTGCATGCTGTCCAGTGGACAAGGCATGTTCAATATGCTGTTTCTTTCTTTCTGCTCGCGTCAATTTTGATCACCAAATTATTTTAATTTATTGAGCTTATCTCCGATCAGGTCACCAAGCTGGAATCCACTTGTGTTTTCTTCTTTCGCCTGATATTGGCGATAATTCTCTTCGATTTGTTTTTCGGGATTTTCTTCCAAATCACGGATGCTTAGTGAAATGCGCTCTTCATCTTCATTCACATCAAGCACTTTTACTTTCACAGTCTGCCCTTCTTCAAGGACTTCATGCGGCGTACCGATATGTTTATGAGAGATTTGGGAAATATGCACAAGTCCTTCGACGCCTGGCAGAATTTCAACAAATGCACCAAAGCTCACAAGACGTTGAACAGTTCCTTCAAGCACATCACCTTGTTTTACCTTTTCACCAATCTGGCTCCAAGGTCCTGGTAATGTTTCTTTAATAGATAGTGAGATACGCTCGTTATCACGATCAACAGCAAGTACTTTGACCTGGACTTCCTGGCCTTCTTCCACTACGTCAGATGGCTTTTCAACATGCGCATGGGATAGTTGAGAAATGTGAACCAATCCATCAATGCCGCCAATGTCTACAAATGCACCAAAATCAGTAAGGCGCTGCACTTTACCATCAATCACACTGCCTACCTCAAGCTTTTGCAGGAAGTCTTGCTTTTTGTCTAATTGCTCTTGCTCCACTACTGCACGGTGCGAGAGAATCACACGATTTTTTTCGCGGTCAAGTTCGACCACGACAAGTGAGAGTGTTTTACCTTTGTAGTCTGAAAAGTCCTCAACATAGTGCGCTTCTACAAGAGATGCAGGAATAAATCCACGCACACCAATATCTACGACAAGACCACCTTTTACAACGTCTTTTACTTCAGCTTCAAATACTTCTTTTGTTTCAAACTTTTTCTCTAGGTCTTCCCAAGCGCGGTCTGCATCAACAGCACGTTTCGATAAAATCAAAGCATCGTCTTCGACTTTTGTTACTTTAAGCTCTAATTCGTCGCCATCTTTCACGACATCTGATGCTTTTTCAACGTGAAGACTTGATAATTCACTGATTGGGATGATCCCAGGCTGTTTCACATTGACGATATCTACATTGACATGCTTGTCCTCAACTTTAGAAACAATCCCTTTCACTACATCTCCAACCTCTGGTACCTGAACATCGATTTGATTCATTTCCTCTGTCATTTCGATAACCTCCTTGGTCCAAACCTACACAGCTTAGTTAAAACGACTGGGTGAATATGTGTCTTAAGCATGATGATTGCCAGCCGAGTATGTATTATAGAAACATTCAAATCAACAGAATTGCTTGAATGATCAATAAAAATAGTATTAGTATAAACTTCTAATAAAAGACCTTGTTTGTCAAGAGATAAACCTCTAACTTATAAAAGTTTTCTAAAATTTCTTACTGTTTCTCCACGCGGTCTGCTGCATCTAAAATTTTACCTGCTACCTCTTGAATGGAAAGAGAAGTGGTGTCAATTTCAATGGCGTCATCCGCTTTCTTTAGCGGCGAAACTTCGCGCTCAGAGTCAAGCTTGTCACGTCTTGCAATCTCTTCGATCAGCTGATCGTAATTGACATCGTAGCCTTTTTTCTGATTCTCTTCAAAGCGGCGTTTTGCTCTTTCTTCTACAGATGCAAGCAAGAAAATTTTCACTTCGGCATCTGGAAGAACGTGCGTACCTATGTCTCTTCCGTCCATCACGACACCGCCTTTTTTACCAAGCTCTTGCTGCCTGCGGACCATTTCTTCCCGAACAGCTCTGTGCTTTGCGACAACCGATACTTGGTTGCTCACGTGGTCAGTGCGAATCTCCTCTGTCACATCGGTATTGTCTAGATGAACTTTTTGACCCTCGTCTGTTGAGACAAGTTCAATCACCGTTTTTTTCAGTAATGCATCAAGTGCTTGCTCGTCTTCAAGATCTACACCATGATGAAGTGCCGCAAGCGTAATCGCACGGTACATGGCACCTGTATCGATATAAATATATGATTTTTTTGCTGCGACAATTTTTGCCACAGTGCTTTTTCCTGCTGCAGCAGGACCGTCAATTGCGATAGATAATTTCTTTTTCATAATACCTCTCCTTGATTGAATCTCCCTTATGAATTGTAACACGATCACCAGTCAAACGGGGGAATTTTCTATCAATCCTTCTGCTTAAACGTCTCGATCCAATCTTCAATGCTCATGTTATTTACACCCTCGTATTGCACGACTTTTGACAAAAATAGTTCTCCTTTCGTCAAATGAAGTGTGATCTGAACGGCTAATAATAAGACAAGCTGAATGAGCACCGCTTTCAATAACCATCTTTCCATTGTCTTCATACAAAAAGCCTCCACGCTAGATTCTATCACCTCTAGTATGGAAGCTTTTAACATCCTTTATTCTTATGCTTTTTTTACACGTGTTAAAAGCTGCTGCTGGAAGCAGTACTTCATAATGTGTTGCTGGTGGTCATTTGTGATCTCAGAAAACTCCATGATCGCTCTTGTTTTGCCAGTCTGCTCATCTTGATAGACTCGGCTCATCTCTGCAACCGCTTTAATTTTGACAGCCTCTTTCAGCGGAAGTTCAAACTCTGTGATCACTTCTCCGTATTCTTTCAATGAGACACCCTCAGGAACAGCAATTGCTAAGCCGCCAGCACTCATATTGACAATAAACGTGTCAAAGGATGCTTCACCTGTTTGCGTGATCGTGGTTTTGACCATTGTATCGACTCTCAGGTATTCTCTACGCTGAAGCCGAATCATTTCTTCTTTTGGCGGAATGGAAATGACGATCATCGGAATATCTTCTTTCCTCTTGCCAATGACTTCGCTTGTACATTTGTATGGAATTTGATTTTCATCGAAAAAGAAAACGGTGATTTCTGTTTGCTGGTTTAAATAGATCGTGCGTCCCGTTTCTTTATCAGCTGGATAATTAATGCAAATATCATCGTTATTATTTTCCAAAACTTTCGATTTTGCAGTTTTCACTTCTTTGTTCTCATTGACATATTCAATTGTGATTGCATCCCCTATTTGTAACATTCCTCATCACTCTTTTCATCTGTGAAATCATATCCTCTCCTATATTAAACCATGTATAAAACAAAAGGAAAAGGCTTATTCGCCTTTTCCTCGCTTCCTTTTCTATAGGTCTTTATATATAGGTTCTGCGTTTTTTAGTTTATCTACTCGTTCTTCTTTTCCAGTATCCGCATTAATGAACATTCGGTACGTATCATTTTTTATCGTTCCAAGGAACTCATAGCATAAAACTTCCTCTGACATATCGTTTTGAACAATCGCTACATGAGTATCTTCGATTTTCACATGCTGATTGAGCGTTTTCTTCGCTTCTTTTTGCGAGATTTTAGGTGCTTTGATGTCTCTTGTTTTATGATTCGTTAAATAGTCTTTCGCTGAAAATCCAACCACTTCACCATCGTCTAATGCGACCTTCATGCGTATACTATCTGGATAAAGCAATACATTTTTTTGAAGAGGTACATAGGTAAATACACCGATATTATCAAATTGCGCACTTTCATCTAAATGGAATGACTCTGCATCAAATCCTTGCTTCTTTAAGAAGCTGAGTGCTTTTTCTGATGCTTGATTTAAACTGATTTTCTGTTTTTTCACGTCTCGATTTTGAAGAAGGTAGACTGGATGTCCTCCTTTTTCAGTTAAGTCTAAATAGAAATTCGCTTTACTATCAGGATCTGACATCGATAAGCTGTACACATCTCGATTGGTTTTGCTTCCGCTTTTTCTCACCTTGAAATGTTGATTATGATCAGGTGCGAATTGCTGGGCAATACGTATCGCTTCTTTCTTTGAAATCTTTTTGCCCTTTAAATGATTGTAGCCGCGTGTTTCTGCTTCTGTCGACACATTTGTCGGTCCGAGATCGACATCTGCAAATGCATCTGCATTTCTCTCGACTGTTTTCAACCCGTCAATGATGGTGTTATCATTCTTTCGGTCACCATCAGCAAGTGCCATTTCAACATCCATCCATTTTAAATTTTTGTTGAGGACGAGATGCTGCACTTGTCTCAGTTCGTTTTGGATATCAGATGCTTGCTGATATAAGGACGAAATGGTTTTGTGCGTATTTTTGTTTAATGGTTCATCTGATAAGGATTTGACTGATGATTTGTAGCTAAAGTCTCCGACATTCGCCAAAAATTCTTCCGTTTTGTTAAAAGGCATTAATGTGAGCGGAAGCTGACTCACATTGTTATGTGCTTCTGATGACATTCTCCATACATCTGCAAGTGCTGGTGAAATCGACGATTGGCTGTTCATCGCAAGCGTTGCCCCAAGTTTGTCGTGCAGCTGATCCACTTGGTACGTTAAATCGTGAAAGGCCCTCTGATAGTTGTTCTCCGCGTGCAGCAGCACTGCGTCTTTTTCTTGATGCTCTTTATAGCCCCAATAACCTGTTGAGATGACAGCAATGCCTAAAATGGCAATCAATATTCCTCTGATCATTTATTTACACCTCTTTCTATTCGCAGAAAATATGTTTCCCGATTCGTTTAATTTGTGGTCTTCCCCAAATCCATGGACTTGTTGCTGTATCAGGATTAAAGTAATAGACGGCGCTCTCAGACGGGTCCCAGCCGTTAATGGCATCAAACACAGCCTTTTTTGCAGTTTCATTAGGTGACATATAAAATTGACCATCCGCCACAGCTGTAAACGCAAGCGGTTCAAAAATAACTCCTGCGATTGTATTTGGAAAAGTCGAGTTGTTCAAACGGTTTAAGATGACGGCAGCGATCGCCACCTGTCCTTCATACGGCTCACCTCTTGCTTCACTATAAACCGCTTGTGATAAGAGCTGAATATCATTACTAGAAAAACCACCTGGCATGTTGGCTGCCGTTTGTTTCGGTGTTTGATTAGCTTGCTGATTGCCTGACTGTTTCCCAGACTTTCCAGATGCTCCGCTTTGACTTTTTTGATTCTCTTTTGCACCTTGAGCAGTCTTTTTTTGTGAGCTTCTTTTCGCAGGAGCTTTTGTTTGCTGATCAAGAGGTTTCCCGCCATAATGGGTAAACTCATTCCCCTTTTGCAGCTGCTGCTGAACAAAGTCTTTATAGTACTTTGTCTTTTGAACTAATAGGCTTTTTGTTTGTTTACCTACAAGTCCGTCGACCTTCTTTACACCATATTGGCTTTGAAAGTTGCGAACGGCCCAGTACGTCCCCCAGCCATATACACCATCAATTTTGCCATTGTAAAAGCCATTGTATTGGAGCCGTGCTTGCAGTTCGACTACATCTTCTCCTGTCGCACCTCGCTGGATGACTTGACTGGTGAAGGCTTCACTTTTTTCAGTTGTCATCAGTGAGGTTGCGAGTAGAACGATTGAGAAGATAAGGACGATTTGTTTCATGAAACGAGCTTTGTCCATATTTGATCCTCCTGTACTTTTGATGTTTGAATATATATTTCTTCCAATCCCTATTTTTATACATTCATCACAGGAGAGAAATGGATGAAAAGACAAAAAAACGCCCTATCAACTGATAAGACGTTTTCTACATTAAATTTTGCACCATTTTCACTGAACGAGCTTTTTTTGCTTTTCGCAGGCCAAACCACCACAAAAAAATCATGAATGGCAGCATGATATATCCCCAATTTTTCATTCCTAACAATATGAAATCATATAGGCCGTGAAAAAGCACAGGAAGCGTTAAAGAAAGGATCAGCCATTTGCGCTGCTCCTTTTTATCAGAGAAGCGGGCTTTGCCGATATAAAATCCCATCACAACACCGAATAAAGCATGACTTGAGACGGGTAATAAAGCACGGGTGAATGCATATTCAACCCCGTGACCGACCAAATAAAGAATATTTTCAAGTGTTGCGAAACCAAGTGAGACACTGGTTCCATATACAATTCCATCATAGTGTTCGTCAAATTGGGCATGCGCATAGACGCTGACCATTAAAATAAACCATTTTAAAGATTCCTCTAAGAAGCCCGACGTCACAAATGAAATCAAGATAGGGTTCGTTGTGATATGCTCCTCTTGAAGGACATATTGAATAAACATGGTTGGAAACACAAGTATAACACCTAGCATAAAAGATCTGATGACCATGTGTACCGGCTCATTGTCGTACTGATCTTTCAAATAAAAATAACTTAAAAGTGCGATGCCGGGAGCTAAACCTGCTGAGATGATTGCGATCATAACCAGACCTCTTTCCCTACATTATCCTTCATTATCGTACCATGATTTACCCTTTTTTTATATGACTCGAGCCCATTTTTATGAAAATTACTTTCTATATAATCCCATTTTATATCAAAAAGAACCGAATCCCTTAGAAGGATCCAGTTCTTTTTTTATCCGTTCATTCTTTTGTTGATTTCTTCTGCAATTAGCCCCCCATGAAATCTCCCGTTTTCAATGAAAATTTCATTGGCATTATTTCCAGCTGCAATCACTCCTGCGATGAAAATACCTTCTACGTTTGTCTCCATCGTCTGTTCATCAAATGCTGGTCGGCCTGATTCTTGATCAATTGTCACACCCATTTTTTCTAAGAAAGAATGATCTGGATGATAGCCTGTCATAGCAAAAACATAATCACTTTTCACTCGCTCCGTTTGCTCTTGCTGGTTTGTAAAAATCACTTCTTCTTCTGTAATTTCCTTCACCTGCGCTCCAAACTCCATTCGAATCATTCCATTCCGCACAAGTGCTTCAAACTCTGGCAAAATCCAAGGTTTGATGCTAGATGAATATTCAGTTCCTCGATAAAGTACAGTGACTCTACTTCCGCATTTCACAAGTTCTAGCGCAGCATCGACACTTGAGTTTTTCCCGCCGATCACCGTTACATCTTTATCAAAGTATGGGTGTCCTTCTTTAAAATAATGATACACATGTGGAAGGTCTTCCCCTTTGACATTCATATAGTTTGGATGGTCATAGTAGCCAGTAGCAATCACGACATAATCACATACATAGTCGTCTTTTGATGTGCTCACGGTAAAATGACCGTCTTTTTTCGTCACAGCGTTCACTTTTTCAAAGGCATGTACACGCAGGTTTTTTCGTCTGACTACTTCTCGATAATAAGAAAGTGCCTGGATACGAACGGGCTTGCGATTTTCAGTAATAAACGCGACATCACCAATCTCAAGCTTTTCACTTGAACTGAAAAAGGTTTGATGTGTTGGGTAATGATAAATACTGTTGACGACATTCCCCTTTTCAATGACAAGTGCATCAATTCCAATTTGCTTGAATGCGATGGCAGCTGATAACCCGCATGGGCCGCCTCCTATTATGATCGCTTTTTCTTGTTTCATTTGTTCCACTCCTGTCGTTTCAATGCAATAACAATTGCTAGCTGTTTCATGAGTTGTTCGATTCCATAAAAAAATCTCCTATTTAAGGATAGGAGATTTTAAGGCACGATGCAAATGAGCCGCTTAAATCCAGCCTCTGAATCGAGAAGCTTCAGCCATTTTTCGTACGCCGACCATATATGCTGCAAGACGCATATCGATGCGGCGATTTTGCGCCATTTCATAAATATTATTAAATGATTTCACCATCATATCTTCTAAACGAGTTTCGACTTCCTCTTCAGTCCAGTAGAACCCTTGGTTATTCTGCACCCATTCAAAGTAAGAAACCGTTACACCACCCGCACTCGCAAGTACGTCTGGGACAAGCAGTACTCCACGATCTGAAAGAATTTTTGTTCCTTCAAGTGTCGTTGGACCATTCGCTGCTTCTACGACAATTTTAGCTTTAATGTTTGCCGCATTATCTTCAGTGATTTGGTTCTCAATGGCTGCAGGTACTAAGATATCACAATCGAGCTCAAGCAGCTCTTGGTTTGTGATGGTATCGTTAAATAATTTAGTAACCGTTCCAAAGCTGTCACGTCTGTCAAGCAAGTAGTCAATATCAAGACCATCTTCATCGTATAACCCGCCGTAAGCATCTGAAATCCCTACGATTTTCGC
The DNA here is from genome assembly GCF_038007485.1 of Bacillus sp. FSL K6-3312. NCBI lineage: Bacteria > Bacillati > Bacillota > Bacilli > Caryophanales > Bacillaceae > Bacillus > Bacillus sp. FSL K6-3312. The sequence continues at coordinate 1,618,762 of NZ_JBBOXI010000001.1, read as the reverse complement.
TCCGGCATCATACATGAATTTAGCCAAGTAGCTTCCTGCATTTCCGAATCCCTGTACGACAACACGTGCCCCGTTAATGTCAATTCCTTTTTTCTTCGCCGCTTCTTTGATGCAGATCGTCACACCTTTTGCTGTTGCAGTATCACGTCCGTGTGATCCTCCAAGAACAATTGGTTTTCCGGTAATAAATCCTGGCGAGTTAAATTCATCCATTCTAGAATATTCGTCCATCATCCATGCCATAATTTGAGAGTTTGTAAACACATCTGGTGCTGGTACATCTTTCGTTGGACCAACGATTTGACTGATTGCACGCACATAGCCGCGGCTTAGTTTTTCAAGCTCTCTAAATGACATTTCTCTTGGATCACAGATAATACCGCCTTTTCCTCCGCCATAAGGAAGATCCACAATACCACATTTTAAACTCATCCAAATTGAAAGCGCTTTTACTTCTTTTTCAGTAACGTTCGGGTGGAAACGAATACCGCCTTTTGTCGGTCCGACAGCATCATTGTGCTGCGCGCGGTAACCAGTGAAAATTTTCACTGATCCATCATCCATTCGTACTGGAATTTTCACAGTTAATAGACGAATTGGCTCCTTCAGCAATTCATACACTTCTTGCGGATACCCTAATTTGTCTAGCGCTTTATGTATGACGGTTTGAGTTGACTTTAAAACATCTAGCTTATCTTCTGCGTTATGAGCGGCGTTTTGATCGGCTGCCATTAAAATAAACCCCCTAGAAATCTTTCATGATCTACTGCTCCCTTTCAAGCAATAGTATACACCTTCGTACTGGTAAAGCAAAGGTAAAAAACGTTTTTTATCAAAATAAAATATCAGCGTTTATAAATATAAAAAGGATATAAAAAAATACTGTTGTTTCATCACAACAGTATTAAATATAATAGAAAAAAGTGATTAAAAATACATTTGAATCGTTTTCACTGCATCATCTTGCATGATCACTTTTCCGTATTCTTTTAGCCGATGAATCGTTAATGTCGTAGGTGAACCGAACTCCGCTAAAATGGAAATAACCGTATCAGCAGACAGTTCTTCAAAATCATCTAGGCTGAGAAAATATTGACCTTCATAATGGTAAACTGTACCCCCTAAAAGTCCAATACGACTTAAACTATGGGACAGTTGAATCACATCTTCAAACGAGGCAAATTGATAGAGCACATGATGACTCTCGTCGAGCTTGACTTGCATCTCAATGTAATCTTCATCAAACTCATCATCATCATCAGCATCATCCTGCTGACTCTTTGTGACAATGACGACCATCCCCTGCGCCTGAAGTGAAAATACTTCAACAGCAATCGGTCCACTCGCTTCAAAACCGAGCTCCTGATTCGCTTCGTTCATCATGTCTTTAAACAGCTGATGGACTTTGAACGAATCTTTCCAAAGGTCTTCTTTCGTAAGACCCCGGTCTGTCAGGTCATCTAGTGTGAGAAAAATTTTGATTTTATTATAATTCAGACGCTCCAGTCGCATAACGTTCCCTCCTGCCTCTTCTAAACACACATCATACTGTAGTATATGAGATGATGAGTCATAGGTTCTTAATTTTGTATTCAGTTTACACTGTGTCAAGACGGAAGACAAGCATGAAGCTATGCTTACGGTGACTTTTATGGAAAATATTGAGGGCGCAGCAAGTCATCGCGTTTTTACAGGCATTAAATAGATCAGATGCGTTTCCGGTTCTGCCCCGAGACGCATTGGAATCTTTGTTGTTCCATAGCCATTACTAATGAGAAAAAATGCGCCTTTGACCTGACCTGTTCTTCCTTTTTCATACGGACCAAATTTCCCAATTCGAATCTGACCTCCATGCGTATGACCGCTCAGAACAAGGTCGATCCCCTCATCTTCACTCATTAAATGATGTACATCTGGGTTGTGTGATAAGAGAATATTTACGTCATCTTTCACAAACTCAGGTCGTATCGCTTCATAATCCGCCTTTTCAAGCCGAATATCATCGATGCCTCCAATTTTGATTGACTGGCCTTCGAACTCCCACATAGCTGTTTCATTTTGCAGAGTCGTCACATCGTAAGCATGAAGAATCTCTTTAAGCTTTTGCTGGTGCAGCTCGTGATCATTATTTCCCCAAACAAAATAAACGGGCGCAATTCTTGATAAACGTTTCACATTTTCTTCAATTCTGGCGTAGGGTACACCTTTTTCTGCTAAGTCCCCGCCTATCATAATGACATCCGGTTTTTCTTGTGTGACCTCAGCTAATAATGAGTCACTAATCAGCCGCCGGTGTGTATCAGAAATAAAGAAAATCACTGCTGGTCGATCTGATTGAAGTGCTTCTATTGTAAAGTAATGCTTTTTGATGTTGTTTTGTTTTGCCGTTTTCACCATTTTTGCCGTTACACACACACCTGTTGTAACAGCCGCAATGGCGGCAGTAAATCCGATGGCATATTTCATCATAAATGGCTCCCTTGCATATGTGTCGTTCATAAGACGCTTGAATGAAAAAAGACGTTTCAACTATTAAAACGTCTTTTTACACATTTATTTACTTTCATAATAGAGATTAATGTCATATTGCTGCTGCATATAGCGAAAAACCGCTTCACGCTCTTTCCACTGGTCTGATTGCGGCCATAAGTCTGTGCTTTTTTGTATAATCTCACATCTGAGGCGATGATATTCATCCTCAGCCTTTTCTTCTTTTTTCTTATAATAATAAGAAGCATAAAAAGCAAACACCTCAGCCATTATCCAAAATAGAAAGACCTCATGACCGAGCAGTGTTGCAATCATCGCTTCTGGCTGAAGAGAGCCTCCCTTATTTGCCGTTATCACAAAATAAAATAAAAGAATCGCCAGCGACAAAAGGGCTGTCCATTGCCACCTTTTACACTGCTTGGCAAAGCCCTCATATTTGTGCTTTCTTTTGATCAACGTTTCCATCATTTTCTGTGTCGGCTGATCCATATAGCGGCTGATTGCGTGCAAAGTCATCACATACACCCTGTCCCTTTTTTCTACATATGTATGTGCTTTTTCATTCGTTCATGTCAGGTAATTAGTTTTCCAATGGAATGTTGAGTACTTGACCACTGTATACACTGTTCCCATTTAAATGATTATAAGCTTTTATTTTCTCTTCACCCGATCGGCTTTTGTAATATTTCATCGAGATTCGATACAGGTTTTCCTCTGGTCCAACAGTATGCTGCACGACACGAACTGGCTTTTCTTCCTGCTTCTTTTTCTCTTCGGCTTCTTTTCGTTTTTTCTCTTCTTGCTGTTTTTGGAGGGCTAGCTGCTGCTGTTCACGCTTTTTCGCAGCTGCGGCTTTTTCACGCTCTTGTTTCTCTTTAGCAGCTTTTTCTTTTTTCTTCTGCTCTGCTTTTTCTTTTGATCGCTTCTTTTCTTTTTCTTCATCTTTCTTTTTCTTCTCTTCATCAGACGCATCCGCTTTATCAGCGTTTGCGTCATTTTTTGTTTCGGCTAGTGCTGACGGAACTGGGTCTGTGTCAGCACTTGAGGTTTTATCAATGTATACACCCTGATTGTTATTATCGTTAATTTCCTTTGAAGTGTAGTAGATCAATAGAAAGAAAACAGTGATGACGATGATAGGAAAGATAATAGCCAATGTCGTAAACAAAGGATTGCGCACTTTTTTCGTACGCTGCTTCTTATATTCATGAAAGTCTTCTCGCGTAGGAAAGTGAGAGTCATCAGAAGGATGTACTTTTTCTTCAAGAATTTCCTCTACATTATCGTCATGGTTGTTTGTCAGCTGCTCCTTCTTTCTCTGCATTCTCGACATTTCTTCCATGTTCATCCCTCCCCTTATATTTCAAACGAATTTGACAAGCAAAGACTAAGTCAATGACAAAATGTGTCATGACAGGAACAAATAAATTCCCCGTCCACTCGTATAAAAGTCCTAAAAAAATACTAATGGAAACCACGAGGATAAACAAGAGTATTTTTGATAAATAGCGAAAGTGAAGAAGCGCAAACACGATGCTGGCAATCTCAAGCCCAAATTGCTGTTGAACAATTCCGCGAAATAGTATTTCCTCTGAAAAGGCAATGAGAAGTGCTAACCAAACAATATGCGGGATGCTTCGGTTTTTGAACATCTTTTCATTTAAACCGCCATCATCATACATATGAGCGGGAAACACCTTCATGACAATTGCATCTATAATAATAACGAGCAATGCACCGCCAATTCCATATGTTAGAATGCGCATATCCTGAATCTGCCAAAGGGCTGTAAAATCCGTCCATTGATCGAACATAAATATGCCTAGTAAAAAAGAAACGATAAGCATGAGCAACTGCGTGAAATACAGCTGTTCTACGACTTGTCGATCGGTTAATTTTTCAATGATTCGGCGATGTTGTTCAATCAATGCTGCGCCTCTTTTGTCAGATGAAACATGCGATCCAGCACAGTCTTCCAGTGTTTCATTTCATTCAGCTCCAATGATTGTTCTTTTTTTTCATAATCAGACAGATTCAGTCCGCAAGAAGAGCAGCAATCATCAGAGGACGCGCGCTCTGTTTGATCAAGCTGTTCGTGAAAGTATGATAACAGAGATTGTCTAAAGCAGTCATGTTCCATGACCCGCTCTTTAAATTGCCACACTTTTCTCAGCTTTTCTGTTTGCCTGTCCTGCAATTTTTCTTTTAGATTCATCAGAATTGCCGGGCGCTGTTCGGACTCATGCATCATGTAATAGTGCGTCAGCATTCTTGCACGCGTCTCCTGAAGCCCTGTTTCCATCAATCGTGCACGTAATTTTTTTTCATCATTTGTCTGCATTTGAGTGAGCTGTGCTAAGTAGAAATCAATTTCTGGTTCGTCAAATCCTTCTGCTTGGATCAAGTGTTGCTGAATATCTGCATCCTCTTCTGTATATAAAAGAATGCTCACACTATTTTCCCCGTCCCTTCCCGCTCTTCCAATCTCTTGCATAAATGCTTCAATCGATTGCGGAGGGCTCATATGAATGACAAATCGGATATTTGCTTTATCAATTCCCATGCCAAAAGCACTCGTACAGCAAATGAGATCAAGCTGACCGCTGATAAATTGCTGCTGAATGAGCATACGGTCTCCTGCATCCATTCCGCCATGATAAAACTCAACACGCTGATTGGTTTTTTGTTTCATACAGAGAGCAAGCTCTTCTGTCATTTGCCGAGTCGGGCAATAAATAATGCCTGGTCCTTGCAGGAAATCCGCAAGCTCAATAGCCCGTTTCTCTTTTGCTTCTTTCGTTTCGTGCATTTCTTTGACTAAGGCAATGTTCGGGCGATTGACGGAATGTATATGAAAGTCTGGATGCTGCAATCTTAGCGTTTGCACAGTATCTTTTAGCGTTTGTTTCGTTGCTGTAGCCGTAAGAGCTAAAGCCACAGGATGACCTAACGCTTCTCTCCATTCTCCGAGCTTCGAATATTCAGGACGGAAATCATGCCCCCATTCTGATATACAATGTGCTTCATCGACGACAAACAGACCAATACGCATCGATTTGAGCTGTTCTAGCAGCACTTCTGACATTAATGCCTCAGGTGCGACGAATAGAAATTTATATGATGGCAAATGCCGAATGATATGTCGCCTCTCCTGATAAGACAATGTGCTGTTAAGCGCCGCCACTCGCTTTTCTCCGCGCATTTTCATTCGTTCGACTTGGTCCTCCATAAGCGATAAAAGAGGCGAAATAATCAGAACCAACCCGTCTGTCATATAACCGGGAATTTGATAGCAAAGTGACTTTCCTCCACCAGTAGGCAGCATGGCAACCGTATCTTTTTGATGCAGTACACTTCGAATAATGTCCTCTTGACCTGCTTTAAATGTGTCATGGCCAAAGTATCGCATGAGCGTATGATGAAGCTTATCCATTTGCTTTCACCATCCTTGTCAGTGCCAATCGTATTTGAAAATAAGTAAATGGATGCTCGAGCTTTTCTTTAATCAGCTTCATTTTATTTGTTTGCAACTCTCTGGCTACAGCAAGGATCTCCCGCTGCTCTTTTATACTCACATAGGGATCTATTGAAAAGCTTGGCTCATGTATCGACAGCTCCACGATATGATCTTCAATCGTTGCCTTTTTTAATGAACGAATGTGAGCAATTTGCTCAATATCAAATCCTTTTTGGACAAGCTCAAGTGTTTTGTGAGTAGAAGTTGTTAACACGCGTTTAAATTCAAGGTCACCTACGAGCTGCTGCAAAATCGGCGCCTCACCTTTTTGGGCAGATTGAATAAAATAATGGAGTACATTCCAAAAAAGCAAGTACACATACCACACATCTTCTTTCATCCACTCCGCCATTTGCTGATACGTACGCCCAATTCGTTCATTTGAGGTCAATGAGTAAACAAAAATCAGTGCCTCTTGATCACTTAGGCTAATTAGGAGTTTTTCTAGTTCATGATGCAGCTCTTCTGAAAGCTTGCTTTTCTGCTGATGCTGTTTCAAAAAAGATTTCGTCCAGCTTTGAACCGAGACATCTCTTTGTATTGGAACATATTGATGTGATCTAGCCATATGGTGAGAAAGCACTTGTACAAGTAAAGAGAGCCTCATCCATAGCATCTTTGCTTTATCATGATATTTTGCACCATGAAAATAAGCAGGCATCGGTTTTTCAGAAAAATGCTGGTGTAGCATTCGCTGCCCTGCTTCAGTGATACTCAGTGTCTCATCGGTTTTTCTAATATAGTGCTTCTCTTCAAGCTTTAAAGCAGAACGATTCAGCTGATCCCTCGTAAACCCCGGGTAACATCCGAAGTACCTGGAAAGCTCAAACAAGCTGGCATCCTGTATGGTTTGAGATGATTTTTTTCCTTTAAAAAGATGGTAGACAGCACTAATGGAGCGTTCGCCGTTCAATTTATATACGCTGTCCATTAACATGACATCCAAATAATGAAGAGTCATTCATCAAAGCACCTGTCTTCCTGACAAAATTCGAATATTTTCTCCCTTTATTTTAACAGATTTCATACAAGAAGAAATGTTTAAACTCAATTTATAGGGGAAAGTTATGAACAAACCCTTATGTGATAAGCATTCTCAATCACTTTACAGTTGAAATGTGAATTTAAAATCATTACAATAAGGTTTGAGGAAATTGTTTTTTATCGGTGAAACTAAAAAGTTTAAACCATGTGTTCCATCGAACTATTTGGGAGGTATTTTTTTAACATGGCAAAATATACAATTGTAGACAAAGACACATGTATTGCTTGCGGCGCATGCGGTGCAGCTGCTCCAGACATTTATGATTATGATGATGAAGGCATTGCATTTGTTACGCTTGACGACAACCAAGGGACTGTAGAAGTTCCAGAAGTACTTGAAGAAGATATGCTTGATGCATTTGAAGGATGTCCAACTGACTCAATCAAAGTTGCGGACGAATCTTTCGAGGGTGACCCACTTAAGCATGAATAGTATAAAAGCCCCTTAAGTAGGGGCTTTTTTTATATTAACTATTTTGAAGTCGGCGTTTATTTTCAAACCATGGACGCATTTTCACAAAAATGAAGCTAAATACGATGGTAATGATGATTCCTTTAATAAAGTTAAAAGGTAAAATCCCTGCTGTAATGGTCGTCTTGAGCGCATGATCTGATAGCTCAGGTGCGTTTAAAAACCATGTGTAAGCTGGCAGGAATAAGAAGTAATTTAAAATGCTCATCATCACAGTCATAAGTAATGTACCCATGATCATTGACCAAGCCATTCCTTTTGCTGATTTAATTTTTTTGAACATAAAGGCGACTGGTAAGATGAATAGTGTGCCTGCAATGAAGTTCGCGACTTGCCCAACTGGAACGCCGGACATACTGCCTTGAATGAGATAATGCAGAACATTTTTTAATGCCTCAACGGCAATTCCTGCACCTGGCCCATAAATTAAAATCGCAATAATCGCTGGGATATCGCTGAAATCAATTTTCAAATACGCTGGAAGCCCTGGGAAAGGGAAATCCAATAAAATTAACACAAACGAAATACTGCTAAGCATACTGGTGACGACTAAACGTTTTACTTTACTTTGATTCAATATTCTCTCTCCTTTTCGATCAAATCTTTCGAAAAGAGGATTGTTCAATTTCAGCCACAAAAAAACCGCTCATGAAAACAGGAGCGGGGAATTTAGGCTAGACAAATAAACGTGTGAAAAACCAAGTTTTCAACGTTTACGAACCTCCATCTTCTCCCATCCAGACTATACTGTCGGCTTCGGAATCACACCGAATCCTGCCAAAAAAGGCTCGCGGGCTTAGAGACTATGCTCATCACCGCCGGTAGGGAATTGCACCCTGCCCCGAAGATTGATCATTATTCAATTCGACATCATTATATATGATATATGAGCATTTGTACAGATAAAAATCCTGAGCAATTTCATCAGTTTTAAGAAAACGTAAAAAACTTAAAAATTATAATGACAAATACGAAAAAATTGGTTATCTTTTGTTTAAAGGTGTCCATTCTTTATAAAGACACCAAGAAATGTTCGTGTTTTCTTTTTCGCTTTACTGCTTTAATTTGATTGACACAGTGAAAAGGAATATGGTAAATTATCAGATATTTATGACGTTTATTTTAGGAGGAAATCTTACGATGTTTCGAGTATTAGTCTCAGATAAGATGAGCAATGATGGTCTTTTACCACTTTTAGAATCAGATTTTGTTGAAATTGTCCAAAAAAATGTAACAGAAGCAGAAGATGAATTACACACATTTGATGCCTTACTTGTCAGAAGTGCTACGAAAGTGACCAAAGAGCTTTATGAAAAAATGACTTCATTAAAAATTGTCGGCCGTGCCGGTGTGGGAGTAGACAATATTGATATTGATGAAGCAACCAAGCATGGCGTCATTGTCATCAATGCACCAAACGGTAATACGATCTCCACAGCTGAGCATACATTTGCGATGATCTCTTCTCTCATGCGTCATATTCCACAAGCCAATATTTCTGTGAAATCAAAAGAATGGAACAGAGGTGCATATGTTGGTGCTGAGCTTTATGGAAAATCTCTTGGGATTGTTGGACTTGGCAGAATCGGAAGCGAAATCGCCCAACGCGCAAGAGCATTTGGCATGACAGTCAACGTATTTGACCCTTTTCTGACAAAGGAACGTGCAGAAAAAATCGGTGTTAACGCCAAATCACTTGATGAAGTTCTCGAAGTATCAGATATTATCACTGTACATACCCCGTTAACAAAAGAAACAAGAGGACTTCTCAATAAAGAAACAATTGCAAAAACGAAAAAAGGCGTTCGCCTAGTGAACTGTGCACGCGGTGGTATTATTGACGAGCGCGACCTTCTTGAAGCACTTGAAAGCGGCCATGTTGCAGGAGCTGCACTCGATGTATTTGAAGTAGAACCTCCTACTGATAATCCGCTTGTAGACCATCCGCTCGTCATTGCGACTCCGCATCTTGGCGCATCGACGAAGGAAGCACAATTAAATGTGGCGGCGCAAGTATCTGAAGAAGTACTTCAATTTGCAAAAGGACTCCCTGTTATGTCATCTATTAATCTACCAGCGATGACAAAAGACGAGTTCAAAAAAATTCAGCCTTATCATCAGTTTGCAGGAAAGCTCGGACGTCTTGTCTCTCAATCAATGAGAGAACCTGTAAAAGAAGTAGGCATCTCTTACGAAGGCTCTATTTCAAAACTCGAAACATCCTTTATTACAAAAAGTCTTCTGTCAGGCTTTTTAAAAGAGCGTGTTGATTCGACTGTAAATGAAGTCAATGCTGGAATGGTGGCAAAAGAACGCGGCATTAGCTTTAGTGAAAAGATTTCTTCCAGTGAATCTGGTTACGAAAACAGCATTTCTATTGAAGTCAAAGGCGACCTTTCAACCTTTACTCTAAAAGCAACCTATATCCCACATTTAGGAGAACGCGTTGTTTCCATTAATGGATTTAATATTGATTTTTATCCAGATGGACACCTTGTCTACATCCAGCATACTGATGCACCTGGTGTAATTGGAAAGGTTGGACAAATTTTAGGCGATCATGATGTTAACATTGCGACAATGCAGGTAGGACGTAAAGAAAAAGGCGGCGAAGCCATCATGATGCTTTCTTTCGACAAGCATCTCGAGGACGAAATTGTCAAAGAATTAACCGAAGTACAAGATATACTTTCTGTCCGTCTGATCGACCTATAAAAAATCATGATAAACCTCATGCACATGCATGAGGTTTATTTTTTTGAAACCATTAAACGATCTCCCGTTCGGATGAGATGAGTGGTCAGCTTATTCATCTGCTTCAATTGTTCCACAGTCATCTCATGCGCCTTTGCAATCGACCAAAGGGTATCTCCTTGTTTAATGAGATATGTATTCTTCTCTTGTCCGTTTACATGTAGAGCCGGCTCTTGGAAGCGATCCACTGCAATGATTGTGAGTGGATCTACCGCATCTTCTTTGCTGACTGACCAATGACCCCTGTGCACCTCAAAATGCAAATGAGTGCCTCTAGACGCCCCTGTGTTGCCGATAATGCCGATCGGCTGTCCTGCTTCTACATGGTCATCCTTTTTAACAAAACGCTCGTGTAAATGTGCATAGACGGTTTCATATCCATTTGGATGCTGAATAAACACAACCTCGCCATATGTAGCAGATACATACGAACGCGAGACCACACCTTCACTTGCAGCAAAGATGGATTCTCCTTCTGGCGCAGCTATATCTAATCCCTTGTGCGAGCCGCCTCTTGTCCCAAACAAATCTGTGACTTCTCCTTTTATCGGCTCCACCCATTCGCTTGTTTCCTGTGCATGAGCAACAGGCGAAAAGATCATCAAAAAACAGCTGGCACATATGAAGCAATACCTTTTCATCAGTGACTCCCCTTCTTTGAGGTTCTTTTTATGACAGCTTAGTATACAGCAAGGAAGCTATTTTCTATACATCAAAAAAGAACGCAATTTCTCGCGTCCTTTAACGGTCTTTTATGACAACTGGATTCGGCAGAGCCGGCACCTCTATCGGTTCTTCTAATTCATACGGACCAACTTGATCTGTTCCCGCCTGTTGAATGGTGACCTCTGTAAAACCAAAATCTTTCGCTGAGAGCAGCAGACCTTCAATGAGTAAAATATGATCATTTGAGTCCGATAATTGCGCTGATGCTCCAAACGTAATGGTCACATGTTTTCCTTTAGACGTCACTTCTTTAATCGGTTCGTCTTTAATTAGTGGATCAAGTCCTGCATCGCTTGTACGCTTCATAGCTTCTACCGCATCTTCATACGATGAATAATGCGTTTTTGAAGGCACCAAAAAAGTCCCGCTCTTATTCTCTAAAACATAATAAGCGTGCTTTGTTTGTTTTTCAATCGATATTGTTCCAGCGCGTCCATTTGCTCCTAATTGAAGGTGAGACCCTTTGGCTGTCTTGACTTGCACCTGCTTATACCTGCTCCATTTTAGCGTTTCTTTTACCATATCTTTAAACCGGTTGGCTTCTTTTAACGTATCAAGGGACAAATCACTTTTTAATTGAAAAATAAGTGTATCTCCTTTTTCGCGAAGGTCCACCATATCCATATAAGATTGAAGAGGTTTTGTCATTTCAGGCAGCTGCACCTGCTCATATGTGTTCACCATATCCTGCAAATGATCATACTCATCCTCTTTTTCAATGCTAATTGGAACCACTTGAGAGGTTGATTCATCTATGTATGCGATGGTCATATACTTTTGCTGCTGCTTACGAGACACAACGTGTGAGGGCCCATCTGTCTGTTTGACCGCCTCTAATGTGGCGTTCACCTGACTTTTGTCAGCACTTGAATCCATTTTCATTTGCTGATGATGATCTTGAGCAGCCTGCTGAAATAAATGAGGAGAAATTAAAAACGCCATAAATAAAACCACAACGGTTGCGACCGCTGGACCGATCCATTTGGCACTTTTCTTTTTCTGCCCGCTTGCCATCAGCATCTGCTGGTATATTTGCTTAGATGAACGGTTGTCCTCCACCTTTGGAAGCTGACTTAGTAACACCTTGATTCGTTCTTCGCTCCAATCGGACCTGTTCGTTTTCATTCACTAGCTCCTCCTTCAAAAGCTCCATATGTTTTCGGAGCACTTTCAGGCCTCGGTGCTGCGTTGTTTTGACTTTGCTTTCCGAGAACTTTAGCGCCTTTGCCGTCTCCATGATTGAGTAGCCCTGGATAAATCTTAAAATGATGACAGCTCGTTGATCAATCGTGCACTGATCAAGTGCGGCATAGATTTCTTTTACATTTTCATCATGTACAGCCAGTTCGTCCGGGAGCAAGTCTGGGTCCTTAACATCCTGCTTATCCCAATCAAACGTGCCGAGTACCCGTTGTCTAATGGTTTGCTGTTTGCGAAACCAATCAATTGCCACATGCCTTGCAATTGAAAACAGCCATGTTTTCTCGCTGCTTCTTCCTTCAAAAGTTTTATATGAGTGAAGTACCCGGATGTAAACCTCCTGAACGAGATCCTCTGCCTGATTTTTATCTTTAACCATATAAAATAAAAACTGGTACAAATCTTGATGGTACGAATCATATATTTTTTGAAAGGTTTCATGCATAGGAAACCCCTCCGTTCACTTATTTTTGTCGAGTGACTCTTACAAAACGTTACATTACAACTTTATGACAAATATATTACAAGTTCGACAATTTGGAAAGGGCTTTTTGTTTAACTTCTCCTTAAAAATATGAAAATAAAAAAACACTTCTTTTTCTTTCGAAAAGAAGTGTTTCTCATGTAACAAGATTCTTCGTCAGGATTAGACGAGTTCCTGCTTTTTTCTCGGAATATAAAAGGTAAAGTGTGTACCTGTACCCGCTTTGCTATGTGCATGAATGGAACCTTGATGTGCTTCTACGATGTTCTTCACAATCGCAAGGCCAAGTCCAGTACCAGAACGCCCTCTTGTTCTTGCCTTATCCGCTTTATAGAAACGTTCGAAAATAAATGGCAGATCCTCTTCTGGGATTCCGCTTCCTGAATCTTTCACATCCATTTTCAAACCGCTTTCCACCGATTGAACCGAAAAGTGAACCTCTCCGCCCTCTGGTGTATGACGAATCGCGTTATCAATGAGATTCGTAAACACCTGTTCAATCTTATCCGGATCGAGTACAAAGTACGGTTCATCCACTTGAATGTCATATGTGAGATCAACTTGCTTTTCTTTTGCTATGCCAAGAAACTTGCGGTAAATCTTCTCGGTCAGCTCTTCTGTATCTGTTGATTCAAGATTAAGTGTAATATGGCCAGCTTCCATTCTCGCTAGGTCTAGAAGATCGTTCACAAGACGTCCCATTCGAAGTGATTCGTCGTAAATAATTTGCGCAATCTCTTTCTTTTCCTCTTCTGAGCCAGCAATATCATCTACAATCGCCTCACTATATCCTTGCAGCATAGCAATTGGAGTACGAAGTTCATGACTGACATTGGCAATGAAGTCTTTTCTCAGCTTATCAAGTCTTCGTTCCTCTGTCATATCACGAAGGACCGCAACTGCTCCCCTAACGTCCTGCTGATTATAAAGCGGAGACATGAGAAGAACCCAAGTACGTCCTTGCAGTGTGACTTCAATCATTTGCTCTTTTTCCGTACTGACGGCTGTATGAAATAGTTCTCTCGCTTCTGGAGGCAGTTCATCTCCATCTTTGATCTTCATATTTTGCTCGTAATACCATGCCTGCAAGAATCGTTCTGCAGGAGGATTCGTCATGAGGATCGTTCCATCAATATTGATGGTGATCACACCATCGGCCATACTGCTTAAAATATTGGACAAATGTTCTTTTTCTTGATTTAAGGCTGTGATATGAAACTTAAGCTGCTTGCCCATTTGATTAAAGGCGATGGCCAGTTCTCCAATTTCATCTTGCGTTAATATAGGAATCTTTGTATCAAATTTCCCTTTCGCCAGATCCTGCGCTCCCTCTTTCATCTTTCTAAGAGGATAGGTGACACGTGTTGATAAGAAGAACGCGAAAATAGTGGTCAGAACAATGGCAATTCCGGCTGCTAGGAAGATATAACGCGTCGTATGTTTTGTTGTTTGCTCTACAGCGAGTAATGATTGAGAAAGAAAGACCATGCCTTTTTTTCCGTTTGCCTCAAATGGAACACCGACGACAATTCGTTCATCTTTATGATTGCCTGCATTTGGTTCTGCACGTTTACTGATTTTTTTACGATCTTTTAGTGCTTGATTCAAATCACCGTCTGCTTCAATTTGTTTCTTTGTAATCGCAGGAAGCTTCCCGTCTTTTTCAGACGAATACCACTCTAGCCCGTCCTCTTGGATAATCGCAATACTCGTCAATTTGTCAGCAAGCTCTGATGTAATCGACCTTGCGAGCGATTGATCGTCGTGGCTTTCTAAAATGACCGCCACTTTATTTGCCATTTGCGTTAAATCTGACTTTGCTTCTTCTACATGGTAATTTTCAATAAACTCTAAAAGAAGCACGGTTAAAATAGATAAAACGATTAGGACGAGGAAGAGAATGGTTAACCATAGCTTTCCAACGACACTTTTCCACAGTTTCATTCAGCGCCGACCTCAAATTTGTACCCGACACCCCATACCGTCACGATTTTTTTCGCAGCTTCTGGTGACACTTTATTCAGCTTTTCACGAAGTCGTTTGACGTGAGTATCGACTGTTCTCAAGTCTCCAAAGAATTCATACTGCCATACTTCTTTTAACAGCTTCTCTCTGTCATAAACCTTATCCGGTGTTTTCGCAAGGAAATATAAAAGCTCATATTCCTTCGGCGTGAGACTGACTTCTTTGCCATCAGCTGTCACTCTATGCGCGTCGTGGTCAATTGAAAGATGAGAAAACACAAGTACATCTTTTGTTGTTGTCCCAGTATTGAGATAAGACGTTTGAGAAGACCTTCTGAGCAATGCCTTCACACGTAAAACAACTTCACGTGGGCTAAAAGGTTTGACAATGTAGTCATCCGTACCTGCTTCAAACCCTTGCACGCGGTTGGCTTCTTCTCCTTTTGCCGTCAGCATAATGATTGGAGTCGCTTTTTTGTCTCGAATTTGATTACACACTTCGATCCCATCTGTGCCAGGCATCATTAAATCGAGCAAAATGAGGTCATAATCTGTTTGGAGTCCTTTTTGAATAGCCTCATCTCCATTTTCAGCTTCATCGATTTCATAATTTTCACGTTCTAAATACATTTTTAAAAGGCGGCGAATTCTTGCCTCATCATCTACGACTAATATTTTCGTTTGAGTTGTGTGTTCCATTAGACAATCCTCCTGCTTTCTCCGTTGTTACATTCATTTTAACAAAAAGCCGAATCGATTCATAAAAAGTTGGCCTTTTTCATGTGATTACGCGTAAGAATGAAGCCCTGCAATCACAAGATTGACAAAGATGAGATTAAACATAATGATGGCGAATCCGATGACAGCTAACCAAGCGGACTTTTCGCCATGCCAGCCCCTGGATAAGCGAAGATGAAGGTAGGCTGCATAAAAGAGAAACGTAATCAAAGCCCATACTTCCTTCGGGTCCCAGCCCCAGAACCGAGTCCATGCAATTTGTGCCCAAATCATTGCAAAAATGAGCCCGCCTAACGCAAATACAGGGAAACCAATGGAAACAGCTCTGTATCCAATTTCATCGACTAAATCTAGGTTCACTTGTTTCACGAGCGGTTGAAGCAGAGCGCTCAGTCGTTTGCGAATGATCAAGCGAATCAGTCCATACAAAATCAGCCCCGTGCCGAATGACCATAACACCGTATTGACCTTTCTTCCTGAAAAAACAGGTGGCAAATCAACAAACGGTTCCAAACGATCTTGCGTCACAAGCTCTCCTTTATGAGGTCCAACTAGAGCTGGCAGCTCATAGACCATCACACTTTCCTCTTTATTTTTATCGACCCAATTAAATTTTGCTTCGTATCCTGTCATTCTAAAGATGGACGTGACTGCGATAAATGCAAGTGTAACAACAATCATAAACATGACGAGCTCCAAACCAAATGTCTTCTTCCCTGACTTTGTTTGATCGACATGCTTTAATAAGAAGATGACACCTGCCACAAAGCTGATCGCTAAAATGGCTTGCCCTAGTGCTGCTGTTGTCACGTGAATATAAAGCCAATTACTTTGTAATGAAGGAATTAGCGGTGATATATCAGACGGGAACATACTTGCATAGGCAATAATCAATAAAGCGATTGGAAGTGTAAATAAACCAAGTACCGACACTTGATACACAAAATATAAAATGATGAATGCGAGCACAAGCATCATGCCAAAAGCCGTTGTGAATTCAAACAAGTTACTGACTGGTGCATGACCAGACGCCATCCACCTTGAAATAAAGTAGCCAAATTGACTTAAAAAACCGATGATGGTGAGCGTAATGCCGATAAGTGCCGCCTTATTCCTGCGCGGTCCATCAACTTTCTTTTTTCCTTTAATGGCACCACCAAAAAAAGGAACTGCCGCTAAATACAATAGAAAAGCTGCAAATAACAGGTTTTCACTGACTGCTGCCATCTAATCCTTCCCCCTTGCTTTTGCTGATACTTGTTGTATCAGGCAGTTCTTTTTGATCAACTGGCTGTTTGATGCCACTGTCACTTAGTAACACGTCAAGATCAGACTTTAAACCAAACCAGTTTTTGTTTGTGTGTCCTGCCACAAATACTTTTCCATCCTTTGCAGACAGCCAAATTCTTCTATGCTGCCAATACATCCCCTGCACGACACCAATCATGAAGATGATCCCGCCTACGATGAGTACCCCAAGAGTTAAATCTTTTCTCACCGTCAATCCCGTGACGTTTTTCGTTTCCACTCGATCAAACTTCATTTTATAGAGGTTATTATCAGAGCCCTCTACTGTCTCTTGAATCGCCACAAAGCTTTTTTCACCTTTAGGCTTTTCAGGAGAAACCATTTCAAACACGAAAGCAGGATTATTTGGATTCCTTGTTTTCGTACTCGGTGTTCCATCATCGTCAAAATAAAAATCAGGGAGATAGCTCATCACTTTGACTTTGTAACCGCTACCAAGATCATATTCTGACTTAGGCTCCAGCAAATTAATCTTCACTGTTCCGAAAGATTTTTCTGTATCTTTACGAATCAGCTGAAAGACCATTTGATCGAGTTCATTTTGTTTAAAATCCACTTGATATAGTGAGAATTGATCAAACTTGAGCGGTTCGTTCACTTTAATATCGTGTTCTGATACCTGCTTCAGCTTGGGCTTTTCACCAAACACAACTTCCCCTTCACGTTTGTATAAAGTGGCATCGGTTTTATAACTTTTCACTACTTGACCGTCGCCAGCTCTTTCAATCGCATTCTCAAACACTTCTTTTTCATTTCCAGTTTCATAGCGGTCAATTGAAAACGCATTATTTTTCAAAAAATATTGACCATCTGTGCCTGGAATTGGGGCAGTTTCACCCTCTCTTACCCACAGCGTTTCATCCACATACATGCCTGGGACAAACCGGAGCATTGATCCAATGAGAAAAATGATTAGTCCAATGTGATTGACGTAAGGGCCCCAGCGTGAGAAGCGGCCTTTTTCCGCTAAAATATGTCCGTTTTCTTCTCGCACGCGGTAACGCTTTTGTTTCATTGCTTTCTTGATGCCTTCATATGTATGCTGATCTAACGTTTTATCTGTCTCACTGAACAGACGCTGTCTTCTCATAAAGCCTTCTTTTTTGATAACCCCTTGGTTTTTGAGTGCTCGATAAAGAGGAATAACCCGATCGAGACTGCAAATGACAAGGGAGATTCCGATGGATGCAACTAAAGCTAAAAACCACCAAGAATTATAAAGATCATGGAATCCAAGTGTGTAATACAGCTTGCCAAACGACCCATATTGCTCTTCATAATAGGTGGAAGCAGATGCACCTGGCGGAATAAATCGCTCCTGCGGAAAAATCGTTCCTAATGAGGAAGCAAGCAGTGTGATGACAATCAGCCACACACCCACCTTAACGGAAGAAAAAAAGTTCCATACTTTATCAACAATCGTTTTGTTGTATGTTTGCGAGCGTCTCGCACTGCCGTCATATCTCATATCAAGCAGCTTTGAAGAGTTTTTCTCTTTAGCCGCAATAGGATTCCCGCAAGATTCACATAAAACAGTACCGATTGGATTAATATGTCCACACTCGCATTTTACCTCTTTCATTCTATGACCCCTTTGGTTTAATCAAATTCATATAATCATAGATTTGACGTTCTGTCATGGTTCCCTTTATGACTTTGATTACCTTGCCTTCAGGATTAACTAAAAATGTGGTTGGCAGCGGCGTAATATCATATGCCTCTGTTACTTGACGATCTTTGTCCATGGCAATAGGAAAATTCACGCCATAGGATTCCATAAAATTTTTCACGGCAATCTTGGATTCTGCAACATTGACAGCAACAATTTCCACACCGCGATCCTTGAACACTTCATATTGATTTGCCATGTAAGGAAATTCTTGTTTACACGGACCACACCATGTCCCCCAAAAATTAAGAAAGACGCCTTTGCCTTTTAAGTCCTTTAGTTCAATCCGTTCCCCATCCACAGATTGAAGGACAAAGTTTGGCGCAATAGATCCTTCTTTGACCCGATCCTGTTTGGCAAATACTGAGTTATACATGGTATAACATAGTGCAGCAAGCATCACGAGGAGAATGCCCGTCCGTATGAAAAACCGTCTTTTTTTCATCTGAAGTACCCCTTCCCCATAGACATTCAGGTAAATTATAGCATTCTCCTTCTTTTGATGCTTCTTCATTTTTTGAAGTTTATGTGAAAATTAAAAAGCGCTTTTCCCGTGATCTGCAATTGCTCTCAGGCGCTTTACTTCATGCGGTGTTAATTCTCTGCGGTCTCCTGGTCTCATGCCTTCAATATGAAGGAACGCATATTGCTCTCTTTTTAGCTTTAACACATCATGACCGATCGCTTCAAACATGCGGCGCACTTGTCTGTTTCTGCCTTCATGAATGGTTAATTGAACAATAGATGTCTGCTTTCGTTTATCGATAGAAAGCATCTTGGCACGAGCACGTGCAGTCTTTTTATGATCTAACATAATCCCTTTTTCTAGCTTTCTAAGCAATTCCTTTGATGGGATGCCTTTTAGCTTCGCTGCATATGTTTTATCAATTTCGTATTTCGGATGCATGAGCTTATGGGCAAATTCCCCGTCATTTGTAATTAAAATCAAACCGCTCGTATCATAATCTAACCGGCCGATTGGATAAAGGCGCTGCGGGATGTCATCAAAGAAATCTGTGACAACCTTACGTCCTTTATCATCCTCGGCAGCTGAAATGACGCCGCGCGGTTTATAAAGCATAAAGTAAACCGGTTCTTCTCTTTCAAGCTTTAATCCGTTGACTTCAATTTTATCTGAAGAGCCCACTTTTACTCCGAGCTCTGTCACTGTTTGACCATTAACGGTAACTCGTCCTTCTTTAATTAATTCTTCTGCCTTTCGTCTAGAAGCGACGCCGGCATGTGCAATTACTTTCTGTAAACGTTCCATTTTGTCTTTCACCTCATGTACTATCTTACTTGCTTGACTTAAAACAAACAAGCATTCGTGGAAAAATAAGCGATTCGTCTGTTTAATTTCAGCTAAAAAGCAATTTCCCATCCATTGAAAGACAAAAAAGCGCCTCTTTAGGCGCCGCTAAATAATAAACTGACGATGATGACAGATGCAATGATTCCAATGAGGTCCGCTAACAGACCTACTTTCAGCGCATCTCCCATTTTTTTAATACCGACTGCCCCAAAATAGACTGTTAAAATGTAGAGAGTGGTATCAGTTGACCCTTGCATGACAGCTGCGAGCTGTCCGATAAAAGAATCTGGTCCATATGTCGCAATGAGGTCTGATGTCATCCCGAGTGCAGCTGTGCCAGATATCGGACGAATAAACGCAAGCGGCACCACTTCTGCCGGGAAGCCGATCGCTGTAAACACGGGTTTTAACAGTCCCATGACAAAATCAAGCGCACCAGACGCGCGGAATATCGTAATGGCCACGAGCATGCCGACTAAATAAGGAATGATTGAAAAGGCAATTTGAATACCTTCTTTCCCGCCCTCGACAAATGTTTCATAGGTCGGTACCTTTTTAATGGTTCCCGCAATTAAAATTCCTGCGATGATCAGTGGGATCAAAGCAAGTGACAGCCAGTTAATAAATGACACGAGATCACCCCCGCCTGCTTCTGCGATAGTGGAAATAGCGATCAATGAGAATGGCACCAATGCCTGAAATGAGTGTCGCCAAAATGGTTGGCCCTACAATGTCTGTTGGCTGATCTGCACCATAGGTCATTCTAATTGCAATGACGGTTGTTGGCACGAGTGTGATAGAGGATGTGTTAACCGCTAAAAATGTAATCATGGACCGGCTTGCTTCATTTTTCCCGCCGTTTAATGCTTTCATCTGCTCCATCGCCTTAATCCCAAGCGGTGTAGCGGCATTCCCGAGCCCAAAGAAATTCGCCATCAGATTCGACAAAATATATCCCATCGCGGGATGGTTAGGCGGAATATCCGGAAATAGCTTTGAAATAAAGGGACGGCACAATTTACTAAAGAAATTTAACAGACCAGCCTCTTCTGCAATCTTCATCAGTCCGAGCCAAAAAACGAGGACACTAATCAAACCAATTGAAATGGTCACTGCTTCTTTTGAGCCCTTAAATACAGCTTCGTTTACTTCCTCCATCGTTCCGTTGAACATCGCATACACAAGACCGATGACAGTGAGGAATACCCAAATTAGATTGACCATGAAGATCCGCCTATAGATGTCTGAAAGACAGACTTAAACATTTCTTGGAAGCTTTTTTGAGGCATTCGATTTCGTTTAT
This sequence comes from Bacillus sp. FSL K6-3312, assembly GCF_038007485.1. Taxonomy (NCBI): domain Bacteria; kingdom Bacillati; phylum Bacillota; class Bacilli; order Caryophanales; family Bacillaceae; genus Bacillus; species Bacillus sp. FSL K6-3312. The sequence continues at coordinate 1,597,781 of NZ_JBBOXI010000001.1, read as the reverse complement.
TTTCATAAAAAATCGGTACTTGCTCGATCACCTGACCATCTAATAAAAACGTCATTTGCCCTACAACATCCGGGATGGCTTCGGCGTTTTTTTTCCACTTCTTTTGAGGAGTAAGCATTTTCGTTTCAATTTCTACTAGTTTTTTCTCATCTTCATTTAAAAAATAGTCCACATCACGTTTGATAAATGCCTTTTTTTCGTAAAAGGTTCCTTTTAATGAAGCGAGTCTTCCTTTTTCAGCAAGTTCGTATGTTTTATAGTGATCAAATGCATATTCAAACATAGAGATATGATCCTTCCAATCATCTGGCGCATTAATGGTCACAGCGATCAGCGCCGCATCCCCTTTTGCCGCAGTAGAGACAAGTGTCCGTTTTGCAAGCTTCGTATACCCCGTTTTCCCACCAGTTGAATATTTGTATAATCCGGTGACTAGCTTGTTTTTATTTTTCCAATAGCCTTCCATCGTTTTCGCTTTATAGAAAGTCGTGCCCGCAATTTTTTGATATTGTTTATGCTCCATGGCGTATTTTGTTAAGATAGCCATGTCATAGGCTGATGAATAATGATGTTTATGATCATCGAGTCCATGCGGATTTTGAAAATTCGTATTCTCCATTCCTAGTTCAGATGCTTTTTGATTCATCATAAAAATAAATCCTTCTAAGCTGCCGCCCACATGCTCTGCAATGGCAACAGCTGCATCATTTCCAGAACGCAGCATAAGTCCGTATGTCAAGTCTTCTAGGCTCACCTTCTGCCCTTCTTTTAAATAAATCGATGAGCCCTCTGCTTGAATCGCGCGCTTTGATACTTTGACGGTGTCTTTCATTTTTCCTGATTCAATGGCTAATACTGCCGTCATAATTTTCGTAATACTGGCGATTCTTCTTTTTTCATGCTCGTCCTTTCCAAATAGGACTCTGCCTGACTGTCCATCTATTAAAATGGCGCTTCTTGCACTCACCGATAATGACATATCTGCTTTGGCATGTGAGGAAAAAGGCAGTAAGAGTGTAAATAGAAGAAGGACTGCTGTTCCAATTTTTAAATAGGGCATGTTCATTCACGTCCTTGTCCGTTTTGTACAAGTGTATGCGCGGCTGAAAAAGTTATGATGCCTCGTCCATAAAAAAAAGCGTCTCTATAATGCAGAGACGCTTTTTCCTCTTGCTTATACCATTTTCATTTGCTGATGAGATGTCGTATATTCTAGCTCTTCTCTCATCGCTAAAAAATCTTTTTCTAATGAAGAAAATAATCGTTTGATCTCAGCGGATACTTCATGGTGGAAAACAATGCTGCTCTTTCCTGTATATGCGGAACGGCTGTCTTCATACCATGTATCCTTTTTCGGCGTGAAAAACTCTTCAATACATTGATGATAAATACGGTGAAGCGTCTGCTGCGCGGCTTGCTGCGGGAATGTCTGTTGCTGGCTGATTTTCCTGCAAATTGCCGCTGCATCCTCGCTGTACACTGCAAGCTTCCGTAATGTATTCAATATGTCACAATAATAGGCTTCCGCTTCAGGGTTTAATCGTTTCATACTTGATAAGGTAGCTTCGTTCAGAAAACCATTCATTTCAGTTGCAACCTTTGATAAAAAGACGCCTGCTTGATCAACTTGAGCCTTTACATTCATATGTGCCATTTGTTTTGTGTTTACCTTCCCCTCATGGCTTTATGACCATTTTATCTGACATCAATAGATGTTAGACCTAAAATCTTTTTTATATTTTACCATACATTTTTCATTCTTTTGAACTATTTTATCTCTTCAAATGTTTGATTGAAGTTTTCAAAAAATAGATCAGCTTCTTCTTGTACACCATCTGCTTCCACATTCTCTGGAAGCGGCGGTAATTCATCCAATGCCTTTAAGCCAAACTGCTCTAAAAAGGTAGGTGTTGTCCCATAAAGAATTGCTCGCCCAGGGCCATCGGCACGTCCAACTTCACAGAGCAGCGCTTTGGCTACTAAACTATGAAGCACCCGCTCTGATTTGACTCCTCTGATTTCTTCTACCTCACTGCGTGTGATCGGCTGTTTATAAGAAACGATTGCGAGTACTTCAAGTGCTGCTTGAGACAAACCTTTGGATGGGGTCTCGACTAATTTTTTCAAATAAATGCTGTATTCCTTTTTCGTCAGCAGCATATAAGAATCTGCATATTCAATGAGCTCAATTCCTCGTTCTTGTTTTTGATATTCTTCCTTTACGGCAGACATCATGTCGAGTAACGCTGCCTCTTCTACTTCAAGAACAGACATGAGCTGTTTTTTTGTTAAACCTTCGTCACCTGCTGCATAAAGCAGCGCTTCTATGATGGCTTTCCAATTCACGATATCAAGCGTCATGAATCGTTTCACTCCCTATTATATAAATGTCTTCAAAGTTTCCTTCCTGCTCTAACATGATTTGATGACTTTTCATCAATTCAAGAACAGCAAGAAACGTCACGACAAGGTGCTCCTTTTGATCATGTTGAAATAGAGTCATGAAATTGGTCCGCTTTTTCGTTTTTCTTAAATGTTTCATAATCTCATTCATTCTGTCTTCAATCGGGGTTTCTTGTCTTGTAATCCTAGATGGTGCTGGTTTCGTTATTTTTTTTCGGTTCAATACCTTTTGGAACGCACCTAACATATCATACACCGTGACATGCAGGTTTGTGTCCTTCGCTTCCGATTCTTTTGCAAATTCGCTTAAATCACTCGGAGGTTTTGTAAAGGCATTTTGCCTTTCTTCCTCGCGTTCCTTTAGTTCTTGTGCTGCATCTTTATACTTTCGGTATTCAATCAGTTTGCCAATCAGCTCTTCTCGAGGGTCCTCTTCCTCTTCAAGCAGGTCTTCATCAAATAGCTCTTCCTCTTGTTTCGGAAGGAGCATTCTGCTTTTAATACTCAGGAGGGTTGCAGCCATCACCAAATATTCACTTGCCACATCAAGTTCAAGCTCCCTCATGGTATGCACATATAATAAATACTGCTCCGTAATTTTAGCAACGGGAATATCATAAATATCAATTTCCAACCGGTTGATTAAATGTAAAAGCAAGTCCAAAGGACCTTCAAACGAATCTATTTTCACCTGATATTCCAGCATTTTTTCTCACCATTTCTACTGTCTTCTAAGTACCGTTTCACCGGCTAACCTTTAGTATAAGACAGGATAAAGCTCTCGTCCAATATAATTTCGACCATGATGTCCTAGGCGAAATAAGAAAAACAGTGGTTTCGCCCATACCACTCAGGGCATTTATACATAGAATACCATTGTAAACAGAACTGATAAAAAAGGAGGCCGTATCATTATGGGAGATGGCTATAACTTTGGCGGAGGTTTCGCGCTTATTGTCGTGCTTTTCATCTTGCTGATCATCGTTGGCGCGGCTTGGGTTTATTAAAGAAACAGAGCGTCCTTTCAAGAAGGGCGCTCTTTCTTCTTTTCTTTTCAATATGTTAGACTGAGAGTGGAAAAGGAGATGACCACTGTGTATCCTGAAGCGTACGTGGCTTTTTTACATGAATTTCATACGACAAGAGATTATTTTGAGTGTCATGAAATTCTTGAGGAGTATTGGAAGGAAGACCCGCCTGAGCAGCGCAAAGAATATTGGGTTGGCTTCATTCAGCTTGCCGTTGCTTTGTATCATCAAAGACGGGGAAATGGAAAAGGTGCAAAACGGCTCATTTCAAATAGCCTCCACTTGCTGGAAGCAAACCGGCCCGTATTATCGAACCTCGGTCTGGATGATGAGGCATTTCTCAAACTTCTGAGAACGCTGAAGAAGAAAATGGCTGAAGACATGCCCTACGAAAGTGTGATGCTCCCGATTAAAGATGAAGCGCTCCTGTCTCTATGCCAAGAAACGGCTCAAAAAGAAGGACTGATCTTTGGTCAGGAGAGCAACTTATCCCACACATTTTTGATCGAAAAACATAGACTGCGTGACCGGACAGATGTATTGCTTGAACGAAAAAAGCAAATCGAACGTAAAAAAAGCAGAGGACTGTAGCCTCTGCTTTTACATGTGTGATATTTAGTTTGTTTCGCTGTGACACTTATGAAAGAAGCCTTGCGTTAATTCATTTGGAATGAGTGTTTTGGTTTTGAATACCTCTTCCACGGCTAAAACCATTTCCTTGCCGATTCCTTGATCTCGATGGGATGGATTCACACTAATATGCTCGATTTGTACTTGGTCGTCTGTTTTCAACACACCAATAGCACCTACGATATCCTCGCCATCTTTCCAAAGGAACAGCTGCCGATTTTCATCCATTTCATATGACTTCATCGTCTGCTGAAGCTGTTTGACGTCTTTCTCACCCGGCATGAAAGAGAGTAGCCCCATGGCAATTTTTTCAAAAGACCTCTTATAACGAATTAACATATATACCCCTCAATATTCAAATTATCCTTATGTCCAGCAAATGTCTCACGAATCATTTGCTCATCACACATTATAAACATTTTTATACCGTTTTTAAACTCTTTTTCACTAAATTAACGAAAGGTACGGTTGAGATTCGCCATTTCAATGGCAGCTGCAGCCGATTCGCTACCTTTATTTCCAGCTTTTGTACCGGCTCTTTCGATGGCTTGTTCAATGGATTCTGTTGTTAGTACACCAAAGATAATCGGTACCCCTGTTGACATGGCACTTTGAGCAATTCCTTTAGCGGCTTCATTACAAACATAATCGTAGTGAGTTGTTGCGCCCCGGATTACAGTTCCAAGTGTAATGACGGCATCGTATTTCTCTGTTTCAGCGAGTTTTTTTGCCATGTACGGAATTTCAAAAGCACCCGGTACCCACACGACATCAATATCGTCACCGTTTGCTCCGTGTCTGAGCAATGTATCTTCTGCTCCATCAAGCAGTTTACTTGTAATAAAGTCATTAAATCTTGCGACGACAATTGCAAATTTTAGTCCTTCTGCTACTACATGCCCTTGTATTGTATTCATATGTTGATCATCCTTTTTTGTGATTTTTATTTTGTTTCAATCGTTGCTGTTTCTTTATTAATTAAATAGGTTTGCAATGCTTCTATTGTCAGCATTTTTAAACCGTGCTGTTTTTGGATCTCTTTTAGTTCTGGAACACGCGCCATTGAGCCATCTACATTCATAATTTCACATATGACACCCGCTGGCTCTGAACCTGCCAGTTTCGCAAGATCTACCGCCGCCTCTGTATGACCTGGTCTTTCTAGTACGCCGCCTTCTTTTGCAATGAGCGGAAATACATGACCTGGGCGGGCAAATTCTTCTGGTGTTGCGTCTTTATTTAACATGGCAAGCATAGTCGTAGAGCGCTCAAAAGCACTAATTCCAGTCGTCGTTTTTACATGATCAATGCTCACTGTAAATGCTGTATGGTGAGCATCTGTATTTTCTTCTACCATTGGATGCAGGTTCAGGTGTTTAGCAATCGACGCATGGACCGGTGTACAAATGAGGCCTCTTCCATGTAAAGCCATAAAGTTAATCACTTCAGGCGTGGCGTGCTCAGCAAGTGCCACAAAATCTCCTTCGTTTTCTCTGTCTTCATCATCCACAACGATAATGATTTCTCCTTCTTTTAGAGCATTTACTGCTTCTTCTACTGAATGATACATACAATCGCCTCCTAGAATCCGTGCTCTTTTAAAAATGATGGGGTCAATCGGGATGGCTGCTTTTCATCTTGTTCTTTTGTTAAAAAGCGATAAATATATTTACCGATCATGTCACACTCTATATTCACGATCTCTCCCATAGATTTAGTCGGGAAAATAGTTCCTTCAAGCGTATGGGGAATAATAGAGACTGTGACGTGTGAATCTTGCAAATCGAAAATGGTTAAGCTGACACCATCTATTGCGATCGAACCCTTTTGCGTGAGCATATCTGTGAGGGTCTTTTCCATCTCTAAATCATAGTAAATGGCATTACTTTTCTTTTCTATTCGGGTAATGACTGCTGTCCCGTCAACATGTCCTGAGACAAAATGACCGCCGAATCGTCCATTCGAGGACATGGCCCGCTCTAAATTCACTGGACTGCCTGATGTCAGCTGATCCAGTGATGTCGCTTTGACCGTCTCTGGCATCACATCTGCTGCGAACTGTGCTTTTGTAAAGTTTGTGACTGTAAGACATACACCATTGATCGCAATACTGTCTCCAAGGTGAACATCTTCTAGCACACGGCTGCACTGAATGACAATTTCCATGGCATCTGCTGACTTTTTGCTTAATGACTGAACGGTGCCTACTTCTTCAATTATCCCCGTAAACATGTGATCCTCCCTTTCTTTTCATTTGTATTTCTCACTTTATAAAAAAGCGATGTTAGGGACATGTGATCGATTGAGCACCTTCGTCGCTTTTTATGGTCCATACAAGGTAGATGAGGGATCACCTAATAAACACTGCATGCCGGTCTATTAACTACATGTACATACAGAAAGCCCCGGAAAAAATTCCGGGGCTTTGGCTTTTTTGCATCAGAAATAAAACTATGATCAACAAATATTTTTTGTTCATAGCTTTCTTTATCCTTCTCCCATCCAGACTTTCACTGTCGGCTTCAGCTTTTCACTGAATCAACCGTTAATAAATTAACGGGTCACGGGCTGTAAAGCATTTGCTTTATTACCGTCGGTCGGGATTTTCACCCTGCCCCGAAGGATACAATCGATATTTAGCTGTCCTTAGGGGCTATTATAGCGATCCTTGTTGTCAAATGCAACAATCAAGATTTCTCACAAAAAAGCCTCCTTATAGGAAAGGAGACTTGTTAATTAACGACTTTTACTACTTTTATAAGACCATCTATTCTCTTTTCATTACTAAAGTAGGCTTTAATACGATCACCTTTCTTCAAGTCGACCACATCATCTTCGAATTTCTTTCCACTAAAAATGATTTTTGTGCCGTTTTTTGCTTGACCGTAATATTCATCTCCGTCAATTTTCGTAATGGTATATTCATAGATGGTATAATCTTTATCATTATTTGTTAAGCTTTCACCAATGGCTGTTGGCACATCTTCAATTTTCATGCCATTCATGTATAAATAACCTGCGCCTAAACAAAGCAGTAAAACAAATAAGATGGCCATTTTCAATTTAATTTTCCCCATATTTAGAACCTCCATCATCTGCACTTCGCCTATTTGTATGTTTTATTCCTTCTTTTGATGAAATAAAACCAAAAAAGCTGATTTCCATTAATGGTTACTTATATAACGATTGAGATGGACCTTTGGTTCCACCTTTTCATCATTACATATGATACGAATATGCGTTCTTTATTAAGGGGGTCTCTTTCCTCTTTATCAGTTAGCAAGGTACACATCATTAATGATCATCTTTTTTCGAGTGCGAATAAATCTTCCTCTAACAATTGCGATCTCTGAACAGCGATGTTCCGGCTGTCACGAACCCCTTGATTATAATAATAGCTTCCAAGGTTTTTTGTGATAAATTCTAGTATATTGATGGCTGCTAATTCACCAATTTCTTCTTCTCGTTCTTCGGCAAAATAACGCTGAATGGCAATCATCATGTGATTTTTTTCTTCTTTTGTTAATGGTTTCAAATTATCTCCTGCTTTCTTTCAGCACGACCACGGTTTTTAGATTTGTACTGACAATGTGGCGACACCCACAAATGCGAATGTTTGTTCTCTTATCATATCACAAAATCGAATTTTGTCCATCACTCTTATAGTAGGAGGATGCCATAGCATGTTGTCATTATTTTAATATGGAAAGTATCGTCGCTACAGAATGATCTACAAATGAACGCTCTGTACGAGATTTCATGAGGACGGTCAGTCCAATGAAAGAAACGACCAGTGTTTGTGCTAAAGCTTTAGCATTCAGGCTTTTTTTGAGCTCACCCGAGCGAATACCTTGAACAATTCTTTCTTCGAAAATGACGGAAAGATACATCTGATGCTCTCTTGTAAGAATTTCAAATTTCTCTTCGTGTGGCGCAAGTTCCACTATTGTATTGATGCAAAAACACCCTTTACTCGGACCATCTCTATATTCCTCTTCTACTAAATCTGCAAATAATGCATGAAATGCTTCCTTGACAGAAAGATTGTTTTGAAGTTTTGTTCGAATATGAGCAGCATGCTGCTTTGTATATTTGCGTAATGCGGCCTCAAATAATTCCTCTTTATCTCCAAACGCTGAGTATAAACTTGGCCGCTGTATTCCCATTTTTTCAGTCAAATCACTTAATGTAGTGGCCCTATACCCCTTTTCCCAAAAAAGCACCATTGCCTCATCCAACGCTTTTTCCTTGTCAAATTCCCGTTGTCGAACCATCAGCAATTCCTCATTTCAACATTAAAATTTCTTCACAAAGTCAGACATCTATTTTTTGATATTATTCTCTATTTGATTACCAATCGGTATATTATAATTTTATTTTATCGACGTATGATTGTCAAATTGCCTTCCTCTTTCAAGATGAAAGTATTGACTTTAAAATGTTTTGTTGGTTATCCTTAACAGGAATCATAATATACCGATCAGTATATTATACTTTTTAGTACAAAAGGAGACGACGACATGCATGGTGAAAGAAAAAATCACTTCCATAGAACATCTTGAATTGGAAACGACTCATTTACAAAACAAACCGAAACAAGCGATGACTCGCTATATGGCTCTGCTTTTTGCGTCAGCCTGCGGGATGGCAGTTGCAAACATATACTTTGCACAACCGTTATTAGACTCCCTCGCATCCGAGTTTGGCATCACCTATTCATCCATTGGCATCGTCATTACGATTACTCAGCTTTGTTATGCACTAGGACTGCTACTGATCGTACCACTTGGTGATCTGTTCAATCAAAGGCGGCTCATCATGGCTCAGATGCTTGTATCCGTATTATCTCTGATTCTAGTCGGCATCGCCCCTACTGCCACCGTCCTGTTCATAGGGCTGGCTGTCGTCGGCATGCTTGCTGTGGTCACTCAGGTACTCGTAGCGTTCGCAGCGACATGGGCTGCTCCTGAAGAACGAGGCCGTATCGTGGGCTTGGTTCAAAGTGGCATTGTGATTGGTATTCTTCTCGCACGAACGTTTGCTGGTGTACTAACTGATCTCGCCGGCTGGAGGTCAGTCTATCTCGTGTCTGCCGTTATGATGCTCATCATAACCGCCGTGTTATACCGGTATCTCCCGCGCACTGCCAGCAAGAGAGCGTCTATATCCTATATGAAGCTGCTCGCTTCAATGTTTACATTGTTCAGACAAGAACGAATTCTTCGCATCCGAGGCATACTGGGTTTACTGATCTTTATCGTGTTTGGCACGTTGTGGACTTCGCTCGTGCTGCCTCTCAGCAGCTCGCCATACAATCTTTCACATACGGCAATTGGTGCATTTGGTCTTGCCGGAGTTGCTGGTGCATTAGGCGCGGCTCGGGCTGGAGGCCTTGCTGATCGAGGCTTAGGACAATTAACAACTTGTATAGCCCTTGTCCTATTACTTGTTTCATGGTTTTTTATCTTTTTCACTGAATATTCACTTATTTTATTAATCATCGGTATTATTATTCTTGACCTATCTGTGCAGGCTGTACATGTGACCAACCAAAGTATGATTTTCACAGTGCTGCCTGAGGCGAGAAGCCGGCTCACTGCTGCTTATATGATTTTTTACTCCATCGGCAGTGCGACTGGTTCCATTGCTTCCACTAGCATATACGCAAACAATGGCTGGAGCGGAGTATGTTTATTTGGCGCCTCTGTTAGCGCCATTGCCCTTTTATATTGGTTCATCACCTACCGCCTCACGGAACAAATAACCGTAAAATCAGATTGATAATAAAAAAACACCGCGTTTAAGCGGTGTTTTGGATTAAGCATCGAAAACTTCGACTTTTTCCATTCCTTGGCCTTGTTCCATATCTAGAACAGCCTCGATACCAGATGTTACTTTGCCAAAAACAGTGTGAACACCGTTTAAGTGCGGCTGCGGGTCATGGACGATAAAGAATTGGCTACCGCCCGTGTCTTTACCAGCATGCGCCATTGATAATGAACCTCTTTCGTGTTGATGTGGATTCCCTTCTGTTTCACATTTAATTGTGTAACCAGGACCACCAGTTCCATTACCGTTTGGATCGCCGCCTTGGCTTACGAAGCCTGGGATAACGCGGTGGAATTTCAATCCATCGTAGAAGCCTTCATTCGCTAATTTTTCAAAGTTTGCTACTGTACCTGGAGCAGCCTCTGGGTATAGTTCAAACTCAAGTTTCTTACCATTCGTTAGTTGTATGTATCCTTTTTTTGCCATTTTTCACATTCTCCTTTCAGGTTAAACAACGCTCATTATAGCACATTTTCGGTCATGTTAAACATCCCCTGCTCTTGATTGTGATTTACCTCTTTTCTTAGGATTGATACAATAGAAGAGCTTGATCCTTTTTTCCTATTAAATTGGTGACAGAATGAGCAACATGTCTTTATTTTTTGGAAAAGGAAAACATCTTAAAAAGAAAATTGAAACGTCGAATCGATTTGTTACGTCTATATGATGGAGTACATTTCTTTACGTGTACTCAAAAGATGAGTTTCTCTTGAAAGAGGAACCCTTTCGACTTGAAGGAGGTCAACATGTTTAAAAAATCAATGCTTAGTATGATGGCAGCGCTCCTTTTCCTCATTGGTGCGCCAAAAGTCAGCTTAGCGGATGCAGCTGTCGGCGATGTCATCGTCACACTTGGGCAAGACTTAACTCCGGCTGATCGCCAGAAGGTGCTTGACGAGTTGAATCCACCTGAAAATGCGACAAAAATTGAAGTAACCAATAAAGAAGAGCATGAATATTTAGGAAAGTATATCCCTCGTTCTTCTATCGGGACGAGAGCATTATCATCTTCATCTATCACCATTGAAAAATCAGGTACTGGTCTGACTGTGGATACACATAACATCAAGACCATTACAGATGAGATGTATTTAAATGCTTTAATGACAGCCGGTGTCAAGGATGCTAAGGTTGTTGTGACTGCACCGTTTGAAGTTTCTGGTACAGCCGCACTTACGGGTTTATTAAAAGCCTATGAAGTGTCTAGCGACAAAGCCATTCCAGAAGATGTGAAGCAGGTAGCAAACGAAGAGCTTGTGACAACGTCTAAATTGGGTGACTCCATCGGGAAAGACAATGCTTCTGCCCTTATCGCAAAAATCAAGGATGACATTGCGAAAAATGGTGTCCCTAAAACAACAAAAGAAGTAGAAGAAAAAGTGGATCAGGCTGCTTCTGATTTAAACTTAAATCTAACGCAAGATCAAAAGGATCAGCTTATTTCTCTATTCGATAAAATGAAGAACATCAATATCGATTGGAACCAGGTAGGATCTCAAATCGATAAAGCAAAAGACAAGATTACGAAATTCATAGAATCAGATGAAGGGAAAAACCTACTTCAAAAGATTTGGGATTTCTTTGTCTCCATTTGGAACGCGATCGTCTCTGTATTTACTGGAGGAAAATAAGTCATTATAAAAAGCTGCCTGATGTACAGGCAGCTTTTTTTACATAGATGATTTCACTTTTGATTGATACGGTAAATCAAGTTTGACAATATCCGCATATGTTTCACGTTCAACCACAAGCTGCGCTTCCCCGTCTTCTACAAATACAACAGCCGGGCGCGGGATGCGGTTATAGTTATTTGACATACTGTAGCCGTAAGCTCCGGTACAAAAGACAGCTAATAAATCTCCTTGTGATAACTCTGGCAGATCGATATCCCAAATAAGCATATCTCCGCTTTCACAGCATTTCCCTGCAATAGAAACTGTTTGATCGTGCGATTGGCTCATTTTGTTGGCACTTGCCGCTTCATATTTCGCTTGATATAAAGCTGGACGAATGTTGTCACTCATTCCCCCATCTACCGCAACATAATCGCGAATGCCAGGTACGTGTTTTGATGAACCGATCGTATAAAGCGTTGTCCCTGCGTCACCAACAAGAGAGCGGCCTGGCTCAATCCAAATCTCCGGCATATCAAACGCATAGCGTGTCACGTTCTCTTTTACAGCTTGGATAATTTTCTCGACGTATTCTGTCGCAGGAAGTGGTTCATCTTCTTCTGTATAACGGATGCCAAAGCCGCCGCCTAAGTTTAACACGGTCGAAATAAAACCAAATGATTCTCTCCATTCATCCAGCTTCAAAAAGATCTTGTCTGCTGCAAGGACAAAACCAGCTGTATCAAATATTTGTGAACCAATATGGCAATGAACGCCTAACAGCTCGATCACTTCTGATCCAAGTACTTGTTTCACCGCTTCATCTGCTTGTCCATTGTGAAGGTCAAAGCCAAATTTGGAATCCTCTTGGCCTGTTGTAATGTAATCATGCGTATGCGCTTCGACACCTGGTGTGATACGCAGCAGCACTTTCACCTGTTTTGACAGCTCTTGACCAAGCTCTTCAATGAGCTTCATTTCGTAAAAATTATCTACAACGATACAGCCGATCTCGTGCTCTAACGCCATTTTTAATTCATCTCTACTTTTATTGTTGCCATGGAAATGAATTTTTTCGACCGGAAACCCAGCGCAAATGGCTGTGTGAAGCTCCCCGCCTGATACGACATCAAGAGATAATCCTTCTTCCTTGGCAAGCTGAAACATCGCGATGGAGGAAAATGCTTTACTCGCATATGCTACCTGCGCTTTTAACTCTTCTTCTATAAATGCTTTTTGAAAGCTTTTTGCACGCTCCCGTATTAAAGCCACATCATATACATAAAGTGGTGTCCCATACGTTTCAGCTAAAGAAACGGCATCAACACCACCAATTTCTAAATGACCGAGTTCATTTTGTCTGCAAGTGCCATGTAAATACAATGTCATTCCCTCTTTCTCCGCCTCGGCTGAAAAAAGACAGCTGCGTGAGCTGCCTTTTTGCCGTTTCTCAAAGTTAAAAATACAATATCACAATCTTCAGCCACTTTCAATGAGCGTTAAGAATTTGGTGGAATTTTTGATCTGTTTTGAGGGTGAACAATGCTTGGCCTTACTTTTGAGCCAGGAACAGACGTCCGAATCAGCACTTGCCACAAAGCCTTCCCATTAAAAGGAATAAACGGCCACATATAAGGCGTCTGCAATGAACGAATGGATGTTAAGTAGATGAGTAACAACGTAAAACCAATGATGAGTCCATTCAGCTTAAAGATCGCCACGAGCGCTAATATGATGAGTCGTACAATCTTATTGGCGACACTCAGCTCATAGCTTGGGGTTGTAAATGTACCAATTGCCGCTAGTGAGACGTATAAAATGACCTCTGGTGTAAATAAACCGACATCAATAGCAATTTGCCCAATTAAAACAGCCGCAATCAGTCCCATGGCGGTCGACAATGCGGTTGGCGTATGAATTGCAGCCATCCTTAAAAATTCCACCCCAAAATCAGCTAGAAATACTTGTAAAATCACTGGAATATGGGACGGTTTGTTAAAGCCAATATAGCTTAAATGATCTGGCAGAAGACTTGGTTCAAGGATAAACAGAAACCAAATTGGTAAAAGAAACGTTGAACATAAAATGCCTAAAAAGCGTACCCATCTTAGGAACGTACCAACTGCGGGTGCTTGGCGGTATTCTTCTGCATGTTGAACGTGGTGAAAAATGGTGGTTGGCGTAATGATGACACTAGGAGATGTATCCGTAATGATGATGACATGCCCTTCTAGTATATGGTTAGCGGCGACATCTGGACGCTCGGTGTAACGTACAAGGGGAAAGGGATTGTATCCTTGTTTAATAATGAATTCTTCAATTGTTTTATCAGACATTGTCAACCCGTCGACTTTGATTCCTGACACTTCTTTCTCTATGATATCGACAAGATCTGGGTCCGCAATATCTTCAATGTAGCAAACACATACATCCGCTTTCGAACGTTCGCCTACTTTGAGCATTTTGTATCTCAGTTTTTCATCTCGCACCCGTCTTCGTATGAGTGCTGTATTGACAATAATGTTTTCAACAAAACCGTCTCTTGCGCCCCGGACAACCTTTTCTGTATCCGGCTCCTCTGGCATTCTGCCAGGATAGCTTCTGACATCAATGATAAATGCGTAGTTTTCACCTTCAACTACAACTGCCACAAGGCCCGACAGCACTTGGTCTACCGCTTCATCAAGTGTTTCAACCTTTGAGACCTGCTGATTGACAAGACGATTCTCAATCACACGGGCCATGTCATCTGATTCAGGTTCGTTGTCATTGATTTCAACTAGCTCTTTTAATAAGTAGATGACATACTGTGTGTCACACAGTCCATTTACATAGTAAAGTTGGATTTCCTGATCGTGTATATAAATTTTCCGCACGCCAAGGTCAAAGCTGAGACCCATTCCGACATTTTCTTTAAAGTAATCTTCATTTTTCTTCGGATCTCGGTACACGTTTACCTTGTCTTTCTTCATGGAAACCACTCCTTTCTAAAATTAATTCGACTGCTTTCATTGTGATCGGAGACCCTTTGCTCAGATCATCTTTCCGTCCCATTTTTCCAATATCTCCAATTCCAACAACAAACGGAAGATCGAGCGAATCAAGACAATACACGGTATCTCCGCTCATTTTATGAGGCTCCATCTCAGGAAGACCATGCTTGTCGACACCGTATTCTGTCAGTTCACCCTCCCGGTCAATGGAAACATGAACCTTTGTCCATTCAGCTTGATGCGTTTTGGATGCAACGGCGATCGCCCCAATGACTTCAATTTCAGGATGACGCGCCACATGCTTCATCGCTATCTCCCCTGTTCCTTCACCTGTCAGACCAGAATCATCAAACATGACAAACACTGGATCATTCGGCGTTTTTAAAATCATCTGCACAAGTTCAGGTCCTGTTCGTTTGCTTGGATTTCCTTTTGAGCTGGAAATACATCGCCCACCGACATTTTTAGCAGCAAGCTCAATGGTTTTGGCAGCATATATATCTCCGTCTGTCACTAAAATGACTTTCCGTCTTTGCCCCATATTAGGTTATCCTTTCGGTTTAAAGATAAGAGCGATAATAAATGAGAATAAAATCGCAGCTGAAATTCCAGCAGAAGTTAATTCAAAAATACCGATCCCGATTCCAATGAACCCGTGTACATCTGCCTGATGCATCGCCCCATGAAGCAAGCTATGACCAAAACTGACGATTGGTACGGTTGCGCCCGCACCTGCAAATTCAATAAATTTATCATAAATACCGAATCCGTCTAAGATGGTACCCGCCACAACAAAGGTGGTCATGACATGTGCAGGCGTAAGTTTGAGTACGTCTAGTAAAAGCTGGCCAATGACGCAAATAAGTCCGCCTGCAACAAAAGCGATAAGATAATCCATTAGCTCTCTCCTCCTGCACGCTCAAATACGACACCGTGCGCAATGGTTGGAATGGTCTCTTTTTGCTGGACCATCATTGGACTTAGAAGCGCTCCGGTTGCCACAACGAGTACTCTTTGCAGATTCCCTGCTTTCATTTCTTGAAAAATGTGACTAAATGTCACAACAGCTGAACAAGCACAGCCGCTCCCACCAGCGAATACATTTTGATCGGGTGTATAGATAATTAAACCGCAATCATCATGCTTCCTCCCAAGCTGAATGCCTTCTTCCTTCAGAAGATCCTTTAAAATTGGTGAACCAATACCAGATAAATCCCCTGTTAAAATCAGATCGTAATCGTCCACCGTTCTTCCGAGATCTTCTAAATGCTGCTTGATGGTATCTGCCGCTGCCGGAGCCATGGCCGATCCCATGTCAAATGGATCTGTAATTCCAAGATCCATCACCCTGCCTACTGTAGCGCTTGTAATTTGAATTGGAGAGGGCTCTTGGCTAATAATAACGGCCCCGCTCCCAGTGACGGTACTTGTGGCTGTATCTGGTTTTTGTCCCCCGTATTCTGTTGGATTACGAAATTGGCGTTCTGCCGTTGCATTATGACTGCTTGTAGCTGCAATGGCTCTATTGGCAAAACCGCCATCAATGAGTGCTGACGCAATGGCGACCGATTCCATTGAGGTTGAGCATGCCCCAAACAAACAAAGAAACGGGATTTTCAGTTCTCTTGCCACATAGTTTGCTGTGACGTTTTGATTGAGTAAATCTCCTGCGAGCAATAGATCAATATCGCTTTTTTGCAAATTTGCTTTTGATAAAGCACTGGATATCGCATCTTCCATAAGTTTTCTTTCAGCCATTTCCCAGTTCTTTTGATCACAATGGATTTCGTCATACGTTTTATCAATTAAATGACCAATCGGTCCTTCTTTTTCTTTCGGCCCTGCAGCTGTTCCCTCTGCATTGACGTAAAGCTTGTGCTCAAAAACCCAAGATTGTTTACCTGTTAGTTTCACGATTCATTCCTCCTACGAAAACATCTTTTCCAAGACGTATCGAATGATCCCTACGACATATGCCGAAACGACACCAAATACAATGACGTTCCCAGCAAGCTTAAACATATTGGTGGCAACCCCTAAAACAAGCCCTTCACTTCTATGCTCAAGGGCAGCACTTGTCATACTGTTTGCAAATCCTGTCACCGGAACAGCCGATCCCGCTCCGGCAAACTGGCCGATTCTATCATAAATACCGATACCAGTTAATATAGAAGAAATTAAAATGAGGGTCGCC
Source organism: Bacillus sp. FSL K6-3312 (assembly GCF_038007485.1). NCBI lineage: Bacteria > Bacillati > Bacillota > Bacilli > Caryophanales > Bacillaceae > Bacillus > Bacillus sp. FSL K6-3312. The sequence goes on along the minus strand of NZ_JBBOXI010000001.1, from coordinate 1,581,091 downwards.
ACTGTTGGGTTCCCTGCTGTTTTTTCATTAAAATCAAAAAAGTGAATATAGAAATGTTGCAGCCCCTCGCCTATGGCACAGATCAATCCACCAACAAGAAAAGCCTTGATGCAGTTGAGGACATAAGGAGGTTTGGGCTGATACGTTTTCACCTTAGATGGATAGTTCTCTTTTAAACTCGACACGGTTGTTCCCTCCAAATTTTTAAATATAAATCAGCCAATGGAATAGTGAACCAAATACTTTGCCTAAGACAATGGCCATGAGAAGCAAAACAATTTTCCCGTCCATTCCAATTCTTTTCGTTAATATAGGAAGTACATTTAATACTTCAGTCAGCGCAGCTGCAAGCATGCCGACGAAAATGCCAGCCAAAAGACCGATCGGGAGCGCCAGCCATTTGGATAAATGCAAATGCACCTCGCTCAAGGTTGCCCAGCCGCCAACGACCGCCCCGGTGATGACAGCTGCCTCGTATCCTTGTATGAAGCGCTGCGTTTTCGTTAATTGCATTAAACGAGGGATGATGCCAAGCACTGTGAGAAATGCCACAAACCCTGCTCCTACCGTTAAACCGCCGCCAAGTCCAACTAACGCGACAAAAAGCCACTTACCGATCATGGATATCTTTCATTGTCTCTTTATTTTCTTTAAGGGCGACATAATGATCGAGATCGAGCTGATATTTAAACATCTCCACTTCAAGCGGACTTGGTTCTTCATTTAAACGCTTTTTAAATACATGATTGAAAAATAAAATCATGCCAAAGCCTAGACCGAAGCTATATGGAATTTGCAATAAATAAGGATGCTCAACCGTTTTTCCTGTGATCATTTCATATAGGCGGATATGAACGAGCCGCATACTGACATCCTCGTGGAAATTCATAATGGCAAGCGCCGCTCCGACAAATAATAAAAGCCACACGAACACAAATAAAACGGAAGAAAGCTGGCGTTTGCCTGTATCAATTTCAACAATGGCTTCAGCGCCTCCGACGGTTTGAATGTCGATGTCTGGCCATGTTTTTTTGATCGTTTTGACCACATGCATGATATCAAGAACGGCGATGTGACGATCCTTTTTACTGACATGATATATCGGCATCTTGCTAAGCTTTTGCACAGCAAACTCATCACCAGTGATTTGGGCGATATCTTCTAAATAAATGAGCTGATCATTACCGGTCTTAATGCGATGGCGTAGCCGAAGAAAGATTTGTCCGTCCATCCAAGTCACTTCCTATACGATGGGTTAAAAATAGTATGTGGTGAAAAATGGTTCTCATACCGAGAGAACTTGATTTACCGGTAATTACCACACGAAAAAAGCCAGCCGAATTGGCTAGCTCTCTTTTTGATCCATTTGCATTTGGATTTGTTTTAAAATTTTCTTTTCAAGCCGCGAGACTTGTACTTGTGAAATGCCGAGTCTCTCCGCTACCTCAGATTGTGTTTGATCTTTATAATATCTTAAGTACACAATGAGTTTTTCTCGTTCTTCTAATTCCTTGATCGCTTCTTTCAGCGCGATTTTATCAAACCATCTTTCTTCTGAATGATCGGCAATTTGATCAAGTAATGTAATCGGGTCCCCGTCATTTTCATACACCGTTTCATGAATCGACGACGGCGTTCGGACCGCTTCTTGAGCGAGGACGACATCCTCTGGTGTGATATCTAGATATTCGGCTATTTCCAGGACGGTCGGCATTCTTCCGTGAGACTTAGACAATTCATCTCTTGCCCGCCGGATTTTATTACCAAGTTCCTTTAGTGACCGGCTGACTTTGACTGTTCCATCATCTCGAATGAATCGCTGGATTTCACCAATGATCATTGGGACAGCATAGGTCGAAAACTTCACATCATATGACAAATCAAATTTATCAACAGATTTTAGCAGTCCAATACAGCCAATTTGAAACAAATCATCTGGTTCATATCCTCTATTTAAAAAGCGCTGAACAACGGACCAAACAAGACGCATGTTTTTTTCTACGAGGAGGTCTCTTGCTTGCTGATCACCGTCTTGGCTTTTTTTGATGAGCTCTTTGACTTCATCATTTGACAGCTGGGCTTTTTTTGCTTGCTTTTTTACCTCCACATCCATATGAGCAGCTCCTTTAATTACAAAGCGCTTTGCTTTTTGATAGATGCTTTGTTAAACGGATGGTTGTGCCCATTTCTGGAGATGAGTCTATCATGACATCATCCATAAAATTCTCCATAATGGTAAAGCCCATTCCAGAGCGTTCTAAGTCTGGTTTTGTCGTGAAAAGCGGCTGTCTTGCTTCCTCAAGATCTGTAATGCCCATTCCTTCGTCACGGATGGTGAGGTACACAACATGGTCATCAAGTGTGACTTCGATATGCACCTTGCCATCTGGATTTCCATCATAGCCATGGATAATGGAGTTTGTCACCGCCTCTGACACAACGGTTTTGATTTCTGTTAATTCATCTAATGTCGGATCAAGCTGGGCGATAAACGCCGCGACTGTCACCCTCGCAAAGGATTCATTTTGACTTAATGCAGAGAAGGTCAGGTTCATTTCATTCCTCATGATGCCACCCCCAATGTTTGCAATGCCGTTTGCTCTGAAGGCTCCATACGGATGATTTTAAATAAGCCAGACATATCAAATAACCGGTTCACTGCTGGCGAAATAGCACAGACGACCATTTCTCCGCCAAGCTGCTTAATTTCTTTATATCTTCCTAAAATCACTCCGAGACCTGAGCTGTCCATAAACGTTAAATCAGCCAAATTGAGCACAATGTGGCGAATGTCCTCTGTTTCCAAATAATTCGTCACCTTTTGTCTCAATGTTTCTGCGGAGTGATGATCGAGCTCTCCTGTTAATCGAATGCAAAGTACGCTCTCTTTTACTTGAAAATGAATATCAAGGCTCATCTTTTTATTCCTCCTTGCTCTAATTTCGGATAAAGATTGTTTCTCTTTTTTATCAAGTAAATCCTTCACCATGACAAAACTAGTGATCATTCGTCACATTTAGATGTTCTTTTCTTCTTTCTCATAGCAAAAAGACTGCCTGTTTCAGCAGCCTTCTCCTTTTTATTTCCATTTCACAAATTCAGCCATCGCTCGTTTGAAGAATGTCCAAACGCCCGCTTTTTCCATTCCTTCTTTGGCTTGAACAGGGCTTTCATGCAACACTTTTCCGTCTTTTTTCAAGACAATGGTTCCAAGTTCCGTTCCTTTTGAGAATGGGGCCGTAACATCCTGAGACAGTTTGATTTCTTTTTTTATCTGATCCACATTTTCGCCTTTTTTCGTTAAAAGGGAGATTGGTTCAGAGGTGACAAGCTTAATTTTTTTCTTTGTCCCTTTGCTTACCTTGATTTCGGCTACATCTTGTCCTCGTTTGTAAAGCGGGTGTGTGGTGTATTGACTAAATGCATAGTCTAACATTTTGACCACTTGAGCGTTTCTGTCTTTTGGTGTACTTGCGCCGAAGACAACTGCAATGACGCGCATGTTTCCTTTTTTAGCGGATGCAGTCAAACAGTATTTGGCTTCCCCTGTAAAACCTGTTTTCAGCCCATCCACACCTGGATGAAATTTAATCAATCGGTTCGTATTCACAAGCCAGAATTTTTTATCTGTGTTTTGACGGAGATAGTCTTCGTAGACACCTGTGAATTTGGTGATTTGTTCATATTTCAACAGCTCTTTTGCCATTTTTGCCATATCATGAGCTGTACTGTAATGGTCTTTTTCAGGAAGTCCTGTTGGGTTTTGAAAGACCGTAGAGGTGAGACCGAGTTCTTTTGCCTTTTTGTTCATTTGCTCGACAAACTGTTCTTCAGATCCGGCAATATGCTCTGCCAAGGCAACTGAAGCATCATTTCCAGACGCAATCGCAATGCCTTTCAGCATTTCTTTCACGGTCATTTCTTCTCCAGGTTCAAGGAAGATTTGTGACCCTCCCATTGAAGCTGCATAGTCACTTGTTCTTACCTTGTCAGTCATTTTCAGTTTTCCTTGATCAATGGCTTCCATGATGAGAAGCATCGTCATGATTTTAGTCATACTTGCGGGTGCCAGCTTTTCATCGCTGTTTTTGTTGTAAAGCACTTTTCCCGTGTCACGTTCTATTAAGATGGCTGATTTGGCTTCGTGCACCAATTCTGATGTTTGTTTTTCTTCTGGTTTTTCAATTTTTTCTTTTGCTATCGCTGATGGTGAAACCATTGAGATAATGATCATTAAAATAAACAATGCACATATATGACGTTTCAAGTGGCAGACCTCCATTATCGTAATCCTTTCTATTTTTTCCTCATCGAGGCTGTTTTATTCAGAGATCATATGATTGACATAAAAAAAGCCTTCTGTCGATAAACAGAAGGCTTCTTGAAACATGCTATGAGAGTTGTTTGACAATGTCTTTTACTAAATCAAGGAAACTCGCTTTCACTTTTTCGGTTACTTCAATGACTTCATCATGAGACAGCGGCTGATCTAAAATACCTGATGCCGCATTAGAAATACAAGAAATACCTAGCACTTTGATTCCTGCATGACGCGCAACAATCACCTCTGGGACCGTCGACATGCCTACAGCATCTGCGCCAAGTGTTCTGAGGAAACGAACTTCAGCCGGTGTTTCATATGAAGGACCTGTCATCCCTGCATAAACACCCTGCTGTACAGATATGCCTAAGCGCTGAGCTGTTTCTTCTGCAAGTGCCAGCAAATCTTTATCGTATGGGGCAGACATATCAGGGAAACGAACGCCTTGACTGTCATTTGGTCCAATTAATGGATTGGTCCCCATCATATTGATATGATCTGTAATCAGCATGAGATCGCCTGGATGGAATGAAGTATTCACACCGCCGGCTGCATTTGTCACAATGCATGTCTCAATGCCAATTTCTTTCATCACACGGACTGGAAACGTCACTTGCTTCATATCATATCCTTCATAGAAGTGAAAACGTCCTTGCATCGCACATACGACAGTGCCTTTCAGCGTCCCGATGACGAGCTGTCCTGCATGACCTTCTACTGTTGAAACAGGAAATCCAGGAATATCTTCATATTTCAATTTGATTGGATTTTCAATCTCATCTGCTAAAATGCCAAGCCCTGAACCTAAGATCAATCCAACTGTTGGTACGTATGTCGATGCTTGTTTAATGTATGCCGCCGCTTCTGAAAACTGTGCTCCCACGAGATTTCCCCCTATTTGAGTTTAGATAAAAAGCTTGTGCCGTATTTTGGCATTGTTGTCTTGAAATTGTCTGCGACCGTTGCTCCAAGATCAGCAAAGGTTTTTGAAGTTGGCAGTCCATTTGCTCCTTGATGCTTTTTGCTGTAAGCAATGAGCGGAACATATTCTCTTGTATGATCTGTTCCGTGATGAACCGGGTCATTTCCATGATCTGCTGTAATGACAAGAAGATCATCCTCTTTTAACAGGTCAAATACTTCAGGAAGACGGGCGTCAAATTCCTCTAGTGCTTTTCCGTAACCCTCTGGATCTCTTCTATGTCCGTAAAGGGCGTCAAAGTCAACAAGGTTTAAAAAGCTGAGTCCCGTAAAGTCTGTTTTAAGTGTATCGACCAGCTTGTCCATTCCGTCCATGTTCGATTTTGTTCTGAGAGAAGAGGTGATTCCTTCTCCATCATAAATATCAGAAATTTTGCCGATCGCAATCACATCGAGCCCATCATCTTTCAGCTCATTCATCACTGTACGGTCAAATGGTTTTAAAGCATAGTCATGACGGTTTGGTGTTCTGACAAATGCCCGAGGCTCCCCGACAAATGGACGGGCGATAACGCGGCCAACCATATATTTTTCATCTAATGTGAGCTCACGTGCAATTTCACAAATACGATAAAGTTCATCTAATGGCACCACTTCTTCGTGCGCAGCAATTTGCAACACAGAATCCGCAGATGTATAAACGATTAGATCGCCTGTTTTCATGTGCTCTTCGCCAAGCTCGTCTAAAATTTCAGTACCAGACGCAGGTTTATTTCCAATAATGCCTCTGCCTGTTTTTTCTTTTAGTTCATTTAGTAGTTCATCTGGGAATCCGTCTGGAAAAACTCTGAACGGTGTGTCTATGTAAAGGCCCATAATTTCCCAGTGTCCTGTCATTGTGTCTTTACCATTTGATGCCTCTTGCATTTTTCCATAATACGCAAGCGGTTTTTCATCCGCTGGAATTCCTTTGATTTCTTTAATATGACTCAGCCCAAGCTTCGCCATATTCGGCATATGAAGCCCGTTCATTTTTTCAGCAATATGTCCTAGTGTATCTGCACCTACATCATTAAATTCAGCAGCATCAGGTGCTTCCCCAATTCCTACTGAATCCATTACGACGAGGAAAATGCGTTTATACTGATAATCAGGCATTAAAAAGCGCCTCCTTCAATATTCTTGTCTTTTAACCTTTCAAAAAGAGAGGTCTGACATCTCAAGTATAAACCGTTTACAAGCCGGTTGACAACTATAAACGGTGCAAACATGAAAAAGCATGACACACGTTCACCGTGTCATGCTTTACTTATGCCCTTGGATGGAATTTGTGATACACATCTTTCAGTCTTGTTTTCGTCACATGTGTATAAATTTGTGTTGTCGAGATATCGGCATGTCCGAGCATCTCCTGCACAGCTCTTAGGTCTGCACCGTTTTCAAGCAGATGTGTTGCAAATGAATGCCTGAGTGTATGGGGGGTGAGTTCTTTTTGAATCCCTGCTTCAAGAGCTCTTTTTTTCAGATTCTTCCAGAAGCCTTGCCGCGACATTTTTTTCCCGTGATGATTGAGAAATAAGGCATCTGCCGGCTGTTTTTTTAGCAGCTTGCTTCTTCCCTTTTCGAGATATTCTTCAATCGCACTTGCGCAAGCTTCACCGATTGGCACAATCCGCTCTTTTCTTCCTTTTCCAAAACAACGGATAAAGCCCATTGTGAGGTGAACATCAGCAAGGGTTAGGTCCAGCATTTCACTGACGCGAATGCCTGTTGCATATAAGAGCTCGAGCATCGCTTTGTCGCGGTAGTCAAATGGAGTGTGCTGATTTGGTGTATCAAGCAGCTTTTCGACTTCCTCTAGTGAGAGAACTTTCGGTAATTTCCGCTCTGTTTTTTGCGTTTCAATGTTCCATGACGGATCATCTGTTGTCACTTTTTCCCGGAGCAGAAATTGGTGGAAGGAACGGATCGAGGAGAGATGCCGTACTGACGTTTTGCTCGATTTCCCTTCCTCTTTTAGCTGTTTTAAATAATGAATGATATGCAGGCGCGTGACATCTTTTATATCTGTCAGCTGCTCATGTGTCATTAAAAAAGACAAGTAGTTCTGTAAATCTCGTTTATAAGAAACAATGGTATTTTCAGAGAGTCCTCTCTCTACTGTCATAAAATGAATAAAGTCGGATAATTGATCGTTCAATGATTTCTACTCCCCGTTTTGATAAAAATAAATCAATCGGTCTTGCCAGTTGTCTTGATTCGGCTGATCCATTTCTATCACTTTAATTGCTGCACCCTCTGGTTTATCATAACGATGGTAGCTTTCATATTCTGAATTTATCCATATCATAGCATAATAGAACAGGACGGTAAAACCAGTGAACAAGATAAATACCTTCATCACTTCACCTGTTGTTTTGAGCCATTTTCGCATGATTCTCATGTCCTTTCTCAGCTTCTCATTACTTCAGCATATGCCAGGTGGGACAAGGAATATACAGCGAAAATGCAAAAAACCTCTTCATCTTAAATGAAAAGGTTCCAATTCGGATTATTTGCCGGATTCATCATCATGACACCGGTGGCAAATGCCATGGAATGTCAATCTATGATCCTTAATTTTAAATTTCCAGTCACGTTCAATAATCTCTTCAACGTCTTCTAATAAATCATCTTCTATCTCATCGACTGTCCCGCATTCCATGCAGACAAGATGGTGATGGAAGTGGGCGGCTCCTTCTTTGCGAAGATCATATCGCGAAACGCCGTCTCCAAAGTTAATTTTATCAACAACTTTCAGTTCAGTTAGCAATTCTAACGTCCGATAAACAGTAGCAAGACCAATTTCAGGAGACTTCTCTTTTACGAGGAGGTATACATCTTCTGCACTTAAATGGTCTTCTTCATTCTCAAGCAGTACTCTGACTGTTGCTTCACGCTGTGGCGTGAGCTTATAGCTGGAAGAATGAAGCTGTTTCTTAATTCGATCAATCCGATTTTCCATTGACTTTCCCTCCTACGCCACATTACTTGATCATTATATCAAATGATGTGCTGGGAGCCAACTATAATCATTTTAAATTAATAAATAAATTGATTATTATTTAATAACAATTATAAATTTATGAAAAAAGAACACCTGCCAGCTTTTTCATGAGCATGAAGGAGACATACGATTCAAAAAAGGACGAAAGTGCAGCAAGCGCTAAAATCATCAGCAGGACAGATGCATAACGGGCGAACCACTGAACAGGTGCTTGACTGATGGTTTTTTTCATAAACAGCTGCCCAATGAGACGAATGGAAAACGCAATCGCACATGTCCCAATCACTAAATAGGCCGGAATAAGCAATATGTTTTGCGGAAGAACCGATACGAACGAAAGGAAGAAACCACTCAGCCCCATTTGATTTACTAGAAAACCAACTGTAAACCCAACGACAATTCCTTTTAAAAAGATCATGAGAAAGATGAGCGGCAGGCCAATGATAGATATTCCTAGTATCCACATAAGACCTAAATATTTCATATGATGCAAAAAGCTTTGCAAAAACATTTCTTTTGATTCTGCTGCTTTCTCATTTGTCAGCTGACCAAAAAATTGATTTAAATAATAGAATAAATCCTCTTTCTGACTAATTGTCATACTATTGACGATGATGGCCCCAAAGATTACACCCATTAAAAAGAGTACAGAGACAAACAAATAAATCGATAGATGGTCTTTTACGTGCTGAAGAAGATGTTCCTTCCAAGACTTTTTCCGCATGCGTCTTCCTCCCAAATAGTAAAGGTTACTAGATTCTATGAGAGAGATTACGAAACATGACAGTTTTATTGAAAGAAAAAAGAGAAAGCAGCCTAAACACTGCTCTCTCTTCTCATTTATCGTGCCGCTTTTTGTACGTTCACAAGCCCAGCACCATAGTAAAAAGGATCTCCAAGCTGTGTAGCCGTTTTTGAAAGTCTCTCGCGTACTTCATCGTTTGTCAGATTCGGATGTTTTGATAGAATGACAGCCGCAGCTCCTGCTACATGCGGTGATGCCATGGATGTTCCGCTCTTGTAGCCATATTCATTATGGGGAATAGTGCTGAGCGTTGAAACGCCTGGTGCTGAAACTTCCACTTCTTCGCCTACAGATGAATCAAAAGCTCTTTGTTTTCTTTGGTCAACAGAAGCAACCGCTATCACTGAGCTGTATTTAGCTGGATAGTCAACCGTGTTGAGAGAGCCATAACTTCCTGCATTCCCAGCAGAAGCCACAATGAGAATACCCTTGTCATATGCTCGATCTACCGCTTCTTTCAGCGCTTCAGATTCACTTGCTCCTCCCATACTAATATTGATGACATTCATGTCATTCTCAATGGCCCATTCAATTCCTTTAATAATCCAGCTATAGTAGCCATCACCATTTTCATCTGCCACCTTGACCGCATAGATAGAAGCTTTTGGCGCAACACCAACGACACCTACCTTATTATCTAACGCTGCAATTGTGCCCGCCACATGCGTCCCGTGTTCATGAGGGTCAACAAGCGGATCTGACTCTGTTGGAACAAAGCTGACTCCGCCGGTGACATGTAGATCTTCATGTTTGCCATCAATGCCGCTGTCAAGAACGGCTACTTTGACATTTTGTCCAGCGTATCCCCGTTTATGTACCTTTTGTGCTTTGATGCTTTTGATGCCATATGGGATCGTTTGACCGCTTGTTTTTGCCTTTTGGTCCTTCTCAATGAAGGTCACTTCTTTTGCCTGATTTAGTTTCTTTTTCGATGCCTCATTCAAGGAAACTTTCATCATATCTATCTGCTCTATGGATTCTTTTACATGTCCACCAGCTTCTTCAACAAGCTGTTTTTGTGTATGATCTTGAACGGAAGAAGAAAAGCCGATCATGTACTCTTTTTTCGCTTGCTCCTTTGCAGAAATATGTGAGGCGCCGAGCGTGACCGATGCCAGCATCATACTTGCCATACAAAGCCCTGCTCCAATTGACTTGACGTTCACAATACTCACTCTCCCTTTCATCTTTTTGCCATTTAACTACATTTTTAGACAAAAAGAAACGACCGTTTGTCCTATTTTTTAAAATTTTCCATTTATTTGAACTAGTTGTCACAAAAAAGCAAAATAAAAATGCTTATGATCCTCTTGATAGTGATCATAAGCATTCCTTCTTTTATGTTTTTTCATCATGTGCTGCAAGGCTTCTTGTTTTGTTTTAGTCTTTCTTTCATGTGTACTAAAGTGCGCCATGTTTCCTCTCGACAGTTCCGGGTTTCGGCTGTGCTGCCTTTCAATATGTTCTCGTTTTTTCTTTGCATTGCTTTTTCCCATTTGGCAAAACCCCTTTCGTTGACGTTATGATACACGATGCGACATAAAAAAGATAGACGTATACACGCCTATCTTTCTGTTTTCACCATATCAAGATGGGGAATTCCATCTTCATCATAACAATCTGAAACGGCCTTAAAACCAAAGGATTCGTAAAACGATTTCAGGTAGGCCTGCGCCTGAATTTTGACACTTGTTTCACCTAAGTCATTCAGCTTTTTCAAAGCCTTGCTGAGAAGGATTTTTCCATAGCCTTTTTTTCGGCCTGCCTGCGTCACAAGAACGCGGCCAATGGACGCCTCTTCGTACATGATTCCGCTTTGAAAAATTCGGCAATAAGCCACAATCGTGCCGTCCTCTTTTGCCATCAGATGAAAGGCTTCTTGATCCCGGTGATCAATTTCAGGGTAAGGGCATGTTTGTTCAACAACAAACACATTGACTCTTTCCATTAAGATCAGGTAAAGATCCTCTTTTGTCAATTGTTCAAACGTTTCACATGTCCAGTTAACTTGATTCATGATTGATATCCACCTTACCGTACACTCCGCCGCCGCCAGCGATCAGTTCGACTTCACCTTTTCTTGCTTTGATGATGTAATTGGCTGTTTTTTCTGGCAGGACAGCTTTTAGTTCTTGTTCTGTTGCTTGATGAAGGATATTCATCTCTGTGTGGAACACGGCTTTTAGCTTCTCCAGCGTTTTGGCTCCAACACCCGGAATAAATTGAAGCGGAAGCTGATGAACATAAGGAGGTCTTGTTCCTTTGTCACTTTCCTGGTCAGCAAGCTCCTTTAAACGCTCACTCACTCCTTTTGTCATCCGGGTATGTCCGCATGCGTGACACTTTTCTTGATCTAGCGCGCGAGGTCTTAATCCGCACTTCTCGCAGGTTGTATGATAGTACTTCCCAAGCCGCGGGGCGAGCCCATAATTTCCTGTGATGGCTCTCCCCTCTTTCCCTTCAAGGGCTAGTTTAAATTCGGCAAAAGAGGCATGATCCATGCGGATTTTTGTATATTCTCGCGCGATTTTCCCTAAAGAATGAGCGTCTGAATTCGTTAAAAAGGGATAACGGTTCAGTTCGCTTAACTGGGACGCCATTGACGTATCGCAGCTAAGTCCTAGTTCAACAGCATCAATGAGGTCCGGATCGAACACTTCCGTTAAAGACGTGCTGACTCCTTTGCCAAATAAGCTTTTATGCGGGGTGAAAATATGAGCAGGAATAAATAAGCCTCCTAGCTCCTTGACCTTATGCTGAAGTATTTTCCCATCCACATAGAGGCGCTGTGAACTCAAATGCACATTTTTCATATGTAGCGCGAGCCATGCGGAGAACTCAGTCATTTTGCGCAGTGTGGGCATAAATGCAAGCACGTGAATCGGACCTTTTGAATGGTTATCGTTAATTTCTAATTCACTGCCTAAAAGCAGCACGGTCTGTTCAAATGATAGACCGCCATCACTTAGTTCAGTGTACTTGCCTTCCTCTACACCTTCTATTAATTCTTCTAGGACTTCTGGAGATTGTGCATCAATCACACCAATCATCCCCATCCCTTTACTTTGCGTTGCTTCAATGAGAATTTGGTCAATGGTCAGTGACCTTGCACCTGTAATTTTAACAGCTCTGCCTGTTCTTGTTCTGCCAATATGAATATGGATGTCTGCAAAAAACTCCCTCATTTTGTTGACTTAAGTACCTCTTGCAGTTGTAAGTACTGAATGGCATAGGCTGTTTTTGCATCATAAATATGCTGCTTTTCAATGAGGTGCAAGGCTTCTTCTAATGAAACTTCCATCACTTCAACAAATTCATCTTCATCCAGCTCTCTTTTTTCTTCAAGCGGAACTAGCTGATCTGCAAGGTACATGTGGACGATTTCATCTGCAAAACCTGGTGATGTATAAAAGGCTGTCAGCTTTTGAAGCTTCTGAGTGGTGTATCCTGTCTCTTCTTCTAATTCTCGCAGTGCTGTATGTGCCGGCTCTTCCCCTGGCTCTAATTTACCAGCCGGAATTTCAACGATGGCTCTCTCTAGTGCTTTACGGTATTGCTTGACCAAGATGATTTTATTTTCGTCTGTCCGAGCAATGACGGCTACTGCACCAGGATGTTTGATGATTTCGCGTTTGCCTTGTTTTCCATTTGGCAATTGTACATCTTCAAGAACCAAATCAATGATTTTTCCGTTGTATAATTCTTTAGTCGATAATGTTTTTTCTTCAAAGTCCTTCAATTTTGTCAGCTCCTCGTTCTACTTTCACTTTTTACTTCATTCATTTTAACATAGATGATTTAAGAGAAGCGAAATGCGGACGCTTGCTTCAATGCGCCACTTGAAGTCACCTAGCTTGAATTCCAGATTTTTTTCACTTAATGTGAAGGAATAGGAGTGTGATGGAATTGAAAAAAAGACGAATTGGTACATCGGATCTTTTGGTGAGCGAAGCGGCTCTAGGATGTATGTCCCTAGGAACAGAAAAAGGAAAAGCGCTCTCTTTATTAGATGAAGCCATTGATCTTGGAATTAACTATTTGGATACAGCCGATTTATATGATTTTGGGACAAATGAGGAAATTGTCGGGGAAGCGATTAAAAACAGGCGGCAAGATTTAATTTTGGCCACAAAAGGCGGCAACCGCTTTGAAAAAGGCAAATCTGGCTGGGACTGGGACCCTTCAAAGGCATACATAAAAGAAGCCGTAAAACAAAGCCTCAAGCGGCTGCAAACAGATTATATTGATTTATACCAATTGCACGGAGGCACGATCAATGATCCTATCGATGAGACGATTGAGGCTTTTGAAGAATTAGTGGAAGAAGGCGTTATTCGCTATTATGGCATCTCTTCTATCCGTCCAAACGTCATTAAAGAATACGCCAAAAAATCAAACATCGTCAGTGTCATGATGCAATATAGTTTACTCGACCGCCGTCCAGAGGAATGGTTCTCTCTTCTTGAAGAACAAGGCATTAGTGTTGTGGCAAGAGGACCTTTAGCAAAAGGGCTTTTAACCGAAAAACCACTTTCGCAAGCAAGTGCCTCGATTCAAAAAAACGGCTATCTTCAATATTCATTTGACGAGCTTCAGCAGGTCATTCCTTCTTTAAAGAAAGTCGCTTATGATCTATCACTCACAGAGCTGTCCATTCAATATTTGCTTAAGAATTCTGCGGTTAGTTCCGTTGTTTTTGGCGCAAGCTCGGTGGAACAGTTAAAAGAAAATGCGGCAGCGGCCAATGCACGTTCTTTAAGTGACCAAGAAGCAAAAGCATTGACTTACTATACAAAACCATCTGTGTACGAGGCGCACCGGTTTAAATGAGATAAAAAGAGATCACCTGATGTGATCTCTGGTGATTGTAGAGAAACTCATGTTTTTCTACAATTTTTCTATTTTATCGTATGTATGATGAGTGAACTCTTTTTCATATTTAACAGGTAAAAGCAATCCTAAAGATAAAGCGACTCCAGCCATTGTTTTTCTCACTTTCATGTAAATCATCTCCATTCCTAAATATTGTAATACACCGTCATTACAAGTAGTACGACGACCTTCTATCAAAAGGGTCTTAAAAACTATATTTGTTATAAAAAGGGATTTAAATGAAGTAAGAATCGAAGGAGTCGGGAGCACTTGTGTGTTGATCAATCTCAATGATGACATAAAAAAAGAAGCATCAGTGCTCCCTTTTTTAGCTTTTATATTTTCTCCAGTCCAAATGACTTTCATCTAGTAACTCGGAGAAGCTTTTGTTTTTTTCTTTTTCTTTCTGCTGCCGAAGGAGGTCTTGTCGTTTTTGTTCTTCTCTTTTTTCTGTCTCGGCGGCCAGATTCTGCTTCATTTGAAGGAGCTGCTGTTTGAGATCCTCGTTTATGCCGTCCTTTAATTTCGCTTGATCATTGTTCTTTTTCATTGTGCCTCTCTCCTTTTGCTTCTAAGTGTATCATCCGTTTTATTTCCTGAGCAAGAGTCACGCCAATCTCCCAACATGTGGTATGATCATCATAGGAAAAACCTCGGAAAGGAAGAATCAGCTAGATGAAAAAATGGATCGCTCTACTTGCCTTCATATTATGTCCGCTCGTTGCAATCGGCATTTTTTTCACCAATAAAATGATGTATATTCGAAAATTAACAGATGAAGAGCTCATCAAACGAGAAGCAGATGAAGGGCATTATCATCATGAAGAGTTTCAACAGCTTATCAAAGAGAAAGTGTGTATTCCTTCAGCATTTGGTTATGAGCTTCATGGCTATTTTGTGCCGCACTCACATCCGCATACAACACGCACCATCGTACTTTGTCATGGCGTCACAGTCAGTTTAATAAATTCCGTTAAGTATATGAAATTATTCCAAAAGCTTGGGTGGAATGTGATGCTTTATGATCATAGACGACATGGAATGAGTGGCGGAAAAACCACGAGTTATGGGTACTACGAAAAAGAAGATTTAGCGCAGGTCGTGAAGTGGCTTAGACAAAGACTCGGGGAAAATGCCATTATCGGCATACATGGAGAATCAATGGGGGCAGTCACGACTTTGTTATATGCTGCAAAGCCGGAAGCAAGCGCCAATTTTTACATAGCTGATTGTCCTTTTGCTTCTTTTGAGGATCAGCTTCTCTATCGATTAAAAACAGATTTTCGTCTTTCAGGGCAATGGATTCTTCCACTAAGTGATCGAGTGTTAAAATGGCGGGATGGATACAGCATTCGGCAAGTGTCACCGTTTGATGTGATCGATCAGGTGAGAGAACCTGTGCTTTTTATCCATAGTCTTCATGATGACTATATTCCATGCGAGCAGAGTCAGCAGCTATATGCTCGAAAAAATGGTGATAAACAGCTATTTATAGCGCCGCACGGGGCACACGCGATGTCTTTTAGTGAAAATAAAGAAGCTTACGAACAAGAAGTTCAAGCATTCCTTCAACCATTTGAATCAAATGAAGATAAAAGAGGAGAATGAACAGCGGTTCGTCTCCTCTTTTTGAGCTAACTTATGCGATAGTCACCACTGTTGTATGATGTCTGCCCGCCAGTTCCATATGACTCTCTTCCGATTGCTGCTGACTCATGACCGATAATCCTGCAGTTGCTGCCAATAAAAGAACTATCAAACTCGTTTTCATATAAATGACCCCCATTTTGAATTTTTGATATGGCTTGAATCTTCCGTTCGTAAAACCGTGTCGATGCTTCATACAGTCCAAGCTCATTGTAATAATGAGCCGCATCAAGTGCCAATTCCTCAATGTCTGGGTATAAGCGCTTGTCCTCGAGCAGGTCTAATGTATCGTCTATGATCGTTATTTCTGCATCAACGTATAATGCTTTTAAGAACTGAAATTTGCAGATGTAAATTTCATCTTCTAATTCACAGGCTTTCATAATACCTTTTTGATAGAGGGTTAACGACTCTTCTATTTGTTTTTGTTTAAACAGGATTTGGGTGAGCATAAATAGTGGGTCTAGAGAGCGATTAAGATGGGTTAAATTCTCCTTTTCAAACACTTCAAGAGAGTCTTTCAGATAACGGCTTGCTTCCGCAAGATCGTTCATTTGGTAATAACAGTTACCTAAGTTGAAAAGGGCCGAACCTATGACTCGAGGGTTTCCAATCGAGCGTGCTCGATTTAGAGCATTTTTAAAGTAGGGCAATGCATGTTCATAGCATTTCAAATCATCATAGTTTGCACCGATGACAAATTCACAGTGGATGATTCTCAGCGTGTACGTTCTGTAGGCAGAGTACGTATTTAACGCTTGCAAGGCATAGTGCATCGAAAAGTGGGTTTGTTTCATGTGGTAGTATATTTCAGCTAATTTAAAGTAAAATTCTGCTCTTTCTATATCATCTGATATGAGATTGAGCTTTTTTTCTGCTGAACGGTAATAGGCAATGGCACTTAAATAGTTTTGCTGTTCAAACTCAAACATTCCTGTGAAAAAATGAACATAGTATTCAAGCATGTCCGTTAATTTCGTTTGCGAATGTTCGATCGTTTCTAACAGGTTTTTAATTTCTTCATCATTTGAGGCTTTCTTTGCCGGTTCAAAATATTCAAGCATCACCTTATGGCGAAAATCCATCAGTTGGTAAAACAGCAACAAGTTTTGATCCTGCTCCATCTCCAGAATTTCCTGCTCGATCTCGGCCTTCAGCTTCTCTGCTTTCATGACATGAAATCCGCAAATCTGCCTATACCATTCGTTTATTTTAATTCCAACCTGAGGCGATGACAACTTGAGCTTCAATTCACTTTAGCACCTCCCTTCTCATATACGATACATGTTGTATTCTATCATATTTCCTCGAATGGAAGAAATATGAAATGTCATTTTTCGCAAAGTTTTCGGTATCCCGCAATAACCGCTTCCATTGCCTATTTTTCGGCATTTATATCCACGATTTTTTCATTTCTATTTTTCTCATTTTGTCGAATTGGTTGTTATAAAACAGTTTTTTGGCGTTGCAAAAGATCATTTTTCAGATTAGACGTTCCCTGTTGTTTAATGAGATGATGAAGGCACGAAAAAAACCCTTTTGTCAAAAAGGGCTTTTATAATACATCTGTTACCTGTTCCATATTCTCTTTGATCCAATTGACAGCTAATTCGAGCGTTGGGAATTCTTCCGTTTCAAATGTGACTTCATCCTGAAGAAGCCAAACATCCTTTTTCACCGAATCCATTCCACCTATTGACCAGTGCAAAAGGGTATAGGGGTGATTGTTATTTAAAAACGACACCCATGTTTTATTTTGTGCCGTGTTTTGTATCACGCTAAGCTTCTGATCCACTACGTTTCCACCTTACTTTACAAGTATGCCCATTCTTGGACTGAGTATTTGCTGAGGACTTTTCAGCATCAATGTATTGGCTTTTTCATTAAAATCGATGGTCATTTCCTCATCAAAGAATACCTTCTGTGCAATGTGTATATATAGTTTTAAATGTTGGCTATTATTAAGTTGTTCCCATTCACCTGTTCTTTCACTTGTTAACCAAAGCATTGGTACGCCACTCACTGCACAGCCACAACCTTCTGAATCGTAGCGAAGCAGTAATTCCTTAGTTTCGTTTCCTGTTTGCTGTTTTTCTATATATGTTTTAGCCTGTTCTGTGATGTGAATATACATGGCGAACATCCTTTTTAAATTGATGCTTACATTGTAACACATAAAACACCATAAAACATGACACACGACTAAATCCGAAAGTCATATTCTTTGAAATACACGCTCTTCTCACTATGATTATATCTATCTATTGGCTCTTTTTGCTTCTTGTTTTTTAGAATTATACTTATGACGCTACCAATTTTAAAAAAGAAAATACAGGAGGTTTTAGATCGTGAAAAAAAGATTATCTCTCTGCTTCATCGGGGCACTGATATTGATGTTGAGTTTGGCTGTGCCAAACATGAAAGCGGCATCTGTCCTTGATGAAGTACGAGAAAGCTATGCGACTTATACGGGATCTGGTTACTCAGGGGGCGCCGCATTATTAGATCCTATTCCATCTGACATGAAAATTACGGCTTTAAATCCCCATGACTATAACTATAAAGGGATAAATGCGGCACTTGCAGGGGCTTACCTTGAAGTAAAGGGTCCAAAAGGAAAAACCGTTGTGTATGTAACCGATAAATATCCAGAAGGAGCGAAAGGAGCTCTTGATCTTTCGCATAATGCCTTTGCCAAAATCGGTCATATGGCAGACGGGAAAATCCCAATTAGTTGGAAAATTGTAAAAGCACCGATTAGCGGAAATGTAGCTTACAGAATAAAAGAAGGTAGCAGTGAGTGGTGGGCTGCGATTCAAGTGCGCAATCATAAATATCCGATTATGAAAATGGAATATTACAAAGATGGACAATGGGTGAACATGGAAAAGACAGACTACAACCATTTCCTTGGATTTAATATGGGATCTAAATCTCTTCCTGTTCGAATCACAGATATCCGCGGGGTCATCGTAAAGGATAAATTACCCGCTCTTCCATCTGCTGCTGCTTCACAGGCCTATACTGTAAAGGGCAATGTTCAGCTTCCTAATTAACGAGGAAAAGAGGTAGCTTATTTAAGAGCTTCCTCTCCTCCTTCTCTATCCCAGCGATATGCCTCATTTTCTATTACTTTTATGATTTCATTCTTTCCTGCCATATAGCTTTGTATATCTTCCCGATACTGATTTGCTAATTGTTCCTTGACAGACGCATACGCTACAGCTCGTTCTGGATGGGCCCTTAAGTAATCTCGAAACAATAAATGCCTTTTCACATCAGGATGATTTCTCTCATAAATATGGACATGATGCGTACGATTCAAGCCACCCTTTTGAAAAAAACGTCTCCCTTTTATGCCATTTTCACCGAGCGCTTGATATCCAAGTTGTTCAAAGCTCTCTCTTTTTCTATCGATCTCTTTTATATGACTTACTTCTATTAAGATATCAATAATGGGTTTGGCAACAAGTCCTTCAACTGACGTACTACCAATATGATGTCCTTCTATCCAGCTCTTTTGAATGATTTGCTTGAGTCGCTGCTTTTCTTGATGGAATTCTTCATGCCATTCTTTTTTGAATTCGACAACCTCAACCTTTCGCCTCGGTGTCCATTTCATTTTTGATAAGGTGAGCTCTTTTGCAACATGAATTACATTTGACTCAAGAAATCCTAACTTTTCGTATAGCCTTTTTGCAGGGGTGTTTTTTTGCCCTGTGGTCAGTTCTATAGGGACATTTTTCTCCATAATTGTAGACATAAGTCTTGTTCCAATACCCTGCTTTAGCGCTTTGGGATGCACAGCCAATCGACTAATGATCAAATAATCTTTCTGCTCTTCATAAGAGGCAACACCTAGTAAGATTCCCTTTTGCTCAAAACCAATAAATTGCTCTTTTGCTTTCATTACATCTTGAATGGTCTCTTTTAATGGCGGAAGATCGGCATAGCCAATTTGTTCAGCTTCTTGTTGGTATGCAGCTAGTTGAATATGTAAGATCTGCTTTGCTACATCTCCTATTGTTTGATCTAAATTGACAATCATTGCATTGCCTCTAATTTTTTCACAAATAAAACACGATCTTCATTTATTCCATCATAGTCTGAAAATACGGAGATTCCTTCTACAGTTTTATCCCCTTTTTCAATTTGAAAGCCCAATTTTGCATGATAGGCAATTGATACTTTATTTACAGGTGCTGTTACCGCTTTAATGGTTGTTCTTCCTTCCTGTTTTGCCACATCATAAAAGGCTTGATATAGGATTTTTCCTATCTTTAATTTCCGATGGTCTGGATGTACACCTACAAAATGAATGTAGGCTTCATCTGAATGAGATTGTGATAGAAAACCGATTAAAAAGCCAATCAGTTCACCTTTTTCAACGACGACAAAACTTGTTTGCTGAAAATGTTCAAAAAATAGCTTCGGCAATTTTGCGCGCAAATCTCTACCTCCCCACCAGCTTTGGATGACAGATGTGACAGCGTAAAAATCTGACGGCTTCACTTGACGTATCATGATGACCTCGCCCCTTTTCATTTTTAGCTTACCGCTCTCTTTTTTCACAAAAAACTGTTGTTTCAATAGTCTACCTGTCCGGTCAATTGTTTGTAAAGATCACGTGTCAGCCTTTTTCTTTCAGCTTTGTTGATTCTTCGTTCTTTCGCGGTCATCTCCTTTTAAATCTTCACACTTATTTCAAAAAGTTCACTTTTTGTGCGAAAGTTTCATTCTTTTGGTATGTTAAGATGGTTCATATAGGAAATGTAACAAATGTTTATTGGAGATGATGATATTGGTTTGGATTGTTACTTCACTTGTTGTGTTTAGTCTTTTAAAGCTTCTTGTCACTTCGCTGCCTTCTGGTGTTGTGGAACGCCTTTTTAGTCGTTATGCAGTGCATGCAAAAGTAACAAGTGATCATACAACGATCATGTTTGAAGATCGTCCGCTCGATGATCAGCAAGCATCTGAAATTATTCAACATTTTAATGATGCGATCTTTATTGAACGCTATTATATTTATCCTGGTGATGAAGAGCGCTTTCTTCGTCCGCAGGAAGGGCCTGCGCCGCTTACTATGCAAACAAAGTTTGGCAAGCATGATGTGACCCTTTATCTGTATCATTACGATGACCACGTGGATGTGGTGCGGCAATTTACTCATAAGCCGAAGAAAAAACTGACGGCCTATCGTTTGCGTTCTGAGCCGCTCCAAACATCTTACAATTTAGCACATGCTTAAAATATGTTGTATCAAATGAGACGAAGTGGAAGACACTTCGTCTTTTTTGTATGGTTTTACACTCTTTTCTTTGAATGATTTACCAGTATCAATTTCGCCTCCTGACGGTTACAATAAGAACAGAACATACGTTCTAAGAGGTGAACATAATGAATGAACGAGCCATTCTGCTTGTGGATATGCAATCGTTTTATGCGTCAGTCGAAAAAGTGGAGGCTCCTCACTTGAAGAATGTGCCGCTCATCGTCTCTGGAGATCCTGAGCGGCGGAGTGGGGTCGTACTTGCCGCTTGCCCGCTTGCTAAAAAACGGGGCGTACAAAATGCATCAAGATTATGGGAAGCACAGGAGAAATGCCCCGAAGCTGTCGTCGTACGCCCCCGTATGCAGCGTTATCTTGATATCTCTGTCATGATCACAGAGCTGCTTGAACAATACACAGATCTTGTCGAACCATATTCAATTGATGAACAATTTCTCGATATTACAGGCAGCCTGACACTACTCGGTTCTCCCCATGAGATCGCTCAAAATATACAAACAACCATTATGAACCAGACGGGTATTTACGCACGTGTTGGCATCGGTCCTAATAAAGTGCTCGCCAAAATGGCCTGTGACCATTTTGCTAAAAAAAACACATCTGGCATCTATGAACTTCGCGCAGACAGTGTTGCGGCTGATTTATGGCCGCTTCCGATTGGAAAATTATTTGGCGTTGGTAAACGAATGGAGCACCATTTAAAACGAATGGGTATCAGTACCATTGGGACGCTTGCTACTTATCCGTTAGATCGGCTTAAAAAACGCTGGGGAATCAACGGAGAGCTTTTGCAGCGAACAGCATTAGGACTTGATCCCTCTCCGGTCACCGTTCACACACATAATGAACAAAAAGCGGTGGGACATCATATGACTCTCCCCCATGATTATGCGTCTTTTGAGGATATCAAAGTCGCTCTTCTTGAATTGAGCGAAGAAGTGGCAAGACGTGCACGCTTTAAGCATTATCTTGGTCAAACAGTGTCTGTTGGCGTGAGAGGCGCTGATTTTTCTCACCCGACCGGATTTCATAGACAAATCAAGCTTCATTCACCTACACAGTACGGGACAGATATTGCAGAGGCAGCCATTCAGCTATGTCAGCAGCACTGGGATGGTCAGCCCATTCGCAGTGTCGGTATTACTCTCTCTCAGCTGCAGTCTGACAGCCAGTATCAGCTGACTTTATTTGATCATCATGTTCAAAAAGACAAACTCAGCAAAGTATTTGATGCGATTCACATGAAGTATGGACCTGCTGCCCTGCTGCACGCTTCGTCACTGACAAGCGCAGGGCAGGCGTATCACCGCGCCGAAAAAATTGGCGGACATTACAAATAACGGAGGCGAACAGCCATGAATCCCAATAAATTAACACCTGGATACAACCTCATGTGGGAATCAAGCCGAATGATGCTCCCAGAGCACCGGGAGCAGCTGCTTGCTCAAAAACGGCAGAAAAAAAAATACACCCCTCCCCCGCTGAGCACCGATCAGCTGGAGGAAATGAATTTTTTGATCACACAGTCGATTACCGAGGATCAAGCGATTTGCGTGACATATGCCGAAGCAGGTAGAAAAGAGCAGTTTTGGGGCTGGGTCAAAGCCATTCATTATGAAACGCAGCGCATAAAAATCGTCAATGATGAAGATGTTTTAAACCTGTCCTTGCAGCAAATTGTCGCGATTGATCTCGATTGATTGTCGTCAAATGACAGTGTGAATCAGCGGAAAGCCATCCGCTTCCTTTTGTTGAAAAATCAATACCTATCAAGGCCTCAAATGCATCGTCAACAAAAAACATGCTCTCCGAATTCGTGACCGGTTCAAGCTTCTCTGCCATACGGCGGATGTCCCCTCCATCAAATTGTGTATTTAATTTGCACAATTTTTCATGTATGATTGGAACATCTTACAAACTCAGGGGAGAAACAGCATGAAAAATAACTTACGTACATTACATCCGCTTAGTTGGACGATCATCATCGGCACCATATTTGGCCGAATGGCGACGTCCATGAGCATTCCTTTTTTGGCCGTTTATTTAACACAAGTCAAAGGCGCCTCAGCTTCTTCTGCTGGATTAATCATTGCCGTTAGCTCTCTGATTGGGATCGTTGCGAGTTTTTACGGTGGATATATTTCTGATCGTATTGGAAGAAAAAAGGTCATGCTTCTATCAATCTTCGGTTGGACACTTGTCTTTGTTGGCTTTGCATTTGCAGATGCCATTTGGGTCTTCTTTATCATGAACGCTTTAAACGGACTGTGCCGGGCACTGTTTGAACCAACATCTAAGGCGCTCTTATCTGATGTCACCCCATCAAGTATTCGGTTGTTTGTGTTTAATTTACGATATACAGCCATTAACATAGGGGTCATCTTCGGTCCTCTGCTTGGCTTATATCTCGGGTCATCGAAAACAACCTTTCCATTTCTTGTCGCTGCCTTCATTTATTTGTTATACGGATTAACGCTGGCTTGGCAATTTCAGAAACATCCAGTTGCTGCTCCAGAAAACACGAAACAAATTGGGGTCAAAAAAGCCCTTTCCATTATCCAAAAAGATACGGTCTTTAGCATTATCCTCATCGGCGTTACCTTATGTTCGTTCGGGTATTCGCATTTGAGCTCAACGCTGCCTCAATATTTATCCGCTTCGCCTATGATTGAAGATGGTCCGAAACTGTTTGGATATCTTTTATCTTTAAATGCAGTTGTTGTCATTGTCGTACAATATCCGCTCATCATGATCGCCAAGCGCTACTCCACCATTTTGTCGCTCACCACTGGAAATATTCTTCTTGCAGGCAGTTTGTTTGCCATTGCTTTTTCACAGAGTCTAGGCATGCTTGCTTTCATCATTGTCGTGTTTACAATTGGAGAGGTTTTGCTGTTTGCGATGATGGATCTTTTTGTAGACAATGTGGCAAAGCCCGAAGTAAAGGGATCGTACTTTGGCGCGATGGGATTTTCTCAGCTCGGCAGTGTCGTCGGACCCTTTGTCGGCGGACTGTGCATTGACTATTTTGGCGCAGCCCACCCCCTTTCTATTTTTTCAGTGCTGTCTATCGTCACGATTGCAGGTGTACCGTTCTTACTCATTGGATACTACCGCCTGAAAAAGCGATCGGCGGCTGCCGTGGCTGTTAAAGTAAGTGGAGATCATTAAAAAAACCGCTCTTGATTTGAGCGGTTTCTCTTTAAACTCGGCGGATAGCAATCTCTTCCACCTTATGCTGATCACCTTTTTTCAAAATGAGATCAGCTCGATATTTTGTCGGTAAAATATTTTGATATAAATTAGGGCGATTGACGGTATTCCAAATTGTGCTTGCCATGTAATCTGCCTCTTCATCCGTCAAATCTTTGTATTGATGAAAGAAGGATTCAGGATCTTGAAAAGCTGTTTCCCTCAGCAAACGGAACCGTTCTTTATACCATGATTGAATTTGCGTTTCAGCAGCATCTACATAAATTGAAAAATCAAAGAAATCTGATACAAACACACGCGGTTCATCCTTCAGATCATCCAGCGCTGGGGATTGCAGCACATTGATTCCTTCAATAATAACAATATCGGCATCCTCCACCGTTTCATACACCCCTTCAAGCCGGTCATAGGTCAGATGCGAATATACCGGGGCATGCACAGTTTGCTTACCTGATTTTAATTCATTTAAAAAAGACAACAAGGCTTTGACATCATAGCTTTCTGGGAAGCCTTTCTTTTCCATGAGTCCTCGATCCTTTAATTCTTTTTGAGGATACAAAAAGCCATCCGTTGTCACAAGACTCACTTTCAGCCCATCTCCAAGCCTCGATAAAAGCGTTTCGATGATACGGGCCGTTGTGCTTTTCCCGACAGCCACACTTCCAGCAATCCCAATTAGGAAAGGAATTTTCGCATGATGCGGGTAGTTTAAAAAGGCATTCACATGCTGATTTTTTTGTTTTTCTGCAAAGACATGCAATGTCAGAAAACGAATAAGTGGTATGTAAATATCTTGAACTTCTTCAAGAGATAAATAGTCATTTAATCCTTGAAGTGCTCTTGCTTCCTCTTCTGAAACAGATACCGGCATATATTCTCCAAGAGCAGACCAAGCCTCTCTTGTATGACGTGTATATAAAGTATTAAAATCTAGTCGAGTGTCACTCAAAGTCTTTCCCACCAATCTTCACTAAACTCGTAACCAAAAAGACGATAATCCGATTGTAGCTTAAAATGAAGGCGCTGTCTTTATTTTTCCACTAAAGTTTGCTTCTTTTGCGAAAAAAAGCATTAAAAAAAGGAAAATGAGGGTAAATAAGAGTATTCAGTTCGATAAATAGAAGGGAGCACACCAAATGAAATATGTGATAATTGGCGGAGATGCAGCAGGAATGAGCTGTGCTATGCAAATATATCGAGAGGACCCAGATGCACATATTGTCGCTTTTGAAAAAGGAGAGATTTTCTCATATGGACAGTGCGGCCTCCCCTACTTGATCGGCGGTCTCATTGATCACCACAGCAAGCTGATTGCACGCAGCGCTGAAACGTTTCGCGACAAATACGGAATTGATGCTAGATGCCTACACGAAGTGACCTCCATTGACCCAAAGCAAAAAACGGTGTCAGGGTCTCATACAAAAACAAAAGAACCCTTTACCGAAAGCTATGACCGCCTCTTAATTGCGACAGGAGCAAGCCCCGTCACACTGAATTTAAACAATCAGCCGCTAGAAGGCGTACACATATTAAAAACTATTCCGCATGCGCTGTCCATTTTAGACCACTTAAAACAAGATATCACACATGTCACGATCATTGGCGGTGGATATATCGGCTTAGAGATGGCTGAAAATTTAAAAGCGCTGGGAAAAAAAGTACATATCATTCAGCGGGGTTCAACACTTGGTCCGGGCTTTGACCCCGATATGGCAAAGCACCTGAAAGAAGAGGCGGATGCCCAAGGCATTCACGTGACACTCGGGGAAACCGTGCAGACATTAGAGGGCGAATCACATGTCACAGCTGTTCAAACAGACAAACAAACCATAAAAACAGATATGGTCATCATGGCCATCGGCGTCACCCCGCAAACCTCTTTTTTAGACAAAACAGGAGTCAAACGTCTTTCAAATGGCGCCATTGTTGTAAATGAATACATGCAAACCAATGTAAAAGACATCTATGCTGCCGGGGATTGCGCAGCCACTTATCACCGCATCAAACAATCGCTTGATTATATCCCGCTCGGCACAACGGCGAATAAACAAGGAAGAATCGCTGGTTTTCATATGACGGGAACAAACCGGGCGTTTCAAGGTGTGACTGGAACAGCAGTGATGAAATTTATGAGCGTGACAGCGGGACGAACGGGCTTATCAGAAAAGGAAGCACAAGCAGCTGACATTCCTTTTTCCACCATCACCATTGACAGTACGGATCACGCTGGATATTATCCAGATGCGCAGAAAATGAAAGTCAAACTGATTTACAGAAGTGATGACTACACCTTGCTCGGTGCCCAAATCATCGGAAGAAACGGTGTAGATAAACGGATCGATGTGATGGCAACTGCTCTTTACCAACAGCTAACCATAACAGATCTTGAAGATTTAGATATTAGCTATACACCGCCTTTTAACAGTGTGTGGGACCCGCTTCAACAAGCGGCAAGGCGGGGATAAAAAGACGGTCACAATGGCAGCTTACTTCAAAAAAAAGAAACCAGTTCACAACCGGTTTCTTTTTTGTTATTTTTTCATCATCGCTTTGCGTGCTACTTTTTCAAATAAAAATGGAAATAATTGATACAATTTACTGCCAGCGTTCATCCATCCAGGCAGATTAATCTCTCTTTTTTTCGTCATCATAGCGGATACGACCTTCCCAGCCACCTTGTCCGCACTAAGCATCATGAATTCCACATTCTTCACATATTCACCGCTGCGATCGGCGATGGTAAAGAAGTCAGTGGCAATCGGGCCTGGATTCACTGTGGTGACGTGAATGCCGATGTCTGACAGCTCCATTCTGAGGCTGTTTGAAAAGCCAAGGACGGCATGCTTGGATGCGGAATAAATGGCTGATTTCGGGGTGGCTATCTTTCCTGCCTGGGAGGCAATATTGATAATATGTCCATGTCCTCTTTGTTTCATCTCTGGAATGACCTTTTTCGTGCAAGCGATTAAACCAAACACGTTTACTTCAAACATCGACACCATTTCTTCAATGGACGCATCTTCAACGAGATCGAACGCACCAAAACCGGCATTGTTAACCAAAATATCAACAGCCCCCACTTCTTCATATGCGCGATCAATGTCCTCAAGGTGACTGACATCTAGCTCCACGATGCGACACACCCCGCCAGTACTCATAATCTTTTCTTTTACACCCGTCAGCTTTTCAATTCGTCTTGCTGAAATAATGATCTCTGCGCCTTCTTCTGCTGCCAAATACGCCATTTTTTCACCAATGCCACCAGATGCGCCTGTAATCCATATTCTCTTTCCTGTTAATCGCCCCATACGTTTCACTCCTTAGTTTGCCCTGTAATAGAGAATTCCATCTTTTTGCACTTCTTCAATTTGTCCAGCCTCTAAGAGGACATCCAGCTGCCCAACTGTCTCTGACATCGTTAAAAATAAGGCCTCTTCGTACAACACTGGAAATAGCTTGCGGCAAAGATGAAAGGCAGTCATTTCTTTTCGTTTGAGCAGCTGATACATCGTATTTGCCCGTTTTTCTTGTTTCTTAAATCTTTCTTCGATCAATTCATGATGAGACGTGATGAGCTGCCCGTGTCCTGGATAAATCGTCTTGATCGGCAGATGAAGTAATCGATTGAGTGATGCTTTATATTGAAGCAGCGATTTTTGACGTTCCTCCCCTTCATACGGCGCTTCCATTAACGGGTTTGAGGAAATGGTTGTCAAAAGCAGATCTCCACCAATGAAATGGCCCGTTGTTTCATCTAGAAAGGAAAGATGAGACTGTGCATGTCCCGGTGTTTCCATCACAAAGAACTGTTCATGCCCTTTCAATCGATCGCCTTCTTTGATGACGTCATCTACATGTGCAGTACAAGAATATGTATAAGATTGCTTCACGATTCTTTCACACTCACCTGGGCGAAGCGGCACACCTAACTGCTGAAAAAATCGTTCCGTAAAAGCAATTTGACGCTCTTTAAACACAGAGTCCTGGCTAATATACGGCTCATTTAACTTATGTCCGATCACACGGACATGAGGTTTCATCAGATTTAAAAGACCGACATGATCTGCATGATGATGGGTCAACACCACTTGATCAATATCGTCAATTGATAAACGATGCTCTTGTAATTGCGTGACAAAGGCGTGCTCCGCCTCTTCTGTCATCGGCCCGCAGTCCACTAGGGTCACAGCTTCTCCTTTTAAAATATATGCATGTACATCCCCCACAGCAAATGGTGTTGGGATGGATAATTGAATGATGTCTTCTTTCACTTTTTTATGTCATCTCCTGCTTTTTGACTCATGGTTCATTGTCACTCCGTCTTCTTTATTCATTGTATCCTGCAAAGGGCAGACTGTCATGCGGTTTAGGCGGTCAATTTTTTTATCTGTCCCTATTGACACAAACTTGTCCATCGTTGCATAATGAACAACAAATATAAGATGCGCGGGTGACAAGGATTAGTAAGCAAAATAATGATGCAAGAGAGTGAGGTCCACCGGCTGTAAGACCTCACCATCCTCTTATTTGCTGAACCTGCCCTTTGAGCTGTTAGGCAAACCTAAACGTTTCCCGCGTTAAGGGACTAGAGCTGAGTATGCATATTTGCATGCTAATTGAGGGTGGTACCGCGAAAAACCTTTCGTCCTTTTCAGGCGAGAGGTTTTTTTATTTTCTACAAGGAGGAGCAGCTTATGAGTAAAATTGGATTTATCGGTGCAGGCTCGATGGCAGAGTCGATGATAAAAGGTTTATTAAAAAGCGGCATCATGTCAAATGAAGATATTATTGTCACAAACAAAACGAATGAAAAACGGTTAGAAGAATTAAAGGTGCGTTATGGGGTCAAAACGGATTTCTCTCGTTCTTTTATTTATGAAGAAGCGGATATTCTCGTATTTGCTTTAAAACCGAAAGATGCGGAAAGCGGGATATCTGAAGTGCGGCCTCATTTACAAGGACAGCTGATCATTTCGATTTTAGCGGGCATCTCCATTGAAACGATTCAACACTATGCTGGCGAGAAGACTGCGGTGGTTCGTGCGATGCCAAATACATCAGCGGCCATTCAGCAATCAGCAACAGGCATTGCCGTCAGTCAAGAAGTGACAGAGGATCAAAAGAAAAAAGCAATCGAGCTTTTTGAAACGATCGGTCATGTGACGGTATTAGATGAATCACAGCTAAATGCTGTTACGGCTATTGCAGGAAGCGGCCCAGCCTTTATTTATCATTTGATTGAAGGAATGGAGCGAGGCGCTTCGGAACTTGGGATGGACCAAGCAACAGCGAAGCTGCTCATCTGCCAAATGATTGCGGGCGCCGCAAACATGCTTCAAAGCAGCGGTAAAGAACCTGCTGAACTGCGCAAAGAAATCACAAGTGAAGGCGGAACGACAGAAGCCGGCCTGAACACACTTGCTGCCTATCAATTTGAAGAAGCCGTTGTCGATTGTGTCAAAACCGCAACAAAACGCGCAGCAGAATTAAACGAAATGTTTTCAGCAAGCACGTATAAATGATAGAGAAAAGCACCTGTTTTGAAGACAGGTGCTTTTCTACATATACACATCTATTTTTTCTCACTAGCAACTTGATGTAAACTGCCTGTTTCACACTTCGGTTCTTTTTTAGAAATGGCTTGTTCTAATAAAGAATTACGTGCCTGATAAAAATTCACATCGATTAACAATTCTTGATGCTTCACTATTTAGCACCTCCTCATGCAGATGATTCACTCATTGACATGATGGCTTTGATTTGATCAAGATGATGTTGTTCATGTAAGGCGATCGTTTCAGCTAATATTTGCACTGTCATCACCCCTTCTTCAGGATGCAGACCTGATTGCTCCCATGTATCCTTTTCTATTAGATGAAGTGTCTTGCTTCTTCTCTCTTTCAATCGTTTAATCAGTGCTTTGATCTCCTTTACGTTAAACCTTTCGTAAGCTCTTTCCTTCACATACATTTCAGGATCATACGATTGAAAAGGGGTGTGGTCATTTGATATTGCCTGCTCTATCCGCTCTGACCAGACTTCTTCTGTATCATACAAATGCCCTACGAGTTGCTTGATCGACCACTTGCCCTCTCCCAAAGTTTGATCTAGTGTGTGCTCATCACATGTCTCCACTAGCTTTTCTAGTTCACGGATACTTTCCTGAAGCGATGTAGTAATTTCTGTTTTTGTTAATTTTCCAGTTTCCATTAAGTAATCAATGTCTCCTTTACAGTGAATGTATTTCTACTTTGGATTTATCTTGATGCTTCCCTTTAAGTAATAGTAAGCTATTCACTAAGCCTGCTACTATCACAAGTCCTGCCATCCCTATAGCAATGACATGTATAGGAATCAAATCTCCGATAAATGCCATGATGATAAACCCACTAATATAAAATATACGTGATAATGCAAGACCTACCGAAAAAACTCGGGCTCTTAAATGGCTGCTTGCATAGGTCATGATATTTGTTGAGTACAAAACTTCGACTGGGCTATATAACAGATTAGCTAATAAAACAACAACCAAAAATCCAATAAAAGACGTTTGTTGATAAGAAAGTGCATGTAATACTCCCAGCAAAATAATCGCTAACGTGGACCACTTTTTATAAAACTGAAAGGAGAATTTCACTTTTTTAAAGTATGCTGCAAGTGTAATCCCACCAATAATTTGCCCGAGCCCACTAATTGTATGACCAAGCCCTAAGCCAAAATTCCCTTCTCTTGCTACTTCTAAAATGTACAAGCTAAATAGAACATACACGATACTTAAAGCAAATTCTCTTGACATCAATATCCATATCGCACTTTGAATTTTGGGTGATCCTTTAATTTCTTTGATCCCCTCTTTAAAGCTTTGAACATATGACACATACTCTTTTTTTTCAGATGCCTCTTTCGCTTTAATAGGAATTAACAGCATGGCTGATAATAAAAATGTCATCGCATCTACTAAATAAATTGTAGAAATGGACCATATTTCTGTCACCAACCCGCCTAAACCTGTCGCAATGAGCATCGATGCGCTAAAAGATGTGGCGAGTAAACTATTCCCCTTAGAAAGCTGCTCTTTGTCTATGATTTCAGGTATCATAGATGAACGAGCAGGCAGATATATACCAGAGAAAGCACCATTTAACGCTAATAATAAATAAAGGATAAATGGTGTAACATCCATTGTGACAACAAAAACAAACCCTAGTCCAATGATAAAACGTGCCACATCAGCGAAGATGACTACTTTCTTATAAGAAAACTTATCTATAATTGGGCTCAAAAGCATAGATGTTAAGATAAGGGGAAGCATAGAACAGATAAATAGAATGCTTAGATGGGTGGCTTTTCCAGTGAGTTCATAAATTAAACCAATTGTCGCTATCGTTCTAAACCAATCTCCAAAAGCAGATAAGTTTTGCCCAATAAAGAAACAGACAAAGTTTTGATCTTTAAAAAGAGATGTCGTTTCTTTCTTTAAAACCATTAGATGAGCACCTCAGTTGACTCATACCAGCCTAACTCTTTTTGCATAAATCCTACGGCTTGATCATAATTTTCTCTTTCTTTTTCTGGTATAAGATCTACTAAAATCGCAGGATACCAAGGCTTTGCTTCTTCCTTTATCACAAAATATTGCTCCGCTTCTTCAACGACTCCCTTCATCATAAGTAATTGTAGTTTACGATAGATTTCCTCACGTTTTGGCATTTGATTGATGTGCGCTTTCTCTATTTTCATAGTTTTAGGGAAGAAGACGAGCCTTCTATCAAAAGCATGATATTCTCTAGATTTAACGATAGGCAATTCTTGATTCGTCAGGCTTTCAATATATTTTTGCGTATTTCCTTCATTTGACCATATCATGCCTTGCATATAGGAAATCGCTCCTGTTCCTAGGCCAATATATTGATCTTCGTAACCTCCGTAAATCACTTCGCCATATTGAAAACGTTTATTCTGATGCTCTGGAGCCATAAACGTATACACATAATTCTGATGCCAGCCATTCGTTTTTAAATGACGGTATAATGTATCACTAAACTCAAACTTTTCTTTAGGATTTGGCGGCATAGGCACCTTGCCTTTATTAATTTTTGATAACCATCCCTTTGAACAAGCAATATATTCTAGTGGATACGTATCAATACTTGTGCTTCTTAATGCCATCACTCCATTGATGTCTGCTATCATCTCTTCTTTCGTTTGACCGGGCAACTGATAAAGTAAATCAATATTATAAGATTGGAAATGACGCTTCATTAAGTCAACAGTCTGAGAGATTTGATCAAAACTAGCCGTTAAATTGAACATTTTTCGATAATGTTCATTTAATGTTTGGACACCAAAGCTTCCTCGATTGGCTCCACCTTCAGCCATGGCAGCCACTCTTTCAGGTGTAGCTGTTTTTGCTTCACATTCAAAGGTCCATTCATAATCAGAAGATAGTGTGAAATTTTCTTTTATGGCGGTCGAAAGTCGATAGATTAGTTCTGGGGGCATAATGGAAGGCGTTCCTCCTCCAACGAACACCACATCAAATGTCATTTTTTGAATACGAGGGGACTGGGATAAAATACGAATCTCACTGATTAAAGCATCTATATACTTTCCGATAATGGGCTCATATTTGGTGGATTTGATAAAAGGACAAAACGAACAAATCGTATCGCAGAAAGGGATATGTAAATATAAAGCATTTTTCCCTTTTTGAAATGTTCGTTCTTTTTGAATGAATTCTGTCACACGAGATTGTGCTCCTTCTTGGCTAGCTTGGCCAAAAAACGGATAAAGAAAATTCCATAAAGGCGGATGCTCTTCATAATAACTTTTCATATTTGACATTCCTCTCACCCAACTTTCGTCTATTTTTAACCCACATACAAATAAATTCACAGAGAAGCTGATTAAATCGCTTCTCTGCGATACACTCTTTCGACAAGTACTGATTCAATTCATTAGATTGCAATCCACTCGTTACGCTTCATCTTAATCACCTCCTTATAATTAGGATAATTGTAATTAAATTACACAATTGATTATAATAGACTTTTCTGAATATTTCAATCATTTTAACTATTTTTTGCAAGGACTATTGTTTTAGATAGCAATTTACATATATAACTTTTGGCAGAACGAAGCAAATATAACACGCACATTCACAATCAAAAGCCCTATCATCACGATAGGGCTCTTCATCATATACTTATTTTTTCTCTAACAAAGCATGAATCGCTGATTCTAGTAATTCTGGCAAAATGCCGAATGAGAACGGAATGTGCAGGCGCTCTGTCCATTTGTGCGGGTCCTTTCCTAATGGACCCACGTTGATGACTGGAACGTAAAGTGCTTCCTTTTCTCCTTCTGGTAAAGAATAGCCTTTCTGGTAAAGCGGCATATTGGTCGTGTAATGCCCTACGTCCTGTTTTTCGAGCTGTAAGTAACTTAAATCAGACAATCCCGGAAAATATTTCACTTCTTCTATTTCAAGTCCATAACTCTTCTTTGCTTCTATTTGAATCCTCTTTAAAGTTGCTTGGATATGCGGATCTTCCGTTGAGGAAACGGCTGGATAAAATGGCGGACTATAAAATAGAACAATGAGCGGCCCTTCTTCCTTGCAAAGCGTCGTCAGCTCAGAGACGATTTTGGTTGAAAAATCACGATCTCCAAGCTCACCTCGATTGGCGAACGCATAGTTCACAATACGTTCAACCTCCTGTTTACCTGAGCGTTCAGCAGCTTTTTGATACAGCTCATGATACGTGAGAACGGTAATCCTCGTATCAATTGGTGTAAAAGGTTTAAAGCGCTGAAATTCTGCTGTTTTTTGTTTAAGATCAGCTTCAATTTGATCTGCTGCTTGTTTCGCCGTGTCATAAAGAAGCCCGTGCAGTTCTTCACTTGAACGATTCATCATCAGCACATTAAATAAAGAAACAGCTGTGTGAGGTGTTTGAACGGAATAGGCTTCTTTTAAATCCTTTTGCATTAAGTTGGTTGGGGGCGGCGTGACTTCACCATCTACTTTCTCACAATAATCACTATTCAGCTCTAACAGCCGATTTAATTCAGATACCATGAAATTCGCATTTAAGCCTGAGAACGGCTCTCCTACATGTGTTTCAATTCCTTTGCACAAAAATCCAGCCAGCACCTTTCCTATACTGCCTGTATACATATAATAATGTTCATCACCTGGATACTTTTCAAACATAGGCTCACTGTTTAAGCACGCGGTATAGTCGAGGTCATGCTTTTCCTTAAGCTCCTTTAGTTTTGGAACAGCTTCAAGCATTCCTTGAGAATTCACTTCTTCATCCGGGACTGTGATGAGTAGGACATTTCCATCAAATGTCTCTGTCATCGCTCTTTCAAGCATAGACAGCTGTACAGTAAGACCTGCCTTCATATCCATGGCACCTCTTCCGAATAACCAGTCACCTGAAGCTAGATCTTCTCTTGCTCTTTTTGGGAGAAGCGCACTTTTTTGAGAAAATGATGCCATTAACTCTTCAGGCTTGCATGCCATGTTTTGAAATTCACCGTAATCTTCTGTATCGACGACATCGAAATGACTAAGCAGCAAAACGGTACGAGAAAGCGAACTGCGCTTTACAAGCGCCGTTAAATAATACCGGCCATCTTTCATCGGATGCAAAGCCAAATGGTCAGGGTTCTGCTTGTAATAAGGCCGCTCCCTCAGTAAATAATATAAATATTCAGCTAACGCCACTTCTCCAGTTGTACCCGATATGCTTTCATACTGCATAAGAGCAGTGAGCAGTTCCTTTCGTTCACTCTCTGTTTGCCATTTCATTCGTTCTCCCCCTTTGCTTTCTCTATTTTCTCCATTATACAAAAACGTGTATAAAAGCTATATTCTTTGAGCACCTTTTATGACGAAAGTTTGAATGGCTGTTATAATCGGCTATACAATTCTATGAGGAGGCGAAGGTATTTGGAAACAAAACTCTTTTCACCATGGACATTAAAAGGTGTTACGCTGAAAAACCGCATCGTGATGTCCCCGATGTGTATGTATTCATCCTATGATCGTGATGGGAAATTACAGCCTTTCCACTTTACACATTATATTTCCCGTGCACAAGGTCAAGCTGGCCTGAT
This sequence comes from Bacillus sp. FSL K6-3312, assembly GCF_038007485.1. Taxonomy (NCBI): domain Bacteria; kingdom Bacillati; phylum Bacillota; class Bacilli; order Caryophanales; family Bacillaceae; genus Bacillus; species Bacillus sp. FSL K6-3312. The sequence continues at coordinate 1,545,846 of NZ_JBBOXI010000001.1, read as the reverse complement.
CATGGTGGAGGCAAGTGCCGTTTCCCCTGAGGGAAGAATTAGTGATCAAGATCTCGGGATTTGGAGTGATGAGCACATTGAAGGCTTCGCTTCATTAAACGAACAAATCAAAGCATACGGAACCAAGACAGCCATCCAGCTGGCTCATGCAGGACGTAAAGCTGAACTAGATGGTGACATCCTGGCACCATCTAGCATTCCATTTGACGAACAGTCTAAAATCCCTGCCCAGATGTCCGTCGATCAAATCAAAGATACCGTTCAGGCGTTTCAGGATGCAGCTGTCCGGGCAAAAAAGGCCGGCTTTGACATCATTGAAATTCATGGGGCGCATGGCTATTTGATCAATGAATTTCTTTCACCGCTGGCGAACCACCGAACAGACGACTATGGCGGTTCACCAGAGAACCGTTATCGTTTCTTAAGAGAAGTCGTCGATGCAGTCAATGAAGTATGGGAAGGACCATTATTTGTCCGTGTGTCTGCCTCTGACTACACGACAAAAGGACTTGATATTGCCGATTACATTGGCATTGCTACATGGCTGAAGGAACAAGGTGTCGACTTAATCGATGTCAGCTCAGGCGCTGTCATACAGGCGAAAATCAGCACATTCCCTGGCTACCAAGTGACCTTCGCAGAAAAAATCAAAGAAGGTGCCGGTATTCAAACAGGTGCTGTCGGTCTGATCACATCTGGTGTACAGGCAGAGGAGATTTTACGAAATCAGCGTGCAGACTTAATTTTTATAGGCAGAGAATTTTTACGGGATCCATACTTTCCAAAAACAGCTGCTGAAGAGCTTCGTACATCCATCGAAGGCCCGCGTCAATATGACCGCGCTTGGTAAAAATGCATAGGAAAAAGGTGTCTATTTTTTGAAATAGGCATCTTTTTTGTTTTTAAGAGAAACATATCTGCCTTTTGTGCCGTCTTTTAGCTAAAGAACCACTTAGAGGAGATGGAAGAATGAACTCGGCAATGATTGAAAGAATGTATCATATAGATGGACATCATTTTTATACAAAACATCGTCAAGGCAAAAGGCAAGCCACCATTATCTTTGAAGCAGGCTACGGCATTTCGGGTGATACGTGGTCGAATATGGCCCGTGATATTGATCCTGAGCTTGGGGTTTTCTTATATGATCGATTAGGAAACGGAAAAAGCAGTGACAGCAGTGAAGGAAGAACATTGCATGATCTTGCAGATGATTTAGATGCGCTGCTAGAAGAAGCCAATATTCAGCCGCCCTTTCTCATTGTGGCTCACTCATTTGGCTCTCTTGTCAGCCGGTTATGGGCAAGCCGCAGAGGAGATGACGTCATTGGCATGGTGCTGTTAGACCCGGCAAGTGAGGAGCAAGAACAGGTCATCCTCCCGCTTTTATCAAAGGAAGAACGGACTTCATATATGGCGCAATTTACAGCAGAATGTACGCATGAGAACTTTCAACAAATGCTAAGCACAATAAAAGAGGAACAAACCCATTATGGGATGATGCCGCTCCTTGTCATTTCATCAGGTAAGAGCCGATTGTTTCACCCAGCACACGAGGCATGGCTCAGACTTCATAAACGGATGCTGTCTTTGTCATCTCAAAGTGGATGGATTCAAGCGCAGAACAGCTCGCACTATATTCATCATGATGAACCGCATATTGTACAGCTTGCGATCTATGATGTATGGTGCGCAGCGAAACAACCTGTTTCCTATTATCAAACAGCCAATTAAAAACAAAAACTCCTTGACTAGTGACGCGTCAAGGAGTTTTTTCTTTATGCCGTTGGAGCTGACTGACTTTTTTTAGACAGCAGCTTTTCAATGCTGACAAGCTGAACACATAATGTAAAGATGTCAATCGCTTGCTCTAGTTCTTCTAGTGATGGGAACGTTGGCGCAATGCGAATGTTACGATCAAGCGGGTCTTTTCCATAAGGATAAGTCGCGCCTGCACCTGTCATGGTCACACCAGCTTCTTTTGCCTTTTGCACAACAGCTTTTGCACAATGATCAAGCGTATTTAAACTAATAAAATATCCGCCATTTGGCTTGTGCCATTCTGCAATGTCTTTCCCGCCAAGTGTTTCATCAAGAATAGAAAGAACGAGGTCAAACTTTGGCTTAATGATCGCAGCATGTTTTCTCATATGTTCCTTCAAGCCTTCTGGATTCTTGAAGAAACGAAGGTGTCTTAATTGATTGATTTTGTCTGGTCCAATCGTTTGAATCGATAATTGTTTTTGAGTAAAGCTCACATTATCCGGGCTAGATGCCATGAGTGCAATACCTGAGCCTGGGAATGTAATTTTAGAAGTAGACGCAAACATAAACACACGATTTGGGTGCCCTGCTTCCTCTACTGCTTGAAAAATATCTTTTAACGTATCAGGCGTATCAGCTAGGTGATGGACTGCGTATGCATCATCCCAAAAAATGCGGAAGTCGTCTGCTTTTGTTTTCATCGAAGCAAGGCGGTTAACCACCTCATCTGAATACGTAATGCCATCTGGGTTGCTATATTTTGGTACACACCAAATGCCTTTAATCGCTTCATCCTCTGCGACCAATTTTTCGACCTGATCCATATCAGGTCCATCAGCCTTCATATCTACCGTGATCATCTCTATGTTAAATAGCTCACAAATGGAAAAGTGACGGTCATATCCCGGGCTTGGTGCAAGGAATTTTACCTTTGGCAGCTTTCCCCAAGGTGTTTTGCTGTCATATACGCCGTGGGTCATGGCACGGGCAATCGTATCGTGCATCATATTAAGGCTGGAATTACCGCCGATGATGATTTGTTCTGGTTTCAGATTGAGCACATCTGCAAAAAATGTCTTCGTTTCAGGAAGCCCTGTCAAACCGCCATAGTTACGCACATCTGTGCCATCTTCAGCCGTCATCGCATCCTTTGATGTCACAACATCGAGCATACCCATAGACAAATCGAGCTGTTTTGGTGAAGGTTTTCCTCTAGACATGTCTAAGTGTAAGTTTTTACTTTTATAAGCTTCGTACTCATTTTGTAGTGCTGCATATAGGTCATTTAATTCTGCTTCACTTAACGCTGTAAAACCGCTCATCTTTGATTGTGCCTCCCGTATTCTTCATAGTTTCATTCGTCATTTGTTTTTTCTTCACCATTTTACCACTACCTGAAAAAGAGAGTCATTATAAATATCAAAAAAATCGCACAACTTTTTTTGACGATTCATCCAATTTTTACAGGGTGCGGTCAATGGAAAAAGAAGAGAAATCCTGTGCAGCTTCTGTCAGCGGGAATATATCGCGGGCTTCTTTCAATAGTTGTTTCAGTGCCTCTTCTCCTTGGTAACGTGCACTAATATGGGTCAAAATTAATCTTTTTGCGCCTGCTTCCTGCGCTGTTTTCGCTGCTTGCTCTGTCGTGCTGTGATAATAATTGTAGGCTAGATCAGCATCTTCTTTACCGAATGTTGCTTCATGGACTAACACATCCGCATCCTTGGCAAGCCTTGTTATATTCTCGCATAAACGGGTATCTCCTGAAAATGCAACGATCCTCCCTTTTTTAGGGGGTTCCAAATAATCGGTTCCATCAATGATTCTTCCATCTTCGAGTGTCACGGTTTCCCCATTTTTCAACTTCTGATACAAAGGTCCAGGTTTTACACCGATTTCTTTTAGGTCTTCGGCTTTTAATGCACCTGGTACATCTTTTTCCACTACCCGATAGCCGTAAGCTGGAATACCGTGAGATACTCGTCTTGCTTCTACTTGAAAGGTATCATCTTCAAATACGATCCCTTCATCTATCTCTATGATATGCAGCGGATATGTCAAATGCGTTTGTGTAGCTGAAAGTGCTGCGTTCACAAACGCTTTGATGCCCTTAGGTCCATAGATCGTTAGTTCATCCTCTCCACCTTGAAAGGATCTGCTGCCAAGCAGTCCTGGGAGACCGTATACATGATCACCATGCATATGAGTGATAAATATTTTCTCAATCTTTCTCGGTTTAATCGTTGTATGTAATATTTGATGCTGCGTCGCTTCTCCGCAATCAAAAAGCCACACTGCTTTTCTTTCTTCTAAAAGCTTTAGCGCAGTGCAAGTGACGTTTCTAGTTTTTGCAGGAATGCCTGCACCAGTTCCTAAAAAGAGCAGTTCCATTACTTTTCCTCCTAAAGCCGGTATACAATATCTTCATTCATATAGAATACATGAAGAGAAGGTAAATGTGAATTCAGCGGAATTTTCGAAAAAAGTCAAACGAGAGCAGAAAAAGTCGAATCAAATGTTTGCTTTACGAACAATGAACCTTTAAAATAAAGAAAATGTACATACATTCTCGGTTTTTACAACAATGCTACGAATAAAGTGAGGTACTTTTCGTGAATACAGAAACTAACAATCCAAAAGCAGTCATTGTCATTTTTGGCGCAACAGGAGATCTTGCCAAACGCAAGCTCTACCCTTCTATACATAGACTTTATCATAGCGGAAAACTTGGTGATCAATTCGCCGTCGTGGGTGTTGGACGCCGTCCGTGGTCTCATGAGGATCTAAGAGCTGTGGTGAAAGAATCTGTTTCTTCTGATGATGCAGAAGCGAAAATAGAGGAATTCAGTTCACATTTTTATTATCACGACTTTGACGTATCAAGCCCTGCTTCCTATCAATCGCTTAACACGCTTCTAGCAGGCCTTGAAGATACGTACAGTATCCCAAACAACCGGATGTTCTATTTAGCGATGGCACCGGAATTCTTCGGAACGATTGCAAAGTTCCTAAAAAGTGAAGGTGTATCAAAAACAACTGGCTGGTCAAGACTTGTCATCGAAAAACCATTTGGCCATGACTTGCCAAGTGCGAAAAAGTTAAATGAAGAAATTCGAGATGCATTCTCTGAAGATCAAATTTATCGTATTGACCACTATCTCGGTAAACAAATGGTTCAAAACATTGAGGTCATCCGTTTTGCAAATGCCATCTTTGAACCACTTTGGACAAACCGATATATCTCAAACATTCAAATTACATCTAGTGAATCGTTAGGGGTTGAAGACCGGGCCCGTTATTACGAAAGTTCAGGTGCACTAAGAGATATGGTCCAAAACCATATGCTTCAAATGGTTGCACTTTTAGCAATGGAGCCGCCAATTAAGCTGAATACAGAGGAAATCCGCAGTGAAAAACGGAAAGCATTACGCGCTCTTCGTCCTTTCTCTAAAGATGAGGTCGATCAATTCTTTGTCCGCGGACAGTATGATGCTGGTACGGTTGCTGGCGGCATGGTTCCTTCGTATCTTGAAGAGCAAAATGTTGACCTGAACTCAAACACGGAAACATTCGTTGCAGGGAAGCTGCTCATTGATAACTTTAGATGGGCCGGCGTGCCATTTTACATTCGTACTGGAAAACGTTTAGAAAAGAAATCTACTCAGATCGTTGTTCAATTTAAAGACATTCCAATGAACCTGTACTATGGTAACGGAAATTCCATGCATCCAAACTTACTCGTCATTCACATTCAGCCAGATGAAGGTATTACCCTTCACCTGAACGCTCGTAAGCTTGATGGCGGTACATTTGCAAAACCGATTAAGCTCGACTACCAAACAAACTATAACGACATCATGAATACACCCGAAGCCTATGAAAAGCTGATTCATGACTGCTTGCTAGGCGATGCTACGAACTTTGCTCACTGGGATGAAGTGGCGCTTTCTTGGAACTTTGTGGATCCGATTTCTGAGAAATGGGCAGAAAACAAAACATTAAAACCAAATTATCCTGCTGGTTCTATGGGACCGAAAGAAGCAGATGAGCTTCTAGAAAAAGACGGGTATCATTGGTGGAATATATAAAATGATATAAAAAAGAGCAGTCTCCCTTGGGGGTTCTGCTCTTTTTTTAACGTCCTGTTTTTGTAATTTCAACCGTTGAAAAGTCGAACTTATCATAGCGGTGATGACTAAAGGAGTACTCAAACGGCCGGCCTGTGTTTAAATAAGCAACCTGCTCGACTTCTAGCACAGGATCCGTTGGGTCACAGCCTAAATATTGCTGGTCCAGCTCGTCTGATTTAGCTGCTCTAATTTTCTTATGCGCTCCTGCCACTTTTAAATTCAAATCATTTGATATGTAGCCATAGATTGATCCCAATAGAACCTCTTCATCTATTCCCTTAATGAGATTGACGGGCATAAACGTTTTTTCTAATACATATGGCTCCTCGTCCACAAGACGGAGACGGATGATGTCATAAATGGGTGTGGTGGAGTCTATGGATAGGTGGGCTGCCACCTCTTTGCTTGGAAAATGGACATCAAAGTGAATGATTTGAGTCGTGACGTTTTTATCCGCCATGACTTTTGTGAACCCTTTATTTTCATGTCCTGACACATTGATTGCCCCTTGATTGAGCGCTGCCTTCACAATAAATGTACCGTGACCTCTTTTTCTAAAGAGCAGACCTTCTGCTACGAGAAGATCGAGCGCACGCTTCATCGTCATTCGGCTGCATTGAAATTCAGCGGCAAGCGAGTTTTCATCTGGAATGGGTTGATCTTCTGGATAATATGCTGTTCCTATTCGTTTTCTGATTTCTTCTGAAATGAGTTCGTACTTTTTCATCTCACACCACCAACTGACTTGTTTTTTCATAGCTTCCTCTCATTCTACACTAAGCCTAGTGAGCTTAAAAGGTACGAGCCATTTTTGTTTCATCCACTTACCGTCACATAAGAAAAATACTTGCCCTTTTCAAGGAAAGAGCAAGTATTTTGATTAAAAACCGTTATTTTCTGATACCGATTGAAACCAGTATCCGCTTTTCTTAATCGTACGTTTTCCGTCTTCTTGAAGATCAACTGAGACAAATCCATAGCGATTCTTATAGGCATTCGACCATGACCAGTTATCCATAAACGTCCACAGATGATAGCCTTTTACATTACTTCCTTCTTGAATGGCTTGATGCACCCATTTAAGATGCTCAGAAATAAAGTCAATGCGGTAATCGTCATGAATCATTCCTTCTTCATCCTTAAACCGCTCTTCTCCTTCGACACCCATTCCATTTTCAGAAATAAAGCATTCAATATTATCATAGTCTGTTTGGACTTTTTTCAATATATCATAAATGCCTTTTTCATAGATTTCCCAGCCGCGATACACATTCATTTTTCTTCCCGGCATGTCAAACGCATCAAAATAATGATTTGGCATAAATGGTGCATTTGGATGCGGCATATGCTCTTTCGCTTTCACTCTTCTTGGCTGATAATAGTTGATTCCAAGGAGGTCGACGGTATTCTCTTGAATGAGCTCAAGGTCTCCTTCTTGCATACTCGGCATAAAGCCTTCTTTCTTTAACACCTCTACTAGTTTCTCTGGGAAATGCCCCTTCACCGCAGGATCTAGGAAGGAACGGTTAAAGAAAGCATCCGCCATCTCAGCTGCTTCTACATCGCACGGATTCTGGCTTCTCGGATAAGATGGGGTAAGATTGAGGATGATGCCAATCTTCCCGCCTTGCTGCAGTTTTTTATAAGCCGCAATCGCCTTCGCATTTGATAGAAGTTCATGATAACCAACCTGCACAGCCTTTTGGAAATCGACTTCGTTTGGATAATGAAAACTATACATATATCCGCCTTCTACAGGAACGATCGGTTCATTATGGGTAAACCATTTTTTCACACGGTCGCCAAATAATTGAAAGCATAATTCCGCATAGCTCACATAATCATCTACTACCTGTCTGTTGACCCAGCCGCCTTTTTCCTGTAGAGCCATTGGCATATCGAAATGGTACAGGTTCACAAACGGCTCAATATCATGTGCAATCAGTTCGTTGATCACATCATTGTAAAAAGATACTGCTTCCTCATTGACCGCACCTTTCCCTTCAGGCAAAAGACGTGACCAGGAAATGGATAACCGGAATGAATTGTGCCCAATTTCTTTCATCAGACGAATATCCTCTTTATATTTTCGGTAAAATTGGGATGTCACGTTCGGTCCTACGCCATCAAAAAAACGAGTCGGCTCTTGCTCAAACCAATGATCCCAAATATTCGGTCCTTTTCCATCACCAGGGACGCTGCCTTCTGTTTGCGCGGCAGAGGCAGAAGATCCCCACCAGAAACCTTCTGGAAATGTATATGATTGCTTGTTATTTTCCATCGACATGTATTGAGTCTCCTTCACCTTTGATGTTGGTTGTTTTTGTTTTTTCCGTTGTGGTTATTTTTTCATTTTTCACATTCATACGGTCAATAAATTTCAGGAACGGGAACCAAATGACAAACACGATCATCAGGTTAAACAGCTGAAGCAGGCCGCCCGCCAGTGAATTGGTTGCCATTATTCCGCTAATAAAGATCGGCACCGTCCAGGGAATATTCACGCCAGTCGGCGGAGGTACAATGCCCGATGCCATCGCAAAATAAGAAATACATGTAATAACCATTGGCGCCAAAATCCATGGAATGAGAATAAGCGGGTTCATGACAATCGGTAAACCGAAGATAATCGGTTCATTGACGTTAAATAATCCTGGTCCTAAGCCGAGCTTTGCTACTTGTTTTAATTGCTTACTTTTCAGGAAAATTAAAATCGTAAACACAACAGCCAGCGTCATACCGGTTCCGCCCATGCCAACCGTATAAATTTCGATAAACTGCTTACTGATGATATTCGGAACCTCACCAGTTTTTGTATAGCTCTCTAGGTTTTGAATGGACAACGTATTCCAAATGGGGTCCATAACAGAGTTGATAATAATTTGGCCGTGAAGCCCAAAGAACCAAAGAATTTGTATAAAGAAAACAGCGATCAAGGTCGGAATGATACCGCTTCCAAGTCCGACAAGCGGTGCCTGAATCGCATGATAAATCAAGTCATGCATGTTTGTTTTGAAGCCTTGTGTAATGATGATATTGATCAGTAAAAAGGCTGTGAGTGTCAAAGTAGCCGGGATCAGTGCAGCAAAAGACTTAGCAACAGCTGGCGGAACCCCCTGCGGCATATTGATGACAAATTTCTTTTGGACAAAATAACGATAAATTTCAGCAGACAAAAAGCCTGTGATCATTCCAAGGAACATCCCCTTTGCTCCTAAACGATCGACTGGTATTACGCCTGCAATAGATGCACCGCCTTCTTGTTCTAGTAAAAATGGCGTCAGAAGTAAGAAAGAGGCTAATGCAATCACGCCGCCAAATACAGCTTCCACATCATAGCTTTTCGATAAATAGTAGCCAATCCCAAATACAACAAACACACTCATAATGCTGATGGTCGCACTTGGCGCGATATTCAGTGCAGACTGGACGCCTTCCAGTGCGGTTTGACTCATGATTTTATCTAAAAATGGCAAATTCATTAGCACAACCATAATGGAACCAAAAATGGTGAGCGGGAACGCAAGCATAAAGGCATCCCGTAATACGCCTAAATAGCGGTTGTTGTTCAATCTCCCAGCAATTGGAACCAAAATAGCACTTATTTTATCAAACATTGGTTTCCCCCCTTGTTTACACCTTTTATTGTTTAAGCGATTGGAAAATCGGCAGGAGCTCTCCCACAAGCTCCTTGATCGTAATAGTCGACATTAAGTGGTCTTCGGCGTGCATGAGCAATAAGGAGAAAGGCGTTTTCTCCCCGCCTGCCTCTTGCTGCACGAGTTGAAAATGGATGCCATGTGCATGACGTAAATCTTCTTCTGCTTCTTCCATGAGACCAAATGCCTCATCTTCTTGACCTTCTCGAAATTGTTTAAGAGATTGAAGCAATTTGCTGCGTGCATTACCGCTGTGTAAGATCAATTGGAAACTGACTTGTTCCTCCGTGAGCCCTTCGAGTGTTTTCTTTTCCATTCTTTACGATTCCTCCATCAATGTAACGGCTTGTTCGTACGCTTTTTGTCCATCGGCAAGCCCGTACGCCTGCATATCGATGACCTCTACTGCAATTCCGTATTTTGTTGCTTCTTTTTGAAGATCCCCTTTTAAAAAGCTCATTTGCGGTCCAATTAACACAACATCTGCATTCGCCATTTCTTTTTTTGCTTGATCTTGCCCAACTGCCCAAATTTCTGCCTCGTCCCCTATTGAGTCGGCATGAGCCTTCATCTTTGTAACTAGTAAACTCGTAGACATTCCTGAACTGCATGCTAATAAAATACGTTTCATTTCTCTCACCCCATTGTTGTAATAAAAGCGCTTCCATTTAATATTATATATTTTTATTTTTAAATGTCTAGACATTTCATTTTATTTGTCTGTATTTTATATAAAAAAAGAGCGTTTGTGTGTGTACGCTCTTTTTCTTTCTTCTTATCCTTTTCCTGCTTGGAAGCCAGGATATTTTGTCATGCCGCCGTCCACATAAAGTGTCAAGCCTGTGACATAGCTTGCCTCTTTTGATGCCAGCCAGACAGCACATGCTGCCACTTCTTCCGGCTTTCCAATATAGCCAATGGGGATCAGTTCAATCACGCCTTTTTTCAATGCGGGATCATCGAATTTTTCCTTATTGATCGGGGTATCGATGGCGCCTGGTGCAATACTGTTTACACGGATTTTTTTAGGGGCATATTCTAGTGCCAGCGTTTCTGTCAGCAGCTTGGCGCCCCCTTTACTTGCTGCATAATGCACGAAATGAGGCCAAGGGATTTGCTGGTGAACCGACGACATATTGATGATCGATCCTTCTATTCCGTGATCTGTCATATACTTCAATGCATCACGACAGCCTAGAAACATACCTGTTAAATTGGTCGACATGACTTTGTTCCAATTATCCAGTGTCATTTCTGTGGAAGGCACTTCGTTTTCAATGCCTGCGTTATTGATCATGACATCAAGGTTTCCGTACGTATGAACGGCTTTATCAATCATTGCCTGCATATCCTCTTCCTTTGAGACATCTCCCTTGATTTTCACAGCTTGTCCGCCATTTTTTTGAATATCCGCAATGGTGTCATCTGGATTTTCTTGATCTGAGAAATAATTGATCACCACATTGGCTTTTTCTTGTCCAAACCGGCGCGCCATCGCTTGACCTATTCCTGTACCAGCTCCTGTAATCAGGACTGTTTTCCCTTCTAAATCTGGATACATTCGTTTACCCTCCTATTTTGTAAAGCCTAACAGCACGCCGCCTGCAATGATCATCAAGCAGCCTGCAATGACAAAGCTTGTTCTGGATGCTTTCTCTTTTAATAAGTAAATGCCGCCTAATGTTGAGATGACTATCCCTGTCTGTGACATCGAAAAACTTACGGCAACACCAATAAGCGGAATAGCCAAAAGAAGTCCGAGATTACCTGTCGACCACACAAGGCCGGCAATGATATTTTTAAACGTATATTTACTAAACGGGTTCTGCTTAAGACTAATCGCCAAGGATGAAAGCAGCATGCCAATCGATTGCGGAACGAGCGCAGACCAGCCATCAATATGAAACCATCTCAAAATGACAACATATCCGACATAACCAACCGTTGAGATGAGCAGAATCATGATCCCTTTTTTGAAATTGCCACCGTTCCCGCCACCATTCTTTTTTTGGCCGAGCGATGTCAGCACAACACCTGCAATAATCAGTAAAATAGCACAAGAACCAATGAGTATGACCGTCATCGTTTGCCATTCTTTGAAGACCATGACGCCAAATAAAGTAGTGCTCACAAGCTGCATACCCGTTGACAAAGGAACCGCCTTCGAGACTCCGAGAAACGCAACACTTGAAAGCTGATTCATTTGTCCAATGCTCCAAAAGATGCCTGAAATCACAGAAACCGCAAAAATAAGCGGTGTCAGCTCTGGCATTTTGATGAAGAAGGCTGCAATTGAAAATATAAATGCACCAAGCGTAATACCAAGGGTTTGCTGGTAAGCATTCCCGCCAAGTTTGACACTGATGAGAACAATACTTCCCCAAAATATCGCTGGGAGAAGTGCATATAAGATGCCCACTTCGATCCCTACTTTCTTTTCTTTTTTACATAGCATCCCTCTTTTTCGCATTTTTAGCCGAAAAGATGCAAACACAAAAAAACCTTACCAAAGGGTAAGGTTTTTCAGTCGTTCTATGTTTATTTCATCCATTCCGTATGGAAGATGCCTTCTTTATCTGTACGCTCATACGTATGGGCACCGAAATAGTCACGCTGCGCTTGAATTAAGTTCGCTGGCAGGACAGCTGTGCGATAGCTATCAAAGTAAGCAAGTGCACTTGACAATGAAGGAACAGGAACTCCTTGCTCCACTGCAAGCGAAATGACTTTACGAAGAGATGATTGATAGCTTTGAGCAATATCCTTAAAGTAAGGATCAAGCAATAGGTTTTTCAGTTCTGGGTTACGGTCATATGCTTCTTTAATTTGTTGTAAGAAGGCTGCACGAATGATACATCCACCACGGAAGATCATTGCAATTTCACCGTATTTTAAATCCCAGTTATACTCATCAGATGCTGCTTTCATTTGCGCAAAACCTTGTGCATACGAGCAGATTTTACTCATGAATAGGGCTTTTCTAACCGCTTCGATCAGCTCTTGTTTATTCTCTGCTGATTGCGCTGGCTTAGGACCTTCGATTAATTGACTTGCTTCAACACGCTCATCTTTCATTGCTGAAATGTAGCGGGCGAAAACAGAATCAGTAATGATAGGAAGCGGAACACCTAGATCAAGAGAACTTTGGCTCGTCCATTTTCCAGTTCCTTTTTGTCCAGCTTTATCTAAGATGACATCCACAAGCGGCTGGTTTGTTTCTTCATCCACTTTTGTGAAAATATCAGCTGTAATTTCGATTAAATAGCTGTCAAGCTCGCCTTTATTCCATTCTGAGAATACTTCATGAAGCTCCTCTGCTGACAATCCAGCCACATGCTTCAAGATAAAGTATGATTCAGAGATCAACTGCATGTCTCCGTACTCGATGCCGTTATGGACCATTTTGACATAATGTCCTGCTCCATCTGGGCCGATATACGTTGTACATGGCTCACCATCTACTTTCGCAGAGATCGCTTCTAAAATTGGTTTCACTAGCTCATGCGCTTCTTTTTGACCGCCAGGCATGATCGATGGACCTTTTAGTGCACCTTCTTCACCGCCGGAAACACCTGTACCAATGAAGTGGATACCACTTTCCGCAAGCTCTTGATTACGTCTTTGCGTATCCTTGTAATATGTATTTCCACCATCAATTAAGATGTCACCTTTCTCTAGGTGAGGAAGTAATGATTGAATGGTTGCATCCGTTGCTGCACCAGCTTTTACCATTAAAAGAATTTTACGCGGTGTTTCAAGCGACTGAACAAATTCTTCGATGCTGTATGTGCCTACAACGTTTTTCCCTTTTGATTCTTGAAGAAATTCTTCCGTTTTGCTGCTAGATCTGTTATAAACGGACACGGAGAACCCGCGGCTTTCAATATTAAGGGCAAGGTTTTTCCCCATAACGGCTAGTCCAACCACACCGATTTGTTGTTTTGACATAATTCTGACGTCCCTTCTAACACACTATATTGATTACTGCTGAAATGATGTACCCTTTGAAATTACCACAACACCACCTCTTTTATCAAGTTTTCAGGCTAGTCATTTCCTTTTTCGTCCTGAAAAAAGTCTTTATTAAAACTTGTTCCACTTGTTTTGCTCTCTTTTTCCTTGATGGTCATCCCTCTTTGAACGAGTGATTTTCCATACTTTTCTTTTAGCCCTTCTAAAATGGTTTGAAGAGGCTCTTCTTTTGCATCTTCTGTATAGGAAAATAAATCAAGCTGTTTAACGGCTTCTTTTCGTTCTACAAGATCTGTCCCCGTCACACCTAAGAGTCTCACAGGCTGGTCATTCCAATGTTTAAGGAATACCTGCCTTGCTGCCTCAAATAAGTCTTCCTTCCGATCCGTCGGATTCGTGAGGGTCACACTTCGAGTGATATTTTTCCAGCTTGCGTAACGAATCATGATGAGCAGCCGATTTGCCATCACTTCTTTTCTCCTTAACCTTGCACTCACAGATTGTGACAGCTTATCAATTAACGCGACAAGTTCATCTGGATCGTCAGAATCATGAGGAAGGGTTGACGAATTACCGACGGATTTAAATTCGTATATCCTTTCTGGGTCCACGATGCCGTCATGTTCACCATTCGCCTTTTGCTTTAATCTCGGTCCATTGATGCCTAGTAATTCCTTTAGTGTATACTCATTTGCTTTCGCTAAATCTTCAATGGTATGAATGCCAATCGTTTTCAATTTATCTGCCGTTTTTTGTCCAACTCCGTGCATGTCACCCGCTGGCAGCGGCCATAGCATTTGGGGTACATCTCGTTTACGCAAAATGGTGATACCCATTGGTTTTTTCCAATTAGACGCCATTTTCGCTAAAAATTTATTCGGTGCAATGCCAATACTTGAAGGAAGCATGAGCTCCTCTACAAGCCTCGTTTGAATATCATGAGCCGTTTTCACCGCATGCTCAGCATATGGCGTATGCGTTAAATCAATATAGCCCTCGTCAATGGATACAGGCTCGACTAAATCGCTGTATTCTCTTAGTATCGTAAACATCTCTTGTGAGGAGCTTCGGTACCGGTCAAAGTTTGGTGTACGGACAATCAGCCCCGGACAAAGCCGCTTCGCTTCCCATAACGGCATCGGGGGCTTTACACCTAGCGCTCTTGCCTCGTAGCTACACGTCACCACAATCCCTTTACGCTCTTTCGCATTTCCGCTAATGGCTAAAGGTTTCCCTCTCAAAGAAGGATCATACGCCATTTCTACATTCGCATAAAACGCATTCATGTCTATATGAAAAATAATATTTGACATTGGCATAACCCCATTTTCTTAAATCCCTATATTTTGATCAGAAGTTCCGAATCGATCAAATATGATGAATCTCTTTTATGCTCAATTATACATTGATTTATTTCATCTTTCCTCAAAAAAACCTTCTCTAAAAAAGAGAAGGTTTCAGCGTGTAGACAAACCCTAGCATTCTTTGTCAGGACTGCAAAGGTTTTCTATCACGCTGAAAAGAAGACAAAGGGCTAAAATAAAGATCATTTTAGCCCTTTGTCAACAATCTGAAACCTTCTCTAAAAAAGAGAAAGTTTCACGAATTACACTTTTTCTTCAAGCATACCATTTTGATATTGAATAGCCTCGTATGTTAACACTTCATTTTTATTGTCATTCAAATGTTTCACAACCGGAGTAGGCTGCTGATTAAAATTCATACTCAAGCTTTGATTGGAATAGTGGCCAGCTGGATCAATATAATACTTGTAATC
Organism: Bacillus sp. FSL K6-3312; assembly: GCF_038007485.1. Lineage (NCBI taxonomy): Bacteria > Bacillati > Bacillota > Bacilli > Caryophanales > Bacillaceae > Bacillus > Bacillus sp. FSL K6-3312. The sequence continues at coordinate 1,530,544 of NZ_JBBOXI010000001.1, read as the reverse complement.
AATAACTCTTTCCACATCAATGTCTGCGTAAGCAATTCCCTCTGTTTCAGCTGGAACCATATCACTGATCGGTTCTCCATCTGGACCGTAAATGCACGTATGTCCACTCTTAAATGTTTCAAAGTAATCTCTTTGCTCCTGCGTTAAACAAATCATCTCTTTCATTTCTTCCGTATAGATAGAAGAAGTCATCAGCACAAAAGTTTGTGTCGCGATGGCATAATATCTACTTGAAATTTCATCATCAAAATAACCTGGCCAGGACGCTACATGAACCTGTTCATTTTGAGCATTCATCGCCATCAGATCTAGTGGCACTTGATGCTCCCAGCACATCAATCCGCCAAGGTTGCCAATTTCAGTTTGAAAAACTGGCATCATGCTTCCACTTCCATCTCCCCAAATCAGTCTTTCTGCTACAGAAGCTCTCATTTTCCGATGTTTTCCTATTAAATCCCCATTTGGGTTAAACCAAAGTTGAGCTAAATAGAGAGAGCCGCCATCTTTTTCACTGCATGATATACAAACGTACGTTTCATTCCTTTTTGCTGCCTCGCTTATTTTTTGAATAGCTAAGCTAGGGATTTCGACTGCATTTTTATATAATTCGTGATAGAACTTTCTTGTATATTCTGGATGACCAATAAAAGCAAACCAAGGATAACCAGGTAAAAATGCTTCTGGGAATGCTACAAGTTTTGCACCATTTGAAGCTGCCTCGTCGATCAGTTCACATGATTTCTGAACGGTTGCCTCCAAATTTAAGTAGATAGGTGCTGCTTGTACCGCAGCTGCTCGAAACTTCGGGTAAATACTTGTCATATTAAAAACCTCCATTTCTTCTATTCCCCCTCATTATAAAATAGGAATTATGAAGTTTGGATGACAAATACCATTTTATACAAAATAAGGATTTATACTCAGGTGGAGAAAACACGTGGTCCTGTTAGACATTTCACAATGTGTATAGTACACTGTGAGTAATGAAATGGATGTGATAATCATGATTATTGATACATTCAATGAAGTCTTTTTCCTTGTTGAATTCTTTACGATTATTCTTCCAGCGCTGACGGCCATCGGCTTTGCTTTTTTATTAAAAGACTGCCGTATGAACGAACACCTCGGTGGACATCGTTTGGAAGAGTTGGACGCATCTTTATTGAATCGAACAGACTTTCTGTTTATCATATATGATCGCATTACAACTTGGATTAGTAAAGTCATTCGAATGAAACGATCATCAAACGATGATGAAGACCATTCGCTTCCTCTCTCTAATTAATTTTTTAAAAAATGAGGAGGAAACGAATTGAAACGTTTATTAACGATTTGTACGACTTTATGTTTAATGATGATTGCCTCACCTGCTTTTGCAGCGAGTGGGCAAACGAATGCGAGCTCTGATGGGTTTTTCCATCATTATTTTGTCCAGCCTTTTTCTGAGCTGATCATTTGGCTTGCGAACTTCTTCCATGATGATTACGGTTTATCGATTATGTTCGTGACCTTGATCGTCCGTCTGCTGATTTTCCCTCTTTTTGCGAACCAATTTAAGAAGCAAAGAGTCATGCAGGAGAAAATGGCACTAGTGAAGCCTCAAATTGACGAAATTCAAAGCAAATTGAAGAAAACGAAAGAACCTGAAAAACAAAAAGAACTACAAATGGAAATGATGAAAGTATACAAAGAGAACAATGTGAACCCGCTGGCAATGGGCTGTCTGCCTATGCTGATTCAAATTCCAATTGTTCTTGGCTTTTACTCAGCGATCCGCTCAACACCTGAGATCGCAACACATTCGTTCCTATGGTTTAACTTAGGACAAACCGATCTATTGGTCGCGATCTTTGCAGGCGCTATGTATTTCTTGCAATTTTATGTTACGCAAAGGTTTGCGAAGCAATCAGGCACCCAGACAGAGGCTGCGCTGAAACAAGCCAAAGTGATGGGCATGATTTTCCCAATCATGATGCTGTTTATTTCAATCAATGCACCCGCTGCCCTTCCGTTATACTGGATGACAAGCGGATTATTACTCACAATCCAAACCATTATTTTAAATGTCATGTACCAAAAATCAAAATCAAAAGCTGAGGCAAACGACCAAGCTAGCCCAGCTGCTGAATAAAAATAATCCCCTTATCATCAGATAAGGGGATCTTCTTTATGCCAATTCTTCTTTTAACCGCGCTGGCAATTGATCGAGATCCTCAATTCTCCCAAGGAACTTATTCGGGTCCACTTGTAAAATCATCTTGTTCTCTCTCTCCACAACGCCGAAGAAATATTCAGAGGCTTTCGTGTTCATATGAAATGGCTTGATCTCGCTTAGCTCGATATCAATAATATCTTTTGCATCCGAGACAAGACAGCCTACCATTTGTCCGTTTAATTCAAATAGCAACACCTTGGACTGTTCGTTCACATCAAGAGGCTTTCCGTGAAGCATCACGCCTGTGTCACTGACAGGAATGACCTCTCCCCTTAAAGACATGAGTCCTTTTATTTCTTTAGGAAGGTTCGATACTTCTTGTAAATAAGGGACCTTCTCAATCGAACGAATATGCTCTACACTGATGCCAAAATCCTCTTGCCCCACTTGGAAAATAATGATCTTTTGCGTGCTCACAGAGTCTCCTGCCTTTACGATGGATTTGTCGTTTCTTCGATAATGGCGAGAACTATTTCAGCTGTTTTGACTAATTCTTCAATCGGCATTTTCTCATTTTTCGTATGAATATCTTCATATCCAACAGCTAGGTTGACAGTTGGGACGCCGTTTCCTGCAATGACGTTTGCATCACTGCCACCGCCGCTCGTCTGTAGTTCTGATGGACGGCCAATTTTCGCAGCCGCTTTTTTCGCCACTTCTACGACTTGATCGCCGTGAGAGAATTTGAAGCCTGGATACATGATGTCAATGTGTACATCGGCACTTCCGCCCATTTCTTTAGCGGTTTTTTCAAAGGCTTCTTTCATCTTCGCTACTTGGGCTTCCATTTTTGCAGGTTCTAAAGAGCGTGCTTCCGCAAGGATATCGACTTGATCGCACACAATATTCGTTTGCGTTCCGCCTTCAAAACGACCAATATTCGCCGTTGTTTCTTCATCAATTCGGCCAAGCGGCATACTGGCAATGGCTTTTGATGCAATGGTAATCGCAGACACACCTTTTTCAGGCGCGACACCTGCGTGAGCTGTTTTCCCGTAAATGGTTGCGCGTACTTTTGCCTGTGTTGGCGCAGCTACGATAATGGTTCCGACCTTGCCATCTGAATCAAGGGCATAGCCGTATGAAGCTGTCATCAACTTCGGATCTAACGCTTTTACTCCGACAAGTCCTGATTCCTCACCTGCTGTGATGACAAATTCAATCGTTCCATGTGGTAAATTCTTCTCTTTCAGCACACGGATTGCTTCAAACATTGCCGCAAGTCCTGTCTTATCGTCAGCACCAAGAATGGTTGTTCCATCTGTTTTCACATAGCCGTCTTCAATGACTGGTTTTACGCCATTGCCCGGAACAACTGTATCCATATGAGACGTGAAATAGATGGTATCAGCCTCTTGATTGCCTTCCAGTGTACAGATGAGGTTGCCTGCACCGTGGCCTGTTTTCGCTTTTGAGTCGTCTTCCACCACTTTTAGTCCAAGCTGTGAGAATTTTTCTTTTAAGACTTCCACAATTTTCTCTTCGTGTTTCGTTTCCGAATCAATCTGAACAAGTTCTAAAAATTCGTCTAGCAAACGTTTTTCATTGATCATGATGATGCTCCTCCTCTTATAGCGGCATGTTGCCATGCTTTTTTAACGGTCTATCTTCTTCCTTCCTGCAAAGCAAATCAAATGAGCGAATCAATCGTTCTCTCGTTTCAGCCGGCATGAAAATATCGTCTATCAGCCCTGCCTGAGCCGCTTTTAATACACTTGGCTCCATTTCAACCTCGCGCGAAGCAGGATGAACGATTTCGTCTGCGAACGTTTTCCCCATGACATCAATCTCTGCCGCTGGCCATGCATAAACAAAGTCAGCGCCTAAGCCCTTGCTATTCATTGCGACATACGCACCGCCATACGCCTTTCTTAAAATCACCGTGATTTTTGGAACGGTCGCTTCAGCGTACGCATATAAAAGCTTTGCGCCGTGACGGATAATTCCCGCATGCTCGGCTTTTTCCCCTGGTAAAAAACCAGGGACGTCTACAAGTGTTAAGAGCGGAATATGAAACGCATCGCAAAATCGAATAAACCTGGCCACTTTATCAGCAGCGTCAAGGTCAAGACTTCCTGCCAGCACCTTTGGCTGATTGGCAACTAAACCAATTGAAGCCCCTTGTAATTTGGCAAACCCTGTGACGATATTTTTTGAGAAACAAGGCTGCGTCTCAAAGAATGAGTCTGAATCGATGATCGCTGTCACCACTTGTTTGACGTCATAGGTGCGTGATGGATCCTTCGGCAAGATGTTGCCTGGATCAGCTGCGTCTTGCTTACTCGTTTCAGCGTCCATGACAGTCTGTTGTTTCGTTGGTATGTACGTTAAAAGTGTTCGAACCGCTTTTAACACGTCTTTCTCATCTTTGCCAGTATAGTGCACATTCCCGCTTGTCTGATGCTGAACACTTGCACCGCCAAGACGGTCAGGACAGACCGTTTCTCCTGTTGCCTTTTCTATGACTTTCGGACCTGTTAAAAACATATGAGCTGTCTGTTCTGTCATGAACACAAAATCAGTCAAGGCAGGAGAATAGACTGCTCCTCCAGCACAAGAGCCTAAAATAACGGATATTTGCGGGATTTGACCAGAGTACAGCACATTTCGTTTAAAAATCTGTCCGTATCCTTCTAATGATACCACACCCTCTTGAATTCTCGCACCACCTGAGTCTTTTAGACCGATGACCGGCATCTGATTTTTAGCTGCGAGATCCATTAGAGAAGCAATTTTTTTGGCATGTATTTCGCCTAAAGAGCCTCCATGCACTGTTGCATCTTGTGCATAAACACATACCGGCTTTCCATGAATGAGTCCAGTTCCAGTGACGACGCCATCACCGACATACTCTGACATGCGGCCTGTTGCAAATCCTTGAATTTCCATGAAACTGCCCCCGTCAAGAAGTTCATGCAACCGCTGACGAACCGTTAGTTTCCCTTTGTTCCGGTGCGCAGCTGCACGTTTCACGCCGCCGCCCATGAATGCTTTTTCGCGCCATTTAGCCAAGTCATTGAACGATTCATTCATTGCCATGTTCCTCTCCTTTCAAGGGTTCGCACAATTCGAATAACACACCGGACGTTTCTTTCGGTGAAATAAAAGAAATCCGCTTCCCGCTCGCGCCTATCTGTGCTGATTGTTGGAGAAGCTCCACGTCAAGATGATCAAGACGGTTAAGGTCCGCCTGTATGTCACCTGACTTTAGCGCAATATGATGGAGTCCCTCTCCTCTTTTTGTTAAAAAGGTATGTAGTTTGCTGCTGCCGGACATCGGTTCAATTAATTCAATGTGCACATGATCAAGTGAAACGAAGGACGCTTTAATCTCCTGCTCAGGAATCTCTTGTATGTCTGAAAAATGCCAGTTAAACAGCTGTTGAAGAATTCGAGATGTGTTTTTTATAGAAAAGACCGCAATGGCAATATGGTCGATTTGATTCATCCGTTCACTTCCCTTGTTGATCACTTGTCGCATTTGAAAAAACGAGCTAGAATAAAGAAAGGTGCGTTCGTCGCAAAAAATCTTCGATTACAGGGGTGCGATATGTCTCAGAAAATGATGAAATTCATGGTATTGCTCATGATTAGCCTGTTGCTAATATCTTCACTTTTAGCAGGAGCCGCAACCTTTTTATAAGGTTTCAATAAAAGCAGACAAGCAGGTGATTCGTTCAATCAACGAATGGCCTGTTTGTCTTTGGCAAGCTTTTCAAATGAATCGGTTGATGTTGTAATCCACACTTTTGTCCCAACCGGAAGCTGGTCAAATAGAAGCTCTACATCTTGATTATGCAGTCTCACACAGCCTGCCGTGATAAATTTCCCTATCGATGTTTCGTCACTCGTCCCATGAATTCCATATGTTCTACCATCTGTTCCTCGTGCATCAAATCCGATCCATCTTCTGCCAAGAGGGTTATTCTTCGCACCGCCTTCAATATTCTTTTTTCTGTAATAGGGATCTTTCGCTTTGATCATAATGGTAAATTCCCCTTCTGGCGTTAAATCTGAAGTTTTCCCTGTAGAAGCAGGATATATTTTTTGGATTTGTCCTTGATCAATATAGGCAAGTTCATTGGTTTGTTTATTAATAATGACATAAGGGTCTCCTGGAAGCGGGTTTTGTCCGAGCGGCCAGATAGGTGAAAGGGACATGGTCAATACGGTATAAAATAAAAGACGCATAGGCTCCTCCTTTTTCATTAGATTGACCAATGAAGGAGGAACTCATGCGTCTCTATTCTTTCATCCCTTTAAAATAGCTTTTCAGTACTAAATATTGTTCCATTTCTCCGAGGAAATGAAACAGTGCAGCTCTTGCTTCAAACTCTTCTCTTGTTTGCGGCAGCGGGAGCTTATCGAACTCTTCTTTCATATCAATGAGGCGCCTTAAAAACTTATGCGCCGTGTTCCCTGGGTGAATATGTTCGCGTAAGTCTCTAATGTATTCTCCAATGATTTGTCCATGCTCTGTTGTAATGGAAATGGATGTGATCTTCGGAAGCACACGCTCGATGATTTCGAATTGCTTTTGCCTCATATTGAAATAATGATAATACAGGTTTTCATGTCTTAAGACATGGTTTTCAACATCACGATATGCAAGAGCTTTTGCTTCTTTAATCAATTGATGTGTCTCTGGTATTTCTTTGCCTGTCCAGTCTTGTTTCCCTGTCATTAAGTATTGTTCGATTTCCTCAAAAATTTTTGCAAAGTTGGCTTCAATCTGTTCGCTGTAGCGTTTAAGCTTTTTATCGACACTTGGCATATACAGGTTCATGATAAGTGCCACGCCAACACCAATCGTAATCAGCAGTAGCTCATTCCAAATGAGGTGAAGGGTAATCCCGCCCGACATGTATAAATGGAGGATGATGACTGAACTTGTGACAATCCCTTCTTTAATGCGGAGCAATACGGTTGTCGGAATAAAGACAAGCAGCATCAGACCAATCACAAAAGGATGATACCCAATCAGATCGAAAAATAGATAAGAAAATAAAATGGCAAGACTGCATGCGGCAAAGCGGGCGCCTGATGCAAGAAGCGACCGTTTCTTTGTCACCTGAATACAAAGAATCGTAATAATCCCGGCAGCGGAATAATTTTGAAGGCCAAGCAGTTGCGCAATATAAATGGCGATCGCTGTTCCTAATGCTGTTTTCAGCGTTCGGTAGCCGATTTTAAACATGATGTGAGTCACTCTTTTCTGTCTTGTTTCTATTCACTTATTGTGAAATGATGAACTTTTTTACTTTCCCCATTATAATCAAAAAAAGAAGGAGATGTTAAGTCTCCCTCTCTTTTTTCTTTATAATATTTTTTGTAAGAAGTCTTTCGCGCGTTGTGACGAAGGTGATTCAAAGAATTGCACAGGGTTTGCATCTTCTACAATTTTCCCATCGTCCATAAAGATCACGCGGTCAGCCACTTCTTTTGCAAAGCCCATTTCATGTGTGACGATCACAAGTGTCATTCCAGATTGAGCCAGCTCTTTCATGACCTCTAGCACTTCCTTGACCATTTCTGGATCTAGTGCAGACGTTGGTTCGTCAAACAGCATGATGTCTGGTGTCATCGCAAGCGCACGTGCAATTGCGACACGCTGCTTTTGACCACCTGACAAGCGGTTTGGAAAATCATCTTTTTTCTCTAAAAGCCCTACCTTTTTCAGCAGATCTTCAGCTTGTTTGATGCTGTCTTCCTTCGATTGATTCTTCACATTCATTGGCGCATATGTGATATTTTCCAGCACCGTTTTATGCGGGAACAGGTGAAAATGCTGAAACACCATTCCGATGTTCTCACGCACTTTGAGTGCATTGGTTTTTGGGTTTGTGATTTCGGTATCCTGAATCGTAATAACACCAGAAGTCGGCTTTTCAAGCAAGTTGATGCAGCGAAGAAACGTCGATTTTCCTGAACCAGATGGTCCAATGACTGCGACAACTTCTCCTTCTTTAATGGTGGTGTCGATCCCTTTTAATACTTCATTTTTGCCAAAAGATTTTGTGAGTTTCTCTATGTTAATCATTTGATTTTAACTTCCTTTCCACCGATTTGCCGACAAAGGTGAGAACAAGCACGATGACATAATAGATGAGACCCGCAAAAATAAGCGGTTCAAGATAATTATACGTGACGGCACCTGCTTGATAGGCTCGTCTCATGACATCTCCCAGTCCAATGACTGTCACAATAGCTGATTCTTTTGTCAGTGTAATCGTTTCGTTCACAAGTGCAGGTGAAATATTTTTAAATGCCTGCGGAAGCAATAAGTCCTTCATCATTTTAGCATAAGGGATGCCTAAAGCAACGGCTGCTTCTTTTTGACCTTTATCAATGGCATTAATACCAGCACGAATAATTTCAGATACGTAAGCCGCAGAGTTTAGTGAAAATGCCGCTACAGCAGCCCAGTATTGATCGATTTGAAACCCGAGAAGCTGAGGCAGACCGAAATAAATAATGAGCAATTGAAGCACAAGCGGTGTGCCTCGGAAGATGGATGTATAAAAATCTGCAAGCCAAATGAGCGGCTTAAATACACTAATTTTGCAAAGCGTTAATACAATCCCTAAAATAAATCCAAGAAAAAGTGATACCACTACAATAGATAGTGTGACCTTAAGCCCTTCTAAAATAAAGGGCATCTGAGGTATTACATCTTTAAAATCTAACATGACAGTCTCCTTTTTTATGCCTTCATACGAAATCAAAAAATAAAACAGGAAAAAAGTTCAACATGAGTTGAACTTTTCAGCGTTTTCTACTGACTTTTCATGAATGACGCTGATCCTTTTCCTGACTTATTTTTCATCAGCAAACCATTTTTTAATTAATTTATCAAGTTCGCCATTGTCTTGCATTTCTTTTAATGATTTATTAAATTTAGCTGTTAAGTCACTATTTTTCTTGAATGCAATGGCTGAACCTTCATTTGAACTATTCAATCCAAATGCTTGGAAGTCTTTTTCTTTTTTCAAATAACCAGCAGCTACTTTATCTTCAATAATGGCTGCATCAAAACGACCTGCTTTGATTTCTTGAATGATATCAGAGATTTTATTACGGTCTTCCACTTTTAAGTTATATTTCTTTTGCAAACCGTTTGCTTCATCCTGCTGGATTGAACCTAATTGAACGCCGACTGTTTTATCTTTTAAGTCTTGCTCTGTTTTCATTCCGCTAGATTTCTTTGAGACAACTAAGTTTTTAGCATTGTAATAAACATCAGAGAAATCTAATTGTTTTTTACGTTTTTCTGTAGGGGTCATGCCTGCCAGGACAATATCAGCTTTATTTGTTTTAAGGGCTGATACAAGGCTTGCAAAATCCATATCTTGAATTTCTAGCTTGTAGCCGTTCTTTTTCGCTAGTGCTGTTGCAAGATCGACATCAAAACCGACAATTTTATCTCCGTCTTTTGATTCAAATGGCGGATAATCTGCTGATGTCGCCATAACGAGTGTTTTGTCATCTCCTGATGCGTTTGAATTATTAGAAGAAGTTCCGCAAGCTGCGAGTGCAGCTGCAAGACCAGCTGTCATAAGTAATAATAACCACTTTTTCATAAGATAATGCCTCCCAGTATTTAAAATCATGTATTGTTTTGAATATTTATTCACTATAATGTATTTTAAACACTTTCTTTTTAAGATGCAATAGTATTTTGCTAAAATTATTTTGATTCAATGGTCTTATAAAACAAAAAGCAGACCGATCTAAAGACCGGACTGCTTTATATGTCATCATTCAAACGTCACACGTTAAATTTCTTCGCAATGCTCATCGAATGCAGCTTGAAGCTTTGACACGACTTCCATTGGCTCGTGTCCTTCAATTTCATGACGTTCGACCATTTTAATGATCTTTCCATCTTTTAATAATGCAAAGGATGGTGAAGATGGCGGGAAGCCTTCAAAGTATTCACGGGCTCTTGCTGTTGCCTCTTTGTCTTGTCCAGCAAACACTGTCAGCAATTGATCTGGACGCTTATCGTAATGAACAGAATAGCCTGCAGCTGGTCTTGCAATACCGCCTGCACATCCGCATACTGAATTGACCATCACAAGTGCTGTGCCTTCTTTAGACAGGGCTTCATCCACTTCTTCAGGTGATGTAAGCTCATTATAGCCAGCCTGTTTGATCTCTTCTCTCGCTTGTTTCACAATATCATTCATAAATAAATTAAAATCAATATTCATTGTCCGTCCACTCCTTTAGCATGCCAAAACCATTTTAACAACATCATATCAAGGAAAACGCCTGCGGGCAAATGTGTTGTCTTTTCATTCCACACTTTTTCTGAACATCGTTTATACGCCGCGAAATTGGGGAAAAGTGATGATAAAGAGATGAAAGGGAGAACTGCGTGATGGCACAATTCAAAAAAGCGATGCTCATTTATAATGGAAATGCTGGACAAAAAAACATGGAAAAAGTTCTCGGACAAACAGTACCTCTTCTTTCTCTACATATTGATGAACTCATTCTTAAACCAACAAAACAGCCAAATGATGCTTATGAATTCTGTCGCACAATTGATGAGACGATAGAATTGCTGATCATATTAGGCGGAGATGGAACCGTGCATGAATGCATGAATGGCATCGGTGGTTTAGAAAAAAGGCCAGCTGTAGCGATATTACCAGGCGGGACATGCAATGACTTTTCTAGAACGCTTGGTATTCCGCAACAAATGCAGAAAGCCGCTCAAATGATTGTAGACGGCGTAGAAAAAAAGGTCGACTTAATCAAAGCAGGAGATCGATACTTGTTAAACTTTTGGGGAATTGGGCTGATTGCAGACACATCCAACAATATTAATGACAAGGAAAAAGCTGTACTCGGCAAAATCAGCTACTTCACAAGTGCCCTGCGCACCTTACAGCAAACAGATCCTTTTCATGTACGAATTGAAACAGAGGAGGAGACCTGGGAAGAAGAAGCCGTCATCGTTCTTGTCATGAATGGACATTTCATCGGGACAAATAAAATTGATTTGCCCAATGCAACGATTGATGATGGGAAAGCAGAAATCTTCATTTGCAGAAATACGAGTTTCTCTGCTCTAAAAGAAATCTTTTCTATGAACCGGGAAGAGCTGGAGGATTTCACCGGAGACCTCTCCCTCATTCAAGCATCCAATATTCAAATCCACACAAAAGAGGAAATGGATGCTGATACAGATGGCGAAGTGTACATGACAGCCCCAGCTTCTTTAGAAGTGTTAAAACAACATTTGACCTTTATTGTTCCAGCAAAATAAAGAAAACGCCCGAGATTATTCTTTTTCGGGCGTTTTTTTAATATAGCGTCTGTATAAATATTCAAGTGCATAGCCAAGCAGTGTCCCAACAAGAAGCGAAATGCCTAATAGGCTATTCGCTGCTCCTTTAAATCCACCGACAATCAGCAAGCAATACAAAACTTGAATCATTGAAACGATTGATATGATCAGTAGTAATCTTTCAGGATGATTGCGTGATTTAGAAATATATCGAAGAAAAGCGAACGCAATTGCTGTGATAAACATGAGTCCAATCGTTAAAAACGCAAAAAAGTCTAGTCCAGACATACCATCGCTCCTTTCTCATCATGTGGAAATCCCCCTCTCCTTAGCGGGAGGGGGACATTCTTGTTTTAGTAAACTGATGTCTGCTCGTCAATGCCTTCAAGGATTTGTTTAATCCGTTGAAGGAATCTGCCGCATACAAGACCATCAAGAACTCTGTGATCTAATGAGAGACAAAGGTTGACCATGTCTCTTGCTGCAATCATACCATTTACAATCATTGGACGCTTCACGATCGATTCTACTTGTAAAATCGCCGCTTGCGGATAATTAATGATTCCCATAGATTGTACAGAACCAAATGATCCCGTGTTGTTTACAGTAAAGGTGCCACCTTCCATGTCACTTTGCTTCAGCGTACCTTGTCTCACCTTGGAAGCAAGCTCATGAATTTCCTTGGCGATGCCTTTAATCGTTTTTTCATCTGCATCCTTAATGACTGGAACAAAAAGAGCGTCATCAGTCGCAACAGCAATCGAGACATTGATCGCTTTCTTTTGCACAATTTTATCTCCAGCCCACATGCTGTTCATTTCTGGGAATTCCTTTAAGCCCTGAGCCACTGCTTTGACAAAGAACGCAAAGAACGTCAAATTAAAGCCTTCTTTTGCTTTAAATTGGTCCTTGAGCTGATTTCTTCTAGTCACAAGGTTTGTCACATCAACTTCCATCATCGTCCATGCATGCGGAATTTCATGTTTGCTTCTCAGCATATTTGCCGCAATCGCCTGCCTGATTGGCGTGACTGGCAGTTCAACATCACCAGGCATTGTAGAGATGGAAGGCGCCGCTTTTGATTTTGATGGCTGAACAGGCTCTCGCTTGACCGCCTGTTCAGTGACAGGTGCTGTCTTCTCTTGTACGCCGCCGTTGAGCTGAAGTAAATCTTTTCTTGTGATTCGTCCGCCTGCTCCCGTTCCTTGCACTGCCGCTAAATCAATGCTGTGCTCATCTGCTAAACGAAGGACTGCTGGAGAGTAGCGTTTCTTTTGACTTTGATTCTCTTTTGTTTGATCTGCTTCAGGTGCTTCACTTTGCTCAGGTGCGGCTTCTTCTTTCGCACTTTGCTGCGAGCTGCCTTCTACTTCAATTTCACAGAACACTTCTCCTACTTGCAGTGTATCGCCTTCTTCAGCTGATAGCTTTGTTATCGTTCCTGTAAAAGATGACGGGACTTCTGCGTTCACTTTATCCGTCATGACTTCCGCAATTGGATCGTATTTATTCACATGATCGCCAGGTGAAACGAGCCATTTGCTGATGGTTCCTTCTGTTACACTTTCACCTAACTGAGGCATTTTCATTTGTTCAATTGCCACTTGAAACCCTCCTCGTTCTTAAAATGCCGCTAGCTCTCTCATTTCAGCTTCTACCTTATCTGGGTTGACCATGAAGAATTTTTCCATCGTCGGTGCATAAGGCATTGCCGGGATTTCTGGTCCGGCTAGACGTTTGATTGGTGCGTCTAAATCAAATAAGCAATGTTCTGATATGATCGCCGCTACCTCACTCATGATGCTGCCTTCTTTTGTATCTTCCGTTAGAAGAAGCACTTTGCCTGTTTTTGATGCCGCTTCAATAATGGCTTCCTGATCAAGCGGGTACACTGTTCTCAAATCGAGAATATGCGCAGAAATGCCGTCTTTCGCAAGGCGGTCTGCTGCTTGCAATGCAAAATGGACGCAGAGGCCATATGTAATGACCGTGATATCATCGCCTTCACGTTTCACATCTGCTTTTCCAATAGGAAGTGTGTAATCCTCTTCAGGTACTTCTCCTTTAATCAGACGGTAGGCACGTTTGTGTTCAAAGAACAATACAGGATCTGGATCACGCACCGCAGCTTTTAAAAGACCTTTTACATCATAAGGCGTAGAAGGCATGACAATCTTCAAACCAGGCTGGTTGGCAAAAATCGCTTCAACTGATTGTGAATGATAAAGCGCCCCGTGAACTCCGCCTCCATAAGGTGCGCGGATGACCATTGGACAGCTCCAATCGTTATTTGAGCGGTATCTAATTTTCGCAGCCTCTGAAATGATTTGGTTAATAGCAGGCATGATAAAATCCGCAAATTGCATCTCAGCAATTGGGCGCATTCCATACATCGCTGCTCCAATCCCTACACCAGCAATGGCTGATTCTGCAAGAGGTGTATCCATGACGCGCGCTTCTCCGAATTGCTCATAAAGACCCGCTGTCGCTTTAAATACGCCGCCCTTTTTCCCGACATCCTCTCCGAGCACAAACACTTTCGGATCTCGCTCCATTTCTTCTTTCATCGCCAGTGTAATGGCGTCTATATATGACATAACAGGCATTTTTCTTCCCCCTTACTCCGCATACACGTAACGAAGTGCGCTTTCAGCATCAGCATAAGCAGCCTTTTCCGCTTCATCAGTGGCTTCGTTTACGATTTGCATGATTTCTTTTGTCATCTCTTCTTTCATTTCTGAAGTCATGATGTTTCCTTCGGTTAAATACGTTTCATATTGGATGAGCGGATCTTTCTTTCTCGCTTCGAGCACTTCTTCTTTTTCTCGATAGCTTGAATCATCGTCATCACTTGAATGCGCAGTTAAACGGTAAGAGATCGTTTCAATCAACGTTGGTCCTTCGCCTCTTGCTGCACGGTCTCTCGCTTCTTTGACAGCGGCATATACTTCAAGCGGATCATTGCCATCAACGGTTACGCCAGGCATTCCGTATCCAATCGCACGATCTGAAATGCGTTCACATGCTACTTGTTTGTCATACGGTACGGAAATCGCGTACTTATTGTTTTCACACATGAAAATAACAGGCAGCTTATGCACAGCAGCAAAGTTAGCGCCTTCGTGGAAATCACCTTGGTTTGAAGAGCCCTCACCGAACGTGACAAAGCTGACAAAGTTTTTCTGATCTAGACGTCCAGCAAGTGCGATGCCAACTGCATGAGGAACCTGCGTAGTAACAGGTGAAGATCCTGTCACAATTCGATTTGATTTCTTTCCAAAATGCCCTGGCATCTGTCTTCCGCCTGAGCTTGGATCGTCTTGTTTTGCGAAACCTGACATCATTAAATCTTTTGCTGTCATCCCAAATGCGAGGACAACCCCCATATCACGGTAGTAAGGCAAGACGTAATCCTCTTCTCTATTGAGAGCGAAAGCAGCACCGACTTGCTGCGCTTCCTGCCCTTGACAAGAAATGACGAATGGAATTTTACCAGAACGGTTTAAAAGCCACATCCGTTCATCAATTTTTCTTGCTAGAAGCATTGTTCTGTATATATCAATTGCTTGTTCATCTGATAATCCTAATTCATGATGACGCATGTTACTCATCTTATTTCCCTCCTTGATTAAAAATGGATCGCTTTCCCGTCAACAGCAAGGGCAGCCTCGCCAATCGCCTCTGATAAGGTTGGGTGCGGGTGAATTGTTTGCCCGACTTCCCACGGCGTTGCATCAAGTACTTTGGCTAATCCAGCTTCAGATATCATATCTGTGACATGAGGACCAATCATATGAATCCCTAAAATATCATCTGTCTTTTGATCAGCAATGATTTTGACGAATCCATCTGACTCCCCGTACACAAGTGCTTTTCCGATCGCCATAAATGGAAATTTCCCCATTTTGACTTCGAAGCCTTGCTCTTTTGCCGCCTGTTCAGTGAGTCCAACACTAGCGGTTTCTGGGTGAGAATAAACACATTTAGAAACGAGCGTTTCATCGAGCGGCTTCGGATCTTTCCCAGCCATATGCTCCACAGCAATCATGCCTTCGTGTGAAGCCACATGTGCCAGCTGAAGCCCGCCAATAACATCTCCTATTGCATAAATATGTGATTCTTTCGTTTGATAATGTTCATTCACGACAATGCCTTGTTTTTCTGTTTGGATGTCCGTGTTTTCAAGACCAATGCCTTCAATATTTGGTACTCTGCCGACTGATAGAAGAAGCTTTTCCGCTTCAAACGTCTGAATGTCTCCATCCTTTTCTGCTTGAATCGTCACGAGATTCTCCTGCTTTTTAACGGTATCTGACAGTACTTTCGCATTTGTCACAAAGGTGATGCCTTTTTTAGATAAAAGCTTTTCCATTTCTTTGGAAATGTCATAATCCTCTGTTGGCAATATGCGATCTGCAAATTCAATTACCGTTACCTTCACACCAAAATCATTGAGCATGGAAGCCCACTCGATTCCGATTACCCCGCCGCCGACAATGAGCATCGACTGCGGAAGCTCTGGCAGTTCAAGTGCATCATCTGATGTTAGAATATGCGTCCCATCTGCTTCAAGTCCAGGCAGCACACGCGGTCTTGAACCTGTCGCAACGATGACCTGCTTTGGAATGAGCATCTCATTTTCATCTCCGTTTGCCATTTCTACGGAGATGGTTCCTGGCATTGGCGAAAAGATAGATGGACCAAGAATACGGCCGATCCCTTCATAAACATCAATTTTCCCTTGTTTCATTAAATGTTTGACGCCGCCTGCTAGTTTCTCTACAATCTCTGCTTTTCTTTTCTGCACATTGGCAAACTGCAAGGCGATGCCGTTTGCCTCAACGCCAAAATCAGCAGCACGTTTGACGGTTTGATAGACTTCAGCACTTCTAAGCAGCGCTTTAGACGGAATGCATCCTTTATGGAGACAAGTACCGCCAAGCTTTTCTTTTTCTACAACTGCTGTTTTCAATCCAAGCTGTGAGGCACGGATGGCTGCTACGTAGCCGCCTGTGCCTCCACCAAGAATGACGAGGTCATATTCAGTTGCCATGACTTGTCACTCCTTTCTTCATCCGTTGATCATTTGGGTATTCTTTCGGAGATTCTTCTTCTTTTAAAATACGAAGTGCACCTTCTGCTAAGGACTGCAGTTCATTTTCACCTGGATACACGACAACATCTGAAATCCAGTCAATGTGACCTCTAATACTTGATGTAATTTGTTTGCTGTACGCAAGTCCGCCTGTTAACACAATGACGTCAACTGCGCCTTTTAAGACAGCACTAGCCGCACCGATTTCCTTGGCAATTTGATAGCACATCGCTTCATAAATCAGCGCCGCCCGTTCATCGCCTGCTTCAATCATGCGCTCAACTTTCACAGCATCTGTCGTACCAAGGTAGCCTGCAAGACCACCCTCACCAATAATGCGTTTCAGCATTTCCTCTTGGCTGTACTCACCAGAAAAGCAAAGATTGACGAGGTCACCTGTTGGCAGGGTCCCCGCTCGCTCTGGGCTGAAAGGTCCTTCGCCATGCAGTCCGTTATTGACATCAATAACTTTACCTTTTTCATGGACACCAATGGTGATGCCGCCGCCCATATGTGTAATAATCATGTTCAAATCTTCGTAGCGCTTCCCAAAAGATGCAGCTGTTTTTCTTGCGACTGCTTTTTGGTTTAATGCATGGAAGATGCTTTTTCTTTCAATCGTTGGCAGTCCTGAAATACGAGCAATTGGTTTTAGCTCATCCACTACAACTGGATCGACAATAAAAGCTGGTATGTTCAAACCAAGTGCAATTTCTCGTGCAATGATACCGCCGAGATTTGATGCATGCTGGCCAGCATATCCTTCTTTCAGGTCTTGCACCATTTGCTCATTGACTTCATATGTGCCACCTTCAATCGGACGAAGAAGACCGCCGCGCGCACAAACTGCATCAAACTTTGAGATGTTCATTCCTTGTTCATGCAGCGTCTTCAGGATTGTTTCTTGACGAAATGAAAACTGATCAATGATATGAGGGAATTGCTTTAATTCCTCATCTGTATGTCTGAGTGTCGTTTCAAAAATAGATCGTTCATTGTGAAACACACCGATTTTTGTTGAAGTAGAGCCAGGATTAATTGTGAGAATACGCCATTCTTTTGTCAGCAAAAACAAAACCTCCGTTTCAACTCATTCTTCAAATTAGCGACGACTTAAAATATGTTGGCCATTTTGCAGGAATTGACTTCTTGATTTGCGCATTCTTTCAATTCGCTCCTCCGCCAATCGGTCTGCCGCTTTATAAGTTGGAATGGCATCACGGTTTGAAATTTCAATCACGCGTTCAATGTTTTGGTAAATACCTTCTACCTTTTTCATCGCACGATCTGCATTATAGCCATAAAGCTCATCAGCAACGTTAATCACGCCGCCTGCATTGATTACATAATCAGGTGCATACACAATGCCCATTTCATGAATCAGATCGCCGTGATGCGTTTCTCTCAGCTGGTTATTCGCTGCACCTGCGATAACCTTTGCTTTCAGCTTAGGAATCGTTACATCATTAATCGTTGCACCAAGTGCACAAGGGGCATAAATATCACATGCTTGATCATAAATATCGTCAGGGTCTACAGCTTTTGCGCCAAAGTCTTCTACAGCTCGTTTTACAGAGTCTTTGTTGATATCTGTGACAATCAGCTGTGCGCCTTCTTCGTTCAGATGTTTACACAAATTGTAGGCCACATTCCCAACACCTTGGACTGCAATCGTTTTTCCTTCTAATGAATCGGTACCGAATGCAGCTTTGGCAGCAGCTTTCATCCCTTTATATACACCGTAAGCCGTAACAGGAGACGGGTTTCCGGATGAACCAAATGCAGGAGAAATACCTGTCACAAAGTCTGT
Organism: Bacillus sp. FSL K6-3312; assembly: GCF_038007485.1. Classification (NCBI taxonomy): domain Bacteria; kingdom Bacillati; phylum Bacillota; class Bacilli; order Caryophanales; family Bacillaceae; genus Bacillus; species Bacillus sp. FSL K6-3312. The sequence continues at coordinate 1,512,126 of NZ_JBBOXI010000001.1, read as the reverse complement.
TTCTTCATGAATCAGATCCATGTCTTCTACCGTTGTACCGACATCCTCCGCTGTGATATAGCGGCCATTTAATCCTTGTATGTAGCGGCCAAACGCACGGAACATTTCTTCATTTTTATCTTTTCTCGGGTCACCGATGATGACTGTTTTCCCGCCGCCAAGATTCAGGCCTGCTGCTGCGTTTTTATAAGTCATCCCTCTTGCTAGACGAAGCGCATCTTCGATTGCTGCTTCTTCGTTTTCATACGTCCACATTCTTGTCCCGCCTAGTGCTGGGCCAAGTGTTGTATCATGAATGGCAATAATCGCTTTTAAGCCAGATTGTTCATCCTGACAAATTACAAGCTGCTCATAATCGTATCGTTCCATATATTTAAAAAGTTCCATTGTTTATTCCTCCTATGACTTTCGCTTAATTTGATGTACAGATGGCAAGTGCAATTGAATAAAGCTTACTTTCGGCTGTATCCGACCGGCTTGTTAAAGCAATCGGCGCCTTCGCTCCTGCCACCACAGCTCCCACCTTTGCATGTGCAAAGTAGATGAGAGATTTATATAGAATGTTCCCTGCTTCAATCGTTGGTACAAGCAAAATATCTGCATGACCGGCGACATCACTCGTAATATTTTTATGAGAAGCTGCTGTTTGAGAAATGGCATTGTCTAAAGCAAGTGGCCCGTCAATGAGGCATCCAGAAATTTGACCTCGCCTATTCATTTGCGCCAAGCTTGCCGCTGTCAAAGTGGAATCCATTGCCGGGTTCACGACCTCTACCGCAGATAACACGGCCACCTTTGGCATGTCGTTGCCAACAGCTTGTGCTACTTGAACAGCATTGATCGTAATCTCTTTGAACATGTTTAAATCGGGCGCGATGTTCATCGCAGAATCTGTGACATAAATAAAACGATCAAAGCCCGGCACTTCGAATGCCGCGACATGTGATAGAACACTCGCCGTTCGAAGCCCGTACTCTTTATTCAGCACCGCTTTTAAAAGAACGGCTGTCGTGACATGCCCCTTCATCAATATATCTGCATGCTTCTCACTCACTGCCTGCACAGCAATTTTGGCTGATTCTTCAGGAGAATCCGAATGAATAATATCTATCCAGTCTTCATTGATCTCATGGTGTTTCACCAGTTCCTTCAGGTTGCGTTTGTTTCCAACCAGCAGGAAGCGAGCGACCTTTCGTTCAATTGCCATCTTGATGGCATGAAGCACTTCTTCGTCTTCTGCATGAGCCACAGCAGCAGTTTTATTCTGCAGCTGGGCGGCTTTCATAATCAGATCGTCAAGCTTCATATATGCCCACCTTTCCTTATGCTCGGGTTCATGGTTTTCATATGCAAGTTCTATGCCAGCTTGAAACGCAGCGAAATAAGGCATTTCACATGAAATATATGCAACTTCTTGCAGGTAACGTGCATTTTATTGCATGCTATCTTTTGCAAGTTGATATTTATCCATTTTATAGTAAAGATTTCGAATGCTAATCCCTAACGTTTTCGCTGTTTTCGTGCGGTTGAATTGATGCTTTTCAAGGGTTTGTTTAATCAGCTGCGCTTCAAACGCTTCAACAGCATCCGAAAGGGTTTCTCCCTCAAATTGACTGACAGCCAGTTCCTGCTGCTCTTTTTCTTCCTGCTCTTCTGATTCCATGAAGGAAATATGATCTTCATCGATCCATTCTTCTTGCGGATTCAAAAAGATCATGGCTCGTCCAAGGACATTTTCCAGTTCTCTTACGTTCCCAGGCCAGCTGTAGGATCGAAGTCTATCGAGCGCACCTTCCGTTAAGCCGCTCACATTTCGACCATAGTCTAAATTGATTTTCTGAATAAGCCGTTTGCTCAAGGAGTCAATATCTTCAAGTCGCTGCCTTAGTGGCGGAATCGAAATCGGATATCTGTTCATCCGATAATATAAGTCCTCTCTGAACTTTCCTTCCGACATCGCTTTTTCAATATTGACATTTGTTGCGGTAATCACACGCACGTCAACTGGTATCGCTTTTGTTCCGCCTACTCTAACAATTTCTTTCTCCTGCATCACGCGTAATAATTTCGCTTGTGTACTTGGCGTCATTTCACCAATTTCATCTAAAAAGATACTGCCGTGATTCGCTTCTTCAAACAGCCCTTTCTTCCCGCCGCGCCTTGCACCAGAAAATGCGCCTTCCTCGTAGCCAAAAAGCTCTGACTCTAAGAGGGATTCTGATAAGGCCGCACAGTTGACTCTTACGAAGCGATTATATTTCCGGTCACTTTCATTGTGTATAGCATGCGCAAATAGCTCTTTCCCAGTACCTGATTCTCCCCTGAGTAAAATAGTGGCTGGTGTTTTAGCCCCTAGCTTTGCCTGCTCAAGCGCCACAAGCATTTGCTCACTTTCTCCAATAATGTCTTCAAAAGTGTACTTTGCCTCAAGTGTCCGGATGAGCTGTCTTGCTTTATTTAATTCATTCGTGAGTGATTGAATTTCTGATACGTCATGAATGACGCCGACACTACCTTTTAAAATACCATCAACGATCACTGGCGCTACGTTGACGATCACATCCTTCTTATTAGGTCCGACTTTCATTCTGACGCCTCGAACCGGCCTTCTTGTTTCAAGCACCTTCAAATGCATGCTTTCCCCTTCAGAAATATCCGCACCCGCAGGCTTGCCCACAACCTCTTTGTCTGTTAATCCCGTCATTTTCGTATAAGCTCTGTTAATTAAAATTCCTTTCCCCTGCTCATCTACGACGGATATCGCTTCATCTGATGATTGAATGATAGCCTCAAGCATCGTGCGCACTTCTTTGAGGTTTGTGACTTCTTCTGCAAGCTCCACTGCATCTGTAATATCTTTAAAAATGGATAGAGCGCCTAGCATTCTTCCTGCGTCATCAATAATCGGCAAACGCGTTGTGACAATTTGTATTTGCTGATTCAGAAATTGTTTTTGATGAAATTCTGGCTCCCTCGACCTTAAAATATCGGGGAGTTTTGTATTCGGGATCACTTCACGTATGTGCCGGCCAATCGCATCTTTTTGCGAACGTCCAACCATTTTGGCAGCCGATCGATTAAACAGAACGACTTCTTCATCCATATTAATAAAAATCATGCCATCGTTCGTTGCATTAAAAATGCGGTCATGTTTATAGGTTTGTTCTTTTAATATTTGAATGAGCTGCTGCTTTTCTGACATTAATTCTGATATGACGTATGCCATCGAACTTGGAACAATGACAGACTGCTCTGTTTTTTCTTCTATCAGTTCTTTAAGCACAGCTGAACTGCCCGTTGTTTCAATGATGATATCAATGTCATCTTTTATGTATTCTTTCCAATCCGTTGTCGTATCAATTCCATTCTTTTTCGCTTCTACCATCCCCGGTGCCCCAAGATTAAGGTCGGCGATTGCAACGATTTGAATCATATTTGTTTTCAGCAGTGTTTCAAGCAATGCTGATCCACCCTGTCCTGCACCGACAATCAAGACTCTCTGCATCCCGTTACCCCTTTATATGAAAAAATTTGCACACCATATTTTTCCGTTGCAAAAAATTGCACAACTCTTATATTACCACGTTTTCCTTTCTTGACAAAATATTTTTTGAATTAGACAATGGAAGTAAATGACGTTTAAGGGGACATTTGATGGGGAGAATACTTGCATTAGTGATTATTTTAATACCTGGCGCGCTTGCTGCACTTGGGATTAAGCTGCTGCGTGACACTGTTTTCGGTATCATCATTGCACCATTTCCATTTTTATGGCTGCAAGGAATTGCAGGGTTGGTTTTTTTAGGGGGAGGTCTTTACGTAGTCGCTGGCTTTATTTTATATCGAGACCGCAAACGAAATAAAGTAACCACCCGCTTTAAACAGAGATAAACATGAAAAAAGACCCGCTATTGATCGCAGGTCTTTATTTCATTTCTTCTCTTATTTTGACGGCTCTATCAGGGAAATCAGTGAAAATTCCATCGACACCTAAGGAAAACATGTTTTTCATTTGTTTTTCACTGTTTACTGTAAATGGCCTGATGACTTGCTGGGCGGCATGGAGAGCCGATACAACTTCTTTTGTTACCCCTGCGCCCTTTATATTCGGATGATAACCTCTTGCAGGTACTGTTTTTATGTACATCTCTGGCTGATGAATGACATCCATTGTGAGAACAGCAAGCTCAACATGGGGCATCAGCTTGTGAAAAAGAGCTAAACTGCCGTGATGAAACGATGAGACAAGTACACGATCTTCTATTTGAAAGTGTTCAATTTGCTCCTTTACTTTCTCTTCAATACCAGGATATCGATAAATGGAGTTTTTCAGTTCAATATTGATGATGAGTGATGATTGCTGCGTCACGAGCTCCAATACTTCCTCCAAAAGAGGAATAGATACAGCACCGGTTTCTTCATAAAAAGAATGACTCGCATCTCCTGCTTTTAACTCTTCATATGTATAGTCTTTCACTAAGCCTTTCATATTCGTTGTTCTGTTCAGCTTCTCATCGTGAATGACAGCAAGCCTGCCATCTTTCGTCAGCTGAACATCCAGCTCAATTCCGTCAGCTCCAGAATGGAGTGCATGCTCAAAGGCTATCATGGTATTTTCAGGGTAGATTCCTTTAAAACCTCTGTGTGCAAAAATTTTCGTCATATGTCACCTCTAAGTATGATGCTTCCTTTCATTATGACGTGTCTCTTTTCATTTTTCCAGTTTGAGCACATAAAAAAACCTCTTCTGATTAGTACGAAGAGGTTCTGTATAAATTCGATCACGTAATCGCTCTGATGGCTTGCTCTGTCGTCTCGGCGTCAAGAGCAAAAAGGGAAGAAACAACTGCGACTGCTGTAACGACGGTTAAACCTAACAACAACTTTTTCATAAGATAACCTCCACTTTCTTTTGAAGTATTTGTGCATCGAATTTCTTTTCAAGAAAACGAATGGCATTTTGATAGTCATTTCGTTCCTTGAAGTATTTCGATATTTGTTCAGACAAATCCTCAAGCTCCACATATAATCTATTTTTTTCTATGTAGTCTAATTTTTCAGAGAATACGTCTGCTGCTCCACTATTTTCGCACATTAAATCTAAAATTTCAAATTTTACTATATATTCATTATTTTGGATATCGCAACTATACTGAATGCCCTCTTTAATATATTCCTTCGCCTCTTGATTTCCTAGATGAACCAAGGCATTTGCTAGAACATATAAAGATTGGATGTAATAATGGCTATTGTCACGGTGCATTTGAATGCCCATCCCTTTTTTGGCATATTGTGCGCTTTTTTCGTAATCATGCTTCGCATAATAAAGAACGGCTAAATTGTGATAGCATTTCCCAATCAGCACTTCATTGTTAATGCGTTTACTTTTCTCAAGTGCTTCTTGGTATTTTTCCTCCGCTTCGTCAAATTGGATCAAATCGATACAATTACTTGCATGTAAAATCAAGCTGTCAATCGCCTGCGCTGTATACTCTTCATGCGCTTTGAACGTATCGATGGCTTTTTTGATATGATTAATGGATATGAAGTTTTGTTTCAGTTCGTAATAGATTGAAGCAACCTTATGATGAAAAGTTCCTACTTCAAGGTCCTCATTCACACGTTTTAGGCGTTGTTCTGCAATTTTGTAAAAGCTGATGGCTTCATCATACTTTTTCACATATGCGGCATATTGGCCTTTGTAAAAGTAAAAATAAAAATTAATAATGTCATCTACTTTCTCATCAAGCGTTCCGACACTCTTCATAATGTGATTGGCTTTTTCAATATTTCCAAGTAACATTTCATGTCGGCCATTAACAAGCTGATAATAAAGGAGAACTTCGCGGTCTTCATCTGTATTTTTTAGCAAATTCTGAATTTTCTCTTTATAGATAGCAGATTTTTCTAGGTCATTTTGAGAAATGACCCTCGTCCACTTGCTAATTTCGTTCGCTACCTCAGCAGAGTGGATTTTCAGCTTTCCCATAACCTCACCCTCTTCTTTTCATTATTATAGCATAGTAAAAGAATGTGAAAATTATTAAATTCGACAATGGGAATATTCAGTTCAAATGGCACAATCTCTAAGAAGCCAGTGACTTTAAAACGCCAACCAATCAGGTCAATAGAAATAGAACTTTCGATCTCATTTGCTTTATTTACCAAATCCATCAGACCTTTTCCTCTCATCCTTTTTCTTACGAATGAGCGTTTCCTTCTTCTATTTTGAAGACCAAACAATTGATTGGCGTAGCTGATTACCACTAATTTATGTCATACCCATTTCTTTCATGCTTTATTTTTCATTTTATTCTGAAAATAAATCAAGCTGAGTTGTCCAAATGAGACAATAAGATGATTGTATCAATACAACCAATTTTTTACAATATTTTTCAAAATAAAAAAACGCCTCTTTGAAGAAACGTTTTTTTATAAAAATGAACTAGCTTGCCCTATGCTCTAGGCGCAGACGATCAGCCACCATTGCGATAAATTCTGAATTGGTTGGTTTTGCTTTAGACATGCTGACTGTATAACCAAAGAGTGAGGAAATGGAATCGATGTTTCCTCTGCTCCAAGCCACTTCAATCGCATGACGAATCGCTCGTTCTACTCTGCTCGCGGTCGTGTTAAATTTCTTCGCGATGTCTGGATACAACACTTTTGTGATGCTTCCGAGAAGCTCGATGTCATTGTACACCATTGAAATGGCTTCTCTTAAGTATAAGTAACCTTTAATATGAGCCGGGACGCCAATCTCATGAATAATCGTTGTAATGCTCGCATCTAAGTTTCTGCGTTTCGGTTCAGGTTTGTTTCGAAGGACACTGTTTTGGATAGATGAAGATCGATGGGTGACTTGTGTGCCGTTTCCACTGACTTGACGAATATGACCGACTAGGTTTTCCATATCAAATGGCTTTAAGATGAAATAAGATGCGCCCAAATCAACTGCTTTTTTCGTGACATCTTCTTGTCCAAACGCCGTTAGCATAATCACACTTGGTTGTTTGGTCATGTCATTGTTTTCACGGAGGCGTTCCAGTACAGCAAGGCCATCTAAATGAGGCATGATAATATCTAAGAGGAGAACGTCGGGCTCTTTATCTTTAAATAATGTCAGACATTCCTGACCATTATACGCCACGCCAAGCACTTCCATATCTTCCTGTCCCTCAATATACTCTGTCAAAAGGCCAACAAGCTCTCGATTGTCATCAGCTACACACACTTTAATTTTCTCCACGTTCTTTCCTCCCCAATGTCGATTCCTTTAGTCTTTTGTATTTCTCTTCTGAGTGTTCAATTCGACAAAACCATGCTATCCCCTTTAAAAAACTTTAATTTTCCGAATAATAGAGCATTATCTAGCTTTTTCTACGTTTTTCTTAACGAATCGACGATTATTGCAATTTGACAACATACCATTTTCCATTTTGTCGAAAAATCTCTTTTTCCTTATTTTATAACATGATGGCAGAGAAAGAAAGGGGAGAAAAAAACTGCCGGAAGATTCGCGGCAGTTTGATGATCAGCTTGCTTTTTTGTTTTTTTGATAAAGATCGATGCCTGCTTCTGACAGCATCCATTCAATGTGTACGCCGTAGCCGCTTGTCGGGTCATTGACGAAAACGTGCGTGACCGCTCCGATGACTTTTCCGTTTTGGATGATAGGGCTTCCGCTCATACCTTGGACGATACCGCCCGTTTTACTTAAAAGACGCTCATCTGTTACCTTCAATACCATCCCTTTTGTTGCCGGGAATTTCTGCGGAGTCGTGCTGACGATTTTAATATCAAACTTTTCCACTTTATCATGATCCACAACGGTTAAAATTTCTGCTGGACCTTCTTTTACTTCATTTGATAAAGCAACTGGAAGTGGTTTGTCTGATACATGATTTTCAAGCTTTTCGGTTAACGTACCAAAGATACCAAATGGGCTGTTGCGGGAGATATCCCCGATCGTTTTTCGTTCGGAAGAGAATCTCGCCAATTTTTCTCCAGGATTGCCACCTGTGCCTTTTTCAATCGATGTTACGGTTGATCTGACAATTTCACCATTGTCGACAACAATTGGTTTTTTTGTATCCATGTCAGAAATGACATGCCCTAGGGCACCATATTTTTTAGAAGATGGTTCAAAGAAGGTCATCGTGCCGATTCCTGCTGCGGAATCTCGAATGTAAAGACCAATTCGATAGGTGCCTTCACTTGCATCTTTTGCGGGTGTTAATGTTGTTTGAAAGGTTTTATGGTCTCTTTTTATGAGTAAACGAAGCGTTTCACCTGTTTTCCCTGCTTTCTGGATAAATGGGGTGAGGTCATTCATTTTCTCCATCTTTTGACCATTGATTTCGATGATCATATCCCCTGATTGAATGCCTGCGGCTTCGCCTGGTGATTTTTTGCCGTCTGCTGTTGTGATTTGATGAAAACCTACAACGAGAACTCCTACAGAGTGGAGCTTGACGCCAATGGATTGTCCTCCAGGAACGACTTTTAATTCAGGGAGAACGTCGACTTTTGTTTTCTTAATAGGAAATCCTTTAAAATCATAAACAATTTCGGCTTTTCCCGCCTTTTGTCCTGTTACTTCAAGCTGATTCTTTTTCTCTGAAAGACTAAAGGCTTGTGAAGAAGCATTGGCTGACGCTTCTATTGATGTGTCAATTGAGTGCTTCTGTTTTTCAAATACAGCAACATTTGTTGGAATGCTGATGTATTCCTTCACTATGCTCATAAACCCTGTACTTATTAAAGAAACAAGGAGAATCACACCAATGGCTTTTCTCATCTTTTCGGGCATTCATTTTTCACTCTCCTCGCTCCTTACCCACACCAGAACACTCATGTTTTGGCTACATCTTTACTTTTGCCTTCTTCGCTTTGATTTATAACCGGCAGCTATAGAAAATGATTGGATAAATTGATAAAAGAAAAAGACGATTTCGTGGGTATATACAGCGATTTTGACACAATATAAAAAAGGCAGCTGATTTTTCAGCTACCCTGTTGTTTTGACATCATTTGCTTGATGCAGCAATTCTTTTGCGTGCTGTTTTGTCAGCTCAGTGACTTCCACACCCGCAATCATCCTGCCAATTTCACTCACTTTTTCTTCATGACTTAATGGTTTGACGCTTGTCAGTGTTCTGCCTGCTTTAGAGCGTTTAGAAATGAAGAGGTGCGTGTCAGCCATTGCTGCTACTTGCGGGAGGTGCGTAATGCAGAGCACTTGTGAGCCAGCCGCCACTTTGTAAATTTTTTCGGCAATCGCCTGTGCAACTCTGCCGCTTACGCCCGTATCGACCTCATCGAAAATAATGGAAGTGACTTCTTGTTTGGCTGAGAAGATACTTTTCACGGCGAGCATAACACGTGAAATTTCTCCACCCGAGGCAACTTTTGATAAAGATTTCATCGGTTCGCCAGGATTAGTAGAAATCACAAATTGAGCTTGGTCGATTCCGTTTTTTCCAAGCTGGACGGGCTTTCCATCTAGTAGCGGATTATCCGTGCTGCTAAAAGGCGCATACCGAATGGAAAAGGATGTATCAAACGTTGACTTCTCCATATACAAATCCTTTAGTTCTGTTTGAATTTGCTTCGCTAGCTTTTTGGCCCATTTTTTACGAAGCTCCGAAACGTTAAGTGCTTCAAGCAGAGCGTCACGGCTCATTGCATCCAGTTTGTTTTTAAGCGTCTGCAGGTGACTGTCTCGATTTTGAATTTGATCGATTTCTTCTTCAATCTTCGCCGCATACTCCAAAATTTCCTCAACCGTTGTCCCGTACTTTCGTTTTAACTGCTTCATTTCATTCAGCCTAGACTCAATAAAATCAAGTCGTGCTGGGTCGAACTCTAATTGATCCAGCATGCTTCGGATTTGGAACGTCGAATCCTCTAATAAATAGTAAGAGTTCGACACTTGTTCGGATAGCTTTTTCAGATCGTCGTTGATCTCAGAAACCTGCTCGAGCTCGCTTGATGACATGCCAACCCAATCAAGTCCCCCCTGCTCATTGCGCAAGGCATTATAGGCGTTTTGGAGTGAGGAAAAGATTTTTTCGTAGTTGCTGATCTGATGGCGCTCTTCTTGAAGCTTCTCATCTTCTCCCGGCTCTAATTGTGCCGCTTCAATCTCTTCTAGCTGAAATTGCAGTAAATCTAACCGGTGCACCATTTCCTGCTCATTCTCAGAGAGCTGTTTTAGCTTCTGGGCTGTCTTTGTATATTGCTCATATGCTTCTTGATACTGTGACAAAGCAGGTGCAATTTCTTCTGCTCCAAATTGATCGAGTAAATGCAGATGATTTTCATCCTCCATCAATAACTGGTTATCGTGCTGTCCATGTATATCGAGCAAAAGGCGTCCTACTTCGCGTAAAAGTGAGATTGTAACGAGCTTGCCATTGATACGGCAAATGCTTTTCCCGTTATTGTTAATATCACGGCGAAGAATCATCATTTCATCCGTTGCGTCAATTCCCTGCTCTTCGCATAAAGCAAATACAGGATGGTCAGCTGCTGGTACAAGAAAAAGCCCCTCCAGCTCAGCCTTTTTCTCACCATAACGAACAAATTCAGACGACCCTCTACCTCCCACAAGAAGTGAGACAGCGTCAATCATGATAGATTTCCCTGCACCTGTTTCCCCTGTTAGGACTGTGAGTCCTTTTTCAAATGAAACTGTTAACTCTTCAATGATTGCAAAGTTTTTAATGGTTAGTTCTGCTAACACTCATTTGACACCTCTTTTTGTAAACCTGATTCTTTATAGAAGCTCTAAAATTTTGCTTGAAACTGTTTCCGTATCATCTGGTGTGCGGCAAATGATCAAAATGGTATCATCTCCGCAAATGGTACCCATGATTTCTTCCCAATCTAAATTATCCATTAAAGCCCCAATCGCCTGTGCATTACCCGGCATGGTTTTGAGGACAATTAAATGACTGGCAGCATCCATTTTAATAAATGCATCCATTAAGGATCGCTTTAGTTTAGATAGCGGATTGAACCGCTGATCCGCAGGAAGGCTGTATTTATATGTTCCATTGTTCGTTGGCACTTTCACTAAATGCAATTCTTTAATATCTCTTGAAACGGTCGCTTGTGTAATGTTATATCCATCGGCTTTTAAAATATCGACTAGTTCATCTTGTGTTTCAATCTCTTGGCTCGCGATGATTTCTCTAATCTTAATATGCCTTTGACCTTTAGTCATTTTTGACCCCCCTAGGCGTTTGATCTCAGTTTGTCTTTACTTTCTATGTTATATGAATCACAGTTCAAAAAACAAGCGTTACGTGAGAAACGGCCAATTCTCATCTTTTGACCATGTAAAAAGGAATAATAGCGAGCTATTATTCCTTCAGCGTGTAGACAAACCCTCGCATTCGGTGTCAGGTCTTTGCTTCGGTGCTCACGAATGTTAAATTCGCTCCGCTCCGATGCTCGTCCTTCCTAGACTTCAAAGGTTTTCTATCACGCTGTAAAGAAGACAAAGGGCTAAAATAACGATCATTTTAGCCCTTTGCCAACAATCTAAAAGGAATAATAGCGAGCTATTATTCCTTTTGTTTCAACCTCATGTGTCAGCCGGCTCAGGACTGTTTTTATTTTCTTTCAATACAGAATGGGCTTGCTTGACGATCTTTTCAAGCTCTGAAACCGGTAGTGCCGTATTCTCTTCTTGATCGGGATGAAGCATTAAATGGAGAAGGAACTCAATATTCCCGTCTCCGCCAGTAATAGGCGAAAATGATACATCCTTCACATCATAGCCTTCTTTTGCAGCAAATTGATTCATCTCTTCCAGTACACCAAGGTGGACCGATGGATCTCGCACGATGCCTTTTTTCCCAACAAGCTCTCTGCCTGCTTCAAATTGAGGCTTGACGAGTGCAATACAGTCTCCGCCCGGGACAAGAATGTGCTTTAAAGCCGGCAGGATAAGTTTAAGTGAAATAAAAGAGACATCAATTGACGCTACTTCTGGCAATCCTTCAGTAAAATCTGCTGGAACGGAATGACGGAAATTGGTGCGCTCCATGACGATGACCCTGTCATCCTGCCTTAATTTCCACGCAAGCTGATTGTAGCCAACATCAACAGCATATGATTTGACCGCTCCATTTTGAAGCGCACAATCTGTAAATCCACCTGTTGATGAACCGATATCAATTAGCAATTTTCCTTCAACGGTTAAGTCGAATTCTTTTAGCGCTTTTTCCAGCTTTAATCCGCCGCGGCTCACATATTTCAGAGGGTTCCCTTTCACAGTGAGCGGTGTATCACGAGCGATTTTCTCTCCTGGTTTATCCAAACGGTTTTCATTTGAGTAAACGATCCCTGCCATAATGGCACGCTTTGCTTTCTCTCTCGTTTCCATTAGTCCTTGTTCAACTAATAAAACGTCAAGTCGTTCTTTCTTTGATGTCATGATCCAATTCCTTTTCTTGGTGCTGCGGGAAGCAGGTCACGTAAAGTGTCAGCAACCTGTGCTTTCGTCAAACCAATTTCTTCAAGCAGGGCATCAACACTTCCATGCTCAATAAATTCATCTGGGATGCCCATACGTTCTACTTTAATATGAGATGCTTTCTTATCGTGTATATATTCTAAAACGCTGCTGCCAAATCCGCCTTGGAGCACAGCTTCTTCAATCGTTAAAATCGGAATACCTTCAGAAAAAATGTCATTTAACATCGCTTCATCAAGAGGCTTAATAAAACGAGCATTGACAACACGAACCGATTTCCCTTCTTTTTGAAGTTCTTCTGCTGCTTGGAGTGCCATTTTAATCGTCGTACCAAATGTTAAAATCACGGCATCCTTCCCTGGACGAAGAACCTCCCAGGACCCAATTGGAATGGTTTTCAGCTGTTCATCCATTTTGACACCTAGCCCATTACCGCGCGGGAAGCGCATAGCAATAGGACCGTCATCGTACTGAATAGCTGTATTGACCATGTGCTGTCCTTCATTTTCATCTTTTGGCATCATGAGTACCATATTCGGCATATGACGCATAAAGGCAATATCAAACACACCTTGATGGGTTTCTCCATCTGCACCGACAAGTCCAGCACGGTCAATGCCAATAAATACGTTAAGGTTCTGACGACAAATATCATGTAGCACTTGGTCATAGGCTCTTTGTAGGAACGTTGAATAAATCGCTAAAAATGGCTTCATGTCCTGCGTCGCAAGCCCAGCTGCCATTGTGGCTGCATGCTGCTCGGCAATTCCTACATCAAACATCCGCTCTGGAAATTCCTTCGCAAAGCCTTCAAGCTTTGAACCAACAGGCATCGCAGGGGTGATCGCAACAATCCGCTCATCTTCCCGTGCCAGCTTTCTGACCGTTTCACTAACGAGACCACTCCAAGACGGAGCTGCTGCTGCCGGTTTTACAAAATCCCCTGTATCAATTTTGTATGGACCCGTACCGTGCCAAGTCCCGACTTTATCGGATTCTGCCGGCTGATAGCCTTTTCCTTTTTTCGTGATGACATGCAGAAGAACAGGACCTTTTGTTTTCTTTGCATATTCAAGATTTTCAAAAAGATCTTCATACGAATGTCCGTCGACAGGACCTAAGTAGGTAAATCCCATTTCCTCAAAAAACATGCCAGATACAAGTAAATATTTGAGGCTGTCTTTGATACGCTCTGCTGTGGCAGCAAGCTTACCACCAACAGCTGGAATGCGCTTGAATAAATATTCAAGCTCGTCTTTTACCCATTGGTATTTGCCAGCTGTACGTAATCTGCCAAGCATTGTGTGAATCGCACCGACGTTTGGTGCAATACTCATTTCATTGTCGTTTAATATGACAATCATATCTTTCTTTTCATCACCGATATGATTCAAAGCTTCTAGCGCCATACCTCCGGTTAGTGCACCATCTCCGATAATCGGCAGGATATATTCATCTGTCCCTTTGATATCACGCGCTGCCACCATACCCATCGCGCCAGATAACGAGGTTGAACTGTGACCTGTCTCCCACACATCATGCTCGCTTTCATTTCGTTTAGGAAAACCGCAAAGCCCTTTATATTGACGAAGTGTATCAAACTCCGATCCTCTTCCCGTTAACAGCTTATGAACGTAAGACTGATGTCCAACATCCCAGAGGAATTTGTCTTTTGGGCTGTCAAATACTTTATGAAGCGCAACAGTCAGTTCAACGACTCCCAGGTTCGGACCGATATGCCCACCAGAGTTAGCTAAGGACTCAATTAAAAACATGCGAATGTCAGCACTAAGCTCCTCTAATTCTGCATTTGACATTCCTTTTAGAAACGTTGGATTTTTTATTGATAAAAGATCCAATTAGGATCAACTCGCTTTCAACAAAATTTCTATATACATCTATAATGCCTTATTCCTTTGAAAACCAATAGGGAATAAGAGTTGTCTCATCATAATAAACTGTTTACAGTTTACCACAATTGCTCGAGGACCCTCAAATCTAGGCTGTTTTTAATGATCTCTTGAGGCAATTAGATCACATAAATCATGCAGCAATTGCTGCTCTAATTGAAGATTTGAGACAATTTCTTTTGCACGTGTGATGTGCTCATGCAGCTTTTCTTTTGCTCCTGAAAGCGTTAATAAAGAAGGATATGTCGACTTTTCATTTGCTGTATCAGAGCCGACCCGTTTTCCGATTTTTTCTTCGCTTCCTTCGAGATCTAAAATATCATCACGGATTTGAAACGCAATGCCAATATGATAGCTGAATTCCCTTAGCTTTTCGATATCGTCATCTGATGCTCCTGCCAGCATTGCACCTGCTGCGACACTGAATGTGAGAAGCTTTCCTGTTTTACGGGCGTGAATGGATTCTAGTTCAGCAAGCGATACTTGTTTTTGCTCTGCTTCCATGTCGTCAAATTGACCACCAACCATTCCTAGTGCACCTGCTGACTTTACAAGCTCATCCACAATTCTGAGCTTTTTGTCAGCAGAGACGCTGCTAGACAGCTGAGATGTAATCAGGCGGAAGCTTTCTGTTAAAAGGGCATCACCTGCGAGAACCGCTGTTGCTTCTCCGTACACTTTATGATTCGTCGGTTTTCCTCTGCGAAGGTCATCGTCGTCCATGCAAGGAAGGTCATCATGTATCAATGAATACGTATGAATCATCTCAACCGCACAGCCGACAGGTATACCATCTTCTTCGCTTTTACCGTAGGCATTTAGAAGAGCAAGAACGAGAACAGGTCGAAGCCTTTTCCCGCCCGCTTTAAGAGAATAGAGCATAGAAGATTTCAGGTCTTCAGGAATCGTCAATTCCTGAACATATGTAAATAAATAATCTTCAATGGCCTGTTTTCGTGTTGTTAAAAATTCATTTAAATTACTTGTCACCAGCATCGGCCTCCTTCACTGAGAAGGGAGCTAGCTCACCGTCCTCTTTTAAAATGAAATCCATTTGCTTTTCAACATGCTGTAATTTTTCATGACAAAGCTTCGAAAGGGTCATGCCTTCTTGAAAATAATGAATGGCCTGCTCAAGTGGTACATCTCCTTCTTCGAGCTTTCCCACAATCTCCTCAAGACCTTTCATCGCCTCTTCAAATGTCATTTTTCCTTCTTTTTGTTTATTGGATTCTGTCATGTTGATTGCCCCTCCTTCTCAATAACCTCACAAATCAGACGTCCATCCCTCATCGTGATGGTCAGCTGATCCTTCGGCTCTACTTGGTTCACACTTTTTATTAGTTCATCTTCTTTATAGGCTAAGCTGTAGCCTCTTTCCATCACTTGAAGTGGATTTAATGCATTTAGTTTACCAAGAACCGATTGGAACTGCGAATGAATTGTTTTCATTTGCACATTCATACTGCGAATGAGCTGTTCTGTTTCATTGGCGTGGCGTTTTTTCGCTTGAAGCAGCTGCTCTTTAGGGTGAAGCGGCTTCAGCCTGTATGTCTGGCGGTCTAGCTGACTGCGTTTTTGCTCAATTTGTCTCGTCAGCTGTTTTTGAAAACGGTCAAATACCAAATCGAATTGCTGCTCTTTTTGCTCCTGTAATCGTTTTGGAAAACGGAAGGCATAAGAGGATTGCAGCGCCACAAGACGATCCTTCGCTTGTGAGGTTCGATTCTTTACCGCTCTTGTTAGCCGTATATCGATTGATTTGATTCGTTCAATTAAATCGGTCGTGCTTGGAACAGCAAGTTCGGCTGCTCCTGTTGGTGTGGGTGCTCTCATATCTGCAGTGAAATCACTGATCGTAAAGTCTGTTTCGTGTCCAACTGCAGATATGATTGGAATGTCTGATGCGAAGATGGCTCTTGCGACAGCTTCTTCATTAAAAGCCCAAAGCTCTTCAATCGAACCGCCTCCTCTTCCGACAATCAAGACATCACAGAGCTGTTTTTCATTCGCTTCCTTAATCCGCTCTACGATGGAACGGGTCGCATGCTCACCTTGAACGAGCGCCGGAAGCACAATGATTTTCGCCTGTTGATAGCGCCGATTAATGGTCGTAATGACATCTCGAACAGCCGCTCCTGTTGGAGACGTAATGACACCAACAACCTCTGGATATTCAGGGATTGGCTTTTTATAGCGCGCATCAAATAAGCCTTCACTTGCTAGCTTTTTCTTCAGCTCTTCATAAGCGAGATGAAGAGCACCAACACCATCAGGCTGCATTTCTTTTGCATATAATTGATAGTTGCCGCTTGGTTCATAGACTTGAATTCCGCCGCGTACAAACACCTTCATTCCACTCTTAGGTGAAAAAGGCAGCTTCGCCGCAGAGCGCTGGAACATGACAGCTTGCATGCGTGCGTTTTCGTCTTTTAAGGTGAAATACACATGTCCTCTTGAATGAATCTTGACATTGGATAGCTCACCTTTGATCCAAATATCTTCTAAATGCGGATCAACATCAAATTTTCTTTTTATGTATTTTGTAAGGGCTGTGACCGTCACAAAGGCTTTTTCACTCATGACGTATTCCTCCTCTTCAAAAACGCACATTCATCCACCAGCAGCATGCAGGTGGATGAATGGATAAAGCTTATGCTAATGTACGTTTTGCTGATTTAACCGTATTGTGTGCAAGCATCGTAATCGTCATTGGACCGACTCCGCCAGGGACTGGTGTGATATAAGAAGCTTTTTCTTTTGCCTCTTCAAAATCAACATCTCCAACAAGCTTTCCAGTATCCAAACGATTGACTCCTACATCGATCACAATAGCGCCTTCTTTAATTTGGTCAGCTTTAATAAAGTTTGCTCGACCGACGGCAACAACTAAAATATCCGCTTTCAACGTATGTTCTGAAATATTCGTTGTTCTTGAATGGCAATAAGTAACCGTTGCGTTTTCGTTTAACAGCAATTGTCCTACTGGTTTACCGACAATATTGCTGCGTCCGACAACAACGACTTCTTTTCCAGAAAGACTGACGCCCGTTTTATTTAGTAATTCAACAATGCCTGCTGGTGTGCATGGAAGGAATGTGTCTTCCCCAAGGAGCATTTTCCCGATATTCAATGGATGGAAACCATCAACATCTTTTTCAGGTGAAATACGTTCAATCACGGCTTTTTCAGAAATATGTTTTGGCAGTGGAAGCTGAACAAGAATCCCGTGGAATTGATCGCTCGCATTGTACTGATCAATCAGCTGAAGCAATGCTTCTTCTGTTAAAGAAGCATCTAAATGATCTAGCTGGAAATGCATCCCCATTGCTTCTGCTGCTTTTTTCTTCCCGCGTACGTAAGAAAGTGAAGCCGGATCATCACCGATTAGAATAACGGCAAGACCAGGTGTGACACCTTTTTGTTTTAGCTCTTCTACTTCTTTTGCTAATTGCTCACGCTTTTCTTTTGCTGTTTCTTTCCCATCGATGATTGTTGCTGTCATGTCGAATCCTCCTATTGCTGCTTTAGGTCGTTTTTAATGTTTGAAAGTACTCCATTTACAAATTTCGATGCTTTATCGTCACCGAATAATTTGGCCAGTTCAATCGCTTCATTCATTGAGACACTAACCGGGATATCTTCTTGATACACCATTTCGTACACAGACAGCCTTAAAATGGCTCTGTCTACGTTTGCAATACGATCGAGTTTCCAATTCACTAGATGCTGTGAAATCATGTCATCGAGCTTGTCCTTTTGTTCAAGCACACCGAAAACCAGCTCCTCGAAAAAAGGATCTGACTCTTGTTCATCCAGCGCATGTGTAATGGCCTCTTTCGGATCAATATTGCTCACATCAATTTGAAATAATGTTTGTAGCGCCTTTTCTCTTGCAGTTCTTCTTTTCATTATTTACTCCTTTAACCACTTTATCCGCTTGTCGTTAAGCCATACAGAGATCATAACATATTTTGACCATGGTCGCACCAAGATCCATGCGAGCTGTGACGAAAAACGACTCAATCAACGTGTGAGATCATTATTATTCGGAAATGACCCAAAAATGGGCTTTAAAAAACCAAAGAGGCAATGCCTCCTTGGTTTCACTTGAACTCTTTTTTTACATTTCTTGATCTACTTCAGCCTCAGATGCTTTAGTATCAAATTGAATACCAACGACATGAATATTGATTTCATTAATCGTTAAAGCAGTCATGTTCAAAAGAGTTTGACGGATATTTTCTTGTACAGCAGTGGATACCTTTGGAATGGATAGGCCAAATTCAACCACACAATATACATCGATTGTGATGCCTTCATCAGAGACATCTACTTTCACACCTTTACGGTGATTTTTCTTACCAAAGCGTTCTGCTACATCAGCAGCGAAATTGCCGCGCATTTCGGCAATGCCTTCGACTTCTGAAGCGGCGATCCCAGCAATGACCTCAATCACTTCTGGTGCAATTTGCACTTTTCCCAATTGATCTTCATCAAGGTTCATTTCAAGCAAATTGTTTTCTGACACGATCATTCACCTCCGAAAGCTGTGATTATTTCATGATTTGGTATGTTTCTAAAAACTTCGTATTAAAATTACCACTCACAAATGTTTCATGCTCAAGCAATCTTAGATGGAATGGGATCGTTGTGTAGACTCCTTCAATGACGAACTCTTGAAGCGAGCGTTTCATTCTCGCAATCGCTTCTTCTCTCGTCTTACCATATGTGATCACCTTTGCAATCATACTATCGTAATATGGCGGAATCACATAGCCCGGATAAGCGGCAGAATCAACACGTACTCCTAGACCGCCTGGCGGAAGATACATTTTAATTTCACCAGCTGAAGGCATGAAGTTTTTCTCTGGGTTCTCTGCATTAATACGGCATTCGATTGCCCATCCTTCATATACGACATCCTCTTGTGTAAGAGAAAGCTTCTCACCTGATGCGACTTTAATTTGTTCTTTGATCAAGTCAACACCTGTGACCATTTCTGTTACAGGATGCTCTACTTGAATACGGGTATTCATTTCCATGAAGTAGAACTTCTCTTCATTATAATCATAAATGAATTCGACTGTTCCAGCACCAGTGTATTCAACAGCTTCTGCAGCTTTTACGGCTGCTTCACCCATTTGCTCACGGATGTCTGCATTCAGCGCTGGTGATGGCGTTTCTTCAAGAAGCTTTTGCATTCTTCTTTGAATCGAGCAATCACGCTCTCCTAAATGAATGGTATTGCCATGCTGATCTGCAAGTACTTGGATTTCCACGTGTCTAAAGTCTTCAATGAACTTTTCTAAATAGACGCCAGGGTTACCAAAGTTTTGCGCTGCTTCCTGCTGCGTGATGGTGACACCATTAATGAGCTCTTCTTCGGTACGAGCCACACGGATTCCTTTACCACCGCCTCCGGCAGTTGCTTTTATAATCACAGGATACCCAATACTTGCTGCTGTTGAAACAGCATCATCAAGATCTTTTACAATTCCTTGAGAACCAGGAACAATCGGAACGCCAGCATCTTTCATTGTTTCCCTTGCGACATCTTTCGTTCCCATTTTGGAAATCGCTGATGCAGTTGGCCCAACAAAGATGACATTGCATTCCTCGCAAAGCTCTGCGAAGTCTGCATTTTCAGCAAGGAAGCCGTATCCTGGATGGATGGCATCTGTCCCTGTTAATTTGGCTACACTGACAATATTCGTGACATTTAAATAACTATCTTTTGAAGCAGTCGGTCCGATGCAATATGCTTCATCAGCCATTTGAACATGAAGCGCATCGCGATCCGCTTCAGAAAATACCGCAACTGTTTCAATTCCAAGCTCTTTACAAGCGCGGATAATTCTAACTGCGATTTCTCCTCTGTTTGCAATTAATAGCTTTTTAATCATGATCGTACTCCTTACTCTGCTTTCACTAGAAAGAGGGGTTGTCCGAATTCTACAAGCTGACCGTTATCAGCTAATACTTCGACGATTTCACCTTTTACTTCTGCTTCGATTTCATTAAACAGTTTCATCGCTTCTACGATGCACACAACTGTGTTTTCCTTCACCTTAGAACCTGATGTCACATATGGATCTGCTTCTGGTGAAGATGAAGCATAAAATGTGCCAACCATTGGGGATGTGATTTTATGCAGATTTTCAGACGCAGCTACCTCTTGTGCAGGGGCTTCGGTCTGAGCTGGAGCTTGTGCTTTAGGAGCTTGTTGAGCTGGAGCTGCTTGGACAGGAGCCACTGGTGCCGCTACTTGCTGAACGACTTCTTTATTTTTCTTTAGTTTGATTTTTGCACCTTCGTTTTCGTACGTAAATTCGTCAATTGTTGATTCGTCAATTAATTTAATCAGTTCATGAATTTCTTCAATTTTTAACATGGATTTGCACCCCTATGTATGGATTTATCTTTTTCTTATAGGCTAGTACTAAAAGTACATACTATAACCATCTTACAGGAGGATTTCAATGAATTCAACTAATATTGTGGCGAAGCGCTTTGCGAGAGCACCTTGAAGAGGGCGCCAAACCGCATCAAAAAACGCCCTTTACGGCAAAGGGCGCCTGTTCATTTTTTATTCATTGGAGGGCTCAAAAGTGACCGCTACGTTATCAAGACCTCTCATTTCTTTTGTGACCATATCAATAATATCGGCCGCTTGGGACTTTGATTTTTTGTCAGAACGAACTGTGATGCTCACTTTATCTCCCTCTGCACTCACTAGCGCATCTTTATAACCTTTTGTTTTAATTAAGGTTTCGAGCTGACGCTCCGTTCCTTCTGCTTCACTAAGCGCTGTCATTTGGTCATAAGCTTCGCTTTTTTCTTGTGCTGTTGCATCATCACTGGATACGATTTCGTTGAACTCTTCACGCTGTTTGCTTCGTTTATCTTCAAGCTCTAATCTGTATGTTGTAAAAAGCTCATCGTCTGTTTGCTCTGACACAGCCTTTCCTTCTTCACCGCTTGTTTCGATATCCTCTTGTTTACCATTTGTTTCTTTGTCAGTGGACTTCTCATCAGCGCCTTTTTCCATTCCTTTTTCTGGTTCAGTCTTTTTCTCTTCCGTTCCTTTTGATTTCATCTCTTCTACTGTCACTGCATTTTCACCTTGTGGAGACATGATATAGTACACACTTAAGACGACAACTAAACTTAGCATCGTTAATAGCCAAACCGTTTGTTTTTTTAACATCATTCCGAATCCTCCTTGATTTTTTTAGGGGCAACAGCCACTCTATGGCTCGGTACATCAAGCACTCGTGTAACCGCTTCAATAATGGTTTTCTTTATTTGAACGTTGTCTACTCCTTGAGCAACAACGAGAACACCTCGAATATCTGGTTTTTTCGTTTGCACTATGACTGGCGTTTCTTCATTGCCATTTTTGATGATGACGATTTCTTCTTCTTTTGTTTGATCGGTGACACTTCGCACGCCGCCTTCTTTATCTGTTTCTTCGGTCGTTGTGCTTTTATTGGATTTGTTTTTTTCAAACACTTTTAAAGAAGTTGCGTCTACATTGACCACAATCGATACATCCTCAACGCCAATAATGGTCTCTAAAATTTCTTTCAGCTGATTTTCGTATTCTTGCTCCACATCTTCAATCGAATTCTTTGATTTACTTGACGATGCCGGCTTGAATACCTCCTGCTCTTGTGAGGTTGTTTTTTTAGAAGCAGGAACAGCAGCTTGTTCTTTGCTTGATGGCGGTGACAAGATCTGACTGACTAACATGAAAGATACGCCGATGATGAATACAAGCAGCAAGTAATGGTGCTTCGTTAATTTTGGTTTCCCTTCACCTTTTTCAGGCGGCTGCAAGAATGATTTCAGCTTTTGTTTCCAGTCCTTGTTATTCATGATCTGCTGCGTCACCTCCCTCAATGTTCAGCGCAATGTGCTCAGGACTCGTATTCCAAACATCAGCAAGCGTCTCTTTCACCCTCTTGATCTCTTTGCTAGAAGATCCAGCGCTTTCCTCCTTTTGCCTGGAGAGATCAATGTCCACCTTTGCCACCGTTTCTACAGCATCACCTGTGAGCGGGGAAAGAACTGCTTTGATGCGAAATTGATCCGCCTCCATATTCTGATCCAGGTGCTCTTCATCTGCCAGCACTTCTACGTGTTTCATTTCATAGCTCTCCTTCTCCAGTGGCTCCTTTGCGCTTTTTTCTAGTTGGACAGCCATTTGCTTTAAAATATATGCACGCTGAGAGGCTTGTATTTCTTTTTTTTCTAAATTCATCTGATTTTTTATTTCTTCTGACTGTGCTTCTTCCTTTCCCTTTATCAATTCTGAGAAAATTTGGTCAGGGTCTGCCCGAAATAAAGCAAAAATCGGATTGAGCATCACCACAATCAACAGGAGGCTGACGACCATTTTGGCATATTTTTGCATGCTTGAATTGGGAAGTAGAAGATCAATGACAATCGCAAATAAGATAAAGAGAATAATACTTGTGATCCATTCCGTGAGAAAACTCAAAAGGTGTCCCTCCTTACTTCATCATCATGGTCAGGTTGCCAGCAGTAATAATGACGGTAATGCTTAAAAAGAACATGAGCGACACGACAGCAAGTGCAGCAAAGATATAAAGCACACTTTTAGAAATGACATCAAGGCAGCTGATAATCGGTCCGCCTCCTAATGGCTGAAGAATGGCTGCAGCAAGCTTATATATAAGGGCTAGCGAGAGCACTTTAATCGCAGGGAAAGCGGCAATTGAGATGAGAATAGCGACGCCAACAAGTCCGACCGTATTTTTAAGTAATACAGAGGCACTGATGACGGTATCCGTCGCATCTGTAAACATTCTGCCAAGGACGGGGATGAAATTTCCGGTAATAAATTTGGCTGTACGAAGTGCGATACCATCCGTAACCGCAGCAGATGCACCTTGCACAGAAATGACGCCAAGAAAGACAGTTAAAAAAACGGCTAACCCGCCTATCGCCACATTTCTTAACAGCTGGGCAAGCTGGGTAACCTTGTATTGTTCAGTCAGCGTACTGACAATGCTCAATATCGCTGATAAAAAAATAAGCGGAAGAACGACATATTGAATAAAAACGCCGCTCGTATTCATTAAAAATAAAATAACGGGATGAAAGAATCCGGCTGAGACAAGCCCGCCTGATGAAGCAATCAGTGCTAATAACAGAGGAATAAGAGCAAGAATAAAACTGGTCATCGTTTGAATGGCTTCTGTTGCATAAGAAATCGCCACATGAAAGCTGTTGAGTGCAATAATGATCAGCACCATATAAACAAGTGCGTATGCGACTTTACTGACAGTGCTTTGTTCAAATGCATTCTGCAAAAGCTGTAAAAGCGAACAAAAGATGGTGAGTAAAATCAGTGTGCCAAGGAGCTTTCCGTTTGCGATGACCTCGTGAAAAAGATAATGAACAAAGGCTTTCAGCCATGTCTGGGGAGACAGCTCTTTATCGCCATCAATCATTTCCTTCACTGTTCCTTTTTGGCTTTCTGGCAGAAAGCCGCCATACTCGTCCAATATGGTTTCCCAAAAGTCACTGATGGAATGAAGCTCAAGTGCATCAGCCTGTCCAGTCGCCACTTCTTCTGCTGCTGGTGCTTCATTTGATAAAGGCTCTTTTTCTTCTGCGCCTGCGTGCGGAGCGATCAGCCAGAAGAAAAGCATCAGTCCCATAACAGCTGTCACCCGTTTCATTGTCATCACCTCTTTTCAATTAAGTCATGGACGGGATCATACCTAAGATGGTCTCAATGATGACTGTTAAAATGGGGACTGCCATGACCAAGATGAGAATTTTGCCGCCAAGCTCTATTTTTGATGCAATGGCGCCTTGTCCAGCATCTTTTGTCAGCTGGGCGCCGAATTCCGCAATATAGGCAATGCCAATAATTTTTAAAATGGTTTCAACATACTTCATATTGACGCCGGCACTTGCCGCAATTTTTTCTATCATCGAGATAATGGCATAGATTTGATCTATTAAATAAAGAAAGATCACACACCCTGTAAATACAACAAGCATAAAGGCGAAGGTTGGCTTTTGTTCTTTGACAATTAATGCTAAAAAAGTAGCGATTAAACCAAGTCCAACAATTTGTATGATGTCGATTTGTAAGCCCTCCCCTATCCTTGAAATAGAAATACGGCTTTAATCTTTTTAAACAAATCATCTACAATGGTTGCCACCATAAACAAAATGTAGATAAACCCAAGCAGTGTGACCCACTGAGCGTACTCCTTTTTCCCCATTTGATCTAAAATCGTATGGAGGAATGCCACAACGATGCCTACTCCCGCAATTTGAAAAATGACGTTTACATCAACGCCCATGCTCTCGACTCCCTTCCTCTCACATCAATAAAAGAATCAGTAGTAATCCGCTTAAAAATCCGAGGCTTCTGACCATTTTTTCATTTTTGGCTTGGGCGATTTCAGCTTCCTTCTCCTCCGATTCCAAATGACCTAAAGCAAGCTTGATATATTTTTGCTGAGACGTGACATCATGCTGGCCAAGTGTTTCTCCAAAGTGCTTCAGTGCCTCATATTCGCCTTTTTTTAAGACGGTTTTTTTCCAAACATCCTCAAGACTCTCATTCCATGCATGCCGTGCAGAAAAGGTTCCAACTTTCAGCTTTTCTGCAAATTGTTCAAATAACCGATTCACAGGAGGACCTACTTGCGACGCAATTTGCTCTGCTGCACGCGCTAGCGGTGTTTGACCATACATAATTTCAGCTTCAAGAGACTGGAGCGCAAACCGGAGCTGCCGAATTTGTTTCGGCCGGTCGCTATATCGTTTGGCAAACTCGAACCCTCCCCAAGTCGTAGCCGCGACAATCAAGATAGCGCCAATGAGCTTTAACATACGTCCACTCCCCGCCTCCATTTCATTTCTTGTCCGTCTTGGTCATATATCCGCCCGATCGTGCCGGGACCGTCCTTGCGATTTAATTCAACATATCGTTCAAACACTCGAAGCTCCCATAACGGCTTCAATGATGGGCGTTTATACACATCTTCAAGTGAATAGCCATGAACGGAAACGATAATGGTGACCCCAGCATGAATCGCTTCTAATAGTGCCTGCACATCCTCGCTTTTTCCGATTTCATCGACAATCATGACCTCTGGACTCATAGACCGAATCATCATCATCAAGCCCTCAGCCTTTGGACACGCATCGAGCACATCCACCCGGTGTCCAAACTGGTGCTGCGGCACCCCTCTTATACACCCAGCGATTTCTGAACGCTCATCTATAATGCCTGTTTTTTTAGGAGGAATTGCTTTTGTGCCTGTACTAGCCAGTCTTGCTATATCCCGCAATAATGTTGTTTTCCCTGTTTGCGGTGGACCAATGATCAGTGTATTGCACCAGTGCTCGTCATATAAATAGGGAAGAAAGGGAAGCGCAATCCCGACTTTTTCTTTTGCGATGCGGATATTAAATGAAGAGATATCTCTTAATCCTTTGACAATGCCGTTTTCAACGATCACCTTTCCTGCAAGTCCCACCCGGTGTCCGCCCGAAATGGTGATGTAGCCTTGCTTTAGCTCCTCTTCAAGTGTGTACATGCTGTAATTGCTCAGCCTACCTAATAGCTGAGACGCATCTTCTCCTGTTGTGTGATAAGAAAGAAAGCGCGGTTTTCCTCTTTCCATTAATTCAATAGGACGATCCGTGCGAATGCGGATTTCTTCTATTTGATCCCATTCTGCTTCTTTTAGCAGTCTAAGTTCTTGTCCAATCGAGTGCGGGAGAATATCCAACAAACTCCGCAACGAATTCCCCTCCTTTTTTTCTTCTCTAAAATGTATGATGGGAGACGTTAATTATGCCAAGCCGTTTTACTTATAGATCCCAACAAGAATAAATACGACACCAATGAAAATAAAGACGAGCTTGGCATAGGATAACTGCCCTGCGATTTGATAGATTCCAATCGTCATCGTGATAATAAAAATGAGCGGCCCAATGATCGCCAATATACTATTGATGATAACCGCTTTTCGAACGTCATTTGTGACTAAAATGAGGATGGCGGCCGTCAGTTCAATCGCTGCCGATAAAAACCTCATGCCTGCCATCGCAGCGACTGATGGATGTAGACCTGGGAGAAATTGTTTCATATAGAACCTCCAGCTTTTTTTACACTATATGCTTGTCTAGCTGGAAGTAGTCTTGTTTTTCAGGAAGGAAAAGAGATGAATGAGAGAATTGAGAGAAGGCCTGCCTTTTGGGGAGTCTTACATGTTTTACAATAAAAAAAGACTGTAAACACGAGGTTTACAGTAAACACGAGGTTTACAGTCTTTCTTCATTTATTACGCTCTTGACACGTATGAACCGTCTGATGTATTAATGACTAGTTTATCTCCTTGGTTCACAAAGAAAGGAACGTTGACGATTAAACCAGTTTCTGTTTTTGCAGGTTTTGATCCGCCTGATGTTGTGTCGCCTTTAATACCAGGCTCTGTTTCTACTACTTCTAGTTCTACCGTGTTTGGAAGTTCTACTCCAAGTGTTTCAGCACCGTACATCACAATATGAACCGACATATTTTCTAGCAAATATTTCAGCTCATCTTTAATTTGTGTTTCACTTAGTTCAAGCTGCTCATAAGAACTTGTATCCATGAAGACATGCTGGTCGCCATTTGCATACAAGTATTGCATTGTTTTTGTTTCGATTTGAGCTTTCGCTACTTTTTCGCCTGCACGGAATGTTTTTTCTTGAATAGCACCAGTACGCAGGTTACGCAGTTTCGAACGAACAAACGCTGCGCCTTTCCCTGGCTTTACGTGTTGGAAATCCACTACACGCCAAATACCGCCGTCCACTTCAATTGTCAGGCCTGTACGAAAATCGTTTACTGAAATCATTTTGTCATCCTCCTACATTTCACCATCATAATATGATAAGTTCTTTCGGTGAGTGGGTCAATCGTTTATTGCCGTCAGCTGTCAGGACAATATCATCCTCAATTCTCACGCCGCCGACATCCGGTAAGTAAATTCCCGGCTCAACTGTCACGACCATTCCTTTTTCTAAGACGACCTCTGATCGTGAGGAAAGGCCTGGCGCTTCATGCACTTCCATCCCTAGCCCGTGGCCAGTTGAATGCCCAAAGTATTGACCATAGCCATACTTTTCAATGATGTCACGTGTGATGCGATCAGCTTCTTTTCCTGTTAAGCCAGGCTTGATTCTATCCACACCAGCGTTTTCTGCTTCTAATACGATATGATAAATTTCCTTTAGCTTATCGCTCGGTGTGCCAACAGCGATCGTTCTTGTCATATCAGAGCAATATCCTTTATAGTAAGCACCGAAATCGAGTGTGACTAAATCACCAGATTCAATCACCTTTTCACTCGCTCTTCCGTGCGGCAGGCTTGAACGAACACCTGAGGCGACAATCATATCGAATGAAGATCCTTCAGCGCCTTCTTTTCTCATGAAAAATTCAAGCTCGTTCATGACAGCAATTTCCGTCAAGCCCGGCTTGATGTAAGTGAGAATATGATCAAAGGCGTGATCTGCAATCTTCGCAGCTTCCTCTAATATCTTAATCTCTTCACTAGACTTAATCAAGCGCAACTTTTCAACTGATTCTGAGACCGGAACAAGCTCAATATCACCTGCTTTACCTGCATACTGCTGGTAAGTGGCAAATGTCATATGGTTTTGTTCAAACCCAAGGCGTTTGATCCCAAATTCCTTTGCCGTTTGAGCTGCGGTTTCTACGATGTTTCCTTTATGTTCAATAATGTCGAAGCCTTTTACTTGGTCCTTCGCTTGCTCTGTATAACGGAAATCCGTGATAAAAGCTGCCCGGTCCTTTGAAACAACGGCGAGACCGGCTGAGCCAGTAAAGCTGGTCATGTACTGTAAATTAAAGCTGCTCGTAATGACTAGACCATCGATCTCTAATTCAGATAAAAGTGTTCTTAACTTTTCAAGTTTCATGATACTGCTCCCCCTTCACTCACTAAATAACGAATCGCCAATTTATACCCTTCTAAACCAAGACCAACGATTTGCCCTTGGCATACTGGAGCAAGTACAGAATGATGGCGGAATTCCTCTCTCTTATGAACGTTTGAGATATGTACTTCAACAACGGATAAAGAAATACTTGCAATGGCATCTCTTAGGGCATAGCTGTAGTGTGTAAAAGCCCCCGGGTTAAACACGACTCCATCGTACTGATCTTCTGCCTCGTGGAGCGCATCAATCAAATCTCCTTCGTGATTCGATTGAAAGAACGTTAACTGGATATTGGCTCTTTCTGCAAACTGGAACAAATCCGTTTCTAAATCTGTCAGCGTCTTACTTCCGTAAACAGCCGGCTCTCTTTTGCCAAGCCTATTTAAATTGGGCCCATTCAGCACAAGAAAATGAGGCATACAACCACTCCTTCACCCTAATTCAATCTATATCGAGATCTGTTTCTTTTTTCTTAGAAACCTTTCGTTTCCAAAAATATTTTATCATATGAATAGGTGATTTACACTTTATTCTGTCTTTTTCCCGAGTGCCCTCGCAAGCTTTTGACTCGTTAATTCATTATATTCAAACGAAATACTGTACCCGACAAACATGCCGTATAAAATATATAGACAAAATGTCGTGACGATGGTGCTTTGCTGCAAATCCTGGACTTGCTTTACATCTGGAAAAATGGGATTAAATACGTAAAAAACGAGCAGCCATAAAAGCGCGCCATATATCAGCCCCATCCAATAGCCTTTGATCCGTTTCAAAAGCCCATAATAAATAAAGGCTGCCCCGATCGATAAAACCCCTAAAAGTACAATACTGATAAAAGTACCAAGTCCGCCCTTTTTCCACTCTCCGAGCACAAAAGGCTGAAGGAGCATATTGGGACTCACCTCTGAGAAATGAAACATATGGGTCAGAAACCCGATAAAGCCCCAAAAAACACCGCCAACAAAGCCTGTCGCAGCTGCTCTTGCCAACAGCGATGACGTTTGTACAGCCTGATTTTTTTCTTCTTGGTTTTTCTTTTCATCACGTTTCATTTGTGAACACCTCCAGCAAGTAGTATGTCCAAAATGTCATGAATAAAAAGGATTCCATCCGTGAGTGTAAAATTTTTATAACAGGGTATACTGGCTAAAAAGAGGTAGATAGAATTCTAGTAGATAATCGACCTGTGAGCTAGTGATTTCCCCTCATTTCCTGTACAATAAAGGTATAAGGAAAAGCATGTAAATTACAGGAAACAGGCAGGTTGATGAAATATGTCCAATCAAACAAAACCTCCAGCATATGGAGGGCAGGCAGTTGTCGAAGGTGTCATGTTCGGAGGTAAAAAGAACTATGTGACAGCGATTCGGCGAAAGGATCAGTCCATTGAGTTTTTGAAGCTTCCCCGGACCTCCAATAAACGAACCGCCTTTCTCAAGAAAATCCCCTTTGTCAGGGGTGCTGCTGCACTTGTTGAAGCAAGCGCAAATGGCAGTAAGCACTTAAACTTCTCCAGCGAGCGCTATGACTTAGATCCTTCAGAAGATCATACTCTTGAAAAAGAACAAAAAAGCTCGAAATTATCTATGATTTTCGGCATTGCTGTGATCGGAGTTCTCTCTCTTCTCTTTAGTAAATTTGTCTTTACCCTAGTACCTGTCTTTTTAGCTGAACTTGTGCGGCCCGTCTTTTCAGGGAATTTCGCACAAATCGCAGTGGAAACATTCTTTAAACTGGTCCTGTTATTAGGCTATATTTACTTTATTTCCATGACCCCTTTAATTAAAAGGGTATTTCAATATCATGGCGCAGAACATAAAGTCATAAACTGCTATGAACAGAATCTTGACATCACAGTGGAAAATGTCCAAAAACAATCACGGCTTCATTATCGATGCGGTAGCAGCTTTATTTTATTCACTGTCATTGTCGGAATGTTCGTCTATTTACTCGTACCGACAGATCCTTTATGGGTGAGAATTCTGAATCGCTTGGCGCTCATTCCGGTTGTTCTCGGCATTTCATTTGAAGTGCTTCAGCTTACGAACAAACTCCGAGAAGTGCCTGTGCTGAAAGTGCTTGGCTATCCTGGTCTTTGGCTGCAATTGCTCACAACAAAAGAACCCTCTGACGATCAAGTCGAGGTAGCCATTGCAAGTTTTAATGAACTTCTTCGTTTAGAGGAAGCGTCTCTAAAACAAGCGTCAGATTCTGCTCATCAAGTGATCTAACTTATAAATCCGGTAAATTCCTTCGGAGGTGGACAGTTATGAATCGCCGAGTACATCCTGCTTTTACCATTATTTTCGCTTTAGGTGTTTTGGGATTTGTGTATTTACTCACAACGAATCCAGGCAGACTTTTTACAATGCTGCTATCAGTTGTGATCATTGGAGCGGTTATGTTCTTCCTATTTAGATGGCTGATGAATCGAAGAACTGGAACAGAAGGCAATCTTTATCGTAAAGCAGTCAAACAATCGAAACGTCGCTACCAGCAGCCTAAACCAAAAACGAAAAGCCAGATGAAAAATCGGGTCACTCATTTGCGAAGCGTGCCGACTGACCACAAGTCTAAGCCCGTCCTTCTCAAAAAGAAAAGCCAAACACAGTTAACTGTGATTGAAGGCAAGAAAAACAAAAAGAAGAATCGCGCTTTGTTTTAAAATGTCCAGCTTTTTAAAAATTGCTCGGCCTTCTGTCTGCCTAGATCGACGAGCGCCTTTTTCTTTTCTGTCATTAGCTGAAAATCTGTGGCAATGACGTGTTCTACAGGAATAAAAATAACATGACGTTCGTGTTTTGTGGCAATGTGTCTTTCGTCATGAGCACCACGCATCGTTTCAAAAAGAGCGCCAAACAGTTCAAACGCATTGCGGATGGAGTGTTGGGGGCGTTCTTTTTCGTTTGGGGTTAATGTGACACCGACGAATGGTCTTTTTTTCTCTTCGGCAAACAACCAAATTGGAAAATTGCTAAGCACGCCTCCATCCACAATGGTACAAATGCCTTTTGATGACTTTAGTTTGACAGGCTCGAAAAAATACGGCAGACTGCAACTCATCCGGATTGCCCTCGCAACAGAAAAGCGCTCTGAATTTAAGCCGTATGAAGGAAGGTCGTCTGGTAGAACGAGGATTTTCCCATTTGTTAAATCAGAGGCAACAATTTTCAGCGAATCTTTTTTGAGATCCCCAAATACGGTGACCCCCTTTCGTTTCAACACATCTGTCAGCCATTTTTCCAGCCGGTCGCCTTTGTACAGACCGAGGCGCCAGTAAATGGAGACCCACCTAAGCATTTTAAACGGAATGAATTGACATCTCCTATCAAGCAAGTGATGTTCATCCATTTCATCTAAAAGTTCCCGAATCTCCTGACTTGTAAAGCCTGCTGCGATGAGTGAAGCAATGATCGCTCCAGCACTTGTACCAGCAAGGCGGACAAATTGAAATCCTCTTGCTTCAAGCGCTTCATAGGCACCCGCAAGTGCCGCCCCTTTAATGCCTCCACCTGAGAACACACCATCTATCTTCATCAAGGAGCCCCCTTTGATATCACGCTATTAATAGTGTAAGAGCATATGCTTTCAATTAGAACTTTAATCAAAAAGGACACCCTCAGCATGGGTGTCCTTTTTCTTAAGATTCTTGATTTGTTTGTTCGTTTTTCTTTTGAATCGCTTTCAGCTGAACAGATCGCTCGTCGTTTTCTTCAAAGAATTGAACGAGATCGCCGATGCGGTCAATGCTGTTCCAGCTGAGATGATGTTCAATGCCTTCTACATCATCATAAATTTTCTCTTCATCTACACCAATGATTCTTAAAAATTGCTCTAGCAGTTCATGTCTGTATACGAGACGTTTTCCAATTTTTTTGCCTTTCGGGGTTAAAATTAGACCACGATACTTCTCATAAATGAGGTATTCATCTTTATCTAGCTTCTGAACCATTTTTGTTACAGAGGAGGGATGGACAGCGAGTGCTTCTGCAATATCAGAGACTCTAGCATATCCTTTTTCTTCTATCAGCATATATATTTGTTCAATGTAATCTTCCATACTAGGTGTAGTCATAAAACCCCTCCATAATGCACCTTTACTTAATAATCATAACAATTCTACACCATCGCCCTTTAAAAAACAAGGAGTGTCCTTTGTCCTAACGCTTGTAATTCCACTCGTCTGAGGCATATTTCGTTTTGGCAAGATGGTGGACAAATGCTAACTCTTCATCTGTCAGCTCATAAGGCATAAGCTCAATATTTAATCCTTTTTCAAATCCTCGTTTAAACGCCACACGCGCATCATCTATTGTACAAGTTCGGTCTGAGATTTCATTGATGGCGACCGCTTTGTTTTTAAAGCTTCTCTGCATCCGCTCTCTCACACGGTCGTTTGGATATAGAAATAAATCGAACAGTTTGTCCTCATCAAGGTCAATTAAGATGGAGCCGTGCTGGAGGATCACTCCTTTTTGTCTCGTTTGAGCACTGCCTGCTACCTTTCTGCCTTCTACGACAAGCTCGTACCAGGAAGGGGCATCAAAGCATACAGACGATCTTGGATTTTTTAAGCTTTCTTTTTCTTTATCTGTTCGAGGAATGGCAAAATACGCATCGAGTCCCAGTTCTTTAAAGCCCTCTAAAATGCCTTCTGAAATGACGCGGTACGCCTCTGTCACCGTCGCCGGCATTTCTGGATGTTCTTCTGACACAATTACGCTGTAGGTCAGCTCCTGATCATGAAGAACCCCCCGCCCTCCAGTCGGTCTGCGGACAAACCCAAGGCCATAGCGCTCGACTGCTTCCATGTTGATTTCTTTTTCAACATGCTGAAAATACCCAACAGACAATGTCGCAGGATTCCATCCATAAAAGCGGATGACAGGCGGGATAAGCTTCTCACTATGCCAATAAAGCAAGGCTTCATCCATTGCCATGTTAAAGGCAGGGTCTTGATTTCCTGTATCAATGAAACACCATTTCTCTTTTTGCATATAAAAATCCCTTCTCTTTTACGTAGTCAATGTTAGATGATGGTCATGGCCACCGATATTCTCTCTTCATCAGTCTATCAAATAGGGAACGAATTGAAAATAATTCTTACCATTTATGATGACAAGTTTCTTATGCTTTACTATAATAGTATTTGTCTAAAACGTACCATCAGACAGGCCACTGTGCTGATGCTCAAGAAGGAGTCGAGTTGTATTGTCAATGTTCAACTATATCGTCCTCTCACTTTGTGGACTTTTCGTTCTTTATTCTGTCGGCAGCTACATTTATCAGCAGCGCATTATGAAAACGCTGACGGAAGAAGAATTTATTAAAGGTTACCGCAAAGCTCAACTCATTGATGTGAGGGAGCCAAACGAGTTTGATGGCGGACATATTTTAGGGGCAAGAAACATCCCCCTTTCCCAGCTAAAACAGCGCAAAAATGAAATTCGTCCTGACAAGCCTGTTTATCTCTATTGCCAAAACAATTTGAGAAGCGGAAAAGCAGCGCAAACTTTACGTAAAAACGGCTGTCGTGAGATTTATAATTTAAAAGGCGGCTTTAAAAAATGGGGCGGCCGCATCAAAACGAAGAACTAACAAAAAAGACTCTGGGAGCATGATCCCCCTGAGTCTTTTTTCTTTATCTTTCAAAAACGAGAACTGGATTTCGCGCGGCCTTTGTTTCGTCCATTCGTTTGACAACCGTCGTATGCGGCGCTTCCTGTACCACTTCTGGATTCTCTTCTGCTTCTTTGGCAATCTGAATCATCGCTTCGATGAAGGCATCAAGAGTTTCTTTTGATTCTGTTTCAGTTGGTTCAATCATGATACATTCCTCTACATTGAGCGGGAAGTAGATCGTTGGCGGATGATAGCCAAAATCAAGTAATCGTTTGGCAATATCCAGTGTACGCACACCTAATTTTTTCTGACGTTTACCTGAAAGGACAAATTCATGCTTACAGTGACGGTCAAATGGCAAATCGAAATGAGTACTTAAGCGGCGCATCATATAGTTCGCATTTAACACGGCATTATCAGTTACAGCCTTTAAGCCGTCTGGACCCATAGAGCGAATATACGCATATGCTCTGACGTTAATGCCGAAGTTACCATAGAACGGCTTCACACGGCCAATTGATTCTGGTCGATCATCATCGAAGTAAAAGCGGCCTTCTTTCTTCACAAGCACCGGCTTTGGCAAGTACGGGATCAAATCTTTTTTTACGCCTACAGGACCTGAACCAGGGCCTCCGCCTCCATGTGGACCTGTAAAGGTTTTATGAAGATTTAAGTGAACAACGTCAAAGCCCATATCCCCCGGTCTTGCTCTGCTCAAAACGGCATTCAAGTTGGCTCCGTCATAATAAAGTTTGCCACCAGCTCCGTGAACGACTTCAGCCATTTCTAAAATATTTTCTTCGAATAGGCCGAGTGTATTCGGATTCGTCAGCATTAAAGCCGCAGTTTCTTCATTGACAACACGGCGCAGATCCTCTAAATCAACAAGCCCATTCTCATCAGATGCGACGGTAATGGTTTCAAATCCAGCCACTGTCGCAGATGCTGGGTTCGTTCCATGGGCAGAATCCGGCACAATGACTTTTGTTCGCTTAAGATCTCCTCTTGCTTCATGGTACGCACGGATCATCATGAGTCCTGTCCATTCTCCGTGTGCTCCTGCCGCAGGTTGTAATGTCACAGCATCCATCCCCGTAATTTCTTCAAGATGATCACCTAGGTCATACAGCAATTCTAATGCTCCCTGCACAGTGTCTGCCTCTTGTAGTGGATGGACTTGCGCGAAGCCTGCAAGGCGTGCAACCTTTTCATTAATCTTTGGATTATATTTCATCGTACAAGAGCCAAGAGGATAAAATCCGGAATCGACCCCATGATTGCGTCTTGATAATGCTGTATAATGACGCATGATATCAAGCTCAGATACTTCAGGAAGCTCAGCATCCTCATGACGGATGTACGCCTCATCAAATAGGGCCAGGATCTCCTGTTCAGGTACATCTAAATCAGGCAGGCTATAACCAATTCTTCCTTCTTTGGATAATTCAAAAATAAGCGGCTGATCTTGTTTATTCATGGCGATCCCCCAATTCCTTCATGAACGTATCAATTTCTTCTTTCGTTCTTAGCTCTGTCACGGCGACAAGCATGTGATGTTGAAGCTCTGAGTAGTCTCTCCCTAAGTCATAGCCGCCGATGATTCCTTTTTCAAGCAATCGTTTATTGGCTTCTTTCACAGGTTCTTGTAATTTGATGACAAATTCATTGAAATGGGCCCCTTCTACATCAGCAAGCAGTCCATATGCTTTTGCCTGTGTCTTCGCATAGTGGGCTTTTTGTACGTTTTGATACGCGATGTCTTTGATGCCTGTTTTTCCGAGTGCTGTCATGGCAACGGAAGCGGCTAATGCATTTAATGCCTGATTCGAACAAATATTGGACGTCGCTTTATCTCTCCGAATATGCTGCTCACGCGCTTGAAGGGTTAGTACAAACCCACGAACACCATTTTCGTCTTCTGTCTGCCCGACTAAACGACCTGGCACTTTTCGCATCAACTTTTTCGTCACAGCAAAATATCCGCAATGCGGCCCGCCAAACGCTGCTGGAATACCAAACGGCTGTGCATCACCAACGACAATGTCTGCTCCAAGTTTTCCTGGCGGCGTCAGTAACCCAAGTGCAAGTGGATTACTAGAGACAACGAACAGACTTTTTCCTTTATGCGCAATAGGTTCAATATCTTTTAACGGTTCGACGACACCAAAAAAGTTTGGATATTGCACAAGAACTGCTGCTGTATCTTCGCAGATAGCCTTTTCTAATGCTGCTAGGTCCGTCTGCCCTTTTTTCGCAGGCACTTCAACAACTTCGATGTGCTGTCCTTTGGCGTATGTTTTTAGCACGGCTCTTGCTTCAGGGTGAACCGTTTCAGAAACAACCACTTTTTTCTTTTTTGTATGTCCAGCAGCTAGCATTGCCGCTTCAGCTAATGCTGTCCCGCCATCATACATCGAGGAGTTAGCAAGATCCATACCTGTCAGCTCAGCAATCATTGTTTGAAATTCAAAAATGGCTTGTAGTTCACCTTGCGAAATCTCCGGCTGATAAGGTGTGTATGCTGTATAAAATTCAGAACGTGAGATGACATGATCCACAATGACAGGCTGGTAATGATCATATACACCGGCACCAAGAAACGATGCATAGGAAACCGTATCTTTATTCTTTGCAGCTAATCGGGATAATTCCCTTACAAGCTCTGTTTCAGATGCGGCTGCTTTAATGTTGTATGCTCCTTTAAATCTCACTTTTTCTGGGATATCTGAAAAAAGCTCATCAATCGACTGAACGCCGATGACATCCAGCATTTCTTTTTGATCTTGCTCGGTTTGCGGCAAATACCTATGCTTCATCCTCTATTCCCCCTCGTTATTTGGCTCTTTTATAAAATGGTGTTGCGACGATTTTCGCTTTTAGACGTTTTTTGCGAACTTGTACTTCTATCTCTGTTCCAAACTGCGCCTGAGAAGATTCAATTAAAGCAAGCCCGACATTTTTCTTTAATGTTGGGGACTGTGTGCCCGTTGTGACTACCCCAATCTGCTTTTCTCCTGAAAAGACCGGATAGTCTGTGCGCGGAATCCCTTTATCTATCATTTCAATGCCGACAAGCTTTCGCTTCGGCCCCTCTTCTTTTTGCTTCTTGAGCGCTTCTTTGCCAATAAAATTGGCTTCTTTATCCGTTTTGACAGCAAAGCCAATCCCGCCTTCTAATGGAGAGATATCCTTTGTCAGCTCCTGCCCATAAAGCGGAAGTCTTGCTTCAAATCTCAAGGTGTCACGTGCACCGAGCCCGCACGGTATTAATCCTTTTGGTGCGCCTGCTTTTATTAAAGCCGACCAAATGTGGACCGCATCTTCTGACTGGCAATAGATTTCAAAGCCGTCTTCTCCTGTGTAGCCAGTTCTTGAAACAAGCACCTCTTTTTGAGCAACTTCAGCTCTTGATAAAAATGTAAATGGCTTGAGCGATGTCACTTCTTCATCCGCCACATCTTTCATTATGTCAGCGGCAAGAGGTCCTTGAAGGGCTAGCAAGGCGATTTGATCCGAGACATTTTGGATCAATACGTCGTCCTTATCTTGATGCTGAAGCAGCCACTCCACATCTTTTTCGATATTTGATGCATTTATGACAAGCAAATAATCGTTCTTTTCTTTTTGGTAGACGAGCAGATCATCCACTGTCCCGCCATCTTCATAGCACATGGCTGTATATAGTGCCTTACCGTCTGTCAGCTTAGACACATCATTGGTTAATAACCTTTGTAAAAAAGGAAGGGCATCTTGACCTTTGATTTCCACCTCACCCATGTGAGACACATCAAAAAGCCCTGCCTTTGTTCGAACAGCTTCGTGCTCTTCTTTAATGGAAGAAAATTGGACAGGTAATTCCCAGCCCCCGAAGTCAATGGTTTTTGCGCCAAACGTTTCATACGCATGAAAAAGCGGTGTTCGTTTCAACATCAATCGTTTCCCCCTTTTTTCTTTCAGTGCAGATCACAAGCTGAATTTTCAGAAAAAAATCACAGCAAAAAAGGACAGAAAGCGCTCCCTTTTATCAAAAAGAAGTCTCTGTCCTTGCACCTGAAAGTTTACAGCACAACATCATTGTGCGTTTTCCCCTTTGGTGGTTTGCTAAAAACGATGAGCAAACACTCTCCAGAGTTGCGTCCGGTAAGAGTACTTTTGCCTGAGAGATTCACTGAAACAATTCAGCTTGCTCCTTCGGCGCCTGCCAGTGCTAAATAACCGCCAAGTCTCTCCCCATACCATCATCCGCTCATATTCTTCACATTTATTGGACATACTATCAAAATGGGTGACTTATTTGCTAGATCACTTACCAACATCCTACCATTAGAAACGGATGAAGAGCAACAGAAAAATCATTAACATTTTTTAAACAACCATTCATTATCGTTCGCTTTTATTCAAATATCTAGTCTTTTCAAGACCTCTTAAAAAATGAAGCGTTTAAATACAGAACAATTTTATCCTCAACCTACTAGAAAGGCAGGCGACCACATTGAATATTCAAACGATTTTTGATCAGGATTGGGCAAGTGAATTTCAGCAGCGGCTTGCAGCAGACGGCCCCTGGGCGAACTGGGAAATGTACCGTTTAGCGACGCAGGTCCAAAAAGTCACAGCCATTGATTCATTTGAAGGACTGCAAGCTCCTGCCCATCTGCCTGCATTCACGCCTTTAAAACATCAGCTAGAAGTAGCCAGAAGAGTCGTAGAAGAGATGAACGGAAAAGCCATTTTAGCAGATGAAGTGGGACTTGGAAAAACCGTAGAAGCAGGACTTATTATCAAAGAATACATGATTCGTGGACTTGCCAAAAAAATTCTCATACTCGTCCCCGCCTCCCTTGTATCTCAATGGGTACAGGAGCTGCGGACGAAATTTTATATTGATGCTGTCGAACAAAAAAAGAGCTATGTATGGGAGCAGTGTGACGTCGTGGTTTCCTCCATTGATACAGCCAAAAGACAGCCGCATCGAGACACCATTTTATCAATTGCCTATGATATGGTCATTATTGATGAAGCACATAAACTGAAAAACAATAAAACGAAAAACTATGAATTTGTGAGAAATCTAAATAAGAAATTCTGCTTGTTGCTGACAGCGACGCCTATCCAAAACCGTATCGGAGAAATATTTAATCTTGTCTCCCTTCTGAAGCCAGGTCACCTAGGGAATGAACATCAGTTTAAAGATGTCTTTGCCAAAAAGGATTTACAGTTAGAAGACCATGACCGTTTAAAACAGCTTGTGAATAAAGTGATGATTCGTAACCGAAGGCAAGACACGGGCATCGAGTGGACAAAACGGCATGTCAAAACGATTTCCATTGATTTCTCTTCGACGGAACAAGCATTATATGATGAAATCTGCAAGCTGAAAGAGAACCCGTCTTATACTAAACACATGTTTTCCATCATGACCTTGGAACGAGAATGCTGTTCAAGCCGCGAGGCGGTCTATATGACAATTAAAAAGATGCAGGAAGATGAAAAACATCTCCTTGGTTCCTCTGCTATAGCGCAAATTATGGAGAAAATCAATCAAGTGCAGCAAAACACAAAGGCGCTTGAAGTCGTCAAGCTTATTCAGCAGTTAAATGAAAAGGTCATTATTTTCACCGAATACCGCGCGACACAAATTTATTTACAATGGTTTCTTCAGCAAAATGGCATCAGCTCCGTTCCTTTTCGGGGCGGCTTTAAGCGGGGCAAAAAGGATTGGATGAAAGATTTATTTAGAGAACGGGCACAAGTGTTAATTGCGACAGAAGCCGGCGGCGAAGGAATCAACCTTCAGTTTTGTAACCAAATCATCAACTACGATCTTCCGTGGAACCCGATGCGTTTAGAACAGCGGATTGGACGTATCCACCGCCTTGGACAACAGCGAGATGTCCACATTTACAATATGTCCACAAACGGTACCGTTGAGGAACACATCTTAAAGCTTTTATATGAAAAAATTCAGCTGTTTGAAAACGTCATTGGCGATCTAGATGATATTTTAACGCGAATCGATATCAAAGATGCCGAAACCCAACTGCATCAGATTCTCTTTCAGCACGAATCAGACGGTGACATGAAAAAGAAATTAACTCAGTTTGCTTCTTATTTAACACAAGCAAAAACACCGCTTTTAGAAAAAAGACAGCAAGGCTCATAAAGGAGAGTTGATCAATGAAGCAGCGTGACATACATACCTTTCTTCTCCGTTTCTTTCAGGCAAATCAATGCGACATACTAGAAGAAAGTGCAGGACATATGACCGTACAACTGACCATCGATATGGATAAATTGATTATGAACCGCCCTTTTTATTGGCACTGGCTTGAAAAAACTGGTGGTGTTCCGGAGCCGCGGCAATTGACCCTCATCACCGATCAAAAAAGAGTGGAGGATACCATTGAGGGTGAATTTATCCACTTCGGCTCCCCTCGTTTATTTCAAATTTTTGAAGCTGTCAAACAGCAGGGCCGATTTATCCGTCTCTATGAACGAGTCACTCCGCTCACGAACAACCAGATCGCACTCGAGCCTTGGCTTGGTCTCAATGTGAAAATTTCTTATCTCGCAGATCGAAAGAAGGATAAGCTTTTATCACTAGGACTTCATCTAATACGCGGAGAAGTCGTTGAACAATTTCAAGAAAAGCTGGAAACCCGTGAGCTGTCATCTCAAATTCCCGATTATTGCTTTACGATGAGTACAATGATCAAGCCAGAAAGCGGAGTCAAACGGCTCTACAGTCTAATGGAGCGTTACGCCCATGATGAACCAGACGATTGGGCGGTGAGAGCTGTTCAAAAATGGAAAGAAGACACTGAACTTTTAAACCAATTTTATGAAGGGACTTCAGACACGTCTGTAGAATATGAAATAGAAAGACAAGCACTCAAAACTTTATATGAACCAAAAATCAGTCTAACGATTGAAAATGGCGGACTTTTTTACTTACAGCACAAAAGAGGAGGTTGACCCATAGGTCCCCTTCCTTTCATGTGACGTACAATTTTCGATCAGCCAAAAGCAACGTTTGTCTGTTTGTATTGGGCGGAAAAATGACGCAAGCAAACTATGAGGTCTTACCACCTATGTCTTTCCATTTCATGCGTTAAGTGCCTGAAATACATGATTCAGTATTTTAGGAGGGTATTTGTATGGAAAAGAAAACGAACATATTAGACAGTGAATGGGTTCAATTATTACTTGAAGCTCGTAAAGCAGGGCTAACAGTTGAAGAAGTCCGTCAATTCCTCAAATCAAGTGAAAAGTCCTCTGAGTCTCACCCTCTGGTAAGAAGTCATTCTATCAAACCTTTCTGAATGTGCTATAATATCGAAAGGAAGGTGATGACATTGATTGGCCAGCGTATTAAACAATACCGCAATGAAAAAGGCTACTCACTATCAGAACTGGCCGAAAAGGCTGGGGTAGCGAAGTCTTATTTAAGCTCAATAGAAAGAAACTTGCAAACAAACCCCTCCATTCAATTTCTTGAAAAAGTCTCCGCTGTTCTGGACGTCTCGGTTCATACACTGTTACACGAAAAAGATGAAACCGAATACGATGGTCAATTAGATAGTGAATGGGAAAAACTAGTTCGAGATGCAATGACATCAGGGGTTTCGAAGAAGCAATTTCGTGAATTTTTAGATTATCAAATCTGGAAAAAAAAGCAAAGAGAGGAGTAAAGCGCACATTTTAGCGCATACTCCTCCAATTGCTATGCAGAACTTGATATCAGTCTAAAGACTGGCTTTATTTTTTATCTTCGCTGTGTGCTTTTTCGTTTTCTTTCACGTAGCCTTTTTCATCCGTATGCTTTTTGGGATTGATCGTTAAACCATTCCACTGAGTCGCTTCGAAGGAAAGATCAATTTGAATCGCATCGCCTTGGTATTTATTTTGGATATAGTGACCAGCTTTATCCTTCGTCTGGTCATTGACAAATTCAATGATCATTTCCATTTTATCGTAATCAAACGGGTTCTTTGGTATGCCGTCATACTCTGGAGCCACTGTTCCATCAACAGTTGCTACATTAATCTTCCCACTTTCATGTAAAAACTTCTCATCAACGGCATGACGAAGCTTTTCAAATGCGGTCTGATCCTGTTTTACCGTTAGTTGATGCAAGTCAAGCAGGTTTGCAGCGTCTAAGATAATATTTTTCGGATAACCATTTCCACCTTCGGCTCCAACCGTCAGAACACTCACCTGAAACTGGCCAAGAAATTCTTCAGCTGTATTCTTACCGCCATTTTTCGCGGAAGATCCGTCTTGAAACTGGCTGTAATCAAGACTCATCAGCACTTGATTGATCGCAAGTGATCCTTTATTTTCAAAATTAAATTCTTTCTTGATGCGGTCACCAGGTTTTAAGTTCGAAAGGTTGATGGCGCCGGAGTTCTCTTTTGCAGATAAATCCAGCTCTCCTGTCGAGTAGACCGCATTTGCCGTTTCTACATCGTTAAACGCCGCCCATGTCCCCCCACCGATTAATGCCAGGCCTAAAGCCCCTGATAATACACCTAAACGAATTGATCTTTTCTTTGCCATGAATGAACCCCCTAATAAATTGTTTTATTGAAACCTAATTAGGTTTCAAACGAAAATTTAAGCTTGTTCCTCTGACATCTGTAAATCAGCCGTGTGTCTTCGGTGTTTTGCAACGCCTACAAAATGAAGAGTCGAATAAACGAGCAGCATCACACCTGGTATAATGAGCAGCAACGCGGTTCCAGCCGAAGTCCCTGCATACGAAAGAAGCGTTCCTGCATAAGGAATGTTCACACCCGTATACTGCGCAGTCACCTGATCCGCTTTTACTAGCGTACCGTCCTGATACATATTGTGGTCACCTTTCGTCTCAAAGGCTTTATTTGCTCCCTTTCCTTTCATCCCAACAATTCGGTGAGTCACATAAGACTTGTCCTGCTTCGTTTGAAACGTGATAATATCCCCTTTTTTAAGTGACTCCGGTGAAGTCACTTCTTTTACGACAATGAGTGAGCCAGTCGAAAATTCTGGTTCCATTGAGCCAGATAATACTTGCTTGAATTGATAACCGAAAATTTGAGGATCTCCCCCAGTAGTTCTTGATGACAATACGACAATAATACATGCAATCATCACCGTGAACACCACTACATAAAGAATACTTCCAGACATCTTCATCCATTTTTTCATGACCTCTTCTCCCCTTCGCCTATCATTGTTTCATTTAGAAGACAGCTCCATTTAGGATGCATTTTCTTGACACTTTGCGAGTTGCATATGTTTAGACCATATAAATGCATCTTCAGATCCTTCAAAACCTTTAGGATAAAAGATTTTAAACGCATAAATTCCATTCGTTTTTGCTTTATCTGTCGTGACAGTCGTTGTTTCTTGAGAAAGAAGGGACTGTATAGAGCCTTTTTCAAGAATATGACCATCTTGTAACGGCTTCTTCTCACTTTCCACTTTATGTAATTCCCATTTCCATTCAGAGTGTGCAATAGGTTGTCCACTATTTTTTAGTGTCATGCTCAGCTTTTGAGGCGCGCAGACTGTTCCTTTGATCATCGTTTGATCAATGAGTTCCAAATGACTTCTATCCCATTTGGAAGGCTGACAATTCTGGTCAGTCTGTTCAAAATTTTCGCATGTTTTCATGACAAAGTTTGAGTGCTCAACATCGTTAAAAGAAGCGTTCGTTGTTGAGATCAAGAGAGACGTGAAAATCAAACAAATGGCACAAAAGAGTACAAAGAGCGACTGTTTCATTCATTCTCCAACTCCTTGAACGATTGTTCTCTAATAAGAACGATTACATACAGTATAAGGAAATACCTATAAAACCCAAAACGTCAAATTAGTCCATTTTGTTCTTAAACAAGAACTATTGCGAGAAAATTCTTCCATTTTCTCATTCTTTCGCCATATTCAATATTTTTTTGTGTGACATTTGTACTTCTT
The DNA here is from genome assembly GCF_038007485.1 of Bacillus sp. FSL K6-3312. NCBI lineage: Bacteria > Bacillati > Bacillota > Bacilli > Caryophanales > Bacillaceae > Bacillus > Bacillus sp. FSL K6-3312. The sequence continues at coordinate 1,468,134 of NZ_JBBOXI010000001.1, read as the reverse complement.
AAAAATTTACATAAAAGTACAGCATTTGGTCAGAATAATAGCAGGTGAGGTGATGTGAAGTGAAATATGGAAAGATGATAATCATGCTCAGTTTACTGTTGGGTCCTATGTTACAAGACGCCAATCCTGCGGATGCGAGAGGTTTCACTTCCGCCGCAGATCAATGGGAAATACGGGCAGTCAAAGAAGCAAAAAAACGATATCCGCTAACGCAAGTCTTATTCAAACAAAAAGTATGGGACCGACATCGTGAGAAGGAATCTGTGAAACAGTATCATATTACGTTAAAAGACCACACCAAAGAATTTGGGGTATTTGTCACTATTTCTTATAACCCTTACTCAAACAAAGTCAATAAAGTGATTGTTGTGGAAGAATACAGCTAAAGGTGCATAAAAAAACCGCCTGCTGGCGGCTTTTTACTTTTGTCGATGTCGCTTACGTTTTTTTAGCATCATTGAAAACCCAAACGGCAGAACCCCAAATAAACGCTGTGAAAATGGCTGTTTCGTTTCCATTTTCTCTTGTTTATGTTCCTTCCGTTCGTCACGTGGTGTATTCATATATTTAATGATTTCCTGTGTCATATATTTTACATAGTCATTGGTTTTCAAGCACAATCACCTCTTCTTTCTTCAAGTGTTACCAGGAAGAGGATCATTTTATACACTGGCTATTCAGGATTTGCCCATTTCATGATTTCACGGGTCTTCCAATCCAGCACGAGTTCCCGCTTATCTGATAAACCATCCTTTGTTTTCACACTAACTAACATGTGGATACGCTTTTTCTTTTGATCGCATGTTATCTTCTTTAATGTCACGCGGCCTTCTTCAGTGTCAATAGGGGTTTGCTGCTTTTCACACAAACGATGGAATGTACGGGCAGCTTCACTCGCCCCCACCCTGAAAAGCTGCTGTTTTTTATAAAACGAAATCGTCAGCTCTGCACTTCTCAGCTCTTTTTGAAACCCCATCGTCATCACCCCTAGGATCAAGAGAAAAAATAGAATCGCAGCCAGTACATGCGGATAGATAAATCCTTCTTCCCTTTTCACGATGCAGTAACCACCCCTTTATATATGAAAAAAACGGCTTCATACACCTTACCAGACTCATCTGTGACTTTAAGGATAGCTCTATGCTGATTTGTTCTCACGCGAAATTCTTTCACTTTTTGCAATAAAGGGAGATGGCCTGCTTGATCCATTCGCTTCCGAAGCATCTCTTGATAGGGCTCAATCGTTACCACTCGCCCTTGATCAGACACATACTCTAACGCTTTACCTCCTTGCACCGATCGAACAGCCGTTGCTCGGCTTAATTCCTCATCTAATTGCAGAACAGTCTGTTTCCACTCCATTTGTGAAAATCGGTTAATCTCTTCAAAAGGATGAGCTTTCGAAGCTGTTGATAAGATCAGTACACAGCCAAAAGAGAGGAACAAAAATAGCTGCAATTGCCATAAAGCCTGGACAAGGGTAAAACCTTGTTCACCGTTCAGCAACCTGGTGAAAGCATATGGTCTGCTTTTTTTGTAAGTTGTATGATACACATCCCTTCTCTTTACTCCAATTGAATACATATGTGATGTCGCCTCGCTTCTTTTTGACAGAAGATTTTGTACCCTCTATGAACGATTCATTCATCTGTTCATGCAAAATTTGGTAAGCCTCAAGTTTGGCTCTTACTTCATTTTTCCCTATCATGATTTTTTCATAGGCCGGCATCAGCACAAGGGCTGCAAATAGGAAGATATGACAAGCAAACAGCGCTTCAATCGTACTAAACCCTCTATTGCTTTTGAACATGGATTCGCCCGCTTCCTAAATAGATCGTGAGCTTATACGTTTGACTGCCAAATTGAATGATGAGAGACCCGCCGCTGCTTGGATGTCCGTTTACATTAAAATAGATACCTTGTGGAAATGTAGAAGCCTTAATGCTTCCCTTTTGTTGCTGAAAAGAAGCAATGACTTCGCCATCCTTTTGATCGATTACCTGATACGATACATGTGGCGGATAGAATTCAACATATACACGTGTTTTTTTGACAAATGCAGTATTAGCAGCCAATTGAAAATCTTGTTTCATGATGTTCACTTGTTTTTTGGCTTCAGCGTCTTCTATTAAATTTGGGATTTTTATTCCTATGATCGACAATAGAATCGATAGGACCAGTAAGGTCATTAGCTGTTCTATGAGGGTAAAACCCTTTTCATGAAAAATTAATTTATTCATGCTTCACATGGCCGTTTTGAATGACAACCGCTTTTCCATTAGGACACGTTAATCCCTTTTTGACATAGCCTTCTTTTTCTAATTCAGCTAAAGAAGGTGTCTTGCCATCGTGCTCTAATTCATATGCCATCACCTGAGTGCTCACCATTGATTTAAGTCCTTCACAGCCCTTTGCTTGAATCGTTTGGTGGTGACGAGTAATATTCGGAATGGTAATAAGTAAAAGAATCGAAATCACAAGCATGACAATTAACATTTCTAACAGAGTAAATCCTTTATCATTCATGTCTTTGCCCTCCTCCTTACACTTGCTCCATCAGTTGATACATTGGTAAAAGAATAGATAAATACACAACGAGTATAAGAATTGCCGTCAGACCATAGATAACCGGCTGCAGCCACGACATCCATTTTTCAATTTTCAGCTCTGCATTCTCTAATAGAAATTGACTGTACGTGTACATTTCTCTTGCAAGCATCCCGCTCGCTTCACCATGCTCGATGACGGCTGCAAAATGTTTTTCAAAAAAAGGAGACAGGCTCACTTGATGTGCCATGCTCTCTCCTTTTCTTAACTCTTCAATCATCTGTTCTGATATTTCTTGAAGAAAGGGTAAGTAGCTTTGCTGCTTAAAAGCTAGCAAGCTCTCGTACATCGATAATCCAGCCTGAAGCAGTCCGCTTAACTGTAGAGAGAAAAGATACGTATGCATCAGCCGCATTCCTTTATATAAAAAAGGAAACCTGCTTATCACCCTTAGCTTCTCAAGGGTAGATTTTTTCCTAAAAAAGAAAACATAGTATCCAGTCAGACAAATACACACACAGCCGATGAGGAGGAGAGATACATGCAGCAATTGAAAAAGTCCAAACATACCTTGAATCAGCCATGACATTCGGGTATCCATCGAGGAGTACAAGAGAGAAAATTGAGGAATGATCATTTGCTGAACGAGTATGAGCACGATCAAAACCGTAAAGATGAGGAAAATCGGGTAACGTAACATGCGTTTAAACGTATCTACCTGTTTAATTTTTTTCTCTAAAAACCGTGCGCTTTGTTCAAGTGCTTTTGCTAGACTTCCATGCTTTTCGGAGAAACTTAAAATGGCAATGACTTCCCGCTGAAAATGGAGTCTTTCTAGCACCACATAAAAAGGCTCCCCTTCGAGCAGCCACTGAATGCCTGGTATCAATTGTTGCTGCTGCTTATTCGACAACTGGATATTCACCATCGTTAATGCCTCAATCAATGTATATCCAGCCTGAATCAATTGAGCAAGTTTTGATAGACATACCGCTTGATCCTTTTTAGACCACACTTTAGAGGCTTGCTTCTTCATAAACCCAGCGATGATAGGTGTTTTTCGATAAATAGCCAAGTGCCACTCCTTTACGAATTAATCTTTGCAGTGTTTCATATGACGAGTGAGCATATTCTCCTTTAGCCTCCTTGATACACTCACCAAGCTCCTTTCCGAACAGCAGTTCAAATACATTTGTTCGTCTGACCGGTCGATTTAATTTACAGTAAAGCTGGCATGTTTCTCCGCAAAATGGACAGGTGAGCTCGATTAATCGCTGCGCAGCAATCGCCACCATCGTTTGTTCGAGTTCATTCATCGTGACACCAAATTCAAGCATACGATAAAGGGCTCCTTTTGCATTTTTCGCATGGAGTGTACTCATCACTAAATGGCCTGTTAGTGCTGCTCTAATTGCCGTTCGGGCCGTTTCAGCATCTCTTATTTCTCCTAGCACAATCATATCTGGATCATGTCTTAAAATAGCGCGTAATCCTGCGGCATATGTGATGCCGGCTTTTTCATTTACTTGAACCTGCAGCACTTCTTCATTTCTCGTTTCCACAGGATCTTCAAGTGTAATAATATTTCGGTTGAAATTCTTTTTTGCAAACTGGATCAATGAATAAAGGGTTGTTGTTTTCCCTGAATTGGTTGGACCGGTAAATAAAATGAGCCCATGCGAATGATTCAAAAATGATAATAACCTGGTGGAGGCTTTCGGAAATAGTGACAGATGTTTTATTTTCGGAACATGATCCTGCGGCAATATTCTAATCACTAAACTCTCATCATTTACAGTTGGTAGGGTAGACATTCGAATAAACACCTGGCCGCTTCTTAGCATCACAGCTAGTGACCCATTTTGCGGCCTCCTTTTTTCCCCAATATCCATGGATGATAAAAATTTAAAATGAGCAATAAGCCGCTCGCCGCTTTTTTTATCAATGGTTCGCTGCTGAATTAAATCTGAGTCTACGCGGAAAGATACCGACGCTTCCTTTTCTTTTGGAACAATGTGCACATCAGATGCTCTCATGCGGCATGCTTCTTCTAGCAGCTCTTGTCCCAAATATTCAATCCCATACAAATGGTTCACTCCCTTCTCTGACTATATTGTAAGTCGGAGGAACCTGTCTGACAAAAGAGCAATTTATCATTTTAACGCCTAATCAAGTGAAAAAACCATCAACTTGCGATGGAAAACGTGGTTTTTTAAAAAAGTGCATATAAAAAAACCTGACTTTTACAAGTGCAGGTTTTTTGGTCATGTGGCTTCTTGCGGCTGTTCTTCAAAAATACGAAATCCTCTTTTTTCCAAGGCTTTTGCAAGGCTATGTTCTGTATTTACTTTTGAGAAATCAATGCCGAGTTTCACAACGGTTTGAGCAATTTCTGGGCGGATGCCTGAAATAATCGTCTCAATGCCTAGAAGCTTCGCACTATCCACCACTTTAAACAGCTGATAAGCAACCATCGTATCAACGATCGGTACGCCTGATATATCAATAAACAAATGCGTTAGACGCAGTCTTGAAGCCTGTTCTAGCACGGATTCCAAAATAATTTTGGCCCGGTACGTATCAATCTCTCCGATGAGCGGCAAAATTCCGATTTCCTTTGAAACTGGAATAACAGGAGCACTCAGTTCCTGAATCATCTCTCTTTGTGCATTTAGCTGACTCAGTGTCACGCGGTCGTATTCTTCTGATAAACGCTCGATCATATCATCAAACGTGGAATGAAAATGCTGATTCCACCCGCATACATCTTGGAGCGTCACTTCAAGCTCGGTTTCTAGTATGAATTTCTCGATTCTGGAACAGAAAATCTGACGAAATATCTTAAATTGTCCAATGATTTCATATAAAGGCACCTCGTGAACGGCTCGATCACGTGCGATATCAACAGACCACTTTTTCAAATGATTTTCTACTTTGTCTGACAGTGTCACAAGTGTTGCTGCAATGGTTTGAATAAACGCTGTGTTCTGTTCCTTCAGCTTCATTTCCGTTTCCTCTGAAGCATGTTTGGAATATAATGAGCCTTCTTCAGTTCTTGTTTTCAGCCATTCTTCGGTCATGACAGGGGCTTCTTTTAGGATAAATTCATATAATTGCTTCGATTTTTCATTTTTCATTTACTTCTCCCGCTCCTTTTTCACTTAAAACTAGTGACATACAACTTTTATGTATAAATGACCGCAGATGGTGAACAATATCATTACACGTTTGATATTGGGCTATAGCCAAGTGGTAAGGCAATGGACTTTGACTCCGTGATCGTTGGTTCGAACCCAGCTAGCCCAGTTCAGCACAAAAACGAAGACGGCTGAAGCATGTTTCAGCTGATCTTCGTTTTTATTAGGAAACTGATTGATGAATCGCTTTCTTTTTTGATATTTTCATGAGTTCTCCGGGATTATAGCCTACTACTAATTTATTTCCATCAATGATAATTGGTCTCCGGAGCAGTTTAGGTTTTTCAATAAGAAGCTGAAGAACCTCGTTTACTTTTAAATCATTAATATTTAAATTTAAGCTTTTAAAAGCCTGGCTTCGTGTGGCTAAAATTTCATCCATTCCTTCTGTTGTTAAGGAAAGAATCTTTTTTAATTCATCTAGGGTTGGCGTTTCTCTGAAAAGGTGACGCTCTTTAAAATCAATTTGATTCGCCTTTAGCCAATGTTTTGTTTTGCGGCAAGACGTGCAGCTCGGGTACGAATAAAAAGTAATGTCACTCATTAGTCTTCCTCCTTAGGTCGTTAACCTTTTCTCTTATGGAGTAAGTACCCTCATGTATTTCGGCATAAACACGTTTTGATCACTTTTTCAAAAAAATTTTTTCTACTCGTAAAATAAATGTTCACACGTTGTCAAAAATGTAAATGTTTACATAACAAGTGGTGATCAGCTATAATATGAATCAAAGGGGTTTTTTTAAGGGGAGGGAAAGAAATGAATCGCATGTTCCGCGTGCTTGGCTTTTGGACGGGTATTTTTGCTGTCATGTTCTATTTAGGGCATATGAAAGATGCATCGTTGCTGTTCTTCGGTCAAACCGTTCTTTTTGTATTTTTATCCTACTTGAATTTATCCGAAAGAATGTATATTTACATTTTCGGAGCGTACTTGACGATTTTCTTTGCCGGATTTACATATTATTCGATTTTCATCATGGTTCCCGGTACCGGACATTAATTGAAAAAAGCATCTCTATCAAAAGAGATGCTTTTTTTCATACGTTTAAAGAGAAAAACCATTGATAAATGGATTTTGTTCTTGTTCAGTGAGTACAGTTGTTTCACCGCCATGTCCACTTAAAACAAGAGTTGATTCTGGTAATGACAATAATTTGTTATGAATTGATTGAAGCAGCACTTCTTGACTGCCCCCTACTAAATCGGTTCTCCCGATGCCGCCTTCAAATAACGTGTCACCAGAAATCACAAATCCTTCTTCCGCCGAATAGTAAGATACACTACCTGGTGAATGCCCAGGAGTGTAGAACATTTCTAATGTAAACGATCCAATTTGAAGCGTTCCTTCTGACGTAATTAATTTTTCTGCTTCTTTGACCGTAATTCCATTCCCAATCAATCGAGCTGAACCGTTTAATTCAGCGTTCGTGAGCCATTCTTTTTCATTCTCGTGTACATAGAGTGGCACTCCCCACTCTGCGCGCACCTCATCTGCTGCACCGATATGATCAAAATGAGCATGTGTCAGTAAGACAGCAAGCGGTGTGAGCTGTTTTTCTTTTACATAGGAAATCAGCTTTTGTGCTTCACCGCCTGGATCAAAGATTAAGCATTCTCCGTGCTCATTTTTCCAAATATACGCATTCGCTTGTACATAGCCTAGTGGAATTCTTCTCCAATTCATTTTCATCACCTACTTTATTCATTCTTTTTTATTATGAAGGCTACACAATAAAAATTCAAACAATCGTCAACTGGAATCTACTCGACAAGCTTTATGAAAACGGTTAAAATGAAAAGAAAGGAAATCAAGGGGATTGATGACAAAGGGGGACTTTCACATGATGCTCGTCATTATTTTTGGTCTAGTCACGATTTTAGCTGCACTCGGGATCTATCGCTCACTTAAAAAAGTGAACGTACTTGCCATCGCTTTTGCTGGCGCAACATTTTTGGTTTTTGGCTGGTTTACTGTCATGACCATCATCTATAGCGGTTATCCAACTGCACATTAAAAGCCTGCATTTAGCAGGCTTTTTTTATTGATTCAAGTGCTTATTCACGCTTTCTATTTTGCTTGTAAGCGTTGTGGTTTGATCCCGCCTGTCATCAATGCGAATATTGGTCGCGACGCGGTGCAATCCCTTTTCAAAAGGTGCTTCATGAATGCGCTGAATGACTTCAAATAAAACGGATAATTCACCTTCAATTAACGTATTCATTGGTGTTAATTGATAATTAATTTTCCCTTCTTTTTGAAAGCCTTCTAAAATTCTTTGTACATCTGCTACATAAGCACTGACACTTGGTGTTTCCGTGCCTATTGGAATGATAGTGACATCTGCTATGGCCATGTTTATTGCCCCTTTCCACTCAAATCCTCATGTTTTCTCGTCCTCATTGTAACCTATTCGCAATCCATCATGCCATGCTCACGTTGCATTTAAAGAAGGCTTGTCCCGTTCTATCGTCAAATCCGCCCTCTCTACCTTCCCAATCTTTGTGAATAGCAGCAGGCATATCCCTGACACAGCTTCAATGATGCCGCCGGCCGCAATGACATACCCTGACCCAAATCGTGTTGCCATATAGCCGCCAATGAGAGCGCCTAACGGGATCATGAAGAAGGAGATCATATTGATAATTGCATACACTTGCGGCTGATCCTCTGCTTTTACTGACAATTGAATCATTGTATGTTCAGGCACGTTGACTGCACTGATGGCGGCACCTAATGCAAAAGCTGATATAAATACAAGTGGTAAAAATGCGTTCATGCCTGTTATAAAGAACGAGATTCCATCAACAATCCCGGCACCTATAAACAGCAGCCCATACCGGTTCACTTTTACCTTTGTCAAAACAAACCCCATCAAGAATGCACCTAGTGCCGTTGTGACTTTAATAAATGAATAGATAACTGGTCCACTATGTAAATCCTCTGTTAAATAAATAACAGACAATGCTTCCCATGGTGCGGCAGCAAAGTTCGAGCAGACACAAAAAATCGCCAATGGGAACAAAATATGGTGCCTTCTAACAAGAGAAAATCCCCGAATCAATCTTTTGCCGTATGATAACCCTTTTTTGGCTTTATCAATGATGATTTCTGTTTCATATGTAATGATTAATACGAGTAAAGCAGACAAGAGATAAAGAGGAATAATCACAAGCATTGTATATCCTACCCCTACAAACGCAATCATGACACCACAAACCGTGACCGTCACAAGCCTGACTACATGACTTGCTGATTGAATAGTTGCATTCGCTTTTTGTATGAGGTCCTCATGGACAAGCTTTGGAATAATTGATACAGACGCCGGTTCGTAGGAGCCACCAGTTGCCGAATGAAGCAGCATACAGCCAATAACAAGTGCTAATGGCGTGAAACCATAAAAGTAACTGACCACAATCACAAGGATTATCGCTCCTCTTGTTAAATCAGCAAAACACATCCAAAATTTCAATTGATGCGGCTTCATCATTGGGGTAATTAGCGGCCCAACAATGGCTTGCGGAACAAAGCTGACCGCAATAAAAAAGGCTGTTCCAATTGCCCCTTTTCCGCCTAGTACTAAAAGCCACAAGATGGTGTTGAAAGATAAACTATCAGCTGTTATTTTGCACATTTTAGACATAAATAAGTAAGTGAAATTCCTTTTCCACAGGCTTTGAGCACTCAATGATCGACATCTCCCTAAACATATCCTTTTTTTTACATCCATATCTTTCACAATAGCTCACAAGGTGGCCTTCGTCAATTGCCCTAACATTATTTTTATTGACAATAAGAAATTACTTCATGTTCAAATGTAAAAAGCACCTGACAGGTGCTTTTTAACACTTACATGCTTCCCATAACAACCGCTTTGTTTTCTCATAGATGGTGTCAAATTGATTCATGGAAAGAGGATTTTTTCCTAGGCCAAGCTCGACTGTATAGCCCTCATTGTGACATTGATAAATAAACCAATCGCGATAGCCTGCATAGCTGTCAAGATATTGAATCGGTTTATAGCCGCTTACTTGTTCGAATCGTTTGACCGTTTCTTTTGAGATGGCTGATTCATGACCAAGAAAGCCCCAGTATATCTCTTCTCCTTGTGTATGGAGAGCAACAAGCCTGTCAAAGCGTTTTCGTAACGCTAGATTTGCCATCGCTTTCGCTTCTGGTTCTGTTAGCGGCTGATACCCAGGAAAGCCTCGATTGGACGGAGCCTTAGTCTCATGACGGTAGTATTCGATCTCCCAATAAGCAGGAAATTGATTGTTCAAATCCACCCCTCGTATATTTGCTTTCCACTCCTGATAATCAGCATATCCATCATATAGCGGTGTGAATTCTTCACTGCTCAGACCAAGTGACTCTGGTCCATTTCGTACGAGGTCCACACCATCTGGATTCACCATTGGTACGATAGAGAGAGCTGTGGTTCGCAGAATATGAACGGCTTCATGATGCCTTGCTTGCACCGGGTCAGATGCAGCCAAACACAGCGATTTCAGCCATTTTATTAAAACAGACGTCGTGATCCATTCATTTGCATGAAAAGAGGCATTCAAATGAATAGAATGTAAATGCTGAACAGGCTCTGTTCGGATTTCATAAATAGGTGTATCAAGCACTGAATGACCTATTATGCTCATTTGAAGAAAAGGAAATGCGGCTTTCAAGTGGCTCAGCTCTTCTTCTAATTGAGCACTATCATATTCAAAGGTTCCATTGATCCAATCATCGGATTGCTGCAGCCTGTAAGGCGCAATAAATTTCTGCAGCTCACCTATGGAAGAAAATGAATGGATACCTTCCGGAAGTCGATATCCCGGTAAAAGGAGGTACTCATTGCTGATTTGATTGGATAAATGGAAAGCTGCATTCCCTATCCCTAACTGCTTTGCTACATGATCCTTTTCCTCTCCATCTAGCTGCCATTCAATTTTCCCAAACGACGTTGTCTTCATTTACATCCCTCCTCTCATACTATATGAGCCGGCAGACAAAAAAAGAAAACCTCTGCATTTAAAAATAACAGAGGTTTTCTCGTATGTTAGGACGCCTTTTTCAGCTGCGTTTCATCTTCTTTTTTGGATGGAGAATGGTCCGGGCTATTCCGGTCATAAAATCTAAGGAGATCCCCATAGATGATTTGATCAGAGAATTGGAGCTCTTGCTTTGCCTTCTCTTCATAAGACTGACACACAGTCTCATCATCTCTTGGCTCACCCGTTTTTTTATTGTAGCAAACACCATCTGTGAACACACTGTCCTTCGTAATAAAACTGCCATCACGAAGCACGGTAAAATCATTAGTATCTTTCGATAAAAGATCATGGCCAAATTGAATTTGTTTACTTGTATCAATTCCTAATAGATTGAGTACAGTTGGGCGGAGATCGACCTGACCACCTACCGTATCAATTTCTTTTGGATGTTGATCCGTGATCCCTGGAATGTGTACAACAAACGGGACTTTTTGAAGCTGTACTTCTTCAAATGGCGTAATCTCTTTATTTAAAAATTGCCCCATAGCTTCGTTATGGTTTTCTGAAATTCCATAGTGATCCCCATATAAAACAAAGATGGAATTTTCGTACAAACCTGTTTCCTTCATTTTTTCAAAGAAAATCTTCAGCGCCTCATCTTGATATCGCACTGTAGGAAAGAACTTGTTTAGCGTTTTGCTCTTAGAATCATATTCATCAATGAGCTTATCTTCTTCATCTAGATCAAACGGAAAGTGATTCGTTAATGTAATCAATCTCGTATAGAAAGGCTGCGGGATCGATTTCATCAATTCCGCTGACTGTTCGAAGAATGGACCATCTTTCAGCCCCCAGCCAACTGAATTTTCTTCATTTACATCAAATGATTTAATATCAAAAAACTTATCGTAGCCAAAGCTATCGTAGATCAGGTCACGGTTCCAGAAACTTTTGTTATTCGCATGAATGACAGAAGAATGGTACCCCTCATCCTTTAACAGCTCAGGTGTGGCTGTAAACTCATTGCTTGGATTTGTGAAGAACACAGCCCCTCTTCCAAGTGGATAGAGAGAGTTATCAACAATAAACTCTGAGTCAGATGTTTTCCCTTGACCTGTTTGATGATAGAAATTAGTAAAGTTGTAGCTTTTCTTGATTAATTTGTTTAAAAACGGGGTGATTTCTTTCCCGTTTAGTTTTTCATTGATCACGAAACTTTGTGTAGATTCAAGTGAGACAAGAATGACATTTCGTCCTTTTGCTTGACCAAACGTCTTTTCATTACGGTCGGTTTGATTTGCACTTACATAGTTTTCAATTTCTGTTAAGCTATTGCTGTCAGCAAGGGCTCGTTGAGCAGACTGTTTCGATTGCAGCACTCCATCATAAATATGGAAATTATATAAGCTAATATTTTTCACCAGCATCTCACGGTCAAAAGAGCGAGTGAGCAGTTCTGGTCTCTCTGTTTCAGCCAAACCAAGGTTAAAGAAGAAAGTCGCTGCCACAAATAAATAATAGGCTGCTCGTTCTTTTCGTGAAATGGTGATATCCGTTCTAAAGGAAGGCTGCTTTTTATAGAGCCACATTAAAATGATGATATCCACGAACATCAATAAATCGACTGGTTCAATTAAAGAGGTAATACTTGACCCGAGGTCACCCATATTGTTTGTTTGAAATAGGACGGGGATGGTTAAAAAGTCACTATAGAATCGGTAAAACACAATGTTAGCTAACAAAATAAATGTCAGAATAAAACTCGTCACGATGATATATCGATTGCGATTTTTTTCTTTCATAAATAAACCGATACCGAAGATAAACAAGATAAAGCTAAGCGGATTAATAAACAGGATAAACTCCTGCATGAAATTTTCTATTTTAATATTGAAGCTAGATTTATAGATAACATAGGTTTTGACCCACATGAGCAATGTCGCAATCAGTAAAAATGAAATCGCCTTTAATCTTTTCTTTCGCATTGTAACCTCCTTATGCTAAGCGAGCACTCAAGCTAGGGATACACCCTAATTATTGGTGCTTCTTCAAAAATAACTAAACTATATCTTATCCTGTATGTGCTGGAAAATCAATGTCTTTTTCCTCATGACAAACTTATGAATATGCTAAACATTTCATTTCATGCCCATCTATCGCTTTTTTTAATAAAAATGACATCATGATGACTTTTTTGTTTAAGACAACCATTTGTTTTTTGCCATCCATGCACCGCCGATGACTCCTGCATCGTTTCCGAGAGAGGCAATCACGACTTCGACATCATCAGCGCAAGGCGGAAATGCGTGATGCTTAACAACGCGTTCTACTTTACTGCGAAGGAGCTCACCTGCTTTTGAAACACCGCCGCCAATCACGATTTTTGTTGGGTTTAACGCACTGGCAAGATTCGCTAACACAAGCCCAAGATGAGTCGTCACTTCTTCTACGACACGCATGGCAAGATCATCTCCTCTTTCAGCAGCCTTAAACACATCCTTTGCAGTCAGCGAAGTGAGCGTGCCAAGTGAAGATGTATGCTGCTCTGTTACTAATTTATCCTTTGCAAGCCGGACGATGCCAGTCGCAGATGCAATGGTTTCAATACAGCCTGTTCTCCCGCAATTACAAGGTGCTCCTTGGAATGGAACGGCACAAATATGGCCAATTTCTCCGCCAGCCCCTGTCTCACCTTGAACAACTTCACCATTTACAATAATGCCGCCGCCAACACCTGTGCCAAGTGTGACCATCAGGATGTTTTTTGCGCCATCGCCTGCACCCTTCCACATTTCACCGAGTGCAGCAATATTCGCATCATTTTCGATGACAGATGGAAGTCCTGTCTCTGCCTCTAGGTGATCTTTGAGTGGATAGTTTGTCCAGCCGAGATTCGTTGTTTTATAGACAATCCCAGATACTTTATCTACAGGCCCAGGTGCACCCATTCCAATCCCAATCAGCGCTGATTTGGGCATACTGATTTCGACTAATTTGTGGTCAATTGATTTGGCAATATCGACTGTGATCGTCTGCCCTGATTTATCCGTAGGAATCTCCCACTTATGCTGAATTTCACCATATAAATTAATGAACGCAAGCTTAATTGTCGTACCGCCAAGATCAACTCCTACAAACCAATCCCCGATCATATGCCTTCCACCTTCACATTGTTTTTCGATTTAATTTGGCTAGTTCCATTTGAAGAATCGTCATTGCGTTTGACCATTCTGTCCGGTCAATAATGCCCGATGTATACATTTCCTTCAGTTCATCTGCCATAAATTCTAATTCCACTTCACGATCTCCGAAATACACATAATTTCCAAATCTCATGAGCAGCTGCTGTACATCATATAACGTTTTCATTGTTTCCACCATTTCTTCTCATCAACAGATAGGATAAGCGTATTCATAAATGCGCTTTCAGTCAAGCCATTCAATGTGTTTGCTTGTTTTCAATATATTGTTTCAGCTTTAAAAATTGATCATTTTTTGGATCTTGGTCTAACCCTTTTTCTATTAGATCCTCTGCTTTCGCTGTCTCTCCTTTTTCTACGTACAACAACGATAGATGATACAGTTTATTTGGATCATCTGGATTTTTTTTAAGCGACTTTTGTAAAAATCCAATCGCTTTGTCAAGGTGGCCGAGCTGCGCTTCCGATAGAGCATATATATGGAGAGCCTCAGCTGATGCATCCTTTTGATGTACATATTTCTCTAGACGTTTACTTGCTTCGTTATAGTTCTTGTCATCAAATAAACTTGCTGCCTCACTTACTGCTGCCGCTTCCTTTTGATCGTCTGAATGAAACCCTGTATACAATCCAAAACCACCAATCAACAGTAGAACAACACTAGCAAGAAACATTTTGACAGGCTGCACTTGTTTAGGGAGCCGGACAGCTAAAGCCGCTAAAAAACCGCCAACCAGACCGCCAAGGTGCCCTGCGTTATCAATACCTGATACGGTAAAGCCGATCCCTAAATTGATGAGGATGATCACAATAATATTTGTCCCCATCGTCCGGAAGAAGAGCTTGCGGTTAGAAATTGCCAAATATAATAGTGCACCTAAGCATCCAAAGATCGCGCCTGATGCACCGGCTGCGATGGCCGTATTAAATACAAAGCTCGCTATGGAACCAAAAATGCCGGAAATGAAATAGATGAGCAAAAATCTCCATGAGCCATAAATTTTCTCAACAGCCGCTCCGACAGACCAAAGAGCAAATGTATTAAAGAGTAAGTGCGTCAAGCCAATGTGCAAAAACATTGGTGTAATCAGGCGCCACCATTCTCCATCTAAGATCAGCCCATTATTTTTAGCACCAAACGCTGTCAAAGTTGCCGTATTGGTACTTCCGCCAAATAGTTCAAGTAAAAGAAACATCACCACTTGAACAGCGATGAACAGGTAGGTGAAAATCGGTCTGCCATTTTGAAAAACGGCCCGTTCTCGTTCACGCTGCTTTTCCTGATCATCAAATGCTTGAAGTACGCTCACTTTAAGCTGGATGACATCTTCAGCTGTGTCTCTTTTTGCCTCTTCTACATCCACTGTCAGCGATGTATTGAGCCATTTTTGCAGCTCGTTAACGTCGTGTTGAAGAGTACCTGCATTCAGTAATACAGGTGTAACCGTCACCTTTTGCTTTTTTTGCGGTTGACCGTTTAGGTCCTCCCAATCATCTACAGGGTAGTCAGCTGTAAATTGGAGCTGTAAGAGATGAAGAGAACGTTTACGCATGGCCTCTCTCAGCTGATCCATCCGATACGTCTGCTCTTCAATATCTCGAACGATCTCCTGTTTAAAATTGACATCTTTTCTATATAGACGGATGAGATCATACCCTGAGTTTCGTGGTGCTTCAAAAAATATTTCATCTTCTGGATACGGACTTTGAATCATCTCGTACCCTTTTTGTCTTAATTCATCAACAACTCGCCAAAATAAACTATCTATGACATTCATTCATTCGCGCTCCATTTTTTACATTATTATAACAAGAATCGTTCATATCCGCATTTCTGAATAAAAAAATCCCGGCGTCTGCGGGATTAGAATGCTTGGCGAATAAATTTCGTCCGAAAATACGGGACTTTCATCAGCCACTTAATAAAAAAGTGACGCACTTGATTTTGACCTAAGATCAAATTCATCAGCCGATAACGATTTTGCACGAGAACGAATGCAAACAATGTGAACACAATGCTCCAAATCATTTTATTCATCATATTCCCTCCTATGTTCGTATCGTGGCTTAAATAGGATTTGTTTATGCATGAACCATCATTTTTATCGCTTACAATGCTTTCTGCTTTTACAAACTAATCCCTTGTTCTTTTGATTGAATATAATAGACCTCTTCACACTCTGGTTGATCATAAAAAACGTCAAATTGATGATGGTCGATTAAATCCTTGAACGTATGAGGCAGCTTACAATTCCGCTCTACCTCTTCCATCTTGTGAGGGAAGTAACTGTCGTATGGATTTGATGTATGAACATATACAGCGTCTAAACCAGGGGCATGTTCGTGAATACAAATCCATGTTTGGTATGGCTTTTCAAAGCCTTCGAGCTGTTTTAGCAGCCTATGATATAAAGCGATATGGGCTTTGATATGCTCTCTTCTTATTTTTAAGCTATTTTCCCCGACCCCAAAAAAATCAAGATGCGTATGCCAAAAATAAAACCATGAATCCTGATCGAGTTTTAGGTCACAAGTATTCACTTCCTCCCACATATTGCGGAAGTATCTTTTCTTTCCACGAAATTTTTTCAAAACGGACCTCCTATCAGCATGCCATGACCTTATGAAACAACAAAAAGCCCGTTCTTTGGACAATCAGCGGACTTTTACTTTTGATATAACGTGCCTTTTTCACTGACAATCATAGACACCGGTATGTCGTATGCTTCAGACGGCACTTGCCTGATTTGCTGTAAAGACAGACAAAGTGCAATGGTTACCCCGTGATAGTCAGCTAAGTAGCGGTCATAATAGCCGCCCCCAAATCCAATCCGGTAGCCTTTTTGATCGAAGCATACCCCAGGTACAATGATTAAATCAATGGTTTCTTTATGTACAGCTGTTGATACTTGAGGGTCTGGTTCCAATAGCCCAAAGTAGCTGGATGTCATCTTTGTTTCGGGTGTATATTCATAAAACATCATCTCTTTTGTTTTCGGAAAACAGGTAGGGATACATACTGTTTTTCCTTCTTCCCACGCTTTTTCAATTAAAGGCATTGTCGGTATCTCTTTTCCTCTAGACATCGTCAAAGCGATCGTTTTCGCCTGTTTCCATGCTGGCAGCTGCAATAAGTGTTCATGAAGTAAAGCCGTGCTGCGCTCAAATTCTTCAGCGCTTATCTGATCAAGCTTGGCTAATGTTTGAAGGCGAAGCTCCTTTTTCATACAGATCATCTCCCATCATAAAAAAACAGCAGGAAAATTCCCTGCTGCTTACTTTGTTTCACGATGTACAGTTTGTTTTTTATCACGTGAGCAATACTTTTTGAATTCAACGCGATCTGGATTGTTTCGCTTATTCTTTTTAGTAATATAGTTACGCTCACCGCATTCAGTGCAAGCTAGAGTAATATTTACGCGCATATTTTTCCCTCCAAACTAAAATCAATTCACATTCAGACCTAACTATAATACCACTTCTAGCTTAGGAATGCTAGAATGTTTTTTCACCAATTTCAATTTGAGTGCATTCACTTACATATCGCATGCTTATGTATTAAAAATTCGTCTGCTCCCCTATAAAACCTGATCCTTTGTCGTACTGTATACATGAGACCCCCCTTTTCTCCCCGCCGCTTTCATTTATTTTAACAGCGAAGCAAGGTTTTCATACCCGTTTTACATATAAAAAGAAAAAAGATGAAAAAAAGGTGATTTTCTTCAGCAATTCCTTTTGAAACTAGCTTTTTTATGGTATAAAAAAGAAGGGTCGAAAACTGTCTGAAACAATCTTGGAAGCCTTTTATGGCTTTCAGCATTAAAATATGAATAAAAGGTGATGAAACATGGAAATTGCAATTATCGGATTGCTTGTTGTCAGTATTGTACTGATCGCATTCTCATATTTTCAAAGAGAGCCGATTAAAGAAGTCGAGCAGGAACTTGAAACACTTCAACTATCTGCAATGCAAGAAATCTATAAACTGAAAAAGAAAATGAAAGTGCTTGAAGAAGAATTACTTGAAACAAACATCGTCGTTCGCAAGCATTCAGAAATTGATCCATCCATCGCAAGACAGATCATTTCAAAACATCAAAATGGCATGTCTCCTGAGGCCATTGCGCGCGCTGAGCATGTATCTGTAGAAGATGTCAACATGATCATTAAAGACAACGAGAGGGTGCTTGTATGACGAAAAAAAGCATCCAAACGTTTGCAGCAGGTATGATTCTTGCAACTGGGGTTCTTGCGATTGTCTTTTTCCTCACTGGGAAAGACGAGGCAGCAGCTGATACAACAACAAAAGAAACCCTCGCACAGAAAGTAACAGACACTGACGTGAAAAACTATTTAGACTCCAAAAAAGAAGTCACTGTCAGCCGCGAAACGTACCAGCAGCTTCTTGACTATAAGGAAAAAGCGCTGAAGGCAAATGAAGACGGAGATTCTAAGAGTGACCAACAAAAAGAGGACAAGCCTAAAGGCAAATCGATCAAATTTGTGATTAAAAACGGTATGAGTACAAGTGATGTTTCAGACATGCTTGAAAAGGACGGCATTATCAACTCGTCTAAAGACTTTAATGATTACGTAATTGACGCCGGCTACCATAAAGAAATTCGTGCAGGCAAGTTCAATTTAAAAACAGGAATGACGTTCAAACAGATTGTCAAAGCCTTAACAAAATAACAACAAAACCCCCCTGACGGCACTGACCTTCAGGGGGGTTTTCTTATCCAAATCGACCAGATATATAATCATTCGTTCTTTGATCGTTTGGCTCAGAAAACATCACATTCGTATCATTGACCTCAACAAGCTCCCCCATTAAGAAGAAGGCCGTTCGGTCTGATACCCGAGCCGCTTGCTGCATATTATGCGTCACAATGGCAATCGTATATTTCTCTTTCAATTTCATAATCAATTCTTCAATCTTTAATGTTGAGACAGGATCAAGCGCTGATGTTGGTTCATCCATTAATAAGATGTCTGGGCTTGTAGCAATGGCTCTTGCGATACAAAGACGCTGCTGCTGACCGCCAGAAAGGCCTAGAGCGGGAGCACTTAATCGATCTTTCACTTCATCCCATAGGGCAACATCTCGAAGCGCTTTTTCCGCGATTTCTTTCAATTGCTGCTTGCTCTTTACTCCGTGAATTCTTGGTCCGTAAACGACATTATCAAAGATAGACTGAGGGAATGGATTCCCTTTTTGAAACACCATGCCGACATTTTTACGCAGCTCCACTAAATCAACACGGCCTTTTAAAATGTTGTCATCTTTATACATCATATCCCCGGTGATTTTCACACCTGGCACTGTTTTGACCATAAGATTTAACGTTTTAATAAACGTTGACTTCCCGCAGCCGGACGGGCCGATAATCGCTGTGACTTCATGCTCTCTAATCGCTAAGTCAATATGCTTCAATGCATGATGCTGTCCATACCAAAGATTCATATCATTCACACGAAACACTTCTTTTTTTGCTGCTTTAGTTGCTACTGCATTCATCAAATCCACCCGCCTTATCCAAATCGACCATTGATATAGTCTTCTGTTTTTTGCTGCGCAGGACGTGTAAAGATACGTTCTGTGGCATCATATTCTACTAGATCTCCGTTTAAGAAAAAGGCCGTACGATCTGATACACGGAGCGCTTGCTGCATGTTGTGTGTCACAATGACGATTGAATAATCATTTTTTAATTCGCCTAATAGCTCTTCAATTTTCGCATTTGAGATGGGGTCTAGGGCAGAAGCCGGTTCATCTAATAACAAGACACTAGGTTTCATCGCAAGTGTACGTGCAATACAAAGGCGCTGCTGCTGACCGCCTGACAATGACAAAGCAGATCGGTGCAGACGATCTTTGACCTCATCCCATAGAGCCGCCTTTGTTAAGCTTTCCTCAACCGCATCATCAAGCACAGATTTTCTTTTTTCCCCAGCATACTTTAACGCATGGGTGATGTTATTGTAGATCGATTTAGGAAATGGATTTGGTTTTTGGAAGACCATGCCGATTTCTCTTCTTAAATTCACCACATTAATACGGTCATCCAAAATATTTAATCCTTCGTACATGATCGCCCCTTCACTTCTCGCACCTGGAATTAAGTCGTTCATGCGGTTAATACTGCGTAAAAAGGTAGACTTCCCGCAGCCGGATGGACCGATTAATGCGGTGATTGCATTCTTCTCAATCTCGAATGAAATGTGATTGACCGCTTTTTTTTCACCATAATAAATGCTTAAATCCTGCACCTGTAAAATCTGTTCCGCTTGAAGTGGAGCCTTTTTCGCTGCAATCTCTTTTTTTTCTGCTAGCATTTGAACCATATCCCCTTCACACCTCTCTCACATTATTTTGACGTAAGCTTTTTATGAATAAATGAACCAAGCCATCTAGCTGCTAAATTGAACAATAAGACTGAAAGCACGAGTACAGCTGATGCACCATTTGCAATGGCTTCTGCATCTGGAATGATTCCTTGTGTATTGACGTTCCATATATGAACGGCTAATGTTTCTGCCGGTCTAAACACATTCAGCGGTGACGTATCAGAAAAAGGACTCCAGTTTGTGAAATCAAGGCGCGGTGTGGAGAGACCTGCTGTAAAAAGAAGAGCAGCCGCCTCACCAAAGACTCTTCCTGATGCTAAAATCGCACCAGTGATAATAGACGGAAGCGCACCTGGAATAAGGACCGTTTTGACTGTGTGCCACTTCGTTACACCAAGCGCTAGTGATGCTTCCTTTTGATCCTTCGGTACAGAGCGCAGCGCATCTTCTGTCACCCTGACCATCACCGGCAGGTTAAACACAGTGAGCGCAAGAGCTCCTCCAATGATCGTATAGCCCCAGCCTGTTAAATTCACAAACATGAGTAAACCAAACATACCAATGACGATAGACGGAAGTGAAGACAGCACTTCAATACATGTACGAATAAAATCTGTGACTTTGTTTTGAGGCGCGTACTCTGCCATATACACTCCGCCGCCGACGCCAAGCGGTACTGTAATCAGCATCGTAATAAACAAAATATAAAACGAGTTAAACAGCTGATCTCTGATGCCGCCGCCAGAGCCAATCGCACTTGAGCGGGTTGTCAAAAAGTCGAAATTTAATTCTTTTGCACCGTTGAAAATGATATAAGAAAACAAACCAACGAGAATCGCCGTAATAATGGCAGCACATAATCCAAATATAAATGTGGCAAAACGATCGGTCATTTTGCTATTCATTAAATTTTCCTCCTAGACGACAAGTATCTGATAATGAGTATGAACATAAATGATACAACTAGAAGGACAAGTCCCATTGACCAAAGTGTATTGTTCTCAACACTTCCATACGTTGTGTGACCCATGTTTAACGTAATGATGGTTGTTAATGTACCAGCTGTATCCATAATGCTCTCTGGTAAATTACGCGTGTTTCCAATGACCATCTGTACAGCAAGGGCTTCTCCAAATGCTCTAGCCATGCCAAGAACGACCGCTGTCATTAATGTTGGCAGTGCTGCTGGCACAAGCACACGTCTAATCGTTTGCCATCTTGTTGCGCCTAATGCGTACGATCCCTCACGTAAACTTTTTGGTAGTGAACCCATTGCATCAGTCGCAATGGATGTAACGGTTGGCAGGATCATAATAGACAGGACAATCGTTCCTGCTAGCACGCTATGCCCTGAGCCGCTTGACTTGAAGTGTCCGATAAACGGCACCAATACTGTAAGACCTATGAATCCGTAAACAACGGATGGAATCCCTACAAGCAATTCAATGACTGGCTGGAGGATTTTACGTCCCCAAGCAGGTGCAATTTCTGTCATAAAGATTGCGCCTGCGATGCCTAGCGGCGCTGCAATGAGTGCCGATAGGAGCGTGACGGCGATTGATCCGAAGATAAAAGGAAATGCGCCGTACTGCGGGTTTTCTGCTGTTGGGTTCCAATTGATACTGGTTAAGAACTCAATTGGGCTTACACCATTTACAATGAAAGATTGTAAACCCTTAATGCCAAGGAAGATGGTAATGGCGATTGATACAGCAATCATTAAGAATGCGCAGAATCTCACCAAAATACTTCCTCTTACTTCATCCATTTGCCTATTTTTCTTCGAGCTGATCAGTCGATCGCTCGCTTCTGTATGTTCTATCTGCTTCATCTTTTTCTACACTCCTATGAATGTCATAAAAGGAAAAGTGAAAAGCTCCACTTTTCCTTCATCAGCAATTCAAGACCTCTTACTTATCTGTTTGTTTGCCTGTTGCGTCTCTTTCTACTTTCATATTAGAAACTGAGATGTAGCCTTGGTCTTTGACGATTTCTTTTTGTACTTCATCACTCATGAGGTAATCTAAGAATTGTTTTGCTAGACCATCTGGCTCACCTTTTGTATAAGAATGCTCGTATGCCCAAATTGTATATTTACCGCTTTCTACATTGCTTTCTTCCGGTTTCACACCATCAATGCTAAGCGGTGTAATTTTGTCATCTGTTAAATAAGAGAATGCTAGGTATCCAATCGCACCTGGTGTTTCTGCAATCAGTTTTTTCACTGTGTTTGAAGAATCTTCTGTGATTCCTTCTGCAGGTGTTGCACCATCAAGTGCATATTTCACAAATGTTGCACGAGTTCCTGAAGAGTCAGGTCTGTTCACAAGAGTGATTTTTTGGTCTTTCCCGCCAAGCTCTTTCCAGTTTTTGATTTTACCAGTGAAGATTTTTTTCAATTCGTCCTTTGTGATGTCTTTGACACCCACTTCAGGGTTTACAGCTGCGGCCATTCCAACAACTGCTACTTTGTGGTCTGTTAAAGCTTTTGCGTCGATTCCGTCTTTCTCTTCTGCGAATACATCTGAGTTACCAATTTGTACAGATCCTTCTGACACTTGAGAAAGTCCTGTTCCTGAACCGCCGGCTTGTACTTGAATATCGGCTTTTGGATGTTTATCCATGAATTTTTCTGCTGCCGCAAGAACTAAAGGCTGCATCGCAGATGATCCTGAGATGGTAATGGAACCTGATACCTCATCTTTGTTTGAAGCATTTCCTTTACTGTCTTTTGAATCTCCGCTTGAGCTGCTGTTTCCGCATGCTGTGACGAATGCTAACAATGCGATAGTAAGGAAAGTAAGCAGCCATAATTTGTTCTTTTTCATTTCAAGAATACCCCCTGAATAATTTGTCCTACGAGTAATACATTAAAGGTTCTTTATTAATTTCGTTTAAATGGAATGTTAAGGTTTTGTAAATGTCGAAGTTTTGTAGAGATCTTGCGATGTTTTTTATGTATTTTGTCAATTCACCTCGAAAATTTTGAAGAAAACGTAAAAAAACGCCCACAAAAAGTGAGCGTTTTTACCTAGAAAAGGTCTAGTCATTTGTTTCTGCTTCATTTTCAATTTTATTTTTGTTCTTCGCTTGAGTATCATTGCTTTCCTGTTTTGATTTTAGCTCAAAGTATTTGTCTAATACTTGTTCACCGATATCATTTGTAATTGGATAGCGCTGATTGTAGTCTTGATACACCCATGGTACAACGACGGAAATGGCCACTTCTGGATTATCAGCAGGCGCATACGCAACAAGAGTTGTATTATACGTCGGTGTGCCGCGCTTGCTTTTAATTGGGCCGTCATAGAATGATTGAGCGGTTCCTGTTTTGCCAGCTGGGTTATACTTTTTGTTGCCAAAGTTCGAGTAGGCTGTCCCTCTTGGGTTCTGCATGACAAGCTTGAACCCTTGCTGAACACGCTTGATCTCATCACTTGTCATGTCTAGTTTATTCAATACGTCTGGTTTGACGGATTCTGTTACAGCACCAATGCCGCGCTGCGGATCTGGCTCTCTCACTTCTTTCACAAGCTGCGGACGTAAACGATATCCGCCATTGGCAACCGTTGAAACGTATTGCGCCATTTGCAGCGGTGTAAACGTATCATACTGTCCAATTGCATAGTCAAGCAGGAGACCAGATTGTGTAGACGTTCCCCGGTAGCCTGTCGCTTCGTTTGGCAGGTCAATCCCTGTTTTGACACCAAGACCAAATTTACTAAAATTATAACGGAATGTATCAAAAGCTTTCGGATCGATTGGGAGCGGCTGGTTCTTACGATACTCCCCTTTTCCAACGGCAATCGCTGTTTTAAACATATACACGTTAGATGAACGCTCGAGTGCTGTTAAATCATTAATGAGTCCCATATTTTGATAGGATTTCTTAGGCGGTGACTGCGCGATATATAGCGGTTCATCGTACTGGGTACTTCCAATGTGAATCACGCCTGTTTTATAGCCTGTCAGTACAGTGGCCCCTTTTACGGCTGAGCCCATCGCATAGGATGATGTCATTGTTCCTAATGCATAGTCATCAAATTTGTATTTTCCGTTTTTGTTTGAAATCTGTTTCCCCGAAACGGAGAGAACTTCTCCATTTCTCGGGTCCATCATGACAACAAACGCACGATCAAGAAGCTCTGTCCCGCCTCTTTGTTTCGCACTTCTCAAGTTCTTTTCAATGATTTTTTCAACCGCTTTTTGCAGCTGAATATCAATGGTGAGCACAAGGTCTTTCCCGCTCTTTCCTTCTGTTAGCACTTTAGAGCTTGTCACATTGCCCTCTTTATCAGTTGTACTCTGCTCTTTTTCCTTTTGGCCTTGCAGGACATCTTCATATTGATATTCTAGATAGCTTTTTCCTACACGGTCATTTCGGCTGTAGCCGAGCGATAAATAATGTTCAAGAAGTGACTGCGGAAGTCCTTCATCACTTGAGGACACACTGCCGAGCATACTGCGAAGCAGTCCTTTATACGGATAGCTGCGTGACCAGTCTGTTGTCACATCCACACCTGGCAGCTCGTCCAAATGCTCAGAGACGTAAGCAATTTCGCTTGGCTTCACATCATCATTTTTAATGAATTGAGGCGTAAGTGCATAGCCTGCATCCATTTGTCTTTTAATCGCAAGCACTTGTAAGTCTTTTTTCGTCAGTTGATTTAATTCCTTGTCCGTGATGCGTTTCAGCTGAAGCTCATATAATTTATCATCAGCGATCTTATCGTCACCCTTTAATTCCGATTCCTTTTGAACAAGCTTTTTCGCTTCGTTCGGATGCGTTAAGATCCAGAAATCTTTTTTGTCACGATCTGTGATTTTTTTCGTACTCACATGAATCATATCCGCTAATTTTGTAGCCACTTTGAGCCGCTCTTCTTGTGAAGTCGTCGAGGTTCTCGTATATGTAATGGCATTTAGCGCTTTATTGCTGACAATCGTATTATAGTTTCGATCGTAAATTTTCCCGCGCGGAGCAGCTGAGCTGACATTTACATCCTCTTGTTTTTCTGCCTGCTTTTTATAATCTTCTCCATTGACAATTTGTACAAATCCGAGTCTTACAACAACACCAGTAAAAATAATAAACGCAGCTAAAAATAGTAAATTCAGCCGGATTGGAAGTGTTTTGCGCCCTTCCTTCGCGTCTTTTTTGTTTTTCTTGTTTCTCATCACATCACCTTTTCTATCAAGAAAGAAATGGCACCCCTTTTTGTGTATAAAAGGTGCCATCATCATTTTAGCGGTTTTTCTATTATTTATCTAGAAATTTGATGTTCCATTGGTAAGAAATTTTACCTTTCTCCTTTAATAAGGTTCGTCTGAGAAACTGGCTTTTGACCGTCTGCCTCTTTCATATCAGCCATTTTTTCTTTCAAATGAATATCTTTTACAAAGAAATAAATGAGGGTATGTCCCGCTCCAAGCACAACAAGAGATGCAGGTATCCCGAGCTCATCACCAAGTAAAGTGACAGACAGAAGAAACAACACAATGGAACAAATACGGCCAGCATTTAAAAACAGCTCTCTGACCACAATATATTCAATTCGGGCTTTCCTTGCATACCTTGCATGACCGATGACATCGTATGTTAAGGATACATATGGAACAAGCAGAAGCGGATATCCTATCGCGATGGCTACCGCATACATGAGAAGTGATACATAGGACAAGTGAAAGACGATTAAGAACAAGGCACCGTATAAAATCAGCCCGCCAAGCATAATGGCTTTCTTACGCCATTTTTTCTTAATCAAACGAGTAGCGAAGAAATAAGCGAAAAAGGCAACACCTGAGTTCACCAAACCAAATGTCCCAAGAGCAAGTTCACTGTTTGTTGCGATAAACACAAAGACACTGATTAAGAAGACAAAGACCCCTTCACGAAGCCCTTGAAAAAAGTGAGCTGTTGTAATCTTACGCCAATTCTCGTCGGCATGGCGTTCTTTCCATATTTGCTTGATGATAAATTTTCCTTTTGACTGCCTTCTCTTAAGGAAAAAACTCATCACAACCGCTAATGAAAACAAAATTAGCGATAAAGTAAAAATCACTGTATAGCCCGTATCATCTGTTAATTGAGAAATGACAATACCCGCGATCAGTGGACCGATCATGCCAGCTGTAGAGGTGAGGACTCCTAGAAATCCATTAAAGAAATCTCTTGTTTCAGGCTCGGTGATCTCAAAGGTAAGTACGTTAAAAGCAAGCCAATAAAAACCATAGCCGATCCCAAGGACACTCCCTAATAAAACAAGCCGCGCAGCCGCGTGCTCTCCTGCTATTAAGACAATTAAGTAAAAAGCGGCTAAGAAGATCACACCGAAACGAAGGACAAACGCCCGGTCTATTTTTTTAGCAAGCCGGCCTGCGAATAAAAATGTAATGGGCTGAAGCACAACAATAGCCAGATTGTAAATCGCAAGATCGGTGAATTTCCCAGACTGTTTCCATAAATACACGTTTACAAACGTATTTGAAAGCGCAATGGCAAGTGCATATAATCCGCCAATCGTGAGGAGGAGCATTAAATCTCTTGTAACATCCATGTCCCCGAACATTTTCTTTAATCTGCTCATATATTTCATTCTCCTTTTCTACACAATAGTCTGTCTCATCAAAAGGCAGATATGTAAAAAAAGGAGGGAAAATATAAAAAGACCTGCTTCTCTAAAGAGCAGGTCTTTTCAAATCAAATGATTTATTTAGCTTCGCTGTAAAGGCGAGCCACTTCATCCCAGTTCACAACATTCCAGAAAGCTGAAATGTAATCAGGACGACGGTTTTGGTAGTTTAGGTAGTAAGCATGCTCCCAAACGTCAAGTCCTAGAATTGGTGTTTTTCCTTCAGTTAAAGGAGAATCTTGGTTTGGCGTGCTTGTGATTTCAAGTTTGCCATTGTTCACAACAAGCCATGCCCAACCAGAACCAAAGCGTCCTGCAGCTGCTGCAGCGAAATCAGATTTGAATTTTTCAAATCCGCCTAATTCTTTTTCGATTGCATCTGCAAGTTCACCAGTTGGTGCGCCGCCACCGTTTGGTGAAAGAAGCGTCCAGAATAATGAGTGGTTAGCATGTCCTCCGCCATTGTTACGTACAGCTGTACGGATGTTTTCTGGTACAGAGTTTAGGTTAGCCACTAGCTCTTCGATTGATTGATCTTCAAGAGCTGATACACCTTCGATTGCTTTGTTTAAGTTTGTTACGTATGTGTTGTGATGTTTTGTGTGGTGAATCGTCATTGTTTCCTTGTCGATATGTGGTTCTAATGCATCGTAAGCATATGGTAATTCTGGAAGTTTAAAAGCCATGGTTAAATTCCTCCTTAGAAATGTATGTACTGAAATGCTTCCTTAGGTCGTAAGCAAGCAATTCACCCTACTCAAAGAGTATCAAAAGAATTGGCTTGTTTCAATGTTATTGCTCATGATCTGAAACATTTCAGTGTTTATTTTGTATTTAGCCCTTTAGAAAGAGTTTTAAACGCCCTTTTTCTATTTATCGAAGGACATAAAATAAAAAGATGCCCAGCATCAGCGCTTGAATCAATCCTTTGGCAAATACACCTGATATAAATCCGATTAACGAGCCTAATCCTACTTTCACACTTGTCTTCACATCTTTTTGATGAACAAGGAGCTCTGCTATAACACTTCCGATAAATGGACCAATGATAATTCCTGCAATCGGAATCACAAAAGGACCGACTAATAACCCAATGGTGCTTCCCCAAATAGCTGCACGGCTGCCGCCAAAACGCTTGACCCCAATCAGATTTGAGACATAATCTGCCGCAAATAATACTGCGGTAAATACGGCTTGAATGAGCCAAAACGTCAGTGTCAGCGGCTCGAAGCTGAAAAAGAAACCATATAGAATAAATCCGAGAACCATAAAAACCACGCTAGGGATAATGGGATAAACAAGTCCAACAAATGCAATGATAAATGCACAAATGATCAGAATCCAATATAGCACGTCCAAGTCACAGCCGCCTCCTTTTTATTTGCTGTATACATTATGCCTCATTCCCTCTATCTTAACCAGCAATGAAGGCCATACTTGTACTTGTTAGATAGACATTGATACAATATGAGAAATAGAAAAGAATGTAGGAAGTGAATTGATTGAACGTATTTAAACTATTGTTAAAAGGCATTTATTCACCAAAAGATATTGCTAAAGCACGGTTTACAGGGATTGGCAAAGCGATTTTATTCATTTTTATCCTTTCGATCATCGCAGCAGTTCCTCAGGGTTATCATATGAGTCAAGAGATCTCGAATGCGATGTCAGGATTTCAGCATGTGATCAAAAAAGATTTACCTGATTTCTCAATCGAAAAAGGAAAGCTTCAAGCGGATCAAAGTGAACCGATAGAAAAAGAAGAAAACGGCATTACGATCATTTTTGATCCTGCTGAAAAAATAAAAGCAAGTGAGCTTGAATCAAAGCAAACAGCCATCGCATTATTAAAAGAAAAAGCTGTGATTGCCATTGATGGTCAAATGACAGATATCCCGTATCAGCTGCTTGGTGGGACGCTGACAAAAGACGAACTTGCCCGCGTCACAAATCAGAATCAAGCGATTATTATCCCAGTCATCTGTGTGCTGCTATATCTATCAACTGCAGCTCTCATGTTCATTAGCGCAACTTTCCTTGCGATGCTTGGTACATTTATTAAACGCATGCAGCAAAAAGAGCTGTCCTTCCAAATGCTATGGAAGCTCTCTGCTTACTCACTCACATTAACAACAGTCTTTTTCGCCATCATGAGTGCATTAAACACGCCTGTTGCGAATTCATTTTTATTAAATTGGGTCATTAACTTTATCTTCTTATACCTTGTCGTAAAGGAAATACCCGCTAAACATAAACCACTTGTCAAAAATTAATTTAGTATATGAAAGCTCCCCCAACTTGGAGGAGCTTTTTATGTATGTGCGTGCTCTATGATTCATCCGGATGAATGATCGCAAACAAATAATGATCCTCCCACACGCCATTAATCTTTACTTTTTTACGATTGAGTCCCTCATTTTCAAAACCTGTCTTTTCAAGCACACGAATGGAACCTATATTACTCGGCTTTACTCCAGCTTCAATACGATGCAGGTGCAGCTCATCAAAGGCATAATCGATGATTAAACGAATGGCCTCTGTCATATACCCTTTCCCGCCATGCTTTTCATCAAGTACATACCCTAGCCAAGCTCCTTCTACCGGGCCTCTTACGACAGAACTTAATGAGATTGTCCCAATTAAGGCATCTGTTTCATTTAAGAAAATACCGTGCATGTAGGCTTCATCCCGTGCGCATCTTTCCACACTGCGCTGAATTCGTTCAATTTGACGAGATAACGTGAAAAAATCATCTTTGACCAAAGGTGTAAATTGCTGAAAATATGAGCGATTCTCAAGTTCAAGTGCGAGTAGTGATTGTGCATCATTTTCTGTTAGCGTTCTCATATATATATGCTGACTTATTTTCTTCATAAACTCTCCCCCCTGCTTTTATTTTATCATAATCGTGATAGAAGCTTGAAAAAGCACCACCGAGCGTAAATTCAATACAAGACTCACTAGAACTAACTAGAACCTCCCTTTCCAGCTTTTCTCCTCATGTTGGTTCTATCATTTCGGGACATGCATAGACTGAAGTAAACTCTTAAAAGCGGTGAGTGAAATGCGGCGTATTATTTTTTTGCTAATCAGTTTGTTTGTCCTCTTTATTATCTTTTTTGATTTAAAAAATGGCACCATTCCCGTTGAAGAAGGTCCAGCTGTCCCTGCAAATGCCTTTCAAACACCTGAGAAAAAAGCATATAAGAAGGTCACAGTGAAACAAGGTGAAACTGTCGTCTCTATCGTCCATACAAGCAAGCCACTTGATGAAGTCATTGAGGATTTTGAAGAGCTGAATCAAGGCGTCAAAGCAAACGAAATTCGGGCAGGCAGCACATATAAGTTTCCGGTATATAAGAGATAAAACGTTAATTCCTTGTCATTCATACAGAGAGACTGTTACAATATGAACTGTAAAACAAGACGTACATGGCAAATGATTGCTTGTACACTAAGGAGCGATTGACAAGTGAGTGAAGTCACACATCGTACTAAAACGCGTCCCGTCAAAGTGGGACCTTTAACTATAGGTGGAAATAATGAGGTTGTCATTCAAAGTATGGCAACAACCAAAACACATGATGTCGAAGCGACAGTAGCTGAAATTAAGCGTCTTGAAGAAGCAGGCTGTCAAATCGTGCGTGTCGCATGCCCAGACGAGCGTGCAGCAAATGCGATTGCAGACATAAAAAAACAAATCAACATCCCGCTTGTTGTCGATATTCATTTTGACTACAAGCTTGCACTGAAAGCGATTGAAGCAGGTGCAGACAAAATTCGAATCAACCCAGGAAACATCGGAAGACGAGAAAAAGTCGAAGCGGTTGTAAAAGCAGCAAAAGAAAAAGGCATTCCAATCCGTATTGGGGTAAACGCTGGTTCATTAGAGAAAAAAATTCTTGATAAATACGGCTACCCAACAGCAGATGGTATGGTCGAAAGTGCACTGCACCACATTAAAATTCTAGAAGATCTAGATTTTCATGATATCATCGTCAGCATGAAAGCATCTGATGTCAACCTAGCGATTGAGGCGTACGAAAAAGCAGCAAAAGCATTTGACTACCCTCTTCACCTTGGAATTACAGAATCAGGTACATTATTTGCAGGGACGGTTAAAAGTGCAGCTGGTCTCGGCGCTATCTTGAATATGGGGATTGGGAATACACTCCGCATTTCATTAAGTGCTGATCCAGTTGAGGAAGTAAAAGTAGCACGTGAACTGTTGAAATCATTTGGTCTTGCAGCAAATGCAGCCACACTGATCTCTTGCCCAACTTGTGGACGAATTGAAATTGACCTCATTAGCATTGCAAATGAAGTCGAAGAATATATCTCCACGATTAAAGCACCGATTAAAGTAGCTGTTCTTGGCTGTGCTGTAAACGGTCCAGGTGAAGCGCGTGAAGCTGATATCGGAATTGCCGGAGCTAGAGGCGAAGGCCTATTGTTCCGCAAAGGTGAAATTGTTCGTAAAGTGCCAGAAGAAACAATGGTTGAAGAACTGAAAAAAGAAATCGATAAAATTGCTGAAGAGCATTATGCAAAAATGGAAGCTGAAAAAGCAAAAGCCAACGCATAACAAAAAACGCCTGACGTCACTGTCAGGCGTTTTTCTGTTCTTGTTAAAAGAACGGGGTGATAAATATGCCAAGGATGACGGAAACAATTCCGATCCCGATTGACCATGCGCCAAGCGCATGTGCTCCTTTTCTTCTTGCAATATAACCAACGACGATTGCCGCTACTCCTAATAGCACCGGCAAGACAAATAACGAGATAATCGCAATCGCGAGTGCTGTATAGCCTATCCCCTTACTGCCTGAATCGTCACCTACTTGGTCACGTTCTCGTCTGTCTACTCGATCTCTTGAAGCCTGATATGGCTCTGCAATTTCAGCAGCTGTTTCCTCTAGATAGCCATCATCATTACTAAAGTGTGTGTCGATTTCACGATCATTTCTTCTGAAATCTTCGTCTCTTTCCATGATCAATTCCCCCTTTTGGTTAATAGAAAGGAGCTTTTTTAGTATGAGCAAAAATGTCTGTTTCATGTTTGCTAAAACTTGCTGGAATTGTGAATTGATTATGTTACACTTTAAGAGTATAAAAATGAGGAGTGTGGGCATGTTACGTTTAGGAATTGATATAGATGGCACAGTGACGGCGCAGGACACCTTTGTTCCCTATTTAAATGAGTCGTTCCAACGTGCCATGACACTAGATGATATGACAGAATATGATTTGACGAAGCTTTTAAATATTTCTCAAGAAGAGTTTTGGGGCTGGATGAATCAGCATGAGCCTATTATATATAAACAGGCAAAGCCTGCTAAGGACGCAAAAGAGATTCTTGATCAAATGAAACATCAACATAGGCTAATCTATATTACAGCGAGAAGGCAGCATCATGCGGATATCACCTACGAGTGGTTTCACAAACATCACGTGCACTATGATGACATTGAGCTGGTTGGCGGTCATCATAAGCTCGAAGCTGTTCAAAAGCACAAGATTGATGTGTTTTTCGAGGATCATCATGGGAATGCCACAATGATTGCAAAAGAGGCTGACATCCCAGTTATTCTTTTTAACTCCCCATATAATCAAATGCCCATTGACGACAGGATTATACGCGTCAACAACTGGCAGGAAGCATCTCAATGGATCAAACAATACGAGCAGCGTTTGGAAACTGCTTATTAATGTAGAAAAGCCGATACTCAAATGTATCGGCTCAGATTATTGACAAAGGGCTAAAATGATCTTTATTTTAGCCCTTTGTCTTCTTTTCAGCGTGATAGAAAACCTTTGAAGTCTAGGAAGGACGGCTACTTTTGCGGAGCGAATTTGACATTCGTGAGCACCAGCGCGCAGGACTGCGGGCGAGTGCGAGGGTTTGTCTACATGCTGAAACCGATACGCTTAATGTATCGGCTTTTTGGATGGAACAAGCTGACCTTCTTTCATGAGAAAATGGTACAGTGCTCCCTTCATGCCTGCCTGATTCAAGTAGTAGCACGTTTCCAGCTTCACCTGAATGTTCTTCCACGCATGCAGTGTATGTAAATGTTTCTCAATGTTTGACAGCAAATCCTGTCTTGCACTTACGCCGCCGCCAATGAGGATTTTCTCTGGATTAAGGACAGTTGCTACATTGTAAATGCCAATGGCGATTCGCTTGTACCACTGATCCACTAGCTTTTCAATGGACGGATCATGCTTTGCCTTTTCAAAAATGTCTTGACCGTCTATTTGAGTACTTTGCGGAATTCCTTGCTTTTCTTTATAGCTGCGAATTAAACCAGCCGTTGAAGCACTGCTGTTAAGTGTTGTAAATTGTCCATTTTCTGTCTCTGTCAGCATCATGCCAAATTCACCGCCGCGAAAGGAAGCCCCTCGCACAAGCTGACCGCCAGCGAAAATACCACCGCCAACACCTGTGCCAAGCGTCATACAAATAAAGCTGTCACACTCTTTCGCATGGCCACTATATTTTTCTGCAAGAGCTGCACAGTTCGCATCATTTTCGACTTCAACACGAAGAAATGTTTTCGCTTCTAAAAGTGTTTTTATATTTTGACTATTTAAGGCGATGATGGCACCTGCAAATTCTGTATAACCTGTTTCACTGTCCACAAAGCCTGGAAGACTAATCGCGATTCCGCTAACATCCGACGTTCTCTGATATTGCTTGACCACATCCGCCATCGCTTCTAAAAACGGTTCAAGCTGCCGGCAGTTCGTTTCATAGTCACCGCTCGTGACAATCTCCCCATCCTGATCCATTAATCCATGTTTTGTTCTCGTCCCGCCTACATCGAACACGACATAATAAGCCACTTTTGACCCCTCCCTTTACTCCAAAAGACGCAAATTGCTTCAGTACCTTGTTCTCATTTTAATGAAACAGCCGCCCTTTGTAAAACGTTTTCAAAAAGACAAAAGAAAAAGCCAGCTCTGCGGCTGGCTTTTTTATGAGTCTATGAGTGAACTTCCTTCGGTTCGCAGGAAGGACACGTTCCGTATATTTCGAATTTATGTCCGCTAATGTGATAATCCTCTAGATCGGCGTCTAACTTGTCCATAGGGCAGGCATCGATCTCCTTTGTTTTACCGCATGTTAGACAAATAAAATGATGGTGGTGATGAGAAAAAGAGCATTTAAAACGAAAAAGCTTCTCCCCTGACAATTCCGTTGTTTCTAATATGCCTAAGTCTTCATATAGCGACAGGTTTCGATAAATCGTATCAAAGCTAAGACCCGGGTAGTCTTCACTTAGTGCCGTCAGCACATTTTTAGCAGTCAAATATTTATCAGAATCAGAAAACAGTTGAAGCATGTCTTCACGTTTGCTTGTATACTTGTAGCCTTTTTCCTTTAATAAATCAAGCGCTTCTTGTACGTTCATGATGATTCCCCCTTTTGAATTTTCCAATAAAAATACATCCGATTAAAATCAAAATGGACAGCATCACAATGGTTCCGCCTGGCGCTAAATCTAAATAATAGCTTAAGATCAATCCCGCCAATACAGACAATTCACCGAACAAGATCGAAAGGAAGATTGCCTGTTTGAACCCTTTGGCAATGCGGATACTTGCCGCAACAGGAAGTGTCATGAGCGCAGAGACAAGTAGTGTACCTACGATACGCATCGATGCCGCAATGACAAGTGCGACAACTAAGATAAAAATAAAATGAATCCATTTCGCTGAAATACCAGAAGCCTTTGCATGCTCTTCATCAAAAGAAAGTAAAAATAATTCTTTATATAAAAGCACGACAACTAACACAACAACGAGTGAGATCCCAACAACAATCCAAAGATCTAATCTCGACACCGCACTGACACTTCCGAACAAATAACTAAACAAATCTGTATTAAAGCCATTCGCTAGTGAAATGAAGATGACGGAAATCCCGATACCGCCTGATAAAATAATAGGTATCGCAAGTTCCTGATAATGCTTATACACGGAACGCAGGCGTTCAATAAATAACGAACCGGCAACAGAAAACGCCATCCCTAAGTACAGCGGGCTCACCCCTGTCAAAAGGCCAAACTTTTTATCAAGGAATAAACTTGCTGCAATACCCGCAAGTGATACGTGACTGAGGGCATCTGCAATCAGCGAGAGCCTTCTCACGACGATAAATACACCAAGCAAGGGCGCAATAAAACCGATCAGCATTCCTGCGATAAACGCATTTTGTAAAAATTCATAATGAAAAAATGGAAATAGCATTATTCATGTCCCCCATGATGGTGATGATCGTGATGAATCACTTGAATGTCATGTCCGTAAAATTGAGATAACGCCTGATCATCCATTGAATCAAACGTTGCTGCATCTCCGTGGAAATGAAGTGTCTGATTTAAACAAGCCACATGGGTGACTTTATCAGAAACGGTGCCAACGTCGTGTGTGACGAGAATTAAAGACATTCCTTTTTCTTTGTTCAATGTTTCGAGCAGCTGATAAAAGCCCTCCACTGTCCGCTGGTCTACCCCAACCGTTGGTTCATCTAAAATAAGCAGCTTTGGCTGACTGACGAGCGCACGGGCAATAAAGGTACGCTGCTGCTGACCACCTGAAAGTTCCCCAATGTTTTGGTGCTTTAAATCTTGTATCCCAACTGAACGAATGGCATCCTCAACTTGCCACTTGTCCTGCTTGCTCATTCGTTTGAATAAACCTATTTTCGCCGTCAATCCACTTGCGACGACCTCGTAAACAGAAGCAGGGAAACCTGTATTAAAACTATTCGCCTTTTGAGAAACAAATCCAATTTGATCCCAGTCTCTAAATTTTGAAGCAGGCGTACCAAATAGTTTTAATTCACCTTGCTGAGGTTTAATGAGCCCAAGCAGGCATTTTAATAAGGTTGTTTTACCAGATCCATTCGGTCCAACAAGTGCTAGAAAGTTCCCTTCCTCTACTGTTAAATGAATGTGATCTATGACATTTCGCTGTCCATACGAGTACGAAATGTCCTTCATTTCAATAATTGGCTTTGCCATGGATCTTTCCACCTTTAATCAATATAAAAAGAATGATTACGATTTATACAACAAAAAGAAAATGGCTTTTGCCATTTTCTCTGTCAATACATACATTTCATTATATAAAAGAAAGATTAAAAAGTAAAATAAAAGCTAATGAATGGCTGTTTTGAACTTACCGCCTTTTGTTTCATGCGTATCCATAATCGTAATAAATGCTTGACTATCAATTTCAAATACAATGGATTTTAGCTTTGTGATTTCAAGTCTTGTGACAACGGCGTAGATGACATCTTTTTCTTCATCTGTATAACCGCCTTTCCCTCTCAGCTTTGTCGTTCCCCTGCCAAGTCGATGAAGAATCGCATCTGAAATCTCATCATAATAATCTGACACGATAATGACAGCTTTTGTTTCATCAAGCCCTTGAATGACAGCATCAATTGTTTTCATTGCCAAATAATATGTCATAACAGAATACATAGCCTGCTCTGGTCCGAAGACAAAGCCTGCCCAAATAAAAATGAACACATTGACGATCATGACAAACTCACCGACGGAGAATGGAATTTTTTTCGTTAGCAGAATGCCTAAGATCTCTGTTCCATCCATTGAACCTCCATTACGAATGACAAGTCCAACACCAAAACCAAGTAATAGCCCGCCAAATACAGTGGCTAAGATCGGCTGATTTGTAAATGCCTCTACATGATGAAGTGAAGATTCAATCACGGCTAAGCTGACAATCCCAATTACTGTGGAAACCAGAAAGGTTTTCCCAATATGTTTGTATCCTGATATCATAAATGGAATATTCAAAATGACAACAATCGTCGCAAAATTGATGAATGGGTTATCTGTAAAGAGATAATCCAAAATAAGCGAAATGCCGATGATGCCTCCATCGATAATATTGTTTGGCACTAAAAATAATTCAATGCTGACTGCTGCGCATGTAGCTCCTACTAGAATTAGGAAAATTCTAAATATAAAATGAGGCACTGATTCCTTTCTATGCTGTTTACTATTTGCCATACGGTCTCCCCTCTACACATCTTAAATTTTCAATGAACATTTTATTCACTTTACTATTTTATCATTTCACAGGGTAAAATAAAATTTTTTGC
Source organism: Bacillus sp. FSL K6-3312 (assembly GCF_038007485.1). Classification (NCBI taxonomy): domain Bacteria; kingdom Bacillati; phylum Bacillota; class Bacilli; order Caryophanales; family Bacillaceae; genus Bacillus; species Bacillus sp. FSL K6-3312. The sequence continues at coordinate 1,431,086 of NZ_JBBOXI010000001.1, read as the reverse complement.
ACATTTTCCGTTTTCGCCCATACATTGTTACAGAGGGGAGGAATGGAATTGATTTTAATTCAAAAAATTGTCCTGCAACGGCTCAATCAGATCACAGCAAATGATCTGTTAAGGTATGCGAAGCAGTATGGTGTCAGTTTAACGTCAAATCAAGCTGCTGAGGTGGCCAAACTCATGAATGGGAAAAACGTCAATATTTTTAATGATGCAGAGCGTAGCCGGCTTCTTAAGCAAGTAGAAGCGATTACATCTAAACAGACAGCTCAGACTGTCAATGATCTGTTTAATCAGTTTACAAGTTAAGCAAAAAAGGGCCGCATTTAGCGGCACCTCATGATGTTGTATGCTTTTTACTGATCTTTAATTTTATCTAGTAAGCCTTCGTCAAATTGCTTTTCTTTTAGCATCGCAATTTCGAATTTGTAAGGTGGCTTTTTGTTCTTTTTATCTTCACCTACATAAGGCGTTTCTAAGATTTTGGGCACATCTTGAAGCTGCGGATGATGCACAATATTGTTCAGTGCATCGAAGCCAATTTCACCAAAGCCGATATTTTCATGTCGGTCTTTTCTTGCGCCTTGTACGTTTTTACTGTCATTAATATGAAGAACCTTGATTCGGTCAATACCGACGATTCGATCAAATTCTTCTAACACCCCATCAAAGTCAGTCACGATCGGATAACCAGCATCGTGTGTGTGACACGTATCAAAGCAGACAGAAAGTGCTTCGTTATGTGTCACTCCGTCGATAATTTGGGCAAGCTCTTCAAAGCTTCTTCCGCACTCTGATCCTTTGCCAGCCATTGTTTCAAGTGCAATTTGAACCTTTTGCCCTTTTACGATGACTTCGTTTAAACCTTCGATGATTTTTTGGATTCCTGCTTCTGGTCCTGCTCCGACATGTGCACCTGGGTGGAGAACAATCTGCCTCGCACCTAGCGCTTCTGTACGTTCAATCTCAGAGCGAAGGAAGTCGACACCAAGCTCAAACGTCGCTGGATTGACGGTGTTCCCAATATTAATAATATACGGTGCATGTACGACGATATCTGTCATACCATGCTCTTTCATATGTGCTTGTCCAGCTTCAATATTGAGATCTTCAATTTTTTTACGGCGCGTATTTTGCGGTGCACCAGTATAAATCATAAACGTATTCGAACCATAAGAGGCAGCTTCTTGACTCGCTGCAAGAAGCATATGTTTTCCGCTCATGGATACATGTGAACCAATCTTCAACAATGTTTCCCCCTACTTTCCATTACGCTTTGACTTTCTACGTTCCTGTCTTTTGATTTTGTCCATCTCACGTGTCATTTTCTTTTTATATCCAGGTTTGACGGCTTTCGGTTTTCTCACAAGACGCTTTGCTTTTTCCTCAATTTCATTAGGTGCTTTTTTACGTCTTTGACGTTTCAAGCGGTCATCTGCATCTCGCCATTCGCCATGAACAATGGTTTTGTTTTCAAATACAACGCCCATTTTCTCGATTTGAATGAGTGCATCCTCATCAGCAAGCTCATAAATAGTCATCGCAATTCCAGATGAACCAGCTCGAGCTGTTCTGCCAACACGGTGAACATAAAAATCAAGATCAGATGGAAGTTCATAGTTGATCACATGGCTGACGCCTTTAATATCAATTCCGCGGGCTGCAAGATCAGATGCCACAATATAAGTGAACTCTAAATCATCAATTTGTTTCATCACTTTTTTACGTTCGCGCGGCGTTAATCCGCCATGAAGCACTCCAACTTTCATTCCTTTTTCTTGTAGGAATGATGCGATTTCATCAACGGTTGTTTTTGTATTAGCAAAAATGATGCCTAAATAAGGCTGTACATTCGTCACCATTTCATGGAGCAATTTTAGCTTGTCTCGCTGTTTAGATGGGACTAAAATATGCTGAATGTTTTCAGCTGTAATTCGTTTTGGTTCAACATGGGCATATTTAGGATTGTCCATATATTTTTTCAGGAACGGCTTTAGTTTTTCTGGAATCGTTGCTGAGAACACAAGCATTTGCAGCTGTTCTGGCATTTGTGAACCAATACGGTCCACATCTTCTAAAAATCCCATATCCAGCATTAAATCCGCTTCATCAATGACAAGAGATGTCGCTTTGTAAACGTTCAGCGCCTGCTCATGAATGAGGTCAGCAATACGTCCAGGTGTGCCGACAACCAAATGCGGCTGGTTTTTTAGCTTTTGAATGGATTTCTGCTTGTCCGTTCCGCCAATGTAAAGCTTTGCTTTAATCTCTTCTTCTGGAGAGGCCTTCTTTAAGATTGTTTGGGCTTCTTTGAAAATTTGATTGGCTAATTCTCTTGTAGGTGCAGTAATCACAACTTGTACTTGCTCTTTGCTTGGATCAATTGAATGAATAAGCGGCAATAAGTACGCGTGGGTTTTTCCTGTTCCTGTTTGTGATTGACCAATCACGCTTTCTCCTTTTAACACAGCAGGGATGATTCTTTTTTGAATATCAGTTGGCTCATAAAAGCCCAGTTCATGAATAGCATCTATAATAAAAGACTTTAATTCATATGTCGTAAATTTTGTTTCGTTCATGTTTTCACTCCTTAAGGCAATGCCTTTTTGCTCATCTCCTCATTATAGCTGATTTTCAGCAAAAAAACCATGTCCGCTTTTCTTACAGGAAACCAATTGATGCTTCCTTGCATAACCTATGAAGAGAAAGAGAATGCAGTAAGGGAGGTACAAGTATGTTAGGGCAAAGGCCTATGGGCGATTTTCAGCCGCACCGTCCCTCACGCCGGCATCTTGGAAATGGCGGACAGCCCGGAATTTTTCAAAGGAGGCAGCAGGCTCCTATCGAACAGCCTTTTCAAGGGCAAGGCAATCAATTTCAGCAAATGATGCCTCGCTCCCCGTCTGTACAGGGAGGCGGTGTACGCGGAATGGGCGGAATTCCAGGAGGCGAAAGCCGTGCACTAGGCGGCGGAGCAGGAATGAAAGGCATGCTCGCTAAATTTCTTCCTGGCGCAGGGGGAGCAGGGGTTTCTGGAGGTGGTGCGGGATTACAAGGAATCCAGAGCTTCGCAAATCCTGCAACCCTTTCAAGCATGTTGGGAAATGTTCAAAAGGTGCTCGGAATGGCGCAGCAATTTACGCCAATGATTCAGCAATACGGTCCTTTAGTCAGAAATTTGCCTGCGATGATTAAGCTGTACAGCCAGCTTGGCAGTGCAGATGATGATGAAACAAGTACAGATGAAGAACCTAAAGAAATTGGCGAGGAAACAGAAGTGCAAAAAGAAGTTGCATCAGGAGATGATGAAATAGAAGAAAACGAAGAACCAGAGGACATCCTCGTCAAAAAAGCAGCTCCTCACACATTACCTGCTCCTGAAGCAAAACCGAAAAAAAGACCTGGCAGCTCTGTTCCAAAACTATATGTCTAGTGATCTTTTAACGGCGAAGTGTCCCCTGCGTATAACAATCTTTGATATATACGCTTACTTTGGCTATAATGGAAGCTAGAGAATGATAAAAAGCCGTTTTTTCACGGCTTTTTATATTGTTCTTCTCTAGCAGCACTTCCCTACAGGAGGACGAATAAATGAATGTAATTAAAATTTCGCCGCGTGGCTATTGCTATGGCGTTGTAGATGCAATGGTCATTGCTAAAAATGCCGCACTTGATAAAAACTTGCCACGCCCAATTTATATATTAGGTATGATTGTGCACAACAAGCACGTGACAGATGCCTTCGAAGAAGATGGGATCTACACACTGGACGGACCAAACCGCTTGGACATTTTAAAGCAGGTTGAAAGCGGAACAGTTATTTTCACTGCTCACGGCGTTTCACCTGAGGTTCGTCAAATTGCAGAAGAAAAAGGTCTTGTCGCCATTGATGCAACCTGTCCCGATGTAACGAAAACACATGAACTCATTTCAGAGAAAACAGCCGTTGGGTATGACATTATTTATATCGGAAAAAAAGGTCATCCTGAGCCAGAGGGAGCTGTCGGAGTAGCCCCTGACAAGGTGCATCTTGTCGAATCAGAAGCGGACATTGAGGCGCTAGATTTAACATCAGATAAATTGCTTATCACCAATCAGACGACGATGTCTCAGTGGGATGTCCACGATCTGATGGAGCTCATAAAAGAGAAATATCCTCACGTCGAGTACCACCAAGAAATTTGTCTTGCGACACAAGTACGTCAGGAAGCTGTATCTCAGCAAGCTGGCCAAGCCGATCTTACCATTGTTGTCGGCGACCCAAAAAGTAATAACTCCAATCGTCTGGCACAAGTGTCGATGGAGATTGCTGGAACGCAGGCTTACCGTATTGGTGACCTAAGTGAGCTCAAGCTGGAGTGGCTGCAAGGCGTAAATACCGTTGCCATTACTGCTGGCGCTTCTACACCAACCCCTATTACAAAAGAAGTTATCCGTTTCTTAGAAAACTACGAGCCGGATGATGAATCAACTTGGAAAATTGAACGATCGGTGCCTCTTTCGAAAATACTACCACGCGTGAAAACAAAGAAATAAAAAGAACGTCAGAGCTTCTATGCTCTGACGTTCTTTTTGTTTACATAAATTGAAATGGATTTGTGTTTGATTCAGAAACAAAGAGCTGTACATCATACTTTTTCTCTGAACATAACGATTGAAGCTTCGCCTTTACGCCCTCTTTCATAATTTTTTCTGCATAATGCCCTGGGTCCACTACGTTCAGCCCGAGCATCATAGCATCATGGGCGACATGGAAATAAAGATCCCCTGTCACATACACATCAGCACCCATTCTTTTTGCTTGGTGAATGTATTTATTTCCGTCTCCGCCAAGCACAGCTACTTTTTTCACAACAGCGTCCTGATCACCTACAAAGCGAGCACCATTTACATCCAGCTTCGTCTTCACAAATCGCGCGAAGTCTCCAAGGGTCATAGGCTCTCTTAGCTCCCCTATACGGCCAAGCCCTTTTTGAATAGGAGGAAGATCTGTCGTGTGTACACTATAGGCGACTTCTTCATAAGGATGTGCCTTGATCATTTCACGAATGACTTGTTTTTCAGTACTTGCCGGGAAAATGGTTTCAATCCGCACTTCTTTCACAAATTCCAATTGACCAGTCTCACCAATAAACGGATCCGCATCTTCTGATGGCAAAAAGCTGCCTGTCCCTTCATTTGAAAACACGCAATGGCTGTAGTTGCCAATATGGCCGGCGCCCGCATTTCCTAAAGCTGTACGGATGGCTTCCTCAAATTCCTGCGGGACATAGAGGGCAAGCTGTTTGATTTGATCTTCATATGTCGGGACTAACACTCTTGTTTCTTCAAGCTCTAAAGCCTCAGCAAGCAAGTCATTAACTCCTCCATCAGCCACATCTAAATTCGTATGTGCCACATATACTGCAATATCATGTTTGATGCATTTCTCAATGATTCGTCCAGCTGGCTGATCTGTCGCTACATGTTTTAACGGACGGAAGATTGGCGGATGGTGAGCAATCATGAGATCCACATTTTTTTCGATCGCCTCATCTACCACATTCTCTAGTACATCTAAGGTGATCATGACATTGTTTACCTTTTTATTTAACGTCCCAATCTGGAGACCGATTTTGTCACCTTCCATGGCATATGCCTTTGGTGAAAATTGTTCAAATAATTGGATGATTTCATGTCCGTTTACTGTTTTAGCCAACAGTCAAAACCTCCTTTAGAATCTTTATTTTTACATGCAGCTCTTCAAGACGCTCCTTGTTCTCTTCTGTTCGTGCTGCCTGCTGGATTTGACTTTCTATTTTCTCCATATGCTGAAATTCTTGCATCCACTTGCGCCGGAAGACATCATTTTGCTCTTTCGCAAGAAACGGACCAACTAGCATGCCTGTTTCAATTGACATCCCTTCATAGGCTTTATCTTTGTCGCCTTTTTCGGCGATCATAATTTCGTATATTTTGCCATCCTCTTCTAAAATGACTTCATCCATCAATTCATACCCCTCTTGATAGAGCCATAAACGAATGTGGTGAGCATGGATATTTGGCTGAAGAATAAGCCTTTCATGGCCTGTGAGCTTATGCTTGCCGTCATTTAAAATGCTTGCGATGAGTGCTCCGCCCATACCTGCAATCGTTACAGCATTCACTTCGCCCTTTTCAATGGCTTCAAGACCATTTCCTTTTCTGACCGAGATCTTGTCATCTAATTTAAGTCTATGTACTTGCTGCTTCGCTGATTGAAGCGGTCCTTCTGTAATTTCACCAGCAATCGCTTTTACTGCTTTTTGATGCAGGATCGCATAGCACGGCAAATAGGCATGATCTGAGCCGATATCAGCAAAGACAGCCTCATGTGGTAAAAAGTCTGCGATTCTTTTTAATCGTTTTGATAAATTCATTTCATTCATACATATCACTACTTTTCTTTAATGTTCATACTTGTCTATCTTATATAAATTAAAAGTCGTTTTCAAATGAAAAAAGCTCTTCTGATCAAAAAGAGCTTTTTGCGTAACATTATTTAATTTTGGATACCCATTCTGACATTTCATCGAGCTTTTCATTTGGAATCAGCCCGCCTGGCATCCCGTTGCCGCCTTCTTGAATTTTCTTCTTGATGTCTGCTACTTCAAGCTTGTCTCCAACACCTTTTAATGCAGGACCTGCACCGCCTTCATAGTTTTCCCCATGACAACTCAGACAGTTTTGCTTATACAATTCTTCCGGCGTCGCATTCGCTGTTTCTTCTTGCTTTTGCTCCTCGCCTCCAGAGGCGATTTTGTCTTCATCTTTCAACCCCTTCATTGATAAGAAAAAAGTGAGTCCAATCCCTAAAATGGCAATCAATAAAAATGGTATAAGTGGATTCCGTTTCATTTCTTTCATCCTCCCCTTTGTGAAAACCCCTTTAAGACTATACAAACAATTCTAATTCTACTTTAATTTTACAAAAAGTAAACGAATTATGATACAAAACTTTGGTCAAGTTCACAGATTAGACAAAAATGATGCAAAGATGAGAAATGAAGCCTTCAGCACATTTTGATGTATTTTTTATACATCTTTTCTCTAAGAACGTTGCAAATTCATTATTTATTCAGTAAAATATAATCAGATTGAAAAAAGCGTTTTCATTTTTGATGAAGAAAGAACGGATCTCTTTCAAGATCCGTCCAGTTTCTACTCTAAGAAGTCTTTTAATCGTTTACTTCTGCTTGGGTGTCTTAATTTACGCAGAGCTTTCGCTTCAATTTGGCGGATACGCTCTCTTGTGACGCCGAACACCTTTCCAACCTCTTCTAACGTACGTGTTCTTCCGTCATCTAGTCCGAAACGTAGTCTCAGTACATTTTCTTCACGGTCCGTTAACGTGTCTAATACATCTTCAAGCTGCTCTTTTAACAATTCGTATGCAGCATGGTCAGATGGAGATGTCGCCTCTTGGTCTTCAATAAAATCACCAAGGTGCGAGTCATCTTCTTCACCAATAGGTGTTTCTAAAGATACAGGCTCTTGCGCAATTTTAAGAATTTCTCTAACCTTTTCTGGCGTTAAATCCATGTCTTCAGCAATTTCCTCTGGCGTTGGTTCTCTGCCTAGGTCTTGCAGAAGCTGTCTTTGAACACGGATCAATTTATTAATGGTTTCCACCATATGAACCGGGATCCTGATTGTTCTTGCCTGATCGGCAATCGCACGCGTGATCGCCTGTCTAATCCACCAAGTCGCATATGTTGAGAATTTGTATCCTTTGCGGTAATCAAACTTCTCAACTGCCTTCATAAGACCCATGTTTCCTTCTTGAATCAAGTCTAGGAACAGCATACCACGACCGACGTAGCGTTTCGCGATGCTGACAACGAGACGAAGGTTTGCTTCCGCTAATCTTCTTTTTGATTCCTCATCGCCTTCTTCGATCTTTTGAGCATACGTAATTTCTTCTTTAGCAGATAACAAATTGACGCGTCCGATTTCTTTTAAGTACATACGAACAGGATCATTAATTTTGACACCTGGTGGTACGCTTAAATCATTCAGGTCAAATTCTTCTTCTGCTTTAGCCAGCTGCTGAACATTTGGGTCTTCTGTCTCTTCGTTTTCACTAATGAGCTCTACACCCTGTTCGCCTAAGTATTCATAGTATTCATCCATTTGGTCTGATTCAATTTCAAAGCTAGACATACGCTCTGCAATTTCTTCGTATGTTAAAACGCCCCGTTTTTTACCCGTTTCAGTGAGCTTATCTCTCACCTGTTCAAAGGTTAATTCAGTTTCGGTTTCGTGGGCTTGTTTATCAGCCATTATGGATCCCTCCTTCCAAAGCTTGCAACGAATTCTAAAGTAACTTGCGATTTGCTTCCGCCCTGCTTTTCTCTCTTTATCAAACAGATGAGCAAATAGGAATAAAATAAATAATGATGAAGGCAAGATGCTTGCGGTCTTATGCTCCTCCCGTAAAGGATTCATTGCCAGCCGTAAGTCTTGTCATAAATATTAGACGTATTACTTCAGCGAACGGTTCAACTGAATAATTTCTTTTGCAAGTGTTGCCGCTTTGAAGAAATCTTTTTGCCTCTCCGCTTCTGCACGTTCTAGTTCTTTTTCCTTTATCATTGACAAATTCCGATGATTCAACACTTTTTTTACATAATCACTTAATTCAGCTTCACTTAGTTCGTCTCCAACTTGAATCATGAATATATCCGTCAGAAGTTGATTGATGATATCATCTTCTATACGGTTCATCAGGTGCTGCGGCGTTGGTTCTTTGCCTTCTTCATACAAAGCATAAATGTACGTGGCCAGCGCCCTGTGAGAATCTATATTAAATTCAATCCCTACTCTGTCAAGTACTTTTCGGATCACGTCATCGCTTTTTAACATATGAGCAAGCAGCATTCGCTCTGCATTTTCATATGCTGGCCGCAGACGCTTTCTTCGTACCTGTGTTGACAGATGTGCACGCCGTTTTTCAAGCCCGCTTTCTTCCTGCGTGCTTTTGGCTTCTTGACGCTGCTGTTTTTCAAACAGCTCCAGTTGTTCCTTTAATGAATCAAGTGAGATCGAGAACTCTCCAGCAAGCTGTTTCATGTAAATCTCTTGTTCCAAGGAACCGTTTAATCGGCTAATTTCTCGGAGTACCTGCTTCATATAAGTAAGCCGGTCTCCTTCATCAGATAAATTCTTTCCCCTACGGAAAAAGTTCATCTTAAAAGTCATTAATGTCACACTTGCATCTATGATGTCATTCCTAAATTTCTCGCCACCATATTTACGAATGTAATCATCTGGATCAAGTCCATCTGGTATCATGGCAACGCGAACTTTACATCCTCTTTTTCCAAGCAAATCTGAAGCTTTCATGGTGGCTTCATAACCGGCCGTGTCAGAGTCATAGCAAAGGATGATCTCTTCTACGTTCCGTCTGAGAAGTTTTACGTGCTCTTCTGTTAGAGACGTACCCATTGTTGCAACACTTTCGCCGACACCTGATGTGACAGCTGAGATGACGTCAGCAAATCCTTCGAAAAGAACCGCCCGTTCGCGTTTTCGAATAAGCATACGCGCGTCATGAAAGTGATAAAGCAACTTACTTTTATGAAAAAGTGGCGTTTCAGGACTATTCATATACTTAGGCTGCTGATCACCAAGCGATCTTCCGGAAAAAGCGACGACTGTCCCATGATGATCATGAATGGGAAACATCACACGATCCCTAAAGCGGTCAAAAAAGCCTGTTCCGTTTTCACGTTGAATCAAAAGACCGGCCTTCTCCATCATCGCAGGATCAAACCCTCGTTTTTCTAAAAACTTGGTCACGAAATCCCAAGAGTCAAGAGCATATCCGATCTCAAACTTGGCAATTGTTTCATCTGTAAAGCCTCTCGCCCGTAAATAATCGAGTGCGTTTTGACCTTCCTTTGTATTTACCAGCAAATGGTGGTAAAATTTCTTAAGAAGCTCATGCGCTTCAATCATTTTATGATCTGCAGTGCCCTCTTGCTGTGAGGAGCTGATCTGAGCATTTGCTACATGATCAGGCAAATCAATGTGGTACTTATCAGCAACATGTGAAACGGCTTCAATAAATGAGTAGCCTTCCATTTGTCTGAGGAACGAAAATACATTACCTCCTGCACCACAGCCAAAACAATGGAAGATTTGCTTATCTGCTGAAACAGAGAATGAAGGAGTATTTTCACCATGGAATGGACAAAGACCGAAGTAATTTCGACCTTGCTTTCTAAGCTGTACGTATTCTCCAATCACTTCGACAATGTCTGCGTTTTTTTGGATTTGCTCCAAAAGTTCATCTGGTATACGTTTGCTCATCCTAATAACACTCCGTCGTACATTATTCGCCTTTTAATTCAAAAATCCTTCATGATTCGACAGGATTTTTTGTAGTTGCGTAATAAATCGCTTTTTATCCTCTTCTAAAAGCTTTTTGGGACCTTTTCCATATACACCTTTTCTTCGCTGTTTACTGGAAACATGTCTGCGTTCCAAATCAAAATCAATTGTTTCGTTCGTGTACATCCGTCCTCTTTCAGACAGTACAATGACCTGTCTTGGAAGCAGTAAGGAGGCAAGACCAATGTCTTGGGTGACGACAATATCATGCGCGGCAGCTGAGTTCGCAATGACTAAATCCGCTGCTTCCTTATGTGTATCTACAAACCGCCAATCTTCAAGTGGAGATCTCTTGGTTTGAAAATGCTCATATGAAGCAATGAATGTCACAGGTACTTGAAATTGAGATGCGACAGAAAGGATTTCGTCTTTTACAGGACAAGCATCTGCATCGACATAAATCGTCCTCTCTTGTTTATGTTCATTCAGGTGACTAATTCTCCATCCCTCCACCTTATTCCTGCTTTAGAGAAGCAAAAAGACCATACTTTTCCCCCATATAGCAAACAACAGTAAAACTCATTTTGTCGAAAAGTTATGTTCAGAATCACTTGACTTCTGCCAATATTAGTTTATTCGTTCTTGACTTAACTTAAACCTAAAATCAATCATTTTATCACAATTTTTTATTATAATACAAATGCAGCAAATATGCCATTGTTTTTGTTTACCCGTTTCCCACCATAGGAAAAACCCAGGAGGAGCATCCTGAGTTTATTCGGAACCTCTTTTGGTCAGCATTTGATGAATGACATTTGCCGTTTCTTCAACTGCTTTATTCGATACATCAACAACTTGACAGTTAATGCGGTCCACCACTTTTTCAAAATACTCTAGCTCTTCTTTAATCCGTTCAATGTTCGCATAAATCGCGCGATCATTTAAACCTAGAGATTTCAAACGCTCTTTACGAATATGATTTAGTTTGTCTGGACTGATTTTCAGACCGATGCATTTCTTTGGATCAACTGAAAATAACTCCTCTGGCGGATCTACTTCAGGAACAATTGGAACGTTTGCTACCTTCAGCCGTTTATGCGCCAAGTATTGAGATAGTGGTGTCTTAGATGTGCGTGATACACCGATGAGCACAATATCAGCCTTTAGAATGCCTCTTGGGTCTCTGCCGTCATCATACTTCACTGCGAACTCAATGGCTTCAACCTTTTTAAAATAGTCCTCATCTAATTGACGTACACGCCCCGGCTCATGTTTCGCTTCATTTCCATAAGCAGTCTCCATTTTATCGATTAGTGGTCCGATGATGTCATAATAAACAACTCCGTTTGCTTCTGCTTCATCAATTAAGAATTGACGCATTTCTGGCACAACAAGAGTAAAGCAGACGATTCCGTTATCTGCTTTCGCCAGTGAAATGACTTCTTTAATCGTACCGACATCTTCTACATATGGGATTCTTCTGATATTTGAATGGTCTGATGAGCCGCCATCAAATTGGCTAAGTGCCGCTTTGACTACGAGCTCTGCCGTTTCTCCTACTGAATCTGATACCACAAAAATTACGCGATTACTCATAACATCCCCTCGCAGTCTTCTGTAATTAGATTATTTCATTCTCCGATAAGTTAACAAGTATTTTCGTCATGTTTGTTTTCGTAATTCTGCCGACCACTTCAAAGCCTTTATCCGTATCTTTTATAACAGGAAGTGCGTCTATCTGCTTTTCAATCAAGTGCTTCGCCACACCCATAATGAAATCTTCCTTGCGGCAAACGGTGATGTTCGGCATTCTTGTCATAATAATATGGACAGGAATAGATGGAAGCTCCTGTTTTCCAATACTTGCGCGAAGGAGGTCTTTCCTTGACAACACGCCTGTTAAAATAGAGTGATCGTCCACAACGAATAATGTGCCCACATCTTCTAAAAACATCGTACAAATCGCATCATAAACTGAAACATTCTCATGTATCACCACTGGAATGGATTGAAAATCTTTCACTTGAAGTTTTTTCAGCTTATCTGCTAGAAGCTGCGTACCTGTTTTTCCTGTGAAAAAGTAGCCGACCCTTGGTCTTGCTTCTAAAAAGCCTGACATCGTTAATATGGCTAAATCCGGTCTGAGGGTCGCCCTAGTTAAGTTCAGCCGATCGGCGATATGCTCTCCAGTGATCGGACCATTCTCTTTGACAATCTGTAAAATCTGCTCTTGCCGTTTATTTAACTCGATTGTACTCACCACCTTTAAATAGAGAGAGCGAATCTTTACTTTATGTATATCATTTTCATAACTCATCATATTATAGCGCATCTTTGTCCGAATGAAACAAAAATCCACTCAAAAACCGTGAATTAAATGAGTAAAAAACGATTGCCCTTCAAAAAAGGCAACCGTTCTTAGGTATTTATTTTACAATTAAATTGTTCATATTCGCAAATGATTGAATGACTTTTGCTAGTTTGACCATTTGCGCCAAACGATTTCGCTTCAGCTTTTCATCATCTGCATGAACCATTGTGTGATCGAAATAATGAACAATCGGTGTTTTTAACGTATCAAGCGCCTCAAGCGCTGCGCTGTATTGCCCTGCTGCTACATGTTCCTTGACAGCTGTCTCTACTTGCTGATACGCCTCATATAGCTTTTGCTCATGCTCATTTTCAAACAGCTCAGGCTGAATTTCTGCGTCTTCCCCTTTTTTACTGATTGAAATGACGCGTCCTAATGCTTCTGCTGTTTCTTTGAAGCTCTCTTGTTTCACGCTCTCTTCAAGAACAGCTGCTTTTTTCACGACTGCATAAGGTTCAATATTTTCAACATCCAGTACTGCATCGACAACATCATGACGGATATGTTCTGCTTGGAGGACATATTTTAAACGGTGTGTTAAAAATTCAATGAGAGCCGTTTCATGTGCTGCTTCTACTTGAGCAAGTGCCAAAAGCTCTTTGAATGAAATGTTCCAATGACGATCAAGCAGAATTTGAACGATACCGCTCGCTTGTCTTCTTAGTCCATAAGGATCTTGAGAGCCCGTTGGAATGACATCAATTGAGAAGAAGGAACAAATAGAATCCAGCTTATCGGCTACTGCCACAATCGCACCAATTAAAGTGGAAGGCGCCTCATCACCGGCAAAGCGCGGCATATAGTGCTCATTGATGCTCTTTGCCACTTCTTCATGTTCGCCAAGTGCTTTTGCATATTTCTCGCCCATGATTCCTTGTAATTCTGGGAATTCATAGACCATTTGAGTCACAAGGTCAAATTTCGAAATACTTGCAGCTCTTGCCACACGCTCTGACGTTTCGTCATCTGCACCGACATGAGCTGCTAGACGCGTCGCAATGTCTGTCACTCTCTTTAGCTTGTCGCCAATTGTGCCAAGTTTCTCATGGAATACAACCTTATCAAGCTTCTTAATATTGTCTTCAATGACTAGTTTTTCGTCTTCTTTATAGAAGAAGGCAGCATCTGATAAACGTGCACGAAGTACTTTTTCGTTCCCTCTTGCGACATTTTCAAGCGCTTCACTGTTTCCATTTCTCACCGTTATGAAGTGAGGCAATAATTCCCCTTGCTCATTTTTCACAGGGAAATAGCGCTGATGCTCTTTCATTGTAGTTACCAATACTTCTTCCGGCAATGCAAGGAATTCTTCTTCAAAGGAACCAGATAGTACCGTTGGGTATTCTACAAGATTGTTGACCTCTTCTAGAAGCTCAGGATCAACAGGAATCACCCAAGCTTTTTCTGAAGATAGAGCATTTAGCTGCTCGGTAATGGATTGTTTTCTTTTATCTGAATCTGCAATGACAAATTGATCGCGCAATGTTTGCTCATAAGAAGCAGGCGAGTCGATGATGGCTGCCTTACCAAGGAAACGGTGTCCTCTTGTCTCGCGGCCGCTTTTCACCCCAGCAATGTGAGCAGGTACAATCTCCTCTCCAAATAAACAAACAATCCATTTAATCGGACGGATGTAGCGTAAATCTTTGCTCCCCCATCTCATGTTCTTTGGAAAACTTAATGAAGCGGCGATCTCACCTAATGCTGGCAGAAGGTCTTTGACTTGCTTTCCTTCTTGAAACTTCTGGACATGGACATAATCCACTCCTTTGATCTCTTTAAAATAGAGATCATCTGTTGAAGCACCTTGTCCGCGGGCAAAACCTTCCGCTGCTTTTGTCCAATTGCCTTCCGCATCTTGCGCGATCTTTTTAGCCGGACCTTTTGCTTCTTCTTTGATGTCTTCTTGTTTTTCTGCGACACCTTTCACAAGTACAGCAAGACGTCTTGGTGAGTTAAATAGAGCAACATCTTCAAATGAAATGTTTTGCGCTTCAAACCACGCTTTTACTTTCTCGCCTAGCTGCTTTGTGCTTTCTGGCATGAAACGAGCCGGCATCTCTTCTAAGCCGATTTCGAGTAATACATCTTGTTTATTCATGAGAAGCCGCCTCCTCTTTTAGCATAGGGAATCCCAATTTTTCTCGTTCTTCATAATATGTTTTGGCTACTTTTCTTGCTAACTGGCGCACTCTTCCGATATAACCAGTTCGCTCAGTAACAGAAATTGCGCCCTTTGCATCGAGCAGGTTAAACGTATGAGAGCATTTGAGCACATAATCGTATGCCGGGTGAACAAGCCCTTTGTCCATTTGGCTATGCGCTTCTTTCTCATAGGTTGTAAATAAATCAAACAGCATGTCAGTATTAGATGTTTCAAATGTATAAACAGAGTGCTCATATTCAGCCATTAAGAATAAATCTCTCACCGTGAATCCGTCTGTCCATTCAAGATCGAAGACATTTTCTTTGTCTTGGATGTAGGAAGCAAGACGTTCAATACCGTATGTGATTTCAACGGAAACGGGCTTACATTCTAAGCCGCCGACTTGCTGAAAATACGTGAATTGGGTGATTTCCATCCCATCAAGCCATACTTCCCAGCCTAGCCCTGCACAGCCCAGAGATGGGTTTTCCCAGTTGTCTTCTACAAAACGAATATCATGTTTCAGCGGGTCAATACCAAGCGCTTTCAAAGATTCAAGATACAGTTCTTGAATATTGTCAGGTGACGGCTTAATGATCACTTGGAATTGATGATGCTGATACAATCTATTTGGGTTTTCTCCATATCTGCCATCAGCCGGGCGTCTTGAAGGCTCTACATACGCTACCTTCCATGGCTCTGGACCAATGCTTCTGAGGAACGTGTATGGACTCATCGTTCCGGCACCTTTTTCTGTGTCATACGCCTGCATTAATACGCAGCCTTCATTTGACCAATGCTTTTGCAACGTCAAAATCATGTCTTGAATATTCAATGATCGCACCTCCATCTTTTCTACACCATCCGCTATGTATGGCGGATGGGTCTAGAACCCCGCAAAAGAACACAAAAACTCCCGTCTCTATGCTCGCAAGGCTCCTTGCAAACATAGGGACGAGAGTTTTTCCCGCGGTTCCACCCTATTTGCTGGTATCGTAGCATCCAGCCGCTTTGTTTTACGTTGCTCAAGAATGCCTTTCGTTACGCCTCCATCCTTAGCTCACACCGCCCTAAGGTCGCTTTTATGGATTCTGCGCAAGTACTTCTTTCTGTCAATGCAACATATTTTATCTTAGATGATCTTACAAAAAGTCATGGAAGATGTCAACTTTTGTTTTCCCCACCCATGAGCTTTTTCATGGATTCCATCTGATTCATGAATTTTTTTGATTTCAAATAAAGGCCTGAATACTCTTCATAGTAGTGATCGAGCACTTGACGAATTTCTTGTTTTGTCTGCGGTTTCACATCAACCTGACCGAGCCTTGATAAATCAAAATAATGAAATAAACGGAGCAGCCTTGCAGCTGCTGGAGATAAGGGCAGTTTATACGGATCTTTAGAAAAGCAATTTTGGCAAATAAAGCCGTTGTCTCTAATCGAGAAATGAAACTGCGCTTCTTTTTGACCACAGTGGACACATTGATCCAGTTCGGGCTTCATTCCCATCACTGATAACATTTTGACCTCTACGATAAATAAGATAATATCAGCATCTGTGCCTTCATTCAAATGACGCAAAGATTGAAGCAGGAGCTCAAACAAATAAGGGTTTGGCTTTTTTTCTTCTGTGCCTTTATCGAGTAACTCTGTCATATATGCGGCATATGCGGTCAAGAATAAATCTTCCCGAATGGTTCGCATACTTTCAATCATTTCGCCTTGCTGGAGCGTTCCAAGTCCTGTTGATGATTGGATCAGGAAGGTTCCGTATAAAAACGGCTGGCTTATGGCTGACAGGCGGCTGTTTGATTTTTTTGCGCCTCTTGCCATCACACCAATTTTCCCATGTTCTCTAGTGAGCAGCGTGACAATTTTGTTTGTTTCGCCATAATCTGTTGTTCTAAGGACGATTCCTTCACTTTTAATGAGCATTTGTCTACACTCCGAGCATTGGAGGGGTCAAGAATTATAAGATTGGAAAATCAAATCGTGCTATCTCTTCTTCAAGTATATCGGGTCTTTCCAGGTTCTCCTTTTCTAACTCTTTGAAAAGCAGATACGTGTCAACGCTTCCTGTTTGTGAAAATACGTTCCATGTAAAATTCAACATAAAAACCCCACCTTTCTTTATTAGAAGCAGCAACGCTACATCCAACATATTAATTATATCTTGACCAAGCTACCTCCATTTCATGATAAACAATTTTTACTAATCGAACCGCACCATTGTCAGATTTTATGACAACAGCAGCGATTTTTTAATATTCGTCTTCTCTAAATCCGAAATCACGAAGGTGAGTGGATTTATTACGCCAGTCCTTCTGAACCTTTACCCAAAGCTCCAGATACACTTTTGAACCGAGAAGTGCTTCAATATCTCTGCGCGCTTTTTGTCCCACTTCTTTTAATAAGCTGCCTCGTTTCCCAATAACAATCCCTTTTTGTGAATCACGTTCTACGACAATGGTCGCCGCCACATGGATCTTACCATTTTCATCTGGCTTAATGGATTCGATCGCCACTGCAATACTGTGCGGGATCTCTTCTCTTGTTAAATGCAGCACTTTTTCACGAATTAATTCAGAAATAATAAACCGCTCTGGATGATCTGTTACTTGATCTGCTGGATAAAATTGCGGGCCTTCAGGAAGATAACCTTCAATCTGCTGAAGAAGCGTGTCAATGTTGTTTCCTTCAAGAGCTGAAATTGGCACAATTTCCTTAAATGGATAACGTGTGCGGTATTCATCAATTAAAAGGAACAGCTCATCTGGGTGAATTTGGTCGATTTTATTGACGACTAGGAATACCGGTGTAGATGTTTGCTTGAGTCGTTCAATGATGAATTCATCACCCTTGCCATAGCCTTCCTTTGCATTGATCATAAACAAGATCAGGTCGACTTCCTTCAGTGTATTTGTAGCCACTTTCATCATAAAATCACCAAGCTTATGCTTAGGTTTATGAATCCCTGGTGTATCGATAAAGATCGTTTGTGACGTGTTTGTTGTTAAGACACCTTGCACTTTGTTTCGTGTCGTTTGGGGCTTATCACTCATGATGGCGATCTTTTGTCCAATCACACGATTAAGAAAGGTTGATTTTCCTACATTTGGTCTTCCAATAATGGATACAAATCCTGATTTAAAGCTTTCGTTAGTCATTTAAATCCTCCGGTGAAAATGCGCCTGGCAATAGTTCGTTTACTGTTGTTTCGTATATTTGTCCTTTTAAGTTCGTTAGAATCACTGGCATGTCAGGTGCACATAGCTCTGAAATAACCTGTCTGCATGCGCCGCACGGCGAAACAGGCCGGTCTGTATCAGCCACTACCGCTAGCATTTGAAACGATGTGATGCCTTCTGAATAGGCTTTAAAAAGTGCTGTTCTTTCCGCACAATTACACATACCATATGCTGCATTTTCAATGTTGCAGCCGCCATACACTTTTCCATCGTTCGACAACAATGCTGCACCGACTTTGAATTTTGAATAGGGTACATATGCAAAATCTCTTGCTTTAACTGCTTCTGAAATCAACTCTTGTTTGTTCATTCCTAGTTCCCACTTTCAGAAGAAATGGACCCACTGTCACATTTATATTTTACATAATTCACGTGACATTTTCACGCCCATTTCTAAAAATGTTAATAAATAGTAATATTGTTCTATTGCATGATCTTCGGTAAGAAGATGATCAACCCAATCATAACCGAAATCGCAGCGTAAACGCAAACAGCGCCTGCTGCGGCGTCTTTCGCTTTCTCAGCAAGCGGGTGCCTCTCTTCTGTCATCAGGTCCACTGTATGTTCAATGGCTGTATTGACAAGTTCAAGCGCAAACATCCCCCCGCATAAAAGCAAAACGATCATCCATTCGAATGGTTCAATGTGAAACCAAAAGCCGCAGATCACCACGATGATGGCTGCGACTGTGTGAAATCGAAAATTCCGTTCATTCAAGAAAGTTCGCCATATTCCTCTAAATGCATAATAAAAACTCCGAAAAAAACGGGCAAGCGGCCTTCTTTTCTTACGATGATCTTGAAAGGCCATAATCATCCAAGATCTTTGTCTGTTTGGCGAACATTTCTTTTTCATCTTCCTCTGTCATATGATCAAACCCGAGCAAATGCAGTAATCCATGAATGGTGAGAAATCCAAGCTCTCTCATAAAGGAATGTCCATATTCCTCTGCCTGCTCTTTCGTACGGTCCACACTAATGATGATGTCACCGAGTACAGGCGGAATATCATCAGCACCAATGATTTCAATTTCCCCTTCTCCTTCTTCTTCGAGTGCAAAGGAGATCACATCCGTTGGTGCGTCTTTTCCGCGGTATTCTTTATTAATTTGATGAATCTCTTCATTCGAGACGATCGTCACTGATACCTCCGCTTGATCTTTGACCTCAAGGGCATCAGCAGCGAACTGAAGAAGCTTTTCCACTTCTTCAAGCTGCTCTTTTGATACTTGTCCTGTTTCATCTATTAAATCGATTAACAATGTCATTTACTTCACCTTCTGCTTCGGGGCATCTGGATATTCAATCCGAGAATGGAAAATCCCCTTTAATGTTGTACAAATCGTTTGACTAATAATATTTAACTCTTTAAATGTCAGATCACATTCGCTGAATTGCCCATCCTGCATTTTATCGGAAATAATGCCTTTGACGAGCTTTTCGATCCGCTCTGGATTTGGATTATGCATCGATCGTACCGCTGCTTCCACGCTGTCCGCTACTGAAATAATCGCCGCTTCTTTTGATTGCGGTTTTGGCCCAGGATAACGGAATTCTTCTTCTGTCACCTGATCATCACGCTCTTTTGCCTTATAGTAAAAGAACTTTAACAGCGACTTCCCGTGGTGCTGTTCGGCAATATCGACAAGCTCTTCAGGAAACTTTTTTTCTCTCAGCATATCAGCTCCATCTGTCGTATGGGCAATAATGATATTTTTACTTAGCTGAGGAGAAAGCTTGTCATGCGGATTATCAATGTTCATTTGGTTTTCGATAAAGTATTGCGGTCTTTTCGTTTTCCCAATGTCATGATAATAAGCGCCAACCCTTGCTAAAAGACCGTTTGCTCCGACTGCTTCACATGCAGCATCTGCTAAATTTGCCACCATGACACTATGATGATATGTACCTGGTGTCTCTGTTAAAATCTTTTTAAGGAGCGGATGGTTTGGGTTAGATAGTTCAATCAGCTTCATTGTTGAAAGAATGCCGAACATACTCTCAAACACTGGCATTAGCCCAATGACCAAAATAGATGATGCAAACCCTGACACAATCGCCATCATAAGGTTCACACCGATTTCAAGTCCTGATGGTGAGGAGTTTTGAATCAGCGTTATGGATAGAACCACAAGGACATTCACCAAAGCGACCGAAAGCCCTGCCTGCAATATTTTTGAACGCGCATTATGCTTTCTCAAAAATAAAATGCCCGCCATCCCGCTCACAAGGTAATAAGCGCAGATCACATAGTTAAAGACGCCGGTTACTCCTTGATTAAACATCATACTGCCGCAAAGAGCAAATACAAGACCAGAGAAGATCGCTAGCCGCTCATTGATAAGCAGCTTGATCAGCATCGTGCCAAGTGCCACTGGCACCACATAACCTATCGTCGTATACTTTGTTTCTTGGAAGAGACTGAATACTTCCATGATAACTAAAATAATGGTGAAAATGAGCGAGTAGAGAAGCAACGACTTATTCTTATGAACAAGCGATTTTTTCCTCGATTCAAGTGAATGAATAATCGCTGCTAAGAATAGACCAATCAATATCATAAGACCGCTTACAGGCTTAATCAAATTGGAGCTATTTAAGAGCCCTGTCAGTTCTAATTTACGATACACTTCTCGGTCGATAAGTTCTCCTTCTTCGACTAAGATTTGCCCTTGCTTAATTTGAACCGGCTGAATATTATCAGCGGCTTCTTGCCTTTTCTTCTCTGTCGCCACTGGATCAAATACATAGTTTGGAATGATCGCAAATTCACCGATTTCTTTCGCTGCATTTAAGTATTTGGATGGAATTGAGTTATTTTCAAGCTCTGTTTTCACTTGTTTTTTCTCATCTTGTAATTTCGCTGCTGTGATTTCTTTACTCATCAGTGAATTCACCACTGTGATGATGGAATCCTTAGTAAAAGAGAGATTTTCGTCACTTGCCTGAAGCAGTGCTTTGATGGATTGGTCTGAAACAGCCTCCTGCATATCTGATGTGAGTTTTTCTTTGACACGCTTGACCATTTCTTTATCTGATGGCGGATTTTCTTTTTCATCAGCTGCTTTCTTCTCTTCTTTAATGGCTTCGAAAAGGGAGGAGATGAGGTCAACACGATTGTCAGAATACGCTTTTTTGAGTGTATATTGATCCTCTACTTGATCTGTTGCTTCTTGCTTCTTTTCTTCTGTCGCTTCTTGATCATCGACGGTTGATGGAGAATAGATGGTCTGTTCGCTCACTGAAAATAAATCTAAGTCGAGCGATTCAGGCTTTACATGGAAGAAGAGCACCACGAATAGAATGGCTGCTAAACCAGCGTATAGCAAAACATTTAAATAACGTGAGCGCTCCATTTTCTGAGGTTCTTTTTTAGACAGCAGTCTTTTGCGCTTACTGTCTTTCTGATTCTTTCTCAAGGAAAGTACCTCCTTTTTTACTTTAAACCACGATCGAAACAAAATGACCCGATGAAGACGATCGGGTCACTAAGGTCATTTTTGCTTTTCGTATGCTCCGATGATCTTTGCCACAAGCGGGTGTCTGACCACATCTGTCTGGTCTAGCTCAATAAATGAGATGCCCTTGATCTCTGCAAGCATGTCCTTTGCAGCTGCAAGACCAGACTGCATGCCCTTCGGCAGGTCAATCTGTGTAATATCTCCTGTAATGACCATTTTAGAGCCAAACCCAAGTCTCGTCAAAAACATTTTCATTTGGGCAGGCGTTGTATTCTGCGCTTCATCTAAAATAACAAATGCATCATCGAGTGTCCGTCCTCTCATATAGGCAAGAGGCGCTATTTCAATCACACCGCGCTCGATTAAACGTTCCGTATGATCACTGCCAAGCACATCATGCAAGGCATCATATAGTGGTCTTAAATAAGGATCTACTTTTTCCTTTAGATCACCTGGTAAAAAGCCAAGACTTTCTCCTGCTTCAACAGCTGGTCTTGTCAGGATAATCCGTTTCACATGTCCATTTTTCAGTGCATGTACCGCGTTGACGACTGCCAAATACGTCTTCCCTGTTCCAGCTGGTCCAATTCCAAAGACCAAGTCATCTTTTTTCATCGCCGCAGCATATTCCCGCTGGCCAATGGTTTTTACCCTGATTGACTTTCCTTTTGCATTTTTCGTAATTTCATCTTCATACATATTTTCAAAATAATTGAGCTTGTCTTTTTGCGCCATTTTAATGGCATAGACGACATCCCGTTCAGAAATCTCAATTCCTTTTTGGATGAGATGTAAGAGAGATGTAATCAGACGGCTCGCTGTTTCTCTTGATGCTTCCTGACCAGAAACATACACCTTTTCTCCGCGCGTAATAATGGAGACATTCAGCTCGTTTTCCATCAGTTTCAGATAAGCATCTTGATTTCCAAATAAAGCAATCGCTTCGTTTGGGCTATCTAATTTTTGTTGAATTTCAAGTAAATGTTCTGTCATTCTCTAGTCTCCCTGAACAATAGGTGTTGGTTGAACAATATCTTCTATTACTTGGTAAAGGATGATTAACTTAACTTTACCATTCCCTGTTGCCTCGTGCAAAACTTTTTCACTTTTCACCTCTCCTGTTTGACCTAGCTTCTCTTCTAATTCTTTTTTACCCATTTTAATCCCTGCTTGAACCGCTTCTTTATTTGTGTATGTCCGGTTTATTTTTTCGCTTTCGCGTGTCGTTTCTTTTTCATAGGAAAATGGGAGCTGGAAGTTTAAGAAATGGAGTGGGTGAACTTCAGTTTCTGTTTTTGGCTGCTTAAAATCATCCTTTTTAAAGGAAAAGCCCCAAAATGGCATTGAACCTCCAAATGCGGAGAGCTTGTGCTTTGTCTTCATTTTACCCGTAAAGACATCAAAAGATGTTCGAAGAGGGACAGAAACTTCAGAACGATACCACGTTTCACCATAAATTTTCGCTTTAGCACCAACCGTTTTTTGCTGGTCTTCGCTGCCGATGAGGCCAGAGACGAGCATTTGTCCTTTCTTCACATGTTCATCAACTGCGGCAAGCGGCTCCCCTTTTTCCACATACATTCTCGTGATGACCGCCTTCTTCTTGGCCACAATATGCTGAGGACTCGTATATTTCTCTTTTTCCGGCTCATTTTTTTCCACAACTTTCATTTGAAATGTTGTACCGTTTAGTTCAACGCCAACCCATGTTATGCTTTGAATATTGGCGGTCAGTGATTTTTGAATTTTTTCAGGTGTTCCCATTAGAAACTGAAAACGGCCTTTTTGCACACCAATCTCGTCTAAATGCTTTCTCATCTCATGTTCAGTTTCTGGATTGGCTCCTTTAATATCAATTTTCCACACCATGTTTGAAAGCGCCAATATCGTCACTAGAAAGAACACAATCCCGAGGGTAAACCCAATATTCTTCCTTGACCATAGGAGAAGAAACGGAAATCCCTTCTTTTGATGAAATGAACATGTTACCTCATGATGTCTTTGTACTTTTCTGAAGGCATGTACATCTGATAAGCGAATAAATAAGCGCACGCTGTCTTGACGGCGGCTCACTTGAAACATTGTGATCCCCTGTCTCGTGCACTCATTGATGAGCCGCTCAATGCCGTTTCCCTTGATTTCCACTTCCACTCTGCCAATAAAATAGGCGAACCATTTATTCTTCACACTTCTCCCCTCCGTCAGTTAAGAATCAATATAACGGACCTCATCGATTTTCCCTTCTAATAAGATCTCTTCTGGCAAAATCGTTTTAATCACAAAATCTTTCCCTGAAATAATGCATTGTCCTTGTTTGAGCATCAGCCTTACCTCTTGATCACTGAAAAGCAAAAGCCCTTTATGATTCTCTATGTAAATGTGGAGTCTGCCAACCATCGTAATACGGGGAAGATCCATCATGACGTCTGGAGGGATTTCAAGTGTTCTTGTCAGCCATGCTTTAAGTCGATTTTTTCTTTTTCCCATTCAATTAGAACCCCTTCCCGCCCCATGTGTATGAGATCAAACTGAAAGATGGTGAGACTGATGAGAAAGTCTCTATATCATCCTATTCCTCAGCGGTTCAGATCATGCTAATGAATCCCGTAAAACAGCCGTTTCATCATTTTTACTGCGAGAAATCTCCATCAGGTCAAACAAAAAAAGCCCCTTTATATGGGACTTTTTTGTTTATCTGTTATATGGCCGTTTCATCGTTCTGTGCGGCTTTTTCGCGCGCGGCTCTCCAAATACTTCTCCAAGGATCATCCCCTGAACAATTGTATCTTGGTTGAGCTTCTCAATGATCTTTGGCTTCACTTCGGCAGAAGCAGCCTTTGGCCTTGTCAGTTCTCTTTCAAGCGATTGGAATTCTCTATTCAGCTCGCTTTTTCTTTCTTCCATTTCGGCAAGTGTATCGGTATAGCGGTCCTGTAAGGATTGAGATGTTTTTTTCTTCATCCCGCCATGATCATGTACATCGCCGAAATCGTCCATCTGATCCGTCACGACTGGATCTGGACTTGTTTGTTTTGTTTGCTTTTGGGGCATCTGCTTACGCTGAGGAGCTGGCTTGTTTTGCTGATTCTTTTGTTCGTTCTCCTCTTGTTTGCCGATTTTCCCAAAGACAGCAGAGATGATACCGATGATAATCGCAATTAGTAACGGATTTTCAAATAGAATGTCCATTGGGCTCCCTCCTTAAAGCGTGAGAGGATGCTTATTTGTTTTCATTATCAGATGGACCTTTTGTCATTTTACCAAATGAATCTCTCATGTCCGTATCAGCATCGATATTCTTAATATTCATGTAGTCCATGACTCCAATATTACCTTCACGTAATGCTTCAGCCATGGCAAGTGGTACTTCAGCCTCTGCTTCTACAACTTTCGCGCGCATTTCTTCAACTCTTGCACGCATTTCTTGCTCCTGGGCAACAGCCATTGCGCGGCGTTCTTCCGCTTTTGCCTGTGCAATGTTTTTATCTGCTTCTGCTTGGTCTGTTTGCAGAATTGCCCCGATGTTCTTACCGATATCCACATCGGCAATATCAATCGAGAGAATTTCAAACGCAGTACCTGAATCTAATCCTTTACCAAGAACCGTTTGAGAAATCATATCTGGGTTTTCTAGAACCTTTTTATGATTATTTGATGAACCGATTGTAGAGACAATCCCTTCACCTACACGAGCAATGATTGTTTCTTCCCCTGCACCACCGACAAGTCGTTCGATGTTTGCACGAACTGTAATACGTGCTTTTGCTTTTACTTCAATACCGTCCATTGCCACACCAGAGATAAATGGTGTTTCAATGACTTTAGGGTTTACACTCATTTGTACAGCTTCAAGTACGTCACGGCCTGCTAGGTCGATCGCTGCACAGCGTGCAAAGTTCAATTCGATATTCGCACGTTGAGCCGCGATCAATGCATTTACAACACGGTCAACGTTACCACCTGCAAGGTAGTGACTTTCTAATTGGTTAATCGTCACATCAAGACCTGCTTTATGTGCTTTGATGAGCGGGTTGACCACTCGGTTTGGAATGACGCGGCGAAGTCTCATTCCTACAAGTGTAAAAATGCTTACCTTTACGCCAGCCGCTAGGGCAGAAATCCACAGCATCACCGGTACAAAGGTGAAGAAGATCGATAGAACGATCAGACCTGCTGCGATAATCACAAATAATAGTAAAGTAGATGGATCCATTTTATTCCTCCTATAAAATCAGTTATCTATACTTTCCTCACGACAATGCGTGAGCCTTCCGCTTTCACAATTTTTACTTGTTCATCCTTATCGATGAATGCACCTTCTGATACAACATCAATGCGCTCATCTCCAAATACTATTGTACCTGACGGACGAAGTGCGGTTGCTGTCACCGCGATTTGCCCAACAAGATCTTCTCTTGTTTCATTTGAGACATAACCGCTTTCCTTATTGGTTGAATCGGTTAAAATGAACTTTTTGAAAAATTTCATACGTTTCCCCAACACCTTTGTCAATATAATAACTGCTATGATTGAAACAGCAGTGGCAATCAAGATGGAAATCGCCATTTCTGTAAAGCTTCCAGCTGCTAAAAATAAGCTGACAACCACACAGATCAGTCCAATGACACCTACGATTCCCCCCGGCAAAAACAATTCCAGAATCATGAGCAATATCCCTGCTAAAAACAGGAACAACGTCTCATATCCTGCAAAACCAGCCACGAGATGACCATAAAAGAATAAAAGAAGCGCTGTCACTCCCATCGTGCCTGGAATCCCAAAGCCAGGAGAATAGAGCTCAACAATTAACCCTAAGCTTGCGATGGATAAAAGGATTGGAATGACGATTGGGTGCGTGAGAAAGCGCGCAACCTTTTCAGCAAAGCTCACTTCATCGTATTGAACAGAAGCGTCGGCTAACTTCAGCTTCTGAAGCAAGTCATCCATATTTTTCGCTTC
Organism: Bacillus sp. FSL K6-3312; assembly: GCF_038007485.1. NCBI lineage: Bacteria > Bacillati > Bacillota > Bacilli > Caryophanales > Bacillaceae > Bacillus > Bacillus sp. FSL K6-3312. Next base: position 1,404,555 of record NZ_JBBOXI010000001.1, on the reverse strand, counting down.
CCCTTCTGCATAACCGAATTGAAGCGCACGGTCTGTGTTGAAGGTGAGCAATTCTCCTTTTGGTGCACCAGCTTCTTTTGCGTCTATATCTACATCTGCCATTGCAAGTGCATACTTTGGATCACGCCCCTGCTTTTCGGCAGCGTCACTCATTTCAGCAAGCCATAGCGATTCAGATTTTTGGTCGGCAGCATTGCCTTCTCCATCAATGATCGCAGCAGCCCCCATCTTTCCATTTGGGGTCATATAAATACCGTCGGCATTTAGTGCAAGGAATGCCCCAGCAGAAAGCGCTCTATGATTCACAAACGCTGTCACAGGAATATCAGACGCACGAATGGTATCAGCGATCTCAAGCGCCGCATCGACTGCACCACCTGGTGTATTGATGTCTAGAATGATATGTTTCGCTCGTTCGGACTTTGCCTGCTCAAATGATCGTTCAATAAATTGAGAAAGTCCTTTTTCTACTGTATCTTCAATTGGGATAACATGAACTTTTTGATCTACTGATTTCGCGGTCAATTGAACCCCTAATAATAAGCATATTATAAAACAACTGAAGAGAGCAATAGAAATTTTTATTTTTTTCATCTATTTGGTGATCCCTCCTCTCTATCTTCCATTTTACCGTTCCTTTACATACGTTACAAATGTATCATAGGTTTCATTTTTATATGACAGAATGATGAAGGTATAAAAAAAGTACCCTTCTAACAATAGAAGGATACTTTTTTATTGAGACAGCTGTTCGCTGACAAGTCTGTTAATGACAGCTCCATCAGCTTTACCTTTTACTTTTGGCATAATAGCGCTCATGACTTTACCCATATCAGTCTTCGATGATGCACCTGTTTCAGCGATCGTTTCTTTCACGATCGTTTGCAGTTCTTCTTCAGAAAGCTGTTCAGGTAAATAAACGTCTAAGATGTCAATCTCTTTTTGAACTTTATCTACTAAATCTAAGCGATTAGCTTTCGAAAATTCATGGAGGGAGTCTTTACGTTGCTTAATCTCGCGGGAAAGGACGGTTAGTTCCTCATCGCCGGTCAAACTGTCTTTCTTAAGCTTAATTGCTTCATTTTGGAGCGAAGCCTTAACCATCCGAATGACAACAAGCTTGTCTTTCTCACGGTTTTTCATAAAAAGCTTCATATCAGAATTTAATTGCTCAAGAAGACTCATAAAATCCACCCTCTTTAGAATTTACGTTTTCTAGCAGCTTCAGACTTTTTCTTGCGCTTTACGCTAGGCTTTTCATAAAATTCACGCTTTCTTGCTTCTTGCAATGTTCCAGTTTTGGATACACTGCGTTTAAAGCGACGAAGAGCATCTTCAAGCGATTCGTTTTTTCTAACGACCGTTTTTGACATTCTCTTTCCCTCCCTCCGAATACACCAATCGACTGCATTAAAAAAAGATATACATGCAAAACATGTACCTAGATATTATAATATAAGCCTAGTGCGAGGTCAACTAAGTGATTTGGAAATATATTTTCGTCATGAGCAGGTAGACAAGTCCATATATTCATTGGTAAGAGGAGGACTTTTCTATGATGGCGATCATTTATTTTTGTGCACTTATTTTCATTTTTTTATGGTCAATGGGTTTGCTGAGAAAAGGATTAATGGCGCTTGCGTCGTCTCGTATTGAGAAATCACTTCTTCTCTTTACAGATCATCCGGTAAAAGCATTCTTAGTCAGCATCGTATTTACAGGGATTCTTCAAAGCAGTTCAGCGTTTATGGTCATCGTGATTGGCTTTGTCAGTACAGGTATTCTCTCTTTTAAAAAATCCATTCCAATGATTCTTGGTACCAATATTGGCTCTACGTTTACAACAGAATTTATCGCCATTAAAATGGATGTTTTCATGTGGGTCTTAATCCTAGCTGGTCTGATATGCATGATGTTAGGCAAAAAATCTTTTAGGCATGCAGGAAAAAGTATATTTGGACTCGGGATGATCTTTTTTTGTATTCAAGGCTTTTCTAAAATTGCAGGTATGATGACAAGTCAGCCTGAGACACTGCGCTTTCTCGAAATGATGCAGCATTCTGACTGGACGGCGCTGCTTTCTGGCACTATTTTCACAGCGATTGTTCATTCGAGCTCCGTCTGTATCGGCATTTTAATGGGATTTATGAATGAAGGAACGGTTGGGCTTCAGGAAGGCATCAGCTTTGTGTTAGGGTCCAATATTGGGACTTGTATTACAGCCGTAATGGCTGCCATATCTGGCGGCTATGCAGCACGTCAAACGGCTTATGCACACGTTTTGTTTAATGTGCTCGGAGTGCTTTTATGTCTCCCATTTCTCGCCATGATGACAGAATTCGTCGCCCTTCTTGCAAACGCTCCAGCCCAGCAAATTGCGCACTTCAGCCTGCTGTTTAATGTGGCAAGCTCTTTGCTTTTCTTCCCATTCATCCGTCCATTTCACACATTGATTTTATGTCTTTTACCGAATCAATCAAAATAAAACACCGGCTTGCCCTTTTGGCAGCCGGTGTTTTATTGATTATGAGGTCATTCTCACTTTGTCTGTTTGTACTTCATCGCTTATACGAACGAATTGCCCTTCGTTATAAGGATAACCCGCTTTCGTAATTTTCACTTTGACCAAACGGCCGATCATGTCCTCTGTTCCTTCAAAAACAACCTTCATATAGTTATCTGTATAGCCCACATAAAGATTGTGCTTTCCTTCTTGTTCTTTGAAGGATTCTTCCGGAATAATCTCTAGGACATCTCCTTCATAAGCTGATGCGTATTCTTTCGCGAGCTGGTCAGAAAGAGCGATCAAGCGGTGGACACGTTCGTTTTTCACATTTTCATCCACTTGATCTTCCATTCTTGCAGCTGGCGTACCTGTACGTTTGCTGTAAGGGAATACGTGCAGTTCAGAGAATTGATGGTCTTTGACGAAATTGTATGTTTCCAAAAACTCTTCTTCTGTTTCTCCAGGGAATCCTACAATCACATCAGAGGTGACAGCAAGACCTGGCAATGCTTTTTTCAGCTTTGTTAAACGCTCTGCAAAGAATTCCATCGTATATTTACGGCGCATTCTTTTCAGCACTGTATTAGAGCCAGATTGAAGCGGGATGTGAAGGTGTCTGACAATCTTATCTGACTGATCAAGCACTTCTATCACTTCATCTGTAATTTGACTTGCTTCGATAGATGAAATACGAATTCGTTTTAAGCCGCTGACACGTTGATCTAATTCTTTCAGAAGCTTTGCAAAGTTATAATCCTTTAAGTCTTCTCCGTATCCGCCTGTGTGAATACCTGTTAATACAATTTCTTTATAGCCGGCATCCACAAGTTGCTGCGCTTGGTTGATGACCTCTTCTGGATCACGAGAACGAAGAAGTCCACGAGCCCAAGGAATAATGCAGAATGTACAGAAATTGTTACAGCCTTCTTGGATTTTTAATGACGCACGTGTTCTGTCTGTAAAAGCAGGAACATCGAGTTCTTCAAACACACGTGCTTTCATAATATTGCCAACCCCATTAATCGGCTGTCTTTCTCTGCGATATTCTTCAATGTAACCGAGTAATTTATGTCTGTCTTGTGTTCCCACGACAATATCAACACCAGGAATCGCCATGATTTCTGCTGGAGATGTTTGCGCATAACAGCCTGTTACACAAATGACACCATCCGGGTTATGACGAATGGCTCTTCTAATGACTTGGCGGCTTTTTTTATCGCCAGTATTCGTGACCGTACATGTATTAATGACATATACGTCTGCTTTTGATTCGTACTCTTTTCTTTCATAGCCTGCTTCTTTAAACAGCTGCCAGATCGCTTCTGTTTCATAGTGATTGACCTTACAGCCAAGTGTATGGAACGCTACTGTTCCCATCATGATTCACCTCTTAATAACTCTGTTTGATAAGATATAGCAGAAAGCGCGTAAAGAGGAGCTGTTTCTGTTCTTAAAATGCGTGGTCCGAGCCCGCAAATGACTGCACCAAGCGTTTCAAGCGATTCAATCTCCTTTTCTGCCAAACCGCCTTCAGGGCCAAAAACCACTAGCAAGGTTTGTCCGCCTTTCATCTGTTGGAGCACAGTTTGAAAGCGGCTTTGCTCTCCTTCTTTCGATGATTCTTCGTATGCAACGACACATTTATCGAATTCACCAGCTAATTGAGTCAGCTCTTTAAATGTTGATACTGGATCAACACGAGGAATGATATTCCGGTAGGACTGTTCAGCGGCTTCTTTCGCGATTTTCTCCCAGCGCTCTCGTTTTTTATGTGACTTCTTTTGGTCAAGTTTTGTAATAGAACGAGCCGCTTGAAACGGGATAAATGCGCTTGCGCCAAGCTCTGTGCCTTTTTGGATAATCAGCTCAAGCTTATCTCCTTTTGGGAGACCGCTCGCAATTGTTACTCTTACCGGAAGCTCTCTGTCCTGATTTGTCCAGCCTTCAACGTGACAAATGACTTCTTCCTTTGTTATTGTATCAATTTTACTGAGCGCTTCAAAGCCGTCTGTCGTTAAGCAAAGGATTTCCTGCCCTGCTTTCATGCGCATGACATTGGAAAGGTGATGTACATCTTCACCATTGATGACGATAGATCCCTTTGCGATCACTTCTTCTTTCGTGAGGTCGATAAAATATCGTTGCATACGTGTCCTGACACCTACTCGCTTTATTTTTTCGCTATAATGCTGACCCAATCTTCCATTGACAGCACTTCAACAATGTCAAAACCTGCTTCTTCTAATGCTGTTTTGACTTGTAATTTCTTTTGTCCAATGATGCCTGATGTAATGAAATAGCCATCTTTCTTCAATAAGTCATAGGCTTGATCTGTAAAGCGCAAAATCACTTCTGCGAGAATGTTGGCGACGATCACATCTCGTTCACCTGAAATCCCATCAAGTAAGTTGTTTTGCTTGACCGTCACTTGTTCGCTTACACCATTTAGCTCAATGTTTTGCTTTGCACTTTCAACCGCAACGGTGTCGAGATCAAAGGCTTGAATGTCCTTTGCACCAACCATCGCTGCTGCCACACTTAAAATCCCAGAGCCTGTTCCAACATCAATCACCGTATCGTTTTCCTTCACATAGCGCTCAAGCGCCTGAATACAAAGAACGGTTGTTGGATGTGTCCCTGTTCCAAATGCCATTCCTGGGTCCATTTCAATAATCAGTTCATCAGAATGAACCGGTGTATATTCTTCCCATGTTGGAACGATGGTGAATTTTTCAGAGATTTTCACAGGGTGATAGTATTTCTTCCATGCGGTAGCCCATTCTTCTTCATTTACTTCACAGATAGACAGCGTATTTCGTCCAAGGTCAATATCGTATAGAAGAAGATTGTTGATGGCTTCTTTGATCTCATCTACCGTTTCCATTAAAAAGCTGTTCATTGGAAGATAAGCTTTGACGATGACCCCTTCTTCAGGATAGTCATTCGGATCGAGCTGGTAGATCTCACCGTATACATTTTCACGTTCCTTGACTAAATCAAGCGGGTCCTCAATCACGACACCACTCGCACCTGCTTCATGCAAAATATTGGTGATTGGTTCCACCGCTTCATTTGTTGTATGGACGCTAATTTCTGACCACTTCAATACTACCAACTCCTTATCCGTCTTACTCGCCTTTAAATGCGCGTTTTACCTTATCGAAGAAGCTCATTTCTTGTTCGTCCGGTTTATTTCCGCTCACTTCAGCAAATTTTCTAATGATATCTTTTTGATTGTCCGTTAAATTTGTTGGTGTGACGACTCGTACAACGATATGCTGATCGCCTTGGCCATAGCCGCGTACATTTTTCACACCTTTTCCTTTGAGTCTAAACTTTGTGCCAGTTTGCGTGCCAGCAGGGACTTTTAATTTCACTTTACCGTGTAGTGTCGGCACTTCAATTTCGTCACCTAATGCAGCCTGTGCAAAGGTTAACGGCATTTCGCAGTAAATATCATCTCCGTCACGTTCAAAGAATTCATGCGAACGCACATGGAACACTACAAATAGATCGCCTGGAGGTCCTCCATTTACACCTGGTTCCCCTTGACCAGACACTCTGAGCTGCTGACCATCGTCAACACCAGCTGGGATCGTCACATTGATTTTCTTACGCTTACGCACTTTACCAGAGCCGCCGCATGTAGAACATTTGTGATCGATTTGTTTTCCTGTTCCGCTACAGTAGTTACATACTCTGCGGTTGACCACTTTACCAAACGGAGTTGACTGCTCAACATTTAATTGACCAGAGCCGCCGCAATGTGAACAAGTCTTCGCTTCTGTCCCAGGCTTTGCCCCTGAACCATGACATGTTTCACATGATTCCTCGCGAGGGATTTCAATCGTTGCTTCTTTCCCAAATGCTGCTTCTTCAAATGAAAGCGTCATTGTATATTGCAAGTCTGCTCCTTGACGCGGTGCATTTGGATCTCTTCTTCTGGCTCCACCGCCAAAAATACTAGAGAAGATGTCATCAAAGCCGCCGAAGCCGCCAAAGTCTCCTCCGCCGCCAAAACCGCCGCCGCCAAAGCCTTGGTTTGGATCGGCATGACCGAACTGATCATACTGCGAACGTTTTTGATCGTCAGAAAGGGTTTCATAGGCTTCTTTTACTTCTTTGAATTTCTCATCTGATCCAGCTTCTTTATTAATATCAGGGTGATACTTTTTTGAAAGCTTGCGGTATGCCTTTTTGATCTCGTCTTTTGAGGCGCTCTTACTCACGCCAAGCACTTCATAGTAATCACGCTTACTCATCTCTTCACACTCCCGATTTTCTCACATAAGTACGATTGTATCATTTTGATTTGACCTTTTTCAATTGCTTTCATCGTTGGAAAGAAAAAAAGTCAAAGCCAAGAGATCCTGACTTTGACTTTCTGACGAGTACGTTTCAGCAGTCTTTTTCAAAAGTAAAGGTGATTATTTTTTCTCTTGATCGTCGTTTACTTCTTCGTATTCTGCATCCACTACATTGTCATCTGCTTTTTGAGCACCTTCAGCGCCTTCTTGCTGAGCTTGTGCTTGTTTTGCAGCTTCTTCATAGAGCTTTGTCGTTAGTTCTTGAACGATTGTTTGCAGCTCATCTTTTTTCGCTTTGATGTCTTCAAGCTCGCCTTTTTCGATCGCAGCCTTTAGTGCATCTTTCGCATCGTTTGCTTTTTTCACTTGCTCTTCATCGATTTTGCCTTCTAGATCTTTTAATGTTTTTTCAGTTGTAAACACTAATTGATCTGCTTCATTGCGCACTTCGATTTCTTCTTTTTTCTTCGCATCTGCTTCAGCATTTTCTTCTGCTTCTTTGACCATTTTTTCGATCTCATCATCAGAAAGACCTGAAGAAGATTTGATTGTGATGTTTTGCTCTTTACCTGTACCCATATCTTTCGCACGTACGTTGACAATACCGTTTTTATCGATATCAAAAGATACTTCGATTTGTGGTACGCCGCGTGGTGCTGGCGGAATATCAGTCAATTGGAAACGACCTAATGTTTTGTTGTCTGCTGCCATTGGGCGCTCACCTTGCAGGACATGGATGTCTACCGCTGTTTGGTTGTCAGCAGCCGTTGAGAATACTTGAGATTTGCTTGTTGGAATTGTTGTATTACGTTCAATCAGCTTTGTGAATACGCCGCCCATTGTTTCAATTCCTAAAGAAAGTGGTGTTACGTCAAGTAGAACAACGTCTTTGACATCTCCTGTGATGACTCCACCTTGAATCGCTGCACCAAGAGCAACCACTTCATCAGGGTTTACACCTTTATGAGGCTCTTTGCCTGTTTCTTTTTTGATTGCTTCTTGTACTGCAGGAATACGAGTTGATCCACCAACAAGGATGACTTTATCAATCTCGTTAGCAGATAAACCAGCATCTTTCAATGATTGACGTACAGGTGTCATTGTACGCTCTACAAGATCTGCAGAAAGCTCTTCGAATTTAGCACGTGTTAGCGTTAATTCAAGGTGAAGAGGACCTGCATCTCCTGCTGTGATAAATGGCAGTGAGATTTGTGAAGAAGATACACCAGAAAGATCTTTTTTCGCTTTTTCAGCAGCATCTTTTAAACGCTGAAGCGCCATTTTATCTTTTGAAAGGTCAATGCCATTTTCTTTTTTGAATTCAGCTACTAAGTGATCAATGATCACTTGGTCAAAATCGTCTCCACCTAGACGGTTGTCCCCAGCAGTTGAGCGTACTTCAAAGACGCCGTCTCCAAGCTCAAGGACTGATACGTCAAATGTACCGCCGCCAAGGTCGTATACAAGGATCGTTTGATCTTCATCTGTTTTATCTAAACCATAAGCAAGTGCAGCTGCTGTTGGTTCGTTGATGATACGTTCTACTTCAAGACCAGCAATTTTACCAGCATCTTTTGTAGCTTGACGTTCTGCATCGTTGAAGTAAGCAGGAACTGTGATAACAGCTTTTGTTACTTCTTCGCCAAGGTAGCCTTCAGCGTAAGATTTAAGGTGTTGAAGAATGATTGCAGAGATCTCCTGCGGTGTATAGTTCTTGCCTTCAACTTCTACTTTATAATCTGTACCCATATGTCTTTTAACAGACATGATTGTGTTCGGGTTTGTAATTGATTGGCGTTTCGCTACTTCACCAACTTGACGCTCTCCATTTTTAAAAGCGACAACAGATGGTGTTGTACGTGCTCCTTCAGCGTTTGCAATGACTTTTGGCTCTCCGCCTTCAAGTACTGCAACACATGAGTTTGTTGTTCCTAAGTCAATCCCAATGATTTTACTCATAATCGATGACCTCCCATTATGTAGTTATTGATTTACTTTTACCATTGATGGACGAATAACTCGGTCTTTGAGTTTATAGCCCTTTTGCAATTCTTCTACTACGATGTTTGAATCGACGTTTTCATCTTCAACTTGCATGACGGCTTGATGAAGGTTTGGATCGAACTCTTTGCCGACAGCTTCAATTGGTTCAACGCCTTCATTTTTCAACGCTTCTACCAGCTGGCGGTAAACCATTTGCATTCCTTCTAACAAGCTTTTCGCCTGCTCATTGTCTGGATCAATTCCAAGTGCTCTTTCAAAGTTGTCAAGAGCTGGGAGAAGATCACTGACAACATGTTGAGAACGATATTTTTGCACGGTCTCCACTTCAGTTCGAGCACGGCGTTTATAGTTTTCAAAATCTGCTTGAACACGCAGAATCTTGTTTTCTTTTTCATCTAGAAGTTGCTGCAATTCATCGATTTTCTCTTGGAAGGCAGACTGTTCATCATGCGCTACTTCCTCAGTATCTGCTTGAACTGCTTCTTCTTGTGCTTCAACCTCTGCTTCTTGCTCAGGTGTCTGTTTTTCTTCTGACATTGTGTTCACCTCCCTCAAAAGATTCAAGAATACGAAGGGGCTGTGCCCCTATCTTTTTATCACCCTACTCATCATACAAATTGGAAAGTGCGTTTGACAAGTCTTTTGATACATGATGCAAAAGACTAACGACTCGCCCGTAATCCATGCGGGTTGGTCCGATGACGGCAATGGAGCCGAGTGATTTTTGATCAATCGAATAAGTCGCTGTGATCAAACTGCAGTTCTCCATTGCTTCTAAATTGTTTTCCGAACCGATTTTAATGGTGATACCTTGCTGATTTGGATGAAACAGCTGCATGACATCATTCTTTTGCTCAATCAGCATCATGAGTGAGCGAATGCGGTCGATGTCATGAAATTCAGGCTGATTCAACATATTAATCTTCCCGCCAAAGAAAAGTTTTGATTCATTTTGTGTCGATGTAAATGTGTTGCCAAGCGCATCTAAAATGTGATCATAATCTTTTAAATGTGTGCGCAGAAGCATGACCACTTCTTTATACATCCTGTCCTTCAACTGGTCCATTGGAACGCCGGCTAAGCGGCTATTCAAAATATTCATCAGCTTCTCAATATCGGAGACATCGAGATGCTCAGAGAAGGTAATGGTTTTGTTTTCAACATGTCCGCTGTCTGTAATCATGATCGCTACTGCTTTGTTTGGCTGAACGGGGACAAGCTGAATTTGCTTTAATCGATTTTCACTCAGCTTTGGACCAAGCACGATCGATGTATAGTTTGTGAGATCTGATAAAATTTCCGCCGATTTTTGAACTGTTTTTTCCAGCTCAAAAATTTTCTCCTGAAAAGCCGACTGGATAAACACAAGATCTTTAGACGGCAGTTTTCGCGGAGAGAGCAAATGATCTACATAATAACGATATCCTTTTTCTGAAGGAATTCTTCCTGATGAAGAATGAGTCTTTTCGATAAAACCAAGTTCCTCCAAATCAGCCATTTCGTTTCTAATCGTCGCAGAGCTGAATGTGATGTCCTCTTTTTTAGAAAGAGTCCTTGACCCAACTGGCTGCGCCGAACGAATAAAGTCATTAATGATGACTTGCAGAATCAAAAGCTGACGATTTGTTAACATCATCATCACCCCTGTTAGCACTCTCTTTCAACGAGTGCTAATTGTATAAACAAAATTACCAAACTCAAATTAAAATGTCAATTATAACTCACCGAGAAACGCTTGAAATACTTCATTTCCTAACAATTTCCCTTTTCTTGTTAAACGAATTCCAATGTCATCTTTTACAATGAGACCTTTTTCTTCTAATTCTTCAAGAACCGAGGGAAAGAGAGCTTCTGGTGAAGCACCATATTTGGCTTGGAAGTCGGCACTTTTCACCCCTTCGATTTTTCGGAGGCCTAAAAACATTTCTTCTTCTATCTGCTCTGTTTTTGTGACTTGATGAGTTTCTTTATATGGGAACCCAGTTTGCTCAATCAGTTCCAAGTAATGCTTCACTGGTCCTGCGTTCACATTTCGGATGCCATCTACATACCCGTGTGCCCCTGCACCGAAACCGAAGTAGTCTTCATTGCTCCAATAGGTCAGGTTATGCTGGCTTTCAAAGGCAGGTTTGGCGTAATTGCTGATTTCGTATTGATGTAATCCGTGGCGCTCCATTTCATCCATCACAAGCTCATACATTTCAGCCTCACGTTCTTGCGGCGGTAAATGCAGTTTTCCTTTTTGCATTAAGTTGTAAAACACCGTTTTCGGCTCCACAATCAGTGAGTAGACAGAATAATGCTCTGCTCCTAATGAGAAAGCTGTCTCAAGTGAATTCATCACATGATGCTTTTCTTGATGCGGCAAGCCAAACATGAGGTCAAGGCTTATGTTGTCAAATCCAACATCTCTTGCTCGCTCGAAAGACGTGAGAACATCTTTCTTTTGATGAACTCGTCCGATTTTTTTGAGTAAATCATCTTCAAAGGTTTGGACGCCAAAACTTAGCCGATTGACACCGGCTTCTTTTAACACATGCAGCTTCTCGAGTGATAATTCATCTGGATTCGCTTCAACTGCAAATTCAACCAGGTTTTTTGCCGGCTTTAACACACGGTGAATACTGTTCATAAGCTGGTCTAGCTGGCTGACGGTCAATGATGTCGGAGTTCCCCCGCCAATAAAGATCGTCTTTAGTTCTTGCTCGCCCTTTTGCTCGATCGTGTGCTGCATCTCTTTTTCAAGAGCCGCTAAGTATTCATCGACTGGCTGCGTTTTAATGAAAAATTTATTGAAATCACAATAGTGGCAAATGTGCTCACAAAATGGAATGTGAATGTATGCTGCTTTCATTTGATGACACCTTCTTTACAGGTAAAGAGCCGCAGTTTATCGCTGCGGCACCTTTGTTTGTTTTCGACTATAAACGCCAAGGCTGACATTGTAAAGCAGGTTGCCTTGAGGAGGTTGTTATTTTTTCGGTGTGCTGTCGTCCATCTTCAGCACAGCCATAAATGCTTCTTGCGGGACTTCAACAGAGCCCACTTGTTTCATGCGCTTTTTCCCTTCTTTTTGCTTCTCAAGAAGCTTTCTTTTCCGGGAAATGTCTCCACCATAACATTTAGCAAGTACGTTTTTACGCATCGCTTTAATGGTAGAACGAGCCACGATTTTTTGTCCAATCGCTGCTTGAACTGGTACTTCAAAATGCTGGCGTGGAATGAGTTCTTTCAGCTTTTCTACGATGATCTTGCCTCGTTCATAGGCGTAATCGCGGTGAACAATAAAGGAAAGGGCATCGATTTTTTCACCATTCAGCATGATGTCCATTTTCACTAGAGTAGACGGACGATAGCCAATCAACTCATAGTCAAAGGACGCATAGCCTTTTGTGTTGGACTTGAGCATATCAAAGAATTCATACACGATCTCCGCCAAAGGAATTTCGTACACAATGCTCACTCGGTTTGCATCAAGGTATTGCATATCAATGAAATGTCCGCGCTTTCCTTGGCAAAGCTCCATGACAGAGCCTACATAGTCATTCGGCACCATCATTGTTGCTTTCACGTATGGTTCTTCAATTTTCTCAATCTTTTGCGGATCAGGCAGATTGGATGGGTTATCGACGATGATTTTTTCTCCGTCTGTCATATACACATCGTAAATAACACTTGGTGCTGTTGTAATGAGATCGATTTTAAATTCACGTTCAATCCGTTCTTGGATAATTTCCATATGAAGCATTCCAAGAAAGCCGCAGCGGAAACCGAAGCCAAGTGCTTGGGACGTCTCTGCCTCATATTGAAGTGAAGAATCATTTAATTCAAGCTTTTCTAGCGCTTCACGTAAGTCGTTATATTTCGCTGTGTCAATCGGATAAAGACCGCAGTAAACCATTGGGTTCAGCTTTCTGTATCCTGGCAGTGCTTCTTTCGCTGGGTTCTCCGCACTTGTGATCGTATCCCCCACACGTGTATCGCCAACATTTTTAATCGCTGCTATTAAGTAGCCAACATCTCCAACAGTGAGTTCATCTGTCGGCATGGCTTTTGGTGTGAATACGCCGACTTCAAGCACTTCAAATTCTTTGCCCGTCGCCATCATTTTGATTTTCTGACCTGGTCTGACAGTTCCTTCCACAATTCGTATGTACGCAATAACGCCGCGATACGCATCGTAGAGAGAATCAAATATAAGAGCTTGAAGCGGTGCTTCTGGGTCTCCAGCAGGTGCTGGCACCTTTTCGACGATTTGTTCTAAAATATCTTCGATCCCAATACCCGCCTTAGCAGAGGTGAGAACAGCTTCAGACGCATCCAACCCGATGACATCTTCAATTTCTTCTCTTACACGCTCAGGCTCTGCACTTGGCAGATCAATTTTATTGATAATCGGAAGAATTTCTAAGTTGTTATCAAGAGCTAAATAAACATTCGCAAGTGTCTGTGCTTCAATTCCTTGTGCTGCATCTACTACGAGAATCGCACCTTCACAGGCAGCAAGGCTTCGAGAAACCTCATAGGTGAAGTCGACATGCCCTGGTGTATCAATCAGGTGCATAATATATTCTTCTCCATCCTTCGCCTTATATTTCAGCTGGACAGAGTTTAATTTAATCGTTATGCCGCGTTCACGCTCTAAGTCCATGGAATCAAGTAATTGTTCTTTCATTTCTCGCTGCGTAATCGCCGCTGTTTTTTCTAAAATACGGTCGGCCAATGTGGATTTCCCGTGGTCAATATGGGCGATAATGGAGAAATTTCGAATTCTTGATTGCCGTTCTAATCGTTTTTCTTTATCTGTCACAATCTATCACTCCTACTATAAAACGCGGGTTGCGCTAGGTTAGATTATATCAATAGGGCTGTAAAGATTCAATCGAAATCAAGAAAAGCCGCTCATTGATTAGCGGCTTTAGTCATATGGTGTAGATTTATTTATTTCCCATTTACCCAATCATAAAGAGAACGAGCTGCATGTGTCATGCCATCAGACAACGCCTTTCCTGCCTTGGAGAAGGCATTAAAGCTCTCTATTTCCTCAAGCTGCTTTTGTTTTTCGGCAAGATCCTTTTCTGTAACAGCCGTTCCTAAGATAGAGGCTTCTCGTTCTTCTTCGTCGTTCATTTGGATGGAGAAAGCGCCTTTTAATTGCGGGTCATGGTAACCCTTCATTTGCAGCATGCCATTATTTGCCTGCTGCATTCCTAAAAAGACGCCAAATAGCAAGACCAGTCCTAAAATAATGGTTTTTCCAATAAATGATCCCATGCACCGTCACCACCTTAAGAGCGTTTTTTCTCATCCTTTGCTTTGCCGTCTACTTTTTCCGCATCCCAGAATATATCACTGAAGACATCAGCTGCTGCATTGGATGCATTTTTCAATTCTTCCATATTATTATCCACTCCGCCAAATTCTAAAAGAAGGGCTTTGTCGGATAAATCTTGATTATAAATTCCATTATCACCAATTTCGCCTTTGGCAAACACACCGACACTGAGTCCTTTATATTTTTTCTCCATCAAATGGTGGAACTCCGTCGCAAGCTTAAGGTTTTTCTCATAGCTTTGGTTCTTCTTCCCCACAACAAACGCAATTCTCGCATATTTCTTTCCTTTGATCTCGACAGTGGTGTCTTTCTTTCTTCTTGAATCACGGTGGATATCAATTAAATATTCGAGGTCATCATTTTTCGCTAAGGCTTCTTTTACGACCAGTCTTGATTCATTATAAGACTGGGGATATTTTAACCCTTTTTGGAGAAGCCGTTTTTCAACTTCTGTTTTGTCAACCGTATTCCCGATTCCTTGCTGATCAAGCGCCTTTCCGAACATGTCGCCGACAAGGGTGACATTCACTTTTGAGTGCCGTGCATTGTTTGGATTCGTTTCTCCTTTTAAAAATGGTAAATATGATTCCGTATTATGTGTATGGTAAATGTACACAGCTTTTCGTTTTCCTGTCGACCGGTCCGGCTCTTTCGCAGGCTTTTTCGGCACATCTTTGTCGAGCTTGTCCAGCTCTGCCAAATTTGCTTCTTTTTCATCTTGAATGACTTCACTTGGCGGCGGCGATTCCATTGGCATGTTGGTATAGTCTGTTCCTTCACCCGCTAAGATGATTTTTGTATCAAAATGTTCAAAGCCTGGAAGTTCTCTCCCTAGAAAACTACGTGGGTCTTCTAAATTGATACTAGTCGCAAGCTTGAGTGACAGTCCAGAGAAATGAAACCCTTTTTGATCTTTCGGGACGGCTGAGGCGAAATATTGGTTTTCCATGCCCATTAATGTGGCGAAAAACGCCCCGGAAAGCTCATCTGCTACACCATATAGCGAGGCTTGTGGCCTCAGCTCCGGCTTTAAAGATGTTAACGCCCCTGACATCACAAACACTACAACAAGCGAGGCTATAAATAAGAAAATGCTTTTCACTACTTTTGTTCCATTAATCGCAACGACCAACTGTCGAGGACGGCGGGGTCTTTTTTTCATGATTTACTCCCTCCAGCACGCTTTCTAGTAATTACACTATGAGCGAGCTAGAGAAAGTAGAACTAATTAATGATTATAAGAACCCATGTTATCTTGAGAGATTTTTTGATGAAGCGCTGTGTTTAATCCATTGGCGAGCACGTTTGCCATATCATCAATGAATGTATCCACTTCCTTAGGCGTCACCATTAAATTTTGCCCTAGCGGTGCAAGCACTTCATGGATCAGTTGCCGTTTCTCTTCTTCTGGAAGAGTTCCTACAATACCTAAGAATGATTGACGTGTTTCTTCATCTGGTAAATCTTCTTCGTTTAGTACTTTTTTCTTCCCAAACGTCAAACCAGCCGGCACAAGAGAGCGGGACGGCCGGTCATCTTTCAGTTCTCTACCAAAATGCTTTAAGACATAATCAATTGTGTCACTTGCAATGGTGACTGCATTTACCACTGTCGGAACGCCAATCGCAATCACTGGAATTCCCAACGTTTCTTTGCTTAATTCTTTTCGCTTATTCCCTACACCTGAACCGGGATGGATACCTGTATCAGAGATTTGAATTGTGGTATTCACCCGTTCCACTGCACGAGCAGCAAGGGCATCGATTGCAATGACAAAATCGGGTTTGGACCGCTCGATCACGCCTTGTATAATGTCGCTTGTTTCAATACCAGTCAGTCCCATCACTCCCGGTGATAAAGAAGACACTGGGCGGTAGCCTTCCTGTACATTTTCCGGCTGCAATTCAAAAAGATGACGGGTCACAAGCAGACTTTCAACCGTGAGCGGACCTAGCGCATCTGGCGTGACATTCCAGTTTCCTAGTCCTACTACAAGACAGCTCGCATCAGTCTGAATGCCTCGATCTTTTAAAAACTGAGCAAAATGATGGGCAAAGACTTCGACGACTTTTTCTTGCATCTCTGAGTCTTTCTCCCGAATGCCTTGCGCTTCAAACGTCAAGTATGTTCCGGCCTTTTTGCCGGTCAGCTCCTCCCCTTCTTTCGTGATCTCCACCGTGCGTATGCGGATGCCTTGCTCATCCTTTTCCTTTTCGACAATCCCTTGAATACCATCCTTTTTGACAACATTCGGATCGTTCTCTTGTTCTAGTATCTCTTTTGTTTCAACAGCCAAGTCTGTCCGAATTTGATAAGCACTTAAATCAAGTTTCTGTTTCTCCATAAAAAGACTCCTTCCACCAAGTAATTAACAGTAGTCTTTCCATCTCTTGAAAGAAACATTCGAGCGCTTCATCAATGAAAAATACTTTACATTTATATTGCATTCTAAAGGTGTGTTTGATAGAATACAACTTGTTCTATTGTGAAGATTTAACCTTAAGACAATTGTGTTTAGGTTGTATCTTAGGAGGTGAAACACATGCCAAATATTAAATCAGCGATCAAACGTACAAAAACGAATAACGAACGCCGTGCACACAACGTAACAATCAAGTCTGCGATGCGTACTGCGATTAAACAAGTTGAAGTTTCTGTAGCTAACAACGATGCTGAGCAAGCAAAAGCTGCTCTTTCTTCTGCTGCAAAACGCATTGACAAAGCCGTTAAAACTGGTCTTGTACACAAAAACGCAGCTGCGCGTTACAAGTCAAGACTTGCTAAACAAGTAAACGGACTTTCTGCATAATGCTTGCAACGCCTCAGTAATGAGGCAACTGTTTAACTGTACGTCCGTCCTGACCGGCTCAGCCATTAGGACAGACTGACAATTATACATCTAAACAAAAACGACCCTCTTTTTAGAAGGTCGTTTTTTTATGTTCAAGCGCCTAATAGTCGAAGCAGAAACAATTCTAGCAATAGCTGCTTGTCCTTTTTACCCGTTTTCATTTCATAATCGATCGTTGATAGCTCTTTGACAATCTGCTTCAGCTCTTCTTCTGAAAACAGCCTTGCCTGATCCATAGCAAGTTTGACGCGGAATGGGTGGACTTTTAGATTTGAAGCAATTTGTTTTTGCCCATATCCTTGCTGAGCGAAATACTTTGTCTGCAAAATCAAACGAAATTGAGCGGATATAAGTGCTAATATTTTAATGGGTTCTTCATTTTGTTTCAGCAAATCATAAAACATCTGCATGGCCTGAGAGCGGCGTCTGTTGACAATTTGGTTAATTAATTCGAAAATATTCTGCTCTAAGCTTCTTGCAACGAGCTGATTGACATCCGTTAATTCAATTTCTTCTCGCTCTCCAATATATGTACTTAGCTTCCTCACCTCTTGAAACAATGAGGATAGGCTCCCGCCGCACAGCATCACAAGCTGCTCAGCCGCTTCAGATGTCATCGCCTTTCCTTCTGTTTTCACCAGTGTAATGGTGAAATCCGTTGTTTCTTTTGGGTTTAACTCTTTTGCCTCAATCATAGCCGCTTTCTTTTTTAGCAATTTGGTGATTTTCTTCCGTTCATCCAGCTTTTCATATGGTGCTAATAAGACGAGAATGGTATAAGGCGCCGGTTTTTCTAAATAAGCTTCTAACAGAGAAAGCTCATGCTCAATCTTCTCCTTTTTCTTTTCCGCTGTAAGAAAATAAGGGTTCTTGATCAAAACGAGACGCCTTTCTCCCATAAACGGAAAGGTTTCTGCATCTGTCACAGCCTGTTCAAGCGGCACCTCTTCCATATCAAAGACGGAGTAATTAAAATCCTTTGTCTCCTCGTCTACTACAGCTTGTCTTAATTTAGCTGCTGTTTCTTGCAGTAAATACGTTTCTTTTCCATATAAGCAATAAACGGGATGGATATCCCCTCTTTTTAAATTGTTCCAAACCTCAAAAACCATAAATTGAATCCCTCTCTTTCACTTCCTCCTCTATCCTAAAGTGTGCGAAGACATTAGTAAAGAGGAAGCTGAAAGTACCGCCTCCTCATTTATAGTAAACGTCTGGTGCAAGCTCCCGGGTCAGCTTGCTTCAGACGATATTCATAAAATGATCATGAAAATGGAAAACGGTTACTTTACCTTCTAGCAATTCCAAATGAGTTCAAGTATACTAAAATTAGCCAGGAGGGATGAAAATGAATGAATTTGAAAAAAATGTTCAAAGCAAGCGGAATGATGTGACCGACTCAGCCGTTGGTTTTATCGTCACATTCGGATTTTTCGCCTCAATGTTTATTTTGGCAACCATTATACACCTCGTTGGATCTTAACTTCATGAATGTTACATGACTGCCGTTTTGGCAGTTTTTTTTATTGATTTTGTAAGATATCATATGGAGGATGCGTGTAAAACGTTCCTTTCTCCTCAAGAAATTCAAAGGTCACACTCCCATCTCGATCTGTGCGGTACACCTTCGTTTGATGATCCTTTAGTTTTTTCAAGACTTCCTGATGAGGATGCTGATAACGATTGCGTTCACCAGCCGAAATGAGAGCATGCGACGGCTCCAGATGCCGAAGCCACTCATCACTTGTTGACCCTTTGCTCCCATGATGCCCAACCTTTAAGACATCTGCTCGCAGGTGGGGATAGGCTTCTATAATATCTCGTTCCCCTTCATGTTCAAGGTCTCCAGTGAACAGAAAGCGTTTCCCGCCAAGAGTAAAAGTTAGAACAAGTGAATCATTGTTCTTACTTGTCACCGTGTCTTGCGAAGGGTGAAGAACCTCAAATATATGCTCTCCAACTTGGAGCTGATCTCCTCTTTCTAATTCATCAATTATAATCCCTTTTTCAGCTGCTTCTTTTAGCAGCTTTGCATCCTCTGGACTTCGGGCAAAACCTTTTGGTATGGCCAGCCGCTTCACTTTATTTCGCTTGATTAAACGAACCGCTTCTCCCATGTGGTCTTGATCTGCATGCGTGAGAATCAGCACATCAAGTTTTGCTATACCTTTTGAATGGAAAAACGGGATTAGCGTTTGATCACCGATCGTAGACACTTTACGTCTTTTTTTCCATGGTTCATCATCAAAAGAAAGTCTGCCACCTGTGTCCACAAGTAGATGTCCCTTTCGGTAAGGGAGCTGAATAAACAAACTATCCCCTTGTCCGACATCCAGCATCGTGACCTCCCCTTTTTGGAGAAAATTCGGGGTGAAATAGTGTGCACTCAAGACACCAATGAGTAATATAATCGGCACGGCATAAGATTTCACGGACATTTTGCACTCCATCACAAATAGCAAAAAAACAATGGCGCTCACTTCAAGCAGAATATGCCACCAAGTCGATTTCATAAAAATCAAGTTGAACCCATCAAAAACTGCCATATATGCTGACAACTGATGACTTAACTGGATGACCGAATCAAGCAGCTGGAACAACACTTGTCCAAGCGGAAGAGAAATGATAGACAAAAGATAAAAGAGTAAGGACAGAGGCAGGACAACTGTTGTATAAAAAGGGACAAATATCATATTCAATGGGATGCTCAGCAAAGAAAATTGCTGAAAATGATATAAAAGAACAGGAAGCGAGGCAAGCTGTGCAACAAAGGAGATAAGGAATAACTGCATCACTGCGCTTTTCGCTTGTGATAAGATTCTGGTCGATAACAAAATAAAAAACGTTACCACGAATGAAAGCCGAAATCCGATATCGAATAGATATAAAGGATGAATCGCTAATAAGAATAAAAACGTTGCGCTTAATACGACAGCAGAAGGCTGTTTCATTTCTTTTGGAAGGCTTGTCATCACTAAATAGATTCCTGCCATGAGGCAAGCTCTTAAAACTGATGGTGCAGCACCTGTCAAACAAGCATAAACAGGCAGAAAGCATAATAGAAGAAGACGCGCTGTCTCTCTTGTCACACCGGCACGAAGCAGACACCAAAATAAACAGGCAAGAAGCGTTTGCACATGCAGCCCTGAGATCGCTAACAGATGAATAATGCCGAGCATTTGATAGTCTCTTAGCGTGTCAGGATCAATCAATTCTCGGTCTCCAAAAATAAGAGCCTGTATAATACCTACAGAGTTTTTCGGCACATGATCTTCTAAAAATTTTAAGCCCTTTTGCCTCATCATTTGAAGATAATAGGAAGGACGATCATTTTTTGTACAGCCTTTGATTGACTGCGGTAAGAAAATAGCGCGAATGCCTTTTGATTTTAGAAATTGATCGTATTGAAACCCGTTAGGAATGGTTGCGTGTTTAGGCGCCCGAACTTCACCTGTCATATGACAGCTCATACCTGGCTCTACGTCTTTTAACGTCTCTTTTTCACGCTCTGTTTGAATGGTATAGAAAGCGGCTAACCGGTCATCTTCTGTTGACACAGTTGCCGAAAAACGATTGCCATCTGTTTTCGGAATCGTTTCAATCACAACAGAGCCGGAAAAGAATTTTTCTTGAACAGGTTGATCCGTTTCAAAAAACTCATGAACCATAAAAATAAGAGTATAGATAGCTCCACATAGGCTGATCATGAGAAAGAGTTTGGGAATTTTTTTCAGTAGGCTGAGAAGTAAGATGATGAGAAGAAAGAGAAGGAAATACGTCTGAAGATGATATGCAGCCAGAGCAATTCCAACTGCTGCTGAAATTGCCCCAAACGGCAAATAATTAAACATAGGAAGTAAATAATTGATTCGCCTTCTCATGCATATCGCGAATTTCTGATTCACTAAGTCCTGATTCACTTAGTTTGCCAATTAAATCTGCAACAAAGGCTAATTTTTCTTGATTTTTTAAGTCAATGATCATTTCATCGAGTTCAACTTGTTCCGTTTGAACGCCTGCCTGCTCAAATAAATCAATGGCGTATGGGTGATTTTTATAATCCTTTGCATAGTACACGGTTCGAATACCTGCTTGAATAATGGCTTTACAGCACTGCAAACAAGGAAAATGTGTGACATATATTTCAGCATCGGCTGTAGGTGCACCAAATTTGGCACATTGTAAAATAGCGTTCATTTCCGCATGGATGGTGCGAACGCAGTGATGATCAATGACATAGCATCCCACATCTGCACAATGGACATCACCAGCAATTGAGCCATTATATCCCCCTGCAATGATACGCTTGTCTCTGACGATGGTCGCCCCAACAGCTAACCGCTCACAGGTGCTTCGTAAAGCAAGCAAATGGCTTTGCGCCATAAAATATTGATTCCATGAAATTCTTTCCACGAGCTGATCCCTCCAGAATGATGGTTGGTATTAAGTGTACATGCCTTCCTTCTATACCGTCAATTCTACTTAACGGTCAATTCATTTTTCAGCCGTTCAATGGTCTTCTCCCCAAAACCTGAAATGTTCCGCAAATCTTCAATTTGTTGAAATTCTCCGTGTTCCTCTCTGTACGTAATGATAGCTTCTGCTTTAGCTGGCCCTATTCCATTAATGGTTTGCAATTCCGCTGCATCAGCCTGATTCACATTGACACCTTGACTCTTTTCATTACCCGATGGAGCGTCTGCGCCTGCTGTTTGTGCCTCTCTCTCTGCTTCTCCCTGCTTCCGGACATAAATCATCATACTGTCTTCTAATTTTGCTGCTTGATTAATTTCAATCGTGTCTGCTTTACTAGTAAAACCTCCTGCTCTTCGAATGGCTTCTTCTACCCGTGCATCAGATTGAAACGTATAAACACCTGGCTTTTTTACAGCCCCTTTGACTTCCACAAAAATGGAGGATGATTCATTATCGGTTTTTTCTTCTTTGTCTTCTAATGTGACTTGTTTGTCTTGATCGCCCTTCAATACACTTGGCTCTCTAGTGCTCTCCTTATTTCCTGCCAAAAGGAAGAAAGTGATGATGATCGCGCCCATGAGCCCAGCTCCGATATAAAGACTGTATTTTTTCAATGGAATGAGTCGCTTCACGTGCTCACGCTTCTTTCAATCATATTTTTCTATTGCTCAACATACTGTTTAGAAGATAACAGATCCTATGCGCCTAAGGAGGGAGAACGTTTGAATATCGGGATAATCGGTACAGGAAACATGGGTACCATACTTACTGAGGCATTTATTGAATCAAAGGCAGTCAATCCCTCATCCATCACCATTACAAACCGGACCATAGAAAAAGCGTTCAATATAAAAAAGAATCACCCAGAGCTTGAAGTAACTAAACAACTTACAGGAGCTGTCATGGATAAAGATTTCATCTTTGTTTGTGTCAAGCCGCTTGATATTTATCCTCTTTTAAAAGAGCTGAGCCCTCTTTTAAAAGAGCACCAAACCATTGTCATCATTACAAGTCCGGTTCATCCTGAACAGCTTCAGGATATCGTTCCTTGTCAAACAGCCAGGCTGATTCCGAGCATTACGAACCGCGCTTTATCAGGTGCGTCACTTTTAACATTTGGATCGTCATGCAATGTCGCGACGAAAACAGCACTAAGACAGTTAGCTTCCTGCATTTCAACACCCATTGAAATTCATCATTCGATTACAAGAGCGGCGTCAGATATCGTCAGTTGCGGACCTGCCTTTATCAGCTTTCTCGTTCAGAAAATGATTGAAGCAGCCGTTGAAGAAACAGATATTTCTAAAGAAGAAGCCACCACCTTATCAGAAGATATGCTTGTAGGGCTTGGCCGTTTGATTGAAAAAAGAGTCTATACCCTTCCGACACTGCAAGACAAAGTGTGTGTAAAAGGCGGCGTCACGGGTGAAGGAATTAAAGCACTTGAAGCAGGTGTTCAAGATATGTTTCATCGCCTTTTTCAAAATACCCATGAAAAATTCGATGAAGATCTTGAAGCGGTTGCGCATCAATATCCGCCAAGTGTGTTTACTGATGATCGCAGAAATTAATCAACTCTGCAACAAGCGAAAAAAGGGTTTTAAAAAACCATCGTTCCATTAAACGATGGTTTTTGGTTTCTTAGCTGAAATGAAATATCTTTCGGCGAATTCCCCGGGCGCTTCATTTGTAAAATCAGCGGTCACTTCTATTTGTTCAAAGCCAGCGGACTCAAGGAACGCCGCATAGGTCTCAAATGGAAATGTACGCTGTTCATGTGTCTCATCATAACGCTGATACACGTCTCCGTCCTTTACAAAAAAGCTTAAATCGTGAATGACTGAATACATGTCATCCCCTTTATCACTCTGCCAAATATAGCTGATTTCTTCATCTTGATCGGCATAAGTCGAACCTGGGAATACCTCTTCCATTTTATAAGGAGTATGAACATCAAAGAGTAAAACCCCATCTGCCTCTAAAAGCTGAAACATGTTTTTAAAGGTTTTTTTGACGTCATTTTCGTTTTTTAAGTAATTCAAGGAATCACAGCATATAACCGCCGCTTGAAAGACTTGCTCAAAACCCGTCAGCTCTCTCATATCTTGATGTAAAAATTGAATGGACTGCTTTTTCGCCTGTGCTTTTTGCTGCGCGAAAGCCAGCATTTCTTCACTGAGGTCAATTCCTGTGACTGCGTGACCCTTTTCAGCTAACCGAAGAGAAATCTCTCCAGTTCCACAGCCAACATCAATAATGGCAGCACTCTGTTTGATATTCTGCTGGATCCACTGAACCCATTCATCATAAGGTGCATGTGTCATGAGCTCGTCATACACACCTGCAAACCCTTGATAAATCATGAGTTAATGCCAAGTGAAAGCGTTTCTCTCCGCGCATCTCCCCATAGCTTCTCTAGGTTGTAGTATCCTCTTTCTTCTTTGTGGAACACATGAGCAATGACATCACCAAGATCAATCAATACCCATCTTGCTTCATCAAAGCCCTCCATCTTCTTCACTTCGATTCCACTTTCCTCTGCAAGATGTTTTACTTCTCTTGCAATGGCCTGCACTTGTTTATCAGAGTTCCCGTGACAAATGAGAAAATAATCGGCAACAAGTGAGATTCCTTGCATATTAAGGGCAATAATATCCTCAGCCCGTTTATCATCGCATGCTCCTGCGGCGACGTTTAAAATTGATGATGAATCCATCCAAATTCCTCCTTAATTGTTCTTATGCACAAGTGAGTTGTAAGTCGCAAGCGTATCTGGGTAGACTGGCTGGTTCTTTTTCAATAAAAAGCTGATCGTGTTTTTTAGTGACTGAATCAGTGCACTATCCAAATCTTGCTCTGCTAACTCTCTTACTTCTTCAACACCAGGGAAATGACGTCCTGGTTCGATATAATCAGCGACATAAATGACCTTTTCAAGTAACGTCATGTTTGGTCTGCCTGATGTATGAAATTCAATGGCCGTTAAAATATCTTGGTCGTTAATAGCTGCTTCCTTTTTAACCAAATAGGCACCAACCGGGGCATGCCAAAGCTCGGGCGAATATTCTAGCAATAGAGGGTTCATCTGTTCCTGCTGGATAATCCCCTTCATTTCATCTTTTGGTCTAAATTTCGCATAATCATGAAAAATAGCGGCGATCTCTGTTTTTTTCACATCTGCACCGAACCGTTCCGCTAATGAAATGGCTGTCTCCATAACCCCGAGTGTATGTGTATATCTATGCTCTGTTAACTGCTCTTTGACACAGCTTAATGCTTCTTCACGATTCATATAAGTGATGCTCCTTTATATAACGCTCAACAGCTTTCGGTATCAAATAATCGACAGGTTTTTCCTGCATGATTCGCTGCCTAATCAATGTCGATGATACATCAAAAGCTGGAACATCTGCAAATAAAAGAGGATATGTCGTATTTCCGGTATAACCCGGTCTTTTCATCCCAATAAAAGTAATCATCTGAAGCAAATCATCTATCCGATGCCATTTTGGCAAATACTCGACCATGTCCGCTCCAATCATAAAAAAGAACTCATCTTCAGGATGACGCTTCTTTAAAAGCTCCACCGTATCTACTGTATAAGATGGACCCTCTCGCTCCATTTCAATGAGCTCCAAACGAAAATGTGGATTTGACTGGATCGCCGCATCCACCATTTTCACCCGGTGACGACTATCTGCTCGCTTCCGGTCTGTTTTATGAGGAGGCTTGTGATTTGGGATAAACCAAATTTCATCAAGCCCTACTTGAAAACGCACCTCATTTGCCATCAGCAAATGCCCATTATGAGGAGGATCAAACGTACCGCCGAACAACCCTATTTTTTTCATATCACATCCACCTTTACGGCAGCTTAATTTGTTTATTTTCCTTTGATTCTTTATAAAGGACAATCACATTTCCGATCGTTTGAACAAGTTCAGCTTTTGTACCTTTGACAAGTGCTTTCGCAACTTCCGTTTTGTCCTCGTCGCAGTTTTGTAATACGCTGACCTTTAACAGTTCTCTTACTTCAAGCGCCTCGGAAATTTGCTTGATCATATTGTCATTTACCCCGCCTTTTCCTACTTGAAAAATAGGTGATAAATGATGTGCTTTTGCACGTAAAAAACGTTTTTGTTTCCCTTTTAACATGGTGTTCCTCCTAATTTCTGTATCACAATTGACTTCATTTTTCTTGCGTCAGGCGTGATGCCTGTCCACAGTTCAAAGGCTCTAGCTGCTTGTCCAACAAACATGCCGACACCATCTACTGTTTTCAAACCTAACCCGGCTGCTTCTCTGAGCAGTTTTGTTTCTATTGGATTATACACAATATCACATACAACCGCTGTTTTTTTTGCGTTCGCTAAAGAAATCGGGGTTTCTTCAACATTCGGGTGCATACCAATTGAGGTTGTATGGATGATGACATCATATTCCCCAAGCTGCTCTTCTGCCGTCTTTAATGTAATGGCACTAGAAGTGAAGTTCCCATCTGCACTTTCAATTAAAGCCTCAGCTTTTTCAATGGTACGATTGGTGATATCAAAGCTTTTCGGTGCATAGTCAGCGATTGTCGTATAAATCGCATTTGCCGCTCCGCCAGCACCAATCATTAGAAATGACAGCTCTGATAAAGGCTGATCCAAGGCTTCAAGCAATGAATGAAGAAAGCCCTCTCCATCTGTGTTGTACCCGACGAACCGACCTCCTTCAAGCCGCACCGTATTGACGGCACGCAGGCGTTCAGCTGTCACATCAATTTTGTCCAGATACTGCATGATGTCTACCTTGTGCGGAACAGTGACGTTAAAGCCGCTTATTCCTAAGGCTTTCATACCGCTAATCGCATCTTTCAGGTCATCATTTTCTACTTGAAAGCCATGATAATGTCCATCAATTCCAGCATCCTTTAATGCTGCATTATGAATATCCGGAGACATTGAATGGCCAACAGGGTTACCGATTACTCCGTATAAAGGTTTCAAGGTCTCTCCCCCTCTGAACATTTAAATTAACGAACGTCTCATAAACACATGTACGCCTTTTGGCGCATAGACTTTAATTTGCTTACCTGCATCATTTGCCGTGATCCACCCTAAGCCTGAGAAGACGATATCCATTTTCGGCTGATCAATTGTAAAGGTATGTGGAACGAGTGCTGGAAAATCTTCCATCCCCTCTTTTGATGGCGGTGATAGCAGTTCCCCTGCATGTTTTTCATATAAATCATCTGCGTTCTCTAACTTTGTTCTGTGTATGTTTAGCTCATTTGGCATATAGCAGACAAATGACGTTCTGCCGCCTTTTACATAATCAAATCGAGCCAGTCCGCCAAAATAAAGCGTTTGTGCTTCATTTAACTGGAACGTTCTCGGTTTCAATTCCTTTTTCGGCGTTAAGATCTTCAAGTCATTTTTGCTGACATAGTGCGCCATCTGATGACGGTTGATAATGCCCGGTGTATCAAATAGAGCAGATCCGTCATCAAGCGGAATCTCAATGGCATCAAGTGTTGTACCTGGATATTGGGATGTGGTGATCACATTCTCTTCACCAGATACTTCTTTGATGATTCGATTGATAAATGTGGATTTCCCAACATTCGTACAGCCGACGACATAGACATTTCTTCCTTCGCGGTAATGATCGATCGCTTCCATCACCTCAGGTACGCCTTGACCTCTGCTTGCACTGATTAAGAACACATCGATCGGGTTCAATCCGTTTTCTTTCGCTTCCCGTTTCATCCAATGAATCAAACGATCTTTTTTCACGGATTTCGGTAAAATATCTACTTTGTTGCCGACAAGTAAAATCGGGTTACCACCCACAATACGACTCAGCCCATTAATCCAGCTTCCGTTAAAGTCAAAAATATCAACGACCTTGACAATCAGAGAATCTGTCTCTCCGATACTGTGCAATATATTTAAAAAGTCGTCTTCTGTTAAAGAAACATCTTGTATTTCATTGTAGTTCTTTAACCTAAAACAGCGCTGACAGATCACATCTTCTTTCAATAGAGATGCTGCCGGCGCATATCCTAATTGATCTTTATCTTCCGTCTGAATGGCTACACCGCAGCCAATACAAACAACCTTTTCCATTATTACTCTTCCTCCCACTGAATGTGGCCCTTACGCTTTAAGGCTCCTAAAATTCTGCGTTCAATCTGCCTGTTAAACTTAGTGAAAAATCCGTCTGAGGCAGCAACAGGGACGACCAAAATCGTATGGAAGCCGTGACGATTCCCGCCTAGAACATCGGTCATGAGCTGATCCCCAATGACCACCACATCTTCTTTTTTCAATTGCATATCAGCGACGGCCTTATTAAAAGCTCTTCCCATCGGCTTTTTCGCTTTATAAATAAACGGGATATGAACTGGTTCAGAAAAAAGCTTGACCCTTTTTTCATTATTGTTCGATACAATCGTCACTTGTATCCCGTGATCCTTCATTTCTTGAAACCATTCAATTAAGCGGGGCGTCGCACTTGGACGATCCCATTCTACTAGTGTGTTATCTAAATCGGTAATAATTCCTTTTACATTTCGTTCTTTTAGTTTTTGCGGTGAAATGTGGAAAATGCTTTTCACAAATTCATCCGGTAAGAAATACTTCTTTAGCACAATTTGCACCCTTTCTTCCATTGGTTTTTCAGCGATTGTGTCGAATCAAATCACAATTTGTCTGTCTATCGAATACAATGAAAAAGTTTTCGACATATGATGAGGACCTTCAACAGGTGTGGATAATTTTACACACATTATCCACCTATATTTCATCACGCTTTCATTCAATTATAAACACTCTACCCACAAGTTATCCACTTCACCATGTGGATAACAGAACGATTGTTCTTGTTTCCCATTCATGGTAGATTAAAGGTACTTCAGAGACATTCGATCAACCTATGATGATATGTCTTTTCCTCAAGTTTTATGCCAACTTTTTCAGGGGAGGTGTTTTTCCCATCATATGGGTTTCTAGTATGAAAAAGCTGTCAGATGATTTACTTATAGAATCGTATTATAAAGCAAATGAAATGAACTTAAATCGCGACTTCATTGAATTAATTGAGACAGAAATGAAAAGACGTTCGCTCGGGCATATGCTCTCTGTTTCCTCTTAATTCCATATCACAGGAACCATGCCTCCCGAGCACTCTCCTTTTTTAAACTCAGGTGACTGATATTATATCACTTGCGCTATAGGCTTACTACTATTTTCCGTAAAAAACACCCCTTCTCAAGTAAAGAAGAGGTGTCTTATTTGCAAGGCTGTTCATTCCAAAACCATAACCCTCCACCTACGACCAAAATGACCACAAGGAACACAACAAGAAAAGCGTAACCGATTCCTGCTCCTTGAGCTGGATAAGGCGAACACGCAGGGTAAGGATAAGGGCATCCCCACATATCAGTTACCTCCTTCTAGGAAGATATACTGTTAGACTATGCTAAATGGATGGTCTTGTTTAGGCAGATGGCCATCATTTAAAAATGTTTGATGACATCACGCTCTTTGATTTCGTTATAAATGATTCTTGCCCCTTTTGGCGTCATATGATTGCCAGAAGGGTCGATCAAACCTGATTGAATCAGCGCATTGTCACTATCTTCACCAGCTTCTCGGATGAACGCTTTCCAGTTGTCGACAAGCGGTACTTGCTGATCCTTGGCAATTTCTCTCGTGATGTCATTATAGGAATTTTGCCAAGCTCTTGCACCGCCTCTCTCAGCAAAATAAGATGACTTATACCTAGAGTAATAATACAAGCCCTTTTTTCCGCCTTCTACAACAGGTACACAAGTCATGAGAATCGGGGTAATGCCTGCTTTTCTACTTTCAGAAATGAAGTAGGTTACATTTTCTTTAAATCTTTTTTTCGTCACTCGGGGATGTTTCCCGTCTAAAATCGCCGCATCATTCGTACCGAACATGATGAGGACGTAAGTTGGTTTCTCCTTTAAAATATCCTGCTCAAAGCGAAGCTTCGCATCTTCAGTCGTCTGCCCGCCAATCCCTGCGTTCTTCACTTGAATTTGACCGCGCTCGACGTTTTTCATGAGATTTACCCATTTTTCAGATGTTGGATAATCTCGGAAGTCCCAGTTTGATCCCTTTGTATTGCTGTCGCCAAATGCAATGACACTTTTTTGTTCTGGCTTTGAGCACCCAGCAGCGACACAAAGCAGGATGAAAAGGACAACATATTTCTTCACAACATTCACCTCCAAAAGCCCTCTTCATATAGTAAACGACAAGACTTTCGGTTTCAATGAATGACTGTTTTTGACGAATACTTCCTATTGCAGTTGAACTGGTACATACGCTTTGTCATGATGCAGCAGTTCGCTCACTTTGACAAATTCATATCCTCGATCCTTTAATTCAGGTATCACTTGTTTCAGTGCTTCGACCGTCTGCTTCCGGTTTCCCCCACCATCATGCAAAAGAATGATATCGCCGCCTTGAATATGATCAATAATCCGGCTCGCAATTTTATGCGCGCCTGGTCTTGACCAGTCCTTCGGATCTTGCGTAAAGGACCACATGACCACATCATATCCTTGCTTTGACAAAATGCGGAAAGATTTCACCGTCAAGCGGCCGCCAGGAGGACGAAATAATAAGGGCCCGCCAGGCTGGAGTGAAGCAATATGAGCCGCTGATTCTTTTAGCTCCTGCTTGATCTCCTTTGATGATAACAGGTCAAAATACGTATGATTCATTGTGTGATTGCCAAGCTCATTTCCTTCGTCCACAATCCGTTCTGCGATCCTTGGATATGCGTGAACCCGGCTTCCTACGACAAAAAAGCTGGCATTTACTTGATGCTGCTTCAGCACATCCAATATTTGATTCGTGTAAACTGGATGAGGCCCATCATCAAAGGTTAACGCAATCTTCTTCCGTTCCTCTCTCATGTCCCAAAACGCTCGTCCCGTTTTTTCCAGGTCGATTCTTTTTAATGTTCGTGCCTCTATTTCATTAGGAACAAAAACGCATAATACCAATACACACATAAAGATATGCAACCCTTTCATCAGACCGCCTCCACAGAACATCATTACAGATTAAATTGCCCGCTTTCTGATGAATTCATTCAAGGTTCATGATCATACCTGCTCCTCCCTGACTTCATTTTTTACATAAAAAAAGCCGGCCATATGGGCCCGCTTTTTGTTTCACGTTTGGTTTCTCTCTTCAACTGTCGAACGTTGCTTAGAATTCATACAGACACTCTCCTTCTTGAATTTGATTTTGAGCCCATAATAATTTCTGATAATACTGGTTGGACTTCTGGTATTGTTGAGAGGCTTCTAAGGCTGTCGCAATTTCTAGTGAGATATCCTCTATATAAGAGTATAGGCTAAGTTTTTCCAAATAATCAATGGTTTTTTGCAGTTGTTTTTCATTCATTCCTTGAACATATAAAGCATCTAGATACTCAAACATATGACAGAACAGCTGGTCTTCATGCTTCTTTGCAGCTAATTTTCCATCTTCTAATATGCGGCGTGCTGCTTCTTGTTCATTTTGTCTAAAAAGCAGTTTTGCGAGCGTATAGAGCGTATGCGGAAGCGTGGGAAGCTGCTCTTTACAGGCAATATCAGCCGATTCCGTTAAATAGCGTTGTGCTTCCTCAAGGTAGCCCAGCTCCCCATAACATTTTCCTAAATTATAAAGCGCTGAACTGTATATCCGCGGGTGATCAATTTGTGATGCGAGCTGTTTTGCCTTTTTTAAATGAGGCAGTGCCCGATCTTTTCGTTTTAAGTCTTGGTAGTTTCCTGAGATCACAAACAGGCACTGAATGATGCGAATAGAATAAGCATCATGCTGATCGTATATTTCTAGCGCCTTTAAAATATGATGCATCGAGACATGCGTTTGCTTCATAATATAGTAGGCTTCTGCTACTTTAAAATGAAACTCAGCCTGCTCAATATCATCAAATACCATAGACAGCTGTTTTTCTGCCACTCGGTAATATTTGACGGCTTCTAAATATTCTTTTTGACTAAACTCATGCATGCCACGAAAAAATGCATGGTAATAATGCAGCATATCAGATAACTCATGATTGGAGTTTTCGATTTTATCGACAAGATTAGATACTGAGAAAGGTTGATATTTTGAAGGGTGTATATAGTCAAGCATGATCTGGTGCCGAAAACACATGAGCTGATAATAAATCAGTAAATGCTGGTCCTCTTCCATCCGTTCAATTTCCGCTTCTACTTCTGCTTTCAGGATTTCCGCATCTGGAACACTGAACTGCCGTATCATTCGATACCATTCATTAATTTTCATACCTACATGTGAAGAAAGAACCTTCCCCATGTTCCGAAAAAACCCCTTCCTTTTCGGTCTAATATTACATATTTTAGCACGCTTCTTGACCGCCAAGCACCGCAAAGAAACCGCAAACATATGAGAAGGGCAGCAAAAACAGACGAACAGAAGCCCGTTTTTTTCGAAAAAGATGATTTTTTCATCGTACAGACACAGACAATCCCCCCTTCACATACATTTGAGGATATAGGCAGTGGCCTAAACATGGTGGAGGTGAAAATCGTGGCAGGAGTATTTACAGCGATGGGATTGATGGTCAAAGAATTAGTGTTCTTAGTGTCCTATGTCAAAAACAATGCCTTTCCACAGCCCCTTTCGGGAGATGATGAAAAAAAATACTTAGCCCTTATGGCACAGGGCGATGAACACGCAAGAAATATGCTGATTGAACATAACCTTCGGCTCGTCGCCCATATTGTCAAGAAATTTGAAAATACCGGGGAAGACGCTGAAGACCTCATCTCCATCGGGACGATCGGACTCATTAAAGCCATCGAAAGCTATTCCTCTGGAAAAGGAACAAAGCTGGCAACGTATGCAGCGCGGTGTATTGAAAATGAAATTCTGATGCATTTACGCGCGCTCAAAAAAACAAAAAAGGATGTCTCCTTGCATGACCCCATTGGTCAGGATAAAGAAGGCAATGAAATTTCTTTAATTGATGTCTTAAAATCCGAAAATGAAGATGTGATTGATACGATTCAGCTCAACATGGAGCTTGAAAAAGTAAAGGAGTATATCGACATTCTCGACGGCCGGGAAAAAGAAGTGATCGTCGGCCGATTTGGCCTTGATTTAAAGAAAGAAAAAACGCAGCGGGAAATAGCGAAGGAGCTTGGGATATCGCGGAGCTATGTGTCCCGGATTGAGAAGCGGGCGCTGATGAAGATGTTTCATGAGTTTTACCGGGCGGAGAAGGAGAAACGGAAGCGGGAGAAGGGGAAGTGAACTTTTTCCAACTACTAATAAAAACAGACCTTGTTGGGTCTGTTTTTATTTGAACATCACAATATAGCCCACATACACAAAAGAAAATTATGTCATGTTTTATCCTCATTTATTTCACTATGCTGTTTTCTTTTAAGAAACGCTCAAAAAGCTTATGACCTTCCACCTCAATTTGGTCATCTTCAATCAGATATTCTCCAATCAATAACCCTAGATCATTCCATTTCTCATATTCCTTTAAAAGCGTTACCCCATAACTTTTTTGATCAAAAAACAAGAGCCATCTCCCTGTTTCTAAACTCTTAAAAAATACGCCTTCATAATCAAAACCATGTTCATAATATCCTACATGTAAATGCATAGTATCATCTAAACTATGTAATTTTTCTTCTGTACTCACTTTCATCTTGCGCCCCTAACTTTTCATATCCTTCTGAAAATCAATATCCCTCAACTCGACCCATTCAACAAAATCAGGAACCGTTTTTGTCGTCAAAAAATGATGAACGATTTGATATACTTGATCCCGATTAATATAGCTGCACGACGGCACATACAATGGGGCTCCTGCGACCAAATGCTCGATCGTTTCAATTTTTTCTCCCTTTTTAAAAGGAACCAAAAAATTTGGATACCTCATGATCAAGAAACCCTACGGTTCCGTATAAAAGAAAACTAGACTTTCACATTCCCACTCTTCTTCTATCTCAATAGAAAATTCCCCGTTACCTTGTTTCCAATACTCTTCACCCTCCTGAAAGAAAATTCTTTTCATGAATTCTTCTCCCGGATTTTCTACTGGAGCTCCTGTAGGGCCGCACTCCTTCATACCTATATCAGCTTGTTAACCAACTGTTCTATTTCCTTCAAATTGATAAAAAGTTTGTGGTTCTTCGTTTAATTTTAGCCAGTTATATAGCTTGGGGTTTAGATTTTGAAAAGTTTGCTTGCTGACCCATTTTACTTCTTCGATATCATCATCCGGATCGAGAATACTCATTTGTCCTCCGGTGATTTCGGCAAAGAAGGTGATCATCAGCGCATGATGCTTTTTGTCTTGAAAGTATGCTTCTCGAACCGAATGAAGTTCATTTACTTTGCAAACATACCCTGTCTCTTCTTTCACCTCGCGAATCACGGCTTGATGCAGGTGTTCTCCTTTTTCTACAGCACCACCAGGAACTTCCCAATATCCCTTTACGTTTTTGACCATTAACATATTTTCTTCCTCATCATAAATAATAGCTGATACTACGTCTACTCGTTTCAAATGAATCCCCCTCAATCATTCTCTGTTCACATCTATTGTCGAATAAATAGCACGAACTGTTCATTTCAATACATTCATTATACTGTATCCTTGACAAGGTAATGGATAAGGAAGCAAAACAGCATTCGTGAGCAGATAGGAGGCCATAGCATGTGGATCATCATCATTTTACTTATTGTCCTCATTGGGATTACTGGGAATATCGTTTCTTTATTAAGACAAATGAAAGAGTCAAACGAGAAAATCATACAACTGTTAGAACATCAAAAACCGAAAAAATAAAAACTTCTCTCATTTAGAGGGAAGTTTTTTAGAGAAAGCAATTAGAGAATTCTTACCGTTTTTCATGAAGCAACATATATCTGATTCGACGAATATAATGCAGCGCAATATGAACGAGACATAAAATGAGCCCGATCATCGCAAGAATATAGATGGGCAGCATCAAACCAGGTACATAATTGACGATAAAACCCAAACAAAACGCTGTCAGCATATATAGGCTGATCAACCTCATCAATACCATCCGAAGCCCTCCCTTTCCACACTCATTTTAACATCATTTCCCTTTATTTTCATAATTGGCTTTAAAAAAAGATGCGAATCCACTAAGATTCGCATGATCATTACGTATTCAATTCACCTTTCTTCGCCCGCGCTTCCTTCCACTGCTCAAGCTCTGAAACTGTTAATAATTGATATCCTTGTTTGGTTAATTCCTTGATAATCGTGACAGCTGCGTTTGCCGAGGTGTCATAGATGTCGTGCATTAAGACGGTTTCTCCGCTAGACGCATGTGTGAGAATGTAGCTCGCGACATACTGGCTGTTGCGATATTTCCAGTCTTCAGGATCTACGTCCCAAAGCGTGACTTTCATGTTGACAGCCGCGTTAATTTGCCCGTTTGTTCCTCCATATGGCGGTCTAAAGTGTGTCGGTGTGAACCCGCCAGCTTTTTCAATGATTTGCTGGGTCTCTTCTACTTGTTTGACGGCTTGTTTTAATGGCAGTCTTGTGAGTAAAGGATGGCTATAGGAATGATTTCCGATTTCATTCCCACCCTTTCTGATCTCACCTAGCATATCGGGGTAATATTGAACCCTGCTGCCTAATACAAAAAATGTCGCATGTCCTTTGTTTTCTTTTAAGGCTTTTAAAATTTTTGAGGTCGTAGATGGATTTGGTCCATCGTCAAATGTCAGGGCAATGGCTTTTTGATTTGGGTTGAATGCTGACTGTTTTGGCAGTTTTACGATTTTTCTTTTTGGAATTGGTTCTTTTTTCTCGTTTTTGTTCTTTTCTTTATTGATATATTCTGGTTTTAACATTCCTTTAAGCACTGTTTTTTTAATCGCCAGCACTTGAGGGCCTTGTTTGTCTGGTACGATTTGCCCTGCTGGAAAGTAGAATTCAATAAAACGATCCTTGATGGCAAAATACTGATAATGCTCTGCCGCAGGAGACGTTCCTTGTTTGAGCAAATGCTCATTTTCAGCAAAAGTGCGATCTTTTTTTAATTCATCAAATGTCATATGTGACAGTTTTTGCAGATTTTCTTTCTTTGATAAAAATAAATCATCTATTGATAAAAAATGCTGTTTCTTGAAATCAAAATTGAACAACTTCGTTTGATGTGCGCCTTTTACTCCGCCTTTCAATTCATATGTATTGAATTTAATCGCAACGGTTTGCTTTGCATAATGAATAATCTCGTAATCTATATTTAATTCGTATCGATTCTCTTCATCGACATCGCTCGCTTCGCTAAATGATGTTTTGAATTTGTCTAGCGCTGTTTCTGCAAATCTTTTCATCTCTTGATCTAGCTTTTTTTGATGAAACACCGGATAGTTGACTGCATATCTCATGTATCTCCCGTCATTCACGAGGGTGACTATTTCCACTTCTTTATAGCTCGCATCTTGTTCTACTTTCTTCTTCTCCGTCCCACTTGCCTGCTGATTATGATAAAATGCAGCAATTCCGATGATGATTGCAAGTCCGCATAGGACGAGACTGATTTTCCATTTCATTGACACAATAATTCCCCTCTCGTGATGGCGTCATGCCTTGATGACGTGTGTTTGTAGGATAGACTTTGCGTGAACCCAATTTAGTTTTCAAAAAACAAACTTGTCACACTTTAGACACAATTTAAAAGAGGAATAGAAAAAGGGCTTGATTTCTCAGCCCTAACATTATTTTTGCATATATAGTTGAAATAATTTCGTTTCTTCATCAATCGAACTCGCTCGATCAAAAGCCGCTCTGACCGTCTTTGTATTGTTTAAGCGCTCATAAAGTAAGGTCAATACAAAGATAAATGCCGCATCTCCATCAATGTAATCATCCGGCGCTATATAGGACATGGCACCTGCTTCTAAGAAGGCATCTGCTAATTTTTTCTCACCTAGTGTGCAACCTGTAGAAATAACGTGAACCCCTTTTAATGAAGCATACTGCTTGATTTCATCCGCTCCAAAAGCAGCGCCTCTAGGCTCTCCATCTTCGTATACATCTTCCCCTAATTCTGGCATGAGAAATGCTCCTTCTTCCCCATGAAACGATAGAAGAATGTAATCGATTTCTCCTCTATTTTTTCCAGATAACACATTGATCAGGTCATTTGGTCTTCCGATCCATTGCATATCGACTTTTACGCCGAAGTTTTCAAGTGCTGCACGCAGCGCAAAAGATTCCAGCTCACTATTTGGTCCTGCTGCTAACATGATGCGTATGGTCTGTTGATCCACTTTTATCTCCTCCAGACTATCATAAAAATAAAACCATTTTTTCCTCATCTACATATGTATGATCAGGCCATTTTAGTGCTTTTTCTTCAAGCGCGTATGACTCAAATCCAATAGAGCGATACAAGCGTTTGGCTGAGTGATTGGTCGTCACGACTGATAAATACATTTGCTCGATGTCGTGTCGTTTTCCGGCGAATGAAAGAACTTCCATTATCAAGGCCTTGCCTACTCCTTTTCCGCGGGCACCCGCTGTAACATACATCGCCGCCACATTCGCTCGGTGCTTTAATTTCTGTAAGTTTTCTTGGATGAGCGTGACCATCCCCACAAGCTTCCCTTGATCAAAGGCACCAAAGGTCCACGTAAATTGTACCGAAGCAAAACGAGCTGCGTATTTTTCTATTGTACCGATTTGCTCTTCTTCATAACTCATCGCAAAGTCCTCTGGATGTAATCGTAGTGCTTCTAGTCTCAACGCGGCATATTCTTCAGCATCATCTGGAATTAACAATCGAATATTCAGAACATCGCCCCTAACAGAATGATTGATACTTCCAATTTTATCTTGAAAGGAGATTTTGATCAAAATTTTTCTCCTGAAAATAAAAAGGCATCCCATAAAAGGATGCCCCAGGCTGTCGAGAAAATCTCGACAGCTTTATTTTTTCCCTTAAAGTTTCCATTCCCCCGTTTTATAATAGAGAAAAGCATACTAAAGGAAGGTGTTTTTCTCATGTTCCACACTAGAAATTCTTCTCAGCACGAAGCCGAATTTGTATTGCTAGATCAACTGGTCGAAGAGGATCACCTGCTTCGTAAAATTGATCAGTACATTGATTTTTCATTTATCGTAGATAAAGTCAAACCCTATTATAGTGAGAATAAAGGTCGTCCTTCTCTTGATCCACTTATTTTGTTCAAAATGATGTTTATCGGATACCTGTACGGTATCCGTTCTGAAAGACAACTTGAAAAAGAAATTTACTATAACATGGCGTATAGATGGTTTTTAGGTTTGAACATCAATGACCCCGTTCCCCACCACTCGACCATTAGCTGGAATCGTCGTACTCGATTCAAAGATACAACGATTTTTCAAGACATTTTTGATGAAATTGTGCTTCAAGCCATCAATCATGATATGGTAGGAGGCCGCGTTCTTTTTACTGATTCGACTCATCTTAAAGCCAATGCCAATAAACATAAATATACGAGAAAAACGATTGAACAAGATACTCAGAACTATATAAATGATTTAGAAGAAGCGATCCAAGAAGATCGAGAGGTACACGGAAAAAAGCCCTTAAAGGTAAAAGAGGAGGTGAAAACGGAAAAAGACATTCGTCAAAGTACGACTGACCCTGAAAGTGGCTATCTTTATCGTGAAAACAAGCCAGAAGGCTTTTTCTACCTAGACCACCGTACAACGGATATGAAGTACAATATCATCACGGATGCCCATGTCACGCCCGGCAATATCCATGACTCTGTTCCGTATCTTGATCGATTGGATCACCAAATCGCCCGATTTGGTTTTCAAGTAGAAGCTGTTGCCCTTGATTCTGGTTATTTGACAACCCCAATCTGTAAAGGTTTATCCGATCGCCGTATTTTTGGTGTCATCGCACATAGACGCTTTCATCCAACAAGAGGATTATTTGAGAAATGGAAATTTCAGTATGATTCTGAACATGATCACTACATATGCCCAAATGGCGAGAAGCTATTATATACAACAACTGATCGAAAAGGTTATCGATTCTACAAATCAGACCCTAAAAAATGCGTATCGTGTCCTTTCCTAGAGAGCTGTACAAGGTCGAAAAATCATCAAAAAGTGATCTCAAGACATGTATGGGAAGAACATAAAGAAAAGATCAGACAAAATCGTCTGTCTGCTTCTGGAAAAGAGCTATATAAAAAAAGAAAAGAAAAAATAGAGCGAAGCTTTGCAGATTCAAAACAACTGCATGGGCTTCGCTACTGCCGGTTGAGGGGAAAACAAAATGTGAGTGAGCAAGTGCTTCTCACAGCTGCCTGTCAGAACATGAAGAAGATTGCCACACACCTAGCGAAGCTAGGCTAGGTGTGTGGGAGGCCTTTTTCTTTAATCTCATCCATCATCATTACGATGAAAATAAAAAAGATTGTAGAAAAACATGAGTTTCTCTACAATCTGAGGCATCCCATAAAAGGATGCCCCCTTCATTACCACTTACAGCGTTTCACTGGACGGCAGCAAGGGTTTTTGATATCACTGCCGCAATCGTATTCTTTCACGATATACTCGTTATGAGTCGACTCAGTGACAGGATAGTAGTTTTCAATTCTTTTGATATTTTTATTGACGTTTGTGATATGCGTTGGATGAATTTTTCTAACGGTTTGTTCATTCGTTCTTGTGTTGACAATTTGACGTGTGGGGAAAACAACCGTTTCATCTCCTCCATGGTTTCCTCTGCGAGGCCCAAAGAAAAAATCATCTAATCGATTCCGGCTCATCTCAACACCCCTTCAATTTGTCTTTCACTTACACTCTATCGTATGTAAGAAACGTCATTCGTGATTAGATGCTTGTCTATTTTTTAAAAAATCCACTATTCATCTCGTTTTCTCTTTCTTTACAAAAGGTCATTTTTAACATATTATACAAATGATATCTTGCGCAGAAAGGACATCTATGAAAACAAAACATAAACTCTTTTTATTCATGACATTTATTGTCATCATCATTGCTCTTCCAATGCTATCACCTATGATCTTCACAAATTCAACCGAAAAAGGCGCTATCCGGAAATCAATTTACCAAGAAGGATACCCTTACCAAAGCTATTTTGCTATTTTGAAAAAAACGAAGTACAAAGATCCTGAGTATGGTCAGCTTTATGATGTTTACTGGCAGGCTTGGAAAAGTGAAACAGGGATGACACCTTCTGTCTGCTATTCGAAAAAGGTCGAGGAAAATGAATATAAGATTAGCTGCGGTACCGCCCCATAACCTTCACTCATCATCAAACACGAGGTGAACGATATGATCAATACGACACAACCAATCGAACGAAACAAGCTAGACATTGCACTTGAACTGACTCAAATGCATTTGAATCGATATGAAACGAATCATCCTGATCAGCTGAGTGAGGTTTATGCAAAATATTATGCGCTGCTTGAAGTGCTGGATTTATCTTCTTATGATCAATTGATTGATTTATTGCCAGATGAGCTAAAACAGACGCTTGAGTAAAAAACCCACTATCCTATGGATAGTGGGTTTCAGATTGTTGACAAAGGGCTAAAATGATCTTGATTTTAGCCCTTTGTCTTCTTTTCAGCGTGATAGAAAACCTTTGCATCCCTAGGAAGGACGAGTACTGGCGCGGAGCGAATTCGACATTCGTGAGCATCAGCACGCAGGACTGACACCGAATGCGAGGGTTTTCTTTATACTCGTGCTGCCATATCGGTTTCGATTTGCTCTAAGCTTCTTCCTTTTGTTTCAACTAGTACAAAGCGGGTGAACAATAGTCCGATTAAGCAGATGACACCAAATGAGGAGAAAATGACCCCAAAGCTGAATTTATCTGCCAGAATAGGGAACACGAGTCCAACGGCTAACGATCCCGTCCAGTTAAAGGCAGATGAAATACCTGCGCCGATACCTCTGACAGAAAGCGGGAAGATTTCGCCGATGATGATCCACGTGATCGGTGCCCATGAGAAGGCGTAGCACAAGATAAAGCAGCAAAGTGAAATCAATGTCACCCAGTTTAAAATCCCTTCACTCACGCCAAGTGCACCTAATGCGGCTGGTGCAAAGAAAGAAAGGGCCATGCCCGTTCCCCCTACGGTGAGAATCGTTCGGCGGTCGAACCGGTCAACAAATTGTAAAAAGATCACGGTGGTGACGACAAAAATGACACCGACAATGACTGTAAAACCTGCGGCAACCTGAGGTGCAAGCCCTACATTCCGAGCAATACTCGTTGCATAATACACAATGGAGTTCGCCCCTTGAATTTGCTGAAGGGTCGCCATCCCAACCCCTATGAAAAGAGCCATTCTGAATTTCTTTTGGAACAATTCGCGAATACCAGAGCGTTCTTCTTTCGCGACTTCTAAAATTTCCTGCATCTCTGCTTCAATTTCATCATCAGAAGAGCGCAGTGATCCTAATACTTCCCGTGCTTTATGAGCCATTCCGTGTTTAATTAAATATCTCGGAGATTCAGGAAGCTTCAGCATACCAATATAAAGTACGATGGCAAATAAAGCGGCACTACCGAGCATCCAGCGCCAGCTGTCTGGAACAGGTTCAAACACAAATGCAACAATATAGCTCAGCAATAGTCCGCTTACGATCATGAGCTGATTGAGCCCAGACAATTTTCCGCGGATTTTAGCAGGAGCAATTTCAGACATGTATGCCGGCACCAAAGATGAGGCTGTTCCTACGGCTGTCCCTAAAAAGATACGTGCAATGGTTAATGAGATCTCTTCTGGTGCGATAGCTGATCCGATCGCTCCGACAAAAAAGATAACGGATGAGACCAAAATAAGCTTTCTGCGGCCAAATTTATCCCCTAACAGACCGCTTAAAATGGAACCGATAATCGCCCCGCCCATTAATGAAGAGACGACAATTCCAAGCCATAATGGGCTGAGCTGAAATTCTTGCTGAATATGTCCTTCCGCCCCTGCAATAATCCCAATATCATATCCGAATAAGATGCCTGCAAAGGACCCGAAAAAGAAGATAAATTTGCTTGACACTTTTTTCTCCAAGTGGATGACCCCCTCACTTAATTAACCGCTTTCATTTCATCCCGTGCTTCTACTGCACCCAGTAGAAGACCTTTCACCCTTCTATAAAACCACATACTCTGCACTCACAAGCTTTGCAAAATGAACAATTTGATCAACCGTTAAATTGAGGGATACGACTGTATGATGACCCCCGCCTTGCTTAATCCATGCTTTGACGCCGTCCTGAAAATTCGGCTTGATTTTCCAGAGCACACGTGCAACCGGTAAATGAGGTGCTGCTTCCTCCGGCTCAAAAGCTTCGACTTCTTGTATGAGCCATTTGAAATGAGTCCCAAAATCAGCAATAGAAACAACAACACCTTCCCCTGCTTTTCCATCAAACACAAGGCGAGCTGGATCTTCCCTGTTTCCGATTCCAAGCGGAGATACGACAATGACAGGTTTCGTATGGGCAAGCGCCGGATCTACTTCTAACATATGAGATTGCAGCACTGCTTCCTGCCCAGAGGTCATTTCATACGTGTAGTCCTCCATAAAACCAGTGGATTGATGATGACTCATCACCTTTAATAACCGGTCCAGTGCAGCC
This sequence comes from Bacillus sp. FSL K6-3312, assembly GCF_038007485.1. Lineage (NCBI taxonomy): Bacteria > Bacillati > Bacillota > Bacilli > Caryophanales > Bacillaceae > Bacillus > Bacillus sp. FSL K6-3312. The sequence continues at coordinate 1,362,382 of NZ_JBBOXI010000001.1, read as the reverse complement.
GTTTTCCAATCGCCTTCCCCGGCAAAGCCATACCCTTTTGCCATCAGCCGCTGTACCGCAAGTCCTGGCAGCTGCTTCATTCCATGTAAATCTTCAAAGTTCGTCGTAAAGGCATTGTAGCCGCCTTCATCTAAAAAGCGTTGGATGGCAATCTCATATCGGGCTTGCACCTTGACACTTTTTTCCCAATCTTCAACTGAATACGTTCCATAATCCACATCATATTGCGTTAAATATTCCGCAAATAACGCATCTACCTCTGCTTCTTCTACTGCACTCACATATTCGACGAGATCGCCTATGCCAAAGTAATCAACAGTCCACCCTAGTTGAATCTGGGCTTCAATTTTATCGCCTTCTGTGACAGCCACGTGGCGCATGTTGTCACCAAACCTAGCCACTTTAATCTGAAAGCTTTCATGATAGGCAGCTGCCACGTCCATCCATTCAGCGATTTGCTGCTGCACATCCGGCTTAGACCAATGACCGGCAACAATTTGGTTTTGTTTATTTAAACGTGCATTGATATAGCCATATTCTCTGTCTCCATGGGCAGATTGATGAAGATTCATATAGTCCATATCGATCGTGTCCCACGGAATCTTTTCATAATACTGTGTGACAAGATGCAAAAGAGGCTTCTGCAAAAGATTGGTCCCGCGTATCCACATTTTTGCCGGTGAAAATGTATGCATCCACGTCATGACGCCGACAACCTCATCACGATAATTGACCTCTTTCATCAGCTTTGTGATTTGATCCGCGCTGACAGCCAGCTCCTGAAGGATCACTGGATAAGGAAGTAAACCACTCTCATTTAAGGCATCCGTCATTTTTTGTGCATCTGCTTTTACTTTCTGCAGTGCTTCATCTCCGTATAAATGCTGTGATCCGACAATAAACCAGCATTCTTTATGTTGACTTGTTAACATAGATATCCCTCTTTTCTTTATCTTGAAGGTTTTTGTCCGTAATACGCATGTTCTCCGTGTTTTCTTAAGTAATGTTTATCTAAAATTCGCTGCGGAAGAGGTTCTGCGTATTCATTTAATTGCTTTGCAAACAAATTCATTTTGGCGACTTCATCTAAAATCACACTGTTTGTGACCGCACTTTTTGCATCTTTCCCCCACGTAAATGGGCCGTGGCCTTGAAGCAATACACCCGGCACCGCCATCACATCTAAGTTTCTTTTCTCAAACGTTTCGATGATCAGCCGGCCCGTTTCTACCTCATAACCACGATTCACTTCTTCTTCTGTCAGAAATCGAGCACACGGAACAGCGCCGTAAAATGTATCGGCATGTGTTGTGCCCATTGCCTGTAAATCGAGACCTGCCTGCGCCCAAACGGTTGCCCACATGGAATGGCTATGTGATATACCGCCAATTTCCTCAAAGTGTTTGTAAAGGACAGCATGTGTTGCAGTATCTGATGAAGGGCTGTATTCCCCTTCCACTACTTCACCGTCAAAGTCGACCACAACCATGTCTTTTGCTGATAATTGGTCATACGCTATACCGCTAGGCTTAATAACAAATAGACCGCTGTCACGATCACACGCACTGACATTGCCCCATGTGAATTTCACAAGTCCGTATTTCGGCAAATCTAAATTGGCTTCGTATACTTCTTCTTTTAAGCGTTCTAACATACGGTTGTCACTCCTTTCTTTGACATCAGATATGCTACTGCCGCCTCTTCAATCGGAAGGCCGTCTTGATAGCGCTTTAAAAATTCGCCAAAGCCTTTGACATCAAGTGGATCGGGTTCTATCAGTTCTTCTGATGTATGGGCAAACACTTGATGCGTGAGAAATTCAGCCAATGTTTGCTTTTGATGATGGACCATATAGGAAGCGAGGACAGCCATTCCAAACGCACCGCCTTCTCCCGCAGTAGAAACGACTGATACAGGTGTATCAAGCGCTGCTGCCACCATTTTTTGACCAACGAGCGGTGTTTTAAATAACCCTCCATGCCCTAATAACCGATCAATCGCAACCTGTTCATGTTCTTTTAAACGGTCCATCCCTATTTTCATTGCGCCAAAAGCAGAAAAAAGATGGGTACGCATGAAGTTAGCCAGATTAAAGCGGCTTTCAGCTGATCTGACAAAAAGAGGTCTTCCTTCTGGCAGTCTTGTAATATTTTCACCAGAATAATAGCCATAGCTTAAGAGCCCGCCGCCATCTCGATCTGCTTCTAACGCCTGCTGTAATAAGGCTTCGTATACCTTTTCTGACGACACTTGCACGCCTAGTGCGTCAAATGCCTCTCTAAAGATATTCATCCAAGCATTTAAGTCACTTGTACAGTTGTTCGCATGAACCATTGCAACTGGCAGTCCGTCCGGCGTTGTGACCATATCCACTTCTGGATACACACCCTTTAGCTCCTGCTCTAGCACAATCATGGCAAAAACAGATGTCCCAACTGAAATGTTCCCTGTCCGTTTTTCTACACTGTTTGTTGCCACCATGCCCGTTCCGGCGTCACCTTCCGGGGGGCAAAATGGAATCCCTGGCTGTAAGTGTTTGCCTTGATCTAAAATGGCTGCTCCTGCTGCCGTTAACACGCCAGCCTCCTCGCCTGCTAAATAAACATGCGGCAGAAGGTGACGGAGCTTCCACGGATAGCCTTTTTCTGCGATCAAGTCTTCAAATTGATGAAGCATTTCTTCATTGTAATCTTTCGTTTGTTCATCAATTGGGAACATGCCAGATGCATCTCCAATGCCAATGGCCTGCTTTCCTGTTAAAAGCCAGTGAATGTATCCTGATAGAGTGGTCATATATTCTAAACGGGAAAGATGTTTTTCCTCTTCTAATATGGCTTGATACAAATGGGCAATGCTCCATCTTTCTGGAATATGAAATTGGAAGACATTCGTCAGTTTTTGACTCGCCTCAATGGTTGTTGCATTCCGCCATGTGCGAAACGGAACGAGTACCTCTCCTGTATGATCACATGCCACATAGCCATGCATCATAGCTGATACCCCAATTGAGCCAATGGTTTGAATGGTCACTCCATACCTTTGCTCGACTTGCTCTTTCATCTCTCGGTACGCTACTTGAAGACCTGTAATGATATCAATTAAATTGTACGTCCAAATTCCTTCCTGGAGAGAACTTTCCCATTCAAATGCACCTTGGGCAATTGGCTGAAACGCTTCATCTATTAAAATGGCTTTAATTCGTGTTGAACCAAATTCAATCCCTAAAGATGTCCGTCCTTCTTTTAAGGCTTTGGTCGTCTCTTCATGATTCATTCTGCGTTCACCTCCATGATTGATAGCGGTTTCAATTTTCGTTTTCTAGATTCATTGATTCTCTGTGCACATTCACAATATAATATTTGTACGTACATATGTCAATAATAAATATAGTTGTACATACACAATATGACAAAAACCTGCACTTTTCTAAAGCTGAAACGTCAGAAAGGGAAAGCGCCTGTTTTTGATTCGACAACCATGTTAAAATATGTCCATACAATTTCTTCTCAATTCGAGTAGATGATCAACTGAGAAAGAAGTGAAACGATGAAAAAGAAGTACCAGATCATTATCGATGATATAAAAAGCAAAATACTTACAGGGGATTACCGGATCGGGGAACGTATTCCAACTGAATCAAGCCTGCAGGAGATGTATCAAGTGAGCAGGCATACAGTTCGAAAGGCCATCTTAGAATTGTCGAGCGAAGGTTTTTTGCGAAGTGAGAAAGGTTCAGGCACATTTGTGACCAATCAATATCAAACAAAGCCTGCGGGACATGCGCATATGAAAACGATTGGGGTTATCACGACATACATATCCGATTACATTTTCCCTTCCATCATTCGAGGCATTGAAAGCCGATTAAACGAAGAGAACTATTCGTTGTTACTGGCGAGTACAAATAATGATGTAGAACAGGAGAAAAAAGCGCTCGAAATGATGCTGTCCTTTGGTGTGGACGGACTCATTGTCGAGCCGACGAAAAGTAATTTATATAACCCAAACATCTCGTACTACTTATCCTTTAAAGAACAGGATGTACCGCTCATTATGATCAATGCCTATTATGAGCAGTTAGAGGTTCCTTTTCTCTGCTTGGATGATGTGAAGTCCAGTTATTTAGCCACAAAAGAGCTGATCACCTCAGGACATCAGCAAATCGGCCTGATCTCAAAAACAGATGATTTACAGGGAAAGTACCGAATGAAAGGCTATATTCAAGCGCTCGGTGAAGCGAAGCTTAATTTTTTACCTGAGCACGTCCTCTTTTTCGATACAGAATCGAAGCAGCATTTGGGGGATGATATTAAAACTTTCTTATTAAAGCATCAGCATGAGCTGACTGCCCTTGTTTGCTATAACGATGAGGTTGGATTAGAAGTTGCCAATGTATGCAGTGACATCGGGCTGTCCATTCCAGAGGACCTCTCCATTATTGGACAGGACAATTCGTATATTGCCCAGAAAAATGCCAATGTGAAGCTAACAACACTGACGCACCCTCAGGAGCAAATGGGTAGGGATGCAGCAGACTGGATGATAAAAAAAGTGCAAGGGAAAAAGAATCTCCCTCATCAAACCTTTTATGAACCTGAATTGGTTCCAGGTGAAACGATCAAACAAATGAATGCAAGAAAAAAATGAGCCCTTTTTGGAGAAGGCTCATTTTTTATATGGTTAGATCTCTTCTTTAGGGGCAGGCACTGCGCATACACCATCTGCACATGCTGCTTCAAATGAATTGGCAGCCGCTTTCTCAGCTTGAGCTGCTTCTTCTGTCCAAGCCGTTTCAAGTGCACGCAGGAACGTATCAGCTGGCTGTGCACCTGCAACTGAATACTTGTCATTGATCAAGAAAAACGGAACAGCATTGATACCAAGCTGTCTCGCTTCTTGTTCGTCTTTTCGGACATGATCAGCAAATTCTTCGCCGCTTAACACTTGCTGTACTTCCTGCAAATCAAGACCTGCTTTTTCTGCAATGTCTAAAAGGGTTTGACGATCACCAACATGCTTTCCATCTGTAAAATATGCTTGAAACAGCTCTCCCATAACAAAATCGCCTTTTCCCATTTGGCCAGCATATTGCGCCAACTGGTGGGCATCAAAGGTGTTTGTCAACACGAGTGGATCAAATTGAAAATCGATTCCTTTCTCTTTGCCGGCCTGCTTCACCTGCTCATTCATCGCCATAGCCTGGCTGCGGCTCATCCCATATTTTTTGACGAGCATATCATGGACATCAAAATCGACATCAGCAGGTGCATGTGGATCAAGCTCAAAGCTTTTAAACTCGATTTCCACCTGTTCCTTTTGAGGGAATTGTTCAAGTGCTGTTTCTAGTTGTTTTTTTCCTATATAACAAAAAGGACAGGCGATATCTGACCAGATTTGTACTTTCATGTTCATCTTCCTTCCGTGTTTACGCTTTTTCTTTAACGATGTAACAATTATAGTTACAACAAATGATTGATGTCAAGATTCTGAGCTTGATGAAAATGAAAAAGCCCCTCCTTCTAAGAAAGGAAAGGCGTTAAAAATGACTATTCTAAATTTGCATGATGCCCGTACATTGTCTGTGTGTCGAGCTTTTTCATTTCCATTAACCGCAAAATGACCGCATCGTATGTCAGAAGAAGGGACTGCTCAAATAGCGAGCCCATTGGCTGAATGGTATGATGGCTTCCTTCCTGTTGATCCTTCGGCGCACCTGACAGTAAGATGACTTGATCCGATTGATCAGCTAGAGGTGACTCAGCAGAAAGCGTGAAAGATGCCACTTTTCCGCCAATTGCTTTCGCCTTTTTTGCAAGGACAAGCAAAGTCTCTGTTCGGCCAGATCCGCTCCCCACAATCAAGAGATCCTCTTCTGTAAAGGATGGTGTATTGGTCTCACCGATCACATAAGCCTTGACGCCAATATGTGTGAGTCTCATGGCAAATGATTTTCCCATCAAACCAGACCTACCAGCACCTGCCACAAAGACCTTTCTTGTAGCTAAAATGCTTGAGACAAGCCGCTCCGTTTGTTCGTCTTGAATAGCGGGCGAGTGCTCAGAAAGTTCATTCAAAATGGCTTTCACATAGTCACTGGTCTTCATGATTGTGCGATCAGCTGCTTCATTTGCGCGGCAACTTCTGCTTTATTGTCCTGGCTTGCGATACCGCCGCCGACAATGATCAAATCAGGATTTAATTTCACGACTTCAGGTAACGTATCAAGCTTAATTCCGCCTGCAATGGCTGTTTTCGCTTGTTTGACGACTTGTTTAATGGTCATAAGGTCAGCAAATGAGTTTTGTCCAACCGCTTGCAGGTCATAGCCTGTGTGTACACAAATATAATCGACTCCTAGCTCATCCAGCTCTTTTGCCCGGCCAGCGATATCTTTGATACCTATCATATCCACTAAAATCTGTTTCCCTCTTGCTTTCGCTTCTTTCACTGCTCCTTGAATGGACATATCTTCTGCCGCTGCAAGAATGGTCACGATATCTGCTCCAGCTTCAGATGCCTGCTGCACTTCATAACCTGCCGCATCCATAATTTTCAGATCGGCGAGTACACGTAGGTTTGGAAATGCCTGTTTGACTTCTTTAACGGCACGCAAGCCTTCGTTGATCACAACAGGTGTTCCAATTTCAACTACATCGATAGATCCTTCTACTTCTTTGATCAGCTCAATCGCTTCTGGTATATTCACTAAATCTAATGCTAATTGTAATTTCATGAACGTTCACTCCCGTTTTTTCATCTCATCTTCAAGAGCTCCGTGGATAGGGCTTCTTGCACGATGAAATGAGTATAACAACAGGATGGAAGCATTCCAAGTACGCACTTTTTTTTTACATACTATACTTTTTCGCATATGGTTACAAAAAAGATACTGTCTTTCGACCAGTATCTTTTGCATGTATTACTATTTATCACCCTTTAAAAAATTGCTGTCGAGATATTGTTTGCCCCAATCATACATCGCCTCTAAAATCGGCATTAAGCTTTCTCCTAGTTCTGTGAGAGAGTACTCAACCTTTGGCGGAACGACAGGATAAACCTCCCGATGCACAATATGATCTTCCTCTAATTCTCTTAGCTGATTGACAAGCATTCTTTGCGTAATCCCAGGCATTAACGACTTTAACTCACCAAATCGTTTTGTCCCTTCTCTGCCAAGGTGCCATAAAATCAGCATTTTCCACTTACCGCCGATAATATTCAGCGTCAGCTCTTTTTCGCAATTGAACACTTTATTTTCCATACGTGATGACAACGACATACACTCCTTTGGTTCAAACCATTTACGCTTTATCATATACTGCGGCAAATTAGATTGTCGAGCATACGGTCTTCGTTATTGATTCTGTTTATTCACAAAAGACATGACAGCCTTTGTCATTTCTTGCGCTTCTTTTGGCGCTCTGTCTGATCCAAACCATTTATTCAAGTCACTGTGGCTCAGCGAATGGACCCGAAAGACAAACTTAGAACCTTTATCATGATTCAGTTTTTCTGCAAATCGGTACACCTCAGGATTTTGCCAGCCTGTAACCAAATAGACTGGAGGTACATTCTTTTGATTCATATAAGTGACAGGTGATGCCTTTGTCCAATTCTCCTCTTGTTTGCCAAAGACTTTTTTGTACGATGGGATGGCTTGTATAAATTGATTGAGGTTTAACGGTCCGTCTAGAACAACAATGGAATTGATCGTTTTTGGCGACAGCCCCACACGTTTTAAGTAGGTTGAATCTGTGGCAACCAGCGCCGTCAAATGACCGCCCGCTGAGTGACCCATAACATTGATTTTTGATGAATCGATTTGATATTCATCCGCATGATCCTTCACCCATTTAATGGCGTTTGCCGTATCATCTGCCATCTGCTCGTAGTTGGCATCAGGATGAAGCCTGTAATTCATTGAAACGAACACATACCCTTGACCGGTAAAATAATCAGCCTTTGAAGCGACTCTATTCTTATCGCCGCCTGTCCAGCCGCCGCCATGGAGATAGATCATGACTGGATGCTTCTTCTTTTTGTCTTCATCTTTGCCCTTTGGCATGTACATATCGAGTGTTTGCTGTTTGTTTTGTGTGTCTGCATAATGGATGTTTGTCGTCGGCTTAGGCTGGTTTAAACGGAACACAAAGAGTGCGCATACCAATAAGCCAGCGATGACTGCCGCAAATAAAAACCATTTCATCATTCGATTCAATGTCATTGCACCTTTCTATGTTGGAATGGAGAAGCATGATTCGCACATATGTAGAGAGACTAGCCCGATTCATTTGAAACGACTTGTATGACTTGAACCGTTTCACAATAAAAAGAAAAATACTGTTCTTCAAAGTCTTCGACAAAGTAATTCAAATTTTCCCAGCCTCTATCCAAAAACTGAATGTCCAATAAAATATAGTCATCATTTGTTAACTCCAAATCTCTGATTTGAACAGAAGAGACGTTGGTAAATTTCAGATGAATGTCTGCTTGTAGATTCGGGGATTCATATGGGATGTGCAGAACAATACAGTTGATCAAGTCGTAATGTTCATTATACTCTTTAAAGTAGTGAAATTCATTGATTTGCTTTAGAAGACTGATATCGAAATCAGGGATTTGCTTCTGGATTTTTTCATTTAAAAACCATGTCATTGTTTGGCCTCCAAGAGGTTATTGTATCAGTGCAATGATTCGTTTTCTTGTTTCTTCATGGTATTGAACATAGGAATGCAATAAAGGATACGATTCAAGGATATGTTGATAAGATTTGATTTGGGGATATTGCTCTTCAAATGACTGACGCAGCACGTTTAACTGTTTTTTCGGTATTCGTTTATGATCGATCACAAGACTCAAGCTGCCTGCAACAAGTGTAAAAAACATATAAAAATCTCCTGAGCATATCGCAGTTTCTTCTTCAAAAGAGATGATATCATCTGGATAAGCGGTATCTAATAAGTATTGATAACGTTGTTTTAAATCATCGAATAAATCTTGTTTATCGAGGCTGATTTTCATGGATCTTTCCCCATTCTCTCATTGTTCTTAATTCTTATTTAGACGCTAATGAGATCTTCCTATACACTGCAAATAAATTCTTTTGAATCGAAACATACGTTTTTCGATTCTATTGCGAGTAACATCCCATTGATGTTAAATAGAAAATTTGCATTTGCTTCAAATTCTTCAAGTAGTTCATTTTTAAGGTTCCCTATCCCTTGAGGATGGTAACTGCATTCGAAAATTTGCCAATTCATCTCTTCTTGTATCAATTCTTCAAATCTATCATTACCTTCACCCCCATTATAATAAAGACTCGCCACATTCATAAATCGCAATTCATGATACCGAGCATCATTTATTTCAGTTATACTAATGTTTATGACTAGTTCTTTACAAAAAAAATCAAATGAGAATGCCAGTACATCACAGACACCATCTAAATAATCGATCCATTTCTCTATACTGCTAAACAACTCATTCACTCTCCTAACGTACTCCCCTATTTTTTCAGGATGAACTCTATTCTTATCTTGTCACGGAGTTTGTAAATATTCTTCAAATGAAATAAAGTCCGCTTTTTTTCGAAATTTGCTTAAGATATTCTGATCTCCTGTAAAAATAACATCTGTCGAATCAAAAAATCCGATTTCAAACACAGCTTGAGGAATAACGGGTGTATAATTCACGTTCCAATATCGTTCATTATCTTCAATTTGAGGTATTGAACTGATATTCAAATGATCTACATGACGAGGCAATGCGGTCAAAACAGCGAAAATAAAAGAATAAGAATAGTCATGTAAGAATTTTTTGAAATGTTCACCCTTCAGAAATAAAAAATCCGTATAATCCGGCATGACTTCTGAATGAGATTGATTATTCCGATCATGAAGCATTGAGAGTGTCACATCACTTATGACCCAATGATACTCTTCTACATTTAAATTGATTTTCTTTATTAATTCATTTACTTCGAATAAATTTTTCTCTTTTGCTAATACGATTCTCATTACTTGCTCCACCTCATCAATTTAAAACATCAGACGAAACTAAAAATATTCTACAGTATCAAAATCTGACCATAATCTCCAGTCAGTGTTCGTGTTTATATTTACAATGAATAACCTTATCTTCAAATACATAGAACATGTAGATATATGTAAAATTTATTATTTAGTTTTATAATTTCGAATAAGTTCATTTTTAAAATCATCAAGAAGTTTTTGATTCGGAAATACAACTGAAATCCAATCTAATACAATCTCATCTAAAGTTCTCCACGTTTTTACCAATTGTTTATTCATCTGTTCTAATTGATGAATCGCTAATACTCCTATCTCATAACCTCTTTCGCCATAAATGATCCATTTTGCAGAAGGGGAAACCCATATCACACGTGAAGCAATATCCATTATGCTATCATTTACACTCTCTATCGGATAATCCGTTAAGAGATCAAGGTAATCACTTAGCGTGAGGTTTAATGGGATTTTCACCCAAGGATAATAACCAAAATCACGATAATAATCATCCATGCTCTTCTGCTCATCTAATACAGCCATGAGTATATAGTCATCATGATGATTCAAAGCTAAACCTTTTAACATGTCCCAGCTACCATCTGATAACAACCAATGGAATTCTTCGAATAAATAATGAGGGGTTTTCGTTTTCAACACTTGATCAGGGAATGTCTTTGTACTGTGAACGAGCGAATGAACAAACGATAGAACATGTTCAAATTCTTTTGGATCGGATATAAACAAATGTTTCACTATATGCTCCTTTCATATCTTCAGATGGGTCTATCATCAGTCATTAATACTCCATTTCAGCGCTTGTAACATGACGCATAATGAGATAGCATTTGAGTGATATAGTCATCGAATGTTTTTTGATCCTTCAATAATCCTTCAAACCAATTTGCTAAAATAGGGTGATCCATTGGTTTCCACCCTTCTTTTAATAAACGCTTTTCCACAGAATCTTTTGTTGATACCATTCCTATGATACAAATTTCCATATCTCTATCTGCCCAAATCGCCCACTGCAAAGAATGCGATAACCAGATCACTATGTATGAATTCGTTATGATATCATCCGCTATTGACTCTTTTGGGTGCGTCCATAGTGCATTTACATAATCCTCACCTGAAATGTTCACACTCGCTTTCAGCCAATTATAATAACCAAATTCCTTCAAATAATATTCGGTTGGATCTGGTTGAAGGACTGCAGTCAAAAATTCTCTATCTTGAGTAACAGTTGATAACTCTTTTATGGTTGGTAAAATATCATCACTCAATGCCCAATCAAACTCTTGAAACAAAAAACAATCAAATGTCTTACGGAAGACTTGTTGTGGCAGCTCTTTATTTGTGTCAAACACATGGTCTACTAAATTCTGATAGAATTTGAATTCTTTTTCTGAACGAATAAATAAGTCTTCAAGCCGTTTCAAACAACTACCTCCACTCTTGTTGAACTAGTAGTTTTTTAATTCTTCCTCTATATCTTCTTTTAATGTTTGAATTTCAATTGACACCGAATCATTTCGATTATAGAAAATGGACGGATTGATTCCATCTGCTATCATTCTCGGCAGCCACTCTTCTATAAAATCGTCTAAATCAATCATTTCTGGCTTTGATTTTCCCCATGGTTCAACCGCACAATAAGCAGCATGTTCCTTTGTCGGCCAAAAATGAAGCTGTGGTACACGATGTTCATCCTCTGACATCACCCATCCATTCTCATTTCTTAATGACCAAACCTCCTCAAAATCAACAATCTTTTTGATGAAATAGTCATAACGTTTTTTCGCAGGTAATTGGATGGCGGTTTCTAATTCTTTCGGATGCAACTCCTTTTATTTAGATTGAGCCTTAACCATAGGAATATAGCAAGCTGATATATAGGAACTATTGGTACTTTTCTATCCAGTCATTCAAATCATCTGCACAATGCAAGTAAGAATGAGGTGAATCTTTCAAATCAATTCCACTCAAAAGAATCAACATATCCCAAACTTGATCATCGTCTATTTCTAGATCGTCTGAAGAAACGTAAATTTCAGCCCAATCAGATACTTGTTCTCTGGTAATCGTCCCCTCTAAGACTTTTCGTATTTTATTTAAACAGTCTAGCATTTTTAGTTCGTCCATTCATTACATCATTCCTTACTCAACACTCACTTCACGTTGTAAACTGCCTATATTTCATATTTGATAATATCCTCCATTGACATACCTTTAAAATATAAAGAAAGAATGCTTTTAATAGTGTATTCGCTAAGTATACCAATCGGGTTAAATATCATTTTAGCCGTTGTTGGATCAGCAATCTCTAAGTCCATAACAGGTGCAATGGAACCTTCTTTTCCCTCGCTCACGTAATAATTTCCATCTCGGTATTCCACGAATTTCAGATTTTGTAGATCCTCTTCTTTTATAAAATCTTGATTTATTTTTGTGATGACTTTCCATGAATCATTTAAAAAGCCTGTCAAACCTGAATTTGCAACAAATAGCCCATTCTCTTTTTTCATCAATTGTTTTAACTCTTTTTTTTTCTATTCTTTCATCAACGAATAAATCATAGTATTGGATTAAAATATCATCATATTGCTTTTTTCCCTCACCTGAAATGATTAAAGCATAGCTCATTTTTCCAATGTCCTCTAATGGGAGTTCAATGGTTCTATTTTAGATAAAGTTTTTGCTTTTTTAGTTGTTACTTTAATATCCATTACTTCTTTCTCATTTAAATCATCAAAATAGTGACTGCCTCCATTGTTTAAGACCGTCATGATTGTCAAAAGCGTCTCATCAATCGTTGGCTTTCTTTCCAAATGTTCCTCAGTCATTTCATAGAATTGTTCGATCGCTTCTTCAAAAATATCTAGTCCGTCATCACCAATCATGATGTTCTTTTTCTTATGTTCTTCTTCCCAAAAGCCCATTTAGAATACACTCTTTATATATTGCGTTCTTTATTTCATCAAGTGTTATGTATGCTATTCTCATTTCGCTTTATCACGATAAACGTATACTTGTATAAACTGTTTTATTTGCACGTTTGAAAAGTGCCACTTCATGATCCGTTAACCATTTAAGCTCTCTCATATGATAAGAAATTTCTTCTAAGTAGGTATCGGTTTCAGCAATTAATTTTTTATCTAAGATATTTCGTTTATTATCTTCAACTACAAGATAAAGAGTAAACTGATTTAAATCTAATTCGATAAGTGGGTGAGCTTTCTTTTTTTTATCGGGACTTAGTTTTGTTTTCCCTTTAATCTCCGCTTTATATTCCTTCTCTTTCATTTTCTTAAATGTCGCTTTGACTAGCTGACTGCCCCATTTTTTTAGTTCACACAGATAGAGCATCCCATTTTCCAAAATCTCTGCTAAGATTTTTTTCTTATTTATTGCATTTTCAAATTCACTGTAACAAAAGGGTACTTCTAGCTCATACGTATTTTTTAAAAATAGCATGTTAGGTTCTTCTTTTGAGGTACTAATTAATTTGTAGTCTTTAAAAGATCCACATATCAAAACAATAGCCTCACAATCTTTCGTTTGAAATTTCTTTTCTAATTCATATAAAAACATTTCAGTCATACAAAGGGATTGACTAGCTAAAATTCCACGATCGTCATCTGACATTAATTGTATATTTTTCAAATACACTTCTTATAAGCCTCCTAATAAAATTTTAATCACCTTGGCCTTGAATGTTTGCTTATTTTATTCATTTGCTTTCTTTACTGCAAATGCTCTTCTTTATCTTGTTCCCATTGAAGCACCATTTCTCTTCCTTTTAGACCGGTTGAAAAAATCCTAGCCGCTTAGAAATTGAAGAATTTCTGTTGCTTCTTCATAAAGTTCATCAATTAATGGTAAAATCATTCCCCGCAAATCTGCTTCATTTTCAAATTCTATTAAATATCCTTTTTTGCTCACGAGATTATTGGATACACAAATCCAAATATCAAGATGGTCTATACAATAACCTTGATCACCTTCTTCACCATCATGAAACTCTTCGCCATTTAGATAATCTACTGAAAAATATATGGATGAATGATAACCTGCTGTAAAACAATCTGAGACTTGAATTTCTCTCCCTCTAGATTTTTTTCCATATACGAATCGTCCAAATTCAGCATTGATCGTAAACCTAAATCTTTAAATTTTGCTTGTTTTTCTTTCACTAGATTCAGTGCGATATTTGATATCTCTTTTTCGATATCTGCGATAGATTCTTTGGTCAGCGTGTTTAATTTAACTTTCTTCAACTTTTCCTCCAGTATAAAACCCTCCCTAATTCCTAGAGAGGGTTTTAAATTTAATACTAAAAGTAATTCATGACATTCTTACTACTAAATTAATTTACTTCTATATAGCTTATTTTCTACCAAAATATAAAGATATTCTCCAACTACTTTGTAAGTAGGATCACACTGTGAGGGATCAATTCCATCTAAAAATAATTTCATAATAAACATTTCATCGTCAACTATTTTAAAAGCATACTGTTTATTTTCCATATTATTAAATAACAAGATTTGACTCTCAGAAACATATAGTTGGTCACAGTACCTGTATTCTTTTCTATCTAGGTGGTACATTTTCTTTTTTTGACATGACTGATTTTCAGGGTTTAAATCGTAAGAAAAAGTTGAAATAACAATTGTTTGCTCTTCTTCATAGCTAGTGTATAGTTCTGAACCTAGAGTTTGTATTGAAGAGCATTCATACATTATCCCTTTAAATTCTTCCTCAAATAACATTTCTCCTATAATTAAGTTAATACAGTAAATTCCTTTACCCTTAGGATTTAATTCATCAAATATCCCCTCTTCTGACATACCAATCCATAATAATCCATTCTCATCCAGATGAAATGTATTGACACCTAGTAAAAATGAACATATTTCTACCATATTATTTTGTTTTAAATCTAAAAAATTTATTTTACATATATAATCTTGTTCAAACACAATGACAATGGTATCGTTTATTTCTTGTATTAAATAAATATAGCTATCAGAATCAAGTTCATTTAATGATTTATTCATTATAATAATATGATCCTTGACTACTTGAAGTATTAGTTGATCATCAATAAGAAATACCTTATATATTTTCTCATCTCTTCCAACATTAAAATAAATTAGATCTTCTTTTGGAAAATCAATTACTTTCTCTGTAGTTATTTTACTTATCAATAATCTCAACTCCTAATATGGAAAGCTTGTTCTTAAAGTACCATCTTTTTGGACTACCACTCTAACTCTCTTTGTTTTTTTTCCTTTCCCATTGACACCAACATATTTTTTATAAGTTTTCTCATAAACTGTTGAGCCAGGTTTATTCCCAGCTCTAGCCTTTCCCGTCTTCAAGGTATCCCGTGTAGTTCTTTTTAATGTTTTATTACTTCTAAATTTTCCCTTATTTTTCTTTTTAGATTTTGCAGAGTGACCTGATTTGATATGGTCCCAATCAACACTCTTTACTTTTCGTTTTCCGCTACTTTTCGTAAAATTATAAGCCCTTTTCGCTCCCTTTAATTTTCCACCACCCAAAAATCCTGATACGGTTGCAGCCGCCACGCCTTTCCAATTTTTTCCTGATTTATGTGCTTTGTATCCATCATATGCCGCAAATCCTGCATTGACAACAAACCATACCCAATGGCCGTCTGGGTCCACATTCATGACTGGGTTGTTGTTTCCATAGGTATATCCGTTTTGATCTAGTGAATCTCCATCGCTTCCTGGGTCTGGGTCAAGTGATAAGAATACGCCGTTTTTTGGTTCATAGTATCGGGCGATTAAATAGTAAAGTCCTGTTTCTTCGTCGAAGCGGTAACCAGCATAGCGATATGGGTTTCCTTTTACTTCTTCATCTTCTTTTACTTTTGTTGGAACGCCCCATGTATCGTATTCGTACTCAGCGGCGATTTTTCCTGCACTATTTGTGATGGCTATGACATCACCGTGTGCATTGTAGTGATAGAAATATTTTTTCTCGTTTTGTGTGAATGCAAGGAGTTGTCCACTGTCACCGTATGTGTATAATTTTGTGACTTTGTTGTCTCCATCTGTTTCATATAAAACATTCAGGCTGTCGCCGTCATAAAAGTAATTGGTGACTTTTCCATTCACTGTTTTTTGAATTCTGTATCCACGCTCATCATATTTGTAAGTGACAAGTGGCTTGTCTTCGCCTTTTTTCGTGATGGCCGTTATGTTATCTTCTGCATCCCATTCATAAAGGAATTGTCCGTCAGACGTTCGGTTGCCATTTTTGTCATAAGTTAAAGTCTCATCATTTACCTTTGTCAGTTGGTTCATGATGTTGAATGATGCGTTGATTGTTTTTTTAGTGCCATTTTTTTCAGTCGTAACTGTTTTTCTGTTTCCAAACCCATCATATGTGTACTCAATGACCGTGCCATCTGGATGACTTTCTTTGATCAATTGATCTAATTTTCCATATTCATAACGAATCTTCCCGTTGCTTCCTTGATCAACCGTTATTCTGTTTCCATTTTGATCATATTCGTAAGCTTCGTTTAAGATCGTCGTGCCTTGGCTTGTTCCAATGTGCAAATCATTGATTAAGTTGCGCTCATCATAAGCAAAGCTAGCACCACTGCCGTTACCTGTAATAAAGGACTGGACATTTCCGTTTTCATCATAATCAAACGAATACGTAGAACTCGAATCCTTCATCTGCGTCATTTGATCAAGCTTATTATAACTGAATTGGTTCGTTCCTTTTTGATTTCCGTGTGTCCACTCAAAGTATTTCAGTTTATCTGAATTGGTTGGATACGTCCAAGTTTGGCTGCTGCTGCGCTCCGTTAACTTTGTGATGCGGTTTTGTTGGTCGAACGTTCTGTTTTTGGTTGTGTTTTGTTCTTTGTTGACAACCGTTGTTTCGTTCCCGTTTTTATCATAGCTAAAGTGATATTTTTCTGTCCCATTGTATGACTTGGATTTCACTCGGTCTGTTCCATCATACGTGAGAGACACTTCATGTCCATTAGCAGAAATGGTTTTGATTAAGTTGCTATTCGCATCATATTCACTTTTTAACACATTTCCTAATGGATCAATGGTTTTTGTCAATTTGCCCATAAGGTCGTATTCAAATTGATACGTCTGATCTGACTCTGCACGAATGGTTTTCGACTGTTCATTGCCCTCTTTATCATACGTTCTCACAATGGATGTCCCGTTAGACAAAGTGATTTTCTTCAGCTGATCAGCCTGGTCATATTCGAATGTTGTTTTTTCGCCTTTCGCGTCGGTTTCAGAAAGCTTTTTGCCCGTTTCGTCGTAGGTAGATTGAGATGAGTAACCAAGCTCATCCTCTTCTTTAACAGCATAGTTCCCTTTCTCGTCGTAAGTGGTTTTCGTTAAAAGACTACCTTCTACTAGACGGATATCATCAAACCAAACCGTTCCAGTCGCGCTTTTTTGGAAAACAATCTGAACGTCGACTTTTTTCAATGGTTTTGTTTTTGGTATGACAACCGCTGCTCGGTTCCACTCTTGTGTACCGGTTGGGAATTTCGCATTAAACGTTCCTGTTGTGCCATCTGTATACGTAACGGACGCTTGAAGTGAGTAGTCATTTTCATTTGAGACTTTGACATTTTCAGCCTTAGACATCCCAGTCAATGTGACATACACAGATTGATCATTTGCACTTTGTTCAATCGGTACAGATTGTTTATAGATGACATTCGCTTGAGATGAAGAGGTTCTTGTCATTTTTAACGAAACGTCATCGTTAAAGCCTTCTTCATTATCTAATGAACCACCTGACCCACTCCAGCTTGTTGTTTTATCCGTAAAGGAATTATTTTTGACTGGATTATAACTTGATGAAACTTCGCCTTTTTCTAGCTGAATCTCATCGAACCAAGCTTTTCCTTTTCCAGCCTTATCTCGATGATCCACTTCCATATAGATCACAGCTTTGCCTGCATGAGATGGCGTCGTAAACGTGACTTGGCGTTTTGTCCAATCGTTTTTGCCTGATAATGTGCTGTAGCCGTTGCTGATCCATTGAATTCGCTTGTTATTTGTATCTCTTAAATCAATGTTAAAAAATGCTCTTGCTTTCGTTAGCTCTGTCTTTATTTTTCCACTCAGTGTATACGTCGTACTTGGCTCTAGTATTACTTCTTGAGTAGCAGAAGAATAGCCAAGTTCTGTTCCTTCCGTTGTAGATTGTGAACTGATCTCTAACACTCGATTACCAGATAACACACCACTTTTTCCAGCTGTTTGCGCTAATTTCCCGTCATCCTTAGATGCTGTAAGCTTCCAGCCAGTTAGCGTATCTTCAAAACTGCCATTTTTCAATATACTCGCACCTGCAGCAAGTTCTTTACTCGTTTGTACCAAATTCCCGTACGAGTCATAAATGCTTGCTGAAGACATATTTCCACTTTGATCTGTCTCAGATACAGCATCTAATCCATCGTAGGCGATATCTGTAATATCCCCTTCTGTATCTTTCACTTTAGTGACATCATTATTTTTGTTATACTCGTAGGTTTCTGTCCCGTAAGCATCTTTCGCCTGAATGACGTTGCCATTTTTGTCATACGAATAGCTTTCTGTAGCTTTTCCTTTCTCTACATCATTTGGGTCAGTTTCTTCTACGATTTGGTTGCCTTCATATTTGGTTTTAGTGGTGATTTTAAGCCCTTCCGCATCATCTACAACTTGAATTGGATTGGCTGCTTCGTTATACGTATACTGTATTTTTCGCCCGTTTGGCTGCGTTAGCATGAGTGTCTTTTTAGATAAATCATATGCATACTCAAAGGTTTCTTTTTTTGCATTAATTGCCTTGACTAAACGATGATTTTCATATTGATATTCTGTAAAAACAGGCTGATCTTTTGTACTGTTTTGAGAGAATTGTTTAATCAATCTGCCTTCTTTATCGTATTCATATGAGATACTTGTTCCATCTGAATCTATGACTTTCGTTAGTAAACCTGCATCATACTCATATGAAAGCTTTTTCCCTTTTGGTCCTTGAACCGAGATGATATGACCATCTTCATCATAATCCATTGTTATTTTTCGGCCAGATGCATCTTCTATTGAAGTGAGCTGATTGTTTTCGTTATATTTGTATGTCGTTGTATTTTTATGTCCATCTACAACCTTGGTGATTTTCCCACCGTTTTTACTAAAGTGTGCAAAGGTTTGATCCTTCGTTTTTAACATGTATTCATCTTTTGATTCCGTTAATTCAAGGAAAATACCTGTTGGTGGTTGATACGTACCATCTGCTTTTTTTGTAAAAACATGAGTTGTGGCATCCTCATCAAGATAGATGGCACCTTCTTTTGTTGGCGTGATACTCGTTTCTACATCTGCGTACCACCCTTGACCAAACAGATGGTCAGCTGCATCTAAACTGTTGTAGGTGCGAGCAATTCCAAGTCCCGGTCCTCTTCCATCAATCGACATTTCTTCTTCACTGACAATGACATTACCAGTTGCACCATTAAGCTGACCGTCTGGTATATCAATAATCGACCAGTAATCCTCTGTTCCAAGAAATTCGGCCCCTTCATGGAATGTCGGGTTAAAGGCTGGTGTCGGAATGGTTTCTCCATTTGCATCGTAGGCGGAAAGGGTAAAGGAGTAGTTCTTGCGTCCTTTATAATTTCCATTCGCATTTTCATATACTGGTGATGGGTCTAGCGCTAATTCTCCGCCCTTTCCATCTGTATGAAGCACATATTTCCCACTTTTAACTTCAGTAGGAGTCGGCCAAATATTCTTGTTTTGTGTTGTCCAGTGATCGACATCACCCACATCAAATGATTGATATGCCTTACCATTATAGATGTTAATTTTATATCCTTTTGCACTTTTCACTTTGTCCCAATGTAAATTGAAATAACCTGTTTGGCTCTCTTTTGTATTGGTATAAGCATATCCAGATAAAGCTTTCGGTCTAGATAAATCAGGTAAAGTTGGTCCAGCTGGCGGTGAAGCAATAGCTTCTCCATCTTTATTGTAGGCAATCACTCTGAAGGAATAATGTTTTTGAGCCGCATCTCCTCCAGCATTTTTGTAAGTCGCACCAGGATGAATTGGAAGCTCCGCCCCTTTGCCATCTTTGAGGTGCAATGCATATTTACCTGCTTTGATCTCAGCAACTGTCGGCCATACTTTTTTCCCTTTTGTTGACCATGATGTTTGATTCCCAAGATCCAATGTCTCGTAGCTTTTCCCATTAAACATTTGTAATTTATAACCGGTCGCACCGGAAACTGAATTCCAAGAAAGATCAAAGTAACCTGTTGCGTTGTTATTATTGAAGCCTTTTGTACTAGGTGCTTTCGCTCTAGCTACATTTGGCACGACAGGTTTTACTTTTGCTGACATTGCGCCTTCACCTTGGTCAAAAATTGCACTTACAGCTACCCAATAATTTTTACTTGTCGCATAATTGCCGCCTGAGTTTTTGTAAACTGGAGAAGGATCAACTGCTAATTCAGTGCCACCTTTTCCATCTAAATGAAGTTTATATTTTTTAGCTGCAATCTCGCTTGCTGTCGGCCATATATTTTTTCCTTTTGTACTCCATGATGCTACATTTCCAACTGAAATGGCTTCATACTCTTTTCCGTTATATAGCCATACTTTATAGCCTTTAGCACCAGACACCTTTTTCCAACTTAAATTGAAGTAACCTGTTCCATTTCCATTACTAAAACCTTTTACAGTTGGTGCATTTGCCTGTGGAATGGTATACGTTACTTCAATGACTGGTTTTTTGGTTGAGTTTGTTGATGAGATCAGTTTTTTCCAATGGTCTTGTTTATTTCCATTCGCATGTAATTTAAATCCATAGTTGGCTGTTCCGCTATTCCAAGCTTTGATGGTCGATGTCACATCATAGCTCGCCCATTGTCCTTTATATACATTGGCTTTGCCGATGTTTTTGGAGCTTGGTTTATTGTTCCATGTTAGTTTTGTATGGTCATAGTTGGCATTCACTGTATCCAGCCAAAGACCAGTAGCCTTCGTCCCGTAATATGAATGAGCAACATATGTTTTAAGCGTCGCTTTTGTTACATTCATATTTTGAATCGGCTTGAATGAATTAAACTTCATAAACGCATAGTTTGTACCAGTTGTTTTATCGTAATAACCTGTTTTGAGTACATAACTTTTAAGTTTAGCATCCCATTTTTGCGTAGAGGATGAATAATTTGTTGTTGGGTACTTACTCATGATAAATGTGTCTGCTGACACAGATAAAGAAGTCGAAGGATCGATAGACACAGGATAAACTCGTTCAGGATCTTTGAGCCATTTTTCATCTGCTGTCACACGAAGTAAATAACCATCGTCTTCTTTTTCTAGTTTAAAGCTCACATCTTCTGAGCGAGCCACTTCACCTGACTTTTCATCTAAATTAGAATCCGTCATAAACGGTTTAGGGACTTGAAAAATGGTCCGTTTTTTCTGATCATAAAATGTAATAGAACCGTCTTCCTCAATTTCCCCAGTTAGATCAGTCTTTATTTTAAATGTAAATGAATTGTAGCCATCATATTGATTGAGTACAATATCTTCTTTGTTGTTTTCATTAAAGGTAAATGATCGTAAATCTATATTTGGAAATACCTCTTCATATGTAAGCTCGTTGGTGTTCTCTTTAAATTGTGCAGAGGTATCTTTGGAATTGATTTCTGATTTGTTTTTCCCTGAAGCGTTTAAAATTGAAAATTCAATTTGATGCTTCTTGTGTTCAAATGTTGCATATAGTCCTTGTTTCATTTGCTTTTGAAAAGTTGTTTCTAATTTCGCATTTTCTGTTTCTATTTCTTTTTTCGAGATCGTCTTTAATTCTGGAGAGATGTCCTCCCACTCAGCATCTGGAGCCTCTTTTATATGAATAGGATCAGGATAAACCTCTTGTGTAAATACACCCTCTCCTTCATAAAAAAGCTTGCTGTTTTCTGTTCTTTCTGAAAGAACTTCTCCATCCTTTCCAATTTCATTTTTGTCAATACCTGCCATTTCCAGAGCTTTTGAATTATCTAATTCTTCTAAGCTGTTATGACTTGATTTTGTATTTTTGTCATGTCCTTCTGCAAAAATATCAGTAGGAAACAATGATAAAATCATCACAAACGCTAGTAGTGCTGCAATATTTCTTTTCCAATTTACTTTTCTTTTTAGGTTCATATTAATCTCCTCATCATATATTTGTAACATTTGTAACATTACGCCATATATAATAATACATTCGAAATGATACTTCAATATATTTCTATAAATATATCATTCTTTCAAACTAAACCATATATCATCAACTTATCAATATATCCCCTTTTTCACATAAAAAAGCACCCTAAACGGATGCTTCAATCAAATGATATTTTTTCAAAATGCGATAGGTGATGTCTTTTGCTTCTATGCCGGTGCCTTCGATATTTGTGGCGAAGATGTAGGTTTTGTGTTCATGTTTGATAAAACCTACGTACCAGCCGATGCCTGATCCGGAGCCTGTTTTTCCGTAAAGGGTGGCGTGCTTCTCTTCTTCTTGTACCATCATTCGTTTGACTGTTCTCATGGTCTTTAGGTCAAATGGAAGAGTCTCTTCATATAGCTGTTTGAGGAAACGAACTTGTTCGATAGGAGAAATTCGCAGGGTACTGCTTAACCAAAATTGATCGATTCCACCAGATATGTCATTGTTCCCATAATGAATGGCCCTCACCCAACGAGTCATTCGTTCTTCTCCAATGTCACGTGCCATGGCTTGATAGTACCAGACGACTGAATCTCTCATGCCAGACCCTAATGTATGATCTCTATTCCAGTTGTCAATCTCTCTTTTTATGCCATCCCAATATTTGATGTCGTATTCATCCCTCACTGCGCCTGTTTGGAGTCCGATTAAGGCATTTGCTACCTTAAATGTCGATTGGGGCGCAAAGCGCTCTTTCGCTCTTTTTTTGTTATACACCCAAGGGGACTTTTCTTTTACTTCTTGAATCACAAACGTGCCTTCCCGATTTTTAAAGAATTCATCTACTGACCACGCTGGTGATCTTGCTTCAGTTGATGACGACTGGCTGATACAAAGTGCTATCAGCATGATGCCAGAAAACAGCCATTTTATATACTTTTTCTTCAAAACAATCGCTCCTTTTCTCATGATTGCCATGATTGTAGCATGCTGAAGCGATGGGACATAAGGTACGCTTGTCCTCTTTTCTTTCAAATAAAAAAAGCCGGTTTATCCGGCTTTTTGCTGTATATTAGCTCTCTTTTTTCTCTTGAATGGCCTGCTTCGCGATTTTTGATACCGTCATATCGTCCATTGGCGGGTTATGGAGCCCAGCACGAATATCTCGATAGTAACGCTGCAGTGGACAGTCTAGACTTAAGCTTTTCGCGCCGACTAAACGCATAGCTTTATCGACAACTTGCAAACTATGATTAACGACGGTATGCTTCACAGCACCAAATTCATTGATTAACAGCTCTCTTTTCTCTGGTTTTTCATACAATGTGGTCGTTGAGTAGATAACGTGGCGTGCTTGTTTTAATAGTAAGTCAATTTCACCAATCAGTGTTTGGACATTTGGCAGGTCACTAATTGTGCCGTTGATGCTATTCGGTGAATGGGTGATGGCATATTGAACAGCATAGTCTCTTGCTGCTTGTGCAATGCCTAAATAGCAGGACGGAATATGTGCAATCCAAGGATTTAGCGTACCACCCCGCGGCCCTTTTTGTACCTCAACCAGCATGTCATCTGAAACCTTCACCTGATCTAAGATTAAATCATGACTTTCAGTTCCTCTCATGCCCACAACATTCCACGTTTCTTCTATTGAAACACCTTCTGTGTCTCGATGAATTAAGAAGAATCCCATCGCCTCTTTTTCCTCGATCCATACGCCGACTAAAAAGTATGTAAGTGCTGGTGACATCGTTGTGAAAATTTTACATCCATTGATGATCCACTCATTACCTGATCTAGTGGCTGTTGTCCCAGGCTTCCCGCCTCTTGTTGGACTGCCTGTCTGCGCCTCGCTCACGGCACGGTTGACAAGGGCGCCCTTCTTCACTTCTTCCGCAAAGAATTGTAGCTGCTGCTCATTCCATTGTTTCTTTTCGTAAATTTCGCCTACAACCCCTTGGTGCCAGCCGATTGATAAGGCAGTCGCTCCGTCCATACTGCCAAGCGTCTCTTGAAACAGAACCATATCCTTCACAGATTGACCTCCGCCTCCGTATTCAGCAGGAAGAGACAACGTCGTATAGCCCATCTCTACTAATGACTCAATATTTTTTTCAGGAAAAAAAGCGCCTTCATCATGTTCTTTTGCCGTTTGTTCGATCGTTTCACGAAGAGATTCTAGTTGATGAAGCCATGTTTTTTGAAAATCGGTATCGACAAATAATGCTTTAGACAAAACGTATCCAACTCCTCTATATCTCACAATCTATCATATCTGATTTTTCCAATCGGAATAAATAAAACACACTTTACTTATAGGATTTAATGTGTTAAATTTTATCAATATTAAGTACATATGTCAAAGGAACGTGATGCTTTTATGATTTCAGCTACTAATCTACATAAATCTTATGGGCAGACCCATGTGTTAAAAGGCATTGATTTCACCGTACAAGAAGGTGAAGTAGTCGCCATTATTGGACCGAGCGGATCAGGAAAAACAACACTTCTTCGCAGCTTAAACAGCCTCGATATTCCAGACAAAGGTGAGCTGACGATTGGTGAAGCCACGATTCAATTTGAACGATATCATAAAAAAGATCTGCTAAAACTTAGGCAGCAATCTTCCATGGTGTTTCAGCATTATCACTTGTTTCAGAATAAACGAGCACTTGAAAATATTACAGAAGGATTGATCGTGTCTCAAAACATGTCTAAAAAAGAAGCAGAAAAGGTCGGAGAGCAATTTTTAACGCGGATTGGACTGCTTCATAAAAAGGATGCATTTCCGAGTGAATTATCCGGTGGTCAGCAGCAGCGAATTGGCATAGCCCGTGCACTTGCGATGAACCCTTCAGTGCTTTTGTTTGATGAACCTACGTCGGCACTGGACCCAGAGATGGTAGGAGAAATTCTTGAAATGATCAAAGATATTGCGAGCCAAGGGATGACAATGGTCATTGTGACGCATGAAATTTCTTTTGCAAAGGACGTGGCGGATACGGTGATCTTTATGGCAGATGGCGAAATCGTTGAAAAAGGCTCACCAGAAGACGTCCTATTGAAGCCACAGCATGAACGAACGAAACAATTTTTATCAAGAATTCATCGCGGCATGTGGCAAGAATCGGAGAAAGACAAATGAAACAAAAGACAGCATTCATGATGGCCGGTGTCCTTCTGTTTTTTCTCTCTCTGATGGGCTGCAGCAGTGTGAAAACCACGACAGAAGATGGTAGAAAAATTGTAAAAGTCGCACTGAGTGCAGAGGTCAATCCACCCTTTTTAGCAACAAATGACCGAAACGAACCGATTGGCTATAACATTGATTATTTAAATGAAGTGGAGAAAAGACTTCCTCACGTACATTTTGATTACATTTTTGGCGAGGAAGAATCGAATTTAATTGGTGTAGGCGCAGGGAAGTTTGAAATGGCGGCTAATTGGTTTTTTAGTAACCCTGAACGTGAAAAGCGTTTCCTTTACCCTAAGGTTCCGTATGGTTATTCGATGACAGGTTTAATTGTGAATGAATCAGATAAAGAGATTCGATCGCTTGATGATATGACATCTAAAAAGCTGGCCCCTGTCAGCCCTAGCGGAGGCTTGCGTTCGATATTAAATCAATATAATAAAGAGCATGATCCGGATATTCCGTTGACAACCATTGAAAGTCCTTCAAATGAACTCAACTTAAAGCGTGTTGAAAGCGGACGGTCCGATGCAGCATTTATGAACATTTCAACCTTTGATACCATTCAAAAGCATTTAAACCTAAAGGTCAAAGTTGGTGGCATTGTGTCAAAGGAGCCTATCTATTTTGTCTTACAGCCAAACGAGAAGCAGCTTGCAGAAGATTTGGACCGGATCACACAAGAGATGATTGATGATGGAACACTGCCTAAGCTTGCGAAAAAGTGGTTTGGGGTTGATTTCTTTCAAGGTATTGATGACATATCAGAGCAAGGCGATCAAAATGAAGAAAGGAATGAAGCGTCATGACGTTTACAGCTGGAGATTGGCTGAGCATCTTTTTACAGGTGCTTGAACGCTTGCCACTCACTTTTCTCATTATGATCGTGTCATTGTTTTTTGCCATCATCATCGGCTTGCTATTTGCATGTATTCGTATCAAGCAAATCCCAGTACTGAAGCAATTGGCTGTTATTTATTTATCTTTTACACGGAGTACACCTTTAATTGTTCAGCTTTTCTTGATTTATTTTGGACTGCCTCAGCTTTTGCTTGTGGCAGGGATTCAAATCAATCATTGGGATCGTGTGTTATTTGTGATGATGACGTTTTCTTTACATACGGGCGCTTATTTATCTGAAGTCTTTCGCAGTGCGTATTCATCTGTCGGGAAGGATCAGCTCGAGGCCGCCTACATTGTTGGGATGACAGATACACAGGCGTTGATTAGGATCATTATCCCGCAGGCCTTCCTCATTGCACTGCCGAACCTCGGAAATTACACCATTGATCTGGTGAAAGACACAGCGATTGCCTTTACAATCGGACTCATTGATATCATGGGACAGGTGAAGATCATTTTAGGAAATAACTACGGAATCGGTATGTTTGAGGTGTATGTGATCATTGCGATCGTGTATTGGCTTATCTGCATGAGTATTGAACTGATCACCATGCTGCTTGAAAGGAAATTTGTAAAAGGCCGCACCAGCCTGTCACGTTAAGGAGGCGATTTGATGCAAACCATCGATATTCAATTTGCGATTGACCAAGTACCTCATATTTTAAAAGGCGTTCCTTTTACCTTATTGATTGCACTCGTTTCCATGGCCGTAAGCCTGATGATTGGATCTGTTTTTGCTTTCATTCGTCTCTTTCGCATTCCTGTACTCAGGCAGCTTGTGACGCTCTATGTCTCCTTTTTTAGAGGAACACCTCTTATTGTTCAGTTGTTCGCTTTCTTTTATGGACTTCCTTTTGTTCTAACCAAAGTGAACGATACATTCGGGCTGACCTTTCATCCAGATATGGTCTCCCCATTAGCTGTTGCCCTTATTACATTCAGCCTCCATTCAGCCGCCCATTTAACAGAGGTTGTTCGGAGTGCACTTCTTGCGGTAGATAAAGGGCAGCTTGAAGCAGCAAAAATTGTGGGGATGACGACACGCCAAGCAATGATGCGCATTATTTTGCCACAGGCATTTGTGGTAGCCCTGCCGAACTTAGGCAATCAGCTCATTCAGTTATTAAAAGCTACATCTCTTTCGTTTACAATTGGTGTACTTGAAATTATGGGTATTTCCCGGATTATTGCAAATGATGGCTATCAGTTTTTAGAAACATACCTCGTATCTGCGTTGATCTATTGGCTGCTTAGCATTTTCTTTGAACTCGCTTTTGCTTTATTAGAGAAACGAGTCAGCGTGTACGGAAGATCTATTGGACGATAAAAAAGTCGATCAGGCACGAGAACCTGATCGACTTTTTTTGATCCATTTATTCACCTTTTTTTAAGTATGTTAAAGGAAATTGTCCTGCTCTTTCCATTGATTGATCACTATGAATAAAAAAGAGAATGGCTTTTGCCATTCCCCTTCGTTGTCTTACTATTCAGCACTAACTAAAATTTTCACTTGATCTTTTTCATTGATTAATGCATGGAAACCATCTTCAATCACATCATCCAACTTGATTTTCTTTGTGACGAGCGTATCAGCAGAGAAATAGCCTTTTCTCATTAAGTTTAATACAGATGGGAATACGTCTCTGTAGCCGATAATTCCTTTGACTGTACGTTCTTTAATGACAATGTCATTTGGCATAATTTCTGCGCCTTTTTCCCAAATACTCACAATGACTGTTTCACCTGAAATTCTAGTTGATTGGATTGCTTGCTTCAATACAACAGGTACACCTGTCACTTCAAAAGAAACATCGACGCCACCGTTTGTACGGCGTGCAATTTCTTGAACAACATCTTCATATTGAGAAGGATCAACAATGATCGCTCCAAGCTCTTTTGCTTTTTCTTGGCGTTCTTTAGATAATTCTACTGCGTAAATATCAGTAGCACCAGCTGCTTTTAATGCTTCAATAACAAGCAAGCCAATTGGTCCGCAACCAAACACAGCCGCTGTATCGCCAGCTTGTACTTTACTAGAACGAACCGCATATAAAGCAACTGCTGAAGGCTCTACAAGTGCCCCTTGCTCATATGAAATTTCGTCTGGTAATAAATGAAGTAATTCTTCATCGACAGATACATATTCAGAGAATCCACCGCCGCCTCCGGCAAGTCCTAAAAAGCCCATGTTTTCATCTAAGTTGTAAGCACCTTGATGTCCGTGAGTTGCAAAAATAGGCTCAACAACTACTCGATCGCCTACTTTATAATTGCTGACGTCTTCTCCTACTTCAACAACCTCACCAGAAAATTCATGTCCCAGTGTAATAGGGGCTTTTTCTTTTGTCAGTGGATGAGGTTCATTCACTGGAATGAAGATAGGTCCTCCTAGATATTCATGTAAATCACTACCACAAATGCCGCACCATTTTACTTTAAGTTTCACTTTTCCTGGAGCAACTTTTGGTTCATCAATTTCCTCTAGTCGAATGTCCTTTTGATCGTGCCAGCGTAGTGCTTTCATGTGTAAGACTCCTTTTCTCATCAATTTCATTAACTTACTTAAATAATCATAACATAATTTTTTTAATTTTCTAAGTAGGATGCACTATCTTTTTGCCAGTCAATGAACGAAAGATGACAAAACATAGCAATAAACAGACAAGAAGCATACATACACACCCGGTGACAACGGAGGTTCGGATTGATAAAACATGTGCAAGTCCACCAGAGAACCCTGTTATCATGATCGTCAGAATAGCTTCAATCAAAGCATAAAAACTGGCTACCCTCCCCATCACCTCTACCGGGATATTCGTTTGATAGAAAGTCATAAAACCTGTGTTCGCAAATGCTAAAAAGAATGCTAATATAAAAAATCCAACAGCGGCTATAAACAATGTGCTGGAAAAAGCATAAATGAGATAGCCACATGCCACAAACAAACTGCCAACCCCTAGCATGATCGAAACAGGCAGCTTCTCCACAATCACCGAATTGAGACCTGCCCCTGCGATAATGCCTGCCCCAGCTATACTCACAAGAAGACCATATTGTGTATCAGTTAGCAGCAGCACTTCTTTTGCAAAGGCTGTTTCAAGAGAGTCAATGGCAGTAGGAAGTACCGTGATAGCGGCACTAAATAATAAATACACCGCCATAACTTGGCGTGATGTCAAACTAAACCGAAGAACAAGCTTCGCATCCTCTTTTAACATCGAAAGAGAAAAGCGCTTTTTGTCAGCATCTTGTTTGAGCAAATTCGGTAAGCACATCGTTAATAGAGCAGATACAAACAAGCAGATCGCATTTATATAAATTGAAAAAACAGGTGTACCGATTAAAAAAAGCAGACCTGCTGCAGCGGGTCCAAGTAAAAATCCACCCGATTGTAATAATGAGCGAATGGCATTAAACCGTTTTCGGTTATTCGCCGGGATCAATCCTGTCATATAGACCATCGAAGCTGGATGAAACATCGCTTGTGCCATTTGAATAAGAAACACCATCACATACAGGGTAAGCAGATGTCCTGAAAGTAACGCAAAGGGTATACATCCGATCAAGATTGCCCGGCTGATATCTAAGCTGATCATCACTTTCCGCTGATTCAGCCTGTCAATCAAACTGCCAGACCAGCTGTTTGTCAAAAGAGCCGCAGCCGGTCTCAGCATATAGACGGCTGTTACAGCCAGCACAGAGCCCGTTTCTTGAAAAATGAGCAGATGGAGAGCAATCATATAAATCCATTCTCCTATGTTCGCAATTCCGATGGCTCCAAGCAACAAACTCATATCCCGCCAATGTTTTTTCATCACTTTTCCCCCTATTTGTCATAAAAAAATCCCGCCCCCAAGACATTTCTGTCTTGAGGACGGGATTTACTCCGCGTTGCCACCTCAGTTTATTCATCTGTTGCCAGATGAACCTTAGCAGGTCATCATGAACCCATCTCTGTAACGGGAGAATGTCGCTGCACCACCATCCGAAGGAATCCGGTGAAGAGCTAAGAGGCTTGGTTCCATCATGCTGCCCGGCTCCTTCTCAGCTTCACGGAGTTCTCTGTGCGGGACGGCTCATGATGTACTCTTCTCTATTTGCGCTGTGTCTTTATTTCATCACGATCTTCAGCTGAATTGTTACATATTGTACAGCGCCTTGATCAAAGCGTCAATGTTTTTTTCGAGTTAATCAGCATAGATCATCTTTCTCGTCATGCCGCCATCAACGACTAAATCTGTGCCGGTCACAAATTGATTATCATCGGTTAAATAAAAGCAAGCCTTCACAATATCCTTTGGCGTGCCGACTCGATTGGAAAGATGCTGCTTGTGGTCGATCTCTCGAAGATTCTCCTCATCCTTCGTTTCAATCCATCCAGGTGAAATGCTATTCACCGTGATATGATCCGGACTAAAAGAAGCCGCTAAGGCATGAGTCAGCGCCGATATTCCGCCTTTTGATGCAGCATATGCTTCTGTATTTGGCTCTGACATGGTCGCGCGGGTAGATGAAATGTTCACAATAGAACCGCCTTTTGGATTTTCTTTTATATAACGTGCTGCTTCTCTTGCACATAAAAAAGTCCCTCTTAGGTTCGTCTGTAACACACGATCCCACTCATCGACCGTTAATTCATAAGGCGATACTGTGCACATGACACCAGCATTATTAATGAGAATATCAATCGTTTTACAGCGCTCCACCGCAAACGACATTAAGTGTTGAATATCCGTTTCTTGCGTCACATCTGTTTTCTTAAAATAAGCTTCTAACGATTCTTTTTTTAGCTCTTCCTCCAATCGCTTCCCCTTCTCTTCATCTATATCTGCAAGCACCACTCGCGCTCCTTCTTTTGCATAGCCCCAGGCGATCATTTCACCAATTCCATTGGCTGCGCCTGTGATGACGACGGTTTTATTGTGAAAGTTCATCGTTTATCCAATCCTTTCTCCATCAGATGTTGTCGTCTATCATACCACTCATATATAGACGATACCTAGCCACATGAAACATAAAAGAACACCCTACAAGTGATAATGTCATGAGGAAGGTGTTCCTAGGGAACTCATTGATCATTCTATTTTTCTATATGGTGATTTTAAAAAGCAGCCTTTAAAATATCTAAGTAGTCGGCTTTCGTAACGGTACGAACATTGCTGGATGTAGAGCCGTTTTGTTCTGCTAATTCAGCCATTTTTTCAAAATCCTCTTCTTTAACATAAGATAAGTCTTTTAGTGCTGGAATACCTAAATTTTTTGTGAATATATACATGCCATCAATTAATTTTTGAATCGCCACATCATCTGAATCCGTTTTATCTGCAAAGCTCATTATTTTGGCAAGCTCTGCGTGTAATACCTTGTTTTCAACTGCATTGAATTGCATAACATAAGGCAAAAATACCGCGTTTGCGATACCATGAGGTGTATCATAAAGACTACCAAGTGCTTCTGCTAAGCAATGAACGGCTGCGACATCAGCTGAACCGAAGCATAAGCCGGCTAGTAAACTACCTTCTTGCATTTTGTATCTTGCTTCTATATCAGAGCCATCTTCATATGCTGCCGGTAAGTATTTTACAATTGTCTCCATTGCACTTGCACCCATTGCTTTTGAAATAGGATTTGTTACTTTACAACAATAGCCTTCAATAGCATGTACCAATGCATCTACACCTGTTGCGGCTGTTATGCCTTTTGGCACCGTCAATGTAAGAGCCGGATCTAAAATTGCAATGGTTGGCCGAAGCAAGGCATGTTTTAATGTGATTTTTTTATGTGAAGCAGCTAACGTAATGACAGATGAACGGGTCACCTCAGAGCCAGTACCAGCCGTTGTTGGGATACAAATTAATGGAGATAGATTAGCATACGCCTTCTTCCCTGATATATAATCTTCAGGAATGCCGCCATTTGGACCTAATAAAGCAATCGCTTTCGCTGTATCCATTGGACTTCCGCCACCAATCGCAATGACTGCTGATGCTTGTTCTTTTCTAAAGAGCTCTGCACCAGCTAGACATTCATTATCTCTAGGGTTTGGAGATACTTGATCAAATATAAAAACGGAATAACCGGCTTCCTGCAAATACGCTTCAATAGGCTGAACTAGCCCTGCGTTTCTCACACCAGAATCTGTCACAATCATCACTGTGGCGCCCGGCAATACAATATCCTCTACTATAGATCCAATTTCTTTTGATTGACCAGTCCCCATCATCATTTTTGTTTGGCAATGATATTCAAAATTCATCATGATTTTTCTACTCCTTCATTTAAGTTTGTTGAGTGAGCCGTTTGTTTTTCTGCTCCCCACCACTCTATTTCTTTTAAACCTGGAATGCTAGATGCATAAAAGACAGGATTTTTGCCTAACAGCCTTTGTTGAATATAATCATCTAAAGCGGCAAAAGCATATTTTCCTAGGATAGCAATTGCAATCAAATTGACGATTGCCATGATGGCCATTGACAAATCCGCCAAAGTCCAAACGATTTGTAAGTTGGCAACAGCGCCAAACATGATCATCATTAATACCATAATTCGATACATCAATAGCGCTGTTACACTGTTATGGATAAAACCGATATTGGCTTCACCATAATAGTAGCCACCTACAATAGAACTAAAAGCAAAAGTAAATATAGCAAATGCTAAAAAAATACTAGCCCAAGATCCAAAATGCTGTGCCATTGCGGCTTGTGTAATTTCGATACCAGATAATTCACCTGCTGTTTCTACTGTCGATAGCATAATAATAAAGGCTGTACAGCTACAAACAACTAATGTATCAAAAAACACACCTAATAATTGAACAAACCCTTGTTTTACTGGATGCGAAACATTAGCGGCAGCAGCGGCATTTGGAGCACTTCCCATTCCTGCTTCATTTGAAAAGAGACCACGTTTTACACCGTTCATTATCGCAGCACCAATCCCGCCTCCAACGATTTGCTCTAACCCAAATGCACTTTTCATAATACTTGCTAATGCTGCGGGTACAGCATCAATATTTGTGACAATCACATAAAGTGCTAAAATGATATAAAATGACGACATAATTGGCACAATGATTTGTGTAAAGTTAGCGATTCGCTTGACACCACCAAAAATAATGCAAGCTGTAAAAATTGTGACAAATAGCCCCATGGCAATCGGACTGATCCCAAATGAATACTGAAAGGCATTTGTAATTGTATTCGTTTGTACAGCGTTAAAAATTAAGCCGAAACTAAGAATAACAGAAAAGGCAAAAATCCTGCTTGGCCATTTCATTCCGAATTGCTTTTGAATATAGTAACCAGGACCTCCTTTAAATCCGTCATTTGTTCTCACCTTATAAATTTGAGCCAGTGTACTTTCGACAAATGCAGAGGCCCCTCCTAAAACGGCTGCAAACCACATCCAGAAAATAGCTCCAGGCCCACCAACAGTGATAGCAATTGCAACGCCTGCCATATTTCCAGTACCAATTCTTGTAGCAGCTCCAATAAAAAAAGCTTGCATAGATGAAATTTCATGACTTCCCTTTTTGGTTTTGGGTGCTTTTTCAAAAATAGAACGGAAAATCTCTTTTAGTAAGACAATTTGCATAAATTTCATTCTCACTGTAAAGTAGATTCCTATGCCGATTAACATGAATACTAAAATATATGTCCATAAAAAATCATTCACTGAATTGACAATCACTTCAAACAAAGCCATCTCCCCTTTGTGAATCTGAATATTTGAAATAACACAAATTGCAAGCGCTTACTTTTATGATAGTAAAAATGTTATGATCAATCTATAGAGGTTTTCTGATGATATCAATCGGCTCGTCCGATTTAGGGAGGTTTGAAGTTGGAAATCAAACAACTGATGATGTTCCAAACAGCATCAAAAGTATTAAACTTTACAAAAACTGCACAAATGCTTGGTTATGCTCAATCTAGCATCACAGCAAATATTGTGGCATTGGAAGAAGAGCTAGGAACCCCTCTATTTGAAAGGCTTGGAAAAAGGGTGATCTTAACAGAAGCTGGCAGACAATTTCAACATTATACGGATAAAATTTTAGGCTTAACAGGGGAAGCATTAGAGGCTGTTGGCGGGATGAATGAGCCAAGCGGCATTTTAAGAATATGTGCATCTGAAACACAATGCACCTACCGGCTTCCTCATATTTTAATGGACTTTCAAACAAAGTATCCTAAAGTCGAATTGATTTTCCGTCCAGGAATAGCGGAAAAGGATGTTTTAAATCTATTACTAGAAGGACAAATTGATGTCGCCTTATTATCCATGAATCCTGTAGTATCCTCGCATTTACTTGTAAAAGAATTAAAAGATGAACCGATGGCCATTGTATGCTGTCCAACAAATCCTTTGAGCAAAAAACAAAAAGTATATCCAATTGATTTAAACGAGCAAAGATTGTTGTTAACTGAAGACTGTGATTATCGATACGCCTTCGAACATTCGTTAACACAGGCGGGTGCAAAACCAAGAAGTAAGCTAGAATTAGCAGATGTAGAAGCCATAAAAAAATGTGTAATGGCTGGCTTAGGAATTGCTGTACTTCCCGAAATTTCTGTGAAAAGAGAAATTTCAGAAGGCAATATCATCAAAATCAATTGGATGGAACCCTGTTTCTCAACAAAAATTCAACTATTTTGGCATAAAAACAAATGGATGTCCCCTGCTTTAAAAGCATTTGTGGATTTAACAGAGGATTATATCCTTCTAAACGGGTAATATGAGCATTTTTCTATTTCTTTCATTGCCCGCCTCCAGAAAATACTGAAGAGTTATTGTATATAAAAGCCCTCTATAGCTATATAGAGGGGCTTAAGCTTTCTAAAAGATAAAAGTAATTTCATGGAAAGAGATTAATAGGATCGGATATTTTTCAAACCAATCACCATAAAGACAATTGTAAAAGCAGCTAAAACTGTTATGTCTAATAATAAGATAGTGTGATTGACAGTACCGCTCATCATCTCACCAAAACCAGACATCATCCATGTTTGCGGTATAGCCAACGAGCTCTTCTTCATCATGTCTGGAACGATATCTAATGGCCAATAAATACCGCCTAGCATGCAAGTTCCTACAATGATAATGGCACTAAATACTTCAGCTTGCTTTTTTGTATGAGATAAGGTTGCAATCATAAAACCTAAACTCACAACAAGACCAATAACGAATGAGCCAAACACTAAAATAAGTATAAAGTTGCCTAAGTATACATTGAAGAATAGTGATAAGATGGTCAGAAGGACACCTAGTTGTATCCATCCAAGAAGAAAATAAGCTATGAAATAGCCCAATAGCACAGATATTTTCTGGATGGGACTTGAAAGCAATCTTTGCCATGTATAATCTTTATATTCCAAATGGATAGATGACGCTGAGCTTGAGATCGCAAACATCATAAACATAATAGTAAAGCCAAGCGGTATTAAATTTGGCTGCTGGGTTGCCTCACCATCTTGATTTTTTTCAACCAATGAAATGGTGCCAGATTCATCTAACTTGTTCAATGCATTGATGAGAGAAACACTTTTCTGCTCTTTTACACCCTGATTGATTTGATAAATGATGGACGCTGTCTCTTTTAAATAGGGAGATAAGACTGCATATTCCTCAGTTTTCTTATAAACTGTCACATCAAAAATCTCTTTATTTTCTTTTAAATGGCTCTTTAATTGGCTTGCGACTTTAACTGACGCAACTGCCTTTTCATCATAAACTAAATCTTTTGCTTCGCTTTCAGTCGTCTTTATCCAATGAAATTTAGTGTTCTTTTCAAGGATATGAAAAATTTCTTGATTCAGTTTACAATCACTATGCTCTTGAATAAAAGCAACTATAGGTTTCTTTGTATCAGATGCGGTACTTCCAAAGATAAAACTAAATACAATTGGCATAACAAATAAAAAAATGAGCGTCACTGGGGACTTTAATGTTTCTTTTAGCTTTAAAGCAATAATGGCTGATATTTTATGCATAGCGATGCTTCCTTTCAAAAGACATTCTAATTAAAGCAGTGATGAAGAAAACTAGTCCCATCCCGCAGCTTAGTATAAACCCGCTTTGAATTTCACTAAAATCAGCACCTGCCATACTTTTTAAAAACATTTGAAGTGCAAGAGAATTAGGTAAAAAATAGCTGATATCAATCACCCATTGTGGGAATAAGTATAAGGGCACCATACTCCCACCTAAAGCAGCTAACACTTGAGTTCCTAAAATCCCCACACTGTTAAACGTTTTTTCTCTATTGATAAAAGAACCAATCAGCACCCCGAAACCCGCAGCATTTAATATAAAACTACATCCGATCATAACAACAGTAAAAGGCTCTCCCCAGTTCACCTTAAAGACAAAGCTAGTAAATAAAATAATGACCGCAAGTTGAATCATACTCATCAAAACAATACCCAATAACTTCCCAACGATGTAACTAGTATTGCTTAATTTTGATACAACTAACCTTTTATAAACCTCTTCCTCTTTTTCCTCTATCATACTTCCAACTAAGAAAACAACAGTCATTAATAAAAAGAGAACACCCATCCCGCCCGAGTAGTATTGGAAAGAAGTGATCGGCTGGTTGTTCATATGAATATTCCTTTCGTTCACCAGTTCCTTCTTTAGTTGATGAGAAACGATTTCCACTTTTTCACCTTGATTTAACGGCATCAGAATACGATTCATATGATAATTTTGAAAGAATTGTAGAACCACATTTTCTAAGACCATTTCTTGTAAGGCTTAATTTGGTCCTTTCAAAATATTCAATTGCACTTTGTCATAGTTTAGTAAGCTTTTTTCAAAATTTGGCTTAATGATTATACCCACTTTAATGTCTCTATTATTTAAATCTTTCTCTAGCTGATCTTTCGAGATGACCTTCACATCAATGATGTCACTGAGCCCACTCTTGGACAATGTCGATAGAAACATTTTACTTGTAGCGGACTTATCTTGATCTGTAACTCCTACACGAAATGAATTGATGCTGACTTCACTTTCTTGCTTCATATTCTCTCCAAATGCTGCACCTAAAATAGCAATCAATATAATAGGCATAAAAAAAAGTGTAAAAAAGCTTTTCTTATCTCTACAAAACAATAATAGATCTTTTAGTACAACCCAGATGCTCATGTGTTCACCTCTAAACAGTCTAATCCCTCAAATTTTTACTAGTTAAATACAAAAAGACATTTTCTAAATTTGGTTCTACGATTTCTGCTGAAATAATTTGAATATTTAATGCGGTCACACCTTGAATGAGATGGCTTAATAATTGCTGAGGATGTTGATCAAATATTTTTATTTGATTTCCTTGAACGACGATTTCCTTTAAAGGGTCGACTTCATGTATGAATTGACGCACTCGATCTATATCATTTTGTCCATGTTCATATTTTATGGTCAAAACAATTTCTCTTTGATTTCCGACAAGCTCACTTAATTCATGCTGATCCCCTAAAGCGATGATAGACCCATGATCCATAATGGCCATTCTTTCACATAAAAATTCGACTTCTTCCATGTAATGACTAGTATATATAATGGTCATTCCTTCTCCATTTAATGTCTTAACTGTTTCTAATATATGACTTCTAGATTGGGGATCTATGCCTACAGTAGGCTCATCCATGATTAATAGTTTTGGTTGATGCAAAATTGCGCATCCGATATTTACTCTTCTTTTCATTCCTCCAGAGAATACTTTTACTTGATCATTTGCTCTATCTTTAAGACCAATTAGCTCAAGTGTTTCTTGTACTCTGCTTTTCAACTCTTTTCCTTTAAGTCCATACATTCTCCCCCAAAACATTAAATTTTCTTTTGCTGTCAAATGTAAATATAAAGCGATCTCTTGCGGAACAATTCCTATCATTTGCTGCGCTTTTTTTGTTTCTTTTTTTAAATCTATACCTTCAATCGTTATGGTGCCGCTTGTGGCATGAATCAGCCCTGTCAAGATGCCAATCAATGTGGATTTTCCCGCACCATTCGGACCTAATAGTCCAAAAGATTCTCCTTTTTTTAAGTGAAAGGTTATCCCTTTTAATACCTGCTTATCTTTATAATATTTCTTGATGTTGTGTACGTTTAGCAATCAATACCTCTCCCTAGTCATTTAATATCAATTAAATTATCTGGTATGAACTTCAACTATAGAATAATTTTTCCAATTTATATATTTTAACATGAGATGTATTGCAAGAGAATAGTACAGGCCATTTTAAAATAGAACATAAAAAAACTTACAGGATACACTCTCCCGTAAGTTTTTTCGATTATTCTCATTGATTCATTATTTAGAAATCATCCCATGCGGGTCAATGACAAATTTCTTCGCTACACCGGAATCAAAGTCGCTGTATCCTTGAGGGGCTTGATCAAGGTTAATGACGGTCGCATTCACGGCTTTGGCGATTTGTGCTCTTCCGCTTAAAATGGATTTCATTAGACTGCGGTGATATTGCATGACAGGGGTTTGGCCTGTCACAAAGGTATGGGCTTTTGCCCAGCCGAGTCCAATTCGCACTTTCAGTGATCCAACTTTTGCATCAGCATCCACTGCACCTGGGTCTTCTGTGACGTAAAGCCCTGGGATTCCGAGTTTACCGCCAACTTTGGTAATATCCATAATTGTATTTAAAACGGTTGCAGGCGCTTCTCCTTGATCTCCATGACCTGAAGCCTCAAAGCCGACACAATCGACGGCACAGTCTACTTCTGGCTCTCCTAAGATATTGGTGATTTGTTCGCCGATTCGATCATGTTTTCGCAAATTGATCGTCTCACAGCCAAAGCTTCTGGCCTGCTCCAGCCTTTGTTCATTCAAATCACCGACAATGACCGCAGAGGCGCCAAGGAGCTGAGCGGAATGTGCTGCGGCAAGACCTACTGGCCCGGCACCAGCAATATATACAGTCGAACCAGGCTTTACTCCAGCCGTATAAGCACCGTGAAAACCTGTCGGGAAAATATCGGAAAGCATCGTCAGATCAAGTATTTTCTCCATCGCTTGATCTTTGTCTGGAAATTTGAGCAGCTGAAAATCTGCATATGGGACCATGACGTACTCGGATTGGCCGCCAACCCATCCGCCCATATCGACGTATCCATAGGCAGAGCCTGGACGGTCCGGGTTTACATTTAAGCACACATGGGTTTTTTGTTCCTTACACATGACGCATCGTCCGCAAGCAATATTAAAGGGAACAGACACAAGGTCTCCTTTTTGAATAAACTCCACATCTCGTCCAACCTCAACGACTTCACCTGTAATTTCATGACCAAGGACTAGTCCTGCAGGCGCAGTCGTACGACCTCTCACCATGTGCTGGTCACTTCCGCAAATATTCGTCGTCACTACTTTTAAAATGACGCCATGCTCACATTTGCGCCCCACATTGGCTTTCGGTACACCCGGGCCATCTCTTAAAATCAAATCAGGGTATCCAATATCCTCAACTGCTACATTTCCTGCTCCTTTATAAACGACACCTTTGTTTCCCGACATGTTTTCATTCCTCCCTTTTTGTTTAAAAATGAAGTCTCTACAATTTTCTCTATTTATGAAGCAATTCCCTGCTCCAAATGGCACAATTGATAAAAAAAAAGCGAAAAATGTCTATCACGGAGAGAAAAA
Organism: Bacillus sp. FSL K6-3312; assembly: GCF_038007485.1. NCBI lineage: Bacteria > Bacillati > Bacillota > Bacilli > Caryophanales > Bacillaceae > Bacillus > Bacillus sp. FSL K6-3312. The sequence continues at coordinate 1,322,364 of NZ_JBBOXI010000001.1, read as the reverse complement.
TGTATCTTCCAGTCAAATAAAAAAGAAAATATTGAAAAAAAAGCTAAACTTTTGAAGAACGGTGTCGATATAAGAAATAAGCCAGACAGGTATCCTTAATCGACAAACAAATTCCTTATATATACTATCATTCCTTACACACCTGGCTGGCGCCTACATCATATACAAAAGTCTCTTCTGGTGAAGAGACTTTTTTAATTCGTTCAAACATGATTCAATTACACGCAAAGAAGCTCCTCTCACGAAGAGCCTCTTTTAGAATGCTTGTTCATTACCTGGGAAATATTTTCATCATTTTAACGCTTTGATACAGATGTATGTATCATAGTGATAAACCGAAACTTCTCTGAAGTGATACGCTGAAAATAGGCGGCTAATCTCTTGTTCACTATACGATGAAAAAGATTGTGACCGCTTTTGTTCCTTCATCAGTTCCTGCTGTTGGAAAGATAAGAATACTTCTCCATCCACTTGAAGAACACGGTACACTTCCTTCATGACTTGCTCAATATCCTTCAAGTAATAAATGGTCTGCACCGTAAATAATTTATTGAATGATCTGTCTTCAAAAGGTAAATGCTCGGCTTTACCAAGAGTCACGACGGCTTTATCCTGTTCCACAAGCTTCTTATGTTTTCTTTTTGCATATTTGATCATATGACGAGAGGCATCCACTCCATATACTTTACCGCGATCAAGTTTCTCTGCTACCTTCGATAATGTCATGCCTCTTCCAGTACCGATTTCTAAAATCCGGTCATTTTCTTGTATATTTAAGAGTTGAATCGTCCATTCATTGATATTATGATGATTTTTTTCCATATAGCGGGCAACCCATTTTGATAACAAGCCTTTTGGTTCCCTCATTTGTTTTCCAATCCAGCTTTGAATCAATGTTAACACCTGCTTTGCTCCAGTAAATAAAACTATTTACGAATTTTCTTACTTTTCATATCGGCTCACGCCTAACAAAGTTTAAGACCTAGTCCTAATTATTTGTTATTGATTAGACGGCATCTTTTCAGAAAATGTTTCGCAGAACTTTAAAAAATTTAATCCGAATAGGCGTTTTCATTAATTGTGCTCAGATTGATTTCGTTTTCTGCATGAGCTGCATATTTTATGAATGTATCTTGATTAGATAAAGGTGGTGCTAGATTATGGGCTTTGGTGGCGGTTATTCTGGAGGCTGCGGTGGTTACGGTGGCGGTTTTGCAGGCGGATTCGCTTTGCTTGTTGTACTGTTCATTTTGTTGATCATCATCGGTGCAAGTTGGATTTGCTAATGTAAAAGGAGCAGGAAACGATAACGTTTCCTGCTCCTTTTCTTTAATACCAATAAGCTCGGTACTGATACATATATTGTCTGAGCATTTCCTCTTGCTCTCTTTGCATTCGGTACGGATTACCGTATCCATGCTTTAAGGAATGCGGAATGGATGTATACCCGTGCCCCACTGACGGAAACCTCATATATGGTGACATCGACATTCGTTGATCACCTCACACTCTCCTTTTACGGATATCATATGTGCAGATGATCAATGTGGAGCGTGTCTAAACCTGATCCTTCTCCATAGTATAACAATTAAGCATTGCAAGCATCATAAACATGTCAATCTCCTCCTTTTCGCATTTTTCTTTTCGTATTTTAGTTCATATACTCTAGTTGTTTCTGCTTCATTTCTTCATAAAATGTTTCGACTTGTTGTTCATAAAGAACTGTTTCAATGTCTTTGTATTTTCGTCGGATCGTCAATGTGATAAAAAATAAATGGATTGTCATATACGCTCACCTCCCTTCAGTTCGCAGCACGCGAAATAACCCGCAGATCTTCTTTGTCAGTTGACCTGCGGGCACACAAAAATGCAGATCAAAAGACAGTGTCTTCCAACCTGCAATGGATGATACGTAAAATCCTCGTTTACTTTAACAGTTTTGAAGCGTGTGCACCGTATAAGGTAAAGGAAGGACACGAGCTCTTCCACAGGCTGATGACATGATGAAATTATTTGTTGATTTGATGACAATAGAAACGAATAACATATTCTTCAGCCTCCTTTACGTTTTTAATTACTTTGTTAGTATATCCAGCAAGCACCATTTTGTAAACCTGTTTTTAGTAAAAAAGATGATTTTTGTGTGTTTGACTAAATTTCTACATTTATTCTTGTCCGATTGTCCAATACAATCAAAAAAGCCTCCTCACGTAAATGAGGAGACTTTTCGAATTAATCTTCATCTAGTTCTTGCAGTTTCTTTTGAAAAAAGATCGCGCGTCTCACACAAAGAAAAGCTGCTAATAAGAAAACACAATCAATTCCCATCATCAGCATTTTTGGAGATGCTTCGATGTGTTGGTTTGGTATGATCGTACCAATATATAAAAAGGTGCTGACAGCAAGCAAAATAAAAGCGTACTGCTTGTAATCTGTCACTAAACCACTCCACTTTTTCTTCACTTGAATCACCTTCCTGTTTAACATGTCTATTGATAGCTTAACATAGTAAAAGAAAGGTAGTGGCATGTAAATCTATCCATTCACTAGTGCGTTTAGTCCCTGCTTCATATCATTCAGTAAATCATCCACATCTTCAATCCCGACGGATATACGAATTAACCCATCAGTGATGCCAAGCTCCTCGCGGCGGTCTTTTGGAATGGACGCATGAGTCATTCGAGCAGGAACAGAGATTAAGCTTTCAACCGCTCCAAGGCTTTCTGCGATCGTAAACAGCTTAAGCTGACTTAAAAACACATCGACATGTTCTTCTTTTCCAATATCAAAAGAGATCATGCCGCCGTAGCCTGATGCTTGCGTTTTTGCAAGTTCATGTCCAGGGTGAGCATCAAGACCTGGGTAATAAACACGTGTGACTGCTGGATGTTGTTCTAAAAACTCAGCGATTTTCTGTGCATTTTGCTGATGTGCTTCCATTCTTAGTCCAAGCGTTTTGATTCCTCTCATGAGAAGCCATGAATCCTGCGGTCCAAGAATTCCACCAGTAGAATTTTGAACAAAATGCAGTTCTTCCCCAAGCTCTTCCGTCGCTGTTACAACAAGCCCACCTACGACATCACTGTGACCGCCTAAATATTTAGTGGCACTATGCAGAACGATGTCCGCCCCATATTCAATCGGCCTTTGGTAATAAGGTGTGAAAAATGTATTATCAACAATCATTAAGATGTTGGCTTCTTTTGTCAATTGGCCGATCGCTTTGAGATCAGTCATTTTCAGTAAAGGATTGGTTGGTGATTCAATGTAAACCGCTTTTGTTTCAGGTAAAATCGCCTTTTTCACTGCTTCAGGATCACTTGTGTCAACAAAGGTCGCTTGAATGCCAATACGGTTGAGTACCTTTGTGATGACGCGGTACGTTCCGCCGTATACGTCATCTGTCAGGACAATATGATCTCCGCTGTTAAACAGCATCATCACTGCCGTAATGGCAGCCATTCCTGAACCAAATGCGTAGCCGTTTGCTCCTCCTTCAAGGTCACGAATGACGGTTTCTAGTGCCGTTCTTGTTGGATTCGCAGTTCTTGAATATTCATATCCTGTATGTTCGCCTGCTTTCGGCTGCTTATATGTGCTCACTTGGTATATAGGTACAGACACAGCGCCCGTTTTTTCATCACCAGTTGTTCCGCCGTGTATCATCATTGTTTTTGGTTTCATTTTATTTTCCTCCCTCATAAATGCCTTTACTTAAATACCGTTCACTGCTGTCAGGAAAAATGGTGACGATGACTGTCCTAGGTGCTGCCTTCTTCGCTTCTTCTAAAGCGGCAAATAACGCGGCACCCGAAGAACTCCCGATGAGAACGCCTTCTTTTTCAGCAGCTTCTTTCACCATTTGGAAAGCATCATCATCACTGACGGTATATATCTCATCGAATAAAGCAGATTCCATATAATCTGGGATAAATTCAAGGCCGATTCCTTCCGTTCTATGCGGACCCGGATCTCCTCCATTTAAAATCGATCCTTCAGGTTCGACAACAACTGTTTTTAACGCAGGATGCTGCTCTTTTAAATAGGCAGCACACCCTTGAAAAGTCCCGCCAGATCCCGCTCCTGCCACGAATACATCGATGTTTCCTTGCAGGTCGGACCATAATTCTGGACCAAGCGTTTTATAGTAAGTCAATGGATTTACTTGGTTTTTAAATTGTAAAACGCAATAGGCATTGTCAAGGCTTGCCTCTAGTTCAAGGGCTCGATCAATCGCACCCTTCATGCCCTCTTTTCTTGGTGTATGAATAATGTCTGCACCGAGCGCCTTCATGAGCTGTTGTTTTTCTTGACTAAAATGTTCTGGTACGCAAAAAATAGTCCGCAATTGATGCTTTCTTGCACTGAGGGCAAGCCCAATTCCTGTGTTTCCAGCAGTTGCTTCAATGATGGTTCCGCCAGGGCGCAATTTGCCAGATGCCAATGCTTCTCTTATGAGCATATCACCTAAACGATCTTTAATACTTCCACCCGGATTCATCATTTCAAGCTTTGCATATACCTCTACACCTTCCGGGATGCCGATTCCTGACAGTTTTAAAAGCGGTGTGCGGCCAATTAATTCTGTAATATCCTGTATGACAGCCATATGATTCCCTTCCTTTGTATGGAAAAGAAGGGGGAATCCCCTTCTTTTATTGAGTTTGCTTTATCATACGCAAGACAAGGTCGGTTGAGTGAATCGCTGCTTGCTCAAGAAATTGATCAAATGAGACATTGGATTCTTTCCCTGCAATATCAGATAGCGCTCGAACGACAACAAATGGAGTTCCAAAGAGCTGGCAAACTTGTGCAACGGCTGCGGCTTCCATTTCCACCGCATATAGCTCTGGAAACTTCTCTCTCACAAACGCTACACGACCCGGATCATTCATAAACGAATCTCCAGTTGCAATCGTACCTTTTGCCACTTGAATATGATCGATCTCTAAAGCCGATTCCTCTGCCAGCTTCACAAGCTTTTCGTCTGCAACAAAAGCAGCTGGCAATCCTGGTACTTGTCCGTATTCGTAATTAAAGATCGTGACATCCACATCATGATGTCTAACATCAGTAGAGATGACAATATCCCCTACATTTAATGTGTGATGGAAACCGCCAGCTGATCCTGTATTGATCACATAATCCGGCTGAAAGCGGTCAAGCAGAAGTGTTGTGCTAACCGCTGCATTCACTTTTCCAATCCCTGATTTTAATAAAATCACTTCTTTATCTTCATAAACACCTGTTGTGAATTCACACCCAGCGATGTTTTCTTGTGTAGCATTCTTTAGTTGATCTCTTAATATCGTCACTTCTTCTTCCATTGCACCTATGACTGCGATTTTCAAATCAAAAACATCCTTTCATTCCCTTTTCTTCGCTTCTACGATCCAAACAAAATCATTCATTTGATGAAAGGACGTACTAAAACCTTCTTCTTCAAAGATTTGCTTTAGCACATCGATGGATGGATAATATTCCGTTTCTAAATCCTCAGCAAGCTGATCGAATCCTGCCGCTTTCGCTTTGTCAATTTCAGCTTGATGTGCTGCTTGATTTTGAAACATTGTATCAGCAAAGACTATTTTACCATCTGAGTGAAGGATGTTGCTATAGGTGTGAATGGCTTGTTTTTTTTCTTCGTCCGTTAAATGGTGGAAAGCATATGAACTGACAATTGTATCAGGCTCAAATGGCGCCGCTGGAAATGATAAAAAATCCCCATCATGAAACACATCGGGTATACCCTTTTGAAGAGCCGCTTTCTTCATGGCGTCTGATGGTTCAACACCAAACACGTTCTTATCAGCTGCGAGCAGTGCCGCTGTTAAATTCCCCGTGCCACTTCCAAACTCAAGAACATCTTGACCTGCACGGCGAACAATTTCTTTTAAAATAAACGGATACCGGCGAAACACTTCTTCATACTGCTCATCATGACCACTTACCGTGTCGTCATAAGAGTCAGCCCAATGATCAAATACAGAAAGAAACTCACGTCCCATTTTCTTTCCCTCCACTTTATCTACTTATTCCTATGCGTATAGTATGTTTTAATCCGTCGAACAGTTCCTATCCTACCACATCTTCAGTTTCTTTCCTACTAAAAAATACTGGGAGGGGTAGAAAAATATTTGCTCTTTTAGAGGAGAGAGATTAAGATGAATGAAGAGTATGGAGAGGTGAATCAAATGGATTTTCAGTTGGATTTTCTAAAGGATAAAATTGAATTCTTTGAAGCATCGTCTTTAAAAGAACTTGAACAAAAGATCCAAAAACAAATTGAACATAATCAGGCAATCTTGCTGACCGTTCATTCTGTCAGTCATCAAACGACTGTGATCGATGACCGGATTTTGTATACAGCGGTTGTTCATTTTAAGGCGAATATCTAAAAAAAGATAGCATGACTGCTATCTTTTTTATGTTTATTTTAATTTTTCAACCTTTACAGGTTTCCAGCCTTTTTCATCTACCCATGTGATTTCCACGCGGTAGCGTTCGCCTGTTGATTTGTCACGGATGGTTCCCTTTGCATCTTGAGGGCCTCCGTTATTTCCTAACCAAATAACTGTCATTTGATCTTCTGAAATTCCCGTCGCATAGGACATGGCTTTCATCATTTCTTTCCAGTCTTTTGAGTTAGAATCATAGGTTGCTGTATGTGAACCGGATTGCTCTGTTCCTACAGGCTCCCAGTCATCGCTTTCGTATGTTTTGTCTACGTCACTCGTTTTGCCGCCATCTGTTTCTTTGGCATCTTTTAACGCATCTTTATTAGGCTCTTTTTCATCATCTGACTTCTTCGTATCGTCGTCTTGATCAGATGAGTCATCTTTTTTAGCATCTGAATCATCGGATGTGTCTTTCTTTTGATCTTTCACATCTTCATCTGATTTTTGTTTATTTTCACTTGTTGCAGGCGCTGTTTTAGATGGTTCTTTCGCTACATCTGTGTCTTTCGGTTTATTAAAAATTAATAAACTCGTTGCGACCACCAAAATAAGCACCACAACGATACCAATTAATATGTTAAGCACCATATTGGCCTTTCTGCGCTTATCACGATGTTCAAATCGAGAATTTCTACTCAAAATCTCTGCACTCCTTTGCCTCTGTTCCCTAAGTCGTTACTATTCTAACATGACATGAAGGAATGTTCTATGTCTGTTTTTTTTCAATTTCGTTGACCTTTTTTACAATATCATAAAACGCATCATTTGTCTTAGCCCGGCCACTTGCCTCATCAAGGTGAACAACGACTAGGGCGTATTTTGGTTTTTCCACCGGAAAGTATCCAGCAAACCATTTATGATAAAGCGGATTCCCCTTTTTATCTTTACTGCCGGTTTGGGCAGTGCCTGATTTCCCCGCCACATCAAATGGAAGGTCTTGAAACCTTCTTCCTGTTCCTTTGTCAGATGTCACCACCTGCCTTAAGTACTTTTGCAGCTTTTGAGCTGTATAGCGGTCAATACTGCCCCCTTCTGGTCGTTTGTTTTGAAAGGTTAACATCGTTGTTCCGTTTTGATACAGCACTTTTTCAGCGATTTTCACTTCTTTTCGTTCTCCGCCTCTCGCAATCGACGCCATCATATTGGCCATTTGCAAAGGAGTCGTTTTGACATTTTTTTGCCCTATTGCGGTTTGAGCAATGGCTTTTTTGACATGCTTGTCTCTTTTATCCCCCCACACATTGCCGGTTTCTTCACGATCAAACTGTTTGAAATGCTGCTTATGATAGACATCCCCTTCCCAGCCAGCTCGATCAATGAGTCCAAGCTTTGCAGCCGTCTTTTCAATGATTTGATCATCTGTTTGGATCAGCTTGTCAGCAAGTGTTGCAAAGGTATAATTACAGCTCTGCGAAAAGCTCTCAGACAGATTTAGCACTTCCTGCGTTCCTTCTGGCTCTCCATATAAATTCTTTCGACAGTCATACATCGTTTGTGGCTGGTCGAGGTTTTTTTCGATTGCTGCGGCAAGTACAGCGGTTTTAAAGACAGAGCCTGGTGCCATGGCAGTCAGCATGTAATTTCTTGCTTCATGCCGGTTTTTGCTTGTGACGTTTGGCATACTTGCCATCGCCAGCACACTGCTGCTTTCAATGTCGAGCAGAACGGCCCCGCCTTTTTCGACGCCCTGGTCTTTCAGTACCTTCTCCATTTCAGCTTGCATGTTTTCATCAATTGTTGTTTGAACTTGAAGAGGATAAAATGAATGAGCCTCTGCTGTATATTTGACGTCCATCCCAAACAAAGGGTTTCCCCTTCCGTCCACATGATATAACAATTTTGTGTCTTGCTCGGGTAATAAAAATTCGTCAAAGGTACTTTCCAGCCCAAAAGTGCCGATTTCTGTACGGATGGAAAGCTCTTTTTTGTCAGGATAACGCTTTCTGAGCAATTCTGGATTTTCACTCGTGAAGCCTAATGTGTGGAGGGCAAGTCTTTTTTTGTCCTTCTCTTTCATATATACGCCGTACACACCTGAATATTTCATATCATTGATGTCTTTCAGCTTTTTTTTCGTGATGTCATCTTTGAGAATGAGAGGTTTTTTGGTTTCTGTCAGCTGTTTTTTGAGTTCATCTTCTTCCATCTCAAGAATAGAGGCGGTTTGTTTTAAATGAGGAAGATCATATTGCAGGAAAGGAAATAAGATCACTGCAGGCTGTTCTTTTGTGAGAAGCGCCTCGCCGTTTCGATCTAAAAATTCACCGCGGCCATCTGAAATGACCACTTCTTCTGTACGCTGTTTGACACTTTCTTGTATTAAATTGATATCAAGCTTTGAAAAAGATTCTGTGAAAAACAGTTGAATTTCTGCCAGTCTGATGAGAAGACCAAGCAGCAGCATAAAAATAACAGCACCTGTCCATTGAATTCTACGTTTTTTGCGCATAAAAACACCTCGTCCCTATTGTGGACGAGGTGTTTATCGTATAAACGTAATTATGAAATTTTTACAATTTGGACGAACATTTCTCCGCCAGGTGTTTGAACGGTTACTTTGTCGTCTACTTGTTTGCCTAACAGGCTTTTTGCAATTGGTGAATCGTTTGAAATCTTTCCTTCGAACGGATCAGCTTCTGCACTTCCGACGATTGTGTAAGACTCTTCTTCTCCGTCTGGTAATTCAACGAAAGTGACTGTTTTACCAAGTGAGACAATATTTGAGTTTCCTTCATCTTCGATAATTTTGGCATTGCGAATCATATTATCAAGCGTAGTGATACGCCCTTCTACAAACGCTTGCTCTTCTTTAGCAGAATCATATTCCGAGTTTTCAGAGAGGTCTCCAAAGCTTCTAGCAATTTTAATTCGCTCTACAACCTCTTTACGTTTAACCGTTTTCAAATGTTCAAGCTCTTCTTCTAATTTTCGTTTTCCTTCTTCTGTCATTGGAAATACTTTCTCTTGTGCCATGAATCATTCACTCCTTCTATTAATCCTCATCATACATACTTTCTGCACGTGAGTGACGACTGAAATATACAAGAATGAGGACTTCTTCATGCCCTCATTCCTTCTGTCCCATATTTGTAAAAGTCCATCTTACATGGCGTCCCTTTTAGATGCAACTATTATGCCTTTTTTCAGACAGAACCACTCTCAGTGGCCCAAAGATGATCTATCTTCATCGCACAAACTGTGGAAAGGCACAGGAAGCTCCTGTACCTCGTTCGCCATTTCGATCATATGTAGAAGAATAGCTTATCCATTCTCCATCTTCCCAATACATAATATGGTCAGTGTACGATATGTCTATGCTATATTATTACATAATTGCTTTTTGATCAAGAATTGTTTGAAAATTTGTGATGGTTTGTTTGTCGTTTTCTTAATATACTTTTTCAACTTCATTCTTTCGCTATGTGGTAGTGATTTCTCCACCTCTTCTTTTCTTCATTGTTTTCCTATCATATCAAACCTTCAAAATTCTTTCTGAGAATACTGCTTTAATAAACGTTCACATATTATTAACAAATATTAACAAGGTGATATTTGGTTTTTGTTGAATTCTATCAATGCAAGACCAAATACATGCCAAGGAGTGTTTTGAATGAACATGAAGAAAACAATTGTTTCAGTTCTATCCATCTCTACATTATCTTTTTCACTAATGGGCATGGCTTCTGCCAAAGAAACAGCGGATTTCACAGTTAATAGCAGCTCGTCTGGATTTCAAACATTAGATGTGATTTCGATTCAAGATTACAGTTTACCTTTAAGAGTTGGTGAGCGTTACTCAGTCTATGATTCTGCAGCTACACGTTATTGGACAGATAACCAAAGTGTTGCTTCTGTTAGCTCTAGTGGGCTAGTGACCGCTAATTCACCTGGCAAAGCCACTATCACTCTTTATAAAGGATCGTCTGTCTTAGGACAAGTTTTCGTGACTGTTTATTAATATGATGCTGAAAAGACCTTTACAATGTAAAGGTCTTTTTCTCCTCCACCATTTACTCTGCTCGGTTTTGAAGAATCGTTTGAATTTTTGTCACCATTAAGTCAATCGCCACATGATTTTGGCCGCCTTCTGGGATGATGATGTCAGCGTATCGCTTTGTCGGTTCAATGAATTGATTATGCATTGGTCTGACAACAGATACATACTGTTCAATCACAGAATCGATTGAACGGCCTCTTTCTTTCGTATCGCGTAAAATGCGGCGAATGATGCGAAGATCTGCATCTGTATCGACATACAGTTTAATATCCATTAAGTCTCTTAGACGTTCGTCTTCTAGTGCAAAGATGCCTTCAACGATGATAACATCCTTTGGTTCAACATGGACAGTCTCTTCTGAACGTGTGTTGAGCTTGAAATCATATATTGGTTTTTCAATGGATTCGTACCTTAAGAGCTGTTCCAAATGCTCAAACATCAGGTCATTGTCGAATGCGAGCGGATGATCATAGTTCGTAAGCAGGCGCTCTTCAAATGGCATATGACTTTGATTTTTGTAATATAAATCTTGCTGAAGCATGAGGATGGAATGTCCTTTAAATTTTTCATAGATTGAATTGGTGACGCTCGTTTTACCTGAACCTGAGCCGCCAGCAATTCCAATGACAACTGGTTTACTCCTCATGTGCCTGTTATTTCCCCTTTCTCATCATGTTGCTAGGGTATACTTTTTGATCGAGCTTGAATTTGACGATTTGCAGTGGATGACGAGCGGCATCTAGTTCATTTCCTTTTTCATCCCAAATCGTCTCAATTTTGCATGTGAAATTCTCAATTTCTGGTCCGAAAAATTCGACTTCGTCACCAGCTTTAAAGAAGTTACGCTGCTGCAATGTGACGATTTGTTCTTTTTCATCATAATGAAGAACGAGACCTGCGAAATCAAATGTCGTTTTCTTTCCATGAATACCAAACATTTGCTCATCCGTACCTGGTACACCTTCGAAAAAGGCTGGTGCTGTATCGCGGTTTGCACATTTATCTAATTCATCTAACCATTCCTCTTCAATGACAAAATTGTCTGGGTCCGCACAATAGGCGTCGATGACTTTGCGATACACACTCACGACAGTTGCTACATAATGAATTGATTTCATCCGTCCTTCGATTTTTAAGCTGTCAATTCCCATTTCGATCATTTGAGGAATGGATTCGACAAGCTTTAAGTCTTTTGGACTCATCGCAAATGGTGCGTCTTCCTCTCCAAATAATGGCGCTTCCTCAGAACCTTCTAGTTTATAAAGATCATAATCCCAGCGGCAGGACTGGCAGCAGCCCCCGCGGTTAGAATCTCTTGCCGTCATATGGTTACTGAGCACGCAGCGGCCAGAGTAAGCAATACACATCGCACCATGAATGAACGTTTCAATTTCAATATCGACCTTTTCTTTCATTTCTCTAATTTCCAGCGCACTTGTCTCGCGAGCCAGCACCACACGCTCAAGCCCTTCTTCCTTCCAAAACTGAACAGCTTTCCAGTTCGAAAGAGATTGCTGTGTGCTTAAATGGACTTCAAGCTTCGGTGCGACACGTTTACACGTTTCAATGATCAGCGGGTCAGCCACAATAATGCCCGCTACTCCAGCGCCTTCAATCCCTTGAAGGTATTCCTCCAGCCCGTCCATGTTTTCGTTGTGGGCAAAGATATTCGTCGTCACATAAATTCGTGCACCGTATTTGTTTGCAAATGCAACACCTTCAGCCATTTCTTCAATTGAAAAGTTATCGGCATTTGAGCGAAGCCCAAATTCTTTTCCGCCAATAAAGACCGCGTCTGCTCCGTAATGTACAGCAATTTTCAGCTTTTCCAAGTTTCCTGCTGGTGCAAGCAGTTCTGGTTTTTTTGTAATGACACGTTTCCCGTCAATCATTTCAGAAATATCATCTTTCAATAGTGCCATTTCCTCTGCCTCCTCTTATATTAATAAACCGTTTCTTTAAAGAAGAACCCTGTATCAATCGAACGATTCACTGGCTGAATCTCTTCAATCCGCTCCACCCAGTCCTCTTTCTGATCTTCATACGCGTCTTTGTCAGTCGCTAATAAATCAATTGCTTTTCTATATAGAGACGTCACCTCTGTCATATAAGAAAGTGACTTTAAAATTCCGTCAATTTTAAAGGAGTCAATGCCTGCATCAACAAATTCCTCTAATTCGTCAATCATACACACATCATTTGGACTCATAATATGAGTGCCATTTGCATCCTCGAAAATAGGGTATTTGTTTTGACGCTCTTGATCATGAAGGAATAGTCCTTCCTCCATATTTCTGCCTTCGACGTCCATTTGTTTGCCCTGATATTCAAAGTAGTTGCCAATGAGCGTACGTTTTGATTGAAACATACATGTCATGCCATGGACTTGAATTTCGATTTCCACCTCGGTATTTTCTTTGATGTCGATGACACTGTCCATGTTCAGTTCTTTGGCAAGAACAGCACGCATTGCACCTTTTCTGCCCCAGTAGTTACAAGTGTAATAGTTTGTCCCAGTCGTTTCTGTACTCCAGTGGAGATTCAGGCTTACCCCTGTTTCTTTGGCGGCCATGATCACTGCTGGGTCTCCAAAAACGACGCCATCTACGTTTAATGCGTCAAGAAAGGTTAAGTAATCTCCAAGCAGCTGCACACGATCATTATGAAAAATCGCATTCATCGCCACATACACTTTTTTGTGATGCGCATGTGCAAGCTCAACCGTCTGTTTCACATCTTCTCTTGAAAACTCGCCTGCAAGACGAATACCGTATGTTTGTTCGCCTATTAAGAATGCATCAGCTCCCACCTCGATTAATGGCAGTACATCTGACACCTTGCTTGGCGTCACAAGCAATTCTGGTTTTTTCATGATTGGTCACCTCTTTTTGTACTAATGGCGATCCCGTCTCCCACTGGAATAATGCACGTTTGGAAATCTGAGTTTGACATAAGCCATTGATTGTATCGATCAATTTTTCCAATTAATTGTTTTTTTCGTTTATCTTCTATTTCTTCTTCATAGTTCGTTGCCACTAAGCCTTTGAATAATACGTTGTCTGTAATAATCATTCCGTCATGAGCAAGCATCGGTTCAAACAGCTCAAAAAAACGTTTGTACTGCCCTTTTGCGGCATCAATAAAGATCACATCATAGGGCGCCATCGTTTGGACTGTTTTAGCCGATTCCATGGCATCACCAAAGAACACGTGTATTCTTTCTTTTAACTTTAATTCCTCAATGTTCCGTGTCGCTTCTTCATAGCGTTTCGCATTTCGCTCAATCGTAAAAATTTCAGCAGCTGGTAGAGCTGTCGCCATTCGAATGGCGGAGTAGCCTATCGCTGTCCCAACCTCAAGAATTTTCTTCGGCTTTTTCATCGACAGCAGCTGCAGTAAAAGTTCAATGCTCACCTTTTCCATAATTGGCACATGATGCTCTTTTGCATATGCCTCTAATTGAGCGATTGCATCAGGACTTGGGTGAATTAAATGTTCAATATAATCATTCATTTGATCATCTTCGATAGTCATTATTTGTCTAGCTCCTTCATGACCTGAAAAAGAAGAGTCCTGCCTGTTGCAGCTCTCTTTCTCGTCAATCTTTCGTTCATCTAAGTAAAACAACCCGATATATTTTACCACAAAGAAGTGGTAATTGCGAACCTATAAAATGGATATTCCAACGAAAAAAACTGCAGGCAATCTTGTATTGTCTACAGTCTTTTTCGATTCACATGTACATTAATTGCTGCCTGTGATGTATTTGGCTTTCGCTTTGTTGTGCTCATTTAACGTTTTTGTAAAGACGACTTCTCCATTTTTCTTCGCAAGGAAGTACACATAATCTGTTTTATCTGGATGCAGTGCGGCTTTCCATGAAGATTCGCCAGCATTTGCAATAGGTCCAGGCGGCAGTCCCTTGTTGTTATACGTATTATAAGGAGATTTCACCTTAAGGTCTTTGTAATAAACACGGGATTTATGCTCACCTAGTGCATAGAGAACGGTTGGATCGGTTTGAAGCGGCATGTCCTTTTTCAACCGGTTATAAAAAACACTGGAGATTTTTGCGCGATCCGTCTTTTCCGTTGCTTCCATTTCAATCAGTGATGCCATCGTTAACACATCATGTATGGACATGTTTCTCTTTTTCATGTCTTTTTCATACGTTTTCACGTATTGATCTGTTTGTTTAATCATTGTTTCAATGATCGTTTCGAGTGATTCATCCTCACGATAAAATGGATACGTCGCAGGGAATAAATAACCTTCTAACGGATGTTTCACCTGTTTGCCATTTACCTGTGAAGTCACCGTTTTCGGATATTTTTTCATTAACGTTTGAATAAACGCTGGATCATCTAGCTTCGCTTCCACTTCCTTCGCTGAAAAATTCGTCTGGTTTGCAATAACTGCCGCAATATCAGACAGCTGTTTTCCTTCTGGAATCACAAGCTGAAAGGCGTAGTCTGTCCCTCCAGATGTCAGCTTTTGAATCAGCGTGTCTGCGTCCATCGTTTGTTTCAAATGAAAGTATCCTGCTTTAAAGCCGGACGCATTTTTGTATTTTGCATAATAAGTAAAAATCGTGTCATTCGAAATGAGCCCATTTTCTTTTAAAATGCCCGCAATCTCACGGACTGATGTCCCATTAGGAATATGAATATTAATCGTTTGTTTGCTTTTTTGATCGACCGGTCCAAGTGCTGATTTAACATATAAAAAGCCTGATAATGCTGCAATGATGATGACAGCAAGGACAGATAACAGGACGATCCCCATTTTCCTTTTGAAAAATGGTCGTTTCTTTTGTTCTGAAAACATGCATGGCCCTCCTCACATCTAGCTTTTATAGTACATGATTCGACGGAGTTCGGCAATTACTTGCTCATGCATGTCATGACAGAACTTGACATAATACGGCTAAACCAACGCCGCCACCGCTCCCAATAGCAGCCATGACATAGCTTCCAATCGGTAAGGTGCGCGCTTCATAAAATAGTCTCACCATCATCGCAGCGCCCGATGCGCTATATGGATGCCCAAGACAAAGTGCACCGCCTCTTTTATTGATTCGGTCATAAGGAATATCCAGCGTACGAGCAATCAGCGCTATTTTCAGAGCAAAAGCTTCATTGATTTCAAACAGTGCGACATCCTCTGCCTTGATTTTCTCTTGATCTAGAAGTTTTTTGATCGCATCAATCGGTGCAGCAGCTGGAAAATCGGGATGCATCGCCGCAACAGCACTTCCGGCATATCGCAGCATTCGCTGAAATCCATTCGCCTCCGCTAGCGCTCTTTCCATCACAACGACCGCTGCTGCACCATCTGCTTCTTTGCAGCTATTGGCGGCAGTCACAGATCCTTTTCCCGGTGAAAATATAGGCTTTGCCCGCTGGATCAGTTTCGCCATCGGTCTTATTTTCGCGGCCGCTTCATCTATGCTCAGTCCGTCAATCGAAACGATTTCTTCAGAATATGTACCACGTTTGATTGCGTCTATACTTCTTTCCCAGCTTAAAAGTGCATAGTCATCTTGTTCTTTTCTTGTGACGGAAAATCTAGAAGCCGTTAGCTCTGCTGCTTCTCCCATAGACGGATCTCCTATCCACTCCGGAGAAAAGCGTGCTCTTTCTTTCATTGGTGATCTGGATATGCTCTCAGTCCCGCCAGCGATATACATTGAGCCTTCCCCTGATCGAACCATGACGCAAGCTGTTCGGATTGCTTCTAGACCAGAGGCACACTGCCTATCAACCGTCATACCGGGCACTCCTAAAGAAAGCCCTGCTTCTAATGAGGACAGACGGGCCATATTTCCGCCGCCTCCTACAACATTTCCTAATATGATGTCGTCCGGTGTCATCCCTTTAGACAAATACTGAATAAGAGGCGCAGCTAATTGCTCTGGACGATAATCCTTCAGCATCCCGTTTTTATCACCGAAGGGTGTCCGTTTTGCTTGTACGATTACTGCTTGCATGACAATTGTTCCTCCGCCCACTTTTTCATGCTGGCACGTGCTATTTTTCCGCCGGATGTTTCAATTATTTGATCAATGACAAGCCATTTTTTAGGCACCTTGTAGGCCGCCAGTTTTTCTTTGACAGCTTGCCGAACCGTCTTTGTGTGCTGTCCTTGTTCAATAATGGCAACAGGGATTTCACCCCAATATGGGTCAGGAACGCCAACTACAACCGATCGCTTCACCTCTGGCTGTTCATTTAGCACACGCTCAATTTCCTCTGGAAAAATATTCAGCCCTCCATAGACGATCATGCCATTTTCACGGCCGCTCATATACAAATAGCCGTCTTCATCCAGCCAGCCCATATCATAAACGGTTATCCACTCTTCGGGCGGTTTCACTTCATGTAAGTAGCCTGCAAAAGACATCGGGCTCTTCACATAAATTCTTCCAGTCTCATTTGGCTGGCAGACAGTTTGATCAGCTCGCCTCACTTCAATTTGAATGGGAGAGAAAGACTGTCCGACAGAAGAAGGTTTTTGCAAAAAGTCATTTGAAGATAAGTAGGAAACAAAGCTTAACTCTGATGTGCCGTAAAAATCAAAAAATGTCACATGCGGATAGTTGGTCACGAGTTGTTTTTTTGAAGGAATGCCCCAATCTGCTCCAGATGATATGACAAGAAACGGATTATCTCTCTCAAAAGCGTCTATTTCCAGCAACGATTCTGTCATTGTCGGAACAGTATACATCACAGTAATGTCTCCTGTCTGTAAGGCTTTCTTCGCTTTTACTGGCGTGAATTTTTCTAAAAGCGTCACTGTGCCGCCAAAGTATAATGTACTGATGGCACCATATAAAAAGTGAGAGGATAAGAGTGTACCTGTTATAAGAACATGATCTTGATGAGTGATTCCAAATGTATCGGCTGTCGTTCGAAAGCTTTCGATCCATGACTGCTGACGCCTGATAAAGGCCTTAGGTGACCCCGTTGATCCTGACGTAAATCCCATATAAAAGATAGGGTCGATCTCGCTGTCGCATTTGTTAAATGGACCTTGTGTGATGAGGCTCATTTTTTCCTTCCATTCAGATAAAGAAAGAACCTGCATGTCTTCGCTGTACTTTTCAAATCTATTTAAATATCGATCCTCGATAATGACGAGAGCTGCCTCACTTAACAAAAGCTTTTCAACACATTCCTCAAGGCTCCATCTCGGATCAAGCGGGATAGCTGTCCACCCTGCAGAAGCAGCGCCAGCAAATATTTGGAGAAAAGAAGCACCATTTGATAATAAAAAAGCGACTCTTTTTTGCTCATGAGCCGTTTGTTGTAACCATTGCGCCGATAGCCGGACACGCTCATACCAATCTTGATAAGTG
Organism: Bacillus sp. FSL K6-3312; assembly: GCF_038007485.1. Taxonomy (NCBI): domain Bacteria; kingdom Bacillati; phylum Bacillota; class Bacilli; order Caryophanales; family Bacillaceae; genus Bacillus; species Bacillus sp. FSL K6-3312. Next base: position 1,304,552 of record NZ_JBBOXI010000001.1, on the reverse strand, counting down.
ATCCTTTCTTGTCCATCAATGATGGCGATATGATCTGGGTTCATTTCTGCATGTGATGCATAGCATTCCGTTATTCTATTCAAACTGCACGCCTCCCTTTATGCACATCCCTTTTTCGATATGACATGGCCGAAATGATTTTCACCGTGAGAACGGCACATATGCCCGCTTTGATGAGATCACCTGGAATATAAATCAGGCTAAGAAAAGCTGCCTGAGTGACCTTGATATCCATCATCATCGCTTGAAAAGGAATGCCGCATAGATACAAAATTCCGATACTGCATACCGCATAGATCATAAAAAGACGCAGAGCGGTCACTTTTTTTAGTCGGTTGATCCACAAACTAATCATGAGGGCAGCCACTGGATAAGCAAGTAAAAATCCACCGCTTGGTCCAAAAAAGACCCCTATTCCGCCTCTGCCACCTGACAAAAGAGGTGCGCCTGCTACCACAACCAAGAGAAACAGAAGTAAACTGATCAGTGCCTGTTTTGGCTTTAACAGCCCCCCAGCAAGCAAAAGACCTGCCGTTTGCAATGTGATGGGTACAGGTGTAAACGTAAGTAAAATCGGCGGGATCAATCCTAACATCCCGATAACCGCAGTCATTAGCGCCATTTGCATCATATCTTGAATTTTCAATTTCCATACCCCTCACTCAATACATTGTTAAAAATAGAGTAAAAGGTACAGTTTATTATGTCAACATAAAATAAAATAAAGTTAACATATTGATCGCAAAAAAAGACCTGTGAAGAAAGATCACTAAGATCCGTTCACAGGCCTTTTATTCGTTCTATTCTTCGTCTTCTTCTTGATCTAAGAACGTATTTAACGTTTCTTCAATCATGTCCCACTCTTCATCCGTTTCAATAGGCTCTAGCTCGCCATCTTCACCGTTTTCGTTCGGCGTGAAGCTTGATGCATGAATTTCAATTTCTTCATTGTCTTGCTCAGAAATTGGGTAGTAAAGAACATATGATTTGTTAAAATGGTCGCTTTCAAAAGTAAATAGTACTTCGCAAAGCTGTTCATTTCCATTATCATCAACGATTGTAATTTGCTTTTCTCCGTGTTCCATTTGATTCACCTCATTTTAATTTAAGCTGTCTAAGTACCCTTGCAGGATCATAACAGCCGCCATTTTATCAATGACTTTTTTACGCTTTTGTCTGCTCACATCTGCAGAGATGAGCATTTTTTCCGCTGCCATTGTCGACAGACGCTCGTCCCAAAGCACAACAGGAACATTGTACGTGTTTTCTAACACTTTCGCAAATGATTGGCTGGCTTCGCCTCTAGGACCGACCGTACCGTTCATATTTTTTGGAAAACCAAGTACAATTTTATCCGTTCCATATTGCGAGACGATTTCGGACAGGCGGCTGAGACCGAAGTCTCCGCCTGCTTCATCAATTTTAATTGTTTCAATCCCTTGCGCTGTCCAGCCCATTTCATCACTGATCGCAACACCAAGGGTTTTCGTGCCTAAATCTAAGCCTAAAATTCTCATGTTTTACGCCTCTTTATGTGTCTCTAAGTACGATTTAACCAATTCCTCAATTAATTCGTCTCGTTCTAGTTTACGAATTAGGTTGCGAGCATCCTGATGTCTTGGAATATAAGCAGGGTCGCCTGACAGCAAGTATCCGACAATTTGATTGATCGGGTTGTATCCTTTTTCTTGGAGTGCGTCATATACTGTAATGAGCACTTCATTCACATTGGTTTCAGCTGAATCATCAGAGAAGTTAAACTTCATTGTCTTATCAAATGAACTCACTGCTTCTTGCACCTCTCTTCCAACATTCTACTAGCAAGCTTTTTTCTAACCGCTCATCTAATACCATTATTCTACACTACATCGCCAGATTATAAAACGGATTTGACAGATTCTTCGACAATTGCCAGTGCTTCTTCTAGCTTTTCCGGTTGTTTTCCGCCTGCTTGTGCCATGTCTGGGCGTCCGCCTCCGCCTCCGCCGCAGATTTCAGCTGCCTGTTTCACAAGTTTCCCTGCATGCAGACCTTTTTCGATGACGTCTTTTGTCACCCCTGCTGAAATGTTTACTTTTCCGTTTTGAACGGCTCCGAGCACAATGACAGCTGATCCTAATTTGGCTTTTAAGTCATCAACCATTGTTCTTAAATGGTTCATGTCTTTCGCGTTTACTTTTTCAGTTAACACTTTTACTCCGCCGATTTCTGTCACTTTCTCTAAAATAGAGCCTGCTTCAGCCTGGCTTAATTTTGCAAGAAGAGATTCGTTTTCTCTTTGAACCTCTTTTAAATCTGCCTGCAATGAAGCGATACGTTTTGGTACATCCTTCGTATTTGACTTCAGCTCACTCGCTGCCTGCTCTAAAATCGTCAGCTGGTCATTTAATTCTTCGTATGCCCCTTTACCAGTCACCGCCTCAATCCGGCGTGTTCCAGCACCAATACCCGATTCAGATGCAATTTTAAACAACCCGATTTCCGCAGTATTTTGCACATGACAGCCGCCGCATAGCTCGATGCTGTAATCGCCTACTTGGACAACTCGGACAATATCACCATACTTCTCGCCAAAGAGCGCCATTGCACCCATTTCTTTTGCTTCAGCAATCGGCTTCAGGTCAATAGCAACAGAGATGCCTTCCCAGATCTTTTCGTTCACCATTTTTTCAATCTGAGACAATTCTTCTTTTGTGACTTGTCCAAAGTGAGAGAAGTCAAAGCGAAGTCTATTTTCATTCACCAATGATCCTGCCTGGTTCACGTGGCTGCCCAAAACGTCTTTTAGCGCCTGATGCAAAAGATGTGTCGCTGTATGGTTTTTCACAATGCCTTTTCGAAGAGCTGATTCCACTTCCGCAGTGACTTCAAGTCCTTTTTTGGCTGTACCGCTTACGACTACTCCCTCATGAACATGCTGACCATTTGGCGCCTTTTTCACATCTTTGATGTCAATGTTCACTTCAGCGCTTTTCAATGTCCCTTTATCAGCCACTTGTCCGCCGCTTTCCGCATAGAAAGGTGTTTCATCTAACAAAATTTGCACTGTATCGCCTTCATGTGCTTCTGTGACAATTTCACCGTTTTGAAGCAATTCGACAATATGGGCATCTGCCGTTAGATTTTCGTAGCCAACAAATGTGCTTTCTACTTTAATATCTCCTAAAGCGCCACCTTGAACCTGCATACTGCCGACATCTTGTCTCGCATTTCTTGCACGTTCACGCTGCTTCTCCATCTCAGCCTGGAAGCCTTCTCGATCCACTGTCATATTCTCATCTTCTGCATATTCTTCTGTGAGCTCGACAGGGAATCCATACGTATCATACAGCTTAAATACATCTTCACCTGAAATCTGCGTGCTGCCTTTGTCTCTTTCTTTTTTGATGACTTCTGACAAAATAGCTAAGCCTTCGTTCAGTGTTTCATGGAAGCGTTCTTCTTCATTCTTGATGACTTTCGCAATAAATTCTTCTTTCGCTTGTACATCTGGGTAGAAATCCTTCATGATTTCCGCCACAACTGGAACTAAGTCAAACATAAACGGGCGATGGATGTGAATGGTTTTTGCATAACGCACGGCACGGCGAAGCAAACGTCTTAACACATACCCGCGGCCTTCATTGGAAGGAAGCGCTCCATCACTTACAGCAAAGGCAACCGTTCGGATGTGGTCCGCAATGACTTTGAATGCTGTATCCTTTTCCTTTGTCTCGCCATAGCTTTCTCCAGAAATGGTCTCAACTGCACGAATAATTGGCATGAATAGATCTGTATCAAAATTCGTTGGCACGTTTTGAATGACAGATACCATTCGTTCAAGACCCATCCCTGTATCAATGTTTTTCTTCGGAAGCGGCGTGTATGACCCATCTGGATTATGGTTAAATTCAGAGAACACTAGGTTCCACACTTCTAGATAACGCTCATTTTCTCCGCCGGGATATAATTCTGGATCGTTCATGTCGTGACCGTATGATTCACCGCGGTCATAGAAAATTTCGGTATTCGGTCCACTTGGGCCCTCGCCAATATCCCAGAAGTTGCCTTCAAGGCGAATAATACGTTCTTCTGGTACACCAATTTTATCTCTCCATAGTACATACGCTTCTTCGTCCTCTGGATGGACAGTGACAGATAACAAATTCGGGTCAAAACCAATCCACTCGTCACTTGTAAGGAACTCCCACGCCCATTCGATCGCTTCTTCTTTAAAATAATCACCAATAGAGAAGTTGCCGAGCATTTCAAAGAACGTATGATGGCGTGCCGTTTTTCCTACGTTTTCAATATCATTTGTACGTATCGATTTTTGCGCGTTGCAAATACGCGGATTTTCAGGTACAACGCGGCCATCAAAGTATTTCTTTAATGTCGCCACGCCGCTGTTGATCCACAAAAGTGTCGGATCATCATGCGGTACGAGTGATGCACTCGGTTCTACAGCATGTCCTTTTTCTTTAAAAAAGTCTAAAAACATTTGGCGTACTTGAGCTGAAGTTAAAGTTTTCATTCTAAAATCCTCCCTTATCATTCATCAATCTCCACACAAACGAAAAAACACCCCGCCCTATGCAAGCACAAAACGACTTACACAGGGACGAGATGCTCTCGCGGTACCACCCTGATTATAGACCTATTCGTCTATCACCTTCACATCCGATAACGCCGGAAGAGAGCGGCAGTGTTTATCTGCACTCGGGACTAGCTTCCGTTAAAGGTCTGATAAGGCTTTTTTCAGCAAAATAAAGCCTCTCTCTGCAACAGCTTTTTAACGTACTCGGGTCCGTCATTGAATTCAGTATGTAGTATGAATCGAAATTATTATAGACAACTCGGCTCCTCTTGTCAATGAACGCTTCGTCTCATGAGAATATATTGCACAATGATCACTCTGATGATAGCGGCAGTTGGTACGGCTAAAATCATGCCAATTAAACCAAATAACTCTCCTCCTGCAATCAAGACAAGCATAATGACGACAGGATGCATATGAAGGCTTCTCCCTACGATGATCGGGCTGAGGATGTTGCTTTCTAAAAATTGCAGCACCGCTACTGTAATCAGCACAATCATAACCGATTTAACCGAGATGGTAAACGCAATAAAGACAGCGGGAACCGCACCGATAATTGGTCCAAAATACGGAATGACATTCGTTGCGCCAATCAGCATACCTAGGACAAGCGGATACGGGATATGAAACAGCCAGAGCACAATGGCTGCTGCCCCCCCAATTAATGAACAGACAAGCAGCTGCCCTCTAATATAATTACCAAGTGATTCATCAACTGCCTTCACAAACGCATGTCCCCTCTTCCGAAAAGATGGCGGCGTCAAATACCATGCAGCCCGCTTCATCGTATTCATGTCCTTCACCATATAAAAAACAAGAAAAGGAATGAGTGCTGCAATTAATGCGTAATCAAGTAATACTTTACAGCTAAGAATCATCCGCTCCGCGCCGTTAGCTGCATATGTCTCCGATTGAACAATTAAGCGATCCAAGCGGTCGTGAAGTCCGTCAGGCCAATGGCTTGTATGATGATGAATATGTGATAAAGCGCCATTATACGTTTCAGCAAGCACAGGAATTTGTTCTGACAACTCATTTAACTGCTTGATCATGACAGGCGCTCCTTTATAAACCGCAAGCCCAATCCCGCCAAAAAACAGTACATAAATCAATAAAAGACTAACAGTCCTTGGTAAGCCCCCCGCGTGCAATTTTTCCACTATCGGATAAAGCAGATAAGAAATAAAAATGGCAATGAGAAGCGGAATTAGAACCGCCTTTAACAACAAAAAAATAGGCATCCATAACTCGTCGAGCTGCAGTAAAATGAGCAAGGATGCAAGGACAAGCAGGACCCCTGCGGCATATATCAGAAATTGGACCGGACGTTTCTTCACCTTTTTCACCTCTTTTCTTATTGTTTATCCATCTTCTGTAATTATCCATGTAAATAAAATTTGTCCTAACTTTGTTAAAAATGAATACACATGAAACATACAGCTCCATCCAAAGTCACTAAAATGTCTCTACACTGAATATTCCATCATGTACAAGAGGAGGTTCTTCATGATCACATTCGAAGAAGTCAACAAGCATTATGGCCAGTTCCATGTACTGAAAGACATTAACCTACATATTCAAAAAGGTGAGGTTGTCGTGATCATCGGTCCTTCAGGATCAGGTAAAAGCACGATGCTCAGATGCATCAATCGTCTTGAAAGCATTGATGAGGGAAAGGTACTCGTCAACGAAGTGCCTGTTCAGCATCCGAAGACCAACATCAATCTTGTCAGGCAAAATATTGGGATGGTGTTTCAGCATTTTCACCTCTACCCTCATAAGACGGTGCTTGAAAACATTATGCTTGCGCCAATGAAGGTGAAAAAGGTGAGCAAGGAAGAAGCGAGGGAAACAGCCGAATTTTATTTAAATAAAGTCGGCATTCCTGATAAAGCGGACGCCTACCCTTCAAGACTCTCAGGCGGACAGCAGCAGCGTGTTGCCATTGCAAGAGGGCTTGCGATGAAACCAGAGGTCATGCTGTTTGACGAACCGACATCCGCACTTGACCCAGAGATGATTGGAGAGGTACTAGATGTGATGAAGCAGCTCGCCCGAGAAGGAATGACCATGGTTGTCGTCACTCATGAGATGGGATTTGCCAGAGAAGTCGCCGACCGTATTGTCTTTATTGATGAAGGCAGAGTTCTTGAAGAGTCAACACCGGCTGCATTTTATGAGAAACCGCGTGAGAAACGCGCTCAGCTCTTTTTAAGCCGTATTTTAAATCACTAGGGGGAATGATTTGATGAAAAAAATGAAACGCTTTGGCCTACTACTCTTTATGACTTGCTGTATTGCTGCATTGGCTGCTTGCGGATCTGCTGAAAAAGGCTCGACTGATGCAAAAAAAGGAAGCTCTTTAGAAACCATTCAGAAAGACAAAAAAATCATATTTGGGGTCAAGAATGATACACGTCTCTTCGGTCTAAAAAACCCTAGCAGTGGAGATATCGAAGGGTTTGATATCGATATTGCAAAAGCTATCGCAAAGGAAATGCTCGGTGTTGAAGGAAAAGCAGAATTCAAAGAAGTGACATCAAAAACGAGAATTCCTTTACTGCAAAAAGGAGATATTCATGCGATCGTCGCAACCATGACGATTACCGAAGAGCGTAAAAAAGAAGTCAATTTCTCAGATGTTTACTTTGAAGCAGGACAATCACTGCTTGTGAAAAAAGGAAGCGACATTCAATCGATTGATGATCTTAAAAAAGGGACGAAAGTGCTTGCAGTGAAAGGATCTACTTCTTCTCAAAATATCCGCGAGAAAGCACCTAAAGCGTCTGTATTAGAATTTGAGAACTATCAGGAGGCTTTTACAGCTTTAAAATCAAACCAAGGGCAAGTGCTGACAACCGATAATGCGATCTTATTTGGTATGGCAGATGAGGATTCAAATTACGAAGTCGTCGGCGGCACCTTTACAGATGAGCCTTACGGTATTGCTGTGAAAAAAGGTGATCAGAAATTAACAGCTGCGATCAATAAAGCCCTAAAAACCTTAAAAGACAATGGAGAGTATGACAAGATTCATCAAAAATGGATCAAAGAATAACCGTTTGACTTGTGAAGAATGATTCTCTCAAGGTGAGCCGCTCATTGGCTCACCTGTTGATCAGGAAGGAAGTGAACTGATTGCTACGGTTTTCCATTCTTATTGAAAATTTTCATCTTTATGTAGAAGGCTTTAAATATACCATTGGTGCAAGTGTCATTGCTTTGATTGGAAGCTTTTTGATCGGTACACTCATTGCCATTATGAGAATTGCGCCACTTAGGCCGCTCAACTGGTTAGGAACGGCTTACGTGGAATTTGTTCGGAATATTCCGTTATTATTGATTACATTTGTCTTCTTCTTTGGATTACCCGTGCTAGGCATTGTAGCAGATGGCTTCACCGCTGGCACAATTGCCCTTGCCATTTATACGTCTGCCTTTATTGCTGAAGCCATTCGCGCAGGGATACAAGCTGTACCGCTTGGACAAATGGAAGCAGCCCGTGCTTCAGGTCTATCCTATGGCGGGACGATGCGGTATATCATTCTGCCGCAAGCGATTAAAATTGTCATTCCCCCTCTTGGGAATCAATTTATTAACCTTGTCAAAAACTCCTCTATTTTAGGTGTTATTGCAGGGTTTGACCTTATGTATCAAGGAGACCTCATCGCTTCTAGAACATTTGTGACATTTGATGTCTACATCTTTGTTGCCATGTTCTATCTGCTATTAACGATTCCGCTCAGTTTAGGCGTTGGTTATTTAGAAAAAAGATTAGCAAGAAGCCACTAGAAAGGAGGAAACATCATGGATTTTCTAGGTGCCTACCAGCCTGATCATCTCGCCTTTTTACTTGAAGGATTTGCTGTCACCTTAAAAGTGGCTTTTATCTCCATCATTTTGAGCTTTCTCATTGGATTAGTCATTGGCACATTGCGGTTCGCTCAAATTCCGGTTTTATCAAAGATACTTGCAATCGTCGTAGAAACCATCCGAAACCTGCCGCTCTTATTGATCATTTTTTTCACATATTTTGCACTGCCCGAAATCGGCATTAAGCTGAGCATTACAGCCTCGGCTATCGCAGCTTTAACCGTATTTGAATCAGCGATGCTGTCAGAAATTATTCGGAGCGGTTTAAAATCAATTGATAAGGGGCAGATCGAAGCAGCCAGGTCTTCAGGTTTAACCTATATCCAAACATTAAAAATGATTATTATGCCGCAGGCTTTACGCCGAATGGTGCCGCCAATTGTCAGTCAATTCATCTCTCTTTTAAAAGATACGTCACTAGCTGTTGTCATTGCACTTCCAGAACTATTGCATCACGCTCAAATATTAAACGGTCAGAGCCAATCTTACTTACTGCCCATTTTCTTATTAGCGGCAATGATGTATTTTGTCGTCAATTTCAGCTTATCATTACTCGCGCGCCGATTAGAATATAGGCAGGCATAAAAAAGGACATCCGTTTTGGCGGATGTCTCAGCGTGTAGGCAAACCCTCGCATTCGGTGTCAGGTCTGCGCTCCGTACTCACGAATGTCAAATTCGCTCCGCAAAGGTAGCTGCCCTTCCTAGACTTCAAAGGTTTTCTATCACGCTGAAAATGAAAACAAAGGGCTAAAATGAAGGTCATTTTAGCCCTTTGCCAACAATTATTTGCTTACATCATTCTCATAACGCGTTTTCTTAGCTTTTTCATATCCCGCTTTGATGGCATATCATATCGGCTTGCAAAGTGATATGCGAGTGCACCTGCACCAAGCGTTAATAGTGAAGAAGTCATTTTGCCCATTCGAAATTCCCCCTTAACACTTATAGTTGAATTGAACGTTCATCATCACTAAACAGATCATCTAAGCTGCTTAGTGTTCCGTCTTCTTCCACTTGGTGTGTAGATATTTTGCCTTTTGACAGCGTCAATTCAATAAAACAGCCCCAGCAATAATATTGATTGACCCCAATTTTTCCGATGTCTTTACATTTGCAATTTGGGCAAATGAGCATAATCAGCACCTCTTTACGTTCGGTTTAGAACAAGTGCTTCCTTTTGAACGTTGATCAAGGTTCCGGCAGCCTGAAGCTGTTTTCGAATCCCTGATAGCTCTGTAAAGAAGCCGTCCGAGAGTTCATATGCTACGATTGTGCCCGAATTTGTGCAAAAGTATACATCTTCTAAAATGCCTAAATTTTCACCGTCAGACGACTGCATCATTTTCTTTTTCAATTTCGAAAATAAGAAGGATGGGGCGGAGGATTCCATGCCTATTCCCTCCTGGCAGCTCACATATAAGCCCTTGTCTGTCAGCTGATCCCCAGCCGAGAATGGAACGAGTGCACAGTCTTTCTTTTTCCCATCTAACACATATCCTCCGCAGTTGCCTCCGGCTAATAAACAAATATCTTTTATCGAACCAAGTGAATGAGACGTTTCACCTGTATAGATTGACATTCCTTCAAGCTCTCGACATGTTCTCAAAATGTGCTCAACCACCTTTTGCGGAACAGTCTTATCGTGTGCGTTTGCGTCAAGACTCATACGAAGAAATGGCTTCCATGAACGAAATATGAGATTTCTTTTCATGCTAAAAAAGCTCCCATCTGGAAGCCTTTTATTCATGCATAAAATCAAATGGAGTGATTCCCTCCATACCGATATTTGCATCATGCACGCTAAACGGCAGTTCTTTTTGAAGTGCTGCAAGCTCCGCATCCATAACCTCTTCGGTTTGCACGAGCCGCATCGTTAAGGACGTTTGTCTGAGCGAATCCTCATTATTTTTCACGCCCCACTCCAGTGCTGATTCCTCGCCGCACAGAATTAAAAACTTTTTACTTCGTGTAATGGCTGTGTACAGCAGATTTCGCCGAAGCATTCTATAGTAGCTTCTCACGACTGGAAGCACAACGATGGGGAATTCACTGCCTTGTGATTTGTGGATCGAACAGCAATAGGCATGTGTAAATTGATGAAAATCCTTTTTTGTAAAGGTGATTTCATTCCCATCAAAGGAGATCACAGCCATGTCTTCTTTTTCCGTGTTTTCTTTCGCATAGAAAATCGAGACAATCTCGCCAATATCACCGTTAAAAATATTGTTCTCCGGCTGATTCACAAGCTGAAGCACTTTATCACCGGTCCGGTACACGACATCACCAAATGGGATTTCTCTGCCCTTTGGTTTTTTAGGATTCAAAATGTGCTGCAGCATTTTATTGAGCTCATTAATGCCTGCTTTTCCTTTATACATGGGCGCAAGCACTTGAATGTCTTTAGCTGAATAGCCTTTTTGAGCAGCATTGCTGACGACTTTCTCAATCACTTCTTTCATTTGATCAACTGAGCATTTTATGAAAGATCGATCCTTTGAACGTGCGGTAATATCCTTTGGCAGGACGCCATTTTTCATATCATGTGCAAGTTCAACAATGCTGGAGCCGTCTGCCTGACGGTAAATATCTGTCAGGGTAACAGCTGGCACAGCTTGTGATGCAAGCAAGTCTCTTAACACTTGGCCTGGTCCGACAGACGGAAGCTGGTGTTCATCCCCCACCATGATCACTTGGATATGATCAGGAATGGCTTTAAACAAGTGATTCGCAAGCCAAATATCTAGCATACTTGATTCATCAATGATGACAAGCTTTCCTTCAATCGGCTGTTCTTCATCATGCGAGAATCCCTCTGACCCGTTCCAACCAAGCAGCCGGTGAATCGTCACAGCTGGAAGCCCTGTTGATTCTGTCATCCGTTTAGCTGCTCGTCCAGTTGGCGCCGCAAGCACAAATGGAAAGGATTCATCTTTTTTGTAATCACTCGGATCAAGAGATACCCCGTGAAGATCGCTGTAAAGCTCAACAATCCCTTTAATGACTGTTGTCTTCCCAGTCCCAGGTCCGCCTGTTAAAAGCAGCATTGGGGACATGAGCGCCTTTTGAATCGCTTCCTTTTGTGTCGGTGCATACTGGACGCCCAGCCGTTCCTCGAGCTCACCAAGAGCTAGCAGAAATTCTGATTCAGGGAATTGGTCTGCATATTCCGTTTGGGAGACGATTTTTTGTATACGTTTGGCGACACTTTGCTCGGCATAAAATAAGGACGGATGATAGCAGCGCTCATCTTCAATGATCATCTCTTTCCCTTCGCCAAGTGCAATGATCTGATTGGCGACGTCCATTTCCGTCACTTTGTACTCATTGCCTGTCTGATTGAGCAGTTTTCGGGTTTCGACGATCAAATCCTTTGTTTGTATGTACGTATGACCGTCCTGAAGGCTGGCTGTCTCCACTGTATAAAGCAAGGCTGCACGGATTCGCTCTGGGTCATTTCCTGAGATGCCGGTTCTAGCGCCAAGTTCATCCGCCTTAATAAATCCGATCCCTTCGACATCCTTGACGAGCTGATACGGGTTTTCTTCAATCTTCTGCAGCGTCTCACTCTCATACACTTGATAAATCTTCATGCTGAGCTGCGGACCAAAGCCGTATTGATTCAGGCTGATCATGATTTGTTCCAATCCTTGATGCTCCTGGAGTGCTGCGGCCAGCTTATCTGCCTTCTTTTTTGATAAGCGCGGAACGTCATACAAAACCGCTGGGTCATGCATAATTTTATGAAGCGTCTGGGTGCCAAGCTGCCCTACAATTTCTTCCGCCGTCTTTTTCCCTATCCCTTCGAATAAATCACTTGAGAGATAATGAATGATTCCTTGCTTTGTTGTCGGTACTTCCTTTTGAAAATGAGTCGCCTGAAACTGTTCACCAAATTTCGGATGGCTTGTGACTTTGCCATAGAAGGTGTAAGTTTCTTCCTCATGAAGTGCTGGGAAGTAGCCTGTGACAGATGCTGTTTTTTCCTCTAAGTTTTCAGATGTTTCAATGACTTTCACCTTTAACACCGAGTATAAATTACTTTCATTATGGAAAATAACGGCTTGAACTGTCCCCTTTAAAAACGGTTCGTCCTCAAGCTTCATTTGATCTGGATGTTCCTGCACAGGTCTTCCCTCCTTCCGTCTATTCTGCTTCTTGAATCAGCTTTTGCGCATGTAGTGCCAGCATATGGTCAGGCTGCACGTCAATGGCTTTTCCTAGCATCTCAAGTGCTGCGTCTTTTTTCTCTAAGTATGCATACGCAACCCCTAAATTATAAAAGGCATCTGCATGCTGCGGATCACGCGCGATCACCTCGGTAAAGGTCGTCACCGCTTCTTCCAGCAATTGTTCATTGGCTAAGCACATGCCAAATTGAAATCTTGCTTCATTATCATCTTCATTCAGTTCGATGGCACGCTGAAGATAAGGCATCGCAAGCTTCGGCTGCTCTAATTTGATGAGCGTTTGCCCCAGCATATAAAATAAATCACTATTTTCCATCCCAGCTTGTAGTGCTTGTTCAAAATAGTCTTTTGCTTTCATAAAGTCTTCTTTTAATGTGTATACATTTCCTGCCCCGTAATAGGCTGCAGCTGCGGCGTGATCAAGTTCGATTGCTTTTTGAAAGAAGTTTAACGCACGTTCAAATTCATTAATGCTTGAAAGCAAGTTCGCAAAGTTAATATATGGAACCGGGTCTTTCGGGCTTTCTTCAATGGCTTTCGTAAAAGCTTCTGCTGTTTTTTCGATGTTCCCCTGATTTAAGGCTTCTATGCCGATTTCGTTATGATTCATTCGCTCTCTCATCCTTTCATTAAAAAACCTCAACAGCGACGTTGAGGTTTTGAAAACATGTTACACGTACGACAGCTTTTGGCCGTCCTTAAAGACATCGTCAATTGTTCCGCCGCCGAGACATTCGTCGCCATCATAAAAGACAACCGCTTGTCCTGGTGTGACAGCACGAACGGGTTCATCAAAGATGACCATCGCTTCTTGCTCACCTGTCATTTTCACCTTCACATGGTGATCTTCTTGACGGTATCTGAATTTAGCTGTGCAGGTTAATTCACCGTTTTCACCGACAATATGAGGGCGAGTCCAGCTAATATTGACGGCTGAAATGCTTTCAGAATATAAAAGTGGATTATGGAAACCTTGTTCGACAAACAGGATATTTTGTTCCAAGTCTTTTCCAACGACAAACCAAGGATCACCGCTACCGCCAATGCCAAGACCTTGGCGCTGACCGATCGTGTAATACATCAGTCCATCGTGCTCCCCTTTGACTTCTCCGTCCATCGTCTGCATCACGCCAGGCTGTGCAGGCAAATATTGACTGAGGAACGTTTTAAAGTTTCTTTCTCCAATAAAGCAAATACCCGTTGAATCTTTTTTCGTTGCTGTTGCGAGCTCTGCTTCTTTTGCCAATTCACGAACCCTTTTTTTCTCTAGATCACCGATTGGGAACATCACTTTATCAAGCTGTTCCTGAGTCAGCTGATTTAAGAAATACGTTTGGTCTTTGTTGGCATCAAGACCTCTTAGCATTTTGACTTCATCGCCAGTTCTGTCGACGCGCGCATAGTGACCTGTTGCTAAATAATCCGCACCGAGTGACAATGCGTGCTCAAGGAACGCTTTGAACTTAATTTCTTTGTTACACATGACATCAGGGTTTGGCGTTCTGCCCGCTTTATATTCATCAAGGAAATATTGAAACACTTTGTCCCAATATTGCTTCTCAAAATTCACTGCATAATAAGGGATTCCAATTTGGTTACATACGCGGATAACATCCTCATAGTCCTCCGTTGCTGTACATACACCATTTTCATCTGTGTCATCCCAGTTTTTCATAAATATGCCGATTACATCATAGCCTTGCTCCTTTAGCATAAGAGCAGCAACTGATGAATCGACTCCTCCGGACATACCGACCACAACTCTTGTGTCTTCTGGTCTTTTTGTCATCTTCATCAACTCCATTTTCAATGAAACAGCATGTGCGTTTCGTTCTTCAGGTGCCTGGCTGTTTCATTTTTCACACACGAACAAAAGAGGAACGTTTATTTGGCTAAGCGTTTGACAACAGCTACTATCTTGCGCGCCGCCTGCTTCACATGATCCTCTTCATTCCCAAGACCGAAGCTTATTCTGACTGAGGACGTCAGCTTGTCTGCTTCTTCGCCATACATGGCGCTTAACACGTGCGAAGGAAGGACGGATCCAGCCGTACATGCAGATCCACTTGAAACAGCAATTCCTTCCATATCTAAATTCACAAGTAACGATTCGATAGAAACGCCCGGGAAATGGACATTTAAAATGTGCGGCAATGTCTCTTCCGGGTGCCCATTGATAGAGAAATCGAGTGATTCCTCTTCGAATACTTGTAGCATGATTTCTTTGAGCTTACCATAATGCATGGCTTTTTCTCTTCTATTTTGCTTCGTTAATTGAACAGCTTCTGCAAGTCCGACGATTCCTGCCACATTTTCAGTGCCAGCACGGCGTTTTCTTTCTTGTTCTCCTCCGAAAATTTGCGGAGAAAGTTTCACGCCTTCGTTTACATATAAAAAGCCCGTTCCCATTGGACCATTTAGCTTATGGCCAGAAGCAGATAAGAGATCAATATGAAGGTCTGCTACATCGATTGGCATTGTTCCAAACGCCTGCACGGCGTCTGTATGAAAATGAGCAGTGTGATTGTGTAAAAGCTCGCCAATGTCTTTGATTGGCTGAATCACACCTGTTTCATTATTGCCGTACATGATGGTCACAAGAATCGTATCATCTCTTAGTGCTTGTTTTAGTTGTTCAAGATGAATCAATCCAGTTTCATCCACATTTAAATATGTCACGTCAAATCCTAGCTTCTCTAGGCGTTCACATGTGTGCAGCACCGCATGATGCTCTGTTTTTGCTGTGATGATATGTTTTCCTTCATGCTGTCTTGCCATGGCCACACCTGTAATCGCCAGGTTGTCCGCCTCTGTTCCTCCACTTGTGAGGATGATCTCCTGTGGTTTACAGTGTAATTCTCCTGCAATCACTTCTCTTGCTTCATCGAGCCACTTTCTTGCCTCGCGCCCATATGAATGAATACTAGAGGGATTGCCAAATATCTCTGTAAAGTAAGGCATCATCTTGTCCACAATACGCTGATCCATCGGCGTTGTGGCTGCATGATCTAAATAGATACGTTCCATTCCCGGTACACCTCTGATCTAAATATAGAACATATACGCCTCTTGATCCTCGTCATCTTGATAGCTTGCCAAGTCTTCAAGAGTTGTATTGTCCAGTACGTCTTTTACTGCATCACGAATCCGAATCCAAAGTGCACGCTTTGCTGGTTCTTCGTTTTCAATGACTTCGACAGGACTAATCGGTCCTTCTAATACACGAATAATATCACCGGCTGTGATCTCGTTTGGTTCATGTGCAAGAACATAGCCGCCATATGCACCGCGAATACTTTTCACAAGACGAGCATTCCGAAGTGGTGATACAAGCTGCTCTAAATAATGCTCAGACAAATTATTGTTTTGAGCGATTGATTTTAATGATGTAGGGCCTTCGCCATGTTTTTTGGCTAATTCGATCATGATCGTCAGACCATATCTGCCTTTAGTAGAAATTTTCAAGTTAAACACCTCTGCGTTTTCTATTTCTATGTCATCAATTATTTTTCTGATTTCATATACGCTTATATAGACCAAAAGCAATTATATCATACTTTCAGCCAACTTTCATTTGCCGGTTCTGAGCGCTATAAGAGGACGCATCCCTTTTCTATTTGAAGAAATTTCGGTACTCTATACAAACAAGACATTGCTTTAGGAGAGATAATCATGAAACCTTTAGCGTACCGGATGCGCCCAAGTCATATTGAAGACATCATTGGGCAGGAGCATCTCGTTGGAGAAGGTCAAATTATTAGACGAATGGTCGAGGCAAAACATTTATCCTCGATGATTTTATACGGACCGCCGGGCATCGGAAAAACATCGATTGCGACGGCGATCGCTGGCAGTACAAGCATTGCGTTTCGGACGTTGAATGCGGTCATTCATAACAAAAAGGATATGGAAGCTGTCGCCGCTGAAGCGAAAATGAGCGGCCAGGTCATCCTCATTTTAGACGAGGTTCACAGGCTTGATAAAGGAAAGCAGGATTTTCTTCTTCCTTATTTAGAAAATGGCATGATCATTTTAATTGGCGCAACGACGGCTAACCCCTATCATGCGATCAACCCTGCCATTCGAAGTCGGACACAAATATTTGAGCTAAAACCGCTTGAAACAGAGCAAATCAAGGCTGCATTAACAAGAGCGTTACAGGATGAACATCGCGGACTTGGCGGGTATGAGGTGACAGTAGACGATGAAGCGATGAATCATTTTGCCAATGGATGCGGCGGAGACGTACGCTCTGCTTTAAATGCGTTAGAACTAGCTGTTTTATCGACAAAAGCAGATGATGCTGGGCATATTATGATCACTCTTGCCGCAGCAGAAGAATGTTTACAAAAAAAGAGCTTCTCACATGATAAGAATGGTGATGCTCATTATGATGTCCTCTCGGCTTTTCAAAAATCCATTAGAGGCTCTGACGCAGATGCGGCGCTGCATTACCTTGCCAGACTGATTGAAGCAGGAGACCTTGAAAGCATTTCAAGGAGATTACTCGTGATGGCTTACGAAGATATTGGCTTAGCTAGTCCGCAGGCAGGCCCTCGTGTGTTAAGCGCTGTTCAAACAGCAGAAAGAGTCGGCTTCCCGGAAGCACGAATTCCGCTGGCTAACGCAGTCATTGAACTGTGTCTTTCTCCTAAGTCCAACTCAGCATATAAGGCGATCGATGCGGCACTTGGTGACATTCGTTCAGGGAAAATTGGTGAAATCCCTGTTCATTTAAAGGATGCTCACTACAAAGGAGCTACAGCACTCGGCAGAGGTGTTGATTATTTATACCCGCACGATTATGAAAACGGCTGGGTGAAGCAACAGTACTTACCTGATCCGCTGAAAAACAAGCAATACTATGAACCGAAGCAAACAGGTAAATTTGAAGGCGCACTGAAACAAGTATATGAGAATTTAAAACGCCAAAAATAAAAAAAGCCCCCTGCCTATTAGCAGGTGGGCTGTTTATTTATCCTTCACACGTGTAATTGGAATATCTTTCAAAAGCTGCATAATGACATGACCACCCATGATCAATCCTGCAACAGACGGGACAAATGCATTGGATGATGGCGGCATTTGTGCCTTGCGAATCTTCGCTTCGTCATTTCCAACTTCTTTTCTGACATCTTCGCGAATCACAATCGGACTTTCATCAGAGAAGATGACTTCAATCCCTTTACGAATCCCTTCTTTGCGTAGGCGCGTTCTCACGACTTTTGCAATTGGGTCGGTATGTGTTTTTGAAATGTCATCAATTTTGAAGCGAGTCGGATCTGTTTTGTTTGCTGCTCCCATACTCGAAATGATGTTCACATTGCGTTTCAGACACTCTTTCATTAAATGAATTTTATAGTGAATCGTATCTGACGCATCGATGACATAATCAAGCGGATATTCAAAAAATTGCTCATATGTTTCCTCTGTATAAAACATCTTGAGTGCAACAACTTCACATTCTGGATTAATATCAGCGATTCTCGCCTGCATTAAGTCAACCTTTGGCTGACCAACAGTTGAAAGCAATGCTGGCAGCTGACGATTTACATTTGTAATATCAATATCATCTTTATCAACAAGAACAATACGGCCAACACCTGAACGAGCGAGTGCCTCAACTGCAAATGAACCAACGCCGCCCACACCAAGCACTGCCACTGTACTGTTTTTTAATATATCTAAGCCTTCCTTGCCAATGGCAAGCTCGTTTCTTGAAAACTGATGTAACAAGTGCCTCACTCCACCTTTATTTAAAATGAATCGAAAGAATCATATCATATTCAACCTTCTTCGTCATCCTTCTGAAAAAGAAAAAAACACAAAAAAGTCCCGACAACGCCGCCAGCTTTTCCTTCGTTTTGAACCCCGCACCATGCAGGTGGGTGCTTTCTTCCTGACTTTATAAGTCCTCTAAAGAGGCATTTATGCAGAAAGGAAAGGCAAGCTCCCGTATAAAAAAATGTTCGGTCAAAACTAGGTAACCACCGTACGTATCAGGACTTTATTTATTGATTGAAGAAAGCATATCATAGGCATGCCGCTTTTTCAAGCGTTTACATGCCTATATCCATGCGTCTATTTTACTGTTTTACTTTTGTTTTAATGGCTAAACTTAGCTCATCAAGCTGCGCTTCGCTCACATGGCCTGGAGCATCTGTTAACACGCAGCTCGCACTTGCCGTTTTCGGGAACGCAATCGTGTCTCTCAGGTTAGAGCGGCCGGCAAGCAGCATCACTAAGCGGTCAAGACCAAGCGCGATTCCGCCATGCGGAGGAACACCGTGCTCAAAAGCATCTAGAAGGAAGCCGAATTGTTCATAAGCCTCTTCTTTTGAAAACCCAAGTAAGCTAAACATTTTTTCTTGAATGTCCTTTTCGAAAATACGAATCGAACCTCCGCCAAGCTCATAGCCATTCAGGACAAGATCGTATGCCTGTGCCTTCATGTCTTCTGGGCTTGTCTCAATTAATTCAAGATCGTCGCGTACTGGCATTGTGAAAGGATGATGGGCAGCATAGAAGCGTCCTTCTTCTTCATCTTTTTCAAGCAGCGGCCAATCAACAACCCATAAGAAGTTGAAGACAGACTCATCGATGAGTTCAAGCTCTTTACCGAGTTTTAGGCGAAGGGCGCCAAGTGCGTCATGGACAACAGACGTCTTATCTGCAACAAAGAGTAAAAGGTCGCCTTCTTCGACTTGAAGCTGCTCTTTTAATTCTGCTTGCTTTGCTTCGTCAAAGAATTTAGCAATCGGCCCTTTTAATTCTGTCCCTTCTGCTTTAAGCCAAGCTAGACCTTTTGCACCGTAGTTCGCAGCAAATGCACCAAGGGCATCAATGTCCTTTCTTGAGTAGTTCGCTGCAGCCCCTTTGACATTGATGGCTTTCACAGCTCCACCATTTTTTACAGCTCCGCTAAAGACTTTGAAATCAGAGTCTTTTACCGTGTCTGAAATGTTGACAAGCTTCATCTCAAAACGTGTATCTGGTTTATCAGATCCATAAGAATTCATCGCTTCATCATAAGTCATGCGAGGTAATGGCAATGTTAACTCTACGCCTTTGACATCTTTCATCACCTTTGCCATCATCTCTTCTGCAAGCGTCATAATGTCCTCTTGACTCATAAAGGACATTTCGATATCGACTTGTGTGAATTCCGGCTGACGGTCAGCACGCAAGTCTTCATCTCTAAAGCAGCGGGCAATTTGATAGTATCGATCCATTCCTGAGACCATCAGCAATTGTTTAAATAATTGCGGAGACTGAGGCAAGGCATAGAACTCTCCTTCGTGTACACGGCTTGGAACAAGATAGTCACGTGCACCCTCTGGCGTACTTTTAGTTAAAATCGGTGTTTCAATATCTAGAAAGCCGTTGTCATCTAAGAAATGGCGGAATGCTCTTGTGACTTCATGTCGCATTTTCATCGTTTCAAACATAGCAGGACGGCGAAGGTCTAAGTAACGGTATTTTAAGCGCACATCTTCTGATACCTCTTCCGCTTGATCTGAAATGACAAAAGGAGGGGTCTTCGCTTCATTTAACACGCTGACCGTTTCGACTTGTATTTCAATTTTCCCTGTTTTTAGATTTGGATTGATCGTTGCTTCTTCTCTTGCGACAACCGTTCCTTTAATATCAAGGACATATTCATTACGAATCGATTCTGCTGTCTCGAGTGCCTCTTTTGAAAGGTCTGGATTGAAAACAGCTTGTACAATTCCTGTACGGTCACGCAGATCAATAAAGATTAGTCCGCCAAGGTCACGTCTTTTTTGAACCCACCCTTTTAATACAACGGTTTGACCGATTTGGTCTTCTGTTACTTCTCCACAATAAAAAGTTCTACCAAACACAAACATTCCACTCCTTCTTTACGCCTTCTTGTGGGCCTTCATCATTTGAATCAGCTCATCAAGCTTCACTTCAATTTGTTCACCCGTTGTCGTATCTTTTACATTCACAATGTGCTGCGCCAGCTCATCTTCACCAAGGACAGCAATAAACTTGGCTTTTAATCGATCAGCCGCTTTAAATTGTCCTTTTAATTTCTTCCCTGTATAGTCCATTTCACTTGAAATGCCTTCTTTTCTCAGACGATTTAATAATGAAACAGCGTAATCTTTCGCATCATCACCGAGTGCAGCAATGTATAGATCAATGCCATCTTGCAGTGGAAGATCAATCCCTTCAGCATCGATTGCTGATAGGAAACGCTCAATACTCATCGCAAAACCGATTCCTGGTGATTCAGGACCGCCAATTCCTTCAACAAGTCCATCATATCGGCCTCCGCCGGCTAATGTGGTAATCGCACCAAAGCCTTCAGCATTACTCATGATCTCAAATGCCGTGTGATTGTAGTAATCAAGGCCGCGCACTAAGTTCGGATCGACGACATATTCAACGCCTATATCTGTTAAGTATTGTTTGACCTTTTCAAAATAAGTCCGTGATTCATCATTTAAGTAATCTTGAATGGATGGAGCCGTTGCCATCAATTCGTGGTCACGATCCTTTTTACAATCAAGAATTCGCAGCGGATTTTGATGTAAACGGGTTTGACAGTCATGACAGAATTCATCGATTCTTGGCTCAAAGTGCTCAACAAGTGCCTTGCGGTAATCTGCACGGCTCTCTTTGTCACCAAGGCTGTTAATGACGAGCTTTAAGTTTGAAAGACCTGCTTTCTCATAAACACTCATCGCAAGGGAAATAACTTCTGCATCAATGGCTGGATCCTTTGAACCGATCGCTTCAATCCCAAACTGATAAAATTGACGATATCTTCCCGTTTGCGGACGTTCATAGCGGAACATCGGCCCAATGTAATACAGCTTTGTTGGCTGCGCCGGCTGTGCAAATAATTTATTTTCAACATAAGAACGTACGGTTGATGCCGTTCCCTCTGGACGAAGGGTGATGCTGCGTCCCTTTTTATCTTCAAATGTATACATCTCTTTTTGAACGATATCGGTTGATTCGCCTACTCCCCGTGCAAACAGCTCTGTATGCTCAAAAATCGGTGTGCGGATTTCTTTGTATTGAAAGGCCGCACATGTATCTCTTGCAATTTGTTCAACATACTGCCAGCGTTCTGACTCTCCAGGTAAAATATCCTGTGTGCCTCTTGGAATATTAAAACTCATTTTTCGTCCTCCTACGACCATCATTCATTTTTTATGTGGACATATAAAAAACCCCCGCCTCTACTATGTGTATAGTAGGGACGAGAGTTATACCCGTGGTGCCACCCTAGTTGGAACATGATCTAGCCATGTTCCCGCTCAAATCCTTAACGCAGATTCACGTTCTCCGCCTATTGACTCATTTTTAGAGCGTTCAGCAGGAAACCTACAGAGTGTTCTTTCGTGATAAATGCCATGCGGATTCGCTTTCAGCCTAAGGCGATTCCTCTCTGCTCACGCAATTTACCCTACTATTCTCTATCATCAGTTCCACATTTTAAATTTTCAAGTGTGTTGATTTATATTATAATAAGGTCGGTGCTGCCACTCTGTCAACCCTTGCCGTGCCTCTTTTTCTTTTCCAGCTCTTCTTTTGACGTACATCCGTATTCAGATGCGGTTTCTTCAAGGAAGCCTGGTTGATCCATTTCGTCGTGCTGCCAGCGATCGATATCACGATGTCCATTATATTGCACTCGTCCTAATTTTCTGCTTAATCTCATGTTTGTACATCCTTTTATCACGTTTTTATTTAGTATAAACAGATTGATTCATTTTTATTAGGAAAACTGCAAGGAATTAGACCATTACATAACGAATTTACATTCATCGGTTTTACAAGGGAGGGGAAAACACCGTTTTGAAACTAAAAAAACACAATCAAATGATGATGCTGCTTACCTGTTTTGTTCTCATTGCAAGTACTTTGCCTATGGCACATGCTACAGCACAAACAGATCAAGCTGTGGTCGCTACAGATGAAATTAATGTGAGAACGGGCCCTGGCTTAAGCTATGGAATCGCAGCTGTTGTGAAGCGCGGGGAAAGCTATCCCATTCTCACGAAACAAGGAGAATGGGTGCAGATCGGGCTATCGAACGGTCAAAAAGGGTGGGTCGTCTCATGGCTGATTACGACATCATCTGGCGGCCAAAACTCAGCTAAGCCAAAGACGCAAAATCAAAGCTCGGCAGGCAGCAATTCCATTACATCGACAGCCTCCGATCTTCGTATACGGACAGGCCCTGGGACTTCCTATCAAGTCGTCGGAACTTTCCCGCAAGGCGCTTCCGCTAAAAAGCTGCAGACAAGCGGCGAATGGACAAAAATTTCGTATAAACAAGCAGTAGGCTGGGTTCACTCTGATTATGTGTCAGGCGGCCAAAAAGCTGCTCAATCAAGCTCTAGCGAGTCCTCTCGCTCTAAACAGACAGGCACAGTTGGCGTATCGAGCTTGAATGTAAGGCAATCGGCGGCACCAAATGCACAAGTCGTCGCTTCACTTGCCCGCAACACACAGATCACCATTTTGCGCGAGCAGAACGGTTGGTATGAAATTGAGGCAAAAGGCGTGAAAGGCTGGGCAGCAAGCTATTACATCGTCACAAGCAATGGAGCGAGTTCGGCTGGTGAAAAGAATCCATCTTCTTCGGCTTCCCAAAAGAAAGCGTACATTGTCTACGATGGCACCAACATTCGAAAAAGTGCTTCTACCTCTGCTCAGATTGCAGAAAGAGCCACAAAAGGCGCTGCCTATCAAATTGTTCGCACGCAAGGTGACTGGTACGAGGTGACGTTATCAAACGGCGGAACTGGTTATGTAGCAAGCTGGGTCGTTCAAACGAATAAAAATAGCAGCGAGGCACCAAGACCACAGCAGGATTCTTCATCAGGAACTGGTTCTTTAAAAGGAAAAACGATTGTTCTTGATCCAGGTCATGGCGGAAAAGACAGCGGCACGATTGGAGCAGATGGTGCGTTTGAGAAGAACATTACCATCAAAACCGCCAATTTACTGGCAGGCAAATTAAGGGCTTCTGGTGCAAATGTTTATTTAACAAGAAGTGAAGATACTTTTATCAGCCTTCAATCGAGGGTTGCAACATCTCATTACAGAAATGCAGATGCATTTATTAGTCTTCATTATGATAGTTTTATGGACCCAAGTGTCAGAGGAAGTACGGCATATTATTATCAAGCAGCAAAAGACCAGCAATTAGCGACAAACGTTCATACAGAAGTCGCTAAACGCTCTCAAATCCCTGATAAGGGTGTCAAATTCGGAGATTATTTTGTGTTAAGAGAAAACAAACGTCCTTCTCTTTTATATGAACTCGGCTATTTAAGCAATCCTCAGGAGGAAGCCATCATTTATAGCGCCTCTTACCAAGAACGAGTCACAGAAGGAATGACAGAAGGATTAAAACAATATTTCCGCTAGAAAAAAGAGGCCACTGCGCCTCTTTTTTGTTTGACCGCAAAAGAAAAAGACTCTAAACAAACTCCTGCAAGAGTTTATCTACAGTCTAAAGTGAATCTATTCTTTGCTATCCATCCAGATAGTGACAGGCCCTGAATTGGTCAATGACACATCCATCATCGCGCCAAAGCGGCCAGTTTCTACATGAATGCCTTTTTCTCTAAGGGCTTTATTGAAACTTTCGTAAAGGGCGTTCGCAGCATCTGGCTTGGCTGCTTTCATAAAATTTGGCCTTCTGCCCTTTCTCGTATCACCATAAAGAGTAAACTGAGACACAGACAGCACGCTTCCTTTTACATCCAATAACGAATGATTCATTTTCCCGTTTTCATCCTCAAAAATACGTAAATGTGCAAGCTTATCAGCTAAATAATGCACATCTTCTTCTGTATCTTCGTGTGTGACACCAACGAGTACCATATATCCTTCATTGATGGCACCTGTGATCTCTTCTTCTACCTTCACAGATGCACTTGTCACACGCTGCACAACAAGCCTCATAGACGATATACTTCCTTTCTAATTCATGAATCGGCGAACAGAGTAGATGTCTTTGATTTGTTTAATGCGTTCTACCACTTTGTGCAAATGGTTAATGTTTTGGATAAAGATCGCCATATGGATCGTCGCCACTTTGTTACGGTCAGACTTACCAGAAACCGAAGAGATGTTCGTTTTGGTTTCGTTGACTGCTTGAAGCACCTCATTGAGTAATCCGCGTCTATCATATCCTAGTATTTCAATTTCCACATTGTATTCTTTACGGTTTCGAGCAGGCTGTTCGTGCTCCCACTCTACCGGAATTAACCGTTCTTGCGCTTCTCCTGTCTTCACGTTCGGACAGTCATCACGGTGAACAGATACGCCTCGGCCTTTCGTAATAAAACCAACAATGCTATCACCGGGAACAGGGTTACAGCACTTAGATAAGCGGACAAGCAGGTTATCTATCCCTTTGACTCTTACACCTGCTTCTCGTTTCTTCCCGTGATATGTCTTTGGCTCTACTGTCACTTCTTGAACCGTTTTTTCTTGTTCTTCTTGATCTCTTTGTTTTCTTTCTTTTTCAGTTAAACGATTGGCGACTTGGAGTGCAGTAATTCCGTTATAACCAACCGCTGCATACATGTCCTCTTCGTTTGAAAAATTAAATTTGTCAGCCACTTTTTGCAGGTTTTCAGCTGTCAGGATGTCTTTGACATCAAACTCAAGGTTTTTGATTTCTTTCTCCACGAGTTCTCGGCCTTTTTCGACATTTTCTTCACGGCGCTGTTTTTTGAAAAACTGTCTGATCTTGTGCTTCGCTTGGGAGGTTTGGGCAAGTTTAACCCAATCCTGACTTGGTCCATAGCTGTGCTTTGACGTCAGAATTTCAATAATGTCACCTGTTTTCAATTTATGATCGAGCGTGACCATCTTTCCGTTGACCTTCGCACCGATCGTTTTGTTCCCAATTTCCGAGTGAATCCGGTAAGAGAAGTCAATCGGCACGGAACCCGATGGCAGTTCAATGACGTCTCCTTTTGGAGTAAAGACAAACACCATATCAGAGAAGAGATCGATCTTTAACGATTCCATAAACTCTTCTGCATCTGTCGATTCATTTTGGAATTCAAGGATTTCTCTAAACCAAGAGAGCTTCTTCTGGAAGACAGCTTCCTCCGTTGATTCTGCTGACTCTTTTCCTTCTTTGTATGCCCAGTGCGCAGCAATTCCGTACTCTGCAATTTCATGCATTTCCACTGTTCGGATTTGAACTTCAAGCGGGTCACCTTTTGGCCCAATCACTGTTGTATGAAGCGATTGGTACATGTTCGGCTTTGGCATTGCAATATAATCCTTAAACCTGCCTGGCATCGGCTTCCAGCATGTATGGATAATCCCGAGCACGGCATAGCAGTCTTTAATGCTGTCAACCAAAATACGAACGGCCAGCAGATCATAAATTTCATTAAACTGCTTATTTTGCAGGACCATTTTGCGATAAATACTATAAATATGCTTTGGTCTTCCGGAAAATTCAGCCTTGATGTTTACCTCTGACACACGATCTTTTACTTCATTGACAACCTCATCCAAGTATTCCTCACGTTCAGCTCGTTTGCGCTTCATGAGATTCACGATCCGGTAATACTGCTGCGGATTTAAGTAACGGAGTGCTGTATCTTCAAGCTCCCACTTAATCTTTGAAATCCCTAATCTGTGCGCAAGCGGTGCAAAGATTTCAAGGGTTTCATTTGAAATTCTACGCTGCTTTTCCTGAGGAAGATGTTTGAGCGTTCTCATATTGTGCAGACGGTCTGCCAGTTTAATCAAGATGACGCGTATATCCTGCGCCATTGCCACAAACATTTTTCGATGGTTTTCGGCCTGCTGTTCTTCTTGTGATTTATATTTAATCTTCCCGAGCTTTGTTACACCATCAACAAGCATCGCAACTTCTTCGTTAAAATACTCTTTTAAATCCTGTAATGTCACATCTGTATCCTCAACAACATCGTGCAGGAAACCGCCTGCAATGGTCGATGGGTCCATTTCAAGGTCAACAAGAATCCCCGCCACTTGAATTGGATGGATAATATAAGGCTCACCAGACTTCCGGTATTGCTCCTTATGTGCATTTTCAGCATATTCATATGCTCGCTCTATAAATTGAATATGTTCAGCGGACAGGTATTCTCTTGCCTTGTCAATGACCTGCTGCGCCGTTAAAACTTGTTCGTTCGCCATGGAATCACCTTTTTAAATGAAAACTGTATTGTAGTTTATTATCAAGAAAAATTCGATAGATGTAAAGAGAAGAAGTCCGCTAAAAGATTTTTGATAGGAAAAAAGCACCCTTCTTACCGAGTGCTTTTTTCGTAAAACTCCATTAGTATTGCATTAACGTCAAGATGTCGTAACCGTCAAGCTTCTTTCTGCCGTCCAGATACGTCAGCTCAATCAAGAATGCAATTCCTGCCACAACGCCGCCCAATTCCTCTACAAGCTTGATGGACGCTTCAATTGTTCCACCAGTCGCAAGTAAGTCATCTGTAATCAATACACGTTGACCAGGACGAATCGCATCTTTATGAATCGTTAATACATCTTTCCCATATTCTAAGCCGTATTCGACTTTAACGACTTCACGAGGAAGCTTTCCTTCTTTACGAACCGGTGCAAAACCTACACCAAGTGCGTATGCTACAGGGCAGCCAATAATGAATCCACGCGCTTCAGGTCCAACAATGAGATCAATGTCTCTTTCCTTCGCGTATTCAACGATTTGATCCGTTGCATAACGGTACACTTCGCCTTTATCCATTAACGTTGTAATATCTTTAAATTGTACACCTTCCTTTGGGTAGTCAGGTACAACTGTCACATATTGTTTTAAATCCATCTTTTCCTTTTCCTCCTCGTACGTCAAAGCACAGGTGAGACTTCGCTCATCATGCTATTCAGCCATTCCTTCAGCTCTTTGGCTGAGGAATATGTTAGTGTTTGATCGAGTTCCATCAATCGTTGTTTTGCTGTATAGGATGCTGATGCTGTTAAATCTTTTTTAGGGGCATCACGTACTATTGACAGCACACCATTCTCTATTTTAACAAAACCGAGTTCAAAAAACACCTTTGTCATAAAAATCATTGTATCTTTTGTCCAGCCTCTATGTTTCGCAAGCTCCATTCCTTGTTCCTTGAGAGGGAAACTTCCTCGTTTTAACAAGAATCCATAAAACCATTTGAATTGATCACGGCTAGGGAAAGCGGACATGAAATGATCTTCTTTTCTTTGGAAAACCGTATAAACTCTAGCTGGCTTTTGGTTTTCTAACAGCTGCCTTAGCAAGTGTTCATCTGCAGGAACATCTGCAAAGACGACATACTTGCCTTCTACATCGAATGTTGAAACATTTTCTGCATGGACATGATGAATCGGGATTTTGACTTCCTGTTTTGTTTCTTCGTCAAAACAGACCACCACATATTTTTCTGGATCAAGCGTGGAGATGGTCTTTTCCCAATCCTTTTTGCCGCGCAAATCAAACAGCTGCCATTCATCTACTCGGGCATCTTTTAGCATGAGCTGTGGTTTCTTCCGGTTATTCCATTCATTGATGGACATTTCACCAATGACGGAAATGCGGCTACCTGTGACAACTTCTTCTTTTAATTGACCTTGATGAAAACCGACACAGTCAAGCAGCTTATCTTCATCTTTCAGAGACATTTTAATATGATTCTGATTTGCTCCAATTGTTCGGATTTCTTCAAGTCTCACATCTTCAATCATGATGAACGGCTTTGGATTCTGCATGCCAAATGGTGACAGCATCCCCACTTCTTCAATCGCTTCAACCGTCAATTCGTCTACCTTGCATACAGCATCAACCCGCTGAATCGGAATAAAATCTTCTTCTGTCAACGTTTCATTCGCATATTGATTTAATCTTTCCCTTAGTAAAGGAACATCATTCGCCCGAAGTGTCATACCCGCAGCCATCGGGTGCCCGCCGAAATGCGGCAGAATGTCGCGGCATTTGCTTAAATGGAAAAATAGATCGAAGCCAGGAATACTCCGCGCTGATCCTTTTGCCATTTGCGTCTCTTCATCTATTCCAAGTACAATCGCCGGACGAGAAAATTTATCCGTCAATTTAGAGGCAACAATTCCGACAACACCCGGATTCCAGCCAGCTTTCGCTACAACGATTGCAGACTGGTCATCACCTGTCTCTTCCACCATTTGAATGGCTTCTTCTGTGATCGTACTCACAATTTTTTGACGTTCTTTATTCAGTTCTTGTACAAAACGAGCGAGTTCTTCTGCTTCATCCTTATCCTCTGTCATGAGAAGATGAACAGCTGGATCGGCCTGTTCAATTCGCCCTACAGCATTCAGCCTTGGCGCAATTTGAAAGCCGACCGTTTCCTCATTTGCTTCTTCAAGAGTAGCACCTGCTTCTTTCAATAACGCCTTCAGCCCCGGTCTATTCGACTGCCTAAGCTGCATAAGCCCTTTTTTAGCGAGCCATCTATTCTCATCATGAAGCGGCACAAGATCCGCTATTGTCCCAATTGCCGCAAGATCTAACAGCTGAGTTGGCAGCTTTCCAAGAAGAGCATGCGCCACTTTAAACGCTACGCCTACACCGGCAAGTTCTTTAAACGGATACTCACATCCCGGCTGCTTAGGATGGACAATCGCAAGTGCCTCAGGAAGCTCCTCACTTGGTTCATGATGATCTGTAATGATCAGGTCTAACCCTATTTCTTTTGCAATACGTGCTTCATTTACAGCTGCAATGCCTGTATCGACGGTGATGACAAGCGATGCGCCTTGCTCTTTGATATATCGAAAAGCCTGTTCATTAGGCCCATAGCCTTCTTTAAATCGATCTGGAATATAAAAATCTACTTTCGCAAACAACTCTTTTAATGTATGTAAAAGCACAGACGTACTTGTCACACCATCCGCATCATAGTCTCCGAAGATCACAATCGATTCCTGCTCTTCGATCGCTTTGTTGATGCGCTCTACTGTCTCTTTCATTCCTTTTAAAAGAAATGGATCATGAAATTCGGCTTTTTGATCAAATAAAAAAGACCTCGCTTCTTCTACTTCTTCGAGTCCTCTTTTTACAAGAAGCGATGCAGTCAGCGCTGAAATATTCAGATTTTCAGAGAGTGATTTCACTTTTTCTTCGCTTGGATGTTCATATTCCCAGCGCATTTTGGATAATAACATAAATTCACCCCTCAACCACACTATTATACTAGAGTGGCCTGAGGGGTTTCAATTTTTATTTTATGAAAATGTGCTGGAAGATTATTTTTCCTTCCGGTCAAATGATGCTGGCTGTTCTTTTAAAGGCGTCACATTCGGTTTCTTTTGAACGTCTCTATCGACCTTTTTATTCGAAACAGCAGGTGCAGGTGCGGCTGCACGCTCAGCTTTTAAAGCCTTTAGTTCACGTTTTAGTTTCACAATTTGGAAGATCCCTGCAAAAGCCACAATGAGTCCGCCCATGAGCACAGAACCAATAATGACAAGAATCAGCGGCCATTCAGCCGATCCAAATAAGTAGTCAACTTGCACTGGCCGCACATTGATCACGGCAAATACTGAGACAATTAATACGAAAATAAATGCGAGTATGATGGTCCATTGTTGTTTGTTCATCTACATATCCCCCAAGCTTTTTCTTTTATTCTTCCCTTTTTATTGTCCTTTTTAAACACAGAAAGAAATGAGCGGAAGAAAATCTATCAGCATAGGCATGAATTAGCTGCTGAGTTTTTTTAAAATGAGATTCTTTATTTCTTGTCTTTCTCCAGAAATAACAAGGGTATCCCCTTCTTCAATGACCGTTTCAGGTCCTGGATTTAACATTTTCTCATATGATTTTCTCACGATAGCGATGACTGTTACTTGATCATATTGGCGGACACTCAGGTCACCGATGGTTTGCTGAACAGCTGGTGCATTCTTTTCAATCTTAAACCATTCAATCATCAGTTCATCAATGGCTACTTCTACAGTTTCAAACGCTTTCGGCTTATATACCATGCCGCCTAAGATCGCTGCAATTTGTCTTGTTTCTTCATCGTTTAGCAAGATACCAGAAATAGATTCTCCATGATCGTCCTCTTGAAAATGATACATTTCTCTCCTGCCGTCATCGTGTGTAATAATGGCAAGCTTCTCATTATTTCTTGTGATCATTTCGGCTTTGTGACCGATACCTGGCAGTTCAGTTTCCCGAACCTTCATAACAGCCCCTTCAATGAATAAAGCCAAATGCCTCAAACGGACACTTGCTCTCTATACTGGTCTAAGCGTATGTCATTATAGCAAAAGACCATTTCAATATCAATGATACCCGAAATGTTTTTTCGAATCGTCTTATTTTCGGAAAAACTAAAGAAAAAAGACTGCCGCTTGGGCAGTCTCACTCAATTAAATATCTTGCTCAGTATCAATCTTCGCCGGTTTTTTCATCTCACGGCCTTTCCACATGAGCCAAATTTGCGCTGCGATATATAGAGATGAGTACACCCCTGTTAACAGACCGACAAGTAAGGCGATGGAGAAGTTTGTAATTGACGCTGATCCAAAGATAAGCAGTGCGATCACAACGACAAGTACGGTTAATACCGTGTTGACAGATCGCGTAAAGGTTTGCTGTAAACTTAAGTTCACAATGTACGATAGATCTTCAATCGTTTTTGGTTTGCGCTTCTTCATTTGTTCACGAACCCTGTCAAAGGTGACGATCGTGTCGTTGATCGAATATCCGATGACTGTGAGGATCGCCGCAATGAAGGTGACATCCACCTCTAAACGCGTAATACTAAAGAAGGCCACGATAAAGAACGCGTCATACAGCAGTGAAATAATCGCTGCAATGGCCATTTTATATTCAAATCGAACGGATACATATAAAATGATCCCGATTGAAGCAATGATGACAGCATATAATGCATTTCGGGCAAGTTCTTTCCCAACAGTCGGAGACACTGTACTTACGTTCGGCTCCGTTCCGTATTTATCTTTGAAGTAATCTTTCACTTCAGCAATCTTTTCTTTGTTCGGCACACCGACAAATCTCGCTGCTGCCTGATTTTCTTTTTGACCCGATAACACGACACTGTCTGTCTCAAGGTCCAGCTTTTTAAAGTCTTGCTCGACTTGTTCAGTTGACAGCTTGTGATCACTTTGGATATCAATTCTAGTTCCACTTGTAAAGTCAATTCCCGCATTCAGCTTGAAGATGGAAAGAACGATGATTCCCGCAATGGTGATAGTAGCTGAGAAAATCATAAATCCTTTACGTTTGCTGACGAAATCCCACTTATCAAATGGCGTTTTTGGCTCGGTGGTTTCTGTTGTTTCATGAATGTTCATAATGTCTTTTTGACGAACACCAAACCAGCCTTTTCTCCGGTCAAGATAGCGGCTTTCAACAAGAAGACCGAGAAGGAATCTTGATAGGAAGACAGCTGTGATAAAGCTAGTTAAAATCGATAGGATGAGCATCGTTGCAAATCCTTTTACCGAGCTTGTCCCGAAGAAGAACAGCACGCCGCCGGCAATAATACTTGTTAAGTTTGCATCAAAGATGGTTGCAAATGATCGGCGGTTCCCTGATCTGAAAGCAGAACGGACTGATTTGCCGAGCTTGAGCTCTTCTTTGATCCGCTCATAAGTAATAATGTTGGCATCAACAGCCATCCCTACCCCTAGAATCAATGCCGCAATTCCAGGCAGCGTCATGACTGCACCCATCCAGTCAAACACTTGAAGCGTAATGTAGATATAAGCTGAAAGTGTGATGACAGCGATAAGACCAGGTAATCGGTAATAAAGCAGCATGAATAAGAAGATAAATGCGATTCCTACAATTCCTGCGAACACTGTTTCGTCCAGTGCTTGTTCACCAAACTGTGCACTCACAGATGTTGAATATTTTTCAGTTAATTTCACTGGCAATGCCCCAGCATTTAAAATACTTGCAAGGTCCTTTGCCTCTTGAACAGTAAATTTCCCTTCAATTTGCACGTCACTGCTGTTAATTTCTTGATTCACATTCGGCGCAGAGACATATTTGTGGTTTGATTTTGAGACTTCTTTTTTGAAGGAATCTCCTTTGTGGTAATCAAGCCAAATGACAAGCTGGTTATTCGGCGCCATCGCCGCTACTTTTCTTGTGACGTCACCAAATTTTTTCGCATCCTTTAGTTTAACCGTCACAATTGGCTCATTCGTTTGACTGAATGTTTGTTTTGCACTGTTTTCGACCAGGTCAGCCCCGTTAAGGAGTTCTTTATCATTCGTATCTCTGAAGGATAGCTGTGCTTCAGTGGAAAGAATCTCCCTAGCCCTGTTTTGATCTTTTACTCCCGCAAGCTGCACGCGGATACGATTGTTGCCTTCAATCGAGATGTTCGGCTCACTTACACCTAGCACATTGGCTCTTCGGTTTAAAGCCTCCACTGTACTGACGAGGACACTATTTGTGATTTTATCCTCTTTTTTCACTGGATGTACATCATACAGGACTTCAAATCCACCCTGCAAATCCAGCCCTAGCGTCATATCTTTCGCAACAGGCTTTGTTAGTAAGCCTACGCCAGTTCCGATTAACAGAACCACTAAGAAAAACGCAAGAATGCGCCCTTTTTTCATTATGTATTTCCTCCTTAAACACCTGAATCCATTAAGATGGCTTATTTCAACAGTTCATCTAGCATATTCTTGCCATCTTCACTGTCCAAAAAAGCAGACGTTTTAAACGACTGAACGGTTGCATAGTTCATAAATTCGCCAATTTTCACAGATAAAATATCTGCAACCATTTCATGAATCGGATACTCTTGTTTTTTCTTCCACTTCTTATTCTCTAAGTATGACCATAATTCCTCTAAATCTACATCTTTATAGCCCAAAACGATGAATTCTTCAAGCTTACTGAACAGAAAAGGCTTTAAATGGTCTTTGTAAATTGCAGCCGGATGTTGTGTCAATGGGATGCTCCCCCTTTTCAGTTTTTATCGAGAGACTTGTCATGCTTGGACGATATACACGCATATCTTATTGTATATGATTCTATGTCGTTTGAGAAGGCAGGTGATCTTTGATTTGACGAAGCAAACATTTTTAAAAGGGACAATTATTTTAATTTTAGCAGGTTTTATCACGAGAATATTGGGTTTTGTCAATCGAATTGTCATTGCAAGGTTCATTGGCGAAGAAGGAGTCGGGCTTTATATGATGGCTGCTCCTACCTTTTTTCTCGCTGTGACGCTCACACAATTCGGACTGCCTGTCGCTATTAGTAAGCTTGTCGCAGAAGCAGAAGCCCGGGGTGACAAACAGAAAACAAAACGTATTCTTGTCATGTCCCTTGCGATAACAGGGACACTCAGCCTGATATTCACGCCGCTCTTTTTATGGTTTGCACCCATCATGGCAGAAAGTATGCTGACAGATTCTAGAACGGTCTATCCACTGCTTGCCATTACGCCCGTTGTCCCAGTCATCGCCATTTCCAGTGTGCTAAGAGGGTATTTTCAAGGCAGACAGCAAATGAGCCCGCTTGCCATATCTCAAGTACTGGAACAGGTTGCAAGAATTTCTCTAGTGGCAGTATGTACAACAGCTTTCCTTCCTTATGGGATTGAATATGCGGCAGCAGGTGCGATGATTTCATCTGTTATTGGAGAGATGATTTCACTTGCTTATTTACTGATTGCCTTTCGTTATAAAAAGACCATTCGTATTCGAAAACGATTTTTTAAGGCGATTCATGACGGTAAGGACACGTTTAAGCAATTGATGAGTATTGCCCTGCCAACAACAGGCAGCCGTTTTATCGGGAATATTTCGTGGTTTTTAGAACCGATAGTTGTCGCGCAAAGTCTTGCCATTGCTGGATATGCGGCTGTCGAGGCAACAAGACAATACGGAGAGTTGACTGGTCTTGCGCTAACCCTTTTGACACTGCCTAGCTTTATTACGTATTCTCTCTCCACTGCACTGGTCCCAGCGATCAGTGAAGGAATGGAGCAGAACAAACGCAAAACGGTCGAATACAGGCTGAAGCAGGCGATGCGTCTTTGTCTACTCAGCGGAGGTATTTCCTGTATTATTCTTTTCGTTTACGCAGAAGATTTAACGCTCTTTATGTATGGTTCATCGCATGCGGCTATTTATGTAAAATTCATGGCACCATTTTTCCTTCTATATTATTTTCAAGGGCCGCTTCAAGCCGTCTTGCAAGCACTCAATTTAGCAGGTGCGGCGATGACAAATAGTCTGATAGGTGCTGTTGTGAAAACAGGAATGATTTTTGTCCTTGCATCACAGCCAGGCTTTGGCATTATGGGGGCAGCACTTGCAATATTAATCGGCATCGTCCTTGTCACGCTGCTTCATGCGGCAACTGTCGGTAAAGTACTGCCTATTCATTTACCAATGAAGGAATATGGGATATGCGTTCTTGTGATCATTGGCACTGGGGCCGTGAGCCTTTGGCTGAAATCTCAAGTAAACGGGCTCTTTTCTGCCCCGATTGAGCTTGTGATACTGATCTTTGTTACGTGCGCTCTGTATGTCATTCTATTAATCTGTCTAGGGCTAGTGAAGCGAGAAGAGCTTCGCCGTATCCCGTTTATAGGGAAACTGCTTTAGCTCATTTCTTCTTGATCACTTCATCTTTCAAATCAATATAAAATGTCTTTTGATTAAAGCTACAGTAGGAAATCTGATCAATTTCATGATAGCCCCTTTTGGCAAGCTCATCTTTCAGCCACTGTTCATTTTGATTAATTTGCTTCAAATGATCGTGCTGTACAACGCCATCAGCAATAAGTGGCAGCTCAAGCGCTCCGTGTGTGTGCTTGTTTTCTTTTTCAACGACCGCAAGCTTTCCAGATGGCTCTAAAATGGCGTAAGACACATCCTGAATGCTATCGATGTTGTTTTCTCTTAATTGAATGAGCAGGTCATCAAAATTGTATCGCTGTTTTCTCATCGCACCCTCGTCGATTTTCCCATTGATAATGAGCAGGGCCGGTTTGCCGTCAAGAAAGCGCCGGACACCTTGGAATTTCAATGAGAGGTAGGCGAGTGTGATTTGAATGAAGGTTAACAGCAGGATCGGCCATACCGTATGTAACATGTGATCCTCGACTTCTTCTATGGCGAGAACCGCAATTTCTGCGATCATCATAAAAATGACAAGATCTAAAATACTCAATTCGCCAATTTCTCTCTTGCCCATTAACCGAAAAATAAACCAAATAAGAAAATATAAAATGATTGTTCTCATGGAGATAATCAAGATGTCCTGCATGTGATGTAAACCCTCCTTCTCTAACATAGCTTGTGTCAAAACCCTTTATTTATGTAGAAAAGAAAGCCTCTGTTTTTATCGTGAGAAACATGTCTATTTTTTCTTCATAGTGAATACATTTTAGTAAAAGACAAGCTTCGGTCAATTGGAGAGGAGACGAATCACATGCAGGAAACGAAACAAATCGGAAAAGGGATTTTATCCGGCTTAATGGCCATTTTTATCGTGATGATTGCCACAAGCTTACTTGTATCGCTCATGCTTACCTTCACAAGTATGCAGGAATCATCGTTTAAATGGATGATTATGATTTTGTCCTTTGTGGCGCTTTTATTAGGGGGGATCATTTCTGGAGGAAAAGCAAAGGAGCGCGGCTGGCTCATTGGTGCGATCACTTCTATGATCTTTTCTCTCACTGTATTTTTGTTTCAATATTTAGGGTTTGGAGAAACCTTTTCACCAGAGCAGTTCATCTATCATGGGGCATTTTTAGGAATTTGTATGCTCGGCGGAATGATTGGCGTCAATCTTCGAGGCAAATAAAAAAAGAGCGGATATATCGCTCTTTTTTTTATGGCTATGTATCGGAGGATTAGCCTTTGTCAGCTAGTTCTCTAATAGCACGTCGATCGAAAGTTAAACGGTTGTTTTCGCTTGTTTTGATGACCACTTTTGATTCATCAATGTAGTCGATTTCACCGTGTAAACCACCGATTGTGACGATTTTATCGCCTTTTGATAAAGATTGCTGCATCTGACGCACAGCTTTTTGTTGCTTTTGCTGTGGACGGATTAATAAGAAGTAAAGCACAGCAAACATGACAACAATCATAATGATTGAACCCATACCACCATCCATTCTATTTCACCCCTTTCTAAAGCATTGTAAAGCCTTTTCGTTTATGCGTTAAAAGTTTTTCGCATTCGGTTCGTTAAAGCCGTAACGCTCAAAAAACTCTTCTTTAAAATCACCTAAACGATCCTCACGGATAGCTTCTCTCACTTGCTCCATTAATTTTAACAGAAAATGAAGATTATGATAAGTTGTTAATCGAATTCCGAACGTTTCATTTGTTTTGATTAAATGTCTAATATAAGCGCGTGTGTAGTTTTTACATGTGTAGCAGTCACAGTTTTCATCGATTGGTCTGAAATCACGCTCATATTTTGCATTTTTCACAACAAGACGTCCTTCGCTTGTCATCAACGTACCGTTTCTGGCAATTCGCGTTGGCAGCACGCAGTCAAACATATCTACACCGCGAACGGCACCGTCAATTAAGGAATCTGGTGAGCCGACACCCATTAAGTACCTTGGCTTGTCTGTTGGTAACAATGGCGTTGTGAACTCGAGTACACGGTTCATCACATCTTTTGGTTCACCAACAGATAAGCCTCCGATGGCGTAGCCTGGGAAATCAAGTGAAACCAGATCTTGTGCACTTTGTTTGCGAAGCTCTTCGTATTCTCCGCCTTGGACAATTCCAAACAGTCCTTGATCCTCTGGACGCTGATGCGCTTCTAGACAGCGTTCTGCCCATCTGCTTGTCCGCTCTACAGATCGTTTCATGTAATCGTATTCTGCTGGATATGGTGGGCATTCATCAAATGCCATCATAATATCAGAGCCAAGCGCATTTTGGATGTCCATGGCCTTCTCAGGAGAAAGGAACAGCTTATCTCCATTTAAATGATTACGGAAGTGGACGCCTTCTTCTTCAATTTTTCTAAATTCACTCAAAGAGAATACTTGGAATCCGCCTGAATCGGTCAAAATCGCTCGATCCCAGTTCATAAATTTGTGCAGGCCGCCTGCTTCTTTCACAATGTCATGACCTGGACGAAGCCATAGGTGATACGTATTGCTTAAGATGATGCCTGCTTCCATTGCCTTTAATTCTTCAGGCGCCATCGTTTTGACTGTAGCCAGTGTACCTACCGGCATAAATACAGGTGTGTCAAAGGAGCCGTGCGGTGTATGAACGCGCCCTAGTCGTGCACCTGTTTGTTTGCATGTTTTAATAAACTCATAACGTATCGGTAATTGCGACAAAAATGAGCCCTCCTGTCTTTGTTGTATGATGTTATTGAATCAGCATGGCATCGCCAAAGCTGAAGAAGCGGTATTCCTCTTTTACAGCCTCATTGTACGCTTTTAGGACATGCTCTCGTCCAGCTAATGCGCTGACAAGCATGATTAACGAGGATTTGGGCAGATGGAAATTCGTGATCATACCATCAATTGCCTTGAATGTATAGCCTGGGTAAATAAAGATTGACGTCCAGCCGCTTGATGCTTTGAATTCGCGATCATGCGCACTTGCAATGGTTTCTAGCGTTCTCGTTGACGTTGTCCCCACTGAAATAATCCGCCCGCCTTCCTTGCGAACGCGATTAAGCTCTGCCGCTGTTTCTTCATTCATTTCGTAAAATTCCGCGTGCATTTCGTGTTCTTCAATACGATCTGCACTGACCGGACGAAAAGTACCAAGCCCCACGTGCAGTGTAATGAATGCGATGTGTACTCCCTTTGCTTTCAGCGCATCCAGCAGCTCGTTTGTAAAGTGAAGACCAGCAGTTGGAGCAGCAGCGGAGCCGACCTCTTTCGAATACACGGTTTGATAGCGTTCACGATCGTCAAGCTGCTCTTTAATATAAGGAGGCAGCGGCATTTCACCAAGGGATTCAAGTACTTCATAGAAAATGCCGGTATACTGAAACTCAACTTTTCTGCCGCCATGTTCTAATTCTTCTGTACATACTGCTTGAAGCCGTCCATCACCAAAGGTGATAACTGTTCCTTTTTTCACCCGTTTGGCTGGTTTTACAAGTGTTTCCCATTTATCGCCTTCCTCTTGTTTTAAGAGAAGAAGTTCAACTTTTGCACCTGTATCCTCTTTCATTCCAAACAAACGTGCCGGCAGAACGCGCGTATTATTTAAAACGAGACAATCACCCGTTTGAAAATAATCGGTGATTTGTGAGAATGTATCGTGTGTCACCTCACCCGTTTGTTTGTTTAAAACCATCAGTCTTGATGCATCTCGTTTTTCAAGCGGTACTTGTGCAATCAATCTTTCTGGTAAATCAAAATCAAATAGTTCTAGCTTCATTTCCTTCACCTATTCTGTAGTTAACTAGTTAACGTTATTTCATCCGTCCAAAGATATTAAGTAATATCGTGAGCACGATGCTAATGACAATGCATGTGATCACAGGAAAAAAGAACGTCACATTTCCTTTTTTCACAAAAATATCACCTGGAAGCTTACCAACCAATTGAAATACTAATCCTGCGGCAAAAAGGACACCACCTAAAATCATCAATATTTTAGGGAATTCAGTCACGAATCGGAACCTCCATTTGAAAATGTTCATACGCTTCTCTTGTGACGACCCGTCCTCTTGGTGTTCTTTGCAGGAAACCAATTTGCAGTAAATACGGTTCGTACACATCTTCAATAGTATGTGATTCTTCTCCAATTGTCGCTGAGATCGTATCAAGCCCAACAGGACCGCCTCTAAATTTTTCAATCATACTTAAAAGCAGCTTATGATCGATATGATCAAGACCAAGCTTGTCGACTTGAAGGCGCTCAAGGGCATCTTCCGCAATGTCCTCGGTAATCGCATGATTCCCAAGCACCTGCGCAAAATCTCTTACTCTTCTGAGCAGACGGTTGGCAACCCTCGGCGTACCGCGGGAACGTCTTGCAATCTCTTCGGCTGAGCGAAGATCGATCCCAATCTCGAACAGCTCGGCTGTTCTTGAAACAATGTGAGCCAAATCTCTTTGCTCATAGTATTCCAATCTTGCATGTACCCCAAACCTGTCACGAAGCGGCGCTGTTAAAAGCCCGACGCGGGTCGTGGCACCTACAAGTGTAAATGGCGGTAAATCAAGCCGTACAGAGCGTGCTGTATCTCCTTTGCCAATGACGATATCTAAACAAAAATCCTCCATTGCTGGATAAAGCACTTCCTCAATTGAGCGCTGCAAGCGATGAATTTCATCTATAAACAACACATCACCTGGCTCAAGAGACGTTAAAATCGCCGCCAAATCACCAGGACGTTCAATCGCTGGTCCAGATGTTGTACGCAGCTGAACATTCATTTCATTGGCAATAATCGACGCAAGCGTTGTTTTCCCGAGTCCGGGCGGTCCGTATAAAAGGACATGATCGAGTGTTTCCTGCCTCATCCGGGCAGCCTCAATAAACACGCTGAGGTTATCCTTTACTTTTTGCTGACCGATATATTGGCTAAGTGCCTGTGGCCGCAGACTTTGCTCAATGGCTGATTCATGGTTGTCTGCTTCAGTTGAGACGAGCCGTTCATCCATGAGACATCACCCTATTTCAACATTTTTTGTAAAGCTTTTTTCACATATTGATCGGTTGTGAGATTCTTTTCTTCTTTTAACAATGGAAGAACCTTTTTAATTTCGCGATCACCGTATCCGAGAACACTTAAGGCTTCAAGCGCTTCGTCTAATGCCGTTTGCTGCGTTTCGACCTGAATATGGTCCTCGTGATTAAATAGGTTGCCAATCATTTCGGGCACGACATCAGCTAGCTTTCCTTTTAGGTCGAGAATGATTTGGCGAGCTGTCTTTTTGCCAACACCAGGGAACTTAATCAGGAACGCTTCATCTTCACGTTCTATCGCTGAAATGACAGCGCCTGGATCACCGGAAGCAAGAATCGCTAGAGCCCCCTTCGGCCCAATCCCTGTGACATTTAACAGTTTTGTGAACAGCGCTTTTTCTTCTCGTGTTTGAAATCCATATAACGAAAAAGCGTCTTCTTTTATGTAATGATACGTATAAATCGTTTCTTGTTTATTTATTTGATAGATAAACGGGTTTGGGCTATAGACTTGATATCCCACTCCGCCGTTTTCTATGACAACATATTGCGGGCACACATAATCAATGGTCCCTTTTACAAACTCTATCACCGTTTTCACCTCTTTGACTGTTCTTCATTGTAACATAAATCGAGAAGAAAACCGCAATAAAAGTTAACATACGTTCGCTCAATGCATTTTTACGATGACACTACGAAAAACAGCTTGCGGCCTTCACACCAGCAAGCTGTTATACGCTTTAAAACGATATTTCATTTCGGTAAGGCTTCATGACTTCAAGCACATGCTCAAATTCATCCTTTGTTCGAAAAGGAATGCCTTGCTGAAGCTGCTCCTCCACATGACTTTCTAAACGGGACGTATCAATTTGAAAAAAGAGATGAATGGGCTCCGCCCAGCCGTCAGGCCTTCCATGAAACGTAGAAATCACACCGTCCTCTGATAATCCGATATATCCATTTGCTTTACTTAATGGAGAGATATCATCAATTTGCTTTCTAAAAAGCGCAAAATCCTCTTTCTGCTCTACTAGCGTCCAGCCTTTATACTGCGACCAGAATGTGTCTTTGTCTTCTAATGATGCCCGGTGTCTTTCAATACTCACATCTCCGTCTAGATAGACTTTTTCAAGCTGCACGGTGATCGAGTTTGACTGTTTTTGCAAGTGTTCTTTTCCTTCCATATCCGCAGCGAAAAAAAGCACACTTGTCATGATAAGTCCTGTAACGAAACATTTCATCTTCACTTTCACTATTTACACCTCTTTAGAACATGAGATCGATGCATGACATATGTAGTTTGACCCATTTTTCTAAACATTAACCAAATCGATGACATGAATATATGGGAAGAGTCTTTCGTTGTATCCTTCATTCGTAAATGGTATGTTTTATACAATCCATTGCTTTATCGAATGCTCGGTTTTTTCATCATTCGTTTTTCAGCCGCATAAACTGAAACCAAAGAAGGTGAAGTCAATGTCAGAAGTCAAAAGATTAGCCGAATCGATTCAGTATCATGAGGATAAACGTCTTCATAAGCTTGCCTTTAAACCGGCAGAGCTTGAGCTGTGCGGCAAAGGAAGAAGTGCCTATGTCTTTTCATACAAAAAAGACGGCAAGAAAATGGCGCTAAAAGTCTTTTTCCCTTCTTATCAGCATATTGCCCGCAAAGAAGCCGCTATTTATGAAAAGCTCTCTGGTTCGTCTTACTACCCTGAGATTTATGAATCTGGGGATCAGTATATTTTAATGGAATATATTAAAGGAAATACATTCTATGAATGTCTCACA
The DNA here is from genome assembly GCF_038007485.1 of Bacillus sp. FSL K6-3312. NCBI lineage: Bacteria > Bacillati > Bacillota > Bacilli > Caryophanales > Bacillaceae > Bacillus > Bacillus sp. FSL K6-3312. The sequence goes on along the minus strand of NZ_JBBOXI010000001.1, from coordinate 1,262,451 downwards.
AAGGGGATTCCTATTAAAAAACAAATGATTGCGCAAGTCGATGATGCGCTAGAAGAAGCACGCGAGAAAGGATTGAATCCTTCTGATATCCATCTGAGGAATCTGATCTTAACAAAGGAAGGACAGGTCAGGGTCATCGATGTTGCCCGTTTCACACAAACAAAAGCTTGCCATCAGTGGGATGACTTAAAAGCCGCTTATGCTTATTACCAAAAACCTTTCTTCCCGAAAAAAGCACCGCGTCTTTGGCTTGAAGTGATTGCTTATTTGTATAAAAAGAACTGGCTGTCCCGCGGTCAGCTTAATAATCGGAATGATTTCTCTGCATAATGAAAGCCGCTCTCACTGAGCGGCTTTGCTGTGTCAATCTGTTTCAACATGGATGCTATTCACATTTAATAAGTTAATGATTTCATTATTCAGCTTAAACCAATGATTGGCTTCTTCAATTTTCTTATACACATCATAGGTAGCTGGACGTTTTAGCTCGAAATCAAGCACTTCCCCATTGTTCATATGAAATGTTACCTTAAATACTTTCATCATAAGATCACCTTCCACTCTCTCTTGTTAGCTGGCCAAATAGATCGGCTCTTTTCATTCATTCTCTACTCAACTCGTTTCCCCTCCTTCTTTCCTGTCAAACACAAGAAGTTTAAATTTTGTTTAAATTCAAACAACATCTCTATCCCTGTTCTTTGCAAAGAAGTATATTATTTTAAAAAGGAGGTTTTCTTTATGAAACGGAAAAAGAAACGAACATCTCCAGAAAGACAAACAGTCGTGTTTCATTTAACAGATGCCCTCATTCCGAGTCTGGATATGATAGGGGTTGCATTAAAGGCATTTTTCCACCTCTTAAGAAAAGTCTTATCCGCGATCTGATAAAACCCCGCACAACATGCGTGCGAGGTTCTTTTTTAGGATGAATATATTTGACTTCCTTGGCTGATAAACTCCTTCGCCTTCTTCTCCATCTCTTTTTTCACTTCTTCTGATTGATTACGAATATCATGGGAAATTTTCATGCTGCAAAACTTCGGTCCGCACATCGAGCAAAAATGGGCAGTCTTAGCGCCTTCAGCAGGCAATGTTTCATCATGGAACGCCATCGCTCTTTCTGGATCAAGTGACAGGTTGAATTGGTCCCGCCATCTAAATTCAAACCTTGCTTTCGATAAAGCATCATCGCGCTTTTGAGCAGCAGGATGTCCTTTTGCTAGATCAGCAGCATGTGCAGCAATTTTATAGGCAATCACGCCTTCTCTTACATCTTCTTTGTTCGGCAGACCTAAATGCTCTTTTGGCGTCACATAGCATAGCATCGCTGTTCCATACCAGCCGATCATAGCTGCGCCGATAGCAGATGTAATATGATCATATCCCGGAGCAATATCTGTTGTAAGAGGTCCTAATGTATAAAATGGTGCCTCTTTGCAAATCTCCATTTGTTTGTCTACATTCTCTTTGATTTTATCCATTGGAACATGCCCAGGCCCTTCAATCATCACCTGTACATCATGTTTCCAAGCGATCTCTGTCAATTCACCTAACGTTTCCAGCTCTGCAAACTGCGCTTCATCATTGGCATCAGCTACGGATCCTGGTCTAAGCCCGTCTCCAAGTGAAAAGGCAATATCATACGTTTTCATAATCTCACAAATGTCTTCGAAGTGGGTATAAAGGAAATTTTCTTGATGATGGGCAAGACACCATCTTGCCATAATGGCACCGCCTCTTGAAACAATTCCGGTCACCCGATCGACTGTCAGCGGAATATACCTTAACCGCACGCCCGCATGAATCGTGAAGTAGTCTACTCCTTGCTCTGCCTGTTCAATTAACGTGTCTCTGTACACGTCCCACGTCAAATCTTCTGCCACGCCATTCACTTTTTCAAGCGCCTGATAAATGGGAACGGTGCCTACTGGGACTGGGCAATTGCGAATGATCCATTCTCTCGTTGTATGAATGTCCTTTCCTGTAGACAGATCCATCATGGTGTCTGCACCCCATCTGATGGCCCACGTCATCTTTTCTACCTCTTCATCAATGGATGATGTCACAGCTGAATTACCAATGTTCGCATTGATTTTGACATGGAAATTCCTTCCGATAATCATCGGTTCACTTTCAGGATGGTTAATATTCGCTGGAATGACCGCTCTTCCGCTGGCTACTTCCTCTCTCACGAACTCAGGACTTAGCCCTTCTCTTAACGCGATGAACTCCATTTCAGGCGTCACAATACCTTTTTTTGCATAATGCATTTGCGTCACACAGGCACCTTTTTTTGCGCGAAGCGGCTCATGATGAAAATCAGTAAGAACATGATGATGTGACGCTTTCTCTTTGGAGCGATATCCGTTATCTTCAGGTTTTACATGACGTCCTTCATAGCTTTCTGTATCCTCTCTTTCTTCGATCCATGCCGCTCTCAGACGATGAAGCCCCTTTGTAACATCGATATGAGCACGCTCATCGGTGTAAGGTCCACTCGTATCGTACACACGAATCGGTTCATTTTGAATATTTCCTGCCTGCGTCACCGTTTGTGAGAGGACAATCTCTCTTTTTGGCACTAAAATGTCAGGTCTTGACCCTTTCTCATACACCTTTCGGCTGCCATCAAAGCTTGATAATAACGATTGAGTTGTTGGGGTATTTTTCTTTTCTTTCATTTGCTGTTCTCTCCTTCTCTTCTTGTCACCGGACAGGATGGAATCAGCACCAGCAAAAAACCAGGCTCTATGAACAGAACCTGGTTTCGTCGTTAGAAATAAACATGAATGTCATTCATATGACACATGTATCATCTTCAACTTCCCCACGCTGGTACGAGCCAGATCAGGTCCAAAGGGTTAAGAAGCATACACTTCTCTCTCAGCCCAGCCGCGGGCACCCCTAGTCACATTTATTCATTTCCACAACAGTGTAGCATAGAGATGCCATGAAAAAAAGAAGTTTCAGGAAAATAGTTCCTTTCCACTACAAAAGAGATAAAGCCAGCTTGATATACACCTTTATATACATCATCTATCCCAAACATTTAGATGAAATCTGAAATAACCATTGATCCTTTTCTCCTATTATGTATAATTAATCTAAACGGAGAATTTTTATACAAACTTTTTCAAAGGAAGTTCTAGTCGATTGCAAACATTTCTCACATTTATCGTCATAGGATTCTCAATTGCTTTGCCAGTTAGAGCGATCACGGTTGAAATGACAAAACAGGGATTAAAGAACGGCTTCTTTCATGGTTTAACTGTAGGAGCAGGCGGCATGACCATCGATCTCCTACTAATCTTGGCTTTGTATGCTGGATTTGCTCAGTTTTTATCACTGCCATTTGTCCAAATCCCACTCTGGCTGATCGGAGCTATCTTCTTAATGATTCTCGCATACGATTCCATTAAACATGCGGATCAAGACATCCATTTAGCTGGCGAAAAAGTCAATAAATCTTTCGCAAAAACGTACAGAAACGGCTTGCTTGTTGCGGTGTCTCCTGGAAACCTTGTGTTCTGGGTTTCTGTATTCGGAGCTGTACTGGCAGATGCATATACAAAAACAGATTCATCTGAATTTATGCTGGCATCAGGCGGTATTTTGGCAGGGATTCTCCTTCATGACATCGGTCTTCTCACCCTTGTATCCTTAACAAGAAAAGTGATGAATCGAACGATGATCAAATGGACATCCATTATTGCTGGTATTTTATTACTTGGATTTGGCTGTTATTTCTTTTACGAATTCTATACAGGCATTAAGGTTTATTTTTAAGAAAAGGCTAAAGTTCTTGAGGAACTTTAGCTTTTTTATGCTTCAACCTATCGAGTCATGCCTGTTTGACCTGTTTCAAATTGTGTTCTTCTCATATCTCTAAAGCGTGTGAAAGCTCCCTCGTCTTTAATGACTTGGACAGCTCTTCCATCCGCATAACGAGTCGCTGCTTCTTCCACTTGTGATACGCCTTCTGACGTTAGACGTCCATCTGATTTAATGGCAATATACACACTTTCATCAGTTACCATCACCTGTGAGTCTTCAACGTGGTTCATTTTATTGACGCGATTGGCAATTTTTCTTGAACGCTGCACGTTCTCTTGTTTATCGTAGCCAGAGAACGACATTTGGTTATGATAGTTCATATCTCCATGACTGTAGCGTCCATCTCCACCTGCGAGAGGCGTTCGATCATCAGCTTGAGGACGGGTGCGATAATCAACATTCGTTGTATTCCCACCGTTCATTCCCTCCATGAGCTCTGAAACTGGCCCTTGATGATCTTGATTATTGTCATCCGCACGGTTATTCGAATGATATCCGACTGGCTGACCTGATTGATTATGTCGTGTATCTACACCTGCATTGTCATTTGCACCACATGCCGTTAATCCAATAGGAAGAAGCACTAATGCGATCGTTTTTTGCCATTTTTGTCTCAAACGAAAAACCCCCTGTACAAATTCAATCTCATGAGCGCGAAACAGGCTCTGTTTTAGCATGTACAGTTTGGGGAAAAATCAAGCTGTCAGTTATAAACAAAAAAAGGAACGATTGAGATCGCTCCTTCTGTCATTACTCTTCTTCGTCTTCCTCTGGTCTTGCAAAAACAGATTGACCTGGATATGGCTGCATATAAGGCTGAGCTGGATAAGCCCCCATTTGGCCATAAGGTACAGGATTCGGGTAATGTCCTGGCCACGGCTGATGCTGCTTCATGCCATCAACACATCCGCAGTCTTCCTTGCCGTAAGCTTCATTTGAAACATTTGGATAAAAACCTTGATTCACGTTCGCATTGACATTGGCGTTGGCGTTGGCATTGGCATTTGGATGCATATGGTGGTGCCAGTGATGCCCGTCGTTTGCATGATGTTCATAATGTTCTCCGTAATAAGCTGGCGCTTGATACGCAGGATAATATGGCTGCGCTGGGTATGGATATGGCATCATGTGATGATGGTGATAATAAGGCTGGATAGGATAGCAAAGACCTGAGCCTGGTAAAATTGGCGATGCTGGCATCATTTGCTGCGGATATGGATACATTGCCGGCATGTAATGACCATGACCATAATAAGGATCATATGCGTCATGATGCTGGTGATGGTGATGATGTTCCTTATTCTCAGCCATTCCCCCTACCGCTGCGCCTCCTACATTCGGCATTTGCGGGAAATTAGGAAGGTTTGGGTAATTGCTGTGCTCCATATCTTTTCCCTCCTCCTTTTGATGCGGAATATGAATAAACGGATCATACCCCTTTGCCACTTCATCTTTTAAATGACCTTTATTTTCATGATGGAAATGGTCCTTGTTGTCTTTATGCTCCTTATTCTCATAATGAACATGATCTTTATGATCCTTTTTGTCATGAACATGATCTTTCTTTTCATGAACGTGATCTTTTTTCTCATGATGTTCTTTTTTGGGAGGAGGCGTGAATGGCTGGTACAGATTGGTCTGATAATAATTCACATCGACTTGTGGAAAAGCTGGCTGCTCGATCTTTGGCACTGGCGGTACATAAGGTACAGGTTCGTTTGGCTTTTCTTTCGGCTTCGTATCTTGCACTTGCACGACATCTTTTGGCTTTTCTTTCACATACGGATGTTCTTTCGGCTTTGGCATTTCTTTTGCTTTCTGATGATCTGTTTTTACAGGAACACCACTAGATGGAATCTTGATCTTCATACCCGGCATGATCAAATCTGGATTACTGAGCTGTGAATTTAGTTTTTTCAATTCTTGAAAGTCGACTCCGTATTTCTTTGAAATTTTCCAAAGGGAGTCTCCTTTTTGCACAATATGAATTTTCAACGTTTTCCCCTCCTATGCAAAACGTGAACGTAACGGTTATGTCAGAAGTACAATATGTTTCACCATAAATTTATGCCTATTTACAAGCCAATATGATAAAAACTTGTTTTCTGATAGGAGGGGCTGATTCATTATTTAATGGCGAGCATTTTATTCAGTGCAAGTAAAGCGTCTTTTGTCGTGTCTTCATTGACTTGAATCAAACCGACCGGATCACCTTTCTCTATGCTTTCTAGTGACCATAACAAATGAGGGAGATCGATTCGATTCATCGTCAAACATGGACACATATCCGGATTGAGGGATTCGATTTGTTTATCTGGATGCTGATCTATGATCCGCTTAACCAAATTCATCTCTGTTCCAATCGCCCACTTGCTTCCTGCTGGTGCTTCCTTGATCGTATCAATAATAAATTTCGTTGAACCGGCAAGATCAGAAGCCGTGACGACTTCATGCGTGCACTCTGGATGGACAAGAATTTGAATGTCACGGTCTCTTTTTCTCGTTTCTTCAATATTTCGCACCGTAAATTTCTCATGGACAGAGCAATGGCCTTTCCATAAAATCATCTTGATGCGGGAAAGCGGCTGATCGGTGATGAGCCTTTCTTCTATTTGATCCCAGACAGCCATTTCTTCAAGTGAAATGCCTAAATCAAAGGCCGTATTACGCCCTAAATGCTGATCAGGGAGAAACAGAATCCGCTCTTTTTGTGTGAGCGCCCACTCCAGCACTTTTTTAGCGTTTGATGATGTCACTGTGGCCCCGCCATGCTTTCCGACAAATGCTTTAATATCAGCTGTTGAGTTGACATACGTAAGTGGAAGAATTGTCTCCCCAAACAGATCAGTGAGCTGCTCCCATGCTCTATCCGTTTGTTTCATGTTCGCCATATCTGCCATTGAACAGCCTGCTCTCATATCTGGCAATAGAACCTTTTGATTCTTATTTGACAGCATGTCTGCCGTTTCAGCCATGAAGTGAACACCGCAGAACACAATGTACTCCGCTTCCTTGTTGTCCGCGGCTATTTGTGCGAGCTGCAATGAATCTCCTGTTGCATCTGCGAATTGGATGACTTCATCCTTTTGATAATGATGCCCTGGTATAAAAAGCTTTGATCCAAAGGCTCGTTTAATGTCTAACACACGCTGCTTCATCTCATCAACAGAGCGGTGTTTATATTCTTCTGGCATCATGGCTGCATGTTGATTTGCGAGTACATCAAGCAGTGACATGAGTTGTTCCCCCTTTATGACTGAATTCCATATTCATACTAAAATCAAATGCTGGGGCAGAATGTGTCAGAAAACCAAGTGAAATAAGATCGACACCTGTCCCTCTGTAACTTGGCAATGTCTCTAGCGTGATACCTCCTGAAGCCTCTGTCAGAATTGTCTCCGGCGTCATTTGTTTAAAATGTTTTACCTCGTCCGGAGAGCAGTTGTCAAACATGATGACATCGGCCTTTGCATCAATGGCTTCCTTAAGCTGCGTTTCTGATTCAATTTCTACTTCAATTTTCACCATATGACCGGCATATGCTCTTGCTTTCTCTACAGCTTCACGAATAGAGCCGCATGCGGCAATATGATTATCTTTAATCATCACCCCATCTGATAAGCCGAAGCGATGATTCTTTCCCCCACCTGTCTTCACAGCGTATTTCTCTAACATACGCAAGCCGGGCGTCGTTTTTCTCGTATCACAAATCGTAATCGACGGGTCCGCTAATCGCTGCACTGCTTCATGTGTTAAAGTGGCGATACCTGTCATGCGCTGCAAGACATTTAAAATGACCCGTTCTCCTTTTAATAAGTCGCTGACTGGTCCCTTTATTTTCGCCAGCACTGCCCCTGAATGAATCCAATCACCTTCTTCAAAGAACAACTCAGTCTGAATCTGTTCATTCAGCAGGCGGTACCCTATGTCAATGACTTGAGAACCTGCCAATACACCCGATTGTTTTGCGATGATATAGGCTGTTCCTTTCTTTTCTCCAAAAATGCCATCAGCTGATACATCTCCAAAACCAATATCTTCTGTGAAAAAATGAGTCAGCATTTGTTTTAACTGTAAACGTTCCATTTGGCACCGATCCTTTCATTTTTCATCATGTGAATGTGGCCTTTTTCATGGACAATTTGCATGCCCCGCCATAATGCATCATTCCGATTTGGATAATCCAATCGATAATGGCCGCCTCTGCTTTCTGTACGAAGTAATGCAGACTTCACAAGGCAAATCGCTAATGTCCATTGATTACTTAATTCGATCTGTTGACTTGTGATATTCTTCACATTCACTTGCTGATAAGGGACTTGCTGTAATGTTTGAAGCAAGGTCTTTAGCCCTTTTTCTTTTCTTACAATTGCGGCATATGTCGTCATCCATTGTCTCAACTGATCCTCTGAAATTTCTGGGACGGACCATACTTCTTGAATAGAGAAAGAAGGGATTGTTTTTTTCTGTTTAGCTATTTGTTCAATTCTCCGTGCCGCTTTGTTTCCTAAAACGAGACCTTCCAAGAGAGAATTACTCGCCAATCGGTTCGCTCCGTGTAAGCCTGTACAGGCCGCTTCTCCGATGGCAAAAAGAGATGGAACCGTCGTTTCTCCATATTCATTCACGCAGATTCCGCCCATTAAAAAATGCATACCAGGGGAAACTGGGAGCCTGCCGCTTGCCATATCGACACCTGCCCGCTCACACATTGCAGCAATGGCTGGAAAACGAACTGAGAAATGTGGAATTTCGCTGATATTGAGATACAGATCATGACCTAATTGCTGCTCATGAAAAATAGCTCTAGCGACAATATCTCTAGGCGCTAAATCAGCTTGTGGGTGAATGCCTTCCATGATCCTCCTACCTGTTTCATCTTCTAAATAAGCTCCCTCTCCTCGGACTGCCTCTGAAACGAGACCGACTGCTTTTCCAGCGATCGTCAAGAGGGTGGGATGGAATTGAACAAATTCGAGATCAGCTAACTGTGCTCCAGCTCGATAAGCCATCATCAGTCCGTCTCCTGTTATAGAAGGGTCATTTGTGTTTGTTTCATATAGGGAGCCGCAGCCGCCCGTGGATAAAACAACGGCATCTGCGGTCATAGTATGTACGCGATCTTTCTCGTCTTTCCAGACCACTCCTATGCAGGTTCCTTCGTGAACGAGCAGATCAACGACATGGGAATTTTCATATAAATGAATATGTGAGCCAAGCTGATTTTTTAAATACTGCACGAGGGTTTTGCCTGTTTGGTCTCCTCCTGCATGCAAAATGCGATGAGTCGTATGCGCCCCCTCTTTACCTAATTGCGGCACGCCCGTCTCCGTTTGATCAAATGGACAGCCTTCTTCTACGAGCTGCTCCACCATATGCTTTCCAAGACGTACGATCTCTTGTACCGCCCTTTCATCATTGTGATCACAGCCGGCAGCTAATGTGTCTTGTACATGCTGATGAACAGAATCCTGTGCTGAAAAGGCAGCTGCGATTCCTCCTTGTGCAAGCATGGAATTACTAGAGGAAAATTGTTTTTTTGTCATCATGATGACTTCGCAGCTTTCTGAAATGGTTTTTGCAAAGGAAAGCGCTGCAATGCCTGATCCCACCACAATGATTTTTTTGATTGATGACACCATCGCCCCTCCTGTCATTTACACCTGTCTTGACACATATCATTACACAACACTACAATAAATACAAGAAAAAATTTTCTTATAGGAGATGGATGGATTGGTTTATTTAGATTACGCAGCTTCTACACCTGTTTCGGAGGAGGCACTGCATGTTTTTCATCAGCTAAGTAAAGATTGCTACGGGAATGCAAGCAGTCTACATGATGCAGGCGGAAGAGCAAATGACATACTGACTTACAGCAGACAATCAATCGCTGCCATTCTTGAGGGTGAACCAGAGGGCATCTACTTTACAAGCGGCGGAACGGAATCCAATCTTCTTGCGATTCAATCGATGGCAAATGGTCTGCCAGCAGACAGGCAGCATGTCATCACAACTTCTGTAGAGCATCCTTCTGTTCATCATGCGGTTAAGAGCTTAGAGCGTCTTGGCGCGAAGGTTACGATCATTGAACCGAATCAAGATGGGATCATCACTCAGGACATTCTCAGAGATGCATTATTGCCTGAAACAGGATTAGTATCTATCCAGCATGCTAATTCAGAAACAGGGATTATCCAGCCGCTCGCTGAATTAGCACCCATTTTAAAAGAAAGGCACATTCTTTTTCATACAGATGCCGTGCAAACATTCGGAAAGGTTCGTGTGTCCATCAAGGAGCTTGGGGTTGATGCCGTATCCATATCGAGCCATAAAGTGTATGCACCTAAGGGCGCTGGTGCTGTCTATTTGGGTGCTCACGTTCCTTGGAAGCCTTTATATTCAGGTGCAGTTCAGGAAAATGGCTTCCGCCCTGGAACAGTGAACGTTCCATGCATCGGTGCTTTTGCTGCTGCGAGCGAACAATTGATACTTAAGCTAGATGAGCAAAAGCGGCAAAATGAGCAGCTTCGTCATTATTTTCATCAGCAGCTGAAAATGAGACAGCTTCCTGTTCGTACACTTCAGAACAATGGCAATCGCCCTATGTTGCCTCATATTATTGGTTGTTTTTTTGAAGGGTTTGAAGGACAATATGTAATGTTAGCATGTAACCGGCATGGGATTTGTATATCGACTGGAAGCGCATGTGCTTCTGGTTATCATCATCCTTCCCCGGCTGTGAAGGCATTACACGTATCAGATCGTGATGCTCTTCAATTCATTCGACTATCATTTGGATCGAAGTCGTCAAAAGCGGACATCGATCAGCTTTTGCATACATTTGAACAATTGCAAAAGGAGAAGAAAGGAGCATAAGACGTGGAGCAAGAGAGGAAACTCATTGGCGAAGAGAGAAGAAACGCCATTTTAGAGTGGTTGAAAGAAACAGATACACCGCTCACCGGAAGCTTTTTGGCTAAAAAGGCGGCTGTCTCTCGACAAGTCATTGTACAAGATATCTCACTATTAAAAGCAAAAAACGAACCCATTATTGCCACAAGTCAAGGCTATGTGTATATGGCATCTCAGCATACGCCAGAAAGAGAAATTGAACAAATCATCGCCTGCAAGCATGATCCTGTTCGTACAGAAGAGGAACTGACCTTAATTGTAGACTTTGGTGTGACGGTAAAAGATGTGATTATAGAGCACCCTGTTTACGGTGAACTAACGGCCTCGATTCGCGTCAGCACACGCAAGCAAGTAGCTGATTTCGTTCATCACATTTCTAACACGGGCGCCTCCTACTTGTCAGAACTAACAGACGGCGTGCATTTACATACACTCACTTCTTACAGTCAAAAGCAGCTTGACCAAGCCATCCAAGCGCTCGATGATGCTGGCTTTTTAATTAAAGACTAAAAAAATAGTGTCCTATAAGGGACACTCAGGCTGTCGAGAAAATCTCGACAGCTTTATTTTTTCCCTTAAAGTTTCCATTCCCCCGTTTTATAATAGAGAAAAGCATACTAAAGGAAGGTGTTTTTCTCATGTTCCACACTAGAAATTCTTCTCAGCACGAAGCCGAATTTGTATTGCTAGATCAACTGGTCGAAGAGGATCACCTGCTTCGTAAAATTGATCAGTACATTGATTTTTCATTTATCGTAGATAAAGTCAAACCCTATTATAGTGAGAATAAAGGTCGTCCTTCTCTTGATCCACTTATTTTGTTCAAAATGATGTTTATCGGATACCTGTACGGTATCCGTTCTGAAAGACAACTTGAAAAAGAAATTTACTATAACATGGCGTATAGATGGTTTTTAGGTTTGAACATCAATGACCCCGTTCCCCACCACTCGACCATTAGCTGGAATCGTCGTACTCGATTCAAAGATACAACGATTTTTCAAGACATTTTTGATGAAATTGTGCTTCAAGCCATCAATCATGATATGGTAGGAGGCCGCGTTCTTTTTACTGATTCGACTCATCTTAAAGCCAATGCCAATAAACATAAATATACGAGAAAAACGATTGAACAAGATACTCAGAACTATATAAATGATTTAGAAGAAGCGATCCAAGAAGATCGAGAGGTACACGGAAAAAAGCCCTTAAAGGTAAAAGAGGAGGTGAAAACGGAAAAAGACATTCGTCAAAGTACGACTGACCCTGAAAGTGGCTATCTTTATCGTGAAAACAAGCCAGAAGGCTTTTTCTACCTAGACCACCGTACAACGGATATGAAGTACAATATCATCACGGATGCCCATGTCACGCCCGGCAATATCCATGACTCTGTTCCGTATCTTGATCGATTGGATCACCAAATCGCCCGATTTGGTTTTCAAGTAGAAGCTGTTGCCCTTGATTCTGGTTATTTGACAACCCCAATCTGTAAAGGTTTATCCGATCGCCGTATTTTTGGTGTCATCGCACATAGACGCTTTCATCCAACAAGAGGATTATTTGAGAAATGGAAATTTCAGTATGATTCTGAACATGATCACTACATATGCCCAAATGGCGAGAAGCTATTATATACAACAACTGATCGAAAAGGTTATCGATTCTACAAATCAGACCCTAAAAAATGCGTATCGTGTCCTTTCCTAGAGAGCTGTACAAGGTCGAAAAATCATCAAAAAGTGATCTCAAGACATGTATGGGAAGAACATAAAGAAAAGATCAGACAAAATCGTCTGTCTGCTTCTGGAAAAGAGCTATATAAAAAAAGAAAAGAAAAAATAGAGCGAAGCTTTGCAGATTCAAAACAACTGCATGGGCTTCGCTACTGCCGGTTGAGGGGAAAACAAAATGTGAGTGAGCAAGTGCTTCTCACAGCTGCCTGTCAGAACATGAAGAAGATTGCCACACACCTAGCGAAGCTAGGCTAGGTGTGTGGGAGGCCTTTTTCTTTAATCTCATCCATCATCATTACGATGAAAATAAAAAAGATTGTAGAAAAACATGAGTTTCTCTACAATCTGAGTCCCTCTATGGGACTTTTTTTATTCGTTAAAAGCCAAGTGGATGAATCGAGGAAATTTCATCTATTGCTAATTCAACTGGATTTCCCCCGCCCGCTGTTCGAATGACCACTGTATCTTCTTTTCGATCCATGATAATCCCTCTATATGTTTTACCATCAGCTTCAATCAGGCAAAGGGCTCTTGGCATATTATGAGGCAGGCTTGTGAGAAAATCGACTTTTTCGTCAATGCTCATCTGACTTAAAGGCTTTTTCACTCGTTTTCTTCTAGGTTCTTCTTTTGTTTCATGAAAAACGCCTTCTGGCGGCTTCTCCTCTTCTCGCTGAGGTTTTCGTTCTTGTATAAGCTCTGGCTCTTTTATGATGTCTTGTTCTTGGGTAAGCTCTGCTTCTTGCATCATGTCTTGCTCTTGCTGACGCTCAGGCGGCTTTGCTTCTTTTTTCTTCTCGATTTCTTGAGCCACGGGTTCCTCGTGTGTACTTTCTTCGACCTTGTCTTTTTTTCTCTTAGAAATTTCTTGTGGTTTTTCTGATTTCTTTCGCTTTCTCACAATATTTTGCATGGCCGGCATTGATTCATCATAGCTCGGCTGAACAATATACATAAGCGGCTTCTGGTTCTCATCACCTTTATTTGACATACTAATCCCTCCCGATTGATTCATTCCTTATATATATGAGCGGACGACTCAAATCAGAAGAAAAATAAAAAACAGCATACCCTTATTCGGTATGCTGCAAATCATTTAGTTGTTTATCGAGCAATGATATGGAAGCCAGAATCAACATGCAGATTCTCACCTGTCATGCCGCGTGATAGATCACTGAATAAGAATAGAGCTGTATCGCCAACTTCTTCAGGAGTCGTTGTACGACGAAGCGGTGCACGCTCTTCAATATCCTTCAGAATGGTATTAAAGCCACTGATGCCTTTTGCAGACAGCGTACGAATTGGACCAGCAGAAATACTATTCACACGAATACCTTCTGCGCCTAAATCAGCTGCTAAGTATTTCACACTTGCTTCAAGTGCTGCTTTCGCTACACCCATTACGTTGTAGTTAGATACTACACGCTCTCCGCCTAGGTATGTAAGCGTGACAATGCTTCCACCTTCTGTCATTAATGGACGTGCTGCTTTTGCTACAGCTGTTAAAGAGTATGCACTAATGTTGTGCGCCAAAAGGAAACCTTCACGGTTCGTGTTTAAGTATTCACCGACAAGCTCTTCTTTGTTTGCAAATGCAATTGCATGCGCAACGCCATGAATGACTTGTACTTTTTCTTTAATTGTAGCGAAACATTTTTCGATTTCTTCGTCACTTGTCACGTCACATGGAAGAATGATTGAATCATCACGCTCAAGTGTGCTTGCAAGTTCTTTTACAGATTCAGCAAGACGATCTCCAACATAAGTAAAAATCAAACGAGCTCCAGCTTCGTGAAGTGAGCGGGCAATTCCCCAAGCGATGCTTCGTTTATTGGCAACACCCATTACCACGATATTACGGCCTTCTAAAGAAAAGTTCATATGTAATAAAGCCTCCTATTTTTTCAAGACATAGTATTAGTACCTGATCATAATATTATCACAGATCAAGAGAGAATGACAATTTCCGCTGAAAGAAAGTTTCTTTTTCATCAAAAAACCGTCCTCGCAAATGAAGACGGTTCGATTCTCTTATCGTTTGAGCCGTTTTTGCTGATAAGCAAAATGGTTGGTAGGTCCGTGTCCAGCCCCAATATTTAAAGGGAACTTGATGGCTTCATGGACAAAGGTTTCTGCTGTGTCAAAAGCCTCCCTCATGGAGGATCCTTTCGCTATTTCAGCTGTTAACGCCGCTGCAAACGTGCAGCCTGTGCCATGTGTATGCGGTGTATCAATATGTTCATTTGTGACTTCTATAAAGCCTTTTCCATCATACAATAGGTCTGTAATCATCCCGCCAGATGGACCGTGACCGCCTTTGATCACGACATGTTTCGTACCAAGCTCATATAAACGCTCCGCTGCTAGATAGCGATCTTCTTTTGTCTGAATGCGCATGCCTGTCAGCACTTCTGCCTCAGGAAGATTCGGCGTTACGGCATAGCTGATAGGCAGCAAGTGTGTTTTCAACGCTGAGACCGCATCTTCATTTAATAAAGAAGCGCCTCCTTTTGCGATCATCACTGGATCGACAATGAGCTTCATGTCATATTGAACCGTTTTTTCAGCAACTATCTTGATCATGTCTGCGCTCCACAGCATTCCTGTTTTGACGGCATCTGGCAGTAAATCCTCTGCCACTGCATCAATTTGACTTTCTAACGCCTCGTTTGAAAGCGGATATACTCCGTGAACACCTAGTGTGTTTTGTGCTGTAATCGCTGTGATCGCAGACATTCCGAACACACCGAGCTCCTGAAAGGTTTTTAAATCAGCTTGAATGCCTGCTCCGCCGCCAGAATCAGAACCTGCAATTGTGAATGCTTTTTTGATCGTCATTTCATCACACCTCTCATTAGCCAATCCATTGATGATAAATGGTTCTTGCTTTTGCCACATCATTTGTGCCATGGACAAGGGCTCTGCCGTCTTTAAATAAGACAAGCTTATATTCATTCTTTTGACAGGAAAGCAAATACGGATTTTCAAGAACATCCATCCCTGCTTTCTTTAACCGAAGAGCCACTTCGTGTAACGACGGCGGGGTTTCGGCTGCACTGCGGATTTGGACCGTATTGCGGCCGCATAGTACATCTGCTTTCGCTCTCTTGTCATAGGAGAGAAAAGGATATGTCTTCAGTCCGCAGCTTGGACATTGTTTCTTCTTTAAGGAGCTGGTTGATCGGATGTCAGACCGCTCATTGGTCCATAAATCAAACGATCTTAAAATTGGCGTCACTTGATGACCTGTTAAATACTTCAGGGCATCTGCCACTTGATATGCTGCCACCTGCTGCACAACTGGACTAATGATACCGGCTGTATCACATGTCATGCCTTGTGCAGGTAAATGTTCAATCAGGCAGTGTAAACACGGTGTTTCATCAGGAATGACAGTAAATTGAATACCATAGCTGGCGACGCAAGCTCCATAAAGGAATGGAATTTGATGTTTGACAGCTGCATCATTAGCGATCATTCTCACCTCGAAATTATCCGCTGCATCGACAATAATTGAAGCGCCGCTGACCAGTTCATCAATATGTTCAGCGGTCACATCGACGACGATTCCTTTGACCTGCACGTCACTATTTATCTGTTTGAGTCTATTTTCAGCCGCCACGGCCTTTGGCAGCCGATCCTGCACATCTTGCTCTGTGTAAAGCTGCTGACGCTGAAGGTTGCTCCACTCAATATAATCTCGATCTAAAATGGTGACAGAACCAACGCCAGCACGAACGAGCATTTCCGCACTAGCTGTTCCAAGCGCTCCCGCACCAATAATGACAGCCTTTGAGTCATTTAACCGCTTTTGCCCCTCTAGTCCAATTGGCTGAAAGAGCTCTTGTCGTGAATAGCGTGTGCTCAAAATGCCGGCATTCCTTCCTGCGGACTGCTTGCTGTCCCATAGTTTTTCAAAGAAATACGTCCCGCCTCGAAGCCTAGCCTTCCTGATTCAATCGCCAGCTTCATGGCTTTTGCCATTTTCACAGGGTCCTTTGCACCTGACACAGCGGTGTTCAGTAATACAGCGTCAGCCCCTAGCTCCATCGCATAAGCCGCATCCTTTGGAGAGCCTACACCAGCATCAATAATCACCGGTACCTTTGCCTGCTCGATAATAAATGAGAGATTCAGAGGGTTTAGTAAGCCTTGCCCTGAACCAATCGGCGAAGCACCTGGCATGATGGCATGGACACCAAGCTCTTCTAATTTTCTTGCCAGTACCACATCATCAGATGTATATGGCAGCACGATAAATCCTTCTTCGAGTAGCATTTCGGATGCTTTTAACGTTTCGACTGGATCTGGCAGAAGAGACCTTGAGCAGCCAATGACTTCTACCTTGATCATGTCACACAGTCCAGAAGCCTTCGCTAAACGAGCAATTCGAACTGCCTCTTCCGCTGTACTAGCACCAGCTGTATTCGGAAGCAGCGTATATTTTGATAAATCAAGCTGCTCCAAAAAGTTTGGCTGAGATGCTTCGAAAATGTTCATTCTTCTCACAGCAAAGGTTAATATTTCTGCTTCTGATACGTTCACGGCTTCTTTTTGGACTTCAAATGATGGGTACTTCCCTGTACCAAGTAATAATCTAGATGTGAATGTTTTCCCGCCAATGTGCAGCATGTTGTCATCCTCCTCCTACAAAGTGAACGATTTCGATCGTGTCATTAGGTTCAATTTTCACTTGTTGAAACGCTTCTTTATCAATAATTTCTTGGTTCTTTTCCACAATCACTACTCGATTTTCAAGCTGATAGTCTGATAGCAGGTCATAGATCGTTCCATTCTCTTGTTCGAAATCAACGATTCTGCCATTCAATTGAATTTTCATACAAACAGTGCCTCCTTTCGGCCAATACGAAATGCGTGAAGCCATTCCGTTTTGACCGGCTCACCTAATATCAGTTCGCGAATGATTTCTCCAGTAATCGGGGCAAGTAAAATGCCATTTCTGTAATGCCCTGCAGCAAAAAGAATACGCTGATCTTCTGGATGTCTACCAATGTAGGGATGCCGGTCGCTTGTCGCCGGACGAAGGCCAGCCCAGCACTGATCAATCGGCATCTCCTTGATCGAAGGCATCAGCTGTGACGCCTTTTGAATGACAGCTTCAATGCCGCCAAGCGTCGGAACAGTTTGCCACTCGTTTGGCTTCATCGTTGCGCCAACGACCAGTTTGCCGCTATCTCGTTGAACAATGTAACAATGATCATGATAAATGGTGTGTTGGAGTGCTGGACCATGATTCCATACAGACACACATTCCCCTTTTACTGGATAAAGAGAATGAGATAATCCAAGCTCTTCAAAAAAACGGCCAGACCATACACCACTTGCTACAGTGAGATCATCACATGTGAATGTTCCCTTCGTTGTTCTAATCGCTAACGCTTCTTTCTCCCGCTTCACTTCGATCACGGGTGTACACTCTTTCACTTCTGCCCCGTACCTGACCGCCGCCTGCCAAAATGCCCGGCATACCGCATAAGGTTCGACATGAACATCCTCTTTAATCAAACCTGCTCCTAAAATGTTCTCTGCTATTTGAGGCATGCATTTTTTTACGCTGCTTGCGTCAAGCCACTCAAATGTAGACAAATGCTGCATCCGGCAAAGTGCTTGTTTCTCCTCTTCTGAAAAGGCTACCTTCATGATACCGCCCGCTGATGTTCGAATATCAATGCCAGATTCATGCTGTAGATCGACTTTTAACTTTTCGTACAATGCCTGGCTTGCTCTGCCTACTTGAAAAAAAATATCCTCATGACCCTCTCCTTCAGCATGTGCACCGAGCATCCCAGCAGCCGCACTTGTTGTTTGCTTCCCTACCTCATTCGCCTCAAGTAAGACGACCTGCTTTCCTGCTTTTGCAAGGTGATAGGCAATGGACATCCCTATGATTCCACCACCAATGATTGCCACATCATAATGCTTCTTCATAAGGATGCTCCTTTACTTGTTTAGAAAATGCTTGTGCCATCTTGCGCGGCTGATGATGAGTAAAAATTCCAGACATGACAGCAATCCCTTTCACATTCGCGTGTCTCAATTCTGGTATGCGGTCAGGTGTCACACCACCGATCGCCACGACTGGAATAGATAGTAGAGATGTCAGTTCTTTCACAAGCTGTATGCCTCTTGCCTGAAGTCCTGGTTTACAAGTGGTGTCATATACGTGCCCAAATATGACATACTCTGCTCCATTTTTCTCAGCTACTTTCCCTTCTTCTATCGAATGAACAGAGACGCCCGCATGAAGATGAGGGAATTTTTTACGCAGCTCTTTTGGCGAAAAGCTATGGCCCGGGAGATGTACCCGGTGAATATTGGTGAGCAGCGCAACGTCTACTCTGTCGTTGATGATGAGCTTCTCTTTCGGTACACCTTCTAAAAGGAGACCTTTCACGAGATCAACAAGCTCACTTGCTGTTTTAGACCGTTCCCGGATATGAATAAAATCCACTTCAGGTGTAATGTTTTTTATTTGTTTGATCAGCTCACTCGCAGGAAGCGAATCATTTGTCACTGCGTGGAGTTCCATTTGCACCAACCCCATCTAAACATGCTGTTTGCCACAATTCTTTTTGATACGCCATCTCCCAGAAATGGTATTCGTAATAGCTAGAAATCACAAAATTTTCTTTCATATTGGCCCGTACATGTTCTGGTGCTTTTTCGGCTAGTTCATCAAAGCGGTTGACCTGTTCAAAGACGAGTTCCTTAAACCAATCCCCTCCATATGTCAAAATCCATTCTTGATAAATCGGATGGTCAGGTGTGGTTTGTTTCAGCTTTTCACCCACCTCATAATAAAGCCAGTAGCACGGCAATAACGCAGCTAAAATCTCTTCGAATCGTCCACTTTTCACAGACCGGTACATATGTGAGGTATATGCGTAAGCAGTGGGAGAAGGCTTAAAGTTTTCGATGGCTTCATCTGAAATCTCTAAAAGCTCTGTAAACTTTCTATGCAGCGACAGCTCCGCTTCATACGTTCCCTGCGCATGATACGCCATTCTGCCCGTCGTATGTAAGTCCTCACTAATCGCCGCTCCATATGCTTGCACCTTTGCAAAATGAGTTAAATAATATGAATCCTGCATCACATAATACGTGAAACGATCGAGTGACAGCGTGCCATCTCCAATTCCTTTCACAAAGGGGTGTGTAAAGCTTCCATTCCACCATGTTGCTGCTGCTTCTTTACATTCAATTGAAAACGTCATGTTCCTCTCCTCCTGTTTTTCCATATAAAAAAGCCACTTTCCGCGTGGAAAGTGGCTTGGAATTTGTCAAAAACATAGTCAAAAACCGCACCACTTCCCTACGCAGGTATGAACCTGTTCAGGTAATGAGGGTCTAAAAGTCGATACTTTTATCTCAGCCCTTTTAAAGGACTCCCCTAGTGGATCAAATATATGATGTTGTACTTCTATCTTAATCAGGAATTGTTCATTGGTCAAGGGTTCATTCTCACTCTAATTGGGCTCTAAGTCCTGCTACATACTCACGAGAGCCCGACACAAGCACACGGTCACCGCTTCTAAGCGTCGTATCTCCATGTGGGACTAAACTGTCTACCCCTCTGAAAATACGGACAAAGACCAAATCGCCGGTAAACGGAAATTCCCTCAGCATGACATTGTGATAGCGATGATTATTCATTTGAATTTGATACAAGGAAGTATCCTCATTTGTTAATAATCGAATCGCATCCGGTGCTTCAATCAAGGCTCTTAGCACCGTTTTAGATGATAGGAAATTAGAAAACGTATCAATGCCCGCTTCCTTCAATGTCAGCTCTGCCTCAGCTTTGCTCACACTCGCAATGACTTGTTTCGCTCCTTCTTCCTTTGCAAATAAAGCAATTTCCTTATTTTTCGTCTCACTGCCTGTTGCGACGACGAGGACATCCTCCTGGCCAACGCCTGCCTTTCGCAGCGTCTCATCATCGTACTCTTCAATCGATTCGACTTCAAAGATGGAGTCGGCAAGCATCGCTTCTTTATTTTCTTGAAAGACATGCAAAATTCGAATATCATATTCATCCTGATGTAAATCGAGTGTGACAGGTAAGGTCAGCTGATTTGCACCAATAAAGGTCACACGTTTTTTATGGCTCGCAGCTTGCTCTTTTTTAAACAGCGCTTTAAACCAGACAGGCGTTAATATACTCGTGAGTATCGCGACTAAAATCAGCGCGCCGGACATTTTATGATCAATGACTCCGAGCCGCTCCCCGATCGTCGCAGCTGCAATGACGAGTGATAATGTCGATGTTAATAAAAAGCCAGAACCGATCACTTTTTTCATGTCATACCATTTTTTCAAATAAAGAATCGGGATGAGCTTACTAATCAGTAATGCAATAAATAGAAGCGGGATCATGATCATAATGGTTGGGTCCTTGAACAGTGCCCATATATTCAAATCCACGCCGACCATCACAAAGAAGATGGGGATCAAAAATCCGTAGCCAAATGAATCCAGTTGCTGGACAAGCTCTTTATTCGGCGAAAGAAGGGACACAAGTACGCCCGCTAAAAACGCTCCAAGAATATTTTCAGCACCGAGTGATTCAGATAAGGCAACTAAGACTATAATGAGAGTAAAGATCGCCCTTGTCCCAATTTGCACGGTCCCTTTTGACATGGACTGAAAAATTGACTTTGTCTTAAATACGCGGCCAAATAAATAAAGAAGGATGCCCGCAGCAAATAATAAGAGCAGAAGCCACATATTCCCTGTACCATCGCCATAAATGGAGGAAAATACAGCAAGTAAAATCATCGTCACCAAATCAGCAATGACAGCGACAAGCAAGATGATTTGACCGATATTCGTCTGCATCAACTTTTCCTCTTTTAAGGTGGGAACCACTACCCCTAATGAGATCGTCGATATAATAAGCGTCATTAAAAAGGCATTTTGGATAAACCCTGCAAGGACAAACGCATAGGACAGAATAAAAGAAATACTAAATACGCCAAGAAAAACAATAGTGGCTGCTTTAAACGTATTCGGTTCTTTTAGACCATTTGGTAGTTCTCGTGCTTTCTTCTTTGACTCGAAAGAAGAAAAATCTATTTCAAGTCCACTTAAAAACATCAGAAAAATAAAACCGAGCATGGATAACGTATCTAACCATGCATCATGTTCAACAACCAGCTGAAGACCGCTTTTTCCAATGATGAGCCCCATGATGATTTCAGCAACAACGACCGGAATGGTCAGCTTAAATCGGTGCAATAAAAGTGGGGTGAAAAAGGCGACAATAATAACGATAACGAGTGATGAAACAGATGTATGCTCCATTGGCTAAAGCCTCCTAACATTGATGTTTAATCTTCTAAGGTTTACGTTAAAGCATTGATTCTAACAATTGCCTAAACGAAAAGAAAGCCATTCGTTATATGTTCTAAAATTCAAACTTCTTTAGCCCCGATGAATGGATGAGAAAAATCAGGAGGAAATCTTATGACATTTGATATCATTGGTGATATCCACGGCTGCTACGAAGAGCTGCTTACCCTCATACACAAACTAGGATACGAACTCAAACATGGATTACCCGTCCATCCTGATAAGAGAACGCTAGCCCTTGTCGGTGATTTAACAGATCGAGGACCTCAGTCAGTAGATGTGATGCGATTTGTCATTCATGCCTACTCACACGGCGCGATCCGCTACGTACCTGGCAACCATTGCTTTAAGCTTTATCGTTATTTAAAAGGAAATCCGGTGAAATTACTTCATGGCATCGAAACCACAGTGAACGAAATAAAAAAGCTGCCCCTTCATGAACAAACCAAATTGTCACATGAATTTAAGCAGCTATTTGAGAAGGCTCCGCTTTACGATGTACTTATTCCTGATGAACTGATGATTGCTCACGCAGCGATGAAGGAAAAGGACATTGGTAGAAAGCCGAACAAACAGATGCGATCCTATCTATTATTTGGCGCAGTCACAGGAGAGACGTGGCCGGATGGACGACCTGTGCGGAAGGATTGGGCAAAGGAATATCGCGGAAAACCATGGATTGTCTACGGACATACACCAGTGAAAGAACCACGATTTGTTGGCAGAACTGTCAACATTGATACAGGCTGCGTATTTGGCCACCGGCTGTCTGCCCTCAAATATCCTGAGCTTGAAACGGTTTCTGTTCCTTCCTCTATGCCTTATGACGATTCAAGGTTTCAGCATTTCACATCATAAAAAAACCCGGCCCTGCGCTTGCAGGTAGCCGGGTTTCTCTATTTAAAGCAGCAATGATTTCATGTCTTCAGGAAGCGGAGCCGAAAATGTCATTACCTCTCCAGTCATCGGATGAGGAAAGACAAGAGTCTCACTATGCAGTGCCTGCCGGTTCATCCGCTCACTCGTTCCGCCATATAACGTATCTCCGATGAGTGGGTAACCAAGATACTGCATATGAACACGAATTTGATGGGTTCTCCCCGTTTCAAGTGCTAGCGTCACAGCTGACATGTTCAACTCAGCGTCCACCGCTCGCACTGTAAAATGCGTCACAGCTTCCTGTCCAGTATCATCGACCATTCGCTCAATGATACTATCTCCTTTTCGGGCAATTTTTGCACGAATGGTTCCATGCTTTTCTTTGATCATGCCATGTGTAAACGCTCTGTATGTTCGTTTGACCGCTCCACTTTTCTGCGCTTTTGATAAAAGGCTGTGGGCAAAACGATGCTTGGCCACAAGCATGACGCCAGATGTATCACGATCCAGACGATTCACTAAATGAACTGTCAGCCGAACAGACTGCTCTGCATAATGGTGCAGCAACCCATTTGCAATACTGTGCTCTGGGTGCTCCCTAGAAGGAATGGACGGGATATATGGCTTTTTATTTAGCACAAGGACATGCTCGTCCTCAAATAAAATATCAAGCGGAATCGGAGCAGGCTTTAGCCCTTCACTCACTTTTTCCTGTGGGAATAAAATGGTGAGCCTGTCTCCGTTATGCAGCTTGTATCTCACAGTCACATGCTCGCCATTAATGAGAAGATCACCGCCATCAAATTTAATATCCGTCAGCATTCTTTTCGAAATGCCAATATCTATTAAATAATCCTTTAAAAGCAGCCCTTCTTCTTTGGCTGTCATGGTTTTGTTTAGTGTAAAGTATTCCAGCGAGAACGACCTCTTTCTTATTCTCCTTTTCCGATAAAGGAATCTTGCACCCTTTTCCAAAACGGAAATGGTCTAAATCGGGCAAAGCGGACATTCTCGTCTGCTACCCGGCATTGAATGGATTTGACATCCTTATGAAGCAGCGTCAAATGATCAATGGTTACCTGAAAATCGACATCATTCCTCGGCTTTATGACACAAGTATGGTGGTCTGGTAAAATAAGCGGCGAACCGACCGTTCGAAACACTCTGTTGTTGATTGAAGCCATTTCTGCCAGCTGAATGGCTCTAATGGAAGGATGAATAATGGCGCCCCCAAGTGCTTTATTATAGGCTGTACTGCCAGACGGTGTAGACAGACAAAGACCGTCACCTCTGAATGTTTCAAACAGCTGACCCCTAATTTCAACATCTGCCACAAGTGTCCCTTCCATACTTTTAATCGTACATTCATTCATGGCTAAATATTTCTCTTCTCTGCCGCCATCGTTGTATCTGACAATGACTTCTAAGATCGGATATTCCACAATGTGATAAGGGGTTTTCGCAATAGCTAAAACGAGTTTTTCAATTTCACTTGGCACCCAGTCAGCATAAAAACCAAGATGACCTGTATGAACACCGACAAAAGCTGTTTCATTCAGACGGTCGCTATAACGGTGAAACGCATAAAGAAGGGTGCCGTCTCCACCAACCGTAATGACAAGATCGGGTTCCTCTTCATTGAGTTCCATCCCGAAATCCAATAAGTAGGTCTGAATTTTACTTTTGAGTGTGTCAGATACAGAATTCCCTTTCGAAGAAACTGCAAATTTCATGAATTCTTCTCCTTTTCCACCTTGCTGCTATGAGAGGGCAGCATCATATTTGATCAAGCACAGGCTCAGCTATCGTTTTTCTTTTTCCGGGAAAATGCCACTTGTGCTTCTTGAATTTCCCCTCTAATTTCAGACATCTCATCATCAAGAAGAGATGCTGCCTCGGAAGCTCTTTGAAGGCGCAGCTTGACTTTCTCCGGGATATTCCCGCTATATTTATAATTCAGAGAATGCTCAATGGTCGCCCAAAAATTCATCGCAAGTGTACGAATTTGGATTTCGACGAGGAGCTGCTTCTCTCCATTAATCGTTTGCAGCGGATATAACACAACAAGGTGGTACGAACGGTATCCGCTTTCTTTATGCTCTGCAATATAGTCGCGTTTATCAACAACCACGAAGTCTTTTCGTGACTGGAGCATTTTTTTCACGACTTGTATGTCTTCTACAAACTGGCACATAATGCGAAGCCCAGCAATATCCTGCATCGTTTCGATTTCATGCATTGGGATGTTTTTACGCTTTGCCTTTTCTAATATGCTGGCAACAGGTTTCACTCGGCCTGTAACAAATTCTACTGGTGAATGGTCATCCTCGAATTCATACAGCTTTCGAATGCCTTTTAGTTTCACTTTTAATTCTTCGACTGCTTGTTTATACGGTGCGAGGAATTGATCCCATTGTTTTTTGTCCATGAAACTTCCCCCAATTCCATATACCTAATTATTTCAGAGGAATGTGCTCTTCACTTTCTCTTCCATATCTCCGTAATTGGCATTGTCTTTAATATTGTCGATTAAATAATGTAATTCTTGATGAAGCTGAATGAGTTCTAACGAATGTCCTCCCGCTGTCAAATAGACAGGGATGTCAAGATTCATTGCTTCTTTTAATGGAGTCCATGTATGTTTCCCTAAGATAAGATATGAAAAGGACTCCTCGTTTTCAAGTATGTAAACGAACGCAAAGTGATCAGAATCAACAAGCATTTGTCCTGATGCTTTTGCTTTTTGGATTTGCTCTTCTGACTTGGTCGTCAAAATCAGCCTGTCTTCTTTTAAAGTTGCTTCTGCGATTTCAATTCGGTTTTGCATCATGATCTCCTTTACAACAAAGTACAGCTTTATTTTATCATATCAAGTTCAATATTGATAAACCGAACTTATTGAGAAAATCCTATTTTCTTCTTATAAATGATCCTTTCACGTAATTATCCATTGATTTTGGCACATGTGGAAAGAGAAATAATAGATAAAAACAGTCTTTTACATGATGAACATACTTCATGTACAATAATCATATTTCCTCTAAATGAAAGGTTGATGTCAAAATGGCACAGGAAATTGAAATAGAACTAAAGCAATTGTTAATGAAAGAAGAATTTGAACAGTTGAAACAACATTTTCAATTGAAGGATTCGGATTTTCACACGCAAACCAACCATTACTTTGATACACCTCAATTTGATATAAAATCTCAATTCGCTGCATTAAGAATGAGAGAAAGAAACGGTCAGTGGGTTCTCACGTTAAAGGAACCACACGAAATAGGCTTGCTCGAAACCCACCAAACGATCGCTCCTCCTTCAAGCCTTGACGATTTCCAGCTGCCAAAAGGTGAAGTGGCTGACAGGCTAGATCATTTGAACATTCAAAAGGATCAAATTGTGTATTTTGGTTCACTTGAAACGTCAAGAGCAGAAAAAATGATCAAAGAAGGCTTAATTGTTTTGGATCACAGCCGATATTTAACAGTAGAGGACCATGAACTTGAATTTGAAGTGAGCGACCTGGAAATCGGACAAGCCGCATTCTCCGCATTGCTCCAACAATTCCAAATCCCTGTTCGAAACACGAAAAACAAAGTCGTACGTTTTTATGAAGAGAAAATGAAAACACAGAATAGATGAATTCCTTGAAGGAGGAACATGATGAACGTCAATCAACTTCAATCCTTTATGCAGCTCCAAGCGCTTAAAACATTACAATCAGACCCTGGACAAACGCAAATGCCGGGCGGCCAAGAATCGACTGCACAAGCTTCATTTCAGTCGCTGCTGCAAGATTTTTTAGGCGGATCAGAATTATCACGCCTGCCGCTTTCAATTTCTGCATTTATGGGAACGGACCCATCAACGGCTCCGAACACGCAATACGCGCGTACAAACCCATACTTATCTGCTATCGCTGGCGGTGAGCAGCTTCAAGCTCAACCTTCATATGCGAATGACGCTCCATTGAATACAGCAAATGGTATTGGGAATGTCTTAAACAACAGCTACACGCCGCCGCTTCAAAAGGCTGTTTCAAGCGGCTCATCATCAAAGGAAATTAATCAAATTGTGTCACAAATGGCTCAAAAACATGGTGTTCCAGAAAAGCTAATTCATGCGGTCATTAAGCAAGAATCTGGCTATCGTACGAATGCGGTCAGCCATGCAGGCGCGCTTGGCCTTATGCAGCTTATGCCATCTACAGCTAAGTCACTTGGCGTGAATAATGCCTTTGATGCGGCCCAGAACATCGAAGGCGGCACGAAGTATATCAAACAAATGCTTCAGAAATATAATGGAAATGTCTCACTCGCCTTAGCTGCTTATAATGCAGGCTCAGGAAATGTTGATAAATACGGCGGCATTCCACCATTTAAAGAAACACAAAATTATGTAAAGAAAATTACAGCACAATATTTCGCTTAAACCGAAGAGAATAACCTCTTCGGTTTTTTGTATGTCGCTTTTCACCCTTTTTTGACTGAATGTGTTATGATATGGTCAATTGATCACGGAACCCGCCTCTCCCCTTATTTCCAATAGACCAAAGCGGTTTGTTTGTGGAATTGAGATGAGGTTGTTAAAATAAGTACAAGAATAGAAACATTAAAATAGAACAAACTGAATATCACTTTTGAAATAAATGAATTCACAATAGGGCGCTTCATCCTATTAACTACGAGTAAAAGGAGTAGTCAACATGGTACAATCGTTTAACGCACCTTACGAAGCGGTTGGAGAGGAACTTCTATCGCAACTTGTTGATACTTTTTATGAAAATGTAAAGTGTCATCCTTTGCTTCATCCTATTTTCCCGGATGACTTAAAAGAAACAGCAAGAAAACAAAAACAGTTTTTAACGCAATATTTAGGCGGACCCCCGCTTTATACAGAGGAGCATGGCCACCCCATGCTACGGGCGAGACATCTCCCTTTTCCGATTACTGAGGAGCGGGCTGACGCATGGCTTGAATGCATGGAGGATGCAATGGATCAAGTAGGATTAACCGGCGATATTCGTGACTTTTTATTTGAGCGGCTTTCTTTAACGGCTCGTCATATGGTCAACCAAACACCTGAAAAGGATGGACGATCTTGAGCTGCAATACGCACGATCAATATTTCTCACACTGTCACGGACATCCTCAAAAGCCGATTGAAATTTATGTATTCATTGACCCTCTAAGTCCAGACTGCTGGTTATTAGAGCCATCCATTAAAAAATTGAAAATGAAGTACGGCCGTTTTTTCACTTTACGAACGGTGACAAGCTCTAGTATTAATGCATTGAATCGAAAACGAAAAAAGCATTTACTGACCGAAGCGTGGGGGAAATTTGCGACCAAAACTCAGACCAAAAAAGAACAAATGCTGTCTGAACAAATTGTGACTTCACCTTATCTCGCCTCGCTTGCATTAAAAGCGGCTGAACTTCAAGGTAGAAAATGCGGAATGAAATTTCTGCGTCTCATTCAAGAATCACTTTTTTGCCATCAGCAAGATGTTACAAGTGAACATGTACTGCTAGAAAATGCAAAAAGCGCTGGACTAGACATCGAGGAATTCCAGCGCGATATTCATTCTCAAAGTGCTGTCAAAGCACTAAAATGTGATATGAAAATTGCCGCTGAGATGGACGTGTCTGAGCTTCCGACCTTTGCCTTTTTTAATACAGTAAACGGAGATGAAGGATTAAAAATTTCAGGTGCGTACTCTTATGATATATACGAGGAAATCCTTTTTGAAATGATTGGTGAAAAACCAACACCTTCAGAACGACCTCCAATTGAATGGTTTATTGCTTACTTTCAATTTGCATCTGCTAAAGAGATTGCGGTTGTTTATGACCTGACACTTGAAGAAGTTGAACGAGAAATGAAAAAGCTAGCTTTCGCTAAAAAAGTCGAACGTGTACAAGTGCATCAAGAAATGTTTTGGCGCTATAAAGAAGATGATCATCATTCAGATCTTGATGTCTATCGCTGTGAGAATGAACATTGAATGAACATGGGTGCTGACCCATGTTTTTTCTTTACCTCAAAAAGGAACATTTGTTCTTTTTTAAACCACGAAGAAACCGCGCCGGGATAAGCGCGGTTTCACTATGTCTTAACGACAACAAAGGGGATGGGAGAAATTTTTCACGGTCAAACAAAGGGGTAATGTTTGTATGTGATTAATTTCACATCTGTAGTATATCAAATTTTGTCGACTTATGACAACAGATATACTATATGTTCATATTTTTGTCACAAAACATAAGAGGGTTGTCACTTTCATATAGTGAAAGTAACGAAAAAATGGAGGGATCTGCATGCGTAGCACAACCATTGGACTTGTTTCCATTGGCTTATGTTTCTTTTTAAACATATTAGGCTTAATGAAAATGCTTCCTCTTTATCTCACATCGCCACTCTTATTTGCTGCAATACTTTTTACACTTTATCGAATGAACCACCGGAAGACCTTTAAGGGATTTAAAGGTTGATGATAAGGATCGGCCTCTTCATGCGAAGAGGTCTTTTTTGTGAAAAAAAACTCCTGTCAAAAGATGAGTATGCACTCACACGTCTGACAGAAGTCTTTTCATTACTCACCCGTTTTAGAGATGAGCTCTTCCATTTCTTTTAATTTTTCTTCGAACAATTGACATGCTGCTTCGATTGGTTCTTTGGAAGCCATATCAACACCCGCTTTTTTCAGCACATTGATTGGATAATCAGAGCTTCCTGCTTTAAGGAAGTCTGTGTAGCGCTCCACCGCAGGTTTTCCTTCTTCTAAGATTTGCTTGCTTAATGCCTGTGCAGCACTATAGCCTGTTGCATATTGATAGACATAATAGTTGTAATAGAAGTGAGGGATTCTCGTCCATTCTAATCCGATTTCTTTATCCACAACCATGCCGTCTCCAAAATACTTCTTGTTCAGGTCGTAATAAAGGTTCGTCATGAATTCTGGCGTTAAAGCCTCTCCTTCTTGTGCTTTCACATGAATCAGATGCTCAAACTCAGCAAACATCGTCTGTCTGAATACCGTTCCTCTAAATCCTTCTAGCAAGTGATTTAACACATACAAACGCTGTTTTTTATCATCTAGATGATTCAGCAGGTATTCTCCTAGTAACGCTTCATTTGTCGTGGAAGCTACTTCAGCTACAAAGATGCTATAGTTTCCATACGGATATGGCTGGTGCTTTCTTGTATAGTAGCTATGAACAGAGTGCCCAAATTCATGAGCCAGTGTAAATAAATTATCAATATTATTTTGCCAGTTCATGAGGATATAAGGATTTGTGCCATAGCTTCCAGATGAATACGCACCGCTACGTTTCCCTTTATTCTCATAAACGTCTACCCAGCGATTATTGAGTCCCTCTTTTAACACGGACACATATTCTTCTCCTAATGGCGCTAACCCTTTTAGCATATAATCCTTTGCTTCATCGTAGGTTAGCTTCATGCCAGCATCTTTTACAAGTGGTGTATACAAGTCATAATTGTGCACTTCATCAAGCTTTAACACCTTTTTACGCAATTCAATATAACGGTGTAATAACGGTAAATATTGATGAACGGTATCAATTAGATTGTCATATACTTCTTCTGGAATACTGTTTCGAGATAGTGCTGATTCTCTTGCCGATTTATAATTTCGTACTTTTGCATAAAAATTATCCTTTTTAATCGAACCGCTCAGTGTCGAAGCAAGCGTGTTTTTATACTGATCATACGTTTTATACACAGCTTTAAAGGCATTCTTTCTCACTTCACGGTCATCACTGTTTAAAAATGTGATAAAGTTGCCGTGGGTAATTTTCTTTTCTTCCCCATTTTCATCTTTTACAGAAGGGAACGAAATATCAGCATTGTTAAACATACTAAAAGTAGTAGATGAAGTTGAGAGAGGTTCAGATGCCTCAGCTAATAATGCCTCTTGCTCCTCACTTAAAATATGTGGACGTTCTTTATTAATTTCTTCAAGAGCATGAGAATACAGTTTTAATTCTTCTTTTTCCAGAATAAACTGCTGCAATTTATCTTCTTGAATCGACAAAATCTCTGGAACAATATAAGCAGAAGTACTAGAGAGTTGTGTAAATAAATTCGATGCTTTATCATTCAGCGCTTGAAATGATGAGTTAGTTGTATCCTCATCGTATTTCATGTGCGCATATGTATAAAGCTTGCCAAGCTTTTCAGAAAGCTGATCCTGAAAGGTTAGGGCTTCATACAGTACATCAGCAGAATGGGCGAGCTTGCCTTTAAATTGGGCGAGCTTAGGAATTTCTTTTTTGACCGCTTCGAATTCCTTGTTCCATGCATCGACGCTTTCAAAAATATCTTCAAGTCGCCATTTGTTTTCTTCTTTTACTTCGCTTCTGTCTGGTAAATGGTTGTTTTTGCTTTGTGAAGTCATATGAATCCCCCTTGCATAAGTTGTGTTGAACCAACCTTTCGGAAAGTGAAAGAAATTGGTGTTGTATTTATCTTCTTTGTTTTGAACTATATTTGTCAAATCATATGCAGAAATAAATACCAAACAGACTAAAAAAATGAGAAAAAAGCGTTTCTTTCTATTCAATCGCAGCACCACCTTTTTCTTATCATGATCAAAGTGGGCATGAAACATGCTAATGAAATAAGAAAGCATCTCGTTTGAACGCTTCATCTACTGTTTGTATTGGCATTTGATTTGACTCTACTTCATAATTACCCTCTTTTGTCATGTGTAAAAACCCTTGTCTAACAAGCGCATGAACATATGCAGTGATGACCTCTTTTATTTCTTCTATTGAAATATCGCCATATCGGAGCTTTACTTCTTTCATCTGGACACACCGCTTGATTTCTTTCATCAGCAGTTGAATCGTTACTGGCCTGTTTCCTTTTTTCCTCATTATCCAATCATACAGACACCCCTGCCAGACGTAAACGGGACTTGTGAAGATATACGCTTCTTTCAGCGGGATAAATAATTCAGTTGGCAGAAAAGGAAAAGCTGTTTGATGATGCTCATAAAAAACGTCTCTCAACCGTTTGCTTTCATTTGATAAAATACGAGGAGGCCGCTGCCTAAATTGCTGTATACATTTTAGCCATTGTTTGTAGACTTGACGCTTGCTTGAGGGCGGCGATAGAATATCCGAAAGTTTGCGGTATGCTGTTGGCGGTCTGACAGTCATGGCAGCACATATTTTCGTTGGTTGAAATACAAGGAGTTGAGCAAGATGGATGAATCGGTTCTGGAGCGGACAATAAAAAATCAGACTTTCTTTCTGTGATTCCCTTAACATTCCCCAATGAATGGAGGAGAAGGAAAAGAGCTGGGCAGATTTTCGCTTTAAACGATTTGCTCCTATAACCCATATAGGGAAGAGCCCTGCTTCGCGGAGTCCTGCTGTCCTTTTA
This sequence comes from Bacillus sp. FSL K6-3312, assembly GCF_038007485.1. Taxonomy (NCBI): domain Bacteria; kingdom Bacillati; phylum Bacillota; class Bacilli; order Caryophanales; family Bacillaceae; genus Bacillus; species Bacillus sp. FSL K6-3312. The sequence continues at coordinate 1,230,302 of NZ_JBBOXI010000001.1, read as the reverse complement.
CGGAGCTCTTGCCGTGAAATATTTGAGCATTGATATTCGATTGCATAGCTTGTTCCTCCAATAGAGACAGCCACGTCAGGACGCTGATGAATCTTTGACACATACTTTTCAAGCACCGGTTTATGTCCAAGCCGCTGAAGCCAATTCATAATGGCTTCTTTCCCCGCCTGATGATATGCCGTTTCGCCTGAGGCTAGTGGACATGTTGTCAGCTGTTTATGTGCAAAATGATAAACACGTTGTTCACCAAGCTTTAATTGCACTTCTTCCCTGCATTCAGGGCAGTAAAATTTGCACATCGTCCTGACATGCTCCAACCTGTTTTTAGATAAGTGATGTGTAATTCGAATAAGTTTTCCATTATCCATGATCGCTGTATTCATTCAGTTCGCCCCTTTGTCTTTGTTGACCGTATTATAGCTTTTTCATCTATAAGAGAGCGAATAGGTAAAATGAACTTTTGTTGTGTGAAAATATAATTTTACTGATGTTTTCTTGAGGAAAATGAAAAAACCCCCTTGATAAAAAGGGGGAAAATACAATCTTTATAGTAATGGCGATAATAATCTTGCTGTTGATTCAAAGAGTCTGACCCTTAACGGTCTCTTTGCAAATTCTTCTGGGACAATCTCGTGCGACTGCTCTAAATCACCTAAGAAGTCGTTCACGAGCTTCTCAGTGCTGTTCGTTTTATAGAGGAAGGCATTCACTTCAAAATTCAAATGAAAGCTTCTCATATCCATGTTGGCCGTTCCTATCGAAGCCAGCTCACTATCCACAATGATAAATTTACTATGCATAAAGCCTTGATCATATTCATACACCTTTGCCCCTGCTTCTAAAAGCTCCGGGAAGTATGAACGGGACGCATGGAAGACGATCCGTTTATCTGGATTCTTCGGTGCAATAATCCGTACGTCTACTCCGCTTAATGCAGCAATTTTCAGTGCAGACAAAATATCATCATCTGGCACAAAATATGGTGAAGCGATCCAAATAGACTTTTTGGCAGAGATAATCATGGAGAAAAAGAGATTTTTAATGACCTCCCACTGTTTATCAGGTCCGCCAGCGATCATTTGTACGCCTTGTGTTGTGCTTTCAAGGTGGCTGAAATCTTTAAAGTAGTCCACACCTGCGCATCTTTCATTCGTCATATAGTACCAATCCTGCATGAAAATCTGCTGCAGGTCACGAACAGCTTCACCCTTAATCATCAAATGGGTGTCACGCCAAAATCCATATTGTCTGCTTCTACCCATATATTCGTCTCCAATGTTCAGCCCGCCAACAAATCCAACTTCTCCATCAATCACGACAATTTTTCGGTGATTTCGGAAATTGATTTTATTATTTAACAGAGGCAGCCTCACGGGTAAAAATGGAACGATCTGAACGCCAGCCTTTTCGAGGTCAGCAATATATTGACGAGAGAGCTTTAAACTCCCTACATCGTCATATAAAAAGCGGACAATCACGCCATTTTTCGCTTTATCAATGAGAATATCTTTTAATTCTTGTCCAAGGTCATCGTGGCGGAGAATATAATATTCTAAATGAATGTGATGTGTCGCCTTTTTGATTTCTTCAAAAATATGAGAGAATGTTTCTTCTCCATTCGTCAGGACTTTAGAGGACGTGCGATACGTAATAGGGGTATGTCCAAGTCTGTGGGCCAGCTTAAATAAGAGCTGCTGATGATCACCCATATGCGTCATTTTCTCAATCGCTTCTCTATGAATATGTTCATCTTCCTGGATTAACTGTTCGTCCAGGATGGCTTTCTTTTCAAACAACCGGCGCTTTTTGATATTGCGTCCAAAGAAAATATAGAACAAAAAGCCGAATAACGGAAAGCTGCCAAGCAGGACAAGCCACGTTATCGTTTGAGATGGATTCCGGTTCTCCAAGAATATGACAAACCCGATGAAGATAATCGATAAAGTGAATAGAACACTGACAGAACTTAATACACTTACCGCTAAATCACCGGCAATTAATTGAATGACTAAATAAGCACCTATCGTAATGATAAGAAAAAATAGAACTTTGACTAAATTTCTCATTTCATTTTCTCCTTGCCGATCTCTTTATTTACCTATTCATTCAGATAAAAAAGCCGATTCCTCTATAGAAATCGACTTTTGTTGGTTACGAGAAGTGCTGTTGAATCGTTTCAAGGGCATTACCTTCGATAATCAGCTGACCATATTCTTTCAGTCTGTAAATGCTGACCACTGATTCATGAGCATATTCAAGCAAAATGCTGAGCTTATTCTCCACTTGCTCATCTGACAAATCCTCGTGGAAGTCAACATATAGATAATAACGGTTTTCAAACGAATATAAACTTGTGGTAAAATCCTGCATATTTAATTGAGAAAGTGCAATCAAATCTTCAAAGTCATCCATTTTCAACACAAATTGAAGTTGAAGTTTTTTGTCCTTCTCATTATCGTCTTCTTGATCCTGCTCTTCTTTTTGAAAATCATCAAGCAGTGCGTCTAGACTTTCTTCATCTGTTTGATCTTTTTTATCTTCTGGAATCGGCAATTCGAGCTTTTGTCCATCTTTAGAAAGTTGGGCTTTCGTCACGACAATTTCAAGACCTTTGTCAAGTGCCTGCACTTGAATCCAAAGCGGTCCCTCAACTGCAAATTCTTCTTCTTCGTGCACTTCGTCCATTACTTCCCAAAACAGCTCTTCACTGCGTTCACGATTATACCAAATCTCTTCACGGTCAAATCCGCGGTCTTCAATATCACCGTAGGAAATATAAAATTTCACTGTATGTTCATTAATTCTTTCAATTTCCATTTTGCCAACCTTCCCTTCTATATAAGATGTTGAAGGGACATACAAGCTCCCAATTAATAGTACTTTACTACACTTTACCCGTTCCGTCTACATGTTAACCTTTTAAAGAATTGAGGTATTGCTTTGTACTGTCTATTTTATGATAAAACATGAATAAAAGAAATAAAAACGCATTTTTTGCAGAGAAAACTTACAGAAACATATATTTGAATTGTCTTCATATATTGGTTGTACGAGCTCTATTAGACATGAGGTGAAATGGATGGAAACAGAGTGGATCATATCCTTACTGATGATTATTGGCATCGATCTGATTTTAGGCGGAGATAATGCGTTGATCATTGCGATGGCTAGCCGCAGCTTGTCAAATGACAAACGCAATAAAGCCATATGGATCGGCACACTTTTGGCAGTGCTGATGAGAATAACAATGACAGGTGCCGCAGTTTATTTATTGACCATCCCTTATTTGCAATTTATCGGCGGACTTTTTCTCCTTTATATAGGATACAATTTGTTAATTGAACAAAAGAAAGAATCGATTCGCATTAAAAGCAGCGGCTCCCTTTGGCGTGCGGTTCAGACCATTGTGATTGCCGACCTCTTTATGTCACTTGATAATGTGATTGCAGTTGCAGGAGCGGCAAAAGGCAACATGCTGCTGACCGTTTTTGGCCTGATGATTTCAGTACCGATTATTATTTGGGGAAGTAAGCTGATTCATGCCGCTTTCACCAAATTTCCGTATCTATTATACGGAGGAAGTGCTCTTTTGGCTTTTACTGGCGGTGAAATGATTGTTCGTGATGTGAAATTGAATGAATTTATGACTCAGCATGCGACTCTTGAATTGATGCTTCCGTTTTTAACAGTCGTAATGGTCATTTTAGCCAGCCTGTTTTACGAACAAACGGCTGAAAACAAATAAAAAAAGCTGCCAAATGATCGGCAGCTTTTCGTTTTTTCTATTAGTTAGCAAGTCGCTGAGCTTCTCTTAGTTGGAATGTACGAACCGTTCTTGGAAGGAAACGTCTAATTTCATCTTCATTGTAGCCAACTTGTAGTCTTTTTTCATCCAAGATGATTGGACGTCTTAAAAGACCTGGATGCTCATTGATCAGTTTATACAATTGTTGAAGAGGCATTGTCTCAACATTCACATTTAGCTTTTGAAATACTTTTGAACGTGTTGAGATAATTTCATCTGTACCGTCTTCAGTCATTCGAAGAATTTCTTTAATTTCATCGATTGAAAGAGGCTCTGAAAAGATGTTTCTCTCTTGATACGGAATATTGTGCTCTTCTAACCACGCTCTTGCTTTTCTACATGATGTACAGCTTGGTGATGTGTATAATGTTACCATAAATCTTCACTCCTCAATTTGTAGAATGAATATTGATCTGTATTCTTAAATTAAAATTGTTCTAAATAAGTAATCTTTATAGTGATTATACTATAAAAAAGTAAGTGTGAACAGATATTCTTGCAATTTTTGTGACAAAAACTAGACAATTTCATTCATTTTGTGGTGTTGCTTGATGTCTGAACATTCTCATTTAGTCGAGATGATCGAAAATATTTTTTTGTTTTTTATTTTCAATGACCTTCAACACATCATCAACATCCTCATACGACTGCCCATACCATTCTTCATCTTTATACGTATGGATTCGTTCATAGGTCTTCCTCATAGCCTCCATCATTTCTTCCTCATTATCTGTAAGAGGCGACCAATAAAGGATTTCCATGCGGTTCACTTCATTTGTTGCAAGTGACCTGCGTTTATAACCGATTGATTCTGCATGCTTGAAGTGCTCTCTTTGGTAAAACTTTAGGCGTTTTGCAGTATCTGCATCATCTTCATCTACAGGCTCGACCTCAAGCAAGATCGGTTTCTTTTTTTCCTTCAGCTTATGAATGAGCTTTGATCCGAGGCCTTCACCTCTTGCATCTCTGGAAACAAATAAATAATCAATAAAGATGAAAGAATCAAATTCGGCGTACATCATCACATGATGAGGTCCTTCCTCCTTATGATAAACATCACTTCTTTCCTTTAATAAAGCTTCCATATGCTCTTTTGACTTCATTTCTTCTATCGGGAAGTATTCACTGAGCTTTTCATACCAATTCATGGATCCGCTCCTTATGATATAGTGAAGAACCACTTCCTTAGATATTCCCGATTTCCTGCTATTTAAACGCCTGTACTAGTAAGACGCAGCAAAGTCTCCTCTAGTTTCACTTTTTTTCAAACAACAGAAAAAAGTTTTATATCGAACGATTCATGAGTAATTGAAAACAGATAAACAGGATGAGTGTCATCCCAGTTTGGAACATGATGAAATAAATATACTTCATGCGCCTTGCTTCCTCTTTCTGATTGCTTGTTTTCCGGTGAAGCATATATTCCACGGAAAAAGACAAGATGCCAATGAGCACCATAAATATGAGCATCCACTGTCCTCCATTTGGTTTTCTCAAAAACGACGTTGAAAAAAGCATGAATACAATGAGAAAGTGAAAGAATGAATAGCGAAACGTCTTCCATATCGACATTTGATTTCCTCCTAGAACCCGCTTGTTGCTAAATAGAAATTACCATCATCTTGTTTTTTTGTAAAATAAAAAAAGAAGCACTGACATAGCAGTGCTTCTTCCTTCTTATGATTGTTTTGCCTGAAGCTCTTTGAATTCTTCCTCTGTGCAGCTCACAAAGTGACCTGGCTTCACTTCACGGAAATCAGTGTTTGTTCCTTTGTGAACGGAAGGATCATACTTGATTCGCTTGCGGTTACGCTCATAATCTGGATCTGGAAGCGGAATCGCAGATAGTAATGATTTTGTATATGGATGAAGCGGGTTTTCGTATAATTCATTCGCTGGTGCCAGCTCTACCAATTTCCCGAAATACATCACACCAATTCGATCGCTGATGTATTTTACCATGGACAGGTCATGGGCAATGAATAAATACGTTAAGCCTTTTTCTTCTTGCAGTTCTTTCATTAAGTTAACGACCTGCGCTTGAATCGACACATCTAGTGCAGAGATTGGTTCATCGGCAATGATGAAATCTGGCTCAACTGCTAATGCACGGGCAATTCCGATACGCTGCCTTTGACCACCAGAGAATTCATGCGGATATCTGTTTGCATGCCCTTTGTTTAAGCCAACGGTTTCAAGCAACTGGTACACACGCTCTTTACGCGCTTGCTTTGATTTCGCAAGGCCATGAATGTCAATGCCCTCTGCAATGATATCAAGCACTGTCATTCTAGGGTTCAGTGAGGCATATGGATCTTGGAAGATCATCTGCATTTGACGGTTGAACTCAAGCATTTTTTGTCTTGATTTCTTCCCGTGTACATTTTCCCCTTTATAAAGAACCTCGCCATCTGTCGCATCATAAAGTCTAATGATGGATCGGCCCGTAGTCGACTTACCACATCCAGACTCACCTACAAGACCTAGTGTTTCACCTTTGTAAATATCAAATGAAACGCCGTCAACTGCTTTCACCGTTCCTCTTGCTGTATGGAAATGCTGCTTTAAATTTTTGATTTCTAACAATTTTTCTGCCATGCTATTCACCCTCTTTTACTAATACAGGTTTTTCGTAGCTACCTTCTAGTTCACGCATTCTCGCCTTTACAGCAGCAGGCGGTTCAACTTTAGGTGCATTTGGATGAAGTAGCCATGATTTCACATAATGCGTATCTGATACTTTGAACATTGGCGGTTCTTGTTCAAAGTCAATTTTCATTGCATAATCGCTTCGGAGTGCAAATGCATCTCCTTTCGGCGGGTTTGTCAGATCTGGCGGTGTTCCTGGGATTGCAGTCAGCTTTCCTTCAGCTCCGCCATCTGTGTCTAGGCTTGGCATTGATGCCAATAGTCCCCACGTATACGGATGTTGTGGATTGTAGAAAATTTCATCAACAGTTCCTGTCTCCACAATTTGACCTGCATACATAACAGCTACACGATCAGCGACGTTGGCGACAACACCTAGATCATGCGTAATAAAGATAATTGACGTTTCAACCTTTTGCTGAATTTCTTTCATTAATTCTAAAATTTGCGCCTGAATTGTTACATCTAGAGCTGTTGTCGGCTCATCGGCAATCAATAGCTTTGGATCTGCTGCGAGTGCCATCGCAATAACAACCCTTTGTCTCATCCCGCCACTAAATTCGTGTGGGTATTGTTTGATTCTTTTTTCAGGCATTGCAATTCCAACAAGCTCCAGTAATTCAATGGTTCTTTTTTCAGCCGCTTCTTTTGAAATTTGTTCGTGCTTGAACAGCACTTCTGTAATTTGTTTCCCGACCTTCATCGTTGGATTCAAAGAAGTCATCGGATCTTGGAAGATCATTGAGATGTCTTTTCCTCGAATGTTTTGCATTTGTTTTTCAGTTTTCTTGACAATATCTTGCCCATCAAACAGGATCTGTCCGCGCTTGAAATAACCCGGCGGCATCGGAATTAATCTCATGATGGCCTGTGATGTCACACTTTTACCAGAGCCAGATTCACCTACAATAGCAAGTGTCTCGCCTTTATTTAAGTGGAAGTTCACACCACGAATGGCTTGAACCTCTCCACCATATGTTTTAAATGAGATTGCAAGGTCTTTCACCTCTAGAATACGTTCACGTTCCATCCTAATCACTCCTTATTTACGCAACTTCGGATCTAAAGCGTCTCTTAGTCCGTCTCCAACCACGTTAAAACCAAACATTGTAATACAGATAAATGCGGCTGGGAACCATAATCTCCACGGGTAGTACGTCATGGCTGGAATTCCGTCAGACGCCATTGTTCCCCAACTAGCTAATGGAGCTGGTACACCAAGCCCTAGATAGCTTAAGAATGCCTCCGTGAAAATAGCCGAAGGAATTGTTAGTGTCATCGTGACAAGAATTGGTCCCATTGAGTTTGGAATCAAGTGTTTAAATAAAAGTCTAGATGTTTTCGCACCTAATGTTTGTGCGGCAAGAACGTACTCTTGGCTCTTCAATTGTAAAACCTGTCCCCGAACAATACGTGCCATGTTAATCCAGCCTACGACTGTCATGGCAAGGATAATCGTTAATAATCCTTTTGGCAGAACAACCATCATTAAGATGACCATTAGTAGTGTTGGAATTGCCCATAAAACGTCAGCAATACGCATCATCACTTCATCCGTACGGCCGCCTTTGAATGCAGCAATACTTCCCCAAATAATCCCGATGATCACGTCAAGAACAGCTGCTGCAAGACCGATGAAGATCGAAATTCTTGCCCCAACCCATGTACGAACAAACATGTCACGTCCTAAATCATCTGTACCAAACCAGTGCTCTTTTGAAGGTGGCTGATCTGCATTAAGCAAATCTGTCGTAGAGTAATCATATTTAGAAAACACCGGAACGAAGATCGCCAGCATCACAACAATGAAAATAATTGTAAGCCCAACCATTGCAAGTTTATTTGCACGGAAGCGAAGCATAGCATCCTTCCATAAAGATAGACTAGGTTTAGAAATTTTTTCAGATTCTGCTGCATCAGCCGTCGCCGGCACAAATAAGTCTTTTCTCATCTCTTCCATGTGTTAGACCCCTTTCTTCGCCTTCGTCAGTTTAATTCTAGGATCGATAATACCGTAGAGGATGTCAACGACTAAAATACTGATTAATAGAATAATACTGTAGAAGACTGTGACACCCATGATGACGGTGTAATCACGGTTTGTAATACTTGTGACAAAGTGAGAGCCTAATCCAGGAATGCCAAAAATCTTCTCCACGACAAAACTACCTGTTAATACTGAAGCAGCCATTGGTCCCATGTAAGTAATGACAGGTAACAATGCGTTTCGAATCGCGTGTTTGATCGTAACAGCTGATTTCGTTAATCCTTTCGCTCTAGCCGTTCTAATGTAGTCACTGTTTAGCACTTCAAGCATACTTGACCGTGAAAGTCTAGCGATAAATGCCATTGGCATGAAGGAAAGTGCAATAGAAGGTAGTACGGTGCTGGCCCAAGACTCCCATCCTGCAACTGGGAAAATCGCTAAAATGCTTGCCTCAGATGCAAATACATATTGTAGTAGCGCAGCTAAAATGAAACTTGGAACTGAGATTCCAAAGATCGTTAAAATGGCAATCGTATAGTCTTGCCACTTGTTATGATAGAGCGCTGCAAGGACCCCAAACAATACACCAAATGCTAATGCGAGGAGAATTGCCTCAATTCCGAGGGTAAAGGAAACGGGGAACCCAGAACCGATTAAGTCATTTACGGTTTGTCCTTTGTATTTAAATGAGGGACCAAAATCTAATTTTGCAACTGAACCTAAGTAGCTTACATATTGAACAAATAAGGGCTTGTCCAACCCGTAGTGCTCGTTTAGGTTTGCTTCAATTTCAGCAGGAAGTTTCTTCTCCCCAGAGAATGGACCACCAGGTGCTGCCTGCATGAGAAAGAAAGTTGCAGTTACAATAACAAACAGTGTGATTAAAATATATATTAATCGCTTACCGATATATTTAAGCAACGGAATTGCACCTCCATGATTTTACAACATTTTCTCTAATCAGCAAGAAAGGTATATGGAGAGACATCCTCCATATACCTTAAGATCCTTGCCGTAGATCTCTTACACTATAATCTTACTTTTCGAAATGAGCCCATTTGTATTGAACATCACCAAGTCCAGATACGACGACACCTTTAAGTTTTGGATCTTGTACCCAAAGCTGAGTGTAGAAGTAGATTGGTGCTATAGGCATATCGTCGATGATGATTTCCTCTGCTTTTTTCAGCATTTCTTCACGCTTCGTTTTATCTGTTTCTTTCGCAGAATCATTCAACAATTGTTGATACTCTTTGTTTTCCCATCCAGTGTCGTTGTTTCCACCGTCTTTATCTTTGTAAAGCTCAAGGAAGTTCACTGGATCGTTGAAATCACCTAACCAGCCCATACGTCCGATTTGGTAATCTCCGCTGTGGATTTTGTCGATGTATACGTTCCACTCAGAGTTATCAAGTTCAACTTTTACACCTAAATCTTTTTTCCACATTTCTTGAATTGCTTGTGCAATCTTTTGGTGAGCTTCATCTGTGTTGTAAGAAAGTTTCAATGCTGGAAGATCAGAAACTGACTTATAACCTAATTCTTTCACACCTTTTTCAAGAAATTCTTTAGCAGTTGCTACATCGTGATCTTTGAAGTAGCCAGTTTTGTTATCAGTAAATCCTTCCATTGTAGGAGGAACGATTGCCATTGCTGGAACTTGTTCACCCTGCGTAATTTTGTCAACGATCGCTTGACGGTTGATTGAGTATGTCAGGGCCTTACGGATGTTTGCATTATTTAAAGGTTTTGATTCTGTGTTGAATTTGTAGTTATAAATACCAGCGATCGTTTGAATTTTAAGACCGCCATCTTTTTTCAATGTTTTTAAAGACTCAGTTGGAAGGTTTCCAGTTGGAGAACCAGCCCAGTCAAGCTCACCTTTTTTGAACATGCTAAGCTCAGTGTTTGTATCTTTGATCATAGACATGTTAATCTTTTTCAATTTCACAGTGTCTTTATCCCAGTATTCATTGTTCTTTTCAAGCGTGATAGAACCGCCATGTTTCCAATTAGAAAGAACGAATGGTCCGTTAGATACGTAGTTTTCACCAGCATTTGTGTACCAGTTTTTATTCTTTTCAGCCACTTTTTTGTTGACTGGCATATACGTATAGAATGCAGTTAGTTCAGTAAAGAACGGTGTTGGGTTCTCTAGCTCAACTACAAGCGTTTTGTCATCTTTTGCTTTAATACCAACATCAGCAACTTTCGCTTTCCCTTTGTTCGCTGCTTCAGCACCTTTAATATAGTAAAGCTGGTAAGCATATTGAGATTCATTTTTAGGATCTAATGCCCATTTCCAAGCATATTCGAAATCTTTAGCTGTGACAGGGTCACCATTAGACCATTTCGCATCACGAAGTGTGAATGTGTATGTTTTACCATCAGCACTTGTTTTGATATCAGAAGCCATTGCATTTTCTGGCTTACCTTCAGCGTTAATTCTTGTTAATCCTTCAAAAGTCTGACGGATGACACTTCCTGAAGTTGAATCATTTGCCAATCCCGGATGTAGAGAAAAAGGCTCAGTGGAGATATTCACATTTAGTGTTGTTTTAGCCTCTCCAGAACTGCTCGTGCTGTCGCCTGATTTGTTTCCGCTGAAACCACAAGCGCTTAATACAAGTGTGAAAATAAGCATTAAAGTAACAACAGACCAACGCTTTTTCAACTGTATTCCCCCTTATAATATGTTTTAGTTCAAAGGTCTCGATAGAAGATGAGATTCAGATTTAAGAAATAGCGTAAAAAAGTCCCTAAATAGCTTACTTTCTATTTCTTTTGTTTTTTCTGAATTTTCACTATGTAAAGAGCCTAGCACAAACGTGTGAACAAATTAATTATAATGAATAGAATAATTTATTGCAATATCAATTTCATATATTTTTAAAAAACGTAAATGGGGATAAAGAGGGATTTTTATAAACTAAAGTCTCAATCACTTCAACAAATTAAAGCGGAAATTGATTAAAATAATTTAACAAATTCAGCAGGAATAATGTTTTATACATATAATTAATCATCCTTTTTAAAAAATTCTGACAGATAGTTGGTATTTTATCTAAAATTTTAAGTGTCAAACGACATGCTGAGAAGGTCTCATGAGGGCTTCGTGACTTTTTTATGGTCATCCTTTATAATAGATAGACATACTGTTGCGATGAAAAGGAAGAGTACATATATTCACCATTTACAGAGAGTCTGCGGCCGGTGCGAGCAGATAGTGGCATGTATGGAATGGGCTTTGGAGCAGCTAACCGAACACTTTTGAAAGTAAGTAGGCTTAGACGGAGCAGTCTCCGATATCAACGTCTTGAGTGATTTCCATGTGAAATAACAAGGGTGGTACCACGGTTCATTCGTCCCTTTTCTGTTGAAAAGTGACGAGTGGGCCTTTTTATATTGAAGAAAAGAGGTTTTAGTATGACAAAAAAGACGATTTTCTCAGGCATTCAGCCTAGCGGTTCTGTGACATTGGGGAACTATATTGGAGCAATGAAGCAATTTGTCGATTTGCAGCATGATTATAATGGCTACTTTTGTGTAGTGGATCAGCATGCCATCACGGTGAATCAGGATCGTTTAGCCCTACGCCAAAATATTAGAAGCTTAGCAGCTCTTTATTTAGCAGTTGGACTTGATCCAGAGAAGGCGACATTGTTTATCCAATCAGAGGTACCTGCTCACGCCCAGGCAGGATGGATGCTGCAATGTGTTGCTTATATTGGGGAATTAGAAAGAATGACCCAATTTAAGGACAAATCCGCTGGTAAGGAAGCGGTTGTTTCAGGACTATTAACGTATCCCCCATTAATGGCTGGCGATATCTTATTATATGGTACTGATTTAGTCCCTGTCGGAGAAGACCAAAAGCAGCATCTTGAATTGACTAGAACGCTTGCTGAACGTTTTAACCGCAAATACAATGACATCTTCACTGTACCTGAAGTGAAGATTCCAAAAGAAGGCGCTCGGATTATGTCTTTAGCAGATCCAACAAAAAAGATGAGCAAATCCGATCCGAACCAAAAATCGTTCATTACCTTATTAGATGAACCAAAGCAGCTTGAAAAGAAAATCAAAAGTGCTGTGACGGATTCAGAAGGCATCGTTAAGTACGACAAAGAAAACAAGCCTGGGATCGCCAACTTGCTGACGATTTACTCTGTCTTAGGTAACATATCGATTGCAGAGCTTGAGCAAAAGTATGAAGGCAAAGGGTATGGCGAGTTTAAGGGAGATCTTGCGAACGTCGTCGTTGATGCTTTAAAACCAATTCAAGATCGATACTATGAACTTATTGAGTCAGACGAGCTTGACCGTATTCTTGACGAAGGTGCTGAAAAAGCAAACCGCGCAGCAAACAAAATGCTGAAAAAAATGGAGAATGCAATGGGTCTAGGTAGAAAGCGCAAATAAAAAAAGCTTGCAGCACATCACGCTGCAAGCTTTTTCTAATTCACCTTTGATTCGTTTTCCATTTCCCAAAGCTTTTCAAAAAACGGCTGTCCCTTAATCATTTTTTCACAAAATGCTAAATGATTCTCTGACCATCCATCAATGGTTTCATTGTAAAGCATATTCCAAATCTCTTCGAATGACATTCGTTTGATTTGATTGTACATGCGCGGATTCCATTCCGTATACCAATACGCAATCTCCGCCCTGTTTTGAAGACCTTTTAATTGATCGAGCGCCATAAACATTAGCTGCTTCAGCTGTCTTTCTTTTCTCGTTAATCCGCTGATGTGCTGCGGAGGCAAAGACAAAATATGATACTCCTTCGCCGACTCAAGACGGTCCTGCGAGAATTCATATTCCTCAGCCTTCACATCTTTCACCATTTCATACACCAATTGCTCCTGCCTTGGGATTAAGCGGCTTTTCCTCACAGGAATGGAATACCCAATCGTATCCACAGCAATGATACGAATGCCGTCCGTGACCACAAAGCAATACTCTAATTTACGCCGTTCATGATTTTTTCGAATATATGATTTCTCAAAAACAGATTCTAGCAGCGTCTTCGGCAGCTCTGAAAGATCATTCTCTATGTAATCATACAAAGGACTCTGCACCTTGAGTAAAGGTACTTGATCTAACAGCTCCACACTATCCTCCTTGCGCCACTCATGAAAATGACACACATTGTAGCCATTTTCTTCCCCTTCAAACCAATTCACCCATACGTCATGAAGAAATAACATAACCAATCCCTCACTTTATAAAAACTGTTGTCCACAGTATGGGCAAGGGATAGAGAAATTATTCCAACTTTATTAAACTTCAAGCGGAGCGAATGCTGGCATGCTTTTCTTGATGACATAAAGAAAAGAAAGGGTGTCGCAGAGTCCCTTTCATCTTGTCATAAAAATGAGGCATTACTTTAACTTTTTAGGATCAAGCGCATCTCTCAGTCCATCTCCTAAGAAATTAAAGCATAAAACGGTCAGCAATATTAGTAAACCTGGGAAGAGCGGATACCACCACGCTTGCACCATAATCGAGAAGTTTTGTGCATCTTGCAGCATGTTGCCCCAGCTCGCTGTTGGCGGCTGTATGCCAAACCCTAGATAGCTCAGCGTTGATTCGGCTAAAATGACGGAACCTACTTTTAATGTAGCTGACACAATAATAGGACCGATACAGTTCGGTAAAATATGCGAAAAGATGATGACATGGTTTTTCGTTCCAATGGTTCTTGCTGCGAGTACGAATTCTCTTGTTCGCAGTGATAAAAATTCACTGCGGATCAGTCTCGCGGTTGTGGTCCATCCGGTCAAAGCAAAGATTAAAATCAATTTATCAATGCCCGGTTTGAAAATAGTAACGAGCGTGATCAAGAGAAAAATGTCGGGAATCGACAACACGACATCCACAAATCTCATTAACAAGGAATCAACAAATCCTTTGAAATACCCCGCTACCGCTCCGACCACAGTGCCAATGGTAATCGCACCGACCACCGAAACGAAACCGACTAATAAAGAGACCCTCGCGCCATAAAGCACCCTTGAGAAAATATCGCGGCCAAACTTGTCAGTTCCCATCAAATGTTCAACACTTGGCGGCTGGAGCCGTTTTAATAAATCTTGCTGCTCTGGTGCGTAAGGGGCAATCACAGGAGCGAAAATGGCTGAAAAGATAATGACCAATAAGATCACGGAGCCGGCAACCGCCAATTTATTTTTGAAAAATTTCTCGCAAAATAAACGCAGCATCGTCTCTGGCTTTGGCGGAAGACCCTCCTTTAATTTGAGATCAACAGGAGGTGTTCCCATATTAGGCTGTGCCAATTGTGCTTCAGCTCCCTTCTAATATTCAATACGCGGATCAACGATCGCATAGAGAATATCCGCAATTAAATTTCCAACCACCACGAGCATTGCGGAAATAACAGTCATCGCCATAATGACCGGATAATCTCTCGAAAAAGCAGAATCAATGAACAGCTTTCCAAGCCCTGGCCAAGTGAAAATTTGTTCCACTACGACTGCACCACCAATAAAGGATGGAATCATCAATCCGAAAATCGTAATGACAGGCATAAGACCATTTCTTAACCCGTGCTTGAAAATGACTTTGTTTTCTCGAAAGCCTTTCGCTCTTGCGGTACGAATGTAATCCTGCCTCATGACATCAAGCATACTCGACCTTGTGTACCGGGTGAGCCCTGCCATATCAGCGGTTGCTAAAACAAAGGCTGGTAAAATGATGTGATGAAGCCGGTCAAATACATTAAAATCGGCGTTTAAGGTAGAGACGCCGCCTGTTGGGAACCATCCTAAATTCACAGATAAAACCATTATTAGAATGAGTCCAAACCAAAAGTTCGGAATAGCCAGTCCGATAAAAGATGTAAATGTAATGCCATAGTCTAGCTTTGTATATGGACGTTTTGCCGAAAGAACACCGAATGGGATGGCGATAATCAGGGCGACTAATGTAGAAAAGATCATGAGGATGAGGGTATTTGGCAGCCGGGCAAAAATCAAATCAGCCACAGGCGTTCCCTTTTTAACAATGGAGGTGCCAAAGTCACCTTGAAGCATATTGCCAAGCCATTTCATATACTGCACATATTCAGGGTCGTTCAAGCCGTACTTATCAATAAAAGCTTCCCGGTCTGCCGCACTAATGGTTGGGTCCATCATAAGTGACATCGGATCGCCTGGTGCTGCTTTCATAATGGCGAAGGACAAAATAGTAATCCCAAATAAGATGGGAATGGAAAGCAATGTCCTTCTAATGATATATGTAACCATATGCACAACTCCTTTTTCATCGGATCGCCATACTGTGATGAAAAAGGGCTAAAATGATCTTTCTTTTAGCCCTCTGTCTTCATTACAATGTGATATCAGAACCCTTTCAATCTAACTGGTGCTCGGTGAATGAAATCGTGAGCACTAGCACGCCTGACTGACACCGAATGAAAGGGTATATCTTCACGCTAAAAGGAGAGAACTTTCCTCTTCTTTCACTAGCAGCCTACTGTTCAATCCACCATTTCTCGATTTTGTAATACTCATCTTTCGGGTGGTAAGAGTAGCCTTGGAGATTAGATGGCATCGCGCGATGTGAGTTGGCATAATAAAGGAACGTATATGGCTGATCTTCTGCGATCAATTCATAAATTTTTTCATATGCCTTTGAATATTCTTTTCGATCGCTTAAGTTCTTAGCATCCACTAACAGCTTATCGACCTCCTCGTTTTTATACCAGATGTTATTCAAGCCTTTTTCTGACTGGCTTGAGTGGAAGATGCTGAATTGATCAGGGAATGTGGCAAGGCTCCAGCCGAGCAGCAGCGCATCATAATCCCACTTAGGCGGTGTCGTCTGCTCAATGAGTGCACTGAATTCCACAATTTGCGGCTTCGCTTCCACACCAATTTCTTTGAGCTGCTGCTGGACAACGACAGCAATGTCTTCACGGACTTTGTTTCCTTGGTTGGTCTTTATAACAAAGGAGAATTTCTTGCCATCCTTATCAAGATAGCCATCTCCATCTGTATCCTCCCAGCCCTCTTCTTTCAGCATCTTTTTCGCTTTTTCTTGATCAAATTCAAACACTGGAACACTTTCATTTTTAGGGTAGTTCCATGACAGCGGACTTTCTGGAATGTTGGCTACTTTGCCGTCTCCATCTAACACTTGATCGACAATCGTTTGGCGGTCAATGGCATGTGTCAGCGCTTGGCGGACCTTTTTACTTTTAAAGAGATCATTTTTCTGGTTCCAGCCAATGTATGAATAATTGAGCCCTAAATCAGATTCAATTTTAATGTTGCTGACTTTTTCAGCCGTTTGCAACTCTGCTCCAGGTACAGCAAAGAAATCAATATCACCTGCTGAAAGCTGGGCAATTGCTGCGTTCTGATCAGGAATCGTTTTAATCGTGACGGTATCAAGATATGGACGTCCATCCCAATAATCGTCAAAGGCTTCTAGTTTCACGTAGTCGCCTTCTTTCCACTCGGCAAATTTAAATGGACCAGAACCAATTGGGTTTTTTCGGTTAAATTCATTTTCACCGAGATCTTTTATAGGCACATCACCTAAAATATGCTTAGGCAAAATGCCGTAGCTTCCTAGTGTGACATTATAGAAATAAGGATCTTTTTTATTGAGCTTGAATTCGATTGAGTAATCCCCTGTCTTTTTAACTGAATCTAATACTTCAAATCCTGATCCGCGCTCCCCGTTGTAGTCCTTATTGATCGGAATGCTGTATGTAAACACAACATCATCAGCTGTCAGTTCCTCGCCATCATGAAACTTTACGCCTTTTTTAATGGTCACATCAAACTGCTTGCCGTCATCAGATTCTTTAATATCTTCTGCGAGTGATAGCTGAGGGTTCAGCTTTCCGTCCGTTTGAAGTAAAAAGCTGTAAATTCTTTCTTCAATATCAGAGCTAGCCACATCTGTTGAATATAGCGAATTAAATAATGTTGGTTCTGCAATGGAACCGATGACAAGATCTCCGCCCTGTACAGGTTTACCGGTGGATTTCTTTTCACTGTCTCCAGAGGTTTTATTTCCACTAGAGCAAGCCGCAAGCATGAGCGTGAAGATCAGCAGTAAACTAATCAATATGGATTTTCTATTTATACCTTTCATATACAATTCCCCCTATCCTTTTTTAGAAATGACGACAGATGCCGCTTCATCCCCCCTCTCAAAGATGAAATCATCCAAGCCGATTAAGTGTCGTAGAGGTGACAGGCAACGAAGTGGTTTGGTTTTAATTCTTGAAATGCTGGTATTTTTTCTTTACAAATTTGTTTCGCATACGGGCATCTTGTATGAAATACGCACCCTTTTGGCGGATTTGCAGGACTTGGCAGATCGCCTTGAAGCATGATCCGTTCTCTTTTGATCTGACCTTTTTTACGGGTAACAGGGACAGAAGAAAGCAATGCCTGTGTATATGGGTGGAGCGGTTCATCGTACAGGCTGTGCTTATCGGCAAGCTCCATCATTTTGCCGAGATACATCACGCCGACTCGATCACTAATGTGCCTGACCACACTTAAGTCGTGAGAGATAAATAGATAGGTCAGGTCAAATTCCTCCTGAAGTTCCTCCATCAGATTAATCACCTGCGCCTGAATGGATACATCAAGTGCTGAAACCGGCTCATCTGCGATAATCATTTCAGGATTCATGGCAAGCGCACGAGCAATGCCGATTCGCTGCCTCTGCCCGCCAGAAAATTCGTGGGGATAGCGATTTGCAAAGCTTGGATGAAGGCCCACCTTTGATAAAAGCTGTTCTACTTTTTCATTTCTTTCTTTTAAGGAATATAAGTGGTGTGTTTTGTAGGGTTCTTTGATGATGCTTCGAAGTGTTTTTCTAGGGTTGAGTGATGCAAAGGGATCTTGAAAAACCATTTGGATGTTTTTTCGTGTTGATTGTCTTAGCTTTGATTCTGATACACGGGAGATATCTTGCCCTTTAAAAAGGATTTGACCGTCAGTTGGTTCATATAAACGAATCATGGTCCGGCCTAATGTTGATTTACCGCATCCTGATTCCCCCACTATCCCTAACGTTTCACCTTTATAAATCTTCAAATCTATGCCGTCAACAGCTTTGACTGCACCGACTTTCTTCTGAAAGACGCCTGCTTTAATCGGAAAATGTTTTTTGATTTGTTTCAGTTCAAGTATGGTTTCTTTCTCTATTAGATCTGTTGCATGTGGTTGATTTTGAGCAAGGGTCATGTTTGGTCTGCCTCCTCATATAAGAAGCATCTGACGCTTCTGCCATTTTCAAAAGTCCTCAGCTTAGGCAGTTCACCTAGGCAGCGCTCCTTCACTTGCGGGCATCTAGGAGCAAAGCGGCAGCCGGCTGGAAGCTGATCTGGCGCAGGGACATTCCCTTTTATCGCCGTTAACGGCTGTATGTCTCCGTCAATGACAGGAATCGATTCAAGCAGTCCTTCTGTGTAAGGATGAAGCGGCTGATCAAATAATTCTTCGACGGTCCCATTTTCAACAACCTGTCCGCAGTACATGACAATGACTCGATCTGCCACTTCAGACACGACACCTAGATCATGCGTAATGAGGAGAATCGATGTTCCAAATGTCGTGCATAAATCTTTCATCAATGTGAGCACCTGGGCTTGAATCGTAACATCTAGGGCAGTTGTCGGTTCATCTGCAATGAGGAGCTTCGGATCACAGCTTAGCGCAATGGCAATCATCACTCTTTGCCGCATGCCGCCTGATAAACGGTGCGGGTAATCTTTGATGATTTGTTCCGGTCTGGAAAAACCAACAAGCTTCAGCAGGTCAATCGCTTTTTTTGTCGCTTCTTTTTTTGAAAGTTTTTTGTGATAGATGAGGATTTCTGTTATTTGTTCCCCGATGGTTAGGACGGGATTAAGTGAGGTCATGGGTTCCTGAAAGATCATCGACACGTCATTACCACGAATGCTGCATAATTCCTTTTCACCATATGTAACGAGATCCTTGCCATCTAGCTTGATGGAACCGTCCATAATTTTTCCACCAGTGCCGTTAATCAAGCCCATAATGGATAAGGACGTAATGCTTTTACCAGATCCAGACTCACCGACTAATGCAACAGTTTCTCCTCTGTTGATACTGAAATCAACGCCATCTACAGCAGGTATCGCTTCTTTTTTTCTAAAAAAATAGGTTTTTAAGTTCTGCACTTCAAGCAGCGTGGTCATGTATTCGCCCCTTTCACCATCAATCAATAGAACAAAATCTAAAAATTTAATCTTTTTCGAATAAAAAGAATTATCAAAATTTATATTTGTATATTATTACATTGTTATGACGAAATCAAGAAGAATTTAGTAAATTTGTAATATGTCTCTTTTTATGTGAATCATTCACTTTATGAGTCTATCGCCTTTAAAAAAGTTTCGGACGGCTCTGCAATCATAGACTCCTCGCTGATTCTGTGTTCACTGAAATACTTTTTCACAATATAATACCCAGTGGCGTAACCAAGCATTTTGGGGTAGTTCCCTTTTCCATAAAGGAGGTTCTGTATCAGTCTTTCGTCGTCCTGCACTTTTTGATCAAGATGACTGGATACCCATTTCTGATACATACGCTGAAGCTGCGTTTCGTCATAGAGAGTGGTCCATTTGGCTGTATAGCTTTCTCCGTATCTATGATACACAGCATATTCAGCGAGCCCCTCCATCATGATTGTATCAAGGAATGTAAAATCTTTTTCTTCTTTCGTGAGAAAATGCAACCTGCATACATGGTGATATTCATGAGTCAGCAATGTGCCGATACGTTCTTTCGGGGTATTTGGCGACAAAAAGAGAAAGACCTTGTCGTCAAATGCCATGCCGGATTGATAATAAAATTGCTCTCTAATTTCTTTACTGCTCTCATTGACTGGCAAAATAAAGACTGGAATGTCAGGGCCTTTCCACTGCTTTTGGAGCGCCCTGTATTCTTTCATGACGAGCTGGAAGTACCCTTTTTCTTTGAGCTTGTCGATCATGTCTTTGCATGATCTAAAAGACCGAATCATGCCGTGATGTTGCAGGTGGGAGAGAATAGAGGACCATTCTTTTTCCTCCGCCCCTTTAAAATAAGGAACAAAGCGCGACGCAAGCTCCTGAAATGATGAAGATTGATGAATGAGATATTGTGTATTGACTAGACCCATACCGCTAAACACCTCCATTTTCATCATATGCAAAAAAGCGGCGATCTGTTTATAGATCGCCGCTTTCCTAGGAAATATTACGCTTCGTATTTTTTAAAGATAATTGTCGCATTGTGTCCGCCAAAGCCAAGTGAGTTACTTAGAGCCACTTGTACTTCTTTTGAACGTGCTTCATTTGCTACATAATCAAGATCACATTCTTCATCCGGTGTTACAAGGTTAATGGTTGGAGGAATAACACTATCTTTAATCGCAAGCACAGAGAAAATAGCTTCTACTCCACCTGCTGCACCAAGTAAGTGACCTGTCATCGATTTTGTCGAACTGATCGCAAGCTGATTCGCATGCTCTCCGAACACTTCTTTAATCGCCATTGTTTCAAATTTATCATTGTACGGTGTGCTTGTTCCGTGGGCATTGATATAATCAATTTCTTCCACAGACAAACCAGCATCTCGAATCGCTTCTTTCATTGCGCGTACGCCGCCTTCTCCGTTTGGAGCCGGTGCTGTAATATGATACGCATCTCCAGTTGATCCATATCCAACAATTTCTGCATAAATCGTCGCGCCACGTTTTAATGCATGCTCAAGTTCTTCAAGAACGACAATCCCTGCACCCTCTCCCATAACAAATCCGTCACGGTTTTTGTCAAATGGACGGCTTGCTGTCTCTGGATCAGGATTTGTCGAAAGAGCTTTGTTCGCACAGAAGCCAGCAAACGACATTTTTGTTAACGGCGCTTCTGTTCCGCCTGTGATCATCGCATCTGCATCTCCGCGCTGAATGACTTTAAATGCATCACCAATTGAGTTTGTACCTGTTGCACATGCTGTTACAGTACAAGAGTTAACCCCTTTTGCGCCAAGTGCAATTGAAATTTGGCCTGTTGCCATATCTGGAATCATCATTGGAACGAAAAACGGGCTTACCCGTCTTGCCCCTTTATTTGAATACACTTCAAACTGCTCTTCAAATGTTTCAAGTCCGCCAATACCAGACCCAACCCATACACCGACACGCGGTGCGATTTCATCTGTGATTTCAAGACGTGAATCTTCTAGCGCCTTTTGAGCAGCAACGACTGCATATTGCGTGAAGCGTGCCATTTTTCGTGCTTCTTTTTTCTCCATGTAATCTTCAATGTTAAAATCTTTTAATTCTGCAGCCACTTTTGCTGTATATTCACTAGAGTCGACACGTGTGATCGGTCCAACTCCTGATACACCTGCTAAAGCATTTTTCCATGTTGATTCTACATCGTTGCCAAGAGGTGTCAAAGCACCTAATCCTGTAACAACTACTCGTTTTTTATCCATTAATTTGTGCACCTCACTCTTTTATCGGCCCCATCGCATAGCGATTGCGCCCCACGTTAATCCGCCACCAAAACCTACCATTACAATCACATCGCCGTCATGAATTTTTCCGGCTTCGATTTCTTCACATAGTGAAATCGGAATGGATGCTGCTGATGTGTTTCCATATTTATGGACTGTCTTCGACATTTTTTCAACTGGCAGCTCTAGGCGTTCGCGGGCTGCTTCCATAATGCGAATATTTGCTTGATGCGGGATCAAGAAGTCAACGTCTTCTTTTGATAGTCCAGCTTTTTCGATGACGTTTACGCTTGACTCGCCCATTTGTCTTACAGCAAATTTAAATACTTCTCGTCCATTCATGATTGTATGATCTTTTTCATCTAAGTACAAGTGCTTACCGCCTCTTCCATCGGCTCCAAGCTCAAATGAGAGAATTCCTTTCCCTTCGCTAACCTCTCCTAACACAGCAGCACCTGCTCCATCTCCAAACAGAACAGCAGTATTGCGGTCATCCCAGTCGGTAATGCGAGAAAGTTTTTCAACGCCAACGACGAGCACGTGCTTGAACGTACCTGATTCGATAAATTGTTTTCCAGTAACAAGCCCGTACATAAAGCCAGCACACGCAGCGCTAATATCCATTGCACATGCTTTATGTGCACCGAGCTGCTCTTGAATCATACAAGCGACTGTCGGAAATGATTGATCTGGCGTGACTGTCGCCACAAGAATCATATCGATATCTTCTGCAGCTACATTTGCGTCAGCTAATGCTTTTTTTGCAGCAGCAAGCGCCATATGTGATGTATTGACATCATCAGAAGCAATTCTTCTTTCTTCTATACCTGTTCTAGTACGAATCCATTCGTCAGAAGTTTCAACCATTTTTTCTAAATCAAGATTTGTTAACACTTTTTCAGGTATATAGCGGCCAAGGCCAATAATTCCAGCATTCATTGAATAAGACTCCTTTTACTCATACGAGCATGTGATATTGTGATCTTATATTAGTATCTGGTACTAATTTTAACTTATTTTTTTCTCCTTGGCAATACAAACGTCTAACCTTTCCTCTCACTTTTTTCATAGATTATTGATATACCAATAGGAGAAAGGAGCATTTGATATGGCGCAAAAAGATATTTTTTCAGCTATGATGTTTGGACAGCCGCTTGAAAAGGAGAAAAGCAAGACAGAAGCTAAGGAGGAACGCGTGGAGACAACTTCAAGTGAAGACTCCATTGACTACATGCATGTCATGAATCAAATTGGGAACATTATGAACTCCATCGATGAGCTGAAGCCTGTGTTTAAAGATGTTGGCCCTATGATTAGTGCCTTCAAAAAAAAATTATCATAAAAAAAAGCCACTATTCTGTGGCTTTTTCTGATTCTGCATCTGCTTTTCCAAGCTCATATGCCTCTTGCATAACAGATGTAAACAATGATAAAAGCGGCTGAAGAGCTTCGGGCTCAAGCTGAATACCTGCTTTATCTAATTCTTCTTTTGCCTGCGGAAAATACTTCATGGCAATTTGTAAAAACTCCATCGATTTTTCGTGTTGCATCGCCTTATCCTCACTTTTCATTTGGCAGTTTGCCAGTTTTTTTGTAAGACGCAATATCACTTTCAATGTCTTTCAAAAAAGCACGGTCAATGGTGGAACTAAATTTCCCCATTTCGATCACTCCTTCTTTAAAGTCAAAGGAGTACTCACCTTGTGCATTTAGCTTGCCTTCATTAAATTTCTTCGCAATATTACTATACGCTTTATCCACATGCTGGACTGTGCTTGTTAAGACAGTATGGCTGCCGAGGTTAGATTGATCGGTGACATATCCGATCGCTGATAAATTATCGGCTTTGATTTGTTCAATGACAGGGATATTATAACCATCACCTGCTGGATACACAACATCTACGCCCTGTTTTTTCAATTTTTGATAGAGCTCCACGGCTTTGTCCGCATCATCCCAGTTTTCGACAAACTCGGCAAGCACTTGTACATGTTCATCTTGATACTTTGCACCTTTGATAAAGCCGTCTACTTCGCTTTGCCAATCATATGTAGCAAGAATACCAATCTTTTTTGTTTTTGACATATGGGCTGCTGTCATGCCTCCAAAAAAGCCCATCGCTTCACCTTTAAACGTCACATTCGCAACATTATCCGCCTGAGGCTTGTTTCCATTTACCGTGATAAATTGTGTTTTCGGATAATCTTCACTAATGATGTTGAAAATTTCGCTGTATTCATTGCCATGGCCAATAATCAAATTGACTCCTTTTTTGTGAAATTCTTCAATGGCATCAACGATTTTCTCTTTGTCGACCATTCCTTCCTTATAATAAACATCTACACCAAATGTTGATTGAATATTTAATAAGCCTTTATAACCTTTCGTTCCCCACACTTGATCATTAATTGTATCGGGGACGAGTAAACCCACCTTCTCAATCTGTCCTTTTAAAGGTGCCTGTGAGCAGGCAGATAATAGGAGAAGGAACGAAAAGATCATGACAAGCCGCTGATACTTCATGCCATGTTCAACTCCCTTTGCCACATGCAGGCATGAACCTGTATGTTAAATATAGGTTTATTTTATACTGAAAAAAGATAAGATGGAAGATCATTCTTGCTTTTTGTCGAAAAATGTTGAGTTTTGTCTTTTCCATTCTGCCATCATTTCTTCTGCTTGTTTGTCATCTGTTTGTCTTTCTACCTTCAATTCATGTGTTATTTCCTGTCTTTGTTCAGAGCCTGATGCCCACTTGAACAAATCCCTTGCCACATCTTCTACAAAAAATGCCTCATCACGCTTCGTTCTTTCTTTATCAAGTGTCCATGGTCCAAACATACGAGGAAGAATAACAACCGGCACTTTCTGATTGGATGATTCGTCTTCGTTTTTTTCGCAAAGTACTCGGTACATGCCATGCGCCGCTTTCAAGCCTTCGTATCTTTTATCTGGTTCTTCTGATTGAATAAAGATCAGATCATACGTGTCTTTTCCATCCTGAAAGTCAATGACACGGAAAAGATCATTTCTGCCAAGCCACATCATTCGTTCTTCTAATAACCTCTTTTTCTCTTCTGTTTGATTATGAGGGCATGTGATATCCACATGAATGCCCTCTTTCATCATATATTCACACAGTGCTAGGCCAAAAAATTCATCTGCCCCTATGATCAGTCCTGTCTCCATGTTCATGTCCCCTTTTTTAGCTTATCAAATAAAAAGAAGAGCCCTTTCCATGAAGGGCTGTTATCATCCTATTCATCACAATTCTCTTTCATGCGATTTATAAAACTTGTGAATGGATTGAAAGATTCTTCTCGGATGATCAAACATATGCAAGGTGAGATCGATCTGACAATGCTCTAGATTCTTCATGTGCTGATCAATAAAAGGCTTTGCATGCAGTTCATATGCATAGGGTGCACCGTTTAGTCTTTGCCATATGTGAATCGGTACATGAGCAGAATGAACAGGGCAAGCTGGGAGCGGATACGTTTCCGCTTCCTTTTCAGAGCAGCCGTAGCTCTTCGCTAATTCTTTGATTAGCTGTTTATAAAAGAATTTGTGTTCCTTTTCTCTTTCTCGTTGTGCATAGAGATGCAGACATGGATTCACCATCGCAATGGATCTTAGCACTTCTGGCATCTCTTCAGCAAGGCTCATAGCAACGAGTGCACCCATCCCCTCTGCCAGCACATGAATTTCCCGGTTTAATATTTCTTGTTTTAATGTGTGATGAACGAGCTGCTTTGTACTAAAAACAGCATCTTCGCATCCCCAGTGATTCCCATGAAGATGACTATTAAACAATGTATATCCTTCATCCTTTAAGGCAGTTAAAAGCTGGTTTCTTCCATAGTGCTGAAGCCAGAATGATGTATTTTCCTGCACAAAGTGATTTCGGTCACCGAGGATAAGAATGCCAAAGCCATTTGGTTTTTGAGGAAGATGAATGACGTTCCACTGGGAACCAAGCTGGAAAAACCGTTCGCTTACACCCATATGGCCAGCCTCCTTTCAGTGATTCTGCTTTCTATGATATGAACAACAACTCTTGTAGGAATAAGGAAATCCCCTAATGACAGAAGAATTCTTTTTATTTTTATAGAAGAAGGTCTAAAAATGGTCACATAAAGGCTAAAACAGTCTTTTCCCCTCACTCGTATCTATGGTATGATAATCAATAGATTGTTACATAAAGGACGGTGGGATTATGCGTTATATTATCACCCTCATTTGGACTTTTCTGCTGACACATATGGCTGGTTACATCGTTGCTTCGATGAATGGCGCTGCTTATGACTTTACTTTGACTTCTATTCTTGCAGTGGTGTTTACGGTTATTTTATTCATCTTTGCTGAAGTAAGTCCAATGAAAGAAACGGAAAGTTCAACAAAACACTCTTAATACGTAAGAGATGAATGCGAGAAAGAGCTAAAATGATCTTGATTTTAGCTCTTTTTCTTTTTGCTTGAAAAGCGGTACACTAAAACCCCCTGCAGCCACAGGGGGTTTTTTATTGCTTACACCTCGACGGTTTCGGACTTCTGTTTGTCTGCTGTCAAATGGCTTTTCGCAAGCCCTGTAAACAGGAAGATCGCGATACCTGATAAAATTTCAAGGACCCCGCCGCCAGCAATGACAGGTCCCGCTCCAAATCTTTCTGCTAGAACGCCTGATACGACAGCTGCAAACGGGAGGAAAACATTTGATGAAGCATTGATCACCGCGTATACTTGCGGCTGATCATCTTGGTCGACAGACGTTTGAATAATGACCATTTCTGGTACATTGATCGCACTAACGGCGGCACCGAATATAAAGGAAGCAAGTAAAACGACCGGCAGCCATGTACTCATCCCTGTGATAAAGAACGCAGCTCCTTCAATCATACCAGCGACAATAAAGAACAAACCAAATCTCTTAATTTTTACCTTCGCCAAAGCAAAGCCCATCATAAACGCGCCGACTGCAGCAACTCCTCTTAAAATGGAATACACCATGGAATCACTTTGCAGCGCTTCTGCTACGTATACAGCAGATAGTGCCTGCCACGGAGCTGCGGCGACATTCATTAAAATACAATACAACGTCAGCGCAAATAAAATGTGATGATTTTTGACGACGAGAAACCCTCTTTTTAAGTTATACAAATATGTATTCTTTGCTTGTTTTATACCTGCTGCTTTGTCTTCATCGGTTTTCTTTAATTTAACACCGATAATAAACAGGCCGGATATGATGAATAAGGCAGTGGTGATGAGCAGGGTGTCTGCAGGTCCGATTAATTTGACTAAGAGACCAGCGACCATGACTGCTGCAAGTGCAACAATTTCAAAAGAAGATTGCAGGATGGCATTTGCTTTTTGAATCAGATGCTTCGGTACAATCTGCGGTAAAATCGCCACCGAGGCTGGGTTATACGCTGCACCTGTTGCCGATTGAATAACCATTAATGAGATCAATAACCATAATGGCAATAGATGCGAAAAATGCAGTAGCGGAATAATGAGTACAATGGTTGCTCGAACGACGTCTGAAGCGAACATCCATTTAGACAAATGGTGCTTTTTCATAAGAGGTCCTAGTATTGGGGCTAGCAAAGATGAAGGAAGTACGGTTACTGCTAGGAGAAGTCCTGTACCGAGCGCTCCATCCCCTCTCAAAATCAATAGCCAAAGGACGGATGTAAAAGCAAAACTTTCTCCTGTGTTTTTGATGAGTCTTGATATGAATAATGAGGTGAAGCGTTTATTCCAAACACTTTCACTGAGATTCGTCTTTTCCATCACACAAATCCTTTCAACAATGTATTACAATTACATATTTTACCTTATCTTCTCTTTTATTCATACTATTTATTTGAAAATTTGAACTTAATTGTTTTTTATTATAAAGAAAAAAGAGGCATGACACATGCCTCTAAAGACTTATTCCAACCGACTCTTAGTCAATTGCTTACGGCTTTCTCTGATAGGTCCAAACACGGTTATGGTTCGAGTTATCCGGAAAGACGTCGCCTGCTTGAAGCTTAATCTTTAAAGGATCTTTCACCATACTGCCGGTTTCACCGATCTCGACATACACACCATTATTTGGTGCTTTATTCCCTGATTTAAACTGATGCTGCTGACCCATTCCCATCCTCCTTTCTCGATGATGTTATTATGTCCCGTGACTTGCCTCTCCAATCCTTTATGCAAAAAGTCCCTGCTCCTACGAGTCAGGGATACTTTTCATTTATTTGGTTTGTTGATACATGAGCTCTTTGATTAATGCTTTTTGAACATGCAGGCGGTTTTCTGCCTGCTGAAATACTTTAGAGTGCGGTCCGTCAATAATGTCTGCTGTCACTTCTTCTCCGCGATGTGCCGGGAGACAATGAAGGAAAATATATTCTTTTGCTGCATGACGCATTAGTTTGTCATTGACTTGATATTCTTTAAATTCAGCAAGGCGTTTCTCTGTTTCTGCTTCCTGCCCCATGCTTGTAAACACATCGGAATAAATGACATCTGCATTTTGGACAGCAGAGATTGGGTCTGTTGTAATGATGACTTCTGCGCCTGATTGTTTTGCAAACTCACGTGCTGTGTCTGTTACTTCTTGAAGTGGTTCATAGCCTTTTGGTGATGCAACTGCAATATCACAGCCTAGCTGCGCACAGCCAACCATCAAGGAGTGTGCCACGTTATTTCCGTCACCGATGTAGGCGACTTTGATTCCTTTTAATGTTCCTTTTGCTTCTTTTATCGTCAATAAATCAGCAAGTGCCTGGCATGGATGGGAGTAGTCAGTCAGTCCATTGATGACAGGAATGGACGCGTATTGTGCCAGCTCCTCGACCTTCTCATGTTCAAATGTTCGAATCATAATGCCGTCTACATAGCCAGACAGCACCTGCGCTGTATCACTGATCGTTTCTCCTCTGCCGATTTGCAAATCATTTGAGCTGAGGAAGAGCGCATGTCCCCCCAGCTGCGTCATTCCGGCTTCAAACGACACGCGGGTTCTAGTTGACGATTTTTCAAAGATCATCGCTAACGTTTTCCCTTTGAATAAATCTTGGTATGGGTTTTGTTTCATTTCTTCCGCTTTTTCAATTAAATAAGCAATGTCTTTGATTGAGAAATCTTTTAATGATAAAAAGTCTTTTCCGTATAATGTTGGTTGCAGATCAACTTGACTCATGCCGTCACTTCCTTTTTGTATAATTCTTGGAGCGATACTGGTGATACATCTCCATTTTTTCCTTGCAGGAATGCTTGAACTGTTTCATATTCGGTTAGAACCTGGACGCCATGTGTGAGTGCTTTTACGCGTTGCTCTTTTGCCTCTTCATCTTCGCCTAAATGGATATGAAGGGATTTATCTTCGTTTTGCAGCCAAGTGTCAAAGCTGTCCGTCCAGACATCAAATCCTGCATGTTTTGCTTCATCTACTAATTGTTCACTGCCTTTTATAAAAAGGCTACCTTTCTGATGCCAGATCGACGCAAACACTTTTTTCAAAGCGCTTTCTACGTTCTTGCCTACACACATTCCTTCTCCTGTCGCTTTCATTTCAGGTGTCAGCTTTAAGTCAATATCTTGAATGGCATGTGATGAGAAGACTGGGAATTTGACCGCTGTTCCCCCTTTGTTTTTCGTTACTGGGTTCAGTTCTTCAAGCGTTGCACCAGCTAGTAATTGAGTCGCAAGCGGAATCATGTCAATGCCCATCACCTTGCTGACAACTGGAACGGTCCGGCTCGCCCGCGGATTCACCTCTAGTACAAGCGCCTGATCCCCTTTGATCACAAATTGGATATTCATAATGCCCTTAAACGCTAATTTCTTCGCTATTTGTTCGGACGCAATATGCACCTGCTGTTTGATGTCTTCACTGATGGAGACACTTGGTAAGATGGCAAAGCTGTCACCTGAATGGATGCCCGCTTTCTCAATATGCTCCACGATCGTTGGGATGAAAGTCGTTTTTCCGTCAGAAATCAGATCCACTTCAACTTCTTTTCCAGTGACATACTCATCAATTAAAATTGGATATGGCAGATGATCTGGCTGATCAAGTAGTGACGTCAAATGTGCTTCTGACTGGACAACAATCATTCCCATTCCGCCAATGACATACGATGGGCGAATTAACACAGGGTAACCGATGCTTTTAGCATGCGTGAGCGCTTCTTCTTTTGAATGAGCTGTATTTCCTTTTGCATGAGGTAGGTTCAGTTCATCAAGAAGCTGATAGAACAGATCACGATCTTCCAGCGCATCTAGCGTGTCAAAGGATGTACCTAACAACGTAATGCCCGCTTTTTCTAAACCTTCTGCTACATTGATGGCAGTCTGTCCGCCAAATTGAACGATGACGAAATCAATTTGCTCTGCTTCCACAACGTTTAAGATGTGCTCTAATGAAATGGGCTCAAAATATAAACGATCTGCGATTTCATAATCCGTACTGACCGTCTCTGGATTGTTGTTCATCATAATGGTTTCAAAGCCAAGCTTTTGTAGGGTAAGAACGCCATGCACCGCACTATAGTCAAACTCGACTCCTTGCCCAATCCGAATTGGACCAGAGCCAATGATGAGTGCACGCTGTTTGGTTTTCTCTTGATGCTCTCCATCACTTTTGCCAAAGTATGTGGAATAGAAGTAGTTCGTTTTTGCATCAAATTCCGCTGCACATGTGTCGACAATCTTAAATGAAGCCGTAATGCCATATTCTTGACGAAGCTGTCTAATAGCCTCTTCACTATTGCCTGTTAGAAGAGCAATCGTTTCATCAAGGAAGCCCTTTTCCTTTACCTTTTTCAAGGTGTCTTTTGAGAGCGTTCCCTCATGGTTTTTCAATTCCTGTTCGAGAGTGATCATATTGTTGAACACATGTAAGAAGAATAGATCGATTTTCGTCGCTTGATGGATCGCTTCAACCGTTTCCTGTCTTGAAAGAAGCTCCATGACAGCAAAGAAACGTCGATCGTCTGGTGTTTTGACAAGCTCAAATAGTTGTTCAGTCGATTGGTCTTTCAATTCTGGCAGGTGGAAGCCCTTTGTTTTGATTTCAAGAGAGGCGACCGCTTTTTGGATGGCTGATTCTAAATTACGGTCAATCGCCATGACTTCGCCAGTCGCCTTCATTTTTGTACCTAATTGCCGATCTGCCTGTTTAAATTTATCAAACGGCCAGCGTGGGAATTTCACGACGACATAATCGAGTGCCGGCTCAAAACTAGCATAAGTTGTGCCTGTGAGCGGGTTTTTCAGTTCGTCTAGTGTATAGCCTACCGCAAGCTTTGCTGCCATTTTAGCAATCGGATAGCCCGTTGCTTTTGAGGCAAGAGCAGATGAACGACTAACCCGCGGATTCACCTCAATGACAAAGTATTCTTTACTGAGTGGATCAAGGGCGAATTGGATGTTGCATCCCCCGACTACATCCAGTGCTGAAATGATTTTCAGGCTCGCTGAACGAAGCATTTGATAATCCTGATCCGTTAATGTTTGCGAAGGTGCAACGACAATCGAGTCTCCTGTATGCACGCCAACTGGATCGATATTTTCCATATTACAAACCGTAATACACGTATTTTGACGGTCTCTCATGACCTCATATTCGACTTCTTTAAAACCCGCGATGCTTTTTTCAACTAAACACTGATGAATCGGGCTCGCTAAAAGGGCTCCTTCAATAAGCGGTTTAAACGCTTCTTCTGTTAAAGCAATTCCGCCGCCCTTTCCGCCAAGTGTGTATGCTGGTCTTAGGATGACTGGGAAGCCTACTTCTTTTGCAAATTGAAGGGCATCCTTTGCATTATCCACAATTTCACTATCTGGCACAGGTTCGTTCAACTGCTTCATGAGAGCACGGAATTTCTCTCGATCTTCACCGTTTTCAATTGTTTCAACTGACGTTCCGAGCAGGGTTACCTCGTGCTTTTTCAGCACACCGGCTTTTTCGAGCTCGACAGCAAGGTTTAAAGCGGTCTGTCCGCCAAGGTTGGCTAAAAGACCATCTGGTTTTTCCTTTTCGATGATTCTTGTCACTGAATCAACTGAAAGCGGTTCAAAATAGATTTCATCAGCAAATGATTCGTCTGTCATAATGGTTGCTGGGTTGTTATTCACTAAAATGACTTTGTAGCCCTCTTCTTTTAGGGCCATACATCCTTGTGTTCCTGAGTAATCAAATTCTGCTGCCTGACCAATGATGATTGGACCAGACCCGATGACTAGAATGGTTTGTATGCTTTGATCTTTAGGCATGTGCAACTTCTCTCCTTGCTTGTTTCACTTTCTCAATAAAATCATCGAATATCCATTCACTTTCAGCAGGACCTGGGTGTGCTTCTGGATGAAATTGAACTGACATAATGAGCTTCTCTTTATGAATGAATCCTTCGACAGATCCATCATTAACATGAAGGAATTTCACGTCCACTTCTTTGTCATTCATGCTTTTTTCATTCACCACATAGCTGTGATTCTGACTTGTCATGAAAACACGTTTGGATTCTGTATCTTGTACAGGGTGATTCGCCCCGCGGTGGCCAAATGGAAGCTTATACGTATCCCCGCCAAGTGCAAGAGCGATTAATTGATGACCTAAGCAGATTCCAAGTGTCGGGAAGGTCATCATGATGTCATGAATGGTTTTTAAATATGGCTTCATTGTTTTGGGATCTCCAGGCCCATTTGATAGCAGGACCGCATCTGGCTTAATTTCAAACACCTTTTCCAGCTGTTTGTACGGAATGACGGTTACTTTACAGCCGCGCGCTTCAAGCGAATCTGCTATTGATTTTTTAAAGCCAAAATCAATAAGCGCTACATGTTCCTCGCCGCTGCCTTGAGTGTAGATTTCATCCTCTGTCACCTGTGCGACCACATTGTCTTGTTTCATGGCCGGCGGTGTTTCGTTTTCGTCTGCACTGATCACAGCGTTCATCGTCCCATTTGCCCGGATGTTCTGCACGACTGCTCGTGTATCAGTATGAGTCAGAAGCGGAATGTTCCACTTTTGTAAATAATCTTTTAAGCTAACCGCTGCCAGATGGTGAGAGAAATGATCCGCTGCTTCATACACAACGACAGCTTTCACTTGTGGTTTTTTGCTCTCAAAGTCTTCATGATTAATGCCGTAATTTCCGATGAGCGGATATGTGAAAACAATGATTTGTCCCTTATAGGAAGGATCTGTGAGCACCTCTTGGTAACCGGTCATCCCTGTAAAGAAAACCACTTCTCCTGTCATGCCAGCTTCTCCTGTCAGATCTCCTTCAAAAGAGGCTCCATCTTCTAAATTTAAATAACCTTTCATGCTCGTGTCACCCCAAATTGAATAATTAGTAATATAAATGCATTTTTATGCGTTTTGGTGTAAAAAAATTTATGCCGTCACTGTTTCATTTGCTAAAACATGAGTCATCGCTTCTATTGCTTGATCTATTTCTGCTTTTTCTACATTCAGCGGAGGCAATAACCGAATCACATTCGGACCAGCTGGAAGTACCAGCAATCCCTGTTCTCTCAGAGCTGTGATATAATCACCGACTGGCTGATGACATTCAATCCCTGCTATCAATCCTTTTCCGCGTACTTCTTTTACGATATTCAGTTGTTTCAGATCTTGTAGCTTTTCTAGCAGATAAGCGCCTTTTTCTTTGACTTCTGTCAGAAACTCATCTTTGAAAACGACATCGAGTGTTGCATTCACAGCAGCCATGGCAAGCATGTTGCCACCAAAAGTTGTTCCATGTGAACCTGGTGAGAATGCGTCTCCTAAAGCCTTTTTCCCGATGACTGCACCGACTGGGAAGCCATTTCCTAATCCTTTTGCAGAAGAGATAATATCAGGATCAAGTCCCATTTGTTCGTATGCAAATGCTGTTCCTGTACGTCCAATTCCCGTTTGAATCTCATCTACGATCAGAAGTGCTTCATGCTTTTGGCAAAACGCTTGAACAGCGTCTAGAAATTCTGTTGTCGCTGGATTTACGCCACCTTCTCCTTGCACAACCTCAAGCATCACCGCTGCCACATCATCGACTTCACATGCGGCAATCGCTTCTGGGTCATTAAACGGTACATAATGAAAGCCTTCCAGCATGGGGCCAAAGCCCGTTTTAATTTTATCTTGACCTGTAGCAGCCATACCAGCATACGTGCGCCCATGAAAAGAGTGCAAAAATGTCACGATATTTGTTTTCCCTGTTGCTTTACGCGCTAATTTGATTGCACCTTCATTTGCCTCAGCTCCGCTATTACAGAAAAATACGAGATCCCCTGAACTGTTTGCAGCCAGCTTTTCTGCTGCTTTTTCCTGCAGCCCATTTTCAAATAGATTCGATACATGCCAGACGTGATCAAGCTGCTTCTTGATGGCTTGATTGACCTTTGGGTGATTATGACCGAGATTTGTGACCGCAATGCCTTGTATAAAGTCTAAATATTTTTTCCCATTTGTATCGACTGCCCAAGAACCTGCTGCCTCTTTAATTTCAACATTCCACCGTCCATAAGTTTGAAAGAGATGACTCACAGGACCGCCTCCTTTTTCTTCACAATTCTTGTTCCTTTAAAGGTTTCCCCTGTAAAGATACTTCCTTTACCATTGACGATCATGACTTCATCCACATCTCCTGATAAAGCACTCAAAGCGGATTGTACTTTTGGAATCATTCCCCCGGAAATAATGCCTTCATCAATGAGCGTGAGAGCTTCTTGTTCGGTGACGACATCTAATAATTCACCATTTTTTAAAATGCCTTCCACATCTGTAACAAACATGAGCTTATCAGCTTTCATCGCTCCTGCGACAGCTGATGCTGCTAAATCAGCGTTTACGTTTAACGTTTGGCATTCTTCTGTCATAGACAACGGTGCAATCACAGGAATAAATTGTTTTTCCATTAATGCTTCTACCATCTCTGGATGCACTTCTTTGATTTCACCAACGTACCCGTACACGTCTTGATCAAGAAAATCAGCGACAAGCATCTGACCATCTTTCCCAGACACGCCGACAGATGAGATATCATGCTTTGCGAGCTCTGACACAAAGTATTTATTGACCGTTCCCGAGAGGACCATTTCGGCTACCTCTAATACCGGCTTCGTTGTTTTACGCTGCCCGTCAACAAATTCTGTTTTCACTTCTAATTTTTTCAACATGCTAGTGATTTCAGGGCCTCCGCCATGGACGATAGCCAGCTTAAATCCAGCAGCTTGAAGTGAGCGGACATTTTCATAAAAGGTATCTGAAAGTTCTCGAATGACACTGCCTCCACACTTGAATACGATCGTTTTATCCATGTCTATCTCCTTCATTATGTGCGATAGCTCGCGTTAATTTTCACATAATCATAGGTAAGGTCACAGCCCCATGCCGCTGCCTGACCATTTCCCTCATTCATTTGAATCAAAATCGTAATCTCATCCTGCTCTAGATACGCTTTTGCTTCCTCTTCTGAGAATGGCTGCGGTTCATTATGTTTAAACAGACATTGTCCACCTAAATACACTTCTACCTCTTGTGGTGTGACGGACGCTGCGCTATGGCCAATCGCTCCAATGATACGCCCCCAGTTGGCGTCGGTACCGTATACGGCTGTTTTCACTAGACTCGAACCGACGATTTTCTTCGCTATGATGCCAGCTTCTAAATGATTTTTAGCACCAGCAACTTGCGCTTCAATTAGTTTCGTTGCACCTTCTCCGTCTCTTGCAATCTCTTTAGCAAGATCTTCACAAGCTAGCTTTAATCCTTCTTTGAACAATGGCCATTCTGGATGCTCTTCATTTAGCACATCATTTTCTGCCATGCCATTTGCCATCACGAGCACCATATCGTTTGTCGATGTTTCTCCGTCGACAGTAATTTGATTAAAGGTCACATCGGTAATATCACGAAGTGCATTTTGCAGAGCTTCCTGTTCGACATTTGCATCCGTTGTTACGAAGCCAAGCATTGTTGCCATGTTCGGATGAATCATGCCAGAGCCCTTCGCTGCACCTGAAATGAGAACCTCTTTGCCGTTTATCGTCAGGGTGTATGTTGTGTTTTTAATGACTGTATCTGTCGTTAAGATTGCCTCTTCAAAATGACCATTTCCTGCTTTTGCTTCTTTCAGCTGAGTGATGCCTTTTTTGATTTTATCCATATCCAGACACTCTCCAATGACACCAGTAGAAGAAACAGCAATGTAATCAGGTTCTATCCCTAACATATCTGCGCAGGCTGCCTGCATTTCGTATGCGTCTTTCAAACCTTGCTCACCGGTACATGCATTGGCGATAGCACTATTGACAATGACCCCTTTTAATTGCCCTGTCTTTTTTAAGCTTTTCTGAGTGACTTGTAGAGGTGCAGCTTGAAAGTGACTTTGTGTGTATACAGCTGCACTCGCTGCCGGTACTTCACTGACGATCAGTCCAAGGTCTTTTTTTGAATAACGTAATCCAATATGAATCCCCTTTGCTTCAAAGCCTTTTGGTGATGATACGTCACCGTCTATTTTAACAATGCTTTTTTCATTCAATTCGATCATGTTTGTTGTCTCCCCTGTTCTTATGGATAGAGAGGTGTCATTGTGAGGCCCGCCTCTTCATCTAAGCCTTTGATGATGTTGAAGTTTTGAACCGCTTGGCCGGCTACGCCCTTCATGAGATTGTCGATCACAGACACAATCGTGAGTCTGCCTGTACGTTCATCTAAATGAAAGCCAATGTCACAGAAATTACTGCCATATACTTCCCTTGTTTGCGGATACACCCCGTGATCTCTCACTCTGACAAAATAGGAATCTTCATAAAAGCCTTTCATATGCTTCATCAATTCCTCTTTTGTGATATCTGATTTCAGCTGGGTATACATCGTCGCCATAATCCCCCTTGTCATCGGGACAAGGTGCGTTGAAAAGGTGATGTTCGCCGTTTGCGGATTCCATTCTCTTAATATTTGCTCTATTTCAGGTGTATGTTGATGTTCATTTACCTTATAAATTTTGAAGTTATCGTTTAGCTCTGAAAAATGCGTTCCAAGTGAGGCAGATCGTCCTGCACCAGACACTCCTGTTTTTGCATCTATGATGATCATAGATTCATCGATTAGATTCTGTTTCATCAGAGGTGCTAAGCCGAGAAGAACTGCGGTAGGGAAGCACCCTGGGTTTGCAATGACTTCAGCCTGCTCAATCGTTTCACGATTCAATTCAGGTAACCCATACACAGCTTGTTGAACAGATGATTGATCAGCTGCCCTTCGTTTATACCAAGCTTCATAGGTTGCACCGTCTTGAATGCGCAAATCACCTGATAAATCAATGATAGGCACTCCTTGGTTCATGAGCTTCGGTGTGAGTTCACTTGATACGCCTGCTGGTGTCGCTAAAAACACAGCATCTGTTTCTCGCACAATGGCAGCAGGATCAATGGCTTTTAATGTTTGATCAGTAATCGTTGTTAGATGTGGATAAGATTGACTGTATAATTGACCATCACCACTTGATGAATACAATATACATTCATCCACGTGTGGATGTTGCTTGAAGATACGAACTAATTCCGCACCACCGTATCCCGTAGCACCTATAATACCTATTTTCAACGTCAATACACCCTCTTGATCTTTGTGAAATTATTTAACATTATAACATGTATAAAAATTAATTCAATTGTATATTTAATATTTCTTTTCATTTTTTTTCATAAAAAAATCCACATATCTTCGTGAGACATGCGGATTTATCTTTCGTATTTCATCATGATGACGATGAGGGCACTGCATAAATATAATATGGAGCTTGCATAAAAAATGAAATACACGGTGAAGAAATCTGCAAACAGGCCGCCAAGCATAATCGCTATCGATGAAAAAAGAGCTGTCCAAAAATGATAGCGGCCGACCTCTTTCATTCTCTTATTCTCTGTTGTCAGCTCTGTGACAAGCAGTTTTTCCCCGTGCTTTTGAAAGCCGCCTAGCGCACCAAGAGCCAGTTGAATCATATACACTTGCTCGACTTCTGTTATATGAGGAAATAGCAGTAAAAGAAATGCCATTCCGAACGAATGAATGATTAAAAAGAGACGCCTGTCAGTGGTTTCGGGCAGTTTCCCTAAGAGTAAATGAATAAACGCTCCGCTTAAACCAAACAAGCCATAGGCAAGACCAAACTGTGAATAGCTTGAACCAACATTTTTAATAAAAAGAATGTAAAAAGGGAAAATCAAACTACTGGCGAAAAACAGCAGGCTTTGTGAGTAGACGAACCATTTCATTGCTTTTGCATTCATTGTGTATTGTACCTTTCATAAAAGTAATTGATAAACCTGCCATCTGGATCTACTTGCTTTTTCTTTTGGAAGAATACATCGGTTTTAGGATAGGCCCGCTTCATTTGTATCTTCGTTTGATAAGGCATGTACGGTAAGTAATAGCTTCCATGGTGCTGAAGCGTGATATCTGTCATTTGCCGGATGATCCGCTCTGCTTCTGCCTTCTTTTCTTTCTCAAAACCATAATTCACTAAAAGAACAAGTGCAAACATATCTTCTTTCGCATATGAGAGATCCGCTTTTTCATTTTTTTGTACGTAGCGGATCGTGATGTTCATTAAATTCAATTCTTCCTGTTGTAAAAAGTGTCTCATTTCATCGATATACGCACGAAAGCGGTCGACTGGGACGAAATATTCCTGAAGCACATCTGTATCTGATTCATTTTCATATTCTAAAAAAGCAGAATCTGAGCGCATCACATTGTTTCTTGTGATCAGCTGATCATTTTGACTTTGGAAATACTTCTTTTGCAAATTCCATAGCAGATCTTTCCCCATATCAAACCTTCTTGAAAGACCGAGCATAAATTTGAGTGGCATAACGAGTTGATCCTCTTTCAGCTCTTGATATGATTCAATCTCTTGTTGTGAAGTGAGGGAATAATTCGTCACATACATCTCTTTCAAAAAGTTTGTTTTCGCTGTTGAGATTCTGGCAAGATGCATGCGTACTTCTTTATTTTGTTTGACATGTTTTTGAAAATAATCACTGTATTCGCGATAATCTAGAGAGGTTGTCTCCATTTTGTATAATTCATCTCTCGTTAACGAAAGCTCAACATCTAAAATGACGCCGAACAAACCATATCCGCCAATCACGGCAGTAAACAAACCATCGCCCCGCTTCACTGTAACGATCTCCCCATCTGCCTTAAGTAGCCTAAAGGAACGAACAGTGTCTATGAGTGAGCCGTAGCGAATGTCACGTCCATGTGCGTTTGCACTGAGAGAACCGCCAATCGTGAAGATATTCTGTGATTGCATGACCTTCGCGGCAAGACCATATGGGTTCACATATGTTTGTATATCATCCCATGTAACGCCGCTTTGGACCCGAATCGTTTTCTTTTTTTCATCAAACGCTAAAATTTGGCGGAATTCTGTCATATCGAGCACAATGCCATTTTCATAATACGTGTGGCCGCCCATGCTATGCTGTTTGCCGGCTATTGATATCGGCAAGTTTTTTACTTTCGCTTCTTCTACTACTTCTTTTAAAGTATCTATTTCTTTACCTTGAACGACTTTTTTTATTTTAACAGGCATAAGATGACTGACATCTGTAAACGCCTCAAGATCTTGTTTTTTGTGTGCTTGTTCCTCACGGATGGTGATTGATGTAAAAAATGCAGCAGCGTATCCCATTAAAAGAACAATCCATAACCATTTTCGTTTCATTATGAGGTACTCCGATCTGTCATATTACACCCATTATATCAATCCATTCTCTTCCTCCACCTTATTTTTTCATAAAAAAACCTGGTATGAGTTCAACTCATACCAGGCATTTTCATTTGTGCTTATTGAATACCGAGCGCAATTTTTGCGTATCTTGACATTTTGTCTCGTGTCCAAGGCGGATTCCATACGATGTGAACTTCTGTTTCTTTCACTTCTGGAAGATCACTTAATGCTTTTTTCACTTCATCCACGATAACTGGTGCCAGGGGACACCCCATTGATGTTAAGGTCATCGTGATATCCGCTTTTCCATTCTCATCAAGATCGACATCATAGACAAGTCCAAGGTT
Organism: Bacillus sp. FSL K6-3312; assembly: GCF_038007485.1. Lineage (NCBI taxonomy): Bacteria > Bacillati > Bacillota > Bacilli > Caryophanales > Bacillaceae > Bacillus > Bacillus sp. FSL K6-3312. The sequence continues at coordinate 1,190,250 of NZ_JBBOXI010000001.1, read as the reverse complement.
GACGATGTCGACATTCAGTTCAGGGTCAATCACCTGTTCTAGGGCGCCTAAAATATTTTCTTTCAATGCTTCATCCATGATATCCACTCCTTTTCCATTAGTATAACGTACTTTTTCTTTTGACTAAACGTTTGTGCTTTTCAGATGTGTCACAAACCAGTCAATCGTTTCAAACATTGCTTGTCTTGAGACCTTATGGCCAGCCTGTCCATCTGTAATAAAACGAATCAGGTGCGGATCTTCTTTATATTGGGTTGCTGCTAACTCGTCATAAAGAGCTTTTGCATGCCGGTAAGGGACAACTGGATCATTTTCTGCATGCCAGAATAACAGCGGTCTTTTGTTTAATCGATCTGTTTGCAGCGTTAAATCATAAGGACGCAGCACGTCTAATTGCTGATGAACCTCTTCGTCTGTAATCTCTTTCATCAACCCTTTGTGACGCATGTCCATAATTTGTGCTTGTAGAAATGTCGTATATTTCGGACTGCCCATCAAGCTAACTGCCGCTTTAATCCAATCATGCTTGGCGAGTGCACCAAAGGTCGTGATGCCGCCCATGGAAGTACCTGCAACACCGATCAGATCGGCTTCAATCAAATGTTTTTCTTCAAAGTATGTTTTGAGTATATCGATTTCACGTATTTCGTTCAAGACAATTTCCCAGAACCTTGACGCCAGTTCCTCTAAGCTGAGGTTTTCTGATCTTACACCATGATAAGCACAGTCAGGCAAAATCACTCTCATGCCTTTTTCCGCCAAATGAAAGGCGAAGTGTAAGTTGTGCTCGCGTGCACTTGTAAATCCGTGTATAAAAAATACAAGCGGTAGCGGTTTGTTTTTATTTTCAGCTTTTACGATATGTAAAAATGGAATATCGCGCGCAATTTGCTCATCAATGGTGATCACTGCCTATGAATCCTCCTTTATCATTCCCGTCTTTGTTTATTTTAACATGTAGACAACAAAGATGTGATAAAGATACACTATAGGTAGAGGCGCCGCACGAACTGCCTCCTATCACTTACAGATCAAAGGAGATTTTATGGAGACTAAACCTTACCTAATCGCACTTGACCTGGATGGCACGTTATTAAAAGATGATAAAACCATCTCTACACACACACTTGACGTCATTCAAAAAGTGAAAGACAGCGGGCATCATGTCTGTATTTCAACCGGCCGGCCATTTCGTTCCAGCTCTCCTTATTATCAGCAATTACAGCTTGATTCACCCATTGTGAATTTTAATGGAGCGTTTGTCCATCATCCTCTTGATGAAAAATGGGGCAGATTTCATACGTCACTTGATCTTCAAGTCGTTAAACAGCTTGTAGACATTAGTGAGGAGTATAAAGTGCATAATGTGCTAGCTGAAGTGTTAGACGATTTGTATTTCCATTATCATGATGAGAAGCTCATTGATATATTTAATATGAATGCAAATAAAGTCACTGTTGGAGACCTTCGGGACAACCTTGGAGAGAATGTGACGAGCGTGTTAATTCACGCAAAAGAAGAGGACGTCGGAGCCATTCGAAGCTATTTATCAGATGTTCATGCAGAAGTGATTGATCATAGGCGATGGGCTGCTCCGTGGCACGTGATTGAGATCATTAAAACAGGCATGAACAAGGCCGTTGGACTGCAAAAGATCAGTGATTATTACGGCGTTCCACAGGAGCGGATTGTGGCATTCGGAGATGAAGACAATGATTTAGAAATGCTTGAATTTGCTGGATGCGGTGTGGCTATGGGCAACGGAATCGATGCCGTGAAACGTGTTTCAAATGAAATCACAGATACAAACGAACAAGATGGGATTGCAAAGTTTCTAACGAATTACTTCTCCCTTTAATTTTTCCATTCATACATAACCGAAGGAAGCGGGCATACTACCTTTAGACAGGTTGTCCTGTCAACTTGTGTAAAGGGGCGGATTCCGAATGGGTAAAAGAAGCAAATCGAAACGCTTTATACAACAAGGTAAAGATTCAGTCAGTCTGCATGACGCACGTTTTCCTTATCGTTCTACGCTTGAAGAAGCGTCTGGCAGAGAAAATATGAAGACTGATGCTTCTGGAGGTTCATTGTGAGAAACGAACTTTTTGATCAAGCCAAATCATTTACTGAAGAAGCCCTTACTTCTTCATTTTCATCTGGGTTAGAGCGTCAACAGGCGGTCAAACGAGCCAAAAATGCCGTATCTTCTGCATTTGCCAATTCGACAGATGCAGAAAGAAACCAGCTGCATACCTTCCAAGACTTGCTCGATGATCTCTAACATAAAAAAGCTGTCCAACATTGGACAGCCAGGCTGTCGAGAAAATCTCGACAGCTTTATTTTTTCCCTTAAAGTTTCCATTCCCCCGTTTTATAATAGAGAAAAGCATACTAAAGGAAGGTGTTTTTCTCATGTTCCACACTAGAAATTCTTCTCAGCACGAAGCCGAATTTGTATTGCTAGATCAACTGGTCGAAGAGGATCACCTGCTTCGTAAAATTGATCAGTACATTGATTTTTCATTTATCGTAGATAAAGTCAAACCCTATTATAGTGAGAATAAAGGTCGTCCTTCTCTTGATCCACTTATTTTGTTCAAAATGATGTTTATCGGATACCTGTACGGTATCCGTTCTGAAAGACAACTTGAAAAAGAAATTTACTATAACATGGCGTATAGATGGTTTTTAGGTTTGAACATCAATGACCCCGTTCCCCACCACTCGACCATTAGCTGGAATCGTCGTACTCGATTCAAAGATACAACGATTTTTCAAGACATTTTTGATGAAATTGTGCTTCAAGCCATCAATCATGATATGGTAGGAGGCCGCGTTCTTTTTACTGATTCGACTCATCTTAAAGCCAATGCCAATAAACATAAATATACGAGAAAAACGATTGAACAAGATACTCAGAACTATATAAATGATTTAGAAGAAGCGATCCAAGAAGATCGAGAGGTACACGGAAAAAAGCCCTTAAAGGTAAAAGAGGAGGTGAAAACGGAAAAAGACATTCGTCAAAGTACGACTGACCCTGAAAGTGGCTATCTTTATCGTGAAAACAAGCCAGAAGGCTTTTTCTACCTAGACCACCGTACAACGGATATGAAGTACAATATCATCACGGATGCCCATGTCACGCCCGGCAATATCCATGACTCTGTTCCGTATCTTGATCGATTGGATCACCAAATCGCCCGATTTGGTTTTCAAGTAGAAGCTGTTGCCCTTGATTCTGGTTATTTGACAACCCCAATCTGTAAAGGTTTATCCGATCGCCGTATTTTTGGTGTCATCGCACATAGACGCTTTCATCCAACAAGAGGATTATTTGAGAAATGGAAATTTCAGTATGATTCTGAACATGATCACTACATATGCCCAAATGGCGAGAAGCTATTATATACAACAACTGATCGAAAAGGTTATCGATTCTACAAATCAGACCCTAAAAAATGCGTATCGTGTCCTTTCCTAGAGAGCTGTACAAGGTCGAAAAATCATCAAAAAGTGATCTCAAGACATGTATGGGAAGAACATAAAGAAAAGATCAGACAAAATCGTCTGTCTGCTTCTGGAAAAGAGCTATATAAAAAAAGAAAAGAAAAAATAGAGCGAAGCTTTGCAGATTCAAAACAACTGCATGGGCTTCGCTACTGCCGGTTGAGGGGAAAACAAAATGTGAGTGAGCAAGTGCTTCTCACAGCTGCCTGTCAGAACATGAAGAAGATTGCCACACACCTAGCGAAGCTAGGCTAGGTGTGTGGGAGGCCTTTTTCTTTAATCTCATCCATCATCATTACGATGAAAATAAAAAAGATTGTAGAAAAACATGAGTTTCTCTACAATCTGGCTGTCCAACATTGGACAGCTTTTTCTGATTCTCATGAAGCTGAAAGCACTTATTTCACTTGGAACGTTTTCTTTTCCGTGATTTGCTTCAGCCCTTCTGCTTTTCCTTTAAATGTGACGACCGCTTCATACGTTCCCGGCTTGACACCATTTGACCACGTATCTTGAAAATCATAGGCTTCGCCTTTCTTTAGTACAAATGATTGGATGGCCTGTGTGAACATACGGTCTTTTGAATAGCGATATTGTTCATTTCCGTTTTCATCATACACACTGAGCTCAAATTTCTGGCTTGTGTTAAAGGTAAATTCAATATCTCGATCTGATTCATTTTTCAGTGACATGTTAAATTGAACCGAAGAACCTTTCTGGACGGGGTCTACTGTGAGTACAACCGTTTTTTCTCCCATTTGACCTGATACCTCCTTGTTTGGTTCATCCTTTTTTTGTTGTCCACAAGCGGTTAAAATCAATACAACGAGGAGAAGCACCAACCCTTTTTTCATTCGCTACCCACCTTTTAATCTCGTCTGAAAAATCCAAGAATATTAGTTGTTTGCACAATATTTGTAAAGGCTTTTGGATCGACTTCTTTAATAATTTGTTCAAGTTCATACAGCTCATACCTTGTAATGACGATCACCATCATTTCTTTTGGCTCATTGGTAAAAGCTCCCTTTGCAGGTACAGTCGTAATACCTCTGACCATTTTTCCATAAATGGCTTCCTTGATTTCATCAGCCTTCTTCGTTACAATCATCGCGGTCAGCTTCTCATGTCTTGTATGGATGGCATCAATGACCCTTGTGGTCACATACAATGTGACAAGGGTATATAATGCTTTCTCCCAACCTTGTAATAATCCTGCTGTAAAAATGATGATACCATTTAAAATGAAGAAATACGTGCCGACTGGTTTATCCTTCCACTTCGCTAAGATCATGGCTATGATGTCGAGTCCGCCTGTCGATGCCCCAAATTTGAGCGTGATCCCAATCCCTACTGCGGATATCACGCCGCCAAACACAGCATTTAGTAAAATATCATGTGAAACACTCGTTTCTGGTAAGATGCCGAGGAAAATGGTCGTCAGTGCCACACTGATGATGCTGTAAAACGTAAAGGAACGGCCCACTTTCATCCAGCCTAAAATGCCGACTGGAATATTTAAAATAAATAATAGAATCCCTGTGGATACATAAAATGGCGCATATTGATCCATTAAGCTGGATAACAGCTGCGCTACCCCTGTAAACCCACTCGCGTATACATCAGCTGGGATTAAGAATAAATTCAGTCCAATCGCATTGAGCAGTGCACCAATGACGACGACAATGAGTTTTTTTGCTTCTCCGATGAACATATTGTCATTCCTCCACTTACCATTCTCTCTATGGTTTTCCCTAAAATTTAGAATTTGAACACGAAAAGTTGATTTCTGTGATATAGTTAGGCTAAAAAGTTGTAAAATATGGCTGATTTTTTTAGAAAGAAGGGATTTTGATGACTGTTCATATCATAGCAGACAGTGCTGCTGATCTGCCTCTTTCTTATTATGATGAACATAACATGACGGTTATTCCGCTCCGTGTATTGCTTGGCGAAGAGGAATTTGAAGATTTGGTCACCATTGAACCAAAACAAGTATTTGATGCAATGAGACAAGGTGCCAGCCCAAAAACGTCACAAGCTTCACCAAACCGAATCAAAGAAGCCTTTGTTTCTCTCGCACAAACCCATACATCTGCAATCTATGTTGCCTTTTCATCAGAGCTTTCTGGTACATATCAAACCGCTATGATGATGGCAAACGAAGTGAAGGAAGAATACCCTGATTTTGATTTACGAATCATTGATTCTAAATGTGCTTCACTCGGCTATGGGCTTGCTGTCAAACACGCTCAATCACTTGCCATTGACGGAAATACAATACAAGAAATTGAAACGTCTGTAAAGCATTTTTGCGAATCTTTACAACATATTTTTACTGTAGACGATTTATCGTATTTAGCAAGAGGCGGAAGAATTAGTAAAGCGTCCGCATTTGTTGGCGGTTTATTGAGTATTAAGCCCATTTTACACGTCGAGGATGGAAAGCTCATCCCCCTTGAGAAAATCCGCGGACGTAAAAAGCTGTTGAAACGCATTATTGAACTGATGAAAGAACGTGGAACGGATTGGTCAAATCAAACTGTTGGCATTAGTCATGGTGATGATCCTGCACTTGCAGAAGACATGAAACAATTGATTGAAGCCGAATTTCATCCAAAAGAAATTGATATTCAGATTGTCGGCGCAGCTGTTGGGTCCCATTCAGGCCCAGGCACGCTTGCCATCTTCTTTACAGGCAAACCATCATAAAAAGCACCCTTCCCTGACACATCACGGGAAGGGTGCTTTTCTTATGACTTATGAAAGTTTAAAACGGTGGACGGTTTCATTTAACCTTGCCGTCATACTCATCAGTTCTTCTACCTGTTTGTTCATTTGATGGAATGATTGCAGCTGTTCATTGGCCGAGGCAGAAATTTCTTCACTGCCAGCTGCTGTTTCTTCTACAACTGCACTAATATTTTCAATCGAGTTGAGCACTTGTCCGCCAAGCTCTGTTGATTGAACAATTTGGTCATTTAAGACCGCCATTTCTTGTTTAATGTGCTGCGCTTTTGTTTCTATATCTTCAAAGGAGTGTGAGGTTTTGTCCATCGCATCCTGCTGTTGAAGTGAAAGCTTGACTCCTTCTTTGACAGTTTGACTAATGGATTGAATGCCTCTTTCAATATGACTGACCATATCAAAGATTTGTCTTGTAGCGTTAGATGATTCGTCGGCAAGCTTACGAATTTCATCTGCTACAACGGCAAAGCCTTTTCCAGCCTCACCTGCTCTTGCCGCTTCGATTGCCGCATTTAGCGAAAGTAAGTTTGTCTGATCCGCAATGTCAGAAACTGTTTTGGCCATAGCCGAGATCCCGCTAGCATATTGCGTGAATTCTCCTGCCGACTGCTCGATTTGCCTTGTGGCATGTGTATTTTTTTCAATCGCCGTTTTTGTTTCTGTTAACGTGTGCTTTCCACTTTCCACTGCTTCTATCGCATCCTCTGTACTTTGGATGACTGTTTGTGAACGTTCGGAATTTTTACGTCCATGCTGATCCATCTTTTCAATCAAGCTAACGCCATGCTGGAGATCCTCTGAAATGGCTTGTGACCCATTTGCCATTTCGTCTGTCGAGACAGATACTTGATTTGCAGATTCCATCAGCTTTTTGTTTTCATCATCTAACTGGATCGAGAATGTCTCTACTTGACTTGAGACATTACTGATTTCTTTAATCAAACTAATCAGTTGATCTGTCATTTGATTAAAGGATTCATTCAAGCCGCCGATTTCATCCTTACGCTGAATATCCATTCGCTCGACAGCAAGGTTGCCTTCTGCGATCTGCTTCGCTCGGTAGGAAAGTGATTTAATCGGTGTCACGATGGATCTTGTTAATCCAATATTTAAAAAGACAGCAATGACAATCAGTGTGAGGGCTGCGACGAGTGCACTTGTGATGATCCATTGCACATTATCCGCTGTATTCTCTAGATTTTGTTTATATGCTTCTTCTGCTCTTTTATTCATTGTATGGATGTCGTTTAAAACACCATCAATTCTTGCAGCGACCCGTCTTGTATCCGATGCGTTTTTTTCACCAATGGCATTATTTGCTTCTTTGGTCCACGTGTCATATTTTGCATTTAACCTTGTTAATTCACCTTTATTTATATTTCCTGCATGTTTGTTTAAGGTTTGCAGTTGTTTTTTTGCTGTAGAAATACCGGTTTGAACAACCTCTAGCTGTTCATCAGAAAGTGTCATTGAATAATTGGTCATGGTTTGTTCGACGCTTTCAAAGCTTGCCTTTGTTTTTTGAACATTTAATAAGGTTTGAACTTCTGTTTCATTTGATGATTGGATCTTTGTCATACTGACAATGATAAAGGCGATGACGCCAACTGCTAAAAGAAGTGAGACGAGTGAGTTGAGTAAAATTTTGATGCGCAAGCTCATGATGCGTCCCCCTCATCTTTTAGCAATTTCTGCTTCAGTTCATTTACTTTTTTGGTCAATGTTTCGGCATCTTTGAGCACCCGAATTCTTGCCATATCGATTCCGTCATTGCTTAAGTCGTAAATAACATGCCCATTTTTGATTTGATTGCTCTTGACGAGCTGTTCGCTGAATTGATAGACCACTTCATCGACTTTTTTTACCATGGACGAAATCACCGCTTTTTCAGCGGTGTAATACTGATCACTATCTACACCAATGGCATATTTGCCCTGCGCTTGCGCTTCTTTTAATACACCGACACCTGTATAGCCAGCTGCGGCATATAAAACGTCTGCTTTCTTTTTGATCATGCCTTTGGCTATTTTACTGCCTTTGTCCGCATCACTAAACGTATTAGCATAGGTGGATAAGATCTTGATGTTCGGATTCACTGATTTGGCGCCTTTTTGGAACCCTTTTTCAAAACGATGGATCAACTCCGCATCGACACCGCCAACAAATCCAATGACATCACTTTTCGTTGTCATTGCAGCAAGTGCGCCCGCTAAATAGCTGCCTTGCTCTTCTTTAAACGTCACGGAGGTCACATTTTTCAGCTCAGATACGGCATCGATGAGCAAAAAGTGCTTCTTCGGATATCTCTTTGCGACTTTTTCTAAGTCTTCTTGCATACTAAAGCCTACCCCGATGACGAGATCATTGCCAGCTTTTACAAGCTCGGTCAGTCCTTTTTCATATGTATCGGTTTCTGCAATTTCTCTATAATCAAATTCAATGCCTAGGTCATCACGTGCTTTTTCTAATCCTTTAAACGATGAATCGTTAAATGATTGATCACCAAGACCATCATCTGTGAGCATAACGCCAATATGCTTCGCATTTGATGCTGGTGGTTTCCCTTGTTGATTGCTGCATGCGGCGAGCACCATAAGCACGGCTACCAACAGAAGCAATGAAATTTTCACTTTCATCCAAACACACACTCCTTTTATCATCCTTACTCCTTTCTTATCGGATTTGAGAGGCGTTGTTTCAATGATTAAGTGAAGGTTTTTCAGCTTTTTTCATGACTTTTTTCACTGAAAAAACCCATTATTTATAACAAATATAAAAAAAGGGATAAAACCATGATGATTTTATCCCTTTTTCTTCATTTCAGTGTGATATGAAAACCCATGAGGTTAGGGTTCTCTTTCACGCTGCTCATTTTTTCTCGTATGTCCAGCCCTCTTTTTGGTAAACTAGGCCGTTTTTCATCAAATGACCTAATGCTCGTTTAAAGGCTGCCTTGCTCATTTGGAATCGTTCGCGGATGTCTTCTGGATCACTTTTGTCTCCATAAGGCATAGCACCATTTCTCGTTCTCATATAGGTTAAGATTTCTTCTGCATCGACAGATAACGCTTCCTGTTTTCTAGGAAGCAGAGAAACGTTCACGGTTCCATCCTCTTTCACTGCAATGACGCGTCCTGTCACGGTCGATCCTAATCTTGGCTCTTCCTTTCGTTCCGTACGGTGGATAAACCCTCGCACGCCTGTATCTGTCAGCATAAAAGAGCCTGTCGCAATTAAGCGATAAATCGTACCAGTGATTTCTTTGTTCATTAAGGTTTCGGGTGCTTCAGTAAACAATTCACTGATCACATCTTCAGTGGCTGGCTTTGCGAACATTCTGCCGTAGCTTGTGACTTTCAGCATACAGTAAAGTTTGTCTCCTTTTTTCGGCCATGCTTCCTCAAAAGGCGGTAGATGTTCTGTTGCAACAAGTGCATCCTTTGACAGCCCAACATCCACAAATGCGCCCATGTCTTCTAGGACGTCTACGACTTCTACCCAGCCATATGTATGCGCATTGATTGTCGGTATTTTCATCGTCGCAGCTAGTCTTTCTTCATGATCTACGTATAAGTAGACCTCTACTTCATCTTGGTCACCAATATCTTCTGTCATTTCACTGCGGTGCAAGAGGACAGAATCTTCACCATCTGTCAAAAAGTAACCGTATTCCATCTCGTTCTCTATTTGCAAGGTCAGTTGCTCACCTGGTCTCATGTTCTCTTCCTTCCTATCTGCTCATAAAAGAGCGTTCGTTCATCTTTTGATTCACTTTATTCTACTATACTTCTCCTCACATGAACATCTCTAGTTCTGTTAGCTAAAGTGGTCAAACCGAACGCGATTTATACCGCTGCCAGCAGAACTCTTTGACTCGTCTCTTCGATAAAGTTTCTTCTTCTCCACGTTGCATGATAAAATAGACGCAATATCTATCCATGGAGGTCATGTGTTATGGCAAAAGAAAGCTCATTTGACATTGTATCGAAGGTTGAACTGCCAGAGGTGCAAAACGCCGTTCAAGCAGCGCTGAAGGAAATTAAAAACCGTTATGATTTTAAAGGAAGTAAAAGTGATATTTCTCTTGAAAAAGAAGAGCTTGTGCTCATCTCTGATGATGACTTTAAGCTGGAGCAGCTAAAAGATGTACTTGTGTCAAAGCTGATCAAACGAAATGTTCCAACTAAAAACATCGACTACGGAAAAACCGAGCATGCCCTTGGCGGAACCGTACGCCAGCGTGCAAAGCTGATCAGCGGAATTGATCAAGACAACGCCAAAAAGATCAATGCACTCATTAAGCAATCCGGCATTAAAGTAAAGTCACAGTTTCAAGATGACCAAGTGCGTGTAATAGGAAAAAATAAAGATGATTTACAAGAGGTTATTTCTCTTATGCGCAAGGCAGATTTACCGATTGACGTTCAATTTATAAATTTTCGATAAATTTCAAATTTTCCATTGATTATTTCCGATTTTTTCGATACAGTGGATGGAAGTTCAATTTATTGACATGTTCATATCGCTTTCTTATCAAGAGAGGCAGAGGGACTGGCCCTGTGAAGCCTCAGCAACCGGTGTAGTAGAAATATATTTTCTATGACCAAGGTGCTAAATCCAGCAAGCAACTGCTTGGAAGATAAGAAGAAGAATTACGATACAGCCAAAAAGTCTTCTTCTTATCAGAAGGCTTTTTTTGTTACATAAAAATAAGGAGGAAACCAATGGGCCTATTACAAGACTTACAAAACCGCGTACTGATTGCTGACGGTGCAATGGGAACACTTTTATACTCTTACGGCATTGACCGCTGCTTTGAAGAATTAAATTTATCGAAAGAAGATGAAGTAAGGCGCGTGCACGAAGCATATGTGCAGGCTGGTGCGGACATCATTCAAACAAATACGTATGGCGCAAATTATATTAAACTATCCCGCTACGGCTTAGAGGAAGAAACAAAGCGTATCAATACAAAGGCGGTGCAAATCGCAAAAGCAGCCGCAGGCTCTGCTTATGTCCTTGGAACGATCGGCGGCATTCGAACGTTTAACAAAAATGCCTATACGATTGAAGAAATTAAACGAAGCTTTAGGGAGCAGCTATACATTCTATTAAATGAGCAGCCCGATGGATTATTGCTAGAAACGTATTATGACATGGAAGAAGCGAAGGCCGTTCTCCAAATTGCACGAAAAGAAACGACTCTCCCGATTGTCATGAACGTCTCCATGCATGAACAAGGTGTGTTGCAGGATGGAACACCGCTCAAGGATGGTTTATCTGAATTGTCCTCTCTTGGCGCAGACGTCGTTGGCATCAACTGCCGGCTGGGCCCTTATCATATGATTCAGGCACTCGAAGGTGTTCCAATTTTAGAAAATTCCCATTTATCAGTCTATCCTAATAGCAGTCTTCCCTCTCTTGAAGAAGGCAGACTCGTCTATGATACAGATAACGATTATTTTCGAAAAAGTGCACTTGAATTTAGAAATCAAGGCGCACGTATTATCGGCGGCTGCTGCGGAACAACGCCTCAGCATATTCACGCAATGGCTGAAGCGGTCAAGGATTTAGCCCCGATCACTGAAAAAGAGGTAAAAGTATTAAAAGAAGAAATCATTTCGATTCAAGATCAGCGGACTGAACCAGGTCTTGATGAACTCGCTACGAAAAAACGGACGATTATTGTAGAGCTTGATCCGCCGAAGAAGCTGAACTTCGAAAAATTCCTCGTCGCGGCAAATGAATTAAAGAATGCAGGTATTGATGCCTTGACATTGGCTGATAATTCTCTTGCAACTCCGCGCATTAGCAATGTGGCTTGCGGTGCTTTATTGAAACAGCAGCTTGATATGCGTTCACTCGTCCATATCACATGCCGTGATCGTAATTTGATTGGGCTTCAATCCCATTTGATGGGTCTTGACACCCTTGGTTTAACTGATATTTTAGCCATTACAGGCGACCCTTCTAAGATTGGAGATTTCCCAGGGGCAACGTCTGTGTATGATTTAACCTCCTTTGATTTGATTCGGCTGATTAAGCAGTTCAACGAAGGCCTTTCTTTCTCAGGAAAGCCCCTTGGCAAAAAGACCAATTTTTCAGTAGCTGGCGCGTTTAATCCGAATGTTCGCCACATTGATAAAGCGGTCAAACGTCTTGAGAAAAAAATCGAATACGGTGCTGATTATTTTATTTCACAGCCTGTTTATTCTGAGGAACAGCTTGTGAAAATTCATGAGGAGAGCCGTCATTTAGATAAACCGATTTATATTGGCATTATGCCATTAACAAGCAGCCGAAATGCGGAGTTTATTCACCATGAAATTCCAGGCATCAAATTATCTGATTCCATTCGTGACATTATGGCCAAGGCTGGTGAGGATAAAGAGAAGCAGCGAGCAGAAGGCTTAGCGATTGCCCGCTCTTTATTAGATACAGCCTGCGAATTGTTTAACGGCATTTATTTAATTACCCCTTTCCTTCGATCAGACTTAACAGCAGAACTAACCACCTACATTCATCAGAAAGAAAAGGAGTCAAACACCCATGTCAACTATCACTGAACAGCTTAAGAAACGCATCCTCGTCCTTGATGGTGCAATGGGGACCATGATTCAAAATGCCAATCTCACAGCAGAAGACTTTGGCGGAGAAGAGTATGAGGGCTGTAACGAGTATTTGAATGTGACAGCCCCTCACACCATCCGCGCGATTCATAGAGAATACCTTGAGGCAAGCGCCGACCTCATTGAAACAAATACGTTCGGGGCTACAAAGCTCGTCCTTGACGAATACGGGCTTGGCCACCTTGCCTATGAACTCAATATACGGGCTGCCCAGCTGGCAAAGGACGAAGCTGACCGTTTTTCCACGCCGGAGCAGCCTCGATTTGTTGTAGGTGCGATGGGTCCCACTACGAAAACATTATCTGTGACAGGCGGCACAACCTTCGATGAGCTCGTCAGAAACTATGAAGAGCAGGCCCGCGCCTTGATTGATGGCAAATGTGATGCCCTTCTTTTAGAAACAAGTCAAGACATGCTGAATGTAAAAGCTGGTTTCAAAGGCATTCAGGAAGCCTTCCAGCAAACAGGTATTGAGTTGCCTCTTATGGTATCAGGTACGATTGAACCGATGGGCACTACCCTCGCTGGTCAGGATATTGAAGCCTTTTATATCTCTCTTCAGCATATGAAACCAATGAGTGTCGGCCTGAACTGTGCGACGGGTCCTGAATTCATGACAGACCATATCCGCACGCTCTCCTCCATCGCCAAGTCAGCGGTTAGCTGCTATCCAAATGCTGGTCTACCAGATGAAGAAGGTCAATATCATGAATCCCCTGCTTCACTTGCTAAAAAAATTTCCGCCTTTGCCAAGGAAGGCTGGTTAAATATTGTTGGCGGCTGCTGCGGAACAACACCTGCACATATACAGGCATTGTCAGATGAAGTACGAATGATTCAGCCACGTCACATTGCGCATGAATCGTCTCAGCATACCGTATCAGGAATTGAGCCCCTGGTATATGAGGAGTCAATGCGCCCTCTTTTTGTAGGAGAACGAACCAACGTGATTGGTTCACGCAAATTCAAACGACTCATTGCGGAACAAAAGTTTGAAGAAGCATCAGAAATTGCTCGTGCACAGGTAAAAAACGGCGCTCACGTGATTGATGTGTGTCTCGCTGATCCAGATCGCGAGGAGGCGGCTGACATGGAAGGCTTTTTACAAGAGGCTATGAAAAAAGTCAAAGCCCCTTTTGTCATTGATTCAACGGATAAACACGTGATCGAAAAAGCGCTCACATATTCCCAAGGGAAAGCCATCATCAATTCCATTAACCTTGAGGATGGCGAAGAACGCTTCGAAGAAATTCTTCCACTTGTGAAGCTGTACGGCGGTGCACTTGTTGTCGGCACGATCGATGAAACAGGGATGGCCGTAACAGCAGAACGAAAGCTGGAGATTGCGGTACGCTCTCATGATCTATTAACGAAGAAATATGGCATTCCCGCAAGTGACATCATTTTTGATCCACTTGTCTTTCCAGTAGGCACTGGAGACGAGCAGTATATTGGCGCTGCCGAAGAAACGATCAAAGGCATCAAGATGATCAAGGAAAACCTGCCTGAGTGCTTGACGATTTTAGGCATCAGCAACGTGTCTTTTGGACTCCCGCCTCATGGGAGAGAAATCTTGAATGCCGTCTACTTGTATCACTGCGTCCAAGCAGGACTTGACTACGCCATTGTGAATACAGAAAAACTTGAACGCTTCGCTTCTATTCCAAAGGAAGAAATCAAGCTCGCCGAAACGTTGCTCTATGAAACAAATGATCAAACCCTTGCTGAATTCACCCAATTTTACCGCGGCAAAAAGAAAACGGTGAAAAAACCAAAGGTCTCCTTATCACTTGATGAAAGGCTAGCACTCTACGTCGTCGAAGGAACAAAAGAAGGTCTTATCGATGATTTATCCCTTGCTCTAGAGCAATTTGAATCACCACTTCATATCATCAATGGTCCGTTAATGCAGGGAATGGCTGAGGTTGGACGTCTTTTCAACCAAAACGAACTGATTGTGGCGGAAGTGCTTCAATCGGCAGAGGTCATGAAGGCATCTGTATCGTATCTCGAGCAATATATGGAAAAGCAGCATGCAAGCGGGAAAGGTAAGATTCTACTTGCCACTGTAAAAGGAGATGTCCATGATATTGGGAAAAACCTTGTCGACATCATTTTGAGCAATAACGGCTTTCAAGTGGTCGACCTCGGGATTAAGGTGACACCACAAACATTGATCGAAGCTGTGCAAAAGGAAAAGCCCGATATGATTGGATTATCAGGATTACTTGTGAAGTCAGCCCAGCAAATGGTACTCACCGCTCAGGATTTACAAAAAGCGAATATTTCCGTGCCCATTTTGGTCGGCGGCGCTGCACTTTCTCGTAAATTTACGAAAATGAAGATTTCGCCTCATTATGACGGACCGGTCCTTTACGCAAAAGATGCGATGGACGGCTTATCTTTAGCCAATGAGTTAAAAGCAAATCCTTTTCAGTTTCAAATAAAGCCCGATGAAGAGTCTGTGGCACCTGTCAAAGAGAAAGAAACAAAGCAGCCACAAGCTGTCATTGAATTACTAGAAAAACGTGTGGCACTCCCTGAGGCACCTATTTTCACGCCGGAAAATACGGCACGTCATTATGTAAGGGATATCGACCTGCATCACATTATGCCTTATGTGAATGAACAAATGCTCATCGGCCACCACCTTGGATTAAAAGGAAAGGTCAAAAAGCTGTTGGCCGAACAGCATCCAAAAGCATTGGAATTAAAGCAGCTTGTCACAGACCTTCTAAACGAAGGTAGAGAAAAAAACTGGTTTGCCCCAGCGTTTGTCTATCAATTTTATCCTGCTAGTTCAAACGGAAATGATCTGCATATTTATGATCCCGAAGTGCCTAACCGTATCATTGAAACATTCCAATTTCCAAGACAGGAGAAGCTTCCGTACCGCTCCATTTCTGATTATGTGCGGGGAAGCGGTGAAAAGGAGAAAGATTATATTGCTTTATTTGCCGTTACAGCTGGTGCGCGTATACGTGAAGTCGCGCAGCAATTTAAGCAAGAAGGAGATTATTTAAAAATGCATGCAGTTCAAGCTCTAGCACTTGAGCTTGCAGAAGGATTAGCCGAAAGAACCCACCAAGTGATTCGTGACAAATGGGGCTTCCCTGACCCAGTCGATTTCACAATGGAAAAACGATTCCAAGCGAAATATCAAGGGCAGCGCTATTCCTTTGGTTATCCCGCTTGTCCAAATCTTGAAGACCAAGAAAAGCTGTTCAAGCTGCTTCAGCCTGAAAAAATCGGCATCCATCTAACAGAAGGATTTATGATGGAACCTGAAGCATCTGTTTCAGCGATCGTCGTTTCTCATCCTGAAGCTCGATATTTTAATGTTCATTAATGCAGAACCTCCGAAACTGGAGGTTCTTTTTTGCTGGGAAAATTAGATAAACTTCAATTTTTACACTATACCTTCTTATGGTACGATACACATAGATGAATTCAGCTAAGAAGGAGTTGCGTGTCATGACAAACGTTGTTCAACGAGCATTAACACTCGATGACATACCAGATCTTATCGCATTGTCTCAAGAGGTAGACTGGCCTGATTACAATGCGGAAGAGCTCACATCTCTTTTAACAAATGGATATTTCACAGGTTTTTCAACAGCGGATGGACAAGTCATCTCATGTGCAGGACTTTTCCAATATGATCGAATGGCGTCAATTGGTGCTGTCATTGTATCTGAGACACATCGCGGCTTAGGTCTTGCAAGGAACATGATTGACACCCTGCTAGATCAATGTGATCAAAGCATTCCTGTCGTTTTAACCGCTACTGTCCAAGGGCGGCCAGTTTACGAAAAAATCGGGTTTCACACGGTTGGTTACATTACGACTTACAAAGCGCAAAACCCAAACCCAGAAGCGCTTCGTGTGTCAGATGACATCCACCTGTCTCCTGCCGATGAATCGCACCTTCCGTGTATTGAAGCACTAGATGAAAAAGGAGCAGGCACAAATCGATCAAGCTTTTTAAAAAACAGGATGAACCGAGCAGCACGGCGTATCATTGCAAAGAATGAACGTCACGAAACAACTGGCTTTGCGTTTGGTGTTGAAACACCTGCCAATTTAATGATTGGACCGCTTGCTGCAAATGATGAACTTACAACTCTCTCGCTGATCCGTTCTCTCATTTCGTCTTATTCGGGTCCGATTCGTTTAGATATGCAGGAGGAAACAGCTGAACGCCTCCATGAATCACTTGTTGAAGCAGGTTTTACGAAAACAAACAAAGCTCATTTTATGATGATTCGCGGAAAAGAAAAGCTGAACGATCCCGCCCTTCTTTATTTCCTTGCCTCTCAAGCATTTTCGTAAAATATAAAAAGCTGTAGACACTTGATGTCTACAGCTTCAGATTGTTGACAAAGGGCTAAAATGATCTTTATTTTAGCCCTTTGTCTTCTTTTCAGCGTGATTGAAAACCTTTGAAGTCTAGGAAGGCCGAGCACTGGCGCGGAGCGAATTTGCAATTCGTGAGCACCAGCGCACAGGACTGACAAAGAATGCGAGGGTTTGTCTACACGCTGAGCTGTAGACACTTGATGTCTACAGCTTTTCTATTACTTCTCACAGGCGGACGAAAGAACATGCGCGAGTGCATTTGTGACCTTTCCATGCTCTGATGCATGCGGACGGTCATCTCCATCTCCATACCCATAATCAATCATTCGATTTCGATTTAAGCACAGCTTTGTCAGCTTCGGCTGGAATAGATCAAATAGGTCAAAACGGTCCTTCAGCTGTGGGAATTGCTTTTGATACTGCTGAATTTCTTCAGCAAGCAAGCGCCAAAGCGCTGTTTCATCTAACAGTTGATGATTGTCTAACACATTTGATACGTAACGCAGGTTACAAATAAACAATCCTGTAAAGATAAACTGCACTAACCCTTCCGGCGGCTCACTCCGCAGCACTTCTTTCAAATTTTCTCCTAGTGAGGCCAATTCAGGCAGCGGCTGATCACTAATGTTCACATCGTCAACAAAATCTTTAATCGCCAAACGATGAGGCTGATGATCTTTTAACACAAGAATCGTATTTTGTCCGTGCGGTGAAAAGACGGTGCCGTATTGATACATAAAGTGCAATAGCGGCGGCATCACCACATGGAAAAATTTCGCCATCCACTCTTTTGCTGAGAGACCTGATTTTTCAATCAGCTGTTTCACATAGGGCTCACCTTCATGATCCTCATAAGTGAGTGCCGCAAGTGTAACAGGGTGCTCTCCTTCATCTAAGTACGAGTAAATGCTTTCTCTAAAAATGACACCGAGCATTTCAAGATATTGATACGGCGCACCAGGCAGTTTGCTATAGTAAGGATGATCGACATTGATACTTGCATTCTCACCAGGTAATATCACGCGGCAGACATCAGATAAAAATGAATCTTGATCCGCGATCCCTTTAATATGCGCTGTAATGCGAGGGGCAATGACTGTCCGTTCTGACGGAAGTCCTCGGTACACGAGTGTATTTAAAATGCTCATTGGCAGTTTAATATGATGCTTGCCTTTATTTGAGATGTTCGTAAAGGTTCTGATCGACTGCTGCGGGATATATTGATCCAGTCCCTCTCCTACATACACAATCCGGCGCAACGCCAAATCTTCTGGGAAATGTTGAATAATCATATGTGTCCACTGCCATTTATGAACAGGCATCAAATAATAATCAGCTGTATTCAATCCTTCATCCTTTAGCACGCGGTGAAATTGACGAATCGTGACTTCATCTAACTCTTTGGCAATTACCTGCTCATAGTTTTCATGATCGACTGCATGGAATGTGGCAAGGTCCCGGTGAACAGCAATCCAAGACAGCTGCACACTTTCTTGCCTTTCAGGTGCATAGGCTAGGTAGTCATCGTAACTGAACCCAATGCGTCCTTTGTTATACACAATCCAAGGATGACCTGTCATTTCTCCTTCAATCCATGCATAATCAGTATCTGTCAGTTCATGCGCACGAAGTGCTTTTTTCGACAGCAAATGTACATCTGCTAACAGGGTGTGATGAAGCTCTTTTATTAGGTGTCCTGTTGTCTCAGAAGACATTGGAATGAGCGGCTGAATGTCTAGTAAAAACACAATTGCACTGACATCCTTTGACCATTTTCCGTCTTGACAGCACTCGATTGATTCAGCGATTGTATCAAAACTATCAAACAAACGAGGTTTTGCAAGATAGCGATATTTCTTATGTTCGTGAATGATTAATTCATACTGAGCAATGCCATCCTTATGATCTAGCTGCACGGGATGAAGCATATCCTCATACATGTATTCAGACAGCATTTTTGCCACCATTCGCTGGTTTGCCTTTTTCCAAGCAGCAGGATTCACCGCTTTTTTCAATTCATCTTGTACACTCATCGCTTCATCCTCCTTAACCTTTGATTTCTTCGAATGTATTGACGTTCTTTTGTGTACCAAATGTCTGGAAGACGTGCTTTTGATAAAGTGGATACACGGTTTGACGAGCAAGTTCATTGATAATCACACTGTTTCGGTAAGCGCCAAGACCTAAATCCGGAGCGCCAACGCCATGTGTATGAAGCTCTGCATTTTGGACAAAAATATCATTTTCACCCATTGTATTTGTTTTCAAGCGATATTCACGTTCGACTTGGAACCGTCCTTGATCATCCCATTGAATGTGATGAGAAATTGGGTTGATAAACGGCGGCAGTACGGATTGATAGCCCGTCGCCAGCACAACAATATCTGTCTCGTGGGTAAAGGTGTCCTCTTTGACCCATTGCGTGCATGAAAGGGACAAGCCGAAAGCTGTTTCCTCAATCAAGTTGACCTCTGTCATCGCTTGAAGCACTGTGTTCAACTGCTCTCCGCAGGCAGAACGTTCATAAAGCAAATGATAAATATCACGGATCATTGCAGAGCTGATGCCCTTATACAGCAAGTCTTGCTGCTTTAACAACGCATCCTTTTTTGTTTGCGGAAGCTCATAAAAGAAATCAATATAATCTGGAGAGAAATATTCAAGACCAAGGTTTGAATATTCCATTGGGAAAAATCCTTTAGAGCGTGTGAACCAGTGAATATCCTTCGCCTCATCATCTGATAAAATATCATAGAACACTTCTGCCGCACTTTGACCAGAGCCGATCACTGTCACAGATTTCCCTTTGAAACAGCCTTCTTTCTTTCGTTTTAAATAGTCGGCAGAATGAAAAACTTTCTCTCCTAAAGCTGGCTGGAGCGATGCTGGTATCGCCGGCTGTGTACCAATTCCTAAGACGAGATGCTTACTTTCAAACACCTCTACCGTTTGGTCTTTCACATGACGCACATGCACTTCATATCGCTTTTCTCCTGCTTTCTCGATCAATGAGACAGATTCGACGTTCATGCCAAATCGGCAAGAGTCTAACTGGTCTGCGACCCAACGGCAATAATGACTATATTCCTTGCGCGGGATATGAAAATCCTCTAGAAAGTAAAATGAATACAAACGGTTTTGTTCCTGTAAATAGTTGAGAAAGCTATATTTACTTTTCACATCTGCCATACTGACAAGGTCCGCTAAAAAGGGAACCTGCAGTGTCGTCCCCTCAATGAGCATCCCTGGGTGCCAATGAAAGGCTTCACTTCTTTCAAAAAACAAAGCGTCAATTTCATTTACCTCTTCAGATAATGCGGCAAGTCCTAAGTTAAACGGGCCAATGCCAATTCCTATTACATCCACTACATTATTTTGCTTGTTGAACCGCGTCATGGTTATACTTCCTTTCGAATCGTTCTCGATCACAAAACATTAAAAGACCTGTTTTATCCGGTAAATTGACTGGTTTTACACGTTCAAAGCCGCATTTTTCAAATACATGGATCATTTTTTCATTGCGAATATCCGGCTCAGCGACGACTTTTTCTGTTCGTTTGTTCTGCTCAAATTGAAATGCTGTCATGGCCAGAAGTAGCGGGGTCGCAAAACCTTTTCCCACATAATCCGGCTCCCCTATTAATAGATGGATTCCTTGATCATGCGGAGAAGGCTGATAGTAAGATTCAATGATGTCACCTTTGACGTTGTATGCCTCAAAATAACTCATGGGCGTCCCATCAATTGTGCCTAAATATAGGGTTTGATGCGGATCATGAATCGCCTGATAAAAATGCTTTTCAAAAGCAGGAAATGGAATATTCAAATGCCAAAATGGGTGAACATACTCCTCTTGCATCCACTTGTGGACAAGCCGGACATCTCTTTCATATTCAGCGCGAATAAACTTAATACGATCCCTCATCCAATCAGCGCCTCCTTATGTAAAAAGAGCGGATTCAAGACAGCTGTGTAACGAGACTGTGTTTCCAGAGATCCTGTCAGTTCATCCATATCTTCAAACCGTGTCAGCAAATTCGCTTTTGAAGGCAGTTCTTTTGAGCGCAGAAGGCTGTTTGTCAGCTCAGATGCCCCGTAAGTTTCCTCATGAGCAAGCAATGTGTCTCTCACGAGCGCGAGCAAGTCTTCTTCTTTCGCCAGACCTTCTGTACCAAAACCGTTAATGAGACCAAATAAATGATTAAAGAAGAAATAATAACGCAGTCTCTCAACGGCTACCTCATCTGCACAAATCGTTTCACTTCTCACGCTCAGGTTTTGGACAAGATTTGCGAGTTTATCCTTTTTCGATTCACTATAGTAGTAGCCTTGGTTGTCACGATAATAGAAGGTGTGCGGGTAACCACCCTTCATTTGCACAACAGCGTTTTGCTGATGGGCTTCCAGTGCAAGACCATACGTTTCAAACAGCCAGAGCATCGGTTCTAACGAAATGGTTAAATATTGCTTAAACCAATCTTGGCTTACAGCCTCTGGTGATCGACCTTCTGCGTCTGCAAGGTCATGGATGATCCCTGCTAATCGCGATTTTCCACCATACGCATGATCCTGACATAATCCAGCAATTAAGCTTGCCCCTTTTTCACGATGTAAAAATGGATTTTGACGAATGACTACTTCAAAGCCAGATTCCGCCTCTTCTCCTTGAATGGATAAATAGGCAGGATCTTCAATGACCCGGAATCCAGAGAATTCGTCGTATAGAGAAACGCCTAATTCTGTTTTTAAAATGCGCGACATCTCTACTCCGCGATCCAGTTCCTTTTGTTTATTGACACGTAAGGAGTTTGTAATTTTCACAGGAACAGAGAATTTGAGCATGTAAGCAGAATCCTTTTGATAGACGGTTCTGAAAGATGAAGTCGCTGTGTATTCAGAACCCATCGGTCCTAAATAAGTGAGTTTCCCTTCCTCTATATAACGGTTCACGAACGCTTTCTCCATGACCACCTTCACTTGAAGCGGGTGAATCGGAATGAGCACATATTCTCCGTTTTCTAATAACGTATTCAGTCTCTCTTTTTCTGCTGGTACCTGGCGCAAGAGCTCCTCTAGCATGAGGCTTGCCGCAGACTGTGTAATTGACGAATCCTGAAGCACAATCGAATGATGCGCTTTAAAGTAATGAAGCTGGAAAGTCCCTTTCAGCTCAGGAGAATAGATCGCTTCCTCCTCCTCTGTCATTCCTTGTCTGCTTTTTGGGGTAGGATGCGTTAAATGACCAAGGAGAAGTGACTGCTCAGCCTCGATATACTCAAAATCGGCTTCAGAAAGAGCGGCTCGATCACTTTCTCGCTCCTTTAAGAACCGTTCAATATTTCGGCAGCTTAAAATGATGCGAAGCATGAATTCATCCTCTGCATCTGTACGGCCATATTCAATGAGAAGCTCCTTTGAACATAAAGCAACAAGTGTCGTGTAATCGACGATTGCGCCCTCTTGTTCACTGCCTTGCGGGCGAAAGCGAATCGGAAAATCAAAGAGATGGCGGCCAACAGATGAAACATATCGGATCGGAATCACAAGCTCTAGATCTTGCTTTGCTAGTTTTGCGATGAAGACAAGCGAGCCATCTGCTCTCGTCTCTTTTTTTGCAGATCGATCGATTCCTGTTTCGCGTAAAAAACAGTTTAAAAAGCTTTGCATGGTTGCATTTTCAGCCATTTGTTTATATTGACTCAACGTAGTACCCTCCCGGATTGAATATGAGCGATCCCGATATCAACGATGTCAGAAAGGATTTCCTCAATATGTGTGATTGTCGTTCTCGGATTTAACAAAGTGAATTTTAAGCAGGTTTGACCATCCACTACTGTTTTTGCAACGACAGCAGTTCCTGTTTGGAATAATGTGCGATGAATGATTTTATTGACATCATCTGTTTGGTGGTCATCCTTAAATCGGAACACAACTGCATTGATTTCTGGCTCAGGATTGATCACTTCAAGGTGAGCATTTTTTTCAATGAGCGCAGCCACATCCTTCGCAAAATGGATCGTATGGTCTATGATATTGCCAAACCCTTCTTCTCCAATAAGACGAAGTGATAGTAGTAATTTCAGCGCGTCAAATCGGCGCGTTGTTTGGACAGATTTATTAACGAGATGTAGAATTCCTTCCAGCTCATCTTCCTTTGGATTGAGATAATCTGCATGATAATCAATCAAACCAAAATGCCTTTTATCCTTTAGCAAAAATGCCCCGCAGGAGATCGGCTGATAAAATTGTTTATGAAAGTCGATCGTGATCGAATCTGCAAGCTCAATACCGTCTAATTTACTTCGGTAGGTTTCGCTTAATACAAGTGCTCCGCCGTAGGCAGCATCCGCGTGAATCCACAGGCCGTATGGCTTGACGAGGTCATATACCTCTCGAACTGGGTCAATACTGCCAAAATCCGTTGTCCCGCAAGTTGCTACTACCGCAAAAGGCAGCAAGTTCTGCTCCCTCAACTCAGCCAGCTTCTTTTTCAAATCATTGAGGTCCATTCGATGATGCTCATCTGTCTCGACTAGTACGACTGCCTGCTCTCCTAAACCTAACTGGGAGGCAGATTTTTTCACAGTAAAGTGAGCATTCTTCGAGCAAAGGATTCTCATGCGGTGAGATTCACTTGGCAAGCCTTTCTGCTGAACATTCCACTGCCATGTGTTTTCACAAAAGGCATCTCTCGCCAGAAGCAGCCCCATGTAGTTAGATTGGGTTCCACCGCTTGTAAAAGTCCCATCTGCTAGGCCGCCATAAGAAAACTTCGCACATAGCCACTTGAGAATTTCTTCCTCAACCAAAGAAGCAATACCGCTTTGATCAAAAGAATCCATTGATTGGTTAAAGGAACTTACCATCACCTCTGCGGCAAGTGCAGGAATGAGCGGTGGACAATGCAGATGTGCCAAGCATTTAGGATGCGATACATCAATCAAATGCGGCAAAAGATGTTCTTTTATATCCTGAAAGACAGATTCAATGGATTCTCCAGACGGTTGAAATCGGAATAATGATTCGACACTAGCCGCTAATTTCCCAGGCAATATTCCACTGTAGGGGCCTGTGTCTTTTTGCCATTGATCCAGTAAGCTATCGATAGATGTATGAAGAGCCGCTTGGAAGGACTCTCTTCCAAGCTGGCTTTGATTGATAAATAATGAATCCACAGAAGCTTTAGTTGATGGCATCGTACACGGCCTCTTTAAAAATAGCGATGACTTTTTCAAGCTGTTCTTCTGTCATAATGAGTGGTGGCAGGAATCGAATGACACTTCCGAAACGGCCTCCTGTCTCCACAATTAATCCTTTATCAAAGCAATTCTTTTGAATAAGACTGGCCAGCTCTGGATTCGCTGGATAGCTTCCATCCACATCCTGTTTCTCATTTGGATTGACTACTTCAACGCCAATCATTAAACCTCTCCCTCGAACATCACCGAGAGCAGGGACTTGTTTTTGGATGTCTTTTAGATGAGCCTGCATACGATCTCCTAACCGTTCTACATGATCAAGCAGGTTGGTTTCTTTGATAAATTTAAGCGTAGCGGTTCCTGCAGCCATCGCCATTTGATTCCCTCTAAATGTCCCGATGTGTGCACCTGGATTCCATTGATCTAAATCTTGATCATAAATCACAACTGAAAGCGGCAGGCTTCCACCAATGGCTTTTGACAGCACAATAACGTCAGGTACAATTCCTGCATGTTCAAAGGCGAACATCTTACCTGTTCGGCCAATGCCTGATTGAACCTCATCAATAATGAGTGGGATCCCTTTTTCTTTTGTGATTCTTCTCATTTCCTTCATCCATTCAATCGATGCTGGAATGGAGCCTCCCTCGCCCTGCACTGCTTCAAAGATCATACCTGCTGGCGGAAGAATACCACTTTCAGGATCATTTAATACGCGCTCAATATACGAACTTGAAATGCGGTGCGAATCCTTCCCACCAATTCCAAATGGGCAGCGATATTCATATGGGTAAGGCATAAAATGAACATCAGGTATTAACCCTTGCACTCTTTCCTTCGGAGATAAATTCCCACTTAATGACATCGTGGCATGTGTCGCACCGTGATACGCACCATGGAATGATAGAATGCTTCTATTCCCTGTCGCTGTTTTGACTAATTTAATTGCTGCTTCTATGGCGTCACCACCAGTTGGCCCACAAAATTGAATTTTGGCTCTTTTTGCAAACTCTTCTGGCAAGTGTGAAAAAATTTCATTCACAAATTCTTCTTTAATTTCTGAGGTTATGTCCAGCGTATGCAACGGTCTTTTTTCATGAAGCATACGTTCAATTGCATCTATAACAACTGGATGATTGTGACCAAGTGCAAGTGTTCCTGCGCCTGCCAGGCAGTCATAAAACTCTCTGCCATCCGCATCTGTCACGATCATACCCTCGGCTTTTTGCATGGCTAATGGGAACCGTCTCGGGTAAGACCTTGCATTCGATTCTCTTTGACTTTGCTGCTCTAAAAATTGCTGATTTTTAGAAACGGTTTTGATGGACATAATAAAACACTCCTCCAATTGATAAAGATTATCATTTTCATTTACTAGCCTAGAGGATGTGAGATATGAAAGTCAATTGTATTCAAAAAGATGATTCGAAAAGCATATGAATGCTATATTCTCTTTTTAGCGAGTATTTTCGTGTAATTTTTACAAACCTCTACTGCCATAAAGACATAAAACGGATGAGACGGAATGATGTAGAAAAAAATTACAAATCATTCTTCCTAGTTCTTTTGCTCTAATCATGATGAAACTCTCATTTTATATAGGAAACTGGATGAAAATGATGTAGAAAAAGAAAGAAAGAAACGTCATTCTATATTGATATAAATGGTTATAATGGTATAATTTCTCTGAAACAAAAGGGATTGGAGAGGGATCTGATGATTTTAACAAAGCATGATCTTCACCACTACTTAGCTCAGGACAAAAAAGCATTAGCCATTAAGCGCAAACGACCTAAGTGGTTTGGGGATGATACATGGAAATATCAAAGGATTTTACGAAAATATGAATACTATTCTAATAGCGGTGCTGCACTTCGCAAATGGTTTTATCGCTATTTACATAAAAAGAAAGGCATGCAGCTTGGCTTTGATATCCCGATTGGTGTCTTCGGTCCCGGTCTTAGAATCAATCATACGGGGCTCTTAATTGTGAACAAGTATGCAAAAATTGGGGCATTTTGTGATATTCATCAAGGGGTGAATATTGGTCAGAATCATCATAAAAAGGATGTGCCAACCATTGGGGATCATGTATGGATCGGCCCAGGTGCTAAGCTGTTTGGGGATATCCATATTGCAAATCATATTTCCATCGGAGCAAATGCTGTGGTAAACCGTTCTTTTCACGAGGAGAAGATTGTTATTGCAGGTGTGCCTGCGCAAAAGGTAAAAGAAAAAAGCCCTTCTTCATGAAGGACCCACCTGATAAAAAAGAATGATACCGATCAAAACAGAGATGAGCAGCATGAGGTAAAACAAAATCGTTAAAATAAGAATGGTCCAGCCAAGTCCCTTCCTCTCTGTCTTGATCAAATAAATACCGAGAACGATCGTACTAAATAAGACACCTAAAATGGCCCACAGCCATTTGTCTTTATCATGCTTTGGCGCATCAAACCATAAATAAATGGCAACAGCAAGTGAAACGAATAAACCCGTGATTCTCAAGATCAAACTCCCCCTTATGTACACACGTGCTTTCTATTATGCGTTTGAGTATCCGATCATCAGCAATAAGAAGTAAAAGACATAGACTAGAATGAAAATAGAATAGATGATAATGGACACGATCAGAACCGTCCAGCCCAATCCTTTTCTTCCTGTTTTGATCAGGTATATTCCAAATGTAAAGAGCCCGAATAAAAGGCCTAAAATCGCCCACAGCCATTTATTCTTCCCATGTTTAGGCGCATCTACAAATAGGTAAACGGCCACTATAATCGACACAAACCATCCGGTAATCCAACGCAACTCATTCGCCACCCTTCTTTTTTAGTTTATTCAATCCCGCTACTTTTTTACTAAAAAGAAAAGGAATTATTCAGTTGAATGTTGCAGAAGGCTTTGCCATTCCTCTCTCAGCATCCCGTAACGCATAGAATCATAATACTCTCCTTGGTAGTAACGGACCTTTCTCAGTCTTCCCTCAAGGGTAAACCCGCATTTCTCTGCGCACCGCATCATTCGTTCATTCCCAGACCAGGTGGTGAGACCGATTCGCGGGATATCAATGTGTGAAAATAACTCATTAATCCATAGATTTAAGGCCTTTGTTCCAACTCCTCCATTCCAAAAACATGAGTCATAAATAAGAATCCCGCATTCAAGCCAGCGCGTTCGTTCATTCTCCCAATAATAAGAAACGGTGCCTTTCAATTCGCCACCTATGACAATGCCATATAGCTTTGGCGGAATGGCGTCATCCTGTACATATCGTTTCTTAAATGCAGCAAGCGGGATCTCGTGTTCATGAAAATAAGGTGCATTCCACTTTCGATAGGACTGGTCTGATGCTTTAAACTTTAAATGCCACACGACCTCTAGATCAGTTTCGTCTAATGGACGTATGCTCACATGCTCTTTTTTCCCTTTCATCATTTCACGTTCCTTTACTTTGTCGTTCTTTTTGCGAGATGACGGTACTCGATAGGCGTCATGCCTTCGTTTTGCCGAAACAGCTTAGAAAAATAAGTAGGGTCGTCAATGCCTATCTGTTCAGCAATCGCTGCGATTTTATCATTCGTTGAGGCAAGCATGCTTTTGGCTTTTTCGACCTTGAGACGATTGATATATTGGTTTGGCGTCAGTCCATAGACAGTCTGCATACACCTTGTCATGTAATCAGGGTGATAGTGCAGTTTCTCTGCAAGCTCCTCCATTTGCAGTTTCTTCATAAAGTGACGCTCAAGATAATGAACCACTTCTGAGGCGACATTCTCCTTTGCACTTGGAATGTGAAATGCTTCTTTTTGTAAATGAATGAGCAGTTCTTCAAACTGAAGCTGTTTTTTCAGTGGCAGTTCAGATGCATCATCATTTAGTGCCCGCATCTGTGCAAGGTGCTTTTCTAATACATTTCTTCCTTTCACTTTTCCTTTACGGGGCAGGCTAAATTCATATGTTGCCGGTTTTTCAAAGGTGGCTTGATTTTGTTTCATATCAAACCAATGTTCTCTCGCCCGATTCGTGAGCTCATATGGGTCAATTGAGAAATGCAGCCACTCATAGTGCGTTTCTTCTTCGCATGGCAGGTGTCCGCCATGGGACAAGCCAGGTGAGAGAATGATATATTCTATTCTTTTACGTGATGAGCCTCTCTGTCTTCAGTGATCCATAGCTGCCCTCTTGTGACATAAAGAAGATCAAACACGGTGAAGGTTCTAGAGATATGCCTTTCTCCTTGATAAAATACGCCTTTGCCTGAAACGATATAAACCGGGAACGGCGGTACAGTAAATGTAATAAATCGATTCATATTCATCCCCTTATGAAGTCGGATTTCTCCAATAAGTTTCGGTTTCATCTCTTCTTATTATAGTCGATGCAAGGTACACTATAAATCGGATTTATACGAAAGGAGGCTTATGATGAAACCTCAAGCACTGCCAATTCAAAAGATTCAAGCCAAGGATAAGAAAACCCATCCTTCATTATTTGCATTAACTTGGCCTATTTTTATTGAAATCTCTTTATATATGCTGATGGGAAGCGCGGATACCCTCATGCTCAGCCAATATTCCGATAATAGTGTTGCCGCAGTTGGTGTAAGCAATCAGCTCCTGAATTTATTGATTGTCATGTTCAGCTTCATTACAACTGGAACGACGATTGTGATTGCACAGCTTTTAGGAGCGAGCCGCAGGCAGGAAGCGACTCAAGTCGCCTATATCTCACTAGGAACCAATTTCTTGATTAGCTTTGTCATTAGTCTTCTCATGTTTGTATTAGCTGTTCCCATCTTACACCTGATGGGCCTATCAAGTGAGCTCATGCCGGATGCGACTGTATTTTTACAAATTGTCGGGCTGCTTTCTTTTATTCAAGCGCTCATTATGACGTATAGTGCTATTTTAAAAAGCTACGGATATACAAGAGATACGATGTATGTCACCATCGGAATGAACTTGCTAAACGTTGCCGGTAACTATTTGGTGATTTTTGGTCCGTTTGGTTTCCCTGTATTAGGTGTCATGGGGGTCGCTTTTTCGACCTCACTCGCTCGATTGATCGGATTAATGGCCATGATCCTCATTGTACGCCGCCGAATTGGATTACGCTTTTCACTGAAGAAAATGTTTCACATCCAGCGGACATATTTAAAAAAGTTGCTAAAAATCGGCATTCCTTCTGCTGGAGAGCAGCTTTCTTATAACGGCTCTCAAATGATCATTACACTGTTTATTACATTTATGGGGACGCAGGCATTAGCTGCAAAGGTTTATACTCAAAATGTCATGATGTTCATTATGCTATTTGGTGCAGCCATTAGCCAAGGGACACAAATTTTAATCGGGCGCCATATTGGGGCGAAGGAATTCGATGCTGCCTATCACAGGTGCATGAAAAGCTTATACTGGGCCATTGGCATCTCCCTTCTTTCTTCTATTGCTTTATCTTTATCATCGACGCATTTGCTTGCTTTCTTTACTAGCAACAGCGAGATCATTCAAACCGCCGCCACCCTCCTCCTTTTGACCATTATTTTGGAACCGGGCCGTTCTTTTAATATGGTCATTATTAATTCCTTGCGGGCTGCTGGTGACGCGAAATTCCCAGTGTATATGGCGATGATTTCAATGTGGGGCATCGGGCTTCCAATCGCTTACTTGTTAGGCATCCAGCTTGAGATGGGCCTCATTGGGATTTGGATTTCTTTTATCGTGGATGAATGGGTAAGAGGCATCTTTATGTATAGGCGGTGGCGTTCAAGGGTTTGGACGGAATATCGCTTTTCTTCCACATAAAAAGGACTGCGGGTGCAGTCCTTTTTTACGTAATATTTTCTAAAATAAGTTCTTTTTCCTGCTTTGAAATAAATGATCGCTGTGTAAATACGCGGTATTCATTTTCTCTTGTTTTATCTAAAATGGCTTTATAAAAGTGAGCAGCTGCTTTCACTGGTATACGTGAATAAAGCGGGAATTCATGAAGATGGTCAAAAAACTCCTCGTAGTATGCCTCTGCCTCAAAGGCAATGTACTCCCATACGTGCTGAAATGCTTGATTGACAATGCCTTCTTGCAATTCTTGCTCTGAATATCCGAATTGATCCATGACTTGCTTTGGCAAATAAATGCGGTCTCTTTCAGCCTTATCTTCGCCGATGTCACGAAGAATATTGGTCAGCTGCATGGCAATCCCTAATGAAATCGCTGCTTCTTTTAGCTGTTCTTTTTTACGCGGTGCAATAATAGGAAGCAGCATAAGTCCAACGGTACTAGCAACATGGTAGGAATAAATGAGCAGTTCATCTAACGTTTCATATCGGTGCTGCTCTAAATCCATCTCCTGACCTTGGAGCAAGTCACGGAACGGGGCTTCATCCATACGGAACTCTTGAAATGTATGTTCTAGCGCCACCCACATCGGATCATTCCGATCTACCTCACCTTGTAAAAATCGATCAAACGTCTCTCGAAAGGAGGCAAGCTCCTCTTTTGGCGAGGGGGACTCATCTACAATATCATCTGCTTTCCGGCAAAAGGAATACACAGCCCAGACGGCCTGTCGTTTCTTTTTAGGCAGCATGGAAAAGGCACGGTAAAACGTTTTAGAATGGGTTTGAATCGTCTCCTCACATAAATTCAATGCTGTTTGTACATCAACCACTTAGCTTCACTTCCTTTCTGTCATTCAAATCTTTTAACAGCACAGATGCCATCAGCTTCGCACTTTGCATCACGATCGGCACTCCGCCACCAGGATGGATGGAAGCACCTACTGCATAAAGATTATCAGTATCAGCTGCCTTCACTTGCGGGCGGAACACACCTGATTGAAATAAGTTAGGCGCAAGTCCAAAGCTGCCACCTTCAAACAATCCTTCTCGCAAGGAATCATTTGGTGTTCTGATTTTTTTCCAGACAATCGACTCTCGCAATCTTGGAAAGCCTCTTTTCTCAAGACGATCGACCATTTTCTCTACAAAATCTGTCTCCTCTTCCCAGTTGATATGATCTCCTGAGGGAACGGGAATCAGCATATATAAAACACTACAGCCTTCCGGGGCAAGAGATCGATCAATGATCGATGGATTAAATGTATAAAACGACGGGTCTTGAGGGATCGTCTTCGTTTGAAAAACCTCTTTCATATGCTGATCAAAGTGTTCGCCCATAAAGAATTGGTGCACAGGTGCATCATGGTACATTTTGTTTAACCCGAGATACACCATTACACAGCCAGAAGACGGCACGTATTTACGCCGATCTTGTTCGTCTAAACCAAGCTGTTTTAACGCAGCTGGATAATCTCCGTTGATGACAAAAGCATCAGCTGCTATATGGGCTTCACTGACTTTTGCTTTGACCACGCGCTTCCCATCAAACTCTAGCTCCGTGACTTCAGCATTTTTTCTCACATGCACACCCATTTTCATGAGCTGTTCTTCTAATATATCTACTAAACTCGCATAGCCGCCTTTTAGATAGTAGATTCCATGTGCGTGCTCACTATATGAAACAAGCGAATATATAGCAGATGCTTCATATGGATTTCCTCCGACATAGAGGGTTTGAAGTGCATATGCATCTCGCAGGCGTTCGTCTGAGAAATACTTTTTCAGGGCACTTTGAACCGTGCGGTACGCCTTTAATTTCATTAAAATTTTCATGTTTGCTTTTGTAAAAAATGTACGTTTTTCATGAAATGATTTCTCTAGAAAGGCTTGTTGTCCTTCTTGAAACCGGTCTGTCATTTCTTCCATAAACCTTAGGAATCCTTGATCTTCCTTTGGAAATACACGTCTGATTTCCTCTAGCTGACGAAGTGCATCGGAGTACTTCGTGTAGGAGGTACCACCTTGAAATTGAATCGTATACAGCGGATCAAGCTGCAAAAGATCAAGAGATGCTTCGTCAATTCCAACCTCATGTAAAATACCTTTTAACATATCTGGAAGTAGGACAATGGTCGGACCTTCATCTACTTTATATCCTTTCTCACGTACAAAAGCAAGTCTTCCGCCAAGTCGCTCATTTTTTTCGACAAGCGTGACATCATGTCCCGCTTTTTTTAAATAAAGTGCTGAGATCATCCCGCCAATACCGCCACCTGCAATCAATATATGTTTTTTCATGAGGCGCTCCCCTTTTCTTCTTGCGGCAATGTTTTGTGCGTATGTTTCTCTTTTGAAAGAATCGCATTTGTCGTGATACGTGCTGATTCTAAAATGGTCGGCAGTCCGCTTCCTGGATGCGTTCCTCCTCCTACGAGCCAGCAATGATCCAATTCATCAAATTCATTGTGCGGCCTTAGAACCATCATCTGCGTCAGCTGGTGACCAAGGTTAAATGTGGCTCCTTCGTATACGTAAAGGTCTTCCTCCCATTGCTTCGGTGTGATCATCCGCTCGACTTCTATATGCTGCCTTACATTCTTAAAACCGGTTTTTCGCTCCAGTGTATCCAGTACAAGTTCTCTGAATTCATCTTGATGCGCTTCCCAGTCAATGCCGCTTTGATTGTTAGCAACGGGTGCCAATACATAAAGAGCTGACTTTCCTTTTGGCGCAAGTGAGTCATCTGTGACACTAGCATTTTGAATATAAATAGATGGATCATCTGTCAGCTCATATGTTTTCGTAATGCCTTTGACAAATTGCGCATAATCATCAGAAAAAACGATGGTATGATGCGGCTCCTCATATATGGTATCTAATCCTAAATAAAGCATAAAGGTGGAGCATGAGAATTTTTTCTTTTTTAATTTATTCTCGCTATATTTCTTTAAAAGTCCTGGCTCTACAAGCTTTGTCATCACATGTGCAAAGTCTCCATTTACGACAACCTCATCTGCCTGTATTTCTTCCCCAGATTCTAAGCGAATGCCCTTTACTTTCCTGCCTTCTGTCAGCAGTTTTTCGACGCCGGCTGACAGATGAATCGTTGCTCCAGCTTCAATTGCCGCTTTTGCCATCGCTTCTGACAGCTGATTGACCCCGCCCTTCGGATGGAACACACCTGTGTCATGCTCCATAAATGATAGAATGGAGAAAGCACCAGGGCACTCCCACGGTGACATGCCTAAATATTTTGATTGAAATGTAAACGCATATTTCACTGATTCATTTGAGAAATAATCTGACAGCACATCATATAAACTCTTATTCAATGAAAGCTGCGGAAGTGCTTTGAGCACCTTTGGACGCAAATAATGATGAAAACGATCCATTTTACTTTGTAAAATAGGTGTCAGCCGATCCATTTTGCGCTTCGTATCGTTCATAAATCGTATATACCCTTCTCCCTCTCCAGGTGCAAAGGCTTCTAACCGTCTATACATTTCATCACGATCTCGTATCATATCTAGCTGCTCGTCTTGGAAAATCAATCTATACATTTCTTTTAATTCAATCACATCAATATAGTCATAAAGATTTTTACCAGCAAAGGTGAACAGCTCCTCTGCAATATGAATCATGCTGAGAAAGGTAGGACCCGTATCAAACGTGAAATCACCCAGTTGAAACTTAGAGTTACGTCCGCCAACAAAGGGCTGTTTTTCGTAAACATGCACATCATGTCCTTTGCTTTGAAGCATCATAGCTGCCGCAAGTCCCCCTGGTCCTGCTCCGATCACAATGATTTTCATTATCCTTTTTCCTCCAAATTAATTCACTTTAAGTTAATTATACAAATTAGAAAGATTAGATCAACTTTCGATGTGCTCTATTCGTCTCATGTTATGTATCAAAAAAAGCCGGCTTCCATTCAACAAATGTAAGAAAGCCGACTCTTTATTACGCTTCTATATCAATTCGATACGTCTCAAACCAATGATGAATTTGCGCCAGATGAGCGATTAATTGCGGGCCCTTCATGAGCTGGCCATACCAAGGCACTTGAAAGGAAGCTCCTTCCGTTTCAATCAGCTGCTTTAATTGATGTGGATCTAGAAATTCGTGAAGGACAGAATCTTTTTGCGCAAGGCAGTCTGTTAACATCTCTTTCACAGCCTGGGTATAGGCTGGATGATGTGTTTTCGGGTAAGGACTCTTCTTGCGATAAAGCACTTCATTCGGTAAAATTCCCTCTAATGCTTTCCGTAAAACCCCTTTTTCACGATTTCCATGCATTTTCATTTCCCAAGGAATATTCCATACATATTCGACAAGACGATGGTCCGCAAATGGTACACGTACCTCAAGACTCGCCCCCATACTCATTCGGTCTTTTCGATCTAGCAGCGTTGTCATAAACCAGACCATATTTAAGTAAAAAAGTTCTCTCCGGGCTTTATCTACTCCAGTTTCTCCATCTAAAAGAGGCGTTTCAGCCACGGTTTCTTCATATTTGCTTTGTGCATATTCTTTTAGTGACAGCTTCTTTTGCCACGAGTCTTGTAAGAGCTGCGTTCTAGCTTCCGTCGATCTCATCCAAGGAAAACCATTCGTTTCATTTGCCGAATGGAACCAAGGATAACCTCCAAAAATTTCATCCGCACATTCACCTGACAAACCGACAACAAAGTCCTTTTTAATTTCTCGGCAGAACCAAAGCAAAGAAGAATCAATATCTGCCATACCCGGTAAGTCTCGGACCTCAACCGCTTCCTTTAAATAAGCAGCCAGCTCCTTTTGTCCAATGATGCAGCTGTGATGATTCGTTTGAAATGCCTTGGTCATGCGGTCAATCCATGGACCGTCCGCATTTGGCTGGAATTGACTTGCTTCAAAGAATTGATCATTCCCTTCGTAGTCAACGGAATACGTATGAAGCGGTGCTTTCCCTATTTTCTCAAAGTGCTTAGCGGCAATGGCGGTAATGGCACTCGAATCGACGCCACCCGATAAAAATGTACAAACAGGCACATCAGAGACGAGCTGCCTTGTGACGGCATCTGTAAAGAGATCCTTGACGTGCTGTGCGGTGTCATCGAGCGAGTCCGTATGCGCCTTGCTTTTGACATTCCAGTATCTCCACACACGCAATCCGTTTCTTGAAAAGGTCAGGGCATGAGCAGGTCTCAGCTCTTTTACCCCTTTAAACACTCCTTGCCCCGGTGTTCTAGACGGTCCTAAACCAAAAATCTCCGATAATCCCTCATGATCGACTTTTGCTTTCATATCAGGGTGAGCAAGAAGCGCCTTGATTTCTGAACCAAATAAAAAGGAATGATGACGTTCTGTATAGAAAAATGGCTTGACGCCGAGCCGGTCTCTCCCTGCAAATAATAATTCACGCTCACTATCCCAAATCACAAATGCAAAAATACCATTAAAATGGGTCACACACTCTTCCTTCCATTCTGTGTAGGCGTGAAGAAGTACCTCTGTATCAGAATGCCCAAGAAAGCGGTGGCCTCTTTTTAACAATTCTATTCTTATATCCTCTGTGTTATAAAGCTCTCCATTGTATACAACGGTATAAGCATGGTTTTGATGTGTATATGTCATCGGCTGTTTTCCGCCTTCTACATCTACAACCGCTAACCTTTTATGCCCAAATAGAACGTGCTCACTTTTCCACGTATTTGTATCGTCTGGCCCTCTTTTAGATAATGTATCTGTCATTTGATTGATTACATGGTCCTGTTGGATGAGCTGCTTTTTAAAGTCTGCCCAGCCTGTTATTCCACACATCATCATCAGCTCCCATCCGTTTTTCCTCAAGTGTTCTCATTCAGCCTTTCTTAGTTTATGCATCGTCTCCTTGATAGTTGATTTGTCCTTTTTTCTCGGGCGTATAGGACAAGCATGATTTGGTAAGAAAAGAAAGAGGAAAGGAGCGTCTGCAAATGGAAAAACGAATGAGGCAGCTTGAACGCTGCAGCCGAAGATGGTGCAACGGGTATTTACTCATTGAAAACGGGCATTGTCTGATTGAAGATGAAGAAGGAGAAATCATGCTACCAGAAAGTCTTCAAAGCACGATGATCTGTTTGAAGGAAAATGACAGGTGGACAAAAGGGGAACTGCTCGGGTCCATGATCCTTCATGAAAGTGGACAGCTTGTAGAGGTACAAGGCGGTGAAGTGATTCAATATACGGCATCACTTGCCAAAGGATGGCTTGACCTACTGATGTTCGTACCTGAAAACGTCTTTTATGAAATCATTGCACAGGTAGAGCAGCTTGGTTTTTCCGTCTACGATTGTGTTTTCTCCTCCTTTCATTCTTTTCAACGAGTTTCTTTCTTTCAGTTTTCGACAGATACACAATCACTTGCCCTTCAATGTCACCACGACTCCGCCGCAGGTCAAATTCGTTTTGAATGGACCTCTTCTGACGGTCACCGGTCGGTTTCGCAATTTGAAGGCATATAAAAAGGACACTGCTTCGTATATGCAATGTCCTTTTTATGTTAAAAGATATGGAAACCGATCGGCAGACGTAAACCGAGAAGAATGGTCACAATCGCGAGTACGATAAAACCAATCAATACACCAGTCACCGATTTTCCTTTTTTCTTGCGTACAAGAACCATTTCCATGAAGCCGATCACAAGGATACCGAAAATCATTTTACCGATATACTCGCCACCGAAACCTGGAATTTTCATTCCTGTGCGAACATACAGCTCTACGCCTGTGGCAATAATGATCAAGTACAATAGTCTGACAATCATGTGCACAATTTTAGCACCTTTGTCGTTTTTACCTGCTAGAGCAAAGGCCACGAAGAATAAAATAATTCCTAGCACCCATGCTGTAATATGTAAATGCGTTCCCATCTGTTATTTCCCCCTTTATCAGAACAATTACCTTCTCATCGTACCACGAAATAAGTCGAACACAAAGCGACAATCCTGTGTCATCTCACTCTTTATTTGACGCGATTTGATAGCGTCCCAATCGGTTCAATCGTGATGTCGATTCGATCCCCTGAAGCTAAGAATTTAGGCGGTTCAAAGCCTTTGCCAACCCCAGAAGGTGTTCCCGTTGCAATGATGTCACCAGCTTCTAGTGTCATCCCTTTTGAAAGAGTAGACACAATGTTCTCGATGGAGAAAATCATTAATTCTGTACTTGCAGACTGGCGAACCTCTCCGTTAACCTTTGTTTCCACATGGAGCGCGCCGTGATCCTCGATCACAGACTTATGCACAATATAAGGTCCTATCGGGCAGGTTGTATCTAAGCTTTTACCTATAAAAAATTGTTTGTGTTTTTTCTGTAAATCTCTTGCCGTTACGTCATTTAAAATGGTGTAACCAAATAGATAATCATGGACTTCTTCAGGTGCAATATTCTTCCCTGATTTGCCCATCACGATCGCAAGCTCTCCTTCATAATCCAGTTCACTCGTCACATCTTCATGAAGGAGGATATCCGCTTCATGTCCAACGACTGAAGTAGGTGCCTTTGTAAAGATCATCACATCTTTAGGAATATCCGCTGCACTTCCCATCTCCATGACATGATCTTGATAATTCTTTCCAACACACATAATGTTTTTAGCTGGCTTTGGAATCGGAGCATGGAGTTTCACGTCTGACAGCGGATATACATAAGAACCGCGATCCTCTTCTTTTTTCTCAGCCCAGTCAAGGAGCTGTTTGACATGCTCAACAAACTTGTCCCCCATATGAATACATTCAGCTAAAGAGTTTGGCAGTGTCTCAAGCTCGAATAATTTAGCTTCTGCCTTTTTAACGTCCATGACCCATTCATCATCAATGACTACCCCGATAAACATCCTGCTATGTATCTCACCTGTAAAAAAATTCATGTCTTCCCCTCACAATCTTCATTTCGCTAAGTGATGATGTCTCATTTTATTTCTCTATGAAATAAAAAAAACCCTTTTTTATCATACTCTCTTTTAAAAAGGGTTTCAAAAAAGATGATTTGATGTTTAGCGGTAGCGGCGATACTCCCACATGTTCCCTTGATCCCATTTGCGATCAACATTTCCTCTGCTCTTGGAATGATGCTTTTTCTTTCCACATCTTTTGCAAGAGCGGCTACGTCTATGGTGATGAGAACGTTTAGATCGATGGCAGCTTCTGTGGTGATGAGATCGTTTAGAACGGTGGCTGCGATGAGACTTGCGGCAACTTTTCTTATGATGGGATCTGTGTTTGCTGCGGCATGATTTTTTCGGTTCACTCTTTTTGCTTCTGCAAGATTTCTTGCTTTTGCACGACTTTTTACTTTTGCATGGTTTCTCACTTTTCACGCTTTTCTTTGAACAGCGGCTCTTTTTCGAACGATAGCTCTTACAGCTTTTTTTACTGCGATGTGATTTACGGCATCCGCCTCCACCAAAGAACCAATGACGGCGATTTGAATGGCGAGAACGTGCTGACTTGTGCGATCGTCTCGATTCTGGTTCACGATCTAAGTGATGATCACGTCCTTCACTTCGAAGTGAATCCACTGCATGTTCAATATGTGAATGATCAAATGTGCTCACGAACGATTCCCCTCCCAGTCTATACTTTGACAAAACAAACAGATCAAACTGTTTATCTTCTCTGCTTTATGTTACGAGACTTGGTAGACAAGTGTTCTTGGCGGATGCCCCTTTCTTTTAAAACTCCATGAATACCTAACAAACGGGTACAGGACATTCCTTCATTTTCATATCGTAAAGAAGAGCATAGGAGGAGGATGAACGCATGACCACAGAACCTTTAAAGCAAATGGATATTTGGATTCACCCAAAGGACCTGATTGAATTACGAAAAGACATATGGAACGACGAACCAGTTGAGGGCATTTTGAAAACTGGTCAGATCAAATCACACATTTATGCTTCATACCGGGGGTCTCACATCAGAAAGCTGAAAAAAAAGTCCTATCAAATTGAATATCGAAAGCCAAAACAAAGACAAGGCGAATCTATCTTTCATTTAAATGCAGAATACAATGACCCTTCGTTTATCCGAAACAGACTGTCCTTTTATTTCTTTGAGCAGATAGGGGTGCTAAGCCCTGCTGCGTCTCATGTGTTTCTCACTATAAACGGAAGAAAAGAAGGCATTTATTTAAAAATAGAATCCGTCGATGAGCACTTTTTTCAGAAAAGACAGCTTTCAGAAGGCGGCATTTATTATGCAGTCGATGACGACGCCAACTTTTCCCTTTTGAGTTCGTTTGATAAAAAGCCAAAAAAACACCTTCTCCTCGGGTACGAGAAAAAAACAGGGACTTCTCAACATGATCAGCAGCTAAGTGAATTTATTTACTTTCTCAACACAGCGAAAGATGACATATTTGCAGAAAAGATTGAGCATTACCTAGATGTGACCCAGTATTTCCGCTGGCTCATTGGTGTCGTGTGCACTCAAAACTTTGACGGCTTTGTCCATAACTACGCTCTTTATGTGAATGAACAAGGCAGATTCCAAGTGCTTCCTTGGGATTATGATGCGACATGGGGCCGTGACATTCATGGAGAAGAAATGGCGTTTGATTATATTCCAGTAAGCGGCTTTAATACGTTAACTGCTAGATTACTAGATATCCCTTCGTTTAAAAGAGCCTATTACACGCTTTTCCAGCACGTACTCGATACACAATTTTTAGAAGAACGTCTTTGTCCAATTATTGAGAAATGGCATGCTTCTATTGAGAACCGAATTGAAGATGATCCTTATACGAGAGATAGAAAAGACATCCTACAATCAGAACGAGAGGTCATCCGGCAGTATATCAACAAAAGACGACGTTATTTACAGGCTGAAATAAGAAAAGAGAGAGATCGCACGTAAGGACGCTTTCGAATTTTGTCACTTTATTACTCATATTGACGAAACAACTTTTTTTATAGAAAAATAGGGTATACTAACCATATCCTTCTATTCGATAAAAAATGTGAGAGTTGGCGTCCGTTATGATCAATTATGAAATTGAACAAAAAAGATTACATTTAATTGAGACCGCAAAAAAATTCGGGATGAATGCCGAAGAAACCATCAGGTGCAGTCAAGAGCTTGACACACTCTTAAATAAAGGCATCAAATACACCTCGAATGAATGCTCTAAAAAAGGGTAAACCATACACCTCAATCCTCTCATCAAAAGCTTTCAAAAAGACAATCACACATTAAAAGACCCATCATAAGCTATGGTGAAACGCCCAAAAACAAAGTGCCTTATTTTTATAAAGGATGTGCACCGCTATGCCGGCTATTGTTGGAGCCTTTAAAGTAAATGCCGTCGGAACGAGCGGAGTCGTTCATGTTGGAGACTGCATCACCATTTCTCCAAATAGTCAGGTTAAAACGTTTGCTGGCGCAGGCAGTTTTAACACTGGTGATCAATTGCGCATTAGCAACTATAAAAGTGTGACAAATACGTATGACAGTGATGTCATTGATCAACCGCTTGTTGGTAACTTGTAAGGAGTGAGAATCCGTTGAACTTCTATATTAATCAAGCGATACAAATTAATTATTTACGCGTGGAGTCTGTCAGTAACTCATCTGTTCTGCAAATTGGGAGTGCTGGATCAATCAAGGCGCTTTCCAACCTGTATAACACAGGCAGCTACGTAGAATCAGCACCTGCCGCAGCAGGCTCACAAGGAATTGAAGAATCCCAAGGCGCAAGCACAGCACCTTTTGTACCGCTTCAGTCACCAACA
The DNA here is from genome assembly GCF_038007485.1 of Bacillus sp. FSL K6-3312. NCBI lineage: Bacteria > Bacillati > Bacillota > Bacilli > Caryophanales > Bacillaceae > Bacillus > Bacillus sp. FSL K6-3312. The sequence goes on along the minus strand of NZ_JBBOXI010000001.1, from coordinate 1,149,214 downwards.
ACTTAAGTTCATCTGCAATCCCCGGAGGTGTATGTAAATGTATGACTATCAAAGCAACGCTTCACAGGTGCATGGCATCATTCAAAAACAAACACAACAAATCATGATGCTTGAAAAAAGGCTTAACGAGCTTCAGCAGGAAATGCAAATGATCAAAGATAAACCGACAACGAATATTGAACGGATTGATTATCAATTTGATCAACTGAAAATCGAGCGGCTGGAAGGTACATTGAATATCGGCCTCAATCCATCTGATCCAAACAGTGTTCAAAATTTTGAAGTGGGCCAAACAACAACCCCGGGCATTGGAATGATGCAGCAAGAAATGGCTGATCAATTTTTCAATCAAACACGCCAGCTTGTCGATGCATTCTTAAATGAAGAAGCACCAGAACTTCTTGAAGAACTAGAGCAGCGATATGAAGGCTCTCTTGATGAAAGCAATAAACACCATATCATTGAGGACATTCGCAAGCAAATTGACAGCAGAATCAAATACTATGCAGGACAGCTCCCGCACCGGGAAGATATGACCCCGCTGCAACGTTCAGAGCAAATTGCTGAATATGTGAAGCATGATGTCAAACGGGCAATTGAACACTTCTTAGCCCATATTCCAAATGAAACGAAAGGAGAGGAAAACGGATGAATTTCACAGTCGTCAACCGCAACATCGAGACCGGAAGCATTAAAGTAGTTGGGGTTTCGTCCTCTTCCCTATTTATCATCGGGGACACAGATCACGTACAATTATCCTCCATTTTTGATACACCGCCAGAATCTTTGATCATTGGCCCGTTTGTTCCTCTGGCTCCTCGATAATGATAAAGCGCACATCTCAAGTGAAGTTCTCGAAGGTGAATTCTGTCGGGATTTCGAGTGTCGTTCAAATTGGTGATACACAGGAGCTATGCCCGAAGGTCAAGGTGTTAGCTGTTCAACGGACGCTTAGTTTGTTTTATGGCTATGAAGCAGAAAACTTAAATGCTAAAGAATTTGAAGTATATTTTGAGCCGATTCCATTGATGCTGCCAGAACGATCAGTTAGAACGGCATTTTACCATGAAAAGCCTGTGATTAAAGTTTCTTCGATACATGTAGAAGGGGTATCATCGTCCTCTGTCTATCAAATCGGCTCTACTTGTAGAATGAATGCCGTTGCGCGAGTGAAGCATATTCGAGAGTTATTTAGCAACGACGAAAGTCCGCCAAACTCACAAATGGACCTACCTGCGCATATGATGGTGATATGACTTCGAATAAAGGATGTCGATTATGCCAGCAATTGTCGGACCCATTTACATTAACTCTATTTCTGGAGGCGTCGTAAACGTCGGTGACTCATTCTACTTGTCGCCTAAAAGTTCGTCGAAATCTGCTTTAGGCTCTGGAGCGGGAAATACCGGAGATTTCTTGATATTAAATAATGGCATTAGCGCCACCAACTATGTGGATCCTGACTTAAATGATCAGAATATGGTAGGCAATGCATAAAGCAGCTCCTCTACAGTCATTTCATGAGAGGAGCGCTTTTTATGCTTATTTTTTTCTGTGTTGTCTCGATTTTTTTGTTTTGACCAGCTTGCTTGCCGGCTGTTTTCGAATCCATTTGATGTACGAAGCAAGCTTTTCATCCTGCCTTAGTGCATCAAGTGTGTTCAAGCGCACGGCAAGCTCCTGGTTTGTAAAGAGGGCATGCACTTGTTTATGGCAAGGGATACACAGGAAGGCAGTCGGTAAAAAAGCCCCACCTTCTTCTCTTGGTGTTAAGTGGTGTTCTGTGAGCAGGACATGTTGCCTTCCGCACAGCTCACATAATCCAATGGTTTGCTTTGCCACCCTGTCATCACCTCGACATTTACATTAATTCCATGGAGACCGTTGTCCCTTTCCCGCTTGGATCTGCTGGATGGACAATCAGTTTCTTCGGTAGTCTCATTTTCAATTCTTCCACGTGGCTAATAACACCAACTGCTAAATTGTGAGACTGAAGCTTTTCTAATGCGGTAATGACCGTATCAAGCAAGTCTTGATCGAGCGTACCGAATCCTTCATCAAGGAAAAAGAATTGCAGCGGGAATTCACCTCTCAGCTGAATTTGTGCAGAAAGAGCAAGGGCAAGCGCCAGTGATGTCAAGAAGGTTTCCCCGCCGGACAAGCTGGACACGGGACGCCTAACACCGCCATTTGCATCATCACGCATAACAAAGCCGCCTTCTGAGTCGACCTCAATCGCATATCTTTGTCTCGTCAACATACCTAAGCGGGCGGATGCATCACGACTGACACTTTCCAGCTGTTCTTCTGCTAAAAATTCAACAAACGTATTCCCTTTAAAAACAGTTTGCAGTTTATCAAGGCGATCAATTTCTTGCTGAAGTGCTTCCAATCGTTCGTGAATACTTGCAAAGCGTTGATGATTCTCTTCAATCACTCGCAGGTGTTCATGTGCGGACCCACTCATTGCTGTCGCTTCTTCCAATGCTTTTTCAGCTGCAGCTTTTCTGTGCTGAATGTCCGTCCACTGCTTTTCATCCAGTGACTCTTCTTTCAGTAATTCAGAAATTCGCTTTAAGTTTGCGGCACATTCCTTTCTTTTATCCTCAAACTCCTCAATTTCCTGTTTGACCGATTGACGTACTGGCTGTTCCATTGAAACAGACCCAATTTCCTGCGGCATATGAAAAGGAGAAGATTCTGCTTCTTTTTCCCATGCTGCTTCTGCTTCTTGTTTTCGCCTGTTCGCCTCTTGAAGCTGACGCTCACTGCTTGAAAAATGACTTTGCGCCTCACTAAACAACTGCTGCGCGTGCTGCAATTGCTTGTACGATTGCTGCTCTTTTTCATTAAGAAGAGAAAGGGTGTGTTCAACCTCTATAAGTTCATCAGAAATAGAGCCAGCTTTTAATGGATATCGGCCTAAATCTATTTCATATTGTTGGATAAGCTGATGCTGACTTTCTAGCTGATGCGCTAGTTTATCAAGTTCTTTCTCGACATTGTATATCACTGTCTGCAGCTGCTCTTTTGCTAGCTGTTTTTCTTCCAAAAACGAAATGCTTTTCTCAATACGTTCTTTATAGCCTTCCGCTTGTTGGTCCTTTTCATCGATTTGCTTTTGCATTTCTTGTACTTGATTCAATGTAAGATGCGGGAAGGTCTGTTCAAATTGAGTCGTTTGCTCTGAAAGCTCAGCATCAAACTCTTTGATCAGCACCTCTAATTCTTCGATGCGCTGCTGTTCAAAAGTCAATTGCTCTTTTATCTTGCTCATCTCTGCTGCTTGATCATGCGTTTCATCCATTAAACGAGCTCGTTTATGTTCAACTTCTTGAATATCTTGCTTTATGCCTTTCCATTCTTGCATTAGATCCTGCAAAGACTGCGAATTTTGTACTGTTTCTACTGCTGCAGCGACTTCCGCCCCAGGGGCTTTCTGAGATAAGAAAGCGAATTGCTTCACTAATTGATTGGCATGCGTTTCGAGAAGCTGCTTTGCGGCATACATGTCTCTCCCATAATCCTCTGCCTGCTTGAGCTCTTTGTCCATCCGTTGAATGACTTCATCAATTTGTGCCACGGTTTCTTCATGGTCATTGGATTTCAAAGCCTTTGGATCATGATGAATCGACCCACAAACCGGACATGGCTCACCATCTACTAGCTCTGCCGCTAATTCTTTTCTTAATTCTGCCGCCCTTACCGCATCTCGCTGCTTTAATTTTTCGAGTTTCTGTTGTTGTTCTTTTTGACTCCATTCTGTCAGAGCTCGTTCGAGTTCACATACATAAAAATAGAGGTGTTCAATTGCTTGAAACGATTGGTCTATTTTTTCATGATGGTCGCTTTGCTGCTTTTGAAGCTTTTCATATGCTTCTGAAGTCTGTGAGGCTCGCTTGTTGAGCTCCTCCAGCTTTTGCTTTTCCTTTTGAATACTAAGGTTTATTCTTTTAACATTTTCACTTAAACGTAAAGCATCCTGTACACTTTTGCGTTCTTTCACTGAAACTTGTAACTGCTCCAGCTCATTCTTCAGCTGTGTTTGTTTCGTTAGTGCACGCTCTAATAGAGATTGGAGATTCTCCGCTTCTTTCTTCTTTTGGAGGAGTTGCTGCGCTTTTTCATTTTTTTGGCGCTCTATGCTCGTCTTTTCCTGAAGAGCTGCCTCTTTTTTACGTTCAATTTCTTTTAGCTGAATCAGCTGTTCTTTCTTTTGGAGAAGGTCTGGCTCTGTCTCTATTTTCTTTTGCCGGGCTTGCTCATACTCCCGCGCCATTTGATCATAGATCGTTCGTTGATGCTGCAGCTGCTTTTCTGCTTCCTGTTTCTCTTTCGATGCTTGAGAAAGCTGTTTTTCAGCCTTTGTCAATGCATCCGCATAAGGCTTTAGCGTCTCTGCCTGCTCTGCGATATGGAGCTTCGTCTTTTTCTCTTCTATTGATGGTGCCAGTAAATTCAGCTTGTTTTGTTCAGTCTCGTAAGCTTCTTGTTCCTTTTGATACTGCCAGATCGCTTGCGCCTTTGTAAAAGCAGTGAACGCTTCGTCCCGCGCTTGTTTTTTCTCATGAAAAATAGCCTTTGCCTGCTCAGCTGCTTCCTTTGCTTTTGCCAGCGCCTCTGGACCAGCTTCTCCTAAACCATTCAGTTCAGCCAGCAGTTCATTTTTTTGCCCATAATGTTTTTGAGCCTTTGCACGCAATCGCTTGACGAGTTGATCCCCATATTTCTCCAAGTTAAACAACCGCTGAAGCATTTGACGTCTGTCTGCCCCTTTGAGGGAGAGAAATTCTGCAAACTTCCCTTGAGGTAAGACAACCGCACGGGTAAAGTCATCAATGGTTAATCCGAGTAGTTCTTCTACTTTACGATTCACCTCACTCGCTTTATCTGCGAGAACTGTCTTCGTATCACCGATTTCAATTAGGCGGCATAATGTCGTTCTGACTTTCATTTCATCCGCTCGTTTGAAAGCACGTTCAACTTTATAAGAAATGTGGTGTTCCTTTTGCAAAGCAAATGTAAAGGAAACCGACAGCTTTTCTTCCGCTTGGTTCAAAATACCATGTGTATTATTTAACGCACGCTCCACTTTGCCATAGAGTGCCAGTGTCATGGCGTCTAATATGGACGACTTTCCACTTCCTGTCGGTCCAAATATGCCAAACACACCCGCATCACATAATGAGCTAAAGTCAATTATTTGTTCTTCTCTGAAGCTATGAAGTCCTTTAATGGTCAGCGTAATCGGCTTCAAGTCGCTTCCTCCTCTTGCATATCATTGGCTAGCTCTAAAAACAGTTTGACTGTTTTTTCATCAGGCAGACCGCCACCTGTCTGGCGCTCATAAAACTTCACGAACCTCTCTTCGATCGAGAGTTTTTCCACTTGCTTTTGCTCTTCTATTTGCTGTAGTTCTTTGAATTTTGGACGAATGTGAACAAACCCACTATGCTGCTTTCGGAGCTGATGAATCTCTTCAATAGAGAGCTGATCTGTTAAATGAATCTCTAGATCAATCCATGCCTGAAGATCCCGTTTTTCATCCAGCCACTCGTACACTTGACTCAGTCCCTCAGTCGCCTTCCATTTCACAAGTGGTTTTCCGCTTGATAAAAACATTTCTTTCCAGCTTGCTTTTTCATTCGGTTTTGCCTCTACAATTGTGACTGATTTGGCATAGCCTGATTCAGAAAAGCTATAAGCAAGAGGTGATCCAGAATACCGGGCAATCGTTTTGGCACGTTTGATCGTTTGCGGGCGGTGCAAATGACCAAGGGCAACATAGCAAGCGGCTTCTGGCAAACTTTCAGCCGCAACAGTATATGCGCCGCCTACTTCAATCGGTCTTTCTGAATCTGTTTGACTTCCCCCTGCCACATAAATGTGGCTTGTTGCCATATTGACCGTATCCGGTTGAAATTGATTACTTAAATGTTGAAATGCTTGCTGAATCTTTAAATTGTAATGATCACGAAGCAATTTCTCTTCAAATGTTTCAGCTAGCACCTCATTTAGTCTCGCCTCAGACGGATAAGCGAGTGCTGCAATGGATAAACGTTCATCCGCAGAAGGAACATCGACACGGATGATGTCATTTGTCGGATATCCAATTAAATGAATCCCTTGATCATTTGTTAAAGGTGATGCGGCTGATAAGCGATCCGGATTATCGTGGTTGCCTGAAATGACCACTACCTGGCGTTTTCCTTTATCAGATAAAGCAGATAGACTTTCATAAAAAAGCTGCTCTGCTCTAGCAGGTGGATTCACTGTATCAAAGGCATCACCGGCCATCACAATGACATCAATGTGTTCGTCTTTCACGATTTGATACAGTTCATCTAAAAACTGTGCTTGCTCATCAAGCCGGCTTCGACCTTCAAGGGTTTTCCCTAAATGCCAATCCGCTGTATGCAGAATCCTCATGTGATTCACCTCTCATTCCGATACATTTATAAAGAAATTTCTAAATTCCCATCGAAGAAATAGAGAATTTTCTCCTCTAATGTTCTGTTTGTCAAACGTTCTACAGCTTTTGCATATAACGCTATTTGGGTTTCATAACGTTTTTTCAAGATCGGTTCAGCAGCGTCAAGTCCACCTGTATATTTGCCTTGTACTCTATCAGTTTTATAATCTAGTAAATATAGCTTTCCATCTGTTTCAAATAAACAGTCAATCATCCCTTGAATCAGAACAGGCTCTCCCTCAGTATCAATATGACTGTATACCTCTTTAACAGGTAACACCATACTAAATGACACCTCTCGTTTCACCCAGTCCGCTTTTAACAGTTTTTGACCAATTGAAGTAGAGAAGAAAGCAGCAATTCCCTCTTGATTTATTGACTGGATCTGCTCATCTGTTAGCAAGTCTCGCTGCTGTAAGGATTCGAGCAAGTGTCCTATACGTGATTCATCATAGGGCTCCTCAGAAGGAAGCGGGATATGCTGCATCACTGTATGCATTGCGGTGCCTTGTTCTGCGGCAGTGAGTGTTTTTTTCTTCATGAAAGCCGGCCGGTCATACAATGTTGCACGAGCTTTTCGAATAGAAGAAGGAACACTGTACTCATCCTGTATTTCTTTCATTCTTTTTATCTCGGAAACAGACTGCTTTGTGCCGACTTGCGAGGCCGCTAGATATGGATATTTCCATGAGAGCCTCTCTGCCACCTGCTCATCAGCATCACCATATCCTTCAACAGGCAGACCATTGATCAATGCTTGTACAATCTCGTCTTGCTCCTTCTTTTCAAGTGACATATCTTCCTTTAAAAGATCAGAAGCTTGCGTAAATGAGATAGTGAATGTAGACGAATGCGAAAGAACAACATCTCCTGTTTCTTCTAAAACAGATGACATCGCTTGATGACGGATGAGGGCAGGGCCAATGAAATCTAAGTATGTTTTCGATTGATACCGTTCAAAATCAGGGAGCAGCCACTCTTCTCCGGTTGCGGCATTTTGCCATTTGCTTAATGCTCTCACCTGATTTTTGACAGAGCCGACCAGAAATAATTTTTCTTTAGCCCTTGTGAGCGCTACATATAGGACCCTTAATTCTTCAGATAATAACTCTTTTCTCATCTTTTTTTTCATCGCCACAAGCGGTAATGTCGCATAACTAATTCTCAGCTCAGGATGGATATACTTGCTTCCAAAGCCTAGTTCTTTATCAAGTAAATAAGACTGGTTTAAGTCCATCATATTAAAGTTCCTGCCGAGCCCTGCGGTAAAGACGACTGGAAATTCTAATCCTTTACTGCTATGGATCGTCATCATGCGCACAACGTCCTCTGTTTCACTGAACGTTTTTGCCGCACCAAGATCATCCCCACGCTCCTGCATTCTTTCAATAAAACGAAGGAATCGGAATAGCCCTCTAAAGGCAGCTTTTTCGTATTGCTTGGCCCTGTCATAAAGGGCACGAAGATTCGCCTGCCGCTGCTTACCCCCAGGCATCCCGCCAACATAATCAAGATACTGCGTGTCACGGTAGACTTCCCAAATTAATTCTGCCACCGAATGATTGATAGAAAAATCACGCCACTTGCGCAGTAATTGGAAAAATCGCTCTAGTTTTTTGCATGTAGGGTGATCAGAATGCGTCACACTCATGAATGCCTTTACAGCATCATAATACGTGCCTTTTTTATCACTTGTTCGAATCAGAGCCAATTCATTTTCGTCTAAATGAACAATAGGTGATCTTAAAACAGCAGCAAGCGGGATATCCTGATATGGATTATCAACAACTTTTAACAAAGAAAGAATGACAGACACCTCTGTTGCTTCAAAATAACCAGAGGAAAGATTCGCATATACAGGGATTCCCTGCTTCTTTAATTCCTCCATCATTTGCGGAGCCCACGGCATAGACCGAAGCAAAATGACAATGTCACGATACTGTAAGTTACGGGTCATTTGCTGCTTTGCATCGTACACTTGAAATGGCTGCTCCACTAATTCTTTTATTTTTTTAGCAATGATTCTCGCTTCAAATTGGACGGTCTCGAGCTCTTCTCGCTCTTCGCTGGGTTCTGTTTCCTGCTGATCTAAGTGGACAAGAAGCATTTCTGTCGTTGTATCTTTGCTTTCTGGATAGCTCGCTCCAAGCTTTAATTCAGCTTGTTCATCATATTCAATTTCTCCAACTGTTTCCCCCATCAGCTGCTTGAACAAAAAGTTCGTACTATCTAAAACATCTGAACGGCTGCGGAAGTTTTTATTTAAATCGATTCTCTTCCCTGTTTCTTTGCCGTCTGTTTGAAAGTGTTTATATTTGTTTAAAAAGAGCATGGGCTCAGCCAGTCTAAAACGATAAATAGACTGCTTTACATCACCGACCATAAACAGATTGCCCTCTGCAGAATGTTTTCCCTTAGATACAAGCTTTAAAATCGTTTCTTGTACAAGGTTTGTATCCTGGTATTCATCAACGAGCACTTCTTCATACTGCTGTTGATAGTACTTGGCAGCTTCTGTTTCGATCAAATGTCCTTCTGCATTCTGCTCCGCTAAAATGCGTAAGCAATAGTGCTCTAAATCCGAAAAGTCGACAATTGACTTTTCCTGCTTCGCTCTTTCGAAACGCTCACCAAATTGGATCACAAGCTCTACAAGCGTCTCCACAACTTGCTTCATTTCAGCTAAGCTTTTTAAATGCTGGGCAGGACTGCGCATGAAGTATTCATCTTTTAGTTTTTCTAATTGTTTTTTTGCTTGATTACGTGCATCTGTGGCTTTTTCTATTAAAGCAGGGTCATATTCGTCCCCTTTGCACGTTTTGAGCCTTTTAAAATTGACGTTCGGCAAAAGCTCATAAAGCTTCTCAAAATCATCTTGATGACGGATTAATTCATTAACTTGCTCTAAATCATCTATAAAATTCTCTGCTCTCGGTGCTGGGCCGCCCTGTTCTTTTGATAGCGAAAGAGCTCGTTCAAGCAGCTCCTGGCAGCTCCGGAGAACGAGAGAAAGATCTTCTTTGATATATGGATAAAACGGTAATTCTTCTACTTTTGTTTGAGCATCTACATCATAAAGTGAAAGAAATGCCCGCATCCATTGCTCCGGAGAAGGATGTGATCTCGAGAACTCATAAATTCTCTTCACGAGCCATTGCAAATCTAAGTCGTGACGGTCAGACGTGTAACGATCAACCAATTCAAAGAATGATGGCTTTCCAGCCTTATATTCATCCTCAAACAGTTCGTCTAACACTTCATCTCCTAATAGTTCTCCTTCTGTTTGGTCAGCCAAACGAAAGCCTGGATCAAGATCAATTTCATAGTAAAAGGTGCGCAAAACCTGCAAGCAAAAGGAGTGCAAGGTTGAAATATTGGCTCGATTCATGAGGGACAGCTGCCTTCTCATATGAAGAGACCCAGGGTTTTTGGCTAATTCTTTTTCAAGTGCTTCTCTGATCCGATGCTTCATCTCTGCCGCAGAAGCATTTGTGAAAGTCACAACGAGCAGACGGTCCACATCAACTGGATGTTCAGGCCGGGTCATTTTTCGAATCAGGCGTTCAACCAAAACAGCTGTTTTACCTGACCCAGCCGCCGCCGCAACCAAGATATCTTGTCCTTCTGAAACGATGGCTTCCCACTGGTCATCCGTCCACGTACTGTTATTCGGTTTTGGTATTTGCATACTGATCCCCTTCTTTTTTGATCCGTTCTATCACAACATCATCCTTTTCAGAGGTGAGCACCCTAAAATCATTATCTTCTATTGATTCATCGAATTGGCAAATAGACTTGAATGAACAAAAGCGGCAAGGTGTTTGATCCTTTAATTTATATGGATTAATTGCGACCTCTCCATTTGTAATTCTTTCGCCTGCTTCTTCAAATGTGCGCCGAACGTGTTGTGTGAGTATATGGAAATGATCTTCACTTAAAACTGCCGAATCAGAACGGAAAGACCCATCCTTTTTCAAACCGGCTTGAATGACTTGCGATCTACCTGAATCAAGCGTTTGATCCATTAGCTTTACTGCTTCCACATCTTCAAGCAATAAACCCTTCATTTTAAATTTCTTGAATATTTCCTGCTCAATTTCATCCTCTGCAAGTGGAATCGGTGCTTGAATGAGCGGATCATGAATATGGAAATATAAAATGCCAGCAGGCATTGCTTCTACGCCGAGCCACTCTTTCGAATACGTAATGGTTAGGTCTAAGTATGTGAGCATTTGCAAGGCAAGACCATAGTATACTTCTGCTAGGTCAAGACCTTTCTCACTGGATTTGTAATCGACGATTCTTAAAAGCAGCCCTTTTGAACCTTCTGCTTTATCTACCCTGTCAATTCTTCCGACAAGCTCCATCGTGCAGCCATTCTTTAATTGAAAAGTAAACGGCGGCAAAGGCCCTTGACCCCAAAAACCTAACTCAAGCCCTACTGGAGAAAATCCACTCAATTTGGCATGTTCACTTAATATAGAAGAGACTCGAATTAAGATTTTCTGAAGCTTTTCTTTAATATAAGCATGCCGATTAGAGCTTAATAGAATCTCCTTTTGAAGACGCGGAGCAAGCTGTTCGATTGCATGTCTTGAATAGGTGACACAATCTTCCTTCGTTAGGTTTTTCCAATCCTTTTTTTGTTCAACTAACGTATCTGAAATATGCTTCAAAGCCGAGTGAAACAACTGGCCAATATCGGGTGCTTCCAATTTGTAAAATTGTCGATCCTTTAGTTTTAAACCGTGGGAAGCAAAGTGAGAAAATGCACACGCATTGAATTTCTCCATTCTTGAAACACTGCCCTGAATATGGTCACCGTAAAGTTCTTTTGTGACATTAGGCTTTAATGGCTGCGCTCGATTTGTGAAAAACAAACTTGACATGATGTTTTTTGATACATCCCGATGAGGAGATGTCATTAAGTAGTTATAGACACTCCACCATACACCGCTAATGGGATATTGATTGAGCCATTGCTGCAGCTGTGAGACGGTATACGACAACGAAACATGCTCATTCGCTACAAATTTTAATTGCTCATCGTCTTCCAGCTGTTCTGGATCTAACACATAAAGAGCCTGCTGATGATTTGGCATAAGCTCTTGGCAATACTTGATGAGTGTCGAAGGCAATAGAGAACGTCCTTCTGCATCAGAAGCCGCATAGGATAGATACAAATGTCGGGATGGACTTGATAACGCTTGGTAAATTAAAAATTGCTCATCTAGCAGCCGTTCCTTTCCTGTCTCTGCTAGCTCTGCTCCTGCTCGTTTTAACCATTCTCGGTCATCCTCAGACAATACACTCTCATCAGAGGGGCGTGCTGGAATAACACCATCATTTACACCAATGATAAACATACACTTCACTTGATACATTCTGGATAAATCCATACTTCCGATAAATACTTGGTCGAGTGAAGGCGGAATCAAAGCGAATTTTAGAGAAGCTAATCCTGTATCTATCATCTGTTGGAATAAAGGAAATGAGAGCTCTTCGTCACCTAGCATGTCAACAAATTCATCCATTAATTGAATCACCGCATCCCATACTTGCCCGTGCTGAATTGCTTCAGCTAATCGACCTGCTTCTTCAGCCTCAAGCCTCGCTTTTTCAAGCTTATCTGGTACTTGTATCTCTTCTAAAAAGACATAGACAGCCTCTACCATGTCCCTTACCTTTTGCGCTTTTTTGAGCCTTTTTTGCAACTGGTAAAGCGGGGGCGCGATCCATTCTTTGACGTCATTTAGCATTTGTTCCATTTCAATTTCTTGATCTGTTTGTCCGAAATCCTCATCTAATGATTGGAAACGCCTGTAATGAAACCGGGAACCGTTTGTCCAGCGCTCTCCTTTTACACCATAAGCAATACAATAGTTTTCAAGCTGATCTGCCTGCTCTCTCGCTCTGTTCTTAGTGATTTCAAGCGGAAATAAGAACTCTGTTTTCACGCAACGAAATACCGCTTCATACCGCCAATTTCCTTTTATGACATCCAAGCTCGAACGAATCAATTCAATGAGCGGATGATACTGCATCGATTCATTTCCATCAATAAAAAAAGGAATATCGTAATCTTGAAAAACCTCTTTTAACGTATCTTTATAGTCATCTACATGCCGCGCTACAATCGAGATATCTCGCAATCTGAGTCCTTTTTCTCTCACTAAATCAAGAATATCTCTCGCTACTCCCTCAATTTCAGCTCGTTTATTTGCACTTTTAGACACTGTGAGATGAGGGGTGTTTTCCTGATATGGCTGCACGGGCCGCTGCTCATATTGGTGTTCTAAATAAGCAAGATCTGGTGTATAAAGGTGCCGATGATTTCTTTCAAAAATGTTTTCAGAAATGTCAGCTCCGCACTCTTTAGCAAGCTGATAGAGCTGGAAATACGTTTTACCTGTCATACGAAATAAATCAAGTTCATTTGGCAGCCTATCATGATAGGATCGTTCTACTGTGAAAGCCGCAGTTATTTTTGCTGCATGCAGCAAGAGCTGTTCAATGACAAGAAGCTGCTGCGGTGTAAATTGATAAAAACCATCTATATAGATGTGTGCTCCTTTTATTTCTTCAGCTGAAGGAATTTGCTGGGCAAGAAGAGTCAAATAGTCTTCTGAGTGTACATATTCATCTTGTAAATGCTGCTCCATCTGCTGATAAAGAACATGGAGATCATGCAATTTTTCGGCTGCCCGTCTTTCTTCTGTATACTCTGAATGCATGCTAGACGCTGAAATTTTCTCAATATCCTCCGGCAGCATACAGTATCTTTTGAATTCAGCCATCGTTTTTTCGATTTGCTCCACAAACCCCGGCTTATCACTCGCTTTTTTGAATACTTTAAACTTGTCTTTCTGCTCTTCAATCACTTTTCTTAAAAGCATTTGAATTCCTGTGCTTGTCACAAATTGCCGGTTCGCTCCACCAGTCTGCTGTAAAATAGACCAAGCAAGACGAGTGAAACTAAAAACTTTAGCTCTGATCATTCCACCAGCTTCAGACGTTTTCGCAAGCTCATATTCCATTAAAAATGTCATTTGATCCGGGACTAAAAAAATGATTGGCGGACCCAACGGATCAAGCCGAAGCTGTTCTTTGATTTCCTCTAAGATTGCAGTCGTTTTTCCACTCCCCGATCTGCCTGCTAAAAACTGAATCTCCACGTTCCACAACACCTTTCTTATGTACTCATATTCTAGCGAAAATAAAGGTAAATAGCTATTTTCCGATCACGTTCCCATTCTCCTTTCTGAAAAAAACATAGGCACCTTTCCTCACTCTTTTCATATCATAAACCATCATGAACTAAAAGGAGGCTGGCAATATCATGTATTACGGTTACTATGACTACTCGCCTTATGACATGCGCCAAAACACAAGAATCATTTCAGACCTTGAGAAAGCGATTAATGGTGAATATTCTGCGATCCAATGCTACGAAAAACTTGCCCAAAAGGCAAAAAATCCTGAAGCAAAAAAGATCATTCAAGAAATACGCCAGGATGAAGTCAGACACTATCAACTATTTTCAAAGCTATATTATTCTTTAACAGGTAAAAACCACAAACCAAGCGTAACAGAACCTTGTCCAGACCAATTCAGAGAAGGACTTATGTTTGCCTTTAAAGATGAACAAAAAACGGTCGATTTTTACTTAAGCGTATCAGACTATGTCCGGGATCAAGGAACAAAAGAGCTAATGAAACGTATCGCTCAAGATGAGCAGCAGCACGCTGTATGGTTTTTATATCTTTTAACGCACCATGCATCATAGATAGTCCTATTTTAATAGGAGATCGTATGTTCCGTCAAAAAATGAAATCGATATTTCGTTCATTCAATTTGTCAAAGAAAGCGCTAAATGTAGCAAAGCCTCACATCCCTTCCTTATTTTCAAACGAGAAAATGAGAATTCGACCATTAAAAAAACTCCTCTGCCACAAAGAGCAGAAGGAGTTTTTTATCATCTTTTAATGAAATTTTGCTTCATTGCTTTGCTGCTGATGCTTGAGAATCCCATCAATTGATAACAGCTTACTGCCACTAAGAGTTAAATAAAGCGCCATGACGAGAAGCGAAAGTTCAAATTCATAACCACCAACAAATCCTCTAGAAAAACCAACAGTGATAATCGCTACTGCCATAATTGGTACGAATAATGCTGCGAAAATACGTGTTCCTAGACCTAAAATCAAGGCGATACCACCGACTAGCTCAATTGTCTTGACAATGTAGGCCATGAATTCAGGTACACCGATTTGTCCGAAGAATGCTGCTGTGCCTCCCAGCCCTCCTTGATATGCCTGAAGCCCATGTAAAAAGAAAATAACACCTAAAATAACGCGTACAAAAAGTGTTCCTATTTCTTGATTTGTTTTCATATAGTGATTTCCTCCTGTTTTTACACTACACAATGTAATGTTAATAAGTAAAAAAATTAGTAATTAAGGTTGAGCATAATCATTAAGACCACCATCAGAATCGCTGAAGTGACGATTGGAATCATTGGTACATTAAAAGGAATATTGTAAGTTGGATTTAAAATTTTTTGTATTCTTAAATTCAATGCCCGATCCCCAAAGGACACCGCAAACTTTGTTTGTTTTTGAAACTGGGTTCTCTTTTTAATCAGCTTCAAAAGGGCCTGCCCTACTCCAAGCTCAGTGCCTGTCTGCTGAATGGCATAGTCATCTGCAATCACTTCACGAAAAACAGAGTAGCTTTGTCTCATATGCTTTAACACTGGAATGTACCAAATGACTTTTGTGAGCATTGAGAACATGAAAGCCTTTAAAGGATCATAGCTGTATTTGTGATGCAATTCGTGATGAACTACAGCGTCAATCTCTTCTTTATCCAGCATGTTCATGAGAGCTGTTGATAAATAAACCTTTGGGTGAAGCATCCCCATTGCAAAAGCAAGCGGTTCATGACAATGAAACATGATGATGTCATTGGCATATTTCTCAGATAAAGATTCGGTCGACTGGTGATCGACTGCAAGCATCAGATTTTGCTTGAATTGAATGTACTTTTTGATTTGTTTCGTCATATAAAAAATCGCAAAACCCAATGTGTAAAGGACTAAGGCATCCAGAAAGTATTTTAAAGGAGTGAACCCATAGAATTCGAGCACAGACTGGCATACATGGATCAGGTTATATGCTTGATTCCAGCCAAAAAAGCTTGAAAGCACGTAATACCCCATCTGATAAAAAATGGCTAAACCAATCAATATACCGCCTGAAAACAGCAGACTCGACTTCATTTTATTCATTTTGCTGCTCCTCTTTTTTAGACGCTAGCCGTGCTTCTAGTACTTTGAGTAATTCAGGATCAGCACTTTCAATCGCATCCACCATATGATTCACTGCCAGTGGACCGAAATCGTCCATCAATCCTTGTGTAATCCATTTTGTTTGCTCATTTAGAAATTCTTCTTTTGTTAAAATAGGATTATAAATAGATGAGCGCCCTTTTGTTTTTTTCTCCACAATTCCTTTTTCGGTTAAGCGGTTCAGCACAGTCATCACGGTGTTGAAATTAATCGGCTTCTCATCTGACAGCTTTTGCTGCACCTCTTTAATCGGCATATCCTCACCTTCATAAAGGATCTCCATAATTCTTCCCTCTAAAGGACCAAAAAAACGATTCAATCCCTTTTCATTATATTTAAAAGAAGGAATTTTCATGTTATCACCTCACACTATGCATTGTAGTGTAATTGAAAATGATAGTCAACTGATAACATAAATAGGGGAAAATCGTTGTATATTGACTTTGTTTTTGGTAAAAATTATATCTTTCTTTATAAAAATGTACTAACCATTTAGCGATAAGATAATCTTATGAAAATAGTGAAAAAATTCGTATTTTATTTATAGAGACTTTTGTATTATAGTAAAGTTAACAACATTTCACTTACTGAACAAACATATAGGAAGAAGGTTTACATGTGATGAAACAAGGAAACAGCCTTCGAACCGATCTCATTCTCATTGCGATAAGCGGTTTAGGTGGATTTCTTTTGTCTTTAACAGGTATGTCTATTGGCTGGATGGTAGGTACATTAATTACAGTAGCTTTTATTGCTATGCGCCGCCCCACCCTGTTTCAGCGTAAAAGAACCAACACCTTACGTATTCACAACAGATGGCTGCTCCTTGGTCAATTCATTCTAGGAATCGAACTCGGACAGAAAATGAATATGAAGGTCCTTCACATTTTCGCTGAAAATTGGCTCCCTGTGAGTTTCATGCTCGTCTTTTCTATTCTACTGGCGATGCTCTCAGGCTTTGTCTTATGGAAGCTGAGCAAAACAGATATGCTGACAAGCTTTGTCGGAACTGCCCCCGGCGGTTTATCCGCTATGCCGGGGATTGCCCAAGAGGTGGGAGCCAATACAGCTGTTGTGAGTCTTGTGCAAACGATACGTGTATTAATGGTTGTACTCACTATCCCATTTACAGTGTTTTATTTAAATACAAAAAACCAAGCGGATGCGGCTGTAGTTACGCAAGGGAGCGCTTTTTCTTCGGGCGTTTTCACCCTTTCAAACATCTCTTGGACCGCTGCGCTTATTTTAGGTGCCTGGCTCATGTCACGCCTAGCAGTTCGTCTTCATTTCCCTGCTCCTTGGCTGATCGGCAGCATGCTAGGCGTCGCAGCTCTTCAAGTTGGTGCGGGCGCACTCATAGGTTATGATTTGATTCCTTATTGGCCGGCACAAGCGAACATTGCGTCTCAAGTATTTCTAGGTGCAACCATTGGTTCAAAAATGAATAAAGAGATGTTTGTCGGGCTAAAAAACACTCTCATTGTGGCTGTCGTCAGCTCAGCTGGGCTAATTGCTGCGACTGTCCTAAGCTCTATTGCCATTGCTGAAATCACAGGTATCTCTGTCATTACAGCCATTCTTGCTTTTTCGCCTGGCGGTATTGCAGAGATGGCAACAACTGCAGTCACACTGCACGAGGATTCTACCTTTGTTGTGGCTGTACAAGTCGTCAGAATTATTCTCGTTATTGCAATGCTGCCACCGTTTTTCCGGTTCTTACACCATGTATGGGCAAAAAGGCAGCCTGATTATAAAGCCGCAAAATAAAAAAAGAGACGCTTTGCATGTGCAGAGCGCCTTTTTTTATTCGCTGGTATTCCTTTTGACACCGACAACTTGATCCTTTGAAATGGTGCCAAAATGCCGGCTGTCGAAGCTATGTATTCGGTTATCTCCGACCACAAAGTAATGATTGTTTTTGATTTTATCGTCTCCTGTGATGGCTTTCAGCTGAAAATCCCCTGTCAGGACGTTCCCCATTTTATGTTGTTTCTGCTCTTTTAAATAAGGTTCCTTCTTTTTTTCACCATCGACAAATAACTGATCATCTTCATACTTGATCGTTTCTCCTGGGAGTCCAATGACCCGCTTGATCAAGATTTGATTTTTAGGGCCGTGAAATAACACATAATCAAACCGGCTAATTTTCGTGAGTTTTGGCGAGAACTTATTGATTAATAATTCTGTTCCATCTGTAAAAGTTGGGTCCATACTAACCCCTTCTACTTTGTACGTGACAAACATGAAATTTTTTACTTGGAACAATAAGACGATGCCTGTAATAATCATCAACCATAGCAATGGCTTCTTTTTCATTAAGAGCCTCCTTTGTCCTCACGTTTGCTCATTCGAATGTTCAATCTATTTTCTACTCTCTTTCCAACATACCATAATAACGCAATAACTAGAACCGCAAAAACACTTCTTAACGGATTCTTAACTAAAGCAGAAAGATCATAACCAATAAAACTAATGATAAAGAGCATGACACACTTGCCAGATAAAGTAGCTAATGAGAATTGCCAAAAACTAATTCTTGATAAACCTGCTACAACATTGACGGCAGCAGAGGGCGTGAAAGGAAAGCAAAGTAAAATAAATAATGGACCAAACCCCCGCTTCTCCACCCAAAGCATCAATTTTTTAATGGAAGGATGCCTGCTGATAAAGTTGAGCATTCTCATCTGTCCAAATTTTCTGATTAGTAAAAAGACAAGAATAGACCCTGCACTTGCGCCAATCCAGGTCAATAAAAACCCTTCCCAAAGACCGAATGCATTTGCATTCGCTACAGCAAACGCAACGAGTGGTAAAAACGGAAGAAATGCTTCTATTAAAGGGAGCAATATGGCCACAATCGGTCCAAAGGCCTTGTAGCTCTCAAAAAATGATGTGATATTTTCGTGAGTAAATAGAGAAAGAAATGATGTCAACTTGTTTGACTCCTTCAAGGTTTGTCTACTTTTCATTTTACATGGAAAACATAAAAATATACAAATGAATCCCCCCCTTGAGATTATTTGACTCATTCGGTATAATAAACAAGAACATGTGTTCTATCAAGAAAGAAAGCAGGCTTGGACATGACGAGACTATCAAGAATACAGCTTCAGATGATGGAACAGGCCATCTTTCTTCCAATGGTCGTCTCCATCCTCAATCGTGATTTGACTCACTTAAAACAACATCAAACATTCAAACTAAATGAACCATACATTCAGCTTGTGACCTCCGCCTTAAAGGAAGCACAGAAAGCACTTTATGAACTAAAGCAGCATTTACGTAAAGAAAAAATGAAGGTACAGCAAATTGAACACGATGAAGGATTTACAACGTATCTATTTATCATGGATGGCTATGAAGAAAAACATAAATACTTTAATCCACGTATACGTCACCGGGTAGAGGAACTACTGACTCGTTATTTTCTTCATCAAGCGAATTGAAGTTGCTTATTGTGGCGCTAAGCAAAAAGCCTGCCACAGCGGCAGGCTCCTACTTATTTATGATAATTCAAGCTGTTCTCTCAGCTCTGTTCTCACTTCTTCTAATCCAGCGCCATCTAACTCAAAGTAATACACATTCCCAGGCTGATAATCATGGCCCTTTAGCTGAATGGGATCCACTGATTTCAATGAGCTCAATAATGGGAAAAGACCGATAAACTGCTTCATGGACAGATTGGTTGAAACATTATCACCAAGTGTATCAATGATGTTGTCATAGGATGGGATCGAAGAAATGGATTTAGACTTTTCAAAGATGGCTTGAAGTGCTTCCATTTGGCGCTTCCCGCGCATGAGGTCACTATCTGCCTTTCTCGTTCTTACAAAGGCTAATGCTTCTTCGCCATTTAACGTATGTGTTCCTGTTTGCACATGAACTTTCCCTTTTGAATCCTTTTCCATTTGTTTTGCGATACCTTCATCTTCAATCGTTACTTCAATTCCATTTAACTCGTCTACAATGTCTTGAAACGCCTTAAAGTTCCCTGAAATCACATAGTCTACCGGAATATTTAACAGGTTTTCGACCGTTTTGACTGACAAATCTGCACTCCCAAACGCATGGGCGTGGGCGATTTTATCATATCCTCTTCCCGGAATATCTACATAAGAATCACGAGGAATACTAAGGAGCTTGATGGTTTTCTCTGTTCGGTTCACAGCCGCCAGTAAGACCGCATCACTTCTTGCTTCGTCTACCGTTTCACCTGGACGGCTGTCAATTCCAAGCAGCAGGACCGAGAAGCTGTCCTTTCCTGGATCAAAAGCTTTCACACGCTTTTGCGAGGTGTCTCCTCTTTCTAATGACACTTGCGCCTTATTCGACGCTTTTGAAATTTTATAGTAGGCATATCCTGTCACGGATATTGCCATCACCATGACAAATGCCATGATAAACAGCACGACTTTCACCCAAGGTCTCAGCCTTCTTTTTGATCTTGTTTTCTCCTTCATCCTTTCCGAACCCTCACTCTATCTTAGTCTATCAATGTAGGTTCCACTATAACATATTTCAATGAAAGTTTCCTGCACGCAACATATTTTTATGAATCCACAATAAAAAAAGCCGCTCAGTATGAGCAGCTTTTCTTCCATTATTTTTGGTCAATTCCTTGTTTTACTTCATCAATCATGGCAGTCAATGATTCAAGGCCACCGCCAGATAAATACCACATGTCAGAGTTCAAATATACCACATGGTTGTTTTTGACCGCTTTGACTGATTTCACATAATCATTCTCAACAAGCTGTTTCGCAGAAGTTTCTTCTCCGATCGCTGCGCCTCGATCAATGACAAATAAGTAATCCGGATTCGTTTTGACCATGTACTCATACGAAATGCTTTGCCCGTGTTTGTCAGATGGCTCAAGCTTTTGATCTGCCGGCGTGATACCAAACACATCATGAATGAGTCCATATCTTGACTTAGCACCAAAGGCTGTCATTTTACTGTCGTTGGCCATGATCACTAAACCATTCTGTTTCAACTCTTTTGCCTGTTTCTTTAATGCATCTACTTTTTGATCAATAGCTGCTAGTTCTTTTTTGACTTCGTCTTCCTTATCAAAAATTTCCCCTAACGTCGTGGCATTCTTTTTAAATGATTCCATATAGTTGGCAGTATCTACATCCATCAAAATCGTAGGAGCAATTTCAGAAAATTCATCGAATGCATCTGATTGACGTGACTGAATAATAATCAAATCGGGCTTAATCTCTGCAATTTTTTCGAAGTTCGGCTCTTTTAAACCGCCGACATTCTCATATTTGTCATCCTCATATTTGGATAGATATTTTGGGACCACTTGTTTTGGTAATGCTGTCACATTTACACCTAGCTTGTCTAACGTATCAAGACTTCCCATATCAAACACGACGACTTTTTTCGGGTTTTTCTTGATCTTCACGCCATCTTTATTCAGCATGTCTTTTACCGTGACGGTTTCCTCTTTTGTTCCTTCTGTTTTTCCTTGGTTCCCGCAGGCAGCGAGTACAACAATCGCTGTTAATACAGTCATCATCCAAATCCATCTTTTCATACGTGATCACCTCTTCATTTTTTTAAGAAAAATATAAGCAAATACGCTCACCGTGAATGACTTCAATCGGTATGCGCATGTCATAAATTTGTTCAAGTGCATCTGCTTGAATCACTTCTTCTACTCCGCCTTCTTTGATCACCTGACCATCTTTTAAAGCGACGATATGATCGGAATACACAGATGCAAAGTTAATATCATGGAGAACCACAACAATCGTTTTCTCAAGATCGTTGACGAGCTGCTTAAATAGCTTCATCATCTCAACAGAATGATTCATATCCAAGTTGTTTAAAGGCTCATCTAAGAAAATATAATCCGTATCCTGAGCCAGCACCATCGCAATAAAGGCTCTTTGCCTTTGTCCTCCGCTCAGTTCATCTACATATTGATGCTGGATATCGGCAAGCCTCATGTATTGGAGGGACACATCAATCATTTTCTCATCCTCTTTTGTCAGATGGCCCTGTGAGTAAGGAAAACGACCAAAGCTGACAAGTTCTCGAACGGTCAGGCGCACACTCATGTGATTGGCCTGCTTTAAAATGCTCATCTTTTTTGCTAGTTCCTGTGGTGGGTACGCGCTATATGGCTTGTCTTCTAAATAAGCTGCACCTGAGTCTGGCTGAATCAAGCGGCTCATGATTGATAAAAGTGTGCTTTTCCCCGCTCCATTGGGACCAATGAGAGAGGTCAGCTGTCCTTTTTTCACACTGACAGTTGTTTTGTGAAGCACTGTTTTTCCGTTATATGTCTTACTGACTCCCTTCATCACGACCATGAGCGACTCTCCTTTAAAAGTAAGTAAATAAAATACAACCCGCCTACTAAATCAATCAGGACACTCAGCGGCGTTTGAAAAGTAAATACCTTTTCTACAAGAAACTCCCCGCCTACAAGGGCAATCACACTGATGAAAAAAGAGCCTAGTAGCAAGTATGTATGCCGGTACGTCCGAAAGAGCTCTCGTGCGACATTTACGACGAGTAAGCCAAGGAACGTAATCGGTCCGACAAGTGCTGTTGCGATGGACACAAGAACGGCTATCACGATCAGCATCTTTTTTGTGATGCTGTCATAGTCAATTCCCAGATTCACCGCATGCTCCTTCCCAAGTGACATGACATCTAATTTGGAGCGGAATGTCCAAATGTAAAGGCACAGCGCCGCAAATAAAACAGAAGCAATGAGTAAGATATCTGTGTTCATGTGATTAAAGCTTGCAAAGGATTTATCTTGTACGACCTGGTATTCATTTGGATCAATCAGCATTTCCATAAAAGAAGAAAGGCTTTTGAACAATGTCCCAAAGACAATACCAACAAGCAGAAGCAAGAAAATGTGTTTATTTTTGCGTTTGAACATCACCGTATATAACAGCACAGAAAATAGAATCATCAGCCCAACGCAAAGGAAAAAATTCAGGTTTTTATTGACGATCATAAAATTGGTCGAGCCAAACAGATAAATAATCGCTGTTTGCAAAAACAAGTATAGTGCGTCTAAACCCAGTATGCTCGGCGTTAAGATTCGATTGTTGGTCAAGGTTTGGAAGACAACAGATGAAAAGGCAATTGCGCCTCCAGTCAATGTCATCGCCAGCACTTTCTTTAATCGACTTGGCACTGTGTACTGCCAGTACCCCATTTGAAAGGTAATGAAAATCACGATCAGTACGGCTGCAATGGCTGCAATCAGGCATAATGTTCGTTTCTTATGCATAGCGTTTCCTCCTTAATAACATGTACAGGAAGATCCCACTTCCGATGATGCCTACCATGAGCCCAACTGAAATTTCATATGGATAAATGATCACCCTTCCGAGCACATCACAAATCAGAACAAAAATGGCTCCTAGTAAGGCTGTATGCGGAAGGCTCTTTTTCAAGTGATCGCCGCGGTAGATCGATACAATATTCGGAATGATTAAGCCTAGGAATGGCAGCATCCCGACAGTTAATATGGTGACAGATGTAATCATCGAAACAATCACCAAACCAACCGCCATCACACGTTTATACGTTAAACCTAAGTTGATGGCAAAGCTCTCACCCATACCCGCCACTGTAAAGCGGTCAGCATATAAATACGCGATGATCAATAGTGGAACACTCACATAGAGAAGTTCATAACGCCCCTGAACAATAAGAGAAAAATCCCCTTGAAGCCATGCGGATACGTTTTGAATCAGATCATATTTATAGGCTATAAACGTAGATATTGAACTGACAATCCCGCCAAACATTAAACCGACTAAAGGTACATAGATCGTATCGTTCACCTTAATATGCCGCAGGATTTTTAAGAAAAGAAGATTCCCAGCTAAAGTAAATAGAAACGCGATTCCCATTTTCATGAGCGGGCTCGCATGTGTAAAAACAAGCATTGCTGCTAAAATACCAAGCTTCGCCCAATCCATCGTTCCTGCAGTGGTTGGTGAAACAAATTTATTCCTCGTCATGCTTTGCATAATAAAGCCGCATAAACTAAGGCTCATGCCAGCAAGCACAATACTCATGAGACGCGGGATGCGACTTGAAACTAACGTATGCACTTGTTCATCTGTTAAATGAAACAGCTGTAAAATGGACAGATCCTGTACACCGACAAACAGTGATACACATGCCAAACACACAAATAATAAACTTAATTGATACAACTTCATACTGGTTTCTCACTTTCTATCTAGCTCTTTCCACTAAAAATGATTATCATTATCAATTAAACGACAATTCATATATTATCACATCTAGTAAAATATTCAAATAGCAGAATGAGAAAGACGGAAACTCATAAAAAAACAGCCTGCGGTAGCGGCTGCTTTTTCACCATTATTGAATACTCACTTGAAATTGTCCCTTCAATTCCTCTTCTGCTTCTTGAAATAACTGC
Organism: Bacillus sp. FSL K6-3312; assembly: GCF_038007485.1. Lineage (NCBI taxonomy): Bacteria > Bacillati > Bacillota > Bacilli > Caryophanales > Bacillaceae > Bacillus > Bacillus sp. FSL K6-3312. The sequence goes on along the minus strand of NZ_JBBOXI010000001.1, from coordinate 1,124,956 downwards.
TTTACGCTTTCTGCATACTCGCCAAGAGCGTCCTTGCTTGTGTCAAAATTCACCCATGTTAGCTCTACTGGCAGATTTACTTCTCCTGTCAAACAGTCCCATAGGGCATCAAGATTTTTCCCGTAATAGTCAGGAAGGTGTAAAACTGTTTTTAGTTGGTCATGAAGCTCTTCTTGCGACCTGCACGATGCGCCGTCCAGCTGCACTTTTTTCATGTCATCTTCCCCTCTCATGCCTTTATTCTAAACGAATGGAAAGAAAAAGAGAAAGCAAGACTCCTCATTTTTGTTTCTGTTTGACACTCGAGATCAAAAGGATGAGACAAGCTGCCAAAACGACCAAGAAAAAGACGGTTAACACCATCTGGGTTCCGTACAGATCAGCGAAAAGCCCGACAAAAACACTTGGAAGTCCCAGACCTAAATAGGCAAACAAATAAAAACCTGCAACGGCTCTAGCTGCCTCCTTTTTTCCCCGCTCGACAATAAGCTGAAGACCACCTAAATAAGTAAATCCATAGCAGGCAGTTCCCGCAATCATCGTTCCGGCAAGCACAAGAATGATGGACCCACTATTTGCTCCAAATAGCAAGAGACCGTATCCGCATGGAAGACAGATAAATCCGGCAAGGAGCGCTGCTGTGCTATTCATTTTGCGAACAAAAGGCTGCATCAGGACACCTGCCATATTAATCAAAAACAGTGCCGGACCTACCCATAATTCATATCCATTCAATTTAAGCTGTGCTGGCAAAACCGAAATGACGAGGCCGCACACCGACCACGCGACAGCAATCGCTGCATTCGCTGGCATTGTTCCTTTTGGAAATGTTGGCATATTCATCATCCGTTTACCTGAATCTCCTTGTACAGGTGGAACGAAAAAGAAGACACCCACGATCGTTAGGATTAAAAAGCCCAGCACAATCCAATAACTAAGCGGCGCAAGCGACACATGCTTAAAAGAAAGAAGTGCCGTAAAAAGAGCACCGCCCCCAAAGCCAACCGAACTGCATAACGCAATAAAAGTTGGAATCCAGCTTGATTTTTCTGGATATAAAGCAATCAAATAAGCGGTGCATGTACCAACACTCAGGCCAAGCCCCACCCCTTGCAGCAGCCGGGCCAAAAAGAGCATCTGAATGGTAGGATGTACGATCATCAATAAGGTAGCACATAACGAAAAACTAAGTGCGACCAATAAAACCGGTTTGCGTCCAGCACGGTCAGATATCCCGCCAAGAAAAAGCAAAACTGGAATCAGTCCAAAGACATATGCAGCAAATAAAAGGGCTGTAGCTGCTTTTCCGTACCCTGCTTGTTCGGCATACAACGTATAAAGGGGCACCTGCAGGTTCACTGCGGTTGTAATCATAAAAAGACCAAATAAAACAAATATAAATGGAATGATGGATAGGGGTGCGGTTTCTTCTTTAGATGCAGGGATCATTTCACTCTCTCCTCTAGTCATAAGCATATGAGAACAGTGTACACACCTTTTGGCTTACTTCCTATATCCAAAAATGATGCTGTTGACCACTCCATATTTCCGTGTCATCATGTTATATGTGACAATGAGAGAAGGTGCCCGATGTATATTTATTTAGACCGCTCAAGTACTACCCCGCTCTGGCAGCAAATCGCAACTGGGATCATTCAACAAATTCATTCCAAAAAACTGAATCCTGATGATCAGTTAACACCGACACGCGTATTAGCACAGGAGCTCAATGTATCAAGATCAACTATACAGCTTGCTTATGATGAACTGCTGGCAAGAGGATATGTCAGCACATCTAGAAGAGGCGGTACGAAGGTTATTTCGAGTGACCACTATGTAGCCTCCGCTCCCCATCAAGGTGAGCCTCCTTTTCCTCTTCCAATAAGACCACACTTTCAAGAAGCGGAGAAACAAATGAACCACTGGCTGTCGGCCAATCAATTTCATGAAAAGCTTGATATTGATTTTCGTCATCAGGAACCAGCCATCGATGAACATTTCCAAAACATATGGAAACGCTCGCTCATGAAAGCTTTACAGCGATTAGAGATGAAAGATTGGGGCTATTCCTCCCCGCATGGTTTATGGGAAGTACGTTCAGAAATACGCCAATACTTATCTGTAGAACGAGGTATCGATGTAGAAGAGGATCAAATCGTGTTAACAGGAGGCACGCAGCAAGCCATTGATTTGATTTCACAGGTATTGCTTAAAAAAGGCGATACAGTAGCTGTTGAAGATCCAGGCTTTCCTGGAGCAAGGCTTTCCTTTATGCATCGTGAAATGAACATTTATCCCGCGCCCGTCGATGAAGAAGGAATGATGGTGAATACATTGCCACGGCGAACAAAGCTGATTGCGGTGACGCCCTCCCATCAGCGTCCAACCGGTGTATGTATGAGCGTCAACAGAAGGCAGCAACTGCTGAAATTTGCCGTCAGCCATCAGTCTTATATACTAGAGGATGATTTTGATGGAGATTATCGTTATCATGGCGGACCGCTTCCTTCATTATTTTCAGAAGCACCCGACCATGTGATTTATATCTTAAGCTTCTCCAAAGTACTGGCACCCGGCATCCGCCTTGCTGCCATTATCGGCTCCAAAGCGATCATAAAAGAAATCGCTTCCTTGCAATCACTCATTCAAAGACAGCTGCCCATTATGGAACAGATCACACTCGCCTCTTTTTTCAGAGAAGGAGAATTTACGCGATATGTCAGGCGAATGAGACAGCTATATAAAAAAAGACAGGCTGCCATGATGGATGCCCTTTTAACACAACAATTTGCCAAGCACTTTCATATTTATGGAACAGATACCGGTCTTCATGTCTTTTTGGAAGGAGCGCCAGACTTTGACGAAAAAGGCAGTATTGAGGCAGCAAAAGCAGCAGGTATTGGCATTTATCCATTAAGTCCTTATTGTTTTGAGAGCAATCGAAAGGGATTACTGCTAGGCTTTGCTTGTACGGACGAAAACATGATTCAAGATGGTGTGCACCGCTTAAAGCAAATACTTTATATGTAAAAAAAGCCTGGAAGTCCGCCGCCTTCCAAGTTTTTTTATGTTGATTGCTGAATGCGGCCTACTTCTTCAATAAATGCAGCTGCCCTCTGCAATCCATCTTGGAGATGATGAGTAGCGGAAATAAACAGCTTTTCTTGATCTGGGCGCTTTAATAGCTGCTCCACCTGACCAATTCCTTTTTCAAATGAATGAAGACCTGTCTTTAATTGTTCATCTGCCTTTTGATAAGCGGCTGGAACTTCTTGATGAGCAAGCCCCTTTTGAATCACACGATCAAAGGCTTTCGTCGCCTTTTTCAATTTTTTATTTGCTTGGATCTTTCCCTGTCCATCTGAAATAAATTGGTCGGTCATGTTTTCATAAGCTTCATTTAACTCATCCATATAACGCTGAACCCATTGTTCATACGCAGCTGCTTTTGTGTCTTGTTTTGAAGGCGATTGACCTGCTTGCTGACAGGCTGCTAGTAATGTCACTGTCAAGGTGAATAACAGCAGCAATTGCGATTGTTTTTTCATACAGAGCCTCCATTTCTTATTCCCATTCGTTCATATCGGTCAAAATAGGAGGATCCTTTACCACATACGAACACTTTGCAAGAAATGATTTCTTTTATTGTAACAGACGGCTCGTGTCACTTCTGTGATTTATGAATAATTGCTTGAAAATACGTCTAAGGATCCACATTTCTCTGTCATTTGGTGGACAGTCTACCGATACACACTCAATAGACGACTGGATATATGGATTTGGTTTCAACAAATTCATGTGCATGGTGGATGTTGTCGTGTCATCATAATGATGCCCCAACGAAGTCGCCTTGTCCTGTTGATTTATTGAAGTTTACCTTTACAAGCAATGTCAAGCTCTTCGACTACTTCACCATCTTGGATGAGATAGGCTTTTTCATGGAGATTGACAGCGGGACAAATATGATTTGGAATGATTTGCACCTTCTCACCGATCTGGACAGTCTGACGGAAGCCTTCGTGATAAATGATGGCATGCTCATCAAATACACTGGAAACAAATACATCATCAAAGTCTTTTACCTTACCTAGTCCCTTTGTTTTCGTCAGCCCTTTTGTACGGGTTTGAGCCGTGAGCCCTTTGGCTCCAACATCTGTTATAACACGAGTCTTTGTTGGCTTACTAATCACCGTCGTCAGGACAGCTGCTGCGCAATGTGAAAAAGTGCCGATCACATTGGACTGAGAGGCATCCATGAAGATGTAAGTACCTGGTCTGATTTCGGTCACTCCCTTTGGAATATCAAATTGAAATAAGAACGGCGGTGTTGATCCTATGCTCACTACCTCTAGCAGCATGCCTGATTCTTTTGCAATCTGTGCAAACCGAAGCGTTCGATTTACAGCGTCTTCATATAATGTTTGACAATGCGCTTTACTTTCCGCCTTGTATGTATGACCATCATGAGAAAAAATCCCCTTTAAATGAACGAAGTCACATGTTTTTATCGCCTGCAAGATTTGACGGAAATCATTCTCTTCAATGACACCAGACCTCTCTTCTCCAACCTCTATCTCAATTAAAACCTCCGCTTTTTTCTCTGCTCCACGAAAGACATCTTCAATTTGAAACACATGCTCTACACAATCTATTCCAAATGAAATGTGTATCGACTCTGCCAGCTTTCGAATTCGCTTCAGCTTTGTCTCACCTACAATTTGATTGGCGATAAAGATATCTGTTAGCCCATGCGCTGCCATCACTTCCGCTTCCCCTACTTTCGCTACAGTTAAGCCAGATGCGCCCATCTCCTCCTGCACCTTTGCAAGACTAGGTGTTTTATGTGTTTTCGTATGAGGACGCAGTTTGACTTGCTGACGGTCCGCATATTGCTGCATAGCAGCTAGATTCTCCATCATCACCTGTTTATCAATTAATAGCGCCGGTGTATCTAGTTCATCATAAGTCATCATCATATCCCCTTTCACTGCTGCACATTACATAAAAATCTATACATTTCAATTAAATTATATAATTTTTTATATAATTATCAATGTTTTTGATATGCTAAACCCTCGCTTCATAAGGAGTCCAGCGGCTGTGCTGCCGCTGGTTTTAGTTAATATCTGTTCCGAAGCTCCCTTAATATAAAATCGTATACAAGGTTGAGCTGTTGTTCCTTTGGATACAGCATAAATTCTTGTTTTTTAGGAAGACCACCATCAAGGCGATCTTGAAATTTCGTTCGGAGATACGCTGTTCTGTGCACCTGACTCTAAAATGACTTATATGAGACATCGAGTTTGACGGTTTGCTCATTTGTAAAGATGACCACCGTGTCTCCGAGGGATGATTCCTGGAAGGTATGAATGTATTTGTGGGAGATCCAGCCGCACTGAGGACGGTTGGATGAATAGGTTGGGAAGAAATACAGATGATTGGATGAGTCAATCACAATGGGAGGCTTGTGAGAAATACCATTGGGATGTTTTTAGGTGTTTCTAGTTATTTTTAACCTTTCATCAAATAGCCTATCAACACTCGAAAGCGATCGTATGTTCTCGTTCGTTTTTGAGTGTTTTTTGGTTTAGGCATCAAAATGGCATCAAAAAAGCCATCCATGAGGACGGCCGGGTGTGAGTAATATTAAGAAGAAGTTAATCATTGAAATATACGAATTTTTTTAAATCCCGTTTCCGCGGGTAAACCGTATATTCTAATTATATATCACTTTTAGACACCGAACAAACATTCTATTAAAATGTTTTTGGTGGTGATGATATGACTGATCTCGAAAGAAAAATTTATCGAATCATTTATAATATGCGCCGTTTTCGCAAGAACCCCACAATGGAGGACCTTAAAAGAAAAACAGGTAAAGGTGGTGACTATTCGCAGAGCAGTTAAAAACTTAGTTTCTCGTAAGGAATTTACTTGGGATAAAGAGAAGAAGGAATGGCGGTTTAAGTAATATAAAAAAGCCCCCCCATAAGGACGGCCAACAAGTTTCATTATTTGTTAATGTTTTTCTTTATATCTTCTATCTCGTTTCTGAGGGATTTATTTTCTCGTTTGATCTTAGAAACCTCTACGACTGTCAGTAACAAAGTTGCCAATATGAGTAAAATCAAAATATATTCGAACATATTAAATATCCATGTAGTAGTCATCAAAGCCGAATGTTGCTGCAATTCCGATAACTGGAACTAAAGCGGCTCTGAATTTCCATCTGTGTTGTTTATAAAATTTCTTACTCAGCTGTTTACGTTTGTACAGCTGCTTTGCTATATAACGACCGGCACCATATCCGGTACCAACAACGGCAGCCATGCCTGTAATTATACCCATCGCTACAAGAAATGGATTATGTACTGTGGCTTTATCTTCCCTGTCCAAAAGGCTATCAAGCGTAAAAATATCATTGTCAGTAAGGCCAAGGTCTAAAGCGTCTTGATATAATTCAGGATCGTTTTTAGTAAATGATTCTGATGTCATATTTTGTGCATATTGTTTCTGATTAGTTGAGTTTCTCTCTTTTGCATCTGCAAACTCTCCAAGCGTACAGGAGATACCCAGCGCAGCTACAATGGACAAAGATGTTCTTTTTGTCCATTTTTTATTCAAATAAACCCTCCCCTTCTTAATCACATTAAGCATAACTATAATATGCATTAATTTCCATAGTTAAAAATAACTGAATACCTAAAGGTTGGATTAGTAATAAAGTATGCAATTTACGACAAATAAAAAAGCCCCTCCAATCAGGAAGGGATTTTTAGCAATTAACCAAACTTTTTCTTTTTTTTACTTCAAATTTAAAACGATCATTTATAAGCTTGTTTATTTGAGAGTTAGTATCAGAAAACACAAGATGGTTTTTAATAAAGTCAAAACTGAATTCTTCCAAAAGGTCGATCAAAGCAGTATTGACAAAGGATGATGTAACTCCATCCACATCCTCAAACGACAAAGTAATTTTCTCGTCGTTTCTAAAAGCAGACTTGATCATAGTCTGTATAAGTTGACCATCATTATTGGAGTAACAACGTTCTACATGATCTAAAACTTTTAATAAAGACCCCATTCGAACTCCTCCTTTTCGATATTATCTTTATGAAATTGTTCTGTGTCCAGAATTACTTCGATGAAGGTTCCTGGATAAATACTATTACTCATATGAGAGTATACCCCAATTTCTCCAAATTCATTCTTCCTACATGTTAATACACCATAAAATGAACGAATTTGAACCTCTCCATTATAGTTTAAAACTACGTTATGAATCAAGGTGTGTAACCCTGCACCCCGATTACTGGGTTGGGATTCCGAAGAAATTCCTTCTTGAATTGCCAATTCAAGAGTTTGACTATCATTTAATAATGGATGAATTCTTCGAATTGTATTGGGGATACCTACTCCAAAATCAGATATACTGATTTTGATTTTTTTTATGTTCGGAAAATGTTGAGCAAAAATACAACCAATATTTTCATTAGCATGATCCTTGATATTATTAAATATTTCACCGAAACACATTTTTATGTCATTAAAAGAAAACAGAGGCAAATTTGTTCTGCCTGATAGCCAAGGGACAAAGTTTGTATCTAGCCATTGATGACTAATTTCATATGTAACATCCTGTAGTTGCAAGGTTGTCGGCCTAACAAAAGATCCCGGGTACAACAACCGATTTGTTAAAGAAAAAAAGAACATAGCATCATCTAAAAATTTCGTTCCATTTGTGCTTTGTGGAGGATAACTGATAGTTATCGCTACATTCCTAACCTGTAGCCACTTTACTAAATTTCTTAATATAGTAACACCAGCTGGTTCGATAAATTCTAGTTGAGAAAAATTCAACTTGATTTCCTGAGATCGCGGCATTAGATCTGAGTTGATAATTTGAGTTATTACGTATTCCATTGTTTCCCTAGTGAAATATTTCGGCATTCGGACTTCTAACAATATTGACACATCCTATATTTCTGATGAATTGATTATACTAAAAAATATACAAATTGTGTATATTTTTTTATTTTATGGTTTTCTAATAACACAAAAAAGCCCTAGTCAATATTTTGACCAGGACTAAAATACATTTTAATTATAGGTGGCAACTGTAAGGCCTTGTTTTTTCAATTCAAGGCTTTTTCTAAAGTTAGTTTTGTTTTTGGACCATAAATGCCTTCTGCAACTAGACCATGCATGAGTTGGAATTGTTTGACCGCATTTGCTGTCTTAAGTCAATAATAGCCGTCAATGACAGTTTTTTTAAAAAGACACTTATAACTTGAATAAAATATCGAAGCACTACAGACAATATTAAAAAAATTGGAGAACCTTTATGATTTTCAACTTTTTTTTCGGTTTTTTTATACCCTGGATGATTTTTCTGTTCCACATTAGAAAAAGCAAATTTTTAATTACTTCATCAACAGTTGTTTTGCTTTCCGGCTTGATTGCCTTTTTATTTAATGATATTGGTTACAGTCTGAATCTGTGGTGTGTAAATCCAGTAAAGTATGCTGTCCTCCCTATGATTCCCTACAATTTCGGTTTTTTTACGGTATTAGGCATTTATTTAATTCAAACTATAATTACTTTTCGTAGACCTTATTTATTAATTGGTATTGCTTCACTTGTGGCAACTCTAGCAGAAACAGTTTTATACATTCTTAATCGCATCCATTATGATAATTATTGGAACTTATTTTTCACCTTTTTAAGTTATGTTCTAGCTAACTTTATCCTTTATTGGTTGTCAAAAGCTCTTAAAGTAATTCCTAACAAATAGACAAATATTTTTATAACAAAGCTTTCAATTTCTCTTTCGTTTTTGGTCCATAAATGCCGTCAGCAACAAGACCGTGCATGAGCTGGAATCGCTTGACCGCATTCGCGGTTTTCGGACCATAATAGCCGTCAATCCCGTTGTTTTTTGCGCCCTTATCAGGATAGAAGAAAAGAGCGGCTAGGGCTTCTTGTACGGCTTTTACAGCTGATCCCTTAGTAAGAGGCTTTGTAACTTTTAAAATGCCAGAAGGTAGGTTGTATGTCTTTTTAGATGTACTTGTTTTCGGCTTGCTTGTACTTTTGGATGGTGATGATTTAACCGGCGTTGTCTTGATTGGTTTTGCAGAAACTTTATTTGATAAAAATGACACCAAGACAGGACGCTTACCCGCTTGAAGCTGTGATAAAGTCAAACCGCCCATCATTTCAAGGTGTGGGTAGTCCTTAAAACTCTTCCAGTCTCCCCCCCATGAAAACCCTAGTGATTTCCCTATCTGGGCTACCCGACGCCATTTTTCGTTGACTGTCCAAAGCGCTTTTTTCCCATCCGCACTTAATAGAACGTAATCGATCGCTAAACCATAGTTGTGATTTGATTGACCACCTTTAGCGTTGGTGACAATCTTCCCAGGAGCGGTACGACCTTGAGCGTAAAGCTTGTTTTGTTCTGCAAACGAACGGTAACCAGAAGTAATCTGTACATAGATACCTTCTTTGTATGCTTGCTTGATCATTTCAATTGCGCTTTCTTTTACAACACTGTTAATGCCAGCACCCATATTCCTAATCGAACGATCTATAAGAGTTTGTAATCCGATTTTTTCAGCCATGTTCATTCTCCTCTGAATTCATTTTTTATAACAAAAAAAGCCGCCTAATGGCAGCTGTTTATTTTGAAAGTCCTTTTTGTTTCAGAATTTCTTTTTGTTTTTTTCCTTTTTCGGTAACATAGTTATTTTTAAACCATGCGATAATTGTTGTTACAAGCAAAAATGCCGTTGATCCAGCCAAATATAATGAATCAGCAAGGGTTGTTACCTGATCATCTGTAATTGGTAATACCGGCTTTCCAAACATCACAAGCGTTTGATTAATAAAAGCAATTAAAAGAAGCACTGTACGGATCACAGTGCCTTTGTCGAAGTTTTTCATATTAAATTCCTCTTTTCTTTTTATTTTTGAATCATTGTATAAACAAGAGCGATCCCGCCGCCAATTACACCCGTGCAAACAGCGGTTATAATCGCACCAGTAATAGTACGCTTAATCCATGTAGTGTTCTCTTCAATTTTGTTAAGTTGATTGTTCAAGCTAATGATTTGCTGATCGTGCTTGTCTTGCCCTCTTTCGAGTACAGAAACACGCTGCTCCAAAGCTTTTTGACTGGTTTTTAATTCTGACATATCTTTTTGTATGATGTTCACATCGTTAACCTCCGTCATTCCTGACATCAGTAAGCCCCCCTAGTCCTATTTCAAGTTCCTCACCTCCTTAAAGAAGGTAAAATAAAAACGCCTATTCAGCGTTTGTTTGGTATTCCTCTTTTGTTATTTCTTTGTATTGTTCCGGCGTGATCTTCTCAAAGCGAACAAACTTTGCTACGTCCTCATTTACATAACACTCCCATTGATAAAATAATGAAATACTACGGAACCAATTCAATTAAATGACCCCCTTTTCAGTCAGTAGCATGACAAGTTCTGCTGTTGTTTTTGATTGTTCTTCTGCTCTCTTTTCTGACTCTGCCAGTTGCTGGAGCAGATCAGCATTTTGCTGTTTTAATAGCTCAATATCTGATGGTGGACCTGGATCAGGCTGCAAACTATCAATATACTCTTTGGTGGCTGACTCGCTCCATGTCTTGCTTGCGGGATTGTATTCCGCTGAATACAACCCGTCTTGGGGTTGGACGTCCGTAAATCCCTCTGGAATCTCAGCATCATCGGGTATTTCTTTATCCCCACCACGTATATACTTCAAATTCTCATCATAAGCGTATATTGGTTTCATAAAATCACTCCTTTGCTTTAAACACGCAATTCACGACAATGAACTCTACATTACTTGTGGTGTCTTGAATGCAAAAACGGCCATCCGTCGCAATATACTGCCGACTAACCTGTGGTCCTTTAAATCCACCGGTACTAGAAGCAATACCGACATTATAGAGAGGGAAAGGCGGCTCACATCCTTCTGGCAACATAAAGGCATGTACATCCCCAAGTGTTCCACCTGCGATGGCTCCTGTTATATGAACAATCCCCATCGCATCTTTTGCAACGCGAACCCGATAGTCATTATTGACCTCGGATTTATATGTTTTCCATCCGTTTTCAATCGTTGGGAACTTCCAATTGAGTTTTGTATCAGCATCCGTTAGGATACGTTTCCATCCTTTAAATGACCCATCTGTATGAATTGTTCCAAACCAATGTGTATTATCAGCACTACGTATAACGTGAAAGTTCTTCCGTATCCCAGTAGTAAATACATCAACATTAAACCAAGACGTATCATTTGTAGTTGGTAGATTAGTGAAATATTGACCAGCTCCATAATAGTAACCGGGTGGTAATTCAAATAAGTTAGTACCGCCGATTGTGTTCGGCACTGCCTGTCTAAACCCTGAATCTGTAGTCAATTTATAAAGTTGACTATTATTCCATAACTCTTGTTTTTCTTCTGTAACGTGAATTTTTTTATCACTAACATGACTATCAAAATCAGCCTTTGAAGCTTGCTTAATGTTATCGACATTCCCTAACCCGACCTGTGATTTCGTGACAGCATGGGGGTTATTTTTCGCGTTAGAATGTGTTTCTATATCATTCGATAAAACCTTTAACGCAGCTGTTACTTCGCTTGTTGTTGCTGCTTCATTTTGCAACTCCTGCACCGCTTCAGATGTTCCATTCATAAACCAATTGAACCAATCAGCAGGAGGATGGTCCAATGGTTTAAAACCCTCAGTAATTTTACTTTGCGGCGGCTTTTGCCCCGCATTTTCCCACTGTGGTATTTCTTTTGTAAAAGCCATGCTTTCCCTCCTTATTAGATTGGTAGTGGATAATCATCTTCCGGCTCAAAGATGCCGCCTAATGTGCCACCATCAGTACCATCAGATGAAAAACCGAATTGACTTGTCTCAATTTCATCAGGAATAGATGAAAAACTAAATGTTCCATTAAGATTGATATAGGCAACTCGGACACCAGCTGCTACAGTTTTTTGCACAATAGATGAAAATTGCGTGGCGGACATTCCAACTTTATTAAGTGCTTCAAGCGGTGCCTTTTTCACAATGATTGCAGCTGGTTCATCTTCATTATCTTCTTTCACAGTGTAAATATTTATCTCTTCATAAGCACAATTCAAAGTCTTCGCAAGAGCTTCTATAATGCGGTTTGTTGTTCCATCTGAAATGTTCCGTGCTACTTTACCACGAATCAGCACCCGATATATTTCGTCTGTGGCTCTACCTCTATTTTGAGCAACGTTATCACCTATTAAATCAAGGCCGCGCCCTTTTGCGTTATCTATATCACGCCATTTTTCAGCAGTGGTTAGTGTCTTCCTTGCTGCGGTCAGTTGTTCATCTACAATTAAAAAAAGCTTTCCGATGTTGCTCTTCTCATCTTTCTGAAAAGCATCGGTCAGCTTATTTATTAAGTCCTTAATCATACATGTACCACCTCGATTTCCGAGAAGAGAACTTGCGCCACTTGTTTAGGCTCAATCTCTATGTTCGATTGTCCGAGAGTATCACGAGTCTTCCCAATCTTAATCAAAACATCATCAACACCAGCCACTTGATACACTGCATTATATAGTTGAGATAGAATAACATCGTCACCCATTTGAGATCCGGTGAATGAAGACCCCGATTTGTCCACGCCACCAATTTTATATACAACATTATTCTTGATCAGATCATCCCCATCAATGGGGAAAGATGCATTTGTCTTTAATTCAAGACGGACATAGATTTTCACCTCTTGAGCGAAATCAAAATTGACTGTATGATTAATGCCGCTTAAATCAGTAATGATAACAGATTGATTACCTACTGTTTCTATGCCTGCCGCTACACTATTAAAAAGTGAATCAGCTACATCTTCTTTTATACCTCCAAGCACATAAGCATGAATACTTTTAGGTGGGTTCCCGTCAGCATCTACTTCCATTGTGTTATTCATCACCACATTAGCTGAACGGACCCCAGATGTTTTTATCAGTGCCGCAATGATCCCGCTGTGCGTGGATGCTGAACTCCCTTCCACGGACCTCTTAATTCTTGCGCGATATTCTGAATCTATTTCAATATCGGAACCACCGGCGGCCGCTTCGGGATTGGTCACAGACGTGATATTTTCCGTTGGTTCAGCTTGTACAGTGATTGTATCAGCTGCAACATTGTTCATTGCGCCTTTATCGACTGATATGACATCGACTAACGCTTTTCCATTAGTATCAATTGTTGCTTCTTCAAGCACTTCAAAATATATGTCTGATTCCGTTGCAAACTGGGTTTCTTCTTCAATGATGTGACCCGGCTCACCTTCAATTTCAAGCGTTGCATATGATTCACTTGCCGGCTCTCTTGAAATGCCATTGTTATTTCCGAGTCTATCAAGCTGTACTCCCTCAGATTTGCTAACAAAGCCGCTGTTGTATACTCTTTCAGCAATGTCCCAAACGCCTGCCAGAAACCATGCAATGATTCTAAAGATGATTCCAAGAGGTGTGCGGCTTGATGTATTTACATCCTCCCCGAACTGTTCCTTTGCCTTATCTTCCATTTCGTCTACAATGTCTGAATATGTTTTTCGCTGGAAGCCGTTCTCATTCAACAACATCAACACCTCCTAACTCCAATTCTTGGCCGTCTTCTTCTTTAATCAATTTCAGTTTGATACAACTGGAGCGCACTTTTCGATCAAACTGAAATTCTATATCTTCTACTGTGGCAATACGTTCTTCTTGTGAAAGAGCTTCGATAATATCATATTGTGCTTCTTCTTCATCAAGATTTTTACCTAGAAGATTTTCACGCTCTACTCCTAAAAACTCATCTAGCTCAAATTCTCCAAGTCTTGTTTTCAGTATCATTTCAACGGCTTGAGCAAGCTCTTCGTCTCCGTCGATCATTTCTAGTTCGCCATCTTTGAAAATAAGATCACCATTAACCATTTTTAAAGTCTTCATCCGTCATACACCCCAATCACTACTGCATCCGTTATATCGTGTGTGCGGGTACTATCAGGATCAAAAGGTTTATTTGTCAAATTATCCAAAGCCCTATCTGCAAAAGACAGGAATACCATCGCTCCAACCTTAATATCTGACTCGACATGCTTTAACACAAGGGCGTCTTGTATCAATGGTTGCTCGTATAAAGTATCGTCGTCAGCGGTCATAAAGAGCGGTTTTACATCTGCCGTATGACTGACAGCATCGTAAGAAACGACCCTGCCCGGAGCGCAAACATGAATAGAGTGCTTGATACCTTTTATAAGATTATCGAAAAAATTCGTATCTGCTGCCATTAGATCACATCCGCTTCTGTGTAAAAATCGTTCCCATCAAACACATGTTTACCCTTTTTAACACGATACTTCCCGTTGGCTGTTTTACTCTTAATGATAATGATTGAAGCAGTGGTTATGCGGTGCTGCAATAAGCATTTCACCGAATACCCTTTAAGCTTTTCATCCTCAAACGCTTCAGGAGAATCAAGCAAACCTGTTGATTCTTTTAACTCAAACCGCTCGTCATCCCCTTCTGTAATGGATCTGATAACAAGACGGCCACGCCTGTAATACAGAGAGGCACCACAATCACGCACAACTTCTTCTAGCTTTTTTTCTATTGATCCAGTTACGGTGTAACCCTTTTTGTATACCTTATTTCTAGGAAGAGACAGCTTCGCAAGTTTTATATCAAGAATGCGGATCAAACGCTTTATAATCGTGCGGGCTGTTGTTCCTTTTTTAAAGGTAATTTTCATGGATTGTTTTCTGTATTTCGCCTCACGAACTGTTTTGTATTTAATCGTTCGTGTGCTTTTGCGTACAGAAGTCTTACCCGATTTCAACTTGTACACTTTTTTTGTCTCAACCTTCAATGGTTTCTTCAGTTTATACCGCTTGTTGACGTAATATTTCACAGGAGCATCAGCGGTATTTTGATCAACCTTAATATGAGAGTAATCGTCTCCCTCTTTCATGAAAATTGAAGTGATTTTATCGACCCCTGTACGCTTCGTCAGTACCTTAGTAACCTTTCCGATGGCTAATACCCCAAAGTCGCTTTTATACCCCGCCTGAACGGTCATAGTAGCGCCTTTTTTAATTTTGTTGATAGTGCTACTACTTAGATTGAAAATCTCAACTTTTGTTTCATTTGGCTTTGCGTCATCATCGAACGGAACTTCAAACCTCACTTCTAAATCTTTATAATCGAAGGTTCCTTTATAAGACCCACTATCAATCGTCACCTTAACAATACGACCAAATAACAATTTGTTATTATTCGTCGCCATCTTCTTCACCCTCTTCCGCTACATCGTCAATATACAGAAACGTGGTTTTCATAAAGTTTACCGATGAAATACGCGTTTCTGTATTTGATTCATCCATCGGGATAATTGAAGGAGCTGGCAAGCGATCATCTATAATGTCATCCCATAACGGCACATTTAATATCATTTTCTCTCCTAAGACAATTGGATCCATGTCCATGTCATACAGGTCGATAGAATAGCTGTCATCCGTTTCGTTATAGTTGATTTGAAAAACAAATGTGCTGTCAGCTAGATCAATTTCAAACTGCTGCGGAATGTCTTCTATATCAATTGGAATATAGTCTCTCGTTGCCATTTTGCTCCCCCTACTTCACCCGTAATTTGACCCCTATAGGAATGCGGCGGTCAGGGTACTTATTCCATTTTCTGAGCTGTGATAGGCTCGTACCGTACCACATTCTCATATGGCTGTATGTTTCGCCTTTCTTCACTTTGTGATAGACGGCGCTTTTCTTCTTTGTATTTGATTTCTTCTTTTTCCCTGCTGCTTTCACTTTCTTTTTTACAAAAGGGCTTTTTGCAATACGGATTTCTTGTAACTCAACCGAGATAGCAAAACCATTTTTGTACTCCCCAATATCACGGGATAGATTGGTAATGACAACGTTTTTCGCTACTTTTCTACCTGTGTAATTCAATAATTTACCAGCATACATCTGCTTTTTTAAATAGGCAAAGTCTTTGTTTGGATTTTTGCCAAGCAAAAAGCCCGAAATTGAAGTAATTTCAGGCTTTCTTTGCACATGATCAGTTATAGGAATGCCTTTTTCAACAGGGTATGATGTTACTTCTACTTCGGGATTGTCCGACTCTTTTTCGTTAACGATCTTGATTTTCCCTAGCTTTGCCATCAATATTCCCCCTCTGGCGCATACATTGGATTCAGTTTTTCCCACGTTTCTTTAAGAGCTTCTTGTACCGCTTGTTTAATGCTCTCGCTGCTTGTTGAAGTACCGCCAGAAACTTGGACATAAACTGTTGGTGAAAAACTATTGCTGTTTGAAGAATTAGAATATGTTGTCGAACTAGATGAAGGTGTATAAGCAGCGTCACTTAACATGTTATTTGTTCTACGGTTATTATAGATTGTTGATCCACCCGACAAATGCATAAGCTCTGGACCCTGCTCTCCAACCATTGCCCATTGATCACCAATGATACGGCCGCCTTTTGCATATCCCTTATATGGACCACCCCGCGCCATTGATTTTAAGCCCGGATGGTTATAGATGCCGCCATAACGTCTATTAAGATAGTTAATCGCCGCTATGATTTGATGAACTGGGTTTTTAATATTGCCGTAACCCGGTTCTTTGTGAGCGGCAAATGTTGAGGGGATAAACTGCATAAGCCCTTGTGACGGGTGTCCTGCTTTCCAGTTGCTATCCCACCTGTTGACTACATTGGGATTTCCACCCGACTCTTTCATAGCTACGGTTTGCAAGGCTCCGGCATAACTAGGACTAATTCCTTTAATTGAAATGGCTTGAGCAACCCATTTTTTAACGGCAGCAGATCCACCGCCACCAAACATGCCGCCGAAGCTCTCAATCTTTTTCTTTCCCCAGCTCATTGCGCCATCTTTTACTTTAGTGAATAAACCCTTTGCTATATCACCAAAACCTCCAGCTAATGAAGGTACTTTTCCGCCAAACATTTCAAAAGCTTTATTCATGAGCTTTGTAGGATTAGAAATGTAATCCCAAACATCAAAGGCTTTCCCAGCAATATTTTTTACTCCCTCTTTTGTTTTGCCCCATGTATTTGATATAAAGTTACCTCCTGTACCTTTTGCATATGCTGGAACTTGGGATAGTACAGACTCCGTTTGCTTATGTGATAATACTTGTGTTCCCTTTGGTAGATTCATCAGCGTATCTGTTCCTGGAGATAATCCAACATGACCAGAAGGTGTTTTATATAATTCAGGGCCGCCACCATCACCTAAAATTGCAGGACCACCCGGATGCCCGTTTGTTCCATTCGCATATTTTGGCGGCGTCCATTTTGGGATTTGTACATCTTTCATACCAATCTGTCTCAGTACCCAATTGATACCGCCAGTAACGCCGTTTACCGCTGAAGCTAATGCTCCCGCTAATGAATTCCCTAAACTTTTAACACCTGAAACTGCAAACTTCTTCATATTTTTAAAGGCATCGCCAATCTTTTTTGGTAGATCTCTAGCCATTTGAACCATCTGTTCAAAACGATTTTTAACTGTTGTCCAAATTCCTTTAGCGAAATTTCCTACAGTTGTCTTAATATAGTTCCAACCCTTAAAAATAAATTTCCCCATATTAATAACAGCATTTGATGCATGTGTCGCGCCGTTAACAAAGAAATTTTTCACACTTGTCCACATTCCTGATACGAGTGCTCTTACACCGTTAGCCAATCCCATGATCCCTTTTACAATTCGACCAATAAATAAAAGCTGTAGTCCGTTCCAAATAAAAGATATTGCTCCGAAAAACAGTTGTTTTACACCATCCCACATCTTGCTGAAATCACCTGTAAATAATCCTGTGAAGATTTTAACAACACCCATGATGATATTCAGAGCGCCAGTGATAACACCCTTGATATTTCCCCACACCGTTTTTACGATATAGCCAATCACAGGCATTAAAAACACAAACACTTTTTGTAAGACACCAAAGACATTTTGTAGTGCTTTAACTATCTGTGCACCATTTTCTTTCCAAAATACTGAGACCTGTTTCCCTATTGATGCCAAGAATTTAAATACACCGCCTAACGCCTGTCCTATGTACGGTGCAATAAATTTTACTGCCGATAAAAGACCGTTAAATATGGTGCTGAATACCGGTGCAGCATTTCGAGCACTATCAATCATAGTTTTGAAAAAACTATGTACATAGGGTGCCACGTTATTAACGACCGATTTTATACTGTCGAATACACCTCGTACTCGATCAACAACGTCGATAATCCTGTCTACAACATCTGATTTCTCCATTGGAAAGAGCTTACCTAATATACCTATACCTTCTAAACGGTCAGCGGTTCCTTTCCCTTGAAACACACCAAACATACCAGTAATCGCTTGCTTTGCTACGCCTGCCCCTTTTGTTACTTTGGTGAAAACATTTCCTATAGTGTTAAAAGTAGGTTTCATTACTTTTCCAATGCCAAAAATAACATCAGGCAATTTACTAAATTGAGTAGAAAACCATCCCATTGCGGCTTGAATATGAGGCTTTGCAGGCTCCATAATTTTCGCCATAGTCGAGCTGATTGACGATTTCATAGAATCGACAGAACCAACCCACGTGCTTTTCATTCGTTCCATCAAGCCAGCCATGGCTGCCGTTTCACCTGCTGTACCCTTTGTTCCTTTTTGCATCCCTTTTACTAAGATATCTATTGATTCCTGTGCATCAATAGTTCCCTTAGATATATACTTGGCAAAGACATCAGCAGACACGCCTGCTTCATTCGCCAATATTTTTAATGCAGGGACACCTGCTGATTCTAGGCGACGTACTGGTTCTAAGGACAAGGTACTACTAATTTGCATGTCTCCAAACGCGCTGGAAATTTGCCGTAAACCTTCTGCTCCCTTACCTGTTCCAGCAGCAGCGTCACCAATAGCTTTTAATGTTGGTACTACCTTCTTTGATTCCATTCCGAAAGCAATAAGATTTCTGGAAGTCTCAGCAAGGTCAGGGAAAGCAAATGGCGTAGTTCTAGCAAACGCTAATACATCTTCTAAGAAGTTACCAGCTTTTTTGGCGCTCCCCATCATAACTTCTAGGGATACATTAGCATTTTCAATAGCAGACAAACGCCCCATACCTGTTGCGGCTAAAGCTCCACCTGATAACAGCCCTAACGCTCCTGCATAACCTTGTACAGCCGTTTTAGCTTCTCTGAATGGTGCTGTTATACCCGATCTAACACTATTTGCAACGCTTCGTGACATTGAACTAACCGATGATGGGATTCGCCCAAAAACTCCCCCTAACCTCGATGCACTTTGTGTCATCTGTTGAAACTGTCCACCCACTTGGCCGCCCATACGGTTAACTTGCTGGGTAAGTGCTCCTGCATTGCTTGTGCTGTCTTCTAATCTAGTACGCATTGCAGAAAGTTGACTGTTTGCTACTCGGATTGTTCTAGCACTTGTATCAGTGGATCTTGTGAAACGCATTATACTACGGCTTGCTGTGTTAATATTGGTGTTTGTTGAGGTGACACTTTGACTCGCTGTTCTCATACCACGGGTTAAGTTTACAACCTGCCCGTTAGCAAGCCTTAGTTGTCTAGTTGCTCCAGCTGCAATCTGACTAGTATTATTAAGACCATTACTCATTGCTTGAATTGGTCGATTTGCTCCTTGAATACTACTAAGCATACTATTTACTTGAGTATTCATTTGTTGCAATGGTTTCGAGTTAGCAATGAGTTTTAGTTCAATCGCAGTGGTCCGCAAAGGTTGAGACATCTATTTACCTCCTTTCTGATTTGCTTTGTTCTTCGCATCAATATAGAGATCAAGGGCGGCATTAGCTTCGGCGATCTCGTCAGGAGTCATGTATCTTGCAACATCAAAACTGATCACTCGCTCCATCACTAACCGCCACATGTCCCATTCATTCTTTGCTTTGTTCTTGTAGTGGTTCTTGTTCTTCGTCTTCCTCTGCAAGAAAGGTATCTACCTCATTCATCACTTCACGCAGTGTAGACAAACCTTTTTCTTCAAAATAGTCCCAATTTACTTTAGGTTCATGAATTACATTCTTCATGTACTCTTCATAAAGTGAATCTAGATTGATCGCTCCATCGGCTTTAGTCACTGTTGTTTGCATCTGTACTACTTTTCTCACTCCTGGGTGAACAAGTTTATACTTTACGCCCTTTACTGTTACTTCTTTCATTTCTCCAAATTTAGCCATTGGTTTTCTCTCCTTTAGTGGTTTGTTCATATGAATAAAAGCAGCCTTTTCAGACTGCTTTCGTGTGTTCGTTTTCTTTTTTTGAGCCATGTTATTTCACTGTGTAATCAAAGACTTGAATTTCAAACTCTCTGTCTCCGACTTCGTCTGAATACTCTGCATCAGCATTCTTTTTAACAGCAGCTTTTGTCCCGCCAAATGTTTCTTTTATCTCACCATTATTCTTGATCCAGATTGGAAATTGTTTGCCGTTATTTGCGTACTGGTTTAGTAATGCAACGAATGGTGAACCTTGTGACAATGTTAATGTGATAGTGCCAAGTCGATTGTTGGTAATAGCCATACTAGCTTCGCCTTTAGCACTCATTTTCGTTTGGAAGTTATCTTCATCCTTAGATGCAGAAACCATAGTGCCTTCTGAAAATCCTGTCACAATTTTACCGGCCACCGTTATGGTGACGTCCATCGGATTATATGTGTATGCCATTGATTAAGCCCCCTTTAAATAATGATTTCCCCTGTGATTTCTGCTGTGTGAACCGCTCCGGCAAGCTCAAATCTAAACGACAAGCCGTCATACACACGATTTTTGCGGTTTTCGTCTGTCATTTCGCTTCGACCTTTCGATTGAACAGAATAGACAGGCTGTCCGTCCTCGTCTGGTGCAATGATGCCGTTTGTGAATGCTGTTTCTAAAACATTGATAATATGTGATTCGAGTAAAGCGAATCCTTCATTTGTATACGGAATTTTATCCGTGGTGCTGAGAGCGGTTTGAATTGACGTCTCGATGTTGAGCTTGACCCAATCTTTGCCGTGTAGCACGTCAATAAATTCACCCGAACCTGTAATACCCTCGCTTGTTTGATTGCGGCCAGCTTTAGTCACAAATGCAATGGCACCCGCCTTGTGGATGTTTTCCAATGTATCGACTTTGAAATCTTGCGGTGTGACACCAACAAGATTTTTAAACTTCCACGTAACAGACCCGACAGGCTTGTTTGCAATCGCTCCGATAAGCGCAGCATCCGGCTCTTCATCTACAAGTGGATGATGGAACACAATTGTCCGATCTTTTCCTGTGTATTGCTCAAGCTCTTCAAATGACGCGACTTTCAAGACAACGAATTTATATGACTTCTCTTCAAAGAACTTGGAAGCTTCAAGTCGGTCTTCTGCATTGACAGCAGCCAGTAAAACAAAATGAAAGTCTTTGTCAAAATACTCTTCTAATGCGTTTCTAACGCTGAAAACCTGTTTAGGGTTCTCTGTATCTCCCGTCTCAAATTCGTGCCCAAATGAAGCCACAGCGATCTTATTCGGCGCATTGTCACCTTGTGCAAAGATAGCCGCCGCCTTCTTGTAAGTAGCTGTGCTTTCACCGTAGTTCTGTTTTAAGGACTCTAGTGACCCGTATTCTCGATAAACACTTTCCGTTGCGCTAGTGTTTTTAACCAAGATAAGCGGAATGCCAAGACCTACAAGTGTTGTGGGCTTTAAAATATCAATTTTGACTTTTACGTCTGATAAAGGCATGTAATTACCCTCCTATATTCTCGTTATTTATGGTGACAGAATCAAAATACTCTGACTCTGCCCCGTTATGTGTTACTCGTATTCTGAACCGTGCATCAAAGCCATGACGACGCTCATTTTCAATTGATATAAATGTATCTCTGTTACCTGTTCCCTCCGCTCGAATAAACGCGATTCCCTTATCATAAAGAACCTGCTTCGCCTTCATTGTTCTAAAAATCGTAGCAGTCTGTTGTGTTAAAGTAATCACTTCAATAGCATCATCGGAAATCCAAGTGAACGAAAAGAAAATATCTACATCTTCAGTGATCGCATCACCTTCGATAATTCCCCGATGTTGGGGAATGTATGGTGATGTAATTGTATATGTGCAAAAAGGATAAGCGGGCTGCTCCCCTGTTCCATTTTCCATAATCACTTTGTGACCGGTACTATCTCTAATGACACCAATCACCGTGCTTATAATGGATTCGTAATCAATCAAAGCTGCTCACCGCCTTTAAGATGTAACTATTGAAGTCTGCGTAATCCTCGAAAGGATTCATTGACTCTACGTGGTACGTGTTCCCCTTGTAGATCACTTTTGCTTTCAAGGGAATCTCCACAGATTTGCTGATATAAAGTTGGCGGTCAAATGTCGTTAAACGGCCACCTGATTGATAGATTAATTGACTAGGTAGAACAACAAGTGCACCTTTTTGCTTGGTGGATATGGCTTCCCCACATTGCCAGCGTCCGAGATCATCATAATCTCCTTCACTCTGCACAACGAGATCAAAAGTCACGCTATATTTGTCTATGAGTTTCATGAAATTGAATTGACTCATCACTGAACCTCATAATCAATGGAACCAATCAGTTCAGCTGTATCAACAAGCGGATTTGATGACCCTTTTTGTTGAGTGGTAAATGGTTGGTTTGCTGGTGACTTCAGATCCCGGGCGTATTTTTGTATTTTTCCCTTTGTCTCAAGACCGATAGAGTTCATGACGTTTCGAGTGCTGATTCCTTTTTGAACAGCTTCAAGCAAAAATCTGTCCAGCTTCCGTAGGATTTCACGTTCATTTTCATCCCACCCTGATCTAATAAATGATCTTTCAGGAATGACAATGTGAGTGGTGTCTTTTCGCAAATGCAGACCTTGAGAATGAAGATATGTACGCATCTTTGGCGTCACTGTAATACGTGTACCAAATTCATGCACAGCTGCTATCATAGCTTCTTTTCCTGTTCCAAGAACGCCCACCCTTGCTTTTCTCTCTCCATTACCAAGTGCGTTGACGACTTTTGGAATACGATTTTTGTCTTTGATCTTTATTCGTCCCATATCATCACCTCAACGGGCGGAACTTAACTTTCCTGTATTTTCTCCACAGCTTGTACACAGCTTCATAGCGTGTATAATCACTTGTGTATGTCTTGCTCATGCCGCCGATAGATTCGGAGGAAACACCTACCTCATTCGAGCGGTCAATTTTAATCATCATGGCAATTCCTTTTTTGACTGGTGAAGGCAACTCAAGTAACCCCTCTTTGTTTAAAAAGGGGTTGTTGCAATATTCTTGTGCGTATTCAATGCCGTCTTGCAATTCCAGTTTCAACTTTTCATCCTGTGATTCATCTTCTAAAGGGATCTCTAAGCGGGTTTTCAATTCTGTTAAATCCATTATTCACCCCTCAATCCCACTACTTCATATGTTAGAAAGCAGCGGCAATGTATGTCATTGGCTGCGCTGCCTGATTGTCCGGGCGCAACTGCTGTGACACCATTTCCTAGATCAAATTGTTCCTTGACCTTTCTACGCTGACCTTGCAACGCCTTATGATTCGCCTTCCGAGTTTGTCGGACCCGCTCATCATCAACGTTGTTCCATACCTTTTCCATAACTATGCCTTGCTGCTCAAACTCTTCTGCTTTATTGTGAGTAGCCTTTTCACGCACTCTGTGAGCTTCTGTACGAGCGATAACGGTCGATCTATAGTAAGAGCTATCAAAAGCGCTTCTAACCCGTCTAGCAATATCAGAAAAGCGTTCACGCTCAATGAAGCCTCTTTCTATTGCTTCGTTTATATCCTTCACAATCATTGCGCGATGCTTTTCCAATGCTTGCGTTAGCTTGAGTCCATACACAGCGTTCTTACGAGCTTCTTCAACTAACTTTGGCAAAGAAGGCGTTGCATTTCTTAGCTTTTGATCAATCATTGCTTCGACAACGGACGCCATCCAATCGTATGAAAAATCATAGGTGTCTTCTAAGAGCCGTATGATTTCCTTTTGAGAGCGGGCATCCAGCTTGGATGCCAAAGCAATTATTTGAGACTTCAAGGCTTCTATATCATCGAATTGATTAATGTCAGCATATGAAAGGTCTTCACCTTGATCTAATTTCACGTACAGATCCGTAAGAGAACTCATAAATTCCTTTGAGGCTTCACGATATAGCTTTTTTAGCCTTCTCATGGCCCCTCGTTCTTTAAGGTCCAACGGCTTCAAAAGCTCGTTTAAAAATTTCCCTTTATCCACCGTCATCCCCCCTTATTCTTCTACTAGTTCAGGAACTTCTTCATCTTGTTCCTGTTTCTCGCCCTTTTTATCGAGCTTATAACCTAAGTCTTTGTAGATGACTTCAAACGCTCTTTCAGTGACATCAAGCGTGTGTTTACCTTTTTTTACTCTCATCACTCACCAGCAGCTCCTTTTGGCGTAATAGCAGCAAATGCATCATCATTAAGAGTCATAAAGCCAACTTGTTGAGTAACACGTAAAGCCACTAAATCTTGCTCGAACAAGCTAATCGGTTTGCCATCTTTATCAAGAGTAGCTTCAAGCGTAGCATCTTCACTGATTTTGTATTCCATTCCTTGTGGGATACCGTATCTAGCCATGCTCCAATCACCAGCAAACAAAGAAGCTTTATCGTACTTCCAAGACTTAGAATCAACATATCCGATTGGTAGACCTAAGGCATCAGGTGTGGCACCGCTCTTTGGATCATTAAAAATCGGCAAGCCGTTTTCATCTTTTGCACCACGCAATTTTTGTTTAAAACGACGAGTTGTTGTAAATCCATTTGCGTCTTTATCAGATTCTTCTAAAAGTGCCATTACTGCATTTAACTCGTCATACAGGCCTCCCAAAGAATCTAATTCAATTTTATTTCCTTTAGATTCAATTCTCTCCATGACGGATACGCCTGTACCAAATGGAGAGCCAATACCAAATAAAGCAGCTTGGTCAAATTTAATAGCAAAAGCTTCTGCAATTGCTGGTTGCATTTCTGCAAAGAAGTCTGGCACAGAATAACGTAAAAATTCCTTTGAAACAGGAATGATCACGCCTAGTTTTTTAGAAACCATCTCCGCTTTTAACCATTTCGCGCCATCAGTTTTAATTCTTTCGCCTTCACCAACCCAGTAAGCCCCAGGCCCAGAAGCTAAATAAGTAAACTCTTTTTTAGGCTTAGTCATTTCTTCATATTGCGCCAGCTGAGTCACTGCTGATTGTGTCATAAAGTCTTTTAATACTAGTGTTCCTGTTTCTTTAGGGACTGCCCCTGTCTTTGCATCTTGTAGCATTACCATAATTATTTCCCCCTATTTTCTAATGTTTGCTTCTTGAGCAAGTGTCCTAATATCAATGTTTCCATTAGAATTACCTGCGCCATTACCTCGTTCAATTTCACGGCCTGATTCTTTAAATTTCCCATCTACAGCAGCTTGCACGGCAGCATTGAATGATTCTTCAAGCTTGCTTAGATTTTCCAGTGTAGAATCTTCGTTTTCTCCAATAAAAAAGTCAATAACGTCCTTTGGCAACTTCTTTTCATCAGCTGCTTTAAGGGCTTTATTGACTAAAGTTTCTCTATTGCGTGCCGCTCTTTCTTCTTCAATTGCTTTTCTGAGCTGTTCTACTTCAAGTTGCTCTGGAGTTTTAGAAGGATTCCTTTTTGAAACCTCTTCCTCAACGATTTTTTCAAGGTTGTTCGCCTTCCACGTCTCAAGTCCTTTAGTGAAATGGGAATCCAATCGAGGCTGCAAGAGCTTCTTTCCTTCTTCTGTTTCTAGGAATCCTTTCACCTTGTCTGCTGACACGGCTGATAGTTCACCTACAAACGCTTTTACTTCTTCATTCTCTTTATTTTGTTCAAGAAACTGCTTAATTTCTTCAATATTCATTATTTCATCCTCCAAGCCATGTAGTACGAGCCTACACGTCTAAGTTTTCCGTCTTTTCACGACTTCCGGCAGGTCGCTTGTCTAGCTATTCATCTACGTCCAAGCTGTAGATTGAATCTATTTTCACGTCATTCATTCTTTCGATTTCATATTGAACATCATCAACGAACGTAAGAAGCGACAGCCTTGTTTCTTCGCTTACAAGCCCTTTAAGTTTTGCTGTGGTTTCAGCTTCTTCTGTGATATTAGCTGGAAGGTTTCGGGTAAAAGTGAACCACACTTTCAGATAATCGTCGTTACTAATAGCAGCGTTTTTTCGTGACCAAGCTGAACACAGCAACTTGTATTGGTATCTCAAAGCAGCAGTCATTTTACGCTCCATCGTAATACATTTGTTTTCTAATGCCATAAGCTTGTACCGCATTGCAACGCCTGTTAGATTGCCGCCAAACGCTTCATCTGAGAAGTTAACCGACTTAGAGAAACGCATAATGTTTTCTTCTAATCGATTCAAGTGATTTTCAATCATTGTGTCGTTTATATCTTTTGTCAGGAACTTCACGTCATCGTTATCGCCGAACAGCTCAAAGACCCCATGTTTCTTTAGCTTCTCAAGCGTTTCCTCGTCAGCACCAGCACCTTTAAAGATCATGTAAGCAAGTCGCAACTGCTCAATTTCATTTGATGCATCTGATAATGTTCGGTCATAAGCATCAATAAGAGAGAGGACCTTTTCAGCATCACCCATAAACTCATCATTGTTTGGCAAACCGAATAAAGGACAGTGGTCAAATAAGTGTTTTTTAACTTCAATTTCTTGCCATCCATTTTCAAGCTTCTCAAAATAGTAAACGTGAGAAGAGTCGTAAAACTCCGCTTTTTCTCTTTTGATCTGCTTTCCATCTATCCAGGTTGTCACCTCATAATATCGAAGAGCAAATTCAGGTTCAGTTATGTCATTGCCGCTACCAATAATGACCGCTTCCCACGGATCAATATTCACGGTTCTCACTTCGCCTGCCTTGTCCACATAAGCCAATCGAGCAGCATATCCACAGATGGCCGCTTTCTTACCCAGTTCACTATCAGCATCCTCGATAGTATTTAGCAGATTAAATCTATTGATCACTTCGACTAAAGCCCCTGATTCACTTACTTGGTTCTTATCCACCTCGTAAGTGATTGGATGACCAAACATATAACCCACTTTTGTATCAACAATCTCACTATCAAAACCATTGTTTAAGCGGTTGTTTACTCGATCATCTATTCGAAGGATTGCCCCTGTTTCAAAGTCCTCTTGATGTTCAATGGTAAAAGCGTCTCTTTGGAGAATCGGCACGCCCTCAATGGACGCTTTGTATCTCTCGTACTGATTGATCATTTTCTCTCGCTGTGTTTTATGAGAATTTATAATCGCTTCAATGACTTTGCTGTTAATCTTGTTTTCTCTTAAATACTGTACAAATTCATTCATTTGCTCACCTCTTTCCTTTACGCCTCATCGGTTTATTATGTGTATAAAGGGCATAACGCACTGAATCAAGCACATCGTCCCATTCTTTAACTGGATCACCCGTCTTTTGATTCCAGACGTACATAAAGATTTCTTTTTTAAACCGGTCAACTTTGTCTTCAACAACAAAAAGCCTGTTCTTCTTGAACAAGCCTGCTACCTCTTCTATACCAGACACTACAGCCTTATCAGCATTCAAGGCTCTTAACCTCTCACGCCTGAATCTAACAACATGTTCTGGCCGAGCGGTATCGCAATAAAAATTCATGCTGCCGTAACGCTCTTTTATATCTTTCGCCACTTTGACCCAATAATCTATTTCTTCATGTTGCGCTGCATGCTCTTCCAAGAGATAATAATTTTGTTTATCATCCTCTCCAATAACGACGATGGAACCAAAATGCTCATACCCCCAGTCAACGCCAGCGAAGTATTTTACAAAGTTGACGTTCTCTAATTGATCTGACCTGATGTAATGCACATCTTTGTTGAAATCTTTGTATATCACACCTTCTGGCGCAACCCAATAACCATGAATATCCCTGTCTGTAAACATGCCACTCGGTGTGGATGCCACTATACTTTCAACATATTCAGGATCAAGAAAGTTATTATCAAACAAAGAAAAGTGAAAAGCCCTGATGTTAAGGCGGCCGCTTTTTAGTCTTTGCCCGTCTTTGTCGATGTAATCCTTTTTTACGGTGTGCATTGGGTTTTCAGGGTTTGTATCCATCAAGACCATTGCGCCCTTGTAGGAGCAACGGGATATAACTTCCTTCACAAATGAATCATGAAGAGCGGTTGCTTCGTTTAAAAATGCGCCAGCTGATGTAAAACCCCTCGCTTTTTTCCAAGCATCCACATTAGCACCATCGAAACAGTAGACACGGTTTCCGAATATCTCAATGGCATTTGCTTTGTCTAGTTTAAGTTCTTTCTCTAAGATCAATTCAAGGTCATTCAATACGTTACGCTTGATGGCTGCTTGAGTAGCACCACCGATGATAAATGAAAGACCCTTGTTTTGATATTTACTAATGTGAGCAAGGAATGCTAAAAGGAGCACGAATGTTTTCCCTGCTCTCTTTGCTCCGCTACACAAAAGGATTTTAGGACGCTCTTTTACGAAGCTGTCCCATACCTCTTTTTGCTTTTTATTCAATTCCATGTTCATTCACCATCTTTTGAAGCATTGAAGCAATTTTGTTTTCTCCGCTGCATTCGCTACCGCCATCAATGGCCTTCTTAGTCTTCTCGATGTTCAAGCGCATTTGCTCCAATTTAAGCCGTCTTTCGTCTGTCTCATGGGCTAACCCCTCAAACTGTTTTATCGTGCTCCTAAGCTCAGACATTGCCCTAGATTGAGCGTTTAAGAATGTAGCATGACGATCCCAAGCAAACTGAAATTCGTATTCTTCTTCTTCGATGTCAGCTGAATCTGAAACGACTGACTTTTTCTTTTTCAGCTCTTTGATCATCTCGCCTTTGCTTTCAACAAACATGATCTTCTGCGCTCTTACGATTGCTGTAAACTGAATTTGTATTTGTTCCCATAGTAGATCAACAGGTGAAAACTCCTGAATGTCCTGCATGATCTCAAACGCTTCAGCTGGCATGTGCTTTGAATAAAAGCCGTGCGTCTTTGCGTTTTGGTTTCTTGCAGGAGCACCGCCGCTATTCCCTACAGCGTTTTTGTTCCCAGGTTGCCCACCTTTTTTTGTGTGCACACTTTTTTCTTTGGGTGCACCCTTTTTCCTTTCCCAACCATGCCGCTTTTTCCACGATTTTATGGTGTTGATCGACACCCCGTATTTCTCGGCAAGGTCCTTGTATTTCATGCCTTTGACGTAATCTTTCTGCGCCTGGATGTGTTTGGATTCCATCTACATTCACCTGCCGCCTCCTTCTGATTCGTGTTGTTTTGGAATTTTTATTTGGTGATAAACTCATCATCTTTTGCTGCTTGATGAAGAGATTCTTTAGCGATTTCAGCCATTCCAACAGCTTCTAAGTATGATTCGTTATGGTAAATGGTCTTTAATGTCCCATCTTTCATCTTGAATGTAGTAACAAAGCTGTCTATCTCATGAAAGTTCTTTTCAATCCAATTAATCAAGCCGTTCACCGCTCCTGGGAACACTCTTTCAACTTCGCCCATGTGATCACTCCCTTTGTTTTATTTCCTCTAAACTGCCGCCGCACTCTACCTTTAAGCCGATACTTTTTATAGAGATTCTTCACCGGAAGCAGTTTACAGGGAACAAAAAAACTCTCCACATATAGGAGAGTTATCTTTTATTCATGATTTGCTGTATACATCCAACTAGCATCGTTCCCATTATACTTATGTATCTTTTGGTACTTGAAAAATTTTAATATTTCATAAGAATCTGTTCTAGTTTCTCCGTGATCTTGTTGAGTTCTTTTGCTCATGAATCTCATGCTTTGACCAGTCTGAAGCCTATATTTTATTTCAATCTCTTTAATAGGTTCTGGATTTCCCCATAAATTATTGAAAGAAATATCTAAAGGGATATAAATCTCTTCGTTTGGTTGTAGCAGGGGAAGATTCATTTCAATTAATGTATTCTCGTTATTTTCAAATAGTATCTTCACTTCTCCACCAATAATGATGCTTTTACCTAAGATTCTAATTTTCAAATAGTTGAATCGATTACTTTTAGTGAAATCCGGATCCGAATCCAACCGTTTATCCATCAAAAAATTCAATAATTTTTTATAACTTAATGGCAAAAGAAGCTTTGTACCAACTTTAGCTGTAGGTGAATTTCCTACGTTATAAGAAGACAGTATTTCTTCAATATCAAGAAATGTTCTATATTCTAAATTAGTTTTATATTTTTCATTAAGTCTTCCCGTTATAAAAGAAATAATAGCAACTATTATCATTGCCATCGCAGTTATTACTGGCATTGATACCAGCGTCATAATGTCCATATTCTCACCCCCTACCATTAAATATCGGCAGAAAGTGATCAAATGGAACTATTTGCGAAATTTGTCGAACAAAAATCACTTTTCATCTTTTTCTTTTCTTGCCTTTACTTGCTCAAATGTTTTTAACATGTAACCTGTAACAATTCTATCCTTTCTGTCTTTATCCAAAAGCCACAGAACAATTAGAACTGATACCGTCACAAATATAAACCCTGACCATTTATTTTCATTAACATTAAAAGCGACCGTAAGAAATGCAGCGAATAAAGGCACTATTGCCATTAGATTTCTTCTAACAGGGTCTAGACTATTATCCATATGTGAAAACCTTGCTATCGCAAATTCTAGGCATTCAATTTCTAAATTATAAAGTAGTATCACATTTTTTTTATAGTAATTTTTTTCTTGACCGTATTTAAATTCTTTCAAAAAATAAGCAAGTAATTCTTTATCTCGATATGTGTAGATCACATCTTCTAATTCCTTTAATTTCTTCGTGTGGTTCTCATTATCTAATTTCTTAATTTTTTCATTTTGTCTTTTATTTTTAATTGCACGTTTATTTTTTTTACCCAACTCTACTCACTCCTCGATTTTATTATCGGATAAGATTGATAAAGTTGAGGAGTCTACGAAATTTGTCGAACGAATCCCAAGCTCGCAAGAGCAAGTGAAAATATATTAATTTGTGGAGACGCGGGAAATTATGCCTCCCCGTCCTGCCTTCAAGTTTACACTGCGGTTTTAAGTGATTTCAAATGTTGAAGAAAATTGACTTTCTTGACTTCTTTGACGATATTGCCGATTATTTCAGTTTTGATTTTTCTGATTGTGTCTCTTGAGCATTCAAGGTGATCAGATATAGCGGTGTAACTCATTCCAGTCATCATGCAGTCATACACGATTAAATGTCTTTCCTCTTGCATTTGATCCACAGCTTTATTAAGGAAATTAGCAATGGCTTCGTATTTGAGCAGTCGCTTTTCTCTGCGGTCAAGATGTCTTAGTTCAGCTTGGCTTATTCCTGCTGATCCCTTAGGCATTGCAGCTTCATCACCGTATGTTGCCGTTAGCTTTTGACCTCCTGCAAATTCAACACGATTCAGAAGCCTTGTGAGCCTGTCAATCTCTCGTAGCATAAATTCATAGTCTCTAATCCATTCTTCTACCTTCCAAGCAATCATTTGATCTGTCATCTGTATTCCCTCCCGTTATTTACGCTTGTACGCCCCGCCTTTGGCTCGTTTGAGTCTTTGCATGTTTTGCCCCATAAGCTCACGTATCTCTCTTTCTGTAAGCTCCTGCGGTCGTTTCTTCGGCTTTTCCTTCTTCATGTCCGCTCCTTTCCGACAAATAAAAAACGGACACCAACCAGCACCCTTAAAAGGTGTTGATCAGTGTCCGCAGGCTCTCCGTCTTGGACTTATTTAGTTGTTTGTTAACTCAATTTTATTCCGTAACTCTCTCCATGAATCTCAATAAACTCTTTGAGGAAATCATCTAATCTATCGTAGAAAAACCTGTCACCTTCTGCATGCGCAATGAAATTCTCAATGTCTTCTCTGTTTAGCCCTAATTCAGTTATTCCCTCGCCGTTTTCTAGATGGAATCTCATAAAACCTCTAAATGCTTGTCTTGGATTCATACTTTATTCTCCTTATTGGCTCGTGCCGCTTTTTATAGTCATTCGAAGACCTTCGACCTTGCATATCTCAATAATTCGTAATCCTTTGCGCTGATATTCACATTTGCTTCACTACAGTGAGCGCAATAAATGTTTCCCGGAAGATTAAGCTCGTCAATATATGTCCATTCATCACAATCTTCACAGTAGTAACTGTGCAAGTCTTCTGCTTTCATTCCGCTACCTCCCACCATGTTTCTTCCTCGTTATTTCCCGATGCTAAATCTTCTGTTTTCCCCATCAGTTTATAGCACTGCTTACAATAGGCTTTTGTTCCTCCGTGGTGCGACAGGCCGTCATACATAGCGCCTTGTTCTTCTTCTAAATCTCCGGCTGAATTGTAGTAAATGTGAGCTGAGCCAGTTACTCTCTCTTTCGTGTAAAATCCATCAGCACTCTTGCAATGCGGACATACAATTTTATTTGCCATTCCGTTACCTCCTATCGGATATTGAATTTAACGGACTCAAAGGTGCCGATGTAGTTTCGTTTCTTAGAATCCGTATAGCAGTCCAGCTGGATAACATATGTTCCTTTGCCAGTTCGCTTTCGGATTTCACTCACACTAAAGGATTTCAAAGGCGTTGACGCTTTGAAGCTGCCCCTTTGTACAAGGTTCGTATCAGTTAGCCCGCCATTGGATCTCTTTTTGTAAATGCCAGCGGTGTAGTAAAGTGTGCTCGATCCTTTCTTTTCCGCTCTCCAATCGACCGTTTTCGCTCCTGCATAGTAATTGGTGTCATCCGTAAAGACTCTCGCTTGATGCCCGTATCCCTCCGTTTGCCAGTTTGACCAAGCAGCTTGAGCAGACGGCGCATAAAGCACCGCCGCAATAATAATAGTTAGTGTGAATAGTAGCTTTTTCATTTGTCATCCCTCACTTCGCTCATATCATGAATCTCTATTTCCGCGCTATACGGACTTCGACAATCGTCATCTGAACGCTCCAAAACTTTTAACCATTTCGTCTCTTCAAGAACATAAGACACATCTTGTCCGCTCGATGAAGTCTTTTCAGCATCATCAAGAACAGCATAAAGTGCACCTTCTGGTATATCTTCTGGGACCTCAATAAGCACGCTGCGGTGGTATTTTAGTGTCTCTTCTATTTCTAGTTTGATTTTTTTAGTTTTCATCTTCATTCACCCTCCGTTTTCAATTTAAAGCCAGCTGTCAAAGCGTCTTGATAAACTAGGCTTGCACTCAATGCGTGGTGATTTCTGGCATCTGCACTACTGCTCCAGTCATCATAATTCCCAGCCATTGCTTCATATTTTTTTGAGATATGATAGTCATAACGCGCTTGAAAAGCCTGTTCTTTTGCAAACCGACGGTTTAGTTTTCCAATAACAGATGAGATCCTAGGGTTGTTTTCGTTCATTGTGCTTCCTCCTTTAATGATTCAGTATCGATATTTAAGACTTGAAGCATCCAAAGAAGAGTAGCCATTCCGGCAACAGCTTCTTTATCCGCTCCATCCGATTTCACGCCTCTTTCTCCAAAGTCGTTCATTCTCTCTATTATTTGCCGCTGTTGCTTTTTATTAAGATTCATTTCAGTTGGCCCCTTTTTAATTTAATTTAATTTAATGAGAATGATGGAACTGCTTCAAATCCAATTTTCTTACGTTGTCTGGACCAACCGTTTATAAATGGTTTTGAATCTCTGTAAGATATCTCCCACTTCTCCTTGCAAATATTCCTATGAAACTTCCATACCATTACATCTTCATTCAACGAACCTTCAATATCGTTGAGTTCCCATAAAGCCCAATCATCCCATGCATCACTTTCCAGCCAACTTTCTATGTCATAATCTGATTCAAAGACGAGGAATGAATCACCATCATCGAGCGAATACAGTAGAAACAATTCATCGTACATGTTGCCTTCCTCCATAGTTTTTGATGCTGAACTAGGGTCCAAGGTTCGAATTGCATTTAGGTTTCTTGTGTTTCTCTCGTCCGTTTGTTTCAGTTCGTCTTTTATAAATTCAACCGCTTCCCTAAGCGTTTCAAATTCCTTTAACACATGTTCACTCATACCGTTTCCTCCTAAGCCGCTAGGCTCTATTTGATATATCAACAATCGCTTTAAAGATTGGGTAAATTTGTTGTGGCACAACGGCGTTGCCTAAAGCTATTAATCTATCTTTGTCCATCCCTCGGGAAAACCCATCATCCATTCCACAAATGCCGGGTTTGGGTACTGACCAATGTAAATCGGAAAATGTTCTCCAATGCTCCCAGGTAAGACTTTGCCATGCTTGCCATTGGCTTCCGAAGGCGCTAACGGTCTGATCTTTTTGTAAGATTGACTTGCGCTCGGCGTTGCAAGCAACCACGAAGACCCGTTCACGCTTGTGTGGTGCTCCGATGTCTGCAGCTTGTAAAACGACTGCCCGCACTTCGTAACCCTCTGATTCCAAGTCACTGATGACAGCTGGCATCCCATTGTTAACGTGTCCGTATACGTTTTCGCCAACAACCCAAGTAGGTCTAAGTTCTTTAACGAGTCTGAAAAACTCTCCCCATAGGTACCGATCATCAGCAATTCCTCGTTGTTTGCCCGCAAGTGAAAATGGTTGGCATGGGTAACCTCCGGAAATAATGTCAACTGTTCCATTTTCCTCTATCACTCCATCAGTTATTAATCTATCTTTTGTCAAATCAAATACATCTTCATAAATTGGAGGGTTCTGAAAGTTCTTAACAATAACCTGTTGACAAAATTCATTCTGTTCACAGAATGCGACAGTTTCGATACCCGCCCATTCAGCAGCAAGCGCAATACCTCCGATTCCTGCGAATAGCTCAATACTTTTCATTGCATCAACCCAGCGACAGCAATAATCCCCATGAAAAACAGTAGAGTGAAAATGACAGGCCCGTTTGACTCACGCTTTGCCATGATGACATTTCCCTCAATGATTAGGTCAGGGCAGTAGTCAGCAAGCACCGGTACAAAAAATGTGGGTACGCCTAGATGAGCAGCTGCATCATCAATCGTCATTGCTTGATGTTTGCAAGCTTTGACAGTCTGTGAAAGCTCGACATGTTTTGGTAGACTCATTTTTGCTCCTCCTTCACCACATATCCATTTGTTAAAGCGCTCATTAAGTCAAGCGGATCAACATCATTTAAAGGTGTGAATAATAGTTCCCACGGTGGTGTATCGCCTCTTTTTACTAACCAATGTTCAAATACAAACAATCTATTTAATCTAACGCCACGTTCCATCCCGTGTGATTCGTAATATTTCACGCCTGCTTCTACTGCTTTGGCTTGTTCTTTTGTTAGCTCAACTTTTGAAGAAGTAGTAATTGAAAGACTCATTGTTTTCTCGCCTCCGATTATTTGATCTTGAATCCTATTTCATGGTCAACTCTCGCAAAGTGACCTTTAGCAGTTTGAATGATTGTTTTTCCGTGTTCAGGTGCGTCTGTGATGTGGGCAGTACCTTCATTCCCATCAATCACGATGATGCGGACCTTCCCAGGTTCTATTGCGCTTTGAATGGTTGTATCAAAGTCTTTAATTTCAGTTGGTTTCATCCGCTTCATGCCCCCATGTGTTATAATTAAAGTGTCAGATTTAATTAGCACTGGGGCAGCGGCTTCGGTGTTTTTTTATGCCCATTTATCCATCTGGAACGTTGGTGACGGTTTTAGTTCTTCTCGAAATACGATAGGATGTTTTGCTAGATATGCCTCTAGCTCCTCTTTAGTCATCTTCCAAGTGACAACCGGTCCTGCTGCATATGGGTTGTTAGGCTTTCCGCTCATGTTTTCTCCCTCCCGCCTTCCTTTTCAACTTTTTGAGTTTGTCTAGTACGATAAAACCTAGCGACCGATCAAAAGCAATAACCTTTAATGGTGTATCAAATTTGCGTTCGTACAGCTTTCGCTTGATGGCAAATTCCTTTGTTTCCATGCCTTTGATGTCGATTACTTCTTTCGATCCATCGAGATGAGTGATCTCGAAGTCTGCAATATATTCAATCTTCCGAAAAGTCTTGTCGTTCTTTTTGAATGCTTCTTGCAGTTCAAAGCGTGGCTGTAATGAAAAATCTTTTATTTGCTTGGCTTTCTTGAGCCATTTCAATTGCTCATAGTATTTGGCTTCTGCCTTGCTGTCGAAGGTGATGCCGTCTACTACCGTTTTACGTGCGCCGTATTTATTGGACATGTTTTGTTGATCCTCGCTTTCCGTTGCTGGAAGTGCCTTTTCAGTTCGGCAACGAGCTTTGATTTTTCTGTTTCAGTTAGATCGGTTCTTTTTAGTAAAGACGTGATGCGGTGGTTCATTTTTTGTCAGTTTCAACCGCCTTTGATTCACTATGAATCTGTTGTAATGCGAAGAAAACTGCACTCTCAATTTTTCTAGCGTGTTCAATGGCTTCATGTGGTGTCTTGCATTCTTCTTCTACTAAAGCTGTTAAACCAGTTATTATTAACATTGATCCTTTGCTAGAAAGTATTTCATCGTGTGATAACATGGGTTACCTCCCGTCATCCCGCAGCCATTGCAGGAGCTTCCTTTCTCTTGATGATGCTGTGAAAGCTATCGTGATTAGTGCGGCCATCGTCTTCATGCTGTCTTTCCTTCTAGTGCTCTTGCTTCCGCTTTAGCCAGCATTTGATCTAGCATTTCGATGACTGGCTTTAGGCTTTGCTTACGTCCTGTGGTGTTACAATCAGGACAAGGGAAGAAGCCCGCCATGAAAGTATTTTCGTTTATGACGACTTTCTCGCCGTTGCATGTGCTGCACATCTGACATTCTCCTTTACTCGTATAGTTCCAAAAGCAGTTCTTCATTTTCCTTTTGTGCTATCTTTTTACGAATCTTTTCATTTGGCATAATCACAGGGAACGCCAGTTTTTCAATCCTGCTACTGATCCGACCACTTTTATAAACTGTGTCAAGATCATCTATACTTAAATTGCTTGTAAGAATCGTAGGCTTCTTGTTTTGAAGTCGGTAATCAAGAATACGTGTGAATGTTTCTTCAACAAAATCAGTTACCTTTTCCACTCCAATATCATCTAGTACAACAAGATCCGCTGTCTTGACAGCATCCATAATGTCGGTACTCTTCACTTTCGATTCGCTATCAAACGTGCTCTTTATTTCTCCGATTAGATCAGCTGTAGACGAATAGATGATTTTAAGTGGTTTGTACTTTTGGGTTTCTTTGTCGTATACCTTGTCATGTGTTTTGGTTATCGCATGAAGAATACTGGCAGCAAGCCTTGTTTTTCCGCTCCCTTTCTCATTACTAAAGAAATACAAGCCTTTCCCTAGCTCCCGCATCTTTTCAAATTTCAAAACATAGTTTTTAGCAACTCGTTTCGCATTGGCTGCTCGCTCTTTGGATTCGGGTTTGTCGTAAACATTAATATCAAAAGAGTTTAGAGAAGCGTCTTTGAACTCTTCTGGAAGTCTTGCACTCATAAGTCTATTTGAGAGCTTTTTCACTTCTTTGCATGGACACTCTTCCATAAATTCTTTGTTTTTTTCATGATCAATAATCCATATCAACCCCGACCCATCGCATTTTCCATACATGCAATGTTGTTCAGAAATCACAGTGAGTGTCTCGTACCTGACCGGATAGACCTTTTCTTCTTGCAATTTCTTGGAGTCTCTCAGTCTCTTCGCTAGTGCTGGATTTGCTTTCTCCAACGACTTTAAGGTATCGCCCATACTCTGCATCTTTCTTCACTCCTTCTTGTGCGCGCTGATTTGAAAGGACTCGCTGAACATACTTGATGTTTTGAACCCCATTCTTCAAAGTGACTTCCATTGCTTTAATCACGTTTTCTTCTCCGAAATCGTCTATCAGGTCACCTATTTGTTGACTTACAAAGCTATTTAAAGTGCCACCGAAGCGACTTTCGTAAAATTCAAATGGGTTCATTGCCTTGTCCTCCTGTCGTGTTAGTTTTTCTTCTTTCGATTTTTCAGGTTCTTCATCAGGTACAGGGGCAAGTCTTGCTGTATTCTCTAAACTAATGATGCGATAACTGCCCGCCCCTGTGCCTCTAGGCTTATATTCAATACGGCCATGTTCTATCAAGATTTTCCGATGCTCAATCATGGTCTTTTCGCTGACTCCTAACCTCGAATAAAGCCGACTGTTTGGCACTGTGAACCAATCTTTCCAGCCGCAACCGTTGTTTATATCCATCAGATGAAACCACAATGCTTGAGTGGTAGGTTTTAATTCTGTCGTTTCGAGAAACCTCATGAAGCCGTTTATTTCTTTCAGGTAGTTCACTTACTCACGCCCTTTCGCATAGAGCTGTCATTCCGTCGATGCGGACAAGCTGTAAATTTGGTTCAGTTCTTTTGATGTAACCCTCGACATAATTTCGGAACAACTCAGACCTATTGGGTGCCCCTTCCGTCATCCATACATAACAGAAGGGAATAGGCACTCTAATTGAAAGGGAGTTCGTCATCTTTTATATCAACCGTTTCGCCGTCAAAAGGATCGGCATCTTTTGCGCTTGGCTTTTCATCAGCATCAATGATTTCCGTTTCCGGCATTTCATCCGTAATGTCGATGCGCTCACGTTGTTCTTCTCCGTCTTCTTTCAGGGCTGACTGCATTTCAACCGACAAAATGCCCCACTTACTCAAGATTGCTTTTAATACCGTTTTGAGTGCCATAGCATCCCAATCGTTTTTCCAACCGAAATCGGATTTACTAAAACGTTTTTTATGCTTTTCAACGTCCGCTTTTGGCCAATAACTTGTTTTTCTAAAACCGTTTAGTAGCTCAAAATATGCAGCATATCCAATGAC
Organism: Bacillus sp. FSL K6-3312; assembly: GCF_038007485.1. Taxonomy (NCBI): domain Bacteria; kingdom Bacillati; phylum Bacillota; class Bacilli; order Caryophanales; family Bacillaceae; genus Bacillus; species Bacillus sp. FSL K6-3312. Next base: position 1,085,979 of record NZ_JBBOXI010000001.1, on the reverse strand, counting down.
CGAATCTGACTTTCTTTTTTCAAAATCAATATCTAGTTCCTCAGTTAAAGGGTTCCACTTTTGGAGTTCACCCTCACGAATAGGTATACAGTTGATAAACTTGTATTGTCCGGTTCTTAAAGCAAGCTGGATATAACCTTTGTAGCCTAGTTGAAATTGCGCTTTTCCACCGTAGGGAACAATCCAGGCATAACCCAAGTTCTTATCTACAGGCAGATCAAGCGTAGCTGCTACCATCGCCGATGAAATGACGCTCATCGGTTCCGCTTTTTGAAGCATTTTCTCGCTGTTATATAGACCTAGAATTGACGTTGTGAATTGTGGTGCTCGCTTCCCTAAAACCTCTTCAAAACGGTTCATGACTGTTGGTGAAGAAAGTAGTGATTTTAGTGTTGTTCCTTGAGCAGCTGGTGCCGCTGCGTTATTCTGCCGTTTCTGAATGTTGTTTTTTAATGATTGATTAGTAGCCATCATTCGACCTCCTTGATTGCGAAACGCCTTGATCTCGTTTCTTTTATGACTTTTTGGTAAATATCGGGGAAGTGCTCTTTCAGTTTGTTTGTGTCTACTCTGTTAGAAACAATAGGCTTCCAAGTTGCCTGATACTTCCCGACAAAACCTGTTTCAGCATCTTTCAATTCTTGCTTGATCTGATTCTCAAGCTCTTTCGCTTGCTCTTGTAAAGCGGCAATTTCTGCTTTAAGTCTTAGATAGTGTTGGATGCGCTCTTTATTTGCGCTTGTGAGATCAACAATTTTGGTGCTATCTGATTCAGCATATTTCTTCTTCAAGAACTCTTCTGCTGCGCTCGATCCGTCTAGTGCTGGAGCAACACCTTTTAACACATGGTCATTCCAAAAATTCACGACAGATGAAAAGATCATGTCAATCAGTTCTTCATCCCGCTCAACTTCTTTCCACACAAACCGATTACCGCCAATCAGTACAGCGAAGTAACCCTTTTTGTATTCAGGTCCTAAAATGCCTAGATAATATTGAACCTGAACAATGTAACTGGCGGGAATCTCATCATCTATCCATTCTTTTGCGTTATAGGCAGATGTTGTCTTGCATTCGAGAATGGCTTTTTCTCCAACGATCATCCGATCAATGTTTGCTAGAATCATAGAGTGTTCGGGATGCTGTAGAATGGCGTTTTTCTTACGAACCTTTTTACCGCTCCTAATCTCAAATTCTTTCGCAACAATGTCTTCAAGAATGGTTCCAAAATAAGCTGCATCGCTCTGTTCATCATCCAGCAAGACTTGCCCTGTCTTTTCAAGCCATAATTCAAACGGCGTTTTCCATTTACTCAAGCCAAGCACGACAGCAGCATCAGACCCACCTATGCCCTTCTGACGAGAGAGAAGCCATTCTTCTCTCGTCATTTCAGCTGTAGAAGAAAGGACCTTCGCTTGCATGCTACATCCCAACCTTTTGGCGATACGCAGCTTGTCCTAGCTGAATGTATTTTTGTTTTGCTTGAGCGTTTGAGAAGCAGAAGACCGGTAAACCTTTTTTATAGTCGATCCAACCACCTGCCTGTTCCAAACGCTCCTGCGCTTCTCTTCTGTGGTCAAAGCTGATTTGAAATTTTGACATCGTGTATACCTCCATTGAATTTTTGTTAAAGATTTGGTATACTGTCTGTACCTAATCAGAAGCAGTACACTTTAAAACTCGCTATGCCAAGCGGGTTTTTTTATTTGTCTTCGTCTTCCTCTTCATAGCCATCGCGCTCCGCTTCATCTCTCCAGTAATCTTTCGGATAACCAAAGCTATTAATTTGTGTGATCATCGGATGCTCAATATTCAATGATTTCAGTCCTTTCAGTACGTTTGACAACTGCAAGCTTCACACCATGTTTTTTCTGTATTTCCTCAGCAGTTTTGATTAATCGGCCCTTGTTATTCATCCGTAAAAGATCCTCACTGATATTTCTAATGCTTCCAGCTAAACTTGCAACTTCTTCATAATTTCCGTCTTTCAATTCTTGATGAGCAAGATATAAAAGCTCTTTCACACAATCAATTTTCGTCTTAGCTCTCGATACATCTTCACTAATGAATTGTTTTTCAATCATGCTAGAACCGCCTCTCTATCCTGCCTTTTGTGCATTGCCACCTCTGCGACAATGGCTTTTTTCGACCATTTTTCTGTTAAGTCCGTTATCTTTAAGTCAAACTCACGCGCCATTGAATACATGAGCGTTTTGTTTGCTTGTGTCAGGTCGTATATTTGCTTGATAGCCTGCATAGGAAGCTCGCCATGTTTGCCCGGTCTAGTGTTGTTCAACCATTCTGCAAGCTCTTTAGTGGCTTGCTTGGCATCTTCCATTTCATGCACTAGATTGATCAAAGCCTTATGAGCACAATCATTCAGGGCGGGATCAATTGGAGCTGCGGCAAGTGGATGCATTTTGAAAATGTAGTGTACAAGATCAATATGTTCATAGGCTCCACATGCTTTGAACCAGTTGATGCACAATTCAGGTGTAGGTCTGACATAACCATTTTCAATGTCTGATACATTACGCTGATCACGCCCTCCAATTAATTTGCCTAGCTGATACTGTGAATATCCGGCTTCCTTCCTTACTTTTCTAAGAATTTCAGGTAAATTCCGCTGATTATACGGGCTGTTCTGCATTTGTTCCCATCCTTTTCTATTCAGTTTTTGTTGTTAAAATATTAATGAAGGGATACAGCAGGATCTAGGAAACCCTGCGTGGAACCCAGTTAACAATGTAATTCACAGCTACTTGCATATCTTTTCTTTTTAAATCCTTATAGCTGGATACGGCGAAACGATCTTTAATTTCCCGATGAATTTCGCTAAATAGCCGCTTACGTTCTGATTCATCTTCTGTAAAACTGTAAACCCTAGAAGCAACGGCTTTTTGAATCCGTCTTTGTTCACCATGATCAAGTGTGATCTGCTCATCCACTTTGGTGTCCAATTCAAGGATTTTCTTTTCATGAGTGCTTAATTTCTTAGACAACTCGTCTTGTCGTTGTGATGTCTCCAACAAGAGTTTAAGAGACTCAATTCTCTGCTCTCTTTCGGTTAAAGGTTTAGGAACACCAAAGTGACCATTCTTTCTAATTGATGGGATGACTTCAATTGCCAGCCAGTCTTGAAATTGTTCTGCAACTTCGTTAGATGCTTTAAACGCCAGCTTGTACACAAATGGTTCAGGAATGAAATCACCTTTCCCCACTTCTGGGGAATTTTTCGGAAGGTATTCATTCACTCGTTCCCATCGAATGTATTGTTTGTTATTTTTTTCTTGGACAAAGCCTAAAGATTTAGCAACTTGTTCAGCATCAAAAATGATTAGGTCATTCTCGATTGTTGCTGATACTTCAAACATTTCATTTTTGAATAACTGTGGGTTGTTCACGCTGTTACCTCCTGAATGAATGAGGAATTTTGTTCAATCCATCGAAACACTAGGTCTCTTGGATAACGACCACTAATTTCATTGAATTTTGGAAAGTCAGGCCTTGATGTGATTTTCCATACAGGGCTTCTTGAAGCTGAGAAGATTTCTTGTAAATGCTGGTTTGTCAGTAAAGGCGGGTACGAGTTTTTATTCATTCCGTCTTCAACGCCTTTTTCATAAGCTTCTTGGAAAAGCTTTTGCATTTGATCCTGAAACACTGTTGCTGTCAACTCGTCAAAAGTGATAACTGTCTGTGGCATTGTAAAACCTCCTATCTTTTGTAACTATTAATCTTTCATGTGGTAAAATCTTCATGAAAGGTGGTGATATAATTGGCTACTCAAATCTATGCTTGCCTCTGTGGCGAATGGGTTAATCTGACTGATGATGCTGATTGTAAGATGGGGAAATATAAAACTCCTCCAAATATTTGGTGGGAAGAAAGTGCCCATATTTATAGTCCTAATAAAAAATCAGAAGAAAACACCTTATATCAGCAAGATCACATTCATATAAACTATAAAAATGCTGATTATCGTATTCACCCAGTATTCATACAAGTTAAATATTCCTAAACTCCTGTTCTAAGTTAGCTTGTAATAGTTCTGAGTCGTCAAACTCCACTTTGGCGGCTTTAGAACTAAACAAAATGTCTACGTTCTGTTTAACTCGGTTCCACTCTGATTGAGTGATGCCATCTAAAAAATTGGTGAGTTGTTCAATTTTGTTATTGTTCATGTTCTTGCTCCTTTCAAATTGAATTACGCTGTGTTTGTTTTTCGTTGCTATTTAAGCAACGTTTTGAGCAAAAAAATCTGTCACTTTACATTGAAGAATCTTAGCTAACACAGGGAGTTGCTTTGCTTTAAATGCGTACTCTCCTCTTTCGTATTTTAAATAAGTTGACGCGTCTTTAAAACCTAAAGCACTCGCTAATTCTTGTTGAGAAAGATTTAACTCGATTCTTCTATTTCTAATCAAAACAAGGTTAAATTCCAAATATCTCACCTCTTCATTTTGTTGTTGAATCAGCAACTTAATTACAAGTATATTTTGTTGAATCAGCAAAGTCAACTCTTTTTGTTGCGTTTTTAGCAAAATATTTTTTTCCATATTAGAAACATGCTATTATTGTGTTGCTAATATGGAAAAATCATAAAAGGAATCTTGGTGATTTTATGAAAAATAAATTAGGTGAAAGAATTAAAGAACTCCGCGAAAAAAACGATTGGTCATTACGTGAATTAGAATCTAGAGTCAATATTAACTATAGTGTCTTAAGTAGAATAGAGTCAGGTAAAAGACCTGTTACTGATAGTGAATTGCTTAAATTTGCAGATATATTTGATGTATCAACTGATTATCTAGTTGGCAGAAGTGATAACCCTGGTTACAAAATCATTGATAATAATAAAATAGAGTCTGATCCTGACCTTCAAATTGCTTTCAATGCTGCATCTGATTTTTCAGAGGAAGCTAGAAAACAAACAATAGACTTTATCAATTACATCAAAGAGAAGGAAAAAAAGATGGGGAGAAAATAAAAGCCACAGTTAACCAAATAAACCCTTTTAAACAACATTTCCAGTTTCTCTAAGAGGTTTTAATAAGCAATTAGCCCAAATATACCCACTCCATATAAAAACTCTTTAAAAGGGCGAATATGATGTTTTTAATCAATTTGGCTTTTTTGTTTATTTTTCTAAAAAACTCTTGCTTTAATTATTTGATTGTGTTATTTTTTAAAATCTTTTTATTTATTATTATTATTTAGTTTAATTAATACTGTAAAAATTACAGTAAAGTCTTCAGTTGAACACCTGAGTTACTGTAAAAATTACAGTAATATCTACAATTGAATGACCATTCAACTGTAAAAATTACAGCAGAACCTTCAGTCTAAAAAGAAGTGATTGTAGACTCTACTGTAATTTTTACAGTTGAAACCACACCTTAGAATGTTAATATTTTCGTTTTTTGTTGAATTATTGAATGGTTATATATCGATCTGTATAAAGAGAAAAAGATCGCTCTTATAAAAATATCTTTAAAAGGGGAATTTGTTTTGAAAAAGTTTTTTGCACTGTTATTAACAATTGGAATTTCATTAAGTTTAGTAGCCTGTAATACTGAAAATTCTGCGGCAGAGAAAAAGGAAACTACCTCCTCATCACAAAAAGTAGATAAGAAACAGGAAAAAGAAGCAAAATCCAAAGACAATGGCGCTACTGAAGATGTTGAAGGATTAGGAAAAGTAACTGTAGTAGGGGTTGGATATAACGATGAAATTGGAATTGATGGGACTGACGCCCCACTAAAACCAATTAAATTAGGTAGTGCAAAATTGACAATTGAACAGCTTCACATAGTTGACATAGACCCAACCGATGATGCTAAACAGCTCTATTTCAATGATGAAGACAAGGTTAGAGCTGTAGTTATAGACATGAAAGCTGAAAACACCTCTAAAAAAGACGTCATGTTTCACCCTAATCAATCAGTTTTAGTTACTGATTCAGGAGAGCAACTAGAGTCAGATATGATGTTAATGGGGGAAGTAGGCGGAGATTTCTTAGGTAAAGTAACAAAAGAAGGCCAAACATGGTGGATTTTAAAAAACAAATCCAAAGTTATTAAAAATATAAAAATGATCATTTCACCTCCTACAGATAATCAAACTTTTGAAGATATAGGTGAAGAAAAAAGACTAGACTTCCAAATTTTAGATTACGATGCAGCTTTAAAAAAAGATAAGAAGTAGCCCCTTAACGGGCTTTTCTTTTCAAACAAAAACAGAACATATATTCTTATTTTAGGGGTGTTTAAGATGAAAGGACTGTCTCATTTAGAAGAAGAAGTGAAAAAATTATACACAAAATTAAACATGCTTACACCAGAATCCATTGATATGGAACTTATGGCAGCTTCACTAAAAATATGGCTTCATTTTGAAAGAAGGCCTAGTATTGTTTTTTGTGTGAATGGCTCGTACAGCATGGTCATTGATAAACGTTTAAACAAAAAACAACAATGGGAAGAATTTGGTCATGAACTGTGTCATGTAATTAAGCACTATGGGAATCAGTTTGATATGCACAATCTCTTTCGAGAATTGCAAGAATACCAGGCTAATAGTTTTATGTACCATTTCTGTGTGCCCTCCTTTATGCTTCAAAAATTGAAACTGCCTTCTTTACAATCTGAAGCAATAAAACTAATTGGAGACACTTTTAATGTCACTTACTCCTTTGCCGCTACCCGCTTAGACATGTTTAGAAGAAAAAGCTTTGCTTTTGCTTTATATGAGAATTCCTTAAAACAAATTAATTGAGGAGGATTTTTAACATGGCAAGTATTCAAAAGTATGAAACAAAAAAAGGCATCCGATGGATGTATGTCATTGAAAATGGAATTGACCCCAAAACAGGTAAAAGACAACGGATACCAAAGCGTGGTTTTTTGAGAGAAAAAGATGCCAAACAAGCTGCTGCTGAAATGGAGTATATTCTTGGTAAAGTTAAACTCGATATGAAGAACAAAATAACTTTCAAAGAGCTTTGCGACGAATGGCACTCAGTATACAAACTGTCTGGAGTTAAAAACAGCACTTTACGAACTAGGAAAAAAGAAATTAAACACCTAAATAAACACCTTGGTCATAAAAGAGTTAAAGAAATAACTGATAAGGACTATCAAAAAATGTTAGTGAAATTAAAAGAAGGAGGAGAATTATCAAAAGGAAATATTAGCAACATACACTCTGTAGCTAAAATGGTTTTCAGGAGGGCTAGACAACAAAAAATCATTTTAGATGATCCGACAGAATTCGCTCAATTACCTAAAGACATTAAAACCGTTGAGGAGTTAGAAAACCAATCAATCGAAGATAAATACTTTGAAAAAACTGAACTCAAAACTTTTCTGGACACAGCTAATAGAGATTTCGACCATGAATATTTCACAATGTTCTTCCTATTGGCTTGGACAGGCATGAGGGTTGGTGAATTAGCAGCACTTAAATGGAGTGATGTGGATTTTGAAAACAACAGTATCAGTATCACAAAAACATATTTTAATGATAAGGACAATACTAAAGAATTTGAAATTTTAACTCCAAAAACAAAAGGTTCCATTAGGGTTATTGATATAGAACCGGAAGTAATTTCAATTTTAAAAACTCACAAGGCTAATCAAAATGCAGTTAAAATTGCGATTAAAGATGAATGGTTCGATGGTAACTTTATTTTCGGGAGAATGAAGAGAACAAAGTATTATGGTTATCCCCCATTTGTCAAAACGATTGAACATCGTTTCAATACTGTTTTGAAAAAGTCAGGTATTAAAAAAAAATTAACACCGCATTCTCTTAGACACACGCATACTTCGCTGCTTGCAGAAGCCGGTGTAGATCTTCATAGAATTATGGCCCGTTTAGGACATACTGAAGATAAAATAACACGATTAGTTTATTTACACATTACCAGTGATAGGAAAAAAGAGGCTTCAAAGATGTTTGGAGACCTTATGAGAACCGTTTGAAATTGTTTTGGCATCAAAAGGGCATCAAAAATTTTCATTTGTGCCCCCAATCCCTTATATATCGAGCCTTTTATTCCTTAACGGAGGCTTGTGAGAAATTCCTGTTACTTCATATGTTCCCGCTTTTCTGCCTGCATAGCTTGAGCCGAAGAATCTGCAGCTGCGTTCAATAATTTGCAGGGGTTTTAATTCAACGTAAAAGCTTGTCTCTCTTTCTATGACTTTTGAATATACTCTTTTTCCTTCTTCAACCGGAAGGACCGCCATTGTTGTTTGATTAATGACGTATGAATCTAAAGGTGTTTCACTAATTCCTGACACTTCATTTCCTCCTGTGTTAATTTTTGGTTATTTTAGATACTATTAATCTATCACCAACATATAAGAAACGACAGGATTTTTTCAAAATTTATTAAAAATCATTTTTTTATCGTATTATTTAGTCCATTCGATCTATCGAAAAGCCTTTTTTAAAGATATATCACATCGTGTCGATCGGACAAGTGGTGTCGATTTCACTCAAAAATAAATTGTCTAAAAATTATAAATTCTTGTTGATTTTTTCTCCGCCAATCCATATACTATAAAAAAGGCATCGGGGGGATTCTTTATGAAAGAGAAAAAAACGTATGCTGAGCTCATGAAGTCCCGCAACACCCAAAAAACCGAAGAAAACGGCGTGACGATTTTAGACATCTATATTCAAATGGTTTTAGATGAGGCGCTTTATAAACAGCGCTTAACCTTCCTTAGAGAAGAGATTGATAAGGCACTGGATCAGCGCGATGAAAAACGATTCAACGACCTGTCAGCTCAATATGCAGAACACTGCTTACATTAATCATGATGATTTTACTTGCGGCAAAGAGGGCAGCAACTCGTCTCTTTACCGCAAGTTTTTTGTTTATCCATTTAAAATGGTTCCGCCATTTACATGCAGGATTTGTCCATTTATATAAGAGGAGTCTTCGCTCGCTAAAAATAAATAGCTCGGCGCAAGCTCTACTGGCTCACCAGGACGCTCCATTGGAACATCTCCGCCAAATTCAGAGACTTCCTTTTCCGTAAAGGTCGATGGAATGAGCGGTGTCCAAATGGGTCCTGGGGCTACCCCATTCACTCTAATTCCTTGCTTAATGAGCGATAAAGATAATGATCTCGTAAATGTCACGACTGCCCCTTTTGTAGATGAATAGTCGATCAAGGTTTCATGACCTTTATAGGCTGTGACAGATGCGGTATTAATGATACTGCTTCCTTTCTTTAAATGAGGAAGTACCGCTTTTGTTAAGTAAAACATGGCAAAAATATTCGTTTGAAATGTTCGAAGAAGCTGATGTGAGGTAATCTGCTCAATGCTTTTTTGCGGATGCTGTTCCCCGGCATTGTTCACCAAAATATCAATGGAACCGAAAGCATCCTTCGTTTTTTTGACGACCTCGTTTGAAAACGACTCATCTCCTAAATCACCTGCAATTAAAATGGCGCGGCCTCCCGCCTTTTCAATATAGTCCTTCGTTTCCTCTGCATCGCGGTGTTCACTCAAGTAAACAATGGCGACATTGGCGCCTTCCTTCGCAAATAAGACCGAGACTGCTCTTCCGATCCCGCTGTCTCCACCTGTCACAATAGCTGTTTTCCCTGCTAACTTTTTATCCGGCATCTCTCGATCAAAAACAGGCCTTGGATTCATTTTATATTCAAGACCTGGACGCTCACTTTGATGCTGAGGCGGCAATGTTTTCTTCGGCTGCTTTGTTGACACGTCTGACCACTCCTTCCTTTTATCTTGTTTATTTTTATGTGTTAGCTATTTTTTTATGTACGTCGAACTAGTTTCCTTTCAAATGTATGATTTTCTTCATTGTGGAAAAATTATACACAATAAGTCACTAACTGGAGGCGACAGTATGGAACAAGAACATAAAGGATTGGAACAGGCAAAATCGTTATGGATAACGGATAGTCAAAAGCATTCTTTTCCTGCAGTAGATGAGGATCTCACAGCAGATGTCATCATTGTTGGCGGTGGTATTACCGGTATCGCTACCGCGTTTGAAATGACTGAACGTGGGCTGGATGTCATCATCATTGATGCTGATCAACTGCTCCAAGGTACGACCGGACATACGACAGCTAAGATTACCTCACAGCACGATGTGTACTACCATGAGCTGGTTCAGCAAATTGGTATGCCCAAAGCCCGTTTGTATGTAGAAGCAAATGAGAAAGCAAAAGAGCTGATTCAAGCTCGCGTCAAAAAGTACGACATTGATTGTCAGCTAGAAGTCAAAGATGCGTACCTCTATACAAAGGAAGAAAGCGGTGTAAAAAAAATTAAAAAAGGAATTAGATGCCTACAAACAGCTTGGGATTGATCGAGAATGGAAAACAGCGCTTCCTTTTGATGCTGACATCAAGGCTGCCCTAGCAATGACGTAGCAGGCACAGTTCCATCCCCTTCATTATCTCAATGCACTCATTGACCAGCTCCTAGAGCGAGGTGTACGTATTTATGAACAGACAACTGCTGTTGACGTGAAAGAAGGAAACCGCCCTGCTGTCGTCACAAAAGACGACCATCACCTGACAGGCCGCTATATCATTTCCTGTTCGCACTTTCCTTTTTATGATGGAAAAGGACTTTATTTCACGCGCATTCACCCAGAGCAATCTTATGTGGTAGCAGCCAAAACAACGAAGCCGCTCCCAGATGGAATGTACTTAGGGATCGACCAGCCTGCTCATTCTTTAAGAACGGCAGAATGGCATGGTGAGGAAGTGGTTCTCATCGGAGGAGAAGGTCATAAAACTGGACAAGGCGGGGATGAATCTGCTCACTATGAAGGACTAGAAAGGTTTGGAGACGCTACCCTTGGAATTGAAGAGGTGCTGTATCGCTGGTCGACACACGATATGGTCACAATGGATCAAATCCCTTACATTGGCCGCCTAACCAAGCACCATCAAAATATCTTTGTTGCGACCGGTTTTAGAAAATGGGGCATGACGACAAGCCACGCGGCAGCTACTCTTATCGGTGATTTGATTGAAGGAAAATCGAATCCATACGAATCCATTTTTACGCCATCAAGACCTGTTTCTGATTCTTTCGTCAAAGATTTCGTTAAAGAAAACAGCAATGTCGCTGCCAAGCTGATCAGTGGTAAATTAAAACGAACCGATCAAACCATTGATGATTTAAAGCCAGGAGAAGGCGGCATTGTCTCTTATGAACATAAAAAATGTGGCGCCTTTAAATCAGAGGACGGGAACATCTTTCTTGTCGATACAACGTGTACTCACCTAGGCTGTGAAGTCGCTTGGAATAATAGTGACCGCACTTGGGATTGCCCGTGTCACGGTTCACGTTTCTCTATTACTGGAGAGGTAGTAGAAGGCCCAGCAAAGAAACCACTAAAAAGGTCTTATAAAGAACAGTAAAATTTTACTGATTCCCTTTAAAAAATCCAATATTATCCGATAGATAATATAAAGTCTGATAATTTGTGATGATTATAGGGGGACAAAACATTGTTATTTAAAAAAGAGACGAAAAGAAAAAACACTGCTTTTTTCACACAGCAGGATGATGGGATAAAACGTATCAACTTTTCTGACAATACGGATATCGCGAAACAAATCAAAATGATAGACCTGACGCAGCATGACCTATTGATTCTAAAACAGCTCAATCCAATTGTTCAGGAGGATATTGCACGTATCGTTGATAAATTTTATAAAAATTTAGAAGTCGAGTCTTCCTTGATGCATATCATTCAAGATAATAGTTCTGTCGAGCGTTTGAAAAAAACACTCCGCATTCATATTAGTGAAATGTTTGCAGGTGTGGTTGATGAAGCCTATGTGGCAAAACGAATTAAAATTGCGCAAGTTCATTTACGGATTGGCCTCCAGCCTAAGTGGTATATGGCGGCATTCCAGGACCTTCTGCTATCAATTATGGATTTATTTGCTCAGCATATCCAAGATTTCAAAGAATATCAGACAGCAGTCAAAGCGACGACGAAAATCTTAAATTTAGAGCAGCAGCTTGTCCTTGATACATTCCAAAATGAATATTCTAAAATTCGTGATGAAGCAGAACAGCAGCAGCAGGAGCTCCATACAAAAATCACAGAAACATCAAATTCGCTTGCATCTCTCTTCTCAAACACAACAAATGCAGTGGACAAGCTTGTATCAAAATCTGATGAGATGGCGGACATGTCGCAAGCTGGAACGCAAATTTCAGCACAGGTCGAGGAAAAATCGATTGGCGGAAAAAAAGAATTAGAGATTCAACAAACACAAATGAACCAAATTGATGGAAGCATGACAAAGATTGAAACAGAAATTAAACGTTTAGAAGAAATCGCCAAACAGATTGAACAAATCTTTGGGATTGTCACAGGCATTGCAGAGCAGACGAACTTGTTATCTTTAAATGCTTCCATCGAATCTGCACGAGCAGGCGAACACGGAAAAGGCTTTGCTGTCGTCGCAAACGAGGTTCGTAAATTATCAGAGGACACAAAGAAAACGGTTTCAACCGTATCTGAACTCGTCAACAATACCAATTCACAAATCTCCATTGTGTCTCAGCACATTGGGGACGTGAATTTACTCGTGACAGATAGTAAAGAAAAAATGACTCAAATCAATTCGCTCTTCGATGATATCGTCAGCAGCATGAACTTAAGCAAAAATCAAAATGGAAAAATTGAAATAGACCTTCAAACCTTCCTGAACGAATTGAAGGAAGTCAAACAAACGGTGTCCCAAGTTGCCAGCTCAGTCGAATCCTTAACAAGTCTCACAAATCGCTGATCCAGTCTTTTTTCTTCTGCTTTAGTATAATAGAAGAAAAGATAGAAAAGGCGGGATTTGATTGACAACAATTTGCCTAGTCAGACACGGGGAAACAGATTGGAATGCAGCGAAACGAATCCAAGGACGAACAGATATCCCTTTAAATGATACTGGTAAATGGCAGGCTGAACAAACGGGCCTTTATTTGAAGAATGCCCGTTGGGATGTTGTCATTTCCAGTCCACTCACAAGGGCAAAAGAAACAGCACACTTGATTTTAAAACATGTAGATGCGCCTCTTGTCATCATGGATGATTTCATTGAGCGTGATTATGGCGATGCTGAAGGCATGTCATTTGAGGAACGCCAAAAGCTTTTTCCAGATAAACAGTATCCAAATATGGAGCCGCTTGAGACAATTCAAGATCGAATGGTAGAAGGCATTGAGAAAGTTAGAGCAGCCTATCCGAATCAACAAGTCCTGGTCGTGGCACACGGCGCTGCCATCCATGCTTTACTCACCACCTTAGCGGATGAACATCTTGGTCTTGAGAACACGAGGCTCGTCAATGCTTGCTTAAATTATGTGGAATGGAAAGATGGTAAATGGAAGGTGCTTGATTACAACGTGGTCAGCCATTTAACTCAATCCTCTCCTATTTAAAGGACCTGTTATGTAAACAGGTTCTTTAAGCGTGTAGACAAACCCTCGCATTCATTGTCAGTCCTGTGCGTTGGTGCTCACGAATTGCAAATTCGATCCGCGCCAGTGCTCGTCCTTCCTAGACTGCAAAGGTTTTCTATCACGCTGAAAAGAAGACAAAGGGCTAAAATCTGAGAACCTGTTATATAAACAGGTTCTTTTTAAATGACAAAAACAATGATAAAATAGTATTTTTTTATATCGAAATTCGAAATAGATGCTAGACGTTTCTACCTATTTTAAGGCTTTTCGGGTATCGAATATTTCTCCGAAAATGGATCATAAGAAAAAAAGCACACTTCCTTTTTAATAGATAACCGCTGAAATAGTAGAACAAACATATTTTACCATCATTTCCAAGTGACTTAATTCCCCAATTTTCGCTAGGACTTTCACAAAAATTCAGGTCTACTCTTATTTGCCTACTTCCCTTAAACTGAATATACAGAATAGTCAAACGGATCATTCTTATAGACTACGGATGATTATTCTGAAATAAGAAAAAAGGGATGTGGATTGTGCGTGAAAAAGAAAAATGTGATGACAAGTGTTTTATTGGCTGTCCCTCTTTTGTTTTCAGCAGGGTTTGGAGGCTCCATGGCAAATGCCGAGACGGTCTCAAAGTCAGATAGTGAAAAGAGCTATATTGTTGGCTTTAAAGCCTCTGCCACCACAAACAGCTCTAAGAAACAAGCCGTCACTCAAAATGGTGGAAAACTAGAAAAGCAATATCGTCTCATTAACGCCGCACAAGTAAAGATGTCCGAACAAGCCGCAAAAAAACTTGAACATGACCCTAGCATTGCTTACGTAGAAGAAGACCACAAAGCAGAAGCATATGCACAAACCGTCCCTTATGGAATCCCTCAAATCAAAGCTCCAGCTGTACACGCTCAAGGTTATAAAGGTGCTAATGTCAAAGTAGCTGTCCTTGATACAGGCATCCACGCTGCACACCCTGACTTAAATGTTGCAGGCGGTGCCAGCTTCGTCCCTTCAGAACCAAATGCCACCCAAGACTTTCAATCACATGGAACTCACGTAGCCGGAACTATCGCTGCCCTTGATAACACAATTGGTGTTCTTGGGGTCGCTCCAAGTGCTTCCCTATATGCTGTTAAAGTATTAGACCGTTATGGCGACGGACAATATAGCTGGATCATTAGCGGTATTGAATGGGCAGTAGCCAATAATATGGATGTCATCAACATGAGCTTAGGCGGACCGAACGGTTCAACAGCGCTTAAAAATGCCGTTGATACAGCGAATAACCGCGGAGTCGTTGTTGTGGCGGCTGCAGGTAACTCAGGTTCCACTGGCTCTACAAGTACAGTTGGCTATCCAGCAAAATATGATTCTACCATTGCCGTTGCCAATGTAAACAGCAGCAATGTCAGAAATTCGTCTTCTAGCGCAGGTCCTGAATTAGATGTTTCTGCACCTGGTACTTCTATTTTAAGTACAGTACCAAGCAGTGGATACACATCTTATACTGGAACGTCTATGGCGTCTCCTCATGTAGCAGGAGCAGCAGCGCTTATCCTTTCTAAGTACCCGAATCTATCAACTTCTCAGGTTCGCCAGCGATTAGAAAACACGGCAACACCGCTTGGTAACTCCTTCTATTACGGAAAAGGGTTAATCAACGTTCAAGCGGCTTCTAACTAAACAATAAATAAAATCCGGCTAATACAGCCGGATTTTTTTATTTATTGCTTTTTCGACGTTTCCTCTTTTTCCGCTGCTTTTTCCATTTCCATGATTCTCTCCATCATAGTTGGGTGCCCGTAGCGGAAGACCTTCACTAAAAGTGGTGGATTCACCTGAGACAGCCCTGATTTTGCAAGCTTTTGAAAAGACGTCACCCCTGCCTCTCCGTCTTTTGTCAGGTTTACCGCATACTCATCAGCTGCACGTTCTTGATGTCTTGAAACTGCATTTGTAAAAGGTGATGCTGCAAATGACAGCATCGATACAATCATGAGAAGAAGCGGAAGAGCAGCGATGTCGCGCGGATCCCTCAGCCGAAATAGAACTGCTCTCTTACGATAGAAATAAAAATAGAGACGGTCGATCGCAAAAAATCCCGCAAGTGACAGTACTAGATATCCTGCTAATCCTATATAGACATGCTTCATGACGTAATGTCCCATTTCATGTGCCATGATAAATAAAATTTCGCGATCTTTCAGCTTTTGCAATGTCGTATCCCATAACACAATACGCTTATTTTCACCAATCCCTGTGACATAAGCATTCATTGTGTTCGTTTTCTCAGACATATTGACCTCATATACATGATCTGCCGGGATATGAGCTTTGTCCGCAAGTGTTAAGATCTTGTTCTCAAGAGCTTGATTCTTTAGTGGATAAAAATTGTTATATAACGGATCAATGACGACCGGCTGTATAAAGAAGAGAAATAGCGTGAATGGAACTGTCAAACACCAGGCATACAACCACCAACGCTTTCTTCTTTTTTGAATAAGCCAAAAGAATACAATGGCACATAGGGCAAGAAGCGGATATTGAATCCAGAAATCTAGAATTTGATCTTTAAACCAGCTTGCCGTACTTTGAGCAGATACTCCGTAGTGCAAAGACAGCTGATAACCAATCCACTTAATGGGAAGTGAAATCAGCATTGTCAAAAGCGACAGCACAAACACATATACAAGTTTACTTAAAAATGTGAAACGAGCTGCTGCCAGGCTCCAGTCTGCTAATTTTCGTGAAAACCCTGAAATGAGCAGAAGAAAAAAGACATACCAATCTAATGGAATTGTCATGAAAAATAGCAAGTTACGTAATCTCGAGAAATTCTCGCTGATGACAAGCTCATGGCTTGTCATAAAGGTATGCGGATCTGCACTTGTTCCTTTTACACTGTCAGGAACTGATGCATCCCCAAATAGAAACAAATAAGAATAAATAAAAAGACCGTACAATATGTATGCTACCGTTGCAAGAGCTACCCATTTACGTACTCGCACAGGTCAGCCTCCTTTCCATCCCTCTCTCTATTCTAATCATCCATTATTTTGTTTAGAACCTGTCTCATGTGGCTCCATCATAGCATGCCCTATCTGAAAAAGCTTTCACGAAAAAAATGATTATGCTACTCGAAAATCGGAGATGCTACATATAAAATAGAGAGTTGGAGGATCGAAATGAAGAAAATCCTTGCAGGAGTTGTAATCTTTGGACTTTTACTTATTACCTTCTTTTATGTATTCAGCCGGACGAGCGAAATCTTTGATGAGAATCGAGCAGAAAAATTGCTCCTTTCATCTGAAAAAGAGTCCATTTCTTATGAAATAGATGATAAGGACACAGCAGAAGATTTAATAGAAGATTTAAACAAAGGTAAACAAACAAGCAATCATCTCAAGAAAAATTTAAAGAAGCCAGATTATATTGCCAAGGTGATGTACGGCCGAACAAACGGCATCACCTTTCAGCTTTGGACAAACCGTTCGCAGGTCGTTTTTTTAGTAGATGGGACTTATTATGAGCTGAATCAAAAACAGTCTAATTCTTTTCAGAAACAGTTAAAAGAAGCCATTCAAAAGGGCTGAAATTTTATTTTATCCCTTTGTCTTCTTATCAGCGTGATAGAACCTGTACACACTAAGGGAGTCTCTTCATAAAAGACTCCCTTTTTTTTATTTACTTTCCTCTGCTTGATACTTTTCCTTTAGTGCTCTTCTTAAAATTTTACCTGTTGTGTTCTTTGGAATATCATCTATGAAATGGATCGTTTGGGGCTGCTTATATTTCGCTAAAAAGCGTGAACAATGTGTGATGATGTCTTCTTGATCGATGTGAGCATGTTTCTTAGGGGAAATGTAACAGACGACAGCCTCTCCGGTGTTCGGATCTGGCACACCGATGACAACGGCTTCTGCTACAGCTTCATGTTGATAAAGCACTTCTTCTACTTCTCTTGGATACACATTATAACCGCCAACGAGAATCATATCCTTTTTCCGATCGACAATATAAATGTATCCTTCTTCATCTCTTCTCGCTAAATCACCGGTGTACAGCCATCCGTCTCTTAGTGCAACTTCAGTATCTTCTGGCATTTGATAATAGCCTTTCATAATGTTTGGCCCTTTTGCTATGAGCTCTCCGACTTCATTTGGACCGACTTCTTCTCCCAGTTCATTCACAATCTTATTCTTCACATTCATAATGTCGGTCCCGACTGAACCGGGTTTTCTTTTTCCATCAAGAGGATTGAATGCAGTTACTGGGGAAGCCTCTGATAATCCGTAACCCTCCAGCACCGTGACACCAAATTTTTTCTCAAAACCGTGAAGTAAAGCAACAGGCATTGAGGCACCGCCTGATATACAAATCCTCACAGAGGACATTGCTTTCTCATGCCCTTCCTGGCGGTACAAATAGTTATACATAGTCGGAACACCAACAAATAACGTTGGCTTCTCTTTTTCCATCATGCGCAAAAGCTCTGATGGGCTGAAATGCGGCAGAACATAGATGGTCGCGCCATGAATCAATGGTGCATTCATACAAACCGTTAAACAAAATACGTGGAACATCGGCAATGCGGCAATGACCTTGTCCTTTTCATCAATGGATAGGTACTCAGCAACGTCCCTGGCATTTGAATACAGATTAAAATGAGTCAGCATCGCACCCTTTGGTTTTCCTGTCGTGCCAGATGTAAATAAAATAACTGCCGTATCGTCCTGATGAATAGAAGGATGTACGCTTTCTTTCGCATGACCAGACACAAGCTTTTCAAAGAAGACAAGTCGATCAGATACTTCCTTAAAACTTGATCTGCACGCAGATTCATTTTCTGCACAAATAATCACCCGTTCAATAGACGGAAGCTGTTCGTACACCTGCTCGTACACTGGCAGTAGCTGTTCAGGGGCAACAATCCCTTTTACATCACCTGTAATCAGCATATAGCCAATTTCACTAGGCGTGTATGTTGGATTGATTGGTACTACGACAAGCCCTGCCTTTAAGGCACCAAAAAAAGAAATGACAAAATGCGGTGAATTTCCTAAAATAAGCGCGATATGATCCCCAGCTTGAAACCCTTCGCTCACTAAACCATCTGCAAAGCGCTCGATACTTGTCATGAGCTCTCGATAGGTCCACTGATTTCCTTCAAAGATCAGTGCGATATCTTCTCCCTTCGTCATCGCCGTCTGCTCTAGATTTTTGATCAAATCCATTCTCCCACCCCTTACATGTCATCAATGAATGAATAGCCATTCATTTTATGGCCAAACATTCCTCCTTTCTATTATAATAGACAATCGAAAAAATCCACAAGATCAAATGTAAATCGCTTTCATTTCTTTCAATCAAAAAAGCACCGCTATCTCTAGCCGTGCTTGTCCCTCTTAATAAATCAAATCAAGAAAATCCTCTTTTGATACGTTGCCAAAGTAGTGGCGCATGTCCATATCTTCTAATACGTCACTGATCGTTTTGCGATCATATTGCTGCCCAATGAGTCTTTTTTCAATATCAGCAATATCCCCTACACCAAAGAAATCACCAAAGATCTTGCAGTCCTGGATCATCCCTTTTTTCACTTCTAATCGAAGATCAATGGAGCCTGCTGAGAATCTCTTAGAATGCTGTAAATTAAATTTCGGTGAACGGCCGTAGTTCCATTCCCATTTTTGATATCGATCCCGAGAAATCTCGTGAATCTTTTCCCAATCCTTCTCAGTCAACTGATATTGAGGGACATCCCCATTCGTATCGAAAATGTAGCTTAACAGAATTTTTCTAAATTCTTCTGTTGTCATCTTTTGATCCATTAATTCACTAATATTGGCAACCCTGCTTCTAATGGATTTAATGCCTTTTGATTCAATCTTTTCTTTTTTCACATTTAAAGCCGAAACAACATGTTCAATTTCTGAATCAAATAGCAGCGTGCCATGGCTGAAAATGCGCCCTCTAGTAGCGAACTGGGCATTTCCAGAAATTTTCCGACCATCTGCCATGATGTCATTTCTGCCACTTAATTCAGCCTTGACGCCTAGCTTTTCAAGCGCCTGGATGACTGGCTCCGTAAACTTTTTAAAATTATGGAAGCTGTCCCCATCATCTTTTGTGATAAAGCTGAAGTTTAAGTTTCCTTTGTCATGATAAACTGCGCCACCACCGGACAGGCGGCGGACAACTTTGATGCCGTTGTCTTCCACATACTTCGTGTTGATTTCTTCTATTGTATTTTGGTTCTTTCCAATGATAATCGACGGCTGGTTAATATAGAACAGCAAGTACGTTTCTTCTGGGTCTAAATATTTTAAGCAATATTCTTCAATTGCCAAATTAATCATTGGATCATAATGTTGTTCGTTATCGATAAACAGCATCTCTATCTTCCTTCCTTGTTCCATCTAAGCCCTGAATGGGCAAGCTGTATATTGCCAGTATATAACGCCTGTGCTTCATTGACTAGGTCTTTATGACGACCAAAATGGGGCAGGTGGGTGATGATCAGTTCCCCAACATTTGTTTCCATTGCAAGCTTGCCCACCTCTGTACTATTCATATGTCCTGCACTCGATCCGTCCTGTCCAGCGTAAAAATTGCTTTCAGCAATCAGTAGATCTGCATCCTTGCTAAATGGGACAAATGCCTCCTGATAACTTGAGTCTGCTGTATACACCACCACAGCATCCTCTGCCTGAATTCTCATCGCATAGCATTCTGCTGGATGAACCGTTTTCAAAAAATCAATTTGAAATGGACCAATTTGAATACTCTCTTCTGGCTGATAAGCCTTTGCCTTAGTATGTACATCATCCGCAAGCCGCCCAAAAGCTTCTTGATTACCTGTATGTCCATAGACCGGAAGCGGACCGCTGCTTTTTCCTAAATGATATCCCACTAGCTTCGCATATTGGAGTGGTCCGATATCTGCAATATGATCGTGGTGATAATGAGAAAGGAGAACAGCATCAAGTTCTTCTATATCTATGTATTGCTGCAGTTTGGAAAGAACACCACTTCCGCAGTCTACAAGTAGACGAAAGCCATCTGATTCAAAAAGATACCCTGACGTCGCTTCACCAGCGGCCGGAAACCCTCCGTAGCATCCAATGACAGTTAATCTCATCGTCATTTTTCCCTCCTTTTCTAAAAATCCCCTTCTTACAATATACCCATTTTTCATGAAAAAAGCATTCTTCTTGCCTATTGTTACAAAACAGATTGACAATTATTAATCTGTTATAATACAATAATAGCAACAAAACGTATTGGAGGATGACAAATGCTAGGAAAAATCACAGAGTTTTTTAGAAATTTGCCCTCAAAAAAATGCACAAAATGTGGAAATGATTTAATGGAACAACACGAGTGTTACGGTAATGAATGTGAGGAATGCTCACAAGTAAGTTATCTTAAATAAGGTAAAAAAATGAATTAAAAAGCACTTTTTTCCTCCGTCGTCAGTTGGAGTCAAAAGTGCTTTTTATTTTTTCTGAAAAATAGGTAAAAAGGTAAAACCCTTGTCCTAAAAGGGTTTTTTAGTATTTTCATCTGATGAGTTTTAGTTCTGAAGACACTTTTTATTGACTTGAATCAATAAAGGAGGTTCTAAATGTTCATTTTTTCAAATAATTTTGTATTTTCTTAATATAATTTAATCGTGGACGAACCTCTTTAATTTTAGTTATACTTTATTTCATATATTAAAACTTAATACGATGGGAATATTCCTTTAATGAATATGCTAGGGAGGAAATCTATGAAAAAATTAAAATTTGGATTAGCTACACAAATCCTAATCGGTCTTATTCTCGGTGTCGTTGTTGGGGCAATCTTTTTCGGTAACCCAGGCGTTGAGACTTATTTAAAACCAATTGGAGACTTCTTCTTAAGACTCATTAAGATGATTGTTATACCAATTGTCGTATCTAGCTTAATTTTAGGAGTTGCAGGTGCCGGTGATGGTAAAAAGGTAGGGAAACTTGGTTTTAGAACCATTCTTTATTTTGAAATTATCACAACATTTGCGATTATCCTTGGTCTTGTGCTTGCTAACTTTGTTCAACCTGGTGCAGGCGTTGACTTTGGAAATACGGAAAAACAAGATATTAGCCAGTATGTTGAAACGGAAAAAGAGCAAAGCAGCAAATCAATTGCTGATACGTTCCTTCATATCGTTCCAACGAACTTCTTCCAATCATTGGCGGAAGGTGATTTGCTTGCGATTATTTTCTTCACTGTGCTATTTGCTCTTGGCGTTTCTGCCATTGGTGAACGCGGCAAACCAGTGCTCGCCTTCTTTGAAGGTGTATCACACGCCATGTTCCATGTCGTCAATGTTGTGATGAAAGCTGCACCATTTGGTGTCTTCGCACTCATTGGTGTGACTGTATCAAAATTTGGTCTTGAATCTCTTATTTCATTAGGTAAGCTTGTAGGTCTTGTTTATTTTGCGCTCGCTCTCTTCCTTATCGTTGTATTCGGAATTATTGGAAAGATGATTGGCGTCAATATTTTCAGATTTCTTGCTTACATGAAAGATGAAATGCTTCTTGCTTTTAGTACATCCAGCTCTGAAACAGTTTTACCAAGAGTCATGGATAAAATGGAGCGCATTGGATGTCCGAAGGGAATTGTTTCTTTCGTTATCCCAATCGGTTATACGTTTAACCTGGACGGCTCCGTCTTGTACCAAGCGATTGCTGCGCTTTTCCTTGCACAGGTATATGGCATTGACCTCACGATCGTCCAGCAGCTCACACTTGTTCTTGTGCTGATGGTGACATCAAAAGGAATGGCTGCCGTTCCTGGTACATCCTTTGTTGTATTACTCGCTACATTAGGAACGATTGGTGTACCTGCTGAAGGTCTTGCATTTATTGCAGGTGTGGATCGTATCATGGATATGGCGCGAACAGTTGTTAACTTAACAGGAAATGCACTTGCAGCTGTTGTGATGTCTAAATGGGAAGGGCAATATGACCCTGAAAAAGGACATCGCGTGATGACTGGACAAGATGTACCTGAACCGACACAGCTCTCAAGCTAATGAAAAAGAACCCCGATAAATGGGGTTCTTTTAGATTGTTGACAAAGTGCTAAAATGATCTTTATTTTAGCACTTTGTCTTCTTTTTTTCAGCGTGATAGAAAACCTTTGCAGTCTAGGAAGGGCGAGTACCGGAGCGGAGCGAATTGGACATTCGTGAGCACCGGAGCGCAGACTTGACAAAGAATGCGAGGGTTTGTCTACACGCTGAAAGAACCCCGGTAAATGGGGTTCTTTTTTTTATGCTGTGATTAAGGATGATTGCACGTAGTGATAAAGAAGATTCGCTGTATGGACAAGGGAATCTTCATGTGTTCGTTCAAAAGCATGCGAGGAATCTATTCCCGGACCAATCAGTCCATGAATGATATCATGCCCTGCTCGAATCGCTGCTGATGCATCAGAGCCGTAATAAGGGTAAATATCTAGACGATAATCAATATTATTCTCTTCTGCTAATGCGGCTAAATGCTTGCGTAATCCATAATGATAAGGACCGCTTGAGTCCTTCACACAAATAGACACGCTATATTCATCTGTTGATTGACCATCGCCGATCGCTCCCATATCAACAGCGAGATATTCCACCGTTTCTTCTGGAATATTGGAGTTTCCACCGTAACCAATCTCTTCATTATTAGAAATTAAGAAGTGCGTCGTATGCGGCAGTGTGATATTTTCCTTTTGAATACGGTGGATGAGTCGCAGCAAAAGCGCTACACTTGCCTTGTCATCAAGGTGTCTTGATTTAATAAAGCCTGATGACGTCACTTCCACTCTAGGATCAAATGAGATAAAGTCCCCTACTTGAATCCCAAGTGCTTTGACATCGTCTGCATTTTTCACCTTTTCATCGAGACGAATCTCCATATTTTCTTGGTTTCGTTTTGCTTTTCCAGCATCCGCATAGACATGAACGGACGTTTGATGCATAAGAATAGTACCTGTGTATGTATGACCTGTTGCTGTTTCAATTTCACAATATTCGCCTTCAATTGAGTTATATTGAAAGCCTCCAATGAGTGCAAGACGAAGCCGTCCATTTGGTTTAATTTCCTTTACCATCGCACCGAGCGTATCGACATGTGCTGTCAGCATGCGGTGTTCCTCGTCATCAGTTCCTTTAATAGTGGCAATTAAGCCGCCCTTACGATTTCGTTTTGTCTCAATATTTACATCTTGTAAAAAGCGTTCAACAAAGCCGATCACCTTTTCTGTATTCCCTGACGGACTTGGGATCGATACGAGCTTTTGAATCAGCTGAACGGTTTCGTTTACTTCAGTAGTCATTCGGCATTTCCTCCTTTGTGTGAAAGCAATTCCTTCCATGTATGCCTTTTATAGCATCTCTCCTTAAAATATATCGCTTCGGGTTCAAGATGTCTAATTTCAAATCAAAAATCCTTCCTCTATCAAGAGAAAGGATTCATTGATTAAGCTTCGTCTTGTTTCATTTTTCTTACGTTCCAAGCAAAGTATGCAGTTGTTGCCGCCATCATGATGATCGCAACTGTACCGAGAATCGCTGCTTGGTGCCATAAATAGCTGTCATCACCGCTTGCAATGATCGTTCTAAATCCATTGATTGTATACGTCATTGGAAGCAGACTATGAATGACTTGGAAAAACTTCGGCACAAGCTCAAGCGGGAATGTACCAGCACTTGCTGCGAGCTGAAGAACTAAGATAATGACGGCAATGAAGCGTCCTGGGTTCCCCATTGTTGTGGCTAGCAGCTGAATAATCGCTAAGAATGTCAGACTGACGACGATCGCAAAGAGATAGAAGCGCCAGAGGCTTTCCACCTCAAGACCAAGCCCAAAGATGAGCATCGTACTTGCAATGACTGCTTGAAGGATCCCGACAAGCAGAAGCACGCTATATTTGCTGACAAACCATTCAAACGCATTTCTAGGGCGGCCAGCAGGGTCTTTCATTGGGAATACAACGGTGAGCATTAGAGCCCCAACAAAGAGTCCCATGGATAAAATATAAGGCGTGAGCCCTGTTCCATAATTATCAATCTTTTTCGCTGTATCGTTTTCTGTTTTAACAGGGCTTGCAATCATATTGTAATTGTCTTGCCCAGCATCAATTTCACCTGTTTCATCAGCAGCGCTTTTCAATTTATTGGACAGCTTACCTGTACCGCTTTTTAAATCTCCCAATCCTTTATCAAGCGATTTTGAGCCTTCGGCAAGCTTAGATGTATTGCTTTGGATATTTGTTGAACCACTTTCCAGCTTATTTAACGCTGCGCTAAGCTGACTTGATCCATTTGCAAGCTTATCCGCTCCGCTTTTCGCCGTATCAAGCTTTCCATTTGCTGTTTGCAGGCCATCTTGTAATTGACCTTGACCTGTTTGAAGCTTCAGTGCACCTTGATACAATTTATTCGTACCAGATGTCATTTGATCGATCGCATTTTGTATCGCAACTGTAGACGTGTACAGCTGTTCTGTTTTCTCTGGCAGCTGTTTGACTTGCTGCAGCTGCGCTTTTGCAGATGCAACTGCTTGTTGAACCTCACTTGCATCAGGCAGTTCCTGCAAGGCCGCTAAGCTTTGTTCGAGTCCAGACAGATCAGGCAGTTCGATTTTAGGCAGACTGTTCAGCTGATCCATTGCCGCCTTTTTCTCTTCATCTGTCATGGAGCTGTTTTGGATAATGCTTTTTACTTTAGCATCTCGATTTGATAATGCTTCTTTTAATGAAGCAAGTTTTGTACTGAACGTTTTTGCGTCTTTTTTCACCTGATCAAGTTTAGGCGCCATCTTTTCAAGATTCGCTAACTCTGGTGACGACAAGACTTTTTCTACTGCTGCAATTTTTTCTGAAAAGGATTGGGCTTTGTTGTTTAACTGCTCAATGCCTGCTGTGAATTGCGGCATTTTAGAAGCGAGTTGCTGATGTCCTTCTTTGCTTGTGTTTAATCCTTCGGTTAATGTATCAATTCCTGAACCAAGCTCTCCAAATTTCTGATCAATGGTTTGATAGCCTGTTAAGAGCTGACCAAGCCCACTGTCTAGAGACTGTATGCCTGTGTTCAGTTCACCCATTTTCCCTGCGAACTGATGAACACCTTCGCTATAGGTTAACGTACCTTCAGCCAATTTGGCTAAGTTGTCTTTTAACTTTGTACTGCCATCTTTTGCGCTTTTTGTTCCGTCATCAATTTTCTTCGCACCATCGCTTGCTTGATCTAATCCTTTTGCAATCGTTTTGAAGTTATCAAAGATGACCTCGGCGTAATTTTTTGTGACTTCTTTTGAAACTGAATCTTTTAATTTGATAATGGCATTATTCGCAATTTGTGACGCCGCATAGTTGGCGCCTGGATTCGTATAATATTTCAGATTCGATTTTTTCGGATGTTTTTCTAGCACTGTACTTGCATTTTTCGAGAAATTCTTTGGTATTTCCACCACGAGGTAATAGTCCTCGTTATTTAATCCTTTTATAGCCTTTTCATGACTATCGACAAAGTTCCATTTGAAATTATCGTTTTTCTTTAATTCCTTTACTAAATCATCGCCAACTTGAAGGGTTTTCCCGTCATAATGACTGCCTTCATCCAAGTTGACAACCGCTACAGGCAATTGATCAACTGTACCATAAGGGTCCCAGTACGCTTTTAAAAATACACCACTGTAAATCAGCGGAATAAATAAGACAGCTAAAATCGGGATCAGTAGTTTTTTGCTCGTTACAATGTCCTTCCATTGATTCCGAATTAAATTCATTGCTGTTTTCCTCCCATAGATGAATGACTAAATATAAAATTTGGTCATTTGAACTCAAAAAAAATTATGTTGTTGCAGATAGTCCTTTTAAGACATAAAGCTCCAGCGATTCGGCTACCTCTTCTTTTGTTAAAGGCTCGTATCGCTTTTCCCAATCAAAAATCAGTGCAATATATAGTTTCACCATCACAAATGCAGTCAATTCAGGATCACAAGGCTTAATGTCGCCTTTATCCATCGCTTCTTGTACTTTCATTTTGATATAGCGAATGATCATCTGCTCCATTTTTTCGATCATTTCCTTGACCGCTGACGTGCCAAGCTCTGCATTTTCCTGAAAAATCTTAATTGTGAGCTGGTGGTTTTTTCGAAATTCTAAAATTGCAAAGAGTGCTAAGTGAAGGTTTTCAGAGAAACTATTCTTCTCATCAATTGCCTCATCCGCAATTTTCCTCATCTCTAGTAAAAGGGATGTGAAAATTTCATCAAACAACTCTTCTTTGTTTTTGAAAAATGTATAAATGGTTCCTTTTCCGACGTTGGCAATCTTTGCCACAAGGTCCATTGTGGTCGCTTTATACCCGAATTGAGTAAATGCCTTTGTCGCACCATCTAAAATCATTTGTCTCCTATCAACACTCATGATCTCACTCCCGAAATGACTATTTGAACGTTTTGGTCATTAAGTACAGAAAGTAATATACCATATCCTTTTCCCCAGATGCAACAACTTTGTTTACATTTATGATTCCCAACTCTTTTTGAATGATTCGAACATGAAAAACTCCCTTTCCATGACAGAAAAGGGAGTCGTTTTTTATGAAAATAGGTACGATAAAGCCTCTGAGATGGAAGCTTTTCCTTGATCAATACAATCAGGGATTCCGACACCTTCAAAAGCAGCACCTGTGATATAAACACCAGGATATGATTGCTTAAACGTTTCTCGCATGTTCGAAATAGCTTTCTGATGACCGACGTGATATTGCGGCATACTTGTCTTCCAGCGAGTCACTGTCGTCAATTCTGGATCTGCTTTAATATCCATGATTTTCTTTAAATCTTCCAGCACGATGCTGACGATTTGACTGTCTGACTGCTCGACAATCGATTCGTCACCAGCTTTTCCGACGTACGCACGCAATAGCGTTTTTCCTTTCGGAGCGGTATGCGGCCATTTTTTGTTTGTCCATGTACAGGCCGTAATAGAGAAATCACTGTTTCTTGAGATGACAAAACCAGTGCCGTCATATTCATTATGAACATCCTCTTCTTTAAAACCGAGTGCTACTGTTGCAACAGAAGTAGAGGTCATGTCATGCAAATACTCTAGCCCTGCTTCTTTAGGAAACATGGAATAAATCGATTGATGCGGAGTCGTGACAATGGCTGAATCGGCAAAAAGCGTTTGACCGCTGTCTAATTGCAAGCCATAGCCCCCATCCGTTTTTTCAATCTGTTTTACTTTTGTCCCTTTATACACCGTTGTCAGCTTGAGCTTACTTTCTACTGCTTCCACAAGCGACTGCAATCCTTGATTGATCGTTTGGAACTGCCCTTGTTTTTTCGCAGTCACTTGCTGCGCTTTCGCATGCTGCTGTGATTTTTTCATCCCAAGAATCAAACTGCGATGCTGCTGTTCTGTTTGATAAAATTGCGGGAAGGTGGACATTAAGCTGAGGCGATCAATGTCACCCGCATAAATACCTGATAGAAGAGGCTCGATTAAATTCTCAACGACTTCATCGCCCACACGTCTTCTAAAAAATTCACCAAGCGACTGATCTTCTGTCTGCTTGCTTTTTGGCAACACGAAATCCATCGCTGCTCTTGCTTTTCCCGCAACTGAAAAAAGACCAGTTGTAATAAATGGGCTGATTTGAGTTGGAATCCCCATAACAGCACCCTTTGGCATCGGGTGAAGCTTTTCATTGACTAGTACATACGCTTGCCCAGTTTCATTATTGACGAGCTGATCGGTCAGACCGACATCCTTTGCCAGCTGCGGCCCACTGACCTTTCTTTCTAAAAATGAATCAGGTCCACGTTCAATGATGTAGCCGTCCTTATATAATGTTTGTATTTTTCCACCTAGCCTAGGGCTCGCTTCAATAAGTGATATTTGAATCGGAAGACCTTTTTCTTCGACTTCCTTTTCCAAATAGAAGGCGGCGGCTAAACCAGTGATGCCACCGCCAATGATGACAAGGTGTTTTTGATTGTCATGCATAGGATCGCCTTCTTTTATATGATTACTTGCTTTCGTCAAGCTTCTTTAATACGACTGTTGCCAGAGCATCAATAAATGCTGGTTTCGCATTTGGCATTTCTGGACGATAGTAGGCTGCACCAATTTCATCTGTCACGACTTTACATTCATAATCGTTGTCGTATAACACTTCAAGATGATCAGCGACAAAACCAACAGGCACATACACGAATGTTTGATAGCCTTTTTGTTCAAATAAGTCCCGCGTTAAATCTTGTACGTCTGGTCCAAGCCATGGATCCGGCGTATTGCCTTCACTTTGCCAGCCAATTTCATAGTGTTCAATTCCCGCACCTTCTGCAATCATTTTGGCAGATTGTGCGAGCTGATCAGGATATGGATCTCCTGCTGCAATAATTTTTTCAGGAAGGCTGTGTGCAGACACAATAAGTACCGCGGAATCTCTTTCCTCTTGACTCATTGATGCATACGTATCCTTCACTTGCTTCACCCAATAGTCCACAAACTTCGGCTCATCGTACCAGCTTTCAACAGACGTAATCTGTAGATTGCCGAGCTTGTCTGCCTCATCTTGTGCACGTTTGTTATATGATTTCACACTAAAGGTAGAGAAATGCGGCGCTAAAACGATACTCACAGCTTCTGTCATGCCGTCCTTGTGCATGTCAGCAACTGCATCCTCGATGAAAGGCTCGATATGTTTTAAGCCAATGTACACATGAAATTCAATGTCGTCTTGAATGTCATTCAAGTGCTCACACAAACCATGTGCCTGCTGCTCTGTAATTTTTGATAAAGGAGAAATACCGCCGATTGCCTTGTAGCGATCCTTTAAATCTTGCAGCATTTCCGGCTCAGGCTTTCTGCCTCTACGAATATGTGTATAATAACGCTCAATGTCTTCTTCTTTATACGGGGTGCCATATGCCATGACAAGAAGCCCCATTTTCTTTTTCTCCACAACCAACACTCCTTCAGATCAATTGAAATAGTTTAGATGGATGATTTTTTATGTTTAGCTGAATAGTCGTGAATAAAATCGGTCAGCTTCTTTAACGTATCTGGTGAAACATCTGGAAATACCCCATGACCTAAGTTAAAGATGAAGTGATCTGATTTCATCCCTTGATCTAATATGTCTTTTGCTCTTTCTTCAATGACTTCCCAAGGAGAAAGTAAGATCGTTGGATCAAGATTTCCTTGTAACGTTTTTGTGAGCCCTTCTTTTCGCGCTTCGTCTACACTCATACGCCAATCAAGTCCAACGACGTCTAGCGGCAGGTCATGCCAATCTTTCACAAGATGGCTTGCACCAACTCCGTACATGATCATTGGTACATTTTCACTCTTCAACTCTGTGAAAATTCGCTGCATGACAGGTTTAATGAATGTCCGGTAATCCGCTGCATTTAAAGCGCCCACCCATGAGTCGAAGATTTGAAACGCACTGACCCCTGCTTTTACCTGCGCGCGTATGTACGTGATCGTCATATCAGCTAATTTGTTCATGAGCAGCATCCATGTCTCGGGCTCACTGTACATTAGCGCTTTTGTTTTATGATAGTTTTTAGACGGGCCGCCTTCAATCATATAGCTAGCCATCGTAAATGGTGCACCAGCAAAACCGATGAGCGGTACATTCAGCTGCTCTTTCGTTAAAAGCTGAATCGTATCGAGCACATATGGCAGGTCTTCTTCAGGATGAAGTTCCCCAAGACGTTCGATATCTGCTTTTGACCGAATCGGTGAATCAATGACAGGTCCAATGCCATTTTTAATTTCAACGTCCACTCCAATAGCTGGAAGCGGGGTCATAATATCTTTATATAAAATCGCGGCATCTACACCATATTGTTCTACAGGAAGTCGTGTTACATAAGCACATAGCTCTGGCTGATGCGTAATTTCAAATAGCCCGTACTTTTCTTTAAGGGCACGATATTCAGGCTGTGAGCGTCCTGCCTGCCTCATATACCAAACTGGTACATGGTCTGTTTTTTCCCCTTTGCACGCCTTTAAGAACGTGTCGTTAAAAGCCTTCGTTTTTCCCATTACCTTTCATTCCACCTTTCGCCTTACACTCTCTTTGTATAAGGCTCAAACACTGCTTTTACTATACCGCTTTTTCAAGGCACGGTATACTAAACCGGCTCATTGTTCAAAAAATCGCCGAATATTAACGTCCAAAAGCCTCTGGCTTGACATATGG
This sequence comes from Bacillus sp. FSL K6-3312, assembly GCF_038007485.1. Taxonomy (NCBI): domain Bacteria; kingdom Bacillati; phylum Bacillota; class Bacilli; order Caryophanales; family Bacillaceae; genus Bacillus; species Bacillus sp. FSL K6-3312. Next base: position 1,055,249 of record NZ_JBBOXI010000001.1, on the reverse strand, counting down.
ACTGCCTTCTCCTTCTTCTTGCGTTTGGGTATTATATGGAACCACCTTATACTCCGCATCTGAAAACACATTGGCATACGGCATTGTGTAGCTATTTGTGCCTGTCACTGAGTCAATCAGCGTTTCGCTTCCATTTCTCTTTTCATAGATGCGGTATTCAACGCGTTTATCCTCCTGCTTGTCCCAAGACAGCTCTAATGTAAACAATCCTTTGATTTTAAACACATAGCGGGCTTCAAATCCAGAAAGTCCTTCTAAATGAATTGGCGCTTGAAGTTCTTTAATCCCCTCTGGTTTTTTAAACGTTTCATTCGTTATTTGGGCTGCCGTTAAAATATCCTTAAACAGCTGCACTGGGTATTGACTTCCGCCAGTTAAATAGTGACTGTTATCGGTTTTGTCATATCCCATCCAGATCGCACCCGTTGTACTTGGCGTATAGCCGGCAAACCAAGCATCTTTTGTTGCACCCTTCACACCTGAATATGTGGTCGTGCCTGTTTTACCTGCTAAATCTCCAGCATATGAACCGCTCTGGGCTGTTCCGCCTTTGACGACTTGCTGCAGCATTCTTGTCATATTCCAAGCATTCTGCACGCTGAACACTCGTTCTGGCTTACTACGATTTTTCTCTACCGTTTCTCCTTCATCATTGGTGATTTTCTGAATGAAGAAAGGCTTTTGATATACGCCTTCGTTTGCAAATGTGTGGAAAGCTCCCGCGATTTGAAGTGGAGAAACCCCTTTTTCTAAACCGCCAAGGGCTATCGCAAGTCCTTGATCCGAAATATCGATTCCCATTTTCTCGAGATATGTTTTCGAAGTATCAATACCAAGCTGGCTTAATGTCCACACCGCTGCTGTATTCTTACTTTTCATGAGGGCCTCCACCATCGTGACCTTGCCTTCATACTGTCCATCGTAATTCTTTGGTGAATAACCCTCATAGCTTTTTTCTTCGTCTTCAAGCAGGGAATAAGGTCGGAATTTTTTCTCCTGCAGCGCAGGTCCATATACCGCGATCGGCTTGAAAACAGATCCAGGCTGTCTAACAGCGGTAACCCTGTTATAGCCCCTCGCTTGATATTCTCGTCCTCCGATTGCTGCTTTTACTCCGCCAGACTCATTATCAATAAAGATGGCACTGCTTTCAGGAGAACCGCTTTTTCCCGGGAAATAACGGTTGTTTTTCATCGCATCGTAGGTGACCTTTTGCAGATTCATATCGATCGGAACTGTAATGGTATAACCACCTTGAAGCAATTGCTCATGTGAAATGGCATACTCTGATTCAGCTTCCTTAATGATGAGATCGACATAGCTATCGACCCAAGGCGTTTCTGATTTCTTTTTCAAATGAATGCCTAGTGTTCTCCCTTTTGCTTCTACTGTTTCTGTTGATGATAAATATCCTTGCTCATTCATTAAGTTAAGAATCGTGTCCCGCCTTTGTTTATTTTTATCAGGGTGTAAAACAGGCGAGTAAGTAGACGGCGCCTTTGGCATCGCAGCGAGTGTAGCCCCTTCGCTGACCGTTAAATCTTTCACATCTTTACTAAAGTAATAATTGGCTGCTGCTTGGATACCGTAGACGCCATGACCGAAGTAAAGCTGATTCAAATACATTTCGAGCAGCTTATCCTTTGAATAATCTCTTTCTAAATTAATTGCAATGATGACTTCTTTTGTTTTTCGCAGAAAGGTTTTGTCATTTGTGAGAAAAATATTTTTTGCGAGTTGCTGAGTAATTGTACTGCCGCCCTCTACCTTTCCACCTGCTAATATATCTCGATAAACCGCCCTTGAAATTGACTGCGCATCAATTCCATGATGCTCATAAAACCGCTTGTCCTCAACAGCCACAAAGGCTTTTGCTACTTTATCAGGTACATCCTTTATTGACACAGGGTCCCGATTTTCTGAATACATACTTGTGAGTTCTTTTCCATTCTGATCAATGATTTGGGATGAAGCGTGAAATACAAGCTTCTTTTCATCTATGACATAATGTCCTAAAAATAAAATGGTCAGATAGCCAATAAATGAAAGCACGATTGTACTTCCTGCAATGACTAATGGAATGATTATCTTCTTTTTCTTCAAATTAGGTCACCTCATTCCTTTATACGGATAGTATGGGATGTATGGCTTCATAATATGTTTTATGGATTGACTACCAAAGAATTATATATCATTCTTTTGTTATACTATCAAGCAGGAGGCGGTTTAGATGAATGTCTATATGACTTATGGAACAGCAGATTTCTTGCATAAAATCGCAAAAAAACACAATCAGGAGAATCTGCTTTATATGGTCGGAAAAGAACAAGCAGCTCTTTTCCATGAGACGGAGGGTGAGACTGTTTTTAAAGCCCCTCATGCCTATGATGTGATTTATGCGAAAGGCGAGCTAGTCCATTCTGGCTTCGTCACCTTGAATCATATCCCTGTGAAGCTTGAAAGTAGAGCACTGTTTGAATCTACTTTTCAGAAGAAGACGAACATCTCAGAACATCAGCGGGGCTTCAAGGCTCTTCGAGTGTTAAGACCGAAAAAAGATGAAGAAGTGTATTTGATTATGACACTCTGGGAATCAGAGGACTTATTTGAAGACTTTCAAGAATCAGAAGCGTTCTTTCAGCCAAACGATGATACTGGCTCCATCTTCTCTCGTCCTGCTTATCTCACATCCTATCATGCCGTTACAGACAATTAAGGAAGTGCTGCTTTCAGCACTTCTTTTTTCATGAAAAAAGCCCAATCGCTGGGCTTTTCAGATTGTTGACAAAGGGCTAAAATGATCTTTATTTTAGCCCTTTGTCTTCTTTTCAGCGTGATAGAAAACCTTTGCAGTCTAGGAAGGACGAGCACCGGAGCGGAGCGAATTGATTATTCGTGAGCACCGGAGCGCAGACCTGACACCGAATGCGAGGGTTTGTCTACACGCTGAAAAGCCCAATCGCTGGGCTTTTCATTTTATCGTCGTGATATCAGCTCGTACCGATGAATGATCGGCTGAAGTACATAGAAATTCAATAGGATCCATCCTAATAAGATCGGCCACTTCAACATAGGTGAAGCCCCTTTCAATTGAATGAGCATCACCAATAGCGGAATCAAACAGATCATGAAAAAACTCATTTTTGATACAATGGTTTCTTTGATTTGATGCCGACAGCTTGGACACATCATCATTTTCGTATGTGATAAATGAAACTTTTCAACGAAAGAAAACGTTTTTGAACAATTTGGACAGTTTCCCAATACAATTCCTCCCTTTCCCCGCTTCATAGCAACTTCGACTTTTATGTAAAATGACCTTTTGATGCGCAAACGACATCCTCTTCTGTTGAAAGATTCTAACAATTACCATACAATCAGTAAAAGAGCATGAAGGAGGTTTTCAAATCAATGACAATATCCACTTTACAAAAAAGCATCAATGAACGTCTTGATGAACATTATGAGGAAATGGTTGAAATTAGACGCCATCTCCACATGAATCCTGAACTTTCTTTCCAGGAAGTAGAAACAGCCGCTTTCATCGCCAGCTACTATGACAGATTACATATACCAACACGTACACAGGTGGGCGGCCATGGTGTACTCGCCTTTATCGAAGGAGCTTCTTCGGGGCCGACGATTGCCCTCAGGGCTGATTTCGATGCACTTCCTATCCATGATGAAAAGGAAGTGCCTTACAAATCGACAAAGCCCGGTGTGATGCATGCCTGCGGACACGATGGGCACACAGCGACACTACTTGTCTTAGCGAAAATTTTGAATGAGCACCGTGATCAATTAAAAGGGAAAATCGTCCTCATTCATCAGCACGCAGAAGAATATGCGCCAGGCGGTGCAAAACCAATGATCGAAGACGGCTGCTTAGAAGGTGTCGATGTCATATTCGGGACGCATCTTTGGTCACCAGAGCCTTGTGGGACGGTTCTTTATAAAAGCGGGAACTTTATGGCAGCTGCCGACCGCTTCTCTATCCGAGTTCAGGGGAAAGGCGGACACGGTGCCCAGCCTCACTTAACGAAAGATGCTGTACTCATCGGTTCACAAATCGTTGCAAACTTGCAGCATGTCGTTGCCCGTAAAGTCAATCCAGTTGATTCTGCTGTTGTATCTGTTGGAGGTTTTGTGGCAGAGAATGCTTTTAACGTCATTGCAGATTCTGCAGTTTTAACTGGTACTGCACGATCCTTTGAAGAGAGTGCACGACACACCATCGAACGAGAAATTGAACGGGTCGTAAAAGGGGTGTGCGACATGCATGATGCCGGCTACACATATGAATATGTGAGAGGATACCCTGCTGTCAAAAATCATCCAAAGCCAACTGAATTTATTGCTGACATCGCAAAACAAACAGATGGTGTCACAGAAGTAATAGAAGCCGAAACCCAAATGGGCGGAGAAGATTTTGCTTACTACCTTCAGCATGTCCCTGGAACCTTCTTTTACACAGGCGCCATGCCGGAAAACAGCGAAGACACGTATCCCCATCACCACCCGAAGTTTGATATCAACGAAAAAGCAATGCCTATCGCAGCAAAGGTACTCGCCCGTGCTGTCCTTTCCTACGATGAATAAAAAAAGCCGCTGGCAAACAGCGGCTCTAGATTAAAGACAAAGGGTTTTAGCCCTTTGTCTTCTTTTCAGTGTAATAGAAAACCTTTGCAGTCTAGGAAGGGCGAGCACTGGCGCGGAGCGAATTTAACATTCGTGAGCACCAAGCGCGCAGACCTGACAACGAATGCGAGGGTTTGTCTACACGCTGAAGCCGCTGGCAAACAGCGGCTTTTCTATTTCATTTCTTTCAACACCCGTAAGTGAAACACATGACGAGCGACATCTCCGAGCTGTCCTGTCAGATGATGATTTGCCACACCGCCAACAGCGGCTCCGACAATCGGCATTAATTGAAACAGCTTCACTAGGTCAATGTAATCTCGATACTCCTGCTGAAAGCTGTACCAATCCATTTTCTCACGGCTCGTTTCCCAATTATCAATGATGCTCATCATTTTTTGACGATGTGTACTGCCGGAAAAGGCGAGTTGAAATATACAGAGCAAAAAGAGTCTTTCCTCTTTTTGAGACAAATCAAAGCCATAAATACATGCCAGTTCATAAAGACATTTCATCTTAATGCTAAGCAACAGCGGAAAGTCTGCCATACCGAGCAAAATACCACCTGCACCTGTTCCAATTCCTTCGATCGCAGCTGCCTTTTGATAGTACTTCACTTTCTCCTTTGCCAGTTCATTTCGCTCAATGATGGATAATTGCTCATCAATGACTGAAAATGAAGTGAAGTGAGATCCTGATACGGTGGATTCAACCATTGTTTTGACCGCACTTGTGATGACTTGATGAAACCTGGCAGGGATTCGGCGGTTCACCTGCTGCTGAACTCCTTTTGAAAACCGTTCAACCTTTGAAGGTCTTCTTAAAAATCGTGTTTGAAAAAGAATGGCTTCTTCATATAACTCCCGTTCAGCTGCATTCATCCGGTCCCCTCCTTGATGTCATCATACGCTCGCTGTCAGAAACATATCTCTGCCTATCGCATCTTTTTTAATCGACTGAGTACGTAAGGCTTGAAGAGGACAAGCACAAATGCCAGTGAAATCAGAAGGGCAAGTCCACTTCCCTGCCATCCTCCTGCCGGTAGTACTGAACAGCTCAGCAATATCGATTGGATGATGAGCACGTTACGGACGAGAACAAAAAAGCTCCGATCCTTTTCTTGCTGAGCAACAGGATAAAGTGCCTGTAATGAAAGATGGGCAAAGTGCTTCGTTAACGGCACAAGCTGGACACCTGTGATAAACACGGTGAACAAGACAAGCAGCGCGCCCACCCAGCCTGCTGCACCTGTATACAAAATAATCAGCACAAACACAGCGGTTAGCCTAAACACGAGACCAAAATAGTCATTTGATCGTAAAAATGCCCTCACATACATGTAAGAAAAAGTTTTACGCTGGTCATACGGAACAAACTGCAAAAGCCAGTCCATATAGGCTCTTCTTTTCACCTGTTTCTTTAAATGAGGCACATCTGTAAATAAATTGGCCAAACGATAAAAACGCTGTTTTCGTTTTAATTCGTCAGAAATATGCAATTCCCATTGAAAAGGCTGCTTTTTGACTGCATTGGTTAAGTAAACGAGATAGACACCGTAGATGAGATAAAAAACGATTGCGATTGCATAAGATGCCTGTAAAACGGTATAGATTAAAATCATGTTCAATAGAAAACGAAGGACTGCATCAAGCCACCTCATTTGTTTTCCTTGAAAATACGTCATTCTCCATTGAATCGCTGTATTCAGACCTTTGATCAAAATCATTTGCGCCAATATAAGCACATACATCTTGATGCCGCCTGAAGACAACGCCGAATAAAGCGGGAGTGCGACAATGGATACGGCAATGAGAGGAAACAGCTGAGAAATGAAGCTAAAGTTAAAAGCTTGTTTTAAATAAGGCTCCATCTTCCCTTCCAAAGGAAGTAAAAACACAAGATCTGCTTCTTTGATCAACGTCCGCACGTAAGAGCTTGTCAGCACCAATGAGAAAACAACTGCCATGACCCAGTAGGAAGGAAAATGAGCTGGAATTTGTTTGAGCCAGTTACTATACCAGCTCGCTCCGCCTGCAAGGAAAAAAATGAGCACAATGACAAGATGATCATTGAACATGTATTTTAAATATTTTCTTGTATCTTGTATGTGTTCCTCTAATCGGGATTTCCAAATGCTTTGCGTCGTTTTACTCATAGCTTTCTTCCTTTGTTAATTCCAAATAAAGATCATCGAGTGTCGCATCTCTCATATTGAACTGTTCTCTCAGCTCTGTCAGTGTTCCTTTCGCTCTAATTTCCCCTTCGTGCAAAATAATAAAGGAATCACAATAGCGTTCTGCTGTCGCCAAGATATGCGTTGACATCAGGACACTAGCGCCGTTTTTCTTTGCAACATTCATCCGTTCAAGCAGTGCATTAATCGCAAGAGGATCGAGCCCTAAGAACGGTTCATCGATGATATACAGTTCTGGTTCAACAAGAAACGCACACATAATCATGACCTTCTGCTTCATTCCTTTTGAAAAATGAGCAGGGAACCACTTCAAACGTTTCTCCATTCGAAATTCTTTCAGCAATGACGGCAGCCGTTCATCTAATTGTTCTTTTGATAGTCCATAAGCCATCGCTGTCAGCTCTAAATGCTCTTTTAAAGTTAATTCTTCATATAATACAGGTGTTTCTGGAATAAATGTAAATTGCGAGCGATACGCCTCTTGATCATCTTGAAGGGTTCGTCCATTCAACTCAATGACACCTTTATGCGGTTTCATGAGTCCGATGATATGGCGAATGGTTGTGCTTTTCCCCGCCCCGTTTAAACCGATGAGACCGACGATTTGATTTCTTTCTAATTCAAATGAGATATTTTTTAGAACGGGATTCTTCGTATATCCACCCGTTACATCTTTTACAGTGAGAAGGGACATGAATTCGTTCCTTTCTTTCGTTTTTCCTTTATAGTAACAAAAACGAAAGGTAATTTGAAATGTTTACCTATAAACAAGTCATGAATAAAAAATAGGCATCTTGGTCATCATATTGTTTGTAGAAGAAATGAACTTGATGACCAATAAGTAAATGAGGTGTTTGTTAAAGGCAAAGAACCGCATGACAAGTTGGTTTTTCATCTAAAAACCTTAGCTTCTGTTTTGCTTCACTGATTCTTGATTTTTGTGTCCTATACAATATGTATACGACAAACCAAAACGTCAAATGAGGTGTTTACGGCAGAAATAGCAGGCATATGAATTCTTTATTTCAGTAAATAGAGAATTCAAAAGGCATATCGAATGAAAGCATCAGCATTTCTTCTGCAGGAGCAGGATGAGCGACCAAAGGAGTTCGCTTGTCCTGTTTTCTTTTTTGCTCATTTTTGTGATACGATGAAGGAAAATGATTGAGGAGTGACATGACGTGAGCGATTGTATTTTTTGCAAGATCATTGATGGAGACATTCCATGTGCAAAAGTATATGAAGACGAGCATGTATTGGCTTTTCTAGATATTAGCCAAGTAACAAAAGGGCATACCCTTGTAATCCCGAAAATACATAAAGAAAATATCTACGAAATGACACCAGAAGTGTCTAATCACTACTTCCAAGCGATTCCGAAAATTGCAAGAGCCATCAAACAGGAATTTGAACCCATTGGATTAAACCTTTTAAACAACAACGGCGAAAAAGCCGGACAATCTGTGTTCCATTACCACATGCATATCATTCCGCGTTACGGCAAAGGCGATGGCTTTGGTGCCGTATGGAAATCACATCAAGATCAATACACGTCAGAGGATTTAAAAGAGATTTCTTCTGCCATTCATACGCGACTTACCTCATCTTAATAGATGAGGTTTTTCTCATTTCCACCCCTTTCTATCCCCTTCATTTCTTAATAGTAAGATATTTAGAACGATTCAAATTTTTTGTCCAATTGCTTCAAATTTGTGATAGGATGGTTTTATCTTTTGATCCATTAACGCGAGAAATAGGGAGAGATTGTGATGAAGCGAACGACGAATTTTAATGCTGGTCCGGCGGCACTGCCGCTAGAAGTGCTTGAAAAGGCACAGGAAGAACTTGTTGATTTTAAACAAACTGGAATGTCTGTGATGGAGCTGTCTCATCGCAGCGGTGAATATGAAGAAGTCCACAATAAAGCAAAAGCACTGTTGGTGGAACTGATGGACATTCCTGAAGATTACGAAGTCCTCTTTTTACAGGGCGGAGCTAGCCTTCAATTTGCGATGATTCCTATGAACTTCTTACATGAAGACGAAACGGCTCATTTCATTCAAACAGGCGCTTGGTCAGAAAAAGCATTATCAGAAGCAAAAGGGTTTGGTGAAACATCTGTGTTTGCTTCAAGTGAAGACGACAACTACTCGTATATTCCAGAAGTAGATGCCTCCGGTTTAACAGATGGCGCTTACTTACACATCACATCAAACAATACGATCTTCGGCACTCAGTGGAAAACGTTCCCTGGTACATCATTACCACTCATTGCGGATATGTCTAGTGATATTCTCAGCAAAAAAATCGATGTTTCTCAATTTGATCTCATTTATGCTGGGGCACAAAAAAACTTAGGGCCTTCTGGTATCACGATTGTGATCGCGCGCAAACGTTTATTAGAAAAAGAGAAAAGCAGCACACCGAAAATATTAAAATATTCAACACACGCAAAAGCTGGCTCTCTTTATCACACACCACCGACTTTTGCGATTTATATGCTGTCTCTTGTCCTTGAGCATGTCAAACAGGCTGGCGGCGTGGAAGCAGCGGAAAAACGCAATGAACAAAAAGCAGGCATTCTCTATGACACAATTGATCAAAGCGGCGGTTTTTACAAAGGACACGCACGCACTGACAGCCGGTCGCATATGAATGTCACATTTACCCTTCGTGATGATGCGCTCACTGCTTCCTTTGTAGAGAAAGCAAAGCAGGAACAAATGGTTGGACTTGCCGGCCACCGTTCTGTCGGTGGATGCAGAGCATCTATTTACAATGCGGTATCGATTGAAGACTGCCAAAAGCTTGCGGAATTTATGAAAAAGTTCCAGCAAGAAAATGAGTGAAAAAGCTTTTCTATAGAGAAATAAATTTGGTATAATAACGAGAAATATAAAGTGATGACTCTTGCAATAAATGATGAGCCATATTATTGGAGAGTTCTAAGAGCTTAGCAGAGGAGAGCATAGAAATGAAAACAAAAGAATTAGTCATTATGTCATTGCTTGCAGCAATGGGAGCTGTTTTGCATACGATTTTCCCGCCCATCTTTTTCGGAATGAAACCTGATATGATGCTGGTCATGATGTTTTTAAGCATCATCCTTTTCCCAAAGGTACAGCATGTAGTGGTTATTGCCCTCGTAACAGGCGCCATTTCTGCATTAACAACAGGTTTCCCAGGCGGACAAATTCCAAATATGATTGATAAACCAGTGACAGCCTTTATCTTCTTAGCCCTTTTCTTATCTTGCATGAAGATAAAGAACAAAGTAGTGCTGACCGCTGTATTAACTGCGATTGGAACCATCGTATCCGGCGTGATTTTCCTATCTGCCGCATTACTGATCACTGGACTGCCAGCTGCATTACCGGCACTTCTTGTAGGCGTCGTCCTGCCAGCAGCCGTGATTAATACCATTGCCATGGTATTTGTCTTCCCAATTGCTCAGTCCATTCTTAGACGTGCAAGAATGATAGAAGTTGCTTAACGAATAATCGAACCTCTTCATAATAGATGAAGAGGTTTTTTTCATGCTTTTATAAAAGAAAAAGGGTCAGCAGCAAAATGAGGAGCGAAATTCCTGCACCTGCCGCACACACAAGTGCTTTTTGCTTTAATACATGTTTTGGCGGATAAGACCCTGCATACCCCAGCTGTCTTGCATAATGAATAGAACCACCTGTAAAAACGACACCGATACACGTAAAAACGAACAGAAAGACAGACAACCTTCTCCCCTCCCTTTTCTTCAAAAGTATGCTAAAATAAAGCAAGCTATGTATGGAAGTTCAATGAAGCTGATCGTCAGCTCAGAGAGAACATGCGAATGTGTAAAATTTGACTAGAGGTGATTTGAATGGCTAGTGGACGTTCTTTATTAACAGGATTATTTGTAGGCGGTCTCCTCGGAGGTGCGGCAGTGCTCCTGACGACTCCCTCTTCTGGCAGAGATGTGCGCGGAAAGATGAAAGACGGCTATGACAAATTCGAAGATACGCTGACAAGATTAAAAAGAGATGGACAGGCTTTAAAAGAGCAAATTGTTGAAACAGCAAAAGAAAGCGCAGAGGTCATTAAAGAAGTCGGAACTGAATTACAAACATCGATTCAGCAATGGCGTGAAGAAATCAAACCTCACCAGCAGGACTTGCAAAAGGAAATTCAGGAAATTGAGGAAAAACTCAAGCAATTGGAGAAAACCTTACAAAACTAATATACTCAAGAAAAAATATTCGTTTACAAAAGTGTGCGGGGTGCGTATCCCGCACTTTTTTTGTTGAAAAAAGGTTATTTTGTCAATGTTTTTCATGAGTTTTAAAAATTCTTGAATTTTCAGCTTTATTAATCTTTATTTTATTGGCATAATAGAATTACAAGAAAAAGAGAAGTAGGTGAAATGGATGAATCATTCGGAACAGCCTTTCGATGTAAAAGAAGCACTTTTATTCAGTCAAAGAATGGCCCAATTGAGCAAAGCTCTTTGGAAATCCATTGAAAAGGACTGGCAGCAGTGGATCAAACCGTATAACCTAAATATCAATGAACATCATATTTTGTGGATTGCATATCAATTAAAAGGAGCTTCAATATCAGAAATTGCAAAGTTTGGCGTCATGCATGTATCAACGGCGTTTAACTTCTCCAAGAAACTCGAGGAACGAGGATTTTTAAAATTTTCTAAAAAGTTAAACGATAAACGCAATACGTATATTGAGCTAACGCCAAAAGGCGAAGAGACATTCCATAAACTACTCGAAGATTATGACCCGGCACGAACTGGTATTGTCAAAGGCGCACAGCCGCTTCATGACATTTACGGAAAGTTCCCTGAGATTTTAGAAATGATGTGTATTATCCGAAACATCTATGGTGAGGACTTCATGGAGATTTTTGAGAAATCGTTTTCAAACATTGAGAAGGACTTTTTGAATGAGCGAGGAAAAGTCACGAAAAAACCTGAGGAACTTGAAGACTCAGCTGATGCAGCAGAAAAAGCGGCTAATAAAGCAAATCAAATTGTTTAATGATCTTTATAAATTCATTCATCAACGGCTGAAACAGCCCTTGATCATGCAATGCAAATATCGTCTCATGCACATCCAGCTTTTCAATTAACTGTCCTGCAAAAAGCGCAAGCATATCGTCAAACATGACGTAGCCTTGTGCTTTTTGCTTGTCCATTTCCTCTGAAAGCTCAGCACAAATACGCTCAATTTCCTGCGCCTCTTCTTTCGATACCCGCTGCCTAATCAATAATGCATAATATGGATAACGGCTCATATCAGTCGCCGTCAGCAAAAGTTCCATATAATATTCGAGCTGGCTCATTCGTTCCTCAATACTCATGTACGTTCCCTCTTTCTCTTAGTCTTTCTATTCTAGCCGAAATTACTCATTGACGAAAGAGACGAACCTCCCTCTTCTGTCTTTTTTTCTTGAAAAATCCAAAGTTTCCTCTCTTTATTCCATATGAACACAACATTTTATTTTTTTTCATGAAAACCATTGATTTTTATCTTCAGGAAGAGTAAATTATCTTGAGATATTCAATTAGTTTTTTAAGATTGGAAGGATGAAAAATGAATTGTTGGAAGACCATTAATCTTGAAAAGGATTATGGTTATACAAGACTGCTGATTTCAGCCATCAGCCTTGCTATACTTTTTTTCATTACGGCTTTTTTATGTTTTCAACTGACTCATCCTGAAACGAGACTAAGCAGTCACAACGCACCGCTTTTTGCTATGCTTTTACTTGTGACATTGCTTGTCCACCGTGTGGTTCACTTGATCCCAGTGATGAAAAACAAGAAAAAAATGACGCTATTTAAACGAAATTGCTGGAAACGTGTACCAAAGAACATCATGCTTTATTCACTTCTCAGTCCATTTTGTGTGATTTCACCGGTTTACTTTGTGTTAGGTGTGGCGTTTCCAATGTATGCACACTATTTTATCATCATCGCAAGTATTCATGCAGGCTATTGTTTGCCTGACTTTTTATTTGCATGGAAACTGCTCAAAGCACCTAAATCCTGCATCATCGATCAAGCCCAAGACGAGTTTGATATTTTAGTTGACCAAACATCCTCATCATGAGGTTTTTAAAGCCAACTTCTATCTTTTTCATAAAAAATTTGGTAATGTAGTATGGGAATAGCATAGAGAGGGGGGATCTCCGATAGTTTTATTTTACTTCATCGTCTTTGCCGCGTTTATTGTGTATTCAATAAACAGGCTTACTAATACATTATGCCTTGTCAGAGAGATTCCTGAAGAACGGCAAGATAAGGTGTTTCGCTTTATCAATGTATCGATACTGATCTTACTGATCTCATCATTTGTTGAAATTACCATATCTATTTAAGATCAAAGCAAAAGCTGCCAGTTTGAGGGCAGCTTTTTGTGTATATTGATTAATTAGCAAATCCAAGATGCACCGATAATGATCAATAAGATGAATAACACGACGACTAGTGCAAAACCGCCAGCGAAGACTTCTCCTCCCATGTAAAAACACCTCCTGCCAGTTCTTCCTCTGTTCTAAGCTCAGTGTATGCTATAAAATTGAAAACGTTTAGGCACCTGTCATCGTTTGAAAAAAGAACCGCCCGCACGCATGGCAGGACGGCTCCTTTCTGTCACAGCGATTTAATTAGTAAAGATATGCTGCACCAACGATGATCAGCAAAATGAATAGCACGACCAATAAAGCAAACCCATTAGAATATCCTGCTCCCATATAATTCAGCCTCCTTTTTGTGATCACTATATGTGTATGTAGCGCGCAAATTTTTGACTAGACGAATGCCCTTCCATTTGCATTTCTTTTTACAGCGTGTCACAATATGTTATGATACAAGCAATGATAAATAAATTGGAAAGATTAGGAGTGTTTTTTGAATGAAAAAAATGGCTTTAGCAGCTGTAACAGCAGTTAGTGTTTTAACTCTTGGCGCATGCAGTAGTGGTGATAAAGATGTTATCGCAACAACAAAATCAGGAGATGTCACAAAAGAAGAGCTTTATACGACTCTTAAGAAACAAGCAGGTGGAGATGCTTTAAATCTACTTGTTCAACAAAAGGTTCTTGCTGACAAATACAAAGTATCTGATAAAGAAATTGATAAGAAAATGGAAGAATATAAAAAGACACTTGGTGAAGATCGTTTAAAACAACTTCAAGATGAATTCGGAAAAGATTACATCAAAGATCAAGTGAAATATGAGCTGCTGACTCAAAAGGCTGCCAAAGCTAACATCAAAATCACTGATAAAGAAGTAAAAGCGTATTACGATGACCTAAAAGGGAAAATCCGCGCAAGCCACATTTTAGTAGCTGATAAGAAAACAGCTGACGAAGTGGAAAAGAAATTAGATAAAGGTGAAAAATGGGATGCTGTTGTGTCTGAATATTCAACTGATACCGCTTCAGCTGCACAAGGCGGAGATGTAGGCTGGTTCGCAAAAGAAGGTCAAATGGACGAGAACTTCAGTAAAGCTGCATTTAAACTAAAAGTGAATGAAATCAGCAAACCAGTGAAATCACAATTCGGCTACCATATCATTAAAAAGACCGAAGAACGCGGTAAATACGATGACATGAAAGCAGACTTGAAAAAAGAACTACTTAATCAAAAACAAGCAGACACAAATGAAATCCAAACCATCTTAAACAAATTGGTGAAAGATGCAGATGTGAAAGTAAAAGATAAAGAGCTTGAAAACACGTTCAAAGAAAAATCTGAACAACCTGCACAAGATCAACAACCTGCACAAAATCAACAATCTCAACAAAACCAGTAATCGCAAAAACCCCCTCTGCCGTGATTGGGCAGAGGGGGTTTTATATCACCTGATTAAGCAATCGAGTGATCTTCATGTGCCGCCGTATCCTGGGATCTTTTCATTTGCTGCCCCTGGCGTCTGCGCTCTCTTTCTTGCTCCATTCGCTCGATAAAAATTTCTCCTTCCTTTTCAATAAAGGATTGATCAATCTCTTGCTCCTCTTTGGCCGTTGTCATTAATTTATACGCACAGAAAATAATGCCAATGATACATGCATACACCCACCATGGAAAAAACAACATTTTTTCATCGCCTCCTTTTTTTCAGAACAGCTCTCTCTTCCCTTGTGTTACATGCTTATGCAAAAAGAAGACAAGTTATGAAAAAAACGCCCGCATAAGCGGACGTTTTGACATGGTTATTCGTGAAAGGTTGGTTTATAAAATGAACGATTCTCTAGCGCAAAAATACGTTCTGTATATTCTCCTGGCTTCACATGCTCAAGCGCACGATCCATCATATTCATCTTCGCATCTAAATTATCAATATAGTGGAGAATTTCGGCTTCCTTCACCATTGGTGGTTTCGGGCTGCCCCACTCTCCTTTTCCATGATGACTCAGTACTAAGTGCTGTAAAATCAGAATTTCTTCTGAATCAATGCCAAGCTCTTCTGCAGCTTTCGCAATTTCTGTCACCATAATCGAAATATGACCAATTAAATTCCCTTCCACCGTATAGGTGGTTGAGACTGGGCCTGAAAGCTCTTTGACCTTTCCTAAATCATGAAGAATGATGCCTGAATATAAAAGATCTCGATCTAATGATGGATATAAGTCAACAATTGATTTAGCCAAATGCAGCATGGACACTACATGATAAGCAAGACCAGAGACAAATTCGTGATGGTTTTTTGTTGCTGCTGGATAGTCAGCGAATTCCTGTCCATATTTTTTCAGCAAATGCCTTGTGACACGCTGTAAATTAGGGTTTTTCATATCAAAGATATATTGCATAATCGTATCCATCATATCATGCTTTGGAATAGGAGCTGTTTCGAGAAAATCATCAATTCGAATTTGCTCATTTTCAGCAACAGGGCGTATATTCCTAAGTTTCAGCTGATTCCTCCCGCGATAATGATGAATATCGCCTACTACCTTCACAATGGTTTGCGCGGCATAGGTTTGTTCATCATTCTGCTTGGCATCCCATAGTTTCGCCTCAATATCTCCACTTTGATCTTGAAGAATTAACGTTAAAAATGGTTTGCCATTACTCGCAATCCCTTTAGTAGATGATTTAATTAATAAATGCAGGTCAACTTGTTCGCCGACATCATAGGTCATGATCCCTTTAGCCATTCAATAAAAGCTCCTTCCATGTTTCTGCTCATATAAGTATAACATAAGTCATTATTTGTCAATCATTCAACTGCTAAACTCGTAACCTGTCCATCTTCTGCCGCCTGCTTCATATGCTCATGACAGGTGAAATAAAACAGCTGTGTTTCAAAACGTGTGAGCTCGTTCATCATCTCCAGCACTCTGCCTAGACGAACGTGATCGAAATGAACAAAGCTGTCATCCATCATAAACGGAAGCTGACAATCTTGCTGATGAGACAAAGCAAGCGCAAAACGAATCGCCAGATAGATCTGTTCACACGTTGCCTGTGAAAGTTCCTCTGGACGGAATATTCGTCCATCCATTCTTTTCACCATGAGCAAGTCATCTTCAGGTGAAAATAAAATCGCTTCATAACGATCATTTGTTAACGGTTGAATAAAACTAGAGGCTGTTTGAAGCAATGCAGGCAGTCTTGTTTCTTTATGCTCATTCAATTTTTCTCGTATGACGGAGCGGACAAGCTGAATGGCCGCCCATTTTTTTGCGAGGTGCTTCGCATGCTCCTGCTCTGCGGCAAGTTGATGAGTCAATTCAGACACTGTTCCAGAAGCTTCTATTTGCCGGATTTCCACTGCTAGTTCTGCTAAACGCTTTTCCATATTCTCCGCATTCAATTGAACGTCATGAAGGTGCTGCTTTGCTTTTGCACACTCCTCCTCAAGGAGAGGTAGTCCTTTATGAACAATCCATTCTTCCTCATCAAAACAACCACTTCTATGAAGCTCTTGATTCAGCTGCTGCAGCTCAGAAAGCCGTTCCCGGTATTCTTTCGATAGATGAGAAAGCACTTGGTAATCTTCTTTGGACTTTGCTTCTACTTGACGAAAGAGCTCGTCAGTTTGTTTTTCGTAATATTGAATTTCACCTTCTAGTGTCGAGAGCTGCTGCATCGCATGTTGAATGGATACATGTAATGTTTGGCGTTCTTTTTCTCTTTTCGCCTCATCTTTCAATATCTCTTGAAGGGCTGAAATATTCTCCTGAATAGTTCCTTCCTTTTTTTGACGAATACTGCTTAACGCTGAAACCTTGCGCTCATAAACCGATTGCTTATCGGAGAGCACGTCTAATTCACGCTGAAGCTCCTCATATGCCGCTGTACTCATTTTTAATTGTTTGAGAATATGGAAGGCCTCGACTAGGAAAGAAAGCTCAGACGACAAGCCAAGCTGTCTCTTCTTTTCCTCTACTTGCTGCTGGACAGGCTCTAGCTCTAGCTCCCAGTCTTCATATTGCCGGATGATTCTTTCGTACAGCAGCTCCTTCTGCCTCATAAGTGTTTCAGTTGAAGCTGCCTGCACTTGAAAGGAATCTAAGGCGTCTTCGCCGCTTCTTTGTTTCATAGGGCTCATTTGACTGAATGAGTAAATGACAAAGAAGAGAAAAACAGAAAATCCCGCAAACAAGAACGTGATCCACCACTCTGTTAAAAAGAATAGAACAAACAGAAACACCACATCAAATGCGATCAAACCTCGGAATAATGACGTTAGGGAATAAACCGGTTTCTTTTTCGATCTTGTCTCCTTCGCATCATCTTCTGCTCCGCGCAGTCTCACTTGCTGTTCCTTTAATCCTTTTAGCGCGGCTTCTGCTTCGTCCAGCTCATGTCTTACGTGATCAAATCGTTCATCTAACTGCGCCTTTCTGTCCATGAGACGGACGTATTGAGTGACAGTCTCCTTTAATTCCCACTCAAATTCAAGCGAATCGTCGATTTGTTCGAGCTTTATCGGGCGCTCCCACTTTAGCTTTGCTACCGCTTCGTCGATTTTTTGTTTCAATGAATCACGGTTTGCTCGACACTCTGCTATACGCTTTTTCACAAGCTCAGCATTAGATGCTTCATCTACGACTCGTTTCATTTCCATTAAGGTATCCTTGTCATAAAGCGGTTGAACTTGTACGAGTGAGGTTTGCAAATGATCTAACTTCTGTTTCAGTGCAGTCAATTGAGCCTTTTTCGGGTGAAGGTGTGATTCTAGTTTATCCAGCTCATGCTCTGTTTCTGCTCTAAAACGTTTGACCCGGTCTGGAAAGCGGGCTAATTCCTTTTTCAACTCCACTTTTTTCTCAATCATGGGATACACTTGAATGGATTCAGTCAGTTTCTGAAGGTGTTCTTCTGCTTGCTTCATTTCATTTTGAAGCTTTTCGATCGTCTTCGTTAATTCAGATTGCTCCCGTTTCTTTTCGGTATAGCTGCCTTCTACCAATCTCGCTTGTTTCAGCTGACCTGTCAGCTCTTTTAAATGATCAAGCTGCTGGTTTAATTCAGGCTTGCGGCCATTTGGTTTAAACAGCTGCTCCTGCTGCTTTAGCAGCCTGCTATCCATCTTGTTCGCTGCATCTGAGCCAAATAAACTTGAGAAAAGTAGAAATTCGCCTATTTGATCCTGATTTAAGGCTTGGACATTTTGCAGTCCGAACACATCAAATGAATAGATTGATTGATATAATCTGCGATCCGTTCCCTTTAAAAGTGTCTGTAAAAAAGCTTCGTCTTTCACTTCACCATTCGGTAAAAACACCTGTGCTTGACCACCGCGGTCGGATGTTCTCTCAATGTGAATAACGCCTAACTCATCATCTTGGCAAGTGAGAGAACCACCATAAAAAGAACCCTGTTTCGTCTTGTACATCTTGTTTTTCGGAAAACCAAATAACATCGATTCAATAAACGTTTTCAATGTCGTTTTCCCCGATTCATTCAGGCCGTAAACTAGCTGAAAACCGTCATCAGAAAAGTGAAAGGTCCGATTTGAAAATTTCCCAAAATGGGCGATATGGAGTGAACGTATTTTCATTGTGCCTCTCCTTTTCTCATAATTGCTTTAGCTGTTCTTTCAGCAGCCTTTGTGCTTCTTCTTTTATATCCACTTCACCCTCTATTGTGAGAGCTTTTCCTGACTTTCTATAAGTTGGGTGACGCTTGATCGGTGATAGAAGCTCTTCATATGCCTCAAACTGTGAAATTTCAGCAGTGAGTTCCTTTAAAAAAGAATCTTCTGGATAGGCGATTTCCTCATTTGTTCGGCAATCAATCGATATCACCCAAACGAATACATCTTCATCTTCTTCCTGTTCATGAAGAACGGTCATCAGCTCCTCAAGCAACTCAAGCTGCATATGCTCAAAGTAAGGAGGAGCCTCACCCGTCAATTCAATTTTCACAAAATGAGGGACGCCATCCTTTTTCAGTTCACTGATTTTTTTATCCACAAGGATCACAAGATCCGTCATATGAACCGTCTCTGTGATGTCTATTGCAAGTGTCTCAAACATCACATCCGCACAACTCATAAATTCCGCTGTCGCAGAATCCTCGGAGAGTTGAACAACGTAACAGCCTTTCTCTCCTGTTTCTTTTATATGTCTGCCCTGCATGTTACCAGGGTAAATAATCAACGGGTCTTCATGCAGAAGGGCTCTCTTATGTATATGTCCAAGCGCCCAATAATCGAAATCTCGGGAAACGAGCTGCTCAAGCTGAAAAGGTGCGTACGCGTCATGACCTTCTTGTCCAGCTAATGTACCGTGAAGCATCGCAATGTGAAAGGCAGCATCTGTCGTTTTGACGTAATGTGAGGTCATATTTTCATAGACAGCACGCTCTTTGTAGCTAAATCCATAAATACTTGCGACAAGCTGATCTCCTCTATAGTAGGATTGCTCACTTGGGGTACTGGTTGAAAAAACGTGCACATTCTCAGGCCACTCAATCGGTGTCCATTCACCGCCTAAATGATCATGATTACCATAAATAATAAAGACTTCAATCCCTTGAGTTTGCAGTCTTAGAAACTGATTTCTTAAAAACAGCTGTGCTTTCAGGCTGCGGTTTGATTCATCAAATAAATCTCCGCTCAGTAGCACAAAGTCTACTGCTCGAGCAATGGCGAGATCAAACATATTCTTCGCACTTTGAAATGTACTTTCTTTGAGCCGCTTAAAGGGTAAGCTAGGGATATTCGACATTCCTGCAAATGGACTGTCTAAATGTAAATCTGCGGCATGAATAAAGGTGAGCATAGTCAAACGTCTATCTCCTTGTCCGATACTGTCATTGTCCATATTTTATCATGCCATTTTTGCGAATGCACGTTCTATCACTCTCATTCTAAAAAACACATTTTTAAGGGCTAAAAAAGAGGTTTTATCTTATTCCTTGTTTAATTACATAGAAAAGTAGAGGAAAGGAAGATGAGGAATGGCGAAGACATACTTTTTAACTGTATTTGACCCATCGGGTGAGACTTTATTAAATGAAAAAATCACAACGGATAGTGATGAAAAGGCAAAGGAATTAGGTCGCCATCGCTTAATCGAACAGCAATACACGAAGCATTCTCATCGGCTCGTTGATGATGCAGGCAAGCTGCTTTTATTTGAACGTTAAAAAAGCCGGCATTCGCCGGCCTCACATCCGTTTATACATTCTGGAACACAGGTCGTCTTTTTTCTAAAAAGGCCTGAATGCCTTCCTTATGATCATGGCTTTGCCTCAGCCTTGCCTGTGCTGTCCTCTCTTTTTGAAGAACGGCTAGCAGCTCAGGTTCTGACTGCTGGAAATAGATTCGCTTTGTCTCGATAAATGCTTGAAGCGGCATGTTCATAAACGGCTTCACACATACCTTTTGATACGCATCGACTTCCTCTTGAAACACGCCGTCTGCAAGGTCCAGCTTTAGCGCTTCTTCAGCAGGAAGCTTTTGTCCGCTCCAAATCAATTGTTTCGCGGTTTGTTCACTGACTCTTTTTGTAAGGAAAAAGTGCCCTCCGCCATCTGGAATTAAGCCTACTCCATTAAAATTCATGGCGAGCTTTGCATCTTGATGCATAAACAAGTAGTCACAGCTTAAAGCAAAGCTAAAAGCAAGGCCTGCCGCTGACCCGTGGACAAGAGCAATCGTCACTTTTTTCATACCAGCTAGAGAAAGTGTAATCCCCTCGATCAAATCCATCACACGATGGAAATCTTCTTCACTTTCCTGCTTAAGCATCATGCCAATATCTCCGCCTGCTGAAAACCCTTTTCCCACGCCCTTGATCACAACGACTTTTGCACTGCTTTCCTCCGCTGCATCACATGCCTCTTTGAATTCAGCAAACATGTCCACATGAAATGAATTATAAGCCTCAGGCCTGTTGAAAACGATTTCAAAAATATCTCCGTCTAGCTGACAATTGATATATGTCATCACCCATCCCCCTTTTCTTTAAACACATGACTTACTTCCATTTCAACCCGAATAATCCCTTTTCCCCTGCATAAGAAATTTCAGGATCAGTTGATACCAAAATAAGCATAATTATTGAAACGAAAAATATATTTTTATATAGTAAAGGACCCTATGCTTGGGGCCCTTTTTCATCTCTTATTCAAATTGCTGAAAGGCTGTTTCTTGCTTGACTGGCGCTTCTTTGCCCCCACGAATGGTTTGAATCACTTTCTGGTTGCGGTAGATGGATAGTTTTAAATTGGTCGCCGCTGTTCCATGAGAGTGATCTAGGTGCGTGAATGTAAAGAAATGATGCGGACGCTTGTCTTTGAACACAAGCCTGAAGTCTTCTGTCACTTTAAAATGCTCTTCACTTTCCCATTCAATTAAAGGTTCATACGCACTAAACCATGCCGGGATATTCGGTTTGTACCCTGTAGCCAATACGACACGATCTACTGTTATACTCTTTTCTTTCTTTAGCTGCCACTGCTTTAGGTGCAGCTTCAGGGACTGATTCTCCTCCACCTGAATGGCTTCAAGCTCGGTCATTGGCTGAATAATCACAGATGGCTCTTCACCTGAAACAGACCGATGATACAATTCCTGATAAATGCGTGAGAGCGTCGATGCATCTATCCCATTTCTTAATCCAGTCAGCCTAGGCAATGTGTTCATTCGTTCTTCATAAGGAAGCGAATGGAAATATTCAACGTACTTTGGTGTAAACAGCTCCTGACCAAGCTCAGCCGTCTCCAGCTCTCTAAATTCACTAGATCGCGTAAACCAAGATAGCTGCTGCCCTTTCTTCTGATGCTGAAGCAGGTCTAAGAAGATTTCGGCTGCGCTCTGCCCAGAGCCAATGACCGTCACCGCCTCAGCTTCATGAAGTTCTTTCTGCTGCTCTAGATACCGGCTGCTATGGGTCACATATGGCAGTGCAGCATCAGGTGCAGCATCAGGCACATCGACAGGAATCATCGGTTTGCTCCCTGTTCCGAGCACGACATGCTTTGCCCGATACTCAGAAAGCGATCCATCCTTCAATCGCCGGACTTTCACAAGATAACCACCTTGGCAGTCCGTCACTTCCTCTACCTTCATCCCAAATTGACAGCTATCTAATTCACCTGCGACCCATGACAAATACTCATTGAATTCTCTTCGCGGAATGTCAAACTGTTCAAATGTATAGAACCGGTGAAGTCTATTTGATTCATGTAAATAATTTAAAAATGTATATCTGCTCCTTGGATTCGCCATCGTCACAAGATCAGCTAAAAAGGAGACTTGTAAATCCGTTCCTTTGATCAGCATACCAGGATGCCAAGCAAATTCAGTCTCCTGTTCAAAAAAACAGCATGAAACATCTTCATACTCCTCTAACAAAGCCGCCAAACCTAAATTGGCAGGTCCAATCCCAATTCCGATCACATCAATCATATGTACACCTGCTTTAACTTTTTTTCACTTATATACCCTTTTACAAATGAAAAAAACACTGCGTCACCGCAGTGTTTAAACGTGAGGAACAAATAATGACTCAAGAAATTGAATTTTCTCTTCAGTATAGTGTTCATAACGGTCATTATATGATTTTGGATCTTTTGGATTGGCATATTGCGTAATTTTTCCTGAACGTGGATCAATGAACTTACTAGCAGCACCGCATCCAATCCCAATGATTGTCTGCACTTCTTCCATAATAATGATATTATACAAACTTTCCTGTCCATCTAATGAATACCCGACATTTTCAAGGTTCCCTAAGATGTTTTTTTGTCTATATAAATAATAAGGATGATAGTCATGTGCTTTCGTCCAAGCGACCGCTTCATCCATCATACGTGTGATTTCTTCTCGGTCAGCTACTTGATATTTGTCCTTATTGCGTGTCATCTCAGACGCTCTTTTAAAGGAGAGCGTATGCACAGTTAAAGATTCAGGCTTAAGTTCTTCAGTCTGCTGCAAGGAATGCTGGAATTCCTTGAGCCCTTCTCCTGGCAAACCAATAATTAAGTCCATATTAATATTATTCATGCCATACTGTCTTGATAAGTGATACTTTTCAATCGTTTCTTCTACACTATGGTGCCGGCCAATGGCTTTCAGTGTTTCATTCTCATACGATTGTGGATTGATACTAATCCGGTCAATATGATATCGGTTTAGCACCTCTAGCTTATCAGGCGAAATCGTATCAGGACGTCCTGCTTCGACAGTCACTTCCCGTATATGTTTCACATCAGGGAACGAGCGATACATTTCTTCATACAGCAAATCCATTTCTTCCGCAGTGATACTTGTCGGCGTACCTCCGCCAAAATAAACAGTCGTCACTTTGATCCCATGTTCTTTTAGCCAAGCACCAATTTTTTGCATCTCATAATGCAGACCAAACAAAAACGTTCCCACTCTTCCAGCTTGTCCTTTAATCGCATAAGCAGGAAACGTGCAATAAGCGCATTTTGTTGGGCAGAAAGGAATACCAATATAAATACTTACTTCCTGCTGAAGGTCATACAGATCCGGAATCGCTTGAAGCTGACGGTCAACAATCTCCTGCATCAAATCGATTTTTTCATCATGAATCAAATAATCACGCTTTAATGCAGCATGCGCATCTTCCTTTGTCATACCTTCTCTCAGCATCTTATGAAGTAATTTTGTAGGACGTATCCCTGTGAGAATACCCCACTTTTGCGTCATTCCTGTGTGCTCCTGAAGCAGATGTAAATAAACAGACAGCACTGTGTTTTTGATTTGCTTCCAGCGCTCCTTGTCATTCAAGCCCTCTGGGACGTCTCGCGAAAAACGACTAGTGATGTCTGACCCAGCGATATAGCCAGATGCTTCCACCGTTCCATTTTCTTCTTCCCAGCTAAACACCATGGTTAAGCCATCTTCCAATTCATCTGGATCAAACAGCACTTCACTATCTTCTTCAAATAAATTGGCTATATTGACAAGCGGGCGATGAAATCGTTCATCTGACAGCCCTTTAATTAAAATTCGCATCGTATCACCTTTATCTTCAAACTTGTTTCATTTTACAAAATCTATGTAGGAAAAGCAATGACTGGAACAGTTGAAGGCCCTGCCATTTCTTAATTGACAGGGCCTTCGTCTATATTATCGTTTAATATCGAATTGATGTAAAAATCCTTCTCTTTGCTGCATTCTAAAGTATTCTTTGATCATATAAGCGACTCCCTGTTCATCGTGCGAACGTGTCACCCAATCGGCTTTACGCTTAACAGTATGAGGTGCATTTCCCATCGCAACGCCTAAGCCAGCCAATTCGAGCATTGGGATATCATCTGTTCCCTGCCCAATGACCACCGTATCTTCTAAAGTCAAACCTAATGCTGAGGTCAATAGAGAAAGCCCCGCTTCTTTCGATACGCCTTTGCATACAATATTCATTTTCTCATCACTGATCCGAATAAGATCGACAGATGGAAAAGCTTGTTGAATGGTTCGGTGAATTTCAGGCTGAAGCTCTGCGGTTGAATATACTTCAATCACTGGTGTACTGACCGGTTCATCCATCAGCATATCACTTAGCGATTCAACAAATTGCACGGGATAGAAAATTGGATCAGACGGATGAATCAACGTCTTTCCCATCAGCTGTGACTGCGTTTTTTTCCGGTTGCCAATCGAGAATTTTTCATGCAGCAAGCGAACATTACAATCAAAGCTTTCAAGAATTTGTACAAGATTAAACGTTTTTTCTTCCGTTAGTTTCTTCACATGAAGCGGCTCATCGAGTTTATTCGCGATAAATGCACCACTATGCGTCACAAGGGTTGACGTTGGAATCTTCAACGCCTTGGCAATTTTTTGTGCGGAACGAAAATGCCGGTTGGTGACAAGCGTCACGTAAACCCCTTTTTTCTTCACGTATTCCACAGCTTCTTTTGTAGCGGAATGGATTTTTCCATTGGAACGAAGTAACGTTCCATCTATATTGAGTGCAAGTAATTTTTTTGACACTGAGGCATCCCCCTTCTTGATGACTGTACTTACGATGAGGATATGCCCTAGCTTGGTGCTTTAGAACATGCAGTTAAAAGAGCTCTGTGTGTTATGAATCTTTTGCAAATAAAAAAAGCCTACCCCTAGGCTTTTTTTTATGTATGGTTTGGATGCGTCACAATGAGGTGATGAAGCTCCCCATGATCCCCTTATCTTTCACACACCAAAGCATTGCTTATATCAGATCCCCTTATGCTTTGTGTTTCTCCCAGAAGCGCTTCTCTCTCGTTTGGCTAATCGCCATAAATCCCAAGTGAAACGCACCCAATTGTCCCATGAGAGCGCTCATTTGAAAGCACTTTCAATATAAGTATTATCGCAGAATTTATGAGCTTCGACAACCTTTTTTTGAAAAGTTAGACAGGGAACATGTGAAATAAAAAAAGGGCGAATATCATCGCCCTTTTCATTAATTTTCTTCTGGATTCCCATAAAGCTCTTCAAGAGGCTTCATGATCACTTTATTTAATTCTCCGATGAGAACACTCACACGTTGTTCTGCTTCCATCAACTGAGAGATTTTATCGTGCTGTTGAACAAGGGCTACTGTTTTTTGAGCTTGCTCCACTTCTTCTTGTGTGATCTCTTGACCAGTCATTTGTTTTTGTTGAAGGTTTACTTGAATGTCACGGAAGTTCTCGAACATTCTTTTAGAGGATTCATCCGCGTTTACCTCATCATAAAGATTTTTTAAAGTTGAATATTCTTCGCTATGACGCAGTGCTTTTTCAAGGTCATATGCAACATCATAAACATTTACAGACATGTTATGTCTCCTTTCTATCCGTTATCACCGATATGATCGGCGGACACCACTCCACTATAACAAACTATGGCTTTCGTTTCACATATATACAATGAATTCATCAAAATTTCTCTAGTCTGTCTTAAAATAACGTGACAAAGATTGCTTGGATTGCGCCAATTAATCCGCCTAAAAGACCGCCTAAGAATGTAATCATCTTGAGCTCCTTATTGGAAATACTGACGACAAGCTCTTCCATTTTTTCTAGCGGGAAAAGTTCAATTTGTTCACGAATGATGTCTTCAAATTGCAACTTTGCCAGCAGACCCTCTAAAACATTTGATGCCGCACTGATCCCCTTTTGAATCAGTACTGGTGCAACGTGTGTTTTAAGATCATCCGCTACAGCACTGACATATGACCCAACTGACCTGTCTAATATCAGCTTGGTTGAGAAATGAGAAAGCAATTGGTTTTTCACGCTAAATATAAGTTCCTTCACATTCCATCTTTCATCAAGCTCATGTAGAGAGAACTGCTTCACCTTGTCCCATTCTTGAACAAGCAAATCTGATAAAAACCTTTTTGTCTCTGCGTTTCTTAAAAATTTGATGATTTCAGGATGTACCCGATCAATTAAGCTTGAATTTCCTAGAAACATTTGGACCATACTGCCGAGCATTCCTCTTTCTTTTAAGAAATCATCAATCATATTACCGAGTCTTGATTTTCCTTCCTCACTTTCAAAATAATGAATCCCTCTCTTTAAAATATAATCTGCTGCATCTGGAATTTTTGAAGATATTTTGTTTTCCACATCTTGCGGAAGCAATTCAGATAAAGTTTGCTCATTATAATTTTCAAGTAGTGAATTGAGCTTATGATCAGACCACTCATGGATCCATTCATCTGCTTTGACGTCAGCCTGTGATACGCCGAAGCTTTCAAGCAAAGATAGCACTGTTATCTCCATTTCAGCGCCTTTGTCAATATATCGATGGACTGTATGTAAGATTTCTTGCTTTGCCTCCGATGATTCAAATCGCTTTTGAATACCTTCTGGCGTGAGCAAATGCTCCATCACCATGACACCAACTTGCTTGGCTACTTCGTCTCTTCTTTTCGGAATGAGCCCTGGTGTAAAAGGAAGCTGTTTCCCGAATAAGTAATACGGCTTATAAGGGCGAAAAAGCATTTTAATCGCAAGATGGTTTGTTGCTGCTCCAATGACTGCGCCTATCACAATCATAAAGATAAACGTTGTGAATATATTCAAAGTCGTCATCAACCTTTCAAATAACACCCGATGTTTATTGTTTTAACCTATACGTATTATAGTTGTTGTCAAGTTCCCAAGCAAATGAAGCATGCTGCTAGACATATGATCAATCGATCTGTCGTAATGATAAAGGAGCGCAATCTTTATGTAAAATCATAAAAAAGTGTTTTTCTGCTGGTAAAAAAAGAAGTTGAAAAGAAGGTGTTTTTTAATGACATCAACATTAGGTATTGTGACCCTTTCACCGAAGTATGAAGAGACATTCACACGTGGGCTAGCCAAAGCTGCCCCTGCTTATGGTTTAAAGGTTGTCCGTTTTACACCACTTGATTTAAAGCCGGCTTCAAATTTGATACAAGGTCAAACATATACGAATGGTCATGGATTCGTCGCAGCAGAATTTGAGATTCCTGACTTGATTTACGATCGATGCCTTTACAAGCATGACGCACAATCTAAAAAAGCAAAACCAATCATGGATTGGCTGAAAAAGTATCCGAAAACAGATTTTTTGAATACAGGTATTTCAAATAAAATGATGCTATTCGAGCAGCTCCGCCTTCTCCCTGCTTTACAGCCATATTTACCTGTCTGCTCATTATTAAAAAAGACATCAGACCTTCTCAGCATGTTAAGGAAAGACGGTTATTGTAAAATGCAGCCGCTCTCTCAACACCATGCAGCATCTACTTACTTCATTTTCTTAAAAGACAACACTTTCACTGTTCAGCTAAGTCCCGAGCAAGTCATCACATTTTCGCGTCCATCAGATATAGAGCGTTGGTGTAAAAAATATGTAGGCCGATATTTCCTTCAATTTTTTCAGACGAGTGATGAAAAAGACTTTTTATTCAATGAAATAAGGATTTTCCTGATGAAAGATTCACAAAATCAGTGGAATCGCATAGGAATTCACACAAAATCACCTACAGAAAATAGTCATTTAAGCATTACACAAAAATCAGCAGCCATGATAGGCTTTGATCACTATATAAACACCTTGCTTCCGCACATCAAAGAGCTTCTTTTAGATGATATTGCATCCATTCAAGCATCTCTGCCAGTATATATAGATAAAACCCTTTCCCCTTGCTTTGAATTCGCTGTAGACTTACTTCATACAAGTGAAGGCAGGCTTTTCATATCAAATATAAGATCAAAACCAGGGCGATCCGCTTTTTTAAAAGCTTATCCTGACAAGGAAAATCATTTGATTCGTACCATTCTTGCACATGCCCAATCGATGAAGTCTCAACCGAAGGAGGTATCTTATGAACAAAAATCGCTGCATCATCGCTCCTCATCCCACAAGTGAAAAAACAATTCATCTTCCCGTCCGTTTTAAACAGCAGGAGGCGATCTATTCTCTTGCTTTAGGTTCCCGTTTAATAGATGACTTCACCGTTTCCTATCATCAACATCCGAAGAAAATTTTATTATCAGAAGATCTATATAGAGATTTACGAATTCCTTATCAATCAAAAGCTGATGTGATCGCCATTGATCATACCCTGTTTTTAGGGCCACTGCTTGGTATTTTCACCGCAGGTTTTGAGCAAAGCACGCAGCCACTCGGAACGAGATCAGACTTTTTTATCAAACTGCTGCGCTCTTTCAAACAACATGCCGGTTTTGCCTATCTTTTTGGTACTCATTCTATTGATTGGGATAAAGGAATGGTAGAAGGATTGTTGTACCAACAGCAAACATGGGTTAAAAAACAGATGCCCCTGCCTTCAGTCATTTACGACCGTCTTCCAAGTAGAAAGACTGCTCAGTCAGCATTCATTCAAGAAACAAAACGCAAACTCACTCAAGACTATGATATTCCTTGGTTCAACCCTCATTTTTTTAACAAATGGGATATTCATGAACAACTGTTAACAGATGAAAAAACATGTCCTTTTCTTCCACATTCCATTCAATTGGACCCGGTGGACGCTCTAAATAAAATAGAAACACTCCTCCATCTACATCAGGTCATTTACTTAAAACCGTCAAACGGCAGTCACGGCGACGATATTTATCAATTAAACAAGAAGGCTCATGGAATCATTGTATGCTCAAATCAAGGAAGAGCTGTTCCATATGAATCATTAGAGGATTTCGTGACCAATCTCCGGAAAGATCACGCGGTTCAAGACTTTATGGCTCAACAAGGCATTGCACTTCTTCAAATAGACAATCAACCAATGGATTTCAGAGTCCATACCAATAAAAATAAGTACGGTCATTGGACAGTCACAGCAGCAGCAGCAAAAATTTCTGGCAATCACACCGTCACGACTCACCATTCACATGGTGGCTCCGTGAGAACACTTTATGATGTTTTTCCAGAAAAGAAGAAGCGTTTCAAAATCTTAGAGCAGCTTTCTTATACGGCCATCACGCTTAGTCAGGTAATTGATGAAAAAATGTCCGGTCATATTGGTGAAATCGGTTTTGATTTAGGTATTGATCAGACAGGAGCTATCTGGATGTTTGAAGCCAATTCTCGCCCTGGCCGCGAGGTTTTCCAGCATGTCTCATTGCGAAACTCAGAAAGGCTGATCGGCAAAAGAATCATGGATTACGCATCTTACCTTTCACAAACGACCTCAACAACTACAGACCATACAAACGTCTACTGAATGTTTTTCGTTTTAAAGTGAGGGTGCTATGAAATCTATGCTTTTCCTATGCTCTTTTCATCAGATGAGATACAATAAAATCAAGTTCAAGGTTGTTTCCGTATTGTCGTGTTTATTTATTGTTTCATCAATAAAAGCAAGGAGGCAATAATGATATGATTTCTCATTTTCAATGGAAACCTCTCTTTAAAAAAGCACAATTGCCAGGCTGGAAAATATCCTTTTTTCACAATGGTGCGCACTACGAAGGCATCTACCACAAAACAGGTGATATTGAATGGGGCTCTCAGCTTCCGCCCCATGAAGTCGAACCAACATTAAAAGAAGAAATCCACGAATTAATGCTATTCCATGTCTATGATTAAACTGTTTAAGGAGCTTCGCCATGTTAGAAAAATTAAAGCTTGTTTACGGAGAGCATATCATCAGCTCCCCTACAGATGATCATCAAATTCTTTGGTACCAAACAGACGAAGGCGAATTATTTGGAGTAGACAAATCAAAGCTTACAGCTAGAGAAACACTTCTCCTCAATACTTTCCTTACACCAATTGATCTTTCTCACACAAAGCAGACTGAGGATGAACAAAAATGGTACAGCTATCTTTTTGATAACAAACCACTAACTGTTCAGCACCCCGTCCGTGTATATTATTTTAAAATGTCACATCAAGCAGAACAAAGGCAGCAAATAAAAGAGGCTGTGGTCCACAGCCTCGAACAAACTCATTTCATTTGGACAGGCGCTCATACAGCGATGCTGATTCAAACAAACGCTACATCAGAAAATAGTCAATTAGAGCTACTATATGATTTGTCTCTAGCCATTACAAGTGACTTTTTAACAGACTCAGTCTTTTTACAAGGACAGCTCCATTTGCCAAATGAACATTTACAGAATAAATTGTTAAAAGAACAGCAGCTTGTCTTGGGCCATATGCAGCGAGCTAAGCCTAGGTCAGGGATTTGCACAATTTATCAATGTCTACCCTCACTCTTACGTTATGATGAATCCGCCCTCTCTCATGCTATTTCAGATGCTTTTAAAGAGGCGGTCCTTGATCGGGACGTTTACCGTACCCTCATGACTTATATGCAATGTAACTTAAATGCATCTAAGGCAGCAAAAGCTTTATATGTTCACAGAAACAGCCTTCAATATCGAATTGATAAATTTATTGAGCGAACAGGAATTGATATACGACATTTTCCAGAAGCATCTGCCGTCTATTTTATGATGAATCTTCTCGACCTTTCATAACATTCAGTGACATGAGCACCCTGCCCAAAAATGAAAATGAGATGTTGTGCACGTTGTCCATTTACAGACGCTTCCCCATTTTATACACTTTATTTACAAGTAAAGCGCTTTCAACAAGTAAATGGGGAGGTTATCATCTATGGCTGAAATGATGCTCAATCAAATTTATAAAGTGTATGATAACAAGGTAACAGCAGTAGACAACTTTAATCTACATATAGAAGATAAAGAATTTGTTGTATTTGTTGGTCCATCTGGGTGCGGAAAATCAACAACCCTTCGCATGATTGCAGGACTTGAAGAGATTTCACAAGGGGATTTTCTTTTAGACGGAAAACGGATGAATGATGTAGCACCAAAAGACCGGGATATCGCAATGGTTTTCCAAAACTATGCATTATACCCTCACATGAATGTATACGATAATATGGCTTTTGGATTAAAGTTGCGGAAGTTCCCGAAAACAGAAATTGATGAGCGGGTTCGAAATGCCGCTAAAATATTAGGCCTTGAGCAATATTTAGACAGGAAACCAAAAGCACTGTCTGGAGGTCAAAGACAGCGTGTTGCACTCGGGAGAGCAATTGTGCGTGATGCAAAGGTCTTTCTTTTGGATGAGCCGCTTTCTAATTTAGATGCAAAACTTCGCGTTCAAATGCGTGCTGAAATATCTAAGCTTCATCAGCGTCTGCAAACGACATTTATCTATGTCACACATGATCAGACTGAAGCTATGACAATGGCTACTCGTCTTGTCGTAATGAAAGATGGCTTTATTCAGCAGGTTGGAGCGCCGAAGGATGTATATGAAAATCCAGAGAATGTATTTGTAGGTGGATTCATTGGTTCTCCTGCGATGAATTTTTTTACAGGAAAGCTCTCTGACGGTGCCATTGCAGTTGGAAAAACGCATATACGTGTACCAGAAGGAAAGATGAAGGTATTACGCAGCCAAGGTTATATAGGAAAAGATATCATCCTTGGTATCAGACCAGAAGATTTTCATGATGAACCCGTGTTTATAGAAGCGTCTGAGGGCACAAAGATTGATGCTAACGTAGAAGTTGCTGAATTAATGGGAGCAGAAACGATGCTTTACTCTTCTCTCGATGGTCAGTCTTTTATTGCACGTGTTGATTCTCGTACCGAGGTTCAGGCCGGACAATCTATACCTCTTGCCATCGATATGAACAAAGCCCACTTCTTTGATTCGGATACGGAGCTCCGCATCCGTTCCGCTGAATAAAGAGATATATGCAGTGCCATCACTCATGATTGAGTGATGGCTTTTTTGCATGTTGAACAACATTTACCATGTTCTTTTCTCGTATGTTTTTTTCGAAAATCACCATAATACTTAGTACAAAGCAGTTACTGCATTGGGTTTCGCCAAGTGGCAAATGACTTGATCATTTCGCTGGTGCGATTCCAGCAAACCCAACCAAAAACCAAATCATATACAAAAAGGAGATTCACATCATGGCAAATTCTAATAGTTCAAATCAATTACTAGTTCCAGGAGCAGAGCAAGCAATCGATCAAATGAAATACGAAATCGCTTCTGAATTTGGCGTTAACCTTGGAGCAGAAACTACAGCTCGTGCTAACGGTTCAGTTGGTGGAGAAATCACAAAACGTCTTGTGTCTTACGCGCAACAACACATGGGTGGAACAAAAGCTTAATTTCATATCTGGATATTAGAAGGCACCTCTTAAGGTGTCTTCTTTTTTTATTATTCTCCCTCACCAATCTCCTTTCCAACTCATATCATGGAGTAGAAAGGAGCGGATCTTCATGGACATTATTTCCGGTATGAACTTTGAACTTCTACAATTCGTAGGTATCTCTCTATTATGTGAATATGCTCATAGTATTCGGTCCTTTCACCTTTATAAAAAAAGCATCACATAAAAGTTGTACCATTTTCGGTTCTTTTCACTTATAGTATGTAGTGGAGGGATCGAACAGATGAAAATAGCTCTTTTCGGTGCTCATGGACGTGTAGGACAAGCATTTCTTCGTTTCGTTCAAGTAGATGATCGTTACATAGTTCGTTCATTGATTCGGACAAACCGAGAAGAAATGCTTGCGGGTATGTTTCAAGTCACCGGCAATTCAAGAAATCGAGAAGATGTGCTTGAGACGATCAAAGGAGCAGATATTGTTGTGAGCTGTCTATCGACAGATGGTGATGATACATTATCTGTTTCAATGGAGCATATCGTAGAAGCCATGAAGCAATCAAATACATCAAGAATTATTACAATAGGTACAGCAGGTATTTTAAAGGCAAGGCAGCAGCCGGAACTTTACCGTTTTGAAACAAATGAATCAAGGCGGACCACTTCCCGAGCAGCTAAGGAGCATGCCAAAGCGTTTGAACTCCTTCAATCGACTGATTTAGATTGGACCATTATTTGTCCAACCTATTTACCAGACGGAGAAGTGACACGGTCATATCGCTATGAGAAAGATTTTCTCCCTATAGATGGAAAGAAAATTTCAGTTGAAGATACCGCACACTTTTTATATCAGCAGTTAAATTCGAAGGAATTTGTACATCAACGCGTCGGCATTGCCTACTAATGACGCATAACGAGTAAAGATCGAGGTCAAAAACGATTTCTCGACTTTTTTATGCAAATCAAAAGAGCCTCATTCAATATGAATAGGCTCTTTTTTGTGATTCATCAACTGTTTGCCACAGCACCCTTTTGCAGTTCGTACATTTGCGCATATAGCCCTTCTTGCTGCATGAGTTGATCATGACTACCCCGCTCGACAATTTCCCCTTTTTCTAAAACCAAAATCATATCGGCTTTCTTAATGGTGGATAATCGGTGAGCAATGACAAAAGTTGTTCGTCCTTCTTTGACGACATCAAGTGCTCGCTGAATGATCGCTTCTGTTTCTGTATCAATGTTTGCGGTGGCTTCATCTAAAATTAAGATCGCTGGATCGTACGCTAGTGCACGAGCAAATGAAATTAACTGACGTTCCCCTGAGGAAAGAGTACTTCCCTTTTCAACGACTGGTTCATCAAATCCTTCTGGCAGATGCTTCAATAACTCTACTGCGCCTACTTGTTTTAATGATGCTTCAATCGTTTCTCTTTTAATGTCTTCATTTCCTAAGCTGACATTAGATGCAATCGTTCCGGAAAATAAATACGGGTCTTGAAGCACAATGCCCATTTGTTTCCGCAACGTTTGCCGAGACTGGCGATAAATGCTTTCTCCATCAATGAGAATGTCTCCTTGCTGAATGTCATAAAAACGCAGCAGCAAGTTCATGATCGAGCTTTTCCCAGAACCAGTATGCCCCACAAGTGCAACCGTTTGGCCTTTTTTTGCCTCGAACGTAATGTTCTTTAATACATTATTTCCTTCATTATAAGCAAAGGTGACATCTTGGAACTGAACGTGTCCCTCCATTTTCTTTTGAACAGGTTCTTCCACTGTTGTTCCTGGCTCATCCAATAATCGGAAAACCCTTTCCGATGAAACCCTTGCTAATTCCAATCTCGAGAATTGGTTCACAATACCTGTAATCGGCTGAAATAATCGATTTAAATAATCGACAAACGCATAGAGCACACCAATTGACACAATGCCCGTCGGACTTAAGGACGCACCGCCAAAATACCAAATGAGTGCCACATAGGCTAAATTCCGAAGCAGGTTAACCAAGTTATGCGACAGAAGTGAATTTAAATGCAGCATCTTTCGCTGATATCGAAAGTGATTGTTGTTCAGCTCATCAAATTCCTCTTTCGTCACTTTTTCATGACGAAACGCTTGAATAATGGTCATCCCTTGAATGGCTTCATTTAGCTTGGCATTGATGTCACTAATGATCGAACGAATGCGGTGGTTGTACACTGATGCAAACTTTCTGTAGGTCATCGACCATAGGAAAATAATCGGTACCGCCACTAAACAAATGAGTGCCAGCTTCACATTTAATAAAAACATGGCAATATAAATTCCTATCATGTAAATCGCACTCGTCACGAAATTAGCGAGGACTGTCACATATAAATCACGAATGGTTTCTGTGTCATTGGTAATCCTCGCTACGACCTTTCCAGCAGGTAAATTATCAAAATACCGGATAGGCAGTGTTTGAATATGCTCAAATACATCCACCCTCATTTTTTGAATAATTCGGTTGGCTATTCGCTGTAACAGATAATGCTGCGCATATTGAAAGAAAATCGCAATAACGAGAAGCCCTAGATAAAATAGAACAAGCTGCACCAAACCACTGATTTCCGGCTCATAAAAAGAGAAAATTTCCTCTTTCGATAAACGCTGTACTTGATAGGTCTCGTGCTCGTTTCCATTTTCAATGGTAAGCTGATCTCCCGAGATCTTTCGGTTTCCATCAAAGCGAATCGGCTCATTCACAAAATAGTAACCGAATCCGACTTGCACCACATTGATTTGTTTTCCAGATTCCATACCACTGTCTAATCGATCGCTTCGTATATAGTTATTTCCCTGGTAATAAACGGTTTTGTCTGTTTTTTCATTGACCTCGACATAAGGCTTTTCTACACCTAAAATATGATCATCAATCATTTTCTTCCCAATAAATGGTCCTGTCAGTTCAGCACCTACTGCAATGATGAGAAAGATCAAGGCAACAGACAGTACTTTCTTATAAAGGAGTGCGTAGGCAAGGAGTCTTCTTCCTGTTGTCATGCCTCATCCCCTCCTTCCAGCTGGTTTGTCAGCTGCTGACGTAGAAATTGTTCTTTGTACCATCCATCTTGCTGAATGAGCTCTTCGTGAGTTCCCTTTTGGACGATGCGTCCTTCTTCCATGACAAGTATGAGATCTGCATGCTCAACAGCTGATAGACGATGAGTCGTAATAAACGTCGTTTTCCCATGACGATTTTGCCTTAAATTTTCTAAAATAGCGGTTTCTGTTTTTGCATCTACCGCAGAAAGCGAGTCATCCAGTATTAAAATGTCGGGATCTATTAATAAAGCGCGTGCAATGGAAATTCGCTGCTTTTGTCCACCTGACAGCGCCACACCTTTTTCTCCGACCATGGTTTCGAGACCCTCTGGCAACAGACGTAAATCTTTTTCGAAATAAGCATCTTTGATCGCTTGTGCTAATTCATTTTGTTTTGCGTCTCGATGACCAAAACGCATATTCTCTTCTACACTTTTAGAAAAAAGAATATGATCTTGCGGTACGTATCCGATCCATTGAAATAGCTGATCCAATTCGATTTCTTGGATTGGGACTCCTGATAGCAGGATTTGACCATCACCTGTTGGATACTGGCGCAGAAGCTGTTTTACGATAGTCGTTTTACCGCTTCCTGTTTTGCCTGTAATTCCGATCGTCTGCCCCTTTCGAACTCTAAAGGACACATCAATTAAATTATCTTTAGGGGAAGTTGGATACCTGAATGTCACTTGGTCAAACCGAATATCGCCAGGCTCTTGTAACGTTTTTGGCTGAGAAGCGTCTGTGACATCCGGCTTGTAGCTGAGTGTATGATTCAACCGGTCTAACGACGCATTTCCTCTTTGCATAATATTAATCAACTCGCCGATCGCAAACATTGGCCAGATCATCATCCCAAGATAGACGTTAAAAGCGACAAGCTCACCAATGGTTAAATCGCTTTGGAATACAAGATAGGCTCCGTAGCCAATTCCTATTAAGTAGCTGACACCGACAAGTAATTTCACTGTCGGCTCAAACAATGAATCAATGACCGCCACTCTCATATTTTTTTGAAATACATCATCAGTCATTTGACGAAAGCGTTCGACATCTTGCTTCTCCTGTACAAAAGACCGGATGACCCGGACGCCTGCGACTGATTCAAGGACGCGGTCGTTCATATCACCAAATGCATCTTGAGCAACTGTAAAGCGATCATGAATCTTGCTGCCATAATACGCAATCAAGAGCGCCATTAGCGGCATAGGGATAATCGCCATTAAAGTTAATTTCCAGCTAATCGTCAGCCCCATCGTAAAAAAGATCATCAGCATATAAGCAGTGGAATCCACCAATGTCAGAACGCCAAAACCTGTCGTTAAAGCTACAGCATTCAAATCGTTTGTACCTAATGCCATTAAGTTACCTGTTTTTTTCTTCTCATAAAAGGTAGGTGTCATCTTAAGTAAGTGGCGCATGAGTTTCCCGCGCATTACACGCTCCATGACATTTGCGCCGCCAAATAACTGATACATCCAAAAATATGTCAGCGTATAGACGACGACACCTAGCAAGCAAAAAATAGTGACATAAAACATTATACTGGATGTTGTAAATTGACCAGAACGAATGTCATCAACTGCCTGCCCAAGATATCTTGGCGGCAGCATTTCAAGCACATTCACAATGAGCAGGAGTGTAATGGCGATCGTATAACGCCTCCACTCTTGTTTGAAGAACCAGCCTAATTTCGTAAATACTGAAAACATGTGTGTCTCTCCTTTTAAAGCTAGCCGCTTTCTAGATTTTCTTGGCTGTCACCTTGAATTGTTTTTTTGGTTTTTGTCATTTGTCTTGTTTTTGGCATGTTCACATGCTTTCACTCCTCTTCATTTACTTGTTGATCTTCATCCCTTTATTTCGAAATGCGAAATGAATACAACAAAAAAAGAGGCAACCAGCTATCTGGTACGCCTCTTTTCGTCATGTAAAAAGGCGCATGTTGACAAATACGCAACATACGCCTTGATTCATCCGATCAATTGGAACATACGAGTCCCTTTTCAATGACCAATGAAGGTGTAATTGTCACGTGAATCAACCCATTCATACAGTTTGATTTCATTCTTCCAATGATGTTGCACATGACATTTCCTCCTTTTGGCTCTTGAATCTTTTTTTATCTTATAGTGGCTGTCACCATTTTGTCAATAAATATTTTTCAATAAATGAAATTTTCTAACAAAAAGTTCACCGCCTTCATGTGTATCTTTTTCAGATAACGGGTATACCATGAGTGTAAAGACTCCTTTTGAAAGGAATGAGGACATTGTTTCAAGCTGATCGGATGGTCGTTGCGTTTGATGGACATGAAGACAGTAAGAAAGCATTAAAAAAGGCAATCGCTTTAGCCAAAACCTTGAATGCCAAGCTGACCGTTGCCTATGCACATGATGGCAAATCAAGCAGACAGGTGTTTGATGCACCGCGCCCAATGACTGGCGGAGCTTATATCGGCGGCGGCATGGCAGACCTTCAAACACCCCCTGTGTATGTACCTCATGATGAACAGCAAAGTCCTTTGATTTTTGAAGATCATACAGAAGAGGTCGTTGCAGAAGCAAGAATGCTTTTAAATGAGGAGCAGTTTGAAGCTGCCATTGAAATTGTTGAGGGGGAACCAGCGGAAGCGATTATCGAATATGCTGAAGACATTTCAGCAGACCTCATCGTCATGGGAGCCCGTGACCAAAGCAGATTGAAAAAAATGCTCTTTGGCAGTGTAAGTGAAAAGTTATCATCAAAATCAGATATACCTGTGCTTATTGTAAAATAAAAGAATCACAAAAGGCTGTAAACATTCGTTTACAGCCTCTTTTTATTTATGAAGAAATCGATGCTTCACTTTCCTGTTTAATTTTTTGTTGGAAGCCTTCCTGTACACGCTTTGTCAACTCTCCTGGAACGCCTTCACCTACTGGCTGACCATCAATTTCAACAATCGGAATGACCTCAGCCGTCGTCGAGCTGATGAAGATTTCCTGCGCGCGCAGCAGCTCTTCTTTACTTATACGCGTTTCTTCAACGCTACATCCCTCTTCATCACATACTTCAAGAAGCTTTCTACGGGTAATACCGTTTAGAATAAAATTGTTTGCGGGATGTGTGCGAATCACGCCATCAATGATGGCATATACATTCGAGGAAGTACCCTCTGTCACAAAACCGTCTCTAATCAGAATGGCTTCAAACGCACCAGCTTCAGATGCTTTCTGTTTTTCCATGACGTTATATAAAAGATTTAAGCTTTTAATATCACATCTTAACCAGCGAAGGTCCTCAGATAATATAGCCTTTGCACCAGCTGTCTGCTCATGAACAGGCTTTTTCACCTGGAACGTATATGCTGTAATTTGAGGAGTGAGAGAATTGCCATATTGATGTTTACGAGGTGCGACGCCCCGCGTGACTTGAATATACACACCGCCATCTGTTAATTGGTTATGGGCGACGAGCTGTTTTAACTTTTCTTCCATATCTGATACTGCACCTTGAAGATGAATGCCGATTTCTTTTGCACTCTTGAACAGACGCTCTGTATGCTCTTTTAATGTAAACAAATTCCCATTGTATACACGGATGACCTCATAGACGCCGTCACCAAATTGATAGCCTCTGTCTTCAATATCCACATGTGCATCCTTTTTTTCAATGAAATCGTCATTATACAATACTTTCATACGGAATCTCCCCTTCGCTTCGCATTAATGGTTGAATCTGATGCTATCTTAGCGGATAAATGGGTACGTTTCAATGATTATTCAGAATTATTTCACATCATGGTAAATAGTCAACTTTCTATTGTAACAAACATAGACTCATAACCAAAAAGATTCCAATTTTTTAGCATCTTCTATATTCATAGGCTCTTTTTTCCTGTATACTTACTCCATATGAACACGACAAAAAACAATGAAAAAAGACAGAATCTACTACATGATTCGACACAAATTTTTGATTTATTGGAGCGATTGAAATGCAACGGGTTACGAAAAAACAGACACCTTCAAACACGATGCTGCTCTCAAAGGCGATTGGTTTAGTGATTTTGTCACTGATCCTCTTTTTTATTTGGGATATATCTAAAACCAATATGCAGGCAGCAGATCAGCCGGCTAAAATGTCTGCGAGCAGTCAATTCCGAGACACAAGCACAAGTCTGAAAGCAAAAGATGATTCTACGAAAACATTAGATGCACATTTTAAGATCAACCCAAACAAACATGTAACGAATCAAACGATCTTTTTAACCTTCGATGATGGTCCGTCAGCGACATCAAACCAGCTTTTAGATGTGCTTAAGGCACATCAAGTAAAGGCCACATTCTTCATGCTTGGGCCACAGATTAAAGAACATCCGGCAGCTGTGAAAAGACTTCATCAAGAAGGTCATCAGTTAGGGCTTCATGGGATCACACATGATGTGAAACGCTTTTATCAAAAAAGTGATTCTCCCGTTAATGAGATGAAGGAAGATCAGCGCATTTTGGCTTCTGTCACAGGAGAGTATACACACCTTGTGAGAACACCTTATGGCAGCGCTCCAAATTTAACGGATCAGCAAAAAGCACGTTTAAAACAAAAAGGCTTTATCTACTGGGATTGGACAATTGACAGTCTTGACTGGAAATATAAAAGCTCTAAATATGTACCAGAGGTATTGAATCAGCTGCAAATGCTAGAGACAAAACATCCAAAAGAACCAAAAATCATCTTAATGCACGATCAGCCAGCGACAGCAAAATACTTAAACAGTTTGCTCACACAGCTAAAAGCGAAGGGCTATACATTTGAAGTCCTTGATGAAACAATGAAGCCGCTACAACAATAAAGTAAGACCCCGCTCCTTTTTTGGATGCGGGGTCTTTGATGATTTATAAAGCTTTCACGAGATCGCCAATTCGTTCATGAAAGACAAGATCAAACAGTGGATCGTATTCTGTTTCACTCAAATTCATCATCACCTTGAAGATGGAAGGATTTTGAGCGGCATCTTCTGGAATATATCTTGCTGGCGCTACTTCTAGGGAAGTCCCCATGACGAGCAGAAGGTCCGCTCGCTGAAGTGATTTCTCTACTTGATCAAAATGTTTGACCCTGTCTCCAAAAAGGACAACATCTGTTTTCAGCACTTGTCCACATGTCCGTCCGTCTAAGGAAATCTTTAGACATACAGGCGCTTCTTCTTGTAATAAATAAGGCAGTTCATATGTCGCTTGGCATGATGGGCAAGTAGCTGTTTGAATGGAGCCGTGAAGTTCATATACATGCTGGCTTCCTGCTTTTTTATGCAGGCCATCAATATTTTGGGTAAAAATCTCTACAAGTTTTCCTTGTTTCTCAAGGCTGGCTAAAAAGGTATGCCCGCTATTCGGCTCGTACTCCCCGCTCATTTTCATCTGAAACAATTCCTTGAATTTCGGCCAGAATTGATGAGGATTTGATAAAAAGTAGGATCGGCTCATCGCCTCCATGCGAGCGGTGTCTTC
Organism: Bacillus sp. FSL K6-3312; assembly: GCF_038007485.1. Taxonomy (NCBI): domain Bacteria; kingdom Bacillati; phylum Bacillota; class Bacilli; order Caryophanales; family Bacillaceae; genus Bacillus; species Bacillus sp. FSL K6-3312. The sequence goes on along the minus strand of NZ_JBBOXI010000001.1, from coordinate 1,013,797 downwards.
AGTCCATAAACCGCCTGTTGACCTAAAATCAGGAATACCTGATTCCGTGCTCATACCCGCACCTGAAAGTACCATTATATGTGAAGCCTGCGTTAATTTCTCTCTTAGCACTGCCACCTTTGTTTGATCCACTCATCCTTCCTCCTTTATTCACTCAGCTGTTTTTCACCTTTTTGTTTCATGTAAATGGTCTGTCCAGGGAAGGCAAATTCTACACCTTCTTCATGGAAGATATCCATAATACGGTAGTTAATGTCCTGTTTGATATTCAGGTTTTCAGCCCAGGCCGTCGTGTTTGTGTAAAAGTTAAAAAATAAATTCAAATAACTGTCTGCCAGTACATCGAGATTCACCATGATTGTCTCCTTGTGCACCCCATCATGTTCATGAAGCATTTGTTTGAGACGTTTGATACAATGATCCAGATTTTCCTTTTGTGTATTGTAGGATACACGTACGGAAAACGTAATTTGGCGTTTATTCATTCTCGTCCAGTTCGTAATTGGTTCCTTTGAAAGCGTAGAATTCGGAACTGTCACGACAGCTTCAGCAGGTGTTCTAAATTTTGTACTTCGAAATGTAATGTCCTCGACAGTCCCAAGAACACTTGGCGTCTCCACAAAGTCGCCCATTGTAAAAGGCTTCTCTGTAATGATGACGACCCCTCCAAAAAAGTTTGCCACCGTATCCTGTGCAGCAAGCGCAAAGGCTAGACCCCCTAGACCAAGACCTGCCACAAGTCCATTTACATCATAATTAAATTCCTGTGCAATGACACTAATACTTAGTGCAATAATAATAAAACGAAGCACCTTCGATAAAAACGGCGCTAAAATATCATCCATTTCTAATTCAAATTTCGAATTTACTTTTTGAAATAAGAAAGAAGAAGCTGCGGTTAAATTACAAAGCCCCCACGTCAGCATCAATATAATGGAGGATCTATATAATTTGACGATGACATCCATATGATGCTCAAAGTATGGTGCCTGTCTTAACGCAAAATATAACCCAAGTGCGACAAAAAACAGTCTGGCTGGCTTTTCGAATGCCACAACAATTTGGTTAATGACCTCCGTTTTAGACCGATTGGTCAGCCTAAAGAGAAGATGAAATAAGTACTTCGTAAATACTTTCCGAAGCAATAAAAAAAGCAATAAAATACAAAGGCTAATACCGATTTGGATCGCAACATCTACTGTAAAATATGTATCCATCCATTTTTGTGTAAACATGTTTGTCTCTCTCCTTTAAAACAATCCTCTCTAGTTTATAATATAACCTTCGTTTATGTCCTCTCATAAATGTCTGACCTCTAAATAAAAAGCCTCGGGACCAGTCCCGAGGCATGATGTTCAATTATGAAATTTTGGCTAGAGACATATCGACGGGCAGCAAACTACTTTTTCTTCTGAGCCTGATCAAGGAGAGTCGCTTTAAACATTTCAGCATCCGTTTCGACCTTAATACGTTCTTCCACTCTAATTCTCCCTTTACCCAATCATCTCGCCTCCTTTTCATCATTATAAAACATCAGAATTTTCAGTCAACATGACGAAAGCACTAATATTTTGGCGAACGCTGACGATTTGGACAAAATTGATCGAAGAAAAAATTGATGTACTTCAGATTTACTCAATCATGGCTTGGGATATTCCTGCAACTTATCACATTTGTATTATCATACTTTCTTAGCAATCCGCTTCACCATTACATACAGCTCTTCTTTCGTCCATATAGTAAAGAAGGAAAAACGGTAAAGCATTTGATATGATAAGACCAGAACTTAAGTCAGGGAGCTGGAGCATGTGTATATTATTGCGCATAGAGGGTCATCAAGCGCTGCCCCAGAAAATACAATTGCTGCATTTGATTTAGCTGTTCAGCAGGGTGCAGATTATATTGAATTAGATGTACAGCTCACATTGGACCAGCACGTCGTCGTGATCCATGATGATACAGTTGACCGAACGACGAACGGGGCCGGCTTAGTCAAAAGCTATACACTTGATCAGTTGAAAAAACTGGACGCAGGAAGCTGGTTTGACCAACAGTACACGAATGAACGAATGCCAACATTACAAGAGATTCTTGAAAGATACAGCCAGCGGATTGGGATATTGATCGAGATCAAACACCCAAAACGGCAGATAGGAATTGAAAAGGCAGTTGCCCGCATCATCAATCGGTTTGCCTATTCTCGTCATATCATGATTCAATCTTTTGATGATCATGCACTGCAAAGAATCAAAGCATTCGCCCCTTCTCTTCGAACAGCTTTGATTATAAAGCCCAATGCATTTAAACTGACGAAAAGAAAGTTAACGGCATACAGTTCGTTTGCAAATTGTCTTAATATGAAAAAAACGATGATCAACAGGTGGTGGATAGACCGCATCCACGCATTCGGGATGGATGTGTTTATATGGACTGTGAAAGATCAAAAAACAGCCGATCGAATCAAAAAATATCCCGTTGATGGTGTGGTGACGGATCACCCGCCATTTTTTCTAAAGGAGAAATGATGTAAATGAAAGCGTATCTTGCCGTATTTATTGGTGGACTGATTGGGACACTTTGCAGATATGAACTAAGCCAATCGATCGTCAGCCAAACATTCCCCTATGCAACGCTAATCGAAAACGTAACAGGCAGTCTGCTTCTTGGTTTTTCAACAGGATATTTTATGTTCCAGAAGGGAAAAAAATATCTTGCCGCTTTGATCGGAACAGGTTTTTGCGGAGGTTTTACGACAATGTCCACTTTTTCTAAAGAAACGATTCTTTTATTACAGACTGGGCAATTCACTTCAAGTGTGATTTACATCCTGCTCTCAGTCATTGCCGGAGTAGCCGCTGCCTTATGTGGTCTAATGCTAGCTCAGCAGCTCTTTCATCAAAATAAGCAGCAGAGAGGAGGCAGATAAATGATCGTTTTATATACAGCTATTGCCGGCGGGATTGGCAGCGCCCTTCGTTTTTTCATTAGCCAATCGATACAGAAAACTAAGTCTCATGCTCGTTTCCCGTACAGTATTATTCTCATCAACTTATTAGGTGCTGCCGGTTTAGGTATACTGACAGGTGCCGTGACTGCCAATCATCCGCTGCTTGTGATCATTGGAACAGGTTTTTTCGGTGGTTTCACAACATTCTCTACGTTTAGTGTAGAGTCTGCGACCATGCTAGAGCAGCGGCAAAACGGAAAACTTGCTGTCTACTTATTGACGACAATCATCGGGTCTTTCTGTCTCTTTGCTGCGTTCTATCAAATAGGACAACACCTTTTTTAAATATTGGTAATCGCAGCTAAGCTAATGAGCAGTTGATCCATAAGCTGGCGCTTCATTAAAAAGAGGGTTTTTTCACTATAGCCGATTTCCATCGCACATTTGGCCATACGCCAATCTCGAAAGTATTTGTAATCGATGAGCTGCTTCTCTATCTCATCCAGCTCTTTTAGTGCTGTTTCAATACAAGCAACGATGAGTTCATACTGATTTTTTTGCTGTTCTAACTTCTTCCGTGTCATGTGATCCAAATGATGCGTACTTCTTTTTTCAAGCTGTCTTTCGATATTTAAAATCGCAGCCTGGTAATTTTTGAAATTCTTCAAATGAAACTCAATTCGTTTCATTGAGGTTTTTTTCTCCGTGATACTTGCTGTTTCATACCAAAGCATGTCCATCCCCCTCTATCGAACGTTTGTTCTTATTATAACCCGAACGAACATTCGTAAAAAGAGACTAAATACCTAAAAAAACCTTGAGCTTATTTTTCGCTCAAGGTCATTTCATTTACTAACAGCGGCTCTTTTATATCAAGCCCTGTGCGTGCATTTCCTTTTTCTGATGATGTGACGCCTTTCTTCAGGTCGATCTTTTTCACATAGCGTCCATCCATCTCCAAGACCTTCATCCGAATATCATCAAGATAAATGGATTGTCCCTCTCGGATATCAATATTCTCATTTAAGATTAACCCGCCTATTGTATCAATTTCTTCATCATGATATGACATTTCAATCAAATCTTGAACTTCATCTAATCTGACTTTGCCATCTAAAACATAATGATGATCGGCTCTTTTTTGAATAACCGGCTGTTCATCTTCATCGAATTCATCTCGAATATCTCCAACAATCTCTTCTAAAATATCTTCTGTGGTGACAAGTCCAGACGTTCCGCCATATTCGTCGGTTAAAATCGCCATATGCATTCGATCTCGCTGCATCTTGACGAGAAGCTCCTGAATAGGAATCGTATCAATGACCTCAATCACTGGATATATATAATCTTGAATCTTCAGTTGATCTTTTTCTCCTTGATACACAAGATCTGCAAAGAGCTGCTTTTTGTTCAGCATGCCGATAACATGGTCTTTATCGCCTGAAAACACGGGAAAGCGTGTATACTTCTCCTGCGTCATGATGGAGAGGATATCATCTAGCGGCATATCTTCTGGAATGGCACAAATTTCTCTCCGCGGGACCATGATCTCTCTGGCAATTCGATTATCAAAGTCGAAAATTTTGTTCATATAATTATATTCTGATGGGTTGATTTCCCCATTTTTTAAGCTCTCAGATAATAAAATCTTTAATTCCTCTTCAGAATGGGAATGTTCTTTTTCAGACCCCATATCGATGCCCATCATTTTGGTTAGAACACGGGCTGACCCGTTTAACACATAAATGAAAGGGAACATCAGGATATAAAATGCATGCAGCGGGCCTGACAGCCAGAGCGTCATTTTTTCCGCCTTTTGAATCGCCAGTGTTTTTGGTGCAAGCTCACCGACGACTACATGCAAAAAGGTAATAATAGAGAACGCAAGTGTTGCTGAGATCAGGCTGATTGCTGAATCAGGAATGTTTGTCAAACCGAAACCTCGAACCAAAAGTTCTTTTACAGCTGGCTTACCAATCCACCCTAAACCAAGGGATGTCACTGTAATACCTAGCTGACAGGCTGACAAATATTCATCCAGCCTTGATGTCACCTTTTTCGCCACGATGGCCTTTTTAGACCCTTCGGCAACAAGCTGATCAATTCTTGAGCTTCTCGCCTTTACTATGGCAAATTCAGATGCAACAAAGAAAGCTGTTAAAGCAATCAAAACACCGACTATACTCAGATTAACAATATCGTCCATTTAACCTTGCTCTTTCTTAGAAGAACAAGGAGTCACCTCCTGATTGATGATGTTATGTTTTGCAAAACGGTTAACTGATTAAATAAGACTATATTGAGGGCCCCACTTAACCACCTCCGGTTCACGTATAAATCCGCTTCTCTACATATATATGAAACGGTCTTCATTTTATCTTACCATAAATAATCTGAAAATTCCTGTATCACTATGTTAAATTTGCCAGGTCAATCTAGACTAAGAAACCCTTCTTTACTCTTCATATCGGCAGGAAATATGAACAATTAACTTGTATTTCAGGCTAGAATTATATTAAACTATTTTCATAAACTATAACGTGACGGTTAGGAGGAGATGTTCAGATGGGGCTGAGAAAAAGTATCGTATTGGTGAACTAGCACAGATTGCACAGGTGACGAAACGTACTGTAGATTATTATACAAATCTAGGGTTGCTTGCGCCTGTTAGATCTTGCTCAAATTATCGTTATTACGATGAACATGCTTTAAAACGATTACAATTAATCGTTCTTTGCAAACAGCAGAGATTGGCTCTTTCTGACATCAAATCCAGATTAGATGAACAATTCCCTTCTCAAAAGGAAGATCCTGATGAACTTGTCCATTTAACCTCTGATATCGATCGGATGAACGAGCATATGGACCGCATTTTGGTACGTTGTAAGCAGCTTCAACCAGAACAACGTGAAAAATTAAAAGAACAGCTTACACCTGAGAAGATGACGGCTGTCCAATCATTTTTACTGCTGTTAAGTTAAAATTTTTACTAAACAGGAGGTGTTACCTTCGTTCTCAAAGTCAGAACGAAGGCCTTAATTGGACATAGTTAATTTACTTATAGTTGCTTTGCTTATAGCTTTAACCGCATTTTTCGTTGCATCAGAGTTTGCGATCATTCGCTTAAGAAGCTCAAGAATTGATCAGTTAATCGCAGAAGGTAATAAAACAGCAGTTGCTGTCAAGCATGTCACGACTCACCTTGATGAGTATCTGTCGGCCTGTCAGCTCGGTATTACCATTACCGCCCTTGGTATTGGTTGGTTAGGGGAAGAAACAATTGCGCACATGCTTGCTCCACTATTTGTAGAGCTGTCCATTCCTCAATCAGCTAGTTCTATTGTCACTTTTATTATTGCGTTTAGTATTATGACGTTTTTACACGTTGTGGTTGGAGAACTTGCACCAAAAACACTCGCCATTCAAAAGGCGGAGCAAGTATCTCTTCTTTTTGCTAGACCGCTCATGATTTTTTACAAAGTGATGTTCCCGTTTATCTGGGTATTAAATGGATCTGCTCGTTTGTTAACAAAAGCGTTCGGTCTTCAGCAAGTTTCTGAGCATGACATGGCGCACTCTGAAGAAGAATTGCGGATTATTTTATCAGAGAGCTATAAAAGCGGCGAAATTAACCAGTCTGAATTCAAATATGTAAATAAAATTTTTGAATTTGATGACCGTCTGGCGAAAGAAATTATGATTCCTCGTACCGAAGTTGTCAGCTTCCCTCATGATATTACCATTGAGGAAATGCTGAAAGTGACCAAGGTAGAGAAATATACACGTTATCCAATTGAAGATGGCGATAAAGATAATATGATTGGTGTTCTGAACATTAAAGAGGTTCTTACTGCTTGCATTAGCGGTGAGTGTTCTACAAGTGATACGATCGAAAAGTTTGTCAATCCAATTATTCATGTGATTGAAACCGTTCCTGTACATGATTTATTGCTCAAAATGCAGCGTGAACGTGTACACATGGCGATTTTATCAGATGAATACGGCGGTACAGCTGGTCTTGTGACTGTAGAAGACATCCTTGAAGAAATCGTCGGTGAAATTCGTGATGAATTCGATATGGATGAAATCAACGAAGTGCGTAAACTTGGAGAAGACCATTACATCTTTGATGGAAAGGTTCTAGTGGACCAAGTCAACCTGCTCTTAGGTACGCAGCTTGATAACGAAGAAGTCGATACGATCGGCGGCTGGTTCCTTACTCAGAAATATGAAGTTGAGAAAAATGACACCATTCGTGAACAAGGCTATGAATTTATCATTAATGAGGTCGATGGACACCATGTGGTATATATCGAAGTCAAAAAGTTAAATGAACAATTAGCAGAAGCCGCTGAAGAAGGCGCTTCTTAAGAAAAAAACGACCCTTGCCAAAGCAAGCGGTCGTTTTTCTTATGCCTTTTCCATTAATTGAGCTTCAAGTTCTTTAATTCTCGTGTTTAATACTTCCGTCATGGCACCTAATCGTTCTTTTGGCGGCAGATGCTCAAATTCTGACTGCTCAATCGGTTCACCAATAATTAAGCGCATTTTCCCCTTTTTGAAAAGACTTTTCGCATTGGACGGTCCTTTGTACGCTGCTGGAACGATTGGCGCTTTACCGAGCTGTGCAATAGTAACCGCACCTCTTTTTAAAGGTACATCCTCTGTTGTACGTGTTCCACTTGGAAAGATCCCGACGATCTTTCCCTCTTTTAATAATTTAATGGGCGTTTTAATACTGCTTGGCCCAGGATTCTCTCGATCAACTGGAAAGGCATGAATCTTTTTTAAAAATCCACCGATCCATTTGTTTGCAAACAATTCTTTTTTCGCCATATAGTGGATCTCAAACGGAAGAATTCCTGCGCCTAATGCAAGAACATCCACAAAACCCTCATGTGTACATGCAATGACAAATCCCCGATCCGTTGGCAGATTCTCTTTTTGATATACTTTGATTCCGCCTCGGAGAGTAAATACTACTTTAATGGTATAGCCTGAAAATTTATACATAGTGCACTTCCTTTGTTTAAAGAATGAAGGATTTGTTTCTATTATAACAAATTTTTTATTACCTGGTACTAAAATTTTCATGAAGCAGCCAAACCATCACATCATTTTTCTTTTTAAATCATCGTTCTTTCTGTATTCAGGTCTATGGTTTTAGGAGAGAATAGAAGAGGAATTGTGTCCAATTTTGTCGTTTTTTAAGGTTTTTTCCTGATTTGTTCAATTGAAAATGCTTTATAAATGGTGCAAATTTCGCTATGATAAGGAGAAATGATTTTGATTCGGCGAAAGAAATGAGTATTGTACGGTATTGAGAAGTTTCGTGCAACTTTATGCCTTTCTTATGCGTGTATAACATAGAGGGGAGAAAAATCAGTGACGATCGATGAAATTTATCAAATGTATATGAACGATGTTTACAGGTTTCTGCTCTCCATGACAAAAGACAAACATTTGGCAGAAGACTTATTGCAGGAAACCTTTATGCGTGCTTATATACATATTCATTCCTACGACCATAGCAAAGTGAAACCTTGGTTATTTCAGGTGGCACGAAATGCTTTTATTGATTATGTCAGGAAACATAAAAAAGAAGTGACCATATCGGATGATCTTATTGGCGGCCTTTTACAAACGTCTGTACAAAGCCCTGCTGAACAGGTTGAAATAAAAGAAGTCCTCAACATGTATTTAGAACAGCTTCCAGATAACTACAGGGAAGCGTTGACATTGTATTATTTAAAAGAACTGAATTACAAGGAAGCATCCAAGGTCATGAATATTACTGAAGCAAATTTTAAAAGTGTTTTATTTCGTGCAAGGCAGCGCCTAAAAGCACTTTACAACAGAGGTGTTAATGATGAATGAAGAGTTTAACAAGCGATGGGAACAATATAATAATGGTGAGATGAACGAGGAAGAAATGATAGCGTTTGAAGAAGAGCTTGAAGAAAACGAAAAACGCTTAAGTCAGGAACTGAACGACTCGGATTGGACCGATTTTTCCATCAGTCCTGAAAAGCAAAAAGCCATCTTGCAATACGGAAAAAGAAAGTCTTATTTACGTATTTCTGTACTTGCTGTCATCTCTACACTTATTATTTTACCGCTTTGTACATTAGGAAGTTATCTATACTACGGCGTTGGCGGAGCAGAGAGTAAAGGGAATCACTTCATGGAAACAGCCGCTGTAACAGTCGCTTTGACGAAACCAAACGTGGCGATTGATATGAAGGATTTAAAAGGCCAAGTCAAGCTTTTTGGAATGAACACCGAATTGAAGCTGCAAAAACAAATTGGCAATAAAACAGAAGCCATTGGCAGTGAACAAATCGAGATGTTTTTCGATAAATTAAAGCAGCCTACCATCTCATATTATGGTGACAGCGCACGAGATACGGAGGATTTCTTTACCCATCCTTCTACTCAGGCAGATACATCAAAAAAACAAACACTCACTACTTTAGACAAGCTTCCCGAAGGAACAGTCAGTGAAGTGTATGTCTCCTATGACAAAGCGTATACACCAAAGGACGTTTATTCCTTTGCTAAAAAATATGATATGAAAGTGCTCTGGAATGCGATTAAAACAGAGGATTCATTAAGCGAGAATCAGCGGCCAATTGGCTTTCCTGGAAGAGACTCTGAATTCTTAAAAGAGCTGCAGCACACATCAAAAACAGAGGTAGATCAATTTAAAGATGCCCTTACTTATGTCAATCAGCACCCAACCTGGGCAAAAACAATCTCTGGCAGACCTGAACTGGATCTGTCAAACCGAATACGCTACATCAACCAAAATGGTGTCACGATCTATGGCTCTGTGATCACAGGTCCTTCGAAAGAAATCGAGAAATTTGTGAAGACAAAACGCATTAAAACGGCAAAAGTGAGCGAGGTGGAATTATGGAATTGGTAAGAATTTTTAAAGAACATAATGTATTTGGCTGGATTTCTGTCGGTACTGCGATATTATCCCTGCTCATGCTGAACCTCGCCATTATCAGTAATGTGACATTTTATTCTTTTCAGATGCTCCCTTTTGCAATGGCCGCAGTTCCATTTGGCATTATTGAACTGTTCATTAAAAAAGGCCGTACGGGCCCTGGGTTTCTCGGTGTCGTACTGAATATCTTTGTCATTCTTTGTGTCTATGCCATCGTATCAATCGATATCGATCTTCAATTAGGTTTTTAAGCCGTTCTCAACATGAAAAGCCCGTGTTACTTGACTAATGCCAAGTAGCACGGGCTTTTTTAAATATCGATTTATTTTCTTAAGTCTACAGCGCAAATAAAAAAGACTGCTTCATCAGCAGTCTCAGCGTGTAGACAAACCCTCGCATTCGTTGTCAGTCCTGCGTGCTGGTGCTCACGAATGTCAAATTCGCTCCGCGCCAGTACTCGTCCTTCCTAGGACTGCAAAGGTTTTCTATCACGCTGAAAAGAAGACAAAGTGCTAAAATAAAGATCATTTTAGCACTTTGTCAACAATCTGAGACTGCTTCATCAGCAGTCTCTTAAAATAAATTAGTTTACAAATGTTTTCGCTCCAAGGTAAATCGGCTTCCAGTAGCTTGAATTCATATCACTGATCGTCACACCATCGGAAGCAGCATGAATAAACTTGTTGTTCCCAATGTAGACACCCATGTGAGATGGACCCGATTTATATGTTGTAAAGAACACAAAATCGCCAACCTTTGGAGTTGATACGCTTTTCATTGATCCCCAAAAACCTTCAGTTGTTTGTCTTGAAATCTTTTTTTGTTTGTTAATGATATACCACATAAACCCGCTGCAATCAAAGCCCTTTGGTGTCGTTCCACCCCATCTATATGGTGTGCCATTGTGCGCTTTAGCATCCGCAACAAGCTTAGACGTGTTTAAAGAAGAAGCAGAAACTGTTTTTTCTTTAACAGGTGTTGTCTTCACTTTTTTAGACGTCTTTTTGACCTTTAGCTTTTGCCCAATTTTGATCAGGTTTGTTTTGAGTTTATTTAATGATTTCAGCTCTTTTACAGTCATGCCGTACTTTTTGCCAATTTTAGATAATGTATCACCTTTCACAACTTTATGAGTGGCTGTGGCTGACGCCGCTTTTACTTTTGTTGTTGTTTTTGATGTTTTCGTTATTTTTTTGGCGGCAGTACCATTTACTTTTAACGTTTGTCCAACATATATCGTGTTAGATTTCAGCTTATTGTCTGATTTAATCTTGCTCACGCTTGTTTTGTATTTTTTCGCTAGAACAGAAAGAGAGTCACCTTTTTGAACTTTTACTGATTGTGCTGAGGCAGCTCCGGCAAATAATGTCGTCCCAAGTAAAACTGCACTTGCAGCTGTGATCAATTTTTTTTTCATTTGTTCCTCCTGTATGTATCTATCGAGATCCGAATTTTTATCTACTTACTATTATAAGGATCAAATACCAGAAGAAATAGTCTTGACTTCCTACGACATTATGCTTATTAATTCGGCAAAATTTATTTTTTTTTAGGGTTCTTTATATTTCATTTTCATTACACAATCATGACAAAATAAACGCATCTTGTCATGGATAAATGATACATTCATTTCTCTTTTTGGCTCATTCTATGTAAAGTGGGCCTTTACAATTTTAAAGGGAACTTTACGATCCTGTAAATGGGAATCCACAATTCTGCTCTACCATTGTAAACGTAAGAGCGATACATAAACATTGAGGAGGCAAAATGAATGAGTGTGTTGAAAAGCTCGAAAATGAAAATCGCTGCAGTGGCGGCAGCATCTGTGCTATCGATTGGCATTTTTTCAGGAATTGAATTTGGACAAGCTGACAAAGCAGAGGCTAAAAAGAAGCCAAAAAATGACGTGCAAAATGTGATCGTGCTGATCGGGGATGGCATGGGAACACCGTATCTTTCAACTTACCGTTCATTTAAGCACAACGGAGACCTTTCAAAGCAAACAGCGTTTGACCCTTACCTCACTGGCATGCACAAAACATACCCTAACGACTCAAAAAGCAATATCACTGATTCTGCCGCAGCTGGTACAGCTATGGCAACTGGTAAAAAGACTTACAACAATGCGATCGGTGTCAATAAAAACGGAAAAAAATTAAAAACAGTTCTAGAAGAAGCAAAACGGAAGGGAAAATCTACGGGACTTGTCGTGACCTCTGAATTAACAAATGCCACCCCTGCTGCGTATGCGGCTCACGATGTATCGAGAAAAAACACAGCAGCCATCGCTGATGATTTCTTCGATGAAAAAATCGGTAAACAGCATACAGTCGATGTCATGCTTGGCGGAGGTCTCGTCGATTTTGTCCGAAAGGATCGTGATTTAACGAAGGAATTTAAACAAGCCGGATATGATTATGTCACCAATAAAGATGCCTTACAAAAAAACAAAAACCAAAAGTTGTTAGGCATTTTTGCTGATGGCGGTCTTGATAAAGCGATTGATCGTGATAAAAAGACCCCTTCCCTGCAAGACATGACATCCTCAGCCATTAAACAGCTGTCTAAAAACAAAAATGGATTTTTCCTTATGGTAGAAGGCAGTCAAATTGACTGGGCAGGACATGATCATGATATTGTCAGTGCCATGAGTGAAATGAAGGATTTTGAAAAAGCATTTGAAGAAGCGATTCGTTTTGCAAAAAAGGATAAAAATACGTTAGTCATCACCACTGCCGATCATTCAACTGGCGGACTTTCCTTTGGGGCAGACGGCTCAGGCAGCTGGGATTACAAACCGGTAAAAGCAGCGAAAAAGACCCCTGATTTTATCGCAAACAAAATCGTCAGTGGCATGCCTGTTGAATCAGCGCTGAAACAATATATCGATCTTGATTTCACAAAAGAAGAAATGGCCTCCATTCAAAAGGCCGCTGAAACAAAGGATGCTGTTAAAATTGATGATGCGATTGAAGAAGTGATCAACGTGAGATCACATACAGGCTGGACCACATCAGGTCATACGGGCGATGAAGTGCCATTCTTTGCGTATGGCCCAACAAGCCAAAAGCTAAAAGGTCTGATGGAAAACACCGATCAAGCAAAACACATTTTCAAACTGCTGAAAAACCTATAAAACTGGCAAAAAAGATGTCTGCTAAGAGACATCTTTTTTTTGGTCTTTTTTAAGCGAGATATTTCCTATGAACTCCTTTTCCATCATACGAAAACATGACTTCTTTTCCTTCAAGAATGGATTCGATATGCACACTTCTTCCCCATAGCTGATGCAAATATGGGAGTACTTTTTCTAAGTATTTCAGATCTAGTTCAATGCCCTCATACCAATGTTTAATATAGAGTTCATTGTTTTTTAAATAGTCGCCATCCATCACGGTCAAATAAGGAAAGCCGCCATTGACCCTCATGCTGACTAGCTGATCACGAACAGCCTTCCATTCTTTATCGATGACTTTATAATCTCTCCCTTGTTTTTGAAACAAGTACAAATCTTCTCTCATCACAAGGTCTTTTGTTAAGTAATTTCGAATGAAGGAAATATCTGATTCAATCTCCCTTACTTCAAACATTTTGCTGCGGCCCGATCCTTCTGTCACCCCTGCTTTTTTTAATTCTTCACATGGGTTGTCATAGCGCTCTTCGATATCTTCAAAAATCTTCAAACCTAAATAGTAAGGATTGATGCCTGTTTTTGACGGCTGCACCACGCCAGCATTTAATTTGGCAAACTCGATCGATTCACTTGAATCTAAATCAAGCTCTCGCATTATCCGCTGATGCCAATACGATGCCCAGCCTTCATTCATAATCTTTGTTTCTAGCTGAGGCCAAAAATAGAGCATTTCCTCCCTCAGCATCGTGAGGACGTCGCGCTGCCACGGCTCTAACTCCCTGGAGTGCGCCTCAATAAAAAGTAAAATATCTTTTTCCGGCTTTGGCGGAAATGGCTTGGCGATTTTCTTTTTCTCACGTGTTTTCGGCTCATCCATTCCCCACAAATCATCATACGGCGTCTGACGCTTTGGTTGGTCATCTTCATATTCTTCTTCATCGCCGATATTCCAGCTTAGTTTTGAACGAACAAGAGACGGATCAATATGCTCCTGAAGAGCCAATACGGCGTCTAAAAAGGATTCAACTTCTTTTGTTCCATGAAGATGCTCATATTCCTTGATCCGCTCTGCCGCTGCTGACATGCTTTCTACCATGTCTCGTTTTGTGTTTTGGAAACGGCAATTATTTTTGAAGAAATCACAGTGTGCCAGTACATGAGCCACAATTAATTTATTTTGAACAAGCGTGTTGTTATCAAGTAGAAAGGCGTAGCAAGGATTTGAATTGATGACTAGCTCATAAATTTTGCTTAATCCTAAATCATAATGAAGCTTCATTTTATGAAATTGTTTACCAAAGCTCCAGTGGCTGAATCGTGTTGGCATTCCGTATGCACCGAACGTATAAATAATTTCCGCGGGACAGATTTCATACCTCATCGGATAAAAATCTAGACCAAATCCTTCTGCAATTTCTGTAATTTCATCAATGGCTCTTTGTAAAAGACGTTTTTCTGATACGCTCAAGGAAACCATCCCTCCTCATCGGACTTATCCCTACTATATGAGCGCATCTAAAAAAACATGATGTTCCGCCATTCGTTTAGACGACTTCCATTTCTTTCGTGGATTGCCCGCCGAATGACTCGAAATGTATATTCTGTTCTGGAATTCCCAGCTCTTTTAGTATATAAATCATCTCCTGTGTAAACACCGGGAATCCGCATAGATAAAATTGGCCTTTCCCTTCTCCAACCACTGATTGAAGGAATGGACGGTCAATGCGGGAAGCTGCCTTTTCAACAAGCTCACCCTTACCAGACTTCGCAAATTGTTCATTACATAAGATGATGCGGCCATGCGGAGCTGATGCTAGAACGCTTTCAAATTCATTTTCAAAAGCGGTGACATCCTCTAATCGATCTGCATGAATCATTGTAAATGGATGGCTGTTTTGCGCTGCTGTTTTCAATAAACCGATCATTGGCGTGACTCCAGAACCAGCACTAATGAAATAAACAGGCTCTTTTGTGGCTTCTTGCAAGCAGAACATTCCCTGCGGCATACTCACTTGAAGAACGTCTCCTTCTTCCATTTCATCATGCAAAAATGTAGACACATGACCATCGCGCTTCACTGTGATGCGGTAATAAGATGGATGATGCTGATCTGATAAGCTGTATTGTCTGCTACACATATAAGCCTCACCTGGCATATCTGCCTGAACCGTCATATATTGACCTGCTTCAAACATTGGCAGCTCTGATTCATCTTCTGGTACTAAGTAAAAGGAGATCAGCGCTGGAGATTCCTGTACCTTTTTCTTTATCACAAACGGCTTCACATCTGCCCATCCACCTGGTTGCTTTACATTCACCTCCATCATTTCTGCTTCAATCGTGATAAAAATATTTGCAATGATGTCATATGCGGCCTTCCAAGCTAAAAGCGTGTCATCTTTTTCCGTTAAACCAAACACTTCTTTCATCGCTTCAATCAGGTGATATCCGACGATTGGATATTGCTCTTTTTTGACCATCACACTGACATGTTTATGGGCAATCTGTTTGACCGCAGGAAGTAATTCTTCTAATCGATCGATGTGTAGTGCAGCTTGATATAGTGTCGCAGCAAGCGCCTCTGGCTGACTTCCGTTCATGAGGTTTGTTTGATTAAATTGATTGAGTAGCTCTGGATGCTGACGAATCATATTTTGATAAAAAACAGTCACAAGTTTGGTTCCCTCGGCTTTTAATAGAGGGGCTGATTGTTTAATAGCATTCATTTGATCTTTAGATAACATCGTCATTCCTTCTTCCTAAAGATGTATTTTAAATACATCTTTATCGTAACGGATGACAGCTTATAAAAGCAATATTTATAATACATGTTTTGAATGTTGACACATTTAACACTTTCTCGAACAGTTTTTGTCTAAAATGTGTTACGATGATACAAAACTCTATAGGGTTTAGAGGTCGTCAAAATGAAACTAACGAATTATACAGATTTCTCATTAAGAGTACTCATTTATTTAGCATCAAGAGAGAACAATGAACTGTCAAATATTCAGCAGATCGCCGATGTTTATGGCATTTCTAAAAATCATCTGACAAAGGTGATTTATCATCTTGGAAAACGCGGCTATGTTGAAACGATCCGTGGAAGAAATGGCGGGATTAGGCTTGGGAAAAGCCCAGAAAGCATTAACATTGGAGAGGTTGTCCGTTATACAGAGGATGATTTAGTCATGGTTGAATGCTTTGATCCAAGGAAAAACAGCTGTATCATCTCCCCGATTTGTTCATTAAAGCATGTACTTCATGAAGCACTTACTGCTTACTTGCGCGTTCTTGACCAATACACATTAAAAGATTTAACACAAAACAAAGATGCTCTTAGAGAGCTCCTCCTTTAGGCGAAAGAATTCTATTCTTTCGTCTTTTTCTTTACCTTCTTGTAATAATAATTAATTTAAAATTATTATAAATAGATATTGACTATCATGTTTGATTCAATATAATTAGGGTATATAGATTGCTAGAAACCATTTTTTTGTTTACAGGAGGAGAAAAAGAATGACAAATTCAAATCATAAAAATTTGACAACGAACCAAGGCGTACCTGTTGGCGATAACCAAAACTCAAGAACAGCTGGTCACCGCGGACCTACATTTCTTGATGATTACCATTTGATTGAAAAACTTGCACACTTCGATCGTGAACGTATTCCAGAGCGTGTCGTTCATGCGAGAGGCGCCGGCGCTTATGGTGTGTTTGAAGTTGAAAATAGTATGGAGAAACATACAAAAGCAGCTTTCTTAAGTGAAGAAGGAAAACAGACAGATGTTTTTGTTCGCTTCTCAACCGTTATTCATCCTAAAGGTTCACCTGAAACATTGCGTGATCCGCGTGGCTTTGCTGTCAAATTTTACACAGAAGAAGGCAACTATGATCTAGTTGGTAACAACTTGCCGATCTTCTTTATACGTGATGCATTGAAATTCCCTGATATGGTTCACTCTCTCAAGCCAGATCCTGTAACCAATATCCAAGATCCTGACCGTTATTGGGATTTTATGACCTTAACACCTGAATCCACTCATATGCTCACATGGCTCTTCTCTGATGAAGGAATCCCTGCGAACTACGCTGAAATGCGCGGTTCTGGTGTGCATACATTTAGATGGGTCAACAAATATGGAGAAACAAAATATGTGAAATATCACTGGAGACCTTCAGAAGGTATTCGCAATTTATCTATGGAAGAAGCAGCAGAAATCCAAGCGAATGATTTCCAGCATGCGACAAGAGACTTATATGACCGTATTGAAAATGGCAACTACCCAGCATGGGACTTATATGTCCAGCTGATGCCGCTGAGCGATTATGATGATCTTGATTATGATCCATGTGATCCAACAAAGACATGGAGCGAAGAAGATTACCCGCTTCAAAAAGTAGGACGCATGACTCTGAACCGCAATCCTGAGAACTTCTTTGCTGAAACAGAGCAAGTTGCTTTCACACCAAGTGCACTTGTTCCAGGAATTGAAGCATCTGAAGATAAATTGCTTCAAGGTCGTCTGTTCTCTTATCCAGATACGCAGCGTCATCGTCTTGGTGCCAACTATATGCGCATTCCGGTGAACTGTCCTTATGCACCTGTACACAATAATCAGCAGGATGGCTTTATGACAACGACTCGTCCAAGCGGTCATATTAACTATGAACCAAACCGTTACGATGATCAGCCAAAAGAAAATCCTCACTACAAGGAAAGTGAACAAGTTCTTCACGGTGATCGTATGGTGAGACAAAAAATTGAAAAACCAAACGACTTCAAACAAGCAGGGGAAAAATATCGAAGCTATTCTGAAGAAGAGAAACAAGCATTGATCAAAAATCTAACCGCTGACCTGAAAGACGTAAATGACAAAACAAAATTACTTGCGATCTGCAACTTCTATCGTGCAGATGAAGACTACGGACAACGATTAGCCGATTCACTTGGCGTGGATATCCGCTCATACCTTCAAGGAAGCATGAAATAATTGATCCGGAAATAGCACCTCTAATAAAGAGGTGCTTAGATTGTTGACAAAGTGCTAAAATGATGTTTATTTTAGCACTTTGTCTTCTTTTCAGCGCGATAGAAAACCTTTGAAGTCTAGGAAGGGCAGCTACTTTTGCGGAGCGAATTGAACATTCGTGAGCACCAGCGCGCAGACCTGACAACGAATGCGAGGGTTTGTCTACACGCTGGGCACCTCTAATAAAGAGCTGCTTTTTTATAGACGGAATACGTTAATACTAATCAAATGACCGGTCACCGGGTGAAAATAGATTTCTGCATGCGCAGCAAAAAGCGTTGAGCCTTCCTTCACGGTGACGCGAAAGACATCTTTTGTCTGATCTTCATTTACTTGTGTACGCCCGATATATTGATAATCGTTTAAAGCGGCGCCTTCATATTCCTCTTGCAACGCTGTGTACGCAAGTCTTTCCCAATTTTCAACAGGCTGCATCGCTGCATTTGTTGGAGGATGGATCATGAAACTGCCAAACAAAACCATTCCTGCTGCAAAAGGCACCCACCATTTCGGCTGCATGATATCATTGCTCTCACTTTCATGTATATTTTGTTTATGTTTTGCTGATCGATCCATTTTCATACATGAAGCATTTATTCAGCCTATAATTCCCGGTACACGATTGATGCGGACACCAACTTTTCCCCTGAAAATGTCGATATGTTCCGAGCAAACTAATGAGGACTTCTCAAGGGAAAGGAGAAGGTTTGATGAATGTGGCGGATTATGATAAAGCACTTTATTATACGCATCGCTCGCAATGGGATAATTTACTTATTCTTATGGTACGTACGCAAGATGACTTGCTCTCGAAACGTATTGAGCATTTCTTACACGCGTATCAATTTAACCGGAACGATGCTGATGTTGAAAAATGTTTATATGGGCTCCTGCAGTACATTGACCATGCTTCAGAGGCTGCTGCTTCTGAAGTTTATTCACAACCGGTGTACACATAAAGAAAAAGGCTGATGATCAGCCTTTTTACATACATTTAGCAGTGCGCAGTGATTGGAAGCATAAAGTGGTCTTTTACCCAATCTTGTTTTGTATAAACAAACAGCGCATCCTCGTCATTTGGTGCCTTCACCGCGTGTAAGCCGTCAATTGACGTATCAGGTGTAAAATAGAACAGCACTTTTTCCGTCGTTTCACTCACAATATATGCAACAACTTCCTCTATATTTTGTCGCTCGAGAGAAATGATATCAAATACATGTATGGTTTCATTTTCTTCATTCATCAGAACAATCGTATCCAACGCTTCAATATAGAAAATGGCATCCCGCCAAACGAATGTAAAATAAAACATCAATAAGCTGCCATGATCCTTAGCATCTAATTTCATTGAGCCTGTTTGGCGTTTCTCTGCGAACTGTTCAAGTAATGGCAGGTCATGTTCCAACGTCAGCTGCTTGAAACGCACGTTCTTTTTCATTTGAATAGCGCTTTTGCCGATATTTAAACTAAATTCACTTTCGTCATAACGAGTAAAGCCGAACCTTGGATAAAAATCCAGTACAGTTTCATTGGCAAAAAGAAAGATCAAATCACAATCATGTTCGTACGAATCCATAATATGCTGCAATAACTTTGTCGCTAATCCCTTGTGGCGGTAGGCTTGATCCGTCATCACCGTGCCAATTTGAACAGCTCGATACGTTTGGCCATCAATGATCAGCGACATGAGATAGACGGAAGCGTTTGAGATCACTTTCCCGTGATGGACAAAGGAATAAGGAATATATTTTTCATCCCAATACCCTCTTTTGTACCAGTCACTAAAATCCAAATCAAATGTCTTGATCGCTAACTGATTAAAACTTTCTTTCAATTTTTCATTATGGCGATAATCACTCACTAATTCATATGTCTCCATGCTCATTTCCTCCTTTTATCATTTCACCTTTAGTCAGCCGGTTTATCACCCCCTTCAAAATAAAAAAAGACTTGATGAGCATATACTCATTAAGTCTTTTTTCGTTTTACTCATAGAAATTAGACTGAACATGCTTCTCTTTTCACGCAAAAGGGCACGTCAAATAAACCAACAACCGTGCTCTTTTTATTCAATTCATTGAACTGAATGTGCGCTTAAAAGTTTTAGCATAACGACTAAATTCCCTTCTGTTATAGCAGCTCTTTAGGCTGACTTTTTTGATAATCCACTGCATACAGAGCCGCTTGGGTACGATCTGCCAGCTCTAGTTTTGATAATACATGAGATACGTGCGTTTTGACAGTTTTTTCAGAAATAAACAAGGATGAGGCAATTTCTTTATTGCTTTTCCCCTTTGCAATTTCGAATAAGACATCTCGCTCTCTATTGGTCAGCTCTTTCATTAACTCCCATTTTTGCTCTTTTGGCTCAGTCAAATGCTGCACAAGAAAATTGGTGATATGACCATCTAATTGATAGGTGCCCTTTTGTACGTCAATCATTGTCGTAAGAAGTTTTTCTGGCGCTACATCCTTGAGCTGATAGGCTTTTGCCCCTGCTTGAATGGCGGGAATAACATAATCTTTATCCGCATAGCTTGTCAGGATCACAATGCGGGTATCAGGCATTTCCAGCGTCATTTGTTTCGTTGCCTCAATGCCATTCATTACAGGCATCGATAAATCCATGAGAACGATGTCAGGCCGCGTTTGTCTGACAATTTCTAATGCTTCTTCTCCATTAGAAGCCTCACCAACGATTTCGACGTCAGGCTGTGTCTGCAGGAAAAACACAAGCCCTTTTCTCACAATATGATGATCATCTGCAATGACAACTCTCATGACGACCCCTTCCTTTCTTGAGAAAATGGCACCTTCACTTGAATAGTAGTTCCTTTACCGAGCTCAGACTCTATACAAAATGTTCCACCAGCTCTTTTGATACGGTCAGACATCCCTTTCAGACCAAGTGAAGGGAGGCTCATTTGCTCGTCATACTGAAACCCTTTTCCGTGGTCGATGATTTTCATCTCAAACGTGTCTGTTGATTGTTCAAGCTGGACCTTGACTTCCTCTACTTCCGCATGTTTTTGACAATTATTCAGCGCTTCTTGGCATACCCGAAACAACGTTTCATGCTGGGAATGATCCATCTCCATACAGCCTGATAACGATAATGTACAGCGTAATCCTAAAAGCTTTGCATACTCTTGAATCCCTGTTGTGAATCCTTTTTCAAGTCCTCTTGGCCTTAGCTGCCAAATGAGTGACCGCATTTCAACCAGTGCATCTTGTGACAAATGCTGAATAAAATCAATCATTTCCCCTAGATTCTGATCGTTTGTCATTTGACGGGCGGCTTTAGCAGTCAGGCTGACTGAAAATAGCATTTGGTTAACGGAATCATGTAAGTCCTGTGCAAGCCGGTTTCTTTCTTCCAAAAGAGCATGCTGATGTTCGTTTTGCACAAGCTTCATCCGTTGAATAGCGGTACCAATTTGAAGCGCAATGCTTTCAAGCAAGTTCAATTCTTCTTGCGTAAATGTGACTTTTCCTTTTGCCGCCACATTCAATAACCCGAACGTACGCTTACATGCTTTGAGGGGAACCGTCGCATGATGCGTAATTCCTTCAGTATCCCCAAGCTGCTTTTTCATCGCCGTTTCGATGCGTTTACAATTCATAATGTTTGTGGCTGATTGGAGTGAACCTTTTGTGTATCGATTGATGCAATAGCAATCGTTTTGGCACATGAGCTGCTTTTGATGCTTTGCCAGCGCTTCGGGTAAGGAGACCTCTGCCATCAGTTCGTACGAGCCGTCTTTTTCTATAAAATAAATCCATGCGGAATGAAAGCCTGTGACATCCATCAGCATATGGAGCACTTCATGAAGCGTATCTTTCATTTCCGTGCCTTCATTTAGCTTTTCAGCAATTTCTTTTAACGTTT
The DNA here is from genome assembly GCF_038007485.1 of Bacillus sp. FSL K6-3312. Lineage (NCBI taxonomy): Bacteria > Bacillati > Bacillota > Bacilli > Caryophanales > Bacillaceae > Bacillus > Bacillus sp. FSL K6-3312. The sequence goes on along the minus strand of NZ_JBBOXI010000001.1, from coordinate 991,839 downwards.
TTAATGTTTCAACCTTCTCTTGATATTCTCCCATACTGTTTACCCCCGGCATTTGCTGCCTTCTCTTTTCATTACGCTCATTATATCATGAGCATTCTGCCGGTTCTTTCGCTAAAAGGATGATTTTTTCTCATCCTTTTGATGGAGAAAAAGCCATCATGTATTCACACAATGGCTTTGTTTGTTTATTTAGCTGTTTCTTCCACAATTTCATAAACGACTTTCATCACTTCTTCTGACAAATGCTTCAGCTTTTCTTCGCTATCTGTTAACGATGTACCTTTGACAGCAATATAAAATTTCACTTTAGGCTCAGTTCCGGAAGGTCTTAAGCAGAACCACGAACCATCCTCAAGGAAATATTTCAGCACGTTTGATGCTGGAAGTTGAATGGTTTCTTCTTTCTTTTCGGCAATCAGATATCTTTGACTTGATTGGTAATCCTCGATGACAGTGATGCGCTGACCCGCGATAGCAGCTGGCGGATTTGTTCTAAAGGTATGAAGGATCGCTGAAATTTGCTCTGCTCCTTCTTTTCCTTTTAAGGTTAACGACTTTAACCCTTCCCGGTAAAATCCAAACTCCTTGAAAATATCAACAAGCGCATCATACAAGGACTTGCCTTGTTTTTTATAGAAAGCAGCGACTTCGACAGCTAACAGCGCCGCTTGCACCGCATCTTTATCTCGGGCAAAGTCACCGATCAAATAGCCATAGCTTTCTTCGTACCCGAATTGAAACGTGTATTCTCCGCTGTCTTCGAATTGCTTGATTTTTTCACCGATAAATTTAAAACCAGTAAGCGTGTCAATCGTATGGGCACCAAATGCTGAAGCAACAGCACGCCCGAGCTCACTTGTGACAATCGTTTTCATCACAACGGGACGAGGCGGCAGCTGACCAAGCTTTTGTTTTTCAGACAATAAATAATGGAGCAATAGGGCTCCTGTTTGGTTGCCTGTTAAGACGGTAAACTCTCCATCATGATCTCTGACCGCAATACCTAACCTATCCGCATCTGGGTCTGTTGCAATGAGGATATCGGCATTCTGCTTTTCGCCAAGCTTGATGGCATACTCAAATGCTGCATGCTCCTCTGGGTTTGGCGATGTCACTGTTGAAAATTGCGGATCTGGTCTTTCCTGTTCAGGCACAACGGTTACGTGCTGATAGCCTAAAGCTTGAAGCCCTTTTCGGACAGGCTGGTTGGCCGTACCATGAAGTGGTGTGAAAACGACTTTGACATCGACCTCATCTGCCAGCTCAGGGTGCACACTGATGGTTTTTAATTTTTCAATATAAGCATGATCGATTTCTGCTCCGATCATGTTGATCAGCCCTTGTTGTTTTAACGTTTCTTTTGAATCAACTGAAATCGACAGTTCATTTTCTATTGCATCTACTTCTTGAATGACTTGATCTGCTTGAAGTGGCGGCAGCTGTCCGCCGTCTTCTCCATATACTTTATAGCCATTATATTCTGGTGGATTATGACTTGCTGTTACGACAATCCCAGCAAATGCATTCAGCTCTCGAACAGCAAAGGAAAGCTCCGGTGTTGGACGCAGTTCGTCAAACACGTATGTTTGGATGCCCTGCGAGGCAAGTGTTTTGGCTGCTTCCATCGCAAATTCAGGCGATTTATGGCGTGAATCATATGCAATGGCGACGCCTCTTCTTTTTGCATCCTCTCCATGTTTCGCAATATACGCAGCAAGACCTGCAGATGCTTTACGAACCGTGTACACATTCATTCGGTTCGTGCCAGCACCAATCTCCCCGCGCATTCCTCCAGTGCCGAACTCAAGGTTTTTGTAGAAACAGTCTTCAAGTGCTTGTTGATTATCTTGATGTGCCTCCAGCCATTCCCTTAGCTCAGTATCCAGGTGCTTCTCATTGATCCATCGCTCATAATTCGTCTTCCAATTCATGGTCGTCCTCCCAGCTCTTATCATCAATAAAATAACCTCTACTGCTATTTTATATGGAATCAACCTTTATGTCATGCTATATCATTGAGAGATGAAGAAAATGCTGAACAAATAAAAAAGCCGATGCATGATCGGCTTTTCTTTTATTCAGCATCAAGCGGTACGACTGCTTCATGGAACAGTTGATCTAATTCTGTTTGATGTTTCTGTTTTGCTGCTTCATCCCAGCCAAAACGCTCTGCCATATAATCAGCGACAGGCTGTGCATATTTTTTTGCCCAGTTGATATTAAATAGTAGGCTTCCTGTTCTTCTTAAGAAGAAATCGACAGGTGTAGCGGCTAGTTCTTCTTCAATCGCATAGACAAGCACTGCTAGCACATATGCTGGAATGTTTCGTTTGTCTGCTTCGCCTTGAAGCTGCTCTACTCTCTTGTAGACACTGCTGACGTTTGAACCATATTTTTCAGCTAGTTTTTGTGCAATCGGTTCTGTTAAACCAACAGATGCTCCTTCTGCTGTTTTCGCTTGAACAAAGGCTGCCATATTTTTAGCTCCGCCTACATGGCCGCCTGAGATTGGCATATGCTTTGTTTTACATGGTCCGAAATCTTTGCCAGTTTCTTCTTTCAGTCCTTCACGTACAAGATTCACAATGTGCTCAGCCATTTTGCGGTAGCCTGTTAATTTACCGCCAGCAATGGTGATTAAGCCTGAAGATGATGTCCATACTTCATCCTTACGAGAAATTTCTGAAGGGTCTTTGCCCTCTTCATGAATGAGTGGACGAAGACCAGCCCAGTTAGATTCAACATCTTTTTCTGTAATATTGAGATCAGGGAACATGTATTGAATCGCTTTGATGACATAATCACGATCTGCTTTTGTCATACGCGGATGTTCCAGCTGCTTTTTGTACACTGTATCTGTTGTTCCAACGTACGTTTTTCCTTCTCTTGGAATCGCAAAGACCATCCGTTTATCAGGTGTGTCAAAGTAGATCGCTTGTTTTAATGGGAAGACTGATTGGTCGAATACTAAGTGAATACCTTTTGTATGCTGTAAGTGCTTCCCTTCTTTTGAGTGATCCTTGTCTCTTAGTTGATCGACCCATGGACCTGTCGCATTGACGATTTTCTTCGCATATACATCGTATGTTTTCTGCGTCATGACATCTTCAATGACAACACCGACAACTTTGCCTTTATCATAAATAAATTCTTTTACTTTCGCATAGTTGACCGCTTCTGCTCCGAATTTCACAGCCTCTTTCATGACTTCGATTGTGAGGCGTGCATCGTCCGTACGGTATTCAACATAGTAGCCGCCGCCTTTTAAGCCGTCCTTTTTCACAAGCGGTTCTTTTGCAAGTGTTTCCTTCACGCTCAGCATGCTTCTGCGTTCGTTATGCTTGACGCCAGCTAAAAAGTCATACACTCTAAGCCCAATGGATGTTGAAAACTTACCGAATGTCCCGCCTTTATGCATCGGAAGAAGCATCCATTCTGGTGTTGTTACATGAGGACCGTTTTCGTATACAATGGCACGCTCTTTACCGACCTCTGCGACCATTTTTACTTCAAATTGTTTTAAATAACGAAGTCCACCGTGCACTAGTTTCGTTGAGCGGCTAGATGTACCTGCTGCGAAATCCTGCATTTCTGCAAGACCGACGCGCATTCCGCGTGAAGCCGCATCAAGTGCTGTACCCGCGCCTGTAATACCCCCACCAATGATAAACACATCATATGGTTTTTTTGTCATTTCCTGCAGCATTTGTTCTCTTTCTAAGCTAGAAAAAGTCATCTCTTGTTCCTCCCATGTTGTACGGTAAAGAAAAAGAGACCGCAAACATCCAAAGCGTATTTCTACACTTCGGTGCCTGCGGTCTCTCCAGTTCTCCAACCGTTCTATTAACTTAATTGAAGTATATCATACTTTTGGTTTATTTGAAAGCTTGAGCTGCTTTTACAGCCTTTTTCCACCCGCTATATAACGAGTCACGGCTGCCTTCTTCCATCTTAGGTTCAAAGCGCTTGTCAAGGTTCCATTGTTTTGCAATGTCTGAACGGTCGTTCCAGAAACCAACTGCTATTCCCGCAAGATAGGCCGCACCGAGTGCCGTCGTTTCATTAATTTCTGGACGCTCTACAGGCACATCCAGTAAATCACTTTGGAAGCCCATTAAGAAATCATTCTTTACAGCTCCGCCATCTACACGCAATGTTTTTAATGAAATATTTGAATCCTTTTCCATCGCATCTAACACATCTTTCGTTTGATAAGCAAGTGATTCTAACGTTGCACGGACAAAGTGCTCTTTAGAAGTACCGCGTGTTAATCCGAATACAGCGCCTCTGACATCACTATCCCAGTATGGTGTGCCTAGACCAACGAATGCCGGAACGACGTATACGCCATCTGTTGACTCAACGCGCTCTGCATAAGCTTCGCTGTCTTTCGAGTCTTTAAACATTCTGAGTCCATCACGCAGCCATTGAATCGCTGAGCCAGCAACGAAAATACTTCCTTCTAAAGCATATTCAACTTTGCCGTCAATGCCCCATGCAATCGTCGTTAATAAACCATGATCCGACTTAATGGCTTTTTCCCCTGTATTCATCAACATGAAACATCCTGTACCATATGTGTTCTTCGCCATTCCTTCTTCAAAGCAAGCCTGACCGAATAAAGCAGCCTGCTGATCTCCCGCCGCTCCTGCAATCGGAATATTTCTGCCAAAGAAGTGATAGTCTGTTGTTTCACCATAAATGTGTGAAGATGGTTTCACCTCAGGAAGCATAGAAGCCGGTACGCCAAGGATATCAAGTAATTCTTCATCCCATTTCAGATCGTAAATATTGAACATTAATGTTCTTGATGCATTGGAGTAATCTGTGACGTGTGATTTACCGCCTGTCATCTTCCAAATAAGCCAAGTATCGATTGTGCCAAACAGTAAGTCGCCATTTTCTGCTTTCTCACGGGCACCTTCTACATTGTCTAATATCCATTTTACTTTTGTACCTGAGAAATAAGCATCGATGAGAAGACCTGTTTTATTTCTAAACGTTTCACTGTGTCCTTGCGCTTTTAACTCTTCACAAATGCCAGACGTTTGTCTTGACTGCCAAACAATTGCATTGTAAATAGGTGCGCCTGTATGTTTATCCCAAACAACCGCTGTCTCACGCTGGTTCGTAATTCCGATACCAGCGATTTGGTCTGCTTCAATTCCTGATTCAATTAAAGCAGTTGAAATGACCGATAGAACAGAGCTCCAAATTTCATTTGCATTGTGTTCTACCCAGCCTGGGTTCGGAAAATATTGATTAAATTCCTTCTGAGTTGTATGTGCAATTTTGCCTTCTTGATCAAATAAGATCGCTCTTGTGCTTGTTGTCCCTTGATCTAATGCAAGAATATATTTTTCTTTTGTCATGATGTTTTCCTCCCCTTACATACTTTCATTTACAGCATTTGTTTGGTTTTTCGTAGTGATATAGAGTCCTAACAATACCACAACTAAAATAACGCTTACAATCCAAAAGGCTGGTGTGACGTTCGCTTTAAAGGCTGCATTGTAGAAAACACCGCCAAATGCGCCGCCTAAAATTGGACCAACGACTGGCACCCAAGCATACTTCCAGTTCGATGGGCCTTTCCCTGGAATCGGCAAGATCGCATGTGCGATTCTCGGACCTAAATCACGTGCAGGGTTAATTGCATAACCAGTTGTTCCACCTAAAGAAAGACCAATTGCAACAATTAAGAAACCAACAATCAGCGGATTGACTCCGTCTGCAAATTTATTTGCACCAATCGCTAAGATTCCTAGAACCAATACAAATGTACCGATGACTTCACTAAGTACGTTTGCAAAAGTATGCGGAATCGCAGGACCAGTTGAGAATACGCCTAGCTTTGCACCTGGATCATCTGTTGCTTTCCAATGCGGTAAGTAATGTAAAAAGACAATAGTAGCCCCTATTAGTGCACCAAGCATTTGACCAATAATATACATTGGAACATCAGCCCAAGGAAAACTTCCTTCTAGCGCAAGCCCAATTGTGAGTGCAGGGTTTAAATGCGCTCCGCTAATTCCACCAGTTGCATATGCTGCAATGGCTACTGCAAATCCCCATCCGAAAGCGATTACAATCCAGCCGGATTGATATGCGAGTGATTTCTTTAAATTAACTGCCGCACACACACCGCCTCCAAAAATAATGAGCAGCATTGTACCTACGACTTCTCCCCAAAATGGTGTCATGAAAAATTCCTCCTCTGGTTCAGTTGCCATCCCCTATGAATGTGTAGAAAGATAAAGAAAAAGATCCACAACAAACATACTTTACATCAGGGTCATTTGTCACCTAGTAAAGCGTTGTTGTGGATCTCCGTTTCTCCATCACATGATATTAACTTAGTGCAATAGTATCAGAGAATGAAAACGTTGTCAATAAATATTCACATTTTATCTTTTCACTTTTGGAACGCTTTCCAAAGGGTGGTATTTGAGGTCGTCACAGCTGTAGCCCCTGCTTCAAGCGCTCTTTCTACATCTTCTTTTGTACGGATAAATCCGCCTGCAAAAATCGGGATCCCAGTTCGCTCGCGCACTTCTGTAATTAAATCTGGCACGACGCCCGGCAATACTTCAATAAAATCTGGACGATGTTTCCCGACGAACTCCATGCTTTTTTCCATGGCACTCGTATCAAGTAAAAACATTCGCTGAATGGCATATACCTTTTTTTGCTTGGCTTTTACTATGACAGAAGACCTAGTAGAAATAATTCCTGCTGGCTTCATTTCCTGACAAATAAATTCCGTTCCATACTCATCATGTTTAATCCCGTGAATGAGATCGACATGGACAAACATTTTTTTGTGATGAGCATTTGCCTCATTCATGATGCCCTTAAGCCGGCCTAAGTGAACATCAAGTAAAACACCATATGTAAATGGACTTTTTAAAAATTCCTCAAATTGCTTCATATTGCGTACAGCAGGTAAAATGGGTTGATCATGAAAACTCATAAGCCGTCTCCTTCAAAAGTGTATTGGATCAGTCTTCTCCTAACAGTAATTGAAACTCTTCTATTTTTCAATACACCTAGTGTGCCCAATACCGATTTCATCTCACATCATCTTCATAGAACTAGCTCAAAATGATGGAAAGCAAACTTTTATTCGATAAAAAAAGCAGAGAAGTCTCTCTGCTATAGCTGTGCCATGCTTTCTTTTAAGGTATTGATGATAAATGAGGCGTCATCATCTGTTATATTAAGCGGCGGTGCAAGCTGGGCAACGTTATTATAGCCCGCCACTGTATCTCCATTTTTCCCGATGATCAGTCCGCGTTTTTTACATTCAGCAATCAATTGACCGACGACATGTGGCTCAGCTGGTTTTTTGGATTGTTGATCCTGAACAAGCTCTATGCCAAACAGCAAGCCTTTTCCTCTGACATCTCCGACAAAAGGGTGTTCTTTTAACTCTTGCAAACGTTCAAGCATATCCCGGCCGAGCGCATCGGACCGTTCAACTAATTGCTCGTTTTCCATAATCTCTAGGTTGGCAAGTGCCACCGCACAGGAAGCAGGGTGCCCGCCAAATGTATTCACATGACGCAGCCTGTCATACGTATCTACTCCTGCATAGGCTTCATAGATTTCTCGTTTCACACACGTTGCAGAAAGCGGTAAATAACCACTTGTGATCCCTTTTGCCATGGTGATAATATCCGGCTTTACTTCCTCATGCATAAAACCAAACCGCTTCCCTGTCCGGCCAAATCCGCAGATGACTTCATCTACAATGAGAAGCGCTCCATGAGCTTCACAGATGTCTTTGACCTTCTTCAAATACCCTTTTGGCGGCATTAGGATACCTCCGCCCGTAATGATCGGCTCCATAATGACCCCAGCTATCGTCTCACTTAGTTCCCACGTCATGGCCTGATCTATTGCCATAGCACTTGCCAGATTCTCTTGATCCTCAGGATGACGATACACATCAGGCGGTGCGACATGAATAAAGCCCTGACCTAATGGTTCATATTTATATTTACGCTGCGCTTGACCGGTTGCAGCAAGAGCAGCTGCTGTATTGCCGTGATACGACCGGTACCGGGAGATGAACTTTGTCCTAGCACTCTCTCCTTTTTGCGCATGATATTGTTTGGCCATTTTAAATGCAGCTTCATTGGCTTCAGAACCGCTGTTAGAAAAGAAGATGACATAGTCCCCGCCAAGCCACTCATTTAGCTTTTCAGCTAGCTGAATCGCCGGCACGTGGCTTTGTGTAAGCGGATAGTAAGGCATTGTCTTTAATTGCTTATACGCCGCTTCTGCAAGCTCTTTCCGGCCATATCCGGCATTTACACACCAAAGGCCTGACATTCCGTCTAAATAGCGATTTCCATGAATATCTGTCACCCATGCGCCTTCTGCCTCGTGAATGACCATACTTTCATTTTCCTTGTTTGTCCCCTTCATATGATGCCAGATCAACTGATCATCTTTCGCCTGAAGATTTTGAGCCTGCTCATGTATTTTCATCTTCCCGCCCCCATGTATCCGTTTTCATCATTAAAGAAGCTTAGACCAGTTCAGCAGCACATTGCCTCTCCATTCATTATATGGATGAAACGTGAGGCATATGAAACTACCAATCGTTACTTTCATTATAAAAAAGGGGGCAGGCCGATTACATTAGACAGATCGTCAACTGATTGAACACGAGCATAAGACATTTTTCTTGATGCCTTGGCAAAATGGAACACACTCCGCTAACGTCGATTTCCTTGCAGGAATTCATAAGCAAGAATCGCAAATTCAAGCGCCTGTCGTTTCGGCGCCTGCATCATATCCTCACCGAGCAAGGCATGCAGTTTATCCAGTCTATGATAAAGGGTTTGCCTGACAATATAAAGCTGGCTTGCGGTTTCTTTTTTAGAACCGTTTGTCTGTAAAAAGAAATTCAGCGTTTGATAGAGTCTCCCGTTATTTTGATTATCGTATAAAATCACGGGCTCTAAATACTCTTTCACCATACATTCAAGCAAACCGCTTTCCTTCATCATGGGCATGAGGCGGAGCATATGTAGATCTTGGTAAAATGGACTTTCCATCCGCTGAGGCATCACTTTTTTTAAATGCAGCACTTCTTTGGCTGCTTGAAAGCTTTTTCTCATGTGCTGAAACTTTTCACAATATTGCCCGATACCAAAATTGATCTCGGCCCCTCGGGGCTGCTCTCGGTCATACAATTGTTTGATGTCGTTTGCAGCCTTTTCTGCACGCTCTTTCCAGTCCTCTTTCTTTCTCGTGTTTAATAAAATAAACAAGGTTTGTTCTTGATGCTCATATGCAATCAGATGGAAACCCGCACGCTGAAAAATGGAGCGGCAAGAGACAAGAAAGTAAAGATTCCCTGCGATTTCTTCAATTTGATGATGCTTTTGAAAGAGCAAGACTACGCAGCCAGTTGGCTTTTTCACCCCTTCTGTTTCTTCAAGGTGCTCTATGATCTCTTGTTCTGTATGCTCTTCTTGAAACCATTTTTGCAGCCATTCAATTTCTTTTGTCTTCTTCAGCTCTTCTGTATAAAGCTCTCTTAATATTTGCTGGGCTAGAGCATTCGCTCCTTTATCCATCACAAGCAGTTCGAATTCAGAGAGAGTGTCCGCTTGATGAATGAGCACAAGATCTGCAAATGTTTGTTTGAGCGCAAGCACTTGTTTTTGTGTCACTTCGTATCCTTTTGGCACAGAAGCAAACTGCAAATAATTCATGACCAGTTCTTCGGTTTGTTTGGAAGAATCACATAAAATAATCGGCTCGCCCTGAACAGGGAGGAGTAAAAGAATCCCCCTTACGTGCTGATACACTTGATCCAAAATATCCATCTGCGGATGCGGGGTCAGTAAAAGCTCATTCAGCTTTGATGATAGTGCTTCTAAATCAGCCATCATTTGATACTGACGCTCGATCATCATCGTATGAAGATGCTGCGTGATGTTGACGAACTTCACTTCTTTTGTAAACAGAATAAGCGGAAAATCTCTTTCTTCTGCATAGGTCAGCAATTCTTCCGGCACTTCGAATCTTAGCGGAACAAATTCAATACACAAGCCGGCCGCCCCTGAATCAATCAGCTGTCGTAAAAACGCTTGAAACACATCCAGTTGATCATGGAAGCCTGCGGCTGTCGTTAATATCAGCTCGCCTCCATTTAATAAATCCTCTACATCAGGCACTTCTAACACATGTATCCATTTGACCTGCCGAAACAATCCTTTTTCCCCTGCTAACACTTTTGCATGCGCAAAATGCTTCGTTTTCAACACGTCACTCACTTGGAAATGAACATCTACATTCATTCATATGTCCCCCTTTGTTTGCCGCCTATCCACTATCCCAGAGGGTGCATGGATAAAATCCATAATAAAACTGGTAATGTCACGATACTTAAGATTGTACTGAGAAATGTCGTGCTTGAAACAAACTCAGGCTTCGTTCGAAATTGTACAGCCATCAGCGTGGTATTTGCTGCTGTCGGCATGGCTGCCACTAAAATCATAATTTGTTTCACCATATCGTCTACCGGTAAAATAAGCGTAAAGCCAAATGCAATAAGTGGGGAGATAAACAGCTTCAGCAATACAGCATAAGAAATATTGCGATAATCCACTTGCTTAAAAGAGATCACAGCAAGCTGCATACCTAAAATAAGCATAATCGTCGGTATGGCAGCATTCCCGACAAGCTGAATACCCGTCATCAGCTCTTTAGGTAATGAAAGGTCAATCAGCTGAAATAATAGACCGATGAGTGCCCCGTAAGCAACTGGCATACGCAGCACTTTTTTCAAGACGACCTTTCCATCTCCCGCATCCTCTCCGCCCTTTGCTGCATAATACATGCCGATTGTACTCATGACAAGCTGCTGCAGCACCATCAACACAATCGCAATATCCAAACCTACGGCTCCGAAGACAAGAAGCACAACAGGCGTGCCATAGTTTCCATTGTTCATAAAAGCTGACGACAGAATCATGGCGCAATACGTTTCATTCGAATACCCATAAATACGAGATAAAATAAAGACACATAAAATAAGTGCAAGACAAAGCCCGACAACAAAAATGGATAAATACACATAGTCCATCGACACTTTGTTTTGATAAAAGGTTTCAAACGCAAGAAATGGTGACATTAAATATAAAGACATTGATGAGAGCGTATGTATGTCAAAACCAATCGCCTTCTGCCCGATATACCCGATCAGGAATATGCCGAACACTGGCAGTAAGACAAGTAAAAACTCCATGTTGCACCTACTTTTCTCTAGTTGAATTCCAGATTCCTTCTGCTTCCTCATTATCATACCACTGATAAACAATAAAAAAGAAGCACCCTTATGAAAGGCCGCTTCTTTCCTCATCCATATAAAACACTTCCCACAAATGACCATCAAGATCCTGAAAGCTCCACCCATACATGAACTCATGATCCTGCTTTTCCTTAAACGGTGAACCCCCTGCCGCCATTGCCTGTTCGACAAGCTCATCGACCTCTTCTCGTGAATGAACGCGCATAGAGATAATCACCTCTGATGCCTTTTTTGCATCCACTAATTGTTTCTCTGAGATGGATTGAAAATGCCTAAGAGATAACAGCATAACGGTGATCGTGTCATCAATGACCAAACAGGCCGCCTGATCATTCGTGAACTGCTGCTCAAAGTCAAAGCCCAGCTGCTCAAAAAAAGCGATAGATTCCTTCACATGATTTACCGGCAAATTGATATACAGATGTTTAGATTGTCGCCCCATGTTCCTCTCCTTTTTGAACACATAATCTCCTTTCAGTATATTCAGCTTTTTCTCCAGCATCCCTTTGGCAATTGAAAAAATCTGATGTCATCAAAAAGAAGCGCCTCAACAATAGGCGCTTCTTTTCATTATTTCTTATATTCAATATGGTACACGTCTCTTCTTCGGTCTTTCAGCTGACGTACGGTTCCATCTTGTCTTTGTCTTCTTAAAATTTCTAAATCGACATCACCTACGACGACCATCTCAATGTTTGGATTACACTCTCCTACAATCCCATCTCTTGCAAATTCAAAGTCTGATGGGGCAAATATAGCCGATTGCGCATATTGAACATCCATATTTTCGGTTTGCGGAAGGTTGCCAACTGTTCCCGAGATGACGGTATAAATCTGGTTTTCAACCGCTCTCGCCTGTGCACAGTAACGTACTCTTAAATAGCCTTGGCGGTCTTCTGTACAGAACGGAGTGAAAATAATTTTCGCTCCTTTGTCAGCTGCGATCCGTGCAAGCTCAGGAAATTCAATATCATAGCAAATTTGGATCGCAATTTTTCCGCAGTCCGTATCAAATACCCGAACCTGGTCACCAGCTGAAATCCCCCACCATTTTCTTTCATTCGGCGTGATATGAAGCTTATATTGCTTTTCAATCGTTCCATCACGTCTAAATAAATAGGCGATATTGTAGATTTTCCCTTCCTCTTCTACAAAGTGGGACCCGCCGATGATATTAATGTTATATTTCACAGAAAGGTCTGTGAACAAATTAATGTAGTCCTCGGTATATTCCGTGATTCGCTGCACAGCAAGACTTGGTGACCGCTCTTCTAAATAAGACATGAGCTGCGTCGTGAAAATTTCTGGGAATACCGCAAAGTCAGCTGATGCATCTGATGCGACATCCACATAATACTCGACCTGATTCATAAATTCTTCAAAGGAGTGAATTTGTTTCATCGCATATTGAATCACACAAATTCGAACAGGGAACGCCGATTTAAAATATCTTTTCGATTGCGGGCGATAATCGACATTGTTCCATTCCATTAACGTCGCATACGTGCTGGATGCTTTATCATCAGGCAAGTAATTCGGATTGATCCGCATGAGACTAAATTCATTTAACAGCTGAAAAGATAAAACGGGATCATAGATTTGGTGAATCGTGACCTGCTCTACATACTGGCGAGGCGTCATTTCCTCTTGGTATTTATGATAATTCGGAATGCGTCCGCCAATGATGATGCTTTTTAAATTTAATCTTCTTGCTAAGTCTTTTCTTGCTTCATACAAACGATGTCCAATTTTCATGCGGCGGTACTCAGGACTCACCATGACTTCGATTCCGTACATATTCATCCCATCAGGATTATGGTTTGTGATGTACCCATCATCTGTAATGTCCTGCCACGTGTGGCGATCATCGTATTCATCAAAGTTAATTAATAAACTTGAACAAGAGCCAATGATTTCCCCCTCGAATTCAGCACAAAACTGTCCTTCTGGGAAATGCTCAAGGTGGCTTTCAAGATGCTCCCGTTTCCAAGGATCCATGCCCGGAAAACATACCTCTTGTAAGGCAATGATTCGATCAATATCCTCTTCATGGATATTACGGATCACTATTCTTTTTTCAAACCGCGTTAAGTCTAGTTTTTCTGCCATGATGTATTTGCCCCCTTACTGATCCTCTTTTTCAAGCTGATGGAATAGCTGGAGCAATTCGATTTCAGCCATGGATTCTAATCTGACATCATATTCTTCAAATTGCAGCGTGCTCGTCACTTTGTTTGGGACGATGACACATTTCATACCTGCCCGTTTGGCAGCTACTGATCCATTTACAGAATCCTCAAATGCCACACAATCTTTTGGCTCTACCCCTAAGCAGCGTGCGGTTTGCAAATAGAGCTCTGGATTTGGTTTCACTTCTTCCACATCATCTGACGTGCGGATACATTCAAAATAGTCGAAAAGACCAATCTGCTTCAGGTGATCAGACACCCATTTATAGTCTGAGCTGGAAGCAAGTCCAATCTTGATCCCCAGCTCCTTTGCTGCTTCTAAATAAGCTTCTACACCAGGTCTTGCTGATTCGTCCTTCATTCTTTTTTGAAAACGAGAACGCCGATCTGCTGTGAGTGTCTCATGATCCAGCGTCTTCCCTAGCTGCTTTTCCAAATATTCAAATGGCTTAAAGCCTGCCTGCGTACCAATGACCTTGCCCCATACGGAAAGAGGCAGATCTGACTCATGCTCCGCAAACATTTCTTGTAAAACCTCATATTCATGTGTTTCTGTATCTAAAATTAATCCGTCAAAATCAAATATAATCGCCTTTACCAACGAGGCCACTCCTTTTTTTACAAAAGTCTTAAAGATATACTCAATGCTATCATATCGTGAATAAAATTGACTTTCAAAGATGAATGTCTGCTAAAATGATTATGTATAAAAGGAGCCTGCACCGTTTTGTCAGGAGCCTGCACCGTTTTGTCAGGCTCCTACCCATGTTCGGTTCATTCTGCAAGAGATCCAAGCGCTCCGATTCGTGGAGAAATAGGCGATGTTGAAAAAGAGCGGGTTTGGTATTACAGATCTTAAAGGTTTCTCCGTTCCCTTAAAAATAGTATGTGCGAGGTCCTTGTAAGTTAACAAGGAAGTTCACACCATCTTTTACGCATTTTGAAGGTGACGGCTGGCAAAATCGTCTAGATCAAACGGAAAAGAAAAGCCGCAGGCATTGACCTGCTCACGGTTTCGTTCGAATAGTTCACGATCTCGTTTGGTGAGATGACGTTTCGGTTTTACAATGATGGTATGTAATAGCTGAAGTCCCGATAAAATACGAAAAGCATCGTCCATCGTCCCGTTATATACGCCATCAATAAAGGTAAGGGAGCGATCTTTTTGACGCATATCCCGTTGCTGTCCATTGACAGCATGAGAAAGAAGATCTTCAACATCCTTTGATATTTCTTCAATTGCCTGCTCTTGCAGGTCTGTAGCAGCTTTCATTAATCTCACGTGACATCTACCTCTCTGTCGTTATTCTCCATTCAGAATAGCACAGAAAAAAAGGCGTTCGCCAAGGTAAGTGTTTCCTATATATACCCATAGAGAGGAACGGATATCATGATCATAAAAGGACACACGCTCTCACTCAAAGTAGACGAGCAGTATCATCACACTTCACTCAGTCATTTTTTAAAGACAGCCGTCTCTGCATCAAAACCGATTATTCATTTTTGGATGGAGCATCAAAAAGTTCGTTTAAATCAAAAGCCTGCCCATCACGCGGCTAAAGTCAGTCAAGGCGATCAGATCATCATTGATTTATTTGAAACAGAAGAAAGTGATGTAACACCAGAATACGGTGAATTAGAGGTACTCTTTGAGGACGAGCATTTATTAATTGTGCAAAAACCTGCCGGCCGGCCAACTCATCCGAATGAACAAGGACAAACAGGCACACTGGCAAATCTTGTGGCATTCCATTTTCAAGCAAATGGAGAAGAAAAGCGGGTAAGACATATCCACAGGCTAGATCAAGACACGAGCGGCACCGTCATTTTTGCAAAGCATAGGTTAGCCCATGCGGCTCTTGATCAAATGCTTTCTAAAAAAACAATCAAACGCACATACATCGCCATCGCAGAGGGACTTTTCAAAAAAAAGAAAGGCACCATCGAGGCAGCGATCGGCCGTGACAAACACCATGCAGTCAGACGAAGAATCTCCCCTAATGGGCAAAAAGCTGTTACTCATTTTCAGGTCATGGACATGAATAAACGTCTGCAACTGACAGCCGTTAAACTTCATTTAGAAACGGGTAGAACGCATCAAATTCGTGTCCACCTGAGCAGTCTCGGGCATCCACTAGCTGGGGATACATTATATGACGGAGTTCGTGATTACATCAACAGGTGTGCTCTTCACGCCAAGCAAGTAGACATGAAACATCCTTTTACAGGTGAGCATCTGATCATCGAAGCACCTCTACCACCTGATTTGGACCAGCTCATGAGTCAAATCATCCATTAACAAAAGAGCCTGCGTTTGAAAGCAGGCTCTTTTTCTTTATTCAGACACTCTTTTTGCATAAATAATATACCGCTCTGGCGCATTGCCGACGATATGAAAAGGATAGCATGTGGTTAATATCAGCTCTTCCTTTTCATTCTGCAACGTAATGATGGATGTATCATGCTGATCGACAATTTTCGTATGTGTGATTTCATATATAAATTCACCATACGGCACAGTGATTTTCAGCTGATCTCCAATATCCAGTTCGCCTGTCCGGCGAAACACCGTGTCACGATGGCCAGAAAGGACGATTTGTCCATTTTGATCCGGATAATAACTGTCTTTGTAGTGTCCTACTCCCTTTGCAAGGTCTTCCGCATCCGTCCCTTCGACAATTGGTAGGTCTGCTTTTAATTTTGGAATCGTCAGAATGCCAGAAGCTTTCCCCACTTCTGGAGCAAACTGCTTCTTGGACATCCCTTGATCGTCCGCCACGACCTTCTTCGCTTCGTCTAATGATTGGGCTGTTTGAAGATGAGTAGAGGCGATTTGCCAAATTCCCCAGCCGAGCAGCACAATCCCGGCTGTCATCACAGTCAGTGCAAGCCACTTTTTCATGCTTAAACTCCTTTGCCTGTTACGTTTCTCTTAGATGATACGCTTTTTAGCTTGCTGCTTTTTCTTCTTGTTTTGCTTTTTGAATTCGTCCTTCTTTTTGATACAAAATGGAAGCCCCCTCAAAGCTTTTCACAAAATCGACAGTGGCTTCTAAGTCTTCTGGGCCTGTTTCAGGGTTTTGCCCAAGCCTGCCTATTGGTGCATATTTACTGCCAGTTGCAGTTGCCATGAAGTTATTCACAGTGAGTGTATACGTTTGATCGAGAGCTACGGCTGAACCATCTGGCAGCTTCAAGTCGACTACTTTATATGTTACAGGATCATAGGAATATGAAAAGCCTGAAATGCTATAATCTGGTCCAAATTGCGGAGAAATTTGTGCTTCTATGATCTCTACTAAGTCTTTTCCCTTGATCTCTAGTTTGACTAAAACGTTGCCAAATGGCTGAATATTAAAGAGATCTCCCCATGTTATCGGCCCTTTTTCAAGGTTTTGCCTAATGCCGCCTCCATTCATCATGGCAAAGTCACTTTTCATTGAATATCTCATACCATCCGCAATCAAATTACCAAGCGGCGTGTCTCCATCATTTGAATAGCCGCCTTCCATTTTGACCCCGGCTTCTCCAACAACCTCACTAATAATCGGCTCCACTTCTTTCCCGTAATGAGCCAAGATGTCTGCTGCTTCCTTGTCCTTTTCTATATCAGATTGATCTACATACTGGATATTCGCACTTTTTTTGACGATATCCTTCGTTTTACGGTCAAGTGTCACATTAACTTCGCCAATCGCCTTCCCGTATTCAAAGGCTTGCACAATTAATTTTCCATTGACCTCTCCATTGACCACTTCGTGATTATGCCCTGCAAAGATGACGTCAATTTCATCATCACCTTCTTTGGCAAGCTTTACACTCTCCCCGGTGATCGTATCGCCATTTTGAGAGGCTGTCATATGAGCTAAAACCGCTATAGCTTTAACTCCTTTTTGTTTTAATTCCTTCGTGGCTTCATTCACAGCTTTGACTTCATCTGTAAACTGAATGTCTTTAATCCCTTCTGGCATGACCATTCCTGCGGCTGACTTGGTCACAACGCCGATAAATGCGACTGGGATTCCTTCGACATCGATGATTTCATAAGCCGGTAAAAGCGGTTTGCCAGTATCCTTGTATTCACAGTTCGCACAAACGAGCGGAAAGTTCTGTCCGTCATACCCCTTTGTGCCTTTAGGATGATCTCCGCCATTTAAGATACGCAATAGCTCGTCTACGCCTTCATCGAATTCATGGTTGCCGACCGTGCCGACATCAAAGCCAATGTTCTCCATGAGTTCAACGGTTGGTTCATCTTGCAGAAGAGAAGATATTGGAGAGCTCCCGCCAATCATATCTCCAGCATGGACCGTGATCGTATTTTTGTGCGCTGCTTGTTTTTGCTTCATATAGGCCGCGACATAATCCAACCGCCCATACATGCCTTTATTGCCATCATCTTTTAGATCCAATTCGTATTCTTGATCAATTTTACCGTATAAATCATTCAAACTTAAAATCGTTAATGGTACGTCGTCCGCATCCTTTGCCGGCTGATAACCAGCCTGCTCTGCTTCTTCTTTGGAAGCAAAAAAGATCCGTTTATCCACATCGATTTCTTTCCATTTGTCAGGGGACACGTAGGTTTTGACAGATGAATCACCAACATAGCGTGTCAGTCCTTTTTTCTGTTCACGTGCTCTAAATTCAAATGGCTGTTCCAGCAGAGGATCCGCTTCGTTCCATATGCCCAGTCCTTTTTCCTTTGCTTCTTTTACTGCTTTTTGAAACGTATGATAGTCCTTTTCATCTCCAACTGGCCAGATGAAATAAGTAGGGGCATATCCTTTTTTCACAAGCTCTAGATTTGTATTTAACCCTTTTTTGGTTTTCACTTGAGCTAAAAGACGTCCATAGTTATCTTTCGCTTCAGGACCAATCTTTAATGTGACTTGGTCACCGCTTGAAAGTAGTGTTTTTAAATAGTCAGTCGCTTGCTGTCCAAAACGCAATTGGTTTTTGTCTAGTTCACTTTTTGGCTGATGATACGTTTCCGGCGTGTCCATATTCACAAAACGCACCTTTGTTGTACCTAGAACGGGCTTCTTTAGATGAATCGTATCTCCATCCACCACACGGTCAACCGTTGCTTTGTATTCTTTCTTCATCTTTGGCGGCTTTGGCTGACGTTTCAGCAGGTTGATATCATCCTTATGTCTTGGAAGCAACTGCAACGTATCATACCTGCTTAACACCCCTGTAAACTCGTACCATTTTCCTGTCTTTACTTTATCAATCGCATTCGTATCGACCATCACTCTCAAAGTGGTGCTGTGATATTTTTTATCAATGATCACTACATTGTATCCACCGCCAGCCGGCTGCGCTGGTTTTGTTTCTACATAACCTTTGACCTTCACTAATCTTCCTTCATGCTTACCTGCTTGTTCCGTTTCTAGCTGCTTCACAGACACTCGTTTCACCTTTGGCAAGGTTTGGTTCACAGCATCTACCTTCAGACTGCCTTGATCTGGCACAATTTCAATCAGTCCTTTATAAGACGTAATTTTACCAGTCACTGTCACCTTCATCCCTGCTTTTAGTTCCGGGAAGTGATTGGGCTGCGCTGAATAAACATTGATTCCAGCTGATTTGTCTTGAATGTATGTGGACAGTTTCCCATTGCCTACAGCTGATTGATCTGCTGTCACAATTCCGCTCACTGTCACGGTCTCTCCTATGAGCTGACGGGCTTTTTTGATGTGCACAATCTTTTTTTGTTTCCACACCATTTCTTTCTTTTCAGATGCATTGACCTCGTTCCCTGCGGACATACCAGGCAATAAGGATTGCAAACTAAAGATCACCAAAACCAAACAACAAATCATTCGAATAGATAGCATTCGTTTCATTAGACCTCTCCCCTTTGCGCTTCATCTCTCATAGTGTACAAAGTAAATATTGATGTTGAATGGATTTCATGTAAAACTTGTCTTTTTAACTCATTGGAAAGGTAATAATTACTCGTGTCCCCTCAAAGTTTTTGCTTTCAAAACGAATAGTGCCGCCATGGCTTTCAATGATTTTAATGGTCATCATTAAACCAAGACCTGTCCCCTTTTCTTTTGTTGTATAAAATGGTTCACCGAGTTTCCCTATTTCGTCCTCTGGTATTCCCTTTCCTTGGTCTTCAAATATCAACATCATTTGATGATCTTTCATGAGAGAGGTCACCTTGATGACGCCTGTCACACCATCCATCGCTTCTATTCCGTTTTTAAGGATGTTTAGGAAGACTTGTTTCAGTTCATTCGGAATGCCTTGAATGTTAGGGAGCGACGGAGACAGCTTTTTCTGAATGGAAACACCTTTTAAGACCGCCTGGGATTCAACGACCATGATCACTTCTTCGAGCAGAAGATTGACATGTACCGGTTCAAATTTCACCGATTTGCTTCTAGAAAGAACGAGGAATTCATTAATAATTGACTCGAGCCGATTAAACTCTGACATCATCACATCTGCATAATCTTTCTGATACTTTTTACTTTGAATCATCAGCTGTAAAAATCCTTTTAATGATGTCAGCGGGTTCCGTATCTCATGAGCGATGCCTGCTGCAAGCTGCCCTACTGCTGACAGCATCTCTGATTTCATCAGCATCTTCTCTGACTGCTTTTGATTGGTGATATCCTCTGAAATCCGCATGACGGTTGACTGCATTTTGTCAGGGTCATCGATTCGATGTAAAGAGACTCTCTCCCATCGTTCGCGTCCAGATAAATCTTGAAAGTACAGCTCACCTGTCCAGCTGCCCTCTCTTAAACAAACCTTCCATTGCTTCTCTAAATCATCACATTGACATAGCGAATGATAGACAGAAAAAATATCTTTGCCGATCAGGTCAAATTCATGCTGCTGGACAAACTGACAGAAACGCTGATTCACGCATTGGATGACTCCTTCCTCAGTTGCCACAACAATATGAATATGGCTGTTATCAAGTGCCGTCACCGCTAGATGAAGCGACTGCTTGATTTTCGTTACTTCAGTCATTTTAATCCAAGTCATCACTGCTCCTTCATGTTCTTCATCGAAGATGGGTGTGATGTGAACGGTGAATTGCTCGCCTTCGTTCGTTTCAATTTCACGTTCGATCGCGCGCCTATCCGAGATGACGGATTGGATATCATGATAGAGCGTTTCCTGCGTAAGCTTTTTAGCCATCGACCGAAAGGATTGCTGATGTCTGATTTTCGCAGAAGTAAATAAAGAGGCAGCTGTAGGAGTGTAATAGCGAATATTCATGTCCCTGTCCACAAACAGCGTTGCAAGCTCCGGCTTGACAGAGGGTCTGTACAGTTCTTCTCTTGTCACCCTCAAGTTGTTTATGATATTTATATAATGCTCGTGTTTTTTCTCAAACTCCTCTAATTGCGTGTGTTTTGCTTTTAATTGAGCCCTTGCCTCCTGCTCCTTTTGTTTGACTTCATTGAGTTCATTTTCTAAATCGACAATACGCTGTTGATAGACTGAATTCTGATCTGACATCCCTATGTCCCTGCCGTTCTTTTGATTTTTTCCTCTCTCATTCATTCGAATGAGAATGACGTAAACTCCCTTAAAACGGCGGTCAAAACTTTTCACGGTAAAATCTGCATACTGCTTGCTGCCTTTTTCCGAAATGAGAACATGTTGAAACACAACCTCTGTCTCGTCTGTCCACACCTTTTGAAAGGTTTGACTGAGCATCTCTTTCATATAATCAGGTGTCACATATTCACATGATTGATCTGACACTTCTGTATGGTCTAAAAAAGAATACGCACCCTTTGATACTGCCAGAATTTTGTCACTATCATTGATGATCATACATGCATCATAATCCTTGCTTACTTCTTGCATATATTGTTCGGCTCGCGCTTTCAACTCGATATCACGAGCGTCTGGTGTCCAAGGAACATGTGGTTTTGAAACGTTTGAATGGGTGTAAATGTTCCATTTTTCATTGAACAAATGAAACAAACGAGGGATATTGGGTACAGTTTCATTTGGCCCTAATATCAACATCCCTTGATCTTTTAAAGCATATTGGAATCGGGACAATACTCGTTTTTGCACTTCAGGCTGGAAGTACATCAGAACATTTCGGCAACTGATAAAATCGAGGTGGATAAAAGGTGAATCGATCAATAAATTGTGAGGTGCAAAAACAATATGTTTTCTAAGCGACTGCTTCACAATAAAAGCGTCACCTTTCCTTTCGAAATATCGCGCCCGCCATTTTTCCGGCATCCTTGCCATAGACTCTACTGAGTAAAGACCTTTACTAGCTGTTTGAATGGCTTTTCGGTTGATATCTGTTGCAAATACTTGAAGTTCAATGGTCACTTGTCTTCTCTTCATTTCTTCTAAAAATAAGATCGTAAAAGAATAGGCTTCCTCTCCTGTCGAACATCCAGCAATCCAAATACGGCATCGAGATTTCCCGTTTTTCACCGCATTTTCAATGATCGACGGAATGATCTGATGTTCACATACACGAAAAGCCTCCATATCCCTAAAAAAAGATGTCATACCGCTTAGAAGCTGTACGTGCAGAAGGTCAAGCTCATCTGGTTCTCTTTCTAATAAGCAGTCGTACTCTGCTAATAATGAAATCCGTTTTTTTGCAATCCTCATTCGTTTTTGAATGACAGATAGCAGCCTTTTCTTTTGATAGGTTGAAAAGGCAATGCCTTTATACATTTCAAGACGTTCAATAATTCTCAGTAATACAGGATCTGCCTCATCGATGTGCGGAACGTTAATGATATTGGCGATATATGCCGCAAGGGTGGAAGGGTCTTTGAATGTTTGTTGATACAAGGTGTCAAAACCACTTTCTACCTCGCTGCACGATAAAGCTGTACCGCCCTGCTCAACCAACTGAAGCAAGCCACTTCCCACACAATGACCTTTTTGAAAATAAATCGCAAAAGCCTCTTCCTTTTGAACGCTGGCGAGAGACTGAAAAAGCAAATCCACAGAGCAAGCCATGCACGGAGGCAGCTGCTCTGATAGGTGCAGCCGCTGATCTTCTGTTAACGTCACAACCGCATGCTGTGGACAAAAATAAATCGTCTTCTTCATGACTTTCTCACCATGTTTAATCGTTTTTGCCCGGTAGCCAATCGGTAAAACAAGTGCTTCCAAATCAGTTATACAATCGCCCGTCACATGATTTTGCACAACAATAAAAGAGGCATTTAATTCATGAGGAAATGATTGAAAAAAAGCCTCAAGATGATGCTGTTCAAACGGCGAAACACCGATGCCAATCACTGGTGCCTGCACATGTTCGTCTTCTATCAAACGATTAATGATTTTGTCCTGCATCTGGTACCCCCATGTTCATTCGTCTGATACTTTTTTTCGACAAAAAGGAAGAAAACCCTCTAATTGTAAATAATGTTTTTTGCATGAAAGAAGGAAAACATCCTCACATTAAAACTGATTGTATAAACAGAAGGAGGAATCTCAATGCAAAACGATCAGCAGACAAACGTTCAAGGAAATGTCCAGCAGCCTCAATTCAATCATGGCGGGCATGAGTTATTTGATTTACATGAAGTATTAGCAGGGACCATTAATATTTTGGATCAATACATGATCTTTCGCCAATTCATCCAAGATCCCGCATTATCCGACATTTTAGATCGACAATATCAATTTGTATTGTCACAGTATAATGTCACGGTAGATTGTTTTTCTACTGGTCAAAAGCATAGTGAAGAAACATCTACGTATATGATGAAAGAACAAACACAGGTGACATACGGAATAAAACCATCTCAGCCTAAGAAGCCAAATCAATCGTTACAGGATGTAAAGGACTCGGGAATTACAGGGCATATGCTAGGTCTCGTGAAATCACATGCTGGATTACTTTCAATGACTGCACTAGAGGTAACAAACCCTGTGGTGCGACGTGTGCTTGCAGCGCAAATTCCGAACTTTATTGAAATGGCGTATGAAATTTTCTTATATCAAAATAAACATAGCTATTATCAAGTTCCGCAGCTTACAGCTCAAGATATGCAGGCGATGACGTCTACATTTGCCCCAATGAAGGGCCAAGTTCAAATGCCGCAAAACAAAGCCAATCAGCAAAAACCGCTTCATTAAACAAAGAACGGCCGACCTATATCCTCAGGTCAGCCGTTTTTTCTTTGATAACTCAGTTTAAATTGCTCTTCAAAATCTGCCAGACGTTGTCCTGTCGCTTGTTCAAAACCTCTATCAAAACGGCCAGTCTTCGCCGTTTCCTCCATAATCTCATGTATGACGTCTCGTCCATAAAGCTGCACGAGCTCATAAATCATATAGTAGCTTTGCACATAAACATCTGTCTCATACGTCGTGCGAGAATCTTGCCAGTCTTGATCAGAATAAAGACATTCAAAAGGAATGACATCGAACCGTTCAGACGTGGCATTCAGCACATCATAGGCCGTCCATTCTGCTGTTCCTTCATGGAACCAAAGGGGAAAGATCACCGGGGACACTTCGTAAGAATGAACTTTTTCATAGAAAACAAAGTGAGCATATTCATGAATCAATAACGTGTTGAAAAAGTATAAAGGGAGTGTCTCTTTCTTCAATAATGCTTCCCGCTTATCTGGATATACCCCTATCATTTGATCATGATCGGAGTAAAAACCCGTAATATGCTTGATTCCTGCAAATTGCTCGATTGTCTCTTTATCATCAAAATAAATAATGTCTAAAGGTTTGTCAGTTTCAAATTGAAATACTGACGCTGTCCTCTTCTTTGCCTGATCCATAGCCTCAATTGTCAAATCAACAAAAGCGTCCTCTTCCTCTGCATAGTATATTCTAATATGTTCATAGACTTGCTTATTGAGTCCCTCCGTTAAAATCGTTTTAGGAGAAGACTGCTGCTCTAAATATTGTCCTGTCAGCTGAAACGCAACATAAATCAAGTACGCGGTGAAAGCATAAAAAATGAGACCTGCTGCTATCATTCCGCCTACAAGCTTTTTATGAATCAATGACGGCTTGGCTTTCATTTGCTCCCCACCTGAATTCATCCTGCAGCCTCTTTCTCTTTCTATGAAGAAACAAAGATCAACAAGAGGTGATATATTTTTTACTTTATGCAGTCAGGTGCGCAAGGTGCGGTTCCAAACAAAAAAGCCGCATATGACATACGGCTTTTGTCGTAGCTATTTTGATTCAGGGAAGACACGTCTGACCGTTTCAGTAAATTCATCGAAAAATCCTGAGATGGGCTCTCCGCTTCTAATACGTTTTCCATACCCTTCCATACGATCGACAAAGTCTGGATTCGCAGATACATACACATTATCGATTTGTTGATCCGTTGATTTGACTTTATCAGAAATTTTCTTTTTCAAATCTTCTGTCACATTACCGCTTTTATCGCCTTCAAGCATAACAGCAACAAATGCATTCTTTCCTGTAACAAGTACGTTCGCTGTTTTTACTTCAGACATGTTGGCTACTAGCTCTGACGCTTTATCTGCCACTTTGACCTTCTGAGGTGTTTGAACATCTGGCTGATCCTGCCGCATGTTGTCATTCTTATATGTGACATTTTCATACTGTCGTTTCATTGTTCCTCTTCGCTCATCGCCCTGGTTGTTCATACCACATCCAGTGGTGATCAATGCTGGAACGAGTAGTAAAGATAGCATCCATTTCTTATTCATCATTTATTCCCTCCTTTTGCTCTTAGGTTTTTCATCCAGCCGGCTTTTTATGCATACATCCTCTCTTTCAGCGAAATGAATTCATAATTCAGCTTTGTTTGGTCATCCTAAACATGATGAAGAAGAATCATCACGATCAAATGGAGGGATTCGTTTGTTTAAAAAAAGAAAAGGCATGAGCACTGGCGCAATGATCGCAGCATCAACAGCCATCATTGCATTATTTTCCCCGGTTTTACGAAGAAGACTGAAAAGCATGACGCAAATGAATATGTCTTCAATGATGAAGGGAAAAGATCAACAGCACCATGAATCGTCTCGAAACGAGTCACACGCACAGAAAGAAGCAAAGGGAACTGCGGAAATCGGACAAATGATGAAGCAGGCATTTACTGCTGTACAGCCAAACCATACGAATCAGCACCAATCGACATCAAGAAACCATCAGCCAAGAGAGTCTTATGCACAGTCTCTCCATATTGATGAAAGTGTCATGAATGTGATGGATGATGAATCAATCCAACAAGTGATCAATGACATCGAGCACAAATAAGAAAACAGGAGCCTTTATGAATAGAGGCTCCTGTTTATTCTCCTGAAAAATGCTCTTTCACCATTACAGAGAAGAAAGGTAAAAAGGTAATTTCAACTGTTGTGATAAAATCGCCATAAGCTTCTACTATGAGTAAGAGCTCTTTTTCGTTTGGCCGGTCCTTTTTTATCTCTACATGCTGCACGGTTTTAAAATCATAGATGCCTAAAAACGATCCATCTTTTTTTCGAACAGCTTTTAACGTAAATTCTTGACTTCCAAGGTACATCGTGACAACGAAACGCTCGTCTTGATTCTCAAATCGAAATGTCAGGCTTTGATATTCAATAGGCATCCCTTTCTCGAACCTTTCATCAGGCTCCGTTTCAAAAAAAGAGAGCCAGTCCGTTTCATCTGGGAAGCGTTTTCCTCGCATGTTTTTCGATCCCTTCATAAGTGAAATTTTTATTAATTATCCTTTTTCCCCTTTTCTTTTGCAACAAATTTTAGTAATTTTAAAAAGGTGATTTAATTTTGCTAAGAGACCTCTTTATTAATTTAACAATTCTTGTCACTTTTCATTATTTATTTCTGCTTGTGTTTAAAGAGAATTTTCTTAAGAAAGAAGATACCCTGCTCAGACAACTATGCAAAGGCATTCTTTCTGGGTTACTCGGTGTCCTCTTAATGTTCTTCTCTATCAAAGCAGGACCAGCTATCGTCGATTTAAGACATATCCCCCTTATTTTAACTGCCTTTTATGGAGGCATCGCCCAAACCATCATTGCAGCCTGTGTTGTAATCATTGGTCGATTATTAATCGAAGCCAACGTCGCTTCTTTCATCAACATTTTTTCCATGATGATCATCGCAACAGCTTCTTTTTTAATTGCTGAGCGCCATATGAATCAAGTTATGAAAATGCTTTTGTCCATTACGTTAGGTAATGTGATTGCCACAAGCCTGTTTATCATGATCGTGCATGAGACATCATTTGAACTACATTTTGCTTATTGGATGTTCTCATATATTGCTGGTTTGTTTAACTTTTACGTCATTGAGCATCAAACAAAAGCATATCAGCTATTGAATTTGTATAAATTCCAAGCTCATTATGACTTTTTAACAGGTGTTTTAAATAAACGGAAGTTCGATGAGGTCTTAAATGATGCTTTTTCGATGAAATTTAAGCAGCCTATCCAACAAATGTCCCTTATTTACTTAGACATCGATTACTTCAAATCCATTAATGACCAATATGGACATCATGAGGGAGATTTGGTTTTAAAAGAAATCGGAAAAAGGCTGATCAAAAACACAAGAAGCTCAGATTATATTGGCCGGATCGGCGGTGAGGAATTTGCCGTCCTTCTACCCAATTGTACAGTTGAAAAAACATGGCAGATTGCAGAACGCTTACGGAGAAAAATAGCAGATCAGCCGATTTATTTACAAAATGGCATGTCCATTCATATTACAGTATCACTTGGGTGTGCGTATTACTCCGCGAGAAGTCGAGACATCAAACAATTACCGATTATAGCTGATCAGGAGCTCTATAAAGCGAAGCAGTCTGGCCGAAATCAAGTGAGCTTCTCAGGAAGAAAAAGAGGCCAATGAATATAGGCTATTTCCTCAATTTGTTAGCGCTAATTATTTTTAAAAAAGTTTTTGGATAACAGTTGTTTTTTCCCGCAAACACTGGTAAAGTAAAGGTAATTATTTTTGTTCGTATCATCTTTAAGAAGAAAGTTTTGAAAGAGTTTTCGTCTTTGAAGTTTGTGTAAGAGCAAGAATAGTGAATTTAAGCGTTAAGATCGCTTTAGGAGGAAATTTCATGTTAGAAGGTAAAGTAAAATGGTTCAACTCTGAAAAAGGTTTCGGATTCATCGAAGTAGAAGGTCAAGACGATGTATTCGTTCACTTCTCTGCTATCCAAGGCGAAGGCTTCAAAACTTTAGAAGAAGGTCAAGCAGTTTCTTTCGAAATCGTTGAAGGTAACCGTGGACCACAAGCTGCTAACGTTAACAAAGCGTAATTTAAGAGCATCTGCTCTTTAGCACTTTATAGAGTGAAGGAAAACCGCTCGGCTTCTGCCGGCGGTTTTTTTGTGCTATACAAAAAAGAGAACCTGACAAGAGGTTCTCTTCAAATTGTTGACAAAGGGCTAAAATGGTTTTATTTTAGCCCTTTGTCTTCTTTTCAGCGTGATAGAAAACCTTTGAAGTCTAGGAAGGACGAGCACTGGCGCGGAGCGAATTTGACATTCGTGAGCACCAGCGCGCAGGACACCGAATGCAAGGGTTTGTCTACACGCTGAGAGAACCTGACAAGAGGTTCTCTTTTTTATTTGTCCTTCTGCTTTAGCTTCTGCAAAGCAGAACGATACATGTCATCATTCATTTTAGTTTCTGGCTCTTCTTCTTTGACAGGTGGTTCTGGCTGCTTAAACTTTTGAAGCGCCTGTCTATAGAAATCATCACCAGACACTCGTTCATCCGTTTGAGAAGGCGTTGACGCTTCTTCTTCTACTTCAGGCTCTACAGGTCTCGCCGCAACTTCTGACTCGCTGCGGGGCACGTCAGGCTGATTGGGCACATCTTCATTGATCTCTTTCTTCTCGATCGAAGCGTGTCTGACATTGAATGCTACTAATCCGATAATGACTAGAACAGCAGCTACTAACGCTACAATAATCGTCGCCAAAAGAACCCTCTCCTTATCGCTTAAATGACGCAGTGACTGATGCTACACGTCTTCCTAATGCTTTCCCAAGTTCAATGCCTTCTGACGAAATCACTTCATCAGAATCAATCGGACATGTCACACCTGCTCCATAGTAAGAGCCGTATAAAGCATTTTCTGGCACATTTCCAGGAAGGCCAACAACAAGCATCCCTTGGTGGAACATTGGTGTAATTAAATTATGCATCGTCATTTCTAAACCGCCGTGCGTTGTAGCAGTTGTACAGAAAACGGCACCGACTTTATCGATCAGTTTTCCTTCTGCCCATAAGTAGCCAAGACGGTCAATCCATGTCTTTAACCCAGAACTAATGGTCCCAAAGTGACCAGGGCAGCCCCAAATGATCGCATCCATTTGATCCAGCTTGCGAATATCCGCATCTTTCACATGATCGACGAATACTTCAGCGTGCTCTGTTTCACCTGCACCCGCTGCAATTGCTTCTGCCAGTGCTTTTGTATGGTCACCTTCACTATCGTATACGACATAAATTTTCATGTACGGTCCCTCCACACTTATCTTGCATCTTGGTTTGCTTCCTTAGGTGCTGGAAGCAGTGTCATTTCTTGTTTTTTATGCTGCTGGTCTTTTCTCTTTTTATCCTTACGTACATCACGCAGGAACAAGCTGAGAATGACACCAGCGGCACAGAATAACGTTACCCACATGTAAGCATCATTGATACCCATTACGTTTGAATCAACCTGTGCTTTCGTAAAAAGCTGGGTGGATACATATTTTTGAGCAGCTTCAGCTGTCATGCCCATATGGTGCATCACATTCGACACAGCCGCCTGGAATGAATTCATAAAGAACGGGTCCGCTGTATTTGTTTGATCCGCCATATTGGAATAATGGAATGTTGTCCGATTCGTATAAATCGTTGTGATCAAACTCGTACCGATCGAACCGCTTATTTGTCTTAATGTATTAGACATCGCTGTACCATGGCTGTTTAAGTGCTGTGGTAATTGGTTCATCCCAGCTGTCATCACAGGCATCATAAGGAGTGACATACCGAATGCACGAACTGCATACATGAGCACAATGTGACTATATGATGTATCAATCGTCAGCCTTGTAAACTCGAATGTGGTGACAACGGTAATGAGCATCCCCACAATCGCAAGCGGACGAGGTCCAAATTTATCAAACAAAATCCCTGAAATCGGGGACATAATCAGCATCGCAAGTGCCCCTGGAAGCATTAATAGCCCGGATTGCAATGCCGTAAACCCAACGAGGTTCTGCAGATAAATCGGAAGTAAGAACATCCCAGTGTATAAGGCAACTGTAATAATAATATTAATGACACTTGATAATGAGAAAATGCTGTATTTAAACACTCGGAAATCAAGCATCGGATTATCAGCTTTCAGCTGTTGGAAAATAAAGAGAATGATCGCAATCGCACCAACAATAATCGTCGATAAGACGATCGGATCTGTCCAGCCATCACTTCCAGCTTCACTCACTCCGTATAGGAGCGAAGCAAAACCAACGATGGAAAGAACCGCACCAAGGCTGTCCAGCTTGATCTTTTTAGGCTCTACAATATTTCTAAACATAAAGAAAGCCGCGATAATGACAATTGCTCCGATTGGAACAAGTCCATAAAACATAATACGCCAAGAATAATGTTCAATAATGTAACCAGATAATGTTGGTCCTACCGCTGGAGCAAACATCATCGCAAGACCGAAAATCCCCATTCCTTTTCCTCTGTTTTCAGGAGGGAAAATAAAAAGGATTGTTGTCATCACGAGCGGCTGCAGGATACCGCCGCCGATTGCCTGAATCAAACGACCAATGAGCATGGTCGAAAAGTTCGGCGCAATCCCGCAAATAAAGGTCCCTAGTGTAAACGAGATCATGGCAACTAGGAATAAGCTGCGCTGTCCAAAGCGTGTGATTAAAAACGCAGATAACGGAATCAGCACACCGTTGACAAGCATATAACCTGTTGTAAGCCACTGAATCGTCGTTGCACTCACATTAAATTCAGTCATTAAATGGGGCATGGCTACGTTCAGAAGTGTTTGGTTCAAAATCGCAACGAACAAGCCGGCCATTAAAATGATCAGTAAAGACAAGGAGCCTGCTCCCTGTTTTGTTGCTGCAGGTTGATTTGCCATCTCAGACAACCTCCTTTCATTTTTTGATATCAATCATCATTAAGATGAAATTTTGACAGAAGCATTCATACCAGGAAGTACTTTGTCTGATGGATTTTTAATTGAAATTTTCACTGCTACTTTTTGTGTCACTTTTGTATAGTTACCACTTGAGTTTGTTGCTGGCAGCATGTTGAATGTTGAGTTTGTCGCATAACCAATTTGTTCAACTGTTCCTTCAAATGTTGTATCAGGATCACCATCTACCACGATGTCGACTTTGTCGCCTTTTTCAATGCTTTTAATATCTGTTTCTTTGATATTTGCTGTGATGTAAAGCTTGCTTAAATCAATCGTTTCACCAAGAACTGTACCAGGCTGCACTTGTTGATTGTTTTGTACTTCTTTTTTGACTAATGTGCCATCAGCCACTGATTTAATGTTTGTTTTTGTTTCTCCTTCAACTTTTGCGACTGTGCTGTCTTTTTGCACTTCGTCACCTTCATTGATATCCCAGCCTTTGATTTGTCCAGCTGCTGGTGCTGTGATTTGATACATGTCACCTGTCACTTTCGCCTCGTCAGTTTTGACAAAATTTGTGCTTTCGTAGTAGTAATAAGCACCTCCGGCAATAATGGCAAGAATTACAATAAGGCCAATAATATTCGTTAGCAATAAACGCCCTCTGTTCATGTTTTGTTTCTCCTTTCATGTATAAAAATATAGTGTCATCTGCTTTAGCAAACTTAGAATGCCCATCATCTGACAGAATATGAAGCAAGCTCATAAAACTGTTATATCTCCTTCATCTTCCCCGCATGAATAATGGTGTGCAGCCCATTTATACTTATTGTTCACTCATGAGCAAAGAGAAGAAAAAGAAGAAAAGACGATCGGCATCTTTTTTGAAAAACTTATATTTAACAAGATTAAATATTAATAAATGAAAATTGAAATGTCAAAGAGAAAGTTTTACTTTTTTTCTGGTGATCCCTTCCTTCTCCATACAAAAAACCCTTCAGCCCTTATGCTGAAAGGTTTTTTCAAATGTGCTATTTACGAAAGAACTTCTTCCTGCTGAAAAAATTTTTTTAGGGCAAGAAAAACGTCTGATTTTTGTTTCAAAATATAATGCTTAAATTTCTCATCCTGTATATGCTTATATGCTGACATTAATGTAGAATGCCGGTTGTATTGATTCACTTCACCATAGCAGAATAAGTTGGCTTTTTTCATAATTTCAGAAACAAGCTTCACGCATCGTGCATTGTCTGAGGTCAAATTGTCTCCATCAGAAAAATGAAAAGGATAAATATTATATCGCGACGGCGGATAACGTTCGTCTATGAGCTCTAGCGCTTTTCGATAGACAGAGGAGCAAATGGTTCCTCCGCTCTCCCCCCGCGAAAAGAAATGCTCTTCATCGACAACCTTCGCCTCCGTATGATGAGCAATAAATTCAATTTCAACCGTTTCATACTTTGTCCGTAAGAAACGTGTCATCCAAAAGAAAAAACTTCTCGCCATATATTTTTCCCAAAGTCCCATACTTCCGCTCGTATCCATCATCGCCAAAACGACGGCTTTCGACTCTGGTTTGGTCACTTCATTCCACGTCTTATATTTGATATCCTCTGGGTAGATTGGATAAAAGGAAGGACTGCCTGTCATTGCATTTCGTTTAAATGCTGACAGCATCGTTCGTTTTTTATGAATATTCCCTGTTAACCCGGTTTTGCGAATATCGTTAAACTCAATTTGCTCGACAATGATGTCGTCAAGCTCCTTTTGTTTAAGGTTTGGCAGCTCTAATTCCCGAAACAGCGCTTCCTCAAGATCCATTAATGAGACCTCAGCTTCGTAATAATCCTCTCCAGCCTGATCTCCTGCGCTCTGTCCCTTTCCTTGCCCTTGCTTACTGTCTGATCCATCACGTGCGACAATATCGCCTACCTCGCTGTCTCCATCGCCTTGACCCACATGCTTATTTTTATCGTAGTTGTACCGAATTTTATATTCATCTAACGAACGAATCGGAATTTTGACAACATCTTTTCCGTTAGACATGATAATGCTTTCTTCTGTGACAAGATCCTGCAAATTGTTTTTAATCGCTTCTTTGACCTTTTTCTGATGACGCTGCTGGTCGTCATAGCCTTTTCGATGGAGGGACCAGTCTTCCTGAGATACAATAAACTGACTTTTTTCTTGCCGGGACATCCATCCCCCTCCTCACCTGTTTGCACAATTCTTCTAACCACCGATTCCTTTATCTTATGCTGCTCGTCACCCAAGTTGACGATCATTTCTAAAAAAGACATTACCGGTGCAGGTGCGCCAATAATGCCTCCTTCATTTATTAACGATTGAGAAGACTGCCTACATATTTTAAAAGTTCATTTGCACTTGTTGAATTATAGCCATGTTCATCAATTAATCTAGCCACTACTTCATTCACTTTCTTCAGCTGCTGTTCATCCGGCGTCTTCGTTGACGTCGTGATTTTCACCACATCTTTTAAATCAGCAAACAGCTTCTTCTGAATTGCCTCACGCAATCTCTCATGAGAATTATAATCAAAGCGTTTGCCCTTTCTCGCATAAGCCGAAATACGAATCAGAATTTCTTCTCTAAATGCCTTTTTCGCATTTTCAGAAATTCCGATCTGCTCTTCAATTGAACGCATAAGCTTTTCATCAGGGTTCATTTCTTCACCGGTTAACGGATCACGCAGTTTGTTTTTGTTGCAATATGCCTCGACATTATCTAAGTAATTATCCATGAGCGTTTTCGCAGACTCCTCATAGGAATACACAAATGCCTTTTGTACTTCCTTCTTCGCAATATCGTCGTACTCTTTTCGCGCAACAGAAATAAAATTCAAATAGCGCTCCCGGTCCTCGCTTGAGATAGATGGATGCTGATCGAGTCCTTCTTTTAACGAACGAAGGACATCCAGCGCATTGATCGACTCCATATTCTTCCGGATAATAGTGGAGGAAATGCGGTTAATCACATATCGCGGATCAATTCCGCTCATCCCTTCATCATGAAATTCCTTTTTCATCTCATCAATATCAGCAGATTGGAATCCCTCGACACTTTCTCCGTCATAAAGGCGCATTTTTTTCACCAAATCAATATCAGAACGCTTCGGCTCTTTGAGTCTTGTCAAAATGGAGAACATCGCTGCCACCTTCAGCGTATGCGGGGCAATATGCACATCAGAGACATCACTTTCTGAAATCATTTTATGATAAATGCGTTCCTCCTCTGTCACCTTCAAGTTATAAGGAATCGGCATCACAATAATTCTTGAATGCAAGGCCTCGTTCTTTTTATTTGAAATAAACGACCGGTACTCGGTTTCATTCGTATGAGCGACGATCAATTCATCTGCACTAATCAAGGCAAAACGGCCTGCTTTAAAATTTCCTTCCTGCGTTAATGACAGAAGATGCCATAGAAATTTCTCATCACACTTTAACATCTCCTGAAACTCCATCATCCCTCGGTTTGCTTTATTGAGTTCTCCATCAAAGCGGTAGGCCCTTGGATCTGACTCTGATCCAAATTCAGCAATAGTGGAAAAATCGATGCTTCCTGTTAAATCAGCAATGTCCTGAGATTTCGGATCAGACGGACTAAAGGTACCAATACCGGTCCGTTTATCCTCTGAGAAAAAGATCCGTTCAACCCTTACATCCTCAATTCGTCCACCATATTCCTCTTCCAGCCTCATCATATTCAGAGGGGACAAATTCCCCTGCACACGAATGCCATACTCTCTATAGAAATCCTCACGTAGATTTTGCGGAATAAGATGAAGCGGATCTTCATGCATCGGGCAGCCTTTGATCGCATAGACTGCGCCATGATCTGTCAGTGAATATTCTTCTAGTCCTCTTTTCAGCCTAGTAACAAGCGTAGATTTCCCCCCGCTCACTGGTCCCATCAATAACAAAATACGCTTCCTCACATCGAGCCGCTTGGCAGCAGGGTGAAAATATTCCTCCACTAATCTTTCCAATGATTCCTCTAATCCAAAAAGCTCCTGATCAAAAAATTTGTACGTTCTGACCCCATTCTCCTCTTCAATCCCGCTGTCTTTAATCATATGATAAACGCGAGAATGAGCAGATTGAGCGACAAGTGGATTTTCCTTTATAATGTCTAAATATTCGCCGAATGTGCCTTCCCATTTGAGACGCTGCTCTTCTTCTCTGTGCTGTTCGATTTTCTTTAAAATATCCATATGAACCTCCTCTTTCAAGATTGAAGCAAGTAATCAGATACTGTTTTACAATCTATGCGGAGGCGTCCTATTACATGCTTTCGTTCTTCAAAATGACGAATTGGCAAACTGAATTGACAACCATCCGCAAGACCCTTCATAATAAAGGAAAAACAGGAGAAAAATGATCTTCTTCTCCTGCTTTTCAAGGCGAACTTCACATCATATGAAATAGGCAGCGATAGAAACAAAGGGATAAGGGGGAGCTTATATGAGAACGGTCATTATGATGGGCGTCATCATTACGTTTTTAGTATCCATTTTCACAGCTGGCTACGAAGGCAAGCCTGGTAAATGAAGAAAAGGATGTTCCATGAGCGGAACATCCTTTTTCATTTAATTTGTTGTTTTTAGCACCTACATATTTACTGTCCTTTGATTTTTTCAATATGTCAAAAAATAGACTAAACAAGTCATATTTTGTTCCTTATCTCATATAAAAAAGCCGAGATAGGCATCCCGGCTTTCATCATGACCTTATATCAGATCTCGATATTGCTGCTGGCGAAGTGCCTCATACACAAGAATTGCTGCCGTATTCGATAGATTCAGAGAACGAACATGTTCTGTCATCGGTAAACGAAGGCAGCGGTCCATATTCCGCTCGATCAAATCTTTCGGCAATCCACTTGTCTCCCTGCCAAAAACGAAGAAGTAATCTTCATCTAACTGAGAGTAATCAAATGTCGTATGCGGCTTTTGACCAAATTTTGTGATATAGAAGAATTGTCCCTTCGGATGTGCCTCAAACAATTCATCAAGTGAATCATGATAGACGACATTGGCATATTTCCAATAATCGAGTCCTGCACGCTTCAGCATTTTATCATCTGTCGAAAAACCAAGCGGACGAATCAGATGAAGGGTTGTATTTGTTGCTGCACATGTACGCGCAATATTTCCAGTATTAGCTGGAATCTCTGGTTGATATAAAACGACATGAAGTCCCAAAAAAGTTCACCTCTAATTTTCTTTTCCGCTCAACATTATACCATTAACTATCCTTCGCGGCATCGTCCAAAATGTGAAAAAACGTATAACGAATAGCAGGAGTATAGGCAGTCGAATCCTCATACGACCAATAACGCATACGGCTGTCATATGTCTGAGCATTCACAAGAGGCATTCCGCCTTTATCGTGATCGACGACAATGGTTGTATGATTATACCTGCCATCTCCCTCAAAATCGTAGCAAATGACATCACCAATTTGAAGCTCCTGTGCTTCTGTGAGTTTCTTTGCTCTTAAACCCGCTTTCGAATTCGCTAAATAATTTTTCATCGAATGAGCCACCGTCCAGCTATAGCTCCACGTGTGCGGCCGCACCCACCAGCCAGATCCGCGGTTCGGATACCCTCTCGTTGGCGCATTCCCTGCCTTCAAGCATTGTGAAATAAAATTCGTGCAGTTATCTTCGAAGTTTTTATAGGCGGGATTTCGTTTATTCCAATACGTCTCCGCATATTGTACGGCTGCCCGCCGGTCATAGTGAAAGGCTCTCCCAAACTGTTCTTCGGTCTGAAAGCGCTCATCCACCTGCTCTTCCATTTGACGTTCTTCTATCATCAACCGGTCTTTCACAAGCATGTCGTTGTAAAGGAACGCTTCTCTTTTTTCTACCTGCTCCTCTAAATAAAAAGAATCGTCTACATCCTTGCATACATAAGTGAGATGAGCGAGATACTGCACATGCTGAGCCCCGTCATCCTGAATCGTTGAATCAAGAAGTGTTGCTTTCGCCTTCGCCTTGACAATCTCCACCTGTCTTCTAGCAAAAAGCTCTTTTTTCCGTTCGACTGCTTCCACATCAGACATGAGCTGCGGCTGTTTGATTGCACTCCCATTTAATAAATAACCAAGCCTGTCTTCTAATGTTTGCTCTAATAATTGTTTCACACAGACACCACCAAACTTTTTTAAAATCTCTGTTTGGTTCATTCTATGTTCACAGGGACGTTATTTAGTATTTAAAGGTGTCTGTAAAAACTCAATCCCTTTGACAATTTCCTGTTTCGCTTCCTCATCGCTTTCCCGCTCAAGGGCTTTTTCCAGCTCTGGGAGCAGCTCCTCATCGCCAATTTTCCCTATTGCCCAAGCAGCCGTGCCCCGAATAACAGGCCGTGGATCCTTGTGCATCAAATCAATCAACACGGGTAAGGCAGATGTATCTTTAAAGTGAGCAAGTGCCAAAATCGCATTTCGCTGAATTGGCTTTTTCCCCCGCCATGAACCTGAAACATGACCGTATTTTTCCTTAAACTCACGATTACTGATCGTAAGAAGCGGCTTTAAGAGCGGCTTCGCAATTTCAGGGTCCGGCTCCATTTCAGGATGCAGGTGAAAGTCCTTCCCTTTATTGATCGGGCAGACGATTTGGCACGTATCACACCCATACAATCGATTTCCTATTTTCGAACGAAATTCGTCAGGCAAAAATCCTTTTGTTTGCGTTAAAAAGGAAATACACCGTTGAGAATTCAGCTGTCCTGGATTCACAAGTGCACCAGTTGGACACGAATCTACACATTTATTACACGTTCCGCACTGGTCTTCAATTTTTTCATCCGGTTCAAATGGGACATTTGTGATCATTTCAGCCAAATACACATAAGACCCAAACTCTGGCGTGATAATCATACAGTTCTTCGCACTAAAACCTATGCCAGCGCGTTCCGCTACTGCACGATCAGATAGTTCTCCTGTGTCCACCATTGATTTTGTCCGTATATCGACATGTTTACTCCGCAAGAATTCTTCGAGCATATCAAGCTTTTTTTTCAGCACAACATGGTAGTCTGTTCCCCAAGAAGCACGGCAAAAGATTCCTCTTCTTGCATCCTTTGTACTTCGAGGAGCACCTTTCATTTTGGAAGGATACGCGAGCGCTATCGCAACAATTGATTTGGCCTTCGGAAGCAGCAAAGAAGGGTTTGTTCGCTTCTCTATATCAGGCTCTTCAAAGCCTGACAAATACCCTAACGATTCATGTAAGATGAGGCGGTCTTTTAATGAATCAAATGTATCAGCACTTGCAAATCGGATTTTATCGACACCAATTTCTTTCGCATATTGAATCAATTCTTCTTTTAATTCTCCAACATGAATCACCTTGCAAACCTCCTTTCTTTGTTTCTCCTGTTGTTTTCAGTATAATACGAGTGTATCATGACCGATTGGAGTGAGTCACTGTGAAGATACATATGGAAATTTCTCATCCTGACAACCCGTCTATCCATGTTGGACAGATTGAATATTCGCATATTGAAGTTGGCACATCCCCTCAAATGTTAAAAGGCCGGCTCCGCCTGTTTCAAGAATCTTTATTTTTTGAATACGAAGATAAAGTATTAGAAGAAGTACCAGCAATCAAAGAATGGACGGACCTTTTAAAAGACGTTCCTTTCCTGCCAATTCTTGCTGATATCCAAAAAGAACGATTTATTGACTCGACCAATTCCGTACAGGATTTGTCGATCTTTTTCTCTTTAAAATATTTCTTGCCTATCCTAACATTCGATGCTGATCGTCTAGAAGAGCCGCTTTCACTAGCAAAACATGAGAGTGGTCACATTGAATGGCAGGACAACGCAGGACTTAAAGGATTATTTTCTCAACCAAGTAAAGCCCACATTTCTCAAGACACAAAAAACATTTTGCAAATCATCCTGTTTCCGCCATCTATTTCCCGGGAAAAGAGTGAAGCTCTCATCCAATCCTTGACGAAGATGTTTGTACAAATACATGGTGGAGAAAGTAAATATGAACTTATTGAAAAAGCACTGTAGCTTGACAGTGCTTTTTCACATTATACTGACATAATAAAAAACGCAACACTTCGTTTATCTAAGAAACGAAATACTGCGTTATAAACAAAATTATGTATTGGAGCGGGTGATGAGAATCGAACTCACGACATCAGCTTGGAAGGCTGAGGTTTTACCACTAAACTACACCCGCATCAATAAGCAACGTCATCGCGTTGACTTTTATTATGTTACAACTTTCTTAACAATTCGTCAAGAGAATATGAAGATTTTTCGTCAAAAAACTTCATATTCTCCGTATATATTACGATAGTTATTTATCGAGCTGGATATAAAATAAGTAGGCATGTGACTTATTCTTCAGCGCTTGCTTTGGATTTTTCTCAATCTCTTCAAGCATCGGTGAATTTCCGTCTTTCCCCATTGCCGCTGTATACGCAATCAGTGCCTTTCCTCCAGAAGAGACTTTGACAGTTTCAGATTGTGCAGAAAAAACATAGTCACTTACTTTGAACGGAAAGCTTGCTGTCGCTTTTGTCATTCCCTCGTTCTTGTTGTCAGACCACATACTAAATTGTGATTCATATGTATCTTTCTCATGCTTTAATTGTAAGAGCACATTCATCGTTTGGTCGGTTCCATCTTGATGTAAAGTAAAGGTGGCAGATGATGCTTCCTTGTTAGCTAATCGGCCATGTTTGTAATGACTCCCGATAAACGTAATACTCTTATCCTTCTTCGTTAATCCTTTTAATGTCAAAGCCACCATTTCATTAGTGGTTGATGCTTCTAGTAAGCTCTTTTCTTTTTTTGTCAGTTTCATTTGTTCGATGGTTACTTGCTTCTTAGTAGCAAGCTCCGTATTTATTGTTGATACCGTCTTCTCGGTTTGCGTGGTTTCTTCAGCCTTCTCACCGCATCCTGCTAATAGAAAAACAGTGAATATAAGAACACTCCATTTTTTTAACATTGAGATCCCCTTTGATGTTTTTTATTTTCTATTATACTAAAATTTGGTTGGACATACAAAAAAAGATTAGGAGAATTCTCCTAATCTTTCGTTTTTTTCTGCTTCATGGCTGATAAGATAGCCACAATGAGAAAACTCGCGGCAAAAATCACAATCATATAAATAAAAAAGTTTGGCTTGATTTGAAAAGTAAATGCGGATGAACCTTCCATCTCAAAAGCGAGACTGTTAAATAATAAAGCATCGTTCGTTTTTGATTGAAATAAATGATAGAACAATACACCGATTGTCAGCATCGGAAAGCCTAAAAACCCCAGAAAACCACCAACAATAGCACCTTGTTTCATCGCCTGTACGTTCATGATCGTTGTCCTCCCATTCCCCCAAGCAATAGCTGCTTCATAATGGATTTACCATCCCCCATAAACGGAAGAAGATAGAGTAATTGAATAAAATATGTGATTGAAAAAATAAAGAAGCCGGTCGAGATTGGATTTTCTTTTAGACATAATACGGTCACAATGATCCCTGCTGCTCCGATCACACCTGGGACAAGCGGCCCAAGCAGCGTAATCCATACCTGCTTCTTCTGAAACGGATCTAATACTGGTCTTACAAATTTCACAGACATCATATCACTCGCAAAAAAGCCTTGTGGACCATCCCTTCCCGCAAATTTTCGATGCGCATAGCCGTGTGCTGCCTCATGTAATGCGGTCCCGGTAATTAATCCAAAATATATAATTGTAAAATAAATCGCAATGGCTGCAATCGACCGGTCAGGAATGAATAAAAAAGCGATTCCTGCCATGACCATAAATAGTATCCAGAAAAAGATGATTTTACGCGTCACCATGAGTAATGCTGTCCCAAAAATATGAAGGAACGAGTGACCAGTGCAATCAAATCGTTCCTTCATTTTCACTTGATACTGCTTGAAAAATTGACAGCAGGCTGTCACAATCCGATATGGTGATTGATAATGAATAGACAGTAAGTGGTGCTGATTCAACCCCATTATCAGTTGATAAAAGTCACGAGAAATCACAGACTCATCGACCTGAAACAAATCGGCGAGCTCTGCGGTAATACTCGCTTCTGTCCTTTTGCCATCTACTTTCGTTAACATATGATAGGCACTTTCATTAATCGGGAGTGTGCTTCCATACTGCGTATCCGTGAGATGCCTCTTTTGTAAGGTCACATACGGCGCGAGAGCCGGTACCCGCTCAATCTTTAGCTTATTGTTAAGAAGTTGAATCATGTGAATACCTCCATGAAAAACCTTTGTATATGGCAAAGATGAGCAGACCTTCAAATGCAGCTACAAGCAGCCATTGAAGCGTTTGACTCGACTCCCCTATGACATAGTTTCCAATAAAAACAATCGGAATCATGAGTAAAATAAGTGCTCCAAATGAAAAAATGCCTGTGTAGGGATTGTTCCGATCAAGCGGAAGTAAAAT
Source organism: Bacillus sp. FSL K6-3312 (assembly GCF_038007485.1). Classification (NCBI taxonomy): domain Bacteria; kingdom Bacillati; phylum Bacillota; class Bacilli; order Caryophanales; family Bacillaceae; genus Bacillus; species Bacillus sp. FSL K6-3312. The sequence continues at coordinate 950,756 of NZ_JBBOXI010000001.1, read as the reverse complement.
ACCTACCACATAAAAGAGCGCAGTAGCATTGCATAAGACAGCGGCCCCAATCAATACGTTCCAAACCTGATCAGGAAGCGTCAGCGTTGTCAGCATGAAGATTGCAATTTGCAGTACACCAACAAGCAAAAGCCCGATAAACTTATACAGAGCCACTTCCCACGATCTTAGACCAAATGTTTTGTACATCCCCAGCATTCGTTTATCATTGCCAAATGAATTGAAGGCGGTTAATCCAGCAAGAGCGCAGAGAACAAAAAACGCTTCTTCTTCAAAGCGGAACCCAAACTGATAACGGACGAATAAGATCACAATGAGGAGTATGAGAAAGTTTAAAATGTTTTCTTCATTTCGCACCTGTGATTTCATTTCCTTTACAATAAGTGACCATTTTTTTGAAGAAGAGAACGGCAGTTTATTTAAAAAGGTTAACGCTTTTTTCTCTGCCATAATCGGCATCATCGCAAGAGAAAGAAATGCGCCGCCCGCCGATAAAAGGATGACCAGGATCAAAATTGCATAGTTTATCCCTTCAGGAGACATTCCTTGAGCCGCTAAGAAAAATGGTGCTGTAAAATACATCAAATGATAATCAAACTGTATATATGATTGCTGAATTTGATTGATATCAAAATGCGTCATTCCATACGCTACAACCAGTGCTAATAAAACAAAGATCGCTGCAAATTTTTGCAACGGTAATTTTAATTTCAGAACGACCAAATAGGTCATATTATAAATGAGTTGCAAAAACATTAAGACAAAAAGCGATTGCAAAATCACCATCAAAAAGAACGTAAAGATAAAGAAAATACCTATTCCCTGGGCAATAAAATTAGGTAACAGCAGAATACCGATAAAAAATAAAACAAGCCCTGCCACCACTGTCACCATCGGAATAAAGTATCCGAGGCTTTTCTGAAAGGTAGACAGCGGGAACCAACTGAGCTGCATAGAAAAACGGTCTTGCTCAGGCGTCCTGACTTTGATCAAAATGAATAACAGGCTTGTAAAGATGGATGCATTGATCGCCATTGACACAACGAGTAATCCAAGTGAACGTTCATCGCCATTTAAGAATGCCTTCATAAAGACACCCGTAAAACTGTATCCGATGATGGCGCCCATTGTCACTGCAAACAAAAAGAATAAGATCACAATGATCCGCTTCGTCTGAGTATCAAAGAGCTTATTCATCTCCTGCTGCCACATTTTAAGCATCATTCTAGAAATGATTAATGATTTCATCAAAATGTGCACCCCTATCACTTAACATTGAAGCTTTCAGAAACACCTGTTCCAATGTGCTTGATTGATACTTCTCCTTTAAGGCTGAGACCGTTCCTTCATCCATTTTAATTCCCTTAGAAATAATGGCGATTTTATGGCACAGCTCTTCCGCTGAAAGCATATCATGCGTTGAAAGCAAGATCGCACCATGGTGCTCGGTATAACGTTTCATCAGTTTCTTTGTGTTTATAACCGCTTCAATATCAAGTCCTCTAAAGGGCTCATCCATGATCACCAATTGACTATCAAGCATAAAGGCCGCAATCAGCTGTGTCTTTTTTTTCATACCATGTGAATAGGTTTCAATCGGTCTTGATAAAGCCGAGTCCATATCAAACAGTTCAATTAGTTGATTTCTTCTATGAATTGTTTTACATTCATACATAGAAGAAACAAAATCTAAATATTCAGCACCAGTCAATGCTTCAGGGAGTAGCAGATCATCTGGAACATAGGCTACTTGTTTTTTAAAGGATGGTTCGTCATTTGTGACGTCCTGCAAAAGAATCGTTCCTTCTGTATGCTTAATGATGCCGAGTATACAGTTAATCATCGTTGTTTTACCGGAACCATTCGGTCCAGCAACAGCAACGATTTGATGAGGGTCGATTTTTAAATGAAAATCTTTGACAGCAGTCACGTTATTTTTATACGTCTTGGTTAATTTCTCGATCGTAAACATATAACCTCCAAGTGTCTGCATATTCTTTAAAAACAGATCAGGCTAAACCGCCCGCCACAGACGGTTTAGCCCTGGTGTCATTTCATAGAAGTAAAAAGATGAATCCTAAGTATAGCTACTTACATTCAATTTGGACTTTTAAGCCACTTTCCCACTGAACGGCTCCTGTAAAGCTACCCTTGCCGTTTGCTAAACACCAAACTGCTGCTCCTAGAACAACTGTTGCTCCCAATCCAAGAAGGACAGCAACAAATACTAAGAACCAAGCTTGGTCCATAATAGCAGGCTCCATAGTGGAATAGTCAACTTGCGGCGCTGCATAAGTCATACTTTTCACCTCCCAGCTTATGATGATCGTATCATAGGCTTCACTCTCCAAACATCAACAGAAGATCCCATTTTTGACCGAACATACTTTCGGACAAAATGTGACTTTTTATTCAATTCTTCACTTTTAAGTGTAGGACCCCTATCTAATTAGCTAGTTTTTTGCAATCCATAAGAACCACAAAACCCATATAATGTCAATTAAACCAGCTTTTTTCTTCTTTTTTTGAAATAGTCCTTATTTATCAATCCCTTTATATATTCTTTCTTTTTTGTGAAATAGAAAGAATTCCCCCGATATATCAGATAAAAAAGTCCTAATTATATGTCGTTATCACACCATTTATGAAATATTTACTGATAATTCCGACAAAAGAGTGAGCGTATTTTCCTTCTTCTCTTGTCACTTAAAATATGTATATACAAGAAAGCCCCTTGGGAAAAAAGCCCTTTCCTTTCTTGAGTCACATCCAACATATGACTCGCTTCTTTCTATGGAAGAGCAACTTACTGCATAGGCATTCCTATGATTTCACTAGCTGGCAATGATTTATTACTTTCAAAAAAACTGATCCGCACTCTCTAATGAAACAATCCCTCTTTACATCAACATGTCCACACCTTTCCTCATTGAAATAAAAAAAGTCCATCAACTTTATTTATTATTTTTTTCAGATTTATCTAAAAAATGATTGACCAGGCACGAAACAACATTTATAGTCTTATTAAATATTTCTTATCAAACTAGTTGGTTTTATTTAGTAAAAGGAGGATACACACATGTCAGAAGAACGTTCATTCCGTTTAGAAACAAAAGCCATTCACGCAGGTCAGGAGCTTGATTCAGCTACCTATTCAAGAGCCGTTCCTATTTACCAAACAAGCTCTTTCGGTTTTAGAGATAGCGAGCATGCGGCGAATTTATTCGGACTGCAGGAACCCGGAAATATTTATTCTCGCATTATGAACCCTACAAATGATGTCTTTGAAAAACGGATCGCTGAGCTTGAGGGCGGCATTGGTGCACTTGCTGTCTCTTCTGGACAAGCAGCGACCACTTATTCTATTTTAAACATTGCAGGAGCTGGTGACGAAATTGTCTCCTCCAGCAGCCTTTATGGAGGCACATACAATTTATTTGCCCATACACTCAAAAAGCTCGGCATTACAGTGAAATTTGTTGATTCGTCCAATTTAGAAGAACTCGAAGCCGCGATTACAGACAAAACGAAGGCAGTATATGCAGAGAGCATTGGGAATCCTAAAGGCGACATTCTACATATTGAAGCCATCTCAGCCATTGCACACAAGCACCATATTCCGCTTATTGTGGACAATACGCTCGCAAGTCCCTATTTATTGAGACCGATCGAATTTGGTGCAGACATTGTCGTCCATTCCGCTACGAAATTCATTGGCGGTCATGGTACATCAATTGGCGGTGTCATTGTCGATAGCGGCAAGTTTCCTTGGGCCGACAGTGATAAGTTCAAAGGGCTGACTGAACCAGATCCAAGTTATCACGGTCTGACGTATACTGAAGCAATTGGAGAAGCGGCTTATATCACAAAAGCACGTGTACAGCTCTTACGGGATTTAGGAGCAGCCTTGTCACCTTTCAACTCATTTTTACTTCTGCAAGGCCTAGAAACTTTGCATCTGCGTCTCGAGCGGCATAGTGAAAATGCATTAAAAACAGCGCAGTTCTTACAAGATCACCCTCTTGTAGATTGGGTAAGCTACCCAGGTCTTGAAAGCCATGAATCTCATGAGCTTGCTCAAACCTATTTGCCAAAAGGACAAGGCGCCATTCTCACATTTGGTATTAAAGGTGGACGAGAAGCTGGTAAAAAGCTCATTGATTCTGTTAAGCTGTTCTCACACCTTGCAAATGTAGGCGATTCTAAATCACTGATTATTCACCCTGCCAGCACAACGCATCAGCAATTAAGTGAAGCAGAACAAAAAGCGACAGGCGTCACACCAGAGCTCATTCGTTTATCTGTTGGAACAGAAGCGATTGAAGACATTATTGCAGATCTTGAACAGGCGATCACAAAAAGCCAGGCTGAATGAAAATAAAAAAAGCACACCTCTGTGTGCTTTTTCTATTTTATTCATTATTAAGTAGTCGAACGTCTTGGAAAGGGTAAAACACAAATGATGTCGTTCCTTGAATATCACTCTTTGTAAAAAGACCTAAGCCATTGCGGCTGTCCATTGAGTTTTGACGATTGTCACCCATGACAAAATACTTGCCTTTTGGAACGGTAAGAGGGCCAAAATCAGGTGTCAGCAAGGTCCCATCTGCGGCTGCTTTCTTTTTGTTTGACGCTAAGTAAGGCTCCGCCACTTTTTGACCATTGACATATAGCTGGTCATTTTTCATTTCAATTTTATCACCAGGTAAACCAATTAATCTTTTGACATAATGAGTGCTGCGGTCTTCCCCATCAAGAACAATAATCTGTCCCCGTTTGTAATCGCCGAAATAATCAACCGTCTTATTCACAAAAACCCGCTCTGTATCTTGTAATGTTGGTTGCATAGAAGTCCCTTTTACAATGTACGGTGCGAATAAAAAGTTACGAATGATAAAAACAGCAATGAATGCAATTAAAATTGCTTTGAGCCAGCCCCATACTTCTGATTTCTTTTTTTGTGTTTTTGTATTTGTTGTCATAAGCTCCTCCTGAAATCCCCTAGGACGAAATGAGTTCCGCTAGCTGCACGCCAGCATCACGCTTGTATCACCCTAAATATAAACATATTTTGCCAACAAATCAAGCGATGAGAGAGAAAAAGGCAAGCACCCTTCTGTGCTTGCCCAAAACTCAGTTACTTAGTAGAAGAATCCTCTTCTTTTTCTTTTGATTTACCATAGAAATAATCAGATGGATTCACTGGTTTAAAATCAGACAGCTTATGGAATCGAAGAAGATCCCTATAAAGCACTTTATCTGAAAGGCTTAACTGATTATCGACACGGGCTTTAATCGCCTCTGTCTTTTTATTTTGTTTCACAACTTTACCTGTTTTTGTATCGTAGACAGTGTTATCTACAAGTGTATATTTTGGTGTCACATAGTTTCCGTTACGGAATGCAACAGTTTGATCATGCTTCTTAGAGAATAGATCTGTTCCAAAATTCACATACTCATTTGAATCAATACCTTGTAAGTGAAGAAGCGTAGGCATCACGTCTACTTCACCACCATACGTATGGTTCACGCCGCCCTGTTTGCCAGGAATACGAATCATGAGTGGTACACGCTGGTTTTGTGCATTTTGATAAGGTGTAATTTCTTTCCCTTGAATTTCACTCATTGCACGGTTATGGTTTTCAGAAATACCGTTATGATCACCATATAATAAAATGACAGAGTCTTTATACATACCTGATTTTTTCAAGTCTTTAAAGAATTGCTCTAATGACTCATCTAGATATCTTGCTGTTTGGAAGTAGTTATCTACTGTTTTGTCACCAGTTGTTGCCTTAGCAATCGTCGCATCTTTTTCATCTAAATTAAATGGATAGTGATTAGTCAATGTCATTAAATGTGCATAAAATGGTTTTTTCATTGATTTTAGCATCGGGATTGATTCTTTGAAGAATGGTTTATCCTTTAGACCCATATTCACAAGATTTTCTTCATCCATGTTGTAATATGAAGCATCGAAGAATTGATCATATCCCATATGCTTATAAATCGTGTCACGGTTCCAGAAAGATTTGTAATCCCCGTGAAGCACTGCGCTCGTATAGCCTGCTTTTTGATCTAGGATGGCAGGGAGTGATTGGTAAGTATTTTCACCTTTTGTCACAAACGCTGCTCCCTCTGGCAAGCCGAACATACTATTATCCATCATTAGCTCAGCATCAGCTGTCTTTCCTTGACCTGTCTGATGGAAGAAGTTATCGAAATACGTAAAGTCCTCTTTACCATGAGCCAGTTTGTTTAAAAACGGTGTCACTTCTTCTCCATTTAGTTTGTAGTCAATTAAGAAAGACTGGAAGCTTTCTAAATGGATTTTAATAATGTTTTTCCCTTTAGCTTTACCGAAATACTCTGCGTTTGGCTTTGCATAGTGAGAAGCTGTATAGTTTACAACATCCGTTAAATCTTCACTGCTCGCATTTGCTACCTGTGTTGCATTTTGTGCTGATTGTACTCCATCATAAATCGTATAATTATAAACACCTAAATATTTGACAACATACTTGTGATCAAATGTTCTTGTTAATAATTCTGGACGGTCCTTTTCAGCTAAATGAAGGTTTACAAAGAACAGTCCTACACCTGTAGCCACAATCAACAGTGCAAATGTCTTTTTCATTTGGAATTTCTTCACTTCTGGTCTCCAAATCACAATCGCAATCAAGATAATAATATCAAGGAAATACAAAAGGTCATGCGGCTTAATACTAGATAACACACCGCCAGTCATGCCTCCTCCAAGATTGCCTGCTTGCTTCATTGTGGAGAAAGTCAAAAAGTCATCAAAGAAACGGTAGTACGCTACATTCGCATATAAAAGTGCGGTCATAATAAAGTCAATGACAATTAAAACAATGGCAGATTTACGACCCTTCAAAAAGAGAGCCAGTCCCAAAAACACAATGGCTGAACTAAATGGATTTAATAAGAGAAGACCCTCTTGAAAAGAACCTTTCACTCCTAAATTAAAGTCCATTTTGTAGGCTGCGTACGATTTCGCCCAAAATAAAAGGACAGCCAATACAAAAAAGCTATATTTGTTCGCAAATATTTTTTTCATAAAACCTCTTCTTTCTTAATTATCGTTCTGATATAAATGAAATCATAAAAAATTTACATTGATTTTGCAAATGTAAATCTTCTTCACCAAGCATTCCGATGCTCTGTTTCCGCCGGATATATGTGCTCCTTTAATATAACGAATGAGAAGCATCATAGGTTTCAAAAAAAAATACGAGTAAATAAAAGGAAAAATATCCATTTACATTTCATTTACACACACTTTGCAATTCAATAGATGAAGAAGGGTTTGTAAATCACTCATTACTACTTTACTTTTTTCATCTATTCATGTCAAAGTAATTATAAAGAAAAGGAAGAATCACCTAGGCTTTTCGACTCATTTACCCAAATATATACAAAATTCGATACATAACATATTCGTATTTATTGTGACTCAACCTCCAGCCATCCATGTATTTTCTCTCCTTCTGACAATCTAAAAAAGTTTTAAGCAAAAAAAGCTTGATTTCTCCTCCTGATGTACGGTGTGATAAACATATAGATTTTCAACAAATCAGGCTGGAGGACATCACATGAAACATAACAAACAAATGAACGCATTTGAAGAACGATTTTCAGAAGAAATAGACCACATCATTGCTGTCACAGGACCTTCAGGAGTAGGTGCAGGAAAAGCCGGACAGGAATCTCTTTGGACCGCTTCTATTCCACTGATTGCATGGAAGGAAAAAGACCTCATCAAAACCGAAAACATAAGGCTCTGCTGGTTAACAGATGAAGAGGGATTAAGGGAAAAGCAGGCACAATTACATAAAGAATCAATCATGACACTTCAGGTCCGAAAAGGTGAAGGTGAGTTCATGCTTGTATCACTCATCGATACAGATACACAGGATGAAGAGCTGCAAGAGATACTAGAAGAAGCCAAAAAACCTGTCTTTTATCATAATGACCTGCTGGGCACCTTTGAATTAGTGAAAGGACTAGACTTATTTGAAACAACGATCCAGTGGAGTAATCAAGAATGCCTGCTCTACTTTAACCTCGAAGAAGATGAAAAAGTAAACGACTCTCTTCGAACCGCTAGACAACTCATGAAAGAGCAGACTACATGGGATGCTTCTATTAAATCATTTGCAGCAAATCAGCTGCTTGAATTAGCTAAAGACTGGCAGGAGCAAGATGACTCCTCTGAAACACAAGAAGAGCTCACACTGGATCAATTTATGAGCCGCATCTCACTTAAAAGTCTGCATGCTTACCCAGATGGAGAGTTTGAAGTCTACTGTCATGACGGTGATTTATTTTGGGGACATGTCATCATTGTCTCAGGCAATATCAATGGCACGTTTCAAGATGCCCACATTGCAGGCTAAAGATTGGAGGGATAAGTAATGGAGATCAAGGCTTTTCATGAATTAAAAGAACTAGGAAAAACACCCGTCGTGGCTAAGATTGGCGGCTTTCTTCCTGATCCAACAGCACACAGCTGGTTTGCCGGTCATTTCTTCATCCACCCCGATCAAGGCTGGCCCGCAGATCAAGATGGCGTCATGATTCCGATCTTACAAATTTATTTACCTGAAGTGCCAGGAGGAATGAACGGATTCAATGAATGTAAAATGATTCAAATCTTTCTCAACCAGAAAGCACTTCCGATGGATATCACAAAAAACGGAGAAGGCTGGAAGCTCATTGAATATGTAGATATGGAAGGATTAGAAGTAGTTGAAACTCCTGAAGAAGTGAGAGGACTCAAACCCTTTCAAATCCAATGGAACCAAAATGAGCAAGAAGACTACCCTTGCTGGGAAGAAGCGTGGTCATACGTCGATTTATCAGAAGTAAATGAAAGTGATGAAGCGACAGAACATTTCTTTGATCAATACACAAATTATTCATTCACAAAAATCGGTGGGTATGGTGCATATATTCAATCCCCACCCCATCATCAACTAGGCAAATTCATGCTGCAAATCGCCTCAGAAGAAAAACCTCGGTTCATGATTGGTGATAACGGCACGATGTATTTCTATTACGACAAAGACACAAAAGAATGGTCTATGCATTGGGATTGTTTTTAAAGTTTTATTGAATGAAGCCTTTCCTCCTTCTAAGCGTAGGAAATAATATGGAAGGAGGAACCAACATGGGATTCATTTTCGATATCTTTTCACTTGCTGTATTTATCCCTTTTCTACAGGTAGATGAAGAGGATATCTCTAGAAACGCAGCCCATCTCAAAAAACATAGCTGGTTTCATGAGTTATTAAATGATCCAGCTTACAGACATCTCATCATTTATCATCCAGATGTCCGCCAAGTCATTGGCAGATGTAACACAGATAAACTTCATCAGAAGCGATACAACTTAAAATGCAAACGTAACGTGCTGAAAGCATTACGTCGTGCCAAGTAAATGGACAAAAGGGCCGCGCTTTCCTGTGGCTCTTTTCATCGTTCTCTAAGAAAACATTTGACGCCTGGACAACTCTCCCCGTATATTATGTATAAATCCATCTTTTTCATAGAAAAGGGGGCTTTACATGCGCTTGTTTAAGTACTGGAGAAAAAAGCAGCCTAAACAACAGATCACCTCAGAAATGAAAGAAGAAAGCATCCCAATCAACTTCTCCACACTTCCCTTTGGTACAGACACCTTAGATGATTTTTTGTTCAATTTAGACCTCACCTCGAAGCTCACAGATCCCTATAAAGAAACAGATCCGAACAAATGAACCTATCCTCATCCAATCCTGGATGATTTTTTTATACTTGATGAAAGGTGTGGCCCATGAAAACATATTATATCGTTAGACACTGCCAAGCCAATGGACAATCCGAGGATGCGTCTTTAACGCCACAAGGCATCGCACAATCTCACGCACTAGCACAGTTTTTTAATGGCATTCACCTCAATCAGATCATCTCAAGTCCCTATAAGCGAGCGATCCAAACCACTGAGCCCCTTGCTCATACAAGACAACTCAGAGTGAAAATTGATCAGCGTCTTTCTGAACGTGTGCTAAGCCTCAAACCAATGGACGATTGGTATGAGAAACTAAAGCTCAGTTTTACGGACTTACACCTGACTTGTGAAGGCGGTGAATCAAGCCTTGAAGCCATGAACCGCATTGTAGAAGTACTATACGAACAAATAAGTTCAGGAAAAGATCGTACCCTATTCGTCACACATGGCAATATTATGAGCCTGCTTCTTAAACATGCCGATCCCACGATTGGATTCAAAGAGTGGGAGAAACTAAGCAATCCAGATGTCTATGTCCTGAAATATTTCAAGCCAGATCATATAGAAATAGAACGAATATGGCATAAATAAACGGCAGAATGAATTCTGCCGTTTCCTCATCTATTGTTGATAATAAAAAGCCTCTACCCACTCATACGGCTTCTTACGCTCCGCACACCATTTCATGAAGCCTCTTGTCTCCGTTTGCTGAAATTTCTTCCAGTCCGATAAAAGCTGATCATAATAGGCTACTTGTTTTTCAACATTGGTACGAATCCTCTTATCTTCGATCAGCATCATGACATCTTCAATGCCTTGAATTCGCTCTTGATCTTTCTCATAGGTGCTTAAATAAAGATCTTCATGTATATGATGAAACGAATACCATAGAACCGATAAATAGGTTTCGCAAATTTGAACAATGACACGCTGCTCCTTGCTGCCTCCAAGCTCTAGTGCCTTCAATAAATAGGGCAGCCCTTCTCCCTGATGCACAAACAAGCCCTGCCAGCGATACGGTCTCACATCCATAGGATCAACCTTCTCCCACTCTTGCAGAACAGGCTGAATCACCCCAATGATCAATGGATACACAAGCAAATGATGACCATCCTCAAACCGTTCAATCTTCTCAAACAGCCAATCAACAAATGAACGCCGTGCTGCAAAATCGTTCTCCTTCATCTCTTCAACAAAAAACTGAAGAACCTTTAACGCATCTTTACGCAGACCCTGTTCTTTCTTCACACAGTACTGTCTAAAAAGCGGATAAGCATGTGATCCCTCGTCTTCAATGATGGTCTGTAATATCGTCTTCATTTGCAAGTTAACAACTCCGCCTTTTTACATTCATTTTTAGAAGCCCTTGGCACCCTCAAATCCATTCTTTTCGGTGTTCATGAATGAATTGAATGTCTTTTTGATAATGTTCAAGGTGCCCCTCATGAATCATTTTTTGAAAAGCTATATCACCTTCACTCGCTTTTCGTTTCATGTACTGACATAACCCTTTTAAACGCAGCAGCACCATATCCAAATAATCTTCTGCTATTTTCTCCCCATAAGATTCAAAAAACAGTTTCACTCTATGCTTTATATGGTCTGCATGTTCTGATGAATGGTAGTTCACGATCTCTCCTGTTTCGGTGCGAAAAAACCTACTGAGAGGTACACAAGTATACAGAGTATATGCGATATCCCACAGCCTTGGACCAGGAGCAGCTACATCAAAATCAATGATTCCTACTGGTTTTTCATTATTGAAAATGATATTGTACATAGCAAAATCATTATGGCACACAACCTCTATGTTGTTAGGCGTATTGTCCATTCGTTCCCAATCGTCTGAAATGGGAAAATCAAAAACAGCATCATGATACAGTCTAAGCACTCTCGCTATTTCTTTTAAGGCATGGTGAGAGCACATGTATTCTTTTAAGGGATCATGACCGGCTACGCCTTCAATGAAGGACAATATCTCTCTACCTTTTTCATCAACCCCTAAAAACTTTGGAGCATAGGAGAAATTCTTTTTTTCTAAATGCTTTAGCAGCTTTTGGATATTGATATTATCTGACTTTACTTCTCGACGAACCGTATCTCCAAAACGATATACGTTCGAGACATTTCCACCTGTCAATAACTCTTCATGATCATTCTGTTTTTTCATAAATTCTCCCCTCAAATTGGGTCACAATGATGATATCAGCTAAAGATGTGTATTTACCCAAATATTCATTTAGTTACACAAAAAGGTAGTACACACTGTTTTATGGGAATGCGCTACCCCATTTTGTTTCCTTACATGATTAAATGTATCTTATCAAATGTTGCAAATCATCTAAAGATTATTCTGCTAAAAGAAGTACATGCTCATTATTTTTTAATAGGTTTCTATTTTTATCTAAATAACTCATTCAAACCACAAAAAAACGTTTCACCACGAGGGTGAAACGTTAGGTTGACGGTAAAAACCGATCATGAAACTTTTAATAGATACCGGTGGCCGGGGTCGAACCGGCACTCCGTGAGGAACACGATTTTGAGTCGTGCGCGTCTGCCAATTCCGCCACACCGGCATGATCATTAAAGAGCGCAACTTATGATAAAAAACATGGTGCCGAGGGCCGGACTTGAACCGGCACGGTAGTCACCTACCGCAGGATTTTAAGTCCTGTGTGTCTGCCAATTCCACCACCCCGGCAGTCTTTTCAAAAAGGCGACACCCGGATTTGAACCGGGGATAAAGGTTTTGCAGACCTCTGCCTTACCACTTGGCTATGCCGCCATTATTGGAGCGGAAGACGGGATTCGAACCCGCGACCCCCACCTTGGCAAGGTGGTGTTCTACCACTGAACTACTTCCGCAAATCAACTGGGCTAGCTGGATTCGAACCAACGCATGACGGAGTCAAAGTCCGTTGCCTTACCGCTTGGCTATAGCCCAATAATAAAATGGGGCGATTGATGGGAATCGAACCCACGAGTGCCAGAGCCACAATCTGGTGCGTTAACCACTTCGCCACAACCGCCATAGATGTTATGAATCATATTAAGAAAATTGGCAGGGGCAGTAGGAATCGAACCCACACCGGAGGTTTTGGAGACCTCTGTTCTACCTTTAAACTATGCCCCTATGAAAATAAAAATGGTGGAGGGGGGCGGATTCGAACCGCCGAACCCGGAGGGAGCGGATTTACAGTCCGCCGCGTTTAGCCACTTCGCTACCCCTCCACATTTGAAAAACAGTGCCGGCAAGAGGACTTGAACCCCCAACCTACTGATTACAAGTCAGTTGCTCTACCAATTGAGCTACACCGGCAAATAGTGATGGCTCGGGACGGAATCGAACCGCCGACACACGGATTTTCAGTCCGTTGCTCTACCAACTGAGCTACCGAGCCAAGTATTCATTTTAAAAATGGCGGTCCGGACGGGACTCGAACCCGCGACCTCCTGCGTGACAGGCAGGCATTCTAACCAACTGAACTACCGGACCATTTTGGTTGTACTCAATGAGCACTCCCCATTGGTACATAAAATAATTTGGTTGCGGGGGCAGGATTTGAACCTGCGACCTTCGGGTTATGAGCCCGACGAGCTACCGAACTGCTCCACCCCGCGATGATATAAAAGATATGGTGGAGGATGACGGGCTCGAACCGCCGACCCTCTGCTTGTAAGGCAGATGCTCTCCCAGCTGAGCTAATCCTCCGAATAAAAAATACTGGTGTATATTCTATAAAATGGTGACCCGTACGGGATTCGAACCCGTGTTACCGCCGTGAAAGGGCGGTGTCTTAACCGCTTGACCAACGGGCCCTTTATTATGTAAATTGTGGCGGAGAGCAAGGGATTCGAACCCTTGAGACGGGGTTACCGCCTACACGATTTCCAATCGTGCTCCTTCGGCCACTCGGACAGCTCTCCAAATTGGCTCCGCAGGTAGGATTCGAACCTACGACCGATCGGTTAACAGCCGATAGCTCTACCACTGAGCTACTGCGGAATGAAGAAAGCCTGGCGATGTCCTACTCTCACAGGGGGAGACCCCCAACTACCATCGGCGCTGAAGAGCTTAACTTCCGTGTTCGGTATGGGAACGGGTGTGACCTCTTCGCCATCATCACCAGACAATTTAGTGACAAAAGATATTATACTATGTATTGAAAATAAATCAAGAGATATTTAAAAAATGTTCTCTCAAAACTAGATAACAATGTTCAAACTTCACATTAGAATATAGGTTAAGTCCTCGATCTATTAGTATCTGTCAGCTCCACGTGTCACCACGCTTCCACCTCAGACCTATCAACCTGATCATCTTTCAGGGATCTTACTTCCTTGCGGAATGGGAAATCTCATCTTGAGGGGGGCTTCATGCTTAGATGCTTTCAGCACTTATCCCGTCCGCACATAGCTACCCAGCGATGCCCTTGGCAGAACAACTGGTACACCAGCGGTGCGTCCATCCCGGTCCTCTCGTACTAAGGACAGCTCCTCTCAAATTTCCTGCGCCCGCGACGGATAGGGACCGAACTGTCTCACGACGTTCTGAACCCAGCTCGCGTACCGCTTTAATGGGCGAACAGCCCAACCCTTGGGACCGACTACAGCCCCAGGATGCGATGAGCCGACATCGAGGTGCCAAACCTCCCCGTCGATGTGGACTCTTGGGGGAGATAAGCCTGTTATCCCCGGGGTAGCTTTTATCCGTTGAGCGATGGCCCTTCCATGCGGAACCACCGGATCACTAAGCCCGACTTTCGTCCCTGCTCGACTTGTAGGTCTCGCAGTCAAGCTCCCTTGTGCCTTTACACTCTGCGAATGATTTCCAACCATTCTGAGGGAACCTTTGGGCGCCTCCGTTACATTTTAGGAGGCGACCGCCCCAGTCAAACTGCCCACCTGACACTGTCTCCCTGCCCGATAAGGGCAGCGGGTTAGAAGGTCAATACAGCCAGGGTAGTATCCCACCGATGCCTCCACCGAAGCTAGCGCTCCGGTTTCCAAGGCTCCTACCTATCCTGTACAAGCTGTACCAACATTCAATATCAGGCTGCAGTAAAGCTCCACGGGGTCTTTCCGTCCTGTCGCGGGTAACCTGCATCTTCACAGGTACTATAATTTCACCGAGTCTCTCGTTGAGACAGTGCCCAGATCGTTGCGCCTTTCGTGCGGGTCGGAACTTACCCGACAAGGAATTTCGCTACCTTAGGACCGTTATAGTTACGGCCGCCGTTTACTGGGGCTTCAATTCGCACCTTCGCTTACGCTAAGCGCTCCTCTTAACCTTCCAGCACCGGGCAGGCGTCAGCCCCTATACTTCGCCTTACGGCTTCGCAGAGACCTGTGTTTTTGCTAAACAGTCGCCTGGGCCTATTCACTGCGGCTTCTCGGGGCTTTAACACCCTAAGAAGCACCCCTTCTCCCGAAGTTACGGGGTCATTTTGCCGAGTTCCTTAACGAGAGTTCTCTCGATCACCTTAGGATTCTCTCCTCGCCTACCTGTGTCGGTTTGCGGTACGGGCACCTCTCACCTCGCTAGAGGCTTTTCTTGGCAGTGTGGAATCAGGAACTTCGCTACTAAATTTCGCTCGCCATCACAGCTCAGCCTTCACGGGAAACGGATTTGCCTATTTCCCAGCCTAACTGCTTGGACGCGGATATCCAATACCGCGCTTACCCTATCCTCCTGCGTCCCCCCATTGCTCAAATGGTGAGGAGGTGGTACAGGAATATCAACCTGTTGTCCATCGCCTACGCCTTTCGGCCTCGGCTTAGGTCCCGACTAACCCTGAGCGGACGAGCCTTCCTCAGGAAACCTTAGGCATTCGGTGGACGGGATTCTCACCCGTCTTTCGCTACTCATACCGGCATTCTCACTTCTAAGCGCTCCACCAGTCCTTCCGGTCTGACTTCACAGCACTTAGAACGCTCTCCTACCACTGTTCGTAAGAACAGTCCGCAGCTTCGGTGATACGTTTAGCCCCGGTACATTTTCGGCGCAGAGTCACTCGACCAGTGAGCTATTACGCACTCTTTAAATGGTGGCTGCTTCTAAGCCAACATCCTGGTTGTCTAAGCAACTCCACATCCTTTTCCACTTAACGTATACTTTGGGACCTTAGCTGGCGGTCTGGGCTGTTTCCCTTTCGACTACGGATCTTATCACTCGCAGTCTGACTCCCAAGGATAAGTCATCGGCATTCGGAGTTTGACTGAATTCGGTAACCCGGTAGGGGCCCCTAGTCCAATCAGTGCTCTACCTCCGAGACTCTTACCTTGAGGCTAGCCCTAAAGCTATTTCGGAGAGAACCAGCTATCTCCAGGTTCGATTGGCATTTCACCCCTACCCACACCTCATCCCCGCACTTTTCAACGTGCGTGGGTTCGGGCCTCCATTCAGTGTTACCTGAACTTCACCCTGGACATGGGTAGATCACCTGGTTTCGGGTCTACGACCACGTACTCATGCGCCCTATTCAGACTCGCTTTCGCTGCGGCTCCGCATCTTCTGCTTAACCTTGCACGGGATCGTAACTCGCCGGTTCATTCTACAAAAGGCACGCCATCACCCTTTAACGGGCTCTGACTACTTGTAGGCACACGGTTTCAGGATCTATTTCACTCCCCTTCCGGGGTGCTTTTCACCTTTCCCTCACGGTACTGGTTCACTATCGGTCACTAGGGAGTATTTAGCCTTGGGAGATGGTCCTCCCGGATTCCGACGGAATTTCACGTGTTCCGCCGTACTCAGGATCCACTCTGGAGAGAACAACATTTCAGTTACAGGGCTGTTACCTTCTTTGGCGGGCCTTTCCAGACCTCTTCGCTTATATCGTTCCTTTGTAACTCCGTATAGAGTGTCCTACAACCCCAAGAGGCAAGCCTCTTGGTTTGGGCTGTTCCCGTTTCGCTCGCCGCTACTCAGGGAATCGCATTTGCTTTCTCTTCCTCCGGGTACTTAGATGTTTCAGTTCCCCGGGTATGCCTTCTCATACTCTATGTATTCAAGTATGGATACTACTCCATTACGAGCAGTGGGTTTCCCCATTCGGAAATCTCCGGATCAAAGCTTGCTTACAGCTCCCCGAAGCATATCGGTGTTCGTCCCGTCCTTCATCGGCTCCTAGTGCCAAGGCATCCACCGTGCGCCCTTTCTAACTTAACCATTTCTTACTTTAGAAAGAATCACTATGTGTGATGAACTTTGCATTGCATTCAATGTGAATGTATTACTTATTGTTATCTAGTTTTCAAAGAACAATCCTGTCTCGCTAGAGACATGTCTTGAAGGAATGATCCTTCAAAACTAAACAAGACGAAAACGCACACTGCTCCATATATCCTTAGAAAGGAGGTGATCCAGCCGCACCTTCCGATACGGCTACCTTGTTACGACTTCACCCCAATCATCTGTCCCACCTTCGGCGGCTGGCTCCATAAAGGTTACCTCACCGACTTCGGGTGTTACAAACTCTCGTGGTGTGACGGGCGGTGTGTACAAGGCCCGGGAACGTATTCACCGCGGCATGCTGATCCGCGATTACTAGCGATTCCAGCTTCACGCAGTCGAGTTGCAGACTGCGATCCGAACTGAGAACAGATTTATGGGATTGGCTAAACCTTGCGGTCTCGCAGCCCTTTGTTCTGTCCATTGTAGCACGTGTGTAGCCCAGGTCATAAGGGGCATGATGATTTGACGTCATCCCCACCTTCCTCCGGTTTGTCACCGGCAGTCACCTTAGAGTGCCCAACTAAATGCTGGCAACTAAGATCAAGGGTTGCGCTCGTTGCGGGACTTAACCCAACATCTCACGACACGAGCTGACGACAACCATGCACCACCTGTCACTCTGTCCCCGAAGGGAAAGCCCTATCTCTAGGGTTGTCAGAGGATGTCAAGACCTGGTAAGGTTCTTCGCGTTGCTTCGAATTAAACCACATGCTCCACCGCTTGTGCGGGCCCCCGTCAATTCCTTTGAGTTTCAGTCTTGCGACCGTACTCCCCAGGCGGAGTGCTTAATGCGTTAGCTGCAGCACTAAGGGGCGGAAACCCCCTAACACTTAGCACTCATCGTTTACGGCGTGGACTACCAGGGTATCTAATCCTGTTCGCTCCCCACGCTTTCGCTCCTCAGCGTCAGTTACAGACCAGAGAGTCGCCTTCGCCACTGGTGTTCCTCCACATCTCTACGCATTTCACCGCTACACGTGGAATTCCACTCTCCTCTTCTGCACTCAAGTTTCCCAGTTTCCAATGACCCTCCCCGGTTGAGCCGGGGGCTTTCACATCAGACTTAAGAAACCGCCTGCGAGCCCTTTACGCCCAATAATTCCGGACAACGCTTGCCACCTACGTATTACCGCGGCTGCTGGCACGTAGTTAGCCGTGGCTTTCTGGTTAGGTACCGTCAAGGTGCGAGCAGTTACTCTCGCACTTGTTCTTCCCTAACAACAGAGCTTTACGATCCGAAAACCTTCATCACTCACGCGGCGTTGCTCCGTCAGACTTTCGTCCATTGCGGAAGATTCCCTACTGCTGCCTCCCGTAGGAGTCTGGGCCGTGTCTCAGTCCCAGTGTGGCCGATCACCCTCTCAGGTCGGCTACGCATCGTCGCCTTGGTGAGCCATTACCCCACCAACTAGCTAATGCGCCGCGGGTCCATCTGTAAGTGACAGCCGAAACCGTCTTTCATCCTTGAACCATGCGGTTCAAGGAACTATCCGGTATTAGCTCCGGTTTCCCGGAGTTATCCCAGTCTTACAGGCAGGTTACCCACGTGTTACTCACCCGTCCGCCGCTAACATCCGGGAGCAAGCTCCCTTCTGTTCGCTCGACTTGCATGTATTAGGCACGCCGCCAGCGTTCGTCCTGAGCCAGGATCAAACTCTCCGAGGTATGCAGGATGCATATCACACATGCGTTGCTACACGATGTAGCGAACTTAGCATGTGATCATTTCCTGCCTCGTCAGCGTTTGACTGACTACCTATGATATATCATAGGATTTTTTTATAAAAACTCGAATTAACAGGTACGTTTTGTCTTGTTTAGTTTTCAAAGATCATCTTCGTCGTCTCTCAGAGGCGACTTTCTCAATATAACATTTCGACGCTGTGTGCGTCAAGTGTTTTTCAGAATTTCTTTTTGTCAGCTTTTCTTTCAAAGCAACTTGGTTGCTCGTTAGCGACGTATAATAATATACCATCATAATATTCAGGCGTCAATATCTTTTTTCACAAAATATCCTCGATGATAGATTTTTTGTCCCTTTGTCTCAATCGGCTCCACTTGAACAATTCCTTTTTCCACAAAGAAATCAATCATGACGCTAAGGTCAGGCGTGAAATACTTGAGGTCAGGATGCGCGAGAAGCTCGCCAAAAAGCCATATATCTTGCTGTTCCATGACATGACGCAAATGAGCGGCGCCAATTTCTGCTTTTGAATGGATCAAAAAGTCATTTGCTAAAAATAAAAGTTCCAAACGCTTATGAAGGCTTTCGTGGCTTTCAATGAGTTCTGAATAAAGTTTATATACTTCCGGTTCCATATGACGCACCTGATTCCAAACTGTCACTTCTGGGTGGAAACCTTTATCGATCACTTCAATACGTGCCA
This sequence comes from Bacillus sp. FSL K6-3312, assembly GCF_038007485.1. NCBI lineage: Bacteria > Bacillati > Bacillota > Bacilli > Caryophanales > Bacillaceae > Bacillus > Bacillus sp. FSL K6-3312. Next base: position 931,339 of record NZ_JBBOXI010000001.1, on the reverse strand, counting down.
AATGATGCAGAGCATGCACAATTGAATTATATGCATCAAGGAATTGATTTGACTCAAAAAATGCTTTTCCTTCTATATATCTGCGAATTAGCTTGCCGTATTCTAAGCCGATTTTAAGTTTGCGGTTTGAAAATGGGAATGTACTCAGGTCATCAATTAAATTGAAAATATATTCATTTCGATCAAATAGGACTTTCCCATTCAAAATCCAATCAATGATTCGGCGGTTTGTGCCAAGGGTAATCCATTCCTTCAACTGCTCATCTGTGACAATATTTAAAGAAGCTGTTTGGTGATCGGATTCATAGTGCTTGATAAATAACGGCTCTTCCGCTTCTTTTACAATGACTAAAAGAGCTGCATCAAAGTTATCCGTCTCAGAAGATACTTTGTGTCTTCTTTCTACTATAATCACAGCCAATGTGTCTGGGTGGCTTGCTCTCTCTTGATAAATAGGACGGAGAAGATTTTCCATAGTGATTCCTCCAATACTCGGGTGTAAAGTTCTTCTCTAATGCTATGTATTTCTCCTCATAGAATCAAAATTCCTTCAATTCAAGAAAAAAGATCATTGAATCATTATAAGCAATTTATTCACAAAACTCTATAACTAATTCAAACGGAAAGGTAAAATGTGCTATATTGGAGACAAGGGGGGCTAGGGATGGCGAAATACTCCAGTAAGATTAATAAAATCAGAACATTTGCACTTAGTTTGGTTTTTGTTGGCTTTCTGATCATGTATATCGGTGTGTTCTTCAAGGAATCGATTTGGCTGTCGACTTTCTTTATGCTGCTCGGCGTCTTATCGATCGGATTGAGTACAGTGGTTTACTTTTGGATCGGTATGCTTTCTACGAAGGCAGTCCGTGTCGTATGTCCAGGCTGTGAGAAGGAAACAAAAGTGCTTGGGCGGGTGGACATGTGCATGCATTGCAGAGAGCCGCTTACACTCGATCCAGCATTGGAAGGCAAAGAGTTTGATGAATCCTACAATCGAAAAAAGTCATAAAAAAAGCTGACCATTTAACCGGTCAGCTTTTTCATTAATGATTTTCTTTTTTCGCACATTCTTGACAAGTCCCATAGATCTCCAAGCGATGATGACTGACTTTAAAGCCCGTCACATGGGATGCAAGCTGTTCAACTTCATCAAGGCCAGGATAATGAAAGTCCACTATTTTTCCGCAGTTTTCACAAATCGCATGATAATGATCAGATGTCGCAAAATCAAATCGGCTTGAGGAATCACCGTACGTTAATTCCTTTACTAATCCAGATTCCCGGAAGACTCGTAAATTGTTGTAAACCGTTGCGACACTCATATTTGGAAATTTCCCTTCAAGTGCTTTATATATATCGTCCGCGGTTGGGTGAGTCATAGAATTTACGAGAAACTCCAAGATGGCATGGCGCTGCGGAGTAATTCGAACACCGGTTTCTTTTAAAGCATCTAAAGCGTCTTTTAGTTCGTGAGCAGCCATTTCATCATGCACCTCTCTTCAAAAATATTCTTATATTATAATCTTTATAAATAGTGTACCCCCAGAGCCGAATCTTTGTCAATTACAATCCTCTTTTTTACCTATTCTTCTTCACAAAAAAAGACCGGTATGTCTGCCGGTCCTATCCTGTGATGATATTAAGCGTGAGCTTTCAGTTCCTCAAGCGCTTCTTCTACGTGGTCTTTTACCTTAACTTTTCTCCACTCTTTCACAAGCGTTCCTTCTTTATTAATAAGAAACGTTGAACGTTCGACGCCCATGTATTCTTTGCCAAAGTTCTTTTTCAGCTTCCATACTCCAAAGGCTTCAGACAATTTCTGTTCATCGTCTACAAGAAGTAAGAACGGTAAATCATGTTTTTCTTTAAACTTCTGATGCTTGTCCTGACTGTCTGGGCTTACGCCAATAATGACAGCATCTAATTCTGCAAAGCTTTGATGGCGATCTCGGAAATCACATGCTTCTGTTGTACAGCCGGGTGTCATATCTTTTGGATAGAAATAAAGGACAATATGTTTTCCTTTAAAGTCAGAAAGCTTTACTTTCTCCCCGTTGTCACCGGTTAATTCAATTTCAGGTACTTGCTGGCCTACTTCGATTGTCATAACACAATCCCTCCAACCTATTTTTAAATAGCCTATCCAATTTTGAGAGGATATTCAACTAAGGACGCTTGCATTGGCATGTTAAAATAATGATAGACGACGTGATACGTTGAGATAGGAGGCTATTTATGAAATTCACAGAATCAGAAAAATTACATCAAGAGGCGCTGGAGCATATTGTTGGAGGTGTCAACAGCCCCTCTCGTTCATATAAGGCAGTAGGCGGCGGCTCACCCGTGGCTATGGAAAAAGGAGAAGGCGCTTATTTTTGGGATGTTGACGGAAATCGCTATATCGATTATCTAGCAGCATACGGCCCAATTATTACAGGACATGCCCACCCTCATATTACAAAAGCGATTACAAAAGCGGCTGAATCAGGTGTCCTTTTCGGAACGCCAACGAAGCATGAAGTCACTTTTGCTAAAATGCTGAAGGAAGCCATGCCTGCTTTGGACAAAGTTCGCTTTGTCAATTCAGGTACTGAAGCGGTGATGACAACGATTCGTGTCGCACGTGCATATACAGGCAGAACAAAGATCATAAAGTTTGCTGGATGTTATCACGGTCACTCTGATCTTGTACTTGTGGCAGCTGGCTCTGGTCCTTCCACTTTAGGAACCCCTGATTCAGCGGGCGTTCCAAAGAGCATCGCCAATGAAGTGATCACCGTTCCATTTAATGATATTGACAGCTACAAAGAAGCATTGGATCGATGGGGCGATGAAGTCGCAGCTGTCCTTGTCGAGCCAATTGTCGGGAACTTCGGCATCGTGGAGCCTAAGGACGGTTTCCTGCAGCAGGTCAATGACCTCACTCATGAAAAGGGCGCACTTGTGATCTACGATGAAGTGATTACAGCTTTCCGCTTTATGTACGGAGGCGCACAGGACTTGCTCCAAGTAAAACCTGACCTCACTGCATTAGGAAAAATCATTGGCGGCGGACTTCCGATCGGTGCTTATGGCGGTAAAAAAGAAATTATGGAGCAAGTCGCTCCTCTTGGACCAGCCTATCAAGCTGGCACGATGGCAGGAAATCCCGCATCCATTCTTTCTGGTATTGCCTGCTTGGAAGTGTTAAAACAAGATGGTGTTTACGAGCGTCTTGATCAGCTTGGCGCTATGCTAGAAGAAGGCATTTTAGCCCATGCAAAAAAACATCAAGTAGATATTACAGTGAACCGCTTAAAAGGGGCTCTCACGATCTATTTCACAAAAGAAACCATTGTGAACTATGAACAGGCTGAAAATACGGATGGCGAAATGTTCGCCCGCTTCTTTAAATTAATGCTTTCGCAAGGGATTAACCTCGCTCCTTCTAAATATGAAGCTTGGTTCTTAACGATCGCACATACTGAAAAAGATATTTCTGAGACGCTGCAAGCAGTAGATCATGCGTTTGAACAGTTGAAACAATCATAATAGGGTCAAAAACAGGCGTAAAAAAATGCGCCTGTTTTTTTATTTATCAGCTCTTGTTTGTCAAAAGCGTGTGAATCTGTTACATTTCTTCTCAATACCTTCTTTTGATGTTTTCATGAACTTTCAAAAATCACTTGAATATTTCGGAAGACCGCTGTATATTACTTAGTTGTTCATCAAAATATTTATAATAAATGACGAGTGATCATCTATTATCTAAAAGAAAGGAATGCAGGGACAAAACCAATGAAACTTGGAGCCCGTATTTTAAAAACTGGTATTGCCATTGTACTCGCGCTTTACCTGGCAACATGGCTTGGGTTGCCAACGCCCGTCTTCGCGGGAATTGCAGCTGTATTTGCTATCCAGCCATCTATTTATCGATCTTTTTTAACGATTGTTGATCAAGTGCAAGCCAATATTATTGGAGCAGCACTTGCCATTACGTTCGGCCTGCTTTTTGGTACTGGACCAGTCATTATCGGTTTAACCGCCGTCATGGTCATTGCCATTAATTTAAAGCTGAAGATTGAACACACGATTCCAATTGCACTTGTAACCGTCATTGCGATTTTAGAAAGTGCAGGGGATCATTTCCTTTCCTTTGCCTTAATTCGAACAGCTACTGTGGTGTTAGGAGTTCTTTCTTCATTTTTAGTGAATTTAATCTTCCTGCCGCCAAAGTATGAAACAAAGCTTGTTCATCACATTATGGAAAATACGGAGGAGATTTTAAAATGGATCCGTCTGAGCTCCAGACAGTCTACTGATCATTCCATTTTAAAAGATGACATCGATCAAATAAAAGAACGCATGATCAAATTAGATCACATTTACTTGTTATACAAAGAGGAACGAAGCTATTTAAAGAAAACAACCTATGTAAAATCAAGAAAGCTCGTTTTATTCAGACAGGCCATTATGACATCGAATCGTGCCCTGTACTTGCTGAAAAAGCTTCATAAATTAGAAAATGAAATTCATTTGATGCCAGAGCATTTCAAGGAAAGCTTAACAGATGAAATTGATTACTTACTGTATTGGCATGAGCGCACCTTGATGAAATTCGTCGGTAAAATGAAACCGCAGGACGATGAATTTCAAAATGAATGCTCTCTTCGCCTTGAAACGTTAACGAAATCATTTCTCCAGCATCAGCAAAACCAAGAAAACGACTTGCTCGATTACAATATGCTAAATGTCATGTCCAGCATCATCGAATACCGTGATGAACTAGAGCATTTAGATACATTGATTACAAGCTTCCAGACGTATCACCCAAAAGACAGTGAAATTGAGACAGAAGAAAAAGAAGCATAAACTGAGAAAAGACCAATTCCTAGAATTGGTCTTATTTGATTTTCTTCATTTTAGGATCCAGTGTGTCTCTTAATCCATCTCCCATCAGGTTAAAACCCAAAACTGTCAGCATGATCGCTACACCTGGGAAAATTAATGTCCAAGGGGCTTGAACGAGATAAGGTCTCGCATCGGCGAGCATTTTCCCCCACTCTGGGCTTGGTGCCTGTGCACCTAATCCTAAAAAACCTAAAGCCGCTGCCTCGATAATCGCTGTTCCGATTGCAAGCGTCGCCTGTACGATGACCGGCACCATACTGTTTGGCAGAATGTGACGCAGCACGATACGGCGGTGTGACATCCCAATCGCCTTTGCTGCTAGCACGTATTCTTCTTGTTTAATACTCAGCACTTTTGAACGAACGAGTCGTCCAAAGGTTGGGACATTAATAATCGCAATGGCAATAAGGGCATTTTGTAAAGAGGGACCTAAGATGGAGACGATCGCAATCGCTAGTAGAATACTAGGAAAAGCGAGTAAAATATCAAACACTCTCGAGATCACAGCATCTAGCACTCTTCCGCCATAGCCTGCAATTAATCCAAGCAGTGTGCCTAAAATGACAGACCCGAGAACCGAGAAAAAACCAACCCATAAGGAAATCCGCGCGCCATGCACAACTCTTGAGAATATATCTCTGCCGAAATCATCTGTACCAAACCAGTGCGCAGCTGATGGCGCACTAAATCGCTCACCGAGAGATTGTTCATTGATTCCAAAAGGAGCAATGAGCGGTGCAAATATCGCTAAGATGAGAAATAAAAAGACAATCACACTGCCAATGACCGCCAGCTTGTGCTGAAAGAACAGCTTCATCGATTCAAGAATCAATGATTGAGAGCGTTCTTCTTTTGGCTTAGGTGGTTCAAGCTCTTTTAGCGCTTCCATGTTATCACTCTCCCTCCCTAATATTTAATCCTTGGATCAATGACCGCATACAAGATGTCCACAATGAAATTGATCAGGACAAATATGAGCGCAACGACGAGAATGCCTGTTTGAATGACTGGGTAATCACGATAGCTGATGGCGTCATATATATACCGCCCAATGCCCGGCCATGCAAAAATGGTCTCTGTTAAAATCGCACCGCCAAGCAAGAGACCTGTCTGAAGACCAATAATCGTCAAGATCGGAATAAGCGCATTTTTCAACCCATGCTGATAAATGATGAAAAATGAACGTACCCCTTTTGCTTTTGCTGTTCGAATAAAATCTGAATGAAGCACTTCCAGCATACTTGCCCTTGTTATCCTCGCAATAATCGCAGCAGGGATTGTAGCAAGTGCTGTACTCGGTAAGATCAAATGCTTGATGCTGTCAGTGAATTGATCAAACCGGCCTTGCAAAAGCGTGTCCAGCGTATGAATATAGGTGATTGATTCCACTGGATTTCTTACATTTTCACGTCCCGTTGTCGGTAAAATACCTAATTCAATCGAGAACAGCCACTGCCCCATTAAGCCTAACCAGAAAATCGGCATGGACACTCCAATGAGTGCAACAAACATCGCGACATAATCAAAGAAAGAATGTTTAAACCAAGCACTGATGATTCCAGCATTTACCCCCACAACAATCGCCAACACCATGGAAAAAAAGGTCAATTCTAACGTCGCAAATAAGTACGGCTTCATTTCCTGGGCAATAGCCGCTCCTGTTCGTATCGAAGTCCCTAGATCTCCTTTTAAAAGGCCCAGCATGTAATGTCCGTATTGAACATACCAAGGCTGGTTTAAACCGAGCTGGATGGTTAACTGTTCTACTGCTTCTTTCGTTGCCCGCTGTCCTAAGATGACCTGTGCTGGGTTCCCTGGAATAAACCGTATAATTGAAAACACGACCAATGTCATTCCGATCAATACTGGGATGAGCATTCCTGCCCGCTTCATACAATAAGCAAACAAACAGCTTTCACCGCCTTTTCTTTGTTTGAATAAGGGAGATACAGATCTCCCTTATTTGCTTATTCGAAATACACGTCAGTCAAAGCTTCTGAACCAGTTGGATGCGGCTGGTAGCCTTTTAAATCACTAGATGCTGCAAGCATTGGGATGGAATGCACCAATGGAATCCAAGGTGCTTCATCATGAATGATTTCTTGTGCTTTTTTATATAGCTCATTTCGTTTCTTTTGATCTGTGTCTGTTTGTGCTTCAATGAGGATGTCGTGCATTTTATCGTTTTCGAAGAATGTATAGTTGTTGCCGCCAATGCTGTCTTTGTCCAAAAGTGTGTAGATGAAATTATCAGGATCGCCATTGTCCCCTGTCCAGCCTAATAAGAACACATCAGCCTCCCCTTTACTTGCCTTATCTAAATAGGTCGCCCAGTCGTAAGTCACAATTTCTGCTTTGACTCCGACCTTTTCAAAGTTTGATTGAATGACTTCTGCTACCTTCATCCCATCTGGCATATATGGACGCGGTACAGGCATCGCCCAAAGCTTGATGCGAAAGCCGTCAGGAAAACCCGCTTCTTTTAAAAGTTCCTTCGCTTTTTCAGGATCATACGGATATGGATCAATGTCGTCATTGTAGCCTTCCAAAGCTGGCGGAAGAGGGTTTTTTGCTGGCTCGGCAAGCCCGCCATAAAATGACTTAATAATGGATTCTTTATCGACCGCGTAATTGAGCGCTTGACGAACGAGCTTGTTATCAAGCGGCTTTCTTGTAACGGTCAGTCCGATATAACCTACATTCATTGATGGTCTTTCAATGAGCTGGAGGGCTTTATCCGTTTTAATGCCATCTAAATCTGACGGATTCACGCCATCCATCAAATCGATCTCGCCTGTTTTCAAGGCATTTAAACGAGCCGAGTTTTCTGGAATCGAGCGGAAGATGATTTGATTCAGTTTTGGTTTATCCTTCTGCCAGTAATCTTCGTTCTTTTCTAACACGATACGGTCGTTTTGTTTCCACTCTTTAAATTTGAATGGTCCTGTTCCTACTGGATTCTCGCGAAAGGAATCGCCGCTTTTTTCAACAGCCGCAGGACTCGCAATGCCAAACGGTGACATGGCAATGTTTTTAAGGAATGTCGCCTGCGGGCGCTTTAGCTGAAATTCAACTTCATGCTCACCTTTGACGATGATGTCTTTAATCACATGTCCTTTATCTTTTTTATAGCCACCAAACATGCCGTAGTAAGGGAATTTTTCTGCATCGCCATTCATCCAACGATCAAAGTTGAATTTCACTGCTTCTGCGTTAAAGTCTGTGCCATCGTGAAATTTCACACCTTCTCTTAAGTAGAATGTGTATGATTTTCCGTCCTTTGCAACATCCCAGTCTGTTGCGAGACCTGGATGGATGGTCGTGTCTTTCTCACCATAATTCAGCAGCTTTTCAAACATATTCTCTGTGACCTTGAAGGTTTCGCCTTCTGTTGTTGTGATTGGATCAAGTGAAGTGGAGTCTCCTCCTCTGCCAAATACGAGGGTATCTTTTGTTGCTTTTTCTTCTGATGACGGTGCGGACGAGCATCCCCCCAAAAACAGTGCAAGCGCCAGCACAAAAATGAAACTACTGAACAACCATGTCTTCTTCATTGTGTTCCTCCTTTTGATATAAATAACACGCCGCTGCGTGCCCCGGTTCCTCCTCATACAAAGCAGGTACTGCTTTTAAGCATTTCTCCCACCTTTTTGGACACCTTTTGTAGAAAGGACATCCGCCGCTTGGTGTCATGGCAGACTCTTCTGCCGACACATCTTGCGTCTCTAGCACGTGATCCATATGTGGGATGGATTTCAGAAGCAGCGATGTATAAGGATGAAGCGGGCTGTGAAATACGTCTTCGGCAGGCCCCACTTCGACAATCCGGCCAGCATACATGACTGCGATTCGGTCGCTCATATATCTGACAACACCAAGATCGTGAGAAATAAATAGATACGTTAGAGAAAGCGTCTTTTGCAATTCAAGCATCAAATTCAAAATTTGCGCTTGAACGGATACATCTAAAGCCGAAACGGGTTCATCGGCAATGACAAGACTTGGATGGGTAATGAGTGCTCTAGCGATACCAATACGCTGCCTTTGTCCGCCGCTGAATTGGTGCGCATAACGTTCTCCGTAGGAAGGGTCAAATCCGACAATATGCAACATCTCTTTTACCCGCTTCCGTCTTTCTGCTTTCTTTCCATGTCGATGGACAATGAGCGGTTCCTCTAAAATATCTTTGATTTTCATTCGTGGATTTAAAGAAGCGTATGGATCTTGGAAAATCATTTGAATGTCTTTTCTTAAAGAACGCATCTCTCTTTCTTTCAAAAGAGTGACCTCTTGTCCTTTCAGTTGAATAGAGCCTGACGTCGGTTCAGTCAATCTCATTAAGCTTTTGCCAAGTGTTGATTTCCCGCAGCCCGATTCACCAACAATGCCAAGCGTTTCCCCCTCCTTCACATGAAAGGACACTTGATTTAAAGCCAAAGTCGAATGGTTTTTTTTAGAAAAAAAAGCGGCTGTGTCATACCGTTTTGTCAGCTGATTCACTTGCAAGAGTGGGTGACTCAGTGTCTTCTCCTCCTTCCATTAGAAAGCATGCCACGCGGTGATCCTGTTCAATGGATTGTAAAACTGGATCTTCTTCAAGACATTGCGCCATTTGATAAGGGCAGCGCGCGGCAAATTGACAGCCGGATCGAATGGTCCCCGGCTTTGGCACATGACCTGCAATAGAGATGAGCTTTTCTTTTTTCTCTTTAAACGATGGAACTGAGGCGAAAAGACCTTTTGTGTAGGGATGCAGAGGTTTTTGAAAAATACGGTCAACGGTTCCTTCTTCTACGATTCGACCGGCATACATAATCATGACTCGCTGGCATATTTGCCGCACGACGCCTAGATCATGGGTAATAAATAAGATCGCGGTGTCCATCTCTTCATTCAGCTTTTTGAGCAGGCGAAGGATTTGCGCTTGGATGGTCACATCAAGTGCAGTTGTTGGTTCATCTGCGATCATGAGCTTTGGGTGACAAAGCATCGCCATCGCAATCATCACACGCTGACGCATGCCACCTGATAATTCATGTGGGTATTTTTTAAGCAACGATTCGGCTTGCTTCAATCCGACTGTCTGAAGCAGATCAACCGCCTTCGCTTTTGCTTTTTTTTGACCGATTGCTTGATGTGTGAAAAGGGCTTCCGTCATTTGTTTGCCGATGGTCATTAATGGGTTCAGAGAGGTCATTGGTTCTTGGAAGATCATCGAAATATCATTTCCTCTTATTTCTCGCCACTGTTTTTCTGAAAGCGACAGCAGGTTTTGCCCTTCGAATTGGATCTCTCCCGTTGTATGTGTTTGCTGGTTCAGTCCCATTAATGACATAGATGTGATACTTTTCCCGCAGCCAGATTCGCCAACAATTCCTAAGGTTTCTCCTTTTTGAATCGAGAACGATATGTGATGGACGATGGGTATTTTTTGCTTTTTTTGCTGAAACGCAATGGACAGCTGTTTGACATCTAGCAGCACGTCTTGTTCTTTCACATATTCACCACCCCGTCATACTTTTTAAAATTGTATTGAGACAAGCTGGGAAATATGTCATGTTTTTGACAAGCATAAAAAAGCCTATCCGCTAGAATCGGATAGGCTTCTACTAATTTAATGTTTGAATGGTAAATAGATGGCGATAGTGGCTGTCGCGGTTCATTAATTCTTCGTGTGTTCCTTTTTCCACAATCTCGCCTTGTTCCATGACGACAATGAGGTCAGCATGTGTAATTGTTGATAAGCGGTGCGCGACAATAAAGGTTGTGCGGTCCTTTGCTAGCTTTTGCATCGCTTCTTGAATGTAATGTTCACTTTCTAAATCTAGTGCAGACGTTGCTTCATCTAAAATCAACAGCGGTGGATTTTTAAGAAAGACCCTTGCAATGGAAATCCGCTGTTTTTGACCGCCTGACAGCTTCACGCCCCGTTCTCCTACCTTCGTGTCATATCCTTCAGGAAGAGACATAATAAAATCATGGGCATTTGCCGCTTTTGCAGCCGAAACGATTTTTTCAAAAGAGGCTTCTGGATCTCCAACCGCAATATTTTCTTTAATCGTGTCACTGAATAAGAATGTATCCTGCAGCACCATTCCGACTTGATTTCGAAGGCTTCTTGCTCTGTACTCTTTTATATCGATGCCGTCAATTTCAAGTGATCCGTTTGTCACATCATAAAACCTTGGAATTAAGCTGACGAGAGTTGACTTCCCTCCACCGCTCATTCCTACAAGCGCAACCGTTTGTCCTTTTTCAACTTTCAAGGAGATATTGCGGAGAATCTCTTCCTGCGTGTGTTCATAACGAAACGACACATTTTTAAATTCGACCTCTCCTTTTAAATGATCGGCTTCTTTCGCATTCGGCCGATCTGTTACCTCGTATGGCTCATCAATAAATTCAAAGATACGATCCATTGACGCTACTGACTGAGTTAGAGTCGTGGATGAGTTTATGAGGCGGCGAATCGGGTTGTACATCCGGTCAATATAACCGACAAAGGCAATCATAGTCCCGATCGAAAGTGATCCATTAATGACGGTGTAGCCAGCAAATGCAATGATCAATAGCGGTGCAATATCAGTGATGGTATTGACGACGGCAAATGTTTTGGCGTTCCAATTCGTATGGTTGATCGCTTTGTTTAAGAAATTTTTGTTTTCATCATGAAAATTCTCTTGTTCATATTCTTCAATGGCAAAGCTCCGAATGACTGGCATTCCTTGTACCCGCTCGTGTAGATGCCCTTGCACTTCAGCCAGCGCCTGTGACCGCTCTTTTGTCAGCTTGCGGAGCCTTCCGTAAAAATACTTCACTGCAAACGCATATAACGGAAAAATAATGACAGACACGATGGTGAGCTTGATGTCCAGTGTACACATAATGGCGATCACGATCAGCACGGTCATCAAATCTAGCCAAATGTTCATAAGACCTGTGATAACAAACTCTTTTGTCTGCTCCACATCATTGATGACTCTAGAAATGATTTCTCCTGTTCTCGTGTTGGCATAATAACGAAGGCTGAGCTTTTGAATATGCGAAAACAGCTTTTCTCGAATATCAAATAATACTTTACTGCCTGTCCACTGCGCATAGTATTGTCTATAGTATTCAACAGGCGGCCTCATCACTAAAAATAATGCGAGCATGATTCCCATAATGATCAGTAGAGATGATGTCTTTTCTTCAGCCGACCCCGAGCCTTGAATGACATCATCAATGACATACTTTAAAAGCAGAGGCAATGTTAAGGGAATCGAGAACTTGATCATCCCGATGACCATTGTCAATGCAATCTGTTTTTTATACGGTGTAACAAAAGCCATGTAGCGTTTAATGACCCCCATGTAAATCTCCTTCCCAATCTATCAGTGCCTCTTATCCGTACGCAATCAAAAACCTGTTAGCCTAAAAAGCCAAACAGGTTTTTTGATGCTCTTGCTTATTTTGTATAATGTAAAAAACGTTCATACCACATATCCACAAATTCAGGAGCAAACGGACCTTTCCGCTGGTGAATCCAATGCAATAATGTATTCAGATGCTCTCTTAAGATACTATCAATTTCCTTTGGATAATTCATCTGCCTCTTATGATCTGCATATTCATCCTCATCCAAAATATTATACGTCATGTCTGGAAAGACTTTGACATCTAAGTCGTAATCAATATACTTAATTGCTTCTTCATCTGTTGCAAAAGGAGAGCTGATGTTGCAGTAATAATATACCCCATCATCTCTAAGCATCCCAATCACATTAAACCATTGTTTTGCATGGAAATAGCAAATAGCCGGTTCTCTCGTCATCCAAGTACGGCCGTCGGATTCAGTCACCATTGTCCGGTCGTTTGCACCAATGATACACAATTCCGTTGCTTTCAGAATGGTGGTTTCATTCCAAATCCTGTGGATCAAGCCATTGTGTTTATAGCTTTGAATTTGGATGCTTTCTCCTTCCTTGGGATAGCCCATATTTTCTCCCCTACTTTCTATAACAAACAAACCTAACAGTCCAAAGACCTAATTTCCCAACTAAACATGTCTCTATCATATTATACCGTTACATCATTAAAAAATGAAATGAAAAAGCCATTCAACCCAATTGAACGGCACACTGTCTTACATCACGGTTGAACTCTTTTCCATCTGCTTATATGAATTGATGACCTCTTCTGTCTGTTTTGTAAACAAGGTTTGGATTTTTTGCAGTTCCTTACGTTTCTGTTTGATTTGATCATGAATCCTGGTCCACTCTTCTTTTTTTTCATCTTGCAGCAATTGTTTTTCTGTTTCTAAGCATAGATCGAGTTCTCCCTGTACATTGAGTAGTTGATCCATGAGCTGCATTTGTTCTTTTACAAGCTGATCGAAATCAGACATCTAACTCCTCCCTTTTATTCCCATCCACTTTTTGTCTGTATACCATTTCTTGAAAGATTGCAGAAATCCTTTGACTGTTTATGTAGAGGCTTTACAGGTTTTGTCGGATGGTGGGAGGGGCAAAAAGAAAAGCACTTCATTCGTAGATGAAGTGCTTCCCTCTGTTTCAGTGATTAGCTGTTTTGTTGTTTGTTTTGCTCAGCTTTTTGGTTGTATTTTTTTACTTGCTGTGCGTCAGTCTCGCTAGCAAATTCAGTACCATATTGACCTTGAGCAGAAGCTTGGTTTTGTTTTTTCACTTGTTGTGCGTTTGTTTTGTTTTGTTGTTTATCCATCATTATCACCTCCACGCACATTAATTTGTGCAGAAGGTGTACTTCCTATTCATGATTTTTTAAACAAGCAAAGAACGTCCGCCATCTACAATGATGGTTTGTCCTCTAATCATGTCTGCTTTGCCTGATACAAGGAATTCGACGCTGTCGACCATGTCTTTAATTTCCACCATTCGGCCAGCTGGTGTATTTTTCTTGGCGTCTTCTAAAAGCTCTTCTCGGTTCGGGAAGTGCTTAAGTGCATCTGTATCGATCGCGCCGCCAGATACGGCATTCACGACGATATTTTTTTGTGACAGCTCAACAGATAGATAACGCGTCAACGCTTCTAATGCTGCTTTTGATACGCCGACTACTGTGTAATTTTCAAGGTAGCGGATGGAGCCCAGTGAGCTAATGCTGACGATATGTCCGCCGCCGTTTTTCTCCATTAATTTCGCCGCTTCTTGTCCGCAGAATAACAAAGCTTTCGCATTGATATTCATCGTCCAGTCCCAATGATTTTCTTCAAGGTCCATGATTGGACGCTGAACACCAGATGCCGCATTATTCACAAATACATCTAAACGGCCAAAGGTTTCGTCGATTTGCTGAAACATATCTTTGATTTTCTCTGGCTGACCTACGTTGGCTTTGACAACCAATGTTTTCACACCCATCGCTTCAATTTCTTCCGCTGTTTCAAGTGCGGCTTTTTTGCTTCTCGCATAGTTAATGACAATGTCATATCCTTTTTCAGCTAGACGAAGGGCTACTTCTTTCCCTACACCTCTACTGCTGCCTGTAATTAATGCACATTTACGTTGACTCATTATGGTTCATCTCCTGATTTGAATAGTTTTCGTCCATTCGCTTCACACTAATAGGAAAGTTCCTATTAGGAGGTTACATTCATGTATGTCGGACGCGATTTAAGCCAGCTTGGCATGATGTCCAAGGATCAATGGAAAGATACTGAGCTTGCTTACTTTCATCATGCTTTCCAACAAATTTTACCTTATTTAAACGAAGAAGGGCAATCTAAGTATCGAGAAATCATTTCAGAAATCGAAGACCGTGGGGGTCTGCACCGAAATGAAGCCGATTATACCCACGGTACAACGGTTAAATACGACTAGGCTCTTCAAGTGCCATCTTCCAAATTTTTTGGTGTGAGACTGGCAAAGCATATGCCTTAAATTCTTCTGTTGTCACTTTTTTCAGCATCGTGTCATCAGATACAGATGTCACACGTCCAAAGAAAACAGAAATATTCCAGATGAGGTGGGTAAATACATGCTGAATGGTGCCTTCTAAATCACCAAGCTCTGCTTGTACACCTGCCTCCTCTTTTAAGAAATCAATTAGCTGCTCTTTTTCCGTTTTTCTTCCCTTCATGGTTTCCAAGTTAGGGAATTCCCATAAATTCGCAAGAAGGCCTGTACTTGGCCGCTTATGAATATAGAGGTTGCCTGCATCATCAAATAACACCACTGCTGCCATTGATTTTGCAGTCGGTTTTTTCTTTTTGCTTTTCACTGGGAGCTCATGCTGAACGCCTTCTTCGAGTGCCGAGCAATGCATGTTTACAGGGCAAATGAGACATGCAGGGGATGTTGGGGTGCAAATGAGCGCACCTAACTCCATTAGCCCTTGATTGAATTCAGACGGCTTTTCCCGGGAAATGAGCTGATCGACAGCAAATTCGAAAGTGTTTCTCGTTTTTGGTTTTGCAATATCATCCCATATGGACAAAATACGGGAAATAACCCTCATAACGTTGCCGTCTACCGCAGGGTATGGCTTGTTATAGGCGATACTCAGCACTGCGCCGCTCGTATATGGGCCTACACCTTTGAGCTTTGAAAATTGCTCTTTCGTATCAGGGACAACGCCCTCGTAGGATTCATAGACTTCTTTCACAGCTGCCTGTAAATTACGCACTCTTGAGTAGTAGCCAAGACCTTCCCATGCTTTCATGACTTTTTCTTCATCAGCTAAAGCAAGATCTTTCACTGTCGGGAATTGCTCCATAAACCGGTTGAAGTACGGAATGACCGTATCCACCCTCGTTTGCTGAAGCATCACTTCTGATACCCATACGCGGTATGGATCTTGATTTTCACGCCACGGAAGTGTTCGTTGTTCTTTTTCATACCAATCAATTAAATCATGCTGAAATCCCGCAATATCTTTGCGGTCCAGCTTTTCTTGAATGTCTTTCATATCTATACTCCTTCTTATTGAACCAAGGGCTAACATTCTGAAAAGAACCTTATTTGTTGTATACTGTTTGTAGATACGTTAACATGTTACATTAAATCAGAACAAAGCAAAAGTGCTTTTGCACATAGTCTTGAAAGAAGGCGTATACTTTGTATGATTGTTCCTAAGCATGACAACTAGGAGGTAATCAATTGGATACTGGTACTCATGTAGTAATGGGCATTTCTCTTGGGGGACTTGCACTTTTAGATCCAGCCGTCAGCGCAGATCCACATATGGCACACGCCGTGATGATCGCGACCATCGCCGGCTCCCAAGCACCAGACATTGATACTGTGCTAAAACTAAAAAATAATGCGGTTTATATAAGAAATCACCGGGGATTTACACATTCCATTCCGGCTGTACTGTTTTGGTCATTGCTAATTCCGGCTGTGATTTTCCCATTTGTGCCGGGGGCGAATTTACTTCATCTTTGGTTATGGACACTATTAGCTGTTGTGCTTCATGTGTTTGTCGATATTTTCAATGCATACGGTACGCAGGCCATTCGTCCATTTTCAAAGAAGTGGGTAGCGCTTGGGATTATTAACACGTTTGATCCGTTTATCTTTTTTACCCATCTTGTCGCCATTGTCGTTTGGGCGATTGGCGGGCATCCCGGTTATACGTTCATTACGCTGTATGCTGTGATTTTCTGTTATTATATCGTCAGGGTGATCATGCAGCTTCAGATTAAACATCAGCTGCGTGCACAATTCGATGAAATTGAAGACATTATTATTTCGCCTACAATGAAGTTCAGACAATGGCGCATTGCCGTGAAATGTAAATCCTCTTTCCATGTTGGGCGCAGTATGAATGGAGAGGTTGTCATTTTAGACACCTTTAACCGGGTGCCGGTCCCTGATACTGAAATTATGAAGATTGCCAAACAAGATGAAAACATTTCAGCCTTTCTCTCCTTCTCTCCTGTCTATCGGTGGGAAGTGGATAAATACAAGGATCATTACGAGGTGCGGTTCATTGATTTGCGCTACCGCAGCAAAGGTCATTATCCTTTTGTTGCGATCTGCCATATCGACATGGACCACCAAATCAAAAACTCCTATACCGGCTGGATTTTCAGTGAAGAAAAACTGCAAAAAAAATTAAGACTCGGCTCTGTGTGAGCGAGTCTTTTTTTGTTGTGTAGGGCTTGGATTTAGGGGGAAGTACATTATTTTGAATTTATGTAATTCGCAGAAACAGTGATCTATGCACTTATGTTGAGTGCGACACCAGGCTTTCCTGTCTTTTCCCACCATTCACCATTTCAATCCACGCACTCATGTAGAGTGCGACAACAATCCAACGTATCAAGCCAAGATCGAGGAGATCATTTCAATCCACACACTCATGTAGAGTGCGACGAAATTGTTGTCTTTGGTATCCAAGGATTTGTAAAATTTCAATCCACGCACTCATGTAGAGTGCGACTGCGATTTCCGCCCTAATTATAACATTTTTTAGGGAATGATCGTCAAAACCCTTAAGTTTCTATATAGAACTTTGTTTTCACTCTTAAAAAATATACATTTTTTCTCATTTTTGTCAAATGAATAGGTGCGAATGTTCCAGAGATTTTATGTTCACCTCTCATTCGCACCGAATTTTTCTTAGTATGAAATCTATTGAAAGTTGTTAATCATACTTATTTATATTTCAGCAACAATTGAATTCAATTAGATACTTGACTACTGAGTCAGGAGGCAGAGTTATGTTTTCTCAATTATTAACCCACCCATTCATGAAGAGTGCGACGAAATTGGTGGAGCTAGAAAATTATGCTGAAGAATTTCAATCTACGCATTCATATAGAATGCGACAAAAAGGTTGGTCAAGGTGTCGCGAAACCTGTTATTTCAATCCACGTACTCATATAGAGTGCGACGAGAATGGATGATATGAAAAGTCATCCGAATTATAATTTCAATCCACGCACTCATATAGAGTGCAACGACATCCAGGGTAACGGTGTGCGAGTAGAGGAAGGATTTCAATCCACGCACTCATGTAGAGTGCGACAAATCGGACTGCCGTCGGTGTGTGGGGCAATGAACTATTTCAATCCACGCACTCATGTAGAGTGCGACTGCGATTTCCGCCCTAATTATAACATTTTTTAGGGAATGATCGTCAAAACCCTTAAGTTTCTATATAGAATTTTGTTTTAACCCTTAAAAAATATACATTTTTTCTCATTTTCGTCGAATAAAACGGTGCGAATGTTCCAGGGATTTTATGTTCACCTCACATTCGCACTTAGTCTTACGAAATGACGTGGTCCATTTTAAGCCTTCCATAACCCGCATTTGTTTTAGCGCCGATTCCTTCGTGTTCTAAAGCGCCTAGTAAGATGGTTTTGGCGAGTTCGAGCCATTCTGCTTCTTCTGGTAGATTCTTTTTTGTTTTCAATAGAAGTTGAAAGCGGCCGTTGACCACCGTTAAGAAATGAATCGGTGTTGGTGAGTCATCGTCTCGAGGGGCTGGAACACTTCCCCCTTTGTTTATCTTATCTAGCTTGACGCTGTTATAGTCTGAATGATGTGGGGTCATGACATCTACTTTGAATGCTTCTCCTACCGTCTCAGGCATTATGAGCGCATCATGAAATTCGATCATGCCAGCACGTTCGTTTGTTCCAAACAATGTGTTGTAATCACTTCCACCTTGTTTTAGTTCTTGGAAGTTTCCACCTAATACAGAGTGGGCATAATGAGAGGCTACCCCTTTTAAAGCGGTTCCTGATAAATAAGGAACGCCGTATATCGGGTGTAATAACAATCCCGTTTCAAGTACACCCTCTCCTCCATGTCCAATGACTAACGGTGATATGGATTTGACTAGGCATGTGGGGTTCGTGTCAGTATAATATCGCTCCACAAATTTTTCATACAACAAGTGATTGTATTTTTCCCACTGTTCTTGATGTAAACTAATCACATTTTCATAAAATGACTGCTTCTTCGAACTGTCGTTTATGATGTTCGACAATGTAGAACCTTCAATCTCCCATTTGCTTTTGTTTAAGGTTAATGACAGATTCATTGGATGTCCTCCACATTCTCCGCCCCTTGTTCCACCTTTAAAATAGATTCCGCATATCTTTTTAACCAAACAGATGCACTTAAAGCTTGTCTTGATTTGATTAAGTAATTTCGATTAGAAGCTGACCAATCTCCTTGTATATCTAGTGTTTCTTTTATATCCTGAACGAATTGTTGATAAGCATTTCCTTTTTTTGATTTTGCTTCAAAAAATGTAATGGTGAGCCTTAATCCATTTGTTAAGATCATTGAGGCGAATCTGTGACAGAGTTGTCCATATTGATTTGAGAAATTCTCCTCATTCGTTTTGGCATTCATCACATGTTGATACGCTTTCTCAGCATAATGATGTTGAATGAGTTTCATGATCCCTCCCCTCCTGTCATACGCCAGGATACTCTTCCTTTACCTACGTTTGTGTTTCCGCCTAATTGAAGATGCATCTGTTTTTCTAGTTGATTTAAAAGTTGATGTCTAACAGATAAATCATTGCTTCCATCGACACGATCACACCACATGAGCCCATAAAATATGGCTTCTGCCGGTACATACTCTTCATACCAGAGAGCTCCTTTACTAACTGTTCGGGTTTCATGATCAATTCTAATACGAGGTGTCACTTCAGAATTCATGGTGACAATGTATTGAAAAACGTCATCACTTACAATCACAAATCGCTCTATCCAAAGAGTTTGTGATGGTTTATCGTCGAATAAAAGTTTGGCCATCTGTTCAGCAAAATCGGTTAGTTTTTGAGATTTTTTCGCAGCCCCTTGAAATTCACCTAGATATAATTCGTCATTCTCTACTAATTTAGAATTCATGGTGACTAGCGTGCTTGATTCTTCGATGAGATCAGGGATATCCAGCGATACGCCTAATGCTTTTGCATCGCGGGCTAATCTTTTCAATATGAGTGGACTTGCCACATATCCAAATGTACCGTATCTACTCGCCACCGGGAATGAAAATAACCGGCCATCTGTCATGACGACTGCTCCTGCGCTTCCATCTTGATCTCCTTGTGTACCAAATACTTTTTGTACGAATGTGTCTTGTCCTTTCGCGCGATAATGTTCACGCTGCACGCCTTTGATACTGCTTCCAGGTATAATCGGCCATTCTGTGACTTTTTCTCGTTGAATGGGCATATCAATCACGCCAACTCCTTCACCCGCTCCAATATGGAGGGGGGATAAACAATGTATCCAAAACCAACGGCTTGCTTCCATCATCTCACTCCTCTTATTCATTCGGCTTCCATGTTCCCCAAAGTGCTAACCCGCAGCCATCTTCACGATCAAACGCTTCTTTGCGCCGGTTACGATCAGATACTGATTGAAGCCACATTTTTTCGGCCAGTTCTGCTGGATCTCCTTCTTCTACTGTAAAGAAGTAAACACTACCTGCGGGGACTAAGCGGCGTATTGCTTTTTCACGCCCATTGCCTTTATTTGCTAAGCTCCATCCAGAGATAGGCTGCCAATGTGGAACAGATGCCCAAACCAATTTGAGTCGTACATTTGTATCAAATAGTGGTTTTGACATGAGCTGTTCATCCAGCCATCCGGGCTGCCATCCTTTACTGAAATAAGCAGGTGTCGCCAATATCATGCGAACATACGTCTTGTTCTTAAGCGATTCTTTAATCATATCTGGACATGTCCAATCTTGTTGGTATACATGTGGCCGGTCTTCTATATGAGCCAGCCTCCGTTCACCACCGATTGGGTGAATGCCTGAGAAAGGCTTTAATTCTTCTGACTCTTCAGTAGATAACTCTATTCCTGCCTCCAGTTTAAAGTCATCTGGGAATAAGAGCGATTCTGTTGAAAATAGATGCTGATCTTTTGTCTTTTTACTGCCAGTTTCCACCTGAATTTGTGTTCGTTCCTGACGCTGTAATGCTGGAATAAATGCCGGTGGTGTTTCCTTTTTGAAAGAATGATTTTCCTCCTGCATGTGTTGATATTCAGACAAGGCTTCCTTCACATGACTTTCATCCACTTCGTCTGTCAGCCAGTTCACCATCCATTTTAGTGATACAAAAGCTGGCGGCGATTTCATTTTTTTACGAGCCCCAGCTCCAATTGGCGGCCATAATGCATCACTAAAACGACCTGTTTTTCCTGTACCAAAAAAGCCCTGGCCTTCCGACATCATTGGCTTTGGTCTCACTTGATACATGCCATACTCATCATCAAATAACTCAAGGTCATGAGGCATTGGCACATATAAATAATCATGCCAACGATATAAAGGACCTCGCACAAGAGATTTTGCATAATAAGAAAGTGGCGTCGTGTGTTTTATTGATTGTCGTTTCTTCGCTAGAGCTGTTCGAAGTGTTCCTGCGACCACACTTGGTGGAACATCGTTTAGTGAACGCGCCCGTATACCTGGTACACTTTGAAATGGACGTGCATCACGAATAAGCAGCGGATCAAGCGGTTGAATGTGAAACCATCTTTCAGGCATGTCCACTTACCTCCTCTAGTTGAAGAGCAATGATCATACATTCAGCGATTGTATGTAATTCTTCTAATGTATTCTTCTTCGGTATATACTTCGCAATCAATTGATCGATCCACTCTTTCGTTTCTTGCTCTGTTTTTGCTTCCGTTTTCTTTTTGAATGCAAGACGTCTAATCTCTAGTGGGATGAGTTCATCTAAAATTCCTGGCTGTTTTTTAAATGGAGACTGTTCGTATGTTTGATACAACTCTCGTAAGCCATATGCAAAGCCAGATGTGAAATAAGACTGTTTTAACCACGTCGTCATCTCTTGGATAGAGGCGACTGGATCTATTTGAAATGAGACTGAGATATTCATTGTGTCTCCTCCGCCTCGCTTTTGGAAATGAATCGCTAATGAATTCCGCTCTTGTTTCGCATATTGTTCAGCCTGACGTGCCATGCTTCTTACTTCTTCAAGAGGCTCAAGCATATGAACGATGGCGATGCCAATTGAAATCGAAGGAGGTATTTCACTATGTTGATGAGCCTTCATCGTTGAAACAAATTCACTTTGCAATTTCCCAGCTGCTTCTAAGCATTTGTGAACCGGTACATAAGCCATGACATCATCTCCGCCGCCATAAATCAATGTACCTTCACATTCGGAAATAATCCCACTTGCCTTTGAAGCAAAAATTGAGAGCGTTTTAGAAAATGCAATATGGCTTTCTACATGCTGTATATTTCGCAGTTGGCTGCCCATCTTATCTCCATCCGCCATGAGAAAGGTATAGTAAGGTGAAGGTGCTGGTGGTTTGATCGGCTGGCCGTGATACTTGCTGTATTCACCTTTGAAATATTTTTCGAGCAGCTGTGTGATATCATTTTTCGCTTCTGTTCGTGTGGTCCCGACAAGTCCACGTTGTTCAAGATAATCTTCTATTCTTCTTTCATAAAAAAGCGATGCCTCACTCAAATCAATAGGGGCTACTGTTAGATTCATATTCTCAAGATATGTTTCTACATCTTTCACATATTGTATGGCTGCTTGCTTCATCTGTTCATTTTGTTCCAACATGTTTTGATAGGGAGCAAAAGCTTTATCGCAGACTGATGGAAATGTCATACTCGGATGTTTATGTAAGGACAATCGTTTGATCACTGAAATCGCATCTAATGATTCATGTTCACCAATTCCCCATTTCGCTAGTTGCGCCACTTGCTGTGGTGTTTTTTGCTTTTGAAAAACAGATTCCCGTCCACCGTCAAGTGATGATTTTGGTTCACCGAATAACGCCCCTGGCTCATTTTGTTTAAAATCTCTTAAAGTCTTCCTTGCCGCCATTAAACCTTCGACTTCTTGAAGAGCCATATGATATGGACTTGCGGACGCATTTGCCGCTTTGTCTTGATTTTGCACCTCAGCCCACACAGCATAAAATTCCAATAAATCATCAACTTGTCGATTCCATGTGCCTATTTGAATATAAGGATCCACAATCTCTCTTACAAAGTCTGCGTATTCCTTCCACTTGTTATATACTGCTTTTTTTACTTGTCTTGCAACGGATGAAGGCTGTTCGTTTGAGATTTCCCCCAATATTTTATTTGGTGCGTTGTTTGGTTCTGCGTCGTTTGGTTCTGCAGAGGATTCGTTGAACACAGGGAAAATAAGCGTTCCACCCAGTTCTTGAAATTTCTCCGCACCTGCTTTACTTAATTCAGATAGAAGAAAAGAGCCAAACCATAAATCACGCGTCCGCCGTGCTTGCGCAATAAATTCTTGAACAGGTCCTATAGAAAATAGCATTAATGTTTGTTTTTGTGATTCTTCTGACAAAATGTTTGCACCTCCTTGCTATGTAAAAAGGCTTGAATCGCCGATGAGTGCGTCCGGCCACTCTCGTCTTGTAATGGGTTGTTTGAGTAGGTGGCTGTTGGGTAGATACTTTGTTCATCTGTCACATTGGGCAAAGGCTTTCCGTACCCTAAAAGCGATAACGCTTCAATCTTTGGTTGCTGCAACACCATCACCATGCCCACCGATTCCTTTTGATTAATAGCTAACGGTTTTAAGATGAGTGGTGAAGCCAAACGATCCTTTCCTTTAGGTAGGAGCGTTACAGGATCTGGATCTTTCCCACTATCTTTAGGAGCAAATCGGAACTGAATAGGCAAACCAAATTGAGCTTTAGGAAATGCTTGATATTCAAATGGTTTATCTTTTGGATAAGGGATGTCATGACCTAATTTAGCCTTACCTGTAAAAAGACGAATAGTATCTGCTTCCGGCCAGCAACTTCTTCCCCTTTTTTTGTCCGGGTTAGATCTTCTTCGAAATGTTTCATATGTCTGAATGACAGACTGCCAGCTTGAGATCATAGATGATGGAAATGCCTGTACTTTGAATTCTCGACTAAGCGTCGGCCATTCTCGACTTGATGCTGGCAATTGAATGTCATATTCTAAAAGCTTTTGCTCAAACCATTTTTCCAATTGGGTTTTTGTCCTCTTGTTGTAAGGTGAAAATTGCTTGCAATATAAACTGCCACACCCACGTCTCGTTCTTGACCCAAGTCCACCGAAGTTGATCCAAGCCCATAATGCTGCTTCAACTTCTTTTTTGATTAACTCAAAATCGGTTGTTTTTTTAGATAACCGGATATTTAAAGAAAATTGCGCCTTCATGAGATATGGTGTTTCATCTTTCATATTTGAAAGAACATACCGTGGAAATGGATGATTTTTCTTTTTAAAAAATACTTTTGAATTTCTTTTCACTTCGTCTTTTTCATAATGCGTTACCACTTGAATCTGGCTCGCTTGTTCTGTATGACCAAATATCTCTGCTTCTTGTTTAGATAAATCATTTGCATTTTTGCAAACAGCTCCTCGAGTTGCACGCCACCAGAAACGAAGATGTCCACGAATGGCACTTTCTCGAATGGGTCTCTCTTGATCAATTGAGTTTGATTGGGGCCCTCCGCCAAACATTGGCGTAACCAAATGAATAGTAAGCGGCTCTTTAAAAAGTCTTTGGTCTTCATGGATTTTCGTGTCAATCGCATGTTTCACATCATGCCAATTGGTTTTGGGTTTACTAGATTCCCTTGTCATGTCGCTCTCCTTTCTTCACTTTGTTATCTGTTTCTGAAACAGCTTGGCATATGCATAGTGAGGGAAAAACATGGGATTGTTGATGAGCATCAGCAATTGATTTAATTGAAAATTTAGTGTCAACAGATCACATCCATCAATACGTAAATCGCTGAGTTTGTTTTCATCTAAAAATTTTTCTTC
The DNA here is from genome assembly GCF_038007485.1 of Bacillus sp. FSL K6-3312. NCBI lineage: Bacteria > Bacillati > Bacillota > Bacilli > Caryophanales > Bacillaceae > Bacillus > Bacillus sp. FSL K6-3312. Next base: position 906,674 of record NZ_JBBOXI010000001.1, on the reverse strand, counting down.
TTCCTTAGATCGTTTTTCTTGTTTGAAACAATTTAATTCGTTTGACCACCATCTTAGATGTTCATGTTCATTAGGTACTTTTAATTGAAATTCATTGCTTTTTTTCATGAGCATAAAATCAAAAGACGCCGCTAATTCAGCTGCTTTATTTGAAATTGTTTGGTCCTCTTCTCTTTTAAAGTTACTTGCTAAAATGAGTAAAGGACGCGTCCTCTTTTGTGTGTTACTTTCACTTGTAAAGTAACCTGTGGCCATTCTAGCAATTCCTGTTGTTTTTGGTGTTAGCTGTTTTATTTTTTTAGACCATTCTTCTAAACCTTTTTCTTTCAAATTTGAACTTTTACATTCTATAGCAACCGCAACCGCCTCAATCGGTATAAATTTCAACGAATTGTGTTGGAACACATACGGTGTATACTGTTCATCAAATACGGCAATATCGACTTCGTTAGAATGATTTCCTTCTGAGTCAATAATGATGACACCTTGTGCTAATGAATATTTTTTAGGAATGATTTTCCGAAAAAACTCCATCCACATCACTTCTCTAGAATCCCCTGTCAGCCCACCATGATTAGAAGCAAAGTCTACTTCTTCTGATATCATGCTGTTTAATCTTTGATAATTCTCTAAGATCAGCTGCTCAACTTTACCGGTTCGCTCCGTTTCACCCAAATCAATTCCTCCTTCATCATTCATTACGAATGGATAAAATTTGAATCTAAATAACTACTTTTCATTTCGACTTATTTTGAGATTTTTTAAGGTTTATTTAGGAAAAAGAAGAAGAAAAAAACATGACTGCAATGAGTCATGTTTTCACTATACAAATGAACAGTCTATTTTAATGGCTTTTGTATTTGAAAGAGGATGTTGTAAAAAGATAGTCTTTTAGGTGGTCATTACCCGTTTAAGACACAATCATTTAAAATCGCTCACTCAGGTAGAGTGCGACGACAAGGATACCTCTTCTGTACAGCCTATTAATATTTCAATCCACCCACTCATGTAGAGTGCGACGGGAGCCTTAAACGCAAGAATGACATTCCATTCTATTTCAATTCACGCACTCAGGTAGAGTGCGACTGTCAACGGTTGTTGAAGCAACAGGATTAGCAAAATTTCAATTCACGCACTCACATAGAGTGCGACGATGCGATCCGAAGAAAGGTCGGTGTTTTAGCATATTTCAATCCACGCACTCACATAGAGTGCGACCACTTCTTTCAACATCAACCTCATGAACTGATGTTATTTCAATCCACGCACTCACATAGAGTGCGACTGGTGCTACTCTCTATGGCACTACTAAACAGCGAATTTCAATCCACGCACTCACATAGAGTGCGACGAAGAAAGAAAGCAATCGCGAGTACAATAATTTATTTCAATCCACGCACTCACATAGAGTGCGACTTCTATATTGCAAATGAAGGGCTTTCTATCACAATTTCAATCCACGCACTCACATAGAGTGCGACTGCGATTTTCGCCCTAATTGTAACATTTTTTAGGAAATGATAGGCAAAATCCTCAACTTTAAATAAAGAATTTTGTTTTTTTTCATAAAATATACATATTTTCCCATTTTTGTCGAATGAAAAGGTGCGAATGTCCCAGGGATTTTATGTTCACCTCACATTCGCACCAAGTTTTTAATTCATTAATCTTGATTTAATGTTCTTCTAACGTATTCGAGGAGAGCTATTCTAATTAATTTTATTGTCTTCAATTTTCTTTATTAACTAAAATGACTACTCTTCTCCCAATCTCTGAAGAAAAGTAAACTTTAATCAGTATAGTTACTCCACTAATAATTTTCGATCAAACATAAATGCTTTTGTTTTCTCTTATTAAAACCAAGAATAGCTAAGCACTCATGTAGAGCACGACTCCTGGTGAGAAGTTAACCAAAAAACAGACACAAATTTTAATCCACACACTCATGTAGAGTGTGACTCATGTGTTTGTGCGTCTGAACGGATAGAAAGAATTTCAATCCACACACTCATGTAGAGTGTGACGAGCAACATCGGGAAGCTTTTTTTAATTGTAGATATTTCAATCCACACACTCATGTAGAGTGTGACATTTGCTGTCTAAGCCGAGATATGCGTCAAGGCTTATTTCAATCCACACACTCATGTAGAGTGTGACTGCGATTTTCGCCCTAATTGTAACATTTTTTAGGGGATGATAGCCAAAATCCTCAATTTTCTATATAGCATTTTGTTTTCACCTCTAAATAATATACATTTTTGTCGAATAAAAAGGTGCGAATGTCCCGAGGATTTTATGTTCACCTCACATTCGCACCAAATTTTTCTTATTCCTATTTAATTAAATACTATTGCTCTAAAGGTACTTATTCATTATTTCATCAACAGTTTTGAATTCATTTAAAAATATGACTACTAAGCCAGAGTCATGTTTTTCACACCTAAATCAAGCGCAACTGTCAACATTTCTTTCAAGCTACCTCAATCCATACACTCATGTAAAGTGCGACAAATAGAAGCACCTGAGCATGGTCACACACACTCATATAGAGTGCGACAAAAATATCCGGCGCTGAAGTCATTAAACAGGCATTTCAATCCACGCACTCACATAGAGTGCGACGACAAGAGGAGAATCATTTCCTCAAGGAGACTGATTTCAATCCACGCACTCATGTAGAGTGCGACGACTTGCTGTCAAAAGCAAGAACCTATTCGGGGTATTTCAATCCACGCACTCATGTAGAGTGCGACTGCGATTTCTGCCCTAATTATAACATTTTTTAGGGAATGATAGCTAAAACCCTCAATTTTCTATAAGGAATTTTGTTTTCCCCTTCATAAAATATACATTTTTTCTCATTTTTATCGAATAAAAAGGTGCGAATGCCACGGGGATTTTATGTTCACCTCACATTCGCACCGAATATTTCTTAATTCTATTTAAATAAAAACTATTGCTCTTGAAAACATACTTATTTCACTGTTTCATCAACAGCTTTGAATTTATTTAAAAATATGGACTACTGAGCCAGTCCGGGGGTTACTTGGTCTATGATGCTGCCCAATCCATGCACTCTTGTAGAGTACGACGACTATGACAGCCTATATGAAAGTAAAGCGTCAATATTTCAATCCACGCACTCATATAGAGTGCGACCATGGGGTGATCGGTTTGACAAACACACTGACTTAATTTCAATCCACGCACTCTTGTAGAGTACGACAAGGACATTGATTCATATGAGTTTATGGAGCCGGCATTTCAATCCACGCACTCATGTAGAGTGCGACTCTATCAAAATCCTGAACTGTTAAAAACGGAGGGTATTTCAATCCACGCACTCATGTAGAGTGCGACTTTTTGCCTCTGAAAAATCTCCATAATACAAAATATTTCAATCCACGCACTCATGTAGAGTGCGACGGTTGCAACTGGGGTTCACATTGGCTTCGGAAAATTTCAATCCACGCACTCATGTAGAGTGCGACTGCGATTTCCGCCCTAATTGTAACATTTTTTAGGAAATGATAGGTAAAATCCTCAACTTTCAATAAAGAATTTTGTTTTCTCCTTCACGAAATATACATTTTTACCCAGTTTTGTCGAATAAAAAGGTGCGAATGTTCCAGGAATTTTATGTTCACCTGACATTCGCACCATCAGTTCCTCTTACATCTTCGTCGTATATTCCACAATAAACTCCCAAAAGCCAGGTCCCTCTTGGTAAATCAGCCGGTCTACTTTTTCGATGAGTTTGATATAGAGTTCTTGTTCGAGGTCTTCTCTTTCTTGATATGCCGTGTTTTGTAGTTTCTTTTTGATCATGGGTGTGAAGGTTTCAATGAGTTCTTCCATTTCCCCATTGGTCATTTTTTCTTCGTTCACGGACATCTCCCCCTGTTTCTTCTTTTAGTTTGTTGAGCGCTTTTTTGTGAATGTTTGAGATGTTTTGTCTCGTTTCGCCTAGCCGATCGGCTATTTCTTTCATTGTTTGACCTTCAACATAAATATGGGTTAAGACCATTTTTTGTTTGTCTGTGAGCTGCTGGTAGGCCTTGTACAATGTTTGGTCTTGCAGGTGCTCCCCCAAGTCTTGCTGGTTGAAGAGGACGGCTTCATACGTATCTGTTTGAACAGGATCTTTCACTTCTTGCGTATCAGGATGGTCGAGTATGAGTGGAAAACGTTGCTGCTTTTTTTTGACTCGTTTATCAAAGTCGACTGAAAAGATGCGGATCATTGTGGAAATATACTTGATGATGCGGATTTTTTGATAAAACTGCTTGAACTCAGAATCTAGTTTTTTCGCATTTTCTTCGTTTGGCTCTTCCATGACTTGCCTGAGAAGCTGCTGGTTTTTAGGATTGCTTAAAAATTGCTGAATGAGCGGGTGATCAATGATTTCCTTCCATTTTGCTTTCAATAACAGCCGATAATCCATGTGCATCCTCCCCTTTGTTCCCTCTACTTGCATTAAGTGGACAAAAGTTAAAAAAAGTAAACTTTGTGAAACGGGTCTAATGGTTCATTTTCTCCCCCTTTGATTTCCTATTTCTTCTTTCATACCACTTATAGAGAACACGAGCATCTGCTGGGAGGTGAGACAAATGGAGACCTTTTTTTCGGAGGAATGGCTGAAGCAGCTCGGTCAGGCTGGTTTCCCTGCCATTTTGACAGTTTACTTGCTGACACGTTTTGAACGAAAGTTTGATGAATTAAGCAAACTCATCCAACGATTGGTCGCTGTTCAAAAAAATGATGGATCAGATTGACATCTTCTTGATTCGTTTCACCTTATGAAAACGAGGGCGAAATGAAAGGCCTTTTGTCACCTCACACCATACGATGTTGAAAGGGGATTTTATCATGAGTGAAAAGCAAAATGGTGTACCACAGCCGATTCGAGGAGAAAAAGGAGCAACGGTCAAAATTCCACGTAATCTCGAGCGAGACAGACAAAACCCAGATATGCTCACGCCACCAGAAACCGATCATGGAACGGTTCCCAACTTGAAATATTCTTTTTCTGATACGCACAACCGTTTAGAAAAAGGCGGTTACGCCAGAGAAGTCACGGTACGTGAACTGCCAATTTCTAAAAGTCTTGCCTCTGTGAACATGCGGCTAAAGCCTGGTGCGATTCGCGAGCTGCACTGGCATAAGGAAGCGGAATGGGCGTACATGATTTATGGAGAAGCCCGGATTACATCAGTTGATGCAGAGGGACGCAACTTTACAGAGGATGTGACCGAGGGTGATTTGTGGTACTTCCCTTCCGGCTTGCCGCATTCTATTCAAGCACTTGAACCGGGAGCTGAATTCTTGCTTGTGTTTGATGATGGTTCCTTCTCTGAAAATAGTACGTTCCAAGTGACTGATTGGCTTGCCCATACGCCAGAGGAAGTTGTGCTCCAAAACTTTGGAATGACAAAGGAGCAATTTAACAAACTGCCAGAGAAAGAGAAGTATATTTTCCAAAAAGGAATTCCTGGTTCCCTTGAGTGTGACAAAGTGAAAACAGAGCAAGGAGAAGTCCCAAATTCCTTTAAATATGAGCTGTTAAAACAAGAGCCGATTACGTCAAGCGGTGGACAAGTGTGGATTGCGGACTCTACCAATTTCAAAGCGTCTAAAACGATTGCGTCTGCTCTTGTGAAAGTCGATCCAGGCGCCATTCGTGAGCTGCACTGGCATCCAAATACGGATGAATGGCAATATTTCATTTCTGGAAAGGCACGAATGACGGTATTTGCCTCTGATGGACATGCGAGAACCTTCAACTATCAGGCCGGAGACGTTGGATATGTGCCATTTGCGATGGGGCATTATGTAGAAAATACAGGCGACGAACCGCTTTATTTCTTAGAAATCTTTAAGAGTGATCATTATGCAGATATCTCACTCAATCAGTGGCTTGCGGTCACACCGAAACAGCTTGTTCTTGATCATTTAGATCAAGGCGAAGACTTCTTGAAATTGCTTGACACTGAAAAACACCCTGTCATCGCTGCGCCTAAAAAAGAGGATTAATTCCACCTTCCTGCAAAAAGGCTGTCCTTTTTGCAGGTATCTTCATGAAAAGGAGTGTTGTTTACCCATGCAGCAATCTGTTCACGCTTTTTGGCAAGGGTTGAAATGGCTGATGGCGCTATCAGCTATCTGTTACATATTTTTGTTGTTTTGTGTGCTGTTCTTTCATTTGACGGGTGCTTTTTATCAATCGATTTTATCGCTGCTACTGTTTATGGGCATCTATGTTGTACTCGGGATCTCTTTTGAACATCTGGAACACGTGCTCATACGGTTTGTTCGAAAATGCCGGTCCAAAAAACGATCTATCGTTTTCTATGCCATCTTATTTCACCTTTTGTTTATTTGGGGAGCTATCTATTTATCAGACGAATTGGTTGACGGCATTTTACTGTCTACTTCTGAAGAAATTCTCTTTGCGCTTAGTCTTTGCCTATTTCATTTTTTGTTTGATTATACGACGTTTCCATTTGATAAGGAAGCTTCGTGAGGCGCTATCGTCTTTCTGTAGAGAGCGCTTGTTTGACCTGCTCCATATGATGAAGATCATGCTTAATTAAACCATGAAAATAACTTGATAACGTCAGCTCGGTTTGACCGATCAAAAAGGTTGTAGTCCAGCGAGATGCTTCGATTTTCTTCATTTCTTGAAGCAATTCTGTTCTGACAGCAATAAATCGCCCGATCGTCTCGCTTCTCTTTTCGTGTCTTGCCCTTTCGGCTGACTGCCGGTTCATTTCATGCACATCAGGTGCCTTACATAACGCCAGATCTTTCCAAAATTCCTTTAGGCGATCGTGTAAAATAAATTCATCCCACGGAACAAAATGTGCGATGATCTCAGCAATACTCCACTTCCCATCAGCAATGGCGCGGCGCCATTCTTTTTCTGTTAATTCCGTTAGCGATTGTACCCATTCAAGGGTGTGTTCATAGTGTTTTATCACGGTGTCTTTGTCCATGTTTTGTTATCCCCTTCATGTTTTTAAAAGAAGTTGATTAGAAATTGGTTAGTTTCATTCTTGCGAAATCATTTATAACATATTATCATATACTTTAATTACCAAATGAAAAGGGGGAATTGTGATACGCTGTCCTATATGAAAAAGCTTATTTTTTTTGCACTAAAATAAACCGACTGGTCTGTTTATAAAAGAGGAGGGGAAATAATGAAATCTCAAAATGTGATCATTATCGGCAGTGGTGTAGCAGGATTGGCTACTTCTTTATTTTTAAAAAAGGCTGGAATGGAAAGTACGATTTATGAAAGCAGGTCAGATGAAGAATTAGAAGCAGGAGCAGGTTTTTTACTGTCTCCGAATGGGGTAAAGATTTTGGATGAAATCGGGTGTAAAAATGAAGTGATAGCAAATGCAACAGTGATAAAGAAGATCCAGCAAATAAACAGTGAAAATGAAGTAGAAGCGATCTTTCACAATTATAGTGAAAAATATTATGATGCCCCTTTACTGAACGTCATGAGAGACCAAATCATCAAATCACTTTTAAAGGAAGTTCACCGTCAAGGAATCAAAGTGAAATACAACAAAAAGTTAACTTCGGTCAACCAGACATCTCATTCCATTGAGGCTTTTTTTGAAGATGAAACTGTCATAACAGGTGATATTTTAATAGGAGCAGATGGAACTTTTTCGAAAACAAGAGAGGCTGTTGCGTTTAATGCTAAATTAGACTATAGCGGTTTTTGGGGACTTCAAGGAGTATCGTTTGTGAAGGATTTTGTATTGGATGAGGCAACAAGTTATTTTTACAATGACGGAAACTTTCAATTCATTTTTGGAAAAGCGCATCCAACAAATAAAATGAATATTTTATGGCAAGCTTTCTCTCAGTGTCCTGAGAAGTTACCTACAAAACATTTTGAGAAAGCCAATAAAGAAACCATTCGACAGTTATTATATAAACAAATGGAACATTGGAACATTCCTAAACACCTATCTGACATCATCGATCATACAGACATGTTCTTTCCAAGAAGTATCTATGAAATAAAGGATCTTCCTGTGTGGTCAAAAGGACGAGTTGTTCTTATAGGTGATGCTGTACATACAGCAAATCCTTTTGTTGGTCAAGGAGCATCGTATAGTCTAGAAGATGCCATGGTCCTAGCAAAGATGCTAAGAGATCATGATTATCGAGATGCGTTCTATTATTATGAAAAGGATCGAAGAAAGAGGACAGAAGAATTGAATGCGCTATTTCAGCACATGGGTATTCAGAATGATATTGATAAAAAAATGAACGAATACAATATTGAATGGGATGAAGAAACATACGTATGAGATGAAAAATAAAAAACACCACTTAAGATGAAAAGTGGTGTTTCTTGTGTTTTCTCCGTGCATAGAGGATCGCACCAATCAAACTGACGAGTGAAATCAATGCGAGAATTCTGATATAAGGCGGATAGTAGGTTAGCACAATCTCGTTTTTCCCTTTTTCTATTGGAAAACCAATAAAAGTGTAGTTGGCTTTTTCAATATCGGTTTGGTGTCCGTTCACCTTGAGCTCCCAGCCTTTTTCATATGGAACAGGCAGAATCATGTAGTCATCGCCGCGCTTGTTATCATATAAAATCGTAAAACGATTGTTTTGAATCTTCACCTGCTGGCTGCCATCATCCTGTTTTTCTTTTTCATCTGCTTGCTCTAAGATGCGATATGGTTCGTGATACAGCTTTAATTGACTCAGTTCATACGTCCCTTTTGGTACTCGAATGGAGAGGATCTTTTCCGCAGGGACCCGAATCGTCACTTCATTTACACCTGTTTTGTAGATGGATGTATTGCTTTTTCGTGATGTGACATAGTCGTCAACGGATAACTGAAACCCTTCGTTACGGTCGGTCCGCTTCACATAAAAGCTCACATACACATCCCCCACGCGAGCGATGTCATCTGACAGTGTGATATTCAGACCGCCCATTTCTCCGTATACATCAAGCACGCCATGTTCGTATACAGCTTGTTCCGTATGAATATTCGTATCTTTGAGTCGATCTGCTGCGTGCTCGATTTCAGCGTTTCCTTTCTTGTCTAAAATGACGCCTTGCAGCATCGCATGCTCTTTATCAAGTGCTGAGGCATCCTTTAAGGATTGTTCTGAATAAACGGTGCTCGTTGTTCTTGCAAATGGCAGTGACCGAGTATTTTCATATACCTCATAATGCTCACTTTTCAAGATTGGCTTAAAATAAGCTGGTGGTGAGTAAGACATCGCGCTCTTTCTCATATAATACTTTCCGTAGGTCAGGCTGTATAAATTCGCCCTGTCCCCCATTGTTGCATACCGGCTGACACTTTCCCGTCCCATATCGATTTGCAGGTCATTCCAATAGAAATTGAGCAAATGCTGATTCAATATACTTGAATACACACTCATGCCTTGAAAGCCTTCAAATAATGGGGTATTGTTTCGCACGCCATTCATCCAATCAATCCGGGCGAGCGGATCTTTTGAGCGGCTTTGAATTTGCTGGATCAGCTTCATTTGTTCATGGCCAGCATATGCCTCACTATTCAGATACGTATCTGATACGCTCTTAATATTGCTTCTTTCAGATAAGTATCCCTGCTGATACACGCCTGCTGTCAGTAAGCTGATGGCAATAAGCACAGCTGAAAAGAGACGAAGGTGCTGACGTTTTTCCGCATGCATCCATAGGAAGAACAAGCTGATCACAAGCAGTCCTATACCTGTAAACACAACGACATCCATGTTTCCCTTTGCTCGTTCTGAAAGGACGATAGCGAGAAGGAATACAATCCAAGCACCTAAGACCGCACGCTTTTTCCACTTCCACTCGATTTGTGAGAAATGCTTGATCGTGATGGCAACGACCGCTCCAACTGTAAAGGCAAGAATGTATTCAAATCTGTACTGCGGTGCTGAAAAACCATTAAACACGCTCGCTATCTTTGGACTGTAGTGAAAAACAATGAGCAGAACGCTGATCGATGTAAACATGAAAAACCATCTGTTCCGGTAAAGCGGTACGAGAAACAGACAAATCAGAAAAATCACAGGTAATAAATACACCCTGCTCGTAAACAGCAGATGATCATGCAGATCGAACCAAGGAATGGCCTGTTCATACGGCGGTCTTATATTGTTAAGAAAGCCATAAACAGACGGGATAAAAAAGGCGGCACTGATCCCAAAGGATAACAGCGTAGAGATCGCAAGCGTCCAAAACACCTTCCACCCGCGCTCCTCACTTCGTAGCTTGATCATATATCTGAAGACAAGATATATCGCTAAAAAGATAAAGTGAATATAAGCAAAGTAAAAGTTGTTGATGAGCATCAGGCTGCACGCCAAAATAAACCAAGCCGGCTTACCCGTTTTGAATATCCGTTCAACCCCAAGCACAAGCAGCGGAAGCCACATCATGCTGTCGGTGAAAAATTCCCAAAACGTTTGATGCCGGAAATACACAATAGATAGTCCATAAATTGCGGCACCTGTCAGGGCACCCAGTCTATTTTGAACCATTGAGAGAAGCACACGGTAAGCAATGAATAGAATGAGCGTCAGCTTAATCACGCTCAGCCAAATCACAGCATTTGCCCAGAAATGAATGTCCGTTGATTGTATGAGGTGAAGCGCATTCATCAGCCAGACGACAGCGACTGTCACCATAAAGACCGTCGACGTTGTGAAATAATACCCTAATTGCGTGTATGTACCGCCGCCTAGACCGAATTGATAGGAATAAAAGAAATTCCCTTTGACATATTCGTCGTAAAGCAGCTTTTTAAATGGGAGCATTTGCGAGATGCCATCCCCATCTCCTGTCATGTACCGGCCTTGCGTATATTCATATAAGAAAAAGGAGTGGCCTAATAATGCGAGAATGAGGCACATTCCAATGATTATCCATCTACGTTTCATCATCTAAATCCTTTCCACAAAAGATCCATTGTTCTTTGAAACAAAACAACCCAGCAAGCGATTCGTGCTTGCCGGTTATTTGACTCCACGTTATTTAAATAACTGTGTTAACACTCGGTCTTGTTCCTTTGAGCTTGTCTCTTGCTGCATGACATTTGATTCTTGGATCAAATAATGCGGCCTCTTTTTCGTTTCATAATAAATACGGCCAATATATTCTCCAATCACACCTAGACTCAAAAGCTGGACACCTCCGAGGAAAAGCACAGCCGATATTAAAGTGAAGTAACCAGGTACCATCACGCCCGTTCTGACGATTTGAATAAAGGTGGCAACGATGTAAATCAAAGAGAGGAATAAGATCAGTATGCCAGTATAAAAACAAATACGCAGCGGGCGGTTGTTAAAAGAAATGACGCCATCTATGCCATAGTTAAACAACTTCTTTAATGACCATTTTGTATCACCATGCTGTCTTTCTACATTTTCATAATAGATGACCTTTTCTTCAAACCCAATCCAGCAAAAAAGCCCTTTTGAAAAACGATTTCCTTCTTTTAGCTGAAGCAATGCATCAATTGCTTGGCGCGAAATCAAACGGAAATCTCCGACGCCATCACGCAAGTCCACTTCGACTACCTTGTTCATCACTTTATAGTACATGGATGATAAGTAAGAGCGAAGCTTGCTGTCTCCTTTACGGTTCCGTTTGGCAATGACTTGATGGTAGCCTTCTTCATATCCTCTGACGAAGTCCTGAATCAAATACGTTGGGTGCTGCAGGTCGGCGTCCATGATGATCGCAGCTACTCCCTTCGCATATTCAAGTCCTGCAAGTATAGCGGCTTCCTTCCCAAAGTTACGTGAGAAGGAAATGTATTTGACCTTTGCACTTTTGCGAGAGAGCTCTCTCATGTATTGAAGTGTATTATCTTTGCTTCCATCATTCACAAAAATGATTTCAAAGTCATAATGAAAATCGCGAAACTCTTCCTCGAGTGCCTCAAAGATTCGTCTGATGTTTTCACCTTCATTGTAAGAAGGAATTATAACAGAGAGCAATTCTCGTTCCATATCGCACCTTCTCTTCACTTTTTTCACATAGTCTGATATGTTCATTATTCCTTTTTTGTCAGGAAACGAAACCCTTTTTTATTATCCATAAATTACATGTCTCTTTAATCGTTCTATTATATCAGAGTTTTATTTCCAGTGATTTTCAGTAAGATGAATTTAATGTAATTTTAAGTTTAACCATTGTAAAAAGCCTGTAATTTCGATCACAGACTGGGTATTGTATCATAAAATTGTTTACTTATTTATATATTTTCCTATTACTTGAAAAAGATGAGCGGAGCGCCTCTTTTAGTGAAGCAGCCCTTTGTTCTGCCCTTGCAGATGCTCGTTTGCCTTCGATTGCTTATTTTGAAATAAATGCAGCTGCGCACCGTAGCTCTCAATCCACTCTTGGACAATCCGTTCAGTTGTTTCCTGTCCTTTATACTTGTAGCCAGCCTTTGCATAGGTTGTTTCAAAATCACTCCAAAGCAGCTCTACCCATGTACGTGCTTCGTCGTATGTCAGCATATTGTTTTTTTCCATGAGTTGTTCTGTTAGTCGCTCAAAGTATTGTTCCATGTCGGTTCCTCCTTCATCTAGCAGAAAGTGCCTTTTTAAAAAAACCTCTTTTTTCATATACTACCCTTACGTCTTCAAAAGACGCAAATGATTTGTATTGTTTGGAGGGAATCGATATGCGTAATAAAGCAAAAGGTTTTCCAAATCAAGTGAATCACAAATTTGAAGGCGAGCCAGGCGCCACAGATGCTTATGCGTCTAAAAGGCCGAATGGTGAGACGAATACACGTCCGCAGGAACGTATGAGGGCATCAGGGAAACGCTAATTTTTCCAAAGGGAGTGCTTGAGATATGAGTTCAAATGGGAAATCGTATATGGAAGACTTTGTTCAATTAAGGACAACCGCTTACCCTCAACCATGGGCGAATGCAAAGCATTCTGCCTCTCAGGTCAACGGAGAAACGCAGCAAACGCAGCACGACATCGTACTTCAGAACAACGTCCGTAAACAACGTTCGAAGTAAAGAAAAGGACTGATCTCTAGGATCAGTCCTTTGTCTTCTTTTCAGCGCAGCCCTAGGAAGGACGAGTACTGGCGCGGAGCAAATTTGACATTCGTGAGCACCAGCACGCAGGACTAGCGCCGAATGCGAGGGTTTGCCTACACGCTGGATCAGTCCTTTTGCGTAAGCATTGAAATTGGCAGTGCATCTTCCTTATTTGGAGCTGATACTCTGTGTCCCCACGCAAATACACCATTTAAATATTCCACGTAAAACTGCTCGTCTGTATCTTTGATTTGATAAGTCGTTTTCGTTTGAATCAAGGCTGGATCTAATAAGTAGGCTTTGGCCATATCGATTTTCCGTTCTAAGACGGCATATTCATTCACAATGCCAAGCTGCTCAGCCTTTCGTGCTTTTTCAGAAAGAGAGGCAATCTCCTGGTTCAATTCGTATTCCGTCATCTCACTATAACGTTTGTCCATCTGTCATTCCCCTTTGTCTAAAACGTGATCAATTGTGTCGAGATCAAAACCTTTTCTGAATAAAAATTGCTTCACCTTCATCTTTTTTTCAAATGACCCGTCATATCCTACCTTGCGTTTTGCCTTCTCCAGCATATAGAGGAGGGCTTCTTCTTCCTTTTCCTCTTCTTGTCCATCATAGGCTTCTTGAATGGCTTTATCAATGATCCCAAACGAAAATCCCTTTCGCTGTAGCTGTAGCTTGATGCGCTGCTCGATCTCTTTTGCGGAACGATTTTTTTCTTTTCTCACAAGCTTCTGAACCTGCTTCACAGCTTCCTCCAGCTGTAAGTCATCAGGATATTGCGATAGTGCTTGTTCAATGTTGTCATCATCTATTCCTTTGAGCTTTAGCTCTTTTTTCAGGACAGACGGCCCTTTGCTGTTCGTTTTACGGTGGGTGTTTACATAGGCTTCCGCAAATTCAAGGTCATTTACATACTTGTATTGCTTTAATTTGTGTATAATTTCACTAATAGCAGGTGCCGGGATTTCTTTTTTCGTCAAATAATCGGTTACTTCTTTCACCGATCTCATTCGGTATGATAAATAATCGACGGCCTGTTGAAATCCTTTTTTCACAGCATCACCGAATTGAATGTTGATGATATCTGCTTCGTCCAGCTCTTTCCCTTTTTTCAAATCGTGCTGGACGAGCACATCTAGATCAACGCTAAAGGCGTACTTTTCATCAAGAAAGATGTTCACCCGCTCTGTATTGTTTTTCTGAGCGGAGATTTTTGTAATATAGGGCATCCTGTGATCACTCCTTTTTTAAAACAGTCAGGATGTTTCTTCTGATTCAAAATCGTGAAAGATATAGGTATGTATATGAGAGGAGAGATGTCAATTGAATATCGCCATCACCGGAGGAACCGGTTTTATCGGCCAGCACGTCTCTAAAGTGCTCGCTGCTGAAGGACATCATCTATATATTTTAACAAGAAATCCAAAGGAATCCGAACAAAATCATTTACACTATGTGCAGTGGCTGACAGAAGGTGCTGCGCCTGAGCATGAATTGCCTGCGATTGATGTCTGGATTAACCTTGCTGGAAAATCCATTTTCACCCGCTGGACAGACAAGGCAAAAGAAGGCATCCTCTCTAGCCGTATTCAATCCACACAAGAAGTGAGACGCATTATAGAAGCGCAGGAATCGAAACCATCTGTGCTCATTCAAGCAAGTGCTGTCGGAATTTATGGCACGTCTCTAACAGGAGATTTTACAGAGGAATCACCTCCTGCGGATACTGATTTCTTAAGTCATACATCAAAGCGTTGGGAAGCTGAGGGGCAAAAAATTGATGCACTCGGCATTCGTACGGTCTACACACGCTTTGGCGTCGTATTAGGAGAAAAAGGGACACTGCCACTGATGACACTGCCATATAAACTATTTGCCGGCGGAACGATTGGCTCCGGCTCGCAATGGGTTTCATGGGTTCATGTCGAAGACGTGGCACATCTCATGGCTTATGCAATACACAATGACGACATCTCAGGTCCACTCAATGTCACATCACCGAATCCTGTTCAAATGAAGCAGCTCGGACAAACGATTGCGTCTGTCCTTCACCGCCCCCACTGGCTAAAGGTCCCGTCCTTTGTCATTCAAACGGCACTTGGCGAAATGTCATTACTTGTTTTAGAAGGACAGCGTGCGCTGCCGAAAAAGGCTTTGCTTTCTTCTTATGACTTTTTGCATCCTGAATTAAAAGAAGCGATTTTACATTCAGAGGAATAATTTTTGTCAAAAACACCCATCCTATTAGAAATGAGATGAGGGGGCGATTTTGATGAAGAAAAAAGAACACCAGCCAACTTCAAAGCTGAAGAAAACTCAGGAAGTCCTGTATCAGCAGGAATTCAAAAAAGCGGAAAGAGCAGCAGAAAAAAGAAACAAGTAAGATGGATATTCCACTCCAACAAGCACATAACTAAAGTGATCTTGTAAAGGAGGGAAAGGCTTTGAAAAAAGACCAACACCAAAAAACCAACCACGAGCTTGCAGCACAAGAACCGGATGGCGAATATGTTGAATTTTCCAAAGAACTTGCAGATCCGAATGACGTAAAAGCAATGGCACGTATGAAAGCAGCCGACCAGCGCGCCAAAAAACAATAAGTAAAAAAGCAGACCTTATTCAGCGGTCTGCTTTTCTTTTATTTGATTTCAGTAAGAAGACTTGATGCTTTCTGACGTGATTTTTCCTCAGGCACCTCTTCTGGATAACCAATATGAAGGATGGCAGCAAACCGTTCGTTTTCCTTTAGGCCCATGTCCTGTTGAAAGCCTTTGTCGTATAAGATGCGGCCGCTCTTCCAGACCATACCGATTCCTTGATCCCAAGCAAGCAGCTGGAAGTTTTGAATGAGCGCGCTCACAGCGGCAAAATCATCATTTCTCACGACTGGATTCTCGTCTTCCTTTAACACTACAAGTAAAAGGGCTGGGACTTTTGAAAAGTAATCTCTATATTGATTGATCTTTTCTTCCTTTGCATCTGGATTGTTGCGCTTGAAGAACGCAATGAAGCGATCAATAAATGTCGCTTTCGCTTCATCCGTCACCGCATATAGAAAGCGCCAAGGCTCCGTCATTTTATGATTCGGTGCATAGACCGCATCCTCTAATAACGGCTGAAGCTGCTCAATGGCCACCGGCGTTTCTTTAAACTTTCGAATGGATCGTCTATATCTGACAGCGTCTCGTACCGTTAACGCTTCTGTTTGTTGTTTGATTTCTGGCATATGTGTCATCCTTTCAATCAATCTTAATTGAAATTGATTCTCATTCACATTATAAACATCATTTCGAGCAGTTGCAAATGGTGTTTCCCATCCCGTCTGCTAAAAAGTTGTTTGAGTTTTTCAAGTAATGTTACAATCATATTACGTTTTAAACAAATTTTGATAAAAAAGCCAATATGATGAAATGATTTCAGGTATATTCCCATTTTGTCTGATTCGGTTATTTTGTCAAAAGGCTTTCAACCCATGATTGGAAGGGAGGCTTCTGGATGGAATGAAAATCAATATCGGGCAAATCATTAAGCTCTACCGTTATAAACAAAATATGACCCAATCTGAATTGGCAGAAGGAATTTGTTCTGTCTCTCATTTAAGTAAAATAGAAAATGGCTCAAAGGAGGCCAATCAAGATACGATCAATCTACTGCTTGAACGACTTGGCATCAGTCAAGAAACGCTGTCACAAAAGGCGCGTCATCTGCTGTCACTCTTGGATGAGTTTCAAATGAATATGTATTTCTATGCACTCGATCAAGCTGAACAAAATGCAGAAATGATCATTCAGCACGAGGAACAGTTCTTTTCGCTAGATTTAGGCATTCAGTATCATTTGTCCTTATTTCAATTTTATTTATTATCGGACAAGCAGCCGCTTGCCTTAAAAACACACCGCGTGCTTAAAAAGTTTGAAAAAACCTTTATTGAAACGGAAAAAGAAATATTTGAATATCTAGATGGCATTCATCTCATTAAAAATGGTCAGCTTGAAGAAGGCATAAAGAAACTTGAGAGTTGCTTTTCTTACGCGTCTGTTGAACAAAGTGACCTCTATTATCACTATGCAAAAGCACTTGGAAACATGGGACTTCTTGGCGATGCGCTTGAAGCAACCCATCAAGCCATGGATTTATATAGACAAAAGAACAATTTCAAGCGGATCATTCACTGCACACTCATTCATGGCGTGATCTCACTGGAACTAAAAGCCTTTCAAACAGCGAAGAAATATTTAAAAGAAGTAATTTTGCACACGTCCCTTTATCCTGATGCCTATATTAAAATGACCGCTTATTTTTATTACGGTGTGCTCTTAAAACGTGAAGGCGATTTCTCTTCAGCTGTGCCTTATTTACTAGATTCACTCAATTACTTTAATCAAGAACAGATAGAAGACCGTTACTGTGAAACACTGTATGAAATTGCAACATTATATGCTGAATATGACCGCAAAAAGGCACTTCCCTACATACATGAGCTGTTAAAACAGCCTCGTATTCAGCCAAACTGTTTATATATGATCAAAATCTACAAATTGATGATTGAGGAAAACCCTCTTGATTTGAAAACCTATTTGATCGAAGCAGCCCTTCCTTACTTTAAACAAAATGAGCTGCACAGTGAGTACTTGTTTGCTCTTAGAACCTTGCTTTCCTATGCGGCTTCTGAGCTTGACGAACATGCGTTTATGTCCTACACGAGAACGCTGCTTCATCATCTTGCATCATATGTCCCCTATTACAAAAAAGCATGACCTTCTGCCGATCGAAGGTCATGCTTTTCCTATTCATTAAATGGTCTTCTGTTGATCTGTATCAGGACGGGTGACTTGTTTGACTGAATGAACATACCGTTTTCTCGCAAAGTAATCGTACGCATGCTGACCAAAACCTAACCAAATGCTGAGCACGATGAATGGGATCGTTCCCCATAATGCAGGGATATTGCAAGCAATTTTCAGCCATGTATAGATCCCTGAGTTTTTTTGGTTTTTGGCTAAGGAAATTGACACGATTCGCTTTTCTGCCTTTTCTTCACTTATTTTGTTCAGTTTGAGCAGCTGCGAGTGTCTAAAGGATTCAAAATGAATACGGTTCTTCCAATCGAAAGCTTTCAACAAGTCCATCGCTTTTGCACATGAAGGACTTTGCCCGTCATAAAACACAAGCAGCCTAAGTGATTTGATGGAACGCTGTTCTCTTTTTTTCGATTCAGCGAGCTTCTTTTTTTCTTGATCGAGATAAATGATTTTTTTCATAGATTGATCGCCAGCCCTTTTCCGTCATTTGTTTTTTAGTTCGTTCAAAGGAGATTACAACTAGATTACTATAGTTGCTGGGCCTCTTGTATTGGGAAAAAGCAAACCAACGTGCGTTATATGAGCCTTTAGATAAGGGCAAAATTAAGGTTTTCATGGCACATATGAGGTTTTTCAACTAAAAATGGTTGGGAAAATCGTGATGCGTTGCGGTTTTCTGCGGTTTTTTGTAGAATTCTGCGGTTTTTCTACATCTTTATGCGGTGTTTTGTAGGTGAGACGCAAAAACAAGATAAAAAAAGACTACTTCCCGTTGCGGCGAAGTAGTCTTTTGGTTTATATTTTTTCCAAAACTTCTACTATTTCTTTCTCAATATCTTTCCATAAGTAACGATCTGTCGTATAGTGATGTGCGGCTTCTTTCGCAAATACTTGAAAAGCTTCCTCAAAATCAGGGGCATCCTTGTCGGGTTTTTTCTCATCAACAAATCGCTGTGCTTCTGTTGAGCGTGGTCCCCATTTACCTACTTCATTCCCATCCTGATCAATGATCACGATAATCGGAATCGATCTTGCGGTCCCGTTCGTTAAATACTGATCCATCAGATCTAGATGCTCGTCCCGAATGAAATAGCGCGCATCAATGAGTGCTTCACTTGCAATACGCATGAAAATTGGTACATTGACCATCGCATCTCCGCACCAATCCGCTGTGATGACAAGCGCTCTGAGCTTTTTCTTTTGCAGCTTTTGAAGCAGCTCTTTTTCTTTTTGATGAATTGCGTACTGATTGTACACCGTGAGTAGATTTTCTCGGTTTTTCTCCATGTTGTGTACATATGTACGTTCAGTTAATCCCTTTTTAAACCATTCATTTAATGTCATATTTACATCCCCCTTACTCTTCAACTTTACCACTTTTGCTATTCTTTTGTCTAAAAAAACCTTCACCTAGTGAAAGGTAAAGGTTTTTGATCTATGGACGCCGGTTGCGATTTGGGTCCATCCCAATCAGCTTGGTGACAAGCACCATTGTGACAGGTAATGATGTATTCTTTTTATACGCTAAATATTTTCCGCGCCATTCAGGTTTATATTTCTGTTTAAACGACCGTAATCCGCTGAAGCTGTACATAAATCTGACGTTGTTGAAAATAACACTCGCCAAACGCTCCGTGAGGAAAGATTGATGAAATGTTCCTACATTTGATAAAGGCGCCATTCCCATGTTAAAGGATTTGTAGCCTTTTTCTTTCGCCCATTGAAAAAGGTGGATAAACAGCGCATCCATCATCCCGTTCGGTGCATCGTGCATATGACGCATTAGGTCGATGGAAATCTCCCCTTCTTGATACATCGGCATTAGTGATACAAAAGAAATGATCTCCCCTTGTTCATCCTTCAGAATCGCAATCGGTGCTTTTTGAAGATAATCTTCTTGAAAATAGCCGAGCGAAAACCCTTTTTCATTTTTCTTTCCGAGCCAGCTGTCAGAAATCCGTTTTAAAGTTGAGATAAGCTCACCTGAAAAAGGCGGTTCCAGCATTTCAAAGGTATAGCCTTCTCGTTCAAACTTATTGGCCACAGCCCGTAAATTTGATTTTTTCTTACCGGAAAGAGAGAACGTTTCTAAATCGACCATGGCTTCTTCTCCAAGCTTAAAGAAATGAAAGCCTAAGTCATGGTAGAGCGCCATCCCTTCCCGTTCTACTTGATAAAAAGCAACGCGATAGCCTGCTTTTTCTGTCTGCTGTAGAAACTCTTCAAGTACAAGTGGATAGGACGATTTACGTCCAGATGGATCTCCAAGCACAATGACGCAGCGGCCAATGCGCCCAAATTGAAGCATCGCCTCTCCATCACTTGAGAAAAATAATTTTTTATCGCCTAAAAAGCCAAGATGACTGAGGGCATTTCCACCCTTTTCCTCTAAAAACGTTTTTAATTTTTCCTCATCTGCTATTTCTCCAATCGGAAATGCTCTTTTATTAAAAATCAATCTGCTAATGAAGAAAAAAAGAGGTACACCGATGAGCGCAATCATGCTTGTCATTGTGATATGCCGTTCATTATGCACCAGGTAATCCCTACTCAAGAAATGTCCAATTTTTGTCCAAATAAAGTTGCCGATGACATTATAGTTAAACAGCACGAGTAAATAACCAGCGGCAGCCGCCACAAACTGATACAAGGAATAAGGGGCCTGCTGCTTCACAAATTGATTTCGAAGAGAGAAAAATACAGCCATGATGACTGGCAGAATAAAGATGAGACTCAGGTTAAATCCTTTTAACAAAGTAAACACAAAGCCGCCTGCTAGGGCGATCATCGTCAGCACATACGATCTTTTCGTTCGTTTATACACTTCAATGGACAAAATCATCAGGATGATGCCGAACATTAAAGAAAGACCATTAAATCCTGATAATAGAAAGCGTGGAATGCTCGTAATCACGCCTAATCGATCGACAGGAAGCACAACAGACGCCATGATGAGCAAGCCGCTTCCGAAAGTTAAAATTGATACTGATCCGTACAATAAACGGATTAATAAAGCACGGTGCAACACAATTAAGACGTTTGTTGTTTCTACGGCAGGTGCCATTCTCGGATTGCCTTCAAGACGTCTAAGCGTCGTTCCCGTTAAATCGTAAGCAGCTAGACAAAGCCCAAGGATAAACGGGAAGATCGAGTACACGAAGCGGTACAAAACGAGCGCCGTCAGCACCATCTCTTTATCAAACCCAATGTACTGCATGCTCAGTAAAAAGATGAGGTCAAATGAACCAAATCCGCCCGGAACCATACTGATTAAACCGCCGATTGACGCAATCGCAAATACGCCTAATACAATCCGCACATCGACATTCATCCCCATAGAGACGACAGCCATGTACATGACGAGACCAGCTGCCAGCCATTCTAAAAACGATGCTCCGATATAAGCGTAAATCGGATGCTTCAGTCCGCTTTCACCGCTCTCAATCGAGCTTTTTCGTACGGATGCCATAATGATGTAAATAGGCACAATACAGGCAAAGATGATCACAAAGGCCCATAACCACGGCTCTTGGCTGATAATACTTTCAACAGGAAGCACCCTCACCAGGATTAGATCGCTGAAAATAGATAAGCCCAAAAGGACCGAGGAAGTCAAAAGGGCAATGCCTTTGAGCAGTTTTTTCGTATCGGTTATGTACTCCTTGTATAGAAGTGTTCTAAGCCCTGCTCCTGATAGACCGCCGAACCCAAGGACACTGTTAAAGGAGTTCGCAATCCAAGAAATGCGAATCGTTTTCCAGCCGCTGATGGGCATATTCAGGCTTTTTCGTAAAATAAAATCATATAAGGACATCGATAACACTGCGACAAGTCCAAGAAAAACAAGAATAAACAAGTCCATTCGATTCAAGCTGTCAATGATATAAAACGTTTTTTTAATGGAAAGGCCGCTCAGTTCCTTCTTGGCGACAAAAATTAAGACAAGGATAATCACGATCGGAAAAAGCATTTTTAAGATCGTCATACCCGTTTTTTTGTTCCACATGATTTTCCCAACTTTCTAAGTTGCTTCATTTATTTCGACTGACCATTATTATACAACAAATACCACTTGATTCATGCAGTTTAACATTCAAAAGCTTGACGAACCTTTCAATTAGAAGTAAAAATCAGTAATATAGAGAAAAGAGCCGCTTAAAGGAAGTGAACAAGCGTGGAATATAATATTCATGACACCACCGTATTAAAAGAAGAGATTCTATCTCCAGAGGAAAAAAAGACATGGGTGCTTTATATGAAAGTACTCACAGCTGCAGGTCTCGGAGATGTGTCAGAATGGATGAAGCTTGATATGAGTATGCCTCAAATGAAGGTACTCATGCTGCTCAATAACCATGGCTCTCTTAAAGTATCCGAAATTGCTGAAAAAATGGGGGCTTCTTTGTCCAATATGACAGGCTTGCTTGACCGTTTAGAACAGTCTAACTTTGTCGAGCGAAAGCATTCTGAGCGTGACCGGAGAATCATTGTCGTCGAACTAACAGAGGAAGCGAAAAACATTTTCAGAAGCATTTATCAAAAAGGACACGAAAAAATCAAAAACTCCCTTCAACGGCTTAATGACGAGGAAAAAGCAAAAGTCAACGAAGGGCTGGCTATTTTAGAAAAAGCACTGCGTCCTGAACGCGGCTAAACATGAAAAGGAAAAAAGACGGTCACTTGAGATCCGTCTTTTTTAGTTCTTCTTCTACTTGTTTATCTGAGAGGATGAAGGTTTTTTGAAGAACGACTCTGTCATCCCATAAAAGATAACCTAAACCGATGATAAGAAAAAAGATACTGATCCACGTACCGCCAGGCAGCAGTTGTTCAAGTTCCTCAATCGTTCTTTCTGAGCCTAAGCTGTTACTATAACGTATCTCGAAAAGGACATATTTCGCTACATAAAACAATGCCGCCATACAAATAAACATGGCGCCGACAATTCTTCTACCAGACATGTGTTTACTCCTTTAATTCCATTGATTTCTTTTGATTAATTCCGTGATATGGGCAAGATGATGCTTTGAATGCCAGACATACATACCTGTTGCATCATATAAAGACACCGTTTGTTGATAGGCTGGGTGATAATAAGACGCAGTGAAGTCTTCCTCTGACATCCCTCGAAGTAATGTAACCCACCTGCGATGCAGACTGCTGATTAAGGGCAGTGATAGGCTGATGGGCGCTTTGCTATCTGGAAGCTCGGCGAATCCCGCCTGATCATATGGACGGATGTGCGGTATTTCTTCTGTGAGCGCAAGCTTGAATCGTAAGTATGCATTCAGATGGCTGTCTGCTACGTGATGAATGAGCTGACGGACGGTCCATCCTCCAGGCCGATAGGGTGTATCCAGCTGAGCATCTGTCAATTGATTGGTGACCGTTTCATATTCTTGAGGAATCGCAGCCAACTGATCAATCCATGCCACAAGCTGTTCTTTCGTTTTTTCTTCAGCCGGTTCATATAAGCCAATCGGATATTGTAATGACGTCATACACTCTCCCCTTTCTCAAATCCTTCTAGTACAAATTTGCCAATCATCTTTCCTTGTTCAAGGGTTTGATGTGCCTGCTTCAAATGAGCAGCATTAATCGGACTGAGAACCTTTGTTAATGTATGCGTCAATGTCCCCTGTTCAAATAACTCAGCCGCCTCTGTTAAAAGCTCATGCTGTTTGATCATGTCCGCTGTTTTGTACATAGGGCGTGTGAACATGAACTCCCATACAAATGCAGCACTTTTATTTTTGAGTAATTGAATGTCTAAGTTATGCTGATTCTCGACAATGGTACAGATCGTGCCTTGCGGTTTGATGGCTTCTGCCATGCCTTTGAAGTGTCCGTCTGTATCATTTAGGCATAAAATGAAATCCACTTCGCCTATTCCTTTTTCCTGAAGCTGCGCAAGAAGCGGCTCATGATGATCAATGATATGATCAGCACCTAATGACAGACACCACTCTTTTGTTTCAGGTCTTGATGCGGTGGCGATCACAGTGGCATTTGCTAATTTGGCTAGTTGGATGGCAATAGAACCTACTCCGCCTGCACCGCCGATGATGAGCAGTGTTGCCCCTTCTGCATTTCGCTTCATATGCATCCGGTAAAATAACGCTTCATATGCCGTAATCGTCGTCAGAGGCATCGCGGCTGCTTCTGCAAAGGAGAGATTAACAGGCTTTTTTGCCACAATCCGTTCATCCACAAGCTGATACTCACTATTTGAGCCTTGACGCGTGATATCTCCCGCATAGTACACGTGATCACCAGGCTGAAATAATGTACACGCTTCGCCAACTTCAACAACCGTACCGCTTGCATCGTAGCCAAGAATTTTCAGTTTTTCTTCCTTTTGATCCTTCGGTGATCTCACCTTCGTATCAACTGGATTCACTGACACAGCTTCAACCTTCACCAGTATATCCCTGCCTGTTGCTTTAGGCTTTTCTACTTCCTGATCCATCAAGCTTTGCTCATGCTCAATCGGTAAGTACTCCAATAGTCCAACAGCTTTCACTCGTTCGCACTCCCTTTCTATATGCTTCTTTTCCACATTTTATCATAATTTTCTGATGTTTATGGATAGATCAAACGAGTGATTGCACATTAAGAACTCTTCAAAGCCTTTCTCTCCCTCGCTATATAAGAAGGACGTGCCTTTTGCAATGAAGGAACTTAGGAGAACCAGCTTTTGGATTTAAAGAATAGCTGAACGTAATAAAACTGGGTGTGTTGAAGGAAAACAATGATGAAGAAAAAAGTAATGAAGAAGAGGTTAGACATATCTGCTATCCCCTGTATCCATTCGTTTATAAAAAACACCACAAAACTGATCATCATCAGCTGTTCAAGCCTTTGCACGATCTGGGTCAAGACATGTTCTCGTTTCGATAGATCACCAGACTGATGCTTTCTGATCTTTCTCGATTTATAAAACCAAATGATACTTTCCGCTAAGTTATGAGTGATAAAAAGTGCAATGAGCGTAATGAATAAAAGCGATGGGCGATAAAAGAATGGGATCAAAAATGGGATGACAAGAAAATAAATGGCAATACATGCGTGTCTCACTGATAAGAGAAATAGTTCTTTTTCTATGTATGGTTTCATCTGTTTCACCTCCATATGTACTACGTCTGATTTGCCAAAAAGTTCCCTCTGCCTATCAAAAAAGGATGCCCAAAGGCACCCTTCCTGAATCACATTTAAAATGCAGCGCTTAGTACGACAGGTCCTTGCGGCAGCTTGTTATCCTTTTTTGGTTCAAGGGTAACTGCCACGGTATCCCATGATTCACTCGCTTCTTTTTCTGATAATGCATAGGTGACGGTTCCTTCTCCTTTGTTATCTGTTTTAAAGGCACCAGCTGGTACCGGCTGATCGCCTTTAATAAGCCATACTTGATAAACAGCAGATGAATCAAGCTGATCCTTTAATCCGTCTGCACTCACCACCAACTCTTTTTTGCCGTTATGCTCAATCACTGAGAAAGCACCCGTTGTTTTTGGTGATGCGGCTGATGCCAGTGATTTTGTCGCTACAACCCTGACAGGTTCTTCCGCCTGTTCTTTTCCATTCGATAAGAAATACACGTTTCCAGCTGCTGAAATGAGAAGCAGTGCGGCAACGAGCGGCAAGAGCCATTGATTTCGTTTCTTTTGTAGTGGTTTGATCTCGTTTTGTTCACGTACTGCCTTGAGCTCTTTCCTATGGCTATTCTTTTCTTCGGCCGTCTCTTCTTCAAACACCTGGGATAAAATGCGGTCTTTCATCCCTGCCTGAGGTGTTTGGTCACCTGCTAGAAATGGAATGTCAGACATGAGCGATGTCAATTCTTCAAGCTCTTCTTTGCAAGCTGAGCAGTGCTTGAGGTGCTCTTCAAATTGTGCTTTTTCTTCTCCTTGGATATGCCCGTTGAAATAATCAATCACTTGATGTTTACACTGAGTCATGCCTCTTCCTCCTTTCCTCCGCGAGACAGTCTCGTCCGTAAGTGCTTCAATGACAATCGAACCCTTCCCTTCACCGTTCCAATGGGGATGCCTAGCTTTTCAGCAATACTTTTTTGTGTCATTCCTTTAAAATAGACATCTTCTATGATGGTTTGCTGTTCTTTTGACAATGTAGATACTGCTTCACGTATGATTTGTTTTTCCTCGTTCCATTCGACTTCCTTTGATACATCTTCTTGATGATCGGCTAAATATTCAATATGCTCATCTTCTAGTGTCGTTTCGTTCCGGTGCTTTCTTAGAAGATCAATGGCCGTGTTGCGTGACATCATGAATAACCACGAGGAGAATTTCCCTTTATCCGTATGGTATTCTCCTATGCCGCGCCAGAGCTTGATAAAGACTTCTTGAAGCACTTCCTCCGTAAGCTCACGGCTTCCAGTCATTTTATAAATAAACGAATATAACACACGTTCATAGCGATCATACAGCACTTCAAGCGAAGGCTTGTGACGATCAAATTTGATCTTGTGATACAGCTCAGAATCTTTCAGTGTATCCATGGTCATCTCCTTCCTTTTTCATGAGAAAGAGCATGCTGCATTCATCATGAAACCCTTCACGTATTGCTTATCACTCGATTTGCTGAAATAAGCCTACTTTGTACTTTACTCTTTTTTCAAGGAGAAAAAAAGAGCGCCGAAAAAGGAAGTGTGCTCCTCATGAGAATGTACTTACTGTACGAAAAGCAAGGCCATTTGGATCACTTCTATCTGAAAAGTCAAGAATCCATGTGTTTCCATTCTCTGTTCAGTTGATTCTAGCAAACTCTCGTCCCCCTCACAATGCAAATGAAGTAGAACACATTTTTTCAACATGTCATAATAGAAGGTAACGAAATGAATTGGAGTGTCCTTACATGATTTTGACGATCATTCTTTTTTTATTAGCAGGAATAGCAGAAATTGGCGGCGGCTATCTTGTGTGGCTTTGGCTGCGTGAAGCCAAACCGGTCAGCTTCGGAATCGCCGGCAGCCTCATCCTCGTCGCTTATGGGGTCATTCCTACCTTCTAGCAGTTCCCGACTTTCGGACGGGTTTATGCGGCATATGGCGGTGTGTTTGTGGTTCTTGCTGTGTTTTGGAGCTGGTGGGTCGATCGAAAAACGCCTGATTTGTACGATTGGGTAGGCGCTCTTATTTGTTTAATAGGTGTGAGTATGATGCTCTTTGCCCCTATAAACTAGGGCAAAAGATTGCGATACTTGTCATGAGAAAAAAGCCGGCGCTCTTTTGCCGGCTTTTTTCTCCTAATGAACTTTTTATGCCCCGAATTGTGTTTCATAAAGGCGCTTATATAAGCCATTTTGCGTTAGTAATGTTTTGTGATTTCCTTGCTCTGCAATACCACCTTTTGTCACAACAACAATTCGATCTGCATGTTGAATAGTTGCAAGGCGATGCGCAATGACTAGCGTCGTTCTACCTTCTGAAAGCTCTTCTAGTGATCGTTGGATCGAAGCCTCTGTTTCAGTATCTAGTGATGAGGTCGCTTCATCCAGTATTAAAATAGGGGGATTTTTCAGGAAAATACGTGCAATTGATACACGCTGCTTTTGTCCACCTGACAGCTTGACGCCTCTTTCACCAATCATTGTCTCAAGACCTTCGGGCAGGGATTCGACGAGTTCTTTTAGCTCTGCTTTTAAAACTGCCTGCCATATTTCATCCTCAGTTGCATCAAGCTTTCCATAAAGAATGTTCTCTCGAATGCTCCCATTAAATAAATAGACGTCTTGTTGGACTATTCCAATTTGTTGGCGCAGTGAAGACAGCTTCATCTGTCTACTATCAATGCCGTCTATCGTAATGGTTCCAGATTGCCATTCATAAAACCTTGGTAATAAACTGCATAGCGTGGATTTACCAGCACCGGAAGGACCTACTATGGCAACCGTTTCCCCTTGTTTGATCTCCAGATTAATATGCTCAAGGATCAAACTGTCCTTCTCATAACCAAAGCTGACATCATGAAATGTGATTTCACCTTTTAGCCCATCGACATGAATTGCATCAGGGACGTCCTTTTCGTCTGGGGCTTGATCTAAGAGCGAAACAAATCTCTTAAAGCCTGCGACTCCCTTTGGATACGTCTCAATCACTGAATTAATTTGTTGAATGGGTCCTAAAAAGATTCCAGACAGCAGGACGAATGAAATGAATTCACCATAGGTCATATTCTTTTGCATCACAAACCATGTCCCGCATACAAGTCCAAAGATGGTGACGCCCTTCATAAGCAGATGACTAATCGAAGCGTGTAATGCCATCATTTTGTATGTGGTTAATTTCGTTTGTTTAAACTGTTCATTGTGTTCAATAAAGCGATCAATCTCATGCGTTTCATTCCCAAATGCCTTCACTACTCGAATTCCGCTCACATTATTCTCAACCCTAGCATTGAATCGACCAATGCTTGAAAACATGTGATCAAAGGCAATCGACATTTTCTTCGTAAAATAAACCGAGAGCCATATTAAGAATGGAACAATGAGAAACGTGAGGACGGCAAGCTGCCAATTAATTGATAGCATCAGGGCAAATGCACCTGTAAGAGTCATCATTGCAATAAATAAATCTTCAGGACCGTGGTGAGCGATTTCACCAATATCCATTAAATCGTTTGTCATGCGTGAAACAAGCTTTCCTGTTTTCTTTTGATCAAAGAATCGAAAAGACATTTTTTGTACGTGGGTGAATAGCTGACTTCTCATATCTGTTTCAATATTGATACCTAGCTTATGTCCGAAATATGTCACCACATAATTCATCGCTGAGCTGACGACATAGACTGCCAGTAAAATTCCACTCCAGATGAGAATCATTTCCCAGTTTCTGTTTGGGAGCAGGTCATCTACAACCATACTGATCGCAAGTGGAAATGATAATTCAAGTAGTGCCGCTATGACGGCACAGGAAAAATCTAATATAAACAGCCCCATATATGGATTATAATAGGAGAAAAATCGTTTTAACAAAAAGCAGCCCCCTTACTTCTGAGATAATTCTGTCAATATCTCAACGTATTTTTCTGCTTGATTGGCGATAGCTATTGGATCAAATGGCCAGAAATACGTAATATCCAAGTCGTGTACTTGATTCTTTTTCACTGCTTTTAAGCTTTTCCATATTGAATTGCTCTTATCGAATGTTCCTCCGTTGGCTTCATCAACAAATATATAATCACCTGCATACTTTGGTAGCACTTCATATGAAATTTGTTCTAATCCTGACTTTCCATTTAAAATAGTGTCTGCTACCTCTTTTGGCGGCTGAAGCTGCAATTGTTCGTAAAGTGCTTGTCCACCTCGATAGATACCATTCCCATACACATAGACATCATTTCTAAATGCACCCAAGATTGACACTGTTTCGCCTTCTTTGATGACTGTTTTCACTTTCTTTCTAGCAGCTTCCATACGTTGATCAAATTTTTCCAAAAACGCTTTTCCTTCTTCTTCTTTATTCAAGATGCCGGCTAATGTAGTGATCTCTTCTTGTGAATCTTTAAATACACCGAACGGATAAACAATCGTTGGGGCAATCTTTCTGTAGACGTCAAGTACCTTTTCATCGTCTACAGCTGAAATGATGAGGTCTGGTTTTAAGCTTGCCACCTTTTCGGCGGAGCGTTCATCACTAATGTCTGCCACACCATCCACTTTGCCTTTGAGATGTATGTTTTTTAAATCTTGTGTTGTGGCACCAACCGGTTTTACCCCTAGTGCAACAGCACTACCCAAATACCCATCTACGAGAATACGCTTTGGATTTGCTGGAATCTCGACCTTGCCTTTCACTGTGTCAACCGTTTTTGTTTTTTCTTCGGCTTTTTTACTTTCTTCCTTTTGACCGCAGGCTGCTAGTGCGAATAACAACACTAAAGTCATTAAACTAAGAAATATGCCTTGTTTTTTCATACTTTTCTCCTCCATATCATGATGAATCATTGAGAATCATTATCATTTATTTGTCTCTCGTATTCTATCAACCGCTTGTCTATCGGTCTATGGATAATCGTCATAACTTGTTTATGGACAATTGTTAGAAACTCTTATTCTTTTATTAAAAATTGAGAGAATCGTTTCATGATTTCTATCGCTCGTTCCCCTTCACCAAATCTAAATTCTTCTAGTTTTAACAGGTAGAATGTATCATTTTGCACTGCGGGTAAATTACGCAGGACATCACTTTCCTTCATACGTTTGTCCATATGTCTGTACCATCCATTTCGAACAGCCACAATAAAAAACATATGATCTGCTGCATAATCTGCTAAACGCTCAAGCGGAATCACAACATGTTTATCCGGTTTCAGCACCTCCTCTTGAATGGCTTCAGGGGGCTTCAACCCCAACGTTTTATATAGGTTGATTGCTCCTCTCGCATGAAAAGACCACATATACACCTTGTCATGTCCCCTTACTTCATATAAAGCAACCGTTTCCTTTTTTTTTAAAAATGGCGTCAAGCGAGCTCTTTCCTTCTGTGCTTGCTTCTCATAACGTTCCACCCATTGCTTAGCTTCTGTGCTCCTTCCGATGAGGCTACCTAAACAAAGTACCTCCTCTACAGGACTCAGGCGACTATATGGAAAAACAAGCACAGGAGCGATTTTCTCCATGCGTTTCATCCATTCTATATTTGTATAGAAATAATCAGGCATTAAAATGAGGTCTAAGTTCATGTCCTTCAAAACGTCGTCAGGTGTATGTTCATGAATGACGAAGACATCACTGAGTTGACCTTGAAGCAGATCTGAATAAAGAGCAATATCTTCTTCCATGCAAATTGGTTTCACTCCGAGCGCAAGCAGAGAGCCTACAAACTGAAAAGCGGCAATTCGTTTTGGTTGGCGACTCAGTCGATACTGACTAGGCGATCTGCCCGTTTTTTGACGAAACTTTCTGCTGAAATAGAGGCTATCAGTATAGCCTACTCTTTGTGCAATCGCCTGAACCTGTTCATCGGTTTTGAACAATAGCTTTTTTGCTTCATCTATTCGAATTTGTGCAATATAATCTGTAACACTCATCCCAACGCTTTTCTTAAAAAAAGTTGAGAAATAGCTTTCATTAAAGCCCATTTTATGTGCTAAGTCCTTACGGGTCAGTTCTTGTTGGTAATGCTCTGCAATGTATTGAAGAATCATTTGAATTGAATAATGATCAGCATGAGTTGTTTTTTCATTTTGTTGCTGAAATATTTGCAGTACTAGCTTTAGTAGCTTCACTTGGCTACTTTCTGAATAAGAGGGATCACTTAAACGTTTAATATGATGAAATAATAGCGGTGAGCCCATCACCACTTGCCCGTTATCAGGCAGGGTATCATAATTGATTTTATAAATTAATTCATCATCAGCATCATTTGTGAGCATGTAATGTTCAAATGAAACAGCAAAGACTGTGACTTGCTGATTAGATAAAGAACGGATCACAACAGGGATGTGAGATCGTATAAACAGGCTATCCCCACCGTCAAGCTCGTACTCCATTCCTTCTAGCTGAATGATAACGGTACCATCAGCTGTTAAAACGCTTGGAGATTTTGTCTGCCATCTGTTCGTTTGTTTTGCTTTTAGACACATCTGAATTTTCTTTTTCATATGTAACATCGTTTCCATTTGTGCGTTCATCTACGGATACCTCCTTTCAGCGATAAAAAAGGTGATGCCGTTGCGGCACCACCCTTCTTGTTTTGTTTTTTTTAGCGATCCGCACCGGCTGCTAGCAATTCTTTGTTTTTTTCCTTAAACCGTTCATTATGAGAAGATACATACGCCACTTTCTCCGCATCTGGTTCGATATATAATTTCGCACTATTTAGTGCGTTCACACCATCTACAAACGTTCCTGCAATCAAGCGGACCTTGCTTTTATGTGTACATAAATCACCTACTGCATACACACCTGGTAAATTGGTCTCCATCTGCTCATTCACTTCAATGAGCCCCCATTCACCTTGCTTTAATCCCCATTCTGCAAGAACACTTAAATCGCCTTTCATGCCGTGGTTGACAATGACTGCGTCTGTTTCAATACGTTCTTTTTCACCTGTTTCTAAATGCTGAACAGTGACAGCTTCGATTTCTTTTCCGTTACCATGTAGGTCAGTTAATTCATGTGGAGTTAAAATACGTGCACTTGAAGCTTTCATATTCGCCACGTTTTTTTCATGACCACCAAACATATCTCTGCGGTGTATAACAGTGACACTTTTCGCAATTGGCACAAGGGCATTTGCCCAATCCACCGCAGAATCGCCGCCCCCAGAGATGACGACTCTTTTTCCAGCGAAGGTTTTGAGCTCCTGAACCGTATAATAAAGGTTTGTTACTTCATAGCGATCTGCATTTTCAACCTCCAGCTTTCTTTGAACTGGAATACCATGCCCCATTGCCAGAATCAAGGTTTTGGTTAAATGACGATCACCATTTTCGGACGTAATCAATATATTTCCATCTTCTAAGCGATGAAAGTCTGTTATTTTTTGATTTAATGCAATGACAGGTTCAAATGTTTTGGCTTGCTGTTCAAGCTGTTTAATCAATTGCTCTCCTCTTGTCGGCACTAATCCGCCTACATCCCAAATGACCTTTTCAGGATACAGTAGGATTTTCCCGCCAAGGCTTTCGTTATACTCCAGTACCTTCGTCTTTAAATCCCGCATCCCACTATAAAAGGCGGTGTACATTCCTGCTGGACCGCCGCCAATAATGGTAACGTCAAACAATTCAAGTTGATCTGTCATTTGAGTCCCTCCAATTTTTCATCGATTGATCTATTTATAAGTGATATTGATTCTCATTATCATATGTACCTATTGTAGTCTACTCTGGTGAAGGGAATCAATAGCTTTCTGCAAAAAAAGAACAGGACGAGCACTTTCTCGTCCTGTCATCCATCACACAATCGTTAATCCAAGGTCCTTTAATTCAAGCGAAACAAGTCTTGCAATCGCATCTGCTCCTTCTTTTGTAAAGTGCGTGCGATCCTCTACGCCTGTTGACAGCATAAAGTAAGAAGTCGTTTTCTCAATGCCGGAAATTTGATAAAACTGAAGGCTTGCCGTATTTAAATCAACAAGAAGGACTTCTTCTTCATCAGCTAGTTCTTTCATAGCGGCACAGTAATCAGGGAAATCATTGATATATTCTCCGTCTTTTTCATGAAAGCGGCCGACTGGCGTTAATAAAAGCGGTGTAGCTCCTTTTGCTCTTGCTCCGTAAATATATTGAGACAAATAGCTTTTATACGTCGTGAAAGGGTCTGTATGCCGTTCAGGCTTCTCCGTTGAAGCATCATTGTGCCCCATTTGTGTAAGCAGCCAATCCCCAGGCTGAATGTCAGCCAATATTTTATCAAGCCGTCCTTCTTCAATGAATGTTTTTGAGCTTCTTCCACCGATTGCGCGGTTGTCGACGCTCACGCCTTGCGCTGTATAGCGATGTAAAAACTCTCCCCATCCTCCTTGAACAGGACGATCCGGGTAAGATGCAACGGTTGAATCACCAGCTAAATAGATGGTTGTCATGTTCATACGCCCCCTTGTTCATATAGCCACTTTTATAAGCGATGCGGACATCCAAGTGGCTGCTGAAAAGATATGAAACAATCAGCATCGCTACTTCATTCATTCTCTTTTTAATGATCAAAACCCTGCTTACCGGTAGATGTGAATACGTTAAATATGCGGCGGAAGTTCTACTTTTGTCTCAACGGCTTGCTTTAATGCCTGAAGCATATAGCCAATTCCTTTATATGGAGCTAGCGGATAAATCGCTGTTTGATGAGGAAGTAATAAAGGATCGATCACCTTTCGATATTTCTTTCCACCTAGTATCACTAGTTCATCATATGCAGTGAGATGTTTTTCATGAAATTGCTCACTTAGTGCTTCTCTTGTCATCTGATCAGCATGCGGTGTACCAAAAGCCACATCATAATTTTCATGAATGATTTCATCTGCTTTTAAGAATCCATGCTTCGCTGATATGATCAGCCAGTCTGAAAAGAACGTTTGGGCATAGCTTTTCGTATGCTGATGCAGCGGACTTAAATAAACGAGGTTCGCCGGCTGGCTCCCTGCTTCTGGATGGACGTCCCAAATTTTCTTCGCCCCACATGGAATGATACATACTCGCTTCACTTGATTTTCTCCTTCCTTCGTCGATACATCCGATACAACATACAACCTAGCGCTGTGCCGAGTGTATTTAAGAGAATATCATCAATATCGCTGCTTCTTGTAATCATACCAGATTGCGAGAAAACCCATTGAAGCACTTCAATCATGGTTGACAAGAAAAAGCCAGCAAGAATCGCCTTTTGCCAGCGCATGGTTCGGAATGCTTGATAGAGAAAAAAACCAAGTGGCACAAATAACAAAATGTTCCCTGCCAAATTTAAAAAAACAAGATTGGGATAGCCGTGATGATAGGCATGGAGATTTTGATAAATGGACTGCAAAGGCATGAGGTTGACACTCACCTGATCCCTTGGTGCGGAAAAACGATTTGGAAAGACCGTCAAATACAATAAAACATTCGTATACATAAACAGACAGGCAAGAACGATTTCTGTTCGTAAATAGATAAATCGTTTTTGCTTTTTCGCCTGTCTGTATCTCATATGTAGATAGAGCGGGACGAGCAAGAGAAAATAAGCAATAGAAAACATCGCATTGAATGTCATACGGAGAGCTGCCCCTTTCTCACATGATGCTTGACCATATTTACAGCTTATTCAGGCCTGCCCGCATCTATTCATCACTTATTCTCCTATTCAATAACGAGACACCCATATTGACAAATCGTCAGTTTTTCGTTAAACTGACTGACATTCAGTCATTTAAGGTCGGTGATGATGTGTCGAAACGAGAAAAGATTATGCTTGCTGCCATTGACGCGTTTAAAGAAAAAGGAATCGAAAAGACGACCATTTCGGATATTGTGAAAGCAGCAGGAGTGGCGCAAGGAACATACTATCTATATTTTCCTTCAAAGCTGTCTGTCATGCCTGCTATCGCAGAACATCTCATCTCGCAGATGGTCCCAGCTATTGAAAAGGAATTGACTCAGCATGCGGATGTCCTCGATCAAGCAGATGCGCTTGTTGAATTCATCTTCTCTTTTACAAGACAATACCGTGACGTCCTTGCTCTGACCTACTCAGGCTTAGCTGCCACGGAGCATTTAAAGGAATGGGAAGATATTTATGAGCCGATTTACAAATGGGTCGCTGCTTTTTTAGAAAAAGCAAAGCAGGACAAAAGGGTCCGTGCGAATTTGAACTGTCAATATGCAGCTAAATTCATTATCGGTTTACTTGAATCGTCTGCTGAGCAAATGTACTTATTTACAGAAACTGATACAGAAGAGGTTCTGATTCAAAAGCGAGAAGTGAAGCAATTTCTTCTTTACGCACTTGGCATAGAGACACCTTAACTTAGTACAGCACTTGCTGTACGTTCTTTTTTGGTTTCAAAATGACGAATCGTCAGTTTTAAGTTTTAGGAGGAAATACGATGAAAAAAAGCTGGATGTATGTCGCACTCACTTGTTTATTCGAATTACTTTGGGTGTTTGGTTTAAATAGAGCTGATGCTGTGTGGGAGTGGGCGATCATTATTTGCCTGATCCCGGTTGATTTTTATTTTTTAATGAAAGCCTGCGAGAAGCTGCCGACAGGGACCGTGTACGCCGTGTTTGCCGGAGTTGGAACGATTGGTACGTCTTTGATGGATTACGCGCTGTTCGGCGGTTCTTTTTCATTAGAAAAGCTCTTATTTATGGGCATTTTAATTCTCGGCATTATTGGACTGAAAGTGTCTGATGGAGATGCACATGAGCAGAAAGGAGAAGCGGTATAACATGGGTTGGTTTTTTGTACTGTTAGCCTCTGCCTGCGAAATTGGTGGCACCATTGGTCTCAATATGTTTAGTAAGAAGAAGCAAATCACGACAGGTATTTTATTTGTCGGCGGGTTTGCCTTATCCTTTTTGTTTTTATACGCCTCGTTCTCTTCCGTTCAAGTATCCGTTGCCTATACGGTCTGGATTGGACTTGGGACGGCGGGCTCTGTCTTGTTTAATATGATTCTATTTAAAGAGCCGAAAAATATGATTCGTATCCTCAGCTTGCTGCTGATTGTGATTGGCGTCGTTGGGCTGAAGTTATTTGCGTAATTGAATAACAAAAAAGGAAGGGAGTCAAAGCCCCTTCCTTTTTCATTTCTCGTTTAATGGGTATCTTGCTGCTCGAGCAAGAGATCCATAGCGTAAATCGATTCGCCTTTTTCATCTAATAAAAAGTACACAATCAAAGGTTCTCCAAAAGCTGCTGTCTGCTGCGTGAACAACACACAGGTGAATTTTTCGATACCAATTGGAAGCTTTTTTTTCAATATAGGATGAAGAATAGGCGAAGTCCGAATTGTATCTACATCAACATCCCAACGTTCGTTTTTTAATGTTGGATAATGCTCTGATAACATTTGGTGTAACATGTCGGTCGTCCACGCTGCTCTTCCATTGTACCCATCATCTATTATGTTGATGTTATACATCCGACGGTTGCTCACCCTTTGAAGCATTGATTCGTATTCCTTTTAAGACAAATCGTTTCTGACCATCAAGAGTACAAGTGATCAATGTCAGTTCATTTTCCCCGCGATCCTTTAGTACATCAACATCCGTCGGTTCAATCGTAGCTGAGCTGACAATTTTATATTCATATGTTTCCGCTTGATGATGTAAGACGACTTTTTCTCCTTTCGGCACCTCTGGCAGCTGCCTGAAAAGCCGATCGCCTCTATACCCTCTATGGCCTGCAATCGTGAAATTCCCTTCACCTGGCATTTGATGAGATTTGATCTGAGTCAGTGCAATACCTAAATTTTCTTTTGATGTAACAGGAAGCACTTTTTCGTTTAAATCAATTGACGGGATCTCTAGCTCCATCACATCTCGAAGGTCTTCTTCTGACACAGTGAGATGTGGAATAGAAGAAAGGGCATCACTGTCATTTTCTTCAATCATCTTTAATGCCTGTTCCATTGCTGCTGTCTCTTGAGAAGTTCGCCACTCATATATAAAAGGAACGGAGATGAGCATTAGCCCCGCGACCACCAAAAAGCTGCCTAATAAGGTTCTTTTTTTCATCAATACACTCGTTCCTTCCTTTTACTGAATGGTTCTTCTTCTAATAACAAGAAGAACAGTTCCAGAAACTACTAGTAAAATCCCTGCATACATCAAATAACGCAGCCATTCTTCTCCAGTCTTTGGCAGCTCACCGTTTGAGTCATGAGGTGGATGTTGATCCCCTTTAGGTGAGGCTGGAGGATTCGTGTGGTCCTCTTCATTCTTCACTGGAGCATTTTTCACAATCATTGTCTTGATCTCCATTTCGCCCATTTGAATTGTAAAAGCGAGTGGTTTCTTTAAAGCTACATAACCATTTGGAGCTTTCGTCTCTGTGAGTGTATATTCACCAGGTTTAAGCCCTTTGACAATGGCTTCTCCGTCTTTTCCTGTTGTCACAGATTTTATGGTTTTCCCGGCTTTTGTACGAATGTCAAAGGCTGCACCTTTTAAAGTTCTATCTGTCTGCTGGTCTACCTTTATGATACGCAGACTTCCTAAGATCAAGTGATTCTTCGCTGTTAATTGAAGTGGCTTCTGCTGATTTTTCTCAATTGTAAACAGGATCGGCTTATGATCCAATTCATAGCCATGAGGTGCTTTCGTTTCAACGAATTGATATTCTCCCGGTTTTAGATCGTTGATGCGAAGCTTTCCTTTCTGGTCCGTTACAAGTGATTTCTTCAACGTTTTCCCTTCTTTACTCAGAAGAGCAAACTTTGCATTTTCGAGCGTATGTCCCTCATCATCCACTTTGGTCAGTTCCACTGCTCCCGGCGTCAGTTTGTTGATCATTTCTACTTTTGCTGGTTTGTCTTGACCTAAACGGATCGTAAATGAGACAGGTGTCTGATCCAATTCATAGCCGGCAATGCTTGCTGTTTCGACAAATTGATAGGTTCCTGGCTTCAGTTGATCGACTGTTAGTTGACCGTTTTTGTCTGTCTTTAAGTCTTTCTTCACACGCTGATCGTGCGCATCAATCAGGTCAAAGGTCACGCCAGCGAGCAACTGACCATCCTCCCCTTTTTTCTGAAGCTTCACAGCACTTGTCGTCCGAATATTTTCTTTTGTCACTTTTACCAGTTGATTTGGATTGAAATCAATCTTAAAGTCTACTGGTTCTGCATCAAGTTTATGTCCGAAAGGAGCCTTCGTTTCAACCAATTGGTAAGCGCCTGGTTTCAAATCGTTGACAGTGATGATGCCTTTCTCGTTGGTTGTTAAACCTGACATCAATTCTTTACCATCGTCATTGAAAAGTGTAAATTCTGCTCCTTTCAATCTTTCTTTTTCTTCCCCTATTTTTGTTAGTTCTACAGAACCTTTCTTGAGCTGATTGATGGCCTCCACTTGAATCAATTCTTTTTGACCTAATTCAACTTGAAAGACAAGTGGTTTCGCACTCAATTCATAGCCTTCAAGACTCTTTCTTTCAACAAATTGATAGGTTCCAGGTTTTAGACCTGTGAAGGTGATTTTTCCATCCTGATTGGTTGTAATCCCTTCTCCTCCTGCCACTATCTTTCCTTTGGTATCAGATAGATCAAAGACAACCCCTTCTAATGATTTCCCATCTTCGCCTTTTTTGTGTAACAGCACTCCGCCTGTTGTGCGGCTATTTTCTTTTGTCACACTAACCAGCTTCTCAGGGTTAAATGGAATAGCAAAAGTGACAGGTGTTTCGTCAAGCTCATGACCGAATGGAGCCTTCGTTTCAACAAACTGATAGGTTCCAGGTTTAAGATCGTTGACGATGATTTCCCCGTTCTGATCAGTGACGAGACCTATTTTCATCTCTTTTCCATTTGCATCTACAAGCTTGAATTCTGCTCCTTCAAGCGCTTCATTCTTTTCACCAAGCTTCGTGAGCTGGACAGCTCCAGTTTTGAGATCATTGATCACTTTGATCTCTGCCGGTGTTTTTTGTGCGATTTCGATGGTAAACGGATAAGGTTTATTTTTCTTTTGATAACCATCAATACTCTCTGTCTCTACGAGCTGATATTTGCCCGGTTTGAGGTTATCGACCAAAAGCTTCCCATCTTCATCTGTTGTCAAATCTTTACGTACAACCTCGTCATTTTGATCCGTGATTTCAAATCGAACACCTTGAAGCTTCTTACCATCTTCCCCTTCTTTCATCACTTCTAATGCACTTGTTTCATATAGGTTCTTTTGTGAAATGATGACTGGTTCTGTTGGATCGAGTGGTACTTCAAATTTGATTGGTGTTTCATCTAATACATAACCATCAGGTGCTTTTGTTTCAATGAGCTGATACGTACCCGGTCTTAGTTCGTTTATCGTGATCTTGCCATTTTCTCCTGTGACAAGCAAACCATTTAGCTCATGCCCGTCTTGATCTAAGAGCTTGAACTGTGCACCTTCTAGTCTCTCTCCGCCTTCACCTATTTTGCTCAATTCAGCAGAGCCTTTGATGATGTCATTTACTGCAGTTACAATCGTTGTTTCTGTTTGATTTTCTTTGATTGTGAACGGCCATTTTTGCTGATTTAATTGATAGCCTTTCGGTGCGTTTGTCTCAACAAAATAATAGGAACCTGGCTCAAGATGTTTGAAAAGGATTTCTCCTTTTTCGTCCGTTTTCAAATGGGTTTGGACGGTATCTCCAGATTCATTTTTTAGTTCAAATTCTGCATTCTCTAATACCGCACCCGTCTCTTTGTCTTTTTTCGTTAACTTGACATGCTGGCGGATTTCTTGGTTCTGCACCGTCATGCTATTTCCTGTTTTCGCTTGATCTCCTGCTTCGTAGGGCTGATCAATCGTTACATTGATTGGTTCCTTCGTCTTAATATAACCATCAGGTGCTTTCTCTTCTGTCACGATATAGTCACCATATAGAAGACGATCAAATCGAAGAGCTCCTTCTTCATCTGTTGTCTTTGTTCCAATGACGATACCGCTCGCAGCATCTGTCAAAGAAAAGCTTGCTCCTTTTAGCGCTTTTCCACTACTCGCATCTACTTTATTAATGGTTAAAGCGCCAATCGCTCCTGTGCCATCTCCCATGCCAGCAGTGCGTTTGACCACAATTGAGGCTTCGGATTCCTTTTTGATTTCTTTTACATTTTCACCTCTAAACGTTACTTCGTTTTGAAGTGTACTTCCCACCTTATCTAAAATGAGAGATTGGTATTCTAAAATATATGGTCTCGTGATTTCTTCTTTAAATTTGATTTGAAAAGAATCTGGATCGAATTCAAGGTCTAGTTCATAATCCTTCCCTTTTTCCAGCTCTTCCTTTTTGGTCACTTGCCCCTTTTCATCTATTGTCGTCGAATAGAGATGAAATGAGTTTTCTATTATCGCTTGGTTACTGCTTGGATGGTCTATAATCGTCGCATCTTGGACTGTTGATTGACCAAAGTTAATATTCAGTTTCCAATCAATGACTTTCCCTTGTTGATTTCCTGATTTGCTCGTGTATTTCCCTCCATTTGGAATGGACACCTCAGCATTCACGTCTGATTCTTTCGTCTTTCCATCATAAAGGATCGCTTTATTTTCGTAGGTTTTCTGTACTAAATCCATTCCTTCAACACTTGTTTGATACGTGATTTTGTATGGGGAATCAATGGCATGTTTGAAAATGACTTCGAAGCCTGATTCTCCTTTTTCATTTTCAAGGAATTTGATGTCATAATGTTCTTTCGCTAATACCTCTTTTTCTTCCGCTCCATTTTCCCCGCCTTGTAAATCAAGCGAGTAGATGGTGATTGAATCTTTAAGCAAACGCTGATTTCCTTGAATGAAATCCTCGATTTTCGCCTCTTCTAAATGTTTCAAGTTATAGTTCACACCGATATTCCATGTGATCTCTTTTTTCTTTGCATCATAGGTTCCGTTCTTGAACCCATTTGACTGTGTGTATGTGTCAGGCGTGAAGACAGATTGATTTTCCTTCGTCAAATCCTTGCCATCTTCATTTACCCATTCAAGCTTTACATGGTTACGCAGGTTCTTTTGATCTTTATCTGCTCTTTTTTCATAATCAAAAGACGTTGTATATGTGACGGTATGTTCTGTCTTAATTTCTTTCGTAAATTGAATATCAAATCCATTTGCATGTTCAACTATTTGATAATCTGTGCCTTCTTCAAGCACTGTATTACCTGTTGTCACTTTTAAACTATCTTTTTGCAGCGTCAATCCTTCGTTTGTAAACGTATCTTTTAATATCACGTTGTTCATGGTTTGTTGATCTTTGTTGAAGGTGATACGCCATGGAATGGTCTTGTTCTTGTAATTCGGTGTTCCATGATTTTTCGTTAAGATTTGCTGGTCAATTCTTTGCTTCCCTTGTTTGTTCTCTTTGCCAGCTGTTACAGTATTGATAATGTCTTCAGCTTCAAAAATCCGCTCGGTTGCTTTTGTTTGATATGTGATGAGATAAGCCGATTGAATATCTTGATTGAATTGCAAGGTAAACCCGTTTTGTTCATCCTTTTTTTGAGGTTGAACCACATAATTTCCAAACGCTTTTGTCCCTGATTCTTTGCCATCCTGATCAATTGTGACTTCCTTGACTTGAAATGAATCAGAAATCAGCGCCTGTGTGCCATTAAAGAAGTCTTCTAACAAAGCATCCTTTTCAGCAATCTTTTTTTCGTTATAGTTATAACGAATTTCCCACGTAATTGTTTGTGTGACTGGGTCGTATTGGGCGGCTTTTTTATCTAAAGGACTGCCTCTTGTCACATTTACTGTTCCTTCTGCTGAACTAATCACTTTATCAGCAGAGACAAAGGATGCTTTATTACGAAACGCAGACTGATCTTGATTCGTAATGTCCGTTTCATACATTAAACGGTAAGCTAGATGCACGTCATCTTTAAATTCAATCGTGAAATCTTGACCATCTGCTGTTTGGCCAATTGTGTAGTGGTTTTCGTCAAGCAGCTGACCAAGCGATGTTTCACCATTTAGCTTTGTATCAACACGATAAAGCTTGATTGAATCTTTTTTTAACGCTTGACCTTCTTGAATCGGATCTAAAAGTCTCGCTTGTTTCACATCGTCTAAGTCCATATTAAAATCGACTGTCCATTGAATGGTTTCAGCATTGTAAGATCGATTTGGTTCTCCCTTTTTAGAGACGTTTGGACCATTTGGAATGTATTGAATCGGGATCGATATCGTATCTTTGCCTTCAATCGGGGTAATGACTACTTCTTTTTCTTCAGTAATGACTGTTTTTTGAT
Organism: Bacillus sp. FSL K6-3312; assembly: GCF_038007485.1. Taxonomy (NCBI): domain Bacteria; kingdom Bacillati; phylum Bacillota; class Bacilli; order Caryophanales; family Bacillaceae; genus Bacillus; species Bacillus sp. FSL K6-3312. The sequence continues at coordinate 864,401 of NZ_JBBOXI010000001.1, read as the reverse complement.
CTAATTGCGTCCACACTTGAAGTGTTCCATGGATATTTGAATATTGTTTGATAAAATCAGTGAATTCGATGGAGGCATTTCCGTTTTCATCTACAGAAAAATAACCAATGGTTGCCTGATTAAATTTCATCTCGAGACGATCGATCTTTTCGTAAATGACTAATTCCTCTGGAACCTTGAAATGGAATTCATCCCCGCCATTATAGCTATGACCATTTGGGATCGCCCACTCATAGTTAATGGAAATAAGCGAGTTGATGTCAGGCTTATCAATTGAATTTCCTTCTTGATCTTCAAAAATTAATTTCGCATCAGTGAGAAGATTTTCTTGTATCTGCATTTGTTTTGAAACACTTTGCAGCCCTACACGCTTAGATACGCTCACTTTGTTTTTTAGTAATTCATCTTCATCACTTTGTTTCGTTTGAGCGGCTTCTTGATTCTTAGCGTCTTTTTCAGATGAGGTTGAGTCATCTTTAGGAAGGCTTTCTTCACGCTCGTTTTGCTTTGTTTTCTCTTTTGGCTCAGGTATACTGGTGACATCGATGTCTATTGATCCTTCTAAATTTGGATCAAGCTCAACATCTTCTTTAAATATGACCGTTACTTCATTTTGTTTTGAAACGGTATACTCACCAACAAGTATGTCACCCACAGTAATGGGTTCCTTCTGCTCCTTCTCTACCTGTATGGCTGAAGGAAGAGAGAGAACATAGGGATGTTGCTTTTTTAGATCCATTCCTTTTATCGACCAATGGACAATTGCCTTTCTGACTTGCTGGTCTTCCATGTTTGATAACTTGTTTCCTTCGCTATCAGCAAACTCAATATCTCCATAAATGTTTTCTTGGCTTTCTTTTGCTTGTGCCCCTGCTAAAGGCAAGATTCCTAATATACTAGACTGTATGACTAACACCGCGATGAGAGCCAATGACAATATTCTTTTCAATACATCCACCCTTTTCTAAAATTAATTTTCAACAATGATAAAAAAATCATTTGTATACTGTCAGATCAATCACTCCGCTTCTGATCAAATATTTTCTAAAAATTTGCACCTTAAGACCCTATGAATAAAATGAGTTGATCAATCATGAGCTTGAAAGGGAAACATGAGTAGTGGATATAATAACTAGGTAGAGGTCTATAGAAATGGGGAATAGTGAAAGAGATCATAAAAGAATAAAAGTGAATTTTTCTATTTATACTGGAATGAACAATAAATGATGTGTACATGCATATATAAGCATGTATTCACATATGGTTCGTTCATATGAAACAAGCATGTATCATATGGTATGTAAGGTGAGACAGTTCAGCATCATATAGATCGCATTCCTTTCTACTCCCTTTCATATGGTAATCAAAAAGCTGCTGCGTTTTATTCTTACATTTACCGTTTCAACAGCAAAAAAATAAACAAAATATCTAAAATGATCCATTTTTATAGGATTCATGGCTTACTTATCACCTTTTAAATGAAAAATATGGAGAATCAGGGCATAACATTTGTTTTCGTCTAATTTTTTTCTCTTTTATCATGAAAAGTGAAGACAAAACGATTTAGCCTAAACATTACAATCATTTCATGCCTATTTTGAGAATCAAATGTTCTTTAAGTGAACTTCATAATATAGAGGCAAGCCAAAGGAAGGAGTTAGTTGTTTGATGGAGCTCATTGATAATAAATCAAAGAGATGGATAAACATTTTAAAACTGCTTGTATCCAAAAATAAGTGGTGGAGCCTTCAAGAGATATCGAATGAACATATCGGTTCGGTTCGTGCCATTCAAAGCGATTTAGAACAAATGAAATCGTTCAAAACAGAGAACGGTGAGCCGTTAATCCACATAAAGCCGAGACAAGGCATATCCATTTGTTATACACAGACAATACGAGTGGACTACTATATCAAAGAAATTTTAAAAGATACGATTGAAATTCGATTAATTGACGGCATTTTTTTCGAACAAAACAGGTCTTTCTATGAATGGATGGACACGCTTAATATCAGTAGATCCACATTGTATAACACCATTCATAAAATCAATTCGATTCTTGTCTCTTATGACATTGAGTTACGCCCAGATAGTATGCAGTTCCATGGAAATGAGAAGGAGATTCGTCAATTCTTTGTTGAATTTTTGTTTGAAGTGTATGGAAGCCGGCTTTGGCCATTCGATGAAATTCAAAAGCAAGATGCAGTTGATTTATTACAAGAGCTATTTCAGGTGATCGAAGTCAATGTACCAGATGTGGCGATAGATAAATACTGCCTGTGGTTCGCCGTTTCCATTCACCGAATGAGGAAAAATTTCACAATAAGCCGTAAATATACGTACTCAATGAAAGAGGAAAAACAAACTTCTGCAGCCAAAGGGATCTATGATCAAATCAAAACATGGGAAGAGCATATTTGCCGAATGACCAAAGACGTATTTGATGTGACGCTGGATCATCATGAATTTGTCTTCTTGCTATTGATCGAACCAGCTATTGGACACTTTAAATCAATCGAAACTGTCGAAGAAAAATTGACGTTCTTCCAGTCACATACACCACGACTTTATGATGCCATTCATTCATTTATCAACCAATTGGAGTCGATTTTTCATCAAGAAATAGCGAATCGCAAGGTGATGACACTCGTTCTTCTCCAATATTATGTGTATTCCAATGAAATTACCGTGAGAGATGGATTCCTTTTCAAAAAGAAATCGAGCTATTTATCAGAGGTGAAAAAACAGTTTCCTTATTTCTATTCGAGGATTACTCATATCATCCAAGAGTTAAAAACAGACGATATCCTCGGTCCTTTTGTGAGAAATGAACGGGAATTGATTCGTATGATTACGTCTTCCTGGAGAGGACTTGTTCATCTGGAAATGGAACGGAGAAACACGCTGAACATTTTTGTTATTTCAACATTAGGCTATTATCATAGTTTGTTTATTGCGGATTTAATTAAATTAAGCGTACCTCCTCTCATTCACATTTTCACAAGTCCAGAGAATACATTAAATGATGTCACGATGGAGGAACTTGGGATCGATATGATTGTGACCGATACTGAGCTGCCTCTTCAATTCGGACAATCTACGCTACTGATCAGCTCTTTTCCAACAAAGAAAGAATTGGACAACTTGCACTCAAGATTGGTTGATATGATCGACTAATGTATATCAAAAAAAGCTGCTGAGGAGCTCTCAAGCAGCTTTTTGCTTCTGTATTAATGAAGCACTATTTGTTCATTCATCAAATCAATGGCATAAAGTGATTGCTCATATTCATCTAATAGAAGGTATACTTTGAGCGGTGCAGCCGTTTGATCTGTCTGCTGCGTGAATAGGACACAAGTGAATTTTTCGATCCCCTCTGGCAGCTTGCTTTTCAGAAAAGGATGAAGAATAGGAGAGATTCGAAGGGTATCAACATCTTTTAGCCAAAGTTCATCTTGTAACGCAGGATAATGGTCAACCAAAAACTGACGAAACACTTCCAATGTACTCAAGGTAGATATCCTCACTTTCTTCTATCATGGCTTCAAGCTTACCTAAACCAAACATGTTCAAAGTCATCCTATGATGTCAGCCCATCAAATGTCGTATACTACTAAAGACACGATTTCATTTTTTTCAAAAAGCATTGTAGATCAACTTTACTGTCATGAGTGTTTCATATGTATGACGTCTACTAAATTCCAACCGATGGACCTATGATCATATTCTTATCTGTTTCTTTCGTGATGAAACGACAACTTCCTGCTACAAAATTCCAAATTTCTTCAAAAAATTGGTGCAATGAGACAAAAAAGAACAGCTCCTCACTGTTCTTTCAAAGAAAACACTTCGCCGCTCTCTGCATCAACACCATCATGGCAATCGAGCTTTCCGCATAGAACATAATGTTTTTGCGCTTCGTCATAGACGTAAATAGGTGTAAGTTCAAGACGTTCTCTCAATTTTTCAAAGGCTTCTTTCTGAGATACAGAAATTTCACTTGCCGCTTGAGAGGGGCTCAGTATCCCGCACACTTGAAACATTTCTTTTTTATCTATGTAATTAACGGCTTCAAACGAGGTGGCGTCAATGAAGACCTTGACCTTGTCCATAAACCCACTGCCTTCTTGCCCGTTCGTTTTTAATATCGCATCGATGTATCCATGATCTCGATGGAGTGTTTTCAGAACCCACTTCCCTGTATCCTTTGGATATTTTTGCGCCAAGAAGGTTCGGACTGCTTTGATACACTCAGCTTGCTCTTCTTTTGATATCGGGAAGGTATCTGGTGACGGTTCCAATGAGAAAGCTTGTTCAGCTGAAATATTCTCATGAATATTCATTTCCTTTTTTTCAAAAGCATTATTTAACGGTTCATTCCACTCAATGATCTCATTCATGTGTATACAATGCGTTTCTTCACGCCTAAGTTCAAACGGAAGAGTTCCTGTTCCATCGTTCTTCACATAAATTTCTTCTAACGCATATATAGACCGGATTCGATTATGCTCGAAGGAAGGCCATTGAAACAGCTGTACTTGCTGCTCGGCTAAGTTCTCCAGCTTATCAAGAGAAAGTGCATATTCCTCAGCTTTCAGTAATGTTTTGGCTAAAAATGGGCCGTGGTGTGTAAAGTACATGAGCTGTCCATGTTCATTCCATTTCACTTCGATTCTGCCTGAAGATGTTACTTTCATACCATCTATTGCTTCTTCGAAAGAAAGTTCCCCTTTCTCCTTCTGATGCATATGAAAATGCTCATCATAGATCAATCCTGTTTCTTGTTCGATCCATTGAATGACATGAGCTGGATAAGGTCTCTTAAACGTGACCCCATGCTGCGCATAAGTTTTGTCCATGACAAAAATAACCGATTCGATCTGTCCTGTATTCAAATTCACTTCAATGACAGCTGTGCCGTCTGGGTTGACATCGTCGTCCGCAGGTTCAGCTTCATGAGAGGGGAACCATTCCATATTCAATGTATAAATCGTTTCATTGAACATGTTGACGTAACGATGAAAGCTGTGTCTTTTTAGATCATAAAGATCTAAGCCAAATTTCGACTTTGTCTGATCAATCAATTGTTGTATGTTTGCATTCAATGGTTTCACCTCAAAATGGTTATGTTTTATGGAAGAAGAAAAATGACGATAAAGATGAAGATGATGATTGCCATAAAAAAGCCTAAAGCTATTGCCATTATGTTTGACTCTTTTGTGTAGCCTGTTAATTCACCTACAGTCGATCGGTCAATTTTTCTAAAACGAAAAAGCATGCTTATATTTAAAATGGCTAGAACCATCAAAAACAAGAAAATGATCAATGCAGGATCGACGTCACTGAATGTATTATCCACATTTTGAAAAGTGAATGATTGAATAAACATAATGCCACTCAATATGACTTTCCAAACATTATCTAACCGTTTTTCTTTTTCCCACTCTTTCCCTAATTTCTCTTTTTCATAAATAGCTATCTGCTCGAAAATTGGAATGAAAGATTTTGTTGTTCCTTTTCTAATAAAGCCTAAAATGCCTTGGAGAAGCATTAAAATTCCTAAACAAAAAAGGAAATGTGTAAATTGGATTTTAACAATTTGAATCAACATAAAAAAAACGATGATCATAAGTCCGACAAATAAATTAGAGACAGCTATTTGTTTTGTCCTCATCTTTTTCAGTGCAGCTTGTTCCATGTCATAAACTCCTCCCCGTTTCAAATGTTTCTGTTGAACGCTCTATCTTTATTACGATTTCACCGAAAAAATGTTTCAATATTTTCCCTTTCTATTGTCAATTCGGCTTTTTTCGCAAATGAAAAGACGCCCATCATTCAATGAACGTCTTATCCTTCTTCATGAAATCAGCACATCATTTCTTGAGCAACTGTTCTGTCTTTTATTTGTTGAGCCGCCATGTGTTTAAAGTCATCGAAATTCATTCTTCAAATGAAATATTGCGTGTATTCACTTGGGCTGTATTCAATTTGAAACGCAGGGGATAAGGCTCGTTTCACTTCTTCAGTGATACGCTCTCCTTCTTGATTGAATTTCTTTTCCATGTCTGCACCATTTAGTACCAATTCATCTGTCTCTTCGTCAAACCAGCGGCCATACTGTATGTTCCAATTCCAGATTTTCGAGAAAAGTGTATCACTTATTGGTACATCGTCTTTTTCTAAATGACATTGACAATGCCCACAATGAAAAGGTTCATATCCATAATCTCCTTCAATTTTCACAAAAGGATGATCCTCATACTCTCGACAGCACACCCACTTTTTGAAGTTCTGACCGAATTCTGTCAGTTTAATCGAGTAATAACGCATGGAAGTGCGCCTTCCTATCATGTCAAAAATCCCTTGATCAATTAATGTCTTAAGTCGATACTCAATAAAATCATCGTCGATATACTGTTCTAAATGACCGAGCACTTCCCCTATTAAACGTGGCGTTACGATGTACTCCTCTTCTGGATGGGACTGATGAAGCCGCTTAGCCATTTTCACTAAATAAGCATCAAATTCATCTTCTGGTACGCTGATCGTTTGTCCTTTTTGCCATATTCGCAGCGTATGATTTTCTTTAGCAAATGAAAGCCATTCGATGAGGAATTGCGCTCTTTCTTCTTTTGTTACTGAGTGCATATGCTCTTTACTTTTGTACAAAACTTTCAATTTTTCAGTTGTGATTTCACCGGCATGCCGAATATCCATTCTTCTTGTATTTGTATTGAACAGTTGATCAAATGCGGTCGTTGTATTGATGAGAGACAATTCAATGTTTTTCTCTTTTAATAAATAGATGGCATATCGTAAGCCAATTTGCTCATGTGCATTACTGCCTGTCCAGATGAGAATACGCGTACCGTCTTTTATATCTTTTATTTGCTGAAGCATTCTATGCTGATCGGTGACCATGTCGTCAAAATGGCCAAATTCATTTGATATCACGTTACGCAGCCACTCTATACGATTCTCCTGTCCTTCATGTTCATGCAAATGCAGAAGGGGTCCAATCGAATAAATGTCATGAAAAGCGATAATATCATTTACTTGATCTTGCTTCATTTCGCAGAATGCTTGTTTTAAACTACCGGCAGTTGCTGCCCCAAATACGATATGTATCATCAGTCGTCTCCCTTTATATTACAGTTTACTTCATCTTCACCTATTCATGGTTCCCTCGTCAATTCTATTGAGTCAATTTCATTCAAAAGTATGACAATGAGATGATCAGATCTTTACATAAGTGATAAAGGCAGAACCGCGGAAGCTAGACTTTTACGAAAAACGAAAAGCCCCTCGAAGTGGGGCCATTTGCGTACACCCCGCTCTTGAGGCTTTCTTTCTGATTGATTTGTTTATGTAAATATTCTTAAAAAAGGAATTTCAGTTCAAGCCCTTATTCACAACTTCCCCTTCACAATCGTTCTCTTGGCTTTCTTAACAATTCTGCTAGTTGCTTTTGTGTCAGAATCTTTTGACCACTGGTCGCACAGGTTCGTTACCCAATTGGGCTGTGTTTTACTCGCGTCATTGAGCCAGTTTCCTACAGAATCTTGAACATATGTGGATGGATCGGATTTGAGTAAATTTAGAATAGGCAGTGCCCTCTCTGGCTCCTGTTTTAATAACTCAATATGCTTTGTCCATACCCCTCTCGGACGGATTGCCTCTAAAGAGAACCGGCGAAGATTTTCATCCTCGCTTTTTGCCCATTCTGTTAAATGCTCTATACTTTGATCGAGCTGTAGACTTAGACTTTCTCTCACTGACATCCACGCAATTTCTCGAACACCAAAATGATGATCAGCTGCAAATGGCTGAATGTACGCAAGTTTCTCTTCCAAGGTTGATAAACTCTGTTTGTTCATATAAGCAGCCCAACAGCGAACGCTATCAGATACGTGGTGAGCAAATACCTGCAGCACTTCCGTTTGTTTTTCTTCATTCTCTTCATGTAGCACGTCATCTAACAATTGACCAATGAGCCGAATGGCTTTCATTCCTGATTCAGCTTTTTGTTTAGTGATCTCAGATGATACATCGTCTAAACGATGCTCTAAACCAACGGACGGCAAAACATGCTGTATTAGCGTCATATGATTGACAGCCAGCCATTCAGTTAAATTCACACTTTCGATCTCTCCCTGATTCAAAAGGGTCAAGACGTCATGAGGGATATCAGTCCCCTTTCGAGCGCCTTTTCGATTGATCATTTCCTCACTTATTGGCATTCTGTATTCTCTCCTTGTCTGCGGCTTGGATATTGACTCCTATTGTAGCAAATAAACAACTTCACTGGTGCATTCTTCAAATCAAAAAGGAACTACCCGAAATAAGTAGTTCCTTCCATACAAAATTGAATGTAAGTTAGCTTCCTTGCTCGATCATCTTCAAACTCTTACGCTGAGAAAACCGATCAAACGCTACCATTAGAATGGTCATAAGTAAAGCGAGAAAAACAGTGCCAGCACTGATCCAGCTTAGGTTTAATATAGATGTTTCGCTTAGCACAATCCCTCCTACACCAGAGCCTAAGGCAAATCCGAATTGAATAAATGATGTATTGACACTTAAGGCGATATCAGGAGATTTTGGTACAAGTGTGACAAGATATAGCTGCTGAGCTGGTGATGTGCTCCATGTAGCGATCATCCATATCATGATGACAGCTACCATGACCACGAGATTACCTGTGACAAATGATAGCAGCAAGAGCATGATGATTTGCAAAATGATTCCTGAGAAAATCGTGAATATTGGGCCTTTTTTATCTGACGCCATCCCTCCAAGGCTGGAACCCAAAAAGCTGCATATTCCTGCTAGTAACAAAATACCACTGATTTCTGTGATGCTAAGGTTTGCTGATGCTTGCAGGAAGGGCGTTAAATAGGTAAATAACGTGGAATATCCACCTACATAGAATAGCGTCACTGCCACCGCGAGTAATATTCGCTTGTCTTTTAAAATCGATAACTGCATACGAAGCGTCACCGGTTCTTGTTCTTTCATAGAGGGGATTCGCCTATACACAACAATCAGCGGAATAAGCGTGATCAATCCAATGGCTGCGAATAATGCTTTCCATCCGATCATACTGCTTAAAAATGTCCCGATTGGAACGCCTAAAACTAAGGAGCTGCTGAGTCCCATTAAAATGATACCAATAGCTGTTCCTCTTTTTTCACGTTCTACAAGACGAGTCGCAACAGCCATTGCCACCACAATAGCCGTTCCCCCACTGATTCCTTGTAAAATCCTTGTCATCATCACCATTTCAAACGAATGGCTGACACTTGTGATGAAATTACTTAAAATAAAAATCATCAGCATCCATGACAGTATTTTTCTGCGGTCTATATTGATGGTCAGTGCAATGACAATCGGTGCGCCGATTGCCGCTGAGAGCGCTAAAGACGTGACCAATAATCCAGCGGCAGACGTCGTGACATGTAAATCATCTGCGACCATCTGGATAATGCCTGTAATGATATATTCGATTGTTCCGATTAAAAAGGCTGCTAATGCAAGTAAATAGACAACGGTTTTATTTTTCATCGTGACGTTTCTCCTTTGGGCAATGTTTACGATTTGATTTCATCTATAATAGGAATTTGAATTTCAATGAGTCTGCCTTCTTCATTTTCAGACAATGGGTAATAAATCTCTCGGCCCGGCTGGTCTTCTTTCACGCGGTATCCATTATTTTCGATCCATGTCGCCAGGTCAATACAAGCTGTTTGTGCGGATGGAGAATGTGAATGAAATAATAGTGTCGCCATGGTTTCTTCAGCAGGTAACGTACGTATCGTGATTCCTTGAGGAAGAGTGCCCCTTAACGCTTTGACGGAATACCCCACCTCAAATTCGAACTCACTTTCTTTTTCGAATGATTCCCTCCATAGCACTACTTGTGGTCCAGAGATCGATTCTTGTTGATGTTTAAGTAATAAATGATGAAACATTTGAAAGAATGAAGGAATTTCGTCAACAGATCCGTTGGATTGAAAAGACATGATGCGTTTGCTTTCAACCGATTTGATGATGACCTCCTGTTCTTTTTCAACACATCCCTCTCTTTTGATGAGGTGCATCCGTTCCTTAATACGCGCCAATTTCTGCTGTTCTCTCTCGATCAATTGCTGAATCTCACTTTCTTTCAACAGAAACATGCCCTGAATTTGCTCTACTGAGATATCTTCACGAAGAAGCTGAGCCATTTGCTTTAACGTAAAGCCCAATTCCTTGTACAGAAAAATTCGGTTGACCTCAAGCAGCTGTTCAGCTGAGTAATAACGGTATCCTGAATCTTGATCAATCTGCTTAGGCTTTAATAAATCAATTTGGTCATAATATCTTAAGGTTTTAACAGGCACTTTACTTAACATAGAAAAATCGCCGATCTTGAACATCCTGCATCTCCTCCGTTTTGTTGATCTGATCAAAGTATAAACCTTTCAGTTAAGGGGAAGGTCAACAGAAGATTTTAATATTCATTCGTATTATCATTAGACTAAGTTGAAGAATGTAGACTCCGACTTCGCATTCATCATCTATCAAGCATTCAGTCACCATGAAATAACTGCTGTTACGCAAAAAAAACCTAGATGTCTTAAAATCTAGGTTTTGCTAATTTTTTGATTCTAATTATATGTAAACAATTTGAGTTACTTTGTAAATTTACAACTATTATCGATTAAAATTTTTCTAACAATCCCATCTGCTCAACAATCTTTATATCATCCATAAATCGTTGCAAACTTACTTTATGCTCTTTCTTTTGTAAATCTGTTGAATAACCTAAGCATAGATTAAAAATACAATCTAACCTTTCTCCGACACCACTATAAAAATAATTCGTCAATATTACATTATTTTCACTTGCAAGAACCACAACTGTAGCCATCTCTAATACATATTCTATATCTTCTATAGAAATCGTTCGATCCTTTTTCTTAGCAGTCATGAATTCATGACTATGAATAGAACGAATCCTACCTTCAAGTAAATTGAGTATAGACTTCTTATAAATGACATACACACTGTGAATATGATGTTTATCAGGACAATAGGGATCTTGTAAAATGAATTTTATACGTTCATCTTCTTTTTCAATTTTTATTGCATCAAGATCATATAATAAAATATGATCAATTTTTTTTATTTTCATAGGAGGAAAAGCCTCAGTTAAATTTGTTTTACTTTTCATTTGATCACCTCATTTTTCACCAAACTTTACCACTCCCGTAAAATGCATGAGATTTTAATTCATAAGGATGATAATGTGTGAATGTACGTTTTCCTTTAGAAGCTTTATGTGCCTTATTATATCTATATCTCCCTGTGGGAGAGGCCCCTTTTGCAATAAGTCGTGCATTTACTGATCCGATACTCCAAGTATCCAAATGGCGTTTCAAACGAGAAATTGCCTTCTTCTTAGATCTACCAGGTCCCACCCATAAACCTATTGAATTTGATGTTCTCATGGCTTCATAATGAACATATCTTTTATTTTTTGTATTGTTATTAGCTACCTTTCCAGCTACCCATAAAGCTCCAGATTTAAGTGATAATAAACCTTGAGCAGCAAAATATATCAGTGTAGCAAGTCCGACACTTATAGCTAAAGCTTCAAGCATACTTACAGTTACTACTGCTCCTAAAGCAGGAATCCAAAAAACAGATGTTTTAAATTCCTCATCATTTAATTCAACATCTACTTTTTCATTTGTTTCTAGGTTTTTCATAGTTGCACTAAATGAATCCTCTAACAGAGTATCTAATTTAATTTCATACTCTGTTAACTTACCATTATTAGTTTCTGAAGAAATATTTATTACATTGTCCCCAATTTCGAACCCAAAGCCTAAAACAAATTCTTCATTAGATTCATTTTTCCCTTTTATTTGAACTATGACGTCACTGCTATCAATAAGACTATCTTTTTTATCTTCATGCTCAAAATCCAATTGTTCTTTCATTTCTTCAATAATTTTCAGATCTTCTTCTTCTTCTTCTTCACTAAATATTAATTCTTCTAACTCTTCAAAGTCTTCTTCTGAAATTTTAGATATTTCTTTTTCTTTTTTCTTTAAATACTCCTTATCTATATCTAATTCTTCTCGATTTTGACTAACTAATTCATCAAATGGTTTTTTAAGGACTCCTTCAAATTTCTCCTCATATATGTCTTCCAAATCTCTTTCTAAATTTTTAGTTTGTACTTCCATAGGGGTTAACATATCGACTTCGACATCTTCTAAACCTGAATCCTCCAATTCATTAACCAATTTCTTTTTTACTAATTCCATTGACTCACTATCAGTTAACTGCTCAGCGTTTGTTAGAGGTACATGAAGACTAAGTATTAAGGACACTATTATTATTTTAGTTAACATTTTTTTCATGTGTATTTTTCTCCCTGTTATTATCTGTAACTTTCTTGAACAAAATAGTATTTTGATCCATTGCTTAATTTGATAACTTTAGCGTTTTCCTCTAGAACATTTAAGATTTCATCGTGTTTCATCTTATAACGATTTGAATTTTGAGATAATAAGTTTGATACTATTCCTGTTACAAAAGCAGTTGCAGATGAAGTATGACTTAAATAATTAAATCTATTTTTTGGAAATGTAGTCAAAATATCCAGCCCTGGACCTACAATATCGACGTTTTTAATAGTTGTACCTGAAACTTGATTATATTCATGATTCACTGCCCCAACAGAAATTACATTAGGCTGATTAGCTGGGAATTGAATGTGATTATTAAAACTATTACCAGCTGCTGAAATAGTTATTATTTTTTTGTTTACTGCTTCAACAATTAAGTTTTCTAATTCAACGCTAGCCTTTGATGTACCCGCACTAAAATTAATAATATCTACATTTTGATCTATAGCCCATCTCAATGCTCTCTCTATTACTTTTATATTACTAGTACCTTTTTCAAAAGCTTTAATTGAATATATCTCCAATCTGCTAGATCCTACTACTCCTCTAGTTCCTGTTCCATTATTTCTTGCTCCGATAATGCCTGCTACCCCAGTTCCATGACCAGTATCATCCACAATGCTCTCATTAGGTTTAATAGCATTGAATTCCTTAGTTACTATACCTTTTAATTCTTGATGAGATTTATCAATTCCAGAGTCTATAATTGCTATTTTGATCTGTCTTTTATAAACTTTTTCATGCTTAATATTTAATGATTTATACCCCCAACTTTCTATTTGTTTATTTGTTAAATTCGGTATTTGCTGTTCTTTTTCCCATTCTTGAATTTCACTACTTTTTGAATTGACAATTAAAAAACTCACATAAATCACGACCAAAGATAAAAAAAGAAGCAAAACGAATTTTTTCATTATTACATATACATTCCTTTTAGTAATCTAATACTTTTAATTCGAACAACAAGATAGTAACTTAGCCTTCTATATATGTCAACTATATATCAATTATCCAACATTTATCCAATAGGTAATTTTAGAATAGGAAAACAATTTTTCATTTTTCAATCCTTACTAATAATTGATAACTGAATCATGAAATCAAAAAGTTCAACGTTTCTTGAATCTATATCGTATTCTGTATTACATGTTTTTAAAGCTCTCTCAATCTGCAAACTCTCATTTTTTCCTAATTCAAAACTTAGCCTCTCTTACTCTAAACAATCCAATCTTTCAAGACACTTCAACATGTTTCCAATTTTAAAGAAATCGAGTATGACACCATCGCAAAATCGCTCAGCTCTTACAACCCCCATGATGAGAGCCAGTACACACTGCGCATTTAAATTTGAGATGTCCACATTCTCCATATCGTTCGTTCCACCCTCAATGCCATTTTCTTTGAGGATCTCACTGTAGCGGGTAAGCTCCATTTCTTGATGTTGTTCTGCAAAGGTATAGACATCCTCGATAAAACGACAGACCGTTTCGGAATGATTCACATAGGGCATCTGAATGGGGTGTTCCGCTGTTCCATCATTTTCTTTATCTATTACCCATTCTCCTATATGATCCTCCTGAAGCATAGGTATGTATTTAGTCAACATCTCGAATTGGCTCATTTTTATTCTCCTCTATTTCATTTATTTAATCGACACCTATGGATCAGTATATAAAAAAATCCGTGATCATCCTACAAGCTAGAAGCCAGTATTCAAATCACGGACAGTCTTTATTCATTTCACATTTTACACTCTTACCATTGATACAACGGTCTCCACATGCGCCGTATGCGGAAACATATCGACTGGCTGCATGTATTCGATCTTGTAGTCTTTTGACATGTATTCGAGGTCTTTTGCTAGTGTTGATGGGTTGCAAGAGACGTAGACAAAGCGTTTTGGTTTGACTTGTTTGACGGTGTCTAAGAAGGTGCTTTCGCAGCCTGTTCTTGGCGGGTCGACGACGATAACGTCAGGACGGAAGCCTTCTTTGACCCATTTTGGCAGCCAGTGTTCGGCTGTTCCGGTTACATAGGTCGCGTTTTTCATGCCGTGTTTTTTGGCATTTTTCTTGGCATCATCAATTGATTCTTTGATGACATCCATTCCTCGTACTTCTTTGGCGCCATCTGAAAGCCACATCCCAATCGTTCCAACGCCGCAATACGCATCGACAATTTTTTCTTTGCCAGTCAGTTTTGCCGCTTTTTTTGCTTCGTCGTAAAGCTTTAGCGTTTGCTTCGGATTCAATTGGAAGAAAGCACGAGCACTCAGTTCGAAGGAGACGTCTCCTAAAAATTCTTGAATGACCATGTTGCCAGCTAGGTGAGATGTCTTATGACCAAAGATGACCGACGTTTTTTCACCATTGATGTTGTGCATAATGGACGTCACTTCTGGCAGACGTTTTTGAATGGCTTCGGCAATTTCTTTTTTCTTTGGAAATTCAGGTTTTGATGTGACAAGAACAACTTGTACTTCACCTGTTTCAAAGCCAACTCGAACAACAATCGACCGCACGTCGCCTTTTCTTGTCCGTTCATTGTAGACCGATACACCGAATTTCTCTAAAATTTTGCGGACAACGCCCGTTGTTTTGTTCGTTTTCGGGTGCTGCACGATGCATTCCTTGATCGGTACAAGCTTATGAGAGTTCAGTCCGTATAGCCCCGCAATGATGTCGCCGCTATGAGAACGCCCTACTTGGAACTGACTTTTATTCCGGTAGTGCCATGGATCTTCCATACCGATCGTTGGTCGAATATCTAACTTTTCAACTGATATCTTCGTATGGCGTTCCATTGATTGAATGACAATATCACGTTTTTCCTTTAGCTGCTGCTCATACGCCAAATGCTGAAGCTGACATCCGCCGCACTCTTCGTAAACTGGGCATGGCGGTTTCACTCGATGCTCGGAGCGCTTTCTAACTTTTCTAACCGTACCTTCTGCATATTTTGCTTGGACATTCGTTGCTTCCACAACCACTTCTTCGCCTGG
The DNA here is from genome assembly GCF_038007485.1 of Bacillus sp. FSL K6-3312. Taxonomy (NCBI): domain Bacteria; kingdom Bacillati; phylum Bacillota; class Bacilli; order Caryophanales; family Bacillaceae; genus Bacillus; species Bacillus sp. FSL K6-3312. The sequence goes on along the minus strand of NZ_JBBOXI010000001.1, from coordinate 848,939 downwards.
AAGCGCACCTGGGACAAAGACCACTTGCTTTTTAAAATAACCGACCCCTTCACCATTAATGCCAAGGCGTTTAATGGTAAGCGGAAACTGCTGTCCCTTTTGCAAAAGGGCACCTTGCTGTTTTTCCTTCACTTCATTCTCTCCGTTCTATCTGAACCCTTGATAGGTTGTCTTCATTTTATTCCATCTCATTAGTATACCATGACTTGGACAAAGAGAGAAAATCCCTTTCATTTATCTGTCTCAATGCTTCTCCATAAATATAAAGAAGCGTAGCTTAAATAAGGAGTCCAATCCTTGCTTAATGCTGCCATCTCTTCTTTTGTCGGCTTTGCAGGCAGGTCAAAGTGCCGTTTGATGGCGTTTTGAATCCCGATATCTGCCATCGGAAAGAGATTCGGTCTTCCAAGTCCATTCATGAGCACATTTTGAACTGTCCAAGGTCCAATCCCTCTAATCGGAAGCAGACGTTCTTCCACCTCCAGATCAGTTAAATCATGTAATTCTTCTAAAGAAAGAGAGCCGCTCACAATTCGCTTTGAGACATCGATGACATATTCCGCTTTCCTCTGACTAAATTGGAGCTTTCTCAAATCCTCTGTTTCAAGTGAAGCGATGGCTTCTGGTAAAGGATCAAACCAAACCCCCTCTATTTGCTCGCCGTACGTATGAACAAACCGTTTCGTGAGTTCATAAGCAAACGCCAGATTGAGCTGCTGATGAATGATGCATTTCATCAAGCAATGATATAAGTGAAAATCCAGCATGAGCGGTGTCCCCTTATGACGCTCAAAAACGGGCGCTAAGTTGGTTTGAGAAAAATGCTCATGGACAGCGTCTAATTGATGCTCCATGCCAAATATCCGTTTCACCTCACATATGAGAGGTTCCTCAGGACCATTTCCTTTCACCCGAAACGTGGGCGCTTCTTTTGTTCCGGTGGCTTGAACGACGACAACGTATGGTTTTTGTTCTAATCTGATTGGTACTTTGATTTCTCTTTTATTCAAATCGACTGCTTTTAATGGATCATTTGATAAGCGTCTGAGCACTTGATCAAAGTGATATGGCGGTTCAACAGTCAGCTCTTTTTCCCACATGTTTTCCTCTTCCTTTCTGCAAACACGCAGATGCGATTGTTTCACTTTGCATGAATGATTCTCTTGATTGAATACATTTAAACATAAAGAGTACAAGAATTTATCAGTTATATCTTCCTTATTTCCGGTCATTTTCCTTTTGGTTGAAGGAACATTTTTAGTCGAATTCAGCTAAAATTCGACAGCACCCTTCAAAATTTTAGGCTCATTTTCCTTAAATTAGAAATAGAACCTCTGGGTGATATCTTCTATCCTAAAAACATTTGTATAATTATGACATATCAAGGAGGTGAACAAAGGAATTAGCTGATTAGGCAATCATTTGTTTTATCTTGCAGGAACATATTTTACCTCATTGATAACCGGCTTCACCTAGTTTCACTTTTTACGAAAAGGAAGACCCAAACATTTTAAAACAAAGGAGATCCGACCAATGAAAAAAACCATTCTTTCTATTGCCCTTGCCACTGCTGTTTCTTCAACACTACCAGTATTTGCTGACGCTGCTGAGAAAAAAACGTCAGCACCCGTCTCAACTACACTACAGCAAACTGTATTAAACAAAGCGGCTGAAGGAAAAGCTGGAACGACTGCTAGTCCTAATGTTAACGTCAACTTCGATGTTCTTGGAATTGCCAATGCAATTGTTAACGCAGTAAACGCAAATGCCAACCGTTCTGGATTCGTTAAAAGCGTGATGGAAAGCACTTTCTATGCTGCTGGTGGCAGATATAATGTCATGGTCTTTAACCTAAGCCAAAATTATGAAGACCGTTTTAACGGCGTGAAAACTTTCGCTACTGCTAATCTTGGTAACGTTGTTTACGGTATTTGGGTATTTGAAAGTGGTACCTTTAAAAACAACGGCGATGGCGGCTGGGATAACTGGGCGTTCAGAGGTTGGTTTGATCGTCAAGATAAATTTGTTACGTTCCATCGTCCTTAATTCTCGGTTTTATCCATCAATCATACACGCACATTGGACCGATCTCAGTGATGAGATCGGCTTTTTTTATGTAGAACACGTATAAGTTCACCCGCGCTGCTTCATGATATAATGCAAGTCTGGAGGGGTGCTCATGCTGAAGAAAATTGCAGTGACAAAAAACGGCGACTTGATTGAACATGCAACATTGCAGCAGCTTTCAAGCCCCGATATCGCCTGGTATTGGATTGATTTTCATGCGCCTACGGAAAAGGAAGCAGCGCTTTTAAAGGAATACTTTCAGTTCCATCCGCTTGCGATTGAGGATTGCTTCCATTATTTACAGCGTCCGAAGCTTGATTTTTATGAAGGGTATTTATTTTTTGTGCTTCATGCCCTGAATCAAAAGACGCTTCGATCTGAGGAAATCGATCTGTTTGTTGGTGAGAATTATATTGTGACCTTTCATTTGAAGGAAGCACCATACATTGATCGTGTCATTCGAAAGCTCAAAGAATCTGACAAAACCCGAAATAGCGGACCTGAGCATATTGCTTATATGCTGATTGATCAGCTTACCGATGATTATTTCCCAATCATTTATCAAATTGAGGACAGGCTGAATGAAATCGAGGATGAAGAAGGTCATAAAACATATGGAACGCTGATGAACGAAGTATTTGGAATTCGATCCGATTTGCTCAAGCTGCGACGAACGATTATCCCGATGAGGGACCTTTTATATCGTATTGTAAACACGCACATGATGAAAAGCGATACAAATCGTCAAGCATATTTTAATGATATTTATGATCACTTATTGAAATTAACAGAGATTGTCGAGTCGAACCGAGAAATGACAGCAGATTTAAGAGACAGCTATCAGACGCTGAATTCCAATCGAATGAATGCGATCATGATGACGCTGACCATAGTGTCGACCATTTTTATCCCATTGACCTTTATTGTTGGAGTGTACGGAATGAACTTTGATAACATGCCTGAATTACACTGGAAGTATGGCTATTTTGGCGTACTGATTTTCATGGGTGCGCTCGTCTCGGGTATGCTTTTGTGGTTTAAGCATAAAGGATGGTTCCGCATATTCAAATAATGTGTGGAGAGAATGGCTGAGGAGGCGGTTAGATGAAAAACTGGATTCCATTGTCTCATCAAGAACGAAAGCTCGTATGGGAGACGCTCTATCGAGATTTCAAATTTAATCCGAGCATCTCTCGTTTCCCTTCATTTCGCGTACCTTCTCCTTTCATTACATATGATATTTCTGCTTATTTTGAGGACTCTTCCCTTCTACATGCAGATGAAGACCTTGAAGAGAAAGCATTACTTGTTTTTCAGGAGCTTATCAGAACAGACGAATATATGCTGGCACTTGACTGGCAGCACGAATGCTACTGGATCACACCATACGGCTCATTTGAAAAAGATGAATTTGGAGAATGGACAGTGCCTGTGCTTCCTAACGGGGATTATTATTTCTTTTTATCAAAAGAGATGCATTGGGGCTTGCTAGGACATCCTTGGGAGCAAAGTATCACGATTTTCGGTGAGGGCTTGATTGACTCTTTCACGCGTCATCATCCGATTTTGTTTCAGCGTAAAATAAGAGAAGGATAAAGAAAAAGCTCGCAGGTCTTCTGCAAGCTTTTTTCTATAGCTGAGGCAGATGCCATACTTTTTCAAGCATGAGATCGTCTAGGCTTTTAAAGGAATAACCTTGTTTTTTCAGTGCCGTGATGGCATCATCCAATGCCTCGGCATTGTCTCTTGAGACGGTATGAAGTAAGTAAATGGCACCTGGATGCGCCTGCTTCATCATTTGATCGTAAGCATACTGTTTTCCTTTTTGATGATGAATATGCCAATCCACAAACGCCACTGACCAAAAAACGGTTTGGTAGCCTAGCTCTTTTGTTTCCTTCAGCACTCTTTCACTGAATACACCGCGCGGCGGACGAAGATAGAGGTTGTCTTGTTTTCCAGTGATTTTGTACACGGCTTCATTGACACGCCCCAGCTCTTCTTTGATTTCTTCCGTACTCTTTGTTGTTAAATCTGGATGGTGATAGGAATGGTTGCCGATGATATGACCTTCCTCTGCCATACGTTTGACGAGCTCAGGCTGATCCTTTACAAAATGCCCTGTCACAAAAAAGGTGCCTGGTACTCGATGTTTTTTCAGCACATCTAAGATCTTCGGCGTGTACCCATTTTCATAGCCATTGTCGAAGGTAAAATAAATCTCTTTCTTTTTCGTATTTCCTAAATAGAAGGCATCATACTTTTTTAAAAGAGCGTTCAGTTCTTTACCCGCATCTGCTGGCTTGTGTTCTTTGCTTTTCGCAAATCCCCAATGGACGGGCTGATTAGATACGGCTTCCGCTTCTGAGAGAGGCATGGATACAAAAAGCGCACATAAACAGATGAGCATGTATTTTTTCATTTACATCACTTCCCGGTTTTTCTTCTATTGTGCAGAATAAGACCGAGACTCATACACTGATTCACCTGCCAATTTAAAGAAAAAAGCCCGCACTGTGCGAGCTATTCTTCCTTCCAATCACTTTTAAACCGTTCATATTTCGCTTCTAGGTCGTCAATCATCTGGATCAGTCTGTCTATATCCTCAACATCTGTTGATTCAGGATCTAATGAATCAATCACATTCATAAACATATCTAATCGGTTCTTTAAATAGTCAACCTGCTGCTCTTTGCTGTCTGCTGCCTTGCCCATAGATACACTCCCTTTAGCATTTGTTTCTAGCTTATCTTTTTTTCCCTTGTAAATCAATGAAACCCCACTTGCGTATAACGGTGATGGGGCTTAAAATTAACTGTTGGCGGGTCCACGTTTGCCCGAATGAAAAGGAGATAGATACCATGAACCAAAAAACAGCACTTCGTCCGATTACACCTGCATATGACCCTTGGGAAGCCTATCTTGATGTGCAGGATTACGGAGAGATGAAGCTGACAAATATTGAATTTACAACTACGACGTTGTGTAACATGAGATGTGAGCACTGCGCGGTCGGCTATACGTTGCAGCCAAAAGACCCGAATGCACTGCCGCTTGATTTACTGCTTCGCCGTTTAGATGAAGTTCCGCTTCTGCGCTCAATCAGTATTACAGGCGGAGAGCCGATGCTTTCTCTCAAATCTGTGCGGGAATATGTCGTCCCTTTATTAAAGTATGCCCATGAACGCGGCGTCCGTACACAGATCAATTCAAACTTAACACTTGATTTGGCGCGATATGAAGAAATTATTCCATACTTAGATGTTCTTCACATCTCACATAACTGGGGAACTATCGAAGAGTTTGCAACGGTCGGTTTTGCGATGATGGACAGAAAACCAACCTTTGAGCAGCGCGAGAAATTATTTAACCGCATGATTGAAAATAGCCGGGCACTTGTCAAAGCAGGTGTCACCGTATCTGCTGAAACCATGCTTAATAAACGCACGCTTCCATATATTAAACACATCCACCGACAAATTGTGGAGGAAATGAAATGCCAGCGCCACGAAGTTCACCCGATGTACCCAAGTGATTTTGCCAGCGCCCTTGAATCATTGACGCTACCGCAAATGCGTGATGCGATTCATCAACTGCTTGATATTCGTGATCAAGACACATGGATGCTGTTTGGCACCCTGCCATTTTATTCTTGCAGTACAGATGAAGAAGACCAGCGCCTTCTCAAACGATTGCGTCAGGAGAAGCATGTCACGGTACGAAATGACCCTGACGGACGCTCACGGTTGAATGTGAATATTTTTGATGGGAATATTATTGTGACGGACTTTGGTGATACACCGCCGCTTGGAAATATTGCGACCGATACATTGCAATCAGCTTATACTCGCTGGATGGACACAAAATTAGCAAAAGAGCTGAATTGTCATTGTCCAAGCGTACAATGCCTCGGTCCGAATGTTCTTGTGAAAAACAGCTATTATCAAGATGTTGATTTTACTTCTCGTACAGCCAGGGGGTAACCGATAGATGGACGATACATTTCTGACAGTGGTCAAGAACAAATACATTGAAATTCTAATTGTTGGACTTGTTCTTTGGCTTGCCGTCTTTATCATCAACAAAGCCCTTCAGATTTTCTTTAAACGAACGGAGTTTATTGAAGATAAGAAGAAGAAAACGATCGAGAGCTTGGTCAAATCTGTGACGAAGTACACAGCTTCAATTTGCTTTGTATTCTATGTCATTTCTCTCTTCTTTCATGATTTTGGAAAAATTCTTGCAGGTGCTGGTGTTGCTGGGATCGTCATCGGTTTTGGCGCCCAGACGCTAATTCGTGATATTTTAGCAGGCATCTTCCTGATCTATGAACGTCAGATTCATAAAGGGGATTATGTGACAGTGAATAACCTCTTTAATGGAACGATTGAAGAAATTGGTCTCCGTTCTTTGCAAATTAGAGAATGGAGCGGCAAGCTGTTAACCATTTCTAACGGAGACATCCGGCAAATTCAAAACTATAACATGCACTACATGCGGATTACGGAGTCTGTATTAATTAGTGCGAATCAAAACCCAGATACAGCCTTTCAAGCACTAGAAACGGCCTGTGACAATTTAAATCAAATGCATCATGATTTTCTTAAAAAAGATGAATTCCAGCATGCCATTGAACCGTTTCAAGTCCATGGCATTATGGGTCTGAACAAGCTGAACCGCGGGATTGAGATCACAGTGAAAGGAATGGTCGAAGACGAAAAATACTTCGATGCCGCCCTCGCTGTCCGAAAAGAAATGATCAAACAACTTCATCAGCATGATGTCAAATTGCTTGAAGATCTCGTTTATCCCCAGCCTGCAAAATAACCTCATTTGTGATGGGGTTATTTTTTATATCATTGGCTCTTATTTCTTTATTTATTAGGTGCGCCGAGCTGACTCGGGTTCTCGAAAAACATGAAACGCTTGAACAGCTTGGACACATCAGCTAAGAAATCTCTTCATTTCAGCCCTCTAACTTCTATCCTCTTGACTAATTCATGTATAATAGAAAACAGAATGATTTCATGCAGCATGGGGACCCTCATACTGTGTATTTTCTAAGTGAAAGAGAGTGAATAAGATGGGTCGTAAGTGGAACAACATTAAAGAAAAGAAAGCATCAAAGGATGCCAGTACAAGTCGTATTTACGCAAAATTCGGTCGTGAAATCTATGTGGCTGCCAAACAAGGTGAGCCAAACCCAGAATCAAACCAAGCACTTCGTTTTGTCCTAGAACGTGCAAAAACATATAGTGTCCCAAAACACATTGTAGACCGTGCCATTGAAAAAGCAAAAGGCGGTGCGGAAGAGAATTTCGATGAGCTGCGCTACGAAGGATTTGGTCCAAATGGATCAATGGTAATCGTTGATGCCCTTACCAATAACGTGAACCGTACAGCGTCAGATGTTCGTGCGGCATTCGGGAAAAACGGTGGAAACATGGGCGTAAGCGGCTCTGTTGCCTACATGTTTGACCAAACAGCTGTCATCGGTGTCGAAGGAAAAAGTGAAGAAGAAACGCTTGAGCTTTTAATGGAAGCAGACGTTGATGTACGTGACATCATGGAAGAAGATGAAACAGTGATTGTGTACGCTGAACCAGATCAATTCCATCAAGTACAAGAAGCATTCAAACAAGCCGGCGCTCAAGAATTTACTGTTGCTGAAATTACAATGCTTCCTCAAAATGAAGTGACATTAGATGATGAATCTAAAGAACAATTCGAGAAACTAATCGATGTATTAGAAGAGCTTGAAGATGTGCAGCAGGTTTATCATAATGTGGATTTAGGGGAATAAAAATTTAAGCCATAGTCGAGGTTGGGTTCATTCAACTGCTGCTATGGCTTTTTTATTTTCTCAAAACATGTAATATATAAATAAAATGTTAATTTCTACAACTCTTTAAGGAGCTGAGCTTCATTTTTAAAACATGGTGGTTTTCTTATTATGGATTTATGATCATTCCTATTCTTGGGCTAAGTTTAATTTTCAGCAACTTCATGATAGTAACAAAAATTTTCTTCTTTCTCTTCATCGCATGGTATTTATATACCATATTTGACTTTTACAAAAGTGAATTGAAAGGGAAAAATGATAAAACCAATTAGCAAAAAACAGTCATCTCCCCTTGATAAGAGGAGATGACTGTTTTAATTCATCCCTTGAAACCCAAACGTCAGGTGATCCTGAACAGGAATCCAAGCGCCGATTCCTTGTGAAGTCACGTTTTTCACGACGAGTTTGCGTTTATTTCCTTTAAGCACAAGGTACACTTCTCCGTATGTCACCTTTCCTTTTTCGTTAATCGCTGGTGCATAGGCATGTAGTGAAGCTGCTTTTTTCGGAGAGACATGGTACGACTGATCTCGTTTTGTTCCTGCGCCAATGACTGTGTCAAATGCGAGGGGTAGCTTTGTTTTTTGAATGGCTTTTTGCATCATCAATGTTTTCACATCTTCCGGGTTTGGTACCTTTGCTGTGAGCCCGCCGCTCACTTTGACTTGCTGCTTTTGAACGTATTTGCCAATGGCTGTTTTGTTGCCGCCTCTGTTATCAATGTGATTCGTATTCACTTTTTTGTATTCCCAGTTGGCCACCGTTTCGTTTGAATCATAGCTCAGTGCCCATCTGCCAAGGAAAATGGTCGCGCGGTAACCAACAGCTAATGGCGTCCCTGAAATGCTGGATTCATTTAGCATTTTGATCAAATGGGTATTCTCAATAGGAACATTCGTTGTTTTAAACAATTCGGCTGTCAGCTCGCTCGGTTGGAGCAATGGCTGGTCCTGTGACGCATTCGGATACGTATTCTCCTTAGAAATACTGGCGACAGACGATGGCACCTTAAATGACTTCGCCGCCTCCGCTGGAAAGCTGTATAGAAAACTTAAGGATAAGAGAACAACAAACATGATGCGGGGCATCTTTTTCATATCATCACTCTTTCTCATTCATTTTTCCATAGTATTTTCCGCAAAGACGTCCCTTATCCACAAAAGATTATAAAAGGAAAAATCCAATCGCCATAATGAAATAGGCAGCAAGTAATGTGGCGCCTTCAAACCAATTGGTATCTCCGTCATTTGATAAAATGACTGTGAGTAACACAGCGGATGCCATCGCAATGAGCTCTGGTAAGGAGAAAATGAGCGGCATCTGCGTATCGAAAAAAAGAGAGCTGATGACAAGGATTGGTGCCACCATCATCGCAACCTGAAGTGTGGAACCAAAAGCAATTTCCACTGCGACATCCATTTTGTTTTTATACGCCATGATGACAGCAGAGGCATGTTCTGCGGCATTGCCGACGATGGCCACAATAATGACTCCGATAAACAGCTCACTCCAGCCAAATTGTTCTCCCACTGTATCAAATGTATGGACGAGGCGCTCTGAAATGTACGCAACGGCCATCGTTGCAAGCAGCAAAATCAAAGTGGCAAACTTACCAGACCATTCAGGTATTTCTTCTTCCGTCTCCGCATCCCCATCCAAGGTCTCCTGCTTGGCAACATAGACACCGCGGTGGCTCACCAGTTTGAAATAGAGTGCTGCAACATAAAGCAAAATCATCACAATGCTAATGCCAATGCTTAAAACAAATTGCTTCTCCTCAGCCATTTCCACCGAAAACACTTCTGGAATGACAAACGCCACAATAATGGCAAACATGAGCAAGCCCGAGTTGTGCCTTGCATCGTGGACATTGAACACTTGGCGCTTATATTTTAATCCGCCAACGAAAAAAGACAGTCCCGCCACAAGCAGTAAGTTTCCGATCACTGAGCCAGTTAACGACGCAAGGACGATGGCTGTCAGTCCTTGCTTTAAAGCAAAAAACGAAATAATTAACTCCACCGCATTTCCAAATGTGGCGTTTAAAAGCCCGCCAATTCTGGGACCTGCTATGATGGCAAGACTTTCTGTGGCTCTTCCCATAAAACTAGCAAGACCAATAATCGCGATACAATACACAGCAAACATGATGACCTGCGGAAAATGAAGAAAACTGCCAATCACCGATAGCGGCACACCAATTGCGACAATCACAAGAAACAAACGATTCATACAGCCATTCTCCTTTACATATGTCTGACTGTTATTCTTTCGTGAGTGCCGGCATCGTATACATTTAGATTCGCTCGTGTGACATGGTGATGTCGATACTTCCTTTAACGGATTGCACCATGGAACAATGCTTCATCGCAAGCTTCATCACTTTTTCTATTTGTTCATCAGAGGTACTGATACGTTCAAAGATTATATGTAAGTGGATGCGGGAGATTTTGTTGGCCGCTCCTTCTCTTGTCGTTTCAGGTGTGATGGTCAGCCCTTCATAGGATATTCGTTTTTTCTCGCATACATGAGTAAGCATTTCTCCAAAACAACCTGCAATGGCTGAGGTGAACAACTGATATGGCCGGTATCCAGCTTCTTCTTTTCCTGAAATATGTAGTTGTCCATCATCAGTATTTGCCACCCACCGATCATTTTCGTATGTCAGCTTCATTCCTTTACCACCTTTCTATTGAAACCCCTATGGTTCCATTGTACGATGAAAGCATGAACTTGTAAGGAGCATCTTATGTCGAGAATTCACTTTATGATTTTAATTTTACTTGTATCTGTATCTGGTTTTTCGCAGGGAGCGTTATTGCCTGTCATTTCGATTATTTTTGAACATGCCGGGACTTCTCCTACGTTAAACGGACTGCATGCCACAGGCTTATATCTCGGCGTGCTGCTAGCATCTCCCTTTATGGAAGCGCCGCTTCGCCGATTTGGATTTAAGCCGTTAATTGTCATTGGAGGCGCCGCTGTCTTTTTAAGCTTGTTCAGCTTTGTGTTTTTTGAATCTTATGTTGTCTGGTTCTTCCTGCGGCTCATGATCGGGATTGGTGATCATATGCTGCATTTCTCTACACAGACTTGGGTGACCTATGCGTCGTCTTCAAGAAATCGCGGGCGAAATATTTCATTGTATGGGTTATCCTTTGGACTTGGTTTTGCCGCTGGACCTTTTTTAACTCCACTCATCGAAATTAATCCATCTTTACCTTTCATTGTTTCCGGTGCTGTTAGCTTATGTATTTGGCTGCTTGTTTTTGTTTTGAAAAATACATATCCAGATACGGGCGAAGTGCAGACGTCAGAGCAGACAAACAGTTTGAAGCGCTTTAAGAAAGCCTTTCAATTTGGCTGGGTCGCCTTTATGATGCCGTTTTGCTATGGCTTTTTAGAAACGACACTCAATAGCAACTTCCCTGTGTATGCACTTAGAAGCGGGGTGACCGTAGATGCAGTGGCGTTTATTTTACCTGCGTTTGCCATTGGAAGTATTGTCTTTCAGCTGCCTCTCGGTATGCTCAGCGATCGGTTTGGCAGGCGCCGCATCATTTTATGTGTGACTCTCGTTGGGTCTTTCTTTTTTCTACTAGCAGGGATTTTCATTCAATCGGTTTTAGCTGTTGCGATTTGTTTCTTTATTGCCGGAATGGCTGTAGGCTCTACCTTCTCACTTGGCATCAGTTATATGACAGACTTATTGCCAAAGCATCTGCTTCCTGCTGGAAATTTGATGTGCGGAATGGCATTTAGTGCGGGAAGTATTCTAGGGCCTGTTCTCGGTGGAATCTTTGTGCAAACGTTTGAAGGAATGAATTTACTTTACCTTGTCAGCATCGTGATATTGTTCGTATTTTTCTGCGTTCGATTTGGGCGAACGGCGGCAGTGGTGGAAAGTCATTAAAATGGAGGGTCGACCTTTGTTTTCATACGACGTCACAAATGAATTAACGTTGGCATCTCTACAATTAGATGATGCGGACACATTATTGGAGCTTATTCAAGAGAATCAGGCTCATTTAGGGGAATGGCTACCGTGGGTTCATCACTGCAAAAGCATAGAGGATGTCAAAACGTTTATTCAATCGACTCAAACCATCTACAATGAACAAAAAGGGTTGGAAGCTGGCATTAAGCTGAACGACCAATTGATCGGAGTGTTCCGCCTGACGTTTAATCAGAAAATAGGCAATATCGGTTACTGGATTCGTCAAGACGTGCAAGGTCGGGGCATTGTGACAACGATCGTGAAATATATGACAGAAACATTTTCTTCAAAAGTCGATGGATTTGAAATTTTTTGTCCCGTAGGTCATGTTCGAAGTGAACGTGTAGCAATGAATGCCGGATTCGAGCTAGATCCTCACTATGAGTCAAAGCCTGATGCCGCTTTTATCCTTAAACGATATATACGATTGTGAATGAAAAACTCCCCTGCACCCATGCAGAGGAGTTTTTTTCATTTAGTGATATCCATTTTGCCCGTTCGCACTGCCGCTTGTTTTGTGCTTAGGCTGATGGCCTTTGTTTTGTTTCGTATTGCTTCCGCCTTTTTTCGATTGTTTGGACATATGTGGTTTCCCCCATCCATTCAGTTTGAACTTGATCGTTCTTCTTTAGGATGCCCGGATTTCTTTATAGTTTGCCTGGTACGATTTTACGCTTATGTAAAAGCGCATTGAGCTCACCGCCAAGGATAATCATGATGCCGGTTAAATAAAACCAGATCATTAAAATAATGATTCCCCCAATACTTCCGTACATCGCACTGTAGTTGGCAAACTCGCCTACGTAAAATGAGAACAGCATGCTGACCAAAATCCAGCCAATCGATGCAAAAATGGCACCTGGCAGAACAAATTTTAATTTCAGCCTAATGTTTGGAGCAAAATAGTATAAGGATGTAAAAACAATCAATAAAATTAGCGGGCTAATGATCCATCTCATTGCAGTCCATACGGTGAGAAAGGCGTCTGACTGCCCAACTAATTTAGCGACAAATAAACCGAGTTCTTTGCCAAAGACAGGTAGCATCAGGGCAAATATAATGGTCAAAACCATCGCGATCGTTAAGATGATCGATGTTAAACGTACGAGAATGAAGGAACGATTCTCCTCAACTTCGTAAGCATGGTTAAATGCTCTGACGACGGCATTAATGCCGTTAGATGCTGACCAAAGGGCGGCAATAATCCCGAACGACAATAACCCGCCGTTCCGATTATTCAGCGTCTGTTCGGCAATGGATTCAATCATCGAAAGCGCTCCTTCTGGCGCATAGCCAGAAATGACGCTCAGAACATCCTTTGAAGTCAGGGGCAAATACCCGACCAGCGTCAGCACGAAGATGAGAAACGGAAATAATGAAAGCAAAAAGAAATAGGCAAGCTCAGCAGATTTTGCCGGTCCTTCATGCAGCAAAAAGCGTTCAATTAACGCTTTAATAAAACCCATACGCCTCATCTCCAATGATCAATCTGTCTGTTTCGATTGAAAGTGATCCTTTGTTTCTTCAATAATTTCTAATACCCTTGGGGTTGTTTCCTTTAACTGATTGACCTGTTCATTTAAAAATGACAAATCATCTGAGACTGTTCGCATCAGCTGCTTCGTTTCTTCCAGCTTTTCTTTCATGCAAGCCGATATTCTGCCTGGCTCCTCACGGTACTCATCAAGCTTTTGCTGGCAGTCATTCCATTTTTCTTTGAGTGCAATTCTTGTTGGCCGATGAAATAAAGTCAGCAATGCGCCGCAAGCTGCACCTAAGAGAGCTCCTCGGAGCACGATTTGATTTTTTTCTTCCATCTCGTCTGATCTCCTTTCAGTTAAAGGTGGTTCTCTTTCTTTACATACGTCAAAAAACGGTCAATTCCTGTTTCAATTAATTCATGGACTTCCTCAAAGTTCCCAGAGTAATAAGGATCTGGCACATCATCTCGATCGTCGTCTTCTACAAAATCAAGAAGACGGCCAATAAAGTGATGTTTCCCATAGCCGGCTATACTGCGAAGTGCCCCAACATTTTCAGCATCCATCACAATGATATAGTCATATGTTGTGATGTCCTCATCCATGATTTGTCTTGCGGACATTCCTTCATAGCTGATGCCTTTTTCATCAAGCAGCTTTCGCGTTCCTTCATGCGGAGGACTGCCTTGATGCCAGCCGCCAATACCTGCTGAATCAATCACAAAGTGCTCGCTAAGCCCCTCATCTTCTACTTTTTTTCTAAATATGGCCTCTGCCATCGGTGACCTGCAAATATTGCCAAGACACACGAATAACACATGAATCATCCTTCATTCTCCTCCTATCTTTTCCCTAAGAGTTCTTTTCGAAAACCTTTTCTCTATCATATCAAGCCCTTTTTCTTTTGGAAACTTTGCAAGAAAAACTCTCATCGGCATTGACAAAATACACAAAAACAGGAGAAACTTTAGGAGAATTATACAAACAAAGGGGGATATTAGATGGGGATAATTGAGCAGTTTGTCACAACGATGAACAATTTTTTGTGGGGGCCTCCCCTGTTGATTTTAATTGTTGGTACTGGAATATACCTCACCTTTCGCGTTCTCTTCATTCAAATTAGATTACTTCCTTATTCTTTAAAGCTCGCTTTTTCAAAACAAGACAAAATATCAGAAGGGGATATTTCCCATTTCCAAGCGTTAATGACGGCTCTTGCTGCAACTGTCGGTACAGGAAATATCGTAGGTGTGGCCTCGGCTGTTATAGCGGGTGGTCCTGGTGCAGTATTCTGGATGTGGTTTGCTGCATTTTTCGGGATGGCCACCAAGTTTGCAGAAGCTGTTCTTGCTGTGAAATACAGGGTCAAAAACGAAAAAGGCGAAATGTCTGGCGGACCTATGTATTATTTAGAGCACGGGTTAAAGCAGAAATGGCTAGGGGTGCTATTTGCTGTTTTCGGTGCCAGTGCTGCCTTTGGGATCGGCAACCTTGTACAGTCTAATTCCATCTCCGGCGTTATGAATTCTACTTTTCAAATTCCAACATGGATAACAGGTATCATCATTACAGCTTTTACGGCACTTGTGATTTTAGGCGGAATTAAAAGCATTGGCCGGGTCACATCTATATTTGTACCGGTCATGGCTTTATTTTACGTCATTTGCGGTCTGATCATTCTTGTTATGAATGCTGATCTTGTTCCAGGCGCAGTCGGTCTTATTTTCTCAGATGCCTTTACCGGTCAAGCCGTGGCAGGTGGTGCAATTGGGACTGTCATTCGCTGGGGTGTGGCACGAGGAGTATTTTCCAATGAAGCAGGTCTTGGGTCAGCACCAATTGCTGCTGCGGCTGCGAAAACGGATATGCCTGCCCGTCAAGCTCTCGTCTCTATGACGCAAGTGTTTATCGATACAATCATTGTTTGTTCTATCACAGGCATTACCATTGTCATGGCAGATATGTATTTAACAGTGAAAAGTGATGCACTCACCTCGTTATCCTTTGCACATTTCCTCGGTCCAGTTGGCTCAACCATTGTGGCAATCGGTCTGCTCTTGTTTGCCTATTCCACCATCATTGGCTGGTCCTATTATGGCGAAAAATGCTTTACATATTTGGCGAAGGATTCGTACGTCATGTATTATCGCATCGTGTTTGTTATTGCTGTCTTTTTCGGTGCCGTGTTTAAAAATGACTTCGTCTGGGGTGTGGCAGATATGCTGAATGGACTGATGGCGATTCCAAACTTAATTGGGCTCATCGGTTTATCAGGGGTTGTCGTATTTGAATCCAAACGAATCATTGATAAGATGAAGCAGGAGAAAAAGGAGAAAAACATCTCCGTATCGTCTTAATAGCCCTTTTATTCTTTTGCTTTTCTGTTAAAATAGACATATTATTCAACACTTATGCAGGAAAGGACGTGCCGCCCTTGTCAGAGCAAAAAGCGGCTGAAGTCAATCAGCTGATTGAAGACATTTCGCAAAAGTTAAATATGCTGAACATTGGAGTCATCAAAGCAGAAGACTTCAGTCCAGACAAGTACGAAGATATCGAATTTCTTCACCAAATGGTGATGAAAAAATCTTCATTCAGCCCAAGTGAAATGCAAGCCATCGCAAGCGAGCTAAAAAACTTAAGAAAATAATGGTGCAAAAGGAAACGGTTTTTATGGTCTACACGCAGTTTTCTTACATCATGCACACAAAAAGCCAGCACCCCGCAAGATGCTGGCTTTTTTATATCCTTTTACAACTTCGTTATTTCTCAAGCAGTTTTAATGATTCACGGTTAAAGGCTGGAATGTCATCAGGTGTACGGCTTGTCACAAGCTGATCCTGACAAACGACGACTTCTTCGTCTTTAAATTTAGCGCCTGCGTTTTCCATATCGACTTTGATGGATGTATACCCAGTCGCGCCTCTTCCTTCAAGCGCCTTCGCTGTAATGAGCAATTGCGGTCCGTGACAGATCGCAAATACTGGTTTTTTCTCATCCATAAATGCTTTAGTGAATTGGACGTAACGATCATCTGCACGCAGAATATCTGGTGAGAAACCGCCAGGAATGAGAAGTGCATCGAAGTCTTCAGGCTTCACGTTGTCAATAGACGCATCCACTCTCACTTCTGCCTCTCCTTGCTTCCCTTTCACTGTTTTTCCTTTTTCATTTTCAATGACTGTCAACTCATGACCTGCATCTTTAAAGGCTTTTGCAGGCTCGGTGAATTCAACATCCTCAAAGTAATCTGTTAATACAACTGCAATTTTCTTACCCATGTAGAAACCCTCCTGCTTAATTATCGTTTACACTACACACTATACCCGGGCATGTTGAAATCAAACATCCTATCCCTATCAGAAAACCCTTTATGATAAAAATAAGCATTTCGACTCATTCACATTCCCTTAACAAGGTAATTCGTATGATTTATGTTATCTTTACAATAATCTGCAAAAAATAACTACAAAAGTTAACGAAACATTTCTACAATAGGTATTGTGGTCAAAAAAATTAGAAAGGCGGAGATCAGGTGAAGAAGCAAGCACATAGGTCTAAACGAAGGAAAAACCTGTCTATTCTGCTCACTTCCATTATGATGATTAGTCTCATTCTCCCAGCAGTACCTACTCATGCAGAAACAGAAAACGGCAAAGCCGTAAAGGTCAGCATCTTAGCCACAACCGATGTTCATGCGAACATGATGAATTATGATTATTACAGCGACAAAGAAACAAATGAATTTGGTTTGGCAAAAACAGCCGAGCTCATTGACAAGCACCGATCACAAAACCCAAATACACTCCTTGTGGATAACGGAGACTTGATTCAAGGAACCCCTCTTGGAGAATACGTTTACAAACATGAGAAAGACAGCATCATCAATCAAACAAAGGTTCACCCTATTATTCATACACTCAACAAACTAAAATACGATGCAGGAACACTTGGCAATCATGAATTTAACTACGGATTATCCTTCCTTGACGGTACCATTGCGGGCGCAAACTTCCCGATTGTCAATGCGAACGTCAAAAAGCTAAATGGAGAACACCGTTTTACACCTTATGTGATCCAAGATAAAACCTTTAAAGATGCAAACGGAGCTTCACAAACTGTGAAAGTTGGTTACATAGGATTCGTTCCACCACAAATCATGACGTGGGATAAGAAGCATTTAGATGGACAAGTCCAAGTGCAGGACATCGTCGAATCTGCCAATGAAACCATTCCTGAAATGAAAGAGAAAGGCGCAGATGTCATTGTCGCTCTTGCTCATACAGGAATTGAAAAAACCGCTTCACCTAAAGGATCAGAAAATATGATCTTTGACCTTGCCACGAAAACAAAAGGCATCGATGCCATTGTATCAGGCCACCAGCATGGCACATTCCCAAGCGCTGAATATAACGGCGTCGACAAATTCAATGTCTCAAAAGGAACCATCAACGGCATCCCAGTCGTCATGTCAAAAAACTGGGGCAGCTACCTAGGGGTCATTGATTTAACACTAGAGCCTGATGGCAGCAACTGGAAGGTCACAGACGGAACAGGCAAGATCGAATCTGTTGCCGGAGTATCATCTCAAAACAGTACCGTAAAAGACGCCATTCAAACAACGCATCAAAACACACTTGATTACGTGAGAAAGCCTGTTGGCAAAACAGAAGCAGACATTAATAGCTTTTTCGCTCAAGTGATGGATGACCCTTCGATTCAAATTGTGACAGATGCCCAAAAATGGTATGCACAAGAAAAAATGAAGGACACATCGTATAAAAATTTACCGATTTTATCTGCAGGTGCTCCGTTTAAAGCCGGTGGCCGAAACGGTGTAAACTATTATACAAATATCGCAAAAGGAGATTTAGCGATTAAGAATATCGGCGATCTCTACCTTTACGATAACACTGTGCAGATTGTGAAACTGAAAGGCAGTGAAGTGAAAGACTGGTTAGAAATGTCTGCCGGTCAGTTTAATCAGATCAAACCGAACGATTCAAAAGAACAGCCGATTTTAAACGAGGAATACCGCTCGTATAACTTTGATGTAATTGACGGCGTGACATACCAAGTCGATGTGACGCAGCCTGCTAAATACAGCACAACAGGCACACTTCTCAACGCCAATGCCAACCGCATCAAAAACCTGTCTTACAACGGGAAAACCGTCTCTGACAATCAAGAATTTTTAGTCGTAACAAATAACTATCGTGCTTCTGGCGGCGGAGGCTTCCCTCATCTGACGCAAGATAAAGTAGTGCTTGCCTCAGCAGATGAGAACCGTCAAGTACTGATGGATTATATTATCGAACAAAAAACGATCAACCCAAGTGCAGATCAAAACTGGTCTATTGCACCGATCAAAGGCGCAACAGTCACTTTTGAATCTTCTCTTTTAGCCAAACCGTTTGCTAAAGAATCAAGCAGCGTAGACTTTATTCGTAATGCAAGTACAGATGGTCTTGGTGTGTACAAGCTAGCCTTTAAAGACGATGGCACAACAGAACCGCCTACATCAGACAACTGGAATTTAACAGTGATGCATACGAACGATACACACGCACACCTTGATGATGCGGCAAGACGCGCAACAAAGATCAAAGAAGTCCGTGCTGAAAACAAGAACAATATTCTATTAGACGCTGGAGATGTCTTCTCTGGTGACCTGTACTTCACAAAGTGGCAAGGGCTTGCCGATCTGAAATTGATGAACTTAATGAAATACGATGCCATGACGTTTGGTAATCATGAATTTGACAAAGGTCCTTCTGTACTCCGTCAATTCCTGACAGGTGATGCATCAGATGTCGATCCGAAAAACCGTCATCAATTTGAAAAGCCTCGATTCCCGGTCGTGTCATCAAACGTGGATGTCTCGAAGGAAAAACAATTGAGTGACTTAATGAAAAAACCAGCCTTATTTAAAGCTGGTGAGAAAAAAGAAGCCGGGATTTACCCTTACATCCTGCTCGATGTAAACGGTGAAAAGGTGGCCGTATTCGGTTTAACGACTGAAGACACAGCCATTACATCCAGCAGCGGTCCTAACATTCAATTTAAAGATGCGTACAAGAAAGCAAAAGAAACAGTCAACACCATTCAAACAGAAGAAAAAATCAATAAAATCATAGCGTTAACACACATTGGCTACAACCGTGATCTTGAGCTCGCTCAAAAAGTCGATGGGATTGATTTAATCATTGGCGGTCACACGCACACACTTGTAGAAAAATTAAAGGTCATCAATAAAAAAGAACCTACGATTGTCGCTCAAGTGAAAGATTACGGACAATTTTTAGGAAAAGTAGACGTAGCCTTTGACAAAAAAGGTGTCATCCAGCCAAAAGAATCTTCTTTTGACCTGATTCCGATCGATGACTCTGTCAAAGAAGATGCAGAGGCAAAAGCGATCCTTGATGGATACAAAGCAGATATTCAAGATTTAAAAACAGAAAAAGTCGGACATACAGATGTTCTTTTAGATGGTCAACGTGAGCATGTCCGTGCGAAGGAAACGAATCTTGGGAACTTTATTGCCGACGGCATGCTGCAGAAAGCGCAAGAATCTGCTGGAGCTGACCTTGCCATCACAAACGGCGGCGGTATTCGTGGAAGCATCGAAAAAGGTGATATCACTTTAGGTGATATTTTAACGGTGATGCCTTTTGGAAATACACTTTATGTCGCAGATTTAAAAGGCAGTCAAATTAAGAAAGCTCTCGAACAAGGGCTGTCAGGCATTGAGGAAGGTGGAGGCGCATTCCCTCATGTAGCTGGCATTGAATATACGTTTACACTCAGTAAACCAGCTGGAAGCAGACTGATTGATGTGAAACTGAAAGATCAAAAAGGTCAACTGACAGACATTGATGATGAGAAAACATACCGCGTAGCCACAAACGCATTTGTTGGCACAGGTGGCGACGGCTACAGCGTCTTTACAGAAGCCTCTCACGGTGAAGACTTAGGGTATGTCGACTATGAAATTTTCAAAGAGCAAATTGAAAAGGCAGACGGTCAAATTTCGCCTGTTATCGATCACAGGGTGAAAGAAGTGTTCCTTCCTCGCGTGAAAGGAAAAGGCGCTTACGACATTCAAGATGATAAAAAATTCCAAACGTATGTACAGCATACAAACAAAGCATTGCTCTATTTAGACAAAGCAAGCAAAGCGAAAAACGTTCAATTGTCTCTATCAAAAGCGCAAGTAGCCGAGCTGAAAAAAAGAGAGCAAGATCCAAACGTCACCATCTATCATGACAAAGTGGGACTCGCATTACCGCTCTCGAATTTGTCCGAGACAAGCGCAGATATATGGATGACAAAGACGGATAAAGTGAAAAACGCATTAACGGATACGTATGATTTCCAAATCAAACAAGACAAGAAAAAGGTCTCGACCTTTAAAGACCCTGTCACACTATCCTTTACACTAGACGAGCCTCAAAAGGCGAAAAAACCTAGTGTATATTATGTGGATCGCAAGAAAAATCGTTACACCAAAACTAGTAATGGATCATTTGAAAACGGAGTCGTATCAGGTCAAACTGAGCACTTCAGCGAATACACGGTCCTTAACCAAAGCGGGGCAGTTGGAACAACTCCAGATCAAACTGGCGGAGACGGCGGAACAACAGCACCAGGCGGAGGGACAGGTACAGATCCAAACCAAGATGGAACAAGCCTTCCTGGCGGCACATTGCCGAATACTGCCACAATGATGTATACAGCTGTATTGATTGGCGTGCTCATGCTCGCTGCTGGCGGTATCCTATATTACTACCAGCGCAAGCGTACAAGAAAAAATGTATCATCCTAAAGGAAAAGGACAGAGCCTATGCTCTGTCCTCAGGCTGTCGAGAAAATCTCGACAGCTTTATTTTTTCCCTTAAAGTTTCCATTCCCCCGTTTTATAATAGATAAAAGCATACTAAAGGAAGGTGTTTTTCTCATGTTCCACACTAGAAATTCTTCTCAGCACGAAGCCGAATTTGTATTGCTAGATCAACTGGTCGAAGAGGATCACCTGCTTCGTAAAATTGATCAGTACATTGATTTTTCATTTATCGTAGATAAAGTCAAACCCTATTATAGTGAGAATAAAGGTCGTCCTTCTCTTGATCCACTTATTTTGTTCAAAATGATGTTTATCGGATACCTGTACGGTATCCGTTCTGAAAGACAACTTGAAAAAGAAATTTACTATAACATGGCGTATAGATGGTTTTTAGGTTTGAACATCAATGACCCCGTTCCCCACCACTCGACCATTAGCTGGAATCGTCGTACTCGATTCAAAGATACAACGATTTTTCAAGACATTTTTGATGAAATTGTGCTTCAAGCCATCAATCATGATATGGTAGGAGGCCGCGTTCTTTTTACTGATTCGACTCATCTTAAAGCCAATGCCAATAAACATAAATATACGAGAAAAACGATTGAACAAGATACTCAGAACTATATAAATGATTTAGAAGAAGCGATCCAAGAAGATCGAGAGGTACACGGAAAAAAGCCCTTAAAGGTAAAAGAGGAGGTGAAAACGGAAAAAGACATTCGTCAAAGTACGACTGACCCTGAAAGTGGCTATCTTTATCGTGAAAACAAGCCAGAAGGCTTTTTCTACCTAGACCACCGTACAACGGATATGAAGTACAATATCATCACGGATGCCCATGTCACGCCCGGCAATATCCATGACTCTGTTCCGTATCTTGATCGATTGGATCACCAAATCGCCCGATTTGGTTTTCAAGTAGAAGCTGTTGCCCTTGATTCTGGTTATTTGACAACCCCAATCTGTAAAGGTTTATCCGATCGCCGTATTTTTGGTGTCATCGCACATAGACGCTTTCATCCAACAAGAGGATTATTTGAGAAATGGAAATTTCAGTATGATTCTGAACATGATCACTACATATGCCCAAATGGCGAGAAGCTATTATATACAACAACTGATCGAAAAGGTTATCGATTCTACAAATCAGACCCTAAAAAATGCGTATCGTGTCCTTTCCTAGAGAGCTGTACAAGGTCGAAAAATCATCAAAAAGTGATCTCAAGACATGTATGGGAAGAACATAAAGAAAAGATCAGACAAAATCGTCTGTCTGCTTCTGGAAAAGAGCTATATAAAAAAAGAAAAGAAAAAATAGAGCGAAGCTTTGCAGATTCAAAACAACTGCATGGGCTTCGCTACTGCCGGTTGAGGGGAAAACAAAATGTGAGTGAGCAAGTGCTTCTCACAGCTGCCTGTCAGAACATGAAGAAGATTGCCACACACCTAGCGAAGCTAGGCTAGGTGTGTGGGAGGCCTTTTTCTTTAATCTCATCCATCATCATTACGATGAAAATAAAAAAGATTGTAGAAAAACATGAGTTTCTCTACAATCTGAGGACAGAGCCTATGCTCTGTCCTCTTTTCTTGGAATAAGATATCAATCTTGAGATAAATAGATCCAATTGCGGTCGTCGAATTCTTTTACATCATCTGACCCTATATGCCGAAGCATCCTATTAAAGAACATCATGTCATTTTCATCATCGACATCATATAAATCCTTTAAAACATAATCTCTCGTAATAAAATTCGTTAAGTCCGTATTATTTACTAAATCAGCAAAAAAACCTTTTACCATCGTTAAATCCTCTTCACTTAATTTTTCATCATTGATAATGGAAATATGAAAAACATTCAAAATCACTTGTATATCTTCTTCATCGATATAACATAATGGCTCTAGCTTTCTGTCTTCTGCCGTAAACGGTTTTCGCGTATCTTCAATGATGACATAACATAAAATCTGATGATCTTTCATCACGCTGAATATTTCTAAGTCCCTTAATTTTAGTGGTCTATTTAATCTCATCATCTTTCCTCCTGAAAATGGTGATCTATTCGTCGTCTACTTCTCCCAAAACCTGAAAAGGACAGAGCCTATGCTCTGTCCACTTTTTCTCTTCTTGCAAAATCGACGAATCTGAAGCGGTCTAATCGGTGACGGCTTTCTGTGTATTGAAATAAACTTGTATCTTCTAAGAACACGTAATTCTTCACGACGACGACATGATCAAACCCGTTCAAATCAAGATACTTGGCGTCCTCTTCTGTACATGGCTCTACCACAAATTCCTTTTGGGCATAGCTGATTGATACACCGAGCTCTCCTTCAATATACTCGTAGATGGATCCTTCGCATATGTCCTTCGACAAGACCGACACATGCTTTTGCAAAAAGTAATCCTTGTCTAAAATCACTTCTTCTCCACTAATATTACGAGATCGAATGACTTCCCAGACATCCTCCTGCCCATTAATTTTCAGCTGAGACTGAATATACTGATCCGGTTTGATTAAACCAAATTCGTGAACCGTCGTAACGGTCTTTCGGCCAAGCGTTTGGGAAAGTTCTTTAAAGCTGACAAGACCCGAGACGGGGAATTGCATTTTCTCTCGATTCAGCAAGATAGAGCCTTTGCCGCGGATTTTTTGGATATAGCCATTTTGCACAAGGATATTTAATGCCTTTCTTACCGTCTCACGGGATGTGTCATACATCAAGGACAGCTCATGCTCTGATGGCAAAATGCCTTTATCCTGCCATTCACCTTGTTCAATTCGTTTTGCGAGCTGATCATAAATCACTCGAAACTTATTCTCTTTCATTTTCCCTCCGCCCCATTTTCTAGCGTTTGGTTAAATGATAAACGATTGACTCGTATGGACGCAACGTAAATCCCTTCATATCTGCCGGTGCATCCTCATAATTGGATAACAGCACTTGCCCCTCCATCTCATCTACAGCCTGCATAAGCTCATCAGGAAGCGTAAAGTCCGTCTCTCCTGCATAAAAGTGATTGATCACAAGAAGCTTCTCCTCACCGCTTTCTCTCACATAAGCAAAAATCTTTGGATCTTCTGCTAAGAGTAAAGTGAAGCTTCCATATGTGATCACGTCAAGTTCTTTACGCAGCCTGCAAAGGGCTTGATAATGATAGAAAATAGACGACGGGTCCTTTAACGAAGCTTCGACCGAAATGTCGTTATTGGCTGGCTCAATCCAAGGTGTCCCTTTTGAGAAACCTGCATTCTTTTCTGAGGTCCACTGCATCGGTGTTCTCGCATTATCTCTTGATTTGACCTGTAAAATGGCGAGCGCTTCTTCCTTTGATTTCCCTTTTTCAAGCATGGCTTCATACATATTGAGTGATTCGATATCGCGGTAAGATGAGATGTCCTCAAACTGAGGATTCTTCATGCCAATCTCTTCACCTTGATAAATATATGGAGTCCCTTGCATGAGATGAATGGTGGTCGCCAGCATCTTCGCTGATTGCTGATGGTATGTTTCATCATCACCGTATCTTGAGACGATACGCGGCTGATCATGATTGCACCAGAAAAGAGCATTCCAGCCGCCGCCCTCATGCATTTTCGTCTGCCACTCAGACAGAATCGACTTCAATTCCTGAAAATCAAACGGTGCGAGAGCCCATTTTTCTCCGTTTGGATAATCGACCTTTAAATGATGGAAATTAAACGTCATATCCAGCTCCTGCCGATCCGGTCTTGTATACCGAATGCAGTCTGCAATATTCGTTGAAGACATTTCTCCAACTGTCATGCTGTCATATTTCGAAAAAACCTCTTGGTTCATTTCGTGCAGAAACTCATGAATTCTTGGACCATCCGTATAATACATCCGGCCGTCTCCTTGCACAGACTGCCCGGCGTCATCTAAGAAGCGTTGATCCTTTGAGATGTTGTTGATGACATCCAGCCTGAATCCATCAATTCCTTTTTCAAACCAAAAATGCATGATGTCATATACTTGCCTGCGCACCTCATCCTTTTCCCAATTGAGATCCGCTTGGGTGACATCATATAAATGAAGATAATACTCTCCTGTTTCTTCATCTAGCTCCCATGCCGGACCGCCAAATTTTGACTGCCAATCATTCGGCGGTGATCCGTCCGCCTTGGGCTCCTTCCAAATATAATAATCTCGATAAGGATTATTCTTTGACTCGCGTGATGCTTGAAACCACTTATGGAAAATGGATGTATGATTGACGGCTAAATCCATGATGACTCGTATACCTCGATCATGGGCTTCTTTCAGCATGTGTTCAAAATCCGCCATTGTGCCGTACATGTCATGGATTTTTGTATAATCACTAATATCATAGCCGTTGTCATGCTGAGGGGACTCATACATTGGCGTGAGCCAAATACAGTCCGCCCCAAGCTGTTTGATATAATCGAGCTTTTTTGTCACACCATTGATATCGCCTGTACCTGAGCCCGTTGTATCTAAAAAGCTCTTCGGATAAATTTGGTAGACCACCGCTTTTTTCCACCACGGTTCGTTTTTTTGTTGTTTCAATTTCCTTCACCACCACTAGTTAAGTTCTTGTGATACATCTTTCTTCTTTTTCAACTTTGCATACAAAAGGGTTCCGATGAATGGGACGATGAGGACAATGACCATCCCTATCGCAAATGCGCCCCAATATTTCGGGATAATAGAGAAGATTCCTGGAATGCCTCCAACACCAACTGAGCTTGCCAGCACCCCTTGAGAGGCGATAAACATACCGGCTAAACCAGAGCTAATGAGTGCGAAAATAAATGGGAATCGGTAGCGCAAGTTGACGCCAAACATTGCTGGCTCGGTAATTCCTAAGTAAGCAGAAATACTTGATGTGAGTGAGAGACCTTTTTGCTTTTCATCTTTCAAAACAAACATCATCGCAAGTGCGGCTGATCCTTGTGCAATATTAGACAGTGCGAGCATTGGCCATAGAAACGTGCCGTGCAGTTTTGAATTAATCAATTGAATATCAACAGCAAGGAACGTATGATGCATTCCAGTAATGACTAACGCCGCATACAAACCGCCGTATAATAGACCACCTAGTGCTGCGAACTGCTGGAATACAGCGACAAGTCCAGATGTTAACACGTTGCCGATTGCAAATGTAATAGGTCCAATGACGATAAAGGATAAAAAGCCAATAACTAATAACGTAATCGGAGCAACCACTAATAGCTGAATGCTTTCAGGTGTCCGTTTTGTGATAAACAATTCGAGCTTCGCTAGTAAATACGAGGCGACGAGTATCGGAAGAACCTGTCCTTGATAGCCTACCTTTTGCACTTCAAGTCCAAACAAATTCCAGACTGGAATCTCACCGGACTTTTCAGCCGCTCCATAGCCCCACGCATTTAATAAGTCCGGGTGTACGAGCATGAGTCCAAGGACCATCCCTAAAAGCGGATTTCCCCCAAACCGCTTCACGGCTGACCAGCCGATTAATGCGGGCAGGAATGTGAAGGCAGTGCCTGCAATCAAGTTGATCATATTCGCTAAATCAGCCCATGCCGGATACACATCAACAATCGATTTTTGATCAAAGAAAATATCAGGAGCTGTTAAAATATTATGAATCCCCAATAATAAGCCGGCTGTGACGATGGCAGGAAGAATCGGAATAAAAATATCCGCAAGCGTTTTCACAGCACGCTGCAATGGATTTAATTTTTGATCAGAGGCACGCTTCACGTCCTCTTTTGTGGCTTCCCCAATCCCTGTCTGTTTCACCAGTTCGGCATATACCCGATTGACGACCCCTTGGCCGATCACCACTTGGTATTGACCGTTTGCTGAGAAAGATCCCTTCACTTCTTCTATTTGTTCAAGTGCTTTCTCATCAACCTTTCCTTCATCCTTCAGCACAAAGCGCAGCCTTGTCACACAATGTGTCGCTTGATCAATATTTTCTTTGCCGCCGATGGCTTTCACAATCTGATCTGCCGCTGCCTGGTAATCAGCCATGCTATCCCCTCCGAGATCGTTTTTATAAGAAAAAAGAACCAAAAAACTTGTATATACATGTTTGATTATTATTTTATATTTGTATATACATGTAGTCAATAACAAAATGTAGCGCTTTCATAAAAAAAGCCCCCTCAATGTGCTCAGGAGAGGCA
This sequence comes from Bacillus sp. FSL K6-3312, assembly GCF_038007485.1. NCBI lineage: Bacteria > Bacillati > Bacillota > Bacilli > Caryophanales > Bacillaceae > Bacillus > Bacillus sp. FSL K6-3312. The sequence goes on along the minus strand of NZ_JBBOXI010000001.1, from coordinate 821,550 downwards.
GCGTGTCATCATCTTTTTTTATGCTCCGTTAATTTTTCGTAGACCCTGTTTTTATAAAAGGAGGAGGCTGGACGAGCAAAAGTTTGGCGCTTAGATGTGAGTTCATCCAGTCGTTTTTGTTTTTCTTCACATATGAGAGAAAGCTTTTTTCTTTCTTCTCCGTCTATACTGGAGTGAAGCAGCTCTTTGACGGTCATGAGTTCTTTTTTCAGTGCTGTTTCTTCCCCAGCAAAGCCAGCATTTTTCATCATCCGGTAGCCCATTCTTAATTCTTCAGGTACATGAGCAGCGTCATCTTTAGGCAGAGGTTTGCCAAAGCCAGATAATCCTTCAAAAGCCCCGTGATCCATCGCTTTTTTGATCCGTTCTTCTGATAATCTCTGCGCAAAATCCATGGCGCTCTCCTTTCGTTTGAAACGATTTGATTAAGCATAGCAAAAAAGCTGACTCTCTCACAAGAGTCAGCTTTCTCGTTATTTATTGTCGATTTTGAAAGTAGAAACCATATGTGCTAAGTCCTCTGACATATCAGAGAGCTGTTCAATCGCACTTGAAATTTGCTGCATGCCAGCACTTTGCTGTTCTGTTGCTGCCGCTACTTCTTGTGAGCTCGCAGCATGTTCTTCTGACACAACCGAAATTTGTTCAATCGATGTAGAAATTGTTTGATATGCTCGTTCTACCTGCTTGATGGATTGAAGCAAATTGTTCGTTCTGTTTGCAAATTGAGACACTCCGTCGTAAATACCAGCGAAGTTCTGTGACGTGCCTTTCATTTGCTCACGTCCTTCTTCCACTGCCTTACTGCTTTCCTCTACGCTTTCAAGAACACGCTGACTGTTTTCCTGTGTGCCGATGACAAGGTCTGAAACGGTTTTAGCCGCATCCGCTGATTGCTCAGCTAACTTGCGCACCTCATCTGCCACAACAGCAAACCCTTTTCCTTCTTCTCCAACACGTGCCGCTTCAATTGAAGCATTCAGTGCAAGCAGATTCGTTTGGGCTGAAATGTCCGTAATGATCGAGATGACACTTTCAATCTCCGTTGAATGAGATTGTAATTCTTCTGCTGCCTGCTTTGAGTTGGTCATCTTGTCATGTAGCATATTCAGATGATCAAGCACATGGTTCACTAATTTTTGACCAGATTCTGACTGCTCTTGTACGTCAGATGAAACAGATTTCATTTCATCGACTTCTTTTGTGACGCCTTCGATTTGAGTATCGATCTCAGCAACGGATGTCGTACAATCCGTAATATTTGCGACAGAATCATTGATTCCTTCACTCATATTCGTCATAGCTTCTGATACTTGCTGCGCACTTTGACTCGATTCGGTCGTCACTGTACGAAGCTGTGAAGACATTTTCGACACTTCACTAGATGAGTGTGAGATTTTTGAAATGAGCTCTTTGATCCGCGCCTGCATCTTTTGGAAGGATGCGGCAAGCTGGCCGATCTCGTCTTTACTTTCAACCTCTACCATACCAGTTAAATCACCGTCAGCAATTCGGTTTGCTGATTCCATCAAGGAACGTGCTGGTTTCGCAATTCTTCTTCCCATAAAGAATGAGAAGAGTAATCCACCGATGAGTACAATGGCAGATGCAACCGTGATATAGATCGTCAGCTTCTTCGTTGTTTCTGGCACAACAGACGCATCTAAATCAATTCCTAGAATACCCGTCAGCTCACCGCCTGAATCTTTGATTGGTAAAAAGACTGATTTATGTGTTCCAAATGAATCTTTGTAAATATCACTTTTGACTATTTTATCTTCTGAAAGAGCTTGTTTCATCTCATCTGAAAATACATAATCTTGATCAAAATCATTTTCTTCCCCAGTTAATATAATAATTCTTTCTTTGCCGCCTTTATTAGATAGCACGTATAAGTTCTCAAGCGTATGATCTTCTTGAAGCTCTGTGAATTTCTTTTTGACCTCCACATAAAGGGGATCATCTTTCCCACTAATACCAAGGACGTTCCCATCCAGATTATCGATCTCTTTCTTCGCTGTATCAACATCTGTTGTTAATCGATAATCAAATTGCTTTAATAACTGGGATGATAAATCCTGGCTGACTAGATAAAATGTTAGAACGAATAGTGCAACGGTTGCGAGTAATGTTACGACAACGACTGACATGATTTTGGAGGATATCGTGAGTCCTCCAAATTTCCTTTGTTTCGCCATTTTTTCCTACATCTCCACTCTCAGATTTGATTTAAGCATGTACATGTTCAAATTGTCCACAAACAGATGCAATTACATCTTTTAAATAAGATACGATATGAGGGATATGCTCTGGTAACGTATAAGGTGAGATCACAAAAAACTTACTAACACTTAGATAGAATTCTTGTCCTTCTTTTGCATTTACAAGTAAAAACTTCGTTGTATCACCAAAAAACATTTCGTCTCTTTTTTCTCCAAGCTTTTCAAACAGCATTTTGTTCAATTCATTGTTCCGCTCAATTTCCATTGCCGTCGCTTCGCCTGAAATTTCTTCTTGAAAGCGCGGTGAGCCGTCTAGGTAAATTCTAAATAATGTAGCCATTCCGACGTTGTCATCATTCACGACTTCTGCTTGCGGAATTTCTTGACTGAGTGCTTCTCTAAATGCAAGGTTCACCTCTAAAAATTGACCTAGCAAGCGCTGATAGCCTTCAATCCCAAATGTTAACAGTACACTCAGCATGCTGATAGAGCTTCCCATTCTTGTGCATTCAAGTGTATAACCCGTATGGTATTCCCCGTAGCCCCTATGTCCAACATATGGTGTCTCTTGTTCTTCTAGGTCCAAACGCTTTAAGTCAGCAGCGTTTTTCACTAAGAATAAGCTAGATGTGTAAGGTGTTTGACCGAGCTTTTGAAAATCAAAACACATCGTGTCTGCAAGAGAAAGATGTTCGAATTTCGCTTTGATTTCTTCTAGCATACGAAGAACACCGTCTGAGAATTGCAGCGGGTTTTTAGATACATCATACTCATTAAAGAAAGCAAAGAATCCACCCAGCGCCGAATCCGCGTGAATATGCGGCACCTTTAGACCATACTTCTCAGCAATAGCTTCTGCTTTTTCACGTACCCCTTTTACATCATCAATTGCAATGGCATCTGTTGTTCCGGTTGTTGCCACAATATAAACGGGAATCCCGCCATTTTGTGCAACACGTTCCATTTGACAACGTAAATCTTCCATATCCATCGAATGATCTTTATTCGTCTTAATTCTGATCAAGTTGTCTGTGCCAAGTCCTGTTGCTTCCATTGACTTAAATAAGCTGTAATGTGCCGCATCAGAACAAAACGCATAAAGGTTTTGCGGAACTCCTTTTCGCAGTGACTCCGGCGCAACTTTTGCAATCGCTAAACGCAGTCCTGAGAAAATGGCTCCTTGACCTCCCCATGTTGTATATCCCCCGCTCACACTTGGATCATATCCGATGAGCTTAGACATCATTGAGACCACTCTGACCTCAGCTTCCGCTCCTGCTGGCCCATAAACATCCCATAGATTGTTTCCATTTACCAGCATCGCCGTCAGCATGCCTAGAATTCCTGGTGTACTTGCCATCGGCAAAATGTTCGTGAAGAAATACTTTGTGTGGTAAGGATGGTTATGTAAAAGCTTCAGTAATTCTTCATTCACAAGTTCCGCTTGTTGTCCGTTTACCGGAATTTGACTTGTTTCAGTGAGCTTTTGATAAAAATTCTCCTCGCGATTCTTTTCACCCTTTAGGTGTGCACGGTTCGGATCTTTCAGGTGATCGACCCCTGAAATAATCTGCTCCATCAATTTGATAAATTCTTTACGCTCTGCTGCATTTCCGTCCTCACTCGGAAACCAGTTCTGAACGAGGTTGTTTGCTCGTACAGTCATATACTATCAATCCTTTCAATGGAAGATTTCCTGTCAAAGTCTATATCGACCCTAATTCAAAAGTTTATAGTCTCGAAATGTCCACTTAAGTATATTTAGATAATTTGTTCATTCATCAAAACAAATAAAACCCTTACAAAACACATCGAAACCATTTTGTTGATGAAACAAAAAAATATATCAATATATCTTATATCAGGAAATTCCATCCATGTTCTTTCTCCATTCTTCTTCTCATTTTTTTTACTTAACCTGCATAAACATTAAGAAACACTGGAAATACTCTCTAAATCATCATTGTAGAAACCAAATTAATTCTTTAGACTCGTGCCTTTTTACCTGTTTTATTGATATAGCAACTGGAAAATAACTGAATTTTCTGTAAATAATAGGGTGAATTTTATAAAAAGTTTTTCGAAGAGCGAATATTTTCGTTTTCTTCCCTTTTATTGCTCGGACAGGCTGCTAGACACTCTTCGCCGGTTATCACTTTTCTATTTGATCATTTCATGGTATATTCTAATGGTTCGTTTTCTTTCGTTCCGCCTCTTCCGTGTATCGGAGAAAAGGAGTGTTTTTATGAAAACATTTATTCAAAAACGAGGCCTCGGCTTCTTTGTTATTGCAGTCATCTTACTGTGGCTCAAAACGTATTCAGCGTATTTAATTGAATTTAAACTTGGTATATCAAATGTGCTTCAGCATATTTTGCTTTTCGTGAATCCTATTAGCTCCAGCTTGTTCTTTCTTGGCTTTGCTTTATTGTTCAAGAAAAAATGGCAGCCTGCCGCTATCATTGTGATTCATTTTTTCATGTCTTTTTTACTATACGCAAACATCGTGTACTATCGATTCTTCAATGACTTTATCACGCTGCCTACCGTGATGCAGGCAGGAACGAATGGCGGACAATTAGGTGATAGTGCATTTTCACTCATGCGTTGGACTGATATGTTTTACTTTATGGATACCATCATTTTGATCGTACTCGCAGTCCGCATGAAAAAGAAGCAAGCAAGTACAGCTACTGTACCTGTTCAAAAGACAAAATCGTTTAGACTCGTCCTTGTATCCTCTGTTGTAATCTTTGTGATGAATTTAGTCGCTGCAGAGATTGATCGTCCAGAGCTTTTATCAAGAGCATTTGACCGCAATTATTTAGTGAAATATTTAGGTGCTTATAACTTTACTGTGTTTGATGCCATTCAAAATGTGAAATCAAACAGCCAGCGTGCTCTGGCAAATTCAAATGACGTGACAGATGTAGAGAACTATTTAAAAGCGAACAGCGCTGACCCTAACCCGGCTTATTACGGGAAAGCAAAAGGCATGAACGTGATTACGATTTCTCTTGAATCTCTGCAAAACTTTGTCATTGATTACAAAGTAAACGGAAAAGAAGTAACGCCATTCCTTAATTCATTGGCACACGACAACAAAACGTTTTACTTTGATAACTTCTTCCATCAAACAGGACAAGGAAAGACGTCTGATGCTGAATTTATGATGGATACTGGGCTATTCCCATTATCACAAGGCTCTGTTTTTATTAACAAAGCGCAAAACACGTATCAGGCACTTCCTGGCATTCTGAAGAAGGATCAATACACGTCAGCAGAATTCCACGGCAATACGAAAACCTTCTGGAACCGTAATGAAATGTTTAAGTCGTTTGGATATGACAGGTTTTACGATTCTGAGTATTACGATATGAACGAGCAAGATACGAAGAACTATGGGCTGAAAGACAAACCATTCTTCAAAGAATCTATGCCAATGCTTGAAAACTTGAAGCAGCCGTTTTATTCGAAATTCATTACGTTATCGAACCATTTCCCATTTGGAATGGATGAAGGGGATACCGATTTCGAACCTGGTGACTTCGGAGACTCTGTCGTCAATAACTATTTCCAATCGGCTCATTATTTAGATGAAGCGATTGAACAGTTCTTCAACGACCTGAAAAAGTCTGGACTCTATGACAATACAGTCGTCATTATGTACGGAGACCATTACGGCATTTCTGAAAACCACAATGAAGCGATGGAAAAAGTGACAGGACAAAAAATCGGAGATTATGAAAATGCGCAACTCATGCGCGTACCGCTCTTTATTCATGTACCAGGCGTAAAAGGCGGACAGATTCATAAATACTCTGGTGAAGTCGATGTCGCACCAACCCTTCTGCACCTGCTTGGTGATGATACGAAGAACTATTTAATGTCTGGTTCTGATATCTTATCGAAAAATTTCAAAGAGCTTGTGCCATTTAGAAATGGTGACTTCGTCTCTAAGGATTACACAAAAGTAGGCAATAACTATTACAGCAACAAAACAGGCGAGAAAATCGAGCCGACTGATAAGGCATCACAAGAAAATGAAACGGTGAAAAAGATGCTTGAGACATCTGATAAGATCGTCACCGAAGATTTACTCCGTTTCTACAAGCCTAAAGGCTTTACACCGATTGACCGAAATCAATATGACTATACAAAGAAAGTACAGGATGAAGAAGATTCCTCTTCCGCCAAAGATAAATCCGGCACTTCATCAAAATAGCTTTCTCATTTTAAGAACCAGCCGATCCATGATCAGCTGGTTCTGTTTACGTTTGACCCCTATTGCACCGGGTATAGAAAGAAGAAGGAGGGATTTTAAAATGAAGAAAACAACCGCTTTTGTCATGACTGCTTCACTTTCACTCGCTACGTCCGCCCTCATTGGATTCAGTCCTGCAGTCTCAGCACACGCCATGAACAAAACAGCAGTCGAACAATCCGTTCCTCAAGGTCCGAAAACCGCACTAAACAACATTTATGAGCTGGCACATAAAGGACAAATGCCTTATTATGCAAAAGGTCTTAAAATTGGAGTTCAAACAAAGATGGATGTCCATCATAAACTAGGAAATCCATATCCAGAAACAGGTCAAAGCAGCTTTGATTTGTATCATGCTGAAATGGGGAATCCGGGATTTGCTTTTCATTATGATGCAAAAGGCAAAATTGACGAAATCCGTTATTTCGGTACAAATGTAGAAAAAGAAACGAATATCGGCGGAATGACCCCTTCCCTATTAAAGAAACAACTTGGACAAGCAGATTCGGTCAGCACCATTCCACAGACAAAAGAGAAAAAATACGTGTATCGTACTGGAGATTATGAGCTGGAATTTATCGTCGGCCATGACCCAGATATAAATCAGCAGAAGCTCACCGTCCTGCATATTAATCTGGTGAAAGCTGATTCCTAAATAAAAAAAGCATCCTTGAGCAGAAGCTAAGGATGCTTTTTCTTTATTATGAAGCCACTTCTAAATGCGGCTTTCTTTTCATTGTACGTTTCAAGACTGGACCTGCGACATAATCAAGTCCAAATTTGCCTGCATTTCCTTTCGCAGCCATGATGACGATGGCAATGAGCAGAAGAAGCGGGTTGACAGAGACGGTACCAGCTAGTAAGAAAGAGACATTCATCATGCTTCCGAAAAAGGCTGCAGTTGTTGTGAATAATCCAACAATTAATCCTAGACCTACTAAAATTTCCCCCCACATGACCATGGCACTAAATAGTCCAGCATTCGGCAAAGCGACATTTTCTAAAAACCATACATAGAACGGATACACGAGGTTTCCATCTTTGACAACAGGTTCAGCTATCGCAAATTGTAAATATCCTGATGCATCGAATCCGCCTGTTAGTTTTCCTATACCAGATGTGAGCCAAGTCCAACCGATATAAAGTCTTGCTGCCAAAAGGATAACCGCTGCCCATACATTCGTTTGTAAGAATTTTGTAAACATGATGATGCCTCCCTTTAATTTATGTGAATTTTTTCACATTTTCTTTATGATCTTATTATACTACGTTAAAACTAGTTTGTGATCTTTTTCACATACATATTCACAAATTGTTCATGAATATATAGGTCAGGTAACTTTTCCCTTGCTAAATCCGTCTTAGTCATTTCAGACAATGAAAAGAGGTTTCATTTTGTATGAAAACATTATTCCAGTTTGCTTACTTACAGGCGATGTCGTGTCTATTCCCCGTCATGATCTTTGCGGCGCTTGCCCTATCAAAGATAGTGACGATTCCTTTTCTACACCGGTATGATTTCATTCTACTACTTTGCCTTCTTGCCCAGATGCTCATGCTGACGCTTCGGCTGGAGACATTGAATGAATTGAAGGTGATCTGTCTATTTCACATAATAGGTATTGGCTTAGAAATGTATAAAGTTCATATGGGTTCTTGGTCCTATCCTGAAGAGGCTTATACGAAGGTCTTTGGGGTTCCGCTCTATAGCGGATTTATGTATGCGAGTGTAGCAAGCTATATTTATCAGGCACTGTCCCGGCTTCACGTGCAGGTCAGTTCATGGCCCCATCCGTTTCTTTCAATTGGGATTAGCTTGTGTATTTATCTCAATTTTTTTACGCATCACTGGCTCTATGATCTGAGATGGTGGCTGACATTACTGCTTGTTGTCATATTTCGAAAAACGTCCGTCTCGTTTCAGGTTGGCTCTTCTACCTTTCGAATGCCGCTTGTCATCTCTTTCTTGCTGATTGGTTTCTTCATTTGGATTGCCGAAAATGTCACCACCTTTTTAGGGGCATGGCAATATCCAAATCAACAGCACGCTTGGTCTCTCGTACATCTTGGGAAAATCAGTTCTTGGTTTTTACTTGTTGTGATCAGTATTGTGCTCGTCATCGAACAGCGCAAACAAAAAAACGTTCAGCCCATTTGACCTGGCTGAACGCTTTTTTTAATCTCGATCGACTTCCTTGCGGAGATCATTTGCGACAAATTCTACATTCGTTCCAATGATGATTTGTACGGAGGTTTTCCCTGAAGTCAGTACCCCTTTGGCACCTGCTTTTTTCAATGTGCCTTCATTTAATAAATGTGTATCTTCTACTGTTAAACGCAGGCGGGTGGCACAATGATCAATGGCGGTGATATTGTCTTTGCCGCCAAGTCCCTCTAAAAGTATACTCGCACCTGCCGTCTTCGTATCATCGGCTGCAATATCTTCAATGTCTTCATCTTCTCTGCCCGGTGTTTTAAGCTTTAACAGTTTAATGAGGAAATAGAAAACGACAAAGTACACAATGCCATAAAGCACACCAACCCCAAGCAGCATGAGTGGTTTTTGTGCAATGCCAAAGCTTAAAACGTAATCAATCGCTCCTGCTGAAAAAGCGAAGCCGCTATGAATCCCGAGAATGTTCACAATAAAGAGCGAAAGACCCGTTAGTACAGCATGGACACCATATAAGAGTGGAGATAAAAACATAAATGAAAATTCAATTGGTTCAGTGATCCCTGTAATAAATGACGTAAGCGCCATCCCAATCATCAAGCCAGCCGTTGCTTTTCGCTTTTCAGGCTTTGCGGTCACAATCATGGCTAGACATGCCGCTGGCAGACCGAACATCATCACTGGGAAGAAACCAGTCATAAAGACACCCGCGCTTGGATCTCCTTTAAAGAATCGCGCTAGATCTCCTGTTGCCCCGCTGAATTCCCCGAATTGAAACCAAAATAAGTTATTCAGCACATGATGAAGCCCTAATGGAATGAGCAAGCGGTTAAAGAAACCAAACAGCCCTGCACCCGTTGCACCAAGACTTAAAATCCATTCCCCTAATCCATTGATCCCGCTTTGAATCGGAGGCCATACAAATCCGAAAACGGCTGCTAATAAAATGGTGAAAAGTGCGGTCATAATTGGCACAAGCCGTCTTCCGCTAAAGAAACCTAAATATTCTGGCAGCTTCGTATCCTTGAAGCGATTGTACACATAACCTGCCAATAGCCCGCATAAAATACCGCCCAATACCCCCATATTGTTCGTTGAATTAATCGACGTTGTACCAGCTGATAAAATAAAATAAGAGATCGCACCTGATAATGCCGCTGCCCCGTTACCATCCTTTGCAATACCGATCGCTATCCCCATTGCAAAAATTAAAGCCAAGTTTGCAAAAATGGCATTTCCAGCCGCATGAATAAACGGGATATCGAATACATCCTCCCGCCCAATAGCCAAAATAATCCCTGCTGCTGGAAGTACAGCGATTGGAAGCATAAAAGATTTGCCTAGCTTTTGAAAAAACTGAAATACCATTTGTCTTCTCCCCCTTTGTCATCATCATGACTAAACGTGCATGATGCTCATAAAAAATATATCATATGCACATCTAGTTATCTATACCAATTTGTCCACATTCATTTGAATTCCGCTCTTTACTCTTTTTGCGTAAAATGTGGTAAGCTATTGAATAGAATGAAGTTATAGAAAGCGGGAATGAACAGTGATTGTCAAACATGATCATGAGTTAGAAGCCTTAAAAAAAGTCGGCCGAATTGTCGCTTTGGCAAGAGAAGAAATGAAAAGCCAAGCGAAACCAGGCATGTCTACAAAAGAACTAGATTTGATTGGAAAAAAAATATTAGAAGAGCATGGGGCGAATTCAGCACCCGAAAAGGAATATGACTTCCCTGGGACGACTTGTATCAGCGTGAACGATGAAGTTGCTCACGGTATTCCAAGTGAAAAAACCATTTTACAAGAGGGCGACCTCATCAATATTGATATTTCAGCAGAGCTGGACGGCTATTATTCCGATACCGGTATTTCATTCGTATTAGGTACAGGTGATGCTCGTCTTGAAGCATTATGCCAGTGTGCAGAGGATGCATTCCTCGAAGGATTAAAGCATGCAAAAGCCGGTAAAAGGCAAAACCAAATTGGCCGTGCGGTCTACAATACAGCAAAAGAACAAGGATTTACTGTCATTAAAAACCTGACAGGACATGGCATTGGGAAAAGTCTACATGAAGCACCTAACCATATTTTAAACTATTATGATCCTTTCGATAATGCTTTGTTTAAGAATGGCACCGTGATCGCCTTCGAACCTTTTATTTCAACAAATGCTGAATCGATTTATCAAACTGATGACGGCTGGACATTTAAAACACCAGATAAAAGCCTTGTCGCACAGATTGAACATACCATTGTCATCACAAAAGACGAACCGATTATATTAACGAAGCTATAAGCCAGCTGATCCCCTTCTTCATTGGAGGGGATCTTTTCGTTTCCCTTTCACGAATCTGTCACGACTAAACAAAAATGCCTGTGGTAAAATAGGCAAAGATATGCGAAAGGGGTCTTATTTGATATGTGGTTCATCATCATCGGCGTTATCTTTTTGATTGAAAGTATTATCTTAACGGTTGTAGGTATTAAGAAAAAACAATCCATGATGACTTATCTTGGTATTGTCATCATGATTATGACGGTCGGCATGATCATCGTTACCCTCAACCCGCCAAATTCATAAATGATTATTTCCAGCATATACATGGATCATAGGAAGATAGAATCAGTTTTCATTTATTCATACCTGCACACTTTTCACGTCCTTTTTTGTGGTGTTACAATGCAGGCAGTTTCAATTGAAAGGAGTTTTCTATCATGCATTATGGTAGCAAAGGCTGGTATGTCGAAGAATTAAAGAAGCTTGGTGTGACCAAGCATGAAGGAAGAAAGCTTCAAAGCTTAAAAACATATTTCCTTGCAAATCTTCTTGAGCAAAAGAAACCTAGCTCATAAGCGCTTAAAAGCCGTACATCTTATGCTGATGTACGGCTTTTTTTAAATGGGCTGAATTCGTTTTTCTAAAGACTTCCTCACGACATCTGCTAAGGCATCTACTTTAAGAACGGCTTTTAGCCTCTCTGGACTTGTTTGACGATATTTGACCTCGTTCACTTCATGAACTGTAATGTGATGAGATGCTTTTTCTACTAATACTAGAGAAGCATCAGCAGGCACTAAGCCTTCTTTCAGCACTCGTAAATAAAAACCGGTATACCCCGTTTGTTGCACTTCCTTTACAAGCTTCATGTTACCATGCTTAAAAGATAGTTTCACACACGGCTGTCTTGGCTGGCTCACTTCAACAAGTGCTTCTCCTAGCTGAAATACATCGCCAATCCGCACTTCTGTTTCAACTAGTTGGTGCACGGTTACATTCTCGCCGAAGGCAGCTTCCTGTAACGGAACCCCTAAAAACTGCTCAAAATAAGCATAATGATCGTATGGAAAGACGCAGACGGCTTTATCATATCCTCCATGATGAACCAAATCACCTTGACCATCTCCCTCAAAATTGACCTTACTCAAATAGACAGGCTCATGAATTCGCTTTTTGTTGATGGCTGTTTTGATTTCTTTTCCGTTTGCATAGGTCGTGATGGGTTGTCCTACTTGGATTCCTACTATGTCGTATCTCTTCTGTCCCACGTTGACCATCTCCTTTGGTTGTCTCATGGCTATTATTTTACATCGTTAGACAATGAAATCATAGTCGATGCGTGAAGGTCAGTTACATGCTATGGTACGATGAGAAAAAAGGAGAGATGACATTGATTCATTACCATGCCATTGTCACAGGACGGGTGCAGGGAGTCGGTTTTCGCTATTTTGTACAAGGAGAAGCCGTCAATCGCGGGATGAAAGGCTGGGTACGCAACACAGATGAAGGGCATGTTGAGTTAAAGGTAGAGGGTGAGCAGCAGGAAGTGCTTGATTTCTTAAAGACTGTCCGGAAAGGAAGCCCTTTTTCAAAGGTCACAGATATGCAAATGGAGCCGCTCACTGAGTTCGCTCATTATCAGGATTTTTGCATAAGGTAATAAAAGAGCTAGGCTTTTCTCAGATTGTTGACAAAGGGCTAAAATGATGTTTATTTTAGCTCTTTGTCTTCTTTTCAGCGTGATAGAAAACCTTTGCAGCCCTAGGAAGGACGAGCACTGGCGCAGAACGAATTGAACATTCGTGAGCACCAGCGCGCAGACCTGCGGGCGAATGCGAGGGTTTGTCTACACGCTGAAACCTAGCTCTCGCTAGGCTTTTTCTGTTCCATGATAGGGCTTTTCCTGATAAAAATAATTCGGCTTCACAATGGTATTGTCGTAATGCTTGTGGAAGATGTGGGTAGCAGCTGGTGATACCGGCGGAATCAACCAAGTCCAGTCCCCAGTCAGCTTGCGGTCAGCCTTTTCTTCCTGCTTTTCAAATTGTTTGAATTGATGTGCTGCTGTATGGTGATCAACAATGGTCACCCCTGCTTCTCGGTAAGAATGAAGAACCGCCACATTCAACTCAACAATCGCTTTGTCCTTCCAAAGCGACGCATTCTTTGTCGTGTCCAGTCCTAAAATCGAAGCGACTTTTTTCAGCATATTGTAGCGATTTTCATCGGCTAGGTTACGTGCGCCAATTTCTGTGCCCATATACCAGCCATTGAACGGTGCTGCATTGTAATGAATACCACCAATCTCCAATTTCATATCAGCAATAATCGGTACCGCATACCATTTCAGTCCTAAATCACGAAATCCTTCATACTCAGGATGGATGATCTCGACTTCTTGGACGATTTCTTTCGGAAGCTCATACAGAACGGGCGGCTGATCCTTTAGCTGAAACATGAGAGGCAGAATATCAAAGTGCGTGCCCTCCCCTTTCCAGCCATGGGCTTCACACAACTTAGTTAATTCAAGAGAAGCCTCGTCGCCGATGATGCCATACTCCGTCTCATAGCCTGCATAACGAACGAGCTGATGATTATAAATGACGACTCCCTTTTGCGAATGATTTTCTGGAGGAAAGATCGTAATGGATGGTTTGATTTTCCCATCATTTGTCGCATACTCAATATGATGAAAGAGTGCCTCTTTCACCTCTTCTTCTGTCTTCACGTGACGGCAGTCGTGAACATGCAGAGTTGACCAAAATAAACGGCCAATGCAGCGGTTGCTGTTGCGCCATGCCATTTTCGCCCCGTGCGCCAATTCCTCTTGTGTGTGAGTATACGTCCCTTTAGAGTTAATTTCTTGTTTTATTTCATGCAGACGTGCTGCTTTCTCTTCATTTGACTTGCCCAATTCTTCATAGCATACAGAAATAAAAGCTTCTGCTTCATTCCACAACGCTTCTTGATTACTCAAACATACTCGCCTCACTTTAATACGAATATATCCATTGTAGCGGTTTCTATTTATAAATTCACTAGTTTCAAACCATTTTTTATCATATCATCCGACCATTGTCCTTAGAGCGTGGATGAATCAATCCGTTTAAGGGTTTGCTCGAGCCAGCGGACATAGCCTTTTTCTCTTTCAATTGCCCTTGTCAGCACTAAGTAATGCCCAAATTGGGCTGAATGAAGCGATTCAGCACCACGATCTTCCTCTATTAACGCGTGCAGCTTCTGCTTTAGCATGTCTACTTTCTTCGTGCGCTCTAGTAGTTGATGTGTAAACAGGTCAGCCGCTTCTTTTTTGTCCATGGAGGAGATGAAAAATGTTTTGAGCATGAATTCATCCTTTGTTGTTTCTGGGATCGGGTCTTTTGTCCTTAACCACTGATGCAATGCCGCTTGCCCTGCCTCTGTGATTTGATAAACCTTCTTCTCTAGCTTCTTTCCTTGTATACGAACATCAAATTCAATAAACCCTTCTTCTGTGAGCCGTTTTAGCTCAGGGTAAATTTGGCTATGCTTCGCGCTCCAAAACTGTCCAAGGGAATCCTTAAAATGTTTGGTGATATCGTATCCAGTCAGCTCACACTGATCTAGTAAACCAAGAATGGCATATTTCAAAACTCTCATGATGTGCCTCCAACGTTTATTCTTTGACAATATTATACCACAGGCTTTAAAATAAACATGTAAATCACGACATGTTTGAAACAACATCATTCTAATGAAAGAAGGAATAAACATGGATCAATTCGTTGGACTTCATATGATTTATACGTATGAAAATGGCTGGGAATATGAGATTTACATTAAAAACGATCACACCATTGATTACCGCATTCATAGCGGAATGGTTGGAGGCCGCTGGGTTCGTGATCAAGAAGTGAATATTGTGAAGCTAACAAAAGGCGTTTACAAAGTTTCTTGGACAGAACCAACTGGGACAGACGTCTCTCTGAACTTTATGCCTGAAGAAAAACGCATGCATGGCGTCATCTTCTTCCCAAAATGGGTCCATGAACGTCCAGATATCACAGTTTGCTATCAAAATGACTACATCGATCTCATGAAAGAATCTCGTGAAAAGTACGAAACATATCCGAAATATGTTGTTCCAGAATTTGCGGACATTACGTATATGAATCATGCAGGTGTAAATGACGAAACGATTATCGCCGAAGCACCGTATGAAGGCATGACAGATGAGATAAGAGCAGGACGAAAATAAAAAAGCAGCACACACTGTGCCGCTTCTAGATTGTGGACAAAGGGCTAAAATGATGTTTATTTTAGCCCTTTGTCTTCTTTTCAGTGTGATAGAAAATTTTTGCAGTATAGGACACGCTGAGGGCTAAATCATTTTAGCCCTCTAAATCATTTTAGCCCTTTTTATTTAATGCCTAACGTCCTTTTAGATAGCAAGAACCGGTACACTGGCAGTTCATCGCCTACTTTTGAAGCAATAAATCCAGATGACATATAGCTATCTTTTGATTCTGGCTCAAGGGCAAGTGACAACAAATTCGTTTGCGGCTGCGCCGTGAAATATACCTTTGTCCCTTTTGGTAGCTGACGTTTCTTTTGGGTGAGTTCTGTTTCAAGCTGAATATCTGTTTTGCTCTTTTCGTCTCGTTTTGTTACTTGATAGGCTTGTACCGGTACTTTTACACTGGCAGGCAATGTGATACTTTTTAACCCTAAGGTTTGAAGCTTCCGTTCTACCCCTTCATGTCCAGGTAAAACAAGATAAGCTGTCGGTCGTTCTCTCGATATGACAGGAATAGCATCGCTCGCACTGTGAAAGCGTACAGGGACATTGATGGTCTGTCCTTTTTCAATATCTACCATTTCAAGCGAATCATCCACCGGCGCTTTGAAATCATCTTGAATGACCACTTGATCGTCATCATTCGATTGGAGACCTTTTTTCACCAGCTTCAAACGCTCCGTCACCATTTGCTGCTTCACCTGCTTTGCATGTTTCACCGTTGTTTCAATGATTTTTTCATGAGTGGTGACTTGTGCTGCGACGCGGCGGGTAAAGTCCTCTCTTCCAATTCCAATCCCTCTGCTTTCTACAAGAAAGGATAGCGCTGGGGAGAGCGCCAGAGCATTTCGACCAATTCGTGCATCCGTTCCGCCTTCATAGAGATCGATCTTTCCATCCTTTCCTCTTGTGCTTGTATAATATAAATCATTTGAAAATCCTTGATTTGTTAGCGTTTCACGGACGCCGTTCACGTATAATTCATTTGACGTGAGCCGGATGCTTTCTGAAATATTCAAGTTCTTCCCTGATAAGATCAGTAAATCGTGATATTTGAGTGCACCCGCTGATCCGATATCATCAAACTGTTTTTGTCCCACATCGTATTCATGGGCATCAATGACCACTTCTGGTGCATACCGATTAAATTCTTGATGCAGGGCTGTGAGCTCTGGAGATTCTAATGTCATATGATCACGGTTTCCATCCATTCCGTTTGCAAGTCTGCGGTCAAACGCATAAGCACCATCAGGATTGATTCTCGGGACAATGATGATATTGACATGATTGAGTATACGCTCTCCTTCTTCACCAGCTAATCGTTTTGCGATGACGAGAGCAGATTCACCGGAGGCTGGTTCATTTCCGTGTATTTGTGCTTGAAGCCAGATCGTTGGCTTTTTTGAAAGTGGAGAAATATGATGATCCTTTGTAAAGTAGAGGGCTGGAATGGACCGTCCTTCAATGGATGTTCCAATCTGCTTCTGCGTAGCGTAAGGACTTTTGCGGACAATATCACGTAAGAATTGTTGAAGCTCTTCTTGTGTGGTGAAGGCTTCTCCTTTTTTCTGAAATGCGGGGGTATCGAACGTCTCGTCAGGCTCAGGGTATAGCTTCTTCACTGAGGCTGGCTGTTCATAACTCTTTCCATAATAAGGGGTGTCTGCATGAGCTGAATCTGGACTCACCATCGACAAACTTCCTGCTATGAGACATACTGCAGCAAAAAGAATCGTGCCTTTTCGTTTGGACATGCTATCCTCTCCCTTCGTTGATTTGCATTATAAAGAAAAAAACAGTAAAAGTGTCAGTATTTTTCAAAAATATATCTTTTGGAGGAACAGGCATGTTTTTTGTATAGGGCAAATGAATTGAGCCTGCTCGGCAAGGGACTGACCCCCGTTTTTGAGACAGGGATCAAAACACCTTTATACAGCCAATTGCCGATAGTTTATCGGTGATTGGTTGTTTAGTTTCGTTTGAATACGAATGTTGTTATAATAATAAATGTATTCTTTGACAGTGCGTTCTACGATGCTGGTCGTAGTGCGGTCAATCCTGTTAAGATAGAACGTTTCAGACTTTAGTGAGGAATGAAACGATTCGATGGAGGCATTATCAGCGGGCGTCCCTTTACGGGACATGCTCATGGTAATGCCTTTTATATGAACAGCTTTCTGATACTCGTAAGATGTATACACAGAACCTTGATCGCTATGTAACACGCAATTCTCAGGCAGTGCTGGGAGCTGATTAAGTGTGTTTAAGATAAAGTCTGTGTCCTGCTTATCACCAATCGTAAAAGCAATCACTTCTCCATTATATAAATCCAAGATACTGGAAAGGTACAATTGTTTCTGTCCATAAGGCAAATACGTGATGTCCGTTACTAGTTTTTCAAGAGGGCGATCAGACTGAAAGTTCCGATCCAGTATATTACTGGCCACGGCATAGGGCTGCCCATTCTTCTTACGCTTTTTCATTTTAACCCGGCATTGCCACTGGTTTTTCTGCATGATACGTTGAACAGTTTTATGGTTAATACGCATTCTCCTTTTTAGTATGGCTGTGATTTTTCGATAACCATATCGATATTTGTGCTTTCGGCACAACGTGCCGACCTGTTTCTCTAGTTGTCTTTTAGAATGATTCTGAGTCAAATCCTTTTTCCATCTATAATACGAAGTACGTAAGATGCCTAAATGGACACAGATGTCCTGTACCGTCATCGTTTTGCACAATTCTTCTACCAGTTTGATTGACGTTTCCTTATCAACTTCCTTTCCAATTCGTTGTACTTTTTTAAAACTTCATTCTGTTGACTCAAATAGCGATTTTCTGCCTGCAGTCTCTCTAATTCGGAAGAGTACTCGGGACCCTTTCCATAGGTATATTGTTTTCCAACAGGCTGTTCGAACCGGTGTGTATCCCCAGCCTTATGCCACCTCACCCATGTCTGAACCTGCGTCTTATTCTTGATATTCAATTTCTGCATGATCTCTTTCATAGGTACGCCTGCCAATCTCATTTCTACAGCCTTCTGTTTGACTTCAACCGGATAACTCACTCTTGTCCCCATAGAAAAAACACCTCCATGTTTTATTTCGGATCACAACGATCCATTTTCAAACTTGAAGGTGTTTTTTATTTGTCTCATCTTATGGGGTCAGTCCCGGTAGCAGACACTCTTTTATTTACCAAATGGAAATGGCCCCAATGAGTACCGACATGACCGTCATGGCGACAACTGCAAGCACAGCCCATTTCATGCCAAACTTCTGATGCTGATCCAGTGATACCCCAACAAGTCCAACAAGTAAATGAGTGGATGGAACAAGTGGGCTTAACATATGAATCGGCTGGCCAATAATAGAGGCTCTCGCGATTTCAATTTTATCAACACCGTATGCTGCCGCTGTTTCTGATAGGATCGGCAGGACCCCATAAAAGTATGCATCATTCGGCATAAAGAACGTAAATATTCCGCTCGTTAACGCAACAATGACTGGAATAAAGCCGCCAAGCTGCTCTGGAATGGCAGATACAATCGAAATCGCCATTTCATCGACCATTTTTGTGCCTGTTAAGATGCCTGTAAAAACCCCTGCCGCAAATATCATGGAAGCAATCGCTAAAACGTTGGTTGAATGAGCCGCAATCCGCTCACGCTGCTGTTCAAGGTTCGGATAGTTCACGATAATCGCCACACAGAATGCAAGAACAAATAATACCGTTAAGCTGACTTTTCCAGACACGAGAAGGAGCACCAATAACAACGTAAGCGACAGGTTAAACCACCAAAGTTTCGGTCGCTTGATGTCATCCTGTAGTGCCGCTGCCATTTCATTTGCATGAATCGGCTGTTCGAGCTCAATGACACCAAGACGCTTTCTTTCAGACTTCCCAAGAAAGTATGCCACCACAATCATGCTCAAAACCCCTGCACCAATGACTGGAATCATCGGACCAAATAAAAGTGATGGATCAACGCCAAGTGCACTCGCCGCTCTAGGTGTGGCTCCTCCCCATGGAATCGTATTCATAATCCCCATGCCAACTCCGGCAATCCCCGCTAAAATAATCGGCCGGATGCCAAGCAGCGTAAATAATGGAAGCATCGCTGTTGTTGTAATCATGTACGTTGTTGTCCCATCACCATCAAGTGCAACAAGCATGGTCAGGACAGCTGTTCCGACGACAATTTTTAATGGATCGCCTTTGACAATGTTTAAAATTTTCGCCACCATCGGATCAAATAAACCCGCATCAATCATAATACCAAAGTACAAAATCGCAAACATGATCATGACCGCTGTCGGTGCAACTTGCTGCACACCTTTGACAATCATGTCTGAAATTTCAGTAAAATGAAAACCTGCAATAAGAGCAAAAGCAATTGGTGTTAATACCAATGCCGTTAAAACAGACATACGTTTCGTCATAATCAAAACCATAAATACAACCATCATAAGAAATCCTAAGATTGCTAGCACTTTGTTCACCCCTTATGTTGTATACGCTTTCATTAAATGTTGGTATCCCATTTCCAACCCTTTCTGTCATGATATCTGACGCCTGAATTGAAGTAAATATTATGAATTTTAATTCTTTTTCGGTCGATAAATGCTTTTTGTTCATTTTGTTCAAACCTTGGTTTTGATGGATTCCATGAAAAAAAGCGATCTCATTCGACCGCTTGTTCCCCTTGGATAAACTGCTCATATCGCCTTAATTGCTCTTCCATAAAGATCTTTGCCTCTTTACTGTTCATATAGCGACCTGTCCAGCCCTTTTGCTTTAATTGTTTTTTCCAGGACTTAGTCTGTGTCATTTTTTGAAGAAGCTGATCCCATTCACGAATCTCGTGCTGATTCATTTGCTTGGGTCCCATGACACCACGCCAATGAGAAAAGATGAGCGGGATTCCTTGCTCTTTCCAAGTAGGCACATCTTCAAATCCCTCTAAACGCTGATTGGTTGTGGTCGCTATGAGTTTTAGCCTCTTCTTTTCATAATCATGACGAACCTCTGTAATCGTTGTTGTTGCGGCATCCACCTCATGGTCAATGAGCGCCTGAAATAAATCATCTGCACTGTCAAATTTCAAAAATTGAATGCGGTATGGATCAATTCCTGCCATTTCTGCCGCTCGTGCGAATGAGATTTGATCATCATTTCCAAAGTCTGGGGCAAATCCAATTTTTAAGGAATCCGGTTTCTTCTTTAGTGTGTTTAATAGCTCCTTCCCATTTGAAAAGGGAGAATCCACTGGGACTGCGACGACCTGCCACTCTTCCGCAAGAATCGCAAGTGGCGTGACATCGTTCATTGTCATGTTACTGCTGCCAAGCAAATTACGGCTTAACAATAAACTTGAATTCAAACTAATATAGTTGGTATCTCGCTCCAGCATATATGTCCATCCTTTATCCACCGTTCCGCCTCTTTGATAAAGGATATTCACCGGCCGCTTCACCAGCTTTTCCTTCTCAAGCACTGATTTCATCACTTGAGCTGTTTGGTCAAATCCACCGTCAGGGACACCAGACACCACGATATATAATGGGCTGTGCTGCAGGAAAGAGTCACCTCCCTTTTTTTCATTAAAGGTGAGCGTCATACAAAGACATATTATGATCACGACAAGGCATATTGCTTTTTTCATCTTTTAAGACTCCGCTTGCTTTTTGGCAGGATAATATTTTCGCTCTGGTCTGCCAATGATTCCGTACGCAAGCTCTGCACGGCATTCTCCTGTTGTCACGAGATACTCAACATACCGTCTCGCTGTTGTTCGTGATGCCCCCATCTTTTCTCCTAGTTCTTCTGCTGTAATTCCATTATTCTCTGATGCCATCAATGTTTTCACCTTGTCCAAAGTCAGCGAATTGATGCCTGTAGGCAGGTCTCTATCATCCTTTTCCTTCGGCTCTTCTTGCATCTGTCCAAAAAACAAATCAATCATCGTTTGATTGACTTCATCCTTGGAATTGATGATGTCTTTCTTCTCTTTATATTCGGTTAAAACTTGTGCAAACTTTTGTGCGGTCACTGGTTTGATTAAATAATGAACCACTCCGTATTGAAGGGCATTTCTTAAAAGTGTCGTTTCCGTAGCCGCAGTGATAATAATCACATCTATTTCTGGATAGCGTTCTCTTAAAAGCGGCAACAGGTTTGTGCCGAGCTCATCGGGCATATACACATCAAGCAAGATGAGGTCGACTTGTTCCTTTTGAAGCGCATCCCACATATCCTTTGCACTCTTTGCCTTTCCGGCGACTTGAAATCCTTCTATTTGTTGTATATAAGATGCATGAATGGCTGCGATTCGAAAATCATCCTCCGCAATGAGTACCTTCATCACAATCTATTCCCCCTTTGTGCCTTTCGGTATATATGCAGTGAAGATGGCACCGCCTTCTTTTTGGTTCGTCACTTCAATCCAGCCCCCAAGTTCGTCCAATACTTCTTTCACATTAACTAGTCCATAGCCTCGCCCTTCTCCCTTTGACGAATGACCCCTTGTGAAAATGTGTGACAATTCCTTATCATTGATGCCATCACCTGAATCAGAAACTTCTATAATAATATCAAATCCAATATCTGTGATAAACAGACCTACTTCTCGCTTCTCTTTATTTAATACGGCCTCAAAGGCATTGTCTACGAGATTTCCAATGATGGTGATAAAGTGAGATAAACTTAAATGAGCGGGAAGCGGCTCCAATGAACTATTTTCATCAATCTGGAAATGAACCTTTTTCTCAGATGCCTTTCCTAATTTCCCTAGTAAAATAGCTTGAATTTTAGGAGATCGAATTTGCTTCATGAGTAAATCATGCTGACGATTTTGCAGCGTATATTCTTCCTTAATTAAGTCGATCGCTTCATCCACTTGTTTCAGCTCAAGCAAGCCTAAAATGGCGTACAGCTTATTTGAAAACTCATGTGTTTGCGCTCTAAGGTCTTCTGAATATTGGCTTACCTCTGTTAATGTATCCAGCAGCTTCGTCAGCTCTGTTTTCTCCCTGAAACTCACAATTCCGCCGAACACTCTATTGTCCTGCTTAACTTTTTTCACGTTTAACACAAAGGTTTTATTATTGACGACTATTTCTATGTTAGGCTCAATCGTCTCTACCGTTAAATAGGATAGAAGATTAGCATTTGGCAAGACTTGGTCAATATGAAGGGGTCGCTTTGAAGAAACGCGCAGCATGTGTTCAGCTGACGTATTCATCATCGTCATCGCACCTTTGCGGTCAAACGCAATAATCCCCTCTTTAATAGCGAGCAGCATCGCTTCTCTTTCTCGGTATAATGATGCAATCTCATGTGGTTCAAGCCCCAATGTATCTTTTCGAATACTCCTTGTTAAAAAAATCGCTCCGAATAGGCCAGGCAAGAGCACAAGAAGGGCAATATAACTCAACTTGAATAGTTGATGAGCTGTCGCTTGGTCAATTTCTCTTTTTAAAAATTCGACAGTAACTGTCCCAATAATTTCTTCATGCTGTCCTGTTTCTTTCATAATCGGCGCACTGCCTCTGACAACGGTTTCACCGTCAGAATCACCAGTCGATATGGAGGTTCCTCCAAACAACAAAGTACTCCTTCCTTCCGATACACTGATGGTTTTACCTACATCCTCATGATTCGTATGAAAAAGGACCTTTCCTTTTTGATTGGTGATGAAGATAGCATGTCCTCTTACTTGCTCCTTCATTTGCTCAAGTACTGCCTGTTCTTCATTTTTCGATGCAGATGTGGCCACCGATGTTTTAATGGGCGGCATATATGAGATTGTTCTAGCGGTTTGCACCGCCAGTTGTTCTGCTTGCCGCTGCCTTTCTGAGGTCTGCAAAAAACCAAAACAAATGGTCAATAATGCAATGACAACTAGCAAAAGCCCGATAATTAATCCAAATATTTTCGTTTGTAAAGTGACTTTCCTTTTGCCCATCCTCACCGCCACAGCCCCTAATTCAAGTAGATTCATCGAATAGACTCTAAGAAAATCATATCATTTTTTCTCACTAAGGTAAGAGAAAATTCATTCAAAACAAAAAAGAACGACTCATGATTGAGTCATCCCAATGTGTTTATTACGTGATTGATAAACCAGCACTCGCATAGCCTGCTACGGTATTCACTAATGATAGACCTGTAGCTGTTGCAGAGTAGACAACGAGCAGTCTTGTTTGCGGTGTGACTGGTACATTAAGACCAGTCGCAATACCGTTTGCAATAGCACCCAGTGTTAAAACTCCGGTTAAAGCTGGGGCTAATGTGACACTCGCTACTTGTGTGAAACTGTTATTTGGTGTCGGAGAAGCGAATAGACTAGCTGTTACGGTAATACTCGTGCCGACTAAAGAAAGAGCTGCTGTTGTACTGAAATAGCCGGCAAATGACGTGATCGTTCCAGCTCTCGGAACTGAGAACGCCATGTTGAGTAAAGTGCCTGCAGCACCTGTTAAATCAATAACACCGCCTAAAATACTAACACCTGTCGCTGAGTTACCAAATCCGACCAAGCTGGATGTTCCAACAAGACCGCCTGCAACTGTCGTCAAGACAGCTGGTGCACCTGAAGCAAACGGAATGATCGCACTCGATCCTGTCGCACCTGTGACGCCAGTTGTACCTGTTAAACCTGTGGCGCCGGTTACTCCCGTCGCTCCCGTTGCTCCGGTGACGCCAGTTGTACCTGTTAAACCTGTGGCGCCGGTTACTCCCGTCGCTCCCGTTGCTCCGGTGACGCCAGTTGTACCTGTTAAACCTGTGGCGCCGGTTACTCCCGTCGCTCCCGTTGCTCCGGTGACGCCAGTTGTACCTGTTAAACCTGTGGCGCCGGTTACTCCCGTCGCTCCCGTTGCTCCGGTGACGCCAGTTGTACCTGTTAAACCTGTGGCGCCGGTTACTCCTGTCGCTCCCGTTGCTCCGGTGACGCCAGTTGTACCTGTTAAACCTGTGGCGCCGGTTACTCCTGTCACACCCGTTGCTCCAGTAACGCCGGTCGCTCCTGCGGTCGCTAATAACGTATAATCTGGTGACGTATCCGGTGTGCCTGTTGGCGGTGCCGTATTGACAAGATACGTTCCTCCTTCATATGTCACCACTTGCCCTACTGGATACGTTGGGGCTACCGCTGGATCAAACTCTGTGACTCCGTCTAAGCCTACTCCCGTTGCTCCGGTGACGCCGGTGGAACCCGTTGCTCCTGTCACACCCGTTGCTCCGGTGACGCCAGTTGTACCTGTTAAACCTGTGGCGCCGGTTACTCCTGTCACACCCGTTGCTCCAGTAACGCCGGTCCTGCTGCGGCGCTAATAACGTATAATCTGGTGACGTATCCGGTGTGCCTGTTGGCGGTGCCGTATTGACAAGATACGTTCCTCCTTCATATGTCACCACTTGCCCTACTGGATACGTTGGGGCTACCGCTGGATCAAACTCTGTGACTCCGTCTAAGCCTACTCCCGTTGCTCCGGTGACGCCGGTGGAACCCGTTGCTCCAGTAACGCCGGTCGCTCCTGTAATAACGTATAATCTGGTGACGTTTCCGGTGTGCCTGTTGGCGGTGCCGTATTGACAAGATACGTTCCTCCTTCATATGTCACCACTTGCCCTACTGGATACGTTGGGGCTACCGCTGGATCAAACTCTGTGACTCCGTCTAAGCCTACTCCCGTTGCTCCGGTGACGCCGGTGGAACCCGTTGCTCCAGTAACGCCGGTCGCTCCTGCGGTCGCTAATAACGTATAATCTGGTGACGTTTCCGGTGTGCCTGTTGGCGGTGCCGTATTGACGAGATACGTTCCTCCTTCATATGTCACCACTTGGCCTACTGGATACGTTGGGGCTACCGCTGGATCAAACTCTGTGACTCCGTCTAAGCCTACTCCCGTTGCTCCGGTGACGCCGGTGGAACCCGTTGCTCCTGTCACACCCGTTGCTCCAGTAACGCCGGTCGCTCCTGCTACCGCTAATAATGTATAATCTGGTGACGTATCCGGTGTGCCTGTTGGCGGTGCCGTATTGACAAGATACGTTCCTCCTTCATATGTCACCACTTGCCCTACTGGATACGTTGGGGCTACCGCTGGATCAAACTCTGTGACTCCGTCTAAGCCTACTCCCGTTGCTCCGGTGACGCCGGTGGAACCCGTTGCTCCTGTCACACCCGTTGCTCCAGTAACGCCGGTCGCTCCTGCGGTGCTAATAATGTATAATCTGGTGACGTATCCGGTGTGCCTGTTGGCGGTGCCGTATTGACAAGATACGTTCCTCCTTCATATGTCACCACTTGCCCTACTGGATACGTTGGGGCTACCGCTGGATCAAACTCTGTGACTCCGTCTAAGCCTACTCCCGTTGCTCCGGTGACGCCGGTGGAACCCGTTGCTCCTGTCACACCCGTTGCTCCAGTAACGCCGGTCGCTCCTGCGGTCGCTAATAACGTATAATCTGGTGACGTATCCGGTGTGCCTGTTGGCGGTGCCGTATTGACGAGATACGTTCCTCCTTCATATGTCACCACTTGGCCTACTGGATACGTTGGGGCTACCGCTGGATCAAACTCTGTGACTCCGTCTAAGCCTACTCCCGTTGCTCCGGTGACGCCAGTTGCACCGATTGTGCCAGTTTCTCCTGTTGCTCCGGTCGCACCAGTTTCTCCTGTTGAACCGATTTCTCCCGTTGCTCCGGTGACGCCGGTGGAACCCGTTGCTCCTGTCACACCCGTTGCTCCAGTAACGCCGGTCGCTCCTGCAGCTGCTAATAACGTATAATCTGGTGACGTTTCCGGTGTGCCTGTTGGCGGTGCCGTATTGACGAGATACGTTCCTCCTTCATATGTCACCACTTGGCCTACTGGATACGTTGGGGCTACCGCTGGATCAAACTCTGTGACTCCGTCTAAGCCTACTCCCGTTGCTCCGGTGACGCCAGTTGCACCGATTGTGCCAGTTTCTCCTGTTGCCCCTGTTGCTCCGGTCGTGCCAGTTTCTCCTGTTGCCCCTGTTGCTCCGGTCGTGCCAGTTTCTCCTGTTGCCCCTGTTGCTCCGGTCGCACCAGTTTCTCCTGTTGCCCCTGTTGCTCCGGTCGTGCCAGTTTCTCCTGTTGCCCCTGTTGCTCCGGTCGTGCCAGTTTCTCCTGTTGCCCCTGTTGCTCCGGTCGTGCCAGTTTCTCCTGTTGCCCCTGTTGCTCCGGTCGCACCAGTTTCTCCTGTTGCCCCTGTTGCTCCGGTCGTGCCAGTTTCTCCTGTTGCTCCGGTCGTGCCAGTTTCTCCTGTTGCCCCTGTTGCTCCGGTCGTGCCAGTTTCTCCTGTTGCCCCTGTTGCTCCGGTCGTGCCAGTTTCTCCTGTTGCCCCTGTTGCTCCGGTCGCACCAGTTTCTCCTGTTGCTCCTGTTGCTCCGGTCGTGCCAGTTTCTCCTGTTACCCCTGTTGCTCCGGTCGCACCAGTTTCTCCTGTTGCCCCTGTTGCTCCGGTCGTGCCAGTTTCTCCTGTTGCCCCTGTTGCTCCGGTCGTGCCAGTTTCTCCTGTTGCCCCTGTTGCTCCGGTCGCACCAGTTTCTCCTGTTGCTCCTGTTGCTCCGGTCGTGCCAGTTTCTCCTGTTACCCCTGTTGCTCCGGTCGCACCAGTTTCTCCTGTTGCCCCTGTTGCTCCGGTCGTGCCAGTTTCTCCTGTTGCCCCTGTTGCTCCGGTCGCACCAGTTTCTCCTGTTGCCCCTGTTGCTCCGGTCGCACCAGTTTCTCCTGTTGCCCCTGTTGCTCCGGTCGTGCCAGTTTCTCCTGTTGCCCCTGTTGCTCCGGTCGCACCAGTTTCTCCTGTTGCCCCTGTTGCTCCGGTCGTGCCAGTTTCTCCTGTTGCCCCTGTTGCTCCGGTCGTGCCAGTTTCTCCTGTTGCCCCTGTTGCTCCGGTCGCACCAGTTTCTCCTGTTGCTCCTGTTGCTCCGGTCGTGCCAGTTTCTCCTGTTGAACCGATTTCTCCCGTTGCTCCGGTGACGCCACTTGCACCAGTTGCGCCAGTTTCTCCCGTTGCCCCTGTTGTACCCGTTCCAGTGGCTCCCGTAACGCCGGCCGCTCCTGCGGCCGCTAATAACGTATAATCTGGTGACGTATCCGGTGTGCTTGTTGGCGGTGCCATGTTGACGAGATACGTTCCTCCTTCATATGTCACCACTTGGCCTACTGGATACGTAGGGGCTACCGCTGGATCAAACACTGCGACTCCGTTTAAGCCGACTCCTGTCGCTCCTGTAACGCCAGTGGACCCCATTTCTCCTGTTGCACCCGTGACCCCCGTCGCTCCGGTAAGGCCGGTGGAACCCATTTCTCCTGTTGCACCCGTCGTTCCTGCGGTCGCTAATAATGTGTAATCCGGTGACGTATCTGGTGTGCCCGTTGGCGGTGCCGTGTTGACGAGATACGTTCCTCCTTCATATGTCACCACTTGGCCTACTGGATACGTTGGGGCTACCGCTGGATCAAACACTGCGACTCCGTTTAAGCCGACTCCTGTCGCTCCTGTAACGCCAGTGGACCCCATTTCTCCTGTTGCACCCGTGACCCCCGTCGCTCCGGTAAGGCCGGTGGAACCCATTTCTCCTGTTGCACCCGTCGTTCCTGCGGTCGCTAATAATGTGTAATCCGGTGACGTATCTGGTGTGCCCGTTGGCGGTGCCGTGTTGACAAGATACGTTGCTGTTGGCAGTCCCGTATTGACGAGAGAGGTTCCTCTTTCATACGTCACCATTTGACCTGTTGGATACGTCACCACTTGGCCTACTGGATACGTTGGAGCCACTGCTGGATCGAATGGAACAACACCGGTTAAACCTAGACCCGTAGCTCCCGTAATACCTGTTGCTCCAGTTTCACCAGCAGCTGCTAACAATGTATAATCTGGTGACGTACCTGGCGTACCTGTTGGCGGCGCTGAATTCACCACATACGTACTGCCATCATATGTCACCACTTGACCTACTGGATACGCCGGGGCTACCGCTCGATCAAATGCTACAATCCCCGTTAACCCTACGCCTGTTGGACCGATTGGACCTGCCGGGCCTGCTGGACCCTCTGGGCCTACTGCACCCGCCGGACCTGCTGGGCCTCTTCTTCCTCTCCCACCTGGCGGACCTTGAATCACACAAACACAAGGATCTTTTCCGCAGCAAGGATTTTTCACTGGTTTCCCTGGCTTCCCTGGTCTTTCCTTCTTACAACTATCACATTCCCAGTCATCCTGAAACGCATCATACCAGCTTCCTTTTTGGTAGTGGTCTGTCGAATGAGTTGGATATGTCTTTCCGCATTGTCTACATCTTCTCATAGAATCACCCCCATCCATCGTATTCATCGTTCCATGGAAAAGTGTATGTACACTTTTATTTTTATTAAAAAATATTAAAAAGACCTTGCGCTCGATGCACAAGGCCTTCTATTTATTGAAATTTCATTGTGATTTTGACATCTTTTCCTACCATACTATATTCAACATCTGCTGGACGGATCGCCTCTTTTAGTTTTTTCACCCCATCTCCTTCAAAAAAAGTAGGTGCCTGTTTTCCACCGATTAATAAAGGTGCCGTATAAATGACGGCTTCATTGACGAGTGATTCTTCTAAAAAGGAAGCACTCACATTCCCTCCTGCTTCAACAAGAACTGACATGACAGAACGTTCCTTCAGCATTCGTAACACGTCGTGAATATCTGTTCGCTGCTCTCCGCTTGTGACATAGACTTGATGTCCTTTTTCTACAAGCTGTTCATATTTTTTCTGATCATACATGTGCGAGGTGCAAATAATGGTTTCCGCCCTACGATCTGTTAAACATTTCGCCTGAAGCGGAATCCTTAATGTTGAATCTAAAATGACACGAATGGGCTGAGTGATGAATGAATCCTTCACAATTAAACCCGCATCATCTTGAATAATCGTTTCGACACCTGTTATCACAGCATCTGCTTCTTGACGCAATTGCTGCACTTCTTTTCTCGCTTCTGTTCCTGTGATCCATTTGCTTTCAAGATGAGTTGTGGCAATTTTCCCATCTAATGAAATGGCGGATTTTAAGATGACGTAGGGAAGGTCTGATTGAATGAAATGAAAAAAAGGCACATTTAAGCGGTCCGCCTCCTGTTTACATATTCCTTCATCTACTTCGATCCCAGCTTGTTTCAACATGGTCATTCCCTTGCCTGCTACAAGCGGATTCGGATCTTGCGTCGCAATGACTACTCGTTTCACACCACTTTTGATAATCGCTTCTGTGCAAGGACCCGTTTTCCCATGATGCGAACAAGGTTCAAGCGTTACATACAGATGAGCTCCTTCTGCCTTTTCTCCTGCCATGTGCAGTGCATGAATTTCAGCATGAGGTTCGCCCGCCTTCATATGAGCACCCATTCCAACAATTTCACCTTGCTGTACAATGACTGCACCGACAAGCGGGTTTGGGGAGGTTTGCCCTTTCATTGCCTTTGCGTTGGCAATCGCCAGTTTCATATAAAACACATCGTCTTTCATGTGAGTCTCCTTTCTTCTCTTTCAAGGGAAAGAACTCCTTCAGGAAATGAAGGAGTTCTATTCTCATATTTTTTCCATCCGTTTCTTTTCAGATCGATCATAGTAAGGCAAGGAATAAAAAAGTTTATATGATGCTCGTTGTTTACAAAAACAGCATTTGCGACATTCATATTTATTAATGAGGAGCACATGCGGACAATTGAGTACAGTCAGGCCTTTTTTCATATGTTCCTTGCAAACACTTATCATGAGAATCCCCCGCTTACATTCTTTTTCTTAATGAGAGATTACTTCTTTTGGAAATTGTTCAAATAAGCGCAGTACTTCGGTATACGTGCCATCTTCTCGAATATGATAAATCCCACCATCATACGAGCTTGCGTATACATCATTGCCTAATTGTCTGATGGCACTAATTCCATTCTTGGCAATTCTAATTGGGCCGGTATTGACCCCAAGCTCTGGATTCCACACAACGATATAGCCCCAATAATCTCCGCTCACAATATAGCCAGAGTCTGTGACAGAGACCGATTTAATCGAATACTGGTGTTCATTATGCTGGTCTAAAATTCTTCCTGTATGCAAATCAAACAATCTCACATTCTTGTCACGGCTGACAATGGCAATACGGTCTCTTTTGCTATCAATGAACACGTCATTTAACAGCTCTGTCGCCCCGATATATTTCGCTTTTAAAGACAAGCTCTTCTTATCTAAAAGACAGATGGTTCCTTCTACCGCAGCTGTGATAATATGATCTCCTTCTACTTTTAATGCTTTCACAGCACAATCGTGTGCTTTGGAACGGCCCATTTCCTTTAAATGCTCTGTCGAAATGACATGTACATAACCGCCGTAAGTTCCAATATAGAATTGCCGGCCCTCCTCGTGGAAATACACACTGTTGACCGGCCCTGTATTGAGATCAAACGAAACCATTTGCTTTAATGATTCATGAACAATATGCACCTGACTTGCATGATCTCCCCACGCATAATAGCTTCCATCTCGTGCGACAGCCACTCCATTTGTTAAGACGCCTGTCGATTTAGCAATTTCAATCCCATTCTTTCTGAATTTTCCGTCATCTGATGCTGTGATGATATCTCCCGCATCAGTTAGCGCAATATCATTAATTGATGGTGTCGCCATTTCGATCTCATCTGATACAACTTTCCCCTGTTCAATAGACCATTCACAATACGTTTTTCCAAAGCTGGCTCCTAGGATGGCTTTCTCATCCTCCGTCCAGACAAGCGAGCGCTCCCACTGATATTTATGAGGCAACAGCGTATCGACTAAATCCCCTGTTTCATAATTCCACAGCTTAATTAAATGGTCATAGCCTGCTGTTAGTAAGTAATTGCCGCTTGGAGAAAAGTTCACACGCTTGACGCCCTGTAAATGAGCTTTGATGATTTTTTTCTCCTGTAACGTCACCGCATCATAAATAATAACGGTGCCATCGTCTCTGCCAAGTGCGAACACTTCTTTTTGATTGCTGCCGCTGATTGTGTCCAGCTCATAATCAAACGGACCGATTTCCCCTACAATTTCTCCTGTATCATACAGCCATACAAGAACGTAGCCATCATCACCTGTTGTATAAGCTTTATCGCCGTGTATCCATACAGCCAATACATCCTTGCTATGTCCATGAAACTCTCTTAGGATGGCTCCTGTTTCGATATCCCAGACTAAGCATCTTCTATCTCTGGACACCGATACAAGCAACGTATCCTGCTTCGCAAAAGCAACGGCTTCTACATCATCCGCATGACCAAACAAGGTGCGAATTCGAGTATGTGTGCCTGTATCATACAATTGAATGGTGTAGTCTGACGAAGCACTGGCTAAGTACTTTCCGTTTTCAGAAAGAGATAAAGAGTTAATGATATGCTCGTGACTTCCAATAAACGTTCCTTCTCCTGTCGCCCGGTTCCACTGATAAATACAGCGGTCATAGCCGCCAGTGTAAACAATTTGGTCCTGCTGAGTTGATAAAACAGATGTAATTGGTCCTCTATGCATAGTTTTACACTCCCACCTTTATGTGTTGTTTTTGACGAGTCATTACACGAAAGCCAGTAAATCGAAAAACAGGGTCTGGATGCTTCCCGTGTCTTCTGGCAACTCTGCATAAATCTCCGCCTCTTGCAAAGGAGCCGCCTTTTAAAATGTAGTAATCACTGCCAAGCGTTTCCGTTAAATCATCTACGACCTCAATGCCGCCTTCGTACACATGATATTTGGTGTTGACCCATTCCTCGACGTTGCCTCCCATATCATAAAGACCGAATAAGGATCTGCCCTTTTCGTAATGGCGAACAGGCGTCGTTTTTTCGATATTTGATTCGTACGTATTACAGTAAGAAGGGTCGAACTCGTCTCCCCATGGGTATTGATTTCTCGTGTTACCCCGGGCAGCATATTCCCATTCTTCTTCAGTAGGAATCGACACGTCTATCCCGAGTTTCCCGCTCAGCCACTGACAGAATGAGAAGGCTTCCTCGATCTCCATGCCCCACGCCGGATGATCTTTCCCGCCGCCTAGTTCTTGATTTGTTAAGCTCTCCGGGTACGACTGGCCTGTTTCATCACAATAGCTTTGATACCATTCATTGGTGACGACCGTATCTGAAATGAAAAATTCATTGATATACGACTGATAGGATGGAAATTCTTTATACAGCCATTTTTGAAATTTTTTCTCACGGCCGTAAGTTGGATTGAGAAGCTTGTCCTTCCAGAATTCTGATGCCTTTTTCATATCTTCTTCATTACTTCCGATTGTTGCATAGCCGCTTGGGATTTGCATCCAATTGATTTCAGGTTTCACGCTTTTCTCCCGCCTTCTTTAAAGTAAACTCATCTACTGATTAATTAATTTTTTCTCATCGACCATATGTCCTGAGGCTGCTTTTGCTTTTAAATAGGCTTCATTATAGAGAGAGGCTTCGACCGTATGATCAAACCGTAAAACAGGAAGACCATAAGCAGCAATGGAATCGACTTTATCTGGATTGTTCGTTAGGAGATGCATTGGTTTCCCTTTGTTTAAATAGTGCAGAACAGCCGCTGCCTCCTCGTAATGCCGGTCATCATCTCCGCAGCCAATCAGACGGTTGGCTTCAAATGTATCCAGCTGCATTTCCTGTAATTTATACGTCAATGCTTTCGCCATCAGCCCAATTGACCGCCCTTCTTGATTGGCCATATAGACGAGCATGCCTTTTCCGTAATCAGTGATTTTTTTCAGCGATAACGCAAGCTGTGGACCGCAGTCACATTTCAGTGACCCAAACACATCCCCTGTTTGGCAGACACTATGAATTCGCACAAGCGGCGGCATTTCATTTTCAAAGTCGCCAAATAAGAGACAAGAGGAAAAGGTTTGCTGCGCGGTACTCATTTTGACAATAGATTCGATCGTTGGTTTTGTCTCCCCTTCAACAGGTGCGAAGGCATACCATTTAAATGGCACTTCTTCATGTTGAATGGAAATCGGAAGGTTCACTGGCCCCACGAGCAAATAGTTTTTTTCTTGAAAGGTAAAATGATGAATCATTGATTGTAATTCATCTACAAACTTGTTCATTTGTCTCCCCCCTATTCATCGCTGCACCCAAATCGACTCAGGTAGCGCAGTGATGGTGATGAATATGTGTCTGCACTCATGGCTTAAAAGAACATAGATGTGCGTTTCCTCTCATCGTTCAGACCTTAATTCCACCTATTCTAGCGATATGTCAATCTAGGTCTTTTCCAGTACAAAGGAGCAGAATTCTTGGTTCATAACGCCTTTCCCTTACATGATGCGCACATACTGTTTCTTAGAATGAACACCTCTGCTACGTTTGAGTGTTCACCTTTGTACTAGATTTTGACGGCAATGACATGATGCTGGCTAATGCCGGCTTTTGCTTTTAATGGTGTAATCGATACAAGCTCCAGACCTGATGAACAAATTCTTTCTCCAAGCTGAGAGTCTGAAAACGAAAAGTGGAAACGGCCATCCTCTCCGATTAATCCTGTTCTCCACTCTTCTCCCCATACAACAAGTGAGAAGACGCCGCCTTCATGAAGCAAAGAGGAAACCTGTTTTAAATAACGCTCATGATCATCAGGGTGCTGGTGATGAAAGCAGCCATGATCTAAAATTAAATCAAACTGCATCCCTCGACCCTGGCCCATCGACCAGGACATAAAATCTTGATGAACAAAATGGACAGGAACCGTTTCTCTTTTCTGTAATCCTTCCCACTCCTCATGCTCATACAGGTCGATGCCGACATATGCGGAAAGTCCGCTTAAATGTTCCAGCGCCCGGCCGTTCCCGCATCCGATATCGAGCACAGCAGCAAGTGCATTCTTTTCCCTTGAACGCCATGCCTTTAATGACATCACAGCTGCATCTGTTAAGGATGGATCAGTAGACCACATATCTGTTCTTTTCTCATAATGTTCTTGAAATGCCATACGCATTTTTTCTAGATACAATCCACTGTCTTCATGGTACAAAGCTTTTTTCATCACAGGACCTCCTTCTATTAAAATTGATTTTTCGGGCAAAGGTCATTTTCAAGCAAAACACCTTATGTTAAAATGAAAGATGGATTTTTTAGGAAATCTATTTTCTGAAAAAGGAGAGAAGCATCCCACATGTTCACTCTTCTTTTTCAGCATGCATCCTCATATGCAGGCATTTGACAGCTACATCGCATCAGCTTGTTATCTCTTTTTTTCATATGAGTTCACCTCCTTCACCGTTCGATCAACTCACTGCCTTTATTGAAAACGCTTTCTCTTCTGTACAGGAATACGACGTCTTTTGAATATCTCTTGCAAAGTGATCATAGTAGAAAGATCATCTACTGTTTAAATCGACTATCATTTCTTCTTCATGTAAAAAACCATTTTCTTATGTTTTAGTAGAAATTTCACGAGTGCTTTTACCTTGGTTTTATGCCACCACCTATCACTAGAGTGTGCCTAGAATAAACCCATCAGAAATTTAACAACTACTTCCATAACAACTGGAATAAGCCAAATATATTGTTTTTAGATTATTTTGTCAACAAATTATTTCCTAAAAATTAAAATGAATTTTCTAATTGAAAATACAGGTATTTTTCGTGGTTTTTTGACCTCAAAACACTTATTTCTACATGAAAACACAACATAAACCAATAGAACTAAGAAATTTATCTACTAAATTACACAAGATTCCCATTACATTTTGAAACAAAATTGAAAGATACAATAATTATTTCCCGAATAGATTTTTGTGATATTTTGACTATTCTTTTCTCATTTCCTATCATTTTCTTTGGTATATCTGCATTTTCAATTAGATGATTTACTGTTTATTCCAATCTGCTGTTTTTTCTTAATATAGTAAAAAAGATGCATCCTCTCCTTCAGAGATGAAGGCATGAAAAAAAGCCCCTTACGAAAGTAAGAGACTTTTTTTAGTTGGCGTTTATGCCCAAGTTTTCACTTTTTCATGGTCTGTCACAAAGAGAAGGACTTTCCCTTCGTCTAAATGTTCTTCAAATGTTTCAGCTTCTTCTTTAGAGAAACCAATTTCATGGATTTTATTTCGGAGCTCATCACCCTTTTTACTAAAGATGTTTCCAACAGCATGTTTCAGTCCAACTTCTCTTGGACCTATCGTATTGGCATCTGCATTTTCAGCAATACGCTCTGTACGATCATCGTCATGGGACAGAACATAAATGTCCTCTCTTGCAACACCGAGTGATTTTAATTGCTCTACATCTTTTTGAAGTGTTTCATCATTTGAATACTCTCTTACAACAGGTTTCATTTTATATTCCTCCTTTAGCGTCTTACGAATCTTTTACCCGTCACTTTTATCATTAAACCTTCCTTGAGCACATCCATTTTACATTGTGTACTAGCCATGCCTATTGACTTATTTTTGACAAAATCCTGTAAAAATGACTAAATTTTCTGAAATATTGTGTTCATCCCTGCTGTTTTATTGTACAATTCTTGTACTGGAGGCTAGAAATGAGGTAGAGCTGATGTATTACTTTTCAGCGGAACAGCAGTTTAATGCTTGGGTTGTCAGTGATTTGGTGAAACAGCTTTTTCAAAAGTGGAATCCTGAAGAAGCAAAAGCAAAGCCGCTTACATTGTTTGCTGAACAGCACTTTCGCATCTCCATTGATTATCTCTTTTCCATCATTATCAATATTGGAGATATCGAGTCGATTGAACAAGATCCACAAGACCTGTTGTCCTCATACTTGAATATCCTTTTTCCTTTTGTGACGCGCGATATGATGAAAGCCTCTATGCAAAATGCGAACGAATATTTATTAAAAGAACGTGATGCGGACGTGTATCAGCTGTTTGGCTGTCTGCCACCGCTCCTCTCTGTTGACTTCCAAAAAAGTAGTCCTCATCTATGAGATGGCGGCTGCTTTTTTGTATGTGTTTCAAATAGACCGTATGTTTTGAATGAAAAGAAGCAACATGTTAATGTAAATCTAGGCTGCAAGTGAAAGGGAGGATTTGACATGAGTCAACAAAAGCAAATTCAATTAGCCAAACGTCCACAAGGATTACCTACAAAAGATGTTTTTCATTTTGAAACAGTCGATATACCTGTGCCGCAAGATGGTGAAGTCTTGATTCAAACAAAATATGTTTCTGTAGATCCTTATATGAGAGGACGAATGCAGGATACAAAATCCTATACACCTCCATTCAAGCTAAATGAAGTGATTCAGGGCGGTGTTGTCGGAGAAGTTGTCGAGTCTAAATCGCCTCAATTTGAAAAAGGTGATTTTGTTCTTGGATTCCTTGGCTGGCAAGAATATTCCACGGCCAAAGCTGAATCTCTCACTAAAATTGATCCATCTATTGCGCCATTGTCCTATTATTTAGGCATTTTGGGCATGCCGGGACAAACCGCTTATTTCGGACTTCTTGCGATTGGTCAGCCAAAAGAAGGCGAGACCGTTGTCATTTCTGGGGCCGCAGGTGCTGTTGGTTCCGTTGTTGGGCAAATTGCTAAGATCAAAGGCGCTCACGTCGTTGGGATTGCGGGATCTGATGATAAGCTGGCTTATTTAAAAGAACTGGGCTTTGATGAAACGATTAATTATAAAACAACAAATGACTTAGATGATGCCATTGCAAAGGCGTGCCCTAACGGCGTCGATGTGTATTTTGACAATGTAGGCGGCGAAATTTCTGATGCTGTGATGAATCATTTAAACCGCTTTGCACGTATTCCAGTGTGCGGCGCGATTTCGTCTTATAACATTAGCGCAAGCGAGGACATCGGACCGCGTGTGCAAACAAAACTCATTAAAACAAGCGCATTGATGCAAGGCTTCATTGTTGCCAACTATTCAGATCGTTTTGAAGAAGCAGCAAGAGATCTCGCACAATGGGTAAAAGAAGACAAACTGACGTATAAAGAAACAATCGTTGAAGGCTTTGACAACATTCCTGATGCATTCATCGGATTATTCAAAGGTGAAAATGTCGGAAAACAGCTAGTCAAAATTTCATAAAAAGAAAGGACCCTCCATGTGGATGGGTCCTTTTTCTATGCTTGCTTTGGCGCAAGATGTAGCTGGCCTTGCTTATAAACAATTTCCTGAAGCGAAAGATTTAGCTTTTTCGCCATTTTTTTAAGCATAGAATGCTCTTGAGGTGTGACAAGACTGATGACAGCCCCTTCTTTTCCTGCGCGA
Source organism: Bacillus sp. FSL K6-3312 (assembly GCF_038007485.1). Lineage (NCBI taxonomy): Bacteria > Bacillati > Bacillota > Bacilli > Caryophanales > Bacillaceae > Bacillus > Bacillus sp. FSL K6-3312. The sequence goes on along the minus strand of NZ_JBBOXI010000001.1, from coordinate 784,049 downwards.
CCGGTTCTGCCTGAACGGTGGATATAGCCTTCTTCGTTTGGCAGGTCGGCATGGATCACGTACGGCAGATCGTCAATATCGATGCCTCTTGCTGCGATATCCGTTGCAAGAAGAAGTGGGAATTCACGCTGTTCAAATTCCTTTAAGATGATAGCACGCTCTGCTTTTTTCGCTTCACTATGAAGGACACCAAGGTCGACATGGTGATACGCTAATTTCTCTGCATAAATACTTAGATTCGTAATATCACGCACAAAGACGAGCGCATGCATGTCCTCAAGCCGTGATAGTTTTTGCAGAAGTTTTACTTTGTCTCGCTGGTCACATAATAGATAATAGTGTCCTACTTTCTGCGCTTCTTCCTCACTTCTGGCAATTTTCAATACTTCTGGTTCAGTTGTCATTTCTTTAATCAGTTGAACCGTTTCGTCTTTCAGTGTCGCAGAAAAACAAAGGATTTGTCTTTCTTTTAATGTGGATTTAATGATCGCTTGGATCGTTTTCATATGCTCTGGCACAAGAAGCTGATCTGCTTCATCTAGCACGATCGTTTTGACTTCGTGCATTTTCAGTTTCTTGATTTTGATTAATTCTTGTACACGGCCAGGTGTTGCGACAACGATGTTCGGGTGTTTCTTTAGTTTTTCCTGCTGCTTTTTGATGTTCGCTCCACCAATCAAGGAGACCGCTTTGATGTCTGATCCTTGTTTGAACGCTTGCACGACATCAAAAATTTGCATCACAAGCTCTCTTGAAGGTGCCAAGATTAAGACTTGCGGGTGCTTGATATCCACATCGATTTTATTTAAAAGCGGCAGCACATACGCCAGTGTCTTCCCCGTTCCTGTAGGCGATTCTGCAATCACATCACGCTTCTCCGTAATCCATTCTGCTGTTTTTTCTTGTATAGCTGTTGGTTTTTCGAAGCCAGCCGCTTGGAAGTTCTCTTGAATAAATGGCTTTGCTTCTTTTAAAAATGCCCAATTTTCTATCATGTCGATCTCCTTTATCCTCATTCAATCTATCCTTTAGTATCTCAAAATCAGCTTTGAAACGCAATTTTTCTTTTGATGCTTTTATCAAGCCGGACAGTTCGATATAATCATGAGAGGCACTAGCCGTTTTGAATCTATTTGAGGTGTAAAAAATGATATTATCTGTTAAAGATTTAAGCCATGGCTTTGGCGACAGAGCCATTTTTCACGAAGTCTCCTTCCGTTTATTAAAAGGCGAGCATGTCGGCTTAATTGGCGCCAACGGTGAAGGAAAGTCAACGTTTATGAATATTATTACTGGCAAGCTGGAGCCAGATGCAGGAAAAGTGGAATGGGCGAAAAATGTCCGTGTCGGCTACCTTGATCAGCACACTGTGCTAGAAAAGGGCAGAACGATCCGCGAAGTGCTTCAGGATGCATTCCACTATTTATTTTCCATGGAAGCAGCGATGAATGACATTTACGGCAAAATGGGTGAAGCCGATCCTGATGAGCTGGAAAAGCTGTTAGAGGAAGTGGGCGTCATTCAAGATGCGCTCACAAACAATGATTTCTATATCATTGATTCCAAGGTTGAAGAAATAGCGAGAGGTCTTGGGTTAACCGATCTTGGACTGGACCGTGATGTGACGGAGCTGAGCGGCGGGCAGCGTACAAAAGTATTGCTTGCGAAATTGCTGTTAGAGAAGCCAGAAATTCTCCTTCTCGATGAGCCGACCAACTATTTAGATGAGCAGCATATTGAGTGGCTGAAGCGCTATTTACAGGAATATGAAAATGCGTTTATCCTCATTTCACATGATATTCCGTTTTTAAATAGCGTCATTAACTTGATCTATCATGTTGAAAATCAAGAGCTCACGCGCTATGTTGGTGATTATGATCAATTTAAACAAGTGTACGAAGTCAAAAAGCAGCAGCTTGAAGCAGCTTATAAAAGGCAGCAGCAGGAAGTGGCTGAATTAAAGGATTTTGTGGCAAGAAACAAAGCGCGTGTCAGCACAAGAAATATGGCCATGTCCCGTCAGAAGAAACTGGATAAGATGGATATGATTGAACTCGCAGCAGAAAAGCCAAAGCCTGAATTCCACTTTAAGACGGCACGGACTTCCGGGAAATTGATTTTTGAAACAAAAGATTTGGTCATTGGTTATGATGAACCGCTCTCTCGTCCATTGAATCTGAAAATGGAACGCGGGCAAAAAATTGCGCTATACGGCGCTAACGGGATCGGAAAAACGACATTGCTGCGAAGTCTCCTTGGAGAAATCTCGCCAATTTCGGGTGAGGTGGAACGCGGAGAATTCCTTCATATTGGCTACTTTGAGCAAGAAGTAAAAGAGCAAAACAGCAACACCTGTATTGAAGAAGTATGGGGCACCTTCCCTTCTTACACGCAATATGAAGTGAGAGCTGCTCTTGCAAAATGCGGATTAACGACAAAACATATTGAAAGCCGCGTGTCTGTTTTAAGCGGTGGAGAAAAAGCAAAGGTCCGTCTTTGTAAGCTGATCAATGAAGAAACCAACCTACTTGTTCTCGATGAGCCGACCAATCACTTGGATGTCGATGCCAAAGAAGAACTAAAACGTGCATTAAAAGAATACAAAGGGAGCGTCTTATTGATCTCTCACGAACCTGAATTTTATCAAGATGTAGCAACTGAAACTTGGAATTGCGAGTCTTGGACGACAAAAGTATTATAGGCTTCAAATTGTTGACAAAGGGCTAAAATGATCTTGATTTTAGCCCTTTGTCTTCTTTTCAGCGTGATAGAAAACCTTTGAAGTCTAGGAAGGACGAGTACCGGAGTGGAGCGAATTGAACATTCGTGAGCACCGGAACGCAGTCCTGACAAAGAATGCGAGGGTTTGTCTACACGCTGAGCCTTATATCTGATGCAGATATAAGGCTTTTTCTATTTAATGACCTACTTGAATATTGATAAGATGCTTACGACCAATAAGCAAGATGATCATGCCTAACAGAACGACAGCCGCCCCAACATAGTAAGGGGTGCTTGCTGTATAAGATTCAGCAAGTACGCCGGCAATCCAAGGAGCAATCGCGCCCCCAATAAACCGTACAGCACTGTAAGAGGATGAAGCAATGGAACGCTCAACCGGTGCTGATCCCATCACAGCGGTCGTGAGCACAGTATTGATCATGCCAAGAATACCCCCAGCAATGACAATTCCGCAGATGACGACTACTACATGTGAAGTCCAGATCCCAATACCGAATAAAATCATAGCAAACGAAGCAAACAGAACCACAAGAGAAGTCAATGTCCCAAGCTTTCGATGAATGACCGGCGCTGAAAAGACGGATGTCACGGCCAAAAATAGTCCCCATCCAAAGAAGACATAACCAAGACCATGCTCATCCAGATGAAGCACAAATGGCGAATACGCTAAAATCACAAAGAAACCAAAATTGTATAAGAAAGCGGCAGATGCCATCGTTAAAAGTCCTTTATATTTTAATGCCCCGACAGCCTCGAATAATTTCACCTTTTTCTGGGGTTTTTGCATCGGTGGAAGCATAAACGTAATAGCTAAAAGAGCAACAAGCATCAATACCGCAACGCCAAAGAATGGTCCGCGCCAAGAGATCGTCCCAAGTTCTCCGCCAAGCAGCGGCCCAACCGAAATCCCAAGACCTAGTGCAGCCTCGTATAAAATAATGGCCTTCGCACTTCCTCCAACAGACACGCCGACAATGACAGAGAGAGCCGTTGAAATGAATAAGGCATTCCCAATGCCCCATCCGCCTCTAAAGCCGATTAATTCGTTAATCGTTGAAGAGGTACCGCCTAAAGCAGAAAAGACAATAATAAAAATAAGTCCGATTAATAACGTCCATTTCGCACCAATCCGGCTAGAGAGAAAGCCGGTAAAAAACATCACAAAGCCGGTTACAAGTAAGTAGCTCGTAAATAAAAGTGAGACCTGACTTGGAGATGCATCTAATTGTGATGCAATGGCCGGCAAAATCGGGTCCACAAGTCCTATCCCCATAAATGAAATCACACATGCAAAGGCAACAGCCCAGACGGCCTTCGGCTGCCTAAGCAGACTTGTACGCTGTTTTAACACTTCTTCTTCCTTCATTCCATCAGAACCTTTCCTTCAAATGTTGACAAAATAAAATAAACACACTGAGGTGTTTATTTTTGTAATTGCTCAATCGCATGAGCCGCTCTTTCTTTCATCGTTTCAAGATCCTTTTTAAAGGATTGAATCGTTTCAAGCTTTTTTGTAATCAATTGATGCTGCACAGTCAGCTGTGCCTCAATATCTAACAGCTTCTCTAATCTTTCCTTCGGATCAAGCGACAGCAAGTAGCCTTCTTTATTCAGCTCTAACTGCTTTCCTATTTCCATAAACGATTGAAGCTCTTGTAAAGAAAAGCCAAGTACCTCTTTTGCCTGCATTACTTTTTCTAGTTCTTCCATGTCGTCCTCTGAGTACAGCCTGACACCGCCCTCTGTCCGCTTTGGTGCTGATAATAAACCAATCTCTTCATAGAAACGAATCGTCCGTTTCGTCAGTCCACTTCTTTTCGCCACTTGATCAATTTTCATCCATTCCATTGCCAGTGCCTCCTGCTCATTAATTCATGATTTATTATACACCTTTATAACCTTAACGTAAACGTAAATGTTTGAGTTCTTGATTTTCTCGTGTTTTGATGTAAAGTAAAAAAACCTGTAGAAAATTCTACAGGTTTTTTTCAATCATTTTATTAGGATTAACCCTCTAATTCCTCAATCATCAGTGACAGTTCTGTCCAGCGGTCCATTGCTTGTTCTAGTTCTTCAGCAACGGCTTTTTGTTCGTCCATCAGTTCTTGAATTTTCCCAAAATCACTGCCTGCTTCTGCAATGCTTGCTTCAAGCTGCTGATGTTTTTCCTCTAATGCCTGAATCCGGTCTTCAATTCCGTCCCATTCAAGCTGGTCTTTATAAGAAAGTTTTTTTCTCTTTTTAGGCGCCGCTTCTACTTGTTTCTCAGCAGGCTTTGTCTCTGTCCGCTTCGCCTCTTTTTCTTGCTCCATGTAATCGCTGTAAGCACCTTGGTAGTGTGAAATGCGACCATTTCCTTCAAAGACAAGCAGACGATGAACCACTCGGTCTAAGAAATAACGATCATGCGATACGGTCATGACAACGCCAGGAAACTGTTCTAAATAATCCTCTAAAATGCTGAGGGTCTCCGTATCAAGATCGTTCGTCGGCTCATCTAAAAAGAGAACATTCGGTTCTTCCATTAAGACTTTCAATAAATACAATCTGCGGCGTTCTCCTCCTGACAGCTTGCGAATAAACGTCCGCTGCATGGATCTTGGAAATAGGAACCGTTCCAGCATTTGCTCTGCTGTCACTATGGCGCCATCAGATGTCTTAACGATTTCAGCTGTTTCCTTGATGTACTCAATGATCGTCAGCTCTTCATCCATTTCTTTGTGATCCTGCGTGTAATAGCCAATACGAACGGTTTGTCCAATCGTCAATTCTCCTGAAGTCGGTTCTATTTTCCCCGCTAGACAGTTGAGTAACGTCGTTTTTCCGACTCCATTCGGTCCGATAAACCCAATCCGGTCGCCCGGCACGACTAAGTCTGTAAACCGCTCCACAAGGGTCTGGCCAGCAAATGAAATCGACAAGTCTTCTGCCTCTATGACTTGTTTTCCTAGGCGATGGGAACCGATGGCGAAATCCAGCTCTCCCTTTGCATCAGGCCCTTTTTGATCCATCAGCTCTTCGGCTCTGCCGATGCGTGCTTTCTGCTTCGTCGTTCTTGCTTTTGCCCCTCTTCTCAGCCATGCAAGCTCTCGTCTGAGTAAGTTTTGACGCTTCGTTTCTTTCACCTGAGCTTCTGCTTCTCGTTCCGCTCTTTTTTCTAAAAAGACTTCATAATTTCCTTTATACGTATAGAGCTGTCCTTGATTCAATTCATAAATCCGATTGGCCACTCGGTTTAGGAAATAACGATCATGCGTCACCAGAATGACAGCACCGCTGTATTGACTCAAATATCCCTCGAGCCATTCAATCGTTGCATTATCGAGATGGTTGGTTGGCTCATCTAAAATCAGCAATCCCGCAGGCTGAATTAAATTTTTAGCAATCGCGACACGCTTTTTCTGTCCGCCTGATAAGGCATGAACAGAACGGCTCACATCTTTGACGCCAAGCTTTGTCAAAATCGTTTTGGCTGACAGGTTCGCATCCCATGCGTCTTCCTGATCCATTCGATTTTGCATGCGCATGAGCGCCTCTTGTTTTGCTTCATTTTGCGGATCATGCTCTAAATCGGCGAGCGCCTGTTCATATGCCTTCATTGTTTGAATCATGGGTGCCGTTCCAGAAAAAATGTAATCAAGAATCGTTTCATCCCCGATCATTTCAGGGTCTTGCTCAAGAAATTCGATATCAAGTGTCCCTGCCTTCGTAATATCACCCTCTTCAAACGATTCAAGTCCTGCAATGACCTTTAGGAGCGTTGACTTTCCTGTTCCGTTTGGTCCAATCAATCCGATGCGTTCCTTTGGTTCTATATGAAAAGAAATATGATCAAACAGCGTTTTCTCGCCATAGGTTTTATATAATCCTTCAACATTCAATAAACTCATTTTTATCAGCCCTTACATAGATTCTTCCTTTATTTTAAATCAGCCAGTAGCAGAAAACTAGTTTTAAAAAACCTGCTGCTGAAAAGAATGTTTCCTTTTGCTGCTCGATACACTATGAAGAGGTGATCTAAAGATGGTAACCATTAGCTTATGTATGATCGTGAAAAATGAAGAGGAGGTGTTAGCGGACTGCCTTTCCTCCGTTCAAGACATTGTCGATGAGATGATCATCGTTGATACAGGTTCAACAGATCGTACGAAGGAGATTGCTCACTCCTTTTCAGCCAAGGTACTTGATTTCGAATGGGTTCAGCATTTTGCCAAAGCCCGTAATTTCGCTTTCTCACGTGCAACGAAAGAGTATATTTTATGGCTTGATGCAGACGATGTTCTGCTAGAAGAAGACCGTCAAAAATTTCTTCAGCTCAAAGAGACACTTGATCCTTCGGTAGATGCCGTCTCAATGTTTTATCATGTGGGATTTGATCAAGACGGTCGGGTGAATTTTAAATATAGAAGAAATCGCCTTGTGAAGCGTGCCTTGAACTTTCAATGGTACGGGGCCGTTCATGAGTTTCTTCAGGTGTATGGAAACATCTTACCAACCGATATAGCCGTCACACATCAAAAGCGTAAGAAAACAACAACTGGTGAACCAGGGCGCAACCTGCGAATTTATGAAGACATGCTGGCAAAGGGAGAGAACATGACGCCCCGTGATCTCTTTTACTTTGCCAATGAATTAAGAGATAACAAGCAGCATGTCAGGGCGATTCGTTTTTATCATGAATTTTTAGCGACAAAACAGTGCTGGATTGAGGATGAAATTCGCACATGCCAATATTTAGCGGACTGCTATTATGCGGTAGGCTTCGATGAAGCGGCTTTATCCTCATTATTACGTTCTTTCTTATATGATCAACCTCGTCCAGAATTTTGCTGCCGAATCGGTGATCATCTAAAAATTCAAAATAAACATCAAGCAGCGATCTTTTGGTATGAGCAGGCGCTGAAGGCTCCTGAAATCGAAACAGCCTTCACACTCACACAGTATAAAACGTGGTATCCTCACCTTCAGCTTTGCTATTGTTATTATCAGCTCGGCGATCTGGAGAAAGCCAAAACACATCACCTTGCCTCCGCCACCCATTACCCCACTCATCCAAGTGTACTGTATAATGAAAAAATATTTGCTAAACAGACATAGACTATCTATCACCACATCCGCCTTCTATCTCCCGGCGGATGTCTCTTTTTGTGCACAAATTCGATTGTGTCGTTTAACACTTTAGTGATTTAAAGCGTTCTCCAACCAATTGACTAAATTGTTATTTAAGCATATACTAACACTCGTCTTACGAAAAGATTTATCCATTAGGAGGTCAACATGAGTTCTTTATTTAGAAAAAAGTCTCTCGACCAGCTCATGCTTGAAAGTCAAACGAAGCGGCTCAGCCGATCGTTAAATACGTTTGATTTAATCTTGCTTGGCATTGGCTGCGTGGTCGGGACTGGTATCTTTGTGATTACGGGGGTTGCTGCGGCAAAAGATGCGGGACCTGCGATTATTATATCTTTTATTTTAGCTGCGATCGCATGCGCCCTTGCTGCTTTTTGCTACGCTGAATTCTCCTCGTCCATTCCTGTGTCAGGCAGCGTCTATACGTATTCCTACGCCACACTTGGGGAATTTCTCGCCTTCTTAATGGGCTGGGATCTCATGCTTGAATATGTCATTGCGCTCTCTGCTGTAGCAAGCGGATGGTCGTCCTATTTTCAATCACTGCTCAGTGGATTTGGTCTGCACATACCAAAGGCATTATCAGCTGCACCTGGAGCCGCTGATGGGGCCGTCTTTAACCTTCCAGGCGCACTCATTATTTTGCTCATTACCTTTATTGTCTCAAGAGGCGTAAAAGAAAGCACGAAGCTAAATAACATCATTGTGCTGATCAAAATCGCCATTGTCCTTCTCTTTATCATCTCAGGTTTTGCGTACGTCAAACCTGAAAACTGGACACCTTTTATGCCGATGGGCTTTGAAGGCGTGATCGCAGGCGCGGCAACAGTCTTTTTTGCTTATCTCGGATTTGATGCGATCGCCAATGCATCTGAAGAGGTCAAAAATCCGCAAAAGGCGATGCCGATTGGTATTATTGGAGCGGTCGGTGTTTGTACCGTTTTATACATCGGTGTGTCCTTTGTCTTAACCGGCATGGTTCACTATACGAAACTGAATGTCAGTGACCCTGTCGCATTTGCTCTTCAAGTCGTGGGCCTTCATAGTGTGGCAGGTATCATATCAGCCGGTGCCATTATTGGGATCACAACGGTTTTAATTGCCTTGGTCTATGCGCAGGTACGCCTAACCTTTGCGATGAGCCGCGATGGACTCATGCCAAAGATTTTCTCAAAGGTTCATCCAAAATCGCAAACACCCGTTGCCAACACATGGCTGACAGGTGCTGTCGCAGCATGTATCGTAGGTTTTGTGAACTTATCGACGCTCGCGAATTTAGTCAGCATCGGTACACTTGCAGCCTTTACAGTGATTTCAATTGCCGTCATCGTTTTACGGAAAAAACACCCGAATGTCAAAGCAGCGTTTAAAGTGCCTTTCGTGCCTGTTCTTCCGATTATCAGTGCGGTCATTTGTATCACACTCGCAACGACCCTTTCATGGGTGACATGGAGAGCCTTCCTGATCTGGGTGGCCATTGGTGTCGTTGTTTATTTCACCTATGCAAGACGAAAAAGTCATCTGAATGCAACACATTAGAAAAGAGACACGGGGTTTCCCGGTCTCTTTTTTTTTGCTTAAATCACGCTGTTTTTGGCTGAATTTGAGTCCACCATATCTGGATCTAACACGCTTGAAATCGGAATGACAAGCGGTGAACAATCTCCATTGTCCTCTCCAAACCCTTGGTTCAATTTCATTGAGAGAAAATAATCGATCTGCTGATAAGGACCTAGCGTCAGTGATGCACCCCGATCCATTGCATTGATTTTAAAAGCACCGACATTGACGACTGAGGGTGAGAATAACATCACACGTCACTTCCTTTGTATGGGTTTAGCTGCTGGTGAAAAAGAGGCAGGTGAGTCCACTTGATCTCGATCATCTACATGGCTTTTTGTCCCGACAAAACCGCTGGCATCTCCAAAATTTTGTCCGTACCCCTGATTTTTTTTATCTGAGTTTTGCCACTCTGCTAACAAATTTTGTCCGACATTCACCGCCGATGCATTTTCAAAGGAATTAATTTTTAACATGAAAATATTAATATTGATATACGGAGTTGGTTGAACCACAGATAAACCTCCTTTTTATAGGTATATGCAAGCACCCATCAAGTATGTTAACAGGAGGTCTTCACATGGACTTCGAAAAAATGAAGCAGTGGATGGATATTGCCCAGCAAATGCATGGGGATGATTTTTGGAAAATGATCTTCGATGATGAGCAAAGATCTCCCTTTATGGCAAATGGTCCATCTCCCTTTACGTTCACGCAGCAGGAACAGCGCGGACAAGATGCGTCGTTTCCACCAATCGACATGGTGGAAACCGCGACAGACATTCAGTACTTAATTTATTTGCCTGGCTACCGAAAGGAAGATGTACAAGTGTTATCATATGGTGAATATTTGGTTATGAAAGGACAGCGTCTTTCCTTTTTTAATGAGCAGGATTTTCGCCAAAAGCAGGGGAAGTATGGTCCGTTTGAAAAGAAAATCCGGCTTCCAGAAATGATTCTTGGACAAATGAATGCGGCCTTTAAAGACGGTGTGCTTTATATCAGGCTGCAAAAGGATGAAGGAAAAGCGACTGCTATTATCATAGATGACGAATATTGATACTCACGGCGTCGATTTGATCACGATCATCAATCGATTCAATCGGCAGGATCGTGATCACGCCATCAGCATTCTGTTCCCCAAAGCCATTGTTCCTTTTGATCGTACTGCAATGATTGCGAACAAACGTCGAACCAAACGTCATGGATGATCCTGAGCCCATCGAGTTCGTTTTCATATGGGCAATGTGAATCTGAGTAGGCAGCATGTGCTTCTCCCCTTTCTTGACATCTCTATAAGTATATATCTCACAGCTTTTCCATAGACTAGATCAAGGCAGAAGAAAAGGTTGTGGTCTACTTGAAACATTTCATTCTATCACTCTTTAAAAAAACTGAATCCAGTCCATCCCCCTCTGTCACCGAGCTGGAGAAAAGACTCATCGCTCTCGAGCAAAAAATGTCCGCACATGCTTCTCCTGTCTCAGAGGATACACACATTCATATTGAATCCCTGCATGTGGACAAAATTGATTACCATTTAGAGTTTGGGGAGCTTTCCATTGACCAGCTTCAAGGCAGGCTCAATATTGGGGCAACCTATTATACGCCAAAGGACACGCACATCAAAAAAACAGTATCACCACCGAAGCCAAAAGAAACCAAAACACCGACAGTCTCGATTCGATCAAAGCCATCTTCTTAATGCGCTCGGCTTTTTAGTACAATCGGGGCAGCATCAGGAACATGCAAATAGAAAATGATAAGGCAAGTCCAAAATAAAAAGCTACACTTCTCTACAAATCAAAATAGAGAAATGGAGCTTTTTCAGTTACTTCATTTATTTATTGAATTCATCAACCGGAAGAAATATTCAGATTGATGTGTCTTATTCAGGTTATACCAAGAATGTAAGGTATCTGGTGTAAATACTTCTATTTTTTTCAGCACTTCCATTGCAAATTCTAAAGGGGCTATTCCTGATGCAGTAACTAAATTCGCATCAGATACCGCAGGTGCCAACTCATAGAACTTCTCTCCTTGATAGTTAGGACATACCATTTTAGTATATTCTAAGTTATTACTTGTATGTCTTCTAGTATTTAAGTATCCCCTATTCGCGAGCCCCTCAGTTGCACCACAAATTGCAGCAACAATAGTGCCCAGTTCTAAAGTTTGGCCAATTCTTTCCAAGATAGGTTGGTGAATGTCTTCACCCCAAGTCGTACCTCCTGGTAAAATGAAAAGATCTTTGTTCTCAAGGTTACATTCTTCAAGGGAAATATCTGGTTTTATACTCAAACCTCCCATAGTCGTCTTTATTTCTTTATTAGCTCCTACTGTAATTACTCTTAAAGGTGCTAAATCTTTTTTGAAATATCTACCTGAGTTTAGTTCAGCAATTAAATATCCATATTCCCAGTCAGACATCGTATCAAATACATATAGATAAGCTTTTTTTGTTTGCATCCAATCACGCTCCAATCACAGTTGATATAGCGATTATAAAATAACTTCCCTGACAGTTAACGTCAGGGAAGTTATCATACTTGGTAAAATTTTATTAAATCCGACAAAACTTCAATCATTCTTTTTTTAAGACTGATTGGCTCAACAACTTTAATAGATTTATTGTAAGGTAAAAGTAAATAAGGTACATATGTATGTATCATATCTTTTGGAAGAAGAAAAACTGCTTGATGTGAATTCCGTTCTTGTAAATAATGTCCTAAAAACCAATGTTGGCAAATATCAGCCAATACATTTTTATCCCCATGAATCACCAAAGAAATAATCTCTTCCTTATCTTCTAAAGTTGGTAGGAGACTGTTTATAAAAAAGTCACGTGCTGAAAAATTTTCTTGCTGGTCAAACTGATTTTCAGTCACCATTAGACTTTCAATTCGATCTACTCTAAAACTGCGCATATCATTCCTAAGATGACAATCCAATCACATACCACTTATTATTCCAATAGATCATTCTGTATGGATCGACACATCTATGATGTAATTGCTTTTCTCCACTTTTATGGTAAAGAATTTTCACCGTGTTCGCGGCTGCTATCGCCTTTTCCAACTTTTTCAGAGAAGGTTCCAAAGAGATTGAACTGGTTCGACTTATTACTTCAAGACTAGTTATATGTTGGTTTACCTTTGTTTCTTGCTCTTGATTTGAGTGTTTACTAAGTTTTGAGAGGGCTCTTTGGAGCGCTTCACCTCCATAATATCCCGCATCTTCTGCAAAAACAGCAGCGTGAAATAGTGAAATTTGCTCCTCAAAATCAAAAAATAGAGGAGCCTCTATAAAATTGTTCAATAAACGATAGCCACCGTTATGTCCTGGTTCTGAAATGATAGGTACACCACTCGTTGAAAGTGTATCAATATAACGATAAACAGTTCTTATATTCATCTCTAACTTTTCTGAAATTTGTTTTGCAGTTATTTTTTTATCTGAGCGAAGCATCCATAGGATGGCTAACAGGTTGTCAACTTTAGGCATATAATACCTCCTTTATATGAGATTTATTTATACAATTTCCGGTACAATCCATCAACTATTCCTTTCCGACAGCTTTCTATATATTGAAACTATACACACATTTGTCATTTCACACATTTAATTTACAATCATATTCCTCTCTTTATTAAGCTTTACTGCATCACGACACTTCTTTAGTCGACCTATAAGCTTCTCTTACTTCCTAACCAGTTTAATTCCTTCATGCTGTCGTATACGGATAAGATCACGTTCTAATTGGCTTACACCCGTCATAACCGTAAATTAAGAACTCGCTGTAGGGCATTATCTTCTGATATCTAGCTACATATCTTTTAATAATTTAAAATTTGTCTTTTTAAGGTGAGTAATACAAGGCTAGGTCTGGACCATAAATGATTTCACCTTTTTCCTCAATTGAGGATTTAGATTTTTTTAATAAAATTGGGTATCCTAAACGGCAAATCACAGGTCGTTTTTCTTATCTATTTCGCTAGGTTTCTATGAGAAACTATACAAATCACGACAAATCACTGTAAAATATAGAGGATCTAATCAAAAATTGAGGTGTTTTCATTGTATACGGATCAACGAAAATCATTTTGGAAACAGAAAAAAGTCATGATCCCCATTCTTAGTATCATCATAGTTGCTGCTGCTTTCTTTTTCTTAAAAGATTCTCTTTTTTCAAAAGAAAAAGAAGCTTTAAAAGCGGCTCAATCCTTTACAAAACAAATGGAGAAGAAAGACTTTACAAAGCTGGCTGATGAAGTAACAAGTGCGTCTTTGAAAGCCAATGACTTCTCAAAAAAACAACTAGCCGAAAAATATGACAATATCTTCAACGGAATTGGTGCTTATGATCTGAACATATCAAAGCTCAACGTCGAAAAACAGGACAAAGGAAATGGGTATCAATTTTCCTATGATGTAACAATGAAAACGTCATTTGGCAAGCTGCACAAGCTTTCTTACAAGGGCGTTCTCTCAGAAGAAGATGACAAATGGAAAGTCGACTGGAAGCCAAATCTCATCTTCCCGCAAATGGAGAAGGGAGATACCATCAAAGTCAAATCAGACCCTGCTGTCCGCGGAAACATCGTCGACCGAAAAGACCGTACCCTAGCAGAAACAACTGGTGGAAGCGCACTTGGCATCATCCCAGGAAAGCTTGGCACAGGGGAAGAAAAAGAACGCAATATCAAAAAAATCAGCAAGGCATTTGATATAGATGAAGAAATAATCGACAATCAGCTGAAACAAGCATGGGTCACAGACGACACGTTTGTCCCGCTCAAATCGATGTTAGAGCAAAAGCCGATTCCAAAGAATGTAAAAGGCGTCACCTATCAATCGAAGGAAATGCGCTACTATCCTTATAACGAAGCCGCCGCCCATCTCACCGGCTATGTTGGGAAAGCAAATGCAGATGATATCAAAAGAAATCCGGCATTAAAGGCAGATCAAATCATTGGCAAAACCGGACTTGAATTCACATTTGACAAAAACTTGCGCGGACAAGATGGCGGAAGCATTTTGATCGTCCATGATGAAACAGGCATTGAAGAAACATTGCAAAAATCAGATCGACAAGATGGAAAAACAGTGAAGCTGACCATTGATGCCTCTTTACAGAAAAAAGCCTATGAACAGCTCAAAGGTGAAAAAGGGGCCGTCACCATCATGAATCCATCATCGGGGGATCTATTAGCGCTTGTCAGCGCCCCTTCCTATGATGTCAATCTTATGACAAACGGGATCACCCCTAAGCAATATCAGGCATACAGTGAAAACCCAGATCTCCCATTCCAAGCCCGGTATGCGAGCCGGTATGCACCAGGGTCTACATTCAAAACCATTACAGCAGCCATCGGGCTGGAAACAGGTGTCACAAAGCCTAATAAAGTACGCACCATCCATGGACTAAAATGGCAAAAAGATCAATCTTGGGGCAATTATCGAATTACACGGGTTCACGATAAAGAAAACGTAAATATGGTTGATGCCCTCGTGTACTCAGATAATATTTACTTTGGACAGGAAGCTCTAGAAATTGGCAAAGACACCTATGAGAAAAAAGTAAAAGCATTTGGATTTGGCGAAGATTTGCACATGCCATTTACAATGAAACCAGCACAAGTATCGAACGACGGCATTCAATCGGACATCTTACTTGCTGACTCGGCATATGGCCAAGGCGAATTACTCATGTCTCCGATTGAACAAGTACATGCCTATTCTCCATTTGCAACAGGAGGCAAGCTTGTCTATCCTCGAGTCGTTCAAGACGAGAAAACAGCATCACCAAAACAAATCATCAAAGAAGACTCGGCAAATACAGTGAAAGACGCGCTCACTCAGGTCGTGACGAGTCCAAACGGTACAGCTCACTCCTTACAAATTGAAGGAGCTGATATTGCCGCTAAAACAGGAACGGCAGAGCTAAAGAGCAAACAAGGGGCAACAGACGGTTCTGAAAATGGATTTTTACTTGCATTTAATCCTAAAAAAGAAGATTACGTCCTCGTCGGCATGATTGAAGATGTAAAAAACCGCGGCGGTAGTGGACTCGTCATTCAAAAAATGAAGCCTGTCATCGCAACTTTTTATAAGTAACCATTTAGAGACACAAACGCTTGTGTCTCTTTTTTCTAAATCATTACAATTTGCTATTGTTTTATAGTTCACCTTATGAATAAAATGAGAAGAATGCAAAATTGAAAACAGTTGAATGAAAGGAGGAAGTCTCATTGGCTATTGCTGCTCGTACAAAGGATAAACCTCAAAATTCTGTCACTGGATCAACGATTTATCCCATTTTATTGATTATTGGCATTTGTCATATGCTCAATGACACTTTGCAAGCCGTTATTCCTGCGATGTTCCCTATTTTAGAACGCTCAATGGGGCTGACCTTTACACAATTAGGGCTAATTGCCTTTACATTAAATATGGTCTCCTCCGTGATGCAACCCGCTATTGGGTGGTACACAGATAAAAGGCCGATGCCTTATGCACTCCCAATTGCTTTATTTTCTAGTGCTGTCGGTATATTCGGGCTTGCGTTTGCGCCTTCCTTTGCCACCATTTTGCTTTGCGTTGTCTTTATCGGACTCGGCTCTGCCATTTTTCATCCAGAGGGCTCCCGCGTTGCCAACATGGCAGCTGGTCCAAGGCGAGGACTTGCACAGTCCATCTATCAAGTAGGCGGAAATACAGGTCAAGCCTTTGCTCCGCTGATCGCTGCATTCATGCTCGTCCCTCTCGGTCAGCCAGGCGTGGCTTGGTTTACGATTGTTGGAATGATTGCTGTCGGTTTCCTTCTTTATATTTCAAGATGGTACGCAGGAAGACTTCAAACCATTCGAGCTCAAGCGAAAAAAGCTCCAGCAAAAGCTGCAAGATCTGAACTTCACCGTAAGTCAGCACTCACAGCACTTGGCATTATCGTCTTTCTCATCTTTGCCCGCTCTTGGTATGGAAATGCGATATCAAATTTCTATGCGTTTTATGCGATTGAACAATATGGATTGACGATTAAAGAATCACAGACTTATATTTTCTTATTTCTCATTCTAGGTGCAATTGGGACATTTTTAGGCGGGCCGCTTGCAGACCGCTTTGGCAAGAAAACCGTGATTTTAATTTCCTTATTGGCATCCTTTCCACTTGCCTTGCTGCTGCCATTTACCGGACCTGTTTTTGCCTATGTTTTACTTGGGCTGATTGGGGTCATTCTGACGTCAAGCTTCTCTGTCACAGTCGTTTATGCTCAAGAACTATTTCCCGGGAAAATTGGCACAATGTCTGGTTTAACGGTTGGGCTTGCGTTTGGTATGGGTGCCATCGGATCGGTCGCTCTAGGCTCATTCATTGATGCCTTCGGTTTAACGCCTACTATGATCGGAGTCGCCTTTTTACCGATATTAGGCATCCTGGCCTTCTTACTACCTAGCGATCAAACCATCTCCAAATGGAATGAATCATAAAAAGGAGAAAACCGCTCAGTGATTGAGCGGTTTTTTTCATATCTCATAAAAATGCGTATCAGGTACATGCTTCTTTGCAATAAACCCTTGCTGGAATTCTGGAAAGACCTTTTGCACCTGTTTAATTTTTTGATAAACCAAATCGGCATATGGAATATATAAATGATCCACAAGCCTTTGTTCTGTCATATAGTAATACCAATTCAGATTAAACGTATTCTCATCAATGATCGTAAAGGCAGAAAAATGATAGAACAAGAGTGGACATTCGTCGAGATACATTTCCCCTTTCACAACTGAAAGCTTGTAGTTTTCAATATTCCAAATCGCGGCATTGGCTCCTTTAGATGTCACCACATGAACCCCTTCAAAATCATCGACCCATCTTTCAACATACCGCTGATCTCCATACGTCTTATTTTTTGTATCCATTTCGACTGTACAGTGTGCAAGACAGTTTTCCTTCCATTGTGTGACCGCCCGTTTGGCAATGTCTGTGTTGCGGCAGCCGACAAATCCAGTATTAAAGCGGCCAGACAACTCATAAAAGTGATAGAACCGCTCGGAATTCATATGATCCGTCAAAAATAAATGAGCGAGTGGATTCTCTGCAAATATCGCCTCTGGATTATGATAAAAATACAAATCCGTATCCAAATGGGCGAGATAATCCGCTTTTGAAGACTCAAGGATTTTGAGCAAAAAAACGGGCTTTAACGTCCAGCAATACTCATGGAACGTCCGATCATCCTTTGCCTTTCGCAGCGTCTCATCTTCAATATTTTCAAGCTGTTCATATTGAACATGCGGATGAGGAAATTCACTTAACACCTTGTAAGCCAAAGGGTCTGCACATAGAACAGACAGCTTGAAGAAATGAGCGGTTTGTTCAAGCGAATGAATCAGCGCCAAAAGCTTAAAAACATGGGTATTCGACACAATGGTTGTAAAATGATAAGACGCCATCTACAACACATCCACTTGGAACAAATCAACGTGTAATAACTCTTTTGTCAGCCCTTGAATGGCTTCTACAACCACTGTGCAGCCATATTCCTGCCGCGCAAGCTGCGCTGCCTCTGCCAGCTTTTTCAAAGGGACATGTCTAGCTGTTAGCTGATCTTTATTATCGCGTTTGACGCCCACATTCCGCTCTGTGATCAAATGAAGCAGCTCTAAAAAATAAGAGAGCAGACCATAGAATACCGGATTACCATGCAGCTGCCGGACCTCTTTTACAATGTCATTTGTGACGGTGTGAGAAAATGGACCAGAGAAAGCCAAATGGACATCAATGGCATCAATATTGTTGTACTTCTCGCACATATACAAAATGTTATATTTGATGTCATCAAATGACGTTAAATTACTTGGATGCTCCTGATGCACGCTCATGATATCCTCTCGCAATTCAAAGGAGAGACCAAGCTGATGCAGACGAATTCCTAAATCATAATCCTCAAACCCGTACCGAACGATCTGTTCATCAAACATCCCGAGCGCGATGACATGCTTGCGTTTGACAGAGGAGTTATTCGTAATAAAAAATCGCCACGGCAGCTCATAAGAGCCTAAATCATAGTTGTACGTGCGCAAAATGTCTTTGAGGATAGCAATAAACTCAGACTGCAAATCGAAGCTTTTCTCTAGAAATGCACCATTTTCAACTTCCTTCATTGATAAAAGAGGCGTTTTATCTTTCATTTTCCGCTTATACAAGCCTTGCTTTTTCAACCGCTTGATATGATCCTGATCAAATGCTTCGTAAAAATAACGATAAATCCGCTTCCAGCATACACCGCAAATGACAAGGTCCTCATGATCAGCATGTGCCTCCGCATGCTTTTGAATAAATTGCGGCTCTGCCAGCATATCGCTGTCATGGAATATCAACAGGTCCCCCTCCGCCTCGCGAATGGCATGATTGCGACCCTTGGCAATCCCTTGATTGACAGGAATACGTACCTTTTTAAACGGAAAATTCACCTCAATGTTCTCAAGCATTTCCATCGTGCCGTCCGTTGACCCATTATCGGCGACAATGACCTCAAACGGAATATCCGTATCCTGAAGCGTTAAGGAAAAAAGACTCCCTTCTAAACGCTCTTTGGCATTATAGCTCGGAATAATGACGCTTACCTTTGGTTTCTCATTCATGCGTCATCCTCCTCCAATTTGGCATAGCCGTTAAACAGCGGATCGACCTGCTCAACAGATTCAATCACATGGCGCAGCACGTTTCGATAGGCTTCTTGGAAAAACGGCAGATCATCTCTCCCCTTTTCATGAATTTGCTGCATCTCATCCTTGCTCACGATGCGAAAGCCGCTGAAATGATAGCAAATGAGCGGATGCCCATCCTCCAGCAAAATCCGTCCATTTTCTTCCTGATAGGAATGCTGCCCATAGTTCCAATGACCAATATTCACGCCTTTTGTTTGAATATCCTCCACTTTTTCAAACAGCTTCGGCATATGATCGAGATATCCTTGATCGCCAAACTTGCCTTCGCCCGGTGCATTTTTGCATTCCTTCAAGCATTCTTCTTTCCACCAGCTGAGGCATTTTCGTCCGGCTTTATCTCCTTTAAAATGCAGGAAGCCAGAGTTATAGCGACCTAAAAGCTTCTGAAGCATCTTCACTTCCTCAGGATCAAAGCTCGGAATCACAATATCCCCTCTCGAGAGTAAAACAGAGGCATCCGGCTGATGTTGAAAAATCACTTGCGGGCTCTCATAAAAAAATAAATCCGCATCAAGATAGGTTACGCCCTCTGCCTGCTCCTGTTCAAATAACCACTCAATCCACATCGGCTTTAATGTCCAGCAATATTCCGAGGCATCCCGTTCCTCTTTTTTCTCCAGCAGCTCCGGCGTTTCGAGCTCCCGTACATGAACAAGATCAACATGAGGAAAATTCATTTGATGAAGCAGGTCAAATGCAGCATCATCCATACATAACGTCTTAATGACAGCATCATCTTCTACTTGCTTCAATGACAAGAAAAACGCAATGGCTTGATAAAGTCTTCCACTTGATAGAACCGTACAATATATGCTGTTCATCTACTTACACCTCTATTTTTGAAAGAATTCGCGGTACCATTCAATCGTCTTCTCTAAACCTTCATCAATGGAGTAGTTAGGCTTCCAATCAAGCAGCTTTCTCGCCTTTTCTGCCGACAAATATTGATGCTTTATCTCATGCGTTCCTTGGTTTAAAATACGAGGCTTCAGTTCACTGCCCATCGCCTTTAAAATCTTATCCACGAGCTCAAGAACCGTCAGCTGAATTTCATTACTAAAGTTAAATGCTTCTCCGGCGAGCCCTTTTTCCTCCATTTTTTCAGCTAGCAGCAAATAAGCCTTAACCGCATCTTCAATGTAGAAATAATCACGAATAAAAGTCCCATCACTTCTAATTTCAGGCGCTTCTCCTTCTAGCACAAGCTGGATGGTTTGCGGAATGATTCTGTTGAAGTTTAAATCCCCGCCCCCGTATAAATTGCCGCAGCGCGTAATACAAACTGGAAGACCATATGTGTTGTAATACGTGTGAGAAATTAAATCTGCACAGCTCTTTGATACATCATACGGATGTTTCCCATTTAGCGGCATGTCTTCATCGTATGGAAGCTGCTCCTGATCGCCGTATGCTTTGTCACTTGATGCCACGATGACTCGTTTGATTAGAGGCTGTCTTCTGCAAGCCTCGAGTACATTCCATGTCCCTAAAATATTGGCTTCAAATGTAGAAACAGGGTGTCTATTTGCAACCCCAACAATGGCCTGCGCCGCCAAATGGAAGACGGTATCAATTTCGTATTCTCCTAACGCACGTTCAATCGTTTGCATATCCTCCAATGCACCTTGTACCACATTCATCTTTTCAAATTGACTGCCTTGATATAAATTCGACCTTGGCACCTGATCACGCACAAGTCCAGTTACGTTTGCCCCTTGATCAATCAATTCCTTGACGAGATAGCTTCCCAATAGTCCTGTACATCCAGTCACAAATACGTTTTTCCCATTCCAAAATTCGCTCATGCCGTCACCAAACCTTCCATGGTTGTTTTCCATTTGTCCACATGCCATTGATTTCCTTCAGGTTCTTATACGTATCGATCGCTGTCCAAAATCCGTGGTGCTCATAAACCGCAAGCTCTCCATCATTCGCCAGATTTTGAAGAGGCTCCGCTTCAAACACGCATTGATCATCGTCTGTCAAATAGTCAAATACCTTTGGAGACAACACAAAAAATCCTCCATTGATCATCCCGATACTGTCTGTCTTCTCAGAGAAGGATTGTGCCATCCCGTTATATACCTTCAACGTCCCGTACTGTGACTTCTTTTCAATTCCTGTGACAGTCACAGCTGCCCCAAGATCCTGATGACGCTTCAGCAGATGAAACATATTGACATTGGCAAGTCCATCACCATACGTCATCATGAATGTCTCATCTCCAATGTAATCCTGTGCCTGCTTTAACCGTCCGCCTGTCATCGTATTCTCGCCTGTATCTAAAAAGGTGATTTTCCAGTTCTCTGACTTTCCTAAAAGCTTCATTTCCCCTGTCGCCATATCCAGCTTCATGCTGTGATGCCGCCAGTCGTAGTTCAGGAAATACTCTTTGATCTTCTCTCCTTTGTATCCAAGCAATAAGATAAACTCATCTACTCCGTAATACTGATAGATTTTCATAATATGCCATAGAATAGGCCGATCTCCGATCATAGCAAGTGGTTTAGGAAGCGCTTGTGTGACCTCACTCATTCTCGTTCCCTTTCCTCCGCAGAGAATGACTGCTTTCATCTTCTCCCCTCATCTCTCTATGAAAAATTTTTGATTGAAAACCTTATCTTTATGCGGAAAATCAGTACATGTACCCTCATACTTTGTCCGACATCAGGTTTTGAATCTACTCTATTCATATGTCGAAATGAGAGAGGGTGCCACCTAGCATTTAACTATTTTTACAAATAAAAAAAGAGCGAGATTTGTATTCTCGCTCTTTCAAAGTTTAAATTGTATATTATCAGGGTAGATGGTATGATAAACATGTGCATCAACAGCACAAACAGCCTCTTTTTATCAAGAGACTACTAGATGGAATGAATTCAAGTGGCAGCTTGCTTCATTCTCAATATGAATCACGGAGGTGAATTCCCATGGCACAAAACGTACTTTGTGAAGTGAACTCTTGCCGTTTTTGGGCTGATAACAGCTGTACGGCTTCTACCATTAAAATTGGTAAAAACACAATGGCTGATGTGACTCGCAATGCTGAAACTGATTGCGAAACATTTGAAACAAAATAAGTGATTTTTCTGAGATGAAGGAACTGGCAGGTTCCTTCTTTTCTTTTATCATTCTATCAAGAATGATAATTATTATCAAGTGTTTTTCCATAAACATTTCTCGGGAAATAATGACACGATATTTCTCCATTCGTTGACGATTTTCACTCCTTTTTCTATACTCAACATATCCGAAGAAGAAAAAGTGGTGACCAATCAATGGATTTTACGATACGTTTTCTATCATTCTTTGTCGTGGAAATCGAAGGCAAAGATGAACAAGCAAATAAACGGTTCAAGCATTATCAAACATTAGATCAAGAGGAATTTGAACAAAGTGAGCTGAAGGACTTTTTAGATGGTGAGCTAAAAAAAATCGTCAAACGAAAAGTCGACAGACACCCTAAATCTGAACAAGTACCAACCAAAATTGGCCGGTTCATTGTCGAACCCGGTCATGAACTCGATTCAAATCCAAACTACAATTTATTTCATCAGACGAGATTTGCCGATACAAAAGAAGTATTTAATGAATGCAGTGAACAGTTTGTTCGCACGTATTTAGATACAAGTGCTGTCAGAGGCGGCGTTTTTTTAGTTGCGTCTGCCGTTCCTAAAAAGTACTTCGATGACTCCTTTGTCTTTATTATGAAATGCGATTTTGAACAGAAAGTCGCTTCTATCGCTGATACATCTACCTTGATCAAAAAAGTAGAAATGGCGATTACAACAAAAAATATGAAATCAATTCAATACCCTTTTATGCCAGAAGAGGGCATGACAGAGGAAGCTGAAGTGAAAATTCACCAATCCTCACATGCTCGTTATTTTGAGGACTTTCTGAAATTCGTCGAATACGGAGAATCTATGCCTGAAATCATGAAATCACAGGTCATGAACATGGTGCAAGAACAAGTATTTGAAACATTACAGGATGAAAGTGAAGAATTAAAGCAATTTGAAAAGGACCTTGAAATATGGGAAGCGAGTGAAAAACGAGAAATTAGAGAAACACTCGATACAGAACAAGTCACACTAGCAGCTTCTCACATTGTGGAACAAACCCCTGACATCACAATGAAAATGCGTCTAGGTGAAACAGAAATCAAAGGGCTTCTAGCGGACTTTGGCCACTCGATCCATATTGCGAAGGTCAACAATCGATATGTCGTGCTCGTTGAAGCAGACCAAATCGTCTTCGAAAAAGGAAGCACACCTGTAGAATTCCATAAACCAAATGGATTAAAAGAGGTTGTCAGCCACCTCATGCAAAAAGCCTACGATTCAGACTTAGAATAAGAGAATATGACTGCCTCCTGCGCTCAGCTGCATGAGGCAGTTTTTTTATATAGCGCTTTATTTTTTACACTGCACTAGAAGAAACATGCTGCCCGCCTCTTACCCACATGCTGACAAGCATTAAGCTTATGACGAGCATCAGCCAAAAGACGCTGTTTGTTCCGAAAAACTGAATCAATGTATACCCGCACAAAGGTCCTAAAGCAGCCCCCAAATCTTGAACAAAAGAATAGCTGGCGAGAAAGCGGTTCTTATCTGTTTGAGCAGAGGCTTTTTGAAAGGCAAGTGTATCGGTGAACGTTGTTACAATCGTTGCCAGTAGCTGAATCAAAAGCAGCATCACAAGGAACCAGCCGCTTACCTTTAGCATGACCCCAAGAAAACTGAGCCCTCCAAATGAAAGAAACATCCAGCATAGCATTCGTTCCTTCATCACAAGCCGATCAAACCATTTGCCTGTTCTCGGTGCGAGAAATGGTTCCCATCCCCACCTAAGTGCTTGAATCACACCGCTTAAAGCCGAAGCTCCGATGACAAAGCCAAACAGAGTCAATTCATCCTGATCGATCTTTGCTTCAATGACATGACTCAGCGTGGATGCGAATAAACCTTGGATGATCAGTGCGATCAGCATGCCTGTTATCAGTACTTTTACCACATCTCGTGTAAACCACTTTTGTTTGATGCCATGATACACCTTGCTGCCTTCTCTCTTTTCAATTTCATCCAACGATACATAAAAAATGCCCCCCATCAATGTGAGTAAACCAAAGACAAGCGTCATGGACTGGAAGCCGATCAAGCTGGCAAAGATTCCTCCAAATAACATGCCAAATAAACTCCCAAGCCGGTAAAGTCCATTATAAAGACCCGTCAAATGTCCTTGTGAGCCTTCGTCCATTTCAGCCAAAACCCTCATCCCGCTCATACGGAGTAACGTCCAAGCGAGGCCCCATGCGCAGCGGCAGATCAATAGCAGCCAAAAACCGCTCATCCCATATAATATCGTGGTCACTGACGCGATCAAAATCGCCATCAATACACCTGTCTTCATTGGGATATAGCGATAGAGCCACCATACGACAGGTGCTAGCGGGATACGTATGAATCGGTTGATAGACAGCAGTAACCCGACCTCCCAAATGGATGATAAACCAATCTCTTTCCAATAGATCGGGAGAACAATATAGAGCATTGAATCCCCAATAAGTGCAAATGCTGTGATAAGCGATATTGACACAACTTGCTTTTGACGACGATCCATTTTTCTTCCCCCTTCGCTACCTTTACGATAAGGGATGCCTTATAATAAATCTAATGAATGTTTTTGATTGTTTTATCAAAATAATTGATAGGTGGTGCGAAGTTGAATTTACATGCCCTTCGGATTTTTGCAAAGGTCGCAGAGACAAAAAGCGTCACACAAACTGCAGATGCACTATCTTTAACACAGCCAGCTGTGACGGCCCAGCTTAGAAGCATTGAACGAGAGATCGGGATTCGTCTTTTTAAACGAAACGGTCGAGGCATTGCGCTCACAGAAATGGGAAAGATGCTGTATCCTTATGCCCGGCAAGTGTTTGAGGCTGAAAAGGAAGTAGAATATCAGATCACGCTATTACAAAACGGGAAGAAGGGGCGCCTCCGCATCGCTTCTACCTACGTACCACTCAACTTTTTACTGCCAGATTGGCTGGCTGCTTTTAAAACGTCATCACCACAGACAGAAATCGAATTAAAAAGCGGAAACTCCGCTCAAGTGATAGAGAGCCTGCTTCAATATGAATCAGATGTCGCCATCGCTGTGATTGAAGATTTGCATCATGAGGAGATCGTTACCTCTCATTTGACGAATTTAAGCTATGATTTTATTGTGCCAGCAGACCATCCGTTGAACGGAAAAACCGTCCCGCTAGAGCGCCTGAGCCTGGAGCCTTTTTTGATGCGTGAAGAAGGCAGCTCCACAAGAGATAAGCTCTTTTCCCTTTTCACCTCGAAAGGAATTAAAAAACCGACTGTTGATTTACAATTCAGCGGTGTTCATGAAGCGATTCAAATGATCAAAGCTGGCTATGGGATCACACTTGTTCCCCGTGATGCGGTTCAAGGTAGTCTCAAGCGGAAAGAGATTGGTCGTATATATATCGAAGGCATAGAAATCGTCAGACCTGTTGTGATCTGCAAACGGGCGAATGACCTTGAAGAAAATAGAACCGTGGATGCCTTCCTGCAGATGAAAGGGATCGGTCCATTTAAGAAGCCTGCTGCAAATTAAATAAGTGCCTGCATGAGAAACAGGCACTTTTTCTATTCTGCTGGCTGCACGATGTCATACGGTACAGCCTTTGAGGCTTTCACTAATTGTTCTGGTGTGATGAGGATTTCATTTCCCCATTCACCTGCGCCAACGCCTAATATTTCTTCCTCTAATAGTGAAGCTTCGATAATGGTGCGGAAGCCTTCTGGCTGCCAGCAAAACGGCGGTATTGAGCCAATTCGGTAGCCTGTCACTTCTAGAACCTTCTCTGGTGATGCCATTTTAATATTACGAGAGCCAGCCGCTTTCTTTAGTTTTCCTGACTTAATATGCTGGTCAGCGCCAACCATCACAAGCAGCTGCTCCCCTTCCCCTGTTTCAAAAATCAATGTCTTAATCATCTGTCTCTCACGAAAACCAAGGGCTGCTGCTACATTTGCGGCTCCCTTCTCTGTTTCGGAAGAGAATGTTTTGATCTCATATGGGATGCTGTGCTGATTCAAGAATTCATGTGCTGGCAGTACTTTCATTGATTTGAACCCCTTTCCTTACGATGTCTTTCATTTAGCTTATCACAATCCTCTCATCCTTAAGATGTATTTTTCACTGAAAAGCCTCTGGGTCCTTCTTCACCATGCTATACTGAACTTGTTTTTGAAAAGGAGCCGGTTGGATATGGGAAACAAGTTTTGGTACTATACAGGCAGTAAAAGCCTTCTCATGCTAAGTGATATTCTATTTGTGATGACGATCACATTTGTGATCTATCAAGATACACAATCTGTTGCGTATGCGGCTTTATTTCCGCTAATAAGAACACTATGCCAGCTATTAGCTGGGCTCATCTCTCCTGTTTTGGCAGATCACTTTCAAGCGGGCCGGCTGTTGAAATGGGCCCAGCTTTTACGTCTCGGGTTGCTCATCGTGTTTACAGCCCAATTTCATTTCTTTCAGCAGCATATGGTTTGGCTGTTTGGTGCGCTTATTCTCATTTCCATCACAGGCGGGTTCATTAGTCCTTTATTACAGGCCATCATGCCGATGCTTGTGCCAGAGAATCACCTTGTGAAAGCGAACAGTACAGCCTCCATTTTTCAACAAACGGTTCAAATTGCCGGCTATTCGTTTACTGGAATGCTCGTCCTGTTCATTGGTCCCTTTTATTTAATGTGGATCACTTGTTTGATGATTGTATTGTCTTATTTGTTTTTCATCCCTGTATTTCCTCTTCTTAAGCAAGGAGACACCGTTCGAAAAGCAAATAAGATGAACAGTTTCAAGGATGGCTGGACGATCATTTGGACAAACAAAACAATTCGCACCCTGACCTTTATGGATGTGTGTGAAAATATAGCAGGCGCTGTGTGGATCGGGGCGATTACGCTTGCCTTTGTCACACAAGATTTAAACGAAAGTGAGGATTGGTGGGGGTTTATCAATGCCGCTTATTATACCGGCGCCATTCTAGGCGGGCTCTTGGCTGCGTGGATAAGCCGGTTCATTCAAAAGCAGCTTCTTCTCTTTATGGCAGCTGGTTCATTCATTTATGCAGTGCTGACCATTGTCTACTCACTGAACAGCCTGCCGTGGCTTGCTTTGCTGCTTTGTATTTTGATGGGGCCTGCTTATCAAATTCGTGATGTTTCACAGCAAACCATTCTTCAAACGGAAACGCCAGTCCGAGATTTATCAAAGGTGTACTCGGCTCATTACGTTCTTTCCTCTGTATCTGTCGGTTTATCTATTTTCTTTGTTGGATTGATTGCAGATGCATTCGGAGCGAGGACTGTGTATATGCTGGGCGGTTTGTTTGTGCTCATCTGTTCCGGGATTGCCATCCTCTCATTTATGAGGCAGGAAAAAAAGAGCGGCTGATTCATGCAGCGGCTCTTTTACGTTTCCTTTAACATTGCGAACATATCACGCGCCATCGCTTCTAAAATATACACAACTGGCGTCTGTGTCGTAATATTGGCTCTGTGAACCCGTTCGTCTGTCACGTAATAAGCAATATTTAAATCTGAAATGCGCGAAATCGTGCAGTGCTGATTGTTTGTAATACTAATGATTTTGCTTCCTTCTCTTTTTAACTTCGAAATATGGTCGATTGTAATACTGTTCTCCCCTGATACAGACAGCACAATGGTGACACTATTGTCTAAATACTGCATATTCATCGGGAAAAACGGATCATTGATGTAAAATGAAAATTTCTCAAGACTCGAAAAATACCTTGCCCCATACTGCGCCAAAATACCAGAGCTGCCAGTGCCAATAAACAGCACATTTTTTGCATCGGCAATGATCCTTGCTGCCTCTTTAATTTTCCCCTCAAAGTCCCCTTTTAGTGTTCGTTCAATAAATTCATATAGAAAGTGCTGGGTGCTTTTTAAAGTAGGTGTCTGCTCTGCTTCTAAATACATTTTAAGCTTCACTTTAAACTCTGAAAAGCCTTCACAATTCACTTTTCGGCAAAAGCGAAGGACAGACGAGGTGGATATATGGGCAGCATCTGCTAAGTCCCGAATTCTCATATACACGACCTTTTCACTGTTTTCCATGATGTATCGGTATAAAGCGCTTTCTAGTTCATTAAAGCTGGAAATAACCTCACTTGAAAACATCTGACTTCCCCTTTCTCCAACAGCATGTCACAATGTGTTTCTTTTATGTAACAAATCTCTAAATAGGGCACCCTTGCCTAAAGACGCTGAAGTCATTTACGCACGAGATGCTCTCACGATAAGCTATAGATGTACAAACAAAAGAATTGGCTTTTCTCTATTATAACATTGCGCGTTACATTATTCGGAGGTGCAGAACATGGCAAAAGGATTAAAGGTTGTCACAATTGGCGGAGGATCAAGCTATACACCAGAGCTTGTAGAAGGATTTATTAAACGGTACGATGAATTTCCGATTAGCGAGCTTTGGCTTGTCGATATTGAAGCGGGAAAAGAAAAGCTTGAAATCGTCGGAGATCTTGCAAAACGAATGGTGAAAAAGGCAGGACTTCCAATCGAGGTTCATTTAACATTAGATCGCCGGAAAGCGCTTGCGGGCGCTGATTTCGTCACAACACAATTCCGTGTCGGACTTCTTGAAGCACGTATGAAGGATGAACGCATTCCTTTAAAATATGATGTCATTGGTCAAGAAACGAATGGTCCAGGAGGTCTATTCAAAGGGCTTCGCACCATTCCAGTGATTCTGGATATTGTGAAAGATATTGAAGAACTATGCCCAGATGCATGGCTTGTGAACTTCACAAATCCAGCTGGTATGGTTACAGAAGCCGTACTTCGCTATTCAAACCATCGCAAAGTCGTTGGCTTATGCAACGTGCCAATCGGCATTCGCATGGGAATTGCCAAAGGGCTTGATGTCGACGCAAGCAGAGTCGAGGTCAGCTTTGCTGGATTAAACCATATGGTCTTTGGACTCAATGTATTCTTAGATGGCAAAAGTATCATGGATCAAGTCATCGAAGACATGGCAGATCCAAACTCCACGATGTCGATGAACAACATTCATGCCATTCCGTGGGATGCTGATTTCTTAAAAGGGCTTGGCGTTATTCCATGTCCATATCACCGCTACTACTACAAAACAAGTGATATGCTGGCTGAAGAAAAGAAAGCAGCAGAGAATGAAGGAACTCGTGCAGAAGTCGTTCGTGCACTAGAAAATGACCTGTTTGAGCTTTACAAAGACCCTGATCTTGATATCAAGCCGCCACAGCTTGAAAAACGAGGCGGTGCCTACTACAGTGATGCCGCTTGTAACTTGATTGCATCGATTTATAACGACAAGCATGATATTCAGCCTGTCAATACCATCAACAATGGTGCCATCAGTGACATTCCAAATGATTCTGCTGTAGAACTGAACTGCGTCATCACAAAAGACGGTCCTAAACCAATCGCTGTTGGCGAAATGCCAGTCGCAGTCAAAGGACTGATTTCTCAAATTAAATCCTTTGAACGTGTTGCCGCTGAAGCAGCCGTGACAGGAGATTACAACACAGCACTTGTCGCAATGACGATCAACCCGCTCGTCCCATCAGATGCCATTGCAAAAAGCATCCTAGATGAAATGCTAGAAGCACACAAAGAATATTTACCACAGTTCTTCAATAAAGTAGAAGCATAAAAAGAAGCCGCACTTGTCAAAAGTGCGGTTTTCTTATTTCTTTGCAAACAGCCTGTCCATCTGAGCACGATCATAGTCTAATAGCCAGTGCTGTAAGCCCTCGTAGACTGGCCGAAGGCGCTCAGCATCTGCCGCAATAAGATCACAGCCTCGATCATCATATAAGTGGAAAATCATCTGTTTAGAGAGATTGATCAAATAGATTTCATAATCAAGCTTCCCCTTCATGATTTGATTCGGTGCATAGAAATCCTCCTGGCACATGGCTTGTAGAAGTGGGTGTAATCGTATATCTTGCAGCTGGCAAGACAAGGTAAATCTCTCCAATGTCAGGGGCTCATCTAGTTCTGGTCTTACATAGGTCAAAAGCTCGTGACGCAAGCGATTGCGTACTTGCCGGCGAACATATTTCTGATAAACTAGGAGCTTTTGCTTCATTAATTCATGTTCATGCTGCGTATAGACATCCGTGACAAACAGAATATCGTCTTCTGGATCAAAAGCATATCTCACAATTTCTAAAGCACGATCCCCCGCTTTTTCTAATACAACCGATTTCTTTCCTAATGACCAATCTGCCACTTCAAAGCGTAGCCCAAAAGGCCACCCATAAAAAAGTGGCGGCGTGAGGACAAGATCAGGAAAATGACTTTTTAAAAAGCTATTGGTTTGATCGCTCATGTCATGTCCTTCCATTGGTTTTATTTCTTATTTTACCGTTGAAATTGATGGAAATACAATTGGAAATAAACTGTCATTTCTTATATGATAGAAAGAGATGGAGGTGTGACCAATTGAAAAAATGGTTTTTACAGGTGTTCCTCACCGCATTGATCACTATGTGGATACAGGTTGGACTTGATCAGGCGAACATCATTCATATCACCAACGTATGGATCGATGCTAGCAGCTGGATCCTGATCTTCTTTGTCATCTACGCACTTTTTGAATGGGCAGCTCACGTTTTAGCAAAACGGAAAACCGTTCATCGCTGAACATCTCTTTTCATAGAGATGTTTTTTGTTGAAATTCTTCCTGCACAAGTTCATGGATAACGCCCATTCCTGCCTGGCTTCCAGCTGCTGCTGCAAGGACAAGCTGAGCAGGGCCGCCTAAATTGTCACCGCATGCAAAGACACCGCTGACTGTTGTACGTCCAAGAATATCTGTTTCAATGCCGGCATTTTTCGTCATTTGACAGCCCAGACTTTCAGCAAATGGAGCTGACTGCTTGAATTCACTTGCGACAAATCCGCCTTCTCTTTTCACCGTTTCCCCATTCGCAAGGTGAAGAGAGTGCATTTGTCCATTCTCATGATGAATTGACATAATCGGTACATCAATGACTTGAATAAAATGTGCTGATAGCAATGCCTTCTCCTCTTCAGCAAACACTTGCTGCCCATTCGTAAACACGATCAAATCCTTTGTCCAATTGGAAAGAAGTTTAGCCATATGCAAGGCGCGTGGATTCTCAGCAATGAGAGCAAGCGGCTTGTCCTTTAGCTCCCAGCCATCGCAGAAAGGACAGCTAAACAACGTCTTTCCATACACTTCATGAATCCCCTTGATCTCTGGCAGTATATCCTTTAGCCCTGTTGCCAATATGATTTTCTTCGCTTCGAACCTTTCTCCCTCTTGTGTCAGTAACGCAAAGTTGTCCTCATTGTTTTGTATCTCGACCATTCTACTTCGTTTGATTTGGATATTGGGGTAGTTTTGAAGATCTGCTTCTCCCGCTTGTCTGATCTCAAACGGTGTCATTCCATCGTTTGTAATAAATCCATGTGATTCCTGAGTCACTCGATTTCTTGGCATCTCGTCATCGAATACAATGACCTGTTTTCTGCCCCGCCCCACAACAAGTGCTGCGCTTAATCCGGCTGGCCCTCCTCCGATAATGGCACAATCTAATAACATGTAAATCTCTCCTTTTTATTCAAGACTTTAAAGACTCTTAATATCTATAATTTGTTCAAAAAAATCACATGTTGAAAAATGGATCTTTTTTTGTCTGCTCAATTTGGCTTGCGATATCAACTAACCGCTTTTGACTTAACGTCTCCTGCATTTTCGTTTCAACATCCTGCATGACCTGCTCAATCAAACAGTCATCATGAGGCATGAAAGAATCATGTTCTAAGGAACAACGAAATAAATTAGTTTGACCTTCTACCGCCTGAATGACGTCTAAAAATGAAATGTCCTCCTTCTTTTTCATAATGGTGTAACCACCTTTTGCGCCAGGTGTTGATTCAATCAATCCTGCCTTCACAAGCTTTGTTAAAATTTTGGATAAATAGGTGGGTGAAAGGTCTTGCATCTTGGCGAGAGGCTCAACGCCTATTGCTTTCCCCTTTGGTGCAAGAGTTAAAAATACCATCGTATGAAGTGCATAGTTGGTTGCTTTAGAATATTTCATCAGATGATTTCCTTTCTATCTATTATAGACCTTTTATATCTGTAATAGATCATAAAAGATTCAAGAAGAAAAAGCAAGTATTGTGGATCTGCTTCTTTTTTCATTCCACATTTCGCATTTTCTTCCGATAATAGAGGTAAGCACGAATCAAATTTTGATGAAAACTAGAAGGAGTGAAGAGAAATGTCAGATCAACAGCACAATGCAGCACACGAAGAAGAAGAGGAATTTAATGTATACGACATGCTTCCACCCGCAGGAACAATCATTGGTGAAGCAACAGAAGAAGAAATGGAAGCTGCGGCAGCATTAGAAGTAAGACATTATGCCTTTATGCGTCTGCAAGACTCGTACATTCAATTTGATGGATCTTCCTATAAAGAATTGCTCAAAGACTTTCAAGAACTAGAATTTGATTCTGCAAAGTTTTGGAGAGCCATCGCAAGACGCCTGCAAGTCCCATACGAATGGCCAATCCGAATCGACCACGCAAACGGCCCAATTTATATTGGTGAAACAGAGGATAGCCGTGAGGTTGTGGAGAGTGCAGAGTAAGGAATTGATGACCCCCTTTTGATGAGGGGGTCTTTTGCTGAAATGATAGATTTCTCAATAAAAAAAGATGTATTACTCCTCTAAATCAAATTCCAACGCAATCGATATATTAATGGCTATGTCGTGCATTTCATCTATTTCTGATTGATTCAAATGCTCCGCAAAACGACGTGCACTCTCGACAACATCAGCATGCTGCTTAATCATCTCTTCATTCAGTATAAAGATCGTATTGATCGCCCAGCCAGCATTCGTTAACATTTCTTCGTCTTGAATGGAGTTCATGTATGTTTCTACTTCAGAAAAAATCCACTTAACATCATCAATTTGTTCCACTTGAAAATTCGCAATTTTTGAAAGCTGTTCAGGGTCTTTGGTGATGAAAATGTCTTTCACTTCTTCTTTTGATAATGGTTTATTCTGCTTTTCATATTCAGCCTGCCACTCTTCATCTGACATCCCATCTTCTTCGCTATCTTCTGCGGTATAATGCCCCGCAATCAGTTCATCAAACGAATCTGCTAATTTGAAATCTGTCTCATATTCTAGATCAAAGTAATGAACCGGTGGATGTTCCTTTGTTTCTCTATAGTCCAATACAATCCACGTATGACCATCCCCACAAATGAGCACAAGTCCCTCAGGCAATTCCCATTCTTCTATTAAATAATCACTATCCATAATGCCTTCGCCTTTGGCAATCCCTCTTAAATGATCAAATGACACATGATCCTCTGCCCATCCATTCGGCTGGTCCGTTGGAAAAGCGTTATGCAGGGTATACCCGCCATTTTGTTCAAGAATCAGTTTTTTATATGTATCAGGCAAGGTGACGCCTAGCTTCTTTTCCGCTTTTGCAATGCCTTTCTCATTGATTTTCTTAAATGTCTCTTCACTTTCTATGTCTGTATCCCAAAATGGTTTCAAATAAAATACCTCCAATTGTTATTTCTATCTCAT
This sequence comes from Bacillus sp. FSL K6-3312, assembly GCF_038007485.1. Classification (NCBI taxonomy): domain Bacteria; kingdom Bacillati; phylum Bacillota; class Bacilli; order Caryophanales; family Bacillaceae; genus Bacillus; species Bacillus sp. FSL K6-3312. The sequence goes on along the minus strand of NZ_JBBOXI010000001.1, from coordinate 750,179 downwards.
TTTACCATTTAGATCCACTAGTTTAATAGACCTATTCATAGAAAAAAGAGAAGGGCATCCCCTCCTCTTTCTCATCATGATTGTTCTTGATTTCTCGCTTCAAATTCATCTAGCATTGCACGCACTTCATCTGTTGATGATGTGTTCATTAATTGGTTTCTTAGGAAGCTCGCTCCTCTGAATCCTTTTACATAAATCTTAAAGAAACGGTGCAACGCCTTGAATGGACGCAAGCCTAATGAGGAATATTGATCATGAAGATCAAGATGCAATCTTAAAAGACCTAGCAGTTCATCACTTGTATGCTCCTTCGGCTCTTTTTCAAAAGCAAATGGGTTATGGAAAATCCCGCGCCCAATCATCACACCGTCCACTCCATACTGCTCAGCGAGCTTTAAGCCCGTTTGACGATCAGGAATATCACCATTGATCGTCAAAAGCGTATCAGGTGCTACTTCATCACGAAGTTTTACAATCTCAGGAATGAGCTCCCAATGTGCATCCACCTGGCTCATTTCCTTTCTAGTACGAAGGTGAATCGATAAGTTCACAATGTCTTGCTCCAAAATGTGTCTGAGCCAATCGCGCCATTCATCGACCTCTGTAAAACCAAGTCTTGTTTTTACGCTGACTGGTAATCCTCCAGCTTTTGCCGCTTGAATCAGTTCTGCGGCAACATCTGGGCGAAGAATCAAGCCACTGCCCTTCCCGTTTTGTGTGACATTCGGAACAGGACAGCCCATATTAATATCAAGCCCCTGAAATCCTAATTCCGCCATTCCAATGCTCATTTGTCTAAAGTTCTCAGGCTTGTCTCCCCAAATATGAGCAACAATCGGCTGCTCATCCTCTGTAAAGGTTAAACGTCCTTTCACACTTTGAATACCATCAGGGTGGCAATAGCTCTCACTGTTCGTAAACTCTGTGAAAAACACATCAGGTCTCGCCGCCTCACTCACAACATGACGAAACACAACATCTGTCACTTCTTCCATAGGTGCTAATATAAAAAATGGTCGTGGTAAATCACGCCAGAAATTTTCACTCATCTTTCATCCAATTCCTCTCATGACATAGCGCCTTTTAGGGCATGTCCTTCTATAAAGTCTTCAGCAATTTTTATCATTATATACTTTAGTAAGGATTCAACGCAAAAGGAGCATAAAATGAACATTAATAAAATGCTATCAGCACTTTATAAAATATCAAAAATTTGAGAAGACGTAAACGTTGTTCAAAAAGGTACTACTAGTAAACGTGTCAGACGGGCAGCAGGTAATGCATCTGGCAAACTAATAAAAAAGATATTCAAATAAAAAAAGCCCTATGCAGGGGCTTTTTAAATTGTAATTGCCTTTTCTGTTACATGATAAGTATTAGAAGTAATGATTTTATCAAGCGACCAACCGGCAGCGAATAACACAGAAAAAATTGTTAAACTGATAAATAACTTATTCATCTTTAGTTATTCTTTATTCAAAATATATCACGTTATATAAAATACAGTACTAAGATACAATTCATTCTTAATATGGTTTTTGTTACAATCTTTGTGTATCGCATAGATAAGAGTGATTTTCTTAAAAGCTGCTGTTTGGATCAGAAAACTTTCTGCCAAAATCGCAAAAGTAATGGATAAAGGGGAGAAAAGTAGACAGAAAAACAGTTCACAAATGCTTTTATTTAAAATGGGTGCGCCTAGAGATGCTGCTAAAACTTTGGCAAAGTTCATCGTTAATCTTATCTAAATATAAAAATAAGTGCTATTAGTTTCTAATAGCGCTTTTTTATGGAGGATCTTCATGTCTTTTTCTTACGTGATTTCATTGACTTTTTTAATACTCCTTTTAGTGTCTATCATACTCTATACTTTTTTAAGAAAGAAAAACGTTGTAGATGAAGCCCCTGGCGCTATTGCTGCCGTTCTTCTTATTTTACTTATATTTTTTTCCCTAAGTTTAGTTATTGTCCTTCCAACTGCCATGCTTTACCTAGTCTCATTGGGAGTAAATTTTCTTTTCGGTGAATACATCACTTATGATTCATTTTTTTCTTTGATTACCTTCTCGTTGTTAGTTAGCATCATTGTGATTTTTTGGTCATTTATCGTCTTATTTATAGGGAAAGGAATCACTTTTTTTGTTGAAGGTCCCAAAATGGATAACTTATATTTTAGAATTTTTTCCTTCGTGGGCTCTTATTTACTTCACGATTAAATATGTACTAAATTTGAAGATAATTGAAGTTTCTATATGGGGAAATGGGGTATTGATTTTATCTTTCTTTGTTAGCTTTTTATACATCGGACTTGATATCATATCCTCTGCACTTGATCAAAAAAATCAGAACATAGAAGAAGAACCCCCCATCCATTAATGGAGAAGGGGTTTTATTCATTTCATAGCTTTTTCTATCTATATTCATATGTCTATAGAGTTTTACTTTAATAGAATTTCAAGCGGATTTTTCATTCTAACGGAGGGGGAGCAAAAATAAAAATATCCCGATATCGATATTTTTCACGAAATCGGGACATCTCCATTATTGATTAATCACAAGACTTGCCACACACTCCACATGACTCGTATGCGGGAACATATCCACAGGTTGCACTTCTTCCGTCACATACCCACCATCTTCAAGAAAACGCAAATCACGAGCTAGCGTCCCTGGATTACAGGACACATAAACAACGCGTTTTGGTTTCATCTTTAAAATCGTATCAAGCAGTGCTTCATCGCAGCCTTTTCTTGGCGGATCGACGACGAGGGTGTCTGCTTTGATGCCTTCTTTATACCAGTTTGGGATAACGGTTTCTGCTTCACCGACTGCGAATTCGACGTTGTTGATCCCGTTTAAGGCAACGTTGCGCTTTGCATCTTCAATCGCTTCTGGCACAATTTCCACGCCATATACTCTGCCTGCTCTTTGTGCGAGAAATAAGGAAATCGTACCGATTCCGCAATACGCATCGATGACGGTTTCTTCACCTTGCAGCTCGGCATATTCAAGCGCTTTGTCGTAAAGCACTTTTGTTTGAGCTGGGTTCACTTGATAAAACGAGCGGGCTGAAATAGCAAATTTGATGTCGCCAATCGTGTCATAAATGTATTCTTCTCCCCATAAAACAGTCGTTTCGTCTCCGAAAATGACATTTGTTTTCTTTGAATTCACGTTTTGTACAATTGACCGAACGTGTGGGAAACGTGCTATAATCTGCTCAATCACCTGCTGCTTTTGCGGAAAGTCAGCCGTTCTAGTAACAAACACTACCATCATTTCACCTGTTGCAATGCCGTAGCGAACCATCACATGACGCAGCCAGCCTTTGTGGCGCTCTTCGTTATATGCTTTCATACCAAGCGCATTGCATATGTCTTTTACTGCCTGTACCACTTCGTCGTTTTCTGAATGCTGGATCAAACATTTTTCCATATCAATGATTTCATGGGTACGCTGCTGATAAAATCCTGCAACAAGTCCGCCTTCCCGTTCCCCAACTGGAACTTGTGCTTTGTTTCGGTAATTCCAAGGGTCTTCCATTCCTAGTACAGGATGAACTTTTACACGGCTCATATCAAGTTTGCCGATCCGCTCTAAAACGTCCTTTACTTGTTTCTGTTTAAATAGCAGCTGGCCTTCATAGCTCATGTGCTGAATTTGACAGCCTCCGCACTGCTTATAGATAGGACATGGCGCATCTTGCCTATGCTGACTTTCCTTTGTCAGCTCCATGAGTCGCCCAAAAGCAAATCCTTTTTTCACACGTGTGACCTTGATTTTCCCTTGTTCGTCTGGAAGGGCATTCGGTACAAAGACAGGGAACCCTTCAATTTTCGCTACACCTGCACCTTCGTGCGTTAGGTCTTCGAAGGTTACATTGTAGTATTCATTCTTTTCAACAGGCGGTTTCATCTTTACCAATTTCATCACCTCATTTGCAAAGAAAAACTTGGCGCCATAAGGAACCAAGTTCAATCTCTACCCTATTTTTTCAGCTGTTGCTTTTGGCACTATAAATTCAATATGACGATACAGGTTTTCAAATTCACCTGGCAGCATGCCGCCGAATTCGCCATCTAAATTTAATTGCATTTTATCTTTTACATCTACCTTCACGCGATTCGCTTTTGTGTAGATGACATTGTTATCATGAATATGCTCGCCTCGCAGTGCAAGGCTGACTACTCGAATGGCTTCTGCTAAATTGACCTTCTTTAAAATAATCAGGTCAAACATGCCATCATCTAAAACAGAATCTGGCGCTAGCTTTTCAAAGCCGCCTACTGAGTTTGTGAGTGAAACAAGAAACAGCATGATTTCTCCATGAAACAATTTGCCGTCATATTCAATTTCGACTTCTGTCGGGCGGATAGAAGGAAGCATCTCCATGCCTTTTAAATAATAAGCAAGCTGTCCAAGCATTGTCTTTAGCTTACTAGGCACTTCATAGGTGAGCTCTGTTAACCGGCCGCCGCCTGCAATATTAATAAAATAATGGCCATTGACTTTACCGATATCAAGCGGCTTCGCTATACCATCTATAATGGCATCTGTTGCTTTTAAAACACCTTCTCGTGGAATTCCAAGTGCTCTTGCGAAGTCATTTGTTGTTCCAACCGGAATAATTCCTAGTTTTGGTCTTTTTTCAAGCGGTGCTAGTCCATTGACGACTTCATTGATCGTGCCGTCTCCACCTGCTGCTACAATTAAATCAAAGTCTCTCTGGGCAGCTTTTTCAGCTGCTTGTGTCGCATCTCCTGCACATGTCGTTGCATGACAAGATGTTTCATAGCCAGCTTGTTCAAATTTTTGCAAAACCTGCGGCAAATTCTTCTTGAAGAGTTCACGCCCAGATGTCGGATTGTATATAATTCGAGCACGTTTCATTCATCATCATCCTATATTCATTATGCAATCTATTTTCACCACTAACAACCTTTAATTATACTATGAGATTTGAAAATGGCAACAGAACAACACCCTAATCTGACAAATCTCCTGCCACATTTCCCTCAGCAAGAAAGCATTCTGATAAGATAAAAGAAAACGCTGTAAAGGATGGTTTGCGATGAAAAAGCCTGTTTATTTTAATCATGATGGCGGTGTTGATGACCTCGTCTCGTTATTTCTTCTCCTTCAAATGGAACATCTGAAAGTGATTGGGACGTCTGTGATTCCTGCTGATTGTTATTTAGAGCCAGCTCTCAGTGCGTCTCAAAAAATCATCGATCGATTTAGCCCTTATGAAATTGAAGTCGCTGCTTCAAATTCTAGAGGCGTCAATCCTTTTCCGAAAGAGTGGCGCATGCATGCTTTTTATGTAGACGCCTTACCTATTTTAAACGAGAAAGGCACTGTTGATACAAAAGTGTCCAAGCTTCCAGCACACCTTCATTTAATCGAAACCGTTAAAAAGTCAGCAGAACCTGTCACGCTGCTCTTTACAGGTCCGCTCACAGACCTTGCACGCGCCTTAGAAGAAGATCCTTCAATCTCTAATAAAATTGAAAAATTGGTATGGATGGGCGGTACGTTTCTTGAAAAAGGCAATGTTGAGGAACCCGAGCATGATGGGACAGCAGAATGGAATGCATTTTGGGACCCTTATGCTGTCAGCACTGTTTTTCAGGAACGCTTTCCTATTGAAATGGTCGCACTTGAAAGCACGAATCAAGTTCCGCTTACACTAGATGTGCGTCAGCGCTGGGCTTCCCTTCGTTCTCATATTGGAATAGATTTTATTGGGCAGTGCTACGCCTTTTGCCCGCCTCTCATTCATCACGAAACCAACTCGACTTACTACTTATGGGATGTGCTGACAACGATCACTCTTGATTCCTCATCATTTACTCGTTCAAAGGAAATGAATGCAATCGTTTACACCGAAACGCCAAAGCAAGGACGTACCGAAGAACATACAGATGGAAAATCAATTCAAGTGATTGACCATGTCGATCGTGACGCATTTTTCCAAGCATTTGAAGAGCTCATGAGAAGAGCTTTTTGTCAGATTTCAACATAAAAAAGCCCCGCCATCAAAGCGGGGCCCCATCTCAATCTTCTTCTACGTATTTCTTTTTGCGTTTAAATTTGCTTAACACTTCGTATACGATTGGTACGATAACCAGTGTTAGCAATGTTGAACTTGCGAGACCACCAATGACTGTGACGCCAAGTCCTTTTGAAACAATTTGGCTTCCGCCTTCAAATCCTAATGCTAATGGAAGAAGTGCCCCAATTGTCGCAAGTGCCGTCATTAAGATTGGACGTACTCTTATTGTACCAGCTTCCAGTAATGCCTCTCTTGTTGAGAGTCCTTCTTTCTCTTTATGAATGACTCGGTCAATCAAGACGATCGCATTTGTCACAACAATTCCGATCAACATGAGCAATCCAATCATGGCGTTTAAGCTGATGGTTTCTTTTGCTAAAAACAATCCAACGAGCGCGCCAATAATTGTAAATGGAAGCGAGAAGAGAATTGCAAATGGTGCAAGACCTCCGCCAAATGTGATGACGAGAACGAGATACACAATGGCAATCGCTGCAAGCATTGCTAGCCCAAGCTGCGTAAAGGATTCCTCAATATCCGCACTTACGCCTCCTGTGTCAATCGTTACGCCAGATTTCAGATCAAGCTTGTCGACTTTCTTCTGAACATCTTGTGTCACACTTGATACGTCGTCTGTTGTCATGTCACCAGACACTTCTGCGTAGATTTTTCCATCACGCTTTGTCACAGTATTTGCTGTTGAGCCATCCTTCACTTTAACAACATCACCAATTCGGACTTCTTGGCCTGTCGGTGTTGTGATCTTTTTATTTTCTAAATCTTTTTTGCTCTTATATTCATCTTTTTCCGTTTGAAGATTCACATCAAGTTCTTTGCCGTCCTCAGTTACTTTCGTCAGTGTTGTTTCACTATTTTGAGGAGCAATCGCTTGTGCAATTTGTGAAGCTGTCAGCCCTAGTTTCGCCAGTTTTTCTTGATCTGCATTAAATGTATATTCGTCATATTTCTCAGATAAGCTTGTACTGACGTTTTTCAGGTTTTTCTCATCTTTTAAAATATTTTCAACTTCTTTTACTGTGCCTTCAATATCACTTGCTTTATCACCGTACACATAGTACGTCACTGTATTGCTTGCGCCAGCAGATGAGAAGTCTTGTGATTTCCATTCCCCTTTAGACACTTTGTCTTGCAAGGCTTTGACCACGCGATCTTTTTCTTTATCAAAATTCGGTGTGTCCTCATCATATTGTACGAAGAATAGCGCACCGTTAGAGTTACCGCCTACACTTGCTGTAAGCGCATTTGAAGAGCCAAGTGAATATTGAACAGTATTGACATGGTCACGTTTGATCAAATATTCTTCTGCTTTTTTCGTTTCATCGATAGCTTGTTCTCTCGTTTGTCCAGGTTCAGGTGTATAAGTCACCATCGCCGTCTTCTCTGCTTCCTGTGGTAAGAAGCTGACACCGACAAGTGGAGCTAAGAATAAGCTTCCGACAAGCATAAGAATGGCAATTCCTGATGTGATCCATTTGTGGTTCAATGCCCAATTGAGTACGCGTCTATAACCGCTAGCAAGCTTGCTTGGTTTATGCTCTTTTACCTTTTTCGCTGTGCCGTACAGGTTCTTTTTAAATAAACTGTGTGCCATCATTGGAACAATCGTAATGGCTACAAGGAGTGAAGCCATTAAAGCAAACACAATCGTTAATGCAAATGGGATGAATAGTTCTCCAATCATTCCACCCACAAGTGCTAGCGGTAAAAAGACCGCAATTGTGACAATCGTCGAAGACATGATTGGAATAAACATTTCTTTTGTGGCTTCTTTAACGAGTTCTTTTCCTTTTAATGGCTCATCCTTTAATGCCATTCGTCGATATATGTTTTCTATGACAACAATGGAGTCATCAACAACACGCCCAATAGCGACGGTCATGGCACCAAGTGTCATGATATTTAGTGTAATATCCAGCTGATTCAATATTAAAACAGCAATCAACAGAGATAACGGAATGGAAATAACCGAAATTAAGGTTGATTTGATATCTCGAAGGAACAACATAATGATAATGATCGCAAAGATTGCTCCGATGATTGCCTTGTTCAGCATTGTGCTGACAGACTCTTTTATCGGCTCTGCTTGATCATATGTGGTACTTACTTTGATTCCTTTGTTATCTTTCTTGAACTTCTCGAGTTCTTTTGTGACTGCTTCTGCTACACTTACTGTGTTGGCATCAGAGCCTTTAACAATTTGCAGACCGATACTGTCTTTTCCATTTGTTCTAGAGATCGATTCTGCATCCTTGACGACTTTAATATCCGCAATCTCAGAAAGCTTGATTGTCGGCAGCTCCACAGATTGGCTGCTTGCTGAACCGCCACCAGTTTGCTGCTGAGCTACTGCCTGCTGCTGACTTGCACCAGCCTGCTGCTCTGCGCCTTGCGCTCCTGCATTTCCTGAGCCGTTAGAAGGCGCTCCGGCTCCAGCGCTTCCTGCACCGCCACTAGCACCTGGTGTGACAGGAATTCGCATGTTTTTCAAATCTTTGACGCTTAAAATATTGCCATCAACGACAACTGATTTTTGTTTGTTGCCGAATGTGTATAGACCTAATGGTACGTTGACATCAGAGCCTTTGATCATATTTTGGACGGTTTCTTCATCTAAACCGTATTCTTTCAATTTCTTTTGTTTAAACGAAAATTCTACTTCTTTGATTTGCTGTCCCGAAGCTTCGACGGAAGATACACCGTCTAATCCTTCAAGTGAAGGGACAAGGTCATCTTCCACTTTTTTCGTCAGGTTTTCTAATGATTCTTTATCATCAGATACACTAAGTGCTAATATTGGAACCGCATTGATACTAAAGCGTGCGATTTTTGGTTTTTCTGCATTTTCCGGAAAATTGATATTGTTAACAGCATCTTCAATTTCCTTTTTTGCTTCATCCATGTCTTTGTTGTAGTCGTACTCGACTTGAATCGATGAGGCATTTTCAAATGAATTGGATGTGACCACATTGACTCCGTTTAGGTTTTGAATAGATTTTTCAATTGGATCGGTCACCTTATCTGATACTTCGTCCGGCGTTGCGCCAGGATACGTTGTAGAAACCGTAATGACTGGAGTGTTGATATTCGGGATTGATTCTTGTTTCATATTCAATCCAGCATATAGACCAGCAACTGTTACGATAATTGTCATGAGCCATACAGCGAACTTATTCTTTAATACAAAATTGATGATCGAATTCATTATGTCCTCCATTTTCCTTTATGTATTGACTGACTGGTCATTCTATATCATAATAAACGGTGATATACAATGCCGTCAACCATTTCTCTTGCGTTTGACGTAACATTCTAAAGCTGAAGGGGCCTTATTTCATGAACGAAAAAAAAGAAAAAATCATTAAAGCAAGCATCCAGTTGTTTGCGAAAAAGGGTTTTTCTTCTACGACCATTCAGGAAATAGCAGATGAGTGCGGAATATCGAAAGGCGCGTTTTATTTGCATTTCAAATCAAAAGAACAGCTTTTCAACCGAGCGTTCGAATATTATATCGACACGTCTATGCAAAGTATTGAAACGATTCGAAAAGAGAATCAGCATCTCGCGCCGAGAGAGATCTTCCAGAAGCAAATCGCTGAACAGTTTCAGCATTTTGCTGAGAACAAGGATTTTATCATTTTGATCCTCAGCGAGAACATTATTCCAGAAAACCAGCAAATTAAAAAGTATTCAAAAACTGTGAAAAAGCAAATGAATGATGAAATTCAAATTTCCATCTTGACCACTTATGGACAGGAGATCGAACCATATATAACTGACCTGTCAGTCATGATTCAAGGAATCATCCAATCTTATGTTCAGGTGCTGCTTTTACAAGATCAGATGCAATTATCATTTGATGAGCTCTCTTCCTTTATACTCGAACGGTTTGATGATTTGGTTCAAGGTATGCTTCGTTCTCAGACGAAACCGATCTTAAAGCCAACCATTTGGGACGATGAAGCGCCGAGTGCTGCTTCCCTTCAAGAGGAGCTTCGTTTGTTAAAGCTTGAACATTTGCTTTCTGATGATACCCTTGTATCCATTGAAGTCATTGAAGAAGAACTGGCGAAAGCTGAGCCTCGTAAGCCAGTTATTCAAGGGATGCTGACGAATTTAGAAAAGTGTGAGGACCCTGCTGTCTTAAAAGTAGTTGAACAATTGAAGCTTTTTCTTCAATAACATTACGTGCTGTTTTTCCGATTCGTTCACCTTTATCCCCCTTCGAATGTGCACTTTCGCTTATACTTCATTATAAGAAAAGAATCTCCGAATTGATATACGGCGGTGGTCTGAATCTATGATAAGACCCTGTCATTTCAAGCAAAAAAAACCGCCTCTTCTCATGAGGCGGTTTTTGCTATTGTTCATTAGCGTTTTTTGATTTCTTCTAGGAGAATCTTGTTGACCATCGGCGGGTTCGCTTGTCCCTTCGATGCTTTCATGATTTGTCCGACTAAGAAACCAATCGCGCGGTCTTTTCCATTTTTAAAGTCTTCGATGGATTGCGGGTTGTTATCAAGTGCTTCTGTGACAAGTTTGAGCAGGGCACCTTCGTCAGAAATTTGGACAAGCCCTTTTTCTTTGACGATTGTTTCTGCGTCTCCCCCATTTTCAATCAGCTCTTTGAATACCTTTTTGGCAATCTTAGAAGAAATCGTTCCTTTTTCGATGAGATTGATCATGCCAGCCAGGCCTTGCGGCGTTAGCTTTGTATCTTCCAGCTCTTTTTGAGCTGAATTTAAGTAGGCAGATACTTCACCCATCAGCCAGTTTGAAGCTTGCTTCGCTTCTGCACCTTCTGAAATGGTTGCTTCAAAGAAATCAGACATTTCTTTTGTCAGCGTCAGCACCATCGCATCATATGCAGGAAGCCCAAGCTCATCGATGTAGCGTTTGCGGCGCTCGTCTGGAAGCTCTGGGATCGATGCTCTTACGCGTTCTTTCCACTCGTCATCAATGTACAGCTCCACCAAATCTGGTTCTGGGAAGTAGCGATAATCATCTGATCCCTCTTTGACACGCATGAGGATCGTCTTTTTAGACGCTTCGTCATAGCGGCGAGTTTCTTGTTCGATCAAGCCGCCAGAAAGCAATACTTGCTCTTGACGTTTCTCTTCGAATTCAAGACCTTTTTGTACGAAAGCAAATGAGTTCAAGTTCTTGAGCTCTGTTTTCGTTCCAAACTCTTCACGGCCGATCGGACGAAGTGAAATGTTGGCATCACAGCGAAGTGAGCCTTCTTCCATCTTACAATCAGATACGCCTGTATATTGAATAATAGATTTTAGTTTTTCTAAGTAAGCATACGCTTCTTCTGGTGTGCGAATGTCCGGCTCAGATACGATTTCAACAAGCGGTGTGCCTTGACGGTTGAAGTCGACAAGTGAATATCCGTCGCCTGTGTGCGTCAGTTTACCTGCATCCTCTTCCAAATGGAGACGCGTAATACCGATTCGTTTCGTTTTGCCTTCTACTTCAATTTCAATCCAGCCGTTTTCACCGATCGGTTTATCAAATTGAGAAATTTGATACGCCTTTGGGTTATCAGGATAGAAGTAGTTTTTACGGTCAAATTTTGTATCTGTTGCGATCTCGCAGTTTAGCGCCATTGCTGCTTTCATTGCAAAGTTCACCGCTTCTTTGTTCAATACAGGCAGTACGCCAGGATATCCAAGGTCGATGACACTTGTTTGCGTGTTGGCAGCTGCACCAAAAGGTGTCGGCGAGCTGGAGAAAATTTTTGATTGTGTTTTTAGCTCAACGTGGACTTCAAGTCCAATTACCGTTTCAAAGTTCATTCTGATTCACCCCTTACAGTTCAGGTTTTGCTTTATGATGATCTGTTGCTTGCTCGAAAGCGTGAGCCACGCGGTAAACCGTTCCTTCATCAAAGTGCTTGCCAATGATTTGCAGTCCTAACGGAAGACCATTTGCAAATCCACAAGGCACACTGATTCCTGGAACGCCTGCAAGGTTCACAGGGATCGTTAAAATATCGTTCGCGTACATTGTCAGTGGATCGCTTGTCTTTTCACCAATCTTAAATGCAGGAGTTGGTGTTGTTGGTCCTACAATGACATCATACTTTTCAAAAACATCTTCGAAGTCTTTTTTGATCAATGTACGGACTTTTTGCGCCTTTTTATAGTATGCATCATAATATCCTGAGCTAAGAGCGAATGTGCCAAGCATGATGCGGCGTTTCACTTCGTTTCCAAAGCCTTCAGAACGAGTATTTTTATATAAATCAATCAGGTTTTCTGCATTATCTGTACGGTAGCCATAACGGATGCCGTCAAAACGCGCAAGGTTTGCAGATGCTTCTGAAGAAGACAGTAAGTAGTAAGTCGCAAGCGCATATTTAGAATGCGGAAGAGACACTTCCTCCCATGTTGCACCAAGTCCTTCTAATACTTTTAACGCTTGAAGAACAGACTCTTTTGCTTCTTCGCCAACACCTTCTCCAAGGTATTCTTTTGGCACTGCAATTTTCATGCCTTTGATGTCTCCAGTTAATGAAGAAAGAAAATCTGGGACGTCGACATTTGCACTCGTTGCGTCCATTTGATCGACTCCAGCAATCGCTTGAAGAACGTATGCGTTGTCCTCTACGTTACGCGTAATCGGCCCGATTTGATCTAATGAAGAAGCAAATGCGATTAAACCGTATCTAGATACACGGCCATACGTCGGCTTCAGACCCACAACGCCGCAGAATGATGCCGGCTGGCGAATCGAACCGCCTGTATCTGATCCTAGAGAGAATGGTACTTCTCCAGCTGCAACAGAAGCTGCTGAGCCACCACTTGATCCACCTGGAACAGTGTTTAAATTCCACGGGTTCTTCGTTGCTTTGAAGCCTGAGTTCTCCGTAGAAGATCCCATTGCAAATTCGTCCATATTTAATTTACCGATTGTGACTGCTTCCGCATCTCTTAAACGATTGACAACCGTTGCATCATAAATAGGATCAAAGTTTTGCAGGATTTTACTAGATGCTGTTGTACGTAAATCCTTTGTGACGATGTTATCTTTCACACCGATTGGCATACCGAACAATAGACCAAGCTCGTCCTTTTCACCAACTGCCTCGTCCAATTCCTTTGCATACGCACGAGCTTTCTCTTCGTCCAGTGCAAGGAATGCTTGTACTTTCCCGTCTACTTCATTGATTCGTTTATAAGACTCGTCCACTAAATCAGAAACAGACAGTTCCTTTTTATGTAAAAGCTCTTTTAATTCAGAAATTTTGTGATCAAACAGTGACATGCCTCAGGCCTCCTTTAGTCCAAAATTGATGGCACACGAATATAGCCGTCTTTATGATCAGGCGCGTTTTTGATGACTGCCTCAATGGAAAGACCTTTATTCGGAACATCTTCTCTCATGACGTTTTTCATTTTTAATACGTGTGTTGTTGGTTCAACGTTTTCCGTATCTACCTCGTTTAACTGCTCTGCAAATGAAATGATGCTATCAAGCTGTTCTGTAAACATCTCAGCTTCTTCTTCTGTAATTGCAAGCCGTGCCAAATGCGCCACGTGCTTTACTTCTTCTATTGAAATTCTAGACATGCAGGTTCACCTCCAAAAATGATACGTGTTCGTGGTCATGATCATAAGTCATATACACTTTATCATATCAAATTTTACTGTTCTAAAGCAACTTTACGCAGGGGCTGTAAGAGGCATTTTCTCTCGAAGCATCATTGTGATTCAACTGATGAAGAAAATAAGCATGCAGACACCCTTTTGTTTTCAGAAAATTTTTACTTTTATCCATTTTTGTAAGCGCATACAAACTGATTCGTATCACCGATCTGTCCATTTTTTCTTCAAAATAGGGAGGTTTAAGAAGGTTGATCACTTGGGAATACTCTGTTAGGTTAAGTAACCATAGCAGTGAGAAGGGCATTCAATCAAAAAACTAGCCCTGACACTTCTGGATATTTTGATTGAGGTGATGTCAAATTTATACGAAAAAGGTGAGAACACAAAATGAGTATTGAAGTTACAATTTCCTTATCTATTTATTTTATCGGGATGCTTGCCATCGGTTGGTATGCATTCAGGAAAACACATGATTTAAATGATTATATGCTTGGTGGACGCGGACTTGGTCCATTCGTTACAGCTCTTTCAGCAGGTGCTGCGGATATGAGCGGCTGGATGCTGATGGGTGTACCAGGTGAAATGTATAAAACAGGTTTATCGACTACCTGGCTTGCGATTGGTCTCATCGTCGGTGCTTACTTAAACTATCTCATTCTTGCACCCCGTTTACGTTCTTATACAGAAATTGCTGATGATGCCATTACAATTCCTGATTTCTTTGATAAACGATTCAAAGGATCATCTTCTTTATTAAAAGCTGTATCAGCTGTCATCATTTTAATTTTCTTTACGCTGTATACATCGTCTGGGATGGTATCAGGCGGACGTTTATTTGAGTCAGCATTTGGTGCACACTACATGTTTGGACTGATTTTGACGTCAAGTATTGTTATTTTGTATACATTGTTTGGTGGATTCCTGGCAGTGAGCTTAACGGACTTTGTCCAAGGAGCTATCATGTTTTTAGCATTAGTGCTCGTGCCGATCGTTGCCTTTACACAATTAGGTGGACCTGTTGCCACATTCCAAGATATTCAACAGATTGACCCTAAATTGCTTGATATTTTTAGAGGAACGAGCGTCATTGGCATTATATCCTTCCTCGCTTGGGGACTAGGTTACTTTGGACAACCGCATATTATCGTGCGCTTTATGGCGATTACGTCCGTCAAAGACTTAAAACCAGCACGCCGCATCGGAATGAGCTGGATGATTATTTCAGTAATTGGTTCACTATCTGTCGGTTTAGTAGGTGTTGCCTATGTTAATGAAACGGGTATGAACCTTGCTGACCCTGAAACGATCTTTATCGTCTTTTCTAAAGTGCTGTTCCATCCATATATCACTGGATTTTTACTTTCTGCCATTTTAGCGGCGATTATGAGTTCAATTTCGTCTCAGCTGCTTGTCACAGCAAGTGCGATGACAGAGGATTTATACAGAACGTTCTTTAGAAAAAAAGCATCTGATAAAGAGCTTGTGATGATTGGTCGTATGTCTGTACTCGTTGTCGCTGTGATTGCCCTTTGTCTTTCACTTAACCCAAGTGATACCATTCTTGATCTTGTCGGTTATGCGTGGGCTGGATTTGGTTCTTCATTCGGTCCAGTCATCTTACTTTGCCTATACTGGAAACGAATGAATCACCATGGTGCCCTAGTTGGGATGATTGTTGGTGCGGTTGTGGTTCTCACATGGATCACGACAGGCCTTAACCATGCAACAGGTATTTATGAAATGATTCCTGGCTTTACATTAAGTGGATTAGCTGCCATTATTGTGAGCTTATTGACAAGTAAGCCGTCAAAAGCATCAAAACAGCTATTTAACAAAATGGAAAATCATCTTGAAGAAGAAACAAAATAAAGAACATGAAGGGTCGTCCGCCTTATGCGGATGACTCTCTTTTTAAATTAAATAAAAAGCTTTTCTTTCTTCCGATTCTGAATAAAATAAGAGTTGTGCAGCCATATGGGCTGTGAGAAGATCATATACATGATGTGAAACGTACATGAAATGAAGGAGCGATACGCATGTTTTGGACAATTGAATGGGATACAGTCTTAAAATTAGCCGTGGCCACCTTAATCGGTTTGATTATTGGGCTTGAACGTGAGTTGAAGAAAAAGCCGCTCGGCTTAAAAACGTGTATTGTCATTGCTGTCAGCTCCTGCGTGTTAACCATCATCAGCATTGATGCAGCCTACAATTTCCCTCGAGTCTCTAGGCTTCAAATGGACCCACTCAGGTTACCGGCGCAAATTATATCTGGTGTTGGTTTTATTGGAGCAGGTGTGATTCTGCGAAAAAGCAATGATGTCATCTCAGGTCTCACGACTTCTGCGATGATCTGGGGAGCAGCAGGACTTGGGGTTGCTACAGGTGCAGGATTTTATAAAGAAGCCTTCCTCAGTCTTTTCTTTATTCTGATTAGTGTCGAATTTCTACCGTGGCTCTTCCAGCGGATCGGGCCGATTCGCTTACAGGAAAAAGAAATCCGCATCAGAATGTCTCTTTCTGATCGAAACCGCATGACGGATATTTTAAAAGAAATGAAAGCCCTCAACATTCGCATTCATTCTGTTCGTATTGATGATTTAACAGAAAAGAACTATCCGATTATGGAAGTACGCGTACGCGTGCATAAAGATCGCTATACAACTGATGTGTATTTTGATATTAAAGATCTAGAAGGCGTCGTTGGCGTCAAGTGTGATACGGTATAAAAGGTGATGAGGCAAAAGTCTCATCACCTTTTTTTATGGGAAAAGGGGTTGAACCATTGCCTTCATTCAAATAAAATACAAATTATGAAATAAATGATAAAAGGGGATTTTTCATGGGCTATATGGATCGTAAAAAACGTATTTTTCTTATGAGTGGGATTCTAGCGGTACTCGTATTCGCTGCTTTATTGACCTCACATTATGTCACTCCCGTCTCAACAAATGCAGCAGACAAGAAACAAACGAAAACACCAAAAAATGTTATTTTTATCGTTGGCGATGGAATGGGGATGCCCGTGATCAAAGCCTACCGCACATTCAAGCAGGAAAAGCTTGGTTCTCCAAAAGCACAAACCGTCTGGGACCCGTATTTAGTCGGGATGCAGACCACACACCCAGATGATCCTCGAGATAATATTACCGACTCAGCTGCCGCAGCCACGGCCATGGCGACTGGAAAAAAGACATACAATGATGCCATCGCCGTCAACCAAGAAAAAGAACCTCTTAGAAGTGTCGTTGAAGCAGCAAAGGAAGCACAAATGAAAACAGCCTTTGTTGTCTCATCTGACATCACCGATGCTACACCTGCCGCTTTTGGCACACATAACGTCTCCCGAAAAAACAAAGAACAAATTGCAGACCACTTTTTTGATGAGAAAATAGGTGGAGAGCACAAAGTTGATATCCTTCTAGGTGGCGGCATGCAATATTTTGACCGAAAAGACCGTGATCTTGTGAAAGAATTTGAGAAGAGCGGGTATTCCATTCTAAGGTCAAAAGATGATTTAACCTCCCAATCATCTTCAAAAATGCTCGGCTTATTCCAGGAGGACGAGCTGGATCGAGCCATCGATCGTCCAAAGCATGTGCCTACTTTAAAAGACATGACGCAGTCAGCATTGACCCAATTAAATCAAGACAATTCGCATGGGTTTTTCATGCTGCTTGAAGGCAGTACCATTGATTCTGCTGGACATGAAAATGATGTGGTCGGCGCAATGAGTGAGATGGAGGATTTTGAGAAAGCAGTCCAAGCGGCTCTTCAATTCGCTAAAAAGGATCAAGAAACCCTCGTCATCATCACAGCAGATCATGCGACTGGCGGCTTTTCGTTTGGTGCAGACGGCATGACAAGTGAAACCGGCTATAAATGGGACCCAGCACCCATTTTAGCTGCTAAGAAAACACCTGTGTATATGGCAAAGAAAATCGCAGGCGGACAATCGGTACGTGATGTCCTTCACACCTATATTGATTTCTCGCTCACAAAAGAGGAAATCTCACAGGTGGAGAAAGCGGCACAATCAGGGAAGGCCGGTACGATTCAACTCAGCATTCAACACATCTTTGATCAACGTTCTTTCTCAGGCTGGACAACCTTTGCTCATACAGGTGAGGATGTCCCTGTCTATGCATATGGACCTGGAAAAGCAGCATTTCAAGGCTGGATCGATAATACAAAGCAAGGAAAGAACCTGTTTCATATCATTGAATCACCGTCCACCTATCGCCCATAAAAAACAATCCCCGCCTCATCACATAGGCGGGGATTTTCATTTTTAAGATTGACTTAGCTTTGTAAAGTCAAACGTCGTAATCGGTGCTGCTTGCTCAATGTCGGAGCGGAAGCTAGCGAGCATGGCCTTCTCTTCATCTCCGATGGTAGCCAAATCAAATGCTTGATGCAGCAAGCCATAGATTAGCACGTGACGTAAGCGAAGGAAATCAGGAATGTAGGCAAGCCACTCATCCCCAAGCTCATTCTCTTCACGATAGCCTTTAAGGAACTGCTTCATAAAGTTTCCTGCAAAAGCTGCTTTGTCTTCGTATGGAATGACTGGGTACCACAACACATTGTATAGCAAAATGCTAATGTCGTTCATAAACCAGTTGTACCCGATATCATCGAAATCAAAGGTCGTAATTTTGCCTTGATCCCAGTGGAAGTTTCCGTGATGAAGATCCGCATGAACCAATCCGTACGTATCCTGATTTTTCGGAAGCTTTGCCAGCTTTTCCATCAACCGATCCGCTTGTTCGAACACAAGCGTCTGATCGGCTGGGACATACTTACGCAATTTAAGCTGCTCCTCTTCATCCCACTCTTGTCTTTTATATCGCGGATCTGACAGCTGATAGCTTTTTGTCAGTTTATGCATGCGGCCTGTGTACTGTCCAAGGGCATAAAATAATTCATCGTTCCAGTCTGCCTCTTCGACTTTATGGCCTGGTGCTTTTTCATAGACTCGCAGTAAAAATGAACCGCCTTGCTCATCGTCTACTTGCTCGATATCACGGCCATGTAATGAAGCAATTGGTTTTGCAACCGAAAGTCCGCCCTTCGCTAAGTGATGGAGCCATTCCATTTCACCTAAAATATAATCAGGTGATCTGCGGATGGTATGGGTAATTTTTAAAATGAAAGACTCTCCGTCTTTTTTAAGTTCATACACATAGTTTTCTGCATCTGCGATAAAGCGGATGTCACTTCGCTGGACTCCGTATAAATGAGTGGCCTCATCTAAAATTTTTGATTCTTCATATATGGCTTTTACATCTTTATGCATGCTGATTCTCCCTCTTCATATATTTTGCTAATTCTCGAATGGTGTGTTTTTCAGCAAAATTCAAATCATCAACATACCAACCCTTCTTTTCAATCTCTACTTCCATTTTGACAGCAAGTAAAGAATTTCCTCCTAAATCGAAAAAGTCGTTGTCAATTCCTACTTTTTCCACATGAAGAATGTCACACCAAATCTCAAGAAGCAATGCCTCGCGTTCATTGGTTGGGTGTGCGTAAAGTCCATGATCCTGCGTTAGTTCCGTCTTTAATAATGAACACAGACCTTCTTGATCATGTACCTTAAGGGCTTTTACATAACCGCTGTGCAGCGTTTGATCTGTTTGAATCGTTTCCCATGTGTAACCTTCAGAAGCTGAATGACTTGCTGTCTCCACCCTTTGACCCTCTATTTCTTCAGCCAGGTGCTGACGAGGTGACAGGTGGTCAACGATCTGAATGTGATCGCTCAGTGAACCGATTTCTTTCACTTGTATCCGGTATGTTTGCTGCTCCTCAATCTCCTGCATCTGGTGCTCTTTCATAAATGACTTGAATAGCTCATTACGTCCAGTCGATGTAAACTTGAATTCAATAGAAGAAAGCTGGTGCTGACGGCTATATTTAGCGAGCCATGTCAGACATTTTTGCTCAATCCCTTTCCCTAGAGCACGGCAGCTTAGCATCCAAGCATCAATGATCAAGGTGTCGCCTGCATGATGAGCCAAGATCGCCCCTACAATTCCTTCATGACTGAAGCGATCCGCTGCCTCGATAATCCAGCCCTTAACATGCTCATTTTCCATCCGCTCTCTCAGCTGCTGTTCATCAAAGCGCTGAGCATTTAAGCGGAATTGGTTAATGCGACTGCTCATTTGCGCCACGCGGGCAAGGTGCTTTTCTCCCCACTCTGTTACACTCATGTTTAAATTCAAATCTTGTAAAAATTGCTCCATTGACAGAGACTCAGCTTTCTCTTTTTGACGAGCTTTTTCAGCCTTGTAGCTCGTTGTTCGCCCTCTATCTTCTTCTGTGACATCATAGCGGTCAAATGCCCAAGCATGCTGAGCAAATAATGGGATCGCTTTTTCATTGGCAGGTAGTAGCAGTGTCATCACTTCAGGTAGCTCTTCATTCATACGCAAGCACTGAGCAGGATCATCGTCTAAGAAAATAAACTGAGATAATGAAAGATTCAGTGAATCTGCCATCTCTTTGAGATGTGCCGGTTTACTTTCCCAATTGATTCGCCAGTCGACAATATCGTCTTTTTGCAAGATCATATCTGGGTGGTTTTCAAACACGCGCCACACATCTTCTTCATTATTCCTGCTGCTTAAGACAAGCAGGAGACCCTCTTGCTGCTTTTGTTTTAAAAAGCGCTGAAGCATTTGATGTTCTGGCGTAATATCGATACCTTCCACACCGTCTTCTGAAACAACACCCCTCCAAAGCGTATGATCACAATCAATGGCCGCTACCTTAAATGGGGCACCTTGCCATGCAATGAACTCGCGTGCGACTTTTGTACCAATGGCTCCACAAAAGACTTCAGTGAATGGGAGATGTGCGGCTTGCTCTCCTTTTGCATCAAAGATGTCATCCATCTGATATTGCTGCGCAAGCTGACGGCAATCGATCAATTGAACACCGTCTATCTCAGATAATTGAGCAATCCACTCTTGTTCCACATCTTGCAGCGTGTCTTTAAGAGCAGCACTTATCGGCAGAATCCCAACAAAATATAGGTTATGTTTCGTTTTTGATTTCAGAACGTTTGCAAGTTCTTCAGTATGCTCTGCAGCCAGTTTTTTGTTTTCTTCCAGTGAAAGATGAGCTGGACCCGTGATATCCTCTAATCGAATGAGCAGAAGGTTCGCACCGTTTTTCTTCTGTGAGATAAGGCTGCGCTCATTTAGTAATTCCTGATATACCTGCCCATACGGTGCAAATTGAACATCAAGCTGCACATCAAACTGTTTGGTCCAGTACTGAATGTAAGGTGCGATTGGATCTGCTGTAAATGTCGAGCTGACTGTTAGTACGAGCGGTGCTTTTTCCTCTGCACGCTCCCTTTTCTCTTTTGCTGCCTGTTCTTCTTCGTCTGAAAGCACATCGAAATCCTTGAGCAGTTGATCAGGTGTTTGAACAGCCTGTTCGACCAAGTGCTCGAAGTGCTTGACGAACGCTTGCATTGTCTCATGTTTAAACAGCGCAAGATTGTATTGAAGGACGCACTTTAACTCACCTGTTACTTCTCTGACAACATCCATTTTCATATCGAGTTTGGAAATTCCCTTTGCAAACTCATGTGTTTCAAATGTTAGTCCATCGGCTTCGATTTTAATATTCGGATCGTACTCATTATGGTAAATGAGCATTGTATCAAAGAATGGATTACGATGCGGTCTTGTTTTTGGATTCAGATGCTCGACCATTTGGTCAAATGGGTACTCTTGATGGTCATACGCATCCAGCAATACTTGCTTTGTCTGCGTCAGTTGCTCTGTAAAGGTTGCTTCTTGTTCCATGTCTAGTTTAATTGGTAGGAAGTTTGTAAACATGCCAATTGTATGCTCGATATCTGCATGACGCCGTCCAGCCACAAGTGAACCGACAATTAGTTCCTCTTGATCTGCATAACGTGAGAGCAGCAGCCCATAGAGCTGGAACAAGATGACGTTATTTGTCAGCTGATACTGTTCAGCAAGCTGTTCAATTTTCTCAACAATGTGCGGTTCAATATTGAATTTGATCGCTCTTCCTAAGAAGGATTGTTCCTTCCGTTCAAAATCATATGGCATTGTCAAAGTTGGCACATTTGAGCCAATTTGCTGCTTCCAATAATCCTGCTGCTTTTGAAACATCTCGCTGCGGAAATATTTATCTTGCCATTCTGCATAATCTTTATATTGAACAGTGAGTTCCGGCAAGGTTTCCCCTCGATAGAGCTCAGTAAATTCTTTAATAAAGATGTTCATGCTCGCTCCATCCGCCACAATATTATGCATATCGACTAATAAGAGATGATCATGTGCAGCGATTTTCACAAAACGCACACGGATCAATGGTGCAGCCTTTAAGTCAAATGGACGAATGAATTCATCGATTTGTGCTTCTAATCCTTTTTCATCAGCCTCTGTCAATTCAACAGCAAATTGGAAGTCATCATGGACACGCTGAACCGGTTCACCATCTTTTAATTCAAAGGTCGTTCGCAAGGTTTCATGACGATCAATTAATTGCTTGAAGGTCTGCTCAAAGCGCTCGACGTCAATTTCCCCTTTACATCTCAGTGCCATCGGCATGTTGTAAGAGGTCACTTGACCAATACGCTGATGAATGAGGAATGTCCGTCTTTGAGCAGCAGATAATGGATACGTGTCTTTCTTTTCCACTGGTTCAATCTTGAAATATTGATGCTTCTCTGCCTTTTCGATGAATGCTTGGAGCTTTTCAATTGTCGGATTGTTAAACATGTCTGTGAGCGTTAGCTCTACACCAAACTCTTTGTGAATTTGAGAAATCAGACCGGTGGCATTTAACGAATGTCCGCCAAGCTCAAAGAAATGGTCGTCTCTTTCCACCTTTTCAATTCCTAAAATGTCTTTCCACATCCGCTGTAACGTTGCCTCAATGTCATTCGATGCGGCGGCATGGACTTGATTGTTTTCTTCTATTTCCTGCCCTTTGTTATCCTTTGGCACCACCATTTGCACACCTGAAGATGAAGATAATGCAGATGTATCTACCTTTTCAATCCAATATCGTTGTCGTTCAAACGGATAGGTCGGCAAGGATACTTTTTGATTTGATGTCTGATTTCGCAATTTTGTCCAGTCAACCGGCACCCCTTGAAGCCAGATGTCACCCAATCTTCCCAGCAGGTAGCGGTCGTCGGCTGCCTCTTCTTTTGGATGACGCATCAATGGAATCGGCTGCTGATGATGTTCCTTTGAAGCTGGGCGAATAAAGGCACTTAACGTATTCCCCGGCCCGACTTCAACGAAAATAGGATCAAGCTCCGTTAATAACGTCTCCGCTCCATCACGGAAACGAACCGCTTGCCGCAAATGATTAGCCCAATATGCCGGGTCTTGCACTGCTTCATGGTCAATCCACGTACCTGTGACGTTAGAAATATAAGGGATAGACGGCGCATTCAATTGATACTCGGCTACCTTTTCTTTAAATGATGGCAGGATGTCATCCATCATTTTAGAATGGAAGGCATGAGAGGTGTGAAGCTTTCTACACCCATGTCCAGCAGCCTCCAGTTTCTCAGCAAGTGCATCAATGGCTGTGGTCTCACCTGACACTACGCACAATTCAGGACCATTTACTGCTGCAAGTGAAAGATCATCTGTTAAATATGACAACACGTTCTGTTCACTCAAAGGAACACTCAGCATAGAGCCTTTTGGAAGCTGGCTAATGAGCTGTCCGCGATAAGCCACAAGATCTACGGCATCTTCAACAGATAGTAAACCAGATACGGCAGCAGCTGTGTATTCTCCAATACTGTGACCGATCAGTGCCTGCGGTTTGACGCCAAAATGAATCAGCAATTTAGCCAAAGCGTATTCCACACTAAACAGAAGCGGCTGCGTATATTCTGTTTGGTTGATCAGCTGACGATCATCACTTGCTTCTGTAGAGAATAAAATACTAAATGGGTCAACTGAGACATGCTGTTTGAATTGATTCAAGCATTGATCCAGCGCTTCCTTAAAGACTGGATACTTGTCATAAAGCTGACGCCCCATGTCTACATACTGAGATCCTTGGCCTGGGAAAAGAAAGACGATTGGACGGCTCGATGTTTGGGAGCTGGCCGTCTTGACCACCTCTTTTGACCTTTGATTCAGCGCCT
Source organism: Bacillus sp. FSL K6-3312 (assembly GCF_038007485.1). Lineage (NCBI taxonomy): Bacteria > Bacillati > Bacillota > Bacilli > Caryophanales > Bacillaceae > Bacillus > Bacillus sp. FSL K6-3312. The sequence continues at coordinate 726,325 of NZ_JBBOXI010000001.1, read as the reverse complement.
GTAACATGTCAGCCGTGTTATTTCCAAGAATGACACGTTTATGCGGGAAATGATGGCGCCCTGTTTGCAGCGTATAGGCAACGTCACTTAGACGAACTTGCTGCTGATGCTGGAGTAAATAGTCCGCAAGGCGATCCGTCATTTTTTCAAGAGCTGCTGGTGTTTTGGCAGATAATAAAAGAAGTTCACTATCCTCAGGGCTATCAGCGGCAACACGTGTAGCAGGTGCTTCTTCTAAAATGACATGAGCATTTGTTCCACCTATCCCAAATGAGCTTACACCCGCCCGGCGAGGAGATTCCTGTGTGCTCCATGGCGTCAAGTCTGTGTTTACAACGAAAGGCGAATTGTCAAATTCAATTTTTTCATTCGGCGTTTCAAAATGAATGGTCGGCGGAATCACTTGATGCTTTAAGCTTAAAACGGTTTTAATAAAGCCCGCGACACCTGATGCATCATTCAAATGACCAACATTCGATTTGACAGAACCAATGCGGCAAAAGCCTTTTTTATCTGTATCAAATGCTTGCTTGAGCGCTTCAATTTCGATTGGATCTCCGAGGGTTGTTCCGGTTCCATGTGCTTCAATGTACGAAATGGTTTCAGGTTCCACCTCAGCCATTCGAAGTGCTGTCTTAATGGCTGAAACTTGACCTTTCGTACTCGGCGCTGTATATCCCACTTTTCTATTTCCGTCATTATTAATAGATGATCCTTTAATGACAGCATAGATGTGATCACCGTCTTCAATGGCATCCTCTAAATTTTTTAAAATAACGGCTCCTGCACCATCACCAAAAACGGTTCCATCGGCTTTGTTATCAAAGACGCGGCAATGTCCGTCAGATGAATGGATCATGCCTTCTTGATAAAGATAACCCGATTTTTGCGGCAGGCGAATGGACACGCCGCCTGCAACTGCCATATGACAGTCGCCGCTTAATAAAGCCTGAACGGCTAGATGAATCGACACCATCGAGGTCGAGCAGGCGGTTTGCACCACCATACTCGGTCCCTTCAAATTTAATTTATATGAAATCATCGTCGCTAAATAATCACGCATATTCAGAACGGCAGCTTCTAGTGTTTTCGAATCCTCGCCTTGAGCCGCCCCTTGAAGTGCTCTCATGACCCATTCTGTATTGATCCCTGCACCTGTATAAAGACCAATTTGCCCTTTATATTCAAACGGATCGTACCCAGCGTCTTCAAGCGCTGTCCACACACATTCATGAAAGAGTCTAAACTGCGGGTCCATCATGGCCGCTTCCTTTGGTGTATAGTCAAAGAAATCTGCATCAAATAAATCAACATCATCTAGCATCCCTTTTGCTTTGACAAAACGGGGATTTTTTAATAAAGCTTCATCTGTACCTTCACGCCGTAATTCTTCTTCTGTAAAAAAGGAGATTGTTTCTTTTCCTTTTTTCAGATTCTCCCAGTACTCATCTACATTTTTGGCCCCTGGAAAACGACCTGCAAGACCGATAACAGCAATTTCTGCGCCATGATAGTGATTCGTTGTATCATTCATTCTCGATTCCGCCTCTCAATCTTTTATTCCGTTGCTGTTTAAAACGAGCTCTACGATCACCTGAAGTGACGACGGCTAGTTCTTCTTCCATCGTTTCTTCCTTCGAGTCCTCAGAAGGCTGGATATATTTCGCAAGCTCTGCAACAGATGGGTACGTAAACAACGTCACAACCGCTTCATTTGTTTGAAGTGCTTGGTTTAACCGATTGGTGACTTGAACAATATCCAGCGAGCTTGCGCCGAGATCGAAGAAATTGTCGTGAATGCCCACTTGTTCCATGCCCATAAAATCCTGCCATACTTGACAGATCGCTTTTTCAGTTTCATTGCGAGGCGCCACATACGGATTGCCCAGCTCTGGTCTTTCGTGCTTAGACACTTCATATGAATCCTCATCCGCTGCGGTCTTAGGCTCTAGTGACAGCCATTGATCTATCCGTTCATCAAGATTTCCTGTGGACACGAGCATGTGTCGATTCTGCCGGCTAGACAGAACATACTGGAACAGCTCAGCACCCTCTTCTGGTAAAATCGCAAGCTCATTGATCGATTCACCAATTGTGGATTCTAGTTCACCCCAGAAATTCCAAGCATCCCAGTTCACACACATCCACGGGGTTTGACTATGTTGATTAAGTCTAGCTGCAAATGCATCCATATATAAGTTAGCCGCTGAGTAAGCAGAGAATCCTAAGCCCCCAAGCAATGCACTAATGGAAGAAAAGAGAAGACAAAAGTCTGCTTGTTCTTGTTCCAACAGCTGCTCTAGCACATCGAGCCCTTTCACCTTTGATTGGAATTGATCCTCTCCCTGCGCCAGTGTAGAAGGGATATCTTTGATTGCACGGAAGGATGTACTTCCTGGTAATCCTGCTGCATGGAATACACCATGAACGCCGCCATGCTTTTTGCGAATGGCATCAAATACATGTTTCATCTGATCAAGATCTCCTGCATTCGCCTGCACCGCTTCTACTGTTGCACCTAATCGTTCAAGCTCAAGCACCTTCTCAATTCTCGTGCGCTGCGCTTCATCGGCATCTGCTTGTTGAACATATGACGCCCATTCATTTCTTGGCGGCAATGCCGTTCTGCCAGTTAAATAAAGATGTACATTTCCTTCCTTCGCCAGCATCTTTGATAGAACAAATCCGATGCCGCCTAAACCTCCTGTGATCAAATAAACACCATTTGGCCTGATCATCTTCGGAAGTCCATCTTCTTTTTGTAGCGGCAAATGCTTGTAGCTCTGCACCCAGCGCTTTCGATGACGATACGCCACAAGCTGGTCCTTTCCAGGCTGCATGATTTCCTGCACAATAAGATCGACAAGGACTTGTTCCTTCCAAGACATGACTTCTGGCACGTCTTCCACATCGATATTCCAACATTTGATATGATGGTATTCCTGTGAAATCACTTTACATGGCCCAAGCATTGCACTTTTCTCTGCACATATCGTCTCATTTCCTGTGACTGGCTGAATTCCGCTAGTGATCGTAAACAGACGGCATTCTCGAATATTTTTTTGGGCAGCAATCGCTTGAGATAAGAAAATTAAGCTGTAATAGCCTTTTTCAATGTGCGCCTGAAAAGCGGCTTGACGATTCGAGTTGTCATCTTCTTTCGCAGCTTCCCATAAATGAAGAATCCGATGAATATTGATGCCTCTATTAGACAATGAATCTAACATGTTTCGGTAGTGCTGGCCTTCTGCCGGATTGATCGTAAACGACTGATCCAGCTCTTGATAAGCTTCACCCTTTGTGACAGAAATGACCTTGATCCCTTGTTGCTTAAATGAATGAATAAACAGTTCATGAAAAGCATCCTGTTCCCTGAAAATGAGCCACGTTTGTTCTTCTGTTTCTTTTTCGAAAACTGGTTTTAGCGGCTGCTGTTCCCATGAAGGCAGGTAGAACCATTCTTCCATCTCTTTCTTCTTCGTTTCCTTAGGAGCGGATAGTTGCGGAGACGCGGGCTTTCCTGCCTCAATCCAATATCGTTTCCGCTCAAATGGATAGGTCGGCAGCGATACGAGCTGACGTTCCGCTTGAGTTGGATGTTGCTGCGCCTTGACCTCGTAACCGCCTGCCCATAGCTCTCCTATTCTTTTTAAGAAATATGCATGGTCATCCGCTTGTTCTCTCGTATGCCTCACCATATTCAGGACATCATGATGAGACTCTTTGTTTTCATGACGTTTCGCTAATGCCGTCAAGCTGTTTCCAGGCCCAACTTCTATGAGTGCTCGTACTTCATCGGTTAACAGCTGAGATAGACCTTCATGAAAACGAACGGTTCCACGCAAGTGGTTCGTCCAATAAGATGCTGTCATCACCTCTTCGCTTGTCGCCCAGGTGCCTGTCACATTCGATATAAACGGAATCGCTGGCTCGTGCAATTCTACTTTCTCTACGAATTGTTGAAACGCCTCAAGCATCGGCTCCATCATGTAGGAATGAAAGGCATGAGAAGTATGGAGCTGTCTTGTGACAATTCCTTTGTCTTGCAGTTTCTTTTCAAATGCAGCGATATGCTCTTCTCTTCCAGAAACGACACAAAGGTCTTTTGCATTGACAGCAGCAACAGAAAGCGATTCATCGATCATTGAGACGAGCTCCGCCTCGGGTAATTGCACACTAAGCATCGCGCCTTTTTCCATGTCTTGCATCAATCTTCCTCTTGCCATCACGAGTGTTAATGCAGACTCGAGAGAAAAGACCCCTGACAAACAAGCGGCAACGTACTCGCCGATACTGTGTCCAATCATTGATTCTGGCTCAACACCGCTATGCTGAAGCAATTTGGCTAATGCATACTCAAATATAAAGAGAAGCGGCTGAGCATTTGACGTTTTTGTGATGTCTTCGTTCGTTTCATCCTCGGAAAAGACAATGCCCTTTAAATCCACTTGCTCCGTTTCCATTACATATTTAAAGCATCTATCTACTTCCCATTTGAACACTGGCTCTGCATCATATAATCCGCGCATCATACCAACATACTGAGCGCCTTGACCCGAAAACATAAAGGTCGCTTTACGCCATTTTTTGCTTCGGAACACACTTGTTTCAAGCTGTTTCTGCTGCATCCATTCATCAGCAGACGCGAGTACGATCGCTTTTCGGTATGGAAATTGCTTTCTGCCATAACTTAATGTATAAGCAATATCTTCAAGCGGGACTTGAGGATGCTGGATCACATACTGCTTTAATCGCTCTGTCATTTCCGCCAAAGCAGTATCTGTTTTTGCAGATAAGACGAGCAGCTGCTTTTGGTTAGAAGCTGGCTTTTGCTTCGCCTGTATGCCCTCTTCTATGATCATATGGGCATTCGTTCCGCCGATACCGAAAGAGCTGACTCCCGCTCTTCTCGGACCATCTGCTTCCTTCCAATACAACGCCTTTTGATTCACATAAAACGGTGTATCTTTGAAAGGAATCTCCTGATTGGGTTTTTCATAATGAATGGTTGGCGGAATCGTTTTATGCTGGAGAGCCAAAATGGCTTTAAACAGACCTGCAATCCCTGCCGCACTATTTAAGTGTCCGACATTACTTTTCACAGAACCGATCGGAATCGTCAGCGGATCTGTCCCTTTGAACACTTGACTAAGAGCGGATACCTCAATTGGATCTCCCATGTTTGTCCCCGTACCATGAGCTTCTACATAACCAATGGACGCGGGATCGATACCTGATTTTTCATACGTTTCTTTTAAAACCTCTGCTTGTCCTTCCACACTCGGAGCGGTAAAACCAGCTTTTCGGCTGCCATCATTGTTCACACCAACCCCTTTGATGACCGCATGAATCGGGTTGCCGTCTCTCATCGCATCTTCATAACGTTTTAGCAGAACAATCCCCGCTCCATCTCCGAAAATGGTTCCGCTAGCCTCTTGGTCAAACGGTCGGCAATGTCCATCTTTTGATTGAATCATCCCATCTTGATAGATGTAGCCGATATTTTCTGGAGAACTAACCGTCACACCGCCTGCCAGTGCTGCATCACATTCTTGATTCAATAATGCTTGACAGGCCATGCCAATATTGACAAGTGAGGTCGAACAAGCTGTCTGCATGGTCACACTAGGCCCGTGTAAATTCAATTTATAAGAAAGCTGTGTACTAAAGAACTCACGATCATTTAACAGCATGGCGCTGAATTGCTCAGTTGCTTCCATTTGATGGGCAAAGCGCGTCAGCCACTCATGGTTTGGACTCGTTCCTGTATAAACGCCAATTTTCCCTGCCATTCGATCGGGGTCACAGCCAGCATCCTCCAGCGCTTCCCAAGCACATTCATGCAAGAGCCTGAACTGCGGGTCCATTAGCTCTGCCTCTCTAGCAGAATAGTTGAAGAAGTCTGCATCAAAACCTTCAATTTCTTGTAAACGACCTTTTGCTCCAATGAAATTCGGATGCTGATAGACAGACGCATCCAGCCCTGCTTTCTTGAGCTCTTCTTCTGTGAAAAAGTGAATCATTTCCTCGCCATTCACAAGACGCTGCCAAAAGTCTTCTAGCGATGAAGCTCCCGGGAATCTTCCAGCCATTCCGACAATCGCAATATCCGTATGCTCCTGGGACGTGTTTTTTACTGGGCGAGAAGCAGGCGTTTGAATCTGTTCTGACTGTTCTTCAAACAAATATTCAGCAAGACTTGCCACTGTCGTAAACCGATACAATTGCACAGTGTCAATTTGCTTGTCCACATGCTCAGATATTTTCGCTGCAAGCTGAGAAATATCAAGGGATGTCGCACCAAATTCGAAAAACGGCGATTCATCATCTATTTGATCAAACCCAAAATGAGTTTGCACAATGTCGTGAATGTCTTTTTGTAAAGAAGCGAGTGAAGCAAAGACACGCTGTTCATTCTGCGGCTTTTGTGGTTCAATGGCTGCCATCGTATTTGTTTGTGCAGAGAAATCAGTTTTATGAAATGGGTACCCAGGTAGCGGAATACGTTGCCTGTTCTTCTCATCTGTTATTGGGAAAGCTAAGCCGATCCCCATTTCCCAAAGAACACCTGCGATTTGAAGCATGTCTCCATCAAGTGGTTCGGTTGTTTTTTCTGCTCCCTTTTCAACTACAATCCCTTGTTTCGTTGAAAGGTCAATGATCAAAGCTGGTGATTCTTGCTCAATCATTGGTGATTTTACAGGCTGATTCATATGAAGAAGACCCTTTGCAGACGATGGGTCGAAAGTGGTTAGTTCCTCCCCAGTTTGCTGCAAGTAAACAGGCCGCTTGAGTGTCCTCTGAGGCAGGGAATCCAGCCTTTGAGTAACCGTCTCGGTGTCATGAAGATGGTACACAATAGATGCCGCATCGTTTAGCTCAAGGCCGCCTGCTGCATATAAAGCTGTCCAGACGCCGCTGCCTTCTCCAACCCATCCATCTAGTTCAATTCCGAGTGATCTTACCATGTTGGCAAAAGCCGATGTCATGATCAGCATCGCCACTTCTGATTGACTGCTTTGTTTAGGATGGAACAGCTCATCTTTTTTGATAAGTACCGCGGATTGGACGAGGCTTATGATTCGATCCACTTCTATTTTGAAAGAAGGATCTTTTCCATACAGCTTGATGTAATCACGTAAACCTGACTCATGATACCCTGTCAGCTTCATGCTGATCCGTTTATAAAGATAACTTTCTCTGCCTGCTGTGCCTTCATTCAGCAATTGTAGCTCCTCTAATAATTCATCCCGCGTGGAACAGACAAACGCTTTTCGATATTTGAAAGCCTTTCTTCCACTTTGTAAGGTATAAGCTGCTTCACCAAGTGAGAGATCAGGATGTGAAGAGACATATTCCTTTAAGTTTTTTGTCATGTTATTCAGATCATGTGTTGATCTAGCTGACAACACGATTAATTCTTTGGACGAGGCCTTGCTGTTTGCTTTTCTCGGCTGTGCCTCTTCTAAGATGACATGAGCATTTGCTCCCCCTATACCAAAGGCACTGACTCCAGCTCTCCTTGGCAATTGAGATGTCTTCCACTCCTCTTTGTCTGTCCCAACATAAAATGGGGTTTGATCAAAAGAAATACGGTGATTCGGTTTCTCAAAGTGCGGCATCGGGGCAAATTGACGATGATGCAGCATCATGACTGTTTTGATAAAACCAGCTACGCCGCTTGCGGCATCTAAATGCCCAATATTGGCTTTGACTGATCCAATTCGGCAATAACCTTGTTGATCTGTTTGAAAAGCACGGGTAAGCGCCTCAATCTCAATCGGATCTCCAACAGGTGTACCCGTTCCATGTGCTTCGATATAAGAAATCGTCTCTGGTTCTGTCTCAGCCATTTCTAACGCAGATTCAATGACACTTGCCTGTCCACTCACACTTGGGGCTGTATAACCGACTTTATTGCTCCCATCATTGTTCGTTGCAGATCCTTTTACGACAGCATAAATAAAATCTCCGTCTTCTATCGCATCTTTTAATCGTTTTAGCGCAACAACGCCTGCACCTTCACCAAAAATGGTTCCTTTTGCTTTTTCATCAAACGGACGGCAATGACCATCAGGAGAATAAATCATTCCTTCTTGGTATTGATAGCCTGTGATTTGCGGCTGATGGAGTGTGACACCTCCTGCTAACGCAAGGTCACATTCACCGCCGATTAATCCCTGGCATGCCATATGGATAGCAACAAGCGATGTGGAACAAGCCGTTTGCACAGATACGCTTGGACCTTTTAGATTTAATTTATAGGCAATTCGAGAAGCAAAGGATGGGTCATTGAGATGCATGATTTGAAACACATCTTCGTTCTTTGCAAGTGACGACATATGCTGCCCCATCCACGATAGATTGCTAGATGCCCCGGCATAAAGACCAATTAATCCTTCGTATTGCTCAGGCTCATAGCCTGCATCCTCTAGCGCATGCCATGTACATTCATGCATCAATCGAATTTGCGGGTCCATAATAGATGCCTCTCGCGGAGAGTAGCCAAAAAAGTCTGCATCAAATGATGATGCATGTTTTAAATATGGCTTTGCCTTGACATAATCAGAACGTTTTAGCAGCGTCTCATCTACACCCGCTGCCTTTAATTCTTCATCAGTGAAAAACGTAACGGATTCTTTCCCTTGCGATACATTTTCCCAAAACGCTTGCACATTCGGTGCCTCGGGAAACGTACCTGCTAATCCTACAACTGCAATTTCAAGTCCAGATTCGGTCCATTGCTCTTGATCAGACATACGCTGCATTTCTCCCATCTATTTTCGTTTTAATCTCTGTTTACGGCGGTTCTTCCCATCTGCCATCGCCTGTTTGCGGAGATTAGATGATTCAGTGACAGCTTGCTTTTCTTCCTTCACTCCATGTATCTTCTTCAGTTCTGCAGCCAATGACGCGATCGTTGGATGACTATACATCATGACCACTGGAACCTCTATACCATAAATTGATTTAATATGACCGCTCATCTGCAGCAAATCAAGGGATGTCGCACCCATTTCAAAGAAGTTTTCATTCACAGCCGGTTCATGAGGAAAAAAGGAGCTGAGTACATCACACAATGATGCTTCTAGACGATCATCTATGACCTGCGATATTTGTTTAGACGACTCTTCTTCCTGCTGCATAGGTGTTAATCGGTGTTTTATTCTCTCACCCATGTCTCGAACAGAAACAAGAATTTGCGGATAATCTAGACGCAGCACTTCCTGAAAGGCTTTGATTCCTTCTTCTGGTAAAATTCCCGCCTGCTCCTCGAGCGTCATCATGTCATTGACTTTAGCCGCTAATGCTGAGTCGTGTGCCATACCGACTTTTTCCCATCGATCCCAGTTTAAAGAAATCACTGGCTTTCCTTCCTGCCTCTTCGCATGAGCAAAGCTGTCCATAAAAGCATTGGAAGCGGCATAAGCCACTTGTCCAGCCGCTCCAAGAAAAGACACTAGGGATGAACAAAGTAAAAAGAAGTCGAGCGTTTCATCCTTGAGTGCTTCATCCAGCACATAGGTCCCGTTGATTTTTGCCTGACACATGCGAATTTCATCGTCTGCTGTTCTTGCTTGGATGATCTTCCCATCTGCCTCTCCTGCCGCATGAATGACACCATGTAAATCACCAAATGATGTATGAGCCAGCTGGATCGCTTTCTGCACGGCGTCTTTATCTGACACATCACCGTGTACAGTTTGTACATCAGCTCCTAACTCTTCAAGAGCCATCAGTTTTTTCACGGTTTCAGCTTCTTTCCCATCCGCATCACGCAGCTCACCCCATGCAGAACGTTCACGTATTTGCGATCGGCTGAGGAACACAAGTTTTGCTTGATACGTTTCTGCTAAATGTTGAGCTAGTGTAAAACCAATGCCTCCCATACCGCCGGTCAGGAGGTAAACACCATGAGTCCTGATAGGCTGCGTGGACGATTCCTCTTTGCTTAAAGGTGTACTTGAAGCTTTTCGAACCCACCTACTGTTCCCACGATACGCCACGACTGCCTCTTGATCGTGCATTGCAACCTCGTATGAAAGAAAGAGCGGCCAGTCCACCTTTGTTTCCTGACATAAATCAATGTGCTGACACGCAATATGCTGATATTCTTGAGGAATGGTCAGAGCTAGCCCAGTACATGCGGCTTGAAGAGGATTGACCTTCTCCATCCCAATGACATCATGCGCTTGGTTTGTCACAAGGTGAAGACGGATGGTTGTGTTATGATGCTGACTGATCAGCCTGACGAGATCGAGCACAGATAAGTAGTTTGGCTGTTCACCTGTATCTTCTGTTAGTTCATCATGCATCCAGATGATCTCTTCCGGTATAAATTCAGATTGCTGCAGTTCAGCCATCACCCACTCTAAGTGTGACAGCATATGAACGTCAGCTTTCATCAACTGGTCATTTTCTTTGATCGAATGATCACTTTGACAGACGCTGACAACCTCTGCATGCCGCTCTTTCAAATAGGCGCCAATATGACCACTTTTCTCAAAAACCAAGATACGCTTCCCTTGATGATGCTGCTCTTTTAGTACAGGTGCAGAGCGCTCCCATACCGGAATGTAAAACCAGTCTTGAAAATCAGCTGAGAGCTTCTCCCCCTTTTCTGATGGCGCTAAATTGCTCATCAACTGATCCGCTTTAAACTGCGGAGAGGGGAATATTTGATGCTCAAATGGATATGTTGGCAGTGACACTCGATATGGGGTCTTTTCTTTTCTGACAGCGCTCCAATTCGGTTCCACTCCGAAAGTCCACAGCTTTCCTATAGCTTTTTTCATATATTCATCATCAGCAGCTTGTTCTTTTGGATGTCTCACCAATGAAACAGCCGCTGCTTTATTCACATCATAGTCATCATGTCGTCTCACAAATTGAGTCAACGTATGACCTGGCCCCACTTCAATGAAAACCACTTCTCCAAGTCCAAGTAACGTCTCTAATCCTTGACTAAATAAAACAGGCTGCCTAATATGAGATGCCCAGTAATCAGGCGATGAGGCTTGCTCATTTGTTAACCAGTTCCCTGTCACATTCGAAAGGATCGGAACCTCGCCCTGCTGATAGGTGATCTCTGAGAGAACGTTCTTAAACTGTTCGGATGCTTCAGCCATCATACTCGTATGAAAGGCGTGAGAGGTTTTCAATGTTTGGACAGAAGCTCCTCTTTTTTCAGCTTGTTCGAGATAGATCTGTAACCGTTCTGAAGGACCGGAAACAACAGATAATTGTGAGCTATTCACCGCAGAAAGCTCGACACCCTCAGGAAGATCATGTTCAATCTCTTCGGCAGGGAGTGACACTCCGACCATTTCACCCCGAGGCATTTTTTGCATCAAACTGCCTCTTTTTAAAACGATACGGATGGCATCTTCAAGGTGTATGATACCGGCCACGCAGGCAGCCGTGATTTCTCCAATACTATGACCAATGAAATAATGCGGACGTATGCCTAGTCCCATCAGCTTCGATGCGAGCGCATACTCAAAACTAAACAAGATGATTTGTGTATATGATGTTTGCTGTATGAGTTGTTCTGCTTTTATGAACTCTTCTTCGGTTGTTGGATATAACACGTTCTCGATCTCAACACCTGATAAAGATAAAATGATGGCAAAACATTTCTGAAGCGTTTGTTTAAATTCAGGGTCTTTCTCATATAAATCCTTGCCCATATTCACATACTGAGCACCTTGTCCAGAAAACATCCAAACGACTGCAGGCTGTTGAAAGGCCTTTTGCGGCTGTCCGGCTGACTGGAATGTGCGGTCCGGACCTGCAAGAAAAGCTTGTCGATAAGGAAAATGCTTTCGTCCCTCTTGCAGTGTAAAGGCAGCACCTGATAGTGTGACATGCTTTTGTTCTTTTAAATAAGATGTCATTTGTTCAGCAGATTTTTGAACCGCCTGCTTCGATCTTGCAGAAATCACCATTAGTTCATGATCTCTTTCTAATGACGGTTTGTCGGCGGCGGGTGCCTCTTCCATGATCAGGTGGACATTCGTTCCACCGACTCCAAATGAACTAACTCCGGCACGCAGCGGCTGCTCTATTTTCGTCCATGGTACGGGTGTTGTATTGACATAAAATGGACTTAATTCAAAATCAATTTTCGGATTCGGTCTTTTATAATGAAGGCTAGGCGGCAGCATCTGATGGTACAGACTAAGCGTTGTCTTGATAAAACCTGCAACCCCTGCGGCTGAGTCAAGATGACCAATATTGGTTTTCACAGACCCAATCGCACAAAACTGTTTTTTATCCGTTTGAAAGGCTTTCTTTAGTGACTCAATTTCAACCGGATCTCCAAGAGTTGTACCTGTGCCATGTGCTTCAATATAAGAAATACTCTCAGCTTCTACACGACTGATGTTGAGTGCCTTTTTAATCACTTCGCTTTGTCCTTCTATACTTGGTGCTGTGTAGCCAACCTTCCGCCCGCCGTCATTGTTATAGGCTGAACCTTTAATCACGCCATAGATATGGTCCTTATCTTTTAGTGCCTGCTTTAATGATTTGAGCACAACAACACCACAGCCCTCACCGCCAACGGTGCCTTTTGCCTGTTCATCAAAAGCTCGGCAGTGCCCATCCGGCGACATGATCATCCCCTCTTGATACATGTATCCTTTTTTGTGAGGGGTCGTAATGGTGACGCCGCCTGCGAGTGCCATTTTACATTCTCCGGTAATCAGGGCGCGCGCCGCCATATGAATGGCAGTCAAAGAGGAAGAACAGGCTGTATCAACAGCTACGCTCGGTCCCTTCAAATTCAATTTGTAGGATACCTTTGTGTTCATGAAATCTTTATCTGTTAACTGAACAGCCGCAAATTGTTCAGATGAGTCATTGGTTCTCATCAGCATGGAAGCAGCTTGCCAATATAAATTAGCAGAAGCGGCTCCAAATAAACCAATCGGTTCCTGATAGGTTTCAGGGTTATAGCCTGCATCTTCAAGAGATTCCCACGCCACCTCATGAAACATGCGGATTTGCGGGTCCATTACTTCTGCTTCACGCTGTGAATAACCAAAGAAATCTGCATCAAAATGATCATGCTGATCAACTGCTCCTTTGGCACGTACATATTGCTCATGATCTAATGCCTCTTTCTCAACCCCTGCCTCAAGCAGCTCTTCCTTCGAAAAGAACGTAATGGACTCTCTTCCATTTGCAAGGTTGTCCCAAAAGTGATGAATATTCTTTGCTCCGGGAAAACGGCAGGCCATCCCAACCACTGCAACCTCTAATCCTGTGAACTTACTCATCTATCATCCCGCCTAACAGTTGAGCGGCACTTTCTAAGTCATCCGCTTCATTTTCTCCATCATCTTCGATCTGTTTCTCTTGCCCTGATGCTTTGTTTTTTAATTGAGCAGCTATTTGCGAAACAGTTGTATATTGGAACAGCTCCATTACTGTCAGCTCCTGCTGAAATTCCTCTTTCACTTTATTGGACAGCTCAACGATATTAAAAGAGTTCCCGCCTAAGTCAAAAAACGGTTCATCTATACGAATCTGCGAAGCAGGGACTTGTAAAATAGAGGCGAAGATGCGAACAAGCTTCTGCTCTGTTTCATTATGTGCTTGAATGGTCACTGGCTCTTGATTGTCTGCCAGCTGATCTTCTGGATTCGGCAGTGCTTGGATATCCAATTTCCCCGATAGATTCAAAGGAAATTGCTCTATTTGAATGACATGCCTCGGCACCATATAACCTGGTAATCTTTCACTTAAAGACTGACGAAGCGCACGCTGATCTATCACTTGTTTTGCCATCATGTATGCGCAAATGTATTGGTCCTGATCCTGCGTTTCCTTAGGAATGACAATGACATCTTGAATCAATCCTTGCATATGCGGGTCATCAAGAATCGCTCTGCGGATTTCCTCTAGCTCAACTCGATATCCCCTAATTTTCACTTGACCGTCGTTTCTCTTGGCAAATTCTAATAATCCATCAAACCGCCATCTTGCAAGGTCTCCCGTACCGTATAACACCCCGCTGCTGAGCTCTGGTTTTTTGATAAATTTCTCCTTGCTCAGATCAGGGTGATTGATGTACCCACGACCTACACCATCGCCTGCTATATATAACTCTCCAAAGACGCCAATCGGAACTAGCTCTCTTTGCGCATCACATATGAAAATATGCTCATTCGGCATCGGCTGCCCAATAGGAATGACTTGCTCATCCCAGTCTTGGGGAATCAGAAAGGATGATGACTGAACCGTACATTCAGTCGGTCCATACGCATTAATCATGATTGGTTTTTTACCTGATATATGCTGTAAAAATTGATCCATCAGCTCTTTTGTAAACACCTCTCCGCCCACCAGCAGCATCTTCAACGCTGGCAGGTCTTGTTTTGATTGCGTTGCTGCCTTGTTCATCAGCTTTAAATGAGAGGGGGTCACATCAGACAGCTGGATGTGATGTTCTTGGTAAAACGACCATAACGCATGCCCATCCATACGGACTTCATCTTTGGCAATATGCAGCGTATGTCCGAGGAGCAATGCCGGGAACAATGTTTGAACAGACGCATCAAAAATGTGTGAAGCCAGCATCCCTACTTGCAAAGGATCAGGGAGCAGATCAAAAAAGCGCGTTTTCATTCCATATACCAAATTAATGACATGACGATGTTCGATAACGACACCTTTCGGATGCCCTGTCGTACCTGATGTATACAGGACATACGCCATATCCGAAGACGAGATAGACCAAGTCAGATTCTCTTTTATTGATGATTCTTGAAGCATGTCTTGAATCACATGAACCTCGACATCCAATCCTTCGTGTCCTTCTGCATCCGAGACAATAGCTGTAGCACCGCTGTTTTTGAGCATATACCGAATTCTTTCAATCGGCAGATGGACATCAATCGGTAAATAAGCATAGCCAGCCTTTAAGATGCCAAGAATAGCAATGACAAGTTCAGCAGATCGATACATTCTGAGTCCAACAGGAGTCTCACATGTTATCTGACTTTGAGATAGTCTAAGCGCAATGCGATCTGATAAATGATCAACCTCTTCATATGTATAGGAGGTGGTGCCAAACACAACAGCCGTTCGTGCTGGATGCAATTGGACTTGTTGTTGAAATAACGACACAATATCACGATCCACTGGATAAGCGAGCGACTCCCCTTGAAACGAATCAAACAGCTGACTTTTCTCCATATCAGATAAAAATGAGTGTGTGCTCATCGTTTGCTCAGGCGTTTCGAGACATTGCTCTGTGAATCCCATGAAATGATTGGAGAACTGCTCCATCATGTGGTCATCATAAATGGAAGCATCCCAGTGAACTTCAGCATGAAGTTGATCTTGTTCTTTCTTCCAAACAATAAGCACATCCGCATGCAGCTGCTCTCTGTCAGCTTGCCCATGCAATGGCTCAAATGCACATGCCAGATTGACACGCTTCTTGTCTTCTTCTATTGAACGCCAAAGCTCATCCATTAAAATATGAACAGGATAGTTTTGATGACGCACTGCCTCTTGAAACGATTGTTTCACTGCCTCTAGCCCTGCGCTAAAGCTCATATGAGGCTCAATTTCTGCCTTAAGCGGCAGTATATGATTGATGGCTGATTGATTGGCAGACTGTTCCATTGTAGGAACAGTCACCATCAACTCAGTTTTTCCGCTATAACGTTGAAGCAAGCCAAAAGCAGCTGTGGTGAGCACGATAAACAGGCGCAAATCAGAATCTCCACATAATTGCTTTAACGAATGATTCATAGCCACAGGGAAGGACGAATGAAGCGATCGGTTCATTGCAGCAGGCTTGGCTTGTGAAACCGTATGAGGAATGCGGCCATCAAGCTGGACACCTGATAAGATCGATGTCCAGTAGGCTCTTTCCCTCACCCTTTCCTTCGCCGCTGCTTTCAGTTGAAAATCATCATGTTCAATCACTCTTCCATTCACCTCTTTACTTATATTTTCAAGTCATCTAATTCGAAAAGAGATACGTCATCTAATTGCTCGAATGAAGAAGTCAGTTCGATCTCCTCTATTCTTACAGCATCTACTGAAACAGCCCTCATGATGTCTTTCAGCAAGCCCGCAATCCGTTCGATGGTTTCCTCTGTGAAAAGCTCAGCATTATATTCAATCGTTGAAGAAAGACCGTCTTCCTGCTCATACGCAATCCAGAGTAAATCAAAGCGTGACGTTCCTGTCTCATACGGATAATCACTAAAGGTTAAGCCGCCTACCTTCAGTTCTGGCTGATTCATATTTTGCAAGGCAAACACAGCATCAAACAATAGATTCCGGCTGACACTCCGGCTTAACTGGAGATCTTGAACCATTTGTTCATATTGATAGTCTTGATGTCCGAAATCATCGATGACATGTGCTTTCACATCCTGTAGGAATTGCTGGTACGTCAGCTCTGCTTTAGGATACAAACGAAGTGGTAGCATATTGACAAAAATACCGATCACTTGCTGCAGCTCCTCTTGTTTTCTCCCTGCTACCGGAACCCCGACCGTGATATCTGATTGTCCGCTTAATTTATGAAGCAAAATCTGATATACACTTAACAAACCCATAAACAGTGTGGCGTCTTCCTTTAAAATCACCTGCTTAAACGCGTTCAGCTCCACTTCTTCTATACGGAACGTATAATGTCCGCCGCGGAATTGTCTCACTTCCGGCCGATCGAAATCTGTAGGCAGATCAAGTAGCGGGGCACTTTCTAACCGGTTTTTCCAGTAATCACTCGATTCTTTCAGTGCTTCCGACGCAAGCAAGTCATTTTGCCATTCTGAAAAATCTTTATATTGCAGAGCGAGAGGCTCAAGCGTCCTACCGTCATATAACTGCATAAAGTCATTGACCAAAATATCTTGAGAAAGACCGTCTGAGATAATGTGGTGCATGTCTAGCATAAGTACGAATTCCTCTTCTGCCAGCTTCATCACGCCGACTCTCATCAATGGAGCCTCACTTAACGTAAAGGCAGTCAAAAATTGTTCAATCACTTGTTTTTGATCTTCCTCAGATCCTTGTGTCGATCCGTTAGTGAGGTCAAATAATGTGACTGCAAATGGTACCTCTTCTTCAATCTTTTGATAAGGGACGCCATTCTCTAGTACAAACGCTGTCCGCAAACTTTCGTGTCTCTTAATAAGCTGCTGAAATGCCCATTCCAACCTGCTAATATCGAGTTTCCCTTTGATTCGTCCCGCTTTAAACTCGTTGTATCCTGTGCTGTTTACATCCATTTGTTGCATGAGATACAACCGTTTTTGCGCAGACGACAGAGGATAATGCTCCTTCACTTCGGCTTTTTCAATCGCATGATAAGCAGCAGTATCTGCTTGATCGATATATGCTGCCATTAATCGTATCGTAGGGATTTGGAAAAATTGTGGCAGCGTCAGCTCTACACTAAATGCACGATGAATGATGCCAATGAACGTAATCGCCTTTAGAGAATCTCCACCCATTTCAAAGAAATGATCATCTATGCCAATTTCATCAATCTTAAAGAAAGCTTGCCAATGTTGACTTAATGCCTTCTCCAGCTCCGTTTCAGGTGCCGCATAATTCGTGGAAAGCGCTGGGCGAGAATACAAGTTTCCATCTTGTTCATGCTCTCCGCCGCTCTCTTCCTCAAGGGATAAACGGTCTACATATCGGTGAATACGATCATGTAATGATGTTGTCGAAATAACCATTTGTTCCACTTGATCTAGTGAAAGCAATCGTTCAAAGATCATTCTTCCTTCTTTTTCTGTAATTAACGTTTCGGTGACATCATCTCCGATTGGTAGATCAAGCTGCTTCCCCTGCTCAAATTCCCAGCCGTCAAAGCTAATGACAGACCACTGTGTTTCTGAACGTAGATTGCGTTCATACACGTACGCATCGATGAAATGATTCACAGCTGTATAGGCTGTAAAACCGAGTCCACCCAAGATCGGTGACAAAGATGACAGGACAAAACAGAAATCAAGGGATCGATCCCCTAAGACGGCATCAAGATGAAGCACACCATTCATCTTCGCTTCAAAATGCGGCTCTGAAAATGTGACATCTGTTTGCTCCATCACCTGGAAAGATTGGTCGCCTGTCACTCCAGCTGCATAGATCACGCCATCGATCTGCCCATATGACGCATCCACTGTGTTGATCAATTGCTGGATATCTTCCTTGTGACGAACGTCTACTTTCTGAACGAGAATATCTGCGCCTGTCTCTTCCAGTGCCATTACCCTTTGGATTTTTTTCTTTGTTGGATCTTGATCATCATGCGTAGACAGCCATTCTTGCCACTTGCTTCTATCAGGGAGTCCAGACCTGCTCGTTAAGATCAACGTTCCCTTCGTTTGCTCGGCCAAAGCCTGGGCGATATTCAATCCAATAAATCCAAGTCCGCCAATTAAAATGTATACACCATCTTTTTTAGCCAAATGAGCCTTTCCTGTTTCAGGAACTGAACTATTCGCATACTTTTTCACATATCGCTTATTTCGTCGATAGACCGTGAGAAGCTGTCCATACGCTCGATCTAGCTCATCGCTTATTTGCTTTAGCAATCTCTTTTCTTGAACCCCATTTTCCACTGGACGATCAATATCAAGAATGCGGTAACGTAAGTTCGGTGTTTCTTGTGAAATCACCATCGCAGGTCCTAGATGGATCGCTTTTTCAGGATAAAGTACAGGCTCACCGCCAACGGCATACGTCAATGAGGAAAGAACTGTAATTGACACCTTTTGGTCCAACACATATTTTTTCAGTGCCTGACCGATATAAAGCAAGGAGTAATAAGCATCTTGCTGCGTTTGCTTCACCCATTCTTCTTCCGTGTGAGATGAGTGTCGTTCTGAAAGCCCCCATAGATGACAAACTTTTGACACGTTGATTTCATCATCTGCCAGATTTGATATGAGCCTTTCATAATCAGATGGCTCATGTGACCGAATGGTATAGCTTTTTTCATCATGCTTCGTAAATTCATTTCCTTTACGAACCACTACGGACTCGTTCCGTTTCGTCATGAGCTCAGCCGCAATCTTCTCTCCAAAAGCAGATGGATCTGCAAACAAAAGCAAGGCTCCGCCAGATGTATCTTCTGATGGCACGCAAGGTAAAAGATCCGCTTCCCAATGAGGGGTATAGAACCATTCATCCATTTGCTGCTTTCGCCCAGACTGCTTTGGTTTTTCTTGTTTCACACGATCTGCTGCATCATACCAATAAGAGGTTTGATCAAACGCATACGTTGGCAGCGGCATTTTCCGCGGCTGACGGTTTAGATGGAACCTGTCCCACTCAATAGATAATCCGTTTGTCCATAGACGTCCCATTTGACCAAGTAAAAATTCAGTATCCGTCACATCTTGTTTTGCATGTCTTAACACATGACATACATGCTGATTCAGGCCGTTCAGCGACCGGTTGACCATCACACTTAAATCTTGTCCTGGGCCAATCTCAATTAATTGAATATTGTCCTCTTGTAAAAGATTTGTGACACCTTCAGCAAAGCGAACTGTATCGGTCATATGCCTTTTCCAATAAGACATATCCTTCGCACTCGTATCTGTCATCCAATCTCCTGACAAATTCGAAATGAATGGAATACGAAGCGACTTGGCTTTCATATGCGTTAATTTTTCTCCGAATTGCTCCGCTGCCTCCTTCATGACATGTGAGTGGGCGGCAATGGTTCCACCTAATCGCATACACATCAATCTGTTGCTTTTCAGCTCTTGTTCAAATTCACTTATCGCCTCTTCTAGACCTGACACGATACATGATGAATCATTGACAACCGCGAGAGAAATATCTTTTGGAAGCATCGGTTTTAGCTCTGCCTCAGGTAATGGAACACTCATCATGACGCCGGCTGGTGACGACTGCATCGCATTCGCACGATAGGCGACCATGGACATTGCGTCCTTTAAGCTGAATAGCCCTGATATGGCGGCTGCTGTTAATTCGCCAAAGCTATAGCCGATCATTGCATCAGGACGAACGCCCCATTCAATGAAAAGCATGGATAAGGCATATTCAATGGCAAAAATGGCTGGCTGTGCATATTGAGTACTTGCCAATTGTTCACGTGCCTTTTCTGTTTCAGCCGCTAATGGGTACAGAATACGGGCAAGACTTCGTCCCGTTGCTTCTTCATATGCTTGAAAACAAGCATCCATTTGCTTCTTAAAGTAAGGCTCTTCCCGGTACAAATCTAATCCCATATTGAGATATTGATTGCCTTGTCCAGAAAACATAAAAATAATCTTTTGTTTTTCCACATGCGAATGCATGAGCTTTCCAATGCCCTTGCCTTGCTTTTCTGTTAATACTCTTAGAGCATCTTCTCTTGTTGCCGCAACAAATGCCTGACGGAAACCAAAGGATTGTCTTCCTGTTTGCAGCGTATAAGCTGCGTCTGCCAAATTGATAGAAGGCGTGTTTTCTATTTGGCTTGCGAGTTTGTCTTTCATTCGTTCCAAGCTCGATTTGCTCTTTGCTGAAAGAACAAGCAGCTCAGCAGAACGAGGCATTTGCTGACGATCTCTTTGTGGTGCTTCTTCTAAAATGACATGTGCATTCGTTCCACCCATTCCAAATGAGCTCACCCCAGCCCGTCGCAAATGGGAAGCTGGCTGCTTCCAGTCGGTCAGGTCCGTGTTGACAAAGAAAGGGCTATGTTCAAATGCAATGTTTTCATTGGCTTTTTTGAAGTGTAGACTAGGTACAAACGTGTGATGCTGAAGCGAAAGCACAGCTTTGATCAAGCCAGCTGCTCCTGCCGCTGCATCTAAATGTCCAATATTTGTTTTCACAGACCCAATGCGGCAAAATTGTTTTTTTTCTGTTTCGAAAGCCTTTGTGAGCGCCTCGATTTCAATCGGATCACCAAGTGATGTGCCAGTTCCATGTGTTTCCACATATTCAATCGTATCTGGTGAAACATCTGCTTGATGCAGAGCATCCTGAATGACACGTGTCTGTCCTTCGACGCTCGGAGCATTGAAACCAACCTTTTGATCACCATCATTGTTGATGGCAGAGCCCTTAATAACCGCATAAATATGGTCACCATCTTCTATGGCTTCACTCAGTGCTTTTAAAGCAACAAGACCAACACCATCTCCGCCAACAGTTCCATCCGCTTGATCGTCAAAGGCGCGGCAATGGCCATCGCTTGATTTCACCATGTTCTGTTGATAAACGTAGCCTGATTTCACTGGGTGCAGGATCGACACACCTCCCGCAAGAGCTACATCTGAATCACCATTTGCAATGGATTGACAAGCCAAATGCAAGGCGACCAAAGAAGTTGAACAAGCGGTTTGCAGCGTAAGCGCCGGTCCTTTCAAATTCAATTTATGGGCAATTCTTGTACTTACGGTATACGTATCATTGAGTGAACCCACTTCAAACAGCTCTGACATGCTGCTATCAAGGGAAGCGGCAAAACGCTGAATCCATTGGAAGTTCGAAGTGGACCCAGTAAACAAACCGACCTTCCCCGTATAATCTTCTTGCACATACCCCGCATCTTCCAGCGCCTTATAGGCGTACTCATGCAGGAGGCGTATTTGAGGATCCATCATTTCTGCCTGACCTGGCGAATAACCGAAGAAGGATGCATCAAATAAATCAGGTCCATCAATGACACCCTTTGCCCTCACATAATCAGATCGCTCGAAGGTTTGACGGTCAATACCAGCTTCAAGCAGTTCTTCATCGGAAAAGAAGGAAATTGATTCTTCTCCATTCTTCAAATTTCGCCAAAATGCCTCAACATTTTTCGCACCTGGGAATTTACCAGCCATTCCAATAATGGCAATCGGCTCATTGGCTTTTCTTGTCTTTTGTTTTACAGGCTGCGCGCCTGCCGCTGCCTGCTCTGAATCGCCGCTTAAATATGCGGCAAGCTCTCTAATCGTTGGACGGCGGAACATTTCGACCATTGGAATGCTTTGATTCAATTGCTTAGCGAGCTGTTGATTGACGTGGATCAAATTGAGTGAATGCCCGCCAATGTCAAAGAATTTGTCATGGACACTTACCTCATCTAAGCCGAGGACTTTTTTCCAAATGGCTTGAATGACTTTCTCCGTATCAGAAAGATGGTCCGAGCCCGCATGTTTTTTCGTTTGCTGCGCCTGTTTCAAAGCAGGTAAAGCTCGTTTGTCTAGTTTGCCATTGGCAGTCAGCGGCATATCGTCCAATTGAACAAAGTGAGTTGGGATCATATAATCCGGCAGCTGATCAGCCAACGCTTGTTTTAATGCCGCTTGATTAAGTATGGCTGTCGTGACAACATATGCGGCCAAACATGGTGTACCAGAAGCATCTGGCTTTACAACAACTGCTGCTGCTTTGATTCCTGGCTGTTCATTCAGCCAAAATTCAATTTCACCAGTTTCAATCCGGTAGCCTCTCAGCTTCACTTGATCATCATTTCGACCTAAAAATTGAATGAGCCCATTAGGGAGAATGCGCGCTGCATCACCTGTTTTATAAATTTTTTCTCCTGGCTGGAAAGGGTGATCGACAAACCTTTCTTCGGTTAGTTCTGGGCGATTCAAATAGCCTTTTGCGACACCTTTTCCGCCAATATATAATTCACCGACGGCTCCTTCCGGCATGAGATTCATATGTCTGTCAAACAGAAGAATATCTGTATGCTGTGCAGGCTTTCCAATCGGTACATACACGTCCTGATCAAGGTCCTGGTCATATCGATGAATCATGCAGCCAACGACCGTTTCAGTTGGTCCATATTCATTCACAATTTCAATTGGCTGCGGGAAGGACTGCTGAATGGATTTCGCTAAAGATGTTTCCAGCTGTTCTCCGCCTAAAATGAAACATTTCATTTGGCTGTCTGGGAAAGACAAATGCTTAATAAACTGTAAATGAGATGGTGTCAGTTTCATCACATGTACGCGATTGTCTTTTATGATGTCTTCGACAAGCAGCTGCCGGTTTTCATGGTGATAAATCATGATGGTATTTCCTGAAATGAGCGGCGTGAAAATAGAAGTAACCGTCAGGTCAAAGGACAGTGAAGTATACAAAGCAAAATGCCTTGTTTCTCCTCGAACATATACTTGCTTTGCCCAATCAATATAGTTGGCTAAACCAAGATGATGAATGAGTACACCTTTAGGTCTTCCTGTCGTACCTGATGTATAAATGCAGTAGGCTGTTTGGTCTGAGGTGATGGCTTCTGCCAAGTTGTCTGATGGTCCGGTGTATAGATCCGGCTGTGTGATATCAATTTTTTCTCCATGATAGGCATAGGTGAGCCCTTTCATTGGATGGGTTAAGAGCCATTCTACTCCGCTGTCTTCTAATAGATATTCTATTCGTTCCTGCGGATATTCAGGATCAATCGGCACGTAAGCACCGCCAGCTTTTAAGATCGCTAAGCATGCTATCACCATTTCAATGGAATGCTCTGCTAAAATGCCGACACGCTGCTCCTGTTTGACCCCTTTGTTTTGTAAATAATGTGCGAGCTGGTTCACTCTCTTATTGAGTTGTTCATATGTAACCGTCGTACCGCCAAATTCAACTGCGGCTGCCGCTGGCGTTCGCTCTACTTGTTCTTCAAATAGGTTAATCACGGTTGGCTCATTGCTAGATGTTGCTCCGCCATATTGCTTGAAGACCGCTAACTGCTTTTCTTTCTCTTTTTCTGATAGCAGCTGTAGTTGAGCAGCAGATTTATGCGGATGTGCACATGCATCAGACAGGAGATGAAGAAAATGCTGACACCACTTTTCGATTTGTTCAGCTGAAAAGGTGACGGGGTTATACACCAATGAAAAGTGCAGCTGATCATCAAACGCCTGAACACTAAGCGTGAGATCGAATTCTGTCTGCTCAGTCATCTCAAATCCACGAATACGAATTGGCTGATCGTTTTTCGTGAGCATTTGATCTAGTGGATAGTTTTCAATGACGACGATTGAATCAAATAATGATTGCTCTGCAGTCATTCCCGCATATTTCTTTAAGTCAGATAGCGGGGTATGTTCATATTCATTTCTTACAGCGATCTCACGGCTCACTTCCTGCATCTGTTCAAGAATTGGCCGCTCTTGTTCGAATGAGACCCGCAGCGGTAATGTGTTAATGAACAATCCAGTCATCTTTTCAATATGAGGGACATCCGCATTTCTCCCTGATACTGTTGTCCCAAAGACAATATCATCTTGGTTCGCATACTTAGATAGCAAAACTCCCCACAGCGTATACATCACAGATGCCAGCGTCACGTCATATTGATTCGTGAATTTGCTCAAGCTCTCCGCAATGGAAGTATCTACTTGATGTTCATATTGATGAAACACTTCTGAATTTTCATGTGTGCTACTTGACTTCGGAAGCAGTTCTGCATAACTCCAACCGTTGAAAACATTTTTCCAATAGGCGGCTTGTGCTTCTGTCTGTTGAAGGTTTTTCTGCTGCCATTTGACAAAGGATTGGTAGGACGGTCTTTGTTCCAGAAGAGGTTTGTCCCCATTCGATAAGCGCTCATATGCACTCATCCAATCGCTTAATACAATCCCAAGGCTCCATCCGTCTAATAAAATATGATGGAAGCTAATGAGAACCCAGCTGACTTCATCATTCACTTCACATAACGTCAGACGAAATGGGACTTCCTGCAGATCAAAGCGTTCTTCTCGGTTCTGAGCCGTCACCTCCCCTTTCAGCACATGAAGAGGCTCCTTCGCTTCTGTCAAATCACGATATCGAATGTCTGGCTGATGCTCCTTCAGCACAATTTGTACTGGTCTTGCGAGTTCCTGCCATCTGAACAATGTTCTAAGCATTTCATGCTGTTTGGTGACATTCGTCCATGATTGTTCAAAAATGGCTCGATCTATCGGTCCGTCTATTTCGATCAGCAGTTGTTCAAAATAAGCTGTTCCGTTCGGTTCCATTAAATGATGAAACAGCAGTCCTTCTTGGATCGTAGTGATAGCTAACATATTTTCAATGTTCTGTTTATCCAGCTTCTGCGGCTGTAAAGCCATGGGATCATCTCCTTTCTCTCTAAGAATGTTTCACGAAATAATGGCGTAAACCATAGTTAGCAATAACCTGTTGCTGAATTTGCGAAGTTCCTTCAATAATTTCAAGCACCTTCGCTTCACGATATAGTCTTGAAGCTGAGTTTTCCCGGCTAAATCCACTCCCGCCATGAATTTGGACATTTGTATTTGTAATGTCCACAGCGATTTTAGAGGTGAAATATTTTGCAATGGATGTTTCTGTGATTGCATCAGGATGATTCGCTTCTCTCATTTCCCCAGCCTTTAGGCATAAGGCTCTCGCTGCATGGAGCTGAGTCACCGCATCTCCGATCATGCCTTTGATCATTTGATGCTTGTACAATTTCTCATTAAATTGTGTTCTTTTACGTGAATACGTAACAAGAGAATCAACGGCTTCTTGTGCAATGGCAAGCCCTGCCCAAGCGACACTGTATCTTCCATGGTCTAATGCGAGTGACACCACGTGGTTAAATCCGCCCCCAACTGGTCCTAAGACACAGTCTT
This sequence comes from Bacillus sp. FSL K6-3312, assembly GCF_038007485.1. Lineage (NCBI taxonomy): Bacteria > Bacillati > Bacillota > Bacilli > Caryophanales > Bacillaceae > Bacillus > Bacillus sp. FSL K6-3312. The sequence goes on along the minus strand of NZ_JBBOXI010000001.1, from coordinate 700,745 downwards.
CATGCACCTGGACATGATCGAGGGTGATTTCCGCTAAATATGACGCTCGGTTGGCCATCATTCCTGTAATTCTCTCAATCTCTACACCCGCCTGATCTCGATCGACAAGGAATGCCGTGACTTGTTCACCGTCTCTTGCAATCACAATAAAGAAATCGGCAATCGCTCCAAAGGAAATCCACTTTTTCTTCCCATTTAATACATAGGATTGTCCTTCCTTTTGATAGCTTGTTTCAACATGATTGGCATCTGAACCAATATTCGGCTCTGACAAAGCAAAGGCACCGATTTTTTCTCCTTTAGCTAATTCAACGAGCCAGCCTTGTTTTTGATCTTCTGTTCCATAACGAAGAATGGCTTCTCCTACAAGTGAATTGACTGTCAATAATGTCCGTACATTACAGCAAGCTTTTCCCACTTGTTCCGTGAACTGTCCATATGCGATTGGATCAAGCCCCAGCCCTTGATAGGAAGACGGGATACCTGCTGCCAAGTAGCCTCGTTTCGCCATATCTCGAATCAGCGACTCTGGCAAATGTTCCGTCTCATCGAATTCATTGGCAAACGGACGGATATGTTCATCGCAATACTGTCGTATTTCTTCAATGGCATTGATCGTTTGTTCAGCTGTTTTCATGAAGAGCCGCCCCCTGTTGTTTTCTCTCAATTAAGGCGACAATGCGATTGACGGTACTAAAATGAGCAATGTCGAGGTCTTCGTTATCTAATTGGAATTGAAAGTCATGTTCGATATAGTTCACTAGTTTCATCGCAAATAGAGAATTCACAAAGCCTTGTTCAAAAATATGATCATCATTTCCAAGCTCAATTTCCTCATCAAATACCACTAGGTTTTGCTCGATATAGGCTCTTACTTGTTCGTGTAGGTTCATGATTTAATCTCCTCGCTTTTCGCTTTTTTATTGTTTGGCCGGGTCTTTCTGATTTAATTCAATATTGACATCTACGTATTCTGGGAAAGGCTGAATCATGCTTAAATCATTCTCAAACAAGATATAGCCGTTCTCCCCCTTCTCGATTTCTTTGAAATTGGCAAACTTATATGTGATGTACATCATGCGGTTTCGGTCGGTTTGTTTAAAGTCAGCGACAAGCCGCTTTCCTCGCTTTTTCGCTTCTTGCAAAATCGTTGTAAGTAAGATGGTCCCGACACCACGAGACATGACGCGGCAAGACATCAGCAGCAGTTTGACATGCCATGTGTCACCTGTTTCTTCTATTAATGAGAGTCCAATTTTTCCATATGAACCGAATTTATCTTCAAGTTCACAGACAAGCAGTAAGTAAGAATCTGATTGACGGAAGAAATCAAGCTCTTCATAATCGTAGGTTTTCCCGCTCGCATTTAATTGATTGGTACGGACAGTCAATTCTTCAGCGCGCTGGAGGTCTTGTTCTCCTGCTTCTGATATCACGAATTTCATATGTAAAGACGCCAAGAATTTCTCAGGCGGCCCTTCATATTTCTCTTCTTCCTGCTGCCTTTTGTCCGCTTCTAAGTACATTCTTCTGCGTCGTCTAGCATCTTCTGTGATAAAGACTGGACGCAGGCGATCATCAGAGAGTAATGACAGATAATCCACTGCATCCCAGCACGTAATCTCTGGATGAACAGCCTTCACTTCTTCTCGTTCAAACGGCTGATCATCAATAAAGAGAATGGTATCTTTATGAATATTTAAGCGCTGACTGATTCTTTCTAATGAACTAGATTTGGCATTCCAATGAATCTCAGGATAGAGAAAGAAATGTTCGATTCCGAAGGCAGAAAGCTTTTCCTTCACGGCTGTTTCATCGTTCCGGCTTGCTATAGAAAGAAGGATGCCGCGCTCATCTAACTCTGTTAGTACTTCCTTCATCGATGGTTTTAACGTCACTTCATCTGACTCAAGTAAAATTCCATCCCATAATGTATGATCTAAATCCCAGACAACACACTTGATTTGCTTAGCCATTGGTTATTCTCCTCTCACATGTCATATTGGAAAAAGCCCTTGCCTGATTTTTTGCCGTACTCGCCTGCATCAACCATTTTGACAAGCAGAGGACATGGACGGAACTTCGGATCTTTGTAGCTTTCGTATAAAACAAGCAATGAATTCAAAATCGTATCAAGCCCAATTAAGTCTCCTGTCGCAAGTGGTCCCATTTTATGACCGAAACCTCCGCGGAAAATTTTATCGACATCCGCTGGCGTGGCGACTTGATCTTGCACCGCCCAAATCGCTTCATTGATTGTCAGCATCAGCACACGGTTGGAAACAAATCCCGGAAAATCATGCACCACAACTGGTGTTTTATCAAACGATTTCAAGAAACCTTTTGCCGTTTCCACTGTGTCATCAGAAGTTGCTTTGCCTCTAATGACTTCAACTAACGCTTTGAGAGGAACAGGGTTCATAAAGTGCGCCCCAATGACATTCTCAGGGTGATGCATAAGGGACCCTACCTTTGTGATGGAGATACAGCTTGTATTTACAAAATAGATGGTTTCTTTCGCACAAATATCTCGTAGCTCTTCATAAATAGGTTTTTTAATCTCCCAATCTTCCGTCACATTTTCAATGACGATATGCGCGTCATGTAATCCTTCAAGTGAAGTTGACAGTTGGATTTGAGACAATACATCTTCTAAAGACAATGAGATTTTCTTCTTTCTCACAAATTGAACCAATTGATAGGTCTTCTTAATTTTTTCCAGCGCTTCGTTTAACTTTTCTTCTGTGACATCAACTAATGTGACTTGATAGCCATTTGCTGAAAGGTCTAATGCCATATCAGCCCCCATGACACCTGCCCCAATCACGCCTACGTGCTTCGTGTTCATTTCTCCAACACTCCAATTCGCTTTAAAATGACATTGATTTTTTCTACAACTTCATTTGTGAATGAATGAATAAAAAAGTGATCTCCATCGAATTCGAAAAACGCACAATCTTCGTTTGTATATTGATCCCAATCGTCTAAATCGAACAGCACAGAAGGCAAATCACGTGTACCATAAAAAATAGAAATTGGACAAGCAGCCGGAACGACTTCATCACACAAATAGGTCTCCAAAAGCTGAAAGTCTGCTCTTAAAATCGGCAGAAAGAAATCAAGCACTGCATGGTTATCAGCAAGTTCCTCAGGAACGCCTCCCATCGCAATGATCGCTTCTTTTAATTTGGAATCTGACAGCTGATGATAGACTTTCTTTTCTGGAATATGTGGTGGAAAGCGCCCAGAATAAAAGACATGGACAGGCTCTCTGTTTAACCTTGTTTTCATTCTTTTTTGTAATTCATATGCAAGGACAGCTCCCATGCTATGACCGAAAATGGCATAGGGCTCTCCTTCTTTTAAGGAGGAGGACGCCTGCACATATAGATCATCTGCGACCTGCTGTAAATCGGTTAGTACAGGCTCTGTCATTCTTGTCCCGTGCCCAGGGAGTTCAAGTGCATGAATTTCTATCGACCGGTCTATATAAGATTTCCACGTACTGAATACGGTACTGGCTCCACCTGCGTACGGTAAACAAAATAACTTCATGACACGCCACACTCCCTTTTGCATTTGATTGCCAACACTTCCAGCCAATGTTTTTCATCATGGATGATTTGTTCTAAAGAGGCTGTGATATTGGCTTGGTACCTACTAGACATCTCACCTGAAAAAAGGAGTTTTGCTGCCTGATGCCTTGCTTTCTCCCATTCTGCTAAAATACGTTCCATCCATCCCACCAGCTCAGGTAGATCGCCTTTGATGAGATTCAGCCGATACAGCTCTATTTTCTTCGTATTGATGATCTGATTGAACGACGCCACGAGCTTCTCAATATCATCCCATTGCGAAAACTGCTCATAAAATGTTTCAAGAGCTGTGATTCCTTTTTCTATTACGTCAATCTGACCATGCATATTTCTCAGGAAATAAGTCGTTTTTTGATCAAATAACTCAGTCGAGAGTTTGTCTGGATCAAAGTAGAAGGCCGCATAGGAATGAAATTGATCATTCGGCTGAAAATGATCATGAAAGGTGTCATATCCTTTCTGTACATCTTTAAATGACAGCACTTGATGCTCATAAGACAAATTATCTAAATGCCGATTCTCTAATACTTGAAAGATTTGCTGATTTTCATCGAATCCAGTCATTAAAATGGAATGACGGCTATGGGTTGTCAAATACTCTTTTCTGCCTCGCTGAACGTAGGGGTCTACCCATACAATTACCGGGCGGTCACACGTCACATCTTGCTTGACCTTTTCAATGAGGTTGGGACAATACGTCATTTTTTCCACTTGAATGCCTTGTAAATTCATAATCTTTTCTGGATCGTGTGCCGACATCCAGTCAATCTGTAGCAAGCCATTCTCTGTAAGCCCGTAGGCAAATTGATCATTTAATAAGTATGGAGAAACTTCTTGATCATGCAGTTTCACAATTGGAAAAAAGCAATTGAAAAAACAGCTACGATAAAACAAATCATTATAAGGATGAATGCCCGAAATCTGTTTGACGGTCATCTTTTTTTCCTCTCTTTCCAGCAGGAGATGTCACCATAAATCCTTTGATGAAACCAATCGTACAAAACCAAATGAAAAACAAATAATAAGAAATCGCTAATTCAATGAGAGAGGAAGGTCCCCATACAAAAGTCATTTTCCAAGGCAGCCCATTAAAGGCTAGCTGCGCAACAATGATTGGCAGGATCAATATCCCAATTAGCAGCAGCACCCAGCCGCTACTTTTCAGCCAGACGCGAAGTGACATGTCCCTGCGAACGAAAGCGCCGTTTTTTACACGCTTTTTCCACTTGATAAAACGAACGATAGACACTATTTGTAGCAATATGAAAAGACATGTGGCCCCAAGACTCAATTGATCGATGAGCTGAAAAGGATCCATTGATGACTCTGCTTCTTCATTTGCACCCGTCATCGTTTTGACAATAAGACGTGCCGTTTGCTCTGTGTAGCTGCTATTCATATTTGCTAACACTCCGATCGCAATCTCTTCTTTTGGCTGGATCAGAAAAAATGATGAATAGTTTGGGTTAGAGCCTGCATGAAAAAGCGAGTCCACCTGCTCATGCGCCTTTTCTATATACCAGCCGGCATTGTAATAGACATGCTTCCCTTCTTCTGGGACATTCACAGTTAAATGATCCGGATTTTTTACAAAACGAGACCAAGTTGAATCGGTCAATTGATATTGCAGCCAAGTCCCCACATCCTGACTATTCATCACAATATAGCCTGCAGGCGTATTGCCTCGATATTCTGGTGCTTCATAAGCATGCGGAGCAAGGAATTGCAGTTTAAACCCTTCTGAGACAGCACCGGATGTCATCCGTTTTAGCCCAGCCTCTGTTTGGTCAAGATGATGCCTTTTAAACAGTTCCTTCATATAAGCCTCATACGATGTTCCTGTTACATTTTCAATGATGAGACCAAGGACATCATAGTTGATGGTCGCATATTCAAAGGAGCTGCCTGGCTTACGATTAAGCTCGATTGATTTCAGCTGATCAACTGTTTTTTTCAACGCATCCTTTGCAGTATCAGGCTGGATAAGCGCAATGGATTGAAAGGGAATGCCGCTTGTGTGATGCATTAATTGCTCCACCGTTAAACGCTGAGGCTTTCCATTGTATGTTGGAAAAAAACCCGGAATATAGCTGCTCACCGGATCTTTTAAATGAAGTTTTCCTTGCTTCTCTAACTCCACAATCGCAAGAGCGGTAAACGCCTTTGATGTAGATCCAATTTCAAAGAAAGTGCTGTCTGTCACTTGCTTCTTTTTCTTTCGATCCGCATAACCAAAGCCTTTTTGGTACACCACTTCGTCTTTTTTCACAACCACAACGGACATGCCTGGAATGCGTCCAAGCTCCATCTGTTCCTCTATCACTTGATCAATGGCTTTAGATGAAATCACTGCTTTTGCATGTGTCCCCCCGGCAAAGCTGCTTATCCATAAGACCGCTAATAAAAATGAAATGTAGATAACATACTGATTTTTCCTCATGTAAATAATGAATCCATTTCTTCAAGAGACATATCCACTGTTTCAAAATCAGACGGTGTAAATTCGATTCCTTCTTTCTCTAAGCAATGCTGTACAAGACGCTCAATTTGCTGCTCTACCGCTTGCATTAGCTGCGTCATGTCTGTTTCACACAGCTGTTTTTCGCTGAAAGAAAGATGGAAAATCAGCTGACCGCCCTTGATGGTAGCGACCATATCGATGACGGTTGTTAATGGATTATCCAATGACGAATCCTTCCCCGATGTAAAGTAAGACATCTCATAATTAGATGATTGTTTCAGCACTTGATCAATTTCACCTAGATAGTTAAAGCGTAATTGTGGTGCTGAGTGAGGAGAAAGCTGCTTATTGATGAGTGACAACAGCCCATAGTCTGCACCTTTATTTGGCACTTCACGTATCGTTTCTTTGACAGCTCGTATGTGATCTGAAAGAGATTCAGACACATGAACATTCACAGGATACATGGTGGTGAACCAACCAAACGTTCTAGATACATCGATATCATCCTCTACTGCATCCCTGCCATGACCTTCTAATTCCAAAGAAATCCGCTCTTGATTCGTTTGCTCATAACAGGCTTGCGACAAGGCTGAAATTAACAGTTCATGCGGCTGCGTTTGATACGCTTGATTCGCTTGATTGAGCAATTGATTTGTGAGTTCCACTGATAATGCCTTGGTTAATTTGATTTCGTCTCTGACATATCCTTCATTTGAAGAAACTTGATACAGAGGCTGAATATCCTGCACCGCTTTTTGCCAATAGCTGAGCGACTCTTTTACACCCTCTGATACTGCATACTCGTTCACCCGCTCTGTAAATGTTTGATAGGAATGGGTTTTAGGCGGAAGCACTTCAGCTGTGACCTTCTCTGCACGCAATAATTGAATCAAGTCCTCCACAAGAATTTGCCATGACATACCATCAGCTAATAGATGATGGGCGGCAAAGATGAGATGTGATTGAGAATCAGTTTGACAAAGTGCTGCCTGAATCAATGGTCCTTGATAAAGATGAGTCCTTTGCTTGACCTGATATCCTACTTCTTGTAGCGCTTCTTCCACATTCTCTTCTGACATTGCCGTGAAATCGTGTACCATCAGCGGAATATCTTGAATGTTTTCATCATAATAGAGTGTGTTTGTTGCCTCATGTACTTTTAACCTTAGTCCGTCGTGATGAATGACGAGCTCTTTGAAAGCATCCTGTACGATTGTTTCATCCATCTTTTTCTTTGAATGAACAATGATGGATTGATGCCAGAAATGTTCATCTTTTAACCGCTGGGACCAGAACCATTCGGTAATTGGGATCGATTTCACATCGCCCGCAGCCTGCTCTTGTGAGATATGTATAACAGGTTCCTGCTGGACGACTTGTGCCATTTCTCTAAAAATGGGATAAGTAAAAAGATCCTTGGTTTTTAAATAGAGTCCTTTGTCTTTTAACTTCGCAATAAATTGAATCGCCTTAATGGAATCTCCGCCAAGCTGATAAAAATGATCAGCCGGTTCGATTGTTTCATGCCCTAAAATGTCTTTTGCTGTATCTACTAAAATCTCTTCAATGTCCGCTGTTTCCTTGGACCATTCAACGGCTGTTTCCACTTGGAACAGCATTGGATCAGGCAGTGCTGTCCGATTGATTTTTCCGTTTTGGGTAAGCGGGAGCTCATCTAGTACAACAAAATAGGCCGGTACCATATAAGCTGGAAGCTGATCTGATAATTTCTTTCTAAGTAAAAAGGACGTCATCTTTTTTTCTTTTAATTCAATATAGGCAGCCAGCTGTTTTTCTCCAGATTCATCGGTTAGATCAATGACAGCTGCTTTATCAACTTCTTCAAGTGCCATAAGCGCAAGTTCAATTTCACCGAGCTCAATCCGGTGGCCTCGCAGCTTGATTTGATGATCAATTCTGCCAATGTAATCAATCTTTCCATCATTTGCTCGTTTGGCGATATCACCTGTTCGATACATGCGGCGGTCGTTTACAAATGGGTTGGGCAGAAAGCGCGATTCCTGCAAATCAGGTCTTTGCCAATATCCTCTGCCAACACCCGCGCCTGAAATATAGATTTCTCCTACTGTCCCTGGCAGCACGGCTTGCTGATGCTCATCTAAAAGGTAAATCTCTGTATTTGGCATTGGTACACCAATTGACACAGATGTCCCCCCATCATCTTGATGGAATTGATGAATCATACAGCCAACGGTTGCTTCAGTTGGTCCATATTCATTAAAGATGGATATCCTTCCATCACTTGCCTCTGTGATTCTTTTGGCCAAAGCGGTCGATAATTGTTCTCCGCCCACAATCATCCGTTTCACAACTGATTGAGAAAGTGCAGCATCTGTTAACAGTGCCATATGAGCTGGTGTCAGCTTGATGACTTTTGCTTTTTGATCAAACAAAATATGTTCTAATAAAAAGCCTGGCTGATCCTCTTGACGATAGATCATCACGGTACTGCCAATGACCAATGGCGTATAAATAGATGTCACGGTTAAATCAAACGCAATGGATGAATACAAGGCAAAATGATCATCTGATGAATCAGTATAGTGTGTTTTGGCAGACATGATATAGTTCACTAAGCTTCGGTGCTCAATCATGACTCCCTTTGGCTGTCCTGTAGAGCCAGACGTATAAATCATATATGCGATGTCTTCATCATTCCCAATGAATGGATGTTCCGCATTATACTGAGCCAACTGATCCCACACGTTGTAGATATTGTACGTATCGCCATTAAAATGGTATGCAGATGCGTCATCTGTGAAAAACAGCTTTGCCTGGCTGTCATCCAAAATAAACTGAATACGTTCCTCTGGATACTCAGGATCAATCGGTACATATGCGCCTCCAGCCTTTAAAATCCCCAGCAGCAGCACAATCAGTTCTGGTGAATGATTCATACATACGGCAACAAAGTCATGTCTTTGTAAGCCATGTGTTTGTAGAAAATTCGCCATTTGATTGGTTTTTCTCTCAAGTTCACCGTATGTCATGCTATGAGATCCGTCCTGAAGTGCAATTCGATCAGGAGAAGACGTTGACATGTCTGTAATCAATTCATGGATTTTTTGTTTCTGTGGAAACAGCACGCTTGTGTCGTTCCATTGATATAGCTCTCGATGTTTCTCGACTTCTGTCATGAGAAGTACGTCTTTTAACAGCTGCTTTGGCTGAGCGAGTATCGTTTCGACAAAGAGAAGCATTCTTTCGTGTAGAAAGTCGATATCTTCATTGCTGTAATCTGAGATCTTGTAGTCATATTGAAGCTCGATTTGCCCTTTTTCATCCCATTCTTTCACAGCAACTTGTAAGCCATATGGCTGGAAGCCATTGTAAAGCTCTATGTATTCAACTTTGTATCCTTCCATCTCCTGCACCATATTGGTGCTGTAGGAGTTGATATAGATTTGAAAAAGCTGATCATACCCTGCTTTTGCAAGCTCTAAATCTTTGACAAGTGCATCATAGGGATAACGCTGATGCAGGAAGTAAGCCTTATAGCTTTTTTGAACGTCTGTTAAACTTTTTAACAAAGATAGATGAGGATCGATCTTCATTCGATATGGCATTGTACTTACGGTCATACCGGACGTGGCTTTTTCCTTTTGTCCGGAACGATTGAGAACTGGCGTCCCAATAATAAAATCTTTTTGCTGGTATCTTTTATGCAAGTAGACGAAGAGTCCTAAAGTAAATAAAGAGTTGATTGAACAATGATGGACATCTATAAATTCATAGATTCGTTCTGAGAGTTGTCGATCAAGGTAATGGCTTTGCCGATGGCCTTTGATTTGGTCAGTTCCTTGTACCAAATAACTATCGGACACATCAGATAATGCTTCTTTCCAAAATTGCTGATCTTTTTTAAATCTTGGGGAGTTCATATATTTTAATTCTTTATCAATAAATACAGAATGATTGTCTGCTTCTTGTTCGATAGAGGAGCTTTGGGTAAGAGCAGTGTAAAGCTGGCTAATTTTATCGATGATTACTTTCATCGACCATCCATCTGCTACTGTATGATGGCATTTGATGAAATAACCAGATTGTTGTTCACTGATTTTTAGTACAGCAAATTCGGCGAGAGAGGTTTCTGTTAATTGAAATGGTGTTTTGAAGGCTTTTTCGGCCCATTCTAGCATGTCTTCATGTGTGGAAAACTCATAGGTAGGAATAGGGCTATCGGCGTTTGGATCAACGTATTGAAGCGTTTCACCATCTTTCTCTACTAGCTTGAGACGAAGAGATTCTGTCATCATGATACAAGATGCAATGGCCTGCTTCAGTTTATCGAGCTGCAATGGCCCATTGACGAAAATGATACCGCCAATATGATTGATCGGTGTTCCTGGATAAAATGTTTCCATGTTCATCACGCGCCGCTGCGGATGTGTTAATGGCCAATATGCTAAACTATTAGTCAATTACGCCACCTCTACTTTTCATATAGTTAACATTTCTACCAACATATTAAATCATATAATGGTATTTTTGTAAATAATTGAGATAAAATGTCTAAATTTGTTCATTTTTTAATCTAGACGCTAGGAAAGCCGACACAGTAAACAGGGCAACGTTTATAAAAAAGACGACTCTTGCCCCAAAGAGATCGGTCATGGTGCTCATAACGAGGATGGACATTCCGTATATAAAAGTTGATAGTGTATGTTGAGCTGATAGTATTTTAGGCAATTCAATTTCACTCAATGTATCTTGTACATAGGTTCGAATGGAAATACTGCGAAGCTGAAAGGCTGGCCCTAATAAAAAGACAAACAACAAACTCATCCATGCAGAATGATTCAATCCTAAGCAAAGGGTTAGCACAGCAACGATCACCGAACTGTAAAAAATGTGATCGAACAAACGCTGTTCCACATGCTTTGCGAACCGCAACACAAGCAGGCCGCCTAGAATGGTTCCGCCAAAATAGCTTGCGTTAATAAAGCCCCACCATGTTTCAGGCTGATGTAAGACTTCTGTGACATACACAAGGATAATGGCACCAGTCCAAATACTTCTACCGCTCATGGATAGCATTTCTAAAATCGTTAATGTTCGAATAGTTGGCTTTTCATACATGAGCTTCCACCCTGAAAAGACCCTTGTAGCAAATGAGTCAGACTGTTGCTCTTGTTTGGCTGCAGCCCCCGTATCAATGATAAAGAGCATAGATATGAGCGACAAACTGTATAAAACAAGTGTCGTCAATAGGAGAAACTGTGGTCCAAGAATGCCAATAAACAGCCCTCCTAAAAGCCAGCCTAGTAAAAGGACCATTTGATCAGAAGTTAAGATATAGCTATTTGCTTTTAGTAAAAAGTTCTTTTCTACTAGGCGTGGGATCATCGAATTTCGAACTGGAATGGTTCCTCCATCTATCAAAGAAAGGAAAAATACAATGATAAAAAAGAGAGGAATAGTAAAAGTTGATAGTTGTAGAATATAAATGAAAATTAAGCAACCGAAGAAAGCAATTTGACACATTTGCAAATAAATAATGAGTCTTTTCAGCTTAAATTGATACATAAAGAAAGGAATGAGTACCGCTCCAAGTGCTTGTCCAACAAACTGTGAGACAGCCACCATTGAAGCAATCAGTGTAGAATTTGTTAATTGATATGTCAGGATGGTCAAAACGAGGACATATAGCGAATCCCCAAAATTAGCTAGGGATTGTCCCCCTAATAAAAAGTAAAATGATTTGTTTTTCATAGTGATCTCCATTTTCTCTTCATTATCACCCATAATAATACATTATTTTCTACACTTCTACTTTTTATAGCAATATTTTCATAATTTAATACATTATGACTAATTTAAAAAACCGCCAAAAGGCGGTTTTTATTTAGTCATATATATGGACGGTTGGTTCTTTGTCTTCAGCATTTTTCGTGATCAAGGCTTCTTGTTGATCTGAAGATGTGATGTTAATTTCGATATTGGTACTCTTATAGTAATCCATGACTTCACCTGTTAAATATTGCGTGAAGGCTACGACTTCCGTTTTTCCGTAGAACTGCATTGGAATTTCGACTTTCATTTTTTGCAGGTTGCCGTCTTTGTAAAACCCTTTTCCTACGACACCAGTATAATTCGGGAAGTAGTCTTCGACTTTTGTTTTGAAGCGGTCAAATCGCTCGGAATCATCTTTGTAGTTGCCTTTTGCATTATCTGAAGGGAAGAAGACATTCTCCTCTTTGATCGTATCCCAATTGCCGATATCAGCTGAGCCTGCTTTCACATCCGTTTTGGCGATAAAGTTTCCTGGAACGATAGATGATTTTGGTGCTTGCTTATAAAGGGCAATCATGACAGGCACTTTTTGCAGCCCATCCATTTGACGAATTCGTTTGATCACTTGTTCAGCAATTTTTTCGCCTTCTGTCAAAAGTTTCTTTGAATTTTTCGAAGAATCGATCGTCACTTCTTGCTGCGGGTCACCGATATTTTCACGGTAATAATAAACAGAGTTCAGCGCAAGTCCAATGACAACTCCGCCAAGCTGTAAGCTGTTTTTATCTTTTCGAATTAAGTAATTATGCTCTAGCATCGAAGCTAAGTAAATTGGACTATTTTCATTTTTAGACTTTGTTGAACCTGAGTTCGGAAGAGCAGGGTTTAAGCCTAGATTCTTAAAGTCTTTATCTTCTTTTTCTGCCTTTTTCAAATCACTGCCTGTTTTTTTGCGCGCCAGCCAGCCTAGAACGGTGTCCTCATCTAAATGCTGTCCTTCTTGGAAAAGGTAGTCGTTTGTATTAAATGACTCTGTTGCGAGACGCATGAGTCCTGTTTCAAATTCATCGATGTCCAAGCGTGTGTTGAGACGCTCTGCTGTTAATCCTCTCGCAGCACCTTGTTTAAACGGCAGCACCATTTTGTAATAGGAGTCAGAGATATTGTACATCGGGATGATGGCTGTTTCCTTCGTTTCATCCGTTTTTTGTGTGACCTCTTCCTCTTCCTTTCCCCCAAAAGGTGCACACGCTGACAATACCAGTGTGAGCATTGTCAGCAGCAATAACAACTTTTTCAATAGAAAACACTCCTCTTATTTCTTTAGCTCCTCGAGCATTTTAGCTTCGTCCCAAATTTCAATATTGAGTTCTTCTGCCTTTGTCAGCTTACTTCCCGCTGCTTCTCCGGCTATGACTAGATCTGTTTTTTTACTCACACTACCTGCCAGTTTACCGCCTAATGCTTCGATCGCTGCTTTTGCATCGTTTCGAGCCATTTCTTCTAATTTCCCTGTCAACACAATGGTTTTACCTGCAAAATAGGAATCACTTTCTTCAACCTTCACCGGTTTTGGTCCTGTATAGGTCATATTGACCCCAAGCTCTTTTAGTTCATTTAGCAGATTGAGTATTTCTTCTTTCTCAAAGTACGTAACGACAGCATCAGCCATTTTTTCACCGATTTCATCGACTTCGAGTAATTGTTCTTTCGTCGCTTGCTTTAATTGATCGATATCGCCGAAATGCATCGCCAAGGTCTTCGCCGCTTTAGAGCCAATAAATCGTATACCGAGTCCAAATAGTAAACGCTCTAGAGAGTTTTCTTTCGATTGCTCAATCGAACGCAGTAAATTGTCGACAGATTTTTCGCCCATTCGCTCAAGCTGAATGAGCTCTTCTTTCGTTAAGCGGTAAAGATCAGACACACGAGAGACAAGCTGTTCTTGGAAAAGCTGTGTAATGACCCGCTCGCCAAGCCCATCAATGTTCATTGCATTGCGGGAAACAAAGTGAATGAGTCCCTCACGTATTTGGGCAGGGCATTCTGGATTGATGCAACGCAAAGCCACTTCGCCTTCAATTCTCACCAGCTCACTATGACACTCCGGGCATTCAGTCGGCATGTGAAACGGCTTTTCTTCTCCTGTACGCTGATCGATCAGTACGCCTGCCACTTCCGGAATAATATCGCCCGCTTTTTTCACAATCACTTGATCAAAAAGGCGAATATCCTTTTCTTTGATCAAATCTTCATTATGAAGAGAAGCACGCTGCACTGTCGTTCCTGCTACTTTGACAGGCTCAAGGATCGCCGTTGGTGTGATGACACCTGTACGCCCGACACTTAGTTCAATATCAAGCAGCTTTGTCACGACCTCTTCAGCTGGAAACTTGTACGCAACAGCCCAGCGGGGACTTTTTGCTGTAAAGCCGAGCTCTTCTTGCTGAGCTAACGAATCGACTTTGATCACAATTCCATCGATTTCATATGAAAAATCGGCACGCTTCGTTTTCAGTGTTTCAATAAGCTCGATCACTTCTTCAATTGTTTGGCACATCCGTCTTTCTTTGTTCGTTTTAAAGCCAAGTTCGTCGAGAAGATCAAGTCCTTCGCTTTGCGATTCAACACCGATTTCATCAAGCTCCGCTATACTGTAGACGAAGATATCAAGGTTTCGTTTCGCCGCAATTTTCGTATCAAGCTGACGAAGCGAGCCTGCCGCCGCATTACGCGGGTTCGCAAACGGCTCTTCTTCGTTTTGTAATCTTTTTTCGTTTAATGCTTCAAAAGAAGGTTTTGGCATAAATGCCTCGCCTCTCACTTCAATTGACAAAGGACGTTTGATTTTGAGCGGGATGGAACGAATGGTTTTGAGGTTTTCAGTAATATCCTCACCCGTTGTCCCATCTCCACGTGTGGCACCTCGGACAAACAGGCCATTTTCATAACGGAGAGAAACAGCGAGTCCGTCAATTTTCAGCTCGACATTGTAAGCGACGTCGTCACCAACTGCTTGACGAACCCGGCGGTCAAAATCAAGAAGGTCCTGTTCATTAAACGCATTCCCAAGGCTGAGCATCGGTGTGCCGTGGCGCACTTTTTGGAAGGCGTCTAACACAGCGCCTCCTACTCTTTGTGAGGGGGAGTCCGCTGCTTTTAAATCAGGGTGCTCTTCCTCTAAAGAGATCAGCTCACGCATCCGCGCATCATATTCAGCGTCAGGAACACTTGGACGATCCAGTGTATGATATTCGTAGTTGTATTGGTTCAAAATCTGGTGCAGTTCCTCGATCCGGCGTTTCGCTGCTTCTTTATCCATCTGCTTCTTCCTTTCAATTCATCCGTTTTATAAGTCTTATCGGTTTATTGCTTCTCAATTGGCGCAAATGCTGCGAGAAGACGCTTAATGCCTGTAGGGCTTGGGAAGGCAATATCAAGCTCTGTGCTGTCTCCACTGCCTTTTACGCTCACAACCGTTCCAACGCCCCATTTTTTATGAGCCGCTTTATCGCCCACAGCCCAGCCAATACTTCCGCCGCCTGTGTTTTGAATGGTTTGAGTTTGTGGACGTGAGACAGGTCCCCGTCTTTGTGGTCTTTCTCTAGTTTGGCCAAATGGTGTTTTCGTTTCTTTTTTCTCATTTAGGTTGTCCAATAAATCGGCTGGTATTTCTCGAATGAATCTTGATTCAAGGTTCATGTTTGTCCGGCCGAAGAGTGTTCTCATCTTGGCACTTGATAAATAAAGCTCTTCTTCCGCCCGTGTGATGCCTACATAAGCAAGGCGGCGCTCTTCTTCCATTTCTGCATCTTCCATTAATGAGCGGCTGTGCGGGAAGACACCTTCCTCCATGCCCATTAAGAAGACAACCGGGAATTCTAGACCTTTTGCGGCGTGAAGCGTCATTAAAATGACCGCATCTTGATCTTCTTCCTCATTCTCATCCAGCTTATCAATGTCTGCGACAAGAGCGAGATCTGTCAGGAAGGTCACAAGGGACTTGTCTTCATTTTGTTCTTCAAAGTTCTTAGTCACAGAGAGAAACTCGTCAATATTTTCTAGACGGCTTTGTGCTTCAATCGTTTTTTCAACCTTTAGTGCTTCACGATAGCCTGTTTTCTCTAAAATTTCTTCTGTTAGTTCTGTGACAGATAAATAATCCTGCATATTTGTCATTTGATCAATGAGCTGTTTGAATTCATCAAGTGCATTGGTTGCCCTTGCACTGAGTCCAATGAAATCTACCTGACCAAGCGCTTCAAACATAGACAGGTCATTCATCTCCGCGTATGCTGCGATTTTATCAACAGATGTCGCACCGATTCCGCGCTTTGGTACGTTCACAATTCGTGCAAAGCTAATGTCGTCATCTGGGTTAGCTACTAGGCGTAAGTACGCCAAAATGTCCTTGATCTCTTTTCTGTCATAGAACTTTGTGCCGCCGACAATGTTGTATTGAATGTTTGACTTCAATAATGTTTCCTCTATGACACGAGACTGGGCATTGGTTCGATAAAGAATCGCAAAATCGGATAATTTACGCTTACCGCTCTGATGAAGCTGATGAATCTTTCCAGCAACAAATTGACCCTCGCCGAATTCATTATCTGCACGGTAATAGGCAATCTTCGCCCCTTCATCATTTTCTGTCCAAAGGTTTTTCGGCTTACGGTTTGAATTGTTTTGAATCACCGTGTTTGCGGCATTCAGTATACGTTTCGTCGATCTGTAATTTTGCTCAAGCAGAATCACTTCACTGGATGGATAATCTTTTTCAAAGGAGAGAATGTTTGTAATATCCGCTCCGCGCCAGCGGTAGATGGACTGATCCGAGTCACCGACCACACATATATTTTGAAAACGCTGAGCAAGCAGTTTCACAAGCATGTACTGCGCTCTGTTCGTATCCTGATACTCATCGACATGAATGTATTGAAATTTTCGCTGATAGTGTTCTAATACTTCAGGGATGCGCTCAAACAGACGAATCGTCATCATAATAAGATCATCAAAATCGAGTGATTGGTTCTTGAGTAATCGCTTTTGGTAATCTGTGTAGACATCGCTGACCACTTGATCATAGAAATCACTGGCTGTTTTGGCGTATTCCTCTGCGTCAATGAGTTCGTTTTTTGCACTGCTGATTGATCCTAAAATGCTGCGAGGATCGAACTTTTTAGGATCGATATTTCGTTCTTTTAAAATGTTTTTAATGACTGAAAGCTGATCAGATGTGTCTAATATAGAGAAGTTGCGATTTACACCAATACGGTCAATATCGCGTCGTAAAATACGCACACACATGCTGTGGAACGTAGAGATCCAAATGTCATCCGCACCAGGTCCTAAAATGGCTTGGACACGCTCACGCATTTCACGTGCTGCTTTATTTGTAAACGTAATCGCTAAAATGTTCCACGGAGCCACATGCTTTTCTGCCATTAAGTAGGCAATTCGGTGTGTGAGCACCCGCGTTTTTCCGCTTCCTGCTCCTGCCATCAAGAGTAGCGGACCGTCTGTTGCTTTGACCGCTTCTTTTTGCGCGTCATTTAGCCCTTCTAATAGATGATTCGATATTTCATTCATTCCATTCACCGCCAATTCGAACTTATGTTCTATTTTAACCCTTTTCGTCTTGTTTGACTATGATGACTTTTTGACTGCGCTCACTGTCTTTAATGCTTCTTTGAAATTGTCATAAATGACGTTTCCTACAACAACCACGTCCGCATGCTGCGCAAAATCTTCCGCCTGCTTTGCGTTTTCAATGCCCCCGCCATAAAAAAGAACCGTATCAGAAAGCACTGCTTTCGTTTCTTTCACAAGCTCTATATCTCCAAGCGTTCCGCTGTATTCTAGATAAAAAATGGGCAGCTTCATCAAATGCTCTGCCACTCTTGCATATGCTCTTACGTCATCGATGTCCAGTGCTGTATTTGCCTCTGTGAGCTTGGCCGCTTTACACTCTTCATTTAAAATAACATAGCCTTCAGGCACGATCTCTTCCATCGACATCAAATCACCGAATTCCTTCATCGCATCCTTGTGAAGCCCAACAATCCAATCAGGATGAGAACTGTTTAAGACGGTCGGGATGAAATACAGATCGAAGCCCGGCACAATCATTTCATGTGTTGAGATTTCGAGTACACATGGCACAAGAAACCGGCGGACCTTTGACATTAATTGAAGCACGTTGTCCTCTGTCACATTGTCACTGCCGCCAATCAATATAGCATCCGTACCAGATTCGCAAATCGCCTCCAGCTGTTCATCGGATATTTCTTTATTTGGATCGAGTTTAAAGACATGCTTCCACTCGGTAACATCATACATGAAAAACGTTCCTCCATTCGTTTCATTCCATTTAAATATTATAACAAAATCAGTGACCGCAAAAAATGGGTAACCTTCTTCAGCTAAAAGTTTCATTCTTTTGAAAATGGTGTTCGTGACTTTAGGTTAGAATGCTGAAAACATATAGGAGCTGAGAGGGATGATCTTTGACCGTTCACTGATAGGAGAGCTTTGTATCACCACATGTTATTATACAATAAAGGGACATTTTACTATTGATCAAAAAACCATACATAAAGCAGGTGACTCATTTGAAAAGAACCATCACATATGATCAAACAATCGACATCGGATACATCTATCTCCTGCCTGTGGGAATCGGGACAATCAAAGAAACCATTGAATTAGATGTGAATGAATGTGTGAACGCAGATATCGACAAAGAGGGCCGAGTAGCTGGTCTGGAGTTATTTGCAGAAGAAGCCGAGGTTTTGAAGCATGCACCCGTTTATGAGGATGAGCTTTCGTTACGTTTTACAGATCAGGACGTTCTCTCCACCTATCATTTATCAGGCATTGAATTTCATTTCTCGACGCCTGATCACAAAGGGCTGATCGGTTTTACAATTGTCGATCCTCATCGATATCACGTCAAAAAAAAGACAAGAAAAAACCGTTTTGAATGGTCAAAACGGTTTTTCCAAGCTATTGTCTCACTTCATTGAAATAATGGACGGATGTCATGGCCCCTTCATCGACCATCTTGTTGTCTT
Source organism: Bacillus sp. FSL K6-3312 (assembly GCF_038007485.1). Lineage (NCBI taxonomy): Bacteria > Bacillati > Bacillota > Bacilli > Caryophanales > Bacillaceae > Bacillus > Bacillus sp. FSL K6-3312. The sequence continues at coordinate 681,858 of NZ_JBBOXI010000001.1, read as the reverse complement.
GAATATCTAATGGATCAGGGTGTCCAGCTTTTTCAGGAATCTTTTCATCTGAGCGGAACATGCTTGCCCATTTTTTGAGATGCTGTTTATTTTTCACTACTAATAACACAGCACCACCAACCCCTAATCCTGCAAGTACATACGCATTCGGACGCTTATTCATGTATGTTCCCTCCCCTTATGATCTTATTTGTAAGTTACCCCGCCTTTTCATTTCTAAACGTCACAATATGGTGAAGTGGTTTCTCTTTCAATGAAAAGTGGAATAACAACAGCAATGATAGAGAAAAGAGGGGATCTTCGTGACAACAACTTTCATTGTCATTGGCACACTATTAGTGATTTGTTTCATCATACCAATCATTTTATTCATCTGGATTTGGGTGAGAGATGAAAAACAGGAAGAGCATTCTGTCCTGCGAAACTATCCGGTCATTGGAAAGCTGCGGTTTATTTTTGAAAAAATAGGACCTGAGCTTCGCCAATATCTGTTTCTTAATGATCGCGAGGAGCTTCCTTTCTCAAGAAGAGAATACGAGCAAGCTGTTATGTCTGGGAAGTACAAAAGCCGGACGATGGGCTTTGGATCAAAACGTGATTTTGACAAGCCTGGTTACTACATTCGCAACGTCCTATTTCCAAAGCAGCGAGATGAGTTACGTATCGATCAATCTGAAAAAATCCAAACAAAAGTGTACCAGATTGATCAAGACAATTTACTCCGAAGAAGTGAACATACCAAAGAGGTCGAAGCAAAACCTTACTATCTCCATCAAGACGATGTACAAGTGATTGGCGAGCACACATGTCAAAAGCCATTCCGTGTAAAAGGCCTGATTGGACAGTCTGCCATGAGCTACGGATCTTTAGGCGACAGGGCCATTACAGCACTATCCTCGGGATTAAAGATGGCCGGCGGTACGTGGATGAACACAGGTGAAGGCGGGCTTTCTCCCTATCACCTCAAAGGCGGAGCCGATATCATATGCCAGATTGGGCCCGGTCTATTTGGCGTGAGAACAGAGGATGGCGCTTTTTCCTTTGAAGAATTTAAGAAAAAGAGCGAGCACGAGGAAGTCAAAGCCTTTGAGCTGAAGCTGGCACAAGGAGCTAAAACACGCGGCGGTCATATTGACGGCAAAAAAGTCACCGAAGAAATTGCGAACATCCGTAAATTGCCGCCCCACCAATCCATTGACAGCCCAAACCGATTTGAGATGTTCCACTCCATTCCGGATATGCTTGATTTCATTGAACAGCTGCGAAGTATAGGCGGAAAGCCTGTCGGCATCAAGCTTGTGGTCGGACATAAAGAAAACATTGAAGAGCTTGCAGCGTACATGAAAAAAAGCGGAAAGCATCCTGATTTCATTACAGTGGATGGCGGAGAAGGAGGCACTGGTGCATCCTTTCATGAATTGGCAGATTCCGCAGGGCTACCGATTTTCACGGCACTCCCAATGGTTCATCAAATATTGAAGGAATACGGTGTCAGAGATCAGGTCAAACTCTTTGCTTCTGGCAAACTTCTCTCACCAGATAAAATTGCAATTGCCCTTTCCATGGGTGCTGACTTTGTCAATATCGCACGGGGACTCATGTTTTCAGTCGGATGCATTCGCGCCCAAGTGTGCCACACGAATAAATGCCCAGTCGGGGTCGCCACAACTGATCCAAAACTGCAAAAGGGTTTATCAATTGAAGAAAAGAAATACCGAGTCTGCAATTATATCCTTTCTCTAAGAGAAGGCTTGTTTAACTTATCCGCAGCCGCTGGTATTGAATCTCCCATTCATTTTAATGAGAAACATATTGTCTACAGACAAGAAAATGGTCAGACAAGTGAAGTGCCGACGTTCTCAGGGACACAGCCATCCGTCTAGTTTGAGAAAGGTGCGTTTTTGCAATTTTTTTCAATTGACATTTTGGCTCAATCGCGTATAAAGAACTTAGACAAATGACCAGGAAGTGGAGAGATGGAGGATGCGTGAGAAAAAGGTTCGCGGGATGAACCGGAAGACGAATGAGATGGTGACAAGAATTGAGGAAGGTACACAAGAGTTCCCGGCAGATATTGAACAAGGTTATTGACATCTCCCACTACCAGTTGCGCATGATTTTATTTGTTCAAGCAAAACACCTCAAAAAATCAAGCGATTGTCCATTCAAACACTGCTAAATAGAGCTGAACATCTCATTGATTTGAAGCCACTTGATGGAGAAGTATATCGTGTCGTGGTTGCAGTAGATGCCACTGAATAATGGGGATCACAAATCATTGTGTTTAAAGGAGATTCCTATATTAAAGACTTTTTCAATAGACATGATGATGATCAGAGATGGCTGCCTCTTTCCGATGCGAGAAACATTCAAAGGGAATGGGGTTTATCTGTGCCAAAGGATAGGCAAACAATAGGTTTTAAAGACATCATCGCTGACGAAGATGGCATCTCTGGTTTATAGGCGAGCTAAAATAAAAACAAGAAGGTTCGGGTTTGGCGAAATTAGTCAATTTTTTGTATCTGTTACTCATGTATCTCAAAATAAAAAAGAGTAGCCGCAGCCACTCTTAATTTTACTTATTCAACAATCGCGCCCTATTCAGGAAGAGACTTTCATGTTAACCTGCCATTTCTTGCGAGAACCTAAGTAAATATCCATCAGGATCTTGAACAAGAAATTCCTTTTGTATAAACGTAGTATCATTACTTTTATATTTGCTAACAGTTGGCTCTCTGAATAGTGGAATGTTTTGCTTTCTTAAACGGTCAATGACAGGCTGTACGTCTTCAATGTCTATTTGAAAATTGATTCCCCGTCCAAATGGGTATTTTAACTCCCCAGTGTCCCAATGGCCATTGATTTCTTCTAACATCATTTGTGTTTCCTCTTCCAACGAAACAAATATAAATTTATCGTCTTCACGCTCATATTCCAATTTAAAACCAAGCAATTCTATATAGAACCATTTAGACTTTTCGATGTCTGTTACAGATAACTCTGGTATCAAAGCATTGAATCTCATTTTTTCTTCTCCACAACCTTCTGATAAAGTTATTCGGTTAAATGATCCGTTTGTTGCTTCTCTCAAGCCAGTCCTTGCTTGCCTTTTCAGCGCTCTCCATAAAAAAACTGTAAACAACTCCATTCTTGTTGAAAAGGATTGTTTACAGTGAAAACTGCTTTATTTTGTTTCGTCATTTGCCTGCTGTTCTGCTACGCGGTCAAGTGCCATTGTATAGGCATCATTTCCGTAGTTCAAGCAGCGTTTGACTCGTGAGATGGTTGCAGTGCTCGCACCTGTCTCCGTCTCAATTTTATGATACGTGTTCCCCTCGCGAAGCATACGCGCTACTTCAAGACGCTGTGATAAAGATTGGATTTCATTGATGGTACACAAATCATCAAAGAATCGATAGCATTCTTCCAGGTCTTTAAGGGATAAGATGGAGTTGAATAACTGATCTAAGCTTTTGCCCCTTAATTTATCAATTTGCATCTTTATACATCTTCTCCTTTACTATTGGCACCGCTTCGCACGACATTCTGCAGAGAAAGCGGTATCTTTCCTGACTATTTTTTTCAACCTCAGCAATGAGCTTTGAACGAATCATGACAGGTTTGGTTCTACTCTGGAAATGCCGTCAGTTCTTTCGTAAGCCGAAGCTTCTTTATCGTATACAAATTCGACAAGTTCTGTCATTTTCCTTGTTCGACAATCTGACAAACTTGTTTGCTTACGATATCAGAATCACTTCTGCTTCATTAGGTCTGCCCTAAAAATACAGGTTGTGCGGAAAGCTCGGCGAGACCACAAACATGCGCCCCGCCTCGCTCAATTATTCAAAATATGTTGGTCGGCCAGCGTAACCGACAGATTCATTTTTCAATCAGGCCATTTCACTCGTCATGTCAAAGCCCTCTGCTTCAACAACTCCACATAAGTATTTTCACTTACATGGCAGTGAAGAGATCCATTGCTCATGTCTGCCCTATAACAGTTGTCAGAAATGTGGCAAAGATGATACAGCTCCACTCAGTTATATTTTAACGCATTATAGACGGAAAGAGTACAGTTTTTTTCATGACATCAAATATTCCTCTTGGTGTCACTCGAATATACGGCAAATGTGTACTTTGGAAAAAGACGAGTGTATCAATTGGGCAATCAAATGGATAGCCTCGCTCAATGAGCAGCTTGCGTAAGGTTTCTATCTGCTGAAGAACAGTCTCAAACGGTTCAGCCGATGCACAGCCTGATAATTGCAGCGGGATTTCGTGCAAAATTTTCCCGTTCTCTGTGAGGACGATTCCCCCGCCAATTTCTTTCATTCGCTTATGCGCCAGCATCATATCCTCTTTATTTTTCCCGATCACTAAAATGTCACCCGTGAGCGAAAATGAGCTGACAAAACCTTGTACTTTATTTGCAAAACCTTTGAGCATCGTATTCACACGCCACTCGCCTTTTCGGTCAATCAGGCTAAAGAAACTTTGATCATGATCACATGACAGCTGGTTCACAGAGTTATCAATCTCCACTGTATAAGGCTCCATGATGACAGCATTTCTCATTTTGACGCCTAGCGGCATGGAAAATTGCAAATCACTCGTCGTCAGATCATAGCCTAAATCTAATGGAACAAGCCCGCCATTTTCCCATTTAGTTTCTTGAAATTGATGCTGGTTCTCTCCATCTAATTTGAGGATAACCCCTTTAGATATCACCGTTTCAGGATTTGGATTCATTGGATCATCTAACACATTCAATGAAGCCAGACGTCCTGGACCGACAACCCCTAATAGGTCATCAATTTGATAGTACTTCGCAATGTTAAAGGTCGCCATATTGTATGCATCGATGATAGGCACGCCTTCTTCAAGGGCAATTGAAATCAAACGATTAATCATACCCTCCTCATAAAAATGAGGCGCCGCTCCATCTGTTGTATAGAAGAAGTGATCATAGTGTCTAAAGTCACGCTCGTGCAGCTCTCTTAAAATGTTCACTAAATCTGGGCGGATGGAAGAATGACGAAGTGAGACATGGTAGCCAAGAGATAAGCGCTTTAGCACATCGTCTGCATTCATCGCTTCATGATCGCTGTCCGCGCCAAACAGCTTCATTTTTGTTAGCGTTTTCTCAGAAGCTCCGGGGAAATGCCCTTCAATTCGTTTCCTCTGCTTCTTCGTTTCTTGCATGCAATATAAAATGAGATCATCACCGTCCATCAATCTTGGCCAGCTTGTTAATTCGCCGCCTTGAAGGACATCAGGATGATCAATCCATTCCTTCCGGTAGTTGATAGGAAGCATCTCATCTTCATATCTGACTTCAGTTTGAAGATCGTATCTAGACCACCAGAAATACTGAAATGGCTGCTGTTTTAATTCACATAGAGTGGAAAGCGCTTTCTTTTCATTGCTCTGCAAAAGAAGAAATAAGTTATCACTGACCATCGTTGTTGTGCCAAATTGAGACACATATTCTGCAAGTGATTGGGGATTATAAATATGGAACGGGTGCGCGTGAGGCTCTATATACCCAGGCACAATGTATTTCCCTTCACAATCAATCACACGTTTAGCTGATTTATTTTGAGGAAGCTCTGCTCCGACATAAACAATTCGATCATCATGTATCCAAATATTTGCCTTCACCCATTGTTTTAAAAACGGGTTTAGCACGAGTCCATTCGTTAAAAGGAGTGTTGGAACTATTTTTGAGTCGACTACATCGATTTGTGTGCGGATGTCATTGTTTCTCCAATTAAAAGTACGTTCGGACATTCACATACTCTCCTTCATTTGTATTAGCCCTATCGTAACATAACGAACCACGTTACGCATTAATGAAACGTTACAATTTCTTGAAATCACACTTAAAATATTTAAAAAAGGAGATTTACCTTCAATGAAACCTAATCTCGGCTTAATGGAAGCGCTCATTCGAATTGCCTGTGGAATGACAATATGTACTGTGGCTGGTTCTTTATATGCTAGAAAACCATGGAGTAAAATGCTGCTTTTCAGCATCATGTTCGGCGGAATGAAACTGGCATCTGGCATTCTTCGTTTTTGTCCAGTGACGTATATGTGTGAGCAGCAGGACACACATGAAGAGAAGGCTGAGTGAGACAGCCTTCTTTTTTTGTGATCGTTTTCATATCACTCCGCTGCTTCACACCATTCCACCATCGTACCTGCGATGATTTCTGCAGCTTCAATGACATGCTCAATGTCGATGGATTCATTCGGAAAATGGGCAAGCTCCGTTGTTCCAGGTCCGAAGACAATGATCGGGATACCTGCCGCCTGTGACAGTAATCCTCCGTCTGTTCCCCAAGGAGCGGCTTCGATCTTTGGCGGCTCCTTCTTGACCGCTTCATATTGTTCCTTCAATAGACCTAAAAGTGGATGGTCCGTATCGATTGAGCCTGGAAGCCATCTTGCACCAAACCATTCGACTTTAACAGAATGCTCTTTGAACCATTCATCCTCTTCCCCAAGTCTCATCATCCAATTTTCTAGTTCCTTCTCTGCCTGCTCAACCGTTTCACCTGGCATCACACCAAGTCTTCCCTCCATTGTGACTAGATCTGCTACAGAGGACGGCCAATCACCACCTTGAATTTTCCCTATGTTGATGGGGATTGGAATCGGGATATGCTGAAATAGCGGCTCTGTGATGCGCTGATTTCGTTCTTCTTCAAGTGCTGCTATATGTGAAAGAACGATCATACTTTTTTCAATAGCGGAAACGCCATGATATCTTGTTCCGCCATGAGCTGCCCTTCCTTTAATATGCAGTCTGAACCACTTAGATCCCTGCTGAATCGGAAAGATTTTCATATGACTTGGTTCTGGAATGATGGCCGCATCTGCTGTATACCCTCTCAGTATGGCTGCAAGGGTGCCTGCACCGCCGCTCTCTTCTTCGACGACACTATGAAACACGACATCTCCTTTCAGCGGAATCTGTAGTGCATGCAGTGCCTCTAGTGCAAAGAGTAAAGAAACGTTTCCGCCTTTCATATCTGTTGCCCCGCGTCCATAAAGTCTCCCGTTTATGATATGCCCGCTGTAGGGCGGATATGTCCATTGTTTCGTATCTCCTGCTGGCACAACATCGACGTGCCCATTTAATAAAATGGATTTGCCGCCCCCTTTTCCCTTCAATCGTCCGGCGACATTGGGACTTCCTTTAAAGGAACGTCTCGGGGAATAGAAATACGGGTGTTCTAGCAAGTCTTCTCCGCCAATGTCCCATACATCTACATCAAAACCAATGGCAGACAGCTTATTTGCTACGATTTGCTGCACACCTTGTTCATTCCCTTGGGTGCTCTCACATTGCACCATTTGCTGAAGAAGCGCAATCGCTTCATCTTGGTGCTCTCTCATCCAGCTTCTGATACGTGTGATTGGCTGCAAGTCATTCATCCTTTCTACACAACAGATTTGACATCAGGCGCTAAAATTAAAGGTGCCTCTGTCGCCCTTATGACATCTTCCGGCTGATACGGGGGCATGACTTCACGTAAAATGAGCAGCTGCGATTTGACCTCAATGACTGCAATATCCGTTATAATCAGATCCACACAAGACTTAGCAGTTAAGGGCAGTGTGCAAGCAGATTTCACCTTTGACTCACCGTGTTTATCAAGGTGGCTCATCACCACCACAACCTTTTTCGCCTTTTGAGCAAGCTCAATCGCTCCGCCCATCCCAGGCACTCGTTTACCTGGCACAATCCAATTCGCAAGGTCACCCTGACTGCTTACTTCAAGTGCACCTAAAATCGTCATATCCAGCATGCCTTTTCGAATGATGCCAAAAGCGGTCGTGCTGTCCATGTATGAGCCGCCTTTTGTTAACGTAATAGGAAAACCACCGGCATTGCACAAATTCGGATCTTCTTCTCCTTGTGCTGGTGAGGCGCCTGCCCCCATAATGCCGTTTTCTGCATGAAGCCATACGTTGTAATGCGCTGGAATGTAATCAGCCGCAAGGGTTGGGATGCCGATCCCAAGATTGACGATCATGCCATCTTCAATTTCCTGCGCCGCCCGTTTGGCTATGCGGTGTCTTATATCGTTGTCTCCCATGCCCATGTCCAGTTCACTCCTTTTGATTGCACGATCAGGTTCACAAATACGCCTGGTGTCACGATTTCCTCTGGATGAAGACTGCCCACAGGCACGATCTCTTCCACTTCCGCAATGGTCCAGTCTCCTGCCATCGCCACAATCGGGTTTGTATTCCGTGCACTTTTATCAAATATCAGATTTCCTGCTTCATCTGCTTTGAGGGCATTCACAATGGCAATATCCGCTGTCAGCGCAGGCTCAAGGATATATGTCTTTCCGTTTAGCGGCACGAGCTGCTTCTCATCGAGATTGAGGCTATCCATGCAGACATCTGTTACAATGCCTGCCAAGCCCATCCCGCCTGCTCGAATTTTTTCTGCTAGAATGCCCTGCGGGTAAAAATGAACGTCTAGTGTACCTGCCTGCATTTTCTGTCCGGCTATTGGATTTGAGCCAATATGAGAAGCAATGATCTTCTTGACTCTTCCTTCTGTGATCAGCCGGCCAACACCTATTTGCGGGAAGCCTGCATCGTTTCCGATCAATGTCAGATCTTTGATATTCGCTTCTAGAATGGCGTCGATCAATGATGGCGGCGACCCTACGCCGCCAAACCCGCCAAACATGATGGTCATGCCGTCCCTAAAATGCGTGATCACTTCATCTACATTCACTGTTTTGTTCATCATCTTTCCTCCCTACATCGCAGATGGGAAAAACCCTCGGTTGATGACTTCTTGTTCGACCTGCGTGATGGTCTGCTCAAATAATTGAATGAGTTCATCCATCTCCTGCTGCGTGATAGAAAGCGGCGGTGCGATCATGACCGCTGCACCTCCCAATCCATCCTCGCCGGCGCTTGCTGGGTATAGGAGCAAGCCATTTTGCTTTGCCGTCTCAACGACTAGATTGGTCATCTGTGCATGTGCAGGAAATGGTGTTTTTGATAAGCGGTCTGCGACAAACTCAATGCCAATGAGCAGTCCCTTTCCTCTCACATCTCCTATGATGAAATGGTTTGTTTGCATATCCTTTAAAGCATTCATTAAATAGCGGCCAGACAGATCCGCTCGGTCAGGAAGCTGATGTTTTTTCATATATCGAATGACAGCCAGTGAGACGGCTGCTGAAAGCGGATTGCCGCTATAGGTATGACCTGCCATCACAGATCCGGAACCGCTCAGAATTGGCGCGATGACATGATCCGCTGAGACGGCTGCCGCAATCGGTGAATAGCCAGCACTCATCCCTTTGCCTAGAACCATAATATCTGGTACGATGCCCCAATGCTCCATCGCAAACATTTTCCCAGTTCGTCCAAAGCCTGTCATGACTTCGTCTGCAATCATTAAAATATCGTTTTCCTCACAGACACGCTTCATTGCTTCAAAATATCCGTCTGGCGGTACTAGAGCCGCTCCCGATGCTCCGACAATCGGCTCTGCAATAAAAGCGGCAATCCTCTCTTTTCCTATACGCTGAATGACGGTTTTAAATTCCTGGACATACCATTCAACCTGCTTGCCCTCTTCCTTCGGCAGCCATGAACGATAGCTATATGGCGGAGACAGCACTGGGTTCTTTTCGAGCAATGGTTCAAAGCGCTCTCTCCTTGCAATATGTCCGGACATTGACAGCGCACCGAGGGTGATGCCGTGATAACTCATCCATCGTGAAATAATGTGATTCTTCTCAGCCTTTCCCTGCTCCTGCCAATGCTGAATAGCAATTTTCATAGCCGTTTCCGTTGCCTCTGATCCGCTTCCGACAAAAAAAGACCAGTTCAGGTTACCTGGACAAAGCGTACTCAATTCATAGGCAAGTTCTTCTGCTGGTTCATTTGTGAATTGTGATCTGTACGTAAAGCTCACTTTTTCCGCTTGCTCGGTCATGGCATCAATGATTTCACGTATGCCATGTCCAATACTTGCCGTGACAGCCCCCGATGAGCCATCTATATATTTTTTTCCGTCCCGATCATATAAATAAATTCCCTCTCCTTTCACAGCCACAGGATAATGCTGATTCAACATCGGTTTGATTAAGTAATCCCGGGTCTCCACTTTGCCATTCCTCCCTCTCTCGTCAGCAGCTGCCTCTTTCTTTTTCATGAATCGCAAGAAAATTTTGTATACTTGTTATAAGATTAGCTTAATCAAGAGGGCAGTCATCCTCCATTCGCCACATGCCCGAATTTCAGACGCATTTTTTATACATCGTGTATAAGAGTGTTCAAAAGGAGGTCATGAGTCTATGGCGATTCTCGTCAAAGATGCACTTTCGCTCGATATCATGAAGGGAACAAAGCTGCTTGCTGGAGAAAATGGACTGGATCGCCTCATTCAGTGGGTGACCATCGTGGAAATCATCGAGGACACGTCGAGGCTTTCCGAAGGGGAATTACTCGTCACAACCGGATTTGGGCTCGCAGACAATCAAGAAAGACGCGCCCGGCTTGAGGAATTGATTCAATCTCAAAGGCTATCAGCTATCGCCATTTATAAAGGTGTGTACTTAAGCGACATTCCAACATCACTCATTCAAGCGGCGAAAAATAGCGGCATTCCGCTCATCGAGATTCCGCCACACATCAATTTCTCAGATATTACAAAAGCCGTGTTAGAACAAATCGTGAGTAGCCAGCTTCATCAGCTTAAATATTCATCCGCGATTCATCAAAGACTGACCCAATTAAATGTAAGGAATAAAAATGTGACGCAAATTACAGAAGAACTGGCACATCTCACTGCAGCGAACATTGTCGTTCTTGATGTCTTTTTACATCAAACAGCGGCTCATCTCATAAAAGATGAAGTGACGTACTCTCCTGTTTTTGGCTTTCTGACAGATCATGAACCAATTGAAACTATGCCCCTTCTCAAGCAGGCAGAGGAAAAAGGGCGGCTCGTCTATGACACGTGCGGAGCATTTGTCCTCGCCGCATGTCCGGTGATTGCGATGGGTGATATTTTCGGGTTTATTGTGTCTTTAAAGAAAAAGGATACGTGGCATCATCTCGACGCGATTGCGATCGAGCATGCCGGGGCCGTGTATGCGATTGAATGGCTGAAGCAAAAAGCCATTCAAGATACAGAAAACCAAATGCAGGGACATTTGTTAGATGATATTTTGCAGCAGCAATATACAGAAGAAAGCTACGTGGTCGAACAAGCAACAAAGCTGCAATATGATATGAGCGAGGAGCAGGTGGTGATCTACTTTCAATTCCAGCATCAGCACACACAGCTCGATCACCAAATGATGCAGCGTCTATCGCAATTACTCACCTCGATCTTTGAACGCAGACATATTCCTTTTTTACTAAAGACGAGACTCGATTCCATTTTTGTCCTAACACCCGCAGGAAAAAAAGCGTTTCAAGAAGCGGAATGGTATCGCGCAGCAGAGGAGTGCCGGAGTACTTGGTCTTATTTTTTCCCCGTCCATCCGATTGTCATTGGTATTGGGAGAGCCTATGACCAGATCAGTCTCTTTGCAAAAAGCGCAAAGGAAGCGCAGTATGCAGCAAGGCTTCTTCCGCTTTTAAAAACAGACGAAAGCATCATTCATTATCAAAAGCTCGGCTTATATGGGATGCTTCTTGAAATGAATGAAGCGGGTATGAATTTGCATGATTTTTACGTGGAGCTGTTAAGTCCTTTGCTATATACGAAAAAACAAGGGGCTGACCTGATCCATACACTCGAAGTGTATTTGGCGCACAATGAAAATATTCAAAAATCTGCGGGAGAATTGTTTATTCACAGACATACATTAAGCTACCGGCTGAAACAAATTGAAACGAGAACAGGCTGCAGCCTTAAATCCACTGATGATCGGATGAAGCTGCAGCTCAGTATCATGGCGTACCGCCTATCTGGTCTGCTTGATCAGATGAGAACCATTTCATGATTCATTCGGCGTTTTGACCCATAGATTCATATCTTCAATTTTGTCAAAAATATAGCAGTTGTTTTGGAAGCGCCCGGTATACGTATAACCAAGATGATAAAACACTTGATTCATTCCATAGGACAGTGCACGAGCAAGTGAATAAAAGACATAGATATGCATCGACTGGAGTTCTTTTTCAAGTGCTAGAATCAAATGATGCATGAATCCTAGTTTTCTATATGCAGGAAGGGTCGCACAATCTGTTAATTCCGCATGACCATACGGCGCATTGATTTCAGCGGATGCTGCACTCACAATGTGTCCGTTGTGTTCAACAGCATAAAAGACCGTCCCTTCCTCCATTACCTTTTGAATATAATCTGGCTCGTTCATTGGCGTAGGATACGTTTCAAAGACCGTATCATAGAGCTTTGCCAGCTTGTGCACATCCTTCAGATCGGCTTTCCTCATCACATACTCATTCTGCCATGTGCTTTGGTCTTTTTTGATTTCTTTTGCTTGAATGGATGCTACGATCTCATCTTCCTCCAACCAATACGAACTGTTCATTCGATCCTCAGTGAGAAAAAGCGACATACCGTAAGCGTCACTTCCAAGAAAATAATGAGAAAATACGCCTTCAAGCCGAAAGCCTTTTTCTAAAAAAAGCGGCACATGCTCACGTCTTACTTTCACAATGACCTTAGAAGCCTTACAGGCCGCCGCTTCCTGAAGAACGGATTGAATGACATCCCGCACCCTGCCACTATAGTCGTCCAAACGAATTCGCTCATTAAATGAATCAATACAGACCAAGGCAGAAAAACGCTCGTTTGCAAGTTTCTTCAATTGCACCATACACTCATTCCTCTCTTATGAATCAGCTAATAAAGAATGTCCAAATAGAAAACGAAACAATGACAATGCCAGAAAAAATGGAAATGACCATATAACGAAGGGCTGAACCTTTTTTAACTTTGTTTTGCTTGATTGCTACACGCATGATGTGATTTGAAGCGACTAAAAATAAAATGAGCATGACGATTGCAAAGATAATAAATGCTTTGATTTCCATGTTTCCTCCCGATACCTATTCGTGATCCCATACTACTTCTTCATTTTCAATCGGCATCCCTTCTCATGAACAAAAAACACCTTTCCATCTCATCAGATAGAAAGGTGTTTTGATTAAACGGTTTTCCCCGCAGCCTTCAGCGCACGGGCACCAATGTCACGGCGATAAAATAGCCCTGGTTGAATGATTTCTTCAACCGCTTCATACACTCTTGATCTTGCCGCTTCAAATGTGTCATCAAATGCCGTCACATTCGCTACACGGCCGCCATTTGTGACGAATTGATCGTTTTCTTTTTTTGTTCCTGCGTGGAAGGTCACGACATCAGACACCGTTGTTTGCAAAGCACCGATTGGCGCGCCTTTTGCGTAGTCTTCAGGGTATCCTTCTGAAGCAAGAACGACACTGACAGCGGCAGTGTCTTTCCACCGCAAGTCCACATCTTTTCCGTCCAGAATGTCGATGAAGACTTGAACTAGATCTGATTCAAGACGAGGGAGAACCACCTGCGTTTCAGGGTCGCCGAAGCGTGCATTGAACTCAATGACCTTTGAGCCTTCTGGTGTTAGCATTAAGCCTGCATATAAAATGCCTGTAAACGGACGCTCTTCCTGCACCATGGCGCGAGCCGCCGGTTTGACGACATCTTCCACCGCTTTTTGGACAACTTCATCTGAAATTTGCGGAACTGGTGAATAAGCGCCCATTCCGCCGGTATTCGGTCCTTTGTCATCTTCAAATGCCCGTTTGTGATCTTGCGCGATCACCATTGGGTACACCTTTTCTCCATTAACAAAGGCCATCAATGAAAATTCCTCGCCTGTTAAAAATTCCTCGATGACGACAGATGCACTTGCATCGCCAAACTTTTCATCCTCTAAAAAGTCGTGCAGACAGTTGATCGCCTCTTCAAGTGTCATCGCAACGGTCACGCCTTTTCCTGCTGCGAGACCATCTGCTTTAATGACAATCGGCGCACCCTTTTCTTCCACATATGCTTTCGCTTCTTCAAACGATGTGAAGGTAGCGTAACCGGCGGTCGGGATCTCATAATTTTTCATTAAGTCTTTTGCAAATTCTTTTGAGCCTTCAATGACTGCGGCTTTTGCATTTGGTCCAAATACCTTTAGACCTGCCTCTTCAAATGCATCCACCACACCTGCAATTAAAGGAACCTCTGGACCGACAATCGTTAAGCCGATTTTATTGTCTTTTGCAAAACGAATTAACGCCTCATGATCACCTTCGTCGATTGGGACAAGTTTCGCAGCATCTGTCATTCCATCATTGCCGGGTGCGACAAATACTTGGCTGACAAGTTCACTTTGGTTCACTTTCCATGCGATGGTATGCTCTCTTCCGCCTCTGCCGATAATTAATACGTTCACACTGTCATCCCCTTAATGTTTGAAATGTCTAACGCCAGTGAAGACCATGGCGATGCCGTATTCATCTGCCTTTTGAATCGATTCTTCATCACGAATGGAACCGCCTGGTTGAATGATCGCTGTGACGCCTGCCTTCGCAGCAGCTTCCACTGTATCGCCCATTGGGAAGAACGCATCAGAGCCTAGTGCGCTTCCTTTCGCTTTTTCACCTGCTTGTTCAATCGCAATGTTCGCTGAGCCCACACGGTTCATCTGACCAGCGCCGATACCTGCTGTCATTTGATCCTTCGCGAGGACAATGGCATTTGATTTCACATGCTTGACGACTTTCCATGCAAGCTTTAAATCTTTCCATTCGTCTTCTGTTGGTTCTCTTTTCGTTGGAATAGAGATGGTTGCTTCCTCTAAGCCGTACGTGTCAATATCCTGCACGAGCAGTCCGCCATGGACACTTGTCAGCTGCTTTTCTTTTTTCTCAAGATTCGCTTCTACATCTAGTGTTAATAGACGAAGATTCTTTTTCGCTGTTAACACGTCAAGTGCTTCTTGGCTAAAGGATGGGGCGATGACGATTTCTAAGAAAATCGTATGCAGCACCTCAGCTGTTTGTTTGTCTACTTCACGGTTAAGCGCCACAATGCCGCCAAAAATAGACGTTTCATCTGCTTTGAATGCACGGTCAAAGGCTTCTGCAATCGTTTCTCCAGTACCAACGCCGCATGGGTTCATATGTTTTACAGCCACAGCCGCTGGCTCCGTAAATTCACGCACGATTTGAAGAGCTGCATCTGCATCTTTGATGTTGTTGTAGGAAAGCTCTTTTCCGTGTAATTGCGTTGCAGTAGCTAAAGAGCCTTTGCTTGAAAGAGCATTTTCATAGAAAGTCGCCGCTTGGTGCGGGTTTTCTCCATAGCGAAGGGATTGTTTTTTCTCAAACGTGACGGTGAACTGCTCTGGCTCTGTTTCGCCAACAAAGTTCGTTAAATAATCTGCAATGAGGGCATCGTAAGCAGCTGTATGACGGAATACCTTCGCCGCAAGCTCACGTTTTTTCTCAAGTGACACGCCGCCTTCTTTGATTTGCTGAACGACTGTATCATAATCACGAGGATCGACAATCACTGTGACGTCTTGGTGGTTTTTCGATGCCGCACGAAGCATTCCCGGTCCGCCAATATCAATGTTTTCAATTGCTTCTTCATACGTTACATCGTCTTTTGAGATCGTCTCTTTGAAAGGATAGAGATTTACGACAACAAGATCAATCGGCTGAATGCCATGCTTTTCAATCTGTGCCATATGCTCATCATTTTCTCTCACTGCCAATAATCCACCATGAATGTTCGGGTGAAGCGTTTTGAGTCGTCCGTCCATGATTTCAGGGAATCCAGTGACTTCAGAAATCCCAATGACATCAATGCCATTCTCTTGAAGAAGCTTATGTGTACCTCCAGTTGAAATGACTTCAACACCAAGTTCTGTTAATTCGTTCACAAAAGGTACAAGATTCGTTTTATCAGAAACACTGATTAATGCGCGTTTGATCGTCATGCCTTCGTCACCTCATTAAGATAATTCTAAAAGTGATTTGATCACTTTTGGATATAGTGTGTGTTCTAGTTCATGCATTCTTTTTTCAATTGATTCAAGCTCTTCGCCTTGTTCAATATAGATCGCGGCTTGGTCAATAATCGGACCTGTATCCATCCCTTCATCGACAAAATGGACGGTGATGCCTGCCACTTTGACGCCTGCTTGATAGGCTTGTCCGATGGCATCAAGACCTGGGAATGCTGGCAGCAAGGATGGGTGGATATTCACGATTTTCCCTTTGTATGCTTCAAGTAATGTCGGACCGATCAGTCTCATATACCCCGCAAGGAAAACCCATTCTACTTCATGAAGCCTCAGTTGTTCGATGATCGTTTGTTCAAAAGCGGCTTTATTCGGAAAAGCCTTCGGGGTAAAAGCAAAGGAGGGAATGCCCTCTTTCTCAGCTCGCTCCAGCACCTTTGCACCCGGTTTATCACAAATCACAATGGCGGCCTCTGCCTGCCACTTTTCTTCTTTTAACGTATCTATAATGGCTTGAAAGTTCGTCCCGCTTCCAGAGGCGAAGATCGCAAACTTCTTCATGAGAGGCTTCCACCGCCGAATGTGACACCTTCTCCTTTTTGAACACGTCCGATGAGAAAGGCTTTTTCTCCATCTTGTTCAAGCTCACTAATCACATCCACAAGATCGTCCTCTTTTACAGCTAGGACAAAGCCAATGCCCATATTAAACACGTTGAACATCTCTTCTGCCTTCAACTGACCCTTTTCTTGGATAAAGGAGAAAATGGGTGGTACTGGCCATGAGCCGTTATCAATCTCAACGCCAAGACCTTCAGGCAGCATACGTGGTAAATTCTCAATAAAACCGCCGCCTGTCACATGTGCCATGCCGTCAACTTTGCCGGCTTTTACTTGTTTGAGAACGGGCTTCACATAAATTTTTGTCGGTTCAAGAAGCTCTTCACCGAGCGGTCTTGTAAAAGGTTCATACGTTTGGTGCAGGTCAAGACCAGCGTCTTCCAGCAAGACTTTACGAACGAGAGAGTATCCATTGCTATGAATTCCACTTGAGCTGAGTCCAATGAGCAAATGTCCCTCTTTGATGCTGTTTCCTGTCACGATTTCGTCCTTTTCAACGACACCTACTGAAAAACCAGCAATATCATATTCTTCTTCTGTGTAAAGACCTGGCATTTCGGCTGTCTCACCGCCGACAAGTGCTGAACCAGACTGCTCACATCCGTCAGCCACACCTTTGACAATGGATTCAATTTTTACCGGATCTGCTTTTCCAACGGCTAAGTAATCTAAGAAAAAGAGCGGTTCTGCCCCTTGTGCAAGCACATCGTTGACACACATGGCCACGGCATCGACGCCGATCGTATCGTGTTTATCCATTAAAAAGGCAAGCTTTAATTTCGTTCCGACACCATCTGTTCCTGAAACAAGAACGGGCTTTTTGTATGGCAGCTCAGATAGATCAAACATACCGCCAAATCCACCTAGAGCGCCCATGACACCTGCTCGTTTTGTACGTTCTACGTGTGTTTTCATTCGTTTGACGGCTTCGTACCCTGCTTCGATGTCGACACCGGCGTTTTTATATGCTTCTGACATCCCATTCACTCCTTTTAGCTGCTGCTTTCCATGTATTTTCGGCAGAATGAAAGAGCAGCATATCAACTCATCTTGACTGCTGCTCCTTTATTCGATTATTTCGTCAGGACCGTTTCCTTCACATGCGGAAGAACCGTATCTTCATATATTTCAGTCGGGTATTTCCCAGTAAAGCATGCTAAACACTGACCGCGCTGCGGATCATCATACTTCCTGCCAATCCCGTCCATTAAACCGTCTACAGATAAAAATGCAATGGAATCTGCACCGATTTCCTGTCTAATTTCTTCCACTGAATGAGAAGAAGCAATCAGCTCTTCGTGTGTGGATGTATCAATTCCATAAAAACATGGGTGTGCGATTGGCGGTGAACTAATGCGTACATGGACTTCCGTCGCACCCGCTTCTCTTAGCATCGTGACAATTCTGCGGCTCGTTGTCCCGCGTACGATGGAATCATCCACCATCACGACACGCTTTCCTTCGACTACACCGCGCACAGCAGACAGCTTCATCCGTACGCCCTGCTCACGCAATGCTTGAGACGGCTGGATAAACGTCCGGCCAACATAACGATTTTTAATCAAACCGAGCTCATACGGAATACCTGTTGCTTCGGCATATCCAATCGCTGCAGAAATACTGGAATCTGGTACACCTGTCACAACATCTGCTTCGACATGCGCTTCCTCAGCAAGCTTTTTGCCAAGACTCTTTCTCGCACTATGCACATTGATGCCGTTGATATTGCTGTCAGGTCTTGAAAAATAAATGTATTCCATGCTGCACATGCTGCGGTTAATGTTCATCGAGAAGCGCTCAGATTTGAGGCCTTCGTCATTAATGATCAGCATTTCGCCAGGCTCCACATCACGTAAATACGTGGCACCGACGACATCAAATGCACATGTTTCAGAAGCGACAACATAAGCATCCCCAAGCATACCAAGTGAAAGTGGGCGTAAGCCGTTCGGATCAAGCGCCACGATCATTTCTGTTTCCGTCATGATTAAGAAAGCATATGCTCCCTTAAGCATAGACAACGCATTTTTGATCTGTTCCTTCAATTCCATATGCCCGCTGCGCTTAATTAAATGAGCTAGCACTTCGGTATCAGAAGAGGTCTGAAAAATACTCCCTTGGTTCTCTAGCTGCTGCTTTAACTGCGTTGCATTTACTAAGTTCCCATTATGAGCAAGGGCAAGGCTGCCATTGTTTTGCGAACGGAAGAAGAGGGGCTGCACATTTTCAAAGCCGCCTCCGCCTGCTGTCGCATACCGAACGTGTCCGATCGCACCTTTTCCTTTCAAATCCTTTAGCTCACCGTTTTGAAAGACTTCCGTAATCAGTCCAAGGCCTTTGTGTGATGTCAGGTTCTCACCATCTGTTGCAATGATTCCCGCACCTTCTTGTCCTCGGTGCTGAAGGCTATGCAATCCGTAATATGTGATTTGCGGGGCTTCTTCGTGTCCCCAAACCCCAAAGACACCACACTCTTCATTTAAGCCTCTGATTTCAGCAAGCATGGGATCGCTCCTTTCCATGCACGTTCAAGCTCGTTGACCGCTGCATGAATCCATTGTTGTCCTTCTTGATTTTTGACAGTAAACACACCATCATTTGTAACCGTTCCGACTTCTTTCGCATCTTTGACCGCCGCAGCAAACGCTTCGCGGTGCTCCGGTTTAACTGTGACGACAAAACGTGACTGTGTTTCACTGAATAATGAAGCTTCACTGATTAAATCGATTTGGATATCTGCACCAAGCCCGTCAGTTCCAAATGTACTTTCAGCAAGTGCTACACCAAGTCCGCCTTCAGACACATCGTGTGCTGATTGAACGAGACCGTTTTGAATTGCGGCTAGAAGGGCTTCCTGACGCGTCAGCTCTACGTCCAAATCAATTTCTGGTGCTTTTCCGTAAATACGGCCTTCTGTCATCTTTTGAAGCTCACTGCCTGCGAATTCTTCCTTCGTCTCACCAATGACGAAAATGACATCGCCAGCCTGCTGGAACGATTGCGTCGTAATATGAGCAGTATCTTCAACCAAACCAACCATTCCAATGACTGGTGTTGGGTAAATCGCTGTTCCATTTGATTCGTTATATAAAGAGACGTTCCCACCGATAACTGGTGTGCTTAGCGTGCGGCATGCTTCGCTAATCCCGTCAGCAGATTTTTCAATTTGCCAGAAAATTTCTGGTTTCTCCGGGTTACCGAAGTTTAGGTTATCTGTCACTGCTAGTGGACGAGCGCCTGAGCAGACAATGTTACGTGCTGCTTCTGCGACGGCGATTTTCCCGCCGACCTCTGGATCAAGGTAGAGATAGCGTGCGTTACAATCTGTTGTCATCGCTAGGGCTTTTTTCGTTCCGCGGATTCTTAGTACGCCCGCATCAGAGCCCGGTGCAACGACGGTATTTGTCCGAACCATGTAGTCATACTGATCATAGACCCATTCTTTACTTGCAATCGTTGGCTGCTGAAGGAGCTGCTTTAATGTCTGTGCTGCATCTGTGATCGCTGGAGCTTCCACTTTCGTTTCTAAAAACTCACGATAGTATGCAGGCTCACTTGACGGCTTGTGATAAACCGGTGCTTCCTCTGCTAGTGCATCAACAGGAAGCTCACAAACCATTTCGCCTTGATGGAGTAAACGAAGCATTTTATCGTCTGTCACATGACCGACTGATACTGCTTCAAGATCGTATTTTTCGAAAATATCAATGATTTCTTGCTCACGGCCTTTTTCAATGACCAGAAGCATTCTCTCTTGCGATTCAGACAGCATCATTTCATATGCGGACATGCCTGTTTCACGCTGCGGAATGAGGTCTAGATTCATCTCAATACCAGAACCTGCTTTACTCGCCATTTCCGCACTTGAGCTTGTTAAACCAGCCGCTCCCATATCTTGAATCCCAACGAGCGCATCATTTTTGATGACTTCAAGGCACGCTTCAAGCAGCAGTTTTTCCATGAATGGATCGCCGACTTGAACCGCTGAACGTTTTTCTTCTGATTCATCGGAAAATTCTTCAGACGCAAATGTTGCACCGTGAATACCGTCACGTCCCGTTTTAGCACCAACGTACATCACCGTGTTGCCGACACCTTTTGCCTGCCCTTTTTTGATGTCCTCATGGTTGATTAATCCAACACACATCGCATTCACAAGCGGATTGCCTTCATAGCTTTGATCAAAATGAACTTCTCCGCCGACTGTAGGAATTCCGATACAGTTTCCATAGCCTGCGATCCCTGCCACTACTTCTTCAAACAAGTACTTCACGCGCGGTGAAGTCAGTTCACCAAAACGAAGAGAGTTTAGTACAGCAATTGGACGCGCACCCATGGAGAATACATCACGGATAATTCCGCCGACACCTGTTGCCGCTCCTTGATACGGTTCAATCGCAGATGGATGGTTATGTGATTCGATTTTAAATACAACCGCTTGGTTGTCTCCAATATCAACGATTCCAGCGCCTTCCCCAGGACCTTGAAGAACATGCTCTCCTTTTGTCGGGAATTTGCTTAAAACAGGCTTTGAGTTTTTATAACTGCAATGCTCTGACCACATGACAGAAAAAATACCCGTTTCTGTGTAGTTTGGCAGCCTGCCAATAATGGATTCGATTAAAGCGAATTCTTCATCACTCAATCCCATTTGCTGATACAATTTCTCTTCTTTAATTTGCTTGTGACTTGGTTCAAGCAGTAGTGACATGAGTGTCCCTCCAATTTTTCACGATAGATTGAAACAATTTAAGTCCGTCTGCGCTGCCTAGTAATGTATCCACCGCGCGCTCAGGGTGCGGCATCATGCCGAGTACATTGCCCTCTTCATTCGTAATACCTGCAATTCGATTGACACTGCCGTTAATATCGTCTCCGTAAGTGAAAGCGATTTGGTTATTTTCAATAAGCTTTGCTAAAGTGTCTTCATCACAGTAGAAGTTGCCTTCACCGTGCGCTACAGGAACCGAAATGGATTCGCCTTTTTGATAGCCGCTTGTAAATTGCGTTTCGTTGTTCTCTACAATGAGTTCAACTGGACGACAGATAAATTTTAAGTCTTTATTTCGTCTCATCGCACCTGGAAGAATGCCAAGCTCCTGAAGAATTTGGAACCCGTTACAAACACCAAGAACAGGCTTTCCTTCCGCAGCTGCTTTTTTCACCGCCGGCATGATGTTTGAAAAGCGAGCAATCGCACCACATCTTAAGTAATCCCCATAAGAGAAACCGCCTGGTACGAGTACACCGTCAAATCCGTCTAGACTCGTTTCGTCGTGCCATACATATTCAACTTGTTCACCTAACTCATCTTGAATCGCATGGTACATATCGATATCACAGTTAGAGCCAGGCAAGACGATCACTGCAAACTTCACTGTGCGACAACCTCCTCCACCTCATAGCGGTAATCTTCAATCACCGTGTTGGCCAGTAATTTTTCACACATTTCTTTGACGACTGTGTCTAAATCACGATCTGATTTTTCAATGACAAGCTCCATGTATTTCCCGATACGGACATCCTTTACTTCCTGATAAGACATGCTGTGCAAGGCGTGCTGCACGGCACTTCCTTGTGGATCAAGAACGCTCTCTTTTAAGCTGACAAAAATTTTCACTTTATACATGTTTATGGCCTCCAAGTCTTTTGAAAATTTCTTCGTATGCATTTGTTAAGCCGCCCAGGTTTCGTCTGAACACGTCTTTATCAAGCTTTTCGTTTGTATCTTTGTCCCAAAGCCTGCACGTATCAGGTGAAATCTCATCAGCTAGCAAAATACGATTCTCGTGATCTATTCCGAATTCAAGTTTGAAATCAATTAAATTCACATGGCAGTCTGAGAAGATTTGCTTTAACTCTTCATTTACTTGTCTTGTGATCTGCTTCATTTCCTCGACTTGCTCTGGTGTCGCTGCATCTAAAATGCGAATATGATCTTCTGTAATGAGCGGATCGCCGAGTGCATCATCTTTGTAGTAAAACTCGATCAATGGTGTATCCAGTTTTGTTCCCTCTGGAATGCCAAGGCGCTTTGACATACTGCCTGCCACCACATTTCGTACAACGACTTCAAGTGGCACAATCTGCACCTTTTGAATGAGCTGCTTTGTTTCAGAAAGGCGTTTCACAAAGTGATTGTTGATCCCTTTCTCATGCAGCATTTGAAAGATTAAGCTTGAAATTTCGTTATTCAGTCTGCCCTTGCCTTCGATTTCTGCTTTCTTTTCGCCGTTAAATGCTGTCGCTGAGTCTTTATATTCGACATATAGAATATGCTCGTCATCGGTCTGATAGATTTTTTTCGCTTTGCCTTCGTAGAGAAGTTCTTGTTTCACAGTCATTCAGGTTGGCCTCCTAATTTGAATGTTGGCAATTTTCAGGATTGGGCACCTGACGAGCAGGCGACCCATTTCTTACGCAAGACCTAGACGTTCGAAAATCATATCGACATTTTTCAAGTGATAGTTGTAATCGAAGCAGTCAGCGATTTGTTCAGGTGTTAAGCGTGATGTGATTTTTTCTTCCGCTTCTACTAATGAACGGAAATGCACTTGCTTTTCCCACGCTTCCATTGCCTTCGGCTGAACCGTATCATATGCCTCTTCACGTGCCATACCTGTATCGATTAATGCAAGAAGAACGCGTTGTGAATAAATCAAGCCAAGTGTGCGGTCCATGTTGCGTTTCATGTTCTCAGGGAAGACCGTCAAGTTTTTCACAATGTTTGAGAAACGGTTTAGCATGTAGTTCAGTGCAATCGTTGCATCTGGTAAAATGATGCGTTCAGCAGACGAATGAGAAATATCACGCTCATGCCAAAGTGGTACATTTTCATAAGCTGTCAGCATATATCCACGGATGACGCGGGCAATTCCCGTCATATTTTCAGAGCCGATTGGGTTGCGTTTATGCGGCATTGCTGATGATCCTTTTTGTCCTTTTGCAAAGAACTCTTCTACTTCACGTGTTTCACTCTTTTGAAGTCCACGAATTTCAACAGCAAATTTCTCAATGCTTGTTGCGACCAGTGCAAGAGTTGCCATGTAATCGGCATGACGATCACGCTGCAAGGTTTGGGTTGAGATTGGTGCAGCTTTGATGCCAAGCTTCTCACATACATATTGCTCAACAAATGGGTCGATGTTCGCATATGTGCCAACAGCTCCAGACATTTTGCCGAATTCAATGCCAGCTTTTGCTTGTTTAAAACGTTCTAGGTTACGCTTCATTTCTTCGTACCAAAGACCAAGCTTCAGGCCAAATGTTGTCGGTTCAGCGTGTACACCGTGTGTACGGCCCATCATGACGGTATATTTATGCTCTTTTGCTTTTTCTTTTAGGATGTCAACAAATCTCTCAATGTCCTTGAGCAAGATATCGTTCGCCTGTTTTAATAGATATGAAAGCGCCGTATCCACTACGTCTGTAGAGGTTAACCCGTAATGAACCCACTTTCTTTCTTCTCCTAGAGATTCAGATACAGCACGCGTAAAGGCAACCACGTCATGGCGCGTGTCTTGTTCAATCTCTAGAATACGATCAATATCAAAGCTTGCATTCTTGCGCATGGTCACAACGTCTTCTTTTGGAATAACGCCGAGCTCTGCCCAAGCTTCACAAGCGAGAATTTCTACTTCAAGCCATGCATTAAATTTGTTTTCCTCTGTCCAGATTGCTGACATTTCTGGTCGTGCGTAACGTTCGATCATTTCCCGTTTCCTCCATCTCTTTCAGTCCATATCTTTGTGATGTTTGTCATCCATTCATCATCAAGCTGTTTCATAAAAGTCATATGCCCCATTTTGCGGCCGGTTTTCACTTCATGCTTTCCATATAGATAAAGCTTCGCTTCTTTGAGAAGCTCAGGTTGTTCTTTTGGGATGTCTACTTCATCGCCTAATAAGTTCACCATCATGCCCTCTGATAAAAGGGCTGTACCGCCAAGCGGCAAACCGCATATCGCGCGAACGTGCTGTTCAAACTGACTCGTCTCACATAAATCGAGCGTATAATGACCAGAATTATGCGGGCGAGGCGCCAGTTCATTGACGAGCAGCTCTCCTTCGTTTGTCAGGAACAGTTCTACAGCAAGTGTACCCACTAGCCCCAGCTTTTCAGCCAGTGTCGTTGCCAACACTTTTGCCTTCTCCTGAATGCTTTTATCTACTCTTGCAGGCACAATGCTTTGGAACAAAATGTTGTGCTTATGAATGTTCTCAGCGACAGGGAATACCGCAATCTCCCCATGAATAGAACGAGTGACGATGACCGAGAGCTCCATTTGAAATGGGACCCAGCTTTCTAAAACACAAGTTCCATGTGTGAGCAATGCAGTTGCTTCATGAAGCTGTCCTATTTCCTTGATCACATACTGCCCTTTTCCATCGTAGCCGCCTCTGCATGTTTTCAGAACGGCTGGCAAACCAACTACGGTTACTGCGTCTTCCAGCTCTTTTTCATCATGAATGATACGATAAGGCGCGACTTCACAGCCTGCATCTACAATCCCTTTTTTCTCCGTTTCACGATTTTGAGTTAAAAGAAGAAGTTCACTTCCTTGCGGTAAATTGGCTTCTTCCTTCAATTGATTAAGTGCATCATAATCAATATTTTCAAATTCATATGTCACGACATCGCTAATTTCTGCGAGCTGTCTGATTCCATCCAGGTCACTATATGCAGCTGTGATTTCTGTATCAGCAACCTGTCCACAAGGAGATTGTGCGACTGGGTCTAAGACAGCTGCCCGGTACCCCATTTGCTTTGCGCTGACGGCCATATATCTGCCAAGCTGTCCTCCGCCGATAATACCGATGGTTGCGTTTGGAAAAATGGTCTGCTTAGCCAAGCTGATCACTGCTTTCTAGTACAGTCTGTTTTGTTTGCTCTCTTCTTTCTTCAAGGCGAGCAGCGATTGTTTCATCAAATGCTGAAATCATTTGTGCAGCTAGAAGCCCTGCATTTGTTGCACCGGCTTTGCCAATCGCAACTGTCGCAACTGGTACACCGCCTGGCATTTGAACGATGGATAATAAGGAATCCAGTCCATTTAGTGCTTTTGATTGTACGGGCACACCAATGACCGGCAGTGTCGTTTTCGCTGCGACCATCCCCGGTAAATGTGCTGCGCCTCCAGCACCGGCAATGATGACTTTTAGTCCTTTACCTCTTGCTTCTGTCGCATATTCAAACATCAAGTCAGGTGTCCGGTGTGCGGATACTACCTGTTTTTCATACGGAATGTCTAATTCCTCTAAGATATCGCACGCATGTTTCATTGTTTCCCAATCAGATGTACTTCCCATGATGACACCTACAAGCGGCTTCATTTTGTCCCCACCTTTAAGCTGATATTCGATTTTGTATCGTTTGACACGCTTCCCAAACCTAAGCAGCTTGTCAAACGCCGAACAAAAAAGCCCGATTTGCATTGCATTGTTAGGAAGCAACACAAACCGGGCCATGGTAAGCGCTGTTCGCTTTTGAAACGCCATGTCAGTTTTGTTCACTATCCTGCATAGTCCAGTCATTTACGGTAACTGGGTAGAAACTTATGGGCCATATTCCCAAGATTATATGAGGTTCGTGTTTTGAATTCATGTTTATCTTAACAACGGATGTTCATGATGTCAACGGATTTATCGAACAATCTATGAAGTCGTCGTTTTAATGTTCGGATTTAGAGTGTTTTTCCTTCAAATACGATTTTTTTCCCAACCGGAATGATCTGAATCGACCCATTTTCCTTCTTTTCTTGAAAAACCGGCTCCTCCATTCGTCGGACAGGCGAGTAGCCTTCCGCTGCCATCTGGGACAACACTTGATCGATCGACATGTTGTCTTCCACATAGAATTTTTTCTTCTTTGGTTTTGCGGTCATTCTTTAATTCTCCTTTTCTTCACAGCCTTCACCCAGAAGCCGCCGTGAATTGATTTGGGCTCATAAGAAATGATAAACGCCTTTGAATCAAGCGTTTTAATCGTTTCATATAATTGCAGTTCATATTTTCTCGGTGTTAAAATTTGCATTGCTGACCGGTCTCCTTCAAGACCGCCTGCTGCCCAGGTGGTGACACCATATCCTTTTTCTCTCAATTGTCTTGGGAGATCGACATCTAATTCTTTTGTGATCACGTTAACAGTTGTGTAGCCAAGTGCCAGCTTCTCTTCAATTTTCATCCCGACAATGATCCCCATCCCATAACCTAGCGCATACGCAATGACATTTTGGATTTGATCTAAGTTATCAAGTACGATACTTAATCCAATCACATAAATAAGCATTTCAATCGTACCAGCAAATGCAGCTGCGTACCGTCTTCCTTTCATTGTTAAAATCAAACGCATGGTGGAAAAAGAGACATAGACAATATTAATGACTAAAATGATCAAAACCATGGTGAACGCATTGGATAAAAGTTGTTGAAGCACGATTCGAACCCCCTGCACTAAAAAATCAAATAAAGCACCCCATATTCTACTAGAGAACATACCTTGATACAATCAAATTTGCGCGAGAAAAACACATATATCTTTCGACAAGAAAGGTGGTCTTTGTTACCAAGAGTTTACCCGTTTTTTCCTCTTCTCAACATGAAAACCTCCTTTTTCAAAAAAGGAGGTTTTCAGTGTGTGTATTATCCAAATCGAACAGGCACAAGTGATGGAATCAAATACTCTCCGACAATGCTCCAAAGCAGTGCAATGATGACAAGCTCCACCAATAAAAAGATCCAGCTGGCATACATCAAATCACCGCGCACCGCTTCATGCTCCGATTGAACCGAGTGAAACAGTACGACCGCAATCAACTGGAGACCAAAAAACATCATCACAGATAAAATGACCGTCACATATGGAATATTCAGCATGGCAAATACAAGCCAAAGGATGGATAAAACCAAAACCGGTACAAGTGCGGCACCAAACTTCATGATCACTTCTTTCAGTGATATGTTTCCTTTTAGCATGTACTTTCCGAGTAACCAGACGGTCAGCATCATCAATGTCAACAAAATGAGTGTAAAGACCGCTACCCTCAAAAAGGCGTCACCAAAAGAGTAATGAATGCCAAAGCCTAATAAACGAGTCTTTGACGCCTTTAATTGAACATAGTTGCCTAAAGCAAAAAACACGCTGAATAACACAATCGAGATCCAGGCGTACTTCATCCGTAATGTTTCCGCTTGATTGATGGACCGGCTCGGTGATTTTAACATCGCAAGTCCATATGAGCCATAGCGCTTAAACGCGCCTCCTACACCTTGCAGCATACGCTGAATGGCAGAACGCTCATCATCCGCTGCTGCTTTTACTTTCGACGTTCTTCCACGTTTTGCGGCGCTTCTGCTAAGGCGGGATTGCCTCGTTTCTTGATCTATTGATGGCTCTTCATTTTTTAAGTCTGATGTACTTTGCTCTTCATCTTTTTCTAACATCTCATATCAACTCCTATCCAGCACAATCCTTATAGGCTCATACGAATGACCTATTCGGATGACTCCTCTTAAAGTAGCGGAGTCTCTCTGTTCAGTCAAGATTCCTTGACGTTCATACGAATAGACGGATAAAAGGCAGCAGAGGTTTTAAAGTGCCAAGAAAATAAGACAAAACAAAAAAACAGCAGCTTCCATGAGCTGCTGTTTCAGCGTGTAGACAACCCCTCGCATTCGTTGTCAGTCCTGCGCGCTGGTGCTTACGAATGTCAAATTCGCTCCGCGCCAGTGCTCGTCCTTCCTAGACTTCAAATGTTTTCTATCACGCTGAAAGAAGACAAAGGGATAAAATAAAGATCATTTTAACCCTTTGTCAACAATTAATGATTTAAGAAAACAAAGTAGAGAATAAAGATCACAAACAATCCGTACATAATCGGATGTACTTCTTTGGCTTTCCCTTTAAAGATCATCGTAATCGGGTAGAAAATAAAGCCAACCGCAATCCCTGTTGCAATACTGTATGTGAGTGGCATCATAATCATCGTTAAGAACGCTGGTACGGCAATTTCAAAACGATCCCATGCAATCTTCGCAAGCGGAGCGACCATCAGTGCACCCACAATAATCAAAGCAGGTGCTGTCACATTCGATGTAACGATGGATAATAGCGGCGAGAAGAACATCGCAAGCAAGAAGAAAATACCTGTCACGACAGCTGCAAATCCAGAACGTGCACCAGCCGCAACACCTGAGCTAGATTCAACATAAGATGTTGTCGTCGATGTTCCAAGAACAGAACCTACAACGATTGAAGATGAATCCGCTAGAAGTGCTCTTCCTGCACGCGGCAGCTCATTATTTTTCATTAAACCAGCTTGGGTTGCAACAGCCACAAGCGTTCCTGCTGTATCAAAGAACCCAACGAATAAGAACGTTAAAATCACGACAAGCATTTGAATCGAGAAAATGTCTGGCAAGTGAATCAAGGCTTGTCCAAAGGTTGGAGATAAGCTTGGAATACTTCCCACAATTTGAGTCGGTACTGGGATAAGACCAACAATCATTCCTGCAATAGCTGTCACAAGCATCCCAATGAAGACACCTGCATTTACTCGCAGAACCATTAAAATGACAGTCACCACGATACCAAACACCGTTAATAAGACAGGACCACTATGAATGTTTCCAATCGAAACGAGCGTATTATCATTATTGGCAATAATGCCAGAGCCTTGCAGACCGACAAACGTAATGAATAGGCCAATACCTGCACCAACCGCCAGCTTCAGCTCAGCCGGAATGGCATTGATGATTTTTTCACGGAAACCTGTTAAAGAAAGGGCAACGAAAATCAATCCTGAAACAAATACACCAGAAAGTGCTGCTTCCCATGTGATGCCCATGCCAAGAACAACCGAGAAGGCGAAAAAGGCATTCAAGCCCATACCTGGTGCAATCGCAATCGGATACCTGGCAATTAGCCCCATCAGAATACACCCTGCGGCAGAGGCTAACGCCGTCGCTGTAAAGACAGCGCCCTGATCAATTCGTAATTTATCTGGAAAATCCGGTACTGCTACTAAAGCAAGTGTGGTCGGATTGACAAACAGAATGTAAGCCATCGACAAAAATGTGGTTAAACCACCGATGATTTCTCTGCGGTAATTCGTTCCTAACTCATCAAACTGAAAAAACTGTTTCAAGCCAACTGACTCCCTTCATGTCCTTTTGCTTTAGTCTGCCCCATTCACAAGTCAAATAAAAAACGCCCCAACAGTTTTGGGACGCTTGACTACATATGTGAATTCAGACGGTGACATAAAACAAGAACAATGCATGATTTATATCAAACGAGTGTGAATTGACGTAGTCAAGCTATTTACGGTAGCTTGGTAGAAACTTGCGGGCCATATCCCCGCTATTATACGACTTCTATCTATTTGATTTCTGTGTCTATTGTACCAACTTCATTTTTAAAACACAATACGAAAAGCGAACATTTTTCAAAGAAATGTCCGCTTCATTCGTCTTATTACACGAATTTGGAAAATCGCATCTAGTTCTTTATACATCCTTCTCCAAATCCTTCTCTTTTGCAAAAACTGCTGCGGCTACATGGAAAAACTCTTTCACTGCCGGAGAAGCTTGGGAGAGAGACGGACAGGCAAGTGCAACCTCACGGTGATGAGAGACATTCAACTTTCGAATGTGCACAAGCTGCTGCGTTTTTAAAAACAGCTCAGGACCTATCGTGACACCAAGTCCTTCTCCGACCATACGAGCAATGGTCGTACAATCGTGTACTTCAAATAAAGTAGCTGGCTTCAATTGAGCCTCAGAAAATATATCCTCTACATGTGATTGATACATGCCAGTCGGCATAATAAATGGTTCATCCGCCAAATCTGTAATGTCTACAATGGACAGCTGGTGAAATCGATGATTTGGATGATAGGCGACCACCATTTCATCTTTGATCAGCGGCAACAAGTCAAAGGCTTCATCCGCATGGCCTTTCACAACAAATCCAACATCAATGATGCCAGAGCCCAGCCACTCCAATATTTCTTCATACGTCCCCTCATAAAATTTAAATTCGATTTTCGGATGCTTTTTCTGATAGCTCACAAGCAGCTTAGGCAATAAACAAGCAGATGCACTGGCAAATGTACCGATACGAATCAAGCCAGTTTCGATATTTTTCGTTAACGCAATCTCCTGCTGGATCTTCTCCACCCTATTTAACACTTCTCTAATATGCGGGAGAAGCGTTTGACCGATATCTGTCAGCATGATGCCCTTTTTTCGATCACGAATGAATAAGGACACATCCCACTCCGTTTCTAAACTCGCCACCGCATGACTGACCGCGGACTGCGTCATATTTAATGCTTCAGCTGCTGCGGTAAAGCTGCCAAGCTCGACCACTTTTGCAATAATATCAAAGCGAACAAAGCTCATGAGTATTCACTCATCTCCTTCATGAAAAACATCAATTTTACTTATGTTAGCACGGAATTTAAACTAAATACAACGTATCAAATTGAAGGAAGGGTTCAAAAATGAAAAACACATCACATCAGTTATTGATTATTCTTTTAGCTGTCGGTTCATTCGTCACAGGCACTTCAGAATTCGTCGTGTCAGGCATTCTAGATATGATTTCTGTTGATTTAAATATCTCCATTCCTGCTGCCGGGCAGCTTATCACCGTTTACTCTCTCTTTTATGCAGTAGGTGCTCTCTTTTTAGTGATGGCAACATCGAAATTGAACCGAAAAAAGGTTCTGTTATCGGCTATTTTTGTGTTTATTTTAGGCAATGTGGTCGCCTTTCTTAGCCATCACTTTATGCTACTCCTGCTATCCCGAGTCATCATGGCCATGAGTGGCGGCTTATATATTGTCGTCGCCACGAATTATGCAGCGCAGATCGCCCCTCCAGAAAAAAAGGGAAGTGCAATGGCGACGGTCATTACTGGTTTTACCGTTTCACTCGTACTTGGTGTCCCTATTGGCACATTTCTATCAGGTCATGTGAATTGGCACTATATTTTTCTCATTATTGCGCTAGGTACTGCTTGTCTTTTATTACTGCTTTATCAATTACTGCCACGCATGGAGGGACATTCACATCTGCCATTGAAGCAGCAATTACATCTCCTTCAAGATAGCAGGGTGATCAGCGGCTTAGCCACGACCGTCTTTTGGATCTTAGGCTACACAATGGTGTTCACTTATATCTCACCTTTATTACGACAGACCGCTGGCTTCTCTCTTGAAATGACAAGTATCGCCTTACTCATTTTAGGAATCGCTGCTTTTATAGGCTCACGATTTGGCGGCTTCGCCGGTGATCAATGGGGACCAAACCGAACCATCTCGATCAGCATCATGATCCAGATGCTCGCTCTATTCACCCTATTTTTTACACAATTTTCTACAATTAGCGTCTTGATCACATTAGCCATATGGGGCATCGCAACATGGACAACAACTCCAGCGAAGCAGTTTTACCTCATCTCTCTAAAACCCCATGCATCAGAAACCGTACTGAGCTTTAATACAGCGATTATGAATATCGGCATGATGCTCGGATCGTCAATGGGCGGTGTGATTATACAATATACAAATGTCACGAACTTAAGCTGGATTGGCGGTTTAGCCAGTTTTGTTGCGTTCATGTTGATTCGATACTCGTTCCATCGCAATCAGCTGGTCCAAAAGCAGACAAAAAGCGAACATGTATAATCATGTTCGCTCAGATTGTAGAGAAACTCATGTTTTTCTACAATCTTTTTTATTTTCATCGTAATGATGATGGATGAGATTAAAGAAAAAGGCCTCCCACACACCTAGCCTAGCTTCGCTAGGTGTGTGGCAATCTTCTTCATGTTCTGACAGGCAGCTGTGAGAAGCACTTGCTCACTCACATTTTGTTTTCCCCTCAACCGGCAGTAGCGAAGCCCATGCAGTTGTTTTGAATCTGCAAAGCTTCGCTCTATTTTTTCTTTTCTTTTTTTATATAGCTCTTTTCCAGAAGCAGACAGACGATTTTGTCTGATCTTTTCTTTATGTTCTTCCCATACATGTCTTGAGATCACTTTTTGATGATTTTTCGACCTTGTACAGCTCTCTAGGAAAGGACACGATACGCATTTTTTAGGGTCTGATTTGTAGAATCGATAACCTTTTCGATCAGTTGTTGTATATAATAGCTTCTCGCCATTTGGGCATATGTAGTGATCATGTTCAGAATCATACTGAAATTTCCATTTCTCAAATAATCCTCTTGTTGGATGAAAGCGTCTATGTGCGATGACACCAAAAATACGGCGATCGGATAAACCTTTACAGATTGGGGTTGTCAAATAACCAGAATCAAGGGCAACAGCTTCTACTTGAAAACCAAATCGGGCGATTTGGTGATCCAATCGATCAAGATACGGAACAGAGTCATGGATATTGCCGGGCGTGACATGGGCATCCGTGATGATATTGTACTTCATATCCGTTGTACGGTGGTCTAGGTAGAAAAAGCCTTCTGGCTTGTTTTCACGATAAAGATAGCCACTTTCAGGGTCAGTCGTACTTTGACGAATGTCTTTTTCCGTTTTCACCTCCTCTTTTACCTTTAAGGGCTTTTTTCCGTGTACCTCTCGATCTTCTTGGATCGCTTCTTCTAAATCATTTATATAGTTCTGAGTATCTTGTTCAATCGTTTTTCTCGTATATTTATGTTTATTGGCATTGGCTTTAAGATGAGTCGAATCAGTAAAAAGAACGCGGCCTCCTACCATATCATGATTGATGGCTTGAAGCACAATTTCATCAAAAATGTCTTGAAAAATCGTTGTATCTTTGAATCGAGTACGACGATTCCAGCTAATGGTCGAGTGGTGGGGAACGGGGTCATTGATGTTCAAACCTAAAAACCATCTATACGCCATGTTATAGTAAATTTCTTTTTCAAGTTGTCTTTCAGAACGGATACCGTACAGGTATCCGATAAACATCATTTTGAA
Organism: Bacillus sp. FSL K6-3312; assembly: GCF_038007485.1. Taxonomy (NCBI): domain Bacteria; kingdom Bacillati; phylum Bacillota; class Bacilli; order Caryophanales; family Bacillaceae; genus Bacillus; species Bacillus sp. FSL K6-3312. The sequence continues at coordinate 648,251 of NZ_JBBOXI010000001.1, read as the reverse complement.
CAAAATAAGTGGATCAAGAGAAGGACGACCTTTATTCTCACTATAATAGGGTTTGACTTTATCTACGATAAATGAAAAATCAATGTACTGATCAATTTTACGAAGCAGGTGATCCTCTTCGACCAGTTGATCTAGCAATACAAATTCGGCTTCGTGCTGAGAAGAATTTCTAGTGTGGAACATGAGAAAAACACCTTCCTTTAGTATGCTTTTCTCTATTATAAAACGGGGGAATGGAAACTTTAAGGGAAAAAATAAAGCTGTCGAGATTTTCTCGACAGCCTGAGCGAACATGTATAATCATGTTCGCTCTCTTATTTATTGACTAGCTTTTGAAGTTTCTTTTTTGACTGGAATGGTTACCTTTATCGCTTTCTGTGGTGCCAACATATTCAGTTCTGACAAATCAAGATAAAGCCCATAATCTTTAAAAGAAAAATGGTTTAATGATAAAGTCTCTAGATTCTTATCATCAAATTCAAAGGTGGATTGCATGGAAGCTGTCTTTACATTCGTCATCTTCGCATGGTTCCCCTTCAAGTAATATCCGCTTTCATAGTCTGCTTGTGGATTGGGCCATGATTTCATCTTTTCAACATCGCCTAATCCAATGAATTCACCTATATTCTTCATCACATCCTGATCTAATTCTTTTTGATCTACTCCAGTAAATTGATAATCAACCATCACAGAACGGTCTTTTTGCTCTATCTTATTGATTTTGATTCCGATGCCATGGTGTTTTGTTTTGAACTGAACAGGCAGCTTTGTCTTGAGAGGAATGATGTGGCTGTATTCTCGTTCGATATCCACAGATGTGTCAAATGTCAATTCGGTCGCCTTTGGATTGATCGGCTGATTCAAAATCGTCAAATGTTCTTTTCTATTTTTATCAGAAGTCAGTTGTTTTTTCCTTAAAACAGTTCCAATCTCAAGCTCATACTCATTTCCTAAATTATCTTTCATCCCATGTATACTAACTTTATCATCTTTGGCAAAACCATTGTAATCAATGGCATATTGAATAGCAGAGCCATTCACTCCGTTTTCAACCTTTACGTTTCTTATTTGATAACGTCCATTTAAAATAGACACGTCTTTTTGTCCCGCTAATAAAGTGGTTTTTTGCTTGACCACAGGTAACTTGAAGCGCCAATTCCCTACAATATCCCCAATCTTCGAAATAACAAGCGGGACTTGTTGACCTTGTTTGATCGTTTGTCCATTTGTATAGACTTCCGTCTGCCCAACATAGCGGCCATCTTTTAATTTTTTCAACTCTGTTTTATCAAAATTCAGTTGAAAGTTTCCATCGATTTTTTCTGGATTCACTCTAAACGATACAACATCTTCGTTTGTATGGAAATTCTCCACAGTAAACGTATAAACAAGCCGCCCGGCATCGTAATACACACTATTTACTTTCACAGTAACCCCTCTTGATTCAGCCCCCTCATTGACATGCTTCACCAAATCACTCTGAAAAAGAGACATTCCTACTTTATCGTGAAACATCATATAAAACTGTCCAATAATCGGGACACGTGCCATCGCTGTATTAAGAGAAGGAAAAAGAAAGCCTGATGAAAAATAAAGAACGATTAGTATGATGACAGAATATATTGGCGTTCTCCAATTCCATGTGAACAAAAGTCTTTTCTTTTCCGCTTTCACATCTCCTATTGCTTGGCGAATCGCAGAGGTTACTTCAACCGTTGGTACATCAATCTCATCATAAAGCTTTTTCATTTCTTTTCGTTCCATCGACACTCTCCTCCTTCTCCAATGTTTGCTTTAATAACTTTCTTGCTCGATACAAATGGGTTTTGACCGTTCCTTCAGGCACACCCATCTGTTCAGAAATCATTGAAATCGAATAATCTTGAAAATAAAATAGCTGAATCACGAGCTGGTATTGCTCATCTAACACATCAAGTGCATTTTTCAAATCGAGCTTGTCTTCCAAAAAATCATGACGCTCAACGCTTTCATGATGCTGTTCAAACGGAACAACATCTTGCTGCTTTTTCTTCATCGCAAAAATCGTATGAATCAAAATCCGCGTCAGCCAGGTAGAAAAATAAGCCGGTTCTTTTAAGCCAGATAGATGCTTAAACGCTTTAATGACTGTTTCTTGAACAGCATCTAACGAATCCTCTTTATTTCTTGTGTAGAGAAAAGCCGTTTTATATAAACGCTCCTGATACATCAGCATTAATTTCTCAAATGCCGGGACATTCCCTTTTTGTGCTTTTTTAATTAGACGCACTTGCTTCATCTCACTCACACCTCCTACACCTGTTAGAGCAAGCTTTCTCTCAAACGGTTTCAACAAATAAAAATTTATTTTACTTAGCATATGTCGGATAAAAATAGAGAAAGTGAAGAATAGAGTCGAAAGAATAAGTTGAACATTTGATATAATGGAAGAAATATGTACAAAAAGGAGTATGTCGATTGTTTCGATTTGAAGAACCTACATGTGCTAGCTGTCAGAAAAAGATAGAAGGAAACGAAGAAGTGTACGTCAAGCTGGTCTATCCAAAGAGACGAGGAATGACAGAGGTGAAGGCTTGGCTGAGGAATGAAGGGGTTTTTTATTGTCAGGCATGTTATAAAAAAACAACATAAAAACGAGCATTTCAATAGAATGCTCGTTTTTACTTTCTACTATTTCACTCCTGCTTACTACGAAGTTCAATGAGTGCTAGTGTATTGTCATTGAAAAAGAACTCCAAAATGATACCGTTTGATTGATCTTGATATTGTATACCTTTGCTATACCCTTCGACAAACCAGAGCTTCTTGAATTGATCTCCATATGTTTGTATCACAGATGAATAATCTTCTCCAATTTTAACTCCCTTAGATGTTTGAAGATTTTTTTGTTTTGATTGATTATACATAGATATAACTCGATGATGTTGATCAACTGATACGACAAAATCTTGATTTTCTTTTTCCATATAGACCGTCTGTTTAGGATGAGAGAATTGAGAATTCTCCACAAAATGATGATCTCCCTCAAATGTTTGACCTATCTTAAAATGACCTAGCGATTCATCTATTAAAGTGATAGAGTGAAAATTCAAAAACATTGCTATCCAAACAGCTAATACAGCTCCTCCTAAAACAGAACCTACTATCACTAACACCTTAGAACGAATGATTCCCTTTTTAAATAAATAGATCATTAAAGATACGGTGATCATCATGATACAAATCATGATTAGAAAAATACCCATTTCACTTATCCTCTTTCTCTTTAGTATAATTCGTATGTAAATGATTACCACGATGATAATTTCATATTATACCAAAGCATTCCACAAAATCGATCAGTACAGGTATAATTTAAATAAAATAAACAATAGGAGATACATATGACTAGACATAAGCTGATATTTCCACAATCATTTCCAACAATACATACCGAAAGACTGATCTTAAAACAAGCAACGATCGCAGATGCTAAGGAAATGCACATCTATTTATCCAATGAAACCGTGTGCCGATACATGGGAATCGATGCTCATGAAACCATCGAAGACACAAAAGAAGAAATCAAGTGGTATGACAATATCTTCAAAGAACAAACAGGGATTAGATGGGGCATTTCTTTAAAAGATGACCCCACCATCATTGGCAGCTGCGGCTTTCTCAATCTAGAAAAACAGCACTGCCGCACGGAAATCGGCTATGAATTACATCACGATCATTGGAGAAAAGGCATTATGAGCGAGGCGATTGCTGCGGTGTTGCGATATGGATTTCAGGAGATGAATTTGAACCGGATTGAAGCCATCATTGATCCAGCAAATACGTCTTCTGTTCAATTATTGGAGAACTTTGATTTTGTGAGAGAGGGTTTATTGAGAGAATATGATCTTGGTCAGAATGGGTTTGATGATGTGTTTATGTATGCGATTTTGAAGAGGGATTACGAATAAAACAAATGAAAACGGATATTCATTTCATTCAAAAGCCGCAATCAGAATATGTTTCTTTTCACATTTATGAGCTTAATTCGACGATTGAAAAGCTTGTCCAGCAGGTGGAGCAATCAGTCCCCTTCTTCCTAGCGAAAGACCCTGAGAAAGAAAGCATGAAAAAGATCTATTATCACGACATCTTATATATAGAAAGTGTCGATAAAAGATCGTTTTTATATACGACAGATGGGGTGTTTCTCATAAAAGAAAAGTTATTTGAACTCGAAGAGCAACTTGAGGCGCATGACTATGTCAGGATTTCGAAATCGATGATTCTTAATATTGATTATATCGCGGCTATTTCTCCTAAAACGAGCGGCCGTTTCGAGGCAACCCTGACAAATGAGGAAAAAGTGATGATTTCACGTTTTTATATTCAAGCATTAAAAGAGAAGCTTGGGTTACGGAGGAAGTGAAAAGGATGAGACATTATATCATCAATCTTTCGATAACATTTTGTATGATCTTTACGGCGTTAGTGCTGATTTACTGTTTCACGTTTGGATCAATGCCGATTTACATTTTACAAGCAATCATTTTAAATTCCTTTTTTTCAAGCGCAATGACTTTCTTGCTATACCCAAAACAAACATATAGCCATCAACGGATTCTTTTTCAACAAATCCTTTATGTTGTCCTTGTGATGTGTATGATTATGACAACTATCATTATCGTCAGCGGGGAAATCAGTCTCCTTTCGTTCATCGTGAATTTCCTAGTGGTTATGGCATTATTCTTTTTGATCAAGACCCTCTTGTATAAAAAAGATCAGGCAACCGCTGCGGAAATCAATGACCTTTTACAACAGCGAAAAAAACGAACAACTTAATGTGCATCTTAGGGCTTAAAATTGACATGTTAGGAAGATTTAATTGTGACTTCTGCTTGATTCCACTACTCTGACGTTAGAGGGGGAATCAACAATGAAACCAATGACAATCATTCCAAAAGCTGTACTTCTTGTTTTCTTTAATCATCCCAACAAGTGCAGGTGTCTATATATCCATCAAAGAAGTAACCGACCCACTGCAAATCTATATCATCAATGGCTGTGCCATGCTGGCTGGGTGTCTCTTTCTTCTATTCATTATTCAGAAAAGTCGTTTTCACTTGAAAGAACTAGGCTGTCGAAAAGGGGCTCTCGGGATGTGGTTCATTCCCATTCTTATCATTGAGGCCATCCCTTTTATTGCTGGATTAAACAAGGAGCTATCCTTACCTTCCTTTACTGCACTTTGTTTCTTCATGGTGTGTGTCGGTATTTTTGAAGAAGGTATTTTTCGAGGCATCCTGTTTCAATATTTAAAACGAATCAATCTAAGCACTGCCATCTGGGGATCTGCCGTACTATTCGCCCTTGGTCATGCTGCTAATCTACTAAGCGGAAAAAGCCTCACATTAACAATGGCACAAATCTTATTTGCCTTTTTATTTGGATTCGTTGCGGCTGAAATTGTGACACTCACTAACAGCCTGCAGTGGGTCATCATATGGCACGCGGTTCATAATATCGTGGATCAAATGACAAATGGGCATACGCCTGTGGAATTGCAAATGTTTTTACTATCGATTCAATGTGTTATCTTGCTTGTTATTTCGGTGGTGTTGTGGAGAAAATTAAAAATTAAAAATTGAATGCTTCATACTGAAAGATGAGTAGAACAGGAGGAAAGAAAAGAAATGAAGGAGCACACTTGGATAATAGAATGGTTTCAAAAGTGCGAAGAACTTGAAATCAAGCCTTGGGAATGGGATTTTAAACAAAGTTATATCAAAGAACCTATACCAAAAGATAAATCATCTATTGAGTTAATATTAGATTATAAAAGTCGTAAACTCAAAGAAATTGGAATCTGTAATATTACCAAAAAAGCTGGTCGCAAAGCTGACTGTGATAAAGAACCTTTTTATCTTTATCAATTACTTTGGAGTACTGAAAATGAGCCAAAGCTTAAATCTCAGCTTTCTTTAGATCGTCACAATTTGCTCCGTGGAGAAACAATGAATTCGTTCATTACGACTTTCAATCATTCTAAAAAAATAAATTCGGATAGTCATCTCAAACTTGAGTTTGAAAAATTCGCTACTTCCACCCACTGCATTAGAAATTTCACCGTATTACCACATTGGATGAATTCGGGTCGTTATTTATTTTCTCAAGATTATTGGGATGTAACGATGTATTCACTTTTTGAATTCTTTCAACCATTAGGATGTTGGAAACAGTTCGTCGAACGATATTTCCTTCAACCTTATGTGAATAATGATGAAGAATGGACAGTGAGTGAATTTTGGAAAGGACATTTTGATAGCATAGGAAATTACAATCATTTAAAACCTCAAAATGAACAAGAATTAAGTGAGTACCTACATAAAGTCAATATTAGGATTGAAGAACGAGGCAAATGGATGATCAAAAAAGTCTGTGAAGAATTGAAGTTACAACATTTCACATTTTATGATGAACTAAAAGATAGACAAATTCGATTTTCAAACGAAATGAAATAAACCTTAATGAGCGAGCTCAATGTTCGCTTTTTTATTTTCTATAGGGAGTTCTCAAATACAGAAAAATAAGATCGTAACAAAAAGCTGATATCCTAAACGCCATATCAGCATCATCATGTTCTCGTGCTTATTCACTCATGTAATCCTCTTTCAACATGCTGTATATTTCTAAATCAACAACTCCTTTGCCAGACCATAAAACAGCTTGTCTGAGGAGCCCTTCTTTGATAAAACCATTTTTCAATAGGACTTTTTTTGATACTTCATTTGCTGGCATGACCTCTGCTTGAATTCTATTGATATCAATCTCTTCAAAAAGAAATGTCACAAGTGTAGAGACAGCTTCTGTTGCGATGCCCTTGCCCCAATGTTCCTCTGCCAAGAAATAGCCAATCGTCACCGCATTCACTTTTTGATTGAGGTCCATTATTTCAATGATGCCAACTAGCGTATGGGGCATGTTCTTTTGAAAGATTCCCCATTTCACTCTGCTTTTCTTCGTATAATCTCGTTCAAAATGTCCAATCATCTTTTTTACCGTTTGGAGGTTATGTTTCGGAATGATTCCACAATACTGAAAGACCGTGTCATTGTCGTAAATTGAAAATAGCTCTGGCAGATGATGCTCTTCCACCTTTTTTAACAATACATTCTTTGACGCAACTACAGGAAAAGTGCCAAAAAGACTTTCTATTTGCATCTCTTACTCCCCCTTCTCAATAGGAATATAGATTCTCATTTTGATATCATTCGGGCCATTCGAATGTAAGACATCTGTTATTTCAAAGTCTGGTCCACTCGTTCTTTCATAATTAGAATTTGGAAGCCAGCTACCATAGATATATCTTCTAGTGTTTTGCACCATTTCATGAGATCCACTCACTTTAAATTCTGCATATCTCCCCTCAGGAATCAATATTTTTACAAACCCTTCATTTAAATCTATATCGGATTCTTCCACTTCTTCTCCAACAACAAACGAAAAACGGCCATCATCTTGAAAAGAAGTAGATACACCATAAGCCATATGAGGAGTTATTTTTTTTGGAATCTGTTGATAATATTTTTTTCTTCCAAAATCCATATACAACAATGGAATGTCCCTGAAATAATCCTCATTTTGAAGATTAGTTTGATATTCGTAACCAATGATATAAAAATTATCTAACTGAGTCATAACGGGTTTATTCATATTGAATTCACCCTCTAACGCATATTGGTACGCTAAAAAATCCATTTTGTTTTGATTCTTTAACATCAATCCCTCTTTTCGAAACCTGCCTGGTGTCACTCCAAAGAATTGTACAAAAGCACGAGTAAACGCTTCTTGAGATCCATACTGGAAAGCAATCGCTATGTGTAAGACATTCTGCTTTGTTTCTTTTAATAATCTAGCAGCCTCAGAGAGCCTTCTATTTCTGATATACTCTTGCACAGAAAAACCTGTAATGGCTTGAAACAATCGCTGAAAATGAAACGCTGAAAAGCAGGATTTCGAGGAAATATCCTTTATACTGATATTGTTTTGGAGATTCTCCTCAATAAACTCAATCGAATGTTGTATTCTCTCATAGTAATCCATTGTTTCTCTCCCCCTCTACCTTTTATTTTATTACTTCCCTCATCTTTTTTTTGATCATTTGTGCTAATTGTTTATTTTTTAATAGCCTTTCACTTATTTTTTCTTAAATGCTTGTCCCTCTATTCTTTGATATTGCAACATAGCACAAAAAGTCAAGTTTCTAAAAGATGATTTCCGCTATACTAAACTCGTAAGGCAAGGAGGTGCACGGTTGTCCTATCAAGAACATGAAAAAACGATTCAAGACACATTAAATTATATTGAACAGCATCTGAAAGATGATTTACCGCTTCAAACTCTAGCGAAACACGCTGGTTATTCTAGGTTTCATTTTCACCGTATGTTCAAAAAAGTGATTAAGAAATCAGTGGTTGATTATATACGGGAACGACGGATGACCCAAGCGGCAAAGGATTTAATTCATACGGATCAACGGGCGATTGACATCGCATTGCAGTATCGATTTAGTTCACAGGAATCCTTCACTAGAGCCTTTAAGAAGATATATGACATGTCACCCGCACGTTATCGGAAATTATTAAGGAATGTGATTAATGAGGAGGAAACAAATATGGCTGAGAATCAGAACACACCTACTGGCTGGATTATGACGGGGGATACCCCATCTGACTATGAAACAGGTTTGGATGACAGAATTGTACACAGTGGGACTAACTCCGCTTATTTAAAATCAAAAGATGAAAAAGCTGGAGGTTTCGCAACATTGATGCAACAAATTAAGTCTGATCGTTATCGAGGAGAACGGCTTCAATTTTCTGCTTTTGTTAAAAGCGAAGATGTGAAAGGCTCAGCTGGTTTATGGATGAGAATCGACCATTCTTCAGGTGAAGTTCTTGCGTTTGACAACATGATGGACCGTCCCATTACAGGAACAAATGGATGGAATCATTTTAGTGTAGTACTAGATGTTCCAGTAAAAAGTGAAGTCATTGCGTTTGGCATATTACTACAAGGTCCAGGTCAAATTTGGATGGACGAACTTAGTTTTAAAATTGTAGATGAAAGTGTGCCAGTGACAGAACAAAATACTGTGGATGATTTAGAGGATGAACCAGTGAATTTAAATTTTGAGGGCTAGCAGACTGAAGTGAAGACGAGGTTAATTGCCATGAAAAAAATTGGTGCGATTTTATTGTTCGCTATGAATTCACTCACCTTTATTTGTGGCCTTGGATTTTTATTTGGTGAAGAGGATACCACATTAAAACAGAAGTAAAATGAAGACAAGCACCCATAGGACAAAAAAAATCAATTAAAAAAGATATGCCTACCACTATCTCTTTTTTGTCATCTTGGTATAATAGAAAAAATCAGAAAAATTAGAATGCGATGATAAGGAATAGTACTTGCCGAAATGTTTTCAGAAAGTTGCTGGTTGATGAGAAGCGATAACAAAAAGGTAGGGAACTCACCTTAGAGTAGCCTTAGTGAAATGAAAAGTATTGATGTAGTTAAGGTCGGCACCCCACCGTTATATGGGAAGGATATAAGATATAACAATCTGTATCCGAATAAGGGCATGATAATGTATGGTTATCATGAAACAGGGGTGGTACCGCGTAAGAAGAAGTCTTTCGTCTCCAAGTTCAATCTTGGAGATGATAGGCTTTTTTTATATTCCAATTACAGGAGGAATCGATAATGTTTAACCACAAAAAATACGAAAAGAAATACTTTTTGCCACCGAACCTTACTTATGATTGGGTGAAGAACGAAACATTAGAAAGTGCTCCGATATGGTGCAGCGTGGACTTACGGGATGGAAATCAAGCATTACCTATTCCTATGAACTTAGAAGAAAAATTGGAAATGTTCCAGTTACTAGTAGAGATCGGTTTTAAAGAAATTGAAATCGCATTTCCAGCTGCTTCCGATACGGAGTTTAGGCTATTACGGACACTGATTGATCATCATATGATTCCAGACGATGTAACGATTATGGTGATCACGCAAGCGAGAGAGCATATTATCCGCCGAACCTTCGAAGCCATTAAGGGGGTACCGAAAGCGATTGTTCATTTATATAATTCGACTTCAGAAGCGCAGCGCAGACAAGTATTTAAGAAAACAAAAGATGAAATTAAACAAATTGCCATTGATGGAGCTATTTTAGTAAAAGAACTGGCCGAAAAAACAGAAAGCGATATTTATTTTCAATATAGTCCTGAAAGCTTTCCAGGAACAGAAGTGGATTATGCGTTAGATATTTGTAAGAGTGTTTTAGATATTTGGAAACCGACACCAAATCATAAAGCGATCATCAATATTCCGACAACAGTTGAATATTCAATGCCTCATATCTTTGCAAGTCAGATTGAGTATATACACAAAAATCTGTCTTACCGAGACAGTGTGACATTATCTGTTCATCCTCATAATGACCGTGGCTCTGGGGTGAGTGATGCAGAATTTGGTGTGCTAGCTGGCGCAGAAAGAGTCGAAGGTACATTATTTGGTATCGGTGAACGTACAGGGAACGTAGACTTGATTACTTTGGCGATGAATATGTACTCACAAGGTTATGATCCAAAATTGAATTTCAATAACCTAGAAGCGATTCGTAAAAAATATGAAAAACTAACCAAAATTACTGTTCATGAGAGACAGCCATATTCTGGCGAGATGGTATTCACCGCATTCTCTGGGTCACATCAAGATGCGATATCTAAAGGTATGAAATATAGAAAGGAAAATCATGTTGATAAATGGGACGTTCCGTATATCCCAGTAGATCCAGTTGACTTGGGAAGGAATTATCAAACGGATGTAATTCGGATCAATAGCCAGTCTGGAAAAGGCGGCATAGGCTATATACTAGAAACAAATTATGGCATTCAACTTCCTTATAAAATGAATGAAGCCATGGGATATGAAGCGAAGAAAGTATCTGATCAGTCAAATAGGGAATTGTCTGTCGAAGAAATATATCATGTTTTTGAAAAGCAGTATGTTGATTTTCACCCTCATTTCCAGCTGCTTGATTATCAATTTCATAAAGGAGAGAAGCAGGAAGTCACCTTAACTTTGCTGAGAGATCATCAACAAATTGAAATACAAGGAACTGGCACTGGAAGTTTAGATGCAATCAGTAATGCGTTAAAAGCTTATTTTAATCTCGAGTATGTTTTGGAAGTCTATGAACAGAATTCTTTGGGCAAGGATTCTCAAGCAAAAGCCTGTGCACAGATTGGTATTTCATATCAAGGAAAAATGCATTGGGGTGCTGGAATAGATAAAGATATTATAGAAGCAACAGTGAAGGCCCTTGTGGTTGCAGTAAATAAGCTAGAGGTTTGGATGTAGATGGAAAAAGATAAACTTGAAAAACATGAAGCGATGCAATATTTAAGAGAATATAACGAGCAAGAAATCTTTTATCAACAATACCAACAGAAAAGGCATGACAATCAATCATTGCAATTATTTTTGAAGGATTATGATCAAAACAATTTAATGCATAAGCAAATATATATAGAAGAATTTTTGCTTAAAGGGCAGAACGAATTTGAAAAAGAGGATACCATGTGGTTAGGTCAGGAGAAAGATATCGAAGTGAGAAAGTATAGCCGTTTTATGCCTCAATTGTCGGCTATTCATGATTTCTTTGAGATGATCTATGTTCTGGAAAATGAGATGTATTTAGAAGTGGAAGATAAAAAAATGGCTTTAAAATCAGGAGATATTGCCTTTATTCCACCTGATACAATACATAAGCCAATTGTCATGGAGAATACAATCGCAATGCAAATCATGATCCGTAAAAGTACTTTTCAAAAAGTGTTTTTTAAAATGTTAAAAGGCAATAATGTCATTTCAGAGTTCTTTTTGAATGCATTGTATATAAAAGAAAATAAAAATATTCTTATTTTCCATAGTCGCTTGGATAAAAATTTGCTAGACTGCTCTCTTCAACTATTTACAGAAAATTATATTCGGTTCCCTAGTTACCAATTGATTATGAATAATTTGTTTGAGATATTATTATGTCTCTTATTAAGATTCAAACCAAGTCATATGAACGTAAATCAGGTCAAACAATATAGTGATATACGTATGATTCAAATGCTCCAATATATTCAGCAATGTTGTGAGCATATAACAATCCAGGAGATGGCAGAAGAATTTAACCTTTCACAATCTTATCTGTCAAAATATATAACTCGTAAACTTGGCAAATCATTTAGTGAGATTCGACAAGAAATAAGATTGGAAAAAGCCTGCAAAATGCTCACAGGTAGCAATTTACAAGTAGATGATATCGCGGCAGCCGTTGGTTATCAAAATGTAGAGCATTTCATTCGTTTATTTAAGAGAAAGTATCACCTAACACCACAACAATATCGTTTAAATAATAAAGTCGAGCAAATTTCAAATCAATACTAATAAAAAGGAGAAATCATCATGTCAATCAAAAAAGTAAAAGATTATTTTAAACAATATGATATGGATACTCGAATTCAAGAATTTTCAGTATCTAGTGCAACCGTAGACTTGGCTGCTTCTGCATTGGGCTGCGAACCTGAAAGAATCGCAAAAACACTCTCCTTTCTAGTAAATGGGCAAGCTATTTTAGTTGTGACCTCTGGCGATGCAAAAGTTGATAACAAAAAATTCAAAGAATATTTTAAAACAAAAGCTAAAATGCTTTCTCCTCATGAGGTCGTTGACTTGGTCGGTCATGAAATTGGCGGAGTATGTCCTTTTGCTATAAAGAATGGCGTTTCTGTTTATTTAGATATTTCACTAAAACGTTTTGAGACAGTCTATCCAGCCTGCGGGAGCAGTAACAGTGCTATTGAACTAACAATCAAACAATTAGAAAAATACTCCGGTTATTTACAATGGATTGATGTGGGTAAGGGATGGAATGATTCATTAACGCATTAAAACGGAGGGAAAAATAAAGTGGGATTCAAAGATTTAATAATAAGCATAACGATAATCCAAGAGCTAGACGCAAATAACACAGAGCCAATCATTTGAGTTTGATATATCACTCATCTTATCAGCTCTTTTTTTAAATAAAGTTTATTCATTTTTTATAGTTTTCGCTTCTTTGATACCATTAGCTAAAGCTTCATAAGCAGTAGTAGCTCTGGATCATCTCCTTTAAGGAGACAAAGCAAAACTATGATGCCTCCCACAAAAATCAATTTACCTGTGGACTATTTAGGAAAGCAGAAACAAAAAGTGCAATTAAAAATAAAAAAGAGCTAAAAACCTTGATACATAAAGGTTTCTAGCTCTATTACAACTATTCCCATTCAATCGTAGCAGATGAAAGGGTGTTTTTCAGCATTATTCACCTTTATTAATGAGTGCCTTTTCAATCTCTTTTTAAATTCTATTTTATTCATTCTTACTAAATCTATTTTAAATTTGGTTATTATACTTTAACAACTTAATCAAATTATCACCAATTAAAGTATGTGCTTCCCAATTTAAATTAGTCTTAGCTCTTTTTATTGCATTATAAAATGGCTCCGTTGCTTCTTTAACAGATACAAATACTACAATTGCCTTTTCACCAAAATAAGTAAACGGTCTAAAAACTTGATACGTAATGTCTTCTTTTACCTTACCCTTTATCTCTCTTCCTGACTTAAAAGGCATACATAAATAATAAGTGTCAAAACTTTCTTTTACCCTTATCGGTAATTCCATATCTGAAATTTCAAAAACACCATGTGGTTTAACACTTTCCTTATCAATTATAGACCTGTCAATGTTAATTATTGTATTTCCTATCTTGCTTCTAAGCTCATTATCATCCCAATTTTCAACTTTTATTCTATCATCTTCATTGATAATAACATTACTAATCTCTTTGTAACCATTGAAATAATTGGCCAATTCAAACCAGTGCTTTTCATTAAATTTCTCAAACACTGGGATACTTATGTCAGTTATGTAAGTGTCTTGTTCTAAAAATAGCCACTTTACACAGTTTCTTAATAATATAATTTGTTCTATTGGCCTCAATTTATCAAAATTGAATTCATACATTCTACTAAAATCATTTTTAAATTGTGCTTTAAAGTTTTTACTATCAATATTAGAAAAACTTAAAAATGCCCAATTTTTTTTACTAACATTATTATATTCTTTAAAATCTTCAATATTTATTCGATTATAATCATATTCTTCATTTTTCCAAATTTTATATCTCTTGACTTCATTTTCAAGAAATAACCCTAATTGATAATCGGATTCTAATCTGTCTTTTATTGATTGTTTTTTAAAAAATTTATTTATAATTTCATTAGCTTCTTCAATAATTTTCTCCGCTTCACTAAAGTATGTCTTATTATCACTTTCCAAATATTCCATTATTGCTTGATGATAATTTAGTAAAGTATAAAATGCAGGAATAAATAGTTCAGTTTCATCAATATCTTTTTGCACTAATTTCTGCATTGCTCTTAATAAACCACTTTTTCCCCTACTAAAAAAATATTCATCTTCAGAACTCCCCGTAACTTCATCATTTAAAATTTGTAATCTCATAATATTTATATCTAAATTCACCTTAAAAGTAGCTTTTGATATTTCTTCCGCATCTGATTTTTCAAATTTTTTCGGTAAATAATAAAAACTCGAATAGTAAAATATTCTCTCTCCTGTATACAGGATATTATTAAATTTGATAAAAAGTCTTTTTATTAATGCTTTTTCATAAGCTTTAAATTCAAAACTATTAATTATATCCAGTAATAAAAAGGAATATTCATTTAATATTTTGAGGTCATATGAGGATAAATTACTTTTATTTAACATTGATACATATTTGGTTAAAGTCTTTTGAAATGATTGTATAAAAAAACTTTTCATTATAACACCTCTATCATCATTTCTTTTAATAAAATCTCTCTCTTTTCATTTATTGCTTTATTATACTCTTCTTCCGTTAAACAAATACAGTCAATGACATTATCTATTTTATCTTGAAAAATTTTTTTAGCTATTTCTTTTCTTCTAATTATTGAAACACTAATAAAATCACTAGAAATAATCAAGAGGTCAATATCAGATTCTATCTGGTATTCCCCTCTTGCATAAGAACCTCTTAGGTATGCTTTTTGACATTATATGTAATTATTATCCATTAAGATGCATTTTAAATTATATATTAATTCCAACCATTAGCCCTCTATCCTCTTTAATGTATAAGTCATCATTTTCTTTGTATGTATGGTTTTATACAATTATATCACGTTCAAACTCTCTGAACGCTAACGTAACACACAATATTTTAATCTTCCAGTTAGTGTATCTTCTACAATGCCCGTATTTAATACATGTACCTTTACACCTTATACTTGAAGAACAGTTGAAAACCTTGCGTACCCGTATTTCATTGTTATATCCTCGCTTTTCACTACTGATTAATTGCTCAATGTTTTTACGCCATATAAAACCTTATATCAAGATCATAAAATAGTACAATGACTAAAGAATTTGCACTTTAAGTCGTATTGTAACAATATCATTGAATTAGGGATATAATTTTTTAAGGCAGTTCTTATTAGGATATATTTATTATGTTGAGAAATTCACTTCGACAACGTGTCTCGAACAAAATCAGGGTTTCACTAACTCATTTAAATACAGCGATTAATTGAGGTTTCGGACATTTTGACTTGTATTGGACCTTCTCTAATATTTTCGTTACCACAACACAATAAAAAGCGTTCCTGCTTATTACAGAAACGCACCCGTCACTTTATGTATTTCTGTTAAATATGCAAGACGCATTATTTTACTTAACTTCGGTAAATCTTTATTTGCCCATTAACCAATCCACCAGCAATTAATACATCGATATTCCTTACTGGTGCATTACCAAGTAAATAACCGTGGGTTTCGTAACCAACGATATCTCCATTTGCTGCTGCAAATACACACAGTCCACTTCCAGTTATTCTTTGAGCGCCGGAATAATATCCGATTGTGTAATCTAAAGAAAATGTTCCATCGAGACCCCAAGCGCTACGACCCACGAAAAGCCCCTCACTTCCTCCCCAGTCCCCATCATTGCCATATCTAACAAAGCTTTTATAGCCACTATTAATCCCATTTATACGCAATAGTAATCTTCTGTCAGCTCCGTTAGACGCTATTTCACCAGTTACTAGAACTTTAATAAATCCACTTTGATCTTCATTGGCAAGGTCACAAACACAATTCACTACATCAGTTCTCGAGAATTGATTGTCAAATACAAGTTTCATTTATAACATATCCCTCCATATATTTTTTATGGTACAGGATTTATTGTTTACATTAATTCTTTTTTTATGCTTGTATCAGTCTAAAACTGTCCTAGGCCAGAGAAAATGACAAGCTAAAAATCTTAAATCATTCTGAAAAAATTTGTATCAATCTATTCTCATATTCTAATAAAAAAGAAAAAGTAGTTATCTCTAGCAAAGGAGACGTTTGTGAAGCTTGTTTTCAAAGTAATTAGTGAAACTAAAAAAGAATAGCTGTTCAAAATCAAGAAATAGATTTAGCCCATCAAAGCTAACCAAAATTTTAGAAAGAGTTAATCAACTAAACAGCCCAAGTACCTTCTAACACAAACGAGAACTTTCCATAGGGGATTTAAGGAATATCACCATTGGTTATAAAATCACTTTGCATTTTATCAAATAAGTTACCTACCCTTGAAATTACTCAGAAGATGAGGTTTTTATCTTTAGTATTTATGACTGTCATGCGACTGCTCCCTTCAAGTATCAACTATTTCCATTCGAATAACTGATTTGATTTAAAAATGCTATTTATTTATAATTTATATCTGACACCAAATCTTTCATATGTTTCTATTTTGATTTTTTCTTTTATTTTAGATAGGACTGGTAGAATACATTGTTCTGAGCAATATTTATGGTTAGATTCATAATCTGGACCATAAATTCTCCACCAACTTTTATCACTTTTACTCGACATTTTTTTTCCACACTTAATACAAGTAAACCCCCAATCCTTTTTTAAATTCTTTCTAAAAAGTGTCTCTAATACTCTAGGTCCATATGACTGAGAATAATTCCAAAGGTCATTTTCAGCATTATATTTTCTAATGTTATTAATTTCAACATCACTTAAATTTATATATGCCTTGGTCATACCTTCGATTATCACTGTTGCAGATTCTGAACTAATTTCGTAACCATGGTTATCTAGGACTCGAATTTTCCCACTATCTTCTTCATACTCAAAAGAAAACGAAATATATTTTGTATCCTCTATAAATTTTTTTATTATATTTTTATCCATAATTCTCCTTCTCGTCATATTCAACAATTATACATATAGGTCAACGATTATTACAATAGATTATCACCTCTCAATAAGTTTGTCTTGCCTTTATAACTTCCTACGACTTACTTTATGCAAATAATTATGTTTGAATATTCGTTCAATTCAGGAGACTGTACAATCGCCCAATCTCCAATATGCTATCTTCTTAAAGTTTTAGTTGCATTTGAGTATCATGTGCCCTAACAATCTGCTTAAGCTGTACACATCAATTCCAATCCTAACTGTTGCTTAGAACCTTTCCCATGAATCAGAATTTTTTTCACTGATTCAGTTTAAAATCATCAAGTAGTTCTACAATTTTTGTCATAGAAAAAGACCCTCTTTTTTTCACAAACAATGTAATAAAAGAGAGTCTCATTTTGAAATTTTGCGGGTGAATGGCTATCCTAACTAAATACAAGCTGTTCAACCCATTGATACAACTGGTTTTAAAGCATTTTTTATCATTCGTTTTTTGGAAGTCTATTCCCACTCAATCGTAGCAGGCGGCTTACTCGTAATATCATACACCACGCGGTTCACATGCTTCACTTCATTCACGATACGAGTTGAGATCTTTTCAAGTACATCCCAAGGGATTCTTGCCCAGTCACTCGTCATCCCATCAATCGAAGTAACAGCACGGATGCCGATTGTGTAGTCGTATGTTCTTGCGTCACCCATAACACCTACGCTGCGGATGTCTGGGAGAACCGTGAAGTATTGCCAGATGTCGCGCTCAAGGCCGAAGTTGGCAATTTCTTCGCGTAGAATCGCATCCGATTCACGGACGATTTCTAGTTTTTCTTCAGAAATTTCACCTAGTACACGGATACCTAGTCCTGGACCTGGGAAAGGCTGTCTCCAGACGATGTCGTCAGGAATGCCTAGCTCTGAACCTAGGGCACGGACTTCATCTTTGAATAGCGTATTCAAAGGCTCAATCAATTCGAACTGCATGTCTTCTGGAAGACCGCCTACGTTGTGGTGAGATTTGATTGTTTGTGCCGTTGCTGTTCCGCTCTCAATGATATCTGTGTAAAGTGTTCCTTGTGCTAAGTAGTCGATTCCTTTTAGCTTGTCCGATTCATCATCGAATACATAGATGAATTCGTTACCGATGATTTTACGTTTTTGCTCAGGATCAGACACACCTTTTAGCTTGTTTAAGAAACGATCTTTCGCATCTACTTTAATCACGTTCATGTTGAAACCTTCGCTAAATGTCTTCATAACCCCTTCTGCTTCGCCTTTGCGAAGAAGACCGTGGTCAACGAAAATACATGTCAGCTGATCGCCGATGGCTTTGTGGATCAATACCGCCACAACAGATGAATCTACACCGCCGCTTAGTGCGCACAATACTTGTTTGTCGCCTACTGTTTCACGGATTTTCTGCATTTCGATTTCAATGAAGTTCTCCATTGACCATTTGCCATCGCAGTCACACACGCCGAAGACAAAGTTTTTCAATAGGTCATTTCCGTACTCAGAGTGACGAACCTCTGGGTGGAACTGAACACCATAGAAATTCTTCTCAGCTAAGCTCATCGCTGAGTTTGGACAATGTGCACTTGTTGCATCAACTGTAAAGCCTTCTGGTACTTCAACAACGAGGTCACCATGGCTCATCCATACGACTTGATCAGTCGGAAGGTCTTTAAATAAAGCAGGGGTTCCATTAATGTGGATATCTGCTTTTCCATATTCACGCTGGCTTGCCGCTTCTACTTTCCCGCCTAAATAGTGAGTCATGAGCTGCATGCCGTAGCAAATGCCTAGAACCGGAATATCTAGATCAAAAATCTTTTCATCACAGCGGAAAGATCCTTCATCATAAACACTGTTTGGTCCGCCAGAAAGGATGATTCCTTTAGGCGCCATTTCTTTAATTTCTTCAGCAGTTAAAGTGTGCGGATGAAGCTCACTGTACACACCAAATTCACGAATACGGCGTGTGATCAGCTGATTGTACTGACTGCCGAAATCTAGAACCAAAATCATTTCATTGACTAAATTTGTCATGGTGTCACCTCTATGTCCAATATAGTTTTTTATAAACGCACAGAAAAAATGAGAGGAGAAAACCTGCTCTCAGTGTGAATCACGCTTTTGAAGCGCCCAGACTCACATCCGAACGCTTCAATTTCATGTATTTTAGAAGGTTTTAATATTCACCTATTCTAACAACAGGAAGGTACGCGGTCAAGACTATCTCCTGTTTATTAAATTTTCCCATAACTTTGCCGATTGCCGCCAAAGCACCGTCGCATCCTCTCGTCGATAGAGTGCCCGCTCATAGAGCTGCGTCAGATCTGACATGCGATGATCTCCTTCGTTGTCATCGATCAAAGAAGCAAATTCTCTTAGCGTCATGCCAGGTTTTTTCTCAATTCCCCTGCGCTTCAGCTGCTTTAATAGAGCAGCATACGCATAGAAGAATGCTTCCTCCTCTGGCAGACGTTTCACCTTTCTCACAATAAAGAATGGTAGCCATCTTGCTCTGAATCGATAAAGAAGCCAGCTTATCAATCCTAGAAGGACCATAGCTCCTATCGCGAAACCCAAGATTGAACCAACATGCACCATATTAGGCTTCGCTTGCGCTGTTTGTTTCTTTGGTTCTGCCGGCTGCTCTGTCTCCTGCTGTGGCTGTTCTGCCTGCTGATCTTCGCTTGCATCAGAGCTAGACTGATCTTCTTCCTTTTGATCATCATCTGTCTGATCGCTAGAAACAGCTTCATTCGTAAATGTTTCTGGGTTCGTAAATCCTTTTGTCGGTTCGAAGGTCACCCAGCCTCTGTTTGGAAAATACACCTCTACCCATGAATGCGCATTGTTATTGGTTACTTCATACACATTGTTTCCATCCATCTGTGTTTCATATAATTGACCTGACGTGTACCCTTTCACCCATCTCGCCGGAATCCCGATCGAACGGAGCATCACAATCATAGAGGATGAAAAATTATCACAGTAACCGATCATCGTATCAAACAAAAATTGATCCACATAATCTTCATTACGACTAGGCACAGCGACATTTTGCGTTTCATATGAAAACTTCGCTGACCCTAAGTAATCCTCAATCGCTTTAGCCTTATCGTACATATTATCCTTCGTTTCCGTTAAGCTGTTTGCCAATGTTTTCACTCGCTCTGGCAATGAGGAAGGAAGCTGCAAGTATTCACGGCCAACCTCCTGATTGACCTGCTTCTTTGTCGGTACTTTGATTCTCTGCAAATCCTCAAGGATAAATGTAGGAGACAAGAAGGTGACTTGGTAGTTCCCTAAATTTTTCGGCGGATTTTGAATGGATGGGACAATTTTCTCCGTTTTCCCCATCATTTGCAACGGGATGTTTTCCATTGGCATCAGCATGATCGTCCCAATCGGATAGACGGCATGATTAAATCGATAGTTTGATTCCAGATCGACTCTCGTTTCGTGCACCTCTGTTTTTACACGCTCGGTAAACCAACGATTCCGCACACTGTTCTCTTTTAGCCGCGTAGGCTTCGTATCATTTGAGGCATCCTCCCAGCCCTTTCCGGTATAGATACTTTTTGTTTCAACACGAAAGTAAGACGGCTCCTTTCCGCTCCATTTAAAGACCGGTGTGCGGTCCTCACTAAACGGTCCGCCAAGCGACGAATCATCTGTACTATATCCCACCTTATTCTGTCCGGCAGAGCCATCTTGATTCGTCACCGCCTTAAAAAATGGGACAGGATCAGGCCATTTCGGATCAGACTTTGGTAAAGAAGCGCCGAGTGTCGCTGACAGAAGAACGAGCGCCAGCATGGGCAAAAACCACTTTAGGCGCGCCTTCTGCGACACCCGAATACCTTCAGCCGAACGCAGTCGGTCGAAATACAGCAACCCAAGCAAACAAAAACCAAACACCATAATGCGAACGATCGCAAAGGTTGCATCATATGGCGTAAACGTATCCAGAATGGTGACATACACAATCGTCATGAGTAAAAAGAAAAAGATACGCTGCTGATAGACCACCCAATAATGAAGCAAGTAGACAAGCAGCCATAGCAAAATATAAAACAATAATGTGCGGAAGGAGGGGTACATGTCACTCCACATGCCTGTGCTCATGAAGGTGATATTATCTTTGATATCAGCAAATAAAGCAGCCGGATAGCTTGGCTCTGCTTGATAAAAGATCAAATATAAGGCGAGCAAAATCAAGCCAGTACAAATAGGAAATGTCACATACCACTTCAAACGAAAGAATGTAAACAAACATGTAAGCCCTATAAAAATGATGAAATAAGACGTATGACTCGTCTCTGTAAAATCTTGAAGCGGTCGAAGCCACTCCCAAAGCAGCAGAAATGCTACAGCATAATAGATGAACAACTCAAAACGGCTTTGCCGCTGATGCGTATGCAGCATAAATGTTTGTCACCTCACAGTTCTTTCGTGTAGCCGGTCTTCAAATAAAACGGTCGTGCGTATTCCAGATGCCTTGAGCCGGTCTACAAGCTGTTTTTCTTTTGTCGTGAATCGATCCACTGCTCTCTTCACTAAAAGAACAATGATGTTCTTTCTGTTTCGATTCCCAAAGAGACTCGCAGCAAGCTCCTCATGAAGCTGACCCGTGACGACATATTTTCCAGAATGCTGATACTCACTCGCTGCTAACGCCTTATATTCTTGTACGCGAGAAGGTTGATGCTGCACTCTTGTTAAATAATAAAGCATGTCCTGTAAATGAAGTTCTCCTTGATCCACTCGAAAGGCATGCGGATCTCCTAGAGGTACAAGACCTGACGGTAACCCTTTTTTCACTGCCGATTGTAGAACAGACGCTGCAATAGACACGACGGTCTCAAATACCGCTTCGTCGGTAAAATCAGCAAACACGACAAGATCCTTTGTTTGATTCTGTTCAAATTCCTTCGTCATCAGCTGACCCCTTCTAGCCGTCGTCTTCCAGTCCACCCAGGCAAAACGGTCGCCTTGCTGATATTCCCTTACGCCTGTTGTCACATGGGTCGGTTCATTTAACCACGAGTGAACCGCTTTGCCTCCATTTTCATTCAATGACTCAGCAGACTCCACCTGAAGATCGAGCATTTTCGGATAAACAAGCAGCTTTTTTTCTAACGGAATGATGACTTCTTTCTCCACAAAACCAAACATATCACCCGTTTTGATTCGAACTGCTGACAAATGATGTTCCCCGCGCATGACATCATTCAATTGATAGGAAAAACGCCACGTTTTCCGAAACCAAGGAAACAGCATTTGCTTCATCTCAATTTGTTCCTTTAAATGAAAGGTGTCTGGTGGATCATCCTCAATCAAGACGTAAACGTATGGAAATGGATTTGTCCGCTTAATTTCAAGGTCAACGGACAGTACGTCTCCCGCCTTCAAGCGGGTTTGCTGTAAAGTCCTTTTCGCTGTCACTTTCAGCGGAACGAGCGCAAACAGCAAAGCATACAAAGTATATGGTAAAAATGCATAAAAAAGGAACCAGCTCACAAACCCTCCCTGAAACATGGCATAACAAAAGACTGTCGTAGTGAGGATGATGAGCATCATCACCCGTAACCATAATGAAAAAGCGAAACGATGACCTAATTTCATTGAGTCATCGACTTTTGAACTGGCACGCCAATTTGCTCAAGCATTTGTCGCAGCAGTGTCTCCGCCTTCTTCCCTTCGTACGTCGCTTCTGAAGTCAAAATCATTCGATGCGGCAATGTATAAGACGCCAAATACTGTACATCATCAGGAATCACATAATCGCGCCGATTCAACAGTGCATACGCCTGAGCCGCTTTCATGAGGGCGATCGATCCCCTTGGACTCACACCTAGATAAACAGATGGATGCTGCCGCGTCGCTTGTGCAATTTCCACAATATATTCTTTAATGGATACATCCACATGAATGGTCTGAACCGCTTGCTGCAACGCATGGATATGATCCTTGGTCATGACTGCTTGGAGCGTATCAATCGGGGACTGCTTTTCCTGCAAGTTGAGCACCTCCAGCTCCTCCAGCATGGTCGGATACCCCATTTGCAGCTTGAATAAAAACCGGTCCATTTGTGCTTCTGGCAGCGGATAAGTCCCTTCATATTCCACTGGATTCTGCGTAGCCATGACGAAAAAAGGATCAGCAAGCAGCATTGTTTCTCCGTCCACTGTAACACTGCCTTCCTCCATCGCTTCGAGCAATGCAGACTGTGTTTTGGGAGAGGTTCGGTTGATCTCATCAGCCAAAATAATCTGCCCCATAATGGGTCCTTGCCTAAATTCAAATTCATTTGTCTTTTTATTATAAATCGACACACCTGTCACATCTGAAGGCAAAAGGTCAGGAGTGAATTGGATTCGCTTAAACTCACAGCCAATGGATTTTGCCAAAGCACGAACCATCATCGTCTTCCCAACGCCAGGCACATCCTCTAGTAGCACATGCCCCTTCGCCAAAATCGCAACAAGGCTTAATATCGCAATGTCTTTCTTCCCAACCATGACTTTATTGATGTTATCTACGATTTTTTGTAAATCTGAATGCATCGGTTCATCAAATGCCATCCTGATCCTCCTATCACGTTTCCGTTAAATTTCATATAGTCTAACTTTACCATACAACGCGCACTTGCATAAAACATCAACACGTAGAAAAAAAGAAGCCTTCTCACGATGGAAAAGACTTCTTCTCTTCTTTTGGCTCACCTGCTGGCTCCATATGAACATGAGAGTGTAAAATATCATGTTCCTTCTTCATTCTACGTTCGATCTCATCTGCAATATCATGGCTTTCTGCAATGTTCAAGTGCGGCTCGACCTCCACTACTACATCCACATGGACCGTACTTCCGAGATACCGTGCCTTAATATCTTTCAAATCGCCCACCCCAGGTGTTGCTTCAATGGTCTCTTTATATTTGGACATATCTTTTATATGAAAACCGTCCGTTAACGAATGAGAAGCATCTCTGAAAATCTCCCACGCCGTTTTACAAATAATGAGGCCAATCACAAACGCTGCAAGCGTATCAATCCATGCCAGTTGAAATTGAGAGGCGATAATCCCTACAAATGTTCCGATACTCACATACGCATCTGATTTATTATCAGCTGCTGCTGCATGAAGAGCTTGGCTATTGATCCGTTTGGACAGATTGCGGTTGTAAATATACACACCATACATCACCACAGCACTTCCTGCTGCCGTCCAAGCTGCGATCATATCAGGCGTTTGATGCTCAGATGAGAAGAGCGACTGGCCTGCACTCAGCAGAACCTGAAGTCCAACAAGCATCATAATAAAGGACGCCACAAGAGACGCAATATTCTCTGCTCTAAAATGACCGTATGGATGATCTTCATCAGGCGGCTTTTGAGAAATACGCAATCCAATCAACACTGCAAGGGATGCAATAATATCCGTCGTATTATTCAATCCATCTGCCGAAAGAGCCTCTGAATGAAACGTATACCCAATTAGAAGTTTCACCGCAGATAAGATCACATAGGCAATGATGCTGACCCAAGCACCTGTTTCACCTTGTCTTAATTCGTTATAGCGCTCCATGTCGAACCGCGCCTCCTCACACATCACTTTTCTATTATTTATCTTACAAAGCAAAGCCCGTGTGGGTCTACAGCAACATGATTCGCTTGTGTCAGCAAAATAGGATACATAGAAATGTGTTGACCTAAGTAAACTTATTTTTATAAGGTCAATTGACCTCAAGACCTACTCCCATCAACCTTTTTCCAATTCACTCTGTGATGATCATATTTGCAATATCACTCTTTCCGGTAAATTATCAGAATAATTTTATTTTGAGACACAACTTCTCCCCATCCGATCTTATGCTATTTTTAAGAATGAACAGCGGAAAAAGAGGGAACATAATCTCTCAAATCCTTTTTACTTTTTAACATCATGTTAAGAGGTTTGAAATGTCAGTTTGATAACCTGTCCAATGCTGAATGACAATTCAGTATGATAAAATTTAAAATATTCTAAAAACAAATTCTCTATGAAGAGAAATGTTTGGAGGTAAAGACATGTCCAACATGACAAACGGTCTTCAAAAAAATCTTAAAACAAGACATATTTCAATGATCTCCATTGCTGGGGTTATTGGCGCAGGGCTATTTGTTGGTAGCGGCGCTGTCATTCATTCTGCAGGACCTGGATCCATTCTTTCCTATTCTTTTGCCGGACTTCTCGTGATCTTTATTATGAGAATGCTTGGAGAAATGGCATGCGCCTATCCGACAAGCGGTTCCTTCTCACAGTATGCGAGCGATGCCATCGGTCCATGGGCCG
This sequence comes from Bacillus sp. FSL K6-3312, assembly GCF_038007485.1. NCBI lineage: Bacteria > Bacillati > Bacillota > Bacilli > Caryophanales > Bacillaceae > Bacillus > Bacillus sp. FSL K6-3312. The sequence goes on along the minus strand of NZ_JBBOXI010000001.1, from coordinate 622,523 downwards.
GTTTTACAATTGGCTGGCTTTATTGGTTCTTCTGGGTGATTGTCATCGCCATCGAAGCCATTGCTGGTGCTGCCATTATTCAGTATTGGTATGGAGATGCACCTGTTTGGCTCACAAGTCTTATCCTCACTATCCTCTTAACATTAACAAATATCTTTTCTGTTAAATCTTTTGGCGAATTTGAATACTGGTTCTCATTAATAAAAGTCGTCAGCATTATTCTCTTTCTACTCATCGGTTTTGCATTTATCTTTGGTTTTGGTGATCATCATACTGTAGGTCTTGCCAATTTAACGGGGAACGGTGGTTTCCTTCCAAATGGATTCAGCTCTGTTTTACTCGGAATTGTCGTCGTCATCTTTTCCTTCATGGGAACCGAGATTGTGGCAATAGCTGCCGGAGAATCAGCAGACCCGGTCAAGTCTGTGACCACAGCTACCCGTTCTGTTGTATGGCGTATCATCGTGTTCTACGTCGGATCCATCGCTGTCGTTGTGACCTTGCTTCCATGGAATTCAGCGAATATTTTAACAAGCCCATTCGTTGCGGTATTAGAATACATCGGCGTTCCATCAGCTGCTCAAGTCATGAACGTCATTGTTTTAACAGCTGTTCTATCTTGCTTAAACTCTGGGTTGTACACAACGTCCAGAATGCTTTATTCATTGGCTGAAAGAGGTGAAGCACCGAAACGCTTTATGAAAATCAGCAAACGTGGTGTTCCTGTAGCGGCTACAGTCGCAGGCACCTTCTTTTCCTACATTGCCGTCATGATGAACTACTTTTATCCTGAAACCATCTTTTTGTTCTTAGTCAACGCATCCGGCGCCATTGCCCTTCTTGTCTATTTGGTCATTGCTGTTTCACAATTAAGAATGCGCCGTAAAATCGAAAAAGAAAATCCAGAACAGCTCAAAATCAAAATGTGGCTGTTCCCATATCTCACGTACTTTACCATTTTGATCATTTGCGCCATCTTGGTATCGATGCTGTTTATCGAATCAATGAGACCGCAGCTCATTTTGACGAGTATCATTACCTTCGGTGTGCTTGCCGCTTATTTCATCTTTAAACCGAATAAAAAAGTGCCTGCAAATGCAGCGCTTGAAAATAAACATCCGTAAAGTTCCCGCTGAAAAGCGGGTTTTTTATTTTATTCACCTATTTTGATGTCCGCACTTATACTGTATCAAATTGGATTTTAAGTGAGGATTAGATAACATGAACCTAGAAAAATTTGTTGACGAGCTGCCAATTCCAGAAATTGCGGAGCCCGTCAAAAAGAACCCAAAACAAACGTATTATGAAATCGCAATGGAGGAGGTATTTCTAAAAGTTCATAGAGACCTGCCCCCAACCAAGCTATGGACCTATAATGGCAGTTTGCCTGGTCCAACCATTCATGCGAATCGAAATGAAAAAGTCAAAGTGAAATGGATGAACAAATTGCCACTTAAGCATTTTCTACCGGTCGATCACACCATTCACGAAGGCCATCATGATGAACCAGAAGTCAAAACCGTCGTTCATTTACATGGCGGCGTCACACCAGCAAGCAGTGACGGCTATCCAGAGGCTTGGTTTTCACGAGACTTTGAAGCAACCGGCCCCTTCTTTGAACGAGAGGTGTACGAATACCCAAATCATCAGCAAGCCTGCACATTGTGGTATCACGATCATGCGATGGCATTGACACGATTAAATGTGTACGCCGGATTAGCTGGATTTTATTTGATTTCAGATGCGTTTGAAAAATCGCTAGAATTACCGAAGGGTGAGTATGATATTCCGCTAATGATCATGGACCGTACGTTTCAGGAGGATGGCGCACTGTTTTATCCAAGCAGACCAAACAACACGCCAGAAGACAGTGACATACCAGATCCGTCCATCGTGCCCTTCTTTTGTGGAGAAACCATTTTGGTCAATGGAAAAGTATGGCCGTATTTAGAAGTAGATCCGCGAAAATACCGTTTTCGTATTTTAAATGCGTCCAATACAAGAACTTACGAGCTGCATCTAGACAACGATGCGACGATTTTGCAAATTGGATCTGATGGCGGCTTTTTACCAAGACCTGTTCACCATCAATCCTTTAGCATTGCTCCTGCTGAACGCTTTGATGTCATCATCGATTTTTCAGCTTATGAAAACAAAACGATCATCCTTAAAAATAAAGCCGGCTGCGGACAGGAAGTGAATCCTGAAACAGATGCGAACATCATGCAATTTAAAGTCACACGTCCGCTAAAAGGGAGAGCACCTAAAACTTTACGGCCGATTTTCAAACCGCTTCCACCGCTTCGTCCTAGTCGAGCTGATAAAGAGCGTACGCTCACACTTAGCGGCACACAGGATAAATACGGCCGCCCCATTTTATTGCTAGATAACCAATTTTGGAATGACCCTGTCACGGAAAATCCTCGTCTTGGTAGTGTGGAGGTTTGGTCTATCGTCAATCCAACAAGGGGCACACATCCCATTCATTTACATCTTGTTCAATTTAGGGTGATAGACAGAAGACCATTTGATACAGAGGTCTATCAATCGACAGGAGACATTGTGTATACAGGACCGAACGAAGCCCCTCCTTTACATGAACAAGGCTACAAGGACACTATTCAAGCGCATGCCGGTGAAGTCATTCGGATCATCGCTCGCTTTGTTCCATACAGCGGTAGGTATGTGTGGCATTGCCATATATTAGAGCACGAGGATTATGACATGATGCGGCCGATGGATATTATTTAATAACATGAAACCGATCTCCCGTCACATGCGTAAACACATGTATTGAGTAACATCATTGGGAAGGGCTAACAGACAGCGATATATTAGCCCTTTCCTTCCTTTTCATTGAATCATTCTAAAATAAAACAATGCATGACTTGAAATGGCATTTATTTGTACATTCAACACTTAAAAAATTGACGCAGCAAACCGATAATACTACTATATACCCATTGCATCTATCAAAAGGCACATAAGCCACAATGAACGAACAAATGGAAAATTGCGATAAAAAACGGAGGAGTTCAATTTGAATGAAGAAAAAGAGACTTGCCAGATCACACAAGAAACAACGGCAGGTAACATAGAGAAGCTTTCAATTCAGAAAAACGAGAGCATTCGGTCAAATATTGAACAGCTAACAATTGAACTCGGTGAACAAAAAGAATTCAACCACTTCATTTTAGATGAAAAACAAAAGGCCATCAGTACATTATCTGCCCTTATTACAAAAGGCGATTGTGATGAAGAATTAAAGACTCATTTTGAACAAGCATTACATATCGGACTTTCTGTCATAGAGATCATGGAGATTATTAAGCACTGTACAAAAGTTGCTGGATTCCCTCACTCCATTAATGCCCTGTTTATCTTTCAAAACTTATTAGACAATAACACCAAATAAATCAGTGAAAACGAGAAGCCATCTGTCCTCTCGTTTTTTTATGTCCACTCATATTACTCTCTTTCCTTTCCTCTGTCACATAAGCAAAATATGAAAATACCACACGTTTCCCACCTTAAAAACTGATTTCCCTTACATAAATTCCTCAATTTCTGCAACATGTCAAACGGTAAAATAAAAAACGTCCAGTTATATAAAAATAACTGAACGTACCTTTTATCGATTGACAGTGAAATTGTTAACAATCCCGCCATCCTTCTCCCAAACGGCTTCCACTGTTTTCTTCTTGATATTGTATTCAAATATCGTTCTTACCTTTGCTTTTCGTCCGGTGTCATCCTTTAATTCCTTTGCGTTTTTAGCAACACCTAAGAAATAAACAGAAGACCCATCCGTAGAAAATTGCGGCTGTGCGGCACTTAAAATATGCACATCCTTACTGTTCTTAACGAGTGTCGCCTGTTTTCCTGTTTCTACATCAAGCATTTTAATAGAGGCTACTTCTTTTTCGTTTCGCACCTTCACTTCTGTATAAATCAATGTCTTATGATCTGGTGAAAATGAAATATCATTAATCGTTTGCGAGATACGTGCAATTCGCTTCCCTTTCGTGCCTGTTTGAACGGTGATCTTCATGGTCGTTGGTTCAGGGTCTCTTCCCTTCTCATTCGCTTCATCGGTTTTCTTGTAATCTTCTTTTAAGGAATAATGCTGGATTGCGAGAAGGTTTGATGCCGGTTCATATGCAAAAGAACTTACTGTGTCATCCTTACTTTTCTCTGGATACAATACCTTCACTTTGTGTGTGTTGACATCAAACATAGCAACATAAAATTGTTCCCCAGAATCCTTATTATACCTAAGATATAACTGTTTCCCGTCTCCAGACAGCCTCATACTGTCGATGGAATCATCACTCGTAAATAGCGTTTTTTCTTCATCCGTTTTTACATTCAGTTCTCGAATACTCACTTTTTGCGTGTCTTCATCCGTATACGTGTAATATAAAAGCTGTTTCGTAGAATCATAAGCAATCGAAGGATAGGCTGTCAGTTTCTCCGTATGAAGCGCCCGGTCATGCAAGTAATACGTATTGTTTAACTGTTGATCTGTAAATGAAACGAGTAATTCGTCTTTTGCATCCTGATTTGTTTTCACTTTTACCGCATGCTTCGGCTCTTGCCCCGGCTTCATCATAAAGAAAATGATGGCCGCAACCACTGCGACTCCGATGACCGTGATGATCCACCATGTTGATTTTTTCATTGTCTTTCAGACCCTCTCTACAAGAAAAGAAGCCAGAAAATGAACTTTTCCCGCTTCTTTGCATGCCTATGTATTAATAAGTGTAATGTCCTTTTACGACACCTTTACTTGTTTTAAACCCTAGTGCTTTGAATGCTTTTGGGCTGACGTCTAATACAGCGTTTGGCATTCTACCTACATCATATTTATATACTGTAATCACTTTATGTGGTTTCGCTTTTGTTGTCACTCTTAGTTTTGTACCTTTTTTTGGTACGTCAAATCCCATTTTAGTTGCTGCATCCCAATGACCGAGTTTTTTTCCATCTGCGCCTTTTTTACCGACACCATTATACCAAGTAATATTGCCGCTTACTTTTTTTGCACTTGCTCCATGTGAGAAACTAAACGCCAAAAATAAACTAGCTACTGTTACGATTGTCGCGATAAGCTTTTTATTCATTAAAAAATCCTCCGTATTTGGTTTCTGCACTTATTATACATGAAGATGCCCCCAGTTATTTTACAGTCACATTACAATTCGAATACAAATTGACCACTTTTTTATGACCGATTTTGTTCACAAAAAATACCAAAATCAGTCAGAACAATGTAAGTAGCCCCTCTCTTTCATTTTATATAATAAAAGGGAATCCAATATATGGAACGAATAGCTATTCACAAGCAAGCTTCTCAAATGTACAGCTTCGTGCGAATACATCAGGAAGTGTCTATAAAAAATGGGATGGGTCCATCAAATCAACGCTTTTACGTAAAAATTTAGAATCTGGTGCTGCAGTTCCTAAATTCACCGTCATTTCTTCTGTTCCATTAAGTACAAGCCTGTCAGCACAATAAGAAATAAAGCACCCGATAGAGGGTGCTCAGGCTGTCGAGAAAATCTTGACAGCCTTATTTTTTCCTTAAAGTTTCCAACTCCTCATTTTATAATAGAGAAAAGCATATTAAAGGAAGGTGTTTTTTCTCATGTTCCACACTAGAAATTCTTCTCAGCACGAAGCCGAATTTGTATTACTAGATCAACTGGTCGAAGAGGATCACCTACTTCGTAAAATTGATCAATACATTGATTTTTCATTTATCGTAGATAAAGTAAAACCGTATTATAGCGAGAATAAAGGTCGTCCTTCTCTTGATCCGCTTATTTTGTTCAAAATGATGTTTATCGGATACCTGTACGGTATCCGTTCTGAAAGACAACTCGAAAAAGAAATTTACTATAACATGGCGTATAGATGGTTCTTAGGTTTGAACATCAATGATCCCGTTCCCCATCACTCCACTATTAGTTGGAATCGTCGTACTCGATTTAAGGATACAACGATTTTTCAAGACATTTTCGATGAGATTGTGCTTCAAGCCATCAATCATGACATGGTAGGAGGCCGCGTTCTTTTTACTGATTCAACTCATCTTAAAGCCAATGCGAATAAACATAAATATACGAGAAAAACGATTGAACAAGATACCCAGAACTATATCAATGAATTAGAAGAAGCAGTCCAAGAAGATCGGGAGGCACATGGAAAAAAGCCCTTAAAGGTAAAAGAGGAGGTGAAAACGGAAAAAGACATTCGTCAAAGTATGACTGATCCTGATAGTGGCTATCTTTATCGCGAAAACAAGCCTGAAGGCTTTTTCTACCTAGACCACCGTACAACAGATATGAAGTACAATATCATCACTGATGCTCATGTCACGCCTGGCAATGTCCATGATTCTGTTCCATATCTTGATCGATTAGATCACCAAATCGCACGATTTGGTTTTCAAGTAGAAGCTGTTGCGCTTGATTCAGGTTATTTGACAACACCAATTTGTAAAGGTTTATCTGATCGACATATTTTTGGTGTCATTGCCCATAGACGTTTTCATCCAACAAGAGGATTATTTGAGAAGTGGAAATTTCAGTATGACTCTGAACATGATCATTACATATGCCCAAAGGGTGAGAAGCTTTTATATACGACAACTGATCGGAAAGGTTATCGATTCTACAAATCAGATCCTAAAAAATGTGCATCGTGTCTTTTCCTTGAAAGATGCACAAGGTCGAAAAATCATCAAAAAGTCATCTCAAGACACATATGGGAAGAATATAAAGAAAAGATCAGACAAAATCGTCTAACTGTCTCTGGAAAAGAGCTGTATAAAAAAAGAAAAGAAAAAATAGAGCGAACCTTTGCAGATTCAAAACAATTGCATGGGCTTCGCTACTGCCGGTTGAGGGGGAAACAAAATGTGAGTGAACAAGTTCTCCTCACAGCTGCGTGTCAGAACATGAAAAAGATTGCCACACACCTAGCAAAGCTGGGCTAGGTGTGTGGGAGGCCTTTTCATTAAATCTCATCCATCATAATTACGATGTAAATAAAAAAGATTGTAGAAAAACATGGATTTCTCTACAATCTGAGCACCCGATAGAGGGTGCTTTTTATTGTTCACAGCTTATCAACACTTCTCTTTTAATCAAAACAAGGATTCGTGGTAACATAAGCATACATACTTCGAAGAAAAAAGGAGATCGAACGTGAAAAAAAGTCTACTTGTTTTCATGAGTCTAGCTGTAATTCTCTGTATCCTAGCAGCTTGCTCAAATACGACGAAAGAACAAAAAACAGAAACTAAGGCACTTCCAACAATTAATGAACGCATTCAAAAGGAAACGAAAGAAGTGATGGAGCAGTCTAAGCTCATCAAAGACACTGACATCACCGTTGATCAAAAGAAAAAAATCATTTCTTTAAACGTAACGGCTTCCTCTGATACCAATAGTGATTACGCTGAAGTCATCGGTTTAAACTTTGCCAAAACACTGGCCATTGGAGCATCAACCGAAAAAGAAAACAATCTTCATAAACCAGAAAACGACAGCCTCGGCGCCCTCTATTCCTTTTATGACCTAAACATCACCGTGAAACAAGAAAACGGCAAAGTGCTCGCAAAAGGAAAGAAAAAAACAAATGAAACAAAAATCACCTGGGAAAGAGCCCAATAACTCCTTTATGGATTTTCTTACAACTAAAAAAGCTTGCAGAGAAGCACTCTACAAGCTTTTTTTAATGTTCATCTCGGTTAAATCGTCTCTCATAACATCGACCAGTTCGTGAATATCTAAGTGAGTTCTTGATGCTAATCGTACCAGTAAATCCTCTAAACACTCATACAAATGATGATCTCTCATTATATACTCCTCATATAACGGAATGACAAAGAAATAGAGCAAATCAGCGAATTCAAGTGCAGCGTCATCTTCATCCTCATCGTCTAACGCCTCTCCAACACTATGAATCAACCAATTTAAATCTTCTTTCTTTTCAATCGGAACATACATCAGCTGATGAATATAATCCGTATCCTTCGCTTGTAAAATCCGCTCCGCTGTTTCTTTTGATAGCGCACCAATCTCTGTAGAAGAAATATTCACAACCGTTAATTCGTCCACTGATCTTACTTGATTCATTTGCAGCAAGTTTTGGTCCATCTCGACTCACTCCCCATTCTCAGATACTCTTATTATAAGGAATTGATCTGATTTTTTATGGAAATAGTGGATTTTTTTATGTAATTTTAAAGAAAAGGTGACAGTATGATCGATGGTATCTCAAAACAAAAAAGCACTCTTGATCGGGACTGACCCCATAAGATGAGACAAATAAAAAACACCTTCAAGTTTGAAAATGGATCGTTGTGATCCGAAATAAAACATGGAGGTGTTTTTTCTATGGGGACAAGAGTGAGTTATCCGGTTGAAGTCAAACAGAAGGCTGTAGAAATGAGATTGGCAGGCGTACCTATGAAAGAGATCATGCAGAAATTGAATATCAAGAATAAGACGCAGGTTCAGACATGGGTGAGGTGGCATAAGGCTGGGGATACACACCGGTTCGAACAGCCTGTTGGAAAACAATATACCTATGGAAAGGGTCCCGAGTACTCTTCCGAATTAGAGAGACTGCAGGCAGAAAATCGCTATTTGAGTCAACAGAATGAAGTTTTAAAAAAGTACAACGAATTGGAAAGGAAGTTGATAAGGAAACGTCAATCAAACTGGTAGAAGAATTGTGCAAAACGATGACGGTACAGGACATCTGTGTCCATTTAGGCATCTTACGTACTTCGTATTATAGATGGAAAAAGGATTTGACTCAGAATCATTCTAAAAGACAACTAGAGAAACAGGTCGGCACGTTGTGCCGAAAGCACAAATATCGATATGGTTATCGAAAAATCACAGCCATACTAAAAAGGAGAATGCGTATTAACCATAAAACTGTTCAACGTATCATGCAGAAAAACCAGTGGCAATGCCGGGTTAAAATGAAAAAGCGTAAGAAGAATGGGCAGCCCTATGCCGTGGCCGGTAATATACTGGATCGGAACTTTCAGTCTGATCGCCCTCTTGAAAAACTAGTAACGGACATCACGTATTTGCCTTATGGACAGAAACAATTGTACCTTTCCAGTATCTTGGATTTATATAATGGAGAAGTGATTGCTTTTACGATTGGTGATAAGCAGGACACAGACTTTATCTTAAACACACTTAATCAGCTCCCAGCACTGCCTGAGAATTGCGTGTTACATAGCGATCAAGGTTCTGTGTATACATCTTACGAGTATCAGAAAGCTGTTCATATAAAAGGCATTACCATGAGCATGTCCCGTAAAGGGACGCCCGCTGATAATGCCTCCATCGAATCGTTTCATTCCTCACTAAAGTCTGAAACGTTCTATCTTAACAGGATTGACCGCACTACGACCAGCATCGTAGAACGCACTGTCAAAGAATACATTTATTATTATAACAACATTCGTATTCAAACGAAACTAAACAACCAATCACCGATAAACTATCGGCAATTGGCTGTATAAAGGTGTTTTGATCCCTGTCTCAAAAACGGGGGTCAGTCCCATCTTAAGAGCGCTTTTTCATTCTGCGCTTGTCCTTGATTTCTTTTGTCGGGATTCCTGCTAATCTCATTTGAACGGCCTCTTCTTTTATGCTAATTGGATAACTAACTCTTTTTCCCATACATAAACACCTCCAAATTGTTTTCAGGTATGCTATACCCGATTTTCAACTTAAAGGTGTTTTTATTTGTCTCACTTTATGGGGTCAGTCCCATTTGGAAGTGGGGTTTTAACTTGTTCTTTAATTATCACGCTTTTTCGCTCCAAACAATCCGAACACGATTGCCAGTGCAACAATAATCGCCACCCAAGTAGTCAAGCCCATATGATCACCGCTTTTCTTTTTTTAAAATAGGAATTGTGTCCATATGATCTCTTATTAAAGATTTTTTACAGTTGTGATAAAAGTGGATCGCTCTGCACTACTCTCATTAATTATGATTCAAAAATATTTGTAAGTCACTAAAACCTTTGTTTTGTATCTTTTCAATAAAGAGTTCAATACGTCTATTTTTTTGAATTTCATTTTCCATACAGTAATCAAGAAAACCTATTAATACTTCTCTTGTCATCATAATCCCCTCAATCTCTGTATTTACTAGTTTACTGCTAAGAGTTGTAATGGATTTAAGCTTTTTGTCTCCTGATAACTTACCGGATGTGACATATCCATAAAAAGATAATTTCTTTCCTTCATATTGAAGGTAATTTGGAATATACTCTGAGGCCATATAATTAGCTAGATTTTGTGAAAGTACAAAACCATTTGGATAATACTTTGTATCGATAATACCACATTTATCCTCATATTTTAGCAAAATTTCAATCTCTGTCTTTTTTCCATTTGCTTTTGGCTGATATAAGGCTTCAAAGCCGATAGCTTCAAATATTTTCAATGTTTCTTTTTCAAATTCTGCTGGTGTTAGTTCACCAAGATACCTCTCCACAAACTCTTCAGGTATGCTTGCAAATTTGTATGTTTCAGAACGAAGCCTATCTACAGCTTTCCGAGCTTCATTTGGCCCTATAGCTGGAATAAAATACGAAAGCAGTTCTTCACGTACCAATTCAGATGCATTTGGAATGCTATTTAGAACAGATTCAATTTTCCTCTGCATCTTGACATTGTTACTCGCAGGTTTCTCATCCCCAAAATCGCTCACTTTATAACTATCTACATCAAGTCCATTATTTTGTGCCATACGTTCGATTGAAATTAGATATCGTGTGTTATAAGGATAGCGGCTATCATAATAATTTAAAATACTCTGCGCTTCTCTCGCTAATGCAGGATCAGTCTTCAAAAATGCCTCTCCACGCTGATATTCGACAAGCGCAGTGTACTCGCATAATAGCATAAACGTATGTGCTACATCAGAATGAGCCTGGTAATAATCACGTGCTGATTTGTCATTTCTATCGCGATGATCATATTCAATAGCAATCTTTTGCTTCATCATCTCTTTTTCATTCTCACAGGCATTACGATAAGCAATAATCTTTTGAGCTATCTCTTCTAGTTGACTGTCCTGCTGTGCCGTCAGAACAAAATAGGTGATTTCTTCTTTTGTCAGACGGTAATTTAAATCAGGACGCTGCACAAGCTTAACTAAAAATCTAGCAGGACGTATGCGGAAGCTCTGATCGAATTTGGGACGGAAGCCAGCTTCCATAAAGTAAGCGTTTGGAATCTGAAGTGTTAAAATCTGCTTTTTTACGTTCTCATATTCTTTTATTCCTTTAATCAATGCCTGTCCTGATTTAGTTGGTTTAACCAGCCCCTCACTATTTATATAGCAGTAGGCAAAAGTCTTTAACATAGCACACCAAGTACGGCCTCCTGATCCATCAGCACTAATATTGTTCCTCTTTAATCCTTTAGAGGCTAATACCGCCTCATAGTGTTTATGTATTTCCCTATTACCCTGCCATTTTACAGTAAATTTTTGCGTTGCTTCAGCCAATGCTTTTATGGCGTCCGCATGAAATTTCGGATCTCTTTCTGGTCTTGTAATAAACCATACTTTTCGTTCTGCCAATTTCCCATCCTCCTTACAATTTTCATTTTAATGCACTTAGAATATCTTTTCTTGTTTTTAAGTTTTTTTGCTGTTTAACCTTTATAATATTTCAAAAATAACCTTTTAATTGCAAGCCTTTTGCTTCCACAGCTAAACCTAGTAAATCTAATTTTAATACATTTCCAGAAGGATTTATATGGAAAATATATGCCATCAATTTAATTGTGGATGCTTATACGATTAATGAAAGAAGCACTGTAATATAAAGGTAATAATTATCTAAAATAAACAATAGTGTTATCGCCATCTTTGATAGCTAGGTTATTGCCTCCACCTAAGTTTTAGTTTTTAATCAGTATGCACATATCTAATGTAGTTTAATTATAGTGAAAAATCTCTAATTTTTTATAAAGCACTTCTTTAGACTTTATTTTTTAAAAAAAACGTGTAAAATAAATAGCGTATCAGTATGCAAGAACATACTTTCGTAAAACGTTGATTATATAAAAATATGAGAAGAGGTTTTGTTATGATTTTTAAAAAGGGCGAACTCTTTAATGGACCCGGCGGCCTCAGTCTTGGTGCTAAATTAGCAGGATTTACACATCCAGAAACGGGCAAAGAATGGCGTATAGAGCATGTCTGGGCAAATGACTTTGATCCAAATGCGTGTAGCACATTTCGTTACAATATTTGCGGTGATTTAGAAGATCAATCTGTCTTTTGCGGACCAGTACAGCAGCTTCCTATTGGCGATAAAACAGTTCTAGAGGAAATTGATTGTTTCGCGTTTGGATTTCCCTGCAACGATTACAGCAATGTTGGTGAAAAGCAGGGATTAAACGGTACATACGGTCCTCTTTATTCATACGGGGTAAAAGTGCTGGAAGAATACCAGCCGAAATTCTTTGTAGCAGAGAATGTTGGTGGACTCCAAAGCGCTAACGAAGGAAAGGCATTCATTAAAATCTTAACAGAGCTTGAGGAATGCGGTTACAAATTAACGCCTCACCTGTACAAATTTGAAGAATACGGTGTCCCACAGGCACGGCACCGTATTATCATTGTTGGTATCAGAAATGACTGGGCTGCAAAAGGTGTAGAGTTCAGAGTACCGGCGCCAACTACACTAGCCTCTACAGACTATGTTACGTCTAAAAAGGCAATTACTGAGCCGCCGATTCCTGAAGATGCACCAAATCATGAAATACCTAAACACACTAAGAAGGTACAGGAAATGCTGAGCTACATTCCGCCGGGCGAAAATGCCTGGTATGCTGGAATTCCAGAAGATCTTCAGCTTAATGTAAAGGGAGCACGCTTAAGTTCAATTTACAAACGTCTTGACCCGGATCGGCCGGCTTATACAGTGACTGGCAGCGGCGGCGGCGGAACTCATATGTATCATTGGAAAGAGCTTCGTGCGCTTACAAATCGGGAACGTGCCCGCCTGCAGACTTTTCCAGATGACTTTGTATTTCAGGGAAGCAAAGAAGCAGTCAGAAAGCAGATTGGCATGGCAGTACCAGTTAAGGGAGCGAAGATTGTATTTGAAGCCATTTTGAAATCATTCGCTAAGATAGATTATGAATGGATAGAACCCGCAAAAAAGCTACAGCTTGAAAATTTACGCGGACAGAGAAAGGTAACAATTGATGAAGTGAAGAATTCACAAGATAAACCGGTTGAAAAATTAGATAGTCAAATAGAACTGAATATATAACAAAAAAGACGGCGCCGATATTAAGGTTCCGTCTTTTGAGCTTTTTATCCCAGTATTCCTGATTGCTTTTTGGACGATTTCATTGTATCTAGTAGCCATGCCAAAAACACGAATCGATGAAAATGACAATCTTATATTTTTATATGGAGATATCTGATTTACCAAATATTTTATATTATTTATGATATAACAAAAACCCAAATATTTTGCCCGTTCATTTTGCTATTAAAATACTAAAAAACAAAGATTGATGCTTTTGAATCAGCGTTCATAAAAATAGAGTGAAAAGAAGACAAACAAGGGAACAAGTAATTTAATCAAAAGAATATCAGAGTTGGACACTCACAAGGTACCCAGCATCATCCATTTCCATCACTTTTATTTGCCCTTTCTTACTTACATTTTACAAGAAAAGACGTTTAAAAAGTTTTTTGAGTTGTAGGCGAAATATAGACATCAATTTCTTTAAGATAAGCATTTACCCACAAAGTCAATTTCTCTTGCGCCTCTTTTGATGATAATATATCCCACATTTCGACAACTCCTGATAAATTAAAGTATTGAGCGGCATCTCGAACAAGATTACGCCGCTGTTTTCCAGTTAAGATTTGAATTATGCCAGCTTTTTGTTGTTTACCAACGTAATCTAGTATTTCAAATAGAGCCCGCATTGCAACTTTGTTACGAGATAAATATTTGTTTTCTATTGTTTGTCCTGCTAAGTCCTGATCTTCTAACAATAGTTTTGTATATTTATAAGGGTCAGCCATTGCTTCGTCATAAGTTAACTCTACATACCACCATAGTCGTGATAAACCATTTCGATACATTCCTTTTTGTCCAAAGAAATATCTTGTTTTTATGAATTTTTCTGGATCTCCTTGAGCTTCTTCGATAGGCCAACGTTCTCGCATAAACTGCCAATATTCAATATGTGTTAACAAAGCCCAATAGTTTTGATCTGAAGCTAAAGTATATGGTAAATCTTTATAGCATGTGTATATTCGAATAGCATTATCTAAGTCATCTGCACTACGTTTTTTAAAATCAGTAACTTTTAATTGAGCAGAATTAGAAGGTGTGACACTTAATTCCTGTCCTAACCAAGATTCATCCGATTTATACAATTCCAAATTTGTTTGTATATTTCCTTTTAATTCTAATAGTTTGTTGTGTTCTAAGTATAATTTTGGCATTCCTATCATCCATTCAAATCAAGATATTTTATTCGCTAACAATTAAATCACTTAACGAATTAAGAGCCTCATCTACAACATCTTTCAAAATTTTATGAGCAATTACAGATGCGCCAGTTTCATTAATTTTTTTTGGCTCTATTTGAAGTTGATCTAGTTGATATAAGATCGAGTTATACCATTCACAGTCCTGCACTGGATCTTCAACATTCCCTTGCTCAACTTCGCATATATAAGTTAATGCATCTATTACCGCCGGTAAATAATACATCGTTATTAATAATGGATTAACTTGTTCATATCGCTGAATATCTGATATTTGGTCATAGACATTTGGTGGCAAATAGATATCAATGATTCCGTTACTAAATGATAATTCATATGGTTCTGGATTCTCGTCTTCTGAAGCACGTAAGTTAAAAATTGATTTTGCAGATACAATAGGATCTTTTTCAATTGGTAAAGATACACCAGGGTCTAATGCTAAGTACGTACCTTTTTTGATAGTTAGTGCTACCCCGTTATAATCTTCATGTAACAGCTCATTCTTATAGTTATTGATAGTTGTATTAGAAACTACCATAAAACTAACATCTACTTGTTTAGTTAGCTTCTTTTGAGGAATGTAGAAAATCACTTCTCTATTTGTTGTTGTGAATACGTCACGGTACATACTAGCTGCACATTCTATATGTGTAACAAATATCGCTTCATGATTATTAATTAGCTCCTGTAAGCGAGTATTATTGAGTTCAAACTTCACTTTAAATTTAACAATTCCTTCATTTTGCGGAGTTACTTCAAGAAGCGTGGCTTTAAAAGAGCTATTTGTATAATCGTCATTAAATTCTGCCAATACAGGATGAGGATAAGCTGTCTTCTTTATTCTCATACTGTATGAACCTCCAATGAATAAGGTGCTAATTCATTCAATGTTACTTGTAATTCACAACGTTCATCTTTTGCAAGCTCTAGTGGACCAATCACATTATCTGTCAATGAAACAGTCGTTAGTTGATTACCTTTTCTCAGCTTTACATCTTTCAATGAAATATCTACATATCTCCCGTTTTCACCCATTGCTTGAATTTGTAACTTTACTTTTCCAGCGACTTTTGGTGTAATTACTACTTTATAAAATTCATTAATCTCATCATAAATTGAGCGTACCTTGGAAATATCAACTTTTTTCTCTCTAGACGACTTTGGAGTTGGGTTTGTTGATTTTGAGGTTGAATTTGGATTATTCTTACGTTTCCTTTTCTTAGTTTTTATTAGTTCACGTTGAGAAAATGAACGAGGTACTATTTTAATAGACTTAATTTTCTCATTTAAAGATTCTTCGCTAATCTCAGCCAAGGGTCTTGATTTGTCACTTTTTTTAGGTAAGATTTGTTCTAAGCCTATTAAATCAATTGATTCCTTTTTAATTTTAGGAGCTAGTCCATGTATATTTTTAGAGATCCATTTGTAAATTGTTTCAATAATATTTTTGATTTCCTTAAGTTTTTTTACTTCTCCATCCTCTGAGTTTTCATTAATATTCACATGCCAACCTTTATGTGTAGCTGTTTCAGTCTCAGATAATATTTCATTTAAGACAGGCCCTTTGATAGTGAAGAAACCTGCAAAGCACACAGGTGGTTTTCTAAAGTTATTTTTATTGAAAATCTTCATACCCGAAGATCGATTCATTGATATAGTGTTACTAAACTCGTCGCCTTTAGTTAAATATAGAAGCACTGGCTGCTGGTCAACTACACCTTTAATATTTATATCAACTTTAAACAACTGTCCCTCAGTTAATGCGGTATAAAACTCTTTAATAATATGGTGTCCAGAAGGTTCAGCCTGACAAATCTCTTCAATAATGTCAGGTAGAGTTTCTTTAGAAATCTCTTTTCCATCTACTTTAACTATTAGTTTTTCTTCATAAAATGCTAAAAGAAAGTTTTCAGAAATAACTTTAACAAAATGATCTTTCCAATTTGCATCAAATTTGAATCCAAAAATAAACTTGTCTGTACCCACTTTTTTCCGTTTAAAATCATCCGGTAAAAAAGATAAATCAGTAATCGGTTTATAACCACTTTTTATCCCATAGTAAATATTTTCACGATATTTTATTCCATCCTTTTTATAAGTGGCAAGTTTTGCTACTCCTTGAAAACCCGTTTCGTCTTGTTTATTAACTGTTCCATACAAAACCATGCTATATTTAGACGCTAAGAAGGGAGCGTGTTTGCCCAACCCGCGTGATCCATTAGAACCGGCTACTTTATCAGAATATCCGCTACTTTTCACTAAGGAATTCCATTTCCCTTCGTCGTCACTAGTAACATCACTTAACCCAATCGTATTAAAATCCCGAACGGCTAAAATCACTATTTCCTCTTCATTTTTTAATGTATTATACACTTTATCGAAATGCCTATAGGTTTTCGGATCATTTTCCCATGAGTCTCGAATTGCTTCGATGATTCCAGTGAATTTATCTAATTCAAACAAGTTCTCGTCTTTTTTCTCTGTAAACATTTTAAATTCTAATAGAACCGGTCCATCTTTTTCAGGATCTTTAGCATCAAGCGCATCTTGCGTCAATTCTCGCGGAACATGATATAAAGGATTGTCTTTAAAATTTTCCATTCCTGCATGATTCAATCCACTGCGTGAGTTATCAGTATTTTCAGCAGAATTCCATCCAATTTTATTTTGTAGCATTTCATACACCTCTTTAATTATTAACGAAACTTAAATGCCGTAGCTTTTTCTTTTTCTCCATCATTAAATTTAATTTTCAATAAACGTAACTCTTCATCTAACTTAGATAATATTTGCTTTACATGTTCATCGGTATAGTCATAATTGTTTCGATTCGCTAGGTTACCAATTAATCGTATTTTCTTTATTATTTCGGTAACCCTCTTTTCAGCAAGTTCTTCAAACTTATCACGTTTTTTATTTTCCGTCATATTATATCCACTCCTAGCCAATGAAATATAAATATTTGTAAATATCTTATTATTCTAACAATAACTAATTATATAGTCAATTATATCTAATATATTTATATATATAATTTTAATATTTCGTTTAAGGAAAAACACAACAATAAATAATGTAAATACAGTACTGACAACAAAAAGAAGATCAATAATGACCTCCTTTTTTCAAGCTTCAGACTTCGTTGATTCTTTATACGAAATAATAGCCTTTTTATTATTGATTGAAGTTGGAGTTGGCTTTAAAGAAATACAACAGCGGCTTGAATTACAGACTACTACAATGAATATCTATGCTCATATGACGGTCAAATGGAAAAAGGCCTCCAACAGTTTAGCAAACTGCTGAAAGACCTTCTCCTATAGTTAGCTTTTTTTGTCAAAAGCATATTATCATTTTAGACGTTTATATCATAAGGTTTTGACACCTTGATTACATCATGCCACCCATACCGCCCATGCCGCCCATATCCGGCATTCCGCCGCCTGAGCCGCCTTCTTCTGGTTTGTCAGCAACGACTGCTTCAGTTGTTAGAAGCATTGCTGCAACAGAAGCTGCGTTTTGAAGTGCAGAGCGAGTTACTTTTGTTGGGTCAACGATTCCTTTTTCGATCATGTTTACCCATTCGTTTGTTGCTGCGTTGAAGCCTACGCCAATTTCTTCGTTTTTCAAGCGCTCAACGATGACTGATCCTTCAAGACCTGCGTTGTGAGCGATTTGGCGGATTGGCTCTTCAAGAGAACGTAGAACGATGTTTACACCTGTTTGAACGTCACCATCTGCTTCGATTGAAGCGACTTTTTTGTATACATTCACAAGTGCTGTACCACCACCGGATACGATACCTTCTTCAACTGCTGCACGAGTTGAGTTGAGTGCATCCTCGATGCGTAGTTTACGCTCTTTTAGTTCTGTTTCAGTTGCAGCACCAACTTTGATGACAGCGACGCCACCAGCTAGTTTTGCAAGACGTTCTTGAAGTTTTTCTTTATCGAATTCAGAAGTTGTTTCTTCAACTTGCGCACGGATTTGGTTCACGCGTGCTGCGATTTGAGCAGAATCTCCTGAGCCTTCTACGATCGTTGTGTTTTCTTTTGTCACAACAACTTTAGACGCGCGGCCAAGCTGACCGATTTCAGTTGATTTTAGATCAAGTCCTAGGTCTTCTGTGATTAACTCTCCGCCAGTTAGAACAGAGATGTCCTCAAGCATTGCTTTACGACGATCACCGAATCCAGGTGCTTTTACTGCCACTGCGTTGAATGTTCCACGAAGTTTGTTTACAACAAGTGTTGCAAGTGCTTCGCCTTCTACATCTTCAGCAATGATCAACAATGGTTTTCCTTGTTGTACAACTTGCTCAAGTACAGGAAGGATTTCTTGAATGTTTGTGATCTTTTTATCAGTGATTAAGATGTAAGGATTTTCAAGAACCGCTTCCATCTTATCAGAATCCGTCACCATGTATGGTGAAGCATATCCGCGGTCAAACTGCATTCCTTCAACCACTTCAAGCTCAGTTGTGAATCCTTTAGATTCTTCGATTGTGATCACGCCGTCATTACCTACACGCTCCATTGCTTCAGCAATTAGGCTTCCCACTTCTTCATCTGCTGCAGAAATAGACGCAACTTGAGCAATTGATTCTTTGCCTTCGATTGGTTTAGAAATCTCGTGCAAGCCTTCAAGTGCTATTTTCACTGCTTCTTCGATCCCTTTACGAACGCCAACAGGGTTTGCACCAGCTGTTACGTTTTTAAGACCTTCACGGATCATCGCTTGAGCTAGAACTGTTGCAGTCGTTGTACCGTCACCAGCTACGTCGTTTGTTTTGCTTGCAACTTCAGCCACAAGTTTTGCACCCATGTTTTCAAATGCATCTTCTAATTCGATTTCTTTTGCGATCGTTACACCATCATTTGTGATAAGTGGAGAACCGAATTTTTTCTCAAGAACCACGTTACGTCCTTTAGGTCCTAAAGTTACTTTTACAGCATCTGCAAGTGCATCTACACCACGTAACATCGCGCGACGTGCTTCTTCACTGAACTTAATATCTTTTGCCATAATAACGAAACCTCCTCAGTCTTTTTAAAAATGTATTTCAATGTTTTTTATGTGATTAACCAATAACAGCTAAAATGTCGCTCTCACGAAGGATTAAATATTCTTTGCCTTCATATTTCACTTCAGTGCCTGCATATTTTGAGAAGATAATGCGGTCGCCTGTGTTTACTTCTAACGCAACGCGCTCACCACTTTCAAGTACACGACCTGAACCTGCTGCAACAATTTTACCTTCTTGCGGTTTTTCTTTTGCAGAATCCGGTAACACAATACCGCTAGCGGTTTTTTCCTCAGATTCAACGAGTTCAATGATTACGCGATCGCCTAATGGCTTTAACATAAGAAACAACCTCCTCAATTTTTATATGTAGTCTTTTTTTAGCACTCATCACCAGTGAGTGCTAACACATTTATTATAATAAAGAATGTCTTCTGCAATTTCAAGTAAAAACCTTTAAAAATTTTTACGCTTTCATGATCTTTTTTCAACTGAGATTCTTTCCTTTTCATCGAAAAAGAAGACTTGTGTTACAATAAATCTAGTTCTTTTAGTAAAGGGGTTTTCGTTACTTGAAAAAACAATATTGGTACATCATCTTAACGTATATATTGGTGCAGGTTTCTGCGATTCCGTATGTGTTCATTATGAAATGGTTAGGTTACATTCAGACACCGATGACACAAGCAGAGCTCTCTAAATTGTCAGGAACATGGACAATCATTAGCTTCTGTGTCGGATTAATCATTATTCTGCTCATTCTTCGGACTGTGCCAAAAGCTTCACTTCGAAATGAAGCACCGGCTCCAGTCGGCGCGGCAATCGCTTGGATCATTGGCGGTTTCTTTCTTTCCCTCTTTGCACAATCAATTGCGGGGGCGATTGAACAATATGCATTTGGCATTGGCCGAGAATCCGAAAATACTCAAAACATTTTATCCATTATGGATGCAGTTCCATGGCTTGTGATCGTCATCGCCCTGATTGGACCGATATTAGAGGAAATCATTTTTAGAAAAATCATCTTTGGTGTGGTTTATGAAAAAACGAATTTTTTCATTGGAGCACTTGTCAGTTCAGTGGTTTTCGCTGCTGTACACAATGATTTTCCCCATATCTTGCTTTATACCGCAATGGGCTTTACCTTTGCCTTTTTATATGCGAAAACAAAACGAATCATTGTTCCAATCGGTGCTCATATGCTGATGAACTCACTCGTCATTCTTGTGCAGATTGAGCCAGTAAGAAAAATGATTGAAGAACAATCTCAAACAATGCAAATGATTATTGGAGGCTTTTTCTCATGAGAAACCCTGTTGTATGGGGCATTATTTATTTTGCCGTAGGTGTGGCTTTCACCTATATGGCCATTCAAAATCCAGGTGACATGTGGTCATTTTACAGCATTTTGCTGATGGTGTTTGCGGCCTATAATATTAATATCGCGTTTAAAATGTTTGCCTTCTCTGTCAAACTCAAAAAACAGCAGCAAAAATAAATCAAAAACCATTTTCCGCACTTGGAAAATGGTTTTTTTATGGAGGACAAGTTTTCATGGAACAAGAAAAACTGAACATCTTAAATGAGCAGCATGAAACGATTGGAGTCGCTGACCGATCAGATATCCACGCCCAAGGCCTTTGGCATGAAACCTTTCATTTCTGGCTTCTCAAAAAAGAACATGACACCATGTATCTCTATTTTCAGCTAAGAAGTCCCGCAAAAAAGGATTTCCCTTCTCTTTTTGATATCACCGCAGCAGGTCATCTTCTTGCAAATGAACAGCCTTCTGACGGTATGAGAGAGGTAGAAGAAGAGCTTGGTCTTACTGTCCCTTTTGAAGATCTAGCCTTTGCAGGTGTTATACAGGATGAAATCCATCTACCCAATTTTACTGATCGTGAATTTTGTCATGTCTATCTTTACGTCCATCAAGAAGAGCAGATGAACATTCAATTACAAAAAGAAGAAGTCGCTGGACTTTACAGAGCAAAACTAATGGATGCACAGCAGCTTTTCACAAGAAAATGTGACAACATGCAGCTGGAGGGCTTTGAAGTTGATGAAGCCGGAGAACGACGTAAGGAAAGCAAAGTAGTCTGTGTACAAGATTTTGTCCCGCATGAACCCGCCTATTATCAGCATCTATTTCAAGCAATCAATCAATTCCTGTCAAAATAGAAAAAACATCGTGACCCTTATTTGGATCACGATGTTTTTTATGAGACATCATCATTTTCTTTCTCCTCTGTCTCTGTTTGCTGCATTTTGCGATAGGTCACTCTCGATATGACAATACTCACTTCGTACAATACGAGCATCGGCAAGGTAACCATGAGGTGAGAAACGATCTCTGGCGGTGTAATCAGTGCGGCAATGACAAGGAGGACAAAATAGGCATACTTCCGTATTTTTGATAAAAACATCGGTGTGATGATGCCAAGTCTTGTGAGAAACATCAACACAACGGGCATCTGAAACAAAAAGCCAAATGGAAGTGTTAACTGCATCAGAAATGTAAAATACTCATGAATCCCAATGACTTGCTCTACATTTAAATCATTCGACATCCGTATCATAAAATCGACGACAAACGGAAACAAAATAAAATAAGAGAATGCCACACCGCTCAAAAATAAAAGCAGTGCAATCGGAATATAAGCAAGTGTCACCTTTCTTTCTTTATCATATAAGCCAGGACTCACAAACGCCCATAGCTGATACAAAATCACGGGACACGTCAAAACCAAAGCAATGACAAATGCGAACTGCATAAACACGTACAGAGGATCTGTGAGCTTAAACGCGTTCAGCGTCAGTGTTGCCGCTTCATCCGTATTTTGTAAATACACAATGACCGGCTTAGCGAGAAAAAAACCTGCCACCATAAAGGCAACAAAAAACATCGCAATGATCACTAAACGTTTTCGCAGTTCCACAATATGCTCCATAAGCGGCATATCTTTGACATTCATGAAGCTCATCCTATTCTACTGATCTTCTTTTTTCTTATTTTCTTCCTGATCATCAGCTAAACCTTTTGTGGCATTTTTGAATTCACGTAATGTATCTCCTGCTGCTCTTCCTAATTGAGGAAGCTTTTTCGGCCCAAAAATAATGAGCGCAACAATCGCAATCAGAACCAAACTTCCAGGACCAATCGGACCCATTTGCTCCACCCCCTTTACCCCTTTTCGTCAATCCTCCTGCGTAATAGAGTAATGCTTTAAGAAATACACAAGAGACTGAAGTTCAACCGCCAAATCTATATGATGAATTCGAATGTGTTCCGGCACATTCAATCGGGCCGGCGTAAAATTAAGGATCCCTTTGATGCCAAGGGCAATCAAACGATCTGTAATGGGTTGAGCTGCTACGGCAGGTACTGTCAAAATAGCAACAGGTATATCCCCTACCTCTTGAACATGCTCTTCAAGCTTATCCAAATCATAGACAGGCACGCCGCCTATCTCACTTCCTATTTTACTCTCATTGACGTCAAAAGCCATCGAAATTTTTGTATTATTGTTTTTGATGAAATTATAGTGTAAAAATGCAGTCCCTAAATTCCCGACACCGATGAGCATGACATTGGTCATTTCATCTTGGTCAAGTGTCTTTCTGAAGAAGGTCAAAAGGTAATCGACATTATAGCCATACCCCTTCTTCCCAAGTGCACCAAAGTATGAAAAATCTCGGCGAATGGTAGCAGAATCCACTTTGACTGCATCACTAAGCTCTGCTGATGACACCCTTTGTTTTCCTGATGCATGCAGATTTTTTAAAAAACGGTAATATAGCGGCAAACGTTTGGCTGTCGCTTGTGGAATTTTTGACTGATCTATATTCATATAAGGTCCTCCAACTTAAATATCAGATGCTCTGTGAAAATCACCGTTTTTCCCGCCTGTCTTTTCAATTAAATAGGTAGGACCGATGATCATGCCTTTATCAATCGCTTTGCACATGTCGTAAACGGTCAGTGCACATACTGAAGCAGAAGTGAGCGCTTCCATCTCAACACCCGTACTTCCTTTTGTTTTCACCTGTACTTGTATGTTCAGAATGTGCGCATTTCCGTCTTCCTCCCAATCAAAGGAGATATCCACGCCTTTTAGTGCAAGCGGATGACACATTGGAATGATGGTAGATGTTTGCTTTGCTGCCATGATGCCAGCAACCTGTGCAACAGACAGCACATCCCCTTTTCCAATTTCACGTTGCTCTATTTTATGAAACACTTCTTTTATCATACGAACACTTGAAGCAGCAACAGCGGTTCTCACGGTAGACGATTTGTCACTAATGTCGACCATCTTTGCTCTTCCCTGTTCGTTAAAGTGGCTAAATTGACTCATCTTTTCAACGCTCCCTCACTCAAATGATACACTATTTTTTCCTATCTGTCTTTCATTTGAATATGGCGATTGTATGTAACATTTGCCGGTTTACTGCTGATAAGCTACACTTAACATATTATAGCAGAGGTGAAGTTACATGATGATTCTACAAGTGAATCAGCTATCCAAATCGTTTGGTGCTGATACCGTTTTAACGAATATAAAATTGGAAGTCAAAGCAAGGGATCGGATTGCCATTGTAGGTCGTAACGGCGCAGGCAAATCCACCCTTTTGAAAATCATTGCCGGTCAATTGTCTTACGAGCAAGGTGAGATCATCAAACCGAAAGACCTATCGATCGGCTATTTAGCACAGCATACCGATGTGACGTCTACACGTACGTTAAAAGACGAATTATTATCGGTTTTTGATCATTTGAAAAAGATGGAACAAGAGATGAGAACCATCGAGGAGAAAATGGCTTCCTCCACAGGTTCTGAGCTGGATTCCCTCATGAAAACCTATGACAGGCTACAGCAGGAATTTAAAGATCAAGGCGGCTATCAATACGAAGCAGACGTCCGCTCCATTCTTCATGGGCTCGGCTTTAGTCACTTTGAAGATGGGACAACCGTTCAATCCTTAAGCGGCGGCCAGAAAACCCGTCTAGCGCTTGGAAAGCTCTTATTAATGAAACCAGAACTCTTAATTCTTGACGAGCCGACCAACCACTTAGATATTGATACCTTATCATGGCTGGAGCAGTATTTGCAAAATTATACAGGCGCCATTTTGATCGTGTCCCATGACCGCTACTTCTTAGACAAAGTGGTGAACCATGTATATGAAGTTTCAAGAACTGCCATGAAAAAGTTTGCAGGCAACTATAGTAAGTATCTTGATCTGAAAGCTGAGCAGCTAGAGCGTGATATGAAGCTTTCCGAAAAGCAGCAAGAAGAAATCTCAAAGCTTCAAGATTTCGTAGATCGCAATCTAGCAAGAGCCTCAACCACAAAGCGCGCTCAGAGCAGACGCAAGCAGTTGGAACGGATGGATCGTTTAGATAAGCCATTAGGTGATGAAAAATCTGCAAACTTTCATTTTGATATTACGAGACAAAGCGGCAATGATGTGCTGAAGGTACATGATCTCGACATTCGTTATGATGAAAAAACACCACTTCTATCCTCTCTTTCATTTCAGATCAAACGCGAGGATAGCGTGGCACTCATTGGTCCTAATGGGATCGGGAAATCAACCCTTTTAAAAACGTTAACGAACACATTAAAGCCTGTAAAAGGCGACATCACCTTTGGATCTCATGTCACAATCGGCTACTATGACCAAGAACAAGCCAAACTGACATCCTCCAAAAAAGTGCTCAATGAGCTTTGGGATGACTATCCTCATATGAATGAAAAAGAAATTCGGACATGTTTAGGGAACTTCCTCTTTTCCGGTGACGACGTCTTAAAGCCCGTTCATGCATTAAGCGGTGGAGAAAAAGCGCGCCTTGCCCTGGCAAAGCTGATGCTCCAAAAAGCCAATTTCCTGATACTTGATGAGCCTACAAACCATTTGGACTTAGATAGTAAGGAAATTTTAGAAAATGCACTGATTGATTATCCAGGAACCATCTTATTTGTCTCGCATGACCGTTATTTTATCAACCGTCTGGCAACGAAAGTATTCGAGCTGTCGCCTACAGAAACAAAAGAGTATCTCGGTGATTATGACTACTACCTTGAAAAGAAAAATGAACAATTAGAGCTTGAAGCGATTCAAGAAAATGAGGCGCTGAAAAAACAAGCAGCAAAGCCAGTTGAAACGGCAAAGCTTTCATATGCGGAAGAAAAAGAACTGAAAAAGAAAGAAAGACAAAAGCAGCGCAGAATCGAGGAAATTGAAGAACGGATTGCTGTCATTGAAGCGAAGCTTGGTGAAAATGAAGAGCTTCTATGTGATCCTGCTATTTTTCAAGATCACGAGAAGGTCCAAAACATTCAAACAGAAAATGATACGCTTCATCAAGAGCTGGAATCCCTTTTCGCAGAGTGGGAAGAGCTATCCGAATCGTAAAGAGTGCCCTAATGGGTGCTCTTTTTTCTTTTAGTGAAGATTTCTTATCCACATTAATATCCACAATAACTTCTTTATTATTCTTTTAAAAATCGGACTTATCCACTTTATCCACAGAGATTTAATCACATATCCACATAAAAGAACGTATTTGTGCACATCCACTTCATTTTAAAACGAAATTTTCTAACAATTGTGGATATATCATGTTTACTTGTGAATAAATCGCTTTCATTAAAAATGAAAAAAACCTGTGTATCCACAGGAGTTTTCATTCATATGAGACAAGTGGTAAGCCCGGCTGGCCATTCATCGCCATATCGCCTCTTATACCTTTTTCAAACGCAATGGTTCCAGCAGCAGCGATCATGGCTGCATTGTCTGTACAAAGAGATAATGGTGGAATAATGACCTTCACGTCAGGAAGCTTTGTGAATGCTGTCGTTAAGGCTTCTCTCAGTCCTTTATTGGCAGCGACTCCACCAGCTAGGACAACCTGCTTGACGCCATAGGCCTCTGCCGCTTTTAATGTTTTCCCAACAAGCACCTCAATGACACTTGCTTGAAAACTTGCTGCCAAATTCTCTGGAGCAATTGTTTCTCCTTTTTGAGATGCATTGTGTAGTGTGTTAATAACAGCTGATTTTAATCCACTAAAGCTAAAGTGATAGGAACCTTCTTCAAGCCATGCACGTGGAAGCTTAATCGTTGGCTCTCCTTCATGTGCTAACCGATCAATATGAGGTCCGCCTGGATACGGAAGACCCATCGTCCGGGCCACTTTATCGTAAGCTTCTCCAGCCGCATCATCTAATGTTTCTCCGATAACCTCAAAAGACCCGTGCTCTTTCATTAGTACAAGATCAGTATGTCCACCAGAGACGACAAGAGCCAAACATGGAAACTCCAATTCATCTACAAGTTGGTTTGCATAAATATGCCCCGCAATATGATGTACACCAACAAGAGGAATTTGATGAGCAAAGCTCAGTGCCTTTGCTGCATTGACACCGATTAGAAGGGCACCGACTAAGCCTGGTCCTTCTGTGACAGCAATGGCATCTAAATCCTGAAAGCTCATACCCGCCTGTGCCAGTACTTCTTCTAACACGATGGTGACTTGCTCCACGTGATGCCTTGAAGCGATTTCTGGGACAACTCCGCCAAATCGTTTATGGCTTTCTATTTGCGATGCGACAACATTCGCTACAATTTCTTTCCCATTTTTCACAATAGATGCAGCTGTTTCATCACAGCTTGTCTCTATACCTAATATGAATCGATCAGTTTGTTCACTCATTTATATTCACCCACATGACCAATGCATCTTCCCCATTATCCGTATAATAATTCTTTCGAATAGAAGCTGGTCTGAAACCAAGCTTTTCATAAAGGGATTGTGCGGGTGTATTTGAAACCCGCACCTCTAAAGAAAGATGATCTGTCTTTTTTTCTTTACAAAATTCCATGACATATCGCAGCAACGCTTCCCCGTAACCCTTTCCTCTATGCTCAGGGAGAATCGCAATGTTCGTAATTTGTGCATCGTCCATGACGATCCAGACCCCGCAATACCCAACAGGCTGCTCATCTTCTTCAATGAGAAAATAATGGCTGTACTGGTTATGAAGAATCTCATAGACAAATGATTCTTTTTTCCAAGGGGCAGTAAACGAATGCACTTCAATCGTATACACCTCTGGAATGTCCGCTACTGTCATTTTTCGAATCTCTGTTATGTTGAGATTATTTTTGTCCTTCAAGCCATTTCACTTCCGCTTCTGCCAAACGAATATAGTTAGGAACAAGCTGATGGACATCTTCAGCAGGACGATCTGCCCCTAAAAATGCAAGCACTGAAGGTCTTGGGTTATGAAAAGCTCCCTCCGCTATCACAGCCGTTTCTCCTAAAATGGAGCGAATGCTCTCTTCATGAAGATGCACATCCTGTCCAAGAAATAGGACAGGCTTTCCTGTTTGCTTCAGCTCATGAAGCCAATCCGTGAGCAAGATATTTTGGTCTGGTTTGATCTCTTTGATCTTTCCTTCTTCAAACGTATATAGCCCAGTATAAACTTGTCCTCTTCTCGCATCAAATAGTGGCGAGATCCATCCGTAAAAGTATTGACCATTTGCCGCAAGTGTTTCTAAACTCGAAACAGCCGATATCGGGATAGATAGCGTCCATGCGAGTGTTTTTGCAATGGTCACACCGATTCGGACGCCAGTGTAGGAACCAGGTCCTTTTGCTACAACAATTTTACTTAGTTCACTTGGGGCTACACCACATTCTTTCATCAATGCCTCAACAGTCGGCATCGCTCGGACGGAATGGTTCTTTTTTAAATACGTAATGCTCTCACCAATCACTGTGGAATCTTTGACAAGGGCAATTCCTAGTGTATGGTTCGACGTATCAATTGCCAGTATGGTCAAATTCTTTCATCTCCTTACAAAGGGTCTCATAGCGTTCCCCTTTTGCACTAAACGTGATATGACGTTCTTCTTCACGTTCTGTTCTCAGCATTTCTATTTTCAAATAGGAGGAAGGCAATTGAGGTCCAATGAGATGTGCCCACTCAACCAAACATACACCTTCACCCTCAAAATATTCTTCGAGCCCGATATCTTCTTCCGCATCTTCCATGCGGTACACGTCCATATGATAAAGTGGCAGTCTGCCATCGGTATATTCTTTAATAATCGTAAAGGTAGGGCTGTTGACGATACGGGTAATCCCTAAGCCTTCTGCAAAACCTTTTGAAAAAGTCGTTTTGCCTGCGCCTAAATCCCCTTCTAATGTCAAAACATCGCCTGGCATCACAAGTTTGGCCAAAGCAGCGGCAATTCGTTTCGTCTCATCCGCACCTTTTGTCGTCCATGTTAATTTCACAGTTGATGTCACCTCATTTCTTAAAATGATTATATCCTTTTTTCATTAACATTGTTTGCTGCTCATTGTCTTTTAATAGAACGCTTGCTGCTTGATCACCTTTGACTTGTCCAATGCGTTTGACTTGAATGTCTTTTTTTCTACATTGCATTTCAAAGCTTTCCCAATCAGCCTCTGGAATCGCACCAGTTAATACAAAGTCTTCCCCGCCAAATAACACCCATTCCAGCCAGTCTTTACGCAGCACTGGTAAATCTGGATGTACAGGGAGCATGTTTGCTTCTATCTCTATCGTCACATGACTCGCTTCGGCTATCTCATTCAGCTCACTCGCTAATCCATCACTCATATCATTCAAAGTGACCCGAGGGAAGCTTGAGCAAATGATACCAGCAGCAATATGAGGCTGAGGCTTTTTATGACGCTCAAGAAAAAAGGCTGTGTCGACTGCCTTGGGAGGGACTATTTCGTTCATTAAAAGTGATAAGCCAGCAGCTGATGAACCAAGCTGACCTGTGACAAAGACGACGTCTCCTGTCTGAGCACTGTGACGATAACAAGCTTTCCCCTTTGGTACCTCGCCAATGACCGTCACTGTAATGACATAGTCACTGCGAGTGGCAACCGTATCTCCACCAATCAAATCCATTTGATAAGTATCAGCCAATGCTTTCATTCCCTCGTAAAGGGCTGAAACGACCGTCTCATCACCATGAGGCGGGATTGCAATTGATACAAGATAATACTTTGGGGTTCCTCCCATTGCGGCGATATCACTGACATTGACCGCTAGTGCTTTAAAGCCAATCTCAAAAGGTGCGGAAAAATCAAAGCGAAAATGAACATGCTCCACCATTGTATCAACACAAACGACCTCTTCACAATGTGAATGAGGTTGATAAACACTTGCATCATCACCGATGCCCATAACCAAAGAACGCTGATGTGTTTCTTTTGGTGTAATTCGGCGAATAAGATCAAATTCATCCATAAAAAGACAGCCCCTTCATGCAATCAATTGATTGAATAGACACGATGTCAGACATAATTAGTATTAGTGTAAGCCAATATGAGTTTCAGTTTCAATTAAAAATGATATAAATAAAGCCTGGTATGAAAAAAACCAGGCTGGGTTAAAGTGATCTATCTTTTCTTTTTACATAACATGTAGCCAAACACAAAGCCATTCAATGTATCTTGGATACGTATGAAAAGAAAAAGACATAAAAAAAAACGTAACTATACGTTTTCGTTTACAAGTCATAAAAATGGCGGTCCGGACGGGACTCGAACCCGCGACCTCCTGCGTGACAGGCAGGCATTCTAACCAACTGAACTACCGGACCATTTTGGTTGCACTCACTGAGCACTACCTATTGGTATATAAAATAATTTGGTTGCGGGGGCAGGATTTGAACCTGCGACCTTCGGGTTATGAGCCCGACGAGCTACCGAACTGCTCCACCCCGCGACGATATAAATATAACAAGCTTGGCGGCGTCCTACTCTCACAGGGGGAGACCCCCAACTACCATCGGCGCTGAAGAGCTTAACTTCCGTGTTCGGTATGGGAACGGGTGTGACCTCTTCGCTATCGCCACCAAACCTGATGGAGAGAATGTTCTCTCAAAACTAGATAACAATGTTCAAGCTTCACATTAGAATATAGGTTAAGTCCTCGATCTATTAGTATCTGTCAGCTCCACGTGTCACCACGCTTCCACCTCAGACCTATCAACCTGATCATCTTTCAGGGATCTTACTTCCTTGCGGAATGGGAAATCTCATCTTGAGGGGGGCTTCATGCTTAGATGCTTTCAGCACTTATCCCGTCCGCACATAGCTACCCAGCGATGCCCTTGGCAGAACAACTGGTACACCAGCGGTGCGTCCATCCCGGTCCTCTCGTACTAAGGACAGCTCCTCTCAAATTTCCTGCGCCCGCGACGGATAGGGACCGAACTGTCTCACGACGTTCTGAACCCAGCTCGCGTACCGCTTTAATGGGCGAACAGCCCAACCCTTGGGACCGACTACAGCCCCAGGATGCGATGAGCCGACATCGAGGTGCCAAACCTCCCCGTCGATGTGGACTCTTGGGGGAGATAAGCCTGTTATCCCCGGGGTAGCTTTTATCCGTTGAGCGATGGCCCTTCCATGCGGAACCACCGGATCACTAAGCCCGACTTTCGTCCCTGCTCGACTTGTAGGTCTCGCAGTCAAGCTCCCTTGTGCCTTTACACTCTGCGAATGATTTCCAACCATTCTGAGGGAACCTTTGGGCGCCTCCGTTACATTTTAGGAGGCGACCGCCCCAGTCAAACTGCCCACCTGACACTGTCTCCCTGCCCGATAAGGGCAGCGGGTTAGAAGGTCAATACAGCCAGGGTAGTATCCCACCGATGCCTCCACCGAAGCTAGCGCTCCGGTTTCCAAGGCTCCTACCTATCCTGTACAAGCTGTACCAACATTCAATATCAGGCTGCAGTAAAGCTCCACGGGGTCTTTCCGTCCTGTCGCGGGTAACCTGCATCTTCACAGGTACTATAATTTCACCGAGTCTCTCGTTGAGACAGTGCCCAGATCGTTGCGCCTTTCGTGCGGGTCGGAACTTACCCGACAAGGAATTTCGCTACCTTAGGACCGTTATAGTTACGGCCGCCGTTTACTGGGGCTTCAATTCGCACCTTCGCTTACGCTAAGCGCTCCTCTTAACCTTCCAGCACCGGGCAGGCGTCAGCCCCTATACTTCGCCTTACGGCTTCGCAGAGACCTGTGTTTTTGCTAAACAGTCGCCTGGGCCTATTCACTGCGGCTTCTCGGGGCTTTAACACCCTAAGAAGCACCCCTTCTCCCGAAGTTACGGGGTCATTTTGCCGAGTTCCTTAACGAGAGTTCTCTCGATCACCTTAGGATTCTCTCCTCGCCTACCTGTGTCGGTTTGCGGTACGGGCACCTCTCACCTCGCTAGAGGCTTTTCTTGGCAGTGTGGAATCAGGAACTTCGCTACTAAATTTCGCTCGCCATCACAGCTCAGCCTTCACGGGAAACGGATTTGCCTATTTCCCAGCCTAACTGCTTGGACGCGGATATCCAATACCGCGCTTACCCTATCCTCCTGCGTCCCCCCATTGCTCAAATGGTGAGGAGGTGGTACAGGAATATCAACCTGTTGTCCATCGCCTACGCCTTTCGGCCTCGGCTTAGGTCCCGACTAACCCTGAGCGGACGAGCCTTCCTCAGGAAACCTTAGGCATTCGGTGGACGGGATTCTCACCCGTCTTTCGCTACTCATACCGGCATTCTCACTTCTAAGCGCTCCACCAGTCCTTCCGGTCTGACTTCACAGCACTTAGAACGCTCTCCTACCACTGTTCGTAAGAACAGTCCGCAGCTTCGGTGATACGTTTAGCCCCGGTACATTTTCGGCGCAGAGTCACTCGACCAGTGAGCTATTACGCACTCTTTAAATGGTGGCTGCTTCTAAGCCAACATCCTGGTTGTCTAAGCAACTCCACATCCTTTTCCACTTAACGTATACTTTGGGACCTTAGCTGGCGGTCTGGGCTGTTTCCCTTTCGACTACGGATCTTATCACTCGCAGTCTGACTCCCAAGGATAAGTCATCGGCATTCGGAGTTTGACTGAATTCGGTAACCCGGTAGGGGCCCCTAGTCCAATCAGTGCTCTACCTCCGAGACTCTTACCTTGAGGCTAGCCCTAAAGCTATTTCGGAGAGAACCAGCTATCTCCAGGTTCGATTGGCATTTCACCCCTACCCACACCTCATCCCCGCACTTTTCAACGTGCGTGGGTTCGGGCCTCCATTCAGTGTTACCTGAACTTCACCCTGGACATGGGTAGATCACCTGGTTTCGGGTCTACGACCACGTACTCATGCGCCCTATTCAGACTCGCTTTCGCTGCGGCTCCGCATCTTCTGCTTAACCTTGCACGGGATCGTAACTCGCCGGTTCATTCTACAAAAGGCACGCCATCACCCTTTAACGGGCTCTGACTACTTGTAGGCACACGGTTTCAGGATCTATTTCACTCCCCTTCCGGGGTGCTTTTCACCTTTCCCTCACGGTACTGGTTCACTATCGGTCACTAGGGAGTATTTAGCCTTGGGAGATGGTCCTCCCGGATTCCGACGGAATTTCACGTGTTCCGCCGTACTCAGGATCCACTCTGGAGAGAACAACATTTCAGTTACAGGGCTGTTACCTTCTTTGGCGGGCCTTTCCAGACCTCTTCGCTTATATCGTTCCTTTGTAACTCCGTATAGAGTGTCCTACAACCCCAAGAGGCAAGCCTCTTGGTTTGGGCTGTTCCCGTTTCGCTCGCCGCTACTCAGGGAATCGCATTTGCTTTCTCTTCCTCCGGGTACTTAGATGTTTCAGTTCCCCGGGTATGCCTTCTCATACTCTATGTATTCAAGTATGGATACTACTCCATTACGAGCAGTGGGTTTCCCCATTCGGAAATCTCCGGATCAAAGCTTGCTTACAGCTCCCCGAAGCATATCGGTGTTCGTCCCGTCCTTCATCGGCTCCTAGTG
The DNA here is from genome assembly GCF_038007485.1 of Bacillus sp. FSL K6-3312. Lineage (NCBI taxonomy): Bacteria > Bacillati > Bacillota > Bacilli > Caryophanales > Bacillaceae > Bacillus > Bacillus sp. FSL K6-3312. The sequence continues at coordinate 589,046 of NZ_JBBOXI010000001.1, read as the reverse complement.
CCAAGGCATCCACCGTGCGCCCTTTCTAACTTAACCATTTCTTACTTTAGAAAGAATCACTATGTGTGATGAACTTTGCATTGCATTCAATGTGAATGTATTACTTATTGTTATCTAGTTTTCAAAGAACAATCCTGTCTCGCTAGAGACATGTCTTGAAGGAATGATCCTTCAAAACTAAACAAGACGAAAACGCACACTGCTCCATATATCCTTAGAAAGGAGGTGATCCAGCCGCACCTTCCGATACGGCTACCTTGTTACGACTTCACCCCAATCATCTGTCCCACCTTCGGCGGCTGGCTCCATAAAGGTTACCTCACCGACTTCGGGTGTTACAAACTCTCGTGGTGTGACGGGCGGTGTGTACAAGGCCCGGGAACGTATTCACCGCGGCATGCTGATCCGCGATTACTAGCGATTCCAGCTTCACGCAGTCGAGTTGCAGACTGCGATCCGAACTGAGAACAGATTTATGGGATTGGCTAAACCTTGCGGTCTCGCAGCCCTTTGTTCTGTCCATTGTAGCACGTGTGTAGCCCAGGTCATAAGGGGCATGATGATTTGACGTCATCCCCACCTTCCTCCGGTTTGTCACCGGCAGTCACCTTAGAGTGCCCAACTAAATGCTGGCAACTAAGATCAAGGGTTGCGCTCGTTGCGGGACTTAACCCAACATCTCACGACACGAGCTGACGACAACCATGCACCACCTGTCACTCTGTCCCCGAAGGGAAAGCCCTATCTCTAGGGTTGTCAGAGGATGTCAAGACCTGGTAAGGTTCTTCGCGTTGCTTCGAATTAAACCACATGCTCCACCGCTTGTGCGGGCCCCCGTCAATTCCTTTGAGTTTCAGTCTTGCGACCGTACTCCCCAGGCGGAGTGCTTAATGCGTTAGCTGCAGCACTAAGGGGCGGAAACCCCCTAACACTTAGCACTCATCGTTTACGGCGTGGACTACCAGGGTATCTAATCCTGTTCGCTCCCCACGCTTTCGCTCCTCAGCGTCAGTTACAGACCAGAGAGTCGCCTTCGCCACTGGTGTTCCTCCACATCTCTACGCATTTCACCGCTACACGTGGAATTCCACTCTCCTCTTCTGCACTCAAGTTTCCCAGTTTCCAATGACCCTCCCCGGTTGAGCCGGGGGCTTTCACATCAGACTTAAGAAACCGCCTGCGAGCCCTTTACGCCCAATAATTCCGGACAACGCTTGCCACCTACGTATTACCGCGGCTGCTGGCACGTAGTTAGCCGTGGCTTTCTGGTTAGGTACCGTCAAGGTGCGAGCAGTTACTCTCGCACTTGTTCTTCCCTAACAACAGAGCTTTACGATCCGAAAACCTTCATCACTCACGCGGCGTTGCTCCGTCAGACTTTCGTCCATTGCGGAAGATTCCCTACTGCTGCCTCCCGTAGGAGTCTGGGCCGTGTCTCAGTCCCAGTGTGGCCGATCACCCTCTCAGGTCGGCTACGCATCGTCGCCTTGGTGAGCCATTACCCCACCAACTAGCTAATGCGCCGCGGGTCCATCTGTAAGTGACAGCCGAAACCGTCTTTCATCCTTGAACCATGCGGTTCAAGGAACTATCCGGTATTAGCTCCGGTTTCCCGGAGTTATCCCAGTCTTACAGGCAGGTTACCCACGTGTTACTCACCCGTCCGCCGCTAACATCCGGGAGCAAGCTCCCTTCTGTTCGCTCGACTTGCATGTATTAGGCACGCCGCCAGCGTTCGTCCTGAGCCAGGATCAAACTCTCCGAGGTATGCAGGATGCATATCACACATGCGTTGCTACACGATGTAGCGAACTTAGCATGTGATCATTTCCTGCCTCGTCAGCGTTTGACTGACTACCTATGATATAACATAGGATTTTTTTATAAAAACTCGAATTAACAGGTACGTTTTGTCTTGTTTAGTTTTCAAAGATCATATTTCAAAAAATGGAGCGGGTGATGAGAATCGAACTCACGACATCAGCTTGGAAGGCTGAGGTTTTACCACTAAACTACACCCGCGTGGTTTGTATTGGCGCGCCCGAGAGGAGTCGAACCCCTAACCTTTTGATCCGTAGTCAAACGCTCTATCCAATTGAGCTACGGGCGCTTAATCAGGCGACTTAATTATCTTAACATATCGTTTTTATCAAGTCAACATCTTTTTGAGATTTGTTTATCGCATGTGTTTGAATGTCTTTGTTTCAAATACGTCATCAGCGACGATTAAAAATATACCATGGATCATATAAAAGGGTCAATACATTTTTCTGAAAAAGTTTCATATTTTTTAAGAAGTGGTTTTTCCTTAGATAAATAGAGATGCAATAGCCCTATTTTCTTCCCTTTCTTCATAATTCCAATGATTCTTAAATAAAATCTTTCTAAATCCAAAGGAGGACAAAACATGGTCACATAGAATTTTTATTTATTGGAAAATTCTTAAAATTTTCCAAGCATTTAAAGGGGGTAGGAGATGATGAAAAAGTTCGTCGCTTTTCAAATCATGATCGCTTTGGTGATAGGAGCTCTTATCGGCCATTTCTTTCCTGACTTCGGGATGGCTCTCAGGCCAATTGGAGATGGATTCATCAGGTTGATTAAAATGATCGTTGTTCCTATCGTTTTCTCTACCATTGTTATTGGTGCAGCTGGCAGTGGTGGTATGAAGAAAATGGGAAGCCTAGGATTAAAGACGATCATTTGGTTTGAGGTCATCACAACCATCGTTCTAGGAATTGGTCTATTGCTGGCTAATGTTCTAAAGCCTGGCGTTGGCCTTGATTTCTCTAAATTAGCTAAGAAAGATATTGGTGAATTAGACGGTTATACGCAGAAAGTCGTCGACTTTAAACAAATGGTACTCGATATCATTCCAACGAATATCGTCGATGTCATGGCTCAAAATGATTTACTTGCTGTCATTTTCTTCGCCATATTATTTGGTGTAGCCGCAAGCGGCATCGGTAAGGCATCCGCTCCTGTTCTCACCTTCTTTGAATCAGTGGCACAAATTATGTTTAAGCTAACGCAGATGGTCATGGTGACAGCACCTATTGGAGTGCTTGCATTAATGGCTGCTTCCGTTGGTCAATATGGCATTGTGTTATTAATCCCAATGATGAAGCTTGTTGGGACTGTATTTTTAGGATTATTCATTATTCTCTTTGCTTTGTTCCCTCTAGTCGCACTGATCTTCCGTTTTAACTACTTCGAAGTTTTAAAAATGATTTGGGATTTGTTCTTGGTTGCCTTCTCTACTACAAGTACAGAAACTGTCCTTCCTCAGCTTATGTCACGAATGGAGAAATACGGTTGTCCGAAAAGAATTGTCTCCTTTGTCATTCCATCTGGTCTTTCTCTCAATTGTGATGGGTCCAGTTTATATTTATCGGTTTCCTGTGTGTTTCTTGCACAAGCGTTTGGTGTCGACATGAGTTTGTCACAGCAGCTTTTGATGATGCTTGTTCTTGTGTTAACGAGTAAAGGGATTGCAGCGGTGCCATCCGGTTCACTCGTCGTACTTTTGGCAACCGCCCATGCAGTAGGTCTTCCAGCAGAAGGCGTCGCCATTATCGCCGGTGTTGACCGAATTATGGATATGGCACGAACAGGTGTGAATGTTCCAGGTCATGCCGTTGCATGTATTGTCGTATCGAAATGGGAAAAAGTATTCCGCGAGTCTGCTTGGGAAGTTCCAAAAGCAGGTGAAGAAACAAAAGGAATGTAGTGTTATATGAAGGAAAGGGCTTCCCCTTTCCTTCAGCGTGTAGACAAACCCTCGCATTCTTTGTCAGGTCTGTGTGCCGGTGCTCACGAATGTCAAATTCGCTCCGCTCCGGTACTCGTCCTTCCTAGACTTCAAAGGTTTTCTATCACGCTGAGCTGAAAAGAAGACAAAAGGAATGGGCTTCCCCTTTCCTTTTCTTATGATAAAAATGATTGCTTTAGGACTGCTTTGCCTTGAGGTTGCAGCTGCACTTCTGCATATGCGCCATTAATCAGCGTCATTTGCGGCGGGACATGCCCACAATCTATATCGTAAAAAATGGGGATTTGTAATTCCTTTTGTAATTCTTCATATACATCCTGATATTCATATCCTTCCACAGGCACATCTACTGCACTTCGCCCAAACATAATACCTGAACAGTGGTCAAACCACCCGGCTAGTTGTAATTGAACAAGTGATCTCTTCACGCTTGCAGCATTTAATTCGCAGTTTTCGAAGTACCAGAGAATTGGTTCATCTTTTAAGAATGTTTTTTGAAAAGCTTTGACGTCTCCAAAAGGCGTCCCCGCTAAGTGGCGTATGACATCAATACAGCCGCCCATTAGCCTCCCCTTTACCATCTTTTCTTGTCGATCAACCGTATGCCATGCGGTCGGTTCTGTTAAATGAAAAACATGTTCAATCGGATTGTCAAACTGCCATTCCTTTTGATACATAGATGAAGAATATTGGCTGATGTCCATTTCCCCTTTTGTTGAAAGTACGTCTTCCCACATGACAGTCGTTTGATCAAGCTCTTCTCCCTGAAGATCTACTAGGTTCGGCCCATGCGCAGTGGCAATGCCTGTTTTGAATGTCAACGCCAGCAGGAGTGCACTCGTATCTGAGTAACCAAGAATCCACTTTTTTTGCATCGATGAGAAATCAAGGTGCTCTAGCACTTCCATAAGAAGCTGCCCTCCCCATGGCGGGATGATGTGATCAATCTCATCACAAGTCATCATGTACTGAAGCTCCTTTGCTCGTTCTACGGCAGGAGCTGATTTTGCCTTTTCCTGGTGCCATACCGTATCTCCACATATGACATCATAGCCTCTTTTTTTCATTCGCTCGCATGAGAGCTGAAACATGTCATGCAAAGACGGCTGTACACCTGAGGAAGGTGCTGTGACGCCAATTGTTTGTCCTTTTTGTAATTGTGGAAATTGTATCATCCTATTTCCCTCCATCCTCTCTCAATCTCTCATTTATAAAGAAGATGCCCCCTATTACAAGGGACATCTTCTTTTATTCCTTTTGACGCAGCACAGTATAGACACCTGCAAAGATACATAGAATGCCAATGAATGAGCGTAATCCCATTTCTTCTCCCAAAAGCAGCCAGCCAAGAACGGCACCTACGATCGGTTGAAAGAAAAAGAACAAACCGCCGCTTGAGGCATCCATTAATTGTAGCCCTCTATTCCATAAAAAGAATGCTAGAGCTGTTGAGATGATGCCTAGATAAAGAATACCGCCCCAAATCTCCGGCCTTGCCATCTGTTCCACTTCTAGGTGAGGTAAACGAAATAATACAGGCGGTGTTAAAACAATGAATGCAATGATGATCGCATATGTGGTTGTCACCACCTGAGGGTACTTTCCTGGAACACGTTTGAGTAAAACAGACATCAGCGCCCATGTTAAAGCAGCGAAGACCAATGAAAGACCACCAACAAATTCATCTGTCTGTACTGCAACTGGTCCAATCATGAGCCATACACCTGCTGTAGCAAGCAGGATGGATGCGCACTTTCGAACAGTCATGGCTTCTTTTAATAGAAAGAAAGCAAACAGCACCATAAACGCAGGAGTTGCAGATGTAATAACAGCCCCCATTTGTGCAGAGGTATACATCGTCCCAATTTCTTGGGTCACGATTGAAAGGAAATTTCCGATCAGCCCAATCAACACCATAAGTGGGATATCTTTTTTATCTAAGCGAAAGGAATAGCCCAAGCGCCAAATGGTGAACACCAAAACGACTCCTGCTACAGCATATCTCATCCAGACGAGCTCAAGTGGCGGGACAACTGCTACTGTTACTTTGACAACAACGTACATGCCGCCCCAAATACTTGCTGCGATTGCTAGGTAAAGGGCGCCTATATATTTTTCATTCATCATTTTCCCTCCGTTATTGGATATTTTGAATACCATATCTACAAACGGAGATCACTCTCCGTTATGGACGGAGGGCATTTGGAACATCATGTTCAAACAAAGGTTTGCACAGCATTGTCGTCACTCCAATTTTTTTATTTTCTGATACTTTATAACAGATTCTGGATGACTTCAATCCTTTTTGCACCTTTTTTCTTTATATAATAGAAGATAAGGGGCTATTGACATGCTAAATTCGTTTTCATATAGTAAGTAAAACTATAGGTCGTCACGCAGAAAAGGAGTAGAGGTCGTTGGATATTGAAGCTAGAAAACATATTCCCGGCACGGAACACGAACCATTTCTCGAGGGAATAAAAGATTGTGTGCCAACCCTGCTTGGTTATATGAGTATCGGGTTTGCCTTTGGAATTGTTGGAATTAGCGCACAGTTGAGCCTATGGGACATTGCGCTTCTAGCAATCTTTATTTACGCAGGTGCTTCACAGTTTATTATCTGTGCACTGCTTGTCACGGGAAGCCCCCTTTCCGCTATTATTCTCACTACATTTATTGTGAATCTGCGTCATTTATTACTAAGCCTGACGCTGGCTCCTCATTTTACACGCTACTCTTTAAAACAAAATATTGGATTCGGTCTATTGCTGACTGATGAATCCTTTGGCGTAGCCATGAATAAATTAGCTCAGCATGGAAAGCTGAATAACCGGTGGATGCACGGGCTGAACATAACGGCTTATTTGTGCTGGATTGCTGCCTGTATACTTGGCGGCATTTTTGGACACTGGATCTCAAATCCTGAAGCACTTGGTCTTGATTTTGCCCTTTCCGCTATGTTTGCTGCACTGCTGGTTCTTTCTTTGCAAACTGTGCCTAAAAGTAAATTAACCCATCGCCTGTCACTTGTTTTGTATATGGTCGTTGCGATGTTTGCCCTGCTTCATTTTGTTCCATCACACGTGGCTGTTCTGTTAGCCACCATGATTGTCGCAACCATTGGGGTGGTGACAGATAAATGATCAGCAGTTTTATGATGTGGCTCATTCTCGGCTGTATGATTGTCACTGTGATTCCAAGGGTCGTTCCCTTTATATTTGTACGAAGTATCGAGCTGCCTGAAGTGGTGCTCAAGTGGTTATCGTTTATTCCCATTTGTATCTTTACGGCTTTGATTGCAGAGCATTTGTTCATTCATAATACAACAGGTGTCACCATTCACTGGATGTACCTTGCTGTCTTGGTTCCGACCGTCGTGATCGCTGTTTGGACAAAGAGCTTATCACTTACTGTTCTTGTAGGCGTCATGCTGATGGGGACTGCCAGATGGTTTTTTTAAAAGAAAAAGCTTAACCGCATGTGGTTAAGCTTTGTTTCATTTTACGATTCCGTATACAAATCCATCGTAACCCTTTTCACCAACAGTTTGAATGGCTGTAGCCTCTATTCTTGACTCTTGTTTGAGTAAATTGAAAAATTCACGAGTTCCCTGCACTCGCTCATCCCCATCAGAGTCATGAACGACTGCTCCATTTCTGACGACATTGTCTGCAATAATGACTGTTCCCTTTTTCGAGAAATGTAACGCCCACTTTAGATATTTCGGGTTGTTCGGTTTATCTGCATCAATGAAAATCAAATCGAACGGAAGCACATCCCTCTCTTTTAACTGAGGTAGCGTATCCAATGCCTTTCCTTGCAAAATGCTCACCCGTTCCGATAAGCCCGCTCTGCTAATGTTTTGCTGCGCAATCTGTACATGATGGCTGACAGCCTCTAATGTGATGAGTTCTCCATCCTCTTCAAGAGCACGCGCCAACCAAATGGTACTGTATCCACCGAGTGTCCCGATCTCTAAAATGCGCTTTGCATTCTTGGTTTTTGCTAATAAATAAAGCATTTTCCCTTGAGCTGGTGACACATCAATTTCTGGCAGGCCTGCTTGCTTATTATGAGTAAGAGCTTGCTCCAAAACATCATCTTTAGGAATCAACTTGTCTGTGATATACTCGTCAACTTTCTCCCACACTTGCTTCATCTCAACCATCTCCCTTGATCATGTCTTCTGTCTCAAGTCTACATGATGATAGCGAGCGCGTATAATCAATTCTTTTCACACATCTATTCATTTTATTGATGAAAGACATGTCATGATGGAGACATGAAGCAGTGCCATGTTTTCGGATTTACTGGTTCAGGTGATTTTTCAAATCCCCTTTTTTATCTTGAAGCTTTCCTTTGGCTTGATCCTTTTCCCCTTCTGCTTTCAGGTTTTGATGATCTGTTGCTTCGCCAAGCTTCTCTTTCAATTGACCTTTGGCTTGATTTGTTTTTCCTTTCGCTTTATCCATATGTCCTTTTTCTTCACTCATTTGTTCCACCTCCACGTTTGATACTATTCATTTAGCCTTTTTCACAGATACAAAACATCTGAGTGTGCGATCCAAGAAACTACAGCAACAAGAAAATCCAGCCAAGGTCGGCTGGATTAAAAATAATGATCTATAAGATAGACTTAAAAGCTTTAACCTGTTTTACTCTGATCGTACTCAACAAGATCACCTAGAATTTCGTCAATCTGATTCATCATATCAGTTTCAATTTTCACCTCAGATGCTAAAGCATTCTCCCTCACCTGTTCTGGACTAGATGCACCGATAATTGCTGCAGAAACGTTCTGATTTTGCAGTACCCATGCTATTGCAAGCTGAGCGAGAGTAATGATCAACCTCTTGTGCGATGGGCTTAAGCTTTTGGATCGCCTCTAAGGTATTATTATTCATCCAGCGTTGAGCAAGGTTTTTAAAAAAAGGTTTTCCAGCAGGTGAGTTAGCACGCGAATTAGTCGGAAGTGATTTTCCTGGGAGATACTTTCCAGTAAGGATTCCCTGGGCCAAAGGCGACCATACTACCTGGCCAAGTCCTTCGCGCTGACAGGTCGGTATTACATCACTTTCAATGATTCTCCATAACATGGAGTATTGAGGTTGGCTGGCAATTAGGGGGACTTTTAGCTCTCGTGCAAGCGCTGCCCCTCGAGTAATTTGTTCTGCTGTCCACTCACTTACACCAATATAGTTCACTTTACCCTGTCTTACTAGATCTGCGAAAGCTAACATCGTTTCTTCCAGAGGTGTAGTTGGATCAAACCTGTGTGCATAGTAAATATCAATATAATCCGTTTGTAAACGTCGCAAAGAGGCATGACAGTTTTCCAAAATATGCTTGCGTGATAATCCTCTATCGTTTTTCCCAGTACCGGTTGGATGACATACTTTTGTACATAGTTCAATGCTCTCCCGCCGGATCCCTTTTAAAGACCTGCCTAGTATCTCTTCAGCCTTGGTGTCTGAATAAACATCAGCAGTATCAAACGTCGTAATACCAACATCAAGAGCAGCTTTCACACAATCATGGGCAGTTTCTTCATTTATCTTACCACCATGATTAATCCAGTTTCCGTATGCAAGTTTACTAATTGTTAATCCACTATTTCCAAGTTTACTATACTCCATAATAATGCCCTCCTTTTGAAAGAATACTTTCATTATAAAAAGAGGTCGTTAATATGTATAATATATATATTCAGATAAATATATATATATTTTATATAATTAAAAATATTTCCATTAAAAAAACACAATAAGCAAGGTTGAAATTTATAGGGGGCATAAAAAATGGATCTGAGACAAATACGTTATTTTATCATGGTTGCTGAAGAACTAAATTTTAGCCGGGCAGCTGAACGTCTTAAAATGGCACAGCCTCCATTAAGTCAAGAAATCCGCAAATTAGAAGAAGAGTTAGGTGTTACGCTTTTTCATAGAACGAGAAGACAGGTTGAACTTTCAGATTCGGGGAGAGTATTTTTAGAAGAAGCCCGCCGTACGCTTCTTCAAGTAGATAGAACGATTAAAGCAACACAGCTTGCAGATGACGGAAGAATAGGTCATTTAACGATTGGTTTCGTTGATTCTACTGATATTGTGATTGATATTATTAAAAGGTTTCGAGAAAGTTTCCCTAACATCCATCTTGTCTTATGTGAAATGGCTACAGAACAGCAGTTAAAAGCACTATATAAGAAAGAAATTCAAATAGGATTTATTCGTTCTAACCAAAATAATAAGATACTTACCTCAGAAATTTGTTGTGAGGAATCATTAAGCTTGGTTTTGCCAGAAAATCATCCTTTAGCTTCATTTCCCAAAGTTCCAATTCATTTATTAGCCAATGAACCATTTATCATGTTTCCACGTCATCTAGGTGCAGCATTTTATGATTTAATTATCAGCTACTTTTGGGAAAATAGTATAAGTTTAAACGTAGTTCAGGAAGCTATTCAAATGCATACGATTGTGAATTTAGTTGCTGCAGGAATGGGAATCTCTGTGGTTCCATCCTCAGTAGAAAGCGTAAAACGCTCAGGGGTTGTTTATAGAAAAATCCAAGAAACTACACCAAAAGTAAATTTATATGTTTCATGGAGACAAGATGAAACATCAACCGTCGCTGACCACTTTTTAACAGTTGTGAGAGAAGCCTATTTAAGTTCTCAGTCTAAATCATGAAAATCCAGCCAGGGTCAGCTGGATTAAAAAATAATGATCTATAAGACAGACTTAAAAGCTTTCACCTACTATGTACACGTTTCAGGTATGATAGACATAATAGAAAGAAGGGTTGGTGTTCTATGGTTATCTCTGAAAACATATTCACCGTTCGTGGTTTGACCTATCGTATTCGGTCTGCTGCAATTGGCGATGCCAAGCAGTTATCAGCTCTCAGACTGAAAATTGATGGTGAAACAGAATATTTAGACCGTGAGCCAGGCGAAGCCTTTCTTCATGAAAAAGATTTTCAGGTGTTGATTCAAGATGACACCAAGCAAAGCAGGCATTTATTTTTGGTCGCTGATATTGAAGGAGAAATTGTTGGTTTCTCCAGGTGTGAGGGACATTCACTCAAACGCTCTGCTCACAAAGTGACTTTTGGCGTCGCCATACAAAAGGATGCTTGGGGCTATCACATTGGCAAAGAGCTTTTAGCCGCTTCTATTGACTGGGCTGATCAGCAAGGCATCCAGAAGATGTCACTTCAAGTGCTGGAAACGAACCAAAAAGCCATTCGGTTATATGAGCACCATGGCTTTCTGACTGAAGGGGTATTAAAAAATGATAAACGTCTGGCAGATGGACTTTATTACAATACTGTTGTGATGGGCAGGCAGCGGCCAAGCTTCTGACTACTTACATCACATAGCCCCATACCATTGAAATCGCACTGTATATTAGAAGCAGCCCCATGACATACTGGAACGGTCTTTCGTAAGCAGTCAAAAAGCGCTTATACAAAGAACCAAATAAGCTCCAGCTAAATGTACCGAGAAATCCAATAAGTGCGAGAATCAGCGTCCATATGACATACTGCATATTCGATTGTCCATATGGCAAAACAAATGTTGAAATCACAGTCAATCCATACAAGATCGCTTTTGGGTTGATAAATTGCAGCATCATACCAGGGACAAAATGATTGTAACGATCAAGTGTTTCGTCATCCCCGCCTTTACTTTTCATGATTTTGACTGCTAAATAAATCATGTATGCAGCTCCGATGAACGCCATGACCCAGCCTATTTTCGGCATCACTTGATAAAGAATGATATTAAAGAAGCAACTCAAACACAAAATAACGAGAAATCCGATACCCACACCTAAACAAAATCGAAATGTTTGCTTGACCCCATATTTATTCGTAAAAACCATGGCCATGATGTTGTTTGGCCCTGGGGTAAAGCTGCTCACAAAAGCATAGATCAACATAGAAAGAATCATAGTTGCCGCCTCCCTTGTACGTTATTAAGACTTTAATTACTTTATTGCGTATGTTACGTTTTATTGTAACGTTCGGTCTTTATAAAGTAAATAGAGAAAGGAGTTTTTTTCATGGAAGATGTACAATCGATTATTTCTAAAAATGTGAGGTTTCTTAGAGACCAAAAGAAATTAAGCCTCGAAAAGATGGCAGAATTAACAGGTGTCAGCAAAACCATGATTGGACAAATTGAAAGAGGAGAATCAACCCCTACCATCACGACTTTATGGAAAATCGCCAACGGATTAAAGGTATCTTTTAGTGAGCTCATTCACGCACCACAGCCTGAAATCAAAGTAGTACGCAATGAAGATGCACAGATTTTAACGGAAGATGATGGGCGATATCGCGTATATACGACTTTTCCTTTTGATGACCGGGGGAAATTTGAAGTGTACCGAGTAGAAATTGATCCTGGCGGGTCGCTGCATGCAAATGAACACATTGGCGGGACAGAGGAATTGATCACTGTTTTTGAGGGGACGCTTGATGTATCGATTGGTGATGAGCAATACAGCTTAAAAGCCGGCGACTCCATTCGTTTTAAAGCGGACCGTACGCATGCATATAAACAAACCGGAGAACAAATGGTACGGCTGCAAATGATTCTTTATTATCCTCATGAAAAAAGCTGACAGGCTTGTCCACCTGTCAGCTTTGCATTTTATTTAATTAAATCCTGGATCGCGTACCACTGTTCCAGTAAATGTGACACTATATTTTCCTAATCCTAATTCTTTAATAGAGGTTTGTTTTAAAATACCGACCCAGCCATCCTCTGCATATACAATACTTTCTGGGATGTTTGATGTCGTATATGTTCTTGTTACTGAAACAGTTCGACTGGCCTGAGCCGTTATTTCACTGTTTGTTTGCTCCTTTGCTTCCACTGGAGTAGTTGTGACCCCAGCACCCGTTAAGACAATTGCTCCAACCAAAACAGAAGACATGACCTTTTTCATAAAAAAATCCCTCCCTTTTTTTGTAGAACATAATAACCATACCATAATTCAGTACTTATATAAGATATTTTTTCATTTTTTTGAAAATTATGATATGATTGTCTTATGTTGGATAGAGAGTGTTTTATACTTCTATGCTTTTATCCTCATCTCATTCCGTCAAACAATTGTGAACGGAGGTGATTTCATGAAAAAATGGCTCATCTGTTTTCAACTTGTTTTCCTCTTCACCTTGACGACCACACCACTTGCTTCTGCTGCTTCATGCCCTACAGTGAAACCTTGTGTCATCGATCCTTAAGCATCAAAAAGGTCGATCAAGCCTATTCACTTGATCGACCTTTTTCGTTATGCTTGCTCTGCTTCCCAGCGGGCAACCTCTTCTCTTACTTTAGGAGCGACTTCTTTTCCAAATAGCTCAATGGCTTTTAATACTTGATCATGCGGCATTGAACCAACCGGTACATGAAGCATAAAACGCGTGATTCCCACATTTTTTCTAAGGTGAATCACTTTCTCTGCCACGGTATCTGGATCTCCTACATACAGCGCGCCTTCTAACGTTCTCGCTGCATCAAATGTAGAACGAGTATATGGTCCCCAGCCTCGCTCTCTTGCTAATGTGTTCATCACATGCTGTGTGGAAGGGAAGAATTGGTCTGCTGCCAGTTCTGTTTCTTCCGCAACAAACCCATGCGAATGTGACGCCACGGTTAATTTCTCAGGGTCATGTCCAGCGTGCACTGCCGCTTGCTTGTACAGCTGTACAAGCGGTGCGAACTGTCTAGGACTTCCGCCAATGATGGCAAGTACTAAAGGCAGTCCCAATAATCCAGCACGTACGACAGATTCACGGTTTCCCCCACTGCCGATCCAAATTGGAAGCGGATCTTGAACAGGTCTTGGGTACACCCCAACATCCTGGATAGCTGGGCGATGCTTTCCGCTCCATGTAACTCGCTCAGACTGCTGTAATTTGAGCAACAAATCGAGTTTTTCTTCAAATAATTCTTCATAGTCATCAAGGTCATAGCCAAAGAGCGGGAATGATTCAATAAATGAACCACGACCTGCCATAATTTCTGCACGCCCGTTTGATAGTCCATCTAGCGTTGCAAAATCCTGAAAGACACGAACAGGATCTGCTGATGAAAGGACTGTCACTGCACTTGTCAGGCGGATATTCTTTGTCTGTGTTGCTGCAGCCGCTAAGACAACAGCGGGATTCGATGCAGCGAAATCTTGTCGATGATGCTCACCTACGCCAAATACATCGAGACCGACTTGATCTGCTAAAATAATTTCTTCTACTACTTCTCGAATACGCTGTGCGTGACTGACTGTTTTTCCTGTTTGAAAATCAGGTGTTGTTTCTACAAATGTACTAATTCCTAGTTCCATGAGTGGAACCCCCTATCTTATAAATATGTCACAAATTCAGAGACAGGCTTTCGGTAGCCTCTCGGTTGTCTGCTCTCTACTTTTTCTTTTCCTAGTGTGATCATTAACACAGGAACCAAATCCGAATCGATGTTGAGCACCTTTTTCATTGCTTCAGGGTCAAAGCCGATCATTGGGCACGTGTCCCAGCCCTTGTTTTTGGCGGCGAGCATAAATAGCATCGCAGATAATGAAGCATTGCGGATTGCCTCTTCTTTCTGAAAATCCGCTCCTCTCTGTTCATAAAAGCTCATCGTCTCTCTGACCATTTCTTCGTATTGCTGCGTGTTTAAAATGCCAAGCATTTTCAGACCTTCATAAATGTTCGCCGCTTGCTGATAAGCCTTTGGGTCTCCCAGTACAATGATCGCTGCTGAGGCGGAATGCACTTTATATTGTCCAAATGCGGCTTCTCTTACTTGTTCTTTGAGACCTTCTGTTTGGACGACGACATATTGTGTGTGCTGTAAGTTAAAAGCAGATGGTGCCATTTTGACCTCTTCAAAAATGCTGTTAAGCTCTTCTCTTGAAATCGAGATATTTGGCAAAAAATTTGATGCGGATCGTCTTTCACGTACCAATGTATCAAAGCTGAGTGTCATCTTGTTTCCCCTTTTCGTGAAGTTGTTCTGCACCTAAACCAATTTTTTTTAGTAATTCAATGAGCTGTTCTTTTTCTTCTTTTTCAATAAAGGATAGGTTTTGTGAAATGACATCTGTGTGTTTAGGAAAAATGTCGTCAAACAATTGCTTTCCTTTTTCCGTCAGTAATACATGAAATACACGTTTATCAGAGGGCGCACATTGCCTTTTCACGAGCTCTTGTTTTTCTAGTTTGTTCACGACATATGTCATACTTCCACTTGGGATTGACAGGATGTCGCTGATTTTTTGGACGGGATGTGGCCCCTTACTATAAAGCAATTCAAGGATCTGAAAGTTTTCAAATCCGATATCATAACGTTCAATGTCTGTTTGGATATTTGTAAAAAGGGCTTGATAGGCTTTCATCCACACGCGGAATAGCCTTAAGTCTAATTCATGTTCATGCTGCACCATGGCAACTACTCCTTTTTCAAGAAATCCTAAAACTAGGATAAATTTATCCTAACACTAGGATATATGATTGTCAACGAGTTTGTTTCATAAAAAAAAGACCACCTCAGGTCAGTGATCCTCTTCTTTTAAGACAAAATGCAATTCAGCTATCTGCTTGTATTGTTTGACTTCTTTTAATGAAAACTTGGATTCTATATCCGCTGGGGAAAACAGGGGAATGCCTCTCCCAATCATGACAGGAGCAATTTGAAGATAAAGCTCATCAACCAATCCTGCTTTGATGAAAAACTGAAGCAGTTCCCCGCCGCCGGCAATCCAGATATGCTGACCTTCTTCATGTTTTAATTTTTTCATAAAAGATAAGATATCTTCACGAATGATATGGGTTCCTTTCAAACTGTCTTGTAAAGTACGTGACATGATATAACATGTCTTTCCTTCATAAGGAAACTCATGTGGTGACAGCTGTAGAACCTGCTCATATGTATTTCGCCCCATGATCAGCGTATCAACTGACGCATAAAACTCATCATACCTCGTTTCTTCTTCGCCCTCTGTTCCTATTAACCAATCGAGCCTGTGATCCTCTCTCGCTAAATAGCCATCGATACTCATTGCCCCATAAAAAAGCAGCTTCCTTTTCTGACTCAATTCCATCACTCCTTACCCTATATAAGAACATACATTCTATTTTAATTGTATCAGAAAGGAAAGACAAAGTATACATGGATTTTTCATCATCCGTTTTCATATCTTCAACACCGTGATTCAATAAGGTATCCTCTTCAGGTAATGATATAATAAAATCAGTTCAATCAATGATCATACTTGGAGGAGAGACTGATGATACGACGACTTGATCATATCGTGTTGACTGTACAACATATGGAGGACACCATTCGCTTTTATACAAACGTATTAGGAATGAAGGAAGAAACCTTTGGAGAAGGCCGTAAAGCGCTTCGTTTTGGTTTACAGAAGATCAATCTTCATGAAGCTGGTCATGAATATGAGCCGGCAGCGGCTCACCCACTTCCAGGCTCTAGTGATTTGTGCTTTATCACCGATTTAGATATGGACAGTTTGCTGCTGCACCTTCGCAAGCAAGTCGTTCCTATTGAAGAGGGACCCGTCAGGCGCACAGGCACATTAGGTCCGGTTGAATCTGTTTATATCCGTGATCCTGATCTGAATTTAATTGAAATATCTCGATATATAGAGGAGGGTGATCCGTCATGACCCGCTTATTTTTGAGACCGATTGAAGAACAGGATTATCCGGGGATTCAAAGAGGATGCCAGCATGCAGAAACACTTTACATGACTGGCACACGCAAAACGTTCACACTAGAAGAAATTCGTTCAGCCTACACCCGATTTTTACAAGATGACAGCAGACGAGATTTCGCCATTTGTCTGTTAGACACGAAAGAAATGATTGGGGATGCGGCGATTGTGGATATTGATTTAATCAATCATACGGCAAGCTTCCGCATTGCGCTTCATGGACCAGAACATTTCCAAAAAGGCTATGGCACTGAAGCTGTCCGAATGGTTCAAGCATTCGCCTTTGAGACGTTAGAACTCAATCGCCTTGAGCTCGAAGTCTTTTCCCACAATCCGAGAGCCTTCAGAAGCTATGAGAAAGCCGGATTTCAATATGAAGGAAAAAGACGTCAAGCGCTTTATTTCAATGGTACCTACTCAGATGTGATCATCATGGGCATCCTTCGTGAAGAATACAATCAGATGAACAGTGGAGATGCCCCTGCTTAAGAAGGGACATCTTTTTTTAAAAATTGAATCGCTGTGACGATGATCAAACAAATCATGGAAGAGAGAACGATAGAGACGCTTGATATACTAAGTGCCATGCCTTCCCATCTGCCAATGAAGAAACTGGCTATCAATAAAACCAATCCAAATAGAATGAAGCATATAGGGAGGATCAGCCCTGCATGACGGTTTCTGCCTCTTCTCCCTGCCCACCATGAGAGACACAATACAACAATTGTAAAAATAGCGATTTGCGGCCAAAACATGTTGTTTCAACTCACTTTCTCTTTTTTTATTTTATGATGATGGAGGTACTTCCAATGAACATGAGACCCATTGAGCAAAAAGACAACCCGTATATCGCAGCGATTATCCGCCAGTCACTAGAATCGGCGAATCTGGCGATTGAAGGAACCGCCTACACTGATCCCCACCTTGACCAGCTGTTCGAATACTATCAATCATTGACTCATGCAGCCTATTGGATTGCTGAAGAGAATGGCGATATTATGGGCGGCGTTGGCATTGCTCCATTTACTAACGGAATATGTGAATTACAAAAGCTTTATTTAAGTCCAAAGGCACAAGGAAAAGGTGCGGGCAAAAAACTGATGGATACGGCGCTGCAATATGCCTCTACATACTATGAAGCATGTTATTTAGAAACCCGCCAGGAATTAACTGCGGCTACAGGCCTTTATCAGCGATATGGCTTTTCTCTTCTTTCAGAACCGATTGAAGGCTCTGAGCATTCTGCAATGGATGCTTGGTATCTTAAAACTTTTTCATCATGAACAATAAAACAATCGATAGGTTTTTGTCCGCTGAAAGCCTAGCTTTTCTGCCAGTTTGATCGAAGTTAGGTGATGGACATCGCAATCCCAATGCGGTGTCCTCTTATTTTCAAGACAACTCTTGATCATCAGCTGACCTGCCAGCTGCGCTAAACCTTTCCCCCGGCAGGCTTCCTCTGTCCAAATATCTATCTCCACACGATCTTCACTTGAAAAAAAAGAAGACAAAGGGCTAAAATAAACATCATTTTAGCCCTTTGTCAACAATCTAAAGAGACCTCAATCAAGGTCTCTTTTCTGTTATTCTGCCGCAGGCTCTTCTGCCTTCCCCTTCCAAATAAGGGTTAAGCCTAATCCGAGAAATAAGACAACACCTGCGAATAGAAATGGGAAATGTATATTTTGATCGAATAAAATCCCGCCAAGGGCTGGGCCGAAAATCGTACCTAGGCTTGTGTAGGTAGAGTTCATCCCTGCGACAAATCCTTGCTGATTGCCAGCGATTTTTGATAAAAAGGTCGTTAATGCTGGACGCAATAAATCAAACGCTAAGAAAATTACACATGTGACAATGAGGACTACCATAAAGCCTGAGACGACAGTTGAAACAAAAGCGAGCACCGCTCCGACAATCAAGCATAGCTGAATGACTCTTTTTTCCCCAAGGGTATTTACGAGTTTCCCAAACACCAGCACTTGGATGATGACCGCCACAATCGAGCTGACCGTAATAATCACCGCAATATCTTTTGGACCAAATCCAAACTTATGATTTGTAAACAAGCTGAAGACCGTTTCATACGCAGACAGTCCAAACGCGAGGACAAACACAATGATAAAAGCGATGAGATAGCTTGGATGGATCGATTTTTTCAAATCTTTAAAGAAGGTCGATTCCTTCACTTGATCCATCTGCTTCGCTCGCTCTTCTTTTGTTAATGGCTCCTTCAGCAAAAGCATAGACGAAATGACAGCTATAAAGGCAATCCCTGCTGCAAAGAAGAATGGCAGGCGTACGCCGTATTCTGCGATAAAGCCACCAATTCCCGGACCAATAATAAAGCCGGTATTAATGGCCGCTGACACATATCCCATTGCCTTTGATCTTTCTTGAACGGTCGTGATATCAGCGACATAAGCAGTGACAGCTGGCATAACTAATGCCGCACTAATACCGCCTAGCAGCCTTGCAAAATACAGCACATACACGTGTGTCCCAAGACCGAAGACAAGTTCTGATAACGCAAATAGAAATAGTCCTGACACAATCATAATCTTTCTTCCATAGCGGTCTACCCATCTCCCTGCAATAGGTGATGCAATGAGCTGAGCCACAGCAAACGCTGCCACAAGGTATCCCATCGTACTCCCTGTTAGATGCATCACATTCATGAATAGCGGCATGACAGGAATAATAAGACCAATGCCTAAAAACGCAATAAATATGTTACTTAATAAAATAACGAGTACAGCTTTTTGCTCACGAATCGGTTTTTGCATGATGTTTGTTTCCCCTTTATTGATTCAATTGTTACTCATGAGGGTTGATTCCGTGAATAATCAATGAGATCGCTTGTTTTTGTAATTCTTTTTTCTCTTCGATTGGATCATTTTTATACAACACGTCTAATCCGTAAAAAACGGATAATAATATTTTCACCGTTGACTCGACATGCTGGATCGACCAGCTGCCATCTTTGTTACCTTTAAGTATGATGTCTCTCATCACATCATCAAAGTCGACATCAATCTTGTTCAGCCGTTCCATGACCTCGTCTGATGTAAAGGCACTTGCACAAAATTCCTCACTTGCTCTCATTAATGGGTAGTTAATGCCCATTTGACTGAGCAGCTCTGCAAATCCTGCGAGCTGATCAATGGCCAGGTGCATCGTTTGTTTTTCCTGATGCCACGTCTCCATCATCAAGAGGTGATCCTCTTCCATGATATGAAGGAACAAAAACTCTTTTCCTTTAAAATGGTGATAAAGATTGCCTTTACTCACTTCAGCCGCCTCTAGAATATCTCGCACAGATGTTTCTGAATATCCCTTTTTTGCAAATAAATCACGTGAAGCGGTGACAATTTTTCGCTTCGTCTTCTCGCTCTTTTCAGCCCCGCTTTGTGTACTTGTCATCTTTCACAATCCCTTCTATCTTGCTTTTCTTCATCAGGAAAATTCAAAACCGACCAGTTGGTTTATTTTTTTATTATAAATGGATCTTATTCAAAATACAATGAAAAAGTCATCGAAACAATCACTTATGCCATCTCTTCATTTAAATTACCTTAATATTTAACTTCACTTAACTATAAACATTGCCTATAATGGAATAGAGGTGATGTCATTGGATGCAGAAATCATTCATTACAGTAAAAAAATCATTGAATACTCGAATGCACTAGGCTCCATCTATGTAGAAGAGTATCAACGATTTTTAAAACATGAATATGCAGATTTATCAGCCAAACAAGAACTGACACTTGAATTATTACGGACAAAAACAAGAACAATCAACGAACTAGCTGATTACTTTTCAATTTCGGCAAGTGCCGCTAGCCAGCTTGTATCAAAGCTTGAACAACTTGGCTATGTCAAGCGAGAAATTAATCCACATAACCGACGGGAAATCATTGTTGATTTTGCTCAAAAGGGTCATGACTTTCACAAGAATACAGAAGAAATTCAATTGCACCTCATTCAAAAATATTATGCAAAGCTTCCAAAAGAAGATTTAAAAACATTATTGTCTCTATACGAAAAAATCTATCAGATTGCGAAAGAAGCGCCTTAATACGGTGTTTCTTTCTCCAACATTTAAGTTAGATAAACTATTAAGGAGATGAAAGTATGGATAGCATTCTTTTAAAAGATGGTCGTCATATTGGTTTGTGTGAATACGGGGATCTTGAAGGGTTTCCAGTATTCTTTTTTCATGGAACTCCTGGATCAAGAGTGATGTTTTTAGATGATGACCCCATTTCTAAAGAGCTCGGTGTTCGTCTCATCTGTTTAGACAGACCAGGATTTGGTTTATCTACCCCTCAACCTGACCGTACGATTTTAGATTGGGCAAAAGATGTGTTGGAAGTAGCAGATTATCTCGGCGTTCACCATTTTTCAGTGATGGGTGTATCTGGAGGCGGCGCATTCGCTGCTGGCTGTGCTTATCAATTGCCGAATCGAGTCCTTTCAGCCGCTCTGATTTCAAGTACAACGCCATTTCAAAACGGAAAACCGCCTAAAAGTATGCTCAAAGAAAACAAATTGGCTTTTTTCCTCAGTAAGAAGTTTCCTTGGCTATTAAGAGCAAGCTATCGTTCCCAGAAGAAAATGATTGAGAACAAACCAGAGAAATTTAAGAAGCTGGCTAAAAACGGGAACAAGCATTTACATCCGTGGGACCGTCAATTCCTTCAAACCGATGAGCAGTTAGAGATGATGATGACACATTTACACGAAGCCACTCGTCAATCGGTGGATGAATGTATTCATGAACCAGATTTACTCTCGCGTCCGTGGGCATTCGATATGAAAGATATTCAAATCCCAGTTGATGTATGGCATGGAAAAGAAGATTCCATGGCTCCGTTTGTCGAAATAGAAAAAATGGCTCCTAACATTCCAAACGTCAAAACCTATTATATCGATGAAGCGGGACATTTTCTTACGGATGTAGACGATATTTGGCGAGATATTTTACTCTCTTTAAAAACACGTGCAGAAGAGCATCATCAGGAGCACGTATAAAAAAAGACCCGAAGCTTCGGGTCCCTTTCTTCATTAATACTTTTCATAATATGCCTGCACTTTACTTGGATCTTTTGTCTTCGTTAGAGCGAGCATAAGCAGAATGCGTGCTTTTTGTGGATTCAATGAATCCGATGAAACAAAGTGATGTTCATCATCCATTTTTTCATGGGTCACAATTCCATTTCCTGCACGGCTTGATCTCACGAGGACCACGTCTTTCTTCACGGCATCTGTTGCCCCTTTGATGGCTTCTGTTGACATCGTTCCATTTCCGGCTGCGGCAACGACAATGCCTTTCGCTCCTGCTTTTACTGCTGCATCATACATGTATTTTTGATCATTTTGATAGCCGTATAAAATATCGACTTGTGGTAATTCTTTTATGTTTGATACATCAAATTCACTTTCAGACGTATGTTTTCTTGTTGGTTCGTTATAAAAGGAAACCACTTCACCAGCAATTTCTCCAATGTAGCCTTGCTCAAGAGACTTGAAGGAATCGGTTGTGGTCGTGTTTGTCTTTGTAATAAATCGAGCTGATGCAATTCGGTCATTTAATGTGACCATGACCCCTTTGCCTTTGGCTTCTTTTGTGGATGCAATTTTCACAGCATGATACAAGTTTAGCGGGCCATCCGCACTGATAGCAGACGCTGGTCTCATTGAGCCAACGACCACAACTGGCTTATCACTTTTGACAACCAAATGTAAAAAGTAAGCGGTCTCTTCAAGTGTATCTGTTCCATGTGTGATGACAATCCCATCGACTTGATCATCGTTTAAGAGTTTATTGACTCGTTTAGCTAATTTTAAAAGAAGAGCATCATCCACATTTTCACTACCTACGTTCGCCACCTGCTCACCTGTTACGTTTGCAATATCCTTGAGCTGAGGAACTGAAGCAATGACTTTATCGATGCCAAGTGAACCAGATTTATACCCTGTCGTATCTGTATCACTGTCTGAACTGCCAGCAATCGTCCCGCCTGTCGCTAATACCTTAATATTAGACAAGGACTTATTACCTGTTTCTACGGCTGTCGTTTTGTCTTTTGATTCCTTAGATGCGGTTTCGTTTTCGCTTTGATTTTTCTGTTGAGTACTTGTATTGGCACAAGCTGCTGTCGACATTAATAAAACAGAAAGAAGGACAGCACCTAACCATTTTGTTACGTTCATTCGATCATCTCTTTTCTTAAATGTGATGGATTCAAAGCTATATCTCTTTCTATAGGGTTTACTTTATACCAATCCTTCATTCATCAGCATGAGGCGAAAGTTACAGAACCAAATAAAGGCAAAAAGGTCATTATCACAATCATTTCTTTACATCTAAATACCTAACTTTTTTTAAAAAAAGGGAATATTGAGGTTGTTCAATTATTAACAGTAAACGATGCTAGATCATCAATTTATGATAAAATATAGTAAATTTTACAAAAAGGAGTATACATATTGCAAAAGCTTCAATCATTTCACAAAACTAATAACACTATTCCTTAGTTCGATTTTACTCAGTCTGTTCGTATGCTTCTATCCACCGATTCAGGGTGAGCCTACGTTTATGGTATTTTACGTTCCCATCTTTTTTGTTTATTATTTCGTCTTTGCGGTACCTTTGCAGTTGTTGTTTTCTTTGCAACCAAAGGTTTTCCATCCACTTTATCTAGCTGCTTATTTACTGATTGCAATGGTTGTCATGCTTTTTGTGATTGATGGAATTGGGAGTTCAGTATCTATACCTATCGTCATCATGAGCAGTCTCATCTACTGGATCTTTGATTCTTTGCTTTATCAAAGAACTTATGAAAAAAACACCTAATGTGAAGGTGTTTTTAGCTGCTCGAGTATATGCTCACAATGATCCAAGTACGCTTGGCTCAGTAGGAAATCTTTCGGTGCGGCGATCGCTGCTAATGTGATCAGGGCATTGGAATGATGAATGAGCGGATTCAGCATTGAATGCTCTACGTCTCTTATTGTTTGAATATGCAACCATTGAGGTGCTACTTCTTTCTCGTAGATCGTTTTTGTTTCAGCGGAATCTACGTTTCGGTCATTTTGTGCCAAAACCAAATAGATCGGTGATTGGATGCGCTTGATATCTGAAGTGGCATCGGCTTTCATGTTCTTTTGTATGAATTCAAATCGATCTTTTGTCATCTCTTGATCGTCCGTTTTCTTTTGATATGTGCGAAATGCCGCGCCTTCTTCTAATAATTTGTTTTGCTCATCTTCTTTTTCGATTGTTTTTTGAATTTGTTCTTGAGATGCATTCGTTTCTTTTAATGTTTGAAGTGTATTGTACCTTCCCTGTCTCATCCAATTGATAGCAGGCCCGACAAGGATGGAGGCTGTGATATCGGTTCGATCTGTCATTACTTTTGGGATCACCCAGCCCGCTTGGCTTGCTCCCCATAAGATGATTTGTTTTGATTGAAGATTATGCTCTTTCTTCGCCCATTTGATCACATACTCTACTTCCTTTGCACGATCATTCATGGATTGATGCAGCCAGTTTCCTTCTGATTGACCCACCCCGGGCTTATCCCATGATATAGACGCATAGCCTTGCTTTGCAAAGCGTTCCATTAAAGGTCTGTATCCTCCGTCATATGTGGCATTTTGTGGACCATCTCCGTGTACAAAAAGGACAATTCCTTTTACCGACTCCTTCTTAGGTGTTGTGACGATACCTGATAATGTCCCATCCGCAGTCTCCATGACGACTTCCTTTTCATTCATAGCAAAGCTGTTTTCATAAAATACAAATGCTGTGATAAAAATGAATGCCGATGCAGCGATGATCAGCCAAATCCTTTTTTTCAAGTTCTATTCCCCGCTCTCTGTTCAACTGTATACACCATGGAATCTTGGTACGTGACAGAGACTGGTACATTCTCATATAAGATCATATAAGAAGGCTGGTCAAACGGAGCTTCGTGTAGAAAAGCCTCAATTTCTTCAATGACTTTCTCTTCATCTTCGGCTAAAAAACTTTTAACCGCGTAAGAACCTGCATCCAGTCTCACATCGTAATCCTGTTCATTTGATACATAATAAGAAATGGTTGAGTCATCTTGCAGATTGATCACATAATATCTCTCCTCAAAAAGAGACAGATCCAGATCCTTTTGTTGAACGATTTGTTTAAAATCGAGCTCTGTTTCAGTCTTTAGAAGATGATCTGGGATCTGTTTTAAATAACGAATTGGCCGATCTTGAGTGGTTGTTTGATGAAGCTGAAGGTTGTTTTGAATCGACAGCATATGCTCCAGACGCTGTTTCACTTCACTCAATTCCTGTAATTGCTTCTCGACCTGATCCAGCATACCTTGATAGGACAGAGTCATATCGGGTTCTTTCGAAAAGCTCTCGCTGATATCTTTTAAAGAAAACCCCGCCTTTTTTAAGAAGAGGATTTGATAAAGGGTGTAAATTTCTTTTTCATCAAATAATTGGTACCCATTTTGAGCGACCTTCGCAGGGCGGACGAGATCCTGTTCTATATAATGACGAAGCGTATACTTTGTGATGTTTAATAGCTTACATACTTCTCCACTTGTTACATACGTCACTAGATTCCCTCCTTGTGTACACATTCTAAACCATGTGGTTACCACACAGTCAATCATGCCATAAAAAAATCACCGAGGACATCTTCCCTCAGTGATGTGTCATTTCTATTTCATACTTGGACCAGCATGTGAAAAAATCGGATCTTTCAATTCAAAATCAAATGTCTTGCCGTCAACAATACCGACTGTTTTTTCATGGTCATAAAGCTCAAGCAGACAAGCTGCCATTTCTTTTGATGTATGATATTTCTTGATATTGCCTTCATATTCGAATTGATCTACATCTAATGAACGCTTTGCAAATTCTGATTCTGTTGCAGAAGGTGCTAATATTTTTGCCTGTAACTTAGCTCCCTTTTCTTTCAACTCTAGTGCCAATCCTTCTGTAAAGGCACTCACGTAAAACTTTGTGGCCGAATAGGTGACGGCATTGCCGACGACTGTATAGCCCGCTCTTGAAGAAATGTTGATCAGCTGAGCCCCTTCTACTTGCTCATAATCACGAACAAATAAAGTGGATAAAATCGTTAAGGCTTCGATATTCAGATGAAGCATATCTCCAATTTTACTTAAATCCTGTTCTCCTATCGAGCCGAAATGGCCGAATCCTGCATTATTAATGAAGGTGTCGAGCTCATATTCAGCCAATGATTCATAAAATGAATACACTTGCTCCATGTCGGTTAAATCGACAGACTGTATATTTACTTTGATATCGGGATATTGATCAAGAATCTCCTTCTTCAGTTCTTGGAGTTTCTCGAGCCGGCGTGCAGCTAAAATAAGGTTTTTGCCTCGTGCTGCAAAGGCCAGTGCCGCCTCATATCCAATACCTGAACTTGCTCCTGTAATGACTGTATAGCTCATTTTATATCCCCCTATGAACGTCTTCTAACTAGTCAAATTATAACGACAGCACTTTGCTCTAGTCAATTTTGAAGAGAATCACAGGGGTGATTAACTTGTCTAGCTTCATTCATCATGTTGGAGGATGTCATGTTGAGATTTTTTTGTTAATTTGTGAAAAACCAATTGGTAGGAATGTTCGATTAACTCCTCTACAAATGAAGCTGGAATGTCTGCATCAAGGTAAATGGAATTCCAATGAGTCTTATTCATATAATAGCCCGGAATAATCCCCTCATGCATCTCTCTTAGTTCTTCAGCACGTTGAGGGTCACATTTTAAAGTGATAACAGGCTTTCGATTCGCATCTCCTCCCATCATAGCAAACATCTTTCCACCAATATGATATCGATCTGCCTGCCATTCTGGCTGATAATCATGGGTGACTCCTTTTAAAGAAAGACAAAATGCCTGTAGATTCTCTTTTTCCATTAGATTCGCTCCTTTTTTAAGTCTACTATTCTTTCTATTATATCGACTATAAAGGCATATATCTGATCTTTTTCATTCACTTCACAACAATAAAGCACAGACCCGCTGGGTTCTGTGCTTTTCTATCAATGTTTCTTTCTTATTCAAACGCCTTCTTCAATTGATCACTCATGAGATGCCAAGCTTCTTCAGCTATTTCTAAATCTCCGGCATGCGTGAAGGCGTGAGGGACTCCTTTAAACTGTCTGTACGTGACGTCTATCCCTGCTTCTTTTAACTTCTCCGCATATTGTTCGGCTTCTTGAGCTAGCGAATCTCTTTCAGCTGTGATAACGAGAGCTGGTGGCATTTGTGCCAAGGATGAACGATCGGCAAAGATCGGAGAAACGAGCGGATTGTTCGGATCTTGGCCTTGCAGATAGAAGGCATTAAAGAGCCTCGCCATTTCAACAGGGATCGCTTCTTCAAATGCTGGCTTTTGTGCTGGATCAGTGGCTAAATCAAGTGGCGGATAATCAAGCACTTGATAGACAATCGGGAGTTGGTTCCCTTTTTGGATATTTAAGAGACAAGCAGCCGTTGCCAAGTTCCCTCCTGCGCTATGTCCGCCAATGGCTACTCTATTAGGATCTATTTGAAGTTCATCAGGGTGTTCATACAGCCACTTCAGCACATCGTAGCATTCATGAAGAGCGGCTGGGAATGGGTGCTCTGGGGCAAGCTGATACTCGACATTGACGACAATACATTGGGCTCGGTCAGCAATGACCGGACACCAGTGGTTATCCATTTCAGCACTGCCTAGGATAAATCCTCCGCCATGCAAATTCACAAAAACGGGCAGCGGCTGCTTTGAAGTGTTAACTGGCTTAAATACCCATACCTTTGTTTCGCCAGCACTTGTTGGAATGTCATATTCCATTTTATTCACTTCAGGAGGATGGACTGGTTTTAGTTCCGATTGACTCGGTAATGAACCTTCAGCCGGTTGACGTAATGACTCAGCGATTTTGATTTGTTCTTGTAAGTTCATGATCTCAGTCTCCTGTCTTATATATTTCTTCTTAACTCATTCGTTTCTTTTTCATCTTTTCCTTCTACTGAATCAGCAGCACATTCTCATTGGTTCACTTTTTATCTATCTCCCCATTTTCGCCCTCTTTGAAACAAGTATTGTGAAAAAAAGCACTGCGGCGCTAAGTCCTCAGTGCTTTTCATCTGTTTTATGAAACTTGCTGTTCTACCTTCACTCGTTTAATAAAGAAAGCGATGATCAAACCAATGACGGTCACGATCACAGCAAAGATAAATGCATGCTGGACGCCATTTGTAAAGGCGAGCAGCTTGTTCATCGGATTTGCAGGATCAGCCACATTTTCCATAAAGCTGCGGGTTCCTGATGAAAGGATCGAAATACCAACCGCAGTACCAATGGCTCCTGACACCTGCTGCAATGTATTCATAATCGCTGTACCATGCGGATATAGCTCTGGCGGCAGCTGATTTAATCCATTTGTTTGTGCAGGCATCATGATCATCGCGATGCCGACCATTAATGTAATATGAAGGGTCACAATGTATCCAATCGATGTATTCACACTTAGATTGGTAAAACCTAACATCGTCACTGCGACGATAGCAAGCCCTGGAATCACAAGCCATTTCGGTCCAAACTTATCAAATAAACCACCCATGATTGGAGATAGCAGACCGTTGATAATTCCACCTGGCAATAGCATTAAACCTGCTGTAAAGGTCGTTAGTGCCAAGGATGTTTGCAGATACAATGGCAAAATCATCATAGCAGACAGCATGACCATCATACAAACTAAGATCAGCAGTAACCCAATGACAAACATCGGATATTTAAACGGGCTTAAGTTCAGCATCGGTTCCTTCATATTCAACTGTCTGAGAGAGAATACAAGAATCCCAATGACACCTACTACAATTGCAACGATCACATGCATACTGCTCCAGCCGCCGCCTTCACCGGCACTACTAAAGCCATACACAATTCCTCCGAAACCAATGGTTGAAAGCACAATCGATAAGATGTCGATTTTTGGTCTTGTTGGTTCTGTGATATTT
Source organism: Bacillus sp. FSL K6-3312 (assembly GCF_038007485.1). Taxonomy (NCBI): domain Bacteria; kingdom Bacillati; phylum Bacillota; class Bacilli; order Caryophanales; family Bacillaceae; genus Bacillus; species Bacillus sp. FSL K6-3312. Next base: position 560,485 of record NZ_JBBOXI010000001.1, on the reverse strand, counting down.
TGCATAAAGATAAAACCAAAGACGAGTGCAGCTATTAATAGCGGAAGTGAAATCCAGAAAATCCAATGCCACGTCAGCGATTTCAAAATAAGACCAGAGACTGTTGGACCAACAGCTGGTGCAAACATGATCACAAGACCTATAATCCCCATAGATCTGCCTCGTTTATGAGGCGGGATGATTACCAAAATCGTATTGAACATTAATGGAAGAAGCAATGCTGTTCCGACTGCCTGTACGACACGTGCCACCATTAAAATACTAAAGGCTGGTGCAACTGCTGCGATAAAAGTTCCAATGATCGAAAAGACGAGCGACGTCATGAAAAGCTGTCTTGTTGTAAACCATTGAAGAATGAGTCCTGAAATTGGTACGAGAATACCAAGTGTTAATAAATATCCTGTTGTTAGCCACTGAGCTGTCGTCGCTTCAATTCCAAAGTCTAACGTTAAGCTTCTCAGCGCCATATTTAGTGCCGTTTCACTGAACAGGCCAATAAAACCGGCTGTAATAAATGAGATAATAATGGGCAGCGTTCGAATATGAGAAGCTGCTGCTTGCTGTTTGTTCATAGTAGGCTGGCTCCTTTTCTTTTTCAATTTAAATCAATCATAGGAAGTGAGGACGGTTAGAAATGAGCCACTTCAATGTCTATTGAAAACAGATAAAATCTGTTTTTCTGCAGCGAATTGAGCGATTTTTTCGATTGTATAACCAGATTCATGAATATAAAACATCATTTCAGGCGTCATCGGAGAGGACATACAAAGTGTCGTCAGTTCAATATCCTGTATATTCGCTTCCCCTTTTTCATCTGCTTCTTCTAGCAAATCACGAATCATTTGCCTAAGCGATTGACTGTAATGACAGTCATACACTTTGCTTGTCTGCTCTAAATTCCCAGATATCGTAAGCATCCGAATCCAGTCTAAATGATGACCGACAATGAGATGAATTTCTTCGAGCACATAACGCAAACGTTCACGAACCGGCTGGTCACTGATTTTGCTCAAGTAAAGATGCAAAGCAGGGATCAGCTGTTCAAATTTTTCTCCAAGGATCGAAAGGCACAAATCACTTTTATTGGCATAACGGCGATAAAGAGTACCCTGCCCAACACCAGCTGTTTTGGCAATTTTATGCATGCTGACATTTTCCACGCCAAATTCCTGAAACAAAGTAAAAGCGACCTCTTCAATTTCCTTCCCAATATCCTTTTCCATGATGCTTCACCTTCTTTACCTTCATCCATATTGCACTTCTCTCTATGTGTTCAATCAAAACTTTTTGGTTTTCATTAGGACAATTGTACCGGTATTATCTTACGGACAACTGTCCGCTTTGTCAATCATTCTTTAGTAAATAGCCTGAAAAAGATCATTTTCTTTCGTAACTTCTTATGAAATAAGAGAAAAATCTAGTAAAAAATCCTCTTTAATACTATATATTAGACCGATTTTCCATTTCGAGAGAATCATGTATGATCAATTAAGAAATCGCTTTCAAAATAAGAGAGGGGAATGCCTACATGTCTTACCGTATGAAACGAATGTTGATGCTGCTTGTCACTGGAATAGTATTGAGTTTATCCACATTTACTGCGGGTGCCTCGGCCCAAACAGGCGGATCGTTTTATGAGCCTTTTAACAACTATAATACGGGGTTATGGCAAAAAGCCGATGGGTACTCGAATGGAAACATGTTTAACTGTACGTGGCGTGCAAACAATGTCTCCATGACGTCGTTAGGGGAAATGCGATTATCGCTCACAAGTCCTTCCTATAATAAGTTTGACTGCGGAGAAAACCGTTCCACTCAAACATATGGCTACGGGCTTTATGAAGTCAGTATGAAACCAGCCAAAAATGTTGGGATCGTGTCTTCGTTCTTTACTTATACAGGACCGACTGATGGTACGCCTTGGGATGAAATTGACATCGAATTTCTTGGAAAAGATACGACAAAGGTCCAGTTTAACTACTATACCAATGGTGTAGGAAATCATGAAAAGATCGTCAACCTTGGTTTTGATGCAGCAAACTCTTATCACACGTATGCATTTGACTGGCAGCCTAACTCGATTAAATGGTATGTGGACGGACAATTAAAACATACTGCCACTACTCAAATCCCTCAAACTCCAGGAAAGATTATGATGAACCTCTGGAATGGTGCAGGTGTCGATGAATGGCTCGGATCCTATAACGGTGTTACACCACTCCACGCGCATTATAACTGGGTGCGTTACACAAAAAGATAACCACATCACAAAACCTGTGACAAGTCACAGGTTTTTCTTCATTTAAATAGAGCTGGTTTTTAGTTGATGAACTAGCTTTTTTTCATAACTGTGGATAATATCTTCATAACTTTCTATCTTGTAATCTAATCGCTTAATCGTCTCTTCGATTTCCTTTTGCTTTTCTACAAGTCTTTCTCTCTCATTGACCAAAATACTTTTTCGCGAGGACAGGGTATGATCCTCGCCCTCGATAAATAAAGCCGTATATTCTCGAAGTGCATCAATTGAGAGACCCGCATTTCTCATACATTTGATAAATTCAATCCACTGAATATCCTCTTCTGCATAATCACGAACACCGTTTTCATCACGACGGATCGGTCGAATTAAACCAATATTCTCGTAGTATCTGAGCGTAGCAGTAGATAAATTGAGCTGCTTGGCGGCTTGTGCTATTTTCATTGTTTTCACCCTTCTCTTCTTCTTCTCATCATCTCCAATTTGATAGAGAACGCAAGATGCTTTTGGCTCAATTCTTTATTTAAGGATGTTGAAAAGCCTGAAGAGGGTTCTCTATTGACTTAGAGTTCACTTTAAGACGTACAGTATAGAAGTAGAACAGAATCTTACTTTTGAAAGGATGATTTAGAATGTGTCAGACGCACCAATCAAACGTTTTAAGTGTTTCACATGCAAAAGCGAACTTTGAACGGACAACCATTGAACGAAGAGCGCTTCGTCCACATGATATTTTAATTGATATTCAATTTAGCGGGATCTGTCATTCAGATATCCACAGCGCCTTTGATGAATGGAGCGGTGGTATTTTCCCAATGGTTCCGGGTCATGAGATTACTGGAGTCGTGGCCGATACCGGCGATGATGTGACGAAGTTTCAGATCGGAGACCGCGTAGGTGTTGGCTGTTTTGTTGATTCCTGCGGCACCTGTGAATATTGCCAAAATGGAGACGAGCAATATTGCAAGAAAGGAGTCGTCCAAACCTATAATAACCTCAATTATGACGGGAAACCAACTTACGGCGGCTATAGTCAGAAGATTGTCGTGACAGAGCGCTTTGTCGTCAGCATTCCAGATCAACTATCCCTTGATGTCGCAAGTCCTCTTCTCTGCGCTGGCATTACCACTTATTCTCCGTTAAAGCACTGGAAGGCAGGTCCTGGCAAAAAAGTCGCCATCGTCGGGATGGGCGGGCTCGGTCATGTGGCCATTCAATTCGCACGTGCACTTGGTGCTGAAGTGACGGTATTGAGCCGCTCTTTGAATAAAAAAGAAGAGGCACTGTCATTTGGTGCAAAAGACTATTTTGCTACAAGTGATCCTGATACATTTAAAACACTATCCGGCCAATATGACCTCATTCTCAATACGGTCTCTGCTAATATCAATGTAGACGCCTATTTGTCCTTACTTCGAGTGGACGGAACCTTGGTGAATGTCGGTGCACCACCTGAGCCAGATCAGTTCCATGTCTTTTCATTAATCACCGGGCGCCGCAGCATTGCTGGTTCACTCGTTGGCGGCATCCAAGAAACACAAGAAATGCTCGATTTCGCAGCTACTCACCATATCGCACCACAAATTGAAGTGATCAACGCAAGTCAAGTTGATGAAGCGTATGAACGCGTGCTGAAAAGTGATGTGCGTTATCGGTTTGTCATTGATATTTCGACATTATGATCGGATTCTATCTGGAAAGACCAGCTCAACGGCTGGTCTTTTTTAATGGTGGATATCCTGTTTTTCTTGTAGTGAGATTCTAGAGGATAAGTTCAAAAATCATCCAACATTTTCATGGAATCATCTCTTTTTTTTAGAACTAAATTTATTGACAAAAAATAAATAAACATGTTATTATTAAAAATTTGATTATTTTCCTCCTAAGTGTGGTACCCTTAAAGTAGATACATGATATGGAGGCGGATGATATGTTTCAAATTGGTGATAACATTGTTTATCCAATGCACGGAGCAGGTATAATTGAAGCCATAGAAGAAAAAGAATTTTCTGATGAAAAACAACAGTATTATGTGATTAATATGTCAATCAGTCATATGAAAGTGATGATTCCAACACGGAAAATATCGGGTTCACGCATTAGACCTGTTACAGATATACTGGCATTAAACAATGTGATGGACATTTTCCAGCATGGCGAATCAGTTCAAATACCGACATGGAAAGAACGGCATACAATTAATACAAACAAAATAAAAACGGGTAGCATCCAAGACGGTGCTGAAGTTGTACGTGACCTGATGCGTATGAAAAAAGAGAAAGCACTAAATGCAAGTGAAAAGAAAATGCTAGATGATGCCCATGAATTTTTGCTAAGTGAATTAGAGGTCATCGAAGGGATTACAGAAAAACAAATCAAAAGTTTCTGTTAAGAACTCTGCCGCTCTTTTGGGCATCCCTCACCATTTTTGAATTCAAGTTCTCTGACCCACCCTTCAATTAATGAAAGAAAAAAGAATTTATTTAGGCAAATTCCGCATATTGTAAATCCAATATGCTATACTGTTGATAAACCTTTGAAGCATGAATTTTTTTTACGATTACCTTGTAACAACTCCCTACTTGTACGCTGAGTAGGGTTTTTTATTGAAGAAATAAATGAAAGCACAAAAAAACAGGCTCTCTACAGAGAACCTGTTTTAAAAAATGAAGATTAAGCAGTTTTTTGAACGTTAGCAGCTTGAGCTCCACGAGAACCTTGCTCTACGTCAAATGTTACTTTTTGACCTTCGTCTAAAGATTTGAATCCGTCACCTTGGATAGCTGAGAAATGTACGAATACATCGTCGCCTTCTTCACGTTCGATAAATCCAAAACCTTTTTCTGCGTTAAACCATTTTACTGTACCTTGTTCCATGTTTGTTGCCTCCTAGTGCGTTATCACACAATGTATTATACTATCCTTGCCCAAAGTATCCTCAAGACGAAAAGTCTTTCTTCATGCTATCCTTTACGCCGAACAAAAATAATTAACCTTATTGTAACATGATTCGGAAATAATTGCAATTTAGGATTTAAAAGAACAAAATCAACGATTATACTCAATTTTGTTCTTCACTGACTTTAAAATATTTTTTTGCAAAAAGGGTGTTCAATCCGAAGGGAATAAGCAAGTTTATAACGTCAATCCATTTTTCAGTTTTATTTAAAAGTAAGGAATAACGAAACATTACTGTACTCTTAGAAAATTGATGTCATTTTTATTTTAGTTAAGATTAGCATCTTTATTCCTATCAATTCTTAAAGTGACTATAAGACTAGCTACACTGGCTAAAGTTCCTACAACAGAAACAACAATTGTTAAAAAATCTGGAATAAGAAATCCTATTGGAATGAGCCCCAGAAAAGATAGAACAATAAAACATTGGTATACACTAGATATAGTTCTCACAATCAAGTGACTGAAAAAGGACATCACTAACGGAGGAATGAATAAACATACCATTATTACAATTGATATTATTAAGATGTGAGGCTGATCAAATGAAATGACATGATCCCCAGAGGAATTTTTGGCAGCCGCTAGCAAAACAACTATAGACATCATGAGAGTAAGTAAAACTAGAGAAAACCTTTTTATCATGTTATAACTCCTTTGGTTGATCTTATGCGACTTAATTTCTTTTTATCAAATTATCTCATTATAACCTTTATTTAACAATATGAAAGATGAAAGGAAACTAAAAGCTGAATAAAAGAGCTTATTCAGTTCTTTTATGGACATTAATTAAAGTTGCAATATGATTTCGCACCTAAGATAATCTGATGTGGAATCGTTCATTCAAAAGAGAAATTTATATTAAAATGACCGGGTATGTTTCCACTTAGCATACTATCGATGTATCTTGTTATCACTTTATAGTAAAAGAGCACACAAAAAAAATACCAAGGGTACACGACCCTTGGTATTTTTTAGAGATGCCCGAGAGGACTTGAACCTCCACGGGGTTATTCACCCCTGACTCCGATTTGCACATATTTTGCACAAAACCTAATCTATTTCTTTACATTTTCCGACTCAAGTCTGATTAACCAGTTATGAACTAATGAGTTAAATACATCGGGTTGTTCGATTTGCAGGTTGTGGCCAGCCATATCAAGCACTGCAAAGGTTGCCCTTGGATAGTCTTCGATCAGCCGCCACGCATCGTGATATCCAACTACATTGTCTTGACGCCCTGTGATAATGAGCGTGGGATACTGAAATTCAGATGTAATGTCGAAGGTATAGCCATATCCATTTTGAAGAATGTTATTGATGAATTCATGATTTGTTTGTTTTGAAGGAAGGTAAATTTCATCTCGAAACCTCTCCCATTCCGGTTTTCCTTGCACAACTGCCATGGAGCAAAATTCATCCGTCTCCTCTGGAGAGAGTTGTGATATCAAGCTGCTGTCACTTTTTAGAACGGTCTTCTCTGGCACGACTCTTTGATCGAATACAGGTATAGTCATTGGGGCCACAAGTAGTAATCCACGAACGGTTTCTAGGCGTGAATGAACAATACCTCTAGCTATGTACCCTCCATACGAATAACCACAAACAATAAACTGTTCATCAGGGATAATTTCGTCCAAAAGACGGAATACCGCTTCTAACATATCATCAGAATTCTGAATAGATGGATGCGGCTCGGAACGTCCCATACCCGGTAAGTCTATGTATATTCTCTTCCAACCGCTTTGTTTTTCAAATACCGGTTCAAATGCATGTAACATCACTTGATGGTCAAGTGTCCAACCATGTAATATAACGATCGGATATCCTTCTCCAATGACTTTATGGTAAATTGACATGTATTTGCATCCCCTTTTCTAGCGCTTCCCTAGTAATCTCAAGATTTTTTGTTGTTTTTCTTCATCATAGCTTAAAGTGAATAAAATCTTTGTTAGGAAGCTATGCTATGATTCCCTAACGAACTTCTCACGTAGATGGATTTTATTATGACTTTGATTTTTCTAATTGGTTTTCGCCCCATAAAAAAAGTTGTTCAAATATAGGGATCAGCTCTAGTCCTGCCCCAGTCAATGAATATTCTACTCTTGATGGAACTTCATTATACTGAACTCGTTGAACAATTCCGTTTTCAATCAGGTCCTTTAATGATTGATTGAGCATTGTTCCTGTAATTCCATACACTTTACGCTTTAACTCATTATATCGAATCTCATTGTAACTACATAGTACAGCTAAGATTTTTAAATTCCATTTTCCCGCTAATATATTTAATGCATAACTCGCTGGAGCTATCGCTTTATTCAGCTCACTTTCAGTCATATTTTATCCACCCCTTAGTCAGTTTTTCCTTCCTTAAGCAGTTTATATTGCGTACTTGTTAAATCAATTCCATTTATTATAATCAAATATGTAAACCGTGTCATCCAGGTATTAGAGAGCCAAATTGATTATAAAAAACCTTCAAGTCAATACTTTTTCAAGGAGATGGAGTGAGTAAATGAAAAATGAACAGATGCGCGCTGCACAATTATGGATCACCGAATGTTCTTTTTGAAGATTCTATATCAAAACCTGTTATAGAGTCTGGAGAAGTACTCATTCGTGTACATGGTTCGAGTGTAAACTCTATGGATACGCTGTTTCGATCAGGCAAGTTGAAACTATTAACGGGTAATCAATTCCCTAAAGGGACAGGGGCAGATTTTTCTGGAGAGGTTGTTGAAGTAGGATCGAACGTAAAAAGTTATCAATTAGGTGATAAAGTGTGGGGGGTTCTTCCTATGAATCTCAGGAGCCAAAATGGTAGTGCCGCTGAATATGTAGCTATATCACCTGAGAAAATATCTAAAACTCCTACAAAGATTGATCTCATACAAGCCGCGGCATTGCCTGGCGTAGGTGCTACTGCAATTATTGCCTTAAAATATCAAGCTAAACTTAGAAGAGGCGAAAATTTACTTGTACGTGGTGCAAGTGGAGGAGTCGGAAGCATTGCGATTCAAATTGGAAAAATGTTAGGTGCTCATGTAACTGCTATTGCAAACGAAAAACATCTCACTTTTCTTCAAGAGCTAGGTGCAGACGAAGTACTTGATTATAAAAAGACGTATCCTACTGATCTTAAAAAGTTTGATGTAGTCATGGACACAGTTGGAACTGACCTCAAACATTATAGGCGCCTGCTTACAAAGAACGGAAGAATGGTTACTATTGGATTTCCTAGTTTTTCGTCTTTCATATATATATTAGCTTCAACTACTTTCGGTTCTCGTAGAGTTCGCACATTCAGCGCAAACCCAAAAAATGAACTTTTAAAAGAATTAGCATCTTATGTAGATTCCAACAAGGTCAGACCAGTTGTTGATAGCATTTATCTTTTATCTGATGTTGCCAAAGCTCATCATTCCTTAGAAACTGGAGGTGGACGAGGAAAACGTATCATAAATTTACTTGATAACAAATAAACCATCAAATGACATGACATTATTCAATTTTTCTGTTGTAAGAGGTACATGCTTGGTAGCCATTTCAAATCTTCCAGCTCTTCTAAAGTATTCAGCTGCTTCTAATGCAAAGTCTTCAATATCACTATACATTTTCCTACTTTTTAAGAACCCAAAACATCGGTCTAACAAATGCTTATCTTCTTTTAAATACAGACCTTGAAGAATGTTAAATTTCGAAATATACTCGACATCCATACAATTCAAATATTTTACATGTTATGATGAATTTGTAATAAAACCAAACTGAGGGGGAAGTATTATGAATAAACTTTACAAGGGATTAATTGTTTCAGTATTATCAATTTCTTCATTAGCTCTTCCAGCTTTAACAAATCAAGCTTCTGCGCAAGAACCTGCAAAAATTCACAATATAGCAAAGCCTACAAATGAAATTGGAACGGTCGATTTCCATATGCTAAGAAACTCAAACGTTGGATTGCTGTATGGCTATACAAGATGGGAAATCATCTCTGGCAGTCACCTTATTAGCATTAGTTCTAGTGGTGTCGTATCTTCTTACTCATCACTGGGCACGGCGTTGGTTTATGCCTATGATATAAACGATAATTACGTCATTTTTAAGATTACAGTTGAACCTCGATAATTAAAAAAGTCCACTTACTTAAGGTAAATGGACAAATTCATTTAAAAGTGATAAAAAATTAAAAAACCAAAGGTTTACCACCTTTGGTTTTTTAGATGCGGCCGAGAGGACTTGAACCTCCACGGGTTATTCACCCACTAGGCCCTCAACCTAGCGCGTCTGCCATTCCGCCACGACCGCGTGTATGATGTGCTCATATATTCATAAGTGCACTGTTTGAAAAAACAATGCGGGTGAAGGGACTTGAACCCCCACGTCATAAAGACACTAGATCCTAAGTCTAGCGCGTCTGCCAATTCCGCCACACCCGCGTGACAATGGTGAGCCATGAAGGACTCGAACCTTCGACCCTCTGATTAAAAGTCAGATGCTCTACCAACTGAGCTAATGGCTCATCTGCTATGCAGAAAAACATATAAAAAAATGGCTGGGCTAGCTGGATTCGAACCAACGCATGACGGAGTCAAAGTCCGTTGCCTTACCGCTTGGCTATAGCCCAACGAATCAAAAAACAAAACATGACCCGTACGGGATTCGAACCCGTGTTACCGCCGTGAAAGGGCGGTGTCTTAACCGCTTGACCAACGGGCCATAAAATAATGGCGGAGAAGGAGGGATTTGAACCCTCGCGCCGCTCGCGCGACCTACACCCTTAGCAGGGGCGCCTCTTCAGCCACTTGAGTACTTCTCCATTATGGCTCCGCAGGTAGGACTCGAACCTACGACCGATCGGTTAACAGCCGATAGCTCTACCACTGAGCTACTGCGGAATAATAAGACATGTTTCATTATATATATGCCAGAAAAATGTGTCAAGAATTTTAAAGCGTTTCATTCCTGCTTCATTTGCGACGGCTTTTATAATTTAACATATACTAATATAACAGTCAAGCCTTTTTCCATGCCATTTGTTTAACTTGGCAGAAAGCCCCCGACCTCTTCAAGTAGACCAAGGGCATTGATGCAGCCTTCCATGAGATTAAGACAGATGAAACTTTCTCATCCATTTATAAAAAGTACTTCTTGGCACTCCTGCTAACCTCGCTGCTTCTGACACATGACCTTTTGTTTTATGCAGTGCTTCTATCACTGTTTGCTTTTGAATGCGTTCCCTGAATGTGAGTTCTTTTGGAGTTTCAGTACACTCTGCTGGATGCAGCTTCTGCTTTTTCTGATCAATCGCCTCTAATACTGAAGCATATTGCGATTCACCAATCCATCCGCCTTGCGGAAAGAGGACCCTTAGATGTTCAAATAGGTTAAAAAGCTCTCGTATGTTTCCTGGCCAATGATACTCCTGTAATTTCTGAAAAAATGATTCAGGAAACGCCGCATTCCAGTGGTGCTTCTTTTGGTAATAACGATATAAATCATGAATGTCTTCTTTTCTTTCTCTAAGCGGCGGGATGTTGATTGGATAGACATGAAGACGGTAATACAAGTCTTCTCGTATTTTCCCTTCCTTCAGCAGTTCGTTCATATTACGGTGTGTCGCTGTAATGATTCTAATATCCAAAGGGGTTTCGTGTGTCCCGCCGAGCGGTACGACTGCCCTTTCTTCTATCACTCTAAGAAGCGCTACTTGCATCGCATATGGGATTTCGCCAATTTCGTCTAAAAAGAGTGTTCCTTTATGAGCTTGTTCAAATTTCCCTTTAGCTCCATGACGTTTTGCCCCTGTAAAAGCCCCTTCAGCATAGCCAAATAATTCGCTTTCTAAAAGGCTTTCAGGAATGGCTCCGCAATTAACAGCAATAAACGGTCCTTTATGCCTTTCACTGGCAGAGTGAATAGCTCTAGCGGTCAGTTCCTTTCCTGTACCTGTTTCTCCCCAAATATATACATTTGCATCTGTTTGTGCCGCTCGTTTCATTTCGCTGAGCGTCTGTTGAAATACCTTACTTGTTCCGGATTCCCCGGGAAATTGAGCAAAAGAAATGGTTATGCTGCTTTTCGCTGCTTCTTCAAGGGAAAGGGATATGCCTAGCATCTTTCCATCTTGCTCTGATTGAATGATCTGCTTTCCTCTGATAACAAATGGATGATCCTTAAGCCGCTCGACATCCATTCCATACCAGTCTGAAAATCGTTCTCTAATCGACCGGCTGGCAGAAACAATTTGCTTTTTTTCATTACAGACCACATACGGTTCGTCTGCTTCCACCTGCTGGTGACAGTGAGTGATTAGCTCCATCTCCCTCCTTTTTTGCTGGACTTGAATTTCTCTCTCGATGGCATAAGCAACCGTTGATGCCATTCCAAGCATAAAAGGGTGCTTGTTATCCGTCATACAGGAGATGTCAATCACCCCTATGATTGTACCGTCTGCATCGCGAATAGGAGCGGCTGAACAACTCCAATGATGAGAGGCGATAGAAAAATGCTCAGTTCCATTGATCGTCACCGCTTCTCCGATGACGAGTGCCGTTCCGATCGCGTTTGTCCCTACATCTGTTTCGGTCCAGCGCGCCCCCTCCATAAAATTAATTTTTCTTGCTTCCACCATCGTTCTTTCGCTTCCTGTCAGACTTAGCACATAACCGTCTGCATCGATGAGTAAGGCCAACATGTCAGATTCTTTTAATTGCTGACTGATTTTATTTAAGTAAGGAAGAGCGGTATTGAGGAATAATGAGTATTTCTTTTTTTGAGCACTGAATAATTCCTTTTCTAACAACGACTGTCCTTTATCTAAATACGGATTCACATTTGCCTGTTTACACCTGTGCCATGATTCCACCACTCTCTTATTCAGACGAGACTGATCAAGCAAACCTTCACGAACAAAACGTTTCCACGTATTTAAATAACAAGGCGTCGGATTCATTCCATCCTCTCCTCTAGGGGCTTTTTATTCATTATAGATAATTATAAAAGCGCTTTCAATTATCATTAGCTAACCCAAGAAGTCAATCGGATAGAAAAGAAGCCTTTTTCAACAGTGTACCGCTCGTCCAATGGTTTGCAGCAAGGCTTCGTGTATCGCCTCTGAAAGTGTCGGATGTGCCGTAATAAACTGCTCTAAAGTATCAGTGGTCAGCTCTGTATGCATCATCATCGCCGCTTGTCCAATCAGTTCTGTTGCATTTGGTCCGATGATTGAAACACCTAATATTTCTTGATATTGCGGTTCTACAATGACCTTTACGTGACCGGTTGGTTGATTTAAGATTAATGCTTTTCCATTTGCAGAAAATGCACATGTCCCTATCCGAATCTCCTCATATTGTTTTCTAGCACTCTCTTCATTTAAACCAACACTGGCGATTTCTGGAGAGGTGTAGATGCACCTCGGAATCACTTGCTCATTCATCTTTACATGTTCACCTGATGCATGGGATGCCGCAACCGTTCCTTCATGAAAAGCAGCATGAGCAAGCTGGACCCCACCTGTTACATCACCGCACGCATAGATATGCGGGTGATTGGTTTGCATATGTTCATTAACGTAGATGCCGTTTCTATCAAAATCAATACCAACCTGATCAAGATTCAATTCTCCAAGCTGCGGATTTCTGCCAATGGCCACTAAGCAAAGATCCGACTGGATTTCACACCGCTCTCCTTGATTATTCTCCACCCCTACTTTTCTTGAAGAGGAATCAAGCTGTTTGACTGCGGCGGACGTCAAAATGTCTACACCCGTTTCTTCGAGTTGCTCGTGAAGACATTGTGCTGTATCACGATCTTCTTCAGGTAAAATGTGCACTGCCCGTTCAACCATGACAACCTTTGATCCCATTCTGCTAAAGATGCTCGCAAACTCACAGCCGATCACCCCGCCCCCAATGATGCAAAGCGAATTTGGTATTGAAGAAAGTGACATGGCATCCTTGCTGTGAATGATCCATTCGCCATCAAAAGGTGCAAAAGGTAAAGCAGCAGGCGCTGCCCCTGATGCAATAATGATTTGTTTTGCTTGAATGATGTCAGACTTCCCTTCACTTTCTATCAATAGCTCATGTGCTGATAGAAATGAAGCCTTCCCATTTACCACGGTGACTTTGTTTTTATTCATCAAGTAGCGAACACCATCAGTGAGCTGCTTGACGACAGACTGCTTCCGTTTTTGGACAGCATTCCATTGGATGATAGGCTCATGTTCTGGAAGCTCAATTCCAAAATGTCCAGCCGATTTCACATGCTCATACATATCGGCACTTTGCAAAAGTGCTTTGGTCGGAATACAGCCTTCATTGAGGCAGGTCCCCCCCAGCTGACCTTGATCAATTAACACAACCTCCCTGCCGAAACGGGCGGCTGTTATGGCTGCCACATAACCTGCTGGTCCGCCTCCTATAATGACCAGTGTCATGGTACGTTCACCTTCTTCCTATAAAAGAGTGGATATTGGTTCTTCTAAATGTGCTTTGACCGTTGATAAAAATGCGGACGCCGGCGCTCCGTCCAGCACGCGGTGATCAAACGTAAGACTGAGAGGCAGGATGGTCCCTTTGCACAATTCATCCTCTCGATAAACCGGGGTGTCATACATTGTTCCGACGCCCAGGATACCTGCTTCCGGCGGATTCAAAATTGGCGTGAAATACTCTACACCATAGGCTCCAAGATTGGTCAATGTAAAGGTCGAACCTTGGATTTCATCATGGAGAAGCTTTCCTTCACGTGCTTTTTGGCCATACAATTTAATGCTCTTCGCTAGCTCTATCAGCGTTAACCGCTCCGCATGCTGAATGACCGGTACAGCCAATCCGTTATCTAACGCAGCAGCAATCCCAAGATGAACATTCTCAAAGGTTTCCACAACTCCGTTATGATATTGACTGTTCATCGCAGGATGTTCTAACAACGAAAGGATCGCTGCTTTGGCTACAAAATCGGTGATGGTCAACTTTGTATCGTAACGTGCTATGGCTGTTCCATTTAGCTGTTGTTGTAAGTTTGTAAGTTGTGTCACGTCCGCTTTCATCGTAATGGTTAATTGTGCACTTGTTTGCAGGCTCTCCATCATTCTTGAGGCAATTGTTTTCCGCATCATGTTAATCGGCTGATGCTCTGTCTCATTTTGTTTTTTCTCTTCTTGTTTTTTCTCTTCCCGTTCAGGAAGCGCATGAAGCACATCCTCTTTCGTAATTCTTCCACCTGGTCCTGTCCCCACGAGCGTATCAATGTCTAGGTTTGCGCTATTCGCCATTTTACGGGCAACAGGTGAGATTTTCTTTCTCTCTTTCTTTGATTTTGACTGGATGTCTCTTTCTTTCTTTTCCTCCACTTGTTCATTTCCTTCACCGATATAGCAGATGACCGTGCCAGGCGGTACACCTTCTCCCTCTGACACTTTTATATCCAATATGGTTCCTTCAGCAGGTGATTCAATCTCCATTTCAATTTTTTCGGAGTTGATGCTTGCAATGCTTTCCCCTTTATTTACGGTCTCACCAACCTCCTTATTCCAGACAGATACCGTTCCTTCTTTCATCGACATGCCCAATTTAGGCATCACAACTTCGACAGCCATCTCCCTCTCTCCTTTCTCTAGTTCAAGATCTTGTCATGACTCTTGCCAATCATCTCTAATACAGTGTTCACAACTTTATCAGGTGTTGGTAGATATATATCTTCAAGAGGTGGTGAAAATGGTACCGGCGTATGAGGAGCCGTCACTTTTTTGATTGGCGCGTCAAGTAAATCAAATCCTTTATCCGCAATCAAAGAAGAAATATCAGCGGCAATTCCGCACCTTGGATTTGCTTCATCGACAATGACAAGTCGATTTGTTTTTTCTACTGAAGTCAGAAGGGCCTCTTCATCAAGCGGCGACAAGCTTCTTGGATCAATCACTTCCGCTTCAATACCTTGTGCAGACAATTGCTCTGCTGCTTCGAGTGCTGTATGCACTTGTTTGCCTACTGCAAAGATGGTTACATCAGATCCTTCTCTCTTCACATCTGCTTTACCAAGCGGCAGTGTGTAATACCTCTCCGGCACATCTCCTGTGATATTGTAAAGCGTCTTGTCTTCAAAAAAGATGACAGGGTCCTGATCCTCGATGGCTGCCAGCAGCAGCCCTTTGGCATCATATGGTGAAGAAGGCACAACTACTTTCAAACCAGGGATGCTTGTAAATAGTGCATACAAACTTTGCGAATGCTGGGCAGCTGCTCTAAAACCCGCCCCATGTGTCGTTCTAATTGTGATTGGCACCTCTGCTTTTCCGCCAAACATGTATCGAAATTTTGCGCCTTGATTCAGCACTTGGTCCAGACAAGTACCGATAAAATCATTAAACATAAGCTCCGCAATTGGCCTTAGCCCTGTTGACGCAGCTGCCATAGCCGCACCAACATAGCCAGCTTCACTAATCGGTGTGTCAAGGACACGCTCACGTCCAAATTCCTGTACGATTCCTTTCGTTACACCAAGAACACCGCCCCATGCTTCATCATCCTGTAAGTGATCTACATGAGCGCCTCCCGCAACATCTTCTCCCATTAAAATGACATCTTCGTCTCTTCTCATCGCCAGTTTAATCGCTTCATTCAAAGCACTAGACATGCTGATTTCTCTTATCATTTCCCTCTCCCCTTTCTGATTTATTGATACGAAACATACACGTCGGTCAATAATTCGGATTGATCTGGATATTCACTTTCTTCACTGAATCTAACCGCTTCATCTATCGCTTCTGCTACAGCCGCTTCAATACTTGATATCTCTTGATCCGTCAGCAGCTGCTCCTTTAATAATTCATTTTTAAAAAGCGTGATGGCATCTTTCTCTTCTTGGTGTTCTGTTTTTTCTCGGCTTGTTTTGTAGCGCTGGGCGTCTCCTTCAAAATGACCATAATTCCGATATGTCATGCATTCAATCAATGTCGGACCTTCTCCATTTTTTGCTCGTTCTATCGCTTGTTCTGCTGCTTGATAAACGGCTGTCACATCTTTTCCATCTACTTGAATACCCGGAATACCATAACTGGCGGCTCGATCCACAATCGATTTGCAGCTTGAAGCATAGGAAAATGGCGTCGCTTCCCCGTAACCATTGTTTTCTGCGATGAAAATGACTGGCAGTTTCCAGATAGCGGCGAGGTTGATTCCTTCGTGAAAAGTCCCTTGATTGTTTGCACCATCCCCAAAAAAGCAAACGCTTACATTATCTGTCTTTTTATATTTAGCTGTGAGGGCTGCCCCGCACGCAAGTGGAAAGCCGCCTCCAACAATTCCGTTGGCACCGAGCATTCCTTTATCAAAATCTGCAATGTGCATAGATCCACCTTTTCCTTTACAAAGGCCTGTGGCTTTTCCATAGATTTCTGCCATCATTCCTTTTAGATCACAGCCCTTAGCGATACAATGACCGTGGCCACGGTGAGTACTTGTAATACTGTCTTGTTCATTCAGATGAGCGCAGACTCCGACAGCAACAGCTTCTTCACCAGCATAAAGATGGACAAAACCTGGCAAGATCCCTTTTGTAAAAAGCGTGTGTACTTGATCTTCAAATTGGCGGATTTCCTGCATTTTTTGATACATCCAAACGGCTTTTTCTTTTGTGAGTGCCATTTCCATGATAAAACCTCCTATCTTTTTTACTTGCACTTCTATACAAGCAAAAAGCGTGCCAACATCATGGCGCTTGAAAGCCTAGGCTTTGAGCGATTCACATCGATCAAAAAAGAGACAAAATGAGACTTGCGTCTCTATTTGTCTCAATGTGTCTACTTCATCTCACAAAAAAAGCATCCCTAAAGGAATGCTTATCACTCTGAACCGATTGTACGCTGCCATTTTAATTTTCCTTTGCAGACGCCGCACACATAACGAGAGGTATCAAACCGTCTTTTCCTGATAAAATACTGACCGCATCCTGTGCAGACATATTCATGCCGTTTCTGTACACGCCGTTTATTTTGTACGGTCTTTAGCGGTGTACAAAAACGCGGGGCTCCTACTTGTTTTAATAACTCTTTAAAGGAACGGTCACGATGCTGATAGCCTTTCCCCTCAAGATGCAGATGATAATGACACAGCTCATGCTTAATGATCCCGATTAATTCTTCTCGTCCATGTTCCTCTAGGTATCGGCGGTTCAGTTCGATATTGTGTGTACCAAGTAAATATCGCCCGCCTGTCGTTTTGAGACGGTCATTAAAAACAGCCTGATGGCGGAATGCCTTACCAAAGAAATGCTCAGAAATATGCTCTGTTAACTGCTGTAACTCGCTCTCCTTCAATCAAGATCGTTCCTTTCTATAAAAATATCGAACAGGACAATTTCCCCTTTGCATACATTGAAGGTACACCCACTGTTTTGATCAAAGGAGGAATGGGCGATGCCCAACTGGCTGAAAAATCAGATGCAGAAGGCTTTTTTCGAAAAAAATCATTACCAAATCAAGTTGCTGAATCAATGCTGGTACTTCTACAGAAAAAAAAATTCAGTCACATCAAGGCACACCCCATCCTAAGGTGCGCCTCGTTTTTTGTTTACTCTGGTTTCAGCATGGAGAGGGCAACGCGGCCTTTTACCTGATCAACGGAGTCCACCCATACAGTCACAATGTCACCAACTGATACAACGTCAAGCGGATGCTTCACAAAACGGCTGCTGAGCTTAGAAATATGGACAAGCCCGTCCTGTTTCACACCAATATCAACGAATGCGCCGAAGTCTACGACGTTTCTTACCGTTCCTTGCAGCTCCATTCCTTGCTTCAAGTCCTCCAATTTCAACACATCTGTTTTTAAAAGAGGTTTTGGTACTTCATCGCGCGGATCACGCTCGGGTCTTGTCAGCTGATCGATGATGTCCTGAAGTGTAATGATACCAATATCAAGCTGCTCTGCTGCTTCATCCAGTTTGACCTCTGCGATTTTCTCCTTTAACTGCTCTGTGCCAAGATCATTTGGTGTCATCTTGATCATGCGTAAGAACTGTTTTGTTTCTTTATAGCTCTCTGGGTGAATGCCTGTCCGATCAAGTGGATCTTGTCCATCTGCGATGCGCAGGAAACCGATACACTGCTCATAAGTCTTTGCCCCAAGTCTTGGAATGTCCTTTAGCTCTTTTCTGCTTGTGAATCTCCCAATCTCTTCGCGGCGCTTGATGATATTCCCTGCGACGGCTTTTGAAAGACCTGACACATATTGCAGCAGCGCCTGTGAGGCCGTATTGACGTTCACACCGACTTGGTTGACGACCGTCTCTACCACGAAGGTTAACGAGCTGTTTAATTGCTTTTGGCTCACGTCATGCTGGTATTGGCCCACTCCGACAGACTTCGGATCAATTTTCACGAGCTCTGCTAAAGGATCTTGTAATCTTCGAGCAATGGATATGGCGCTTCGTTCTTCGACTTGCAGGTCTGGAAACTCTTCTCGCGCCAGTGCAGACGCAGAGTATACGCTTGCTCCTGCTTCATTCACGATCAAATAGGAGACCGGCTGATCCAACTCTTGAATGAGGTCTGCAATGAATTGTTCAGTCTCTCTTGAGGCTGTTCCGTTTCCAATCGCAATGACTTCAATATTTGACGATTGAATGATCTCTTTCACTTTTTGTTTGGCTTCCGCTTTTTTCTGCACAGGCGGATGCGGGTAAATGACGCCGATATGATGGACTTTGCCCGTATCATCCACGACGGCTAATTTACAGCCTGTACGAAACGCAGGGTCCACTCCAAGTACACGTTTCCCTTTCATCGGCGGCTGAAGTAGTAGTTTTCTTAAGTTTTCAGCAAAAATATGAATCGCTTGTTCTTCTGCTTTTTCTGTCAGCTCTTTGCGTATTTCTCGTTCGATGGAAGGCTGAATGAGGCGTTTATACGCATCGTCAATTGCCGCTTCGATAAACGGTCTCGCCGTCGTCTGTTTGCCTTTTATGACTTGTTTGTCGAGATAGAAACGAATATTTTCAGCAGGTGGCTCGATGGCTGCCTTTAAGATGCCTTCTTTCTCTCCACGATTAACCGCTAGTACACGGTGAGGCACTATCTTTTTGATGGGCTCTTGATAATCGTAATACATTTCATAGACATTTTTTTCATCGCTTTCGATGTCTTTTCCTGATGTGACTAGACTGCCCTTTTGGTACGTTTCGCTGCGAATCCATTTCCGCATATCAGGATCATCTGCCAGCTGTTCAGCAATGATGTGCTGCGCGCCTTCCAGTGCCTCTTCTACACTTGTTACTTCCTTTTCTTCGTTGATAAAAGAAGCGGCCTTCTTTTCGATCTCATCGTTTGGCAGCGTGAGTACATATTCAGCCAGCGGCTCGAGCCCTTTTGCTTTGGCTACATTTGCTTTTGTTTTACGTTTTTGTTTGAATGGCCGGTATAAATCTTCGACCTCTTGCAGTTTATGAGCCTGCTCAATTTTTTGTTTTAATTCATCCGTCAGTTTGTCTTGTTCTGCGATTAATCGGATGACTTCTTCTTTTCGGTTCATGACATTTTGGATATATGTATAGCGCTCTGAAATGGTTTGAATTTGCACCTCATCCAGTGAGCCTGTCTGCTCTTTCCGGTAACGGGCAATAAACGGGACGGTGTTGCCATCCTCTAAGAGCTTGATGACACTTTCAATTTGTTTTGTTGAAAGCTTTAATTCTGTTGCAATTTGTTTCAATAAAAAGTCAGATGTCTTCATACTTTGCATCCCCTCACTGTGTCTTCTCTTTTAGTGTATCAAAAAAACCGGCAAAACAGAAAAAAGGTCAGCTATTTTACGTGAGCTGACCAAGTACATAGGTGAGATCGTCCTTCTTGTCTTGTGTGTATGTTTCAAGTTGTTTGGCAATGTCTGCAACTGAATGACTATGCTTTAAACACATTCTCATGTTTGGCACATTCAATCCGTCTGAATACATAATGAATGTTGATCCTTTTTCGTAGGAATAGGTGTATGTTTTATATTTTCTAGGTTTCCCTGATAAGTATCCTGATGTCGGAAGTGGATAAATATAGTCGCCAGAAGGGGCATTCAAGATGAACCGAATATTACCAACCGAACAATAGGTAAATTGCTGCTGGGAAAAATTCACCTTTAAGATCGCAACTGTGGCTCCGCGTTTATTTTTCATCGCCTGATTGCATCTTTCGATGAGGGTCGTCATATCCTCATGTCCATATTCTTCGACAATTTCGCTGACTAAAGAAGATGATTCATTGGCGAACTGACCGCTGCCTAATCCGTCTGCCACAGCACAAATTAGTTCTTCATCATCTGCTTTAATAAAAAAACTGTCCCCGCAGCATGATTTCCCTTCTTTATTCGATTGATAGATAATGGCATTCACATGCTCGTGCTGTTCAATCTGCTTCATTACCCTAGCTCCATAGACGCATCTTCTGATAATGCATCTCGTAGCTTTTTAACTGCCTTCCGTTGCAGTCTCGATACATGCATTTGGGATATCCCTAGTAAATCGCCTGTTTCTTTCTGACTCTTATTTTGCAAATAAGTCAGGTTGATAATCTCTTTTTCTCGATCTGTCAGAACATGAAGCACACTCTCAAGCATCATTTTTTGGTTTACACGTTCGTAGCCCTCTTCTTGTGAGCCGACAACGTCTAAAATGGTGACTGTACTTCCTTCAGAATCAGCCTCTACGCCTTGGTCAACAGACAGTGCTTGATAGCTTTTGCCCATCTCCATGGTTTCCAGTACTTCTTCCTCTGTCACATCTAGGTACTCTGCAATTTCTTGGACTTTCGGTGATTTTTGCGTCTCTGTTGTTAGATGATCAACGGCCATCTTGATTCTTGGTCCAAGCTCTTTGATTCGCCTTGGTACATGGACACTCCATGTTTTATCTCGTAAAAAGCGTTTGATTTCCCCGATGATGGTTGGAATGGCAAAGGCTTCAAATGATTTACCGACGAGTGGGTCATATCGCTTAATAGCGCCAAGTAAACCAAT
This sequence comes from Bacillus sp. FSL K6-3312, assembly GCF_038007485.1. Lineage (NCBI taxonomy): Bacteria > Bacillati > Bacillota > Bacilli > Caryophanales > Bacillaceae > Bacillus > Bacillus sp. FSL K6-3312. The sequence continues at coordinate 539,254 of NZ_JBBOXI010000001.1, read as the reverse complement.
CATTCCAACTTGTCTGAGATCCTCATGAAAGCTTTTTCCTTTTGAATATTTTTTTGCCAACATATCGACCAAGTTTGTATAGCATTCGACCAGCGTGAGCTGCGCCTGCTCATCTTGATTGGATTGATAGCTTTGGATAAGGCGATCCACTTCATCTTTAGTTAGTTTCATAGTTTTGGATGGTTGTGTCATGGTCAACTCGCTCCCTGTTTAAAAACTTTGTCATCGCAACGGTAACTCCGGAGTTTGCTTGCACCTCGACTTCATCCATCAATGTTTGCATTAAGTATAAACCAAGACCTCCTTCTGCCAATTGATCCACCGTATGAGCAGATGTGTAAGGCCCTAATCCTTCCTGCTTTTGCTTAAAGTCAAAGCTACCGCCTTTGTCAGCAACAATGATTTCTAGACGATCCTCATAGACAAGAAAGCGAACTGCTACCTCTCCATCTTCGCCATGTTCACCTTTATAGGCATGCTGAACTGCATTTGTACAGGCCTCACTGACGGCAATTTTCAAGTCTTCAATCTCTTCGTAAACATAGCCCATTCGGCTTGCTACGCCTGAAAGAGTCAGGCGAATGATGCCTACGTATTCTGGTTTCGCTGGGATTTTCATCTCGATTAGATCTACTGATTCGTTCATTGTACCCCACCCTCTGTTTTTGCAGAAATGTCAATGATGTCCTTTAGTCCAGTAATTTCAAACAACCTTACAAGCCGTTCTGACAAGTTCTCAAGCTTTAGTGTTCCACCTGCTTTTTGAGCCGCTTTAAACAGCCCAACAAATACACCTAATCCTGTACTATCCATATACGTAACATCCTTCAAACAAATTTCAAGATGCTCTCCCGCCTCGGCTTTAGGCATGAGTGTTTCTCTTAGCTGAGGAGCAGAGTACACATCGATTTCTCCGCTGACACTAATTTTCGTTTTTTGATCTATTTGATGCTCTTTCACTGTCATATTCATTATGCATTCACCTCGAAATTCTTGTTTCCTAGAATTTTATATACCCGCATCTTCACTTTCTAAACCTTTCTTTTGAGCACAAGTAAAGTGAAGTCATCGTGAAGCTGAAAATCTTGTAGCTTGAGTAAGCTGGCATAGATGGCATCGACCATTTCCTGAGCTGAGTAGGATAGGTGCTCTGCTATAAGCGCTTTGATATCCTCCCGCTCTAAAAAGCCGTCCTCCGACTTAGATTCTGTGACACCATCAGAGAATAAGATCACCATATCTCCTACGTCCAAATGCTTCTCATACTGCTTATAATCAAAATCTGGTGCGATTCCAAGTACAAGCCCTTTTGCATCTAAATCGTAAAATTGGTTCTCTTGATTGCAATAGAAAAAGCCCGGCTCATGACCAGCCGATGCATATTTAAATTCATGCGTTTCTTTATTATAACTGCCATAAAACATGGTGATAAACATACTTGGGTCTACGTTTTGCTCGACAACACGATTAAGGGTTTTCAGCACTTTAGTTGGGCCGCTCCCTGACTCAGGCAAGGAATCCATCGCATATTTAATCATCGACATACAAAGCGCAGCTGGGATTCCCTTTCCAATGACATCTGCGATCGCAATATTAATCGTATCGTGATCTGTTACAAAATGGTAATAATCTCCACTCATCTGTTTTGCCGGTACACTGATCGCCCCAATATCGAACGTATCTCCTTCTGGAATTTTCGTTTCCAGAAGGGTTTGCTGAACATTTGCAGCAATTTCAATTTCAGATTTAATTTCTTGCTGGATGCCTCTAAGTGTTAAATGTTCCTGATAGGCAAGTCCGTACCCAATCATGACTTCAATTAAGAAGTCTAGTGAATGAAAAACATCTTCCGGCAAATCAGGGTAAAGCTCCTGAATCACTTTTCGGTGAACACTCACTATTTCTTCAGGAGGTATTTGATGCTCAATGGTTTTACGGCTAAATTTTTGAGCTTGATAAAGCGATGTTTCAGTTAAATCACTGATATAACGACTGAGCAGCTGATGGTACCGCTGCTCCATTACCTCCTTAAAATCCATGGTTTCCCTCCTAGCGAAGCCACTTAACAGCTTGTATCTCCGTTCCTTGTTCTGGTGCAGAATCTAATTTAAATTCATCCATCAGTCTTCTGACGCCCGGCAAGCCTGCTCCGAGTCCGCCTGATGTAGAAAATCCGTCTTCCATCACTTTACGTATATCCATGATGCCAGGCCCCTCATCGGCTGCGATGACCTTGAGTCCACGCTTTCCGCGCTCCATCACTTCTTCTATACAAATCTGACCTTTACCAGCGTATAAATAGATGTTTCGAGCTAATTCTGAAATGGCCGTCGTAATTCTTGCTTGGTCAACTGTTCCAAAACCAAGTTCTTTTGCAACATTGCGCCCCAATTGTCTTGCTGCGACTATATCCCATTCCGTCAATATTTTCACACAGGATTGGTCTTTCATATCTATTCCCCCAATTCCCGCTTCAGTGTCTCAAGCCCTTGTTCAAGATCTAGTGCTGTCTGAATTTCTTCCAGTGATATACCAAGTTCAATAAGCGTCACAGCGACTGCCGGCTGTATTCCTGTTAATACAACTTTTGCCCCCATGAGCTTGGACATGGTGATCACATCACCTAATACCTTTGCGATAAATGAATCAATCATATCGACAGATGTTAAATCAATGACAACACCGTTTGCTCCTGTTTCATGAATTTTATTCAGTAAGTCTTCTTGAAAGTGAAGAGCTGTTTGATCATCAAGCTCCCACTGTATTGAAATCAGAAGACAGTTATATAGTTTTAAGATTGGAATCTTCGGGTGATTTCTCAATTGGTTATCCCTCCAATGAAACAATTTTTCGATTTGTCATTTCCAAAGCAGTTTGAATTCCTTTTTGAAGGGTATTCTTTGTTGTAACCTGTGATAAATCAATTCCAAGGTTAACGATCGTTTGGGCTATTTCTGGGCGAATACCGACAAGTAAACACTTCGCTCCTACTAATCTCACAGCCTCTGACGCTTGAATGATATGGTGGGCCACCATTGTGTCCACGACAGGTACACCCGTGATATCAATTAAGACGACCTGTGAGCGATGTTTGACAACACCATTGAGCAGGTTCTCCATAATTTTTTTCGCACGATCTGTATCAATTGTTCCAACAAGTGGCATGACGGTGATGTGCTCAAATACAGGAATTAGCGGGGCAGAAAGTTCCTGCAGCGCCATTTTTTGAAGGCTGACGGTTTTTTCCCATGAGATGGAGTACTGGTTTAAGATCTCGTTATGGATGGGTGTGATGAATCGATCGATTTGCCAAATGAGGTCATGACTTTCTTGTGTTGTATCTTTGTCATCGTTCATTTTTTCATATAAATGTGTACGGATTTCCGTTAGACCGTTTGCCAGTAACTTAAGTGATATACCCATTTGAACAATTTTTAAAGCAAAATTTTGCACTTTTTCTTCAAAATCCTCACTATACCCCTCTGAAAGAGATGTAATGATTAGTTGAACATATTCCGAACAGATGGTTTCATACATTTTGTCGTTCAGCATCATGTCCGTTTCTTTTTCTCCGAGTCGTTTTAAAATGTCCGTCCACTCTTTTTCTAATTCCTTTTGATGCTTTCTTGCAAAAGCTAACACGATATGATTCGACATGTTTTACCCCCTACTTACATTTAAAGCTCTTCTTTAGTCTTTCTTCATTATAACGTTAATAAAAATTGAACACAAAAAAAGTTGCTCCAGTAGAGCAACCATATCTCACCATATTAAAAATCAATAAGAGCCAAACTAACTTGTAAGGCTTCATCAACCTTCTCCATCATCTCATCATCAAGATGTGTGATTTTATCTGTCAATCTTTGTTTATCGATTGTACGAATCTGTTCCAAAAGAATGACAGAATCTCGTTCAAAGCCGTAGCGCTTTGCATTAATTTCGACGTGAGTCGGTAATTTCGCTTTTTGTATTTGGGCTGTTATGGCTGCAACGATAGCAGTCGGGCTAAAGCGATTTCCAATGTCATTTTGAATCACCAATACCGGGCGAACCCCGCCCTGCTCGGAGCCAACAACAGGAGATAAATCAGCAAAGTAAACATCACCGCGTTTAACAATCAAATGTTTAACCCCCGCTGACTAATCGCTCAACTGTATTCTCAGCCTCAAACTCTGCGTATTGTGCCTCTGAAGAGATATTCAGATTAATTTTCGCCATCTCCATGTAGCCGCGTCTCATCGATTCACGATTTTGTCGAATATTACGTTCACGAATATACGTTTTTGTCGCTCGGTAGATCAATTCATTTCTTGTTACCTTATCCTGCTCTGCTACTCGTTCGATCTCAGACATTAAAGCCTCCGGCAGTCGAATCTTCATTTCATTTGTTGCGCTGGATTCAGACAAAAAACATACACCTCCACAAAACTTACGGATACCGTATCGATCCATTCCAAGACTAATCATACCATTATTCAATGCACAAGCAAAGCTGTTTCATGATTTCTTTTTTAGATGATGATATTACGTTCGGCCACCCGTAAATCAAGATGATAATGGAGTTCCTCTTTCCCATTATACGCTTTTTTCCGAAAATCATACGGTATTTCCAAAATCTCTAAAAAAGGGAGAATGTTTACCCTACTTTTGTCGAATAAAAAAGAACGAAGTCAGTTTGACTATCGTTCTTTTGAATGTTGTTTATAAAAAACTTGGCCCGCCTTGAAGGAGCGGATTCCGCACATGCACTCTTTCGCCGTCCTCTATATATACTCTTGGGACGCGGTGGCCAATCGAGCAAGTGACTTCATAGTTAATGGTTTCAAGCCTTTTGGCGATTTCATCGACTGATACCATGTCTTCTCCTTGCTGACCAATCAAAACGACCGGCTCCCCTACTGGAAGCTTGTCTTTCAGTTCAATCATGAATTGATCCATACAAACCCTTCCTGCGATCTTCCGGCGCTTTCCGCCAACAAGCACTTCCGTTCCTGCCAGCTTCCTGATCCATCCATCTGCATAGCCGACTGGAACCGTGCCGATCCACGTATCTTGATTGGCTGTATACGTCGCCCCATAGCTGACACTCTCACCCTTTTGAATATGCTTTACATGGGCAAGCTTTGTATGAAGAGACATGGCTTCTTCGAGCTTGAAAGGCAATTCATCTTTGATTTCTTCAGACGGTGACAGCCCGTACATACTGATGCCGAAGCGAACCATATTAAACAAAACGTCTTTAAACCTTAAAGCTGCAGCACTGTTGGCGCAATGAACGAGCAGCTTGTCCGTATGAAGCGGCTCAAGCAGTGTTTGAAGGGTGTCGACCTGCCGATCAAAGTAGGCTTCATCCTTTTCATCTGCTGTCGCAAAGTGAGTAAATACGCCTTCCAGCTGTAAATAAGAGTGCTCGCTGACAAGCTTTTTCACTTCGTTCACTTGCTCGATCGTTTTCACACCTAATCGGTTCATTCCGCTGTCTATTTTCAAATGAAAACGTATCGGTTGTCCCATCTGCCCTTTCACCATTTTGGTGACGTCTCTCAGCCAATCGATGGAGTAAGCGGTCATGATGACATTGTATCGAACGGCTGCTTTGACATATTCCGGCGGTACAGCGCCGAGTACAAGTATTTTTGCTGTGATGCCTTTATTTCTTAAAGAAACGGCCTCATCTAAAAAGGCGACGGCTAATACGTCTGCTCCTGCTTTGAGAGCAGCTCTTGCCACTTCTATATCTCCATGTCCATATGCATTGGCTTTCACCACAGCCATCAGTTGAACACTTTGACCGATATGATCTTTCATATGTGAAACATTATGCTTGATTGCTGATAAATTAATTTCTGCCCATGTGTCTCTATAAAAGGCATTTGTGTCCATCCGTCACACTTCCCTATTGAATGATTCAATCCTCTCATATGATACTAAAAATCAAGAATAAAGTGAAACAAATCAAAGAAAATCAGCCCTTGCATAGGGCTGATTTAGATTGTTGACAAAGTGCTAAAATGATGTTTATTTTAGCACTTTGTCTTCTTTTCAGCGTGATAGAAAACCTTTGAAGTCTAGGAAGGACAGCTACTTTTGCGGAGCGAATTGAACATTCGTGAGCACCAGCGCGCAGACCTGACAACGAATGCGAGGGTTTGTCTACACGCTGAATCAGCCCTTGCATAGGGCTGATTTTTCATTTCTAAGGCTCTCGCCTGAGGTATTTATTTAGCTGACTGACCTTCTACACTCTTTGCAACCATCAACAGCTCTTCCTTCGATAGATCACTTGAAGAAATCAAGTAGTCCACTCCGTCAGATGTCCATGAAAGGGATTGATCTGTAAGAACCCCAACTGTCATGCCAAGGTCGACTGGCTCGCCGTTCATTGTCACAGGCGTAGACGCTTCAGCGACTCTCGCTTTTTCCTGAATAAGTGTGAAGGATTTCTTTCCGCCATACGTCATGACATAACGCTTCCCGGCATCTGTCATCATTTCTTTCTCTTCCATCTTCTTCACACCCTCTGGCATGTCAACTGGCGTTTTCACCGCAAAGCTGTCAGATGGGTCTGCACTTGTGGCAACATCCATTTGAGAGAGTGTCATGTTTTTCTTCTCATCAAATGCATCTTTGCCAAAGGATTTATTGAATTCAAAGTGAGAGAATTCCACTTTCACCATTGGCTTTTTGTCACTATCCAGCACTTTCACACTGGCAGGCGCCATCGTTTTTTTATGAAAGGTAATCTCTTGGGTAGGCAACATTTGGTTGTGCTGATAATTGGTTTTCGTTTCGAACACATACTTTGAATCTTTCGCTTTGAACTGAGCGGCACTGTCATTTTTAATGTCCTTCACGAGTGACTCAAATAAGTAGACCTGACTGCTATTATTCGGCCAATCACTGTGGAAACGGAAGCTCTTGTTCAATGAAGGTGTCAGCACAAACACACCATTGCCATTTCTTAAAATGACTTGACTCTGATCCTTTTTCGGATTTTCTAAATAGACACGGTAAAGTTCCGGCTTCTTGTACCAAATTTCTACTTGATACTCCTGCGGGTCATTTCCTGTCTCAATGGTCATTTTTGCTTTGGCTTTGTATGATGTCATTTCCTCTGCCTTTTTGTTTAAATCTCCAACGATATCCTGCTGAGATTTTTGACCGCATGCGGAGAGAATCAGTACAAAAAGGATTCCCGTTACAAGCAAAACAAAGCTTTTTCTCACCCTTTTCAACCCCTTCGTTAATTGTGTTAAAAGGAAGAAACCGCTTGTTTGACTTTAACAGTACGCCTCAAGAGTTAACTGCGTACCGCGAACCATCAAAGCCTGTTAGCAACACGCCCTTCCTTATCGCACTACCCAATATATGAAGGGGGGACAAACAATATGCAGACTAGCTTGACAACCTTTCAATTAAAACTTGTGCAGCAGCATATTCGTTCGTGTGAGTGATGGACACATGAACCTGGTCACCCTTCGTCTTTTCGCTTTTGATGAAGGGTTTTCCAAGTTCGTCTTTATGGATTTCCATATCATGAAAGCTTAAATGCCGGCCGATTCCCGTTCCGTATGCTTTAGCGAAAGCTTCCTTTGCTGCAAAACGTCCTGCCAAAAATTCCAGCTGCCTCTTTTCACTGAGTGTGTGAAAGATGTCTTGTTCACTTATCGTTAAAATTCGTTCTGGTAAACGAGGCTGTCTGCTAAGCACTCGCGCGAGCCGGTTGATCTCTACTATATCAATACCTATTCCTTTGATCATGAGGTACCTCCTATGATACTCGTACTAATTTGGATGTTCTCTTCATAAACGTGTTACTATAAACTTACCATTATCTAGTCAAAAGGGGTTTGTTATGTTTATTCGAACGGAGAGCTTTCAACAATTTATTAGATCGTATCCAATCGTCACAACGATCCTTGCTTTGCAATTTGGTCTATGGCTTATATTTGCGCTTCCTATCCCTCTTATACAGCTTGGTCACGACCATCTCGTCGGTTTCAATTATGGTGTAGCTACTGGAGAATGGTGGCGGCTCGTCACACCTGTTTTCCTTCACGAAAGTCTGACCCATATTTTGTTCAATTCTATGTCTTTGTTCTTATTCGCTCCAGCGCTTGAACATTTGCTTGGGAAGGTTCGATTTCTCATTATCTATCTTGGTGCAGGATTCATTGGCAATCTCGGAACCTATTGGGTGGAGCCTTTAGAGTATGTACATGTCGGCGCTTCTGGTGCCATCTTCGGTTTGTTTGGCGTTTATTTATACCTTGTTCTATTTAAACCGCATATGATGGACCGCGGTAATTCTCAGGTGATCTTAACGATTCTTGCAGTCTCTGTCATCATGACGTTCGTCAACTCAAACATCAATATTATGGCTCACTTATTTGGATTAATCGGCGGCATGCTCCTAGCACCTCTTACGCTACTTTTCCATACAAAAAAAAGACGCTACTAACCTCATAAAAAATGTCGATCACTCCTATGAACAGGAAGCGGATCGACATTTTTTGTTTAAGAAGATTTATTTTTTTCATATGAATACCAATCCATTACACGTGCTGCATCTTCTTCCTCAAGGTGATGAACACCAAAGGAATCAAGCAGCGCAGAGGATTTCACAAAGGTGTGAATACTCGCCACTCGGCCTTTCTTTTGAAAGAAAGATTGCGTCATCGTATAGTTTTGCATTCGTTTCCTCAAGACAATGCCGGTGGTTTTGCCAATGCCTCTTGATGTCAGTTGAATCAATGGATCTTTGATCGTATAGCCTGATTGTTTATAAGCTAAATAGCCAAAAACCAAAGCAATAGGAAGCGGAATGAGTGCCAAATACCCCCATGGCGGGAAACGGACAGATAGGATCACGCCGACAAGTAATGGTACAAAGCCGAAAGAGATCAGATAGCGCTTGAGTGAACGCTTTGGCACCTTTTTCAGTTCAGCTTCTGGCTCCAAATGATAATCATCTGTGAATTGAGAGAGCAGTTCGTTGATTTTTTTCTTCCGAATCAGTGGAAATAAGACGGAAGAGGTTTCTTTTTCGGTAATAGAACCTCCTGCACTCACAAGCATCACCGTCGCAAAACCAAAGGGTTCACGGAGAATATTTTCTTTGATTTTCACTGCTTGAATTCTCGCAAGTGGAATGGTCATTTGATGCCTCTCAATGAGCCCTCTTGTGATGATGATGTCTTTCCCTTTTCGTTTTGCGGTAAAATTTGCATATTGAAGGGCCGTTACCCCAACACTAAGAATCCACGCAATCAATACGGCAATAAATATGAGAATCGCATAAATCTCAACACTCGCATGACTTAAAAAAGAGAACCGCTTGAAGAATCCGTCCAAAGGAAGAATTTCATCTATTTGTGTGTAAATGGCGAGACACCCAGAAATAATGACTCCGATCCCACTTGAAGTGGTCGCAGCCAAAAGCAGCTCTGGTATACCCATTCGGTAGGAAACATTGATTTCTTTTTCTACAGGTTGCTGCGCTGTCAGAGTATCATGCGGGACATCCCCATTTTCATCCACCATTTCTTCTTGCTGCAAGCTTTTCTTCCGGTTGAAAATCGATTGCTTTAATTGTTCCGCTTCTGCTTTTGTAATTGCCGTCAGACTCACTTCCGGACCGTCTGTTCCGCCAGCTGTTTCAATTTGGACACGCACCAAACCAAAAATCCGCTGGAAGATACCTTCACTTGTATTCACCGTTTGAATTCGTTCTAACGAAATATATTTTTTCTTTTTTGTGATGACGCCCGATTCCACGCGAAATTCATCCTCTTCCATCCGGTAGGTAAATCGCCTCCATGCTAAAACGGTTGAAACAGCTTTCCATAAAAGAAGCACACCAAGAATGATAAATGCATAAAAACGAATGCTCGAGTTCGAGTTCACAAAAATAAGTACGAAAAAAGGGATAATGAAGTTTTTGATCATGGCTACGGCATCTGATATAAAATCAATGAACATCGAGATTGGATGTACACGTTTTGGTTCAGACATCATCTTCCGTCACCCTTGCTAAACGAGATATGTAATCACGAAGCTCATCTGCTTCTTCTAATTCTAGCGCCGGTATATCATGAACTGTGGCAGCAGTCGATATTTGAACAGATGCCAAACGGTAGCGCCTTAAAAGCGGCCCTTGTGATGTATCGACATGCTGGACACGAACCATGGGTACAATCACACGTGTAACGCGAATGAGTCCATGCTGAATTTCAATTTCATTTTCGAATACTTCGTAGCGCCAGATACGATGACGGATTTTCGGTATAAGCCAAATGCCAAAAATGACCTGTAAGACCCATAAACCGGTGAGGATGGCGCCAATCCAATATGGCCATTGAAGATAATAACTAGCAACAAATACCCCAATGATGATGAGTAAGAAAATCAATGAGATAATTCCATTTTGAAGACGCCATACCTTTAAACCATTTAAACTAATTTGACGTTGCGGCTGTTTTCTCACATTCTTCCCCCATTCTCTTACTTTTCTATCAATATATTACGAAACAAATCCTAAAAAGTTTCAGCAAACCTGTTAAAAAAAAGCGAATCCTGCAAAGGATTCGCTTTAGATTGTTGACAAAGTGCTAAAATGATGTTTATTTTAGCACTTTGTCTTCTTTTCAGCGTGATAGAAAACCTTTGAAGTCTAGGAAGGGCGAGCACTGGCGCGGAGCGAATTGAACATTCGTGAGCACCAGCGCGCAGACCTGACAACGAATGCGAGGGTTTGTCTACACGCTGAAGCGAATCCTGCAAAGGATTCGCTTTTGAATTAGCTATTATAAGATTTCTTTTGACGACGATCGCTAGAAGAACGATTGCGGTCATTTGAAGAGCGCTTTTTATCACCGTAAGATGAGCGGCTTTTCCCGCGATAGCCGCCTCCGCCGCCACCGTCTCTACGTTTAGAAGAGCTGCGGTTGTTACGATTGTGTTTTGAAATCATTGGTGCTTCATCTGTCAAACGAACAGGTGTTGCATCTGGCTCTTTTGTCATCATTTTGATGGCAGCCGCAACCACTGTGACAGAATCATGATCTTCTAGCAATTCAGCAGCAGCTGTCATGTAGAAGTTTAAGTTGTTTTCACTGATGATTGTGCGCAGCCGATCAATGGTTACTTGCTGTTGACCTTCAATTGCTTCATCTAGAGTTGGTTCTTTCATACGTTCCATTTTACGGTTAGTCGTTTTCTCAATCGCACGAAGCATATCTTTTTCACGCGGTGTGATGAATGTCACCGCCATACCTGTACGTCCAGCACGGCCTGTACGTCCAATACGGTGGACGTAGCTCTCTGGATCTTGTGGTACGTCAAAGTTATACACGTGTGTTACGCCTGAGATATCAAGTCCACGTGCTGCAACGTCTGTTGCTACAAGCACATCGATTGAACCTTCTTTGAATTTGCGAAGCGCAACCATACGTTTCGCTTGAGTTAGGTCACCATGAATCCCTTCAGCTGTATAACCTCTAAGGTTAAGCGCTTCTGACAATTCGTCAACACGGCGTTTCGTACGACCGAAGACAATTGAAAGCTCAGGTGATTGAATGTCAAGAAGACGTGTCAATGTATCAAACTTCTTACGTTCGTGAATATCCAAGTAGAACTGTTGGATGTTAGAGACAGTCATTTCTTTCGCTTTTACTTTTACGTGTTCTGGGTTGGTCATGAAACGTTCCGCAATGCGCTTAATTGGTGCAGGCATTGTCGCAGAGAATAAAAGGGTTTGGTGTTCACTTGGTACATTTGAAAGGATCGATTCAATGTCTTCGATGAAACCCATGTTTAGCATTTCGTCTGCTTCATCAAGCACAACAGTCTCAACATTTTGAAGACGCATTGTACGACGGTTAATGTGATCGAGTAAACGTCCTGGAGTCCCTACGATGATATGAGGATTTTTCTTGAGCGAACGGATTTGGCGGCTGATATCTTGTCCACCGTAAATCGGAAGTACGCGCGCACGCTTGTCTTGGCCAATTTTGTATAGCTCTTCAGATACTTGAATCGCTAATTCTCTTGTTGGCGCAATGATAATCGCTTGGATATTTGGAGACGCTGGGTCAATTTTTTCTACAAGAGGAATACCAAATGCTGCAGTTTTTCCTGTTCCTGTTTGTGCTTGTCCAATGACATCTTTATTCTGAAGACCGAGAGGAATTGTTTCCGCTTGAATCGGTGTTGCTTCTTCAAATCCCATGCGGTTAATAGCTTTCATGAGACTTTCGCTTAATTGAAAATCTTGAAACGTTATAGTCAAATTATTCAAACTCCTTCTAATTGCTGTTTCAGTAATCTCGTGAATGATCATTAAAAACTGCCCTTTTCCGAAAGGACAGGTCCATTATATACAAAGCCCGAATTACCCTACCTTATATCTTACCATTACACTATTTGTTTTTCAACAAGACAGAAATGGATATATCTACTGTTCCACAATGACAGATTCACCATCACTTTGATCTCCATCCATCCATTTCCACTTTTCGAACAGTTGAATTTTTCCGTTATCCAACTGCTTAGGTGTAGAATTGCAAGACCCGTCTTCTCATGCTACCGTCTTTGCTGACATGGTGGTACCTAAAATGAAGTGTTCCATCCTCATTTACAGTTCCTACAAGTACACCAGATACAATACTGCCGCCTTGATATGTGCCCGTTAATATATTCCCGTCCTGACGATATTGAAATATGGTGCCTGCCGATACTTCTCCGTTACTCGAATTAGACTGCGGGACAAAGGTTTTTCCGTCATATTGAAACAACCGAATCAGCCACCTTTTCTTTCCTATTGTACCATAGGCTTGTCACTCATTCGACAAAAATGATGCAATTTTTAACAAGTGGGATTCAATTTATATTAGTTTAGCCACATTTTCGCTTTTCTATAGATTAAATTGTTTTTTTTAGAAATTGCTCTACTTTTTCAAACAATTGCTGTGCACACGGCTCGTGACAAACGTGGTGTTTACAGTCAGGTAAATAAAATATTTCTTTCTGTCGAGACGGGATTTTATGATCAATAAATTGTGCACTTGAAGCTGGCACAATCCCATCGCTTTCCCCTTGAACAATTAACACAGGGAGGTGAAGCTTCTCAAGGGAGCTCTTTGTTTGCTTCACCAGCTTCATAAATTCTACAGCGGCTGACAGCGGTGTGCTCGTTAGCTTATGACGGTATCTATCATACAAAGGATTCGTATCAATCAATCCAGACAATGATTGCTTCACCATCTGCCTTGTGTCTTGAATCATTTGTTTTGGATTCACATATTTCGCCGCAGCACTTAAAAGGACGAGACGAGCAACTGGATACTTCGCTGCAAGATAAGAAGCAATCATTCCTCCCATAGAAAACCCGATCAAAAAAATGGTATCACATGTTCGGTAAAGAGAAAGAAGTTCTAATTCAGCTGTCGCAATCCATTCTTGATAGAGAATGCCTTTTAGTTGAAGTTCATCTCCATGCCCCGGAAGCGTGACAGACTGAACGTTCCAATCTGTCTTCTGCTTTAAATATTGCGTTAGCGGTTCCACTTCATAGGGGGCGCCAGTGAATCCATGTATACATAGACAGCCAATCATTCTGTCACCTTCTTTGCCGCTCTCTTTTTATAGTGCAGTAATGACTTCTTCTAATCTCATGCCGCGAGAGGCTTTGACGAGAACAACATCGTCAGGACCTGCTACGTCAGCAAGTTTTTTCTTCAGTTCCTCTTTGTCCATAAATGAGAACACGCGCGCGTCACCGAATGATTTCTTTGCTCCTTCAGCGATGAATGCACCTAGGCGGCCATACGTCATCACATGATCAATAAATTCAGGCTTGATATAGCGGCCTAGTTCATAATGATACGTTTCTTCTTCGCTGCCCATCTCAAGCATGTCTCCAAGGACAAGAATGCGATTTGCGAAGCCGTCCATATCTCCTACAAGATCAATGGCAGCTTTCATGGAAGTAGGGCTTGCATTATATGCATCATTGATAACAGTGATTCCTTTTTCCGTTTTAAACAGTTCAAGACGCATCCCTGTCAACTTTGTTTGCATGAGTCCTTGGGCGATTTGTCTTTCATTCAGTCCGAAATGCTGGCCTATGGCAATGGCAGCAAGGGCATTCTTTACATTATGTTTCCCTAATACAGGAATGAGAAAACCCTGGGCATACCCTTCGACCTGAAATTCAGTTCCTTCTGCAAGCTGGTTGATATGCGTTACCTTGATATCACAGTCCTCTGCTTCTCCAAAGGTTTTCACTTGCTGCGAAAGTAGAGTCGCTCTCTCTCGGATCAAAGGTTCATCTCCTAAATAATAAAAGGTCCCATCCTCTTTTAGCCCTTTTGTGATCTCACATTTTGCATCAGCAATGGCTTCTCTTGATCCTAAATCTTGCATATGAGATTCTCCGATATTAGTGATGACTGCTGCATCAGGCTCAGCTAGGTTTGACAAGAACTCGATCTCGCCTTTTGCACTCATGCCCATCTCCAATACAGCTATCTCTGTACCTTCTGGCATCGCAAGAATGGTGAGCGGAAGACCGATATGATTATTAAAGTTACCGTCTGTTTTATGAACTTGATACGTTGTTTGTAAGACGGAATGAATCATATCTTTCGTTGTCGTTTTCCCGTTACTTCCTGTAATACCGACAACACGAGGGTTTTCTTCTTTTAAATATGATTTTGCCAATTGCTGAAGTGCTGCCAGAGTATCGTCGACAAGAATGACAGGTACACCGAACGGTGGATTGGCTTCTTTTTGATTCCAAAGAACGGCTGCGGCTCCAAGCTCCACTGCTTTAGAAGCAAATGTGTGACCGTTAAAATGTTCTCCAATTAAGGGGATAAACAATGCACCTTTTGATACTTTTCGTGTATCTGTCGTCACTCCGTAAATTTGCTCTTCGCCAAAAGCTTGATTAGATAGTGTCCCACCAGCCATTTGGGCGATTTGATTCACTGTACGTTTGATCATGATTTTTTCGCCTCTCTTTCTCATTTCACGTTTGAAGGAAAAGAGACACTACCTAAGGATAGTGTCTGCTTGTTGCTCACATTAAAAAGTCGTTTTAATGGTTTGTTTTTCTTGATGGCGTTCAATTGCAAGTGACACTAGCTTTTCAATTAGCTCTGGATACTCTACACCAGTGTGCTTCCAAAGCAGCGGGAACATACTGAATGGTGTGAATCCAGGCATTGTATTCACTTCATTGATCAACACTTCGCCTTTTTCTGTGAGGAAGAAGTCTGCACGTACAAGACCAGAACCGTCTAGGGATTTAAATGCCTTAATCGCCATATCATGAATCGTCTTGTATTCATCTTCTGACACACTCGCAGGAATGATCAAATCTGTATCGCCATCTTCATATTTTGCTTTGTAGTCATAAAAATCTGTTTTAGGTGCAATTTCACCAACGACAGAGCATTTCGGCTCGTCATTTCCTAATACACCAATCTCGATTTCTCTTCCTACAACGCCTTCTTCTACGACCACACGACGATCATATTGGAAAGCCAAGTCGAATGCGGTTTGTAGCTCTTCTTTGCTGCGGCATTTGCTTATTCCAACACTTGATCCCATGTTGGCAGGTTTCACAAAGCATGGATAGCCAAGTACTTGTTCCACCTGTTCTAAGCTGTCTGCCGTGGCTTTCTCATAGTCTTTTTTATTGAAGGAAAGGTGCTTTGCTTGTGCAAGTCCTGCTTGAGCAAAAACATCTTTCATCATGACTTTATCCATACCCGCGGCAGAAGCAAGAACGCCGTTGCCGACATACGGGATATTTAGCAGTTCAAGTAATCCTTGCATCGTTCCATCTTCACCATTTGGCCCGTGCAATAATGGGAAGACAACATCAATCTTCTCATCAGCGGATGCAGGCTGTGGAAACATGCTCTCATTTAAAGAAGTTGGTAAAAACGTCTTTGCGCTCTGTTCAAATTGAAGCATTCTGACGTTTGATACTGGTTCAGTGAGTTTTTCTCCTCTTAGCCATTCGCCCTCTTCTGTAATATAAATTGGATGTATATCGAACTTCTCAGTGTTAAGTGCTTTTGTAACTGCAAGGGCTGTTTGCAGTGATACATTATGTTCGGCTGACTTTCCGCCGTAAATCAATCCTAAACTTATTTTCAATGGATACTCCCCCCACTAAAATTCATCTTTACTATCTTATCACTTTCAAGCAAAAATGCTCTAATTAATTTTTGTTGTTACGGAATTGAAATGATTTGTAAAGTTGTAAGCGCCTCCCGAGCATTTGTATGTCATTCGCCTTTATTTTATATTAAAATGACATTGAAAAGGAGTTGTGACAAATTGAAAAAAATCACAAGTACTGAACAATTCAATGAAATCATTCAATCTGACAAAGAAGTCATCGTTAAATTCTTTGCAACATGGTGTCCTGACTGTACAAGAATGGACATGTTCATTCCAGACATCTTAGAGGCGTATGCTCACCATGAATGGTTTGAAATAAACAAAGATGATTTCCCTGAATTAGCAGAAACGTATCAGGTCATGGGTATTCCAAGCCTGTTAATTTTCAAAAATGGCGAAAAAACAGGTCATTTACACAGTGCAAACGCAAAATCACCTGAAGAAGTGACAGAGTTTCTTCAAGGGCACGTTTCTTAAATCGTGAAACGAAGGACATCAGCAAACACTTGCTGGTGTCTTTTTTTCTCCATCTCTTACATCAAATCTCTTCATAAGACGAATTGTTCAGTCAAAACGTTTCAATGAGCGAAAGAATGTTTTATATAGATGCTTCTCTTACGACATGAAATGACAGGAATTATTTCCTGGGAAAGAATGAGCGTCGACTAGGCTTCGAATTTGTCGATTACGTGAATTTTCTGAATATAATCTTTACTTCCGGCATCGCGCTTTGTATAATAGAGGTGCTAATTGAAAATGATTATCAATTTCATCTATACGGAATCCTATAGACGTTTATTCTTATAAAGGAGCGATGAGTCACATGTCTAAGAAGAAAATCAAAACGTATCAGCAATTGATTGAAGAAAACAAGAAAGCCATCATGCGCGATCCTAAAATGATGGAAAGTATATACGAAACCATCGACAAAAAGCATCAGAAGCAGCTTGCAGTTGCTGGACGTGAATCATAAACATAAGGGGGAGCAGTCAAAGCTGGCTGCCCCTCTCTTTTGTCTTTTTCAACAAAAAAAGCCGATAAAATCTATGCTGTGATTTTATCGGCTTTTGTTTTAATGTGATTTCGCTACACGGTCCTGCTTCATTCCTAAATAAATGAGCATATATGTGAGATAACCCATGGTCATTGTTAAACCACCGAAGAAGAACTGAGAAAAGACAGGCTCCTCAAATGTTGTGACAGCAGCAAGAATGATCCAGCTCGCATATAAATAAACCATGAACCATTTCATGTTTCTTTTAAGTGTATACAGAAAGAAAAGACCCGCTAACGAAAAGATCCCCAGCGCTAGCCTGAAATAAATAAGATGATCAAACTGGAAGGCAAAAGACACAAACGAAAACGACAGCAACAACAAAATGGGTAAAGCCGTAATGAAATTTTTCACGATAGTGCCACCTCCAAAACTCCCTCTTATTATAAGACAAAATCAGACGGTTATCGTGAAATGCAGACTCGTTTTCACAAAGATGTCACGAATTTTCCTTGTTATTTGACACAATTTTTACACATTTACATCACGCTTCCAAAAAAGAACCCAAGCCGTGCCAACAAAGAAAACAAAATGCGCCCCTACCATAAATAGAGAAAACAAAGGGCTCATGCCTTGGAAGGGCGGCGGTCCTTGAAAGCTGTACTGAGTAAAGTCCGTATTAGCAAAAAGCAGAATTTTCCCCCACTGATTTTCTAAAAGAGACATAATAGGCACAAGTGATTTAGCCGCATATAAAACAAAAAACGAGGTCACAAGCGCAACGAAGCTGTTCCTAAACAAGCTGGAACACATAATAGCGAAACTTGCCATCATGATCACTTCCACCCACTGAGATCCGATCACAGCAAATGTATGCTGAAATAATCGTCCCGTACTTTCATCAAATGCAGTACCAAAGAAAATAAGGCCAAATAGGAAAGCAATGACATAATAAAAAACAAACAAATAAATGACCATAAGCACAAGGGTGATGTATTTTGACAGGAAAATTTGCAGCCTTGTTTTGGGCCGTATCAATAAAAACTTGATCGTCCTTTTTTGAAATTCTGTTGAGATCAAGGTCGCGCCAATGACAACTGCGAGCACCTGTAAAATAAACACGACATTCGTGGAATAAGCAAAATAGTTGGCGACAGTGTCTTGTCCACCAAAGCTGGAAATGACTCGTTTCAACACTAAAGCCATCGCCAATTGAAACACAACGATCAATCCAAGTGCAATGAACGTGATCTTTTTCCTCATCATTTTCTTATGCTCATTCTTGATGAGTTGAAGCATCTGCCGTCCCGCCTTCCGTCCATTTCATAAATGCCTCTTCAATTGATGGCTTTTGAGGCGTCATTTCAAGTACATCAAATCCAGCCAGAACAAGCTGTTTGTTCAGCTCAGGCACTTGGTCTTTGTTCAATTGAAGTAATACATGTGCTCCGTTTCGTTCATATGTATAGGCATGTGTATCGAGCCACGAAACCGCCTTTTCCACTGGCTGAATATTCATGAGCATCTGTTCTTTCCCCTCTATGTCTCGAAGCATGGCACTAGCTTTGATCTGTCCTTTTTGAATGATGATCATGCGGTCACATAGCTCTTCAACCTCATGCAATAAATGTGTGGCGAATAATACGGACGTTCCTTCTTCTCTTACTAGTGTTTGCAAGTGCTCCCTGAATTCCTTCATACCTGCAGGATCAAGTCCATTTGTCGGTTCGTCTAAAATGAGCAGGTTCGGCTGATGTAATATGGCTTGTGCAATCCCAAGCCTTTGTTTCATCCCCAGTGAATATGTCTTCACCTTTTGATGAATGGCGTGCTCCAGACGAACTCTTTTCACCACTTCCTGCATTCGTTCCTCCGTCACTGCATCGTGCATCGCCGCATACAGTTCAAGGTTTTCAAAGCCTGTTAAATAAGAATAAAATTCGGGATTTTCTATGATTGCACCAACAGATGACATCGCATGTCGAAAATCCTCATCCTGTGAATATCCATTGATCATGATTCGGCCATTGTTTTTTTTCATCAAGCCAACGATCAAACGAATCAAGGTTGTTTTTCCAGACCCATTTGGTCCTAGTAAGCCGACGATTTCCCCATTCCTTATTTCTATAGATATATCTTGTAAGATCATTTTCCGGCCAATTCGTTTATCGACTTTCTCTACTTTTAAAACAGCAGACTCCAACGTGGCTCCTCCTTCTGATGTAAAACCTTTGGCGGCAAATAAGACCGCTCATTCTGTTAAAAGTATATCACGCAAGACAAGGGACTCCATGAAAAAAAGGCTGATCGAGTCAGCCCTTCTTTTACATTACATGGATAGGTTCGGTGATGCTGCGTCTTTCTCGTGTTTTTTCTCCGTTTCTGTCACAATCACCGCACATGCGGCGTCACCTGTAATATTGACAACGGTTCTTGCCATATCTAATAAGCGGTCTATGCCAAGGATGAGCGCAATGCCTTCAACCGGCAGATTCACAGAGTTCAGTACCATAGCGAGCATGATGAGCCCAACTCCTGGCACACCCGCTGTACCGATACTTGCTAAGACAGCCGTTAAGACAACCGTCAGCATTTGGACAAGCGTCAGTTCAACTCCATACACTTGCGCGATAAAAATAGTCGCGACCCCTTGCATAATCGCTGTACCATCCATATTAATGGTTGCACCAAGCGGCTGTACAAAGCTTGAAATCGGCTCTGGTACCTTCAAGCGTTTCTGGGCTGTTTCCATCGAGACTGGGAGGACTGCGTTACTGCTTGACGTACTAAATGCGACAACCATTGCTGGAGAAAACCCTTTGAAAAATGCCATCGGATTTCGTTTCGCTAAGATGGCGACAGTTGACCCATAAGTCAGGAAGAAATGCAGCACGAGCGCAACTAACACGACCGAGAAATAGAGGCCCATCGCTTTCATCGCATCAAATCCCTGGCTGCCAATGGCAGTTGCGATCAAACCGAATGTTCCGTATGGTGCGAACTTCATCACTATGCCGACAAGGTACATCATTAATTCATTTCCTTGTTCAAACAGCTTCAGCAAACCTTCCGTCTTCTTTCCAAGCATGGCAATGCCAAGACCTAAAAATACACAAAAGACGATGATTTGAAGCATGTTTCCTTCAACTAAAGATTGGACTGGATTGGTTGGAATGATGTTGAGTAGTGTTTCTGCCATTGATGGGGCTTCCTCTGCGGAATAATCAGCCGCTTTCGTATCAAAATGACCGATTGCTCCCGGCTTGATTAATAAGGCTAATGAAATGCCAATGATGATGGCAAAAGTAGTAGTAAGCAGGAAATAAGTAATGGTTTTTGCGCCGATTCTGCCAAGCTTTTTCGGATCACCTAGACCTGCTACACCTAGTGTGATGGAAAAGAATACGATCGGCACCACTAACATTTTGATCAGATTTAAGAAGATTTGACCTAGAGGCGTAAATAGATAAGGGTCTAACACTTTGAATACATTTGGAGCAAAAATGTTAAGCAATAGTCCTGTGATTGCACCTACGAACAAGGCAATAATAATTTTCGTCGCTAGCTTCAATAAACTCTCCCCTTCCTCATCAAAAAAGACCCACAAGAGAGTTTTCTCGTGGGTCTTTGTTTCCATACACGTACCACTGTTTACTCTCTTCACGCCGATGAGGTTAGCTGACGGGTTAGGACGAAGAGATGTCCTTTTTTCTCACAGAGAAAAATTCACCCCAAAAACATGGGTCCCCCATTCCTTTAGAAGGATTAAGCGTGTGGTAATATGATATTTTCATACTATTTATACCTTATTTTTGGAAAATTGTAAACAGGTTCATATGAACTTTTTAATTACTTTCTTCCTTATTCGTGACCTCCAAAATATCTAAAATGAACACAAAGATCGGGATACCAATAATCAGTCCCCAAATGCCGATGTAGTGTTCAGAGAAGATCAGCACAATAAATGTGAAGAAAATAGGGAGTTCTGTTTTTGCTGACATGAGCTTTGGGTTTAAGAAGTAAGCTTCAATCGCATGGATGATGACGATCACAAGCACGATATACAGGACATACATGCCGCCTCCAAGCGTATACGCAATGATGCTGAGTGGAATAAGTGAGATGACCACACCTGCCACTGGGATTAAGCCTAGCAAAAAGACCATGACCGCTAATCCAAATAATTGCGGGAATCCCATAATGCCTAGCGCAATGGTTGTTAAGACACAGTTAACAGTTGCAATAATAAACTGTGCTTCGAGTACTTTTCCAAACGTTCTGGAGAATTTACGTCCAAAGAAGGCGATTTCATGGTAGAACACAGAGATTTTACTCGTTTTGAACTTGTTCATGAATTGAATGAGGCGTTCCTTTTCGAACAGGAAGAACATGCTTAATATTAAGGACATAATGACCTGGATACTGAACGTACTGAAATCTGTTAAGTATGTATAGAGGAAATTAAACCCTTTCTCAAAGTAAGCTGATATTTTAAAATCTCCGAATACGTTCGTGATGACATCAAAGAAGGGTAAATCTTGTGGATGATCTGCAATTTTCTTTCCTAAATGAAATAGCTGTTCCACCTGCTTGGCGATGATTGGCACAAACACGAATCCACCAAATGTCAATCCACCAGCCAAAAGAATATACAAAAGGGTAATAACCAATTTCTGCCCTATTTTCAGGAAGCGACTTAAAAAGCCTCTAATGACCTCTTCTAACCGATTCATCAAAAAGGTCAATATGAAGGTCAAGAGAATTAAATTCATCATTCCTCTTAATAGATATAAGGCTGTCGCTAATACTACAAATACAGAAAACCGCTTAACACCGGGTTTTTCGAACAATTTTAAAAATGCCGCCATTACGTTACACACCTGCCAGGACTAAAGTCTATTTTTATCGGATCTGATATACATTATATCGGATCTTTCTGTAAATTATATAATAAAAGGTCAATGAGGTCTTACGATTCGCCCTAAATTTATCAAGCTTTAATGTTTTTTCTTTTCAGCACAAGAAAAAACCGAACCCCATGTAGACATAAGGTTTCGGTTTTTGGTTGTTTTTATACTATACAGCTTGCTTCATATTTCGCATTTCTTGAAGGGCTGTTTTGCTCTTCGCTTCGTCAAATTCCCCTTCACTCTTCGCTACAACAATTGTTGCAATTCCATTTCCAATGAGATTTGTGATAGCTCTTCCTTCGCTCATGAATCGATCTACTCCAAGCAGAAGTGCAAGCCCCTCTAGCGGAATGACCTGTAGTGCAGCGAGTGTAGAAGCCAGCACGATAAATCCGCTTCCTGTCACCCCAGCCGCTCCCTTTGATGTGAGCATTAGAACAAGGATAATGGTGATCTGCTGACCGATAGACAAGTCTACACCAAACACTTGCGCTAAGAAGACCACAGCCATCGATAAGTAGATCGAGGTTCCATCTAAGTTAAAGGAATACCCTGTTGGGATGACAAGACCCACAACAGACTTAGAGCACCCGTAGCGTTCCATTTTATCCATCATTCTTGGCAGTACGGATTCTGATGAGCTTGTGCCAAGAACAATTAATATTTCATCCTTGATAAATCGCAAGTAACCAAACAGGCTGAAGCCATACATTTTACAAATGATATTCAGCACAACGAAGATGAACAGGAACATGGTCATATAAACGGAGAGCATCAGACTTGCGAGCGGTTTAATCGATGCCAAACCAAAGTGTCCGATTGTATAGGCCATTGCCCCAAATGCACCGAGCGGCGCAGCACGCATAATATAGCCAATGATTTTAAAGAAAACAAGTGACAGCTTATCAAGCCACTCAATGATTCCTTTCCCCTTCTCGCCAAGTGCAGCAAGCGCAACACCGAATAAAATAGAGAAGAATAAGACCTGTAAAATATCGCCCTTTGCAAAAGCATCTACCATGTTAGATGGCACGATATGTGTGACAAATTCCATCCAGTCGATACCCTGTCCTCCATTTTGGGTATACTGTGAAACATCCCCTTTTTCAAGCTTGCTATAGTCCAGACCTGCACCTGGCTTCATGATATTTACGACAAAAAGACCTATGACCAAAGCAAGCGTCGTGACGACTTCAAAATAAATAAATGCTTTTCCCCCAACTTTTCCAACCTTTTTCATATCCCCCATCTTGGCAATACCAAGAACAATGGTTAAGAAAATAATTGGTGCGATGACCATTTTAACGGCATTGATGAAGGTGTCACCAAGTGGCTTCATTTCTTTTCCGACGTTTGGCCAAACCATCCCGACAATGATTCCGATAATGACAGCTGCAATCACCTGAAATGTCAGGTTCTTCAAAAGCCTCTTCATAAAAAATCAACTCCCTCACCCTTTGATGTAAACGCTTAACTATTATCTATAGCTAAATGATAGCGGTTTCACCAAAGGCTGTGAAGCTTATGAACATATCGTACATTTTGGTCTTTTTGGTCTCTTAGTCAGAATGTACGATATATTTATTGACAGGCCGGCCTACCCCGCCATATTGCATATCTAATTTCAGCTCGCCTTCTTTCACTAAGAAGTCTAAATACCGGCGTGCCGTGACACGGGCAATGCCGAGTGCATTGGCAACTTCTTCTGCAGACTGCGGGCCTTCCTGCAAGCCCATATAGGCTTTAATTTCATTCATCGTATGCACATTCAGCCCCTTAGGGAGCCAAGTATCCTCCAGCTTAACAGCAGGCTTTCGTATGATATCATCCAGCATCTCTTGAGAAAATTCTGCTGCTGTACGAATTTTAGATTTAAACGCTTTATAGCTTTCAAGTGATTCTTTCATACGTTCGAATTTAAACGGCTTGATGATATAATCTCGTGCGCCATTTTGAAGCATGATGCCAATGGTCTCTTTGTCCTTTGCCGCAGAAATAACGATCACATCCACCTGTATCTTTTGCTTTCTAATGTCTTGAAGCGTCTTCACGCCATCTTTTTTTGGCATATATACATCGAGGACAACAAGGTCTGGATGAATTTCTTTGATGAGCTGGATGCCCTGCTCCCCATTACCTGCGACTGCCGCCACTTGAAAGCCAGGAACACTCTTAATGAACTCTTTATTCACTTCTTGCACCATCGGATCATCTTCAATTAATAGCACCTTAATCTGAGTCATCTGTCTCTCTCCTCTATGATCATTGGGAATTCGATTGAGAAGGTGGTACCAATGCCGATGCTTGATGTAACTTCTACATTTCCCATCCCTTTGTCGATAATCGTTTTTACAATATACAGGCCATAGCCTGTTCCGCCTTCTTTGCCGTGTGTGAAGCCTTTATCGAAAATATAAGGAATCATTTCCTCTTCAATCCCGGAGCCGTTGTCTTCAATTAAAATCGCGAGGACATCCTCGGTTTGATCAATACTAATAGAAATGCGTTTTGTGTCTCTTTCTACAGTATCATAGGAGGCAAAGGCATTCTCGATCAGGTTGCCAAGCAGCTTCGTCATATCATGTTGATCTAGACGCTCAGGGAAATCACGTAGACAGCTATGTTCATCTACTTCGACCTTTATGCCTAGCTCCTTGCCCCTTCTGATTTTACTCATCAATAATCCCGCAACGGCATCATGCTGAATGACGCGGTGAAGAAAGTCCATCACATGTTCTTGCTCTTCCGTCGTTTGAAAGGCTAGATCGATTGCCTGATCGGGTTTACCAAGCTGAATCAGCCCGGCAATCGTATGAAGCTTATTCATATGCTCATGATTTTGCACCCGCAGACCGTCTACAAAGTTCTTAACACCGGTTAGCTCCTCTGCTAATTTTGCCGCTTCTGTCCGGTCCTGAAAAATGGCGACCGCTCCAATAATTTTCTTTTTCATGACAATCGGAATCCGGCTGCTCATAATCCGCTTTCCGCTCATATGAATTTCTTCATTATAGACGGGTTCTGCGCGATCAATGATCTCTGGAAGTCTTGTGTCAGACAGCACATCCCAAATATTCCTGCCTACGACATCCCCTATCACGCCAAAGATTTGCTTCGCCTTTTCATTAAAAATGGTGATCATGTGCTGATTATCAATGGCGATGACCCCTTCATTAATAGAGTGAAAGGTTGCGGTGCGCTCCTCTAGCATTCTGACAATCTCATGCGGCTCCAGCTTAAACATTTGCTGTTTAATATGACGAGCAAGCAAAAATGAACCTACAAGCCCAAAGCTGAGCGTTAGCAAAAGGATCATGAGGATATCCCGCTTCATTTCTCCTAATATATCGATCATACTTGGCAGTGTTCTCCCTACAAGGACGACCCCTGTTTGATTAAATTGATCATCCTTCACTGGATAAAAGGCTCTGATGGCGGTCCCAAGCTCTCCCTCTGCTTCTGAGAAATAAATATGCTCGGCAAAAGCAGGCTCTTCATCTGTCCCCTCCGAGCGCTGACCAATCCTTGCTTTCACTGGATGCGTTAATCTCAAATGATCCATATCCATGACGACAATGTAGTCAGCGTCTTGAATAATCCGAATTTCTTCGATGGCATGCTGTAATCGGTCACGTTCCTTTGTTTGATCAGCTAACGCCTGCTTTACCTCATTCATCTCGGCAACTGTTCTCGCCGTGTTCATGAGCCTTTTTCGAAGCTCTCGTTCCTCTGTTTGCTGGATTCCCCCAACAAGGACAATTCCTCCGATTAAAAGGGCGAAAATGACAACGAAATATGTGAGGATGGTGAGCTTCCATCTAATAGATAATTGTTGTATTTTCAATCGATTTCTCATCATTTTTTTCACCTGTATCTTTACGAATTCTTCCTCGGTCAAGTATGCTTGACATAAGGGGGATCGGACGCATGAAGAATTTACTCGCCTATACACTATTGCTCTTGATCGGTTTTGTAACCGCTTTATACTTTGGTTTTTATCATATGATGCCAAAAGCAGCGACGACCTTTGACGATGAACAGACAGGGCTGAAGGATCAGCTTGTGTTCAAATTTAGCCATGTCGTGGCAGATAATACACCAAAAGGACTTGCCGCAAAGAAATTTGCTGAGCTTGTGCACGAAAAATCCGATGGGAAGATCACCATTCAAATTTTCTCCAACGGAAGTCTTTATTCTGATATAGAAGAAATTAATGCACTCAAAGAGAATCAAGTTCAATTTATCGCACCATCTACCTCGAAGCTCGGCATGCTATCCTCTGAGTGGCTGGCACTTGACCTTCCCTTTGCTTTTTCTAATTATGATGCGGTTCAAGAAGGCTTGCACGGTGCAATTGGACAAAGATTATTTGGCACCCTGCAAAAAGACGGGCTAAAGGGAATGGCGTATTGGACAAATGGCTTTAAGCAAATCACCTCTAATAAAGGTCCGATCAAACAGCCTAGTGATTTAAAAAACCAATCTCTCCGCATTATGCAAAGCGACATGATTGAAAAACAATTCAAACTTCTTGGCGCAAAGCCCTATCAGGAATCGTTTAATTCGACGTTTCAGCTATTAGAAACAAAAAAAGTAGATGGTGAAGAAAATACCATTTCAAATATTTATTCAAAAAAATTCTATCATATACAAGACTATATGACGATTAGTAATCACGGGTATTTGGGCTATGTGGTCTTAACAGATCAATCCTTCTTTGATCGCCAGACACCTGAAACGAAACGAATTTTACTTGAAGCGATGGAAGAAACAACAGCTTGGAATGAAAAACATGCAGAACAGATGAACAAAGATCAACTAGAGGACATTAAACGGGAATCGCCAATTGCCATTCATGAATTGACGCCAGCAGAAAGACAAAAATGGATGAAAGCCCTCGATCCTTTGTATGAGGAAGCCGAAAAAACCATTGGTTCCACCCTAATCAAACAGATTCGTGAGCTGCGTGCGCGTTATGAACATTCTCCAATCCATGCTTTTCAAGAAGAGGATAAGACCAAATAAAAAATCCCTTTGAGTAAAGGATTTTTTATGCACCAGATTCACTTTGTTCTTGCTGCGTGAGCTCTTCTAGTCTTGAGGCAATTCTTCGCTTTCGGTATTGCATCATGCCTGTTTCGGCAATACTTTTTAGTTGTGAGCGGTTGGAAACTGCGCCAAATAAAATCCCTGCTACGGGAACAAGCTGAAATAGTTTCTTCCAGCCAAATGAATCTCGGTAATTATAGACTACCTCACGCCATCCTTGGATTTGCGAGAACATGTTTTCGTGTTTCCCTTCGGAAGCATGATAGCTCCTGAGTTCTTTTAATATCGATTTCTTCCCAACCACATCAGCAGAGGTCAACTGTAAGCATTTTATGATGAAGACCCGCTCTTCCTTGTTTTTAGGATCATAGCCATAGGTGACGGCAATATCCTGTAATGTTTTAAGGGAGAGACCAAGTACCGCAGGAATATCTGCAGCCAGTGTAAACATACCACCGACACCCGTTGTCGCCCCTTGTACCGTGGCGAGATTCGTCCTATTTTTCCCCATATGTTCACTAATGGCATCCATGATTTCAATTGGAGCTTTTTCTATATCTTCTATACGCTGAATCGATTCGTCGGCACATTTCTTTTGAAATTGATGGATGATGCCTTTTTCTGATGTCAAATAGGCACCGCCTGATTGAATGTAATGCCCCATTTCATCTAGCAGCACACCGATTTTTTTTTGGATAAAGGCAGGCGTCAGCTTGTCCAGCATTTGAAATGGCAGGCGGCTGAGTTTCTCCCAAAACCATACCTTTTGCTGATCTTTCTCCCACTGTTCAATCTGCTTTAATTGTGCTTTTAGCCACTCTCTTTCCTCCATGCCTTTTTCCTCCTTAGATGCTGCTGAAGTATTTGTTTGTTATTATACACAATCCTTTTCCATCATACGTATAGAACATTGAATCGGTTTCGAAAGGTTTGAAACTTTTTCAAAACGGTTATTGCTTAATACACAAACAAAAAGAGGAGTGATCAACATGTTAGGATTTCTGATTTCATTAGTTGTGGCGATTGTCATCGGCCTTATTGGCAGTGCACTCGCTGGAGGTAGTGTACCAGGAGGATGGATCGGTTCAATGATTGCAGGACTTGCAGGTGCTTGGATTGGTCATGGATTACTTGGAACGTGGGGTCCTAGTTTGGCAGGCTTTGCGATCATTCCAGCAATCTTAGGTGCAGCGATCTTTGTCATCATCTTAAGCCTGATCTTCCGTAGTGTGGGATCAAGGGTATCTTAAAAAAACAAATAACAGAGGAAGCAGTAGGGACACCGTCTATAAAGGCGGTGTTTTTATGTGTTGGATTGACAAGGTATCTATTTTTTTCACTTACATATGATAAACAAACCTATTAGTTCAGATAGTTGACTTTTCATGAAGATGGGCATATGATGATTAAAAATTGCATCAAGGAAACATTTTGTGCCCAAGCAAAACTTTGTAGAATCTAGGTGATGACATATGACAAACAAATACATCGAGGCACAGGCACACATGTCAGAGGCAGCTGAGCGTGCACTTGAAGGAAAAGTCAAGGGATTTAGAAGACTCCTTCCTTTTCTCGGTCCTGCTTTTATCGCAGCCATTGCTTATATTGATCCAGGAAATTTCGCCACCAACATTGCGGCTGGCTCCAAATATGGATATCTCCTTTTATGGGTCATTCTCATATCAAATCTCATGGCTTTGCTCATCCAGTCTTTATCCGCAAAGCTTGGAATTGCGACAGGCAAAAACTTACCTGAAATCGCACGTGAAGAGTTTCCAAAACCTGTATCGATCGGTTTATGGATTCAAGGAGAGCTCGTCATTATTGCCACGGATTTAGCTGAGTTTATCGGGGCGGCACTTGGTTTATACTTGCTCTTTCGAATCCCGCTGCTTGAAGCATCCATTATCGCGGCTATCGGTTCATTTGCGATATTGGAGCTGCAAAGACGAGGGTATCGAGCATTAGAAGCAGGTATTACAGGCATGTTGTTCGTTGTCGTGATCGCTTTCGCTGTACAAACCTTTGTCGCCAAACCAGATATCGCAAGTGTAGCTGGCGGACTGTTCATTCCAAAATTTGATGGCGCAGACAGCGTGCTGCTTGCAGCTGGAATTTTAGGTGCTACTGTCATGCCTCACGCAATCTACTTACATTCAGCTTTAACCCAAAGAAGAGTCGTCGGCAGAACGGAAAAGGAGAAAAAGCAGATTTTTCGCTTTGAGTTTTTAGATATTCTCATTGCGATGATCGTCGCCGGGGCCATCAATGCCAGCATGTTGATTGTGGCAGCCGCTTTATTTTATAAAAATGGCCTCTTTGTTGAAGATTTGGATGTTGCGTTTCAGCATTTTGGTACACTCGCAGGGCCTGTATCAGCCATCTTATTTGGTGTAGGTCTGCTTGTAGCCGGACTATCCAGCTCTTCTGTCGGTACATTGTCAGGCGATATCATTATGCAGGGCTTTATTCAATACCGGATCCCGCTGTATGTTCGCCGGCTGATTACCATCATTCCTCCTATTGCAATTATTGCATCTGGAGTGAATCCGACCTCCGCGCTTGTAATGAGTCAGGTCGTCTTATCGTTTGGGATTGCCTTTGCTTTAATTCCACTCATTTTATTTACAAGTAAAAAACGAATTATGGGCGAATTGACGAATGCCCGCTGGGTGACAGGAATATCTTGGGTGATAGCAGCTCTTGTTGTAGCACTTAATCTCTTCTTAATTATTGATACGTTTATGTAAAAGACAGTGTTGAGCTGTCTTTTTCTTTCCATTTGTTTATGGTAGAATTCCCCTGAGAGGATGTGGGTACATGTTTGTTTATCAGGATCAAGAGATATCCATGCGGCTGCTTGAGCCACGAGACGCAAGAAGTCTGTATTTGCTCATCCAGCGGTCGAGAGAGCATTTACGTGAATGGATGCTTTGGGTAGATTCAACGCAGACAGAGGAAGACAGTATGGCGTTTATCCAAGGTGCGATGCAGCAAGCGATGCAGAACAATGGTTTTCAAGCGGGCATCTGGTCACATGGAGAGCTCGTCGGCATTATTGGCACCCATCAAATTCATTGGATCAATAGAACCGTTTCAATCGGCTATTGGCTCGGAGAAGGTTATCAAGGAAAAGGCATCATGACAAAAGCATGCCAAGCGGTCATTCACTATTTATTTGAAGAGTGCGGGCTGCACCGTATTGAGATTAGGGCTGCTGTCGACAATCAGAAAAGCAGACGCATTGCAGAGCGATTATCCTTTTCGCTTGAGGGAATTTTAAGACAATGTGAATGGCTGGGCAATCGCTTTACCGATCATTGTGTGTACGCCCTTTTACAGCCTGAATATATGAAACAAAAAACGCATTCGATGAATCAGCCCACTTAATTGTGTCGATTGCATGAATTATTTTACAAAGTGAAGCTTTGTAGTATCCGTTGTGATCGGCATCTGATAAAATAGAAGGAAAAATCGAGGTATGATGTATGTCTCTTATTATTTTATTTTACTTATGGATTGTCCCTTTAGTATTTGGTATTTTCTTCTCATTTCTAACAAAGAAAGCCACCTACAAACGCCGCTTTGTCCCATCCTATAGCATGATAGGACTCAGCATCGTTTTTCTCATTCTGGCACTCGTCTTTTCAGCCAGCCATTTTCTATTTATTTGCGGTATGTTCCTATTTGCCACCACCCTTGTTGGCACAGGCATCCCCTTATTCTTAGCCTTTGGAAAAACACCATCCTAAACAAAAACCACCTTTTCGCGATGGAAAGGTGGTTTCTTTTTTATTGAAGCGGCATTCGGTATGTCATTGTGGCATTTGGATGTTCTTCAATCGTCTTCATCATGTCTTGAAGGATCTCGGCTGCGCGATCATTTGAGTCATACTTGCCGAGCATCTTTGCCCAAGAAGTACTCCCCAAGATCATCCCTTCAATTTTTTTGCCGCTTACTGAGACTTCTTGGACATGAATGATAGTTTGTTGATTTTGTGTGGGGATCCATAGCATGTTTTTTCTCCTTTTTTGTGATGGTTGGATTAGTTTAACATATGATTTCCAATTATGAGTGGGGTGATTTGGTTTGCTTTTTATTAGAAAGTTCACCCGTATTTTCAAATTTCCCGGACATGATACTTATTTTATGGTCACTCAATGTTTTCTCCTCCATTGCTTTCAAAAAAAACAAATCCACTTTATTCTTTTATCATATCAATCTTTACATGCATTGAAATAAAACGATGGACCATTAGTCCATCGTCCTATCTAGGCTCTCTAGTTATTTAAAAATTAATCTTCAATATAGCTTTCTGCTAGATCAATATCTTGTGTCATCTCTAATTCAGGATATTTTTCATCCAATTTACGCAAACATTTAATTAATTCTTTACTTTGTAAAACTTCTGATATGTCTTCAAACACTTCACTTATCCAATATAAATCTTCTTTACTGCAACGATCTAAATATTCTAACGTTCTCTCTTCGTTTTCCCCAAGAATTTCTATTATTTCATCCCAACTTTTCTGTATACCATAATCATCATTTAAATCTAATTTTTTTCTTTTATCTAATACTATCCTTAATGCATTCTCAATATCCATAATGTTCCTCCAAATTAAGGTTGTTTTGTAGCATCAGGAAAAATAGTTCCTACTTCCCCATTGGTTTTAATAACTCCAACCCTTACACCTTTATACTCACCAAAAATAGTCACTCCATTTTCCACTTTTGAAAAATCAGGTGATTTAACAATTTTGGCACCCGCTGCCGCAATATCAGATTCTGTCCAGTTTTCTGGGAACCAAGATTGGTTGGAGCCTGTTCGTTTTGCTTTCACCTTATGACCAGGTACATTCCCTATCCTAACACCGTTCTCATATACTTTATTTATATTATATTCTATATTATTTTCTTGTAAGAATTTTATATTGCTTTGTCCGTGTCCCCCACCCTTCATTTTTGAAATATCACCTGTTTTAGGGTTTGTTGTAAAATCTCCTTTATTAGAATGATTAATGCTACTTTCAGGTATTTTATTTAAACTACTTGTTCTCTTAATTCCCATTTTCCCATGAAACCCTTTCGCCCTAAACGGCAAAAGCATTCCCAGCGCTGCATTCATACTCGCTTCCTGCTGTTCTTTCGAGATCTTATTTCCAAACATGTCTCGACCTGTAATCGCTTCGCTGAAGCCATTGGTGGCGGTTAGGCCGTATAAGCCTTTTTGCGATGTTTTTAAGGCGTCAAAGGATTTTTGCGATGTCTTGTAAATGTCGACTGCTCTGACTGCGGCTGAGGTGGCTTGGGTCGTTTTATAGACGGCTTTTCCGCCTTTGAAAATGCGTCCTGCCCAGCCGACGATTGGGATATATCCTGCAGCTGCCATGCCGCCTGCGGCGACGCGCTGTCCTGCAGTAAGTTCTTCGCCTGTGATCGGATCGACACCTGTTGCGGCACGTTTTGCATCGTTCACGCCTGTCAGTTCATTCACGATATTCCCGCCATAATCGAGTGCTTTTTCATACCAAGGACGGTTGGCGAGCGCTTCTTGTTCCTTTGCAATCTCGCGGGCTTCCTGCTGTTCTTTTTTAATGTTGAGATATTCGGAAGTTTGCTTCTCAATATCGCTTTTTGCCTTGTAGATTTCGCTATTTTGATACGCTTTCTTGTCAAAATTCATAGGCGAAATGGCTTTTCCGTCATTTGTAGCATTGATCATTTCTACGTACAATGCCATTGTAGCTTGCTGCTCCGTTTCTGACAAAGCATATTCATCTTTTAAATTTTGATCAAGCTCTCTTAGGTCTTTCATTGTCTTTTTTCGTTCGTCTTCCGCATCTGCAATTTTTTCATCAAAGGTTTGACTATCAAATACTTCTAGAGAAATGAGGTCGTCGATGTCTTGAAAAATTGTTTTAAGCGCCTTTTTTTGATCCTTCACAATGCTTTTCGCATTTTTGATGCCCATATGTACAGCGTTGTCTAAAAAGTGTTCTTCTACAAAGGTGTCGCCGCCAAAGTTTGTATCATCTAGTGTCCCAGAAACACCTTTATGAAAGGCTTTTTGCTTATCAATGAAGCTGATAAACATGTCTACATTTCCGGCGAGCTCTTTGTAGAAGCTTTTAATGTTATCAGCACCTTTTCCCGTGAAGTCGTCACCAAGATTAGAAACACCTTGTAATGCTTTTTTTAAATCTACCAATTGTTCGCGGATTTCCTGGTAGTGTTTTGCCCTTGCATCCATGGCACTTGTTAGTGCTTTTGCATCAAGTATCTTCCCCAGAAGAAGTCACTCCCTCCATTATAGATCATAAAGTCTATTTTACCTTTCTCAGTGAATTGGAAAAATAGGCTTTAAGTTACAAAAATAATTTCCAAATATTTTAATAGAGATGAAGGCAAGTGACAATTGAAATGATTTTCCTAATCATCACAAAAAAAGTCAGCCCTCTTTTCAGAAGACCGACTACTTTGTGTTTAGAAAAAACGTTTGAGGCTTTTCTTGAGTGGAGGGATATCCAGCTCACCTTTTTCAAAGAATTTTTTCAATAAATATTTACTGAAGCCTGCTGCTTGGGTGTAAGTGATTTTCCCAGGTAACGGAGGTTCATTGGCGACAGCGACATCAATAATAACTGGTTTATCGGATTGAAGAGCTGTATCAAAGGCTGGAGCTAATTCTTCATGTGATGACACGGAGATTCCTTTGCCACCACACGCTTCTGCAAACTTAGCAAAATCAATATCCTCCAGCTCTATACCATAATTTATGTTTCCTTTTACCTGTTGTTCATATTCAATCATCCCTAAATTGTTGTTGTTTAAGATAACGACAACGATCGGCAGCTTATATTTTACAGCTGTCACAAAGTCTTGCATGACCATTGTGAAGCCTCCATCACCACAGACGGCAATGGCTTGTCGGTTCGGTTCATTCAATTTAGCTGAAATCGCACCAGGTAAACCGCAGCCCATTGTGGCAAGCCAGCTGGAGATAATGAAATCCTGCTGTTTCATTTCAAAATGACGTGCCATCCATACCGTGACATTACCAACATCAACTGAAAGAATCGCGTCGTCCTCGACTGCTTCTTCTAGTCTAGCAATGACTTGCTGTGGTTTAATCGGTGAAGTAGCAACAGATTTTTCTTTATCCATTTCTTCTCGCCACTTCATCATATGCTCTGTACAAGCTTCAAGAAAGCCACGCTGTTCTTTATATTCAATGTAGGAAGTCAGTTCATGCAAACCACTCTTGCTGTCGCTCACGATTCCCACATCTACTGGATATCTTTTACCGATTTGATCTGGTTTAATATCTAGTTGAATGGCTGGCGTGTCCTCTGGTAAGTAGTCTCTATATGGAAAGGAGGTGCCAAGCATAATTAAGAGATCACATTCTTCCATCGCTTCATATGCCGGCTTCGTTCCAATTTGACCTAAGTTACCTAAAAAGTATGGATGCCTGTCTGGCACAACCCCTTTTGCAGGGAGCGTGATGACGATAGGAGCAGCTGCCTTTTCTGCAAATGAAAGAAGCTCTTCTTTTGCATGTCTTAATCCTTTACCTGCTAAGATGACTGGCTTCTTCGCATTGTTAATCAGCTGAGCTGCCTTTAGCAATTGATCTTTCTTTGGCCGTACTTCTCCCTCAACATAAAGTGGAGATGTATAGACGGGTTTACGCTTTATTTTTTGAGAAAATAAGTCATCCGATACGGTGAGAACTGCCACACCTTTATGGGTATAAGCTGCTTTGATGGCCTGATTCAATAAGTCAGGCAGCGCCTCTGCTGTCTGTACCTGCTGATTAAAGACAGCGACATCGTCAAACATTCGCTCCAATTTGATTTCTTGGAATGCGTCTCTGCCTACTTCGGCCGAAGCAACCTGCCCTGCAATTGCTAAAACTGGTGCACCATCTGCTTTTGCATCATACAGTCCATTTAATAAGTGGACAGCACCCGGCCCAGCGATTGATAAGCAGACACCAAGTTTACCTGTTAGTTTGGCATCAGCCGCCGCTGAAAGTGCTGCCACTTCTTCATGTCTCGTTTGGATAAATTTTATTTGGCTTGATTCATGCCTAAGTTCTTCAATCAATTCGTTTATGCTATCGCCGGGCATTCCATAAATATGTTTCACGCCCCACTCTTCCAGTAGCGCTGTTACTTCTTTTCCTGCGGTTCTTTGCGGCATGTGAGAAAACTCCTTTTTTCTTACTCCATACCACCGCATCCTTTTGATCAAACGTTTCAACTTGCTTCTGCTACTTTTTAAAATGATAGGGCAGGGTTGCCACCACAATATCCCGCTTCCATAATAGGCGGAATCTTAATAAAAAGGCAGATTGATTATGCAAAATGGTGTGCCATCTTTTTTTCGGGATAAATTGAGGCACAAGCACCATCACTTTATATTGATGCGCATTTGCTTTTGCCTCAACTGTCTCAAGAAATTTATCTAGCGGGTGAATGAGGCTTCGATAAGACGAATGCAGCATCACAAGCCGTACACCGCTATTGAGTTTTTCCCAATCCTCTTCAATTTTCTTATCCTTTTCTTTATCAAAGGATACATGAACCGCTATGACTTGCTCTGACAAAGACTTTGCATACTGAACAGATTGTTCAACAACACGTGTGACTCCTGCTATCGGTACGATGACCACATTTCCTTTAATCTCAACAGGCTCTGTTTCATTCAATAAACGCAGTTGTTCTCCAACAGACAAATAATGCTTTTTAATGGAATGAAAGATAAATAAAACAATAGGCAGGAAAACAAATATTGGCCATACGAGATGGAACTTGGTCAAAATGAGAATCATAAAAACTGTAAAAGAAATCAGTGCTCCGACGATATTGATTGGCATTTTCGTTTTCCAGCCCTGCGGTTTTTCACGAATCCACTTCACACACATGCCGGTCTGCGACAGGGTAAATGGAATGAACACACCGACAGCATATAGCGGGATGAGGTGTTCTGTCTTCCCATCAAACAACCAGATGAGCAGCATAGAAGCTACGCCTAAAAAGATAATGCCATTAGAGTAACCAAGCCGGTCTCCTCTTACCGTAAACATACGCGGCATATATTTATCCTTTGCTAAATTGACAGCCAATAATGGAAAGGCTGAAAAGCCGGTATTTGCCGCTAATATTAGGATTAGCGCTGTGACTGCCTGAATCACGTAATAGAAAAACGTACGTCCAAAAGTGTCTGATGCAATTTGTGATACAACCGTTTCTTCTGGCTTTGGCGAGATGCCGAAACCAAATGCAAGCAATGTGACTCCCACAAATAAAACAGCTAGCAATCCACCCATCATCAATAATGTTCTCGCTGCATTTTGAGCAGCCGGTTTTTTAAAGGATGGAATCGTATTTGAAATGGCTTCTACTCCAGTCAGAGCAGAACAGCCAGATGAAAAAGCTTTTAATAACAGAAATAATGTAATGCCCTGTACGTGTGTGCCTACCGCTGTATGTTCAGGTGCTGGCGGTACGCCGCCTGTTAATAATTTGAAGCCGCCTACTCCAATTAAAATCAGGAGTGAAAATACAAACAAGTATACAGGATAAGCCAGAATAGATGCCGATTCTGTTAATCCACGGAGGTTGAGCACCATAATCACGATGACCAATGCAATTGAGATCAAGACATGATATGGATATAGTGTTGGAAAAGCCGATGTGACGGCATCGGTCCCCGCTGAAATGCTCACTGCTACAGTCAAAATATAGTCTACAAGCAATGATCCGCCAGCGATCAATCCCGGTTTTTCACCTAGGTTTCTGCTAGAGACGACATATGCCCCGCCGCCTTCTGGATAAGCATAAATGATCTGGCGGTAAGACAGAATTAACGCCATTAAAAGAATTAATACACAACCTGCAATCGGGAGTGAGTACCAAAATGCTGCTGCACTAACGACAGAAAGAACAATTAAGATTTGTTCTGTACCATATGCAACTGATGACAATGCGTCTGATGACAATAATGCCAACGCTTTGATTTTTGATAGTTTTTGTTCTCCTGCTGCCTGTGATTTTAATGGTTTACCAATTAAAATACGCTTCATCAAACTGTACATGTGATGCCCGCTCCTTTAGTGTCAAACGATTTAAGTTGCAAAAGATGGATCGCCAAAAAGACACAGAGGCAATAGAATGCCCCTGTGCCTATTGTTTAGATCACAGGTTGGTCTTTGCTCTCTTTAACGCTTACGAGGTTAGCTGACGGATTCGGGCGCATGAGACTTTGCCCTACCTTAAAAGGATTCACCCCACATGGTGTTTTATACCACCAAAATTGGTTCCCCCGCTCATCGAAATGATTCAGCGATTGGTCTTTTATAAAAGAGATCATACTCCCGTTTGACACCAAAGTAAAGAGATTTTTTCGAGGTCTTTTGACCGTTTATTAATCAGTCTTTTTGCGGTTTTTTCGTACGAAATAAACAATCATCACAACGACAAAAATGATCAATACAGCGATACATGCAAAGTAAATCCAAGAATCACCGACGCCTTGCTTTTCACCTTTTTTAAGATCATTTTTTGCATTGCTGACTGTTTGGTGATTAGAGAACACATCTTTGTTTTTGCTTTCTATTGCAACTGTTGCGGTCTCAGTATTTGTTTGAAGGAATCGAATCACTTCATTTGATATATCAGCGTCAGCTGCCGTCATTCCTGAAAAAACGGTCATGGTTTGTTCTTTATTCCATACAGATGGCTGCGTCCATACAATACGAGCTGTTGTTTCGTTGATCATGCCAAATGAGGATACATCATATTGACCCTTTTTCGCTGGAACGATGAGATCATCTGCTTTTTCTTTTAAAAGAGAGAATGTCTGGATGCCTCCGATGAAAATGAGAGAGTTCTTTTTCAATTGTTCATTTGTCACATTCGATGCTTCAATCAAATGATATTGAGCAGCTTCCGGCTGACTAAATGATTCGGTCAGCATAGCCATTTGATTGATTGAGGCTTGGGTGATTTGATCTGGCATAATGATCAATGTGTTTCCTTGCTCCGTTTCTGAAGTGTAAGGAAGCGGCCATGCGGCTAAGTCCGGTGTATCACTAGTTGTTCCTTCTGGTATTTGAAGAGAGCTGTTCTTATGAATGTAAATCCAGCCTTCTTCATCTGTATGTCTACAAGATTCCATATTTTTAAAACCTGTTGTGACAAACTGTAAGTCCACATATTCGTTCTTTTGAAGCACTTGTGAATCTACTGGAATCGACACATGGTAGAACCCATTCTCATCTTTGTTTCCTAGTTTTGTTAACGGTACGTCGTGCGGTTCGTTATTGATCATCACTGTTAGACGCTCCGCTTTGTTCGCTGGATCTGATTTTTTAAATGATAGATTTAGTTTTGCACCTGATTTTTGTTGAGCCATTAATGCTTTCGGATAATAGTAATGATCAGATGCTGTCTTTTTGGTTCCAACTCTGACATCATCTGCGCCAAAATCTATTAAACGAATATGATGAGATGGCTTAGAAGCATTAGCTGTCACCTTTTGCAACAGCAAGTCGGTTCCAGTGAGCTGACCTGTCAGTTCTGGCTGAGTCAAGACATTGATTTTTTCAGCAATTGTCTTTGGCTGCTTAGCAGTGACAAATAAAATGGGCTGTTCTTTTTTCTTTGCTGTCAGGGTTCTCACCGCTAACGTAAGTTGATCACCTTCTGTTTTAATTCCAGCCGCTTGCTCGAGCGATTTCATTCGTCCATTCCAGCTTCCTTTTGCTCCAACAGCAATAGTTGGGTGCGCAATTTGCTCGACGTCCTTTTCTTGAACGAGTTTGAGGTCTGCTAGACGGTCTTTGTTTTTCAACGTACGATATACTTTCATAGCCGCTTCTAATTCAGCCGCTTCTGGTTTATTTGGAATCACAATATCTGTTTGTTCTTTCTGATCACCTGATGGAATAAATGGTGAAGGGAAACTGTCTAACGTCACGTCTTTCGTTTGAACTCCTTTGAACGTCAGCTCACTTTCAGGATATACTTTCAGCCAATTGGCAGGCGTCTCTTGGTTGATACACACACCTTCTTTTAACACACCATAAAATGCGAGCTGAATTTGATGAGATCCTTTTTTCAGTTGCGCTTTGTTCAATTTGATTTGAATCGATTTTTTTTGGTTTTTCCCTGATACAGGGATCGTTTTTTCAATCTCTCCATCGATCATCACTGTGAAAGACGATGGCGATATTAGTAATGGTGAAGTCTCTATATTTAATGTAAGAGTGCTAGACTCTACTTTTTCTTTCTCCATTTGATAGGAAAGGTCAATGCGGTCTTCTTGACCATACAAGGTCACCACATCTTCTGATAAATGCTGCGTTTCTGTTTGATTTCCTTTTGATGAGTGAACCCAATCGTCTTTCACTTGTACTCGATTGGATTGCGCCATTGCTTGACTTGCCATGAAAAAAGGCTGAATGGCAAGGGATAGCGCTAATATTAAAAACATCCATTTGACCGATTTCAATTTGTCACCCGCTTTTCTTTTGTTGTTGATCGTAACGCTCTGTTTTGTACCATTTCACTTCTTGTTTCAATAATCGGCTCTTCACCTCTACACATAAGGAGTACACGACAAGCGCAATCCAAACTTGAGAATAGGTGAAGTACATGAGAACCACAATGAGAATATTTTGTTTGGTGAGCTCTGTTTTCTCAATACTTAATGTAATCATCACTTCTGTTAGAAAGAGGAAGAAGGCTAATCCCCACAGGATCAGTGCGACAGCCCCTACAGATAAGTGAAGGTCAACAAATAGGTTTACAATAAAGATGCCATTTGAGAGCAGAACGCCGAAGAAGAATAAGAAATACGTAAAGAAGAAATAAAACAAATCGAAAATCATTCGTTTTCGTTTCAGCTTCATAAACTGCCTTAAAAATTTAAGGACAACATATTGATTCCCTCTAGCCCAGCGCGTTCTTTGCCGCCACCAGACCTTCCATGTCTCAGGCTCTTGTTCCCATGTGATTGCAGCTGGGAAAAATCGAATCACATATCCTAGGTTATACACACGGATCGTTAATTCGGTGTCCTCAGCCAAAGCTTGGACATCCCAGCCGCCGAGCTCTTCTAAAATGTGCCGGCGGATGGCGAAGTTGGTACCTGGTATTGTCGCAATACCAAACCATTTCCATCTCCCGCCCTGCGCCATCCATTGGAAACAGATGGTCTCAATATTAATAAATTTGGTCAGCAAATTTTTGGCTGCATTGATCACCCTGAATTTCCCGACAACAGCGCCTGCTTTTGGGTCATTTAATAACCCAAGAACCAAATAATAGACAGCCTTTGGTTCAGGCATGTTATCTGCATCGTATACGCAAATCACTTCTCCTGTTGAAGCCTTCAAACCTTCATTCAGTGCAGTGGATTTTCCCTTCCCTGCAAATGGCGGCTTCGTTTCAATCATATGGACATGATCATATTGCTCACTGAATGATTGCACAATCTCTCCTGTGCGATCAGAGGAATTGTCATTAATCACAATGATTTCAAGGAGGTGTTTAGGATATGATAGCTGAACCATCGCTTTTAACGTCTGCCGAATGACGACCTCTTCATTATGAGCAGGAATCAGAATACTGACGGTCGGCAGCTCTTTCCCTTGTTTTGTCCATTTAGGCAGCACTTTTTCATAGGTGAGGTAATGCTGAAAGCCGCCCTGCATGAGAAACATGTGGTATAGGAGCATGATCCAAATGAGCATTAATGAAAGATAAAATAAGACATCAGCCACCTAATTTTCTCTCCTTAAAAATTCGTTTTTTCATTGTCAGTCTTAAATACAATGTGTATAAAGCAAATGCCGCAATAAACAGCATGACCACAACTGTGAGAATTCGCAGCATATTTTCCATGCCACTTCGTTTGACTTTTTTTGTTTCGGAAATGTTGGATTGCTCTACTTGAATATGTCCATTCCCTGATGTTTGGATTTTTACATGTGCAGTTTGGACCGTCTGTTTTGTTTTCTTTACATCCAGCCATTCGCTAGAAGGAATTGCCTCCATCTGTGTGATCAAATCCTGTAACCCTGCTATCCCTAACTCCACGTCATAGGACAGCCCGATTGCAGCTGATTGCAGATGCTGCACGGATTGAATCGTCTGTTCAGTTAAAACATTTGAACCTTCTTTGTCAGACACTTGCTCAACTTGCTGCTGAGGATATAAGGTCATGCCGTGTAACATGGCAGGAGACGTCACGAGCGGCGATGCACCGGCTGTTTTCCAAGTGCGGTCTGATAACTGCACCTGTCCAAATAGACTGGACACATGCTTTGAAATTACTTCATAACCTTTTTGTGATATCGCATCATGCGGCACCTCAAACGCAAGAGGATATAAGCCTTGCCTAGCAAGAAGCTCAATGCCCTTTGTCAGTTTTTCTTCTGTATAGGCGACTTCTTGCTGCTGATACGATTTGGTATACGTATGAAAGTCTTTTTCATTTGGGAATTGGCTTTTACTTCGTTTCTTCTCTACATTTTTTGGATCATTTGTCGTGATGGGCTGATCATATTTTGCATCCCAGAACTCAAATCCCTGACCAGATTCCTCCGTTCGATACGTACGGCTAAAGCCATGAAGAATGATACTCGCTCCATTGCCTTGCAATTGTTTTAACACACTCACAAGTTTCGGGCGATCACTCAGTGTGACTTCATCGCCTGTTGCTCGATCTATCCAAACAGGGGTCACTGCAATTTGATAAGGAATATGCTGTGCAGATACGTATTGTCCAAGTTCAAGCAGCTTCTTCTCGTCACTTGCTGGACTGATGTTCCCGAGCATTACGTATTTTGTCTTCATTTGCACAGAAGATGACATGTATTTTTCTAGCACTTCTGCAAGAAGCTTGTTGTGCTGCACGACATCTAAGATACCGATATATGCCGCACCTTCTTTTGTTTGAGTCACAAATGGCAGATCAGATTGACGTTTCTTCACTAGAAATTCATTTTCCAAGTCTGCCCCTCGAACCGTTAACACATTGATCCTTCTCTCTAGCTGACGGTATGTCTGATCATGTGTATGTTTCAATTGACTGATATGATCTTGTTTGTGAAAAGTAAGCTTGGAGAATGGGCGAAGCTGTTCCGCATTGTATCCAATGGCGATGAATTGCTGTGATTCGTTCATTGCACGAATGGTTTGTTTTGACAAGGTTCTCTTTATTTCTCCAAGATAAATGACTTGCTGAAATTCATTGATCCTCTTTTCAGCCAAATGTTCATCAGATACAATTGTCGTCTGTTTGGAAAAATGACCGGCGAGTAGATCCAGCATATGAACGGCTGGAGTCACTTCTCCCGATGGTGCGGAATAAACGATCAGTGTATTTGGCTGCGTGACAAGCGCCTCGGCTGAAGCAATGTGTTTAAACGAAAGAATCGAAAAAAGCGTGATCATCAAACAACATTTCATCAAAGAATTAAAGTTCATTCATCATCATCTCTTTTTCTAGTTCTTCTAAAAACTGCTCTGGCGTACGATAATCCGAGCTGCTTGTTAAATGACAGACATGAAATGTCAAGGTCACTTCACGACCGTTTAATAGGACATGCGTTTGCAGTTTATCCTTTAGCTTATCAAGGACAACTGACACATTTTCTTCTGGTGTATGGGTTAGCAGCAAGCCCATTCGTTCTTCAGATAACCGAAATTTCTTATCGGTTTCTCTTATGCTTTCGCGTATCTTGAGACTTAATTGCTGAAATAGGTGCTGCATTTCTTTTTCTCCATATAACGATTTGAATTCCGCTGCGTAATTCATATGAAGAAGGATAAAGACAAATGGCTGTTTGTACCGTTCTGCCCGTTTCATTTCCTCGGACAATTCGAGCTTCATCCGCTCAGCATTGTCAAATCCTGTTGTCGAGTCAATCGCCACAAATTGTTTGATGGCCTGCTTTTGTTGTTCAATGGTGTGACGCAGCGTATTGATCCGTTCATGCAAGCTTCCCGCTGAAATAGCGAAAAAAAGAAGTGCTACGCCCCAAATTACTACATCTTGTAATGTTTGATTTGAAAAAAGGGGATTTTCATGACCAAACTCTG
Organism: Bacillus sp. FSL K6-3312; assembly: GCF_038007485.1. Taxonomy (NCBI): domain Bacteria; kingdom Bacillati; phylum Bacillota; class Bacilli; order Caryophanales; family Bacillaceae; genus Bacillus; species Bacillus sp. FSL K6-3312. The sequence continues at coordinate 495,985 of NZ_JBBOXI010000001.1, read as the reverse complement.
TAAAGAACATGACACTTCCTATAAAGAACAAAATCAGTAAGGTGAAAATTAATGCTGGTAGGATACCAAATAAAATACCACAGCCTAACACGACAAATGTCAGTGCGATGATCATAAAGCTCTCCGCATCTTGTACGTTAAGGTAGCCCATAAACAAAATAAGGCCTGCAAACGTGAGGAGCAGAGAATAGTACAAGCGATACGTGTTACTGAACAACCGATTCATTTAGAAGCTCCCTTTCTGCAATTAGAGGCAATAAGTTATCAAATGAGTGTGTCTCTTTTTCGTTCATGTATCCTCCGTAATAAGGCTTGAGAGGATCTTGGGTTTGTAATTCTTTCATGCGGTGATAGACAGCCTTTGCAAATTTCAGCTCGTTTTGTTTAAGGGCATACAAAATGACGAGCGCATATACCGAAGGCGATTCATATGTGACAGATGGCTGCAGTGTACTCAGTTTGTATCTTCCGTACAGTTTTCCTTCTTGTTTAAACGACGTTTTAAGCCATTTCATGATCGCGGACGTATTCACTTTTGCATGATGTGCATGTAAAGCTGTATAAAGTTGATCGATCATATTGATTTCTTGATCGAATGAATAGGTTTTTTTCTTTATGTCATAGGATTTAGGAAAGAATCCTTTTTTTCTCGGTGCTTGTTTTAGAATGGCTAATTGGTTACTGGTCATTTGTTTCGTGAATATTTGGAGGGATTCCAATTCTTTGATTGCTTTTGGGTCTATATAAGAGAGTGTGATTGTATGTGAAGTTCGATTGGTTGATGCATCATAATAATCGGACAATATGCCTTTGAACATGTTTTTTTCTTTTAACGCTTGAGCTATTTCTTTTGCTGTCGTTTGATACGCTGACTTCTTCCACAAACGATTTGCCTTTTGAAGTGCCGTCACTACACGTAAATCATCAACTAAAGCATTGGCCTTACTTTTTTGATCAGATTCAATTTGCCAGCTGAGAAGATGGTGGTCTATTAAAAATTGATCTTGCAGAACATCAAATTGTTGGTCAAATGAATTTTGATCTTTTTTTCGAACAAGATAATCCATCCAAAGTCCAAGTGATTCAGATAAGTAGATGTGCTGCTCTGCAAAAGAGGTGCGAATTAACCCTTGATCTGTCATTAAGTGGTGAGTGATAAAATATTCTCCAGGCAAAACGGGCTGAGATGATACTGGATCAGCTGATTCTTTCTGCTGTTCCCAGGTACATCCGCCTAGTAGAATGACAATGAGTAAAACAATTGCTGTACGATATATGCGTGTATGCATTCGTGTCCCCTTTCAATTCCGCGTTCTCTAAGCATCTAACGATTTATTATAGAGCGTTTTTGTTTAAATTTAAATGAATATTTTATGCCAAATTACGAGCCTTTTCGCACATTTATTCCCATTTTCAGAAAAACAATATGTCGATATACTTGATAACACTGAAAAACCCATGCGTTACCGCACGGGTTTTTATAGAACTATTGATCTAATTTTAATTTCTTTAATTGTTCAGCTAGTGCGTTATTAATTGGTTCTTCCACTTTCTTTTGTTTCTTCATATATTTAGACACATCGTGCTTACTGGCTTTCTTTTGATTGGATTGAGATTTGCGTTTTTCGAAGACAGACAGCTTTTCTCTATGGCCGCATACACAAGCAAAGATTTTGCCATCGCCTTCTCCGCGCAGCTCGAGCTTTTTATGACAGTTCGGGCAGCGTGCGTTTGTTTTCTTCGCCACATTTTTACGATGGCCGCATTCCCGGTCTTGACAGACGAGCATCGTGCCATGTTTTCCATTCACTTTCAGCATGAGTTTACCGCAGTCTGGGCAATGGGTGCCAGTGACATTGTCATGCTTAAAGGTTTGGTCCGTCTGTTTGATTTCAGATACGGCTTGTTTGGCATACGATTTCATTTCACTCATGAATTGAGAAGCTTTCAATTGCCCTTTGGCGATTTTAGAAAGTTTTTGTTCCCATTCCGCTGTTAATGCAGGAGACTTTAAATCTTCAGGCACTAACGAGAGCAGCTGCTTCCCTTTCGATGTGATGAAAATGTCTTTGCCCTTTTTCTCGATTAAGAAGCTATTGAACAGCTTTTCAATAATATCCGCTCTTGTTGCTACAGTTCCTAGACCACCTGTTTCACCAATGGTTTTCACTAAGTCCTTTTCCTCGTTCTGCATAAATGCCGCTGGGTTTTCCATAGCAGATAATAGGGTCGCTTCATTAAAACGTGCAGGAGGTTTCGTTTCTCCTCTTGTCTCTTTCAGCTGTCGTACATCTAGTGACTGTCCTTCTGAAAGCAGCGGCAAATGTTGATCTGCCTCGGCTGATTCCTCTTCTTCATATGAGTCATCGTACACGGCTTTCCAGCCAGCTGCTTGCACGATTTTCCCTTTTGCTGTGAACGTTTCACTGCCTATTTTGGTGATGACCGTTGTTTCCTCATACTCGAAAGGATTCATAAGTACAGCAAGGAATCGTTTGGCAATGAGGTCATATAATTTACGCTCTTTATCGCTTAATACTCCTGGGTACAGCTCTTCCTCGGTTGGAATAATCGCATGGTGATCTGACACCTTGGCATCATTGACGAAGCCTTTGTGCGCTTTCACACCTGATTGTAAAATCCGGTTCACATGCTGCGCGTACGGTCTGACATTCATTCCTTTTAAACGATCTTTTAATGTAGGAACGATATCCGCTGAAATAAATCGTGAATCTGTACGTGGATATGTGACGAGCTTATGCTGCTCATACAATCGCTGAAGCGTAGATAATGTTTCTTTGGCTGAAAAACCATAGCGTTTATGTGCATCACGCTGCAATTCAGTCAGATCGTACAGTCCCGGCGCAAAAGCTTTTTTCGCTGTTTTTTTCAACGCATCAACCACTGCTGGTTTTCCTTCACAGGCTGCCAAGCGATCTTTGATCACATTCTCTTGGAATGTCCGGTTTTGCTTTGTTTTGGCATCCTGCCAGGTCAAAGTCAGTCCATCTACTTGTGCAGTCAATCCATAGAACGGCTTCGGCTGAAATTGCTGAATGTCTTCTTCTCGTTTAGCGATCATGGCGATCGTTGGTGTTTGCACCCGTCCGCAGGAAAGCTGTGCATTGAACTTCGTTGTCAGCGCTCTTGTTGCATTGATGCCGACAATCCAGTCTGCTTCTGCACGTGCAACGGCTGAGCGATACAGGTTATCGTATTCTTTGCCGTCTTTTAATCGTTTGAAGCCTTCTTGAATGGCTTTGTCCGTGACAGATGAGATCCATAGTCGTTTCAAAGGCTTTTTCACATGCGCTTTTTCAAGAATCCATCGAGCAACAAGCTCCCCTTCACGTCCTGCATCTGTTGCGATGACAATGTCTTTGACATCTTTTCTCGCAAGCTGCGCTTTCACTGCTTGGAATTGTTTGCCTGTCTTTTTCATCACCACAAGCTTAAGCGGTTCGGGAATGATTGGTAAATCCTCTAAACGCCAGGATTGAAACTCTTTTCCGTAGCCTTCAGGATCAGCCAGTGTGACCAAATGGCCAAGCGCCCACGTCACAATGTATTGATCTCCTTCTAAAAAGCCATTTCCTTTTTTATGACACTTCAGCACCCGTGCAAGATCACGTCCGACCGAAGGTTTCTCTGCTAATACAACTGTTTTTGACACTAGATTTCACATCTCTTTCTTCTATCCATCCTTTTATTATAGCAGACGTGGAGATGCGGTTCTAATGACGGATTATTTCTTCAATCGTGTGATGATTTCGTTTGTGACTTCTTGCGTTTGATAGGCGCCGCCGATGTCTGCCGTTAAAAAGCCATCTGCTGTGACTGATTCGATGGTTTCGAGCAGATGTGTGCCCAGTTCTCCCTCTCCGAAATGATCAAGCATGAGTTTAGCGGTCCAGATTTGACCGATTGGGTTGGCGATTCCTTTTCCCGCAATGTCTGGAGCTGATCCGTGTACAGGCTCAAACATGGATGGGTATTTGCCATTTACATTGATGTTGGCGGCAGGCGCTATGCCAATACTTCCCATAATGGCTGCCCCAAGGTCTGTCAAAATATCACCAAACAAATTACTGGCAACAATCACATCGAATTTTTCTGGTCTTGTTACAAAGAAGGCTGAGAGCGCGTCAATGTGCTGTGAGTCTGCTGTCACCTCTGGATAATCCTTTGCTACGTCTTGAAACACTTCATCCCAAAAAGGCATGGTATGAACGATCCCATTCGATTTGGTTGCACTCGTCACATGCTTTCGCCTTTTTTCTGCTAATTGAAAGGCAAAACGCATCGCACGCTCTGTCCCTTTTCTTGAGAATACCGCATTTTGAACAGCAAGCTGATCTTCCCCTTGATAAATACGGCCTCCAATTTCACTATATTCACCTTCACCGTTTTCTCTGACAACTAGAAGATCGAAATCCTTTGGCTGAGCAAGCGGTGAGCGTATTCCGCTCAGCTGTTTTGCAGGTCTGACGTTTATCACCTGCTCAAATTCCCGCCTAATCTTAATAAGCAGTCCCCAAAGTGATACGTGATCCGGCACTAAATTGGCATCTCCGACTGCCCCTAAGAAAATGCTGTCAAAGGCTTTCAATTGATGTAATCCATCCTTTGGCATCATTTCGCCATGCTCTAAATAATATTCACAGCTCCACGGAAAATCCCGAAAGGTAAAGGACAGACCGCCATGCACTTCTGATACCGCTTTCAATACTCGTATGGCTTCAGGTACAACTTCCTTCCCAACCCCGTCACCTGGTATCGCCGCAATTGAAACATGCTTCATTTATTTCTCCCCCTTCATTATCGGTCGACCGTCGACCGTTTAAATTTGAGTTTACTAGAGAGTACATGTTCTTTCAATGGATAAAGGCGCTTTTTTGATCAAAGCGCCTGTTTATCCTGCAAAAGCATCGAGGGTTTCTCCTTCTTCCTCCCCGTACCTTTTTTATCTGAAAGCAGCAGTCCGCCTAAGGTCAGAGCCGTTCCGAGTATCGACATGAGGGTCAATCTCTCATGAAGAACGATCATTGAAATGACCATCGTAATAATAGGAACGCCATAAATATACACACTCGCTTTCACCACACCGAGCGTTTTCACTGAAAAGCTCCATGTTAGAAAACAAATGGCAGATGCGAACAGACCTAAAAACAATAAGTGAAAGGCAAACGACGGGTTCGACAATCGCTCCCAGTCTATACGAATTTTAAAATGCCAGATCAGGGGAAGCATCCAGAGTAAGCCGTAAAAAAAGACACGTCTCGTCACTTGAATGATATGGTATCCATATTGGTTGATGATTTTCGATAAAATAGAATAGAAGGCCCAGACAATGGTCGCCGTTAATGCTAGCGCATCACCGATTGGATTCAATTGGAACGTCGTCATTCCATTAAAGCTAATCAGTACAATTCCTGTCATCGCGATGAAAAAGCCTATGAAAAACCTGCGATGCAAAGGCTCATCTTTCAATAAAAAATAAGCCAATAAAAATGAGAAGAATGGCACAACCGAGCTAATGACTCCTGCATTCGAAGCGAACGTATAGGTGAGAGCGACATTTTCTAAAAAATAGTATAAGACCACACCACATAACCCTGCGAGCGCAAACATCGCTTCATGCTTTTTACGGTGCACCTTCATGGTGACTGGGTATATCAACATCAGAGCGAGATATCCAAGAAAAAAGCGGAAAAATAATATTTCTGTTGGAGAAAAAGCCGTTAACAATATTTTGGTTGAGATAAAGGTCGATCCCCATAGAAAAATGGTGAATATGGCCGCTAGATGACCAAGAAGCTGGTTATTTTTCATCTACTGTTACCTGCTTTGCAAAAATGTGCTGATATTGCCCTGGTGTGAGCCCAATAAATTCTGAAAAGAAATGACTCAAATGACTTTGATCAGAAAAACCCGCTGAGACTGCCGCATCTACAGGCTTCAATCCTTTGGCGAGAAGCTCCTTCGCATAATTCACTCTCACTGTTTGTAAATAACGATACGGCGTGATCCCTCTGTACTTTGTAAAAGCACGCAGAAGTGAGTATTTATTCATGGAGACAAGCTCTCCTAAGTCGTCTAACGATATATTTTCCGTAAGGTGTGTTTCAATATATTGCTGTGCGTCTTGGACTTTCTGTTCGGCAGCATGCGCTGCTGATGCTTTTTCCTCTGATGTATCAGCATAGGCTTCAATCAACTGCTTCATAAAGAAATAAAACGTTTCCTGTTTATTCAAAGCTAGGGCTTCTTCTGTCATCATTTGATGAAGATCATATAATGGCTTTGTCAGTTCACTTTGTGAAAACACAGGGGCTTTAAAGTGTGGCTTGTGCTGAAACATCTTCTCTATCACATCTGCTTCTATATTTAAACAACGATAATCTAGTGTCCTGTGATCAATCTGCTCGCATGCGTGATTGTCATATGGATTGAAAAGAAGAATGTCTCCCTTTTCAATGATGTATTCTTTATTTTGGCAGATCAAACGTCTTTGACCATCCTCAATAAATCCAATCACATAGTATGTATGAAAATGATTCGGGAATTTTTGCATGATGCCATGAAAGCGATACGCCTCTATTTGCAAGTCCTGATCAAAATGTACCGTTCGTTCTTCTTGTGTTTTCATGTCGATCCCCTCTTTCACTGAACTGATCATTAGTGTAGCACACCCTTTTTCTCTTGAATTGTACGATATTGACTTTTCCGATGCAGGCTTGCCTAGAGGGAAAAACTTGGATAACATGAGACAAAAGATGATGTGTAAATGAGGGAATGACAGGATGAATTCATTCGAGATGGAAAGACCAGCACCATACCATATGCAATTTTATGAACAGCTGAAGCAAATGATATTTGATGGACAGTTTCAGCCGGGGGAACGTATCAATGAGACACAGCTTGCCAAACAATTTGGTGTAAGTCGATCACCAGTGAGAGAGGCGATGAGGCTTTTAGAAAAAGATGAGCTCTTGATCGCTGATCATCGGTCAGGCTACTCTGTCTATACGTTAACGGAAAAAGATGTCGAGGAGCTTTATCAAATTCGGATCGCCCTAGAAACGCTTGCTGTTAAGCTTGCATGCAAGGAAGCCGCGCAAAGAGAGCTGGAGGAAATTGGGCATGTTCTCACGCAGGCAGACGAAGCAATCAAGCAGCAGCTGGCATCTAAAGACATCGTCCAGTTACATGAAGCCTTTCATCAAAAAATCATTCTAGCGAGTCACAATCACCGCTTATGTAAACAATTGAATCATGTGAATGCACTCATTCATTTTTGCCGCATCTTTCATTTTAGCGGCGGGGCGCGTGCTGAGACGATTCAAACAGAGCATGCTGCCATTTATTCTGAAATGAAAGAGCGCCGCTCCACAGAAGCCGTTCAAGCGATGACGAATCATTTGTTACATGATGTGATGCACTTAAAGCAAGTACTCTCTGAAACAAACACGGATTAAGTGATTTTTCCTTTTTCCCAATTTTTAAGCATTACATGAACATATTTTGAATTTTTCGTAGATTTTAGCATGTCCAGACGATCTTTCGTTTATATTAGAAGATGAGAAATTAGCTTTTATACAGGAGGATTTGTCTATGCATACAAGTATTAGCCGTCTTCGAAAGGCGGGTTTTATTGAGGGTATGTCTCTTTTAACCCTTCTTTTAATTGCCATGCCTCTGAAATATTTTGCGGATATTCCGATGGCAGTCACCATTGTAGGCTCTCTTCATGGCGCATTGTTTGTCATCTATATGCTTATTTTGGCATATGTGACCTTTAAAGTTCGCTGGCATTTGAAATGGTCGATCGCTGGTTTTTTTGCGGCGTTCATTCCTTTCGGCAACTTCGCCTATGATAAGGTGCTCCGCCAGTATGATACAAAAGCTTAATCAAAAAGGGCTAAAACGAAATTCGTTTTAGCCCTTTTTCTACACGCTGAAGTATTTTTTAAATCGATGCATATTTCACAATCGCTGCTTGACGTGTCATTTCGTGATATGCCACCCATAGTTCATCACCCGGCAGTACGCTAGTGATTGGATCGATTGACTGTTTCACTTCATACATCATGCCATCTCGCTCAATCTGAATGATCGCTAGCGGCTGATTGCCGATGACACCAGCAAATGCGACATGGGTCACTTTTGCACTTCCTTGTTTCTCTTGCATGAGACTGATTTCTTTATCCAGCTCTTCTTGTTTTGTCTGGATCGTGATTGGAGTTCCTGGTGCGACCTGTATATGATCAGGGATGAATTGGCTGACCGTTTTTGTAATAGACTGATCTCCGCTTGAAACCGTCACATCCAGCATGACAGGCTTCTGTCCATGAATCGCAACTGGATATTGCTTTACCCGCTGGATGGTTCCAGTTAACGTTACATCTTTCCCCGATCGATTCCGCACTTCATGGCCATAGGCTGCCATTTTCAACTGACCGCTAATGTCGACGAGGTCGGCTTTTTCTCCTGTTCTAAATTCAAAACCAGCGGCTTGAATCATCGGAATGGTATACCTTTTCTGATCTGCTTCAAATGTAAGCGATAAGACCGTGCCTCGTCCTACGGTTCCATATGATTCTATATTTCTTAAAACAGCGCCTTTGATGAACTTTGGCTCACTTGTCTGTGAGAAGTCCCCCTCTTTTAAGAGCATCGCCTCTTTCTTCTTCGGATTGTAGAGAATGGCGATACGCTGACCCGGCTGCGGTATTTGGGTGTAGGATACAACCGTTTTAACTGCCTTCTCGATATTTTCCCCATCGTATTGAAATTGCAGCTGCATTTTGACAAGCGGCTGTTCGTTGATGTAGGTACCCGTTTCTTTGACAGATACAATATTGGCTTCTAATGTGACACTGTCTTTCATCTTGTTCTTTCTCACCAGTCTCAAAATCGGCGGCAGGAAGATGGCTAGCACAAATAACAGCAGTGGAATAAACAGCCATATCGCCCAGTTGAGAATGAGCGGTCCGCCTTTCATGACATATTGCATAAAGGTGTCTACAGACGTTTGGTGAGCAGGACTGGCGTTTTCGATTAAGATCATTTTTTTCAAAGGAAATTCCTTTAGCTCTTTGCTCTTCGTCTCAAATGCACCCGTTAATTGATTGTCGATTGAATAATAGATCCAATCGCTTTTCACATTTTTATTGAAAGAGAGTCCTTCTCTTTGTAACGTTTCATATGAAAACGACTGCAAAAGCTTGCTGACGGACGTTGTCTTATTGGTGCGGTGGTTATAAATATAACCAGTCAGCTTGCCTTTTGCTTCGTCCTTTGCTGTAGAGCCTGCAAGAAGAACTTCTTCCTCATTAAGCTGGTAGATAAGGGTTTGATAAATCGGTTTTGGTGTTGGGACGACTTCCCCAAGCCTTCCCTCTGCATTCACTTTCCTTGGTCTTTTTGGATAGTTAGATTCGACAGCGACTGCAAAGTTTTGGGATGTTCCGATCGTTTTTTCCAGCTGCTGCTCCACTTTATCTTCAATGAGGCTAAACGGTTCAGCGTTTTTGGAGACATAGACCCCAAGCTGATGCTTATCGTTTGAGACTCCGCTGACATATGCCTTCTGGTCATTTTTCAAAGTCAATTCAAATATAGGAATAGGCGTCTGTCCTCTAAAGGAATTCATGACAACATCGATGGAAACGGGTCTTGCTGGCAGCTTCAGTTTGTTGAGATTGTGCACATGAAACTGACCATCCTTTAGCTCACCGAGGACCGCAGCGGCGCCTTCCATTTCTCCCGTAAACACAAGCCGTCCATTCCATTGATATGTATTCGTTTTTAAAAACGAGGGTATCTGTAGATTTTGCTTAACGAGCTCTTTCTTTTCTCCGCTTGGCGTTATTTTCTCGATCAACAGCTGCCCCTCTTTATTTTTTAAAGCAAGTAAGAGATTGTTACCTTGAATGGATGGAAACATTTCATTAAACGTATCGCTTTCCGTAGTCCATTCACTGATTCTTTTTCTTGATTGAGGATCATACATTCCAAAATGGAGTTGCTGGTCTTTTGATACAGCACTCACCACTCGTTTTCCTTCATCAAATGTAAATATTTGTTTGACGTCAAATTGCGTCGCTTTCCCTGCTGACAAATCATCTTGGTAATGGTTCCACACTAAGACACTAAGAATGATTGCTGGAATAAAGAAGACAATATATCTGAGGAAAATCACTGGTATTCTTTTCACTTGATCGCTTCCTTTCATGAGGTTCCTTTACCTTATACGTTAGTGCAGCGAGAATGTTTCATGCTAGAAGAATACCATTCTAACCTCTAAAATCCATATTTTACAAACTTGGTTATTTGCGATAAAATCCAATCATATTCAAAAAGGAGTTATCTCATTGGATAAGCTATCATCTATCATTTTAACAGCTTGGCTGCGTGTTCCCCGTTGGCTCAAACAATGGGTGCTCGTATCCATTACCATTTTCTTTTTTTATATGTGCTTTGTAAAGGGGCTGACTAGCTGGCATACCTTGCCGCCTATCACTTTACTATCATGTATCATCGGTTCCTTCTTCATTTGGCTGTTATGGCTAAAAGGTCAAAAAAAATAAGTGAAATGGGGAAAATCATGAAAGAATCCATCAGTTATTTTGCTATCTCTTTTGTTCTGCAATTGGTTTGGTTTGGCATTGTGCACCCAAATAGAGGCGTGACACTCTTGGACATGTTCATTTTTTCTATTTTGTTTGCGGTGATGTTCTTTTTTATTCAGAAGATTTGGCGGTATCAGAAGAAAGGTCGAAGTGAGTGATCATGAAATGAACCCAATGAAAAAGGCTGCCAAATAGATGGCAGCCTTTTCCTTGCTTTTTTCATGCAAATAAATAATCAATGTGTGATCTCCGTTAAGGAGTGTATGAATTAAGATTCGATCATATCAGTGTGTCATATGTGTTCCGAGTGAACCTACGTTTGAAAGTAAACGCCATGGAAGTTCTGGATAACAAGACAACGAAAGCCCTACCTCTCATTCGTCCTTACGGCTCCGAAGCCGTGCCAGTGTGAATTGTAAATCAAAACGTCTTTTTTCCACTCTTCCGCTTTTATAGGGGGCGGGTGCAGAAGGAAAAGAATAAGTTTGTTCGCTTTAACAGCGTCTCGTTCTTATCAAGTAGAAGCTCTATTGCTTCTCATTATGTCATAGAAAAAAGAAAGTTTACTTTCTTTATTTATTTGCTTATTTCAACACTTAATATAAAACTATAACACATTCCCCCATCTTACGCAAGTGTTAAAGTGATAATTCAGCTGGAGTACGGTTTCCTTCATTCATGTAACGAATGGCGGTTGGATCAATCTTCAGAATCACTAGGTTCGGATCATCTTTTCCTTTAAACCATTTCTCCATCTCCTCAGACCAAAGGCGGTCGATCAGTTTTGGATCATCGGTTAATGTGGCGGTACCTGCGATTTCTGCATACGTGTCACCGAATCCTTCACCTGAATAACCAATGAGAATATGGACATTCGGGTTTTTTTCAATTTCGTCTGCTTTATGTGTTTCTTTGCTCGTTGGTGTATATAATGTCAGCCCTTCATGGAAAAAAGTCATGTAGCGGGTATGCGGCTTATCCTGTTCAACGGTCGCCAGTGTTCCGACCTTTTGTTCATCTAATAGGTTGAGTACCTTTTGTTTTAATTCTTCTTGTGACATATCGTTTCACTCCTTCAAATTTCATCCGTACTCTTAGGTTTCCACGACAATCCATTCATTAAACAAAGAAATGTGTTTTTCATAAAAAGAGATCTTCTGGCTGATGCTATAGAAAACAGGCTCAATGAAGGGAGAAGTTGAACATGCATCATGAAACGATGTTCCATTTAAGTTCACTTGTCATTGCGGCAGTTGTTGTGGGCATTATCGTATGGTCTGTCTCATCTGTGCAGAAGAATCGCAAGAAATACTAAACACACCGCCCAATCAGGTGGGCGGTGCGCTATTGATCATGTATTCATAAAGGAACCGCCGTTGACGTGAAGTGTTTGTCCTGTCATATAAGACGATTCGTCAGAAGCAAGCAGCACATAGCAACCGACATGCTCTACAGGCTGTCCTGGTCTTCCCATAGGGGTTTCTGCCCCAAAGCTTTCCACACTATCCTCATCAAATGTAGATGGAATGAGCGGCGTCCAAATTGGACCTGGCGCTACACCGTTCACCCGAATCCCATCTTTCACAAGCGACTGTGCCATAGAACGCGTAAAGCCATTGATTGCGCCTTTTGTCGCCGTATAATCAATCAGCACTTTGTTGCCTCGATATGGGTTAATGGATGTTGTATTAATAATTGTACTTCCCGGTTTTAAGTAATCCAGTGCTTTCTTCGTAAAATAAAAATAGGAATAGAAGTTGGTTCTAAAGGTTTGGTGAAGCTGTTCACTAGATATATCCTGAATCCGTTCTTTCGGATGCTGTTCAGCCGCATTATTCACTAAAATATCTAATTGCCCAAAGGCTTCAACGGTTTTTTCTACCGCTTTCTCGCAAAAGGCTTCGTCACCGACATCTCCTGCAATCGTTAAACATTTGACGCCTTCCTGTTCTACGCGCTTTTGCGTATCCTTTGCATCCTCATGTTCATTTAAGTACACAATGGCGACGTGTGCCCCTTCTTTTGCATAGGCAACAGATACAGCACGTCCAATTCCACTATCTCCGCCTGTAATCAGTGCGACTTTCCCTTTGAGCTTGCCAGACCCTTGATATGATTCATCCTCAAAGATCGGCGCAGGATTCATTTCCCTTTCACTGCCTGGCTGCTGATCTTGTGTTTGGCGCGGAATGCCATTTGTTAAATATTCACGTAAATCCATGAGTAAGCTCCTCCTTGATTTATTGATGTATCCTTTCATTACCACCTCATTTTTCCACTCAAACATCCCGGTGCGGCACAGATGCGTTTTGAAAATCAGTATGTTTCAAGATGGATAAAATCGGTTACTTGATCATTAAAAAGGAGCGTTCTCACATGCTGTCAACCATTTCGAAAACCTTTAGCAAACCAAAAGGCTGGCTCGGAAGCATCGCAGGCTTCATTATGGCAAAAGAAAATAAAGCATTGAATCAGTGGGCCATCCAGCACTTAAATCTGACAGATGGTGAAAACATTTTGGAAATCGGCTATGGACCTGGCTACAGCATCAAACATATGCTTAAGCATTATGAAGATCTTCACATTGATGGGCTGGATGCCTCCTCCACCATGCAGGAGCAAGCACAGTCCCGCGTCAGCAAACGGTCAAAAGACAAACAGGTCCGGCTGTATGTAGGAAAAATCGAGAAAACACGTTTGCCGGGAGAGCAGTATGACAAAGTACTGTCTGTGAACAACTTTACGATTTGGGATGATCCAAAGGCTGGCCTACTCAACCTTTATCACACATTAAAACCCGGCGGAAAAATCGTCATTGTGATGCAGCCAAGAGAAAAAGGTGCTGATGCGAGCCGGACAAAAGAGATGGGTGAAAACATATTGAATGATTTACAGTTTGCGGGGTTTAACCATTTTTCTGTTGAGTATGAGGAAATTCGTCCAACGCTTGCTGTCTGTGTCACAGCCAAAAAGCCGAGAAGCGAATAAGCTCTCGGCTTTTTTTCTTACCACTTTGCCTCTTTGACAAATTGATAGAACAACTGATGTAATTTCTGTTCAATGTCTCCCTCTGATCCATGACCATAAAGCGTCATGCTTTCCTCACTTTCAATAATGGATGAACTGATCAGACTAAACATTTCAGACCCTTCTTTGCCAAGCTCTTGCGGCGCCAGCATCATGAGCATTCGTGACATTTGCTGCTGCCCGCCGTCCATGCTTTTGACCTCGTATGCCTGATCAAGATCATAAATATGAAAGATTGGTTCCTTTATGAATGTATGCTTTAAATGAAAAAGAGCAAATTCTGTACCAGGAATCCCTAAACCGCCTTGCTGTTCACGTTCTAGTAAACCATTTGCTACCTCATCCGCATGTATGATAAATCCTTCCTCTTCAAGCTGACGAAGCAGCTGCCTGATTGTTGCCTCATGCTGCGGCATCGCCTTTCTATTTTCAATGGTGAAATGGGACAAGATACTGCGAATCACAGACATGTAATTCGTCACCCGCTCTGCAACCGCCATCATATTAACGGATTCTTGTACCGATTCTTTGGTAGCTTCTTTCATCCTTTTTTTCTCAATCATATAAGGGATCTTTCGTTTAATATGAGCCTTCACACGCATAGCATCATCCTCGTTTAAGAGCGGACTGACCATGATGTAATCGATATGCTCATATGGGATAGGAACGGTCGAGACAATCATGTCATAGCTTGATGCATCAATTTCTTTTAGCTCCATCAAGGAAGACAGATCGAATTCGGCGATCTCTGGCAATTCTTTTTTTAACCGAGATGCGAGCATTTTAGAGGAACCGATCCCGCTTGAGCACACGACCAATGCATGAATGTTCGTTTCTTCTTTTTTGATCTCAAGCACTGAGCCAAAGTGAAGCACAATAAAGGCGATTTCATCCTCTGGAAATTCGATCTCTGGAAAGAAACGCTCGACTCCTTCTTCAATCGCCATGAAAAGCAAAAAATAGTCCTTTTTAATTTGTTGTGTAAGTGGATTATAGATTCTCATCTTTTCCTTTAAACGGTTCATGGCAGGTTCGAGATGAGACACGAGTCCCTCATACAATGAATCATTCTCATTTAAATGATAGCCGGTTTTATTAGAAATAAAATCAATGAGCTTCTTCGTTCTGATCGCGATATCCAGCTCGATTTCATCAAGACGGTATTCTTTCTGAAAGCTACGATTGGCACTGCGCAGATGGATCGTCATATATCCAACCTCTGCTTCAGGAATCTCCACATTAAACATGCGTTCAAGCGCTCTTGCAATTCGCAGTGATGATTCAAATTCTTTCGTCCGCTTTAGTTCAAGCAGCTCTTCCTCTTCCATTCGAATGGTTTCGCCAAGCTGAATCCGTTCGATAGCATAGGTTAAGTGAACGACAAGCGCAATATAGGCACTATCAGATAAAGAGAGTGACAGGCGATTTTTCAAATGAAAGAGAAGTCTTTCTACCTTGAGCAGCTGCCCTCTGCTGACAACGCCAAACACTTTTTCCGTCGCTTTCGTTCGATGCTTGATATTCATTTCAATCGTTTCTAAAAATAATTGAATATCGAGCCGGTCTACAATGAGGTTGCCGACAATCTTTCGTTTTGCTTCCTCCGGTCCTTTTAATTCAATGCCATACCCACGTTTTCGGATCAGCTGCAAACCGTATGGCGCGATCCACTCCGTCAGTTCATCTAAGTCATAGCTGATGGTCGCATTTGTGACCTGCAAATCGGAAGCGAGTGTATATAATTTCACCGGTTCCTTTGCTTCAAGCAGCGCACATAGGATTAAGAGCTTCCGTTCGTCAGAGCTATATTCAATTTGATCCTCATTTGATATATGAGCAAGAAGCCGCTGTTTATCCTCCTGTTCACCGACTGCCTTCAAGCCTTTCCCCGGCTGTTTATCTAGTGAAAGATCATAATTCTTTAATATGGGTTTAATCGATTTTAGTTCTCTATGAATCGTCCTTGTACTCACCTGAACAGAATCGGCTATCTCACGAATGGTGACATAACGATTTTGCTGAATGATGTATTTGATGATCTTCTGTTCTCGTGCCGTTATGTACATGAAATGCCTCCTTCTGCAAAAATAGGTCTATTGTCGCACCTTAATATAAAACGCTTTCAACAATGATGCAATCTTAAGTTGATCTGACTTTGGCACATAGGCTGTGACAAAATTAAATACAACGTCTGATCATACATTTCTCCAAAATGACGGTCCATAATCCTTTTGATGAAATTGAACCTTTTGTTCATGAAAAGGCAGTGAACCCCCAGCTTTTAAAGAATACGTCGGATTGTATATTGGAGAGCCAAAGCAATAATCCATCGTTCCTTCTTCCGGGCGGAAGATGACGGTTCGCATTGTTCCAAACAGCTCCTCATAATTGTGTACAGCCAGACCATCAGGATATTCTGTCTGAAACAGCTTAACAAGAGAATCACTTGTTTGTTGTTCTTTTAAAGCCTCTATTAGCATGTCATACCTGACAACAGAATGATGTTTCGTCACCCCTTTTGCTGTTTGATCAGCAATCGGATGATTTGTGGCTGCAATATAACCTTCCTCCGGTCTTCTCACCATTTTGCGACCATCAATGATTTCAATCACAGCCGCTTCTCCTTTTCGATCGGCAAGCATGAGGTGAACATTTGAGGCAACGGGCATTTCCTGAATAGAGCGAATGGCTTCCTCAACCGTTCTACAGTTTTCCAGAACAGATCGAATCACATGATACACTTGCAAGCCGGCAACTGCTGGAGGCTTTAAACCGGGTTCATTTCCAACCGGCGGACCACAAGCAGAGAATGTGACAGAAAGACCATGCTCATTCATCCCATCAGATCTGCCAAACAAGAGCAGCGATGAGCCTGTATGATATGCCAAGCCCTTCACATGTGTCGTCACAAGACGCATATCATCAAATATCGGGGAGAAATCATAATTACGCAGCATGACCGTTTGTTGACCTGCCGCCATATTCCCCTGCCTCACGCAGTGGGAACAGCCTGGCTGTAGATGGGATGAATAGAAAAAGGTCAAATAGGTTTCATCCAATTGCAGTTCATCACAAAATCCAGCAATCTCTTCTTCTAACTGAGGAAGATAAGGACGCATCAGCTGCTTCGTTTCCTTCACTGCCTCTTTTTCTAGCGGTTCTGTTCGAATATATTGTGTCTGTAGCAACGGGTTCTCCTTAAGCCAGACAGCCTGCTGTTTTCCCACTTCATAAGCGGTTCCTGTCATTTCTTGAAAATATGCACTGATTTCCTCCATGCCTGCACACCTCTTTCGCTTTCGTTTCTTTTATCATATCGAAACCCTCCTTCATTTAAAAGGACGAAAAAAACTGCAATCCCGATGGATTACAGCTGTTTACAGGATTGTTGAAACAATGTTTTTGCCATTGTTTCATATCCTTTATAGTTCGGATGAAATTGATCAATCGATAAGTACTCATTTTCATGTCCTTCAAACGCACGGTACACATCCACAACCTCTACATGCGGATTTGCAGCAAGCGAGCGAAGCTGATGATTGTATTGCTGAAGCCACCGCCCGGCTATTGGTATTTGCGGAAAAGGATTATATAAATTCATGAGATACACGCAATAAGGCTGCTTCTGCCCTCTTTTGATCTGAGCGATTTCTTGAATCATTTTGCTGAAATTTGCTTGGCAATGCAGCGTCGCTTGCAGCAGTTTCTTTTCATCTTCACCCTTTTCATACTGCTGAATCGCTTGAACAAGATCATTCCCACAGCCTGTGATGGTGATGATGTCAGCTGCTGCAATAGCACGCCTCACATCAGATCGTTTGAACAGCTGAAAAATCTGATCCGTTGTTAACCCTGACTTTGCAAATACAGACAGCTCGACTGGCGCATGTGCCTTTTTTTCAAGCATCCACTGATACCGCTCAGCAAATCCCCCGCCAAATAAACGTGCCCCCACCCCAACTGTTAAGGAATCTCCAATCGCAACATAGGATCGTCCCACTCTTATCCCTCACTCTCTCCTGCCTTCTCTTATATATACGAAATCGGAGAACAGATGCTTGTAGCAGATGACTTAGAGGCATTCATCTTTTTTTCATGAGACGTCTTTACAAACTCTTTACTTGCGAGATCGACTGATTTTTTGTTCAATAAGAATAGGTTTTTTATGGTGAAATCCGTATCTCAAGCGTTTCAGAAAAGTTGACAAACTTTTTATCTCGATTTCAAGACTTTATACCTTGACTTCAAACTACATTGTGATTACAATAAAAATATCAGTTTTTATGTAACTGTGCTTGTTACATCTTTTTCATAGCATTCCACTATGATTAAAGATGCCACATATTCAGTGTATCTTTGGGATACGCTAAAAAAACCACTGAAACAGAAAGGATTGAATAAACATGGCAAAAGTTTTATACATCACTGCACATCCGCATGATGAAACAGTTTCTTACAGTATGGCTACTGCTAAAGCATTTATCGAATCTTATAAGGAAGCAAATCCAAGTGACGAGGTTGTACATATCGATTTGTACAAAGAAAACATCCCTCACATTGATGCAGATGTATTCGCTGGCTGGGGCAAGCTGCAATCAGGTGCTGGTTTCGATACACTTTCAGCTGAAGAGCAAGCGAAAGTTGCTCGCCTAAACGAATTAAGCGATCAATTCGTTTCTGCTGACAAATATGTATTTGTTTCACCACTTTGGAACTTCTCATTCCCACCAGTTCTTAAAGCATACATCGACTCTGTTGCTGTAGCTGGTAAAACATTCAAATACACGGAGCAAGGTCCTGTTGGATTATTAACAGACAAAAAAGCTCTTCACATCCAAGCACGTGGCGGATACTACTCTGAAGGTCCAGCTGCTGAACTTGAAGCAGGCCACCGTTACCTTGGTACAATTGCGAGCTTCTTCGGAATTCCTTCTTTCGAAGGTCTTATCGTTGAAGGTCACAATGCTGAACCTGCGAAAGCAGAGCAAATTAAAGCAGATGCGATCGAACGTGCAAAAGCTTTAGGTAAAACTTTCTAATAAACTGAACGCGAAAAGCCAATGATCTTAACGGTCATTGGCTTTTTATTTATCTAGATGAAAGCCTAATTCTCTGGAGATACCGCTCGCGGCTTTTTTGACTTGTTCAATTAAGTATGGAAGACGTTCTTTTTGATAACCTGCTTCAAACCCTGCAATGCTAATACCTGCTGTGACTTCTCCAAGGTGATTGAATATAGGAGCTCCAACCGCAGCTGTATAGTTTTCAAGCTCCGAATAACTTAACGTATAGCCCCGCTCATTTGATTCTTCCAGTATGTTTCGAAGAACCTCTTTATCTGTAATGGTTCCGATTCCAATTTTCCCTAGCTCAATCGAATCGATATAGGCGATTCTCTCGTTCTCTGGTAAAAAGGAGAGAATACTTCTCGCACAGGCTCCTGCATACAGGGGAGAGCGCCTGCCGACGGCTGTGTAGAGACGAACAGGCTGCGTCCCTTCAATTTTATCCACGTAAATGGCTTCGTCTCCTTCACGAACGATGAGCTGTACAGCTTCTCCCACTTCATCCCGCAAGCCTTCCATAAATGGTCTTGCAAGTCTCCGAATATCAAGACGATCCGCCACAAGCTGACCGTATTCTAGAAACATCAGTCCTAACCGATAAGCACCTGAATCTTGCTTTTCTAATAATCCCATATCGCTTAACGAGCTCGCCATCCGGTGCACAGACGTTTTCGGCATACCGGAAAGCTCAATCATTTCATTCAATGTTAATTGGTCACGTGTGATAAACAGCCGCAAAATCTCCATTGATTTCACGACGGTTTTATTTGTGTTCTGCATGTCCATCCCCTTTTTCTAAACGAAGGCTTCCAGCTTGATTCTGGCACCTAGCTCCTTCAGTTCTGCTTCTTGCTTAAATAGCGCCTGCTCTGCGTCCTGATGATCGATTCGCTTAAAATACAAATTCGCCCCAGGCATCGCTTGTGCAATGAGCGGCAGATCGACCGTCGCAACTTCTCCAATCCGCGGGTATCCGCCTGTTGTTTGCCGATCTGCCAGCAGAACAATCGGCTGACCGTCAGGAGGAATTTGAATAGAACCAAAGGCAACCGCCTCAGAAATCAATTCAAGCTTTTCTTTTAAATGAACCGGCTCCCCCTTCAAACGGCAGCCCATGCGATCTGATTGAGGCGTGACCTGAAAAGGCTGTTCGAAAAAGGTGCTTTGAGATGATTCTTGAAAAAAAGAAAGGTGTCTCCCTGGCAGCACCCGAATCACGGGCGATTTCCGCAACGGTAAAAAATGCGTATAACTTACAGTCCAATCGGGTGCGCTGTACGCCGCCTGTTTCAGATCGCTTTTGAGTCTATCAGACAATCGATTTGCTACGAGTGATGGCTTTCCAATGGACAGGACGTCTCCTTTTTCAAGCGGACGTCCGTTCAGTCCACCGATTCCTGCTCTCACATAGGTGCTTTTGCTCTCCATGACCGGCTCCACATCGAATCCACCCGCCACAGCAAGGTAAGAGCGGCATCCCCTCTTACAAGGACCAAAGGTGAGCGTGCTTCCTGATCGAACAAAGAGCGGTTTCCATAAAGGGGCTGGCTCTCCATTGATGTCGATCTCTACATCAGCGCCAGTCACTGCAATAAGCGCATCCTTGTGACACGTCAACACAGGACCCGGCCCCATTAATGTGATTTCCAGTACGGCTTCGCTTTCCTCGTTGCCTGTGAGAATGTTGGCAATTCTAAGCGAGAGCGCATCCATGCCGCCGCTCGTTAAGACGCCATACTTTTGATAGCCTTTCCGCCCTTTATCTTGAATGGTTGTGAACATTCCTGGCTTGATGACATGAATACTCAACGTTCTGCCTCCTTCATGCTGAAAAATTCCTTTTCAGACATTTGGACAAATCTGACCTCGTCCCCTGCTCTCAATAGACTTGGGACTTTCTCGTCTGGTCGAAAGAGTGGCAGCGGGGTTTGTCCAATGAGCTGCCAGCCACCAGGTGTGGAAATGGGGTAAACGCCGGTCTGCTTTCCCGCAATGCCGACAGATCCTTTTGGAATGGACATTCTCGGTGTTTCCCTGCGCGGGGCTGCGATCTTTTCAGAAAGCCCGCCTAAAAACGGAAACCCTGGTGCAAATCCAATCATATAGACAAGATACGTCCCTGCGGTGTGAATTCGCACGACTTCTTCTGGTGTTAAATGATTGATCCGGGCGACTTCTTCTAAATCAGGACCCAGCTCTCCCCCGTAGCAGACCGGTATGTCGATGGTGCGGCGCTTAGCCTGAACCCCCTCCTGCCATTTCTCTTCAAGGAGTGTTTCAATATAGCTTTTCACCCATTCATAGGGGGACAAATCTTGTTGTTGAAGATGGGCAGATTGATAAACGGTGTACGGCTCGTAAAAAACAGTCACGTTTGTAAAGGCTTGAACAGCTTCCACATATCCGGCAAATGGATGCTGTTCAATACTCGAAAACAAATGCACAACACGCTCATGAATTTCTTCACATATGTCTGTTCCTGCTTGAATCACGATCGCTGCATCTCCTAGCGGGTGGAAGGTGATAGAATTTTTTATCGTTGAAAATGCCACTTGAGGACCCCTCTCTTTCTAAAGCACACCGAGCTGTTGATCTCGTTGATCTGTGATGAACATATGCCCAGGTGCATGGGTAATCGCAATGTCTGGTTTTGTATGCATGACAATGGCTTGCGGCGTCACACCACATGCCCAAAACACCGGGACCTCTCCTTCTTTGATCACGGATGGTTCTCCAAAGTCCGGCTGATCCACATTAGCAACTCCGATCATCGCTGGGTCACCTATATGGATGGGACCGCCATGAACTGATGGGAATCTAGACGTCACTTGTACACTTCTTGTGATCTGATGCGCCGGAATGGGTCTCATGCTGACGACCATCGGGCCATGAAATACCCCCGCCCTTTCACAAGCGATATTCGTTTGATACATCGGAACGTTATGACCATTTTCAATATGGCGAACAGGGATATCATTCAGCATGAGCGCATGCTCAAACGTAAAACTGCAGCCGATGAGAAAGGCAACCATATCATCCTCCCAATAAGCAGAGATATCTGACACCTCTTCTTGAAGAATCCCTTTTCTGTAAATACGGTATTTAGGAAAGTCCGTACGAATATCCGCTTCGGGTGCAGACCGTCTCGGCACTGGATCACCCGGCTCCAGTACATCAAGCAAGGGGCATGCAGCGGGATTGCGCTGACAAAACAACAGAAAATCAAAGGCAAGTTCTTTTTTGACGATCATTAAATTGGCTTGAGCATATCCCTCTGCTAGACCAGCCGTTGGTCCTGTGATTTCTTTTTTACGAATCAACTCTCTGATCTGTGAAGGCTCATATGTTTGATAGATATTCATTCGATTCAGCTCCATAGTTTTGGAATTTCATTGATGATGGTATACCCGCCCATCATTGCCATGATGACAACGACAAATGCGCCTGATACTGTCAAAAAGAATGGATGTCGATAATCCCCGACAATGTCTTTCTTATAAGCCGCTACCAGCAAGGTGCCAAGCGCGAGCGGTAAGATCAATGCATTGATTGCCCCAACTAATATCAATATGTTCACAGGTCTTCCGATCGTAATAAAACAAATGGTCGAGAGGGCAATAAAGCCGATGATAATGCCACGTTGATTTTGCTCAATTTTTGGTGAGAAGGTTTTAAAGAAGGAAACTGATGTATATGCTGCTCCAATGACGGACGTAATCGCCGCAGCCCACATAATAATCCCGAACATTTTAAATCCGATATTTCCTGAAGCTAGTTGAAATACAGAGGCAGGCGGGTTGGATGGATCAATCTGCAAGCCTTTTGCGACAACTCCTAATGTAGCAAGAAAGAGTGCTACACGCATGATGGACGTAATGAGGACACCGAAAATAGAGCTTTTCGTCACTTGGGGCAATGCTTCCTTCCCCTTAATACCTGCATCCAGCAAGCGGTGTCCGCCAGCAAAGACGATATAGCCGCCTACTGTTCCGCCTACAAGTGTCACAATGGATAAAATATCAATTTTCTCTGGGACAAATGTTCTCACTACCGCTTCTCCAACTGGCGGTGCTGTTGAAATCGCCACATACAGCATCAGGCCAATCATGACAAAGCCCGCTATCTGCGTGAAACGGTCCATTGCTTTTCCAGCCTCTTTGATCACAAAGATCAGAATAGCAATAACAGCACTGACCCCTGCACCGATTCGCGGATCGACTCCGAAGATGACCTGAAAACCGAGACCAGCACCAGCGATATTTCCGATGTTAAAGGCAAGTCCCCCAATGACAATCAAAACGGCTAGGACATACCCAAGACCCGGCAGAACCATATTTGCAATATCCTGCCCTCGTTTTTCTGACACGGCGATGATGCGCCATACATTGGTTTGCGCAAAAATATCTAACAAAATAGAGATGAGAATGACAAACCCAAAGCTAGCCGCAAGCTGCTGTGTAAAGACAGTCGTTTGTGTTAAAAATCCCGGTCCGATGGCGGACGTCGCCATTAAAAAGGCTGCGCCCATCAGCATAGACCGGTTCCCCTTTGGTGCCTTCGTGTGCTTGACTTCCTCTTTTTTCATGCTGTTTCCCCCTTTGATGACGATTTTTATTGAAAGGCTTTGAGATGAATGCTCGCTTCTTTTAGCTTTGATGTAATGGTTTTGGCAAATTGGAGCGCTTGGATGCCGTCTCCGTGAATACAGACCGTATCTGCTTTAAGCGAAATGTCTTCTCCTTGAACGGTATGAACCTTCTCTTCTCTCACCATACGAACGACCTGCTGAACGGCCAGTTCATCGTCTTCGATGAGTGCATGCGGTTCGCGGCGGGATGTCAGCGTTCCGTCTGCTTGATAGGTCCGATCAGAAAATACTTCATGCGCCACTTGAAGACCCATTCTCTCACCTGCTAACGCAAGTTCACTGCCTGAAAGCCCGTATAATACAAGACTTGGATCGACATGATACACAGCCTTCGCAATTGATTCAGATAATTCAGTATTTTTAGCCGCCATGTTGTACAGGGCGCCGTGTGGCTTGACATGCTGCATGGTGCCGCCTTCTGCCTTGAGGAAGGCTGAGAGAGCGCCAATTTGATAGATAACGAGATCATAGGCTTCCTCTGCTGAAATCGCCATTGGACGTCTGCCAAATCCGACTAAATCTTGCAGACCCGGATGCGCACCAATTTGTACCCCTTTATCTAGTGCCATTCTAACGGTTTTTCTCATCACCGTTGGATCTCCTGCATGAAAACCGCAAGCGATGTTGGCTGAGGTGACATATTCTAAAATTTGTTCATCCGAACCGATTGTATATTGACCAAAGCTTTCTCCCAAATCACAGTTGATATCTACTTGATACATAGGATCCCTCCTTGTTGTTCCGAATAACGGAATCTAAAGTCCGAATATTCGAATTTATATTGATTATATCAATTTTGGATAGATTGCACATGACATTGTCAGAAAACATAACAATAGAACTAGGAGACATAAAAAAGCGAGAGGATATCGCCTCTCGCTTTTTCATCATGTTCTTTATTTAGACAGCACCCAATGCTGGATCGCTTTTGCTACACCGTGTTCTGTGTTAGGAGCTGTAATCCAATCAGCGGCTTCTTTCACAACTTCTTGTGCATTGCCCATTGCAATGCCTAATCCGGCTTCTTGAATCATCGCCATATCATTCAGACTGTCGCCAAGCGACATGACATTGTCCATCGTACAGCCAATGCGTTCTGCTACCTTTGCAAGAGCTGCCGCTTTGTTAATGCCAGCTGCATTGACTTCGATATTGGTTGGACTTGAATTTGTAATCTCTAGATGACCATTTGTTTTCAGTGTATTGAGCACTTCCTCACGAACGTCATCGTCATGAATTTCAAAGCCGAATTTCAGCCATTCGTGGTCATGAATTCGTTCTGGGAATTCACCTCTCCACACCTTCTCCACAGTGGAAGCCCAGTAATCGGTTTCGTACCTATTTTTTAGATCCCACATCATTTGGACATGATCAGGATGCAATAGATCTCGTTCGATCAGCTGGAAGTTTGAATCCCAGATTTCACTTCCGTTTGCTGTCACAAGGTAAGAAGACAGCTTAAGCGGCTCAACCAGCTCTCGGCATGTCATCAGCGTCCGCCCTGTGCTAATCACCACATGGACCCCTTTTGCTTCAGCATCTTTAATGGCTTGTTTATTTTCCTCTGGAATGACATGTTCACTGTTTAACAGCGTGCCATCCATATCAATAGCAATCAATCGGATGTCTTTCTTATCAGCTTGTATGGACAAATTGAGTACCCCACTTTGTATCATTTTTTGTAACTATCTTTATTTTAATATAAAGAGGGAGATGGCACAAAGGGACGAGTTTGATCCCATAGAAAAAAGACCTTGTTACAGGTCTCTTCGCATTGGCTTAGCGTTCACATGCAATCCCGTCTTTATCACGGTCAAGACGCTTATTTTTTTGGTAAAGTGCTTTTGACACATACGGCTTGTACTTTGTTTTGCCGCCTTTGTTTTTCGTGTTTTTGCTTTTCGCTACGCCGCCTTTATAGACTTTGTTCAGCGCTTTGCAGTTTTTGTAGGACTTGACTGTTTTTGCATCTGCAGTGTGGGTGTCGACTTGTGTAACGCTTAGTAAAAGACCTAAGGACAAGACAGCCACCATGATTTTTTTCAACATGTAGAATCCCCCTATTTTTTCTATTTTTACATTTTTATCATATGTCACCATTTTTTGTTTTTCAAGACTATTGAGCTAAATATATTGATTTTTTTGGAATAAAATATGCTTTATATCCTATGTGGTACACTGAGTGGGAAACCTTTCCGGTTTTGACACGTATATGAAGAGAGGAGTTTTTCACATGAAAATGAAATATACCATTCTATATGTAAACGATGTGGAGGCAAGTATTCATTTCTATCAACATGTACTTGGTTTTCCTATGAAACTTAGGGTTGAATCCTATGTTGAGTTTGATACTGGAGATGTGACCTTATCAATTAACTCACGTCAGGATGTCAAAGATGCACTTGGATTGCCTGTCCCTGAAGCAAATCAATCCTCTCAAACGTTTGAGATTGGGTTTGTTGTGGATGATGTGGAACAAACCATTGCATCAATGAAGGAAAAAGGGGTTTCGATCATCAAAGAACCTGCAAAAAAACCATGGGGTCAAACCGTCGCTTATGTCGCTGATCCTGATGGTCATTTCATTGAAATATGTGATGCCGTCTCCTAATCCACTTTAAAGGAGTGAACCAGTATGAGAAAAAAACATGCCTTTCTCGCCGGTGTTTGTTCGATGATTGTGATTTGCAGTGCAGCTATTATTTTGCAGCACCATGAGTGGATAGGATGGGTCAGTGGTGGAATCTCTATTATTGGCGTCATGATGTCTGGACTTCTAATGGGGGCTTGGACAAGCGGAGAAGAGACGCGAGCAACCTATCATTCTGAAACAAAAGAGCATCGCATGTGGCGTCTTGATACGGCCTTTCTCATGATGATCTTTGCACTTCCGCACATGGCAGTGTCGATCTTTTATGTTTTGATGTAAACACTTGCTAAAAGGAGTTAGTCATATGGCTGTTTTTATCTTATTCGTTGTATTTGGCTTCCCTATTATTTCTGTGCTGATTGGCATTTTTGGCACAATGCTTTTGAAGAATGTTTGGATGCCGACTTTGATTGTCCTGTTAGCCAGCGTCATTCTCATGTACTCATACATTGGCGGGGATGAATCCTTTCTCATTTGGGTCGTCATCTACACCGTCTTTACGTTGATCGCTGCTTGGATGACAAAGCGGTTTCGGTTCAAGTAAAAAAGAACAGTTTGCACTGTTCTTTTTTTGATCAAATATCGGCGCACCATAGCTCAATTTCAATTTTCAGCTCAGGCCATCCTAAAGCTGATACATAAGCAACCGTCATTGATGGGTAAGCTGTTTTGAAGATCGTATCCCACTGAGGATATAGATGATCCCAGTCGATTTCTTCTGTTGCCCATATATTGACCTTGATGACATGCTCTTCATTCAATCCTTCTGATTCAAGGATTTTTTTGATATTTTCAAACGTATTGGTTACCTGGTCGTTTAAACTTGATGGTACCTGTCCATCGATATCTGTTCCGACTTGACCGGATGTAACAAATAATCCCGCGCCCTTTGGTACTCTTGTGATATGACTATAGCTTCCAACGGGCTTCGGCATACTTTCTGGGTTTTTTCTCGTGATTTTTTCCATATGATGTCCCTCACTCACTTTGATTTTTCTGCTAGATTTCTCTTCATGTAGACAGACTTCACCAATTTCTATCTATCCTAAAAGAAAACAGCAGTGGAGTATCCATAGCCACAAGGTAAGAACATCAATATTTTCTTTTTCATGACCGGAACACTCCTTTTGATTGCGTGAGCAAGGTTTTGATTAACTATATAGTACCTGAAAAGAGACGTTCAGTCAAAATAAAATGGTTTATAGACGATAACGCGCAATGTCTTGATTCAATCGTATGCTTAGTTCATTGAGCCTTTCTGCTGCTTTTGCCACATTGGATATGGCTGTCACTTGTTCCTCTGTGGATGCGGTGATCTCTTCGGTCGCAGCGGCATTTTCTTGAGAAATATGGGCAGCGCCTTGCATGGCTTTTGTGATGAGGTCATTTTGCTCCAGCAATGCATTCAGCTCTTTTGCCATTGCGTCTGTTTCAACGATGGTTTGTGAAATCGACGTAGAGATGGCATTGAATTCATGTTCTGTTGCATGTACCGCGTCATCTAACTCAGCGAAACGATCCATTGTGTTTGACATCATGCCGGCTGTTGCCGTCGTTTCTTCTTTAATGCCTTGTACCATTTGCTGAATTTGCACTGCTGATTGTTTTGTCTGCTCAGCTAAATTCCGCACTTCACTCGCCACAACCGAGAAGCCCTTGCCGTGCTCTCCTGCCCGTGCTGCTTCAATGCTGGCATTCAACGCAAGTAAATTCGTCTCATTTGAAATACTTTCAATCGTATCTGTAATTTTAGAGATATCCTGTACTTTTGTACTTAATTGCTCAATGCCTGCTCGAATGCCTTGAGACGCTTGAATGGATTGTTCATTTGATTGTTTTAATTGCTGAACAATTTGCTGGCCCTGCTGCGAAGATTGATTCGATTGGTCAGAGATTCGTTTAATTTGGTCACTTTGTTCTTTGACGTTCTCAATCGATTGATTGAACTGGGTCATTTGTTGATTGGCTACATCAAGATCAGATGCCTGATGAAGCGTTCCAGTCGAAATGTCGCCAATCGCTCGGCCAATCTCTTCACTGCTAGCTGAGGTTTCTTCAGATATTGCTGATAAATCTGTGGCTGATTCGACGAGTTGACTGCTCGTTTCCTGTAGACCGCTTACAAGTGTCCGGAGTTCTCCTGACATATGATTAAAGCCTTTTGCCAGCTGTCCAATCTCATCTGTTGTTTCTTTTAAACTCGTGCGTTCAAGATTCCCCGCCGCAATTTCTTTTGAAGCAGCAGTGACTTGCTTGAGCAGTCTGACCTTTCCTCGAGCAGCTAAATAAAAGACGCCAAGACTGAGAAGAGCGACACCTGCTGTAATGAGCATGATATAGAGCTTCATCTGCTCTAATTCTTTATAAAATTCATCTTGGAAGACGGCGATGCCGATACTCCAATTCCAGGGCGTGAACTGGCTCATATAGGCAAGCTTTTGCTTTTTTTCCCCAGTGGCATCGTCCTTATCTAAATAGGTCACATAGTGTGCATCCTCGCCTTCTGATTTGGCTCCAGCGACCATTTTTTCACGATTGGTCGTGTTATCTGGAATGACGCCAATGTCATTGACAGGATGAACTTGAGAGGAATAATCTGCTCCATATGCGACAAGATAGCCCTTATTTTTATAGATAAAATCTGATTTTTGAAATTGGTACCCTTTCCCGTTGTCATTTTTTGGCCCGCTCAAGTAAATACGGGCTTGTTCCTGTGCCTGTTCAAGCGTCAGTTCTTTTTTTTCTACACGATCATTCAACTGTTCAAGTGTAGCCATTGCTCCGCTGACGATGTGCTTTAAATCTGCTTTCCCCGCATCAATTAAGACATGTTTCGCTAACAAATACCCCGTTGTCCCAACAAGTCCGCCGGTTAAGATCGTGATGACGATAATGGCAGACATTAATTGAAAAAAGACACTTCTTGACGCAAACATTTTCCTTTTCATATACAAATTCCCCCTTACTTCATATATCGACAAACGGGGTAAAGTATTAAAAAGTCATCAAAAAATCCCTTTCACTCGTTGGAAAGGGATTTTCTAATTATCGAGCTGTTTCTTTAAGAATGGCTTGATAGAGATCATCTGTTGGCGTGAGGCCACATACTTCTTCCAACACACCCTCATTGCCTTTTTCTTTTCTTAATTCCTGCAAACGAACCGCTTCTTCGTCTTCGGCAAAGTCATAAGCGAGCGCTGCAGCAATGCCTTTGATTAAGTATACTGGCTGCTTGATCTTTTTCGCCGGACCGATTAAACGGTCATCTGCTCCTAGCTTTCTAAGAGGAGAGCGTGCGACACGAGTGACTTCGTCGGAGATAAAAACATTTTCGAATCGTTTGATGATTTTTTGAATATACGCATCATGTTCTTCTTTTTCAAAGCCATATGTGTCGATTAAATAACTGCCCGTTTCGTGCAGTGCCCCTTCAACCACCTGGCGAATCTCTGGTGTATCGACGGCTTCTTTAATCGTTTGAACGCCTTGCTGATACCCGACATAAGCCGCTAGTGCATGTCCTGTATTGACAGTAAAGAGCTTGCGTTCAATATACGGCGTCAAATCTTGTACAAAGGTCGCTCCGTCAATCTGAGGAACATCTCCAATAAAGCCAGTCTTATCAATGACCCACTCGAAAAAAGGCTCGACTGATACTTTTAGAATGTCCTCATGGTGCTGAATCGGCACAATGCGGTCCACAGCAGCGTTTGGAAAACCAACTGTTTTTGATAACACTTCTTGTTCTTCTTCTGTTAGATGAGAGAAAACAGCTTCTTTTAAATGAGAGCTGCCTCCAATCATATTTTCACATGCCACGATATTGATGATATGGTCAGGCTTTTTCTGTTTCAATCCTTCAGCAATGGATGAAGCAATGATCTTCAAAACGGTTGGTCCAACAGCTGTTGTAATCAAATCAGCTGATGCCACTGCCTCTGTTAATGCCGCTGGGTTTTGTGCAGAATTGATCGCTGTCACTGGGCCTACTACTTCTTGCTTCTGACCTGGTGCTGCGAGTTCAACTAGGTATTCTCCTCTTGCATTCAGCTCGTTGATGACCGCTTCATTTACATCAGTGAAGACAAGCTCAAAGCCTGATGTTTTTAACAAAGAACCGATAAACCCTCTGCCAATATTCCCTGCTCCAAAATGAAGTGCCTTCATGTTAGTTCACCTCGTTAAAGATGGCGATCAATTCATCCTGATCCTTTGCATGGATGATGCGCTCTACATTTTCCTCTTCTGAACAGACAATCGCAATTTGAGAAAGAATATCGAGATGTTCGTTGTTTTTACCTGCGATGCCAAAGACAACTTTGGCGATATTTCCTTCGCCGTATTCAACGCCATCTGGAATTTGAATGATGGAAATCCCAGAATGAAGGACAGCTGCTTTCGCATCCTCTGTTCCATGAGGAATCGCAATCCCGTTGCCCATAAATGTAGACGAGATATTTTCTCTTTCAAACATTTTGTCAACATAATCACTTGTGACATAGCCATTTGCCACTAGGACTTCGCCTGCTTTTTTAATGGCTTCTTCTTTCGATCCTGCTTGTTCATTTAGAAATATATTGTCTTTTGATAGTACTTGTTTCATGAATGATCACACCTTTTCTTAGAATAGAAAATCAGGAAAACAACCAAAACGGGGAGTTCAATGAAGAAAAATTGAACTCAACCCGTTTCGCCATGTTATTTTTTCAATTTCTCAATCAGCTCATCGTATTTCGGGCTGTTTAAGAAATTATCAACTGAGATATGCACAGCGCCTGGCAGTTTTGCCTTGGCTCTGTCTGTTAAATCTTTATGAGTGAAGACCACATCGGCATCATTTGGAATGTTGCTGATGGATGTGTTTGTCACATCAATATCAAGCTCTGCCTTTTTGACTTTATTCTTTAAGATGGATGCGCCCATCGCACTTGAGCCCATTCCTGCATCACAGGCAAAGATGATTTTGTTCACATCATCTGGATTGACATCGCTTGGAGAAGCTGCTTGTTCATTTGCTTCAGCACCTTCCTTTTGTGCTGTAAGAGCAGAGGCGGCTGCGCTTTTCTTCCCTTTCATGTCATGCATTTTTTCTGTTGCTGCTGTTAAGTCTTCGTCAACTGCTTTTGATGCTTTTAAAATCACAGAAGCGACAAGGAATGATACGACGGTTGCCACGACAACACCTGCTAGAACAGCAAGATGTCCGCCTTTTGGTGACATCAGCATGAGAGCGATAATACTTCCTGGTGACGGCACAGCCTTTAAGCCTGCATTTAACAGGGTTAAGGTCAGAACGCCGCTCGCTCCCCCTGCAATAACCGCCAAAATGAGCTTTGGTTTCATTAAGATGTACGGGAAGTAAATCTCATGAATTCCTCCTAAAAATTGAATGACAATCGCACCCGGTGCAGACTGCTTTGCATTCCCTCTTCCGAAGAACATGTATGCAAGTAGAACACCTAAACCTGGCCCTGGGTTTGTTTCAAGTAAGAACAGAACGGACTGTCCTGTCTTCGCCGCTTGCTCTACCCCTAAAGGACCTAAGATCCCTTGGTTAATCGCATTGTTTAAGAACAAAACTTTCGCTGGTTCAATGAAAATACTTGCCAGCGGAAGCAGATGTGCATTCACAATGATATCTACACCTGCCGCAAGGGCTTTATTTAGACCAAGTACCACTGGTCCGATGGCGTAGAAGGCAATCGCGACAAGAATGGCACCTAGAATTCCTGCCGTAAAGTTATTCACAAGCATTTCAAAGCCCGATTTGATTCGATCTTTGAAGAGCTGATCAATTTTCTTAATCAAGTAACCGCCAAGTGGTCCCATGATCATGGCACCTAAAAACATTGGAATGTCCGAACCGACTATGACCCCAATCGTCGCGGTTGCACCGAGTACCCCGCCTCGATGGTCGTATACGAGTTTACCGCCTGTGTAACCGATTAAGAGCGGCAGTAAGTAGTTGATCATTGGGCCAACAAGTGAAGCTAACTGTTCATTTGGCAAATAGCCACTCGGAATGAATAATGCCGTAATGAGCCCCCAAGCGATAAATGCTCCAATATTCGGCATAATCATACCGCTTAAATAGCTTCCAAAGCGCTGTACTTTTACGCGGAATCCGCTTTTTTCTTGCATCTATGAAAACTCCTTTCTTCTTTCCCTTTATTTAGGGCTTTATAGGTCAAAAGATATAAGAACAAGTGTCAGTGAAGCCCTTAACCTTATCGTAAAACGCTTTCACTTTCCCTTCAATTGAAACTAAATGTCACTTTGTCACTTAGTGTGTGACAAAATTGAAATATGATGTGAATTCTCTGTCAGAGCAAAGGACAAATGGGGTAAAAAGATTGACGTGCCGTGGTTTTGACGCAAAATTCATTGGAATTTCACAACTTTTAAATCGTCACTTCTTGTTTCCTCTTCTTAAATCGAATAGGCTTATACATGATCAAACCTATTCAATCAAGAAATGTCTGCGCAGACATGACACAGAAAAAGTGAACCATCTTGCTGTTTGTTTCGTTTACCTTTTAGAGTGAGCGGCACAATAGGAGGAGCGGTTTTTTCTGTGACTCACAGTTTACTGCCGCTTTCTTTCTGATACATGAGACATTTTCATAGGTAGAAAGGCGGTTATTCACTTGTTGAAACATAGTAAGTGGCTTCTGCTCCTTATCGTTACGTTTGCTTTTTTCATTCCAAAGGAAGCATTTGCCCATGCATACGTCGTCAGCTCGAATCCAGCAGCCAATGAAGAGCTGGAGAAGCAGCCTCCTTCGGTCTCTATCACATTTAGTGAAGGAATTGAAAGTGGATTTCATGCCATTAAGGTGCTAAATGCAAAAGGGGATCGTGTGGATCAAGGAGATACGGTCATTAAAGATCAAAAAATCATGGAAGCTGCTTTAAAAAAGGATTTACCAAAAGGAATTTATACCATTCAATGGAATGCGGTATCAGCAGACGGGCACTCTGTCTCTGGCATGATCCCGTTTAGTATTGGCAAAGCGGATGGCGGTTTTGACCAATTAGATCAAGGTCAAACGAATGAATCTATTGATGTTGCCTCGACCATTGACAAAGCCTTTCTTTATACGTCGTTTAGCTTATTTCTCGGGACCATTTTGTTTGGACTGTTTTGGTTTAAAACAGCCATTTCACCTGTATTAGCGAAACGAATGAAATGGCTTTTGACATTGTCACTGGTCATGATGGGCGGAGCACTCGTGTTCCAGCTGCCGATTCAAACAAAATCAGCAGCAGACGTGTCCTTTTTGGGAGCATTTCAGCCATCGCTTTTACAAGAAACCATTGCGTCGACTTCTGGCGGTAGTTTGTGGATGATGCTCATGGTGTCATTTGTTCTTCTGACCATTTGGAGCATTGTTGCGATGAAAAAAGGGGATTTTACTTCTTTTCGGGTATGGTTGTTTCCACTTCTCCTATTCGCAGTGCTTCTCTGGCTGAAGGCGCAAATCGGACATCCAGCAGCAACCGATAATAAAATACTGACAACGTCACTTGATTTCATCCATCTCGTTTCTGCATCGATCTGGGTCGGTGGTTTAACAGCCATTGTGCTTTTATTGTTGAAGAAGCTGCCAAATGAAGATCAACCGCTCATACGAAATACGTTAACGGCGTTTCATCCTTGGGCACTGCTCTCTGTTGGACTCATTGTGTTTTCAGGATTTGTAAATGCGATCTTTATTTTGCAATCGTTTGATGCTCTTTTCGAATCAGCATACGGACGAACCTTTTTAATCAAGCTTGGTTTATTTATCTTGATGGGCCTTCTTGGGCTTGTCCATTACTTGATGCTAAGATGGGAAAAGAAACAGAAACAAAACGTTTCGTTACGAGCTGAGTGGATCATCGGAATCGCTATATTGTTATTAACAGCTGTATTCACCAACATTCCGAGCCCTCCTCCGCCTGCACCTGAGCCGTTCTTCGGTGCAAACCAAGTCGAGCATCGTGACATTGTGTCCATGAGCATTACCCCGAATGCCCCGGGCAAAAACACATTCGAGGTCGCATTTACGAAGAAGGATGGACAAACGATTACTGATATTCAATCTGTGTCAGCCAAGATCCATAAAGTCGCCTTATTCGGTGAAGAGAAACCGAGTGAATTTCAGCTGAAACGATTAAAAAATGGTCATTACTCTGCTGAAAACCTCTTGTTAAATGAAAAAGGTACTTGGAAAATTGAAATCCATGCGTTAACTGGTTCTTTTGAAAATATCGATACCACATTTATTAGAAGAAACTAAAAGGAGTTCATACCATATGAAAAAATACGTTAAAGCTTTATTACCAATGCTTCTCGCTTCATTTTTATTGGCGATTCCTGTGAGTGCTCACGTCACAGTCAAACCTGATACGTCTGCGACAAATGCGTGGGAAACCTATACGTTAAAAGTTCCTTCTGAGAGTGACAGTCCAACGACTAAGGTTGTCGTGACAATACCTAAAGGCGTAGAATTCCAACAATACGAGCCTGTCCCTGGATGGAAAACATCAACTGAAGAAAAAGATGGCAAGGTGACAAGAGTGACTTGGGAAGCAACCGGTAAAGGCGTGCTTGCCGGACAGTTCCAGCAATTCGTTTTTGTAGCGAAAAACCCTGAAAAAGCAGGGGAAGCTGCATGGGATGCGTATCAATATTATAAGGATGGAACGGTCGTTGAATGGACTGGCGATAAAGATGCTGATAAGCCGCATTCGATCACAAACATTGTGGCATCTAATACGGTAACGGATTCCCATGGTCAAGAAAAACCAAAGGAAGAAAAGGCATCTGAAACAGCCTCCAATTCTCCTTCACCACTTGTGCTAGGGTTGTCCATTGCTGCTCTAGTCGTAGCACTGATTGCGCTTGTGCTTGTTTTTAGAAAGAAATAATTGATTAGTAAGCGATCGTTTTCACGGGAACGATCGCTTTCATTTCTTTCCACCTTATTTGAACACGAGATGCAAGGCTTTGCCTGCAAGCTAGGAAGATCACCCCCTATTTTCCCAACCTATTATTACCAATATAGGATTGAATAGGATGATGACGCATGCCATAATGAGACACATGACCACCTAGGAGGCTATAAGATGAACCATCTAATTATATTTGCTCATCCCCAGCAAAGCTTAAACCAAACCTTATTAGATCTTGTTGTCAGCACTCTTTTGAACAATGGTCATAAAGTGACTGTTCGTGATGTTTATGCTCTTGGTTTTTCGCCAGAACTAAGCATCTTGGAAAAGGCTGCGATCAAACGAGGTGATCTCCCAATTGCCATTCAAACTGAGCAGAAGCTGATTCAGCAAGCAGATGTCCTAACGTTTATTTTCCCCATTTGGTGGACAGGCTTACCCGCTATGCTAAAGGGCTATGTAGAACGCGTTTTTTCTGAGGGCTTCGCTTATCAAATCAATGAGTATGGGGCTATTGAAAACCTGCTTCGGCACAAAAAAGGTGTCATTATCAACACGCACGATGCTCCAAGGACCTTTCTTGACTCTAACCGGATCGTTTCCGCTTCCCACCGAATGACAGCAGATACAGAAGTCTTCAATTTTATTGGGGTTGAGCCTGTTGAACGGCTTTTGTTCAGCAGCATGGAGCAGGCATCAGCAGATTACATCCACGAAATTCTGAAAGAAACAAAAGAAACGGTGGAGCAGCTTTTCCCGCCGGCTGTTTAACATAAAAAAGACTGCCGAGATTCCTTATTCGGACAGTCTTTTTCACGTTTATTCGTCTAAACCAATGGATACATATTTGGTTTCTAAATAGGGTTCGATCCCTTCGATGCCGCCTTCACGGCCAATTCCGCTCTCTTTCATTCCTCCAAATGGTGCTTGAACAGCCGATGGTCCGCCATCATTCCAGCCAATAATTCCGTAATCAAGATTCTCTGAGATGTAGAGGCCGTTTCGATAATTCTCTGTAAAGAAATAAGCTGCAAGACCAAAAGGTGTATCGTTGGCTAATTCAATCGCTTCATCTAGCGTTTTAAATGTCGTAATCGGTGCCACTGGTCCAAAGGTTTCTTCATGCATGATGTTCATGGAAGGGTCCACATGTGTGAGAACCGTTGGCTGGACAAAATAATACGACTTTTCATCATCGAAATGCGTATCGCCGCCGACAAGAATTTTCGCCCCTTTATCGACTGCATCTTGAATTTGGCTGACAATTTTATCAAAGCCGCGCTTGTTGATAATTGGGCCGATGGATGTGCCTTCTTCAAAGCCATTTCCCACTTTCAGCTTTTCTACCTCTTTGCTAAAGCCATGAGCAAATGCTTCATGAATGTCTTCATGCACAATTAAGCGGTTGGCACAGACACAGGTTTGTCCTGCATTACGGAACTTAGATGCCACTGCTTGTTTGACAGCTAGTTCAAGATTGGCATCTTTGTCTACGATGAGCGGGGCATGACCGCCAAGCTCCATGGATACGTGCTTGACTGTGCTGGCACTGTTTTTGATCAGATGCTTTCCGACTGGCGTTGAGCCTGTAAACGTGATTTTGCGAATCAATGGACTATCTGTGAAAATTTCACCGACTTCTTTTCCATCTCCAACCACCCATTGCAGGGCATCCTCAGGTATTCCGGCTTCGTGGCCTAATTTCACAAGTTCAATAGCCGTCAGCGGCGTGTCTTCAGCAGGCTTCACAATAAAGGTACAGCCCGCCGCAAGTGCTGGTGCTGCCTTTCTCGTGATCATGGCTGCTGGGAAATTCCACGGTGTAATGGCCGCAACAGGACCAACTGGCTGCTTTGTGACGAAAAGGCGTTTGTTCGTCGTATGTGACGGAATGGTTCTACCGTAGATTCGTTTGGCTTCCTCTGCGTACCATTCAATATATCCAGCCGCATAAGCGATTTCGCCTAATGCTTCTTGATACGGCTTCCCGTTTTCTTCCGTGATGATTTTTGCGAGCCTTTCTTTCTGTTCAATCATGAGATCAAACCACTTGCGAATGATATTGGCACGTTCATGCGCTGACGTTTTTGCCCATACTTTGAATGCTTTATGTGAGCGCGAAATGGCGTCTTCGATCTGTTCTTTTGTATGCTGAGCAACTGAAGCAATTGCTTCTCCTGTTGCAGGGTTATACACTTTGAGTTCGTTTGTCATGCTCTACCGTCTCCTTCGTTCTTGGATTCATTACATATAGTATATACCCAATGAGTGCCCAACCTAAAAGCAATATCCATTCAGCTGGCCATGATAAGGAAGCCGGCATCCCTGGAAAATAAAATGAAAGAAAAAGGAGACTTAGCCCGATGGCTAAAACGCCTGTCGTCCGCCAATATTTAATGCGGTATGGACGCTCAAGCTCTGGTTCCACTTTGCGAAGTCTCATAAAGGCAATGGACACAATTAAGTACCCAACGATGATCCCGACACCACCTGCATTGACAATCCATACGAGGGCAGGGCGCCCTAATAATGGAGCGAAAAAAGCCAAAGCACCAAGAAATAAAATGGCATTTGTCGGCGTTTTATACTTTGGATGAATATACGCAAACCATTTGGAAATCATGCCTCTTTCCGCCATCGCGTATAGAATACGGCTGGCACCGATAATAAAAGCATTCCAGCTCGTCACAATCCCTGCTACACCGCCAATGACAAGCACTGTCCCAAATGCTTGATGACCGAGAAGCTGCACCATGGCATCTGCTGTCGCCAATGAAGAGGTTTCAAGCTGTCCTTTTGATAGCCCCGCAGCTACCCCAAAGACAATAAGCAGATAAAATACGACCGCACTCACGATGGAGATAATTAAAATTCTCCCAATGATTTTCTTTGGCGCATTAATCTCTGCTGCTACTTGCGGTATCACATCAAAACCAACGAATAAAAAAGGAATCATGACTAACACGGCCATAAGCCCGCCAACCCCGCCTTGAAACATTGGCTCAAGGTTTGCAAAATCTCCATTAAAAGTCGCGCCGCCTAAAAGGAGAAAACCTGTCAGAATAATCGCTACTGTGAACACAGACTGAAAAATGGCTGCGGGCTTTGCCCCAATGTAATTCAGTGCTGTTAAAAACAGTGCACCGCCAGAACCAATCAATACCCATGTGAAATAAACGTCCCATCCACCTATATTCCATAGGAAGCCAACATGCTGTGTTGGAATCACATAATCAATAACTGTCGGCAAGGCAACAGCCTCAAACGTAATGACGGACACATAACCAAACAATACGCCCCATGCTGAGATGAACGCTGATTTCATCCCAAATGCCCGCTGGACAAAGACGAGCCCTCCGCCTGTCTCTGGAATCGCAGACGAAAGCTCAGCATACGTCAGTCCAATAAAGATGACGAGAATACCTCCTATAACGAAGGCAATCACGCTGCCTAAAAATCCAGCTGTTAAAATCCAATCTCCCGAAAGTACAACCCAGCCCCATCCAAGCATTGCACCAATGGATAAAAACAGTACGTCAGACTGCGACATGGTTTTTGCCATTTGTTGTTTTTGCATACAACCATCCCCCTTTGTTGTTTAGCGTGCTTTGAAGGCGTCCTCGATGATCCCTAGTCCTTCGTGAAGCAGCTCATCTGTGATGACAAGTGGTGTTAAGAAGCGAATAATATTCCCATTAATCCCCGCCGTTAATAAGAGCAGCCCATGCTCGTTTGCATATGCTGCAATCGCTGCGGCTGTTTTCTTATCTGGTGTACGCGTAGTTTGATCTTCCACAATTTCAATCGCCGCCATTGCCCCTAACCGGCGGACTTCCCCAATGAATGGATACGTAGTTCTCCAATCATTTGCTTTCTCCTCAATGACTTGTCCGATGTGCTCAGATCGTTGATTCAGTTGTTCTGTTTCAATAATATCAAGAACCGCTAGTGCTGCCACACAGCCTAATGGACTTCCTGCATACGTTCCCCCTAATTCCCCTGGATCTGCCGCATCAAGCAGTTCTTTTCTGCCGACGACACCGCTTAGCGGCAACCCAGCAGCAAGAGATTTTGACACCGTGATTAAGTCAGGCACCACATCAAAGTGCTCAATCGCAAAATATTTTCCTGTTCTTGCAAAACCTGTTTGGATTTCATCTGCTACAAAGACAATCCCGTGCTGCTGACAGAATGAAGCGACATGCTGAACAAAACGCTTCGATGGTACAATGAACCCGCCCTCCCCCTGGACTGGCTCCATGACCACACACGCAACGGTTTCTGGTGCAACGGTAGCGACGAAGAATTGGTTGAATTGATCAATGATGTACTCATCGTAGGCTGCATCGCTTAATCCTTCTGGCTTCTGATAGTAATACGGGTATGGCGCTTGATACACCTCTGACGCAAATGGTCCGAACCCAAATTTATATGGCTTGACCTTGCTCGTCATGCTCATCGTCATATTCGTTCTGCCGTGGAAGCCTCTTGTAAACGAGACAACGGCCTGTCTTTTCGTATATTTACGTGCAATTTTCACCGCATTTTCAACAGCTTCTGCACCTGAATTAAGGAAAATGGCTTTCTTGTCATGGTCGCCTGGTGTGAGGCGGCATAGCTTCTCTGCCAATTCGATATACGATTCGTACATCATCACGTTGAATCCTGGGTGGATCAGACTGTCTGCCTGTGCTTTGACGGCTTCCACAACCTT
Source organism: Bacillus sp. FSL K6-3312 (assembly GCF_038007485.1). Classification (NCBI taxonomy): domain Bacteria; kingdom Bacillati; phylum Bacillota; class Bacilli; order Caryophanales; family Bacillaceae; genus Bacillus; species Bacillus sp. FSL K6-3312. The sequence continues at coordinate 456,309 of NZ_JBBOXI010000001.1, read as the reverse complement.
TGGATGTGAATGGCCTACATTTAACGTACCAATTGCGCCAGCAAAATCGATAAAACGTTTCCCATCGATATCGAACAGCTCGGCTCCCTTCCCTTTTGCTGCAAGATGGCGGTTACCATTACTCACGCCTCTTGCGACGTATTGATCTCTTTTCCCCTGCCATTCTTCTGTTGAAAAACGGTTTGTTGTCGTTTGACTCATTGTCATCCATCCCCTTTATGTCTTTTTTATTATTCTGAATATTTTTTGGTATGATAGAAAGTACCAATATCATTTTTTTCATGGTACCAGAGAGGAAGGACTGAAGAGATGCTGACAATTCAACTAGATCAAACAGGGGCAAACGGATATATTTATCATCAAATTTATACGAAAATTAAAGGTGAAATTTTAAATCGAAACCTTCAGCCGCACGATCAATTACCATCCAAACGAGAATTAGCCGATGCATTAAACGTCAGCGTGAATTCAGTGAATGGCGCGTATCAGCAGCTGCTTGCCGAGGGATATTTATATTCGGTTGAACGGAAAGGATTTTTTGTGGAGTCACTAGAAACGTTTCATGAATCAGGTCAGCTGAAACCCTCTTCCCTTCCAGCAGATTTAAAGGAAGAGCCGATTGCACGAGACGATTGGTATTCCTTTTCACATATCTCAGTCGATACCACTCATTTTCCCTTTAAAAGCTGGTTGAAAAGTGAACAAAAGGCGATCAGCCTCCACCAAGAAGCGTTTGGCGAGCTTCCGCATCCACAAGGTGTGTACGAGCTTCGGGAAACGATTGCCCGGTTAATCGGGCTGGCAAGAGGCGTCAAATGCTATCCAGAACAGCTCATTTTAAGTGCAGGCACGCAGTCACTTATCCATTCGTTATCAAGCATTCTTCCAGCCGATCAAGTATACGGGTTAGAAAACCCTGGCTATCGCCGGCTCTATCAAATGCTAAAAAACAATCATCACCGAATTGAAACGATTGGCATTGATCAAAAAGGAGTGCGGATGAGTGACATTCAGAAAAAAGAGCCGAATGTGTTGATCATTACCCCTTCACATCAATTCCCAACAGGGGTGATTATGCCAATTTCCCGGCGGATTCAGCTCTTAAACTGGGCAGCCGATGAGCATGACCGTTATATCATTGAGGATGATTATGACAGTGAATTCAAGTATGGGACTGACAGCATTCCAGCGCTGCAAAGTTTGGATCGATATGACAAAGTCATTTATATGGGGACCTTTTCAAAATCATTGCTGCCCGGCTTGCGGCTAAGCTATATGGTACTGCCTCAGCATTTATTGAGACGCTATAAGGAAGAACAGCACTTCTTCATTCAAACGGCCAACCTTTTTACACAATACACCCTTCTTCATTTTATAAAGGATGGGGCGTATCAGCGGCATATTAAAAGAATGAATGGTTTATATGAGGAAAAGCGGAAGCAGCTCATTGAAGAGCTCGACACGGTTTTTGCTGACAATGTACGGATTATTGGGGAAAATGCTGGACTTCATTTTATCGCAGAGTTCCGCTCAAACCGCACGCAGCATGAGATTTTACAGCGTGCCAAAGAAAGAAAGCTGAAAATGTATGGGATGGACCGTTTTACCCTTGATGAGCAATTACCGGGGCATCAGGAAGGCTTTGTTCCGCTCGTCCTCGGCTTCTCTCATATGCGGCCAGAGGATATTGAGCCGGCGGTAAAACGACTGTATGAGTCGATTTATGGAAAATAAAACAGCCAGCTGCTTTACTAGACAGCTGGCTTACCACCGCTCTTTATCTACGGCTAAAATGGATGACACGAGTCCAGGAAAAGCGGTCTCGATGTCTTCTGTTCTTAAAGAATAGTAGCGGTGTTTTCCGTCAATTCTCACTTTCACGATGCCTGCCTCCCTCAGCACTTTGAAGTGATGAGAAAGCGTGGATTTGGCAATATTCATTTCATACGTGCCACATGTCCTCTCGCCTGCTTCTGCTAAGCAGCGGACAATTTCTAACCGGATTGGATCGGCCAATGCGTGCAGCACAGAAATCAGTCTCATGTCTTCTTGGGTTGGATGGATTGGATTATTCATACGATAAATGTATCGTATTTTGTGCCAACATACAATCTCCTTACTCGCCTCAAAAAGTAACGATACATCCTTCGGAAACGACTATGACCATATAATAACTTTCTTGAAGGGAAGGACCTCATTTGACACGAAAGATCTGGACTTACTTATGTATGATGTTACTCGCCATTTGCTTATGTGGATGCCAATCCGTTCGGTATGCCGAATCTAAACCACCTAGTGCAGAAGAGTTATTAGCTCTCGATAAACAGGCAGATTTATTTCAATGGGAAGAAACTGTCTATGAAGCAAATGTAGATTGGACCCATCAACTAACCGTCACTAAAGATCAGCAATTAGGTGTGATTTAGAAAACAGCTGCCGAACATTATAATCACGGCACAGCTTCCCAGCTGAAAAAAGGGACAGCGATTTACTCTGTAAAGGAGCAAAAAGACCTTTTGATCGCCGAACTTAACGGTCAAATCATCATATATGCCGCACATGCGGAAGGGTAAAACACCTGTCATAAGATAGGTGTTTTTTAAGTTTCTTTTCTTGTCATAGGTCATTGATTTTGTTATCATTGCAAAAGTGACCACTCGGTTTCCATTGTGACCATATGGTTTTGCCGAATCGGAAAGGACTTATGAAGATGAACGAAAAGCAAGAAGAGATTTTGCGAGTTTCAAAGAAATTATTCTCTCAAAAAGGCTATATGAGTGTCTCCATGCAGTCAATTGCCGATGCCTGTAAAATATCAAAAGCGTCTATTTATAAACTGTTTGATTCAAAGGAAGCTCTTCTATTAGAACTGATTAAATACAATCAGTGCAAAATGAGAGAGATTTCTCAGATCATTCATTCAGAAACAACGCTGTCCAAAAAGGAAAAATTCACAAAGAAGATCAAGCTTGAGCTTGAAGAGTTTAAAGAGAATCATAAATTTTTGAATATGCTGTCCTTTGAAGCTTTTTCACAGCATTCACCCATTGTGATTAAGCATTTACGTGAGACACGCTCCATTATCATGCAGCGGCACAGAGACATTATTTTAAGCACATATGGTGAATCTGTTGCGCCTTACGTCTGGGATCTTGTGATTGTACTCAACGGACTAATGAGAGAATTCATCTTAATGCTGGCCATCGAGCGAAAGAACATCCAATTAGAAAATGCCGCAGAAATGATTATCGGCGTGATGGACCGTGTGTCGAAAAAGCCTTGCTCTATTGAGCCTGTGCTAACAGATCAGTTGATGGACTCTTATTTGCTTTCCACACAGGACGAATATGATGAAGAAAAGCTTGTCATCTCGTACTTAACAAAGATCAAACAAGAGCTTCACACACTGTCAAACGGGGAAGAAAAGGACGATCTCCTCTCTGCGTTTGAACTGCTAAGTGAAGAATTATCAAAGGACCAACCGAGAACCTTTTTAATCAGTTCACTACTCGATTATTTAGGCAAAAACAGCGTTTTATCACAAAACGTGTCACAGCTGAAAAGCATCATTTTATAGATAAAGAAGGGATAACATGAACCAATCTACAACATCGTATAATCGATCTGTGATTGTGGGGATTTTCCTCGTTGGGGCATTCGTCGCGATTTTAAACCAAACGCTGCTCATACCAGCAATCCCACATATCATGGAGGAATTCAATATTGATGTCAGCAAAGGACAGTGGCTCACTACAGCCTTTATGCTGACAAACGGGATTCTCATCCCGATCACGGCTTTCTTAATTGAGAAATTTTCAAGCCGTTCTTTAGTTTTAACAGCGCTTAGTATCTTTACAGCCGGTACCATTCTTGCTTCATTCGCAACGAATTTCCCTGTATTACTTGCAGCGCGTATTGTGCAGGCAGCTGGCGCAGGGATTTTAATGCCGCTGATGCAAACGATCTTTTTAACCATTTTCCCGAAAGAAAAACGGGGTCAGGCAATGGGCATGGTCGGACTTGTCATATCTTTCGCACCAGCTCTTGGACCGACACTTGGCGGCTGGATTGTTGATGCCTTCAGCTGGAAGTTCTTGTTCTATATTGTTCTGCCAATCGGTATCATTGATCTTATTCTTGCTTTCTTCTTAATGAAAAATGTAACGCAACAAAGAGAGGCACGTATTGATGTTTTATCTGTCATCTTGTCGTCCTTCGGTTTCGGCGGGCTGCTTTACGGATTTTCTAGTGTTGGCACATATGGCTGGACGAGTGCCACTGTCCTCATATCACTGATTGTCGGCGCTGTGAGCTTGTTCTTCTTTATTCTGCGCCAGTCGAATTTGACAAGACCGATGCTTGAATTTGGTGTCTTTAAGTTTGCGATCTTTAGCTTAACGACCTTCCTTGGGATGCTTGTCTTTGCTTTATTGATTGGGACAGAGACGATTCTGCCGCTCTATACGCAGAATGTGAGAGGATTGTCTGCTCTTGATACAGGGCTTATCTTACTGCCAGGTGCTCTCTTTATGGGACTCCTCTCACCAATTATTGGACGGATTTTTGATAAAGTCGGCGGAAAAGGGCTGGCATTAGGCGGGTTTACGATACTTACCGTGACGACCTTGCCATTTATGCTGCTCACCCTTGATTCATCCATCGCCCTCATTACGGTCGCTTACACACTGCGCTTAATTGGGGTTGGGATGATCATGATGCCGCTGACAACAGCAGGTATTAACTCTTTACCGCCTCATTTGATCCCGCATGGAACAGCGATGAATAACACGATGAGACAAGTGGGTGGTTCCATTGGGACGGCAGTGCTTGTCTCCATCATGAGCAGCTCTGCTGCAAATGCAGATTTGGCCAGTCCATTAAAATCAGCCGTTCACGGCATGAACACATCATTTATCGTGTCTGGTTTGATTGCGGTCCTTGGGCTTGTCCTCTCCTTTTTCTTAAAGGAAAAACGCGAGAATAAAGTGATGAAACAGGAGCTATCTTCCTCCTCATCTTCTTCATAAGAATAAGAGTCGGCATATGGCCGGCTCTTTTTTCATATACTCGCGCTATATCGTCCTCCCCTAAAATACATTTGTATTTCTAGTGAAGAAAAACCTTGATAATTTGATGAAAAGAGTTGATAATAGGAACTATTCAATTTGTGAGAAAATTTTTACTATAGGAGATGTATGCTTTGAAGGTCGTTAAATTTGGTGGCAGTTCACTTGCATCTGGCAAGCAGCTGCAAAAGGTATTTGACATTGTAACAGCAGATCCAGCTCGAAAAGCAGTCGTTGTTTCCGCACCAGGAAAACGGCATTCAACGGATACGAAGGTCACCGATCTATTAATTAGCTGTGGTGAGCAATATTTACGTTTAGGCGAAGCACACGATTTACAGGAAGCCGTCATCAAGCGGTATGCCTCGATTGCGGATGAACTCGGGTTAAGTCATGACGTGATTGGCACCATCCGGCAAGATCTAGATGCCCTCTTGCAGGCTGATACGTCTCATCCTGAGCGATATCTTGATGCCATCAAGGCAAGCGGTGAAGACAATAACGCAAAGCTCATTGCCGCCTATTTCCGCTATCAAGGTGTCGAAGCTCACTATGTGAACCCAAAGGAAGCCGGTTTATTTGTGAGCGATGAGCCTGGTCAAGCGCAAGTCCTTCCGGAGTCATACGATCATTTGTACAAATTAAGAGAGCGCTCTGGCATCATCATCTTCCCTGGCTTTTTTGGCTTTAATCTATCGGGAGATATCGTCACCTTTTCTCGCAGCGGCTCCGATATTACCGGCTCGATTTTGGCAAATGGTTTGAAGGCAGATGTGTATGAAAACTTTACAGATGTGGATGCTGTCTACGCTGTTAATCCAACGATCGTTCATGAGCCGAAGGAAATTACAGAGCTAACGTACCGGGAAATGCGCGAGCTATCCTATGCTGGTTTTTCCGTGTTCCATGATGAAGCACTCATTCCAGCCTTCCGTGCAGGCATTCCTGTGCAGATTAAAAACACCAATAATCCCTCGGCAAAAGGCACAAAAATTGTGAACCAGCGGGATCATACAAATGGACCCGTTGTCGGAATCGCTTCAGACAGCGGATTTTGCAGCATTTATATTAGCAAATATTTGATGAACCGAGAAGTCGGTTTTGGACGCAAGGTGCTGCAAACGTTAGAGGAATATGGGCTTACGTATGAGCACGTCCCTTCTGGCATTGATGATATGAACATTATTTTAAGGCAGGATCAGCTGGAGGAGCAGCATATTGAACAAGAGCTACTCGATCGCTTGAAGCTCGTGCTTGATGCAGATGAGGTCGTGTTAGAGCCGAATCTCTCCCTCATTATGGTTGTAGGAGAAGCGATGCGTCACAATGTTGGTACCACAGCAAGAGCAGCAAAGGCGCTGTCAAAAGCGAAGGTCAATATTGAAATGATCAATCAAGGTTCTTCCGAGGTCAGCATGATGTTTGGCGTCAAAGCGGCTCAAGAAAAAGAAGCCGTTCAAGCGTTGTATGAGGAATTTTTCTCTATGTCTACTGTCCCTGTCTCTCTTTAATCAGCAGGCTGCCAGATCTCAGAATCGGCAGTCTTTTTTGTTCTCACCCGATTCACATATTAAAGTATATCTATTTCTCGTTTGATTTTGTATGATAGAGACAAACCAACTATTGTTCCGGCCTATGATCGGAGCTACAAGGAGTCCTAAAACAATGCCTCGTCAACAACTATTAAAACAGTTTCGCAATTTTCATGATGCTTCTACGAGTATTTTAAATATGATGAGTCAATTCACTGATGTAAATACACTGTTTATTGCTAAAAACGATCAAACCACCAATCAGATTGTCAAGGTGCTGAATCATGATGAGCAGCTTCTTGAAGAAGGAGAAGAAATTCCTTACGAGAAGACATTTTGCAAACTGGCGGTCGATCATCAGGATACGCTTGTGATTCCTGATATATCATTGGATGATCGTTCTAAATACTTAGAAGTCACGAAACGTCTTCAAGGCGGATCATTCATCGGAGTGCCGATTAATTTTACAGATGGCACAAACTACGGAACGATTTGCGGGCTTGACCTAAGACCACAGCAATTCACAGAAGAGCATGTGCATATGTTTGAAACGATGGCTTCTCTATTAAGCTACGTCCTGGAACTAGACCGTGCCAACCGGCAGATTCAGCAATTATCTGTACCGATCGTCCCAGTTGTTGACGGTGTTGCCGTGCTTCCTCTACTTGGTGATATCGAAGAGACAAGAGCTCAGCATATTTTAGAAACCATTTTACAGGAAAGTTACAGACTGTCGCTCTCTCATTTGGTCATTGATGTATCGGGAACAAAACGGCTGAATGAACAGAGCATTCAATATTTGGTCAGCTATGCACAAACGCTGAGACTTTTAGGGATTTCGGCTGTTTTAACAGGGATTAAACAAGACCTTGCTTTAAGTGCGATTCAATCGAATATTTCATTTAAAGACATCACCATTCGAAAGGACTTGCCGCAGGCACTTGCTCATATTGGCTTGACGTTTACTAAAATGGATTAAGAAATATATACACAAAAAGGGCTAACTGATGATAGCCCTTTTTCTTCTTTTTAAATCATGCCAACAGCTGCAAATAAGAAGAATCGTTTCCGTCTTCAATAACTTGTACAACCTGCTGTGCATGTAATGCTTCTGTGACACTGTTTAATTTTTGCTTGATGTCTTCTTTCGATAGTGCATGGCCTGGTGCTCCCCGCGGAATATCGACTCGTTTGCTGATGATGGTGCCGTCAGATAAGGTAAGCTTCACAATCGTAAAGCGTCCTTTTGGGACAGCGTCTGGATGGGGTTCTATCGTTTGATCATACCCTCTGCTCACCCGCTTCATCCATGTGCGCATGTGTGATGGAATGATTTTTTTCGTAAAGTGATCCAGCGTTAGCGTCTGTCCAAACACGGCAAGTGCGATCACGTATTCGACACTGAATCGTCCTTCTTCTCCAGTTGAAGGTGTCCGCTCAATAAGTGCTGCATCTCCGCCAGGCGGGAATAGGACATCTACTTGTTTCACCTGCTCCGGTAAGAAAGTACGCTCATTCATTAATGCTAGGATCGCATCGGCTGCATGATGCGCAGCTGAACAGAACGGGTATACTTTGAACCACAGCCCCGGCGAGACAATTCGCCACGTTGTACCATATCCCTCTAGTAAACGACTTTCCGCGCGCTCCTGATCTCCATAGAGAGAAAAGAAACCAAGCGTACCATCAAGAACCGATTTATTCCCGCCAAAACCTGAACAAGCTAAGTCCATAGACCAGACGGCTGTTTTAGCCGCTAAGCCGGCTTGTAATGGTTTCATATCAGAGCCGAACTGCTTTCTCATTCCGGCTGATTGCGCTCCGGCAAAGCCGATTGCCTTCGCCAGCTCTTCCTGCGAGACTTGTTTTAAATACCCAATGGCACATACTGCCGCAATGGCTCCGAGGGTTCCAGTATTATGCCAGCCCCTTTCATAATGCGCCTTGCCGATGGATTCGCCAAGCCTTGCCATCACTTCAACACCTGTGATGTAGGCAGCTAAAAATCGATCGCCAAACCCTTTGCCGTCTGATAGCTGTGATAGCAATGCTGGAATGATAACCGCACTTGGGTGTCCTCTCACGTCTGAATGCACATCATCATAATCAAGGGCATGGATCAGGTAGCCGTTCAGCATCGCTGCTGATTGACGGCTGACCTTCTTCCCTTGTCCAATGACAGGAATTTGAGCGGCTCCGCCTTCTTGTTCCACCAGTGCCATGAGCTTTTGAATTCCTTCATCCTCTTTCGCAGCAAGCGCTGCTGCCGCAGCGTCTAACAGACCATTTCGAGCCATTTCTACCGCCCGCTGATCTTGAAGTGGATGAGCAGACAGTACAGCCTCTGCCAGTTGTTTTGTTAGTTCCATGATCGTGACTCCAATGCCCGAACAGCAAGCTCGGCAAAGAAGGCAGCGGCAACAGGGAGTGCGCCTTCATTTAATGTAAAGGCAGGGTGATGCCATTCCTCCGTACCGCTTGTCCCCATCCATACGAAAAAGCCTGGAATGTGTTCTTGATAAAGGGCAAAATCTTCTCCGCCCGGTGACTGCTCTGCCTGAACGACTGTGAGATCCAGCGCACCTGCCGTTTCTTCGACCACCTTTGTCAAACGATCGTCATTCAACACAGAAGGCAAATACGGATGCCATTTCACTTCACCTTTCGCCCCAAATCCCTCGGCAATCCCACTCACGATTTGTTTCATAAGCTCTGGAATCATCGCTCTTACTTCAGGCTCAAACGTCCGAACGGTTCCTTCCATCTCAACACGATCAGGAATCACATTCCATGAAGTACCACCTTGAATGCGTGTGATACTGACAACTGCATGATGCAATGAGCTGATGCGGCGGCTAACGATTTGCTGAAGAGCACTTGTGATCTGCCCGCTGATGGCAATCGGGTCCACCGTATGATTCGGAATACCTGCATGACCACCCGTTCCTTTAATATTGATTTCAAACCGGTCTACACTTGCCATCAACGCTTTTTCTCTAATGCCTATAGTGCCAACTGGCAGGTCAGGTTTGTTGTGCATACCAAAAATCGCATCCACTCCATCTAAAACGCCTGCCTCTATGACATGTTTCGCTCCTTGCGCGACTTCCTCAGCCGGCTGGAACAAAATGCGGACCGCTCCTTTGATCTCGTGTTTCCGTTCTTTTAATAAAAGAGCCGCTCCAAAGATAGAAGCTGTATGGAAATCATGTCCGCATGCATGCATTTTGCCCGGTACCTTTGAAGAAAATGGTTCGCCAGATGCTTCTTCAATCGGAAGTGCATCAATATCAGCTCTCAGGGCAATTGTTGGTCCCTCTTGTTCTCCTTTGATTTCACAGACAACACCTGTTTGAAGAGCTGGAAAATCGAGTACGGTGATCCCTTCTTCTTTTAACCAGCCGCGCAGTTTTTTAGTCGTTTCATGTTCTTCAAATGCCAGCTCTGGATGCTCATGAAGCGCTCGGCGAATGTTAATTAAACGTTTGTTTAATGCTTCATTTCCTATTGATTTCACTGATACTCACCCCTCTAAAGAGTAAAAAGCAGCTTATGCTTCTTCAGCCGCTGCTTCTTTTTGGATAAATCGTTTTGTCCGTTCATTCTTCGTTTCATCAAATAGCTCAGTTGGTGTGCCCTGTTCAATAATATGACCATCCGCCATGAAAATCACATGGTCTGCCACTTCTCTTGCAAACGCCATTTCATGTGTGACGATGATCATCGTTGTTTCTTGAATCGCAATGGATTTAATGACTTGAAGCACACCTGAGACAAGCTCTGGATCAAGTGCTGACGTTGGTTCATCGAGTAGAATCGCATGTGGATCAACCGCTAATGCGCGGGCAATCCCAATTCGCTGCTGCTGTCCGCCAGATAACGTGACTGGATAGCTGTCAGCCTTTTGCTCTAACCCTACCTGCTTCAGCAGCTTCATTCCAATCTCATTTGCCTGCTGCTTCGTCATTTTTTTCGTCACAAGCAGTGATTCTGTGATGTTTTGCAGTGCTGTCTTGTTTTTAAATAGATTATAGTTTTGAAACACCATGGCCGTTTGTTGACGCAGGTGATGGGCTTCTTTTCGTGTATATTTAGACGCATCGAGCTTCGCATCGCCAATTTCAATCGTGCCTTCATCTGGTATTTCTAATAAATTTAAGCAGCGCAGCAAGGTGGATTTACCGGAGCCAGAAGGTCCGATAATGGCCACAACCTGCCCTTTTTGCACGTCGAGATTGATTCCGTCTAAGACGACAAGGTCGCCGAATGATTTCTTCAAATTGGTGAGCTTGATCATGTCCACACCTCCTTAATTCCGGTAAGGTTTGCTAATTTTTCGTTCAAATAGGTCTTGAAGGAAGCTATAAATGATGGTCATCACCCAATACACAATCCCTACAGCTAAATAGGTTTCAAAGTATTTATAGTTCGCTGACGCAATCATCTTCCCTTGTGCAAACATTTCTGCCACACCAATCGTAAAGGCAAGAGATGTTTCTTTTAAAAGACCGATAAAGGTATTTCCCGTTGCTGGAATCGCATTTCTTATTGCCTGCGGGAAAATAATTCTTACGTAAGACTGCCATCTTGTCATGCCGACAGATAGACAAGCTTCCAGTTGCCCTTCATCTACAGAATTAAGGGCCGCTCTGAAAATTTCTGCTAAGTATGCTGAGTTTTTAATACTTAATCCGATAATGACCGCTGTTAGGGCATCCATTGAGGTCATCGCAGGGAATAGCTGCGGAAGACCAAAATAAATGAGAAAGAGCTGAACCAAGGTTGGAACCGCTCTGAAAAAAGAAATATACAGCTTAGCAAATTGGTATAAAACAGGTATCCGGTTTTTCGTAATAAGAGCGAATACCACACCAATGATAATGGCAAATACCATGGAGACAATCGCCATGAAGATCGTTATCGGCAAGTATTGGATCAATGTCGGAAAAACCGTCACCATATACTGCCAATCAATTTTGTTCATGTCTGCTCTTCACCGCCGCTGTCGTTATTTTTTAATTGGCACTGTGACATCGTCTTTGAAATACTTCTCAGACAATTTCTTCAGTGTCCCGTCTTCTCTTAATTCTTTGATCGCTTTGTTAAATTCTTCTCTTAGCTTGTCATGCTTTTTATCTTTGGCAAATGGGTAGCCTACTTCTTCATACACAATTGGGTTGCCAACGATTTTGAGTGGCAGACCTGTTTTTTCAATTTGAGCAAGTAATACACTGCGTCCGTTGACATAAGCATCTACGCGGCCATTTGCCACTTCATTTAAGACACCGTCTTGCGTTTCATATGTTTTAATATTGATTTTTTTGTCTGGGTCTTTGCTCTCTAAGTTTTTGGCGTGGTTAGAGCCAAGAACCGCCGCCACTGTTTTCCCTTTTAAATCATCAAGACCTTTGATGTCGTTGTTGTCCTTTTTCACGATGATTTGTGTTCCTGCATAAGCGTACGTATCAGTGAAATTAAACGTTTGTTTACGCTCATCTGTGACTGCGACTTGATTTGACACTGTATCCAGCTTACCAGATGTCAGCTGTCCCATGAGTCCGCTGAATTCACTCAGCTGCCAGTCTAGTTTGTAGCCGAGCTTTTTCGCAACCGCTTCAGTTACTTCGACATCGAAGCCAACAAGCTTGCCATTGTCTTTATAAGCGAACGGATAGCTTTGCCCTGTGGCACCTACTTTCAACACTTTTTCGTCTTTGCCTTCACTCTGATTGTTACCGCCGCAAGCTGCTAAAACTGCCAACATTGCTGCAAATAGAACGACTAGCCATTTTTTGTTTTTCATGATCGTATACCCTTCTTTCCTCTTATGGTTGTGTGATATCTGACCTTAGTTGTTTTTTAAAATAAACCGTGATGTGACCCTTGCCTAAATCCTTTTCTCCTGCTCTGACGTAGCCTTTGCGCTCATACATGTCTATGAGCCACGGATGCTTATCAGCTGTACCAAGAGATACGTATGGCACCTTCAAGGTATCTCTTAACACTTCGGTTTCAACCCATTCCAGCAAGACAGAGCCTGTCCCTTTTTTGGCGGATGGTTCTGAGGCAAACCACCAAATATGAGGGACGCCGAACGGGCCTGGCTGTTCTCCCCAAGGCATACGGAGCGACAAGGTAGATAGAAGCTCTCCGTTTTCTTCCATCACATAGCAAAGATTCTTTTGTACATTTTTTTGAACGAGAGCGAAATCAGCATGTGCTGCTTGGAACTGGATGCCGAGCTCACGAATTGGCTCATAGGCTCTTGTTGTCAGTTCAAGCAGCGCCTCTATATCTGCCTCTGTTGCCAGACGAAACGTGTATCCCAACGTTAGTCACCTCACCCTTATGTCGTGTAACGATTTTTTGGCTGTGTTAATCCTAGATTTTCTCGTAAGGTTTGTCCTGTGTATTCTGTTTTGAATAAGCCTCTTTCCTGAAGGATTGGGACGACGCGGTCTACGAACATATCCAGCCCTTCTGGCAATAGCGGCGGCATGACGTTAAAGCCGTCTGCTGCTTCTTCATTGATCCATGTTTCCATCACATCTGCGAGCTGCTGCGGTGTACCAATGAAAATATTATGACCACGAGAGCCGGCGACCGATTGATAGAGCTGGCGAATGGTCAGGTGATCCTTTCTCGCCATATTCATCACGAGATCAAAACGGCTTTTTACCGCATTTGACGTGCTTGGATCAATTTCTGGAAGCGGACCGTCTAATGGATACTGGGAAAGATCAATACCACCTAAGTAGTTTTGCAAAATGCTCAGCCCAATCTCAGGAACAATCAGCTCCTGTAATTCTTCATATTTCGCTTTGGCTTCTTCCTCTGTATCAGCAATAATCGGGAAGATCCCCGGCATGATACTGACGTCCTCTCTAGCACGACCAGCAGCCTCTACTTTCTCCTTTAAGCTTTGATAAAATTCCTTCGCTTTTTCGAGATCGTTTTGTGCAGTGAAAATGAGTTCAGCTGTTTTCGCTGCAAGCTTTTGACCATCTTCGGATGATCCTGCTTGAATGATCACTGGCTGCCCTTGAGGCGTGCGTGATACGTTGAGAGGACCCCTTACTGAGAAGAACTCCCCTTTATGCTGGAGCTCATGAAGCTTACTAGATTCAAAGAATTCTCCCGTTTCCTTGTTTCTGACAAGGGCGTCTTCCTCCCAAGAATCCCAAAGACCTTTGACGACTTCAACGAACTCTTCTGCTCGCTCGTATCGTTTATGGTGTGCTAAATGCTCTTCGCCGCTAAAGTTTTTCGCTGTTTCTTCAATAGAAGATGTGACCACATTCCATGCCGCTCTTCCGCCTGATAAATGATCAAGGGAGGCAAACTGTCTTGCAATATGGAAAGGTTCACTGTATGTAGTGGATGCTGTTGCTGCTAAACCAATTGATGAAGTAGACTCAGCAATGGACGAAAGCAGGGTAAGCGGTTCAAATCTCGTCAGTACATTCGGATGAGAGGTTTGGTTAATGGATAAGCTGTCGGCTAAAAAGAGTAAATCTAGCTTTCCTTCCTCTGCTTTTTTCGCTAATTGTTTAAAATAATCAAGGTTCATGGCTGCATCTGATACGGCATTCGGATGTCTCCAAGAGGCAACATGATGTCCAGTTCCTGCGATGAATACGCCTAGCTTGAGCTTCCTTTTCGGCTGTGACACTTGTTCTTCATCCTTTCTATATCCTGCTGTATCAAACTGAAGTCCTCAGAAGATACATTTTTCTGATTGAATTAATCGGTTTTATCAATAAAAAAAGGGCAAATGTTGCGAAAAATGAAAAATAATTATTACTATATGCCCTTTTTACAGGATTGTCAACCGCCTTCTGAACCTCCAAAATCAGGAATTCCACTCGTTCATCACGGTGTATCGATTTCAATATTTCCGATGAGCCGGTCTGTGGTATGTGTCACCAATTGACTGCGTTCCAGCATGTTATGGGCGATCACGGAATGAGTGGAAGAAATGGTGCGGACGGCAATCGCTTTTTGAGGAGACAAATTAATGATGTTATTCCGCAACACACGGGCTGAGGCGGATTGATCAATAAAGATCGCCGTCGGCTGTCCGAACGAACGATTTAAATAAAAGCGGTTATCTCCGATTTGTGGTGAACCGTTTTTAATATACATCACGACATATAAAGATGATTCTTCAAAGGAATTGTCTTTGATTTCTAATGGCCCCGTCGTGCTGCTGTATACGGCATAGTTTTGGTAGTGTTTAAAGCGATTATGCCAAATGAAAGCCTTTGCATTTCCAGTGACACTGATCGTATACGAAGACGCAAGCTCTGGGTGTCCCTCTTGAATAAAGTGATTGCCGTTGATTCCAGCTTCTCCATCCTGCACCCAGATCCCTCTGCTGAAATCTTTGAATTGATTTTGCTGGATCAGGATATTCGTTCCTCTCACCATCGCCCCATCGATCACCGAATAAATCGTATTGTTTGAAAAGACGACGCTATCCGATTGATAGATACGCAGTGCTGCGCTTCTTTGCCCTGTATTCGTCCCCGATTCAATATGATTTCCTTCTATTAGAATGCGATTCGCCATATAAACGGACAAAGCCGCATCTTCAAATAGACTGATCTTATTCCCTGTAATGTGAACGCTGTCGCCCCTCACATCAATCCCTTTTTCAAACCCTTCAATCATATTGCCAATAATAATCACATTGTTTTCCGATTGATCAAGAGAGACACCTAAGCTCGTAATTCCTGCTTTTGTTACGCCTCCTCCTACTGCACGGATCAAATTGTTGGCAATGATTGTTTCGGTAGCAAAGCCATAGGAGATGCTACTGTCTGTGTGATTGCCTTCAATGATGACACCATAGCCGTTGAAGTTATAAATGGAGCTGGCGGCACCACCTCTTACAATGTTGTTTCGAATTTGAATATTCAGCGGTTCCTCCATATTAACTGCATTTTCCCCGTAGCCTTCAATATCAATGCCCATTCTTGGCTCGACTCCGTTTACTCCTGCTCTCTCCAGCAAACAGTCCTCCACAATGACCCCATCACAGCCTGTAATCGAGATATTGTTTCGTCTTGAATCTGTGATGTGGCAGCCGGAAATATGAATAGATGAAGCAGGCGAGTACGATTCAGCTTGTGATAATAAGCCGTGGGGACTGACAATCATGCCGTCTCCCGTACAATTCTTGATTTGCACACGATTCACTTCCACATTAGAGGCCCCTTCAATACATATCCCAAAGCCCCACTCATGGGTTTTTCGTTCAGGAGGAAGCGACTTGTATACATGCTCATGACGATCCCCTTCGATACGCCCGCCCCGGATGGTCACATGCTGAACCTTTCCTATATAAAAGGCCGCATACCCCCATGAATCATTTGGTTTTACCTTAATTACGGCATCCGGCGCCATCTCAATGGTCATATGACTTGGCACACGTATACCCGCACCTCGGAAAGGAAAAAATCGATCCCCTCTGTACACTGCATCGATGACATACGTGCCGCTCGGCAGCCAGACGTGAGAATACCCCTGTGCTTTCGTCCATTGTAAGCATTCATTGAGCTTCGCTGTACAGTCCGTTTTCCCATCCGCCACCACACCAAAATCTTGTACATTGACAACAGGCTTTTTTAGATCAGATTCATTCAATTCCCCCAACCTAAACCCCTCCTTTTCACACATGTCCTCTTGTCATCCTATGCATGTGTAAAAGGTTTGCTTGTACAATCCTTCAAATTTTAAATAAATTCTTTCGGTATAACTTTCTGACCATTCTTACTTGAGAGAATTTTTCGTTTTTTGAGTCTTTACGCCTATTGAACTAACATTTTCCTGTTTTAGAATAGTTTTATATTGACACAAGAACTATACAAGAATATCATTTTTCTCATATCTCTTTTTTTAAGAAAGGATCTATGCCATGTCTACAATTGACCACGATAAAATTGTTAAAAGTGTTCCTCAAAAAGGGTTTTTTGGACATCCTAAAGGACTTTACACACTGTTTTTCACTGAATTTTGGGAGCGTTTCTCTTATTACGGCATGCGTGCACTGCTTATTTACTATATGTACACAGAGGTGACAAAGGGCGGTCTTGGCTTTGATCAGACGACAGCCAATTCGATCATGTCTGTCTACGGTGCGCTTGTCTATATGTCAGGCATTATTGGCGGATGGCTCGCCGACCGGGTATTCGGTTCGTCCAGTACGGTCTTTTATGGCGGGGTGTTCATTATGCTTGGACATGTCATTTTGGCTTTGCCAAGCGGAGCAACAGCGCTCTTTATTAGTATGGGATTGATTATTATTGGGACAGGTCTTCTAAAGCCGAACGTTTCAAACATTGTTGGCGACCTGTATTCCAAAACAGACCCACGCAGGGATTCTGGCTTTAGTATTTTCTACATGGGGATCAACATGGGCGGTTTTATTGCCCCATTAATTGTCGGAACACTCGGTCAAAAAGTGAACTTCCACCTCGGATTCTCACTTGCTGCCGTTGGGATGCTTGTTGGTCTGATTACATTTGTGATCACGAAAAAACCGAATCTTGGTCTTGCCGGTACTTATGTGACAAATCCGTTATCAGCTACTGAACGCAAGAACTTCAAAATTTTCGGAACATTAATTGCCATTGTGCTCGCTGTTTTTGTCGTCATTGGCATTCAAACTGGCGCTCTTACGATTAATCTATTCACTTGGTTTGTCAGTGTTCTTGGGGTGCTTATTCCGATTGTGTATTTCATCGTCATGTATTTCAGTAAAAAGACGAGCCCAGTGGAGCAATCCAGGGTTCTCGCTTATATTCCATTGTTCCTTGCTGCGGTGATGTTCTGGGCGATTCAAGAACAAGGCTCAAACATTTTAGCCACATATGCAGATCAACGAACAAACTTGAATTTCCTTGGGATGACACTTGCCTCTTCGTGGTTCCAATCATTGAACCCAATTTTTATTGTGCTCTTGTCTCCTGTGTTTGCTTGGTTGTGGATTAGACTAGGGAAAAAACAGCCATCTACCCCGATTAAGTTCTCACTTGGCCTTCTGTTTGCAGGATTATCCTTCATCATCATGATCATTCCTGCCTACATGTCTGGCCCGAATACACTTGTAAGTCCATTATGGCTCGTTCTGAGCTTCTTCCTTGTCGTGATCGGAGAGCTCTGCTTATCACCAGTTGGGCTGTCAGCGACAACAAAGCTTGCACCTGCTGCCTTCTCAGCGCAAACGATGAGCCTTTGGTTCCTTTCAAATGCGATGGCACAGGCGATCAATGCGCAAGTGGTCAAACTGTTTGATAAAGTGCCAGAAACCGTCTATTTCGGTATCATCGGATTGCTTGCCATCGTTTTATGCGGTGTGATGCTATTACTTACACCAGTGATTAAGAAAGCGATGAAAGGTATTCATTAATAAAAAACTGGACATGAGTCCTCATGTCCAGTTTTTCCATAATACCCTTATTTATCATCATTCTTTTTTCAGCATCTTCATTATGGAATATAATATGATTGATCCATCAGCAGTAAAAGGGAACAAATTCACAAGATTTAATATGCAAATAAATGCAAATGCATTCCAGTATATGCTGATATCGTAGGATAATAAGATCCCGCCGCTTATCGGTAAAATAATATTAGGCGCTACTGAAATTATGAAGATATGAAGATATTTATTATCATTTAGATAAGTAACACTAGCTCCAAATAAATTAAACTTCATGCTTAAAATCTTTTTTCCTAGTTTTCTTATAAACAGCAAATGAATAGCTTCATGGATTAAAAGCACACTCATAAATATAAGATAAAAAAGTATAAACCCTTTTGTAAATAAAATCAAATTTTCCATAATTTATTTAGTTGTTTTTTTAAACTTTACAATAGCAAATAGTGCAATAATAAAGAGAATATATATAATATATATAATTAAAATTTGAGATGTAAATGAAAAATTCGTGTACAATTCTTCTTCATTCATTGTCATGTCAATTTTTAGTCCTAATTTAGACATATATACGCCAGACTTATCAATAGAAAAAAGAGTCGTTATATAATCTATTAAAAACGCAACTAAATACAAAATTGTACCTAAAAAAATCCACCTAGGCAGCCTCATCTAAATAACTCCTTTCCAATAAATAGTATTTAACTGAAAATAGCAACAAGTATACAGAGATAAAAATAAGCATACTATTTGATATTAGGTAAAGCCCTACAGCCATAACAATACATAATACAGAAGCAGAAAACTCATTTAAAGAACTCTTATTTTTCGGAAATATAATACTCATTATCAGCCCTGCTTCAAATAAAATGACACCATAATAGAGACTTTTTACGAAATCACCTGATAACAGTAGTGATGTGATTACAAGTGGGAATATGAAATTCATAAATGTTGTAATAAAAGTTTCTTTTAAAGAAGTTAACCCAAAAAAAGAATTCATTTTACGATATGATACAGTTGTATTAAAATACCTAATAGATGAAAATGAAATAAGGGGATATATGTATACAAGTGTAGTCAATGAAATGAGAATATTTTTAGTATCAAAAAGAGATAATAAAAAGACTAGAATTACTACACCCAAAAGCCTTATGGTCAACTTACTCCTAATAGTTCCAAGTATTATTAAATTTAATTGATTCATTTTCATATTAAACGGCAGTTTGAAAATATAAAAATCATTAGAAGTATATACATCATTATCAATCTTTGTATGTAGATAATTGATACATATCACAAATGATGTTATTAAAATGCATAAAATAAGCATTAACTTAACCACCAAGGCATGATCAACAGTAATATTAAATGTCTGAAATTTCATGTCAATACTAAAACGAAAAGAGAAATAATAGAGGAAAAGAAACAACACTAGTAACCCATTATTAATATTAAAAAAAGTTAATTTAACAAGGTTACTCAAAGAATAAAAAATTAAATAGTAAAAACAGATACTTGCAACGAATAAAAGCTGGCAATATATCAGGATTAAAAAATTTAATCCTATATTATAGTGGAATAACCTCAACATAGGGCTGATTATTGCGAAAACAATTAAAAAGGAACAATAACTTAATAACAGTTTGAAAATAACACTACCAAACCATATACTCCCTTTTTCAAACGGAAGAATCTTTAGTAAATATTGCATTTTTTTGGTTAGTGTGAAGGATAGTGTTACAATTAAATAAATAACTCCAGTGATAATAATGATCATATTAGTTAGACTAGAGAACAGAGAGTTTCTCAATTCGTTAGAAACTTCATCCCTATTTATAAAAATTTTATTTAATTCAGACATATTTAAATAGAAATACAAGATATACAAAGCTACGATAATACATAATAAAAGATATCTATTATGTTTTTTTTCGAAAATATTATTAGATAACAAGTTATGACAAATCTCATTAAGTAAGACTTTTGTTACGAGAAATGAATCCATCAATTTTTTCATAGTATTTTTGTAGTTCTCCATTATTTATTACTATCCCTTCAATATCTCCAACATTCTTAATAGTACTCAAGGTGCCTTTGCTAAGTAAATAGATATTAGCCTGTTCATTACGCATAATAAAATCCATATTATGTGAAATTAATATGAACTTTCTGAGTGCAGAGTATTTTTTTATTAAATACTCTGTCAATAGATAGCTTTCATAATCAAGTCCATTAAATACCTCATCTGCCAATACATATTCAACTTCTAAAGCTAAAGCAATACCTATTTGTAATTTCTTTTTCATTCCATAAGAATAATTGCTAATTTTTTCGTCTAAAAATGTTGTCAGATGATACATTTCGGTAATAAATTCAAATAATTTCTTGTTTACATCCTTATATCTCTTAAAAATAAAATCAGCATATTCGTTACCAGACAAATATTCAGGCAAATAAAAATCAGATGGTATATAGAACATTTTAAGTTTTGCTTCTTTTTCTTTTCTACTAACAGAATTAATTCTTATATCTCCTTTTTGAAAGGACGTTATATCGCATATACAATTTAGAAGTGTAGTTTTCCCCGATCCATTTACTCCAACAATGATGTCGATTCCTTTAGAATCAAACGTTATATTTAAGTTATTCAGAACAGGGTTACCATTATAGTTTTTTTCTAAGTCATTTATAGTGATCATTTTTATCATTCCTATATTTAAATAATAGAGATTTTGAAGAACAGCATATATACTAATTTATTTTGCGTTACAACCTATCCCGATATCCCAAACTCTTGGCCAATTCCACTTTACTTTACCTGAGAAACTGTAGCCTTTACTTGTACAATAAAATGCATAGGCACTGCCTGAAAGTAATGCTATTAAAATAATAACCCATACTATCCATTTATTTTGAATAACGTTCTTATGCTTTTCATTTAAATAAGATCCCATTTTATATAGACTAGACATTAATTTATTCTCAATTTTACTAATGACAAACACTTTATTCTCCCCTAATTGCTGTTCTCCAAAATACAAACTAATACTAATTTGTTTAAATGGAAAAAACAAGTTTATTTTACAATTTTAAGGTTATTTTAATCCATTACTCTTAAAATCACCGTTTTATCATCCTATTAATTTAATAATTATTAAGTTCATTAGATTGTGATTGAACTAACTTCAGTTGAATATGAAACTTTACCGAATGATTCTCATGAAAAAACACCTTCTGATTTATATCAGAGGTGTTCTTAAATATCCCATACTCATATATTTAGTGCTTCTTTTTGATCTTAAAACCGGATCTCATCATCTCCATGAATTTGCAGCTTAAGCAGTTCACTTTTCGCTTGATGCTTTTTCACATAGCGGTGATAGACGACATACCCAATGATCATGAGAGGGACGCCGACATATAATCCGATGCGCTGCTCCTGATCAAAGGCAAGGCTGATCAACACAATGGTGTTGAGAGTAATCGCAATAATCGGCAGCACCGGATAGAGAGGGGTTTTAAATTTTAAGTTTTCCAACTTTCCGCCTGCTTTCAGATATCTTCTGCGGAAAAGCATCTGTGATAATGTAATGGTGATCCAGCCAGTCTGGGCACTCATGCCGGCAATGGACACGATCCAGGCAAAAACTGTTTTCTCTGCAAAGAAACCGGATAATAGCGAAATCCCTGTAAACAGGAACGTGAGCAGTAAGGCATTCATCGGAATACCGCGCTGATTCACGCGTCTAAATGCTTTTCCTGCCATTCCTTCTTTCGATAAGGAATAGAGCATTCTCGTCGATGCATACAAGCCAGAGTTGGCAACAGATAA
Organism: Bacillus sp. FSL K6-3312; assembly: GCF_038007485.1. Lineage (NCBI taxonomy): Bacteria > Bacillati > Bacillota > Bacilli > Caryophanales > Bacillaceae > Bacillus > Bacillus sp. FSL K6-3312. The sequence continues at coordinate 434,433 of NZ_JBBOXI010000001.1, read as the reverse complement.
TAAAGCGATGATAATGACAAAGTTCATGATATCTGCCGCAAAAGGAATGCCCGTTCTCTCAAATACAGTAACAAACGGACTTTGCAGCACACTCGCTTCCTTCCAAGGCACCATACCCGCTAAGACAAATATAGATAAGACGAAAAAGACGAGTGTACGCCAAACAGTCTGATGTATCGAACGAGGAACGGTTTTCTCAGGGTTTTCACTTTCTCCTGCCGCAATCCCGATCAGCTCTGTTCCTTGGAATGAAAAGTTCACGGTAATCATCGTGACCACAACGGCGAGCAATCCATTTGGAAACAGCCCATCACTCACAAAATGACTGAAGTAAGGGGCAGGTTCACCGCTCGTTGTTTCAATAAAACCAAACATCGCCGCTCCGCCTACACCTATAAAGAGTAAAATCGCAATGATCTTAATGGTTGAAAAGAAAAACTCCGACTCCCCGAACGCTTTCGCCGACCGGGCATTTAATAAGAAAAGACACAGTCCAAATATGAGACACCAAATCCACACATCCACTTGCGGGAGCCAGCGCCTCATCAGCTGTCCTGCTGATAAAAATTCAAGGGCGACCGTTGCTGCCCAGCCAAGCCAATAAATCCAGCCGACCGCAAAACCCGCTGCAGGGCTGACAAATTTCGTCGCATACGTATGAAACGACCCGGACACAGGAAGTGCAACCGACAGCTCTCCAAGACACAGCATGGTTAAATACATAATCAATCCGCCCACAATATAAGAAAGAACGGCTCCGACTGGTCCTGCTTGTCCAATCGTATAGCCCGTTCCTAAGAAAAAGCCTGTCCCAATGACACCGCCAAGTGAAATCATAAATAAATGACGGGAGGTCATCGCCCTTTTCAATTGCTCAGGCTGATTTTGTCCAACATCCACAATGATGCCCTCCTTCTTCTAAGATGATAACTTATCAAAACATGTCTCCATGTGATTCATTCCATTTTCAAAACAACCTACTAATTATACATCTTTTATAATAAATATGCTTCCTTCTATGGTCACTGTCTCAAAGTCTTTATTTTAGTAATGTTCGCACAAATAAAAGATGAAAGGCTTTGTAGACGAGAGAGGTTTGAAAGAAATGGGTTGCGGGCATAAAGTTGGTGAGATTCGCTCAAGCTAGTTTCAAATGCTTTACTTTTAGGTTGCTTCTCTGTAAGATCATATGTTGTAAATACCAACAAGAAAAGTGGGGAATAAAATGAAAAAAATGTTCTTTGCCATTATGTTAGGCGCTTGTGTTGCATTGATCACGGCATGTGGATCAGGTGCAAACGACAACGCGAACAAACAATCTGGGTCTAAGGAATCAGGTGACCTTTGGAAATCCGTTCAGGATAAAGGTGTTCTGACGATCGGAACTGAGGGTACTTATGCTCCTTTCACATTCCATGACAAAAAGACAGATAAATTAACTGGCTACGATGTAGAAGTCATCACAGAAGTAGCAAAACGTCTTGACTTAAAACCCGAATTCAAAGAAACACAATGGGACAGCATGTTTGCTGGACTGAATTCGAAACGTTTTGACGTGGTAGCGAACCAAGTTGGTAAAACTGGACGTGAAAATCAATACGAGTTCTCTGATAAATACACAACGTCTCAAGCCATTGTTGTGACAAAATCAGATAACAACGACATCAAGAAACTATCTGATGTAAAAGGCAAAAAAGCAGCACAATCATTAACAAGTAACTACAATAAACTAGCTACAGATGCTGGCGCTAAAATTGAAGGCGTTGAAGGTCTTGCACAATCGATTCAATTGATTCAGCAAGGACGTGCTGATCTGACGTTCAATGACAAGCTGGCTGTATTGAATTACTTGAAAACAAGCGGGAACAAAAACCTAAAAGTTGCATTTGAAACAGGAGATCCTCAAGAAACTTACTTTGCATTCAGAAAAGGCAGCGGCGAAGTCGTTGACAAAGTGAATGGCGCATTAAAAGAAATGAAAAAAGACGGTACACTTGCTAAGATTTCTAAGAAATGGTTTGGTGAAGATGTTACAAAGTAATACCCTAGGAGTCGTCATTCCTTGGGATCTTCTTCAGCAATCTTTTTGGCCAATGGTGATGCAGGGGATTTATTATACAATCCCCCTCGCCATCATTGCCTTTATTATTGGTATTTTCATCGCGCTTGTGACAGCTCTTGCTAGAATGTCTAAAATCAAAGCCCTCAGATGGATTTTTTCCATCTATGTGTCGGCCGTTCGTGGAACGCCGCTTTTTGTGCAATTGTTTATTATTTTCTATTTCTTTCCGACATTTAATATCACACTGGATCCATATCCAAGTGCCATTATCGCTTTTTCATTAAACGTAGGTGCGTATGCGTCTGAAATTATCCGTGCATCCGTCCTATCTGTTCCTAAAGGACAATGGGAAGCTGGTTATTCAATTGGGATGACGCATCGTAAAACGCTTGTCCGCGTGATTTTACCGCAGGCAGTACGTGTTTCGATTCCGCCGCTATCTAATTCATTCATTAGTTTGGTGAAGGATACATCTCTTGCCTCCCAAATCCTCGTAGCAGAGCTTTTCCGTAAGTCTCAGGAAATTGCTGCGGCGAACTTAGATCAGATCTTGTTCATTTATATGGAAGCAGCCCTAATCTATTGGGTATTCTGCTTCATTCTATCGCTCGTTCAGCACCAAATTGAAAAACGACTTGATCGATATGTCGCAAGGTAAGGAGGGAACGACATGCTAACAGTCAAAGGTCTTAAGAAATCCTTCGGTGAAAATGAGATTTTAAAGTCAATAGATTTTACGATCAACAAAGGGCAGGTTATCGCCATCCTTGGCCCATCAGGTTCAGGAAAAACAACGATGCTTCGCTGTTTAAATGCACTTGAAACACCAAATGGCGGCTCCTTAACCTTCGATGATTTCTCGATTGATTTTTCGAAAAAGAATAAATCAGCTGATCTGCTAAAGCTACGCCGGAAATCGGGAATGGTGTTTCAAGATTATCACCTGTTTCCACACCGCACTGTGCTTGAAAATGTGATGGAAGGTCCTGTCCAAGTGCAGCGCCGTCCAAAGGAAACAGTTCGAAAAGAAGCCATCCAGCTCTTGCAAAAGGTCGGTCTGGAAGATAAAAAGGATCTGTATCCATTCCAGCTTTCAGGCGGCCAAAAGCAGCGTGTCGGGATTGCCCGTGCACTTGCCATTCAGCCAGAGCTCATGCTTTTTGATGAGCCCACCTCTGCACTTGACCCTGAGCTTGTCGGGGAAGTCTTAAAGGTCATGAAGGATTTAGCGAAAGAAGGCTGGACGATGGCAGTTGTCACACATGAAATCAAGTTTGCCCAAGAAGTGGCGGACGAAGTGATTTTTATTGATGGCGGCGTCATCGTCGAACAAGGTCCTCCCGAAGAAATCTTCAAACGACCGAAGGAAGAACGAACAAAACAATTCTTAAACCGGATTTTGAATCCAGTATGATGAAAAAAGGCTGTTCTCACGTGATGAGAACAGCCTTTTTTCATATTTCTTTTTGCAGGCGAAGCGCCAGTAAATCTTGCAAGAGCAATCTCGCTCCCTCTGGACTGATAACGACTCCACCCGATAGCACTTTGTTGGAGCCTGTTACTTCCCCTGTAACGATACAAGGTTTATCCTGCCAATACGGCTTCATGACAATTTGGTCTTCTTCTCGATAAATCTCCATAAAATCGCGAGGATGAATTTTCAACCGTTTTCTTATATCTGTCGGAAGAACAATTCTTCCAAAGTTATCTATATATCTTACATAGTCTTGATTTAACAAATTGACCCCCTCCTGCATCTCTATAGATATAGGCGATTCCCTTTTTATCAAGGAATGAAGCGCTCTAATCGGTTAGTGAAAGGATAAGTTGCAGGCTGATCCAGTGGCTAAACACGCTTCCCATATATGATATATCTGTTTGGTGCAGGACCAATGAAAGAAAAAGGATAACATGTGGTGAGGATAAGTTCTTCCTTTCCCTGTTGCAATGTAATAATACTTTGATCATCTTTTTTCACAATCTTTGTTTTCTCAATTTCATAGGTAAATCGTCCATATGAAAGTTCAATGACGAGTTGATCCCCTTTCACCAGTTCTCCTGTTCGTCTAAACACAGTATCACGATGCCCAGATAAAACGATTTGTCCTTGTTCATTAGGTAAATAGCTTTCGTGATAATGACCAACGCCCTTTGCTAAATCCTCCGCTTCTGTTCCTTCTACAATTGGTAACTCAGCATTTAACTTTGGAATGTGCAAGAGCCCAATGGTTTCACCAGCCTTCGGGACAAGAGGGGAATCTGTTTGCCCCTTTTGCTGGATGGCTGCTTGGGCAGACTGGAAAGATTGATCTACTTGCCTTTGCCCATCAACAATCCTCATATATCCTATAATCACAAGACAAATACCTGCTGAAATCAATAGCGTTGAGATGATTTTTTGAAACATGGACAATTATTCGTTTCTTTTTCTTCTTTTCCATACAATAAGGGATGCACCTATTAGCACAAGTGCAAATCCTGCTAGTAAAAGGTTGTACATCGCTGTTGCTGTATTCGGCAGGTGATGTCCGGGTGTGTCCGGGTTTGACCCAGAAGGCTGCTCTGGATGTTCAGGCACCTCTGGCACATGCGGTGGTTCTACCGTTGTGGAGTTTTCAGGTTTGTCTGGTTCGTCAACATTCTCACCCTTCACAACTGCGATATTTTGAATGGTTTTACCTTCATATCCTTTAGCGACCTTCGCTTCAAAAGTAATCGTATGCCAGTCCGTATCTTTGATATCGCCAAATTGACCGGTTACTGTGCCTTTTGTGTAGTCTCCGTTGTCGTCATCTTTTGCATCTGTGACGGCTTGCCCATCTACTTTTAATGACCCTTCGACATACTCAAGACCTTCTGGCAATTGATCTGCGATGACTAAATCTTTGATAACACTGTCTTCTACACTATTTTTTGCTTTGATCGTGTAAAGAAGGGTGTCGCCTACCTGAACTTGTTTTTCATCTTTATTTCCTTCTGCTTTTTGAGAGATCTCAGATGTTTTTTCCGATTCAAGCTTTGGATCTCTTGGATCAATTTTTGTTTCGGTTGTCGGCTCATCTGGTGGTGTGTTTTCGCCTGTTACTTTCGCTGTGTTTTGAATGCTTTTATCCGCTTGGCCTTTAGCGACCTTCGCTTCAAAAGTAACTGTATGCCAGTCCGTGTCTTTGATATCACCAAATTGACCGGTTACTGTGCCTTTTGTGTAGTCTCCGTTGTCATCATCTTTTGCATCTGTGACAGCTTGTCCATCTACTTTTAATGATCCTTCGACATATTCAAGACCTTCTGGCAGTTGATCTGCGATCACTAAATCTTTAATAACACTGTCTTCTACACTATTTTTTGCTTTGATCGTGTAAAGAAGGGTGTCGCCTACTTGAACTTGTTTTTCATCTTTATTGCCTTCTGCTTTTTGAGAGATTTCAGATGTTTTTTCCGATTCAAGCTTTGGATCTCTTGGATCAATTTTTGTTTCGGTTGTCGGCTCATCTGGCGGTGTGTTTTCGCCTGTTACTTTCGCTGTATTTTGAATACTTTTATCCGCTTGTCCTTTAGCGACCTTCGCTTCAAAAGTAATCGTATGCCAGTCCGTGTCTTTGATATCGCCAAATTGACCGGTTACTGTGCCTTTTGTGTAGTCTCCGTTGTCGTCATCTTTTGCATCTGTGACAGCTTGTCCATCTACTTTTAATGATCCTTCGACATATTCAAGACCTTCTGGCAGTTGATCTGCGATGACTAAATTTTTGACGATGCTGTCTTCTTCAAGATTCTTTGTTTTGATCGTATAAAGAAGGGTATCTCCTACCTGTGGTGTCTTTTCATCTGTGTTTCCTTCTGCTTTTTTCTGAATGCTCGCTGCCTTTTCTGATGATAGTTTTGGTTCACGTGGGTAAATTTCTGTTTTCGTAGTTGGATCATCTGGCGGCGTGTTTTCACCTGTTACTTCGGCAGTGTTTTGAATGTCTTGACCAGACTGTCCCTTTTCAACTGTGACTTCAAACGTCACGGTATGCCAGTCCGTGTCCTTCACATCACCAAAATAACCCGTGACCTTTCCATCTGTGTAGTCACCGCTATCGTCGTCTTTCACATCTGTGACGGATTCTCCATCAATTTCAAGAGACCCAGCAACATACTCCAGCCCTTTTGGCAATTGATCTGAGATGACTAGATTTTCAATAAGGCTGTCTTCTATCGTGTTTTTTGTTTTAATCGTATAAAGCAGGGTATCGCCTACTTCTGGATGCTTCTCATCTTTGTTACCTTCTGCTTTTTTCTGCAAGACGGCTGATTTTTCTGATTCAAGCTTTGGATCACGCGGATAGATTTCTGTTTTTGTTGTTGGATCGTCTGGTGGTGTATTTTCACCTGTGACACTCGCTGTATTTTGAATGTCTTTACCAGACTGTCCTTTTTCAACCGTCACTTCAAACGTCACGGTATGCCAATCTGTATCCTGAATGTCACCGAATTGTCCTGATACGGTTCTGTTTGTGACATCCCCATTGTCTTGATCTTGCTCATCTGTCACCGCTTGTCCGTCTACCTCAAGTGAATTCGGCACATATGCTAATCCTTCTGGCAGTTCATCTGAGATCACTAAGTTTTTAACGAGACTGTCTTCTATCGTATTCTTTGTTTTAATCGTATAAAGAAGTGTATCACCGACCTCTGGATGCTTCTCATCTGTATTACCATCTGCTTTTTTCTGCAAGACGGCTGATTTTTCAGAAGTCAGCTTCGGGTCACGAGGATAGATTTCTACATTCGTTGTCGGCTCGTCTGGCGGTGTGTTGCCGCTTGTGACATTGGCTGTATTTTGAATGTCTTTGCCTGCCTGACCTTTTTCAACTGTGACTTCAAATGTCACGGTATGCCATTTCGCATCTTTCACGTCACCGAACGTTCCAGTGACAGTTCCGTCTGTCATATCACCGTTATCATCATCTTTTGCATCTGTGACTGGATTTCCATCTACCTGAAGTGAATTTGGTACATATGATAACCCTTGAGGTAACTTGTCAGAAATCACAAGATCTTCAATGAAGCTGTCTTCAACAGTGTTACGGGCTTGAATGGTATACAGCAATGTGTCGCCTACTTCTGGGTGCTTCTCATCTGTATTACCATCTGCTTTTTTCTGTAAGACCGCTGATTTTTCTGATTCAAGCTTTGGATCACGAGGATAAATTTCTATGTTTGTTGTTGGTTTGTCTGGCGGTGTGTTTTCCCCTTTGACATTGGCTGTATTTTGAATATCTTTGCCAGCTTGACCTTTTGCTACTTTCGCTTCAAATGTCACGGTGTGCCATTCGGTGTCTTTCACATCACCTATTTGACCTGTAACAGTGCCGTTTGTATAATCACCTTTGTCTTGATCCTTTGCATCTGTTACGCCTGCGCCATCCACCTTAAGTGAGCCTGGAATATAGGCTAAGCTGCTCGGAAGGTTATCTGATATGATCAGATTTTTAAGAATGCCGAATTGCACCGTATTTTTGGCTCTAATTGTATAAAGCAACGTGTCTCCTACTTCTGGATGCTTCTCATCAGTGTTTCCTTCTGCTTTTTTCTGTAAAGTAACAGACTTTTCTGATTCAAGGTTAGGTGGGAATGGATCAAATTCTGGCTTTACCCGTGATGCTAAGTCGTAAGATAATGAATTACCTGCAATGCCAATATATTTTGTACTTAATGATTTTGCATCAAGTGTAAAAAGAGTAGAATGGCCTATAGATGCATCTTTACCTGATTGTAATAGCATTTGTCCATTTGGCAAAAAGCTAATTCCTCGTACGCCTCCCTCAATAGGTTTACCATCTGCATTTGTGATTGGAATCACTCGAATTACTTCAGCTGTATCAGGATTCATTTGTGCAATGGCGCCACTTCCATTTGATGCGAACCAAAGATAGCCATCCTTATCGACTACAAGGTCTCCGCCAACGCCAGAGCCGATGTCATAGCCGACAATTTTTTTAGACGTTTTTTGACCGGTCGTTAAATCGTATGATCCAAGGAAGTATTCACCACCCGAAGCATAAGAATGTAAATATTTACCTTTGTAGATGACAGCATTCGACGCAGCATACGAACCTCCAGCTAATACGCCTACACTCTGAGCTTGTCCTGTCGTCGGATCTATTTTATAAAGAACAGGTTCTCCAGTTGCTGTCGTCGTTGCATACACAAAATTTTGCTGATCATTAACTGCAACACCGTTGACTAAAGTGCTCGGAATCCCCTTCACCGGCACACTAGCCTTTACGCTGGTTGGATTATTCCCATCAAGCTGATAAAGGGTCATTGGAAGACCTTGGCCACTTTGGCCAATCATGTAGGAATCTGTATTATTGACAACCACCGTTCCAGCGGCTTTCGTAACAGCTGGTGAGACTGTTAATAAATTTCCAGCAATCAGCACCAATATAAGAAATAATTGACTCGTTCTTTTTAATATGTTCATTCTTTGACATCCCCTTTCCATGCTTCAGATCATAATGGTATGTACCAGTTCACCTCCCACACTTTGGTAAAGAATATCAATAATATTTCAAAAGCCTCAACATGACTAAATGACTATTTTCGACAAAAATAGATATTTAGAACTATATACCTCTCAACGATTGATTCGCTTATGTCTTTCCAATAAATTAACCTTTTTCCATCTCAAATTTCATCATCTATCTATCTTTACAAACAGGTCTTATGATGGGAATCACATACAATCCTTTCTATTTAAAGATAAATATTCTTTTATTGGGTGACGATTAATTTTTTGTTAATATATATAGAATTTTTTTCTTTTTTTATTAAAAAAAGGGAATGATTGGTTCGCTTTGTTAAAAAAAACAAGCCGAAAGTCTTGCTGCTTGTTTTGATGTTTTGACTTTTACGATGCGAAAAAATTCTTTTTATAAGTAAGCGATTACAATTGAGCAAAGCCATTTAAAGGGGCGTGGGAGTATGTTACGATTGAATTCGAGTGTTTAAGAAAGAAGGGAAAGCTTTTGAAGCGGGAACATCTTTTACGTTGGTTTTTTTATTTTGTTGGATTAATCGTATTAGCTTTTGGACTATCGCTGACAGTGAAAGGAAAGATTCTTGGGATTGGTCCTTGGGACGCTTTCCACTACGGACTGTTTCAGCACTTTGGACTTACGATTGGACAATGGTCCATCATTATTGGTGCACTGATTGTGACACTAACATCTGTTTTTACGAAATCATTTCCAAAGATCGGCGCATTACTGAACATGGTGCTGATTGGTATGTTTATAGATTTCTTTAATGCGGTATTGCCTGCACCACATGGGTATTTACCCGCTTTATATGTGTTTATTACGGGCGTTGTGGTTTCAGGGTATGGTGTAGGCATTTATGTCTCAGCAAATCTTGGCGCTGGGCCAAGGGATTCATTAATGCTGCTCATCTCAGCAAAAACAGGGTTGAACGTGCAGTGGGTTCGAAATGGCATTGAGTTAACAGTGCTTTTATTTGCATGGATGCTCGGCGGGCCGATTGGCGTTGGCACGATTCTGACGGCTATTTTCACAGGTCTCGTCCTTCGATTCTCCTTGCCGCAATCGACACGGCTCTTGCAGCTGCTTATTACGAAAACAGCAGAGAAACCTGTTCAGACGCTTATCCGATAAGAACAAGCCATTCTACGAAAAGAATGGCTTTTCTTGTGTTGAAAAGAATAAACGGAATATTATATTATTTGAGATGAGACCTCATGCAGCTTTTCCACTATCATTACTGGACACCATTTGTTGAAGAGACCGAGCAGACGTATCGCTTGTTAGGCTTTGAAGTAAAGGCGCGTTTCACAAAGGATGGCTCCTTTCATCCGCCGCTCACATGGGATGATGTTAGAGAAGAGTAGCCGACCTTTCGAATCGTCGAAATGAGAAAGGGACAAATGAATATCACATTCGGTTAAAGTAAAAAAGTCCTTTCTGATCATACAGGCTTAGAATGCAGCGTGGCTTGCTGTCACTTTGTGCTTTGATTGTATAGGATTTCCCTTTTGTACGGCTCTCTCCAATGGTACAATCAATGTAAAAAATTAGAGGTTCATTATGAAGATTTTCGCTATCCAATTACAACATTTAGATGACATCCATGCACGAGAACAAATCGAGCAATTGAAACCCTTTGTTTCAGCTGAAAAGCGTGCTGCGGCTGAGCGTTTTCGCTTTTTGGTCGATGCAAGAAGGACTTTGTTAGGTGAGGTGCTGGTTCGTCAAATGATCCATAGTATGTACGATCTGCCTATTGATCAGATCGTTTTTCAAACAGAGGGCAATGGCAAGCCTGTCGTCCGGCACATTCCTTCTTTTCATTTTAATCTTTCTCACTCTGGTGATTGGGTCGTATGCGCAATAGATGATGCACCCGTTGGTATTGATATTGAGGAGATCAAACCGATTGATCTAGCGATTGCTAAACGATTTTTTTCAGCAGATGAGTATGAAGATTTACTTTCACAACCGGCAGAACGGCAGGAAGCCTACTTCTTTCATTTATGGTCAATGAAGGAGGCCTTTATCAAGCTGACTGGAAAGGGATTATCTTATGGTCTTTCGTCCTTTACAGCCCACCTGTCAGAGGATGGACAGGCGACGCTTGCATTACCTGATCATGAAGCGCCCTGCTTTGTTCAAACATACTCACTCGATCCTGCCTACCAAATGGCGGTGTGTACACGAAAGCCTTCTGCGGCTGAACGTGTAGAGATACTCTCTTGCCGTGATGTGCTGTCTCGTCTTTAATATCGCCCAATTTGCTGAAATGCTGTCTTTAACAAATCGACTCCACGTGTGATTTGTTCTTCTTTCACATGCCAAATGTTCAACTGAAGAATAGAGTCTTTTTGAAAGGTCGACAGATAATGGCGGTCGATTGACTGAATGGAAACAGATGCCTTTTTCAGCTGCTGAATGAGCTGGTTCGTCGGAATTGACCGATCGAGACGTACATGTGTATGAGTAGCTGGCTCCTCTTCTCCTAGTTGATAAGCGATTTGATCGCTTTTCAGGCATGTCACTAGTTGTTTGGATCGGTTGCGATAGGTTGTCTGCATTCTGTCTCGATGCCGTTCAAACATCCCGCTTTTTAAATATATTTCTAAGGCTGCCTGTGACAGCATGGAGCTGTCGATGTCAATGAGCCGTTTGTGTTCGCTAAAAGGTCTAATCAGTTCCTCAGGTAAGACGACCGCTCCTGTTCGAAGTCCTGGAAAGATGATCTTGGAGAAGCTTTTTAAATAAATGACCTTACCCGCCTGATCGTACGAATAGATCGGGTCTCTTTTTGCATCGAATTCTAAATCGGCTATATAATCATCTTCAACGATATAGACATCATATTTCTCGGCAAGAGCTGCAATCGCTCTTTTCTCCAGTTTTGACAAGCTCGTTCCAAGCGGGTTTTGAAATCTTGGCATCGTATAGAAAAAACGAATCTCCTCTTCTCGAAAGATGCGCTCCAATTCCTGAAGGTCAATTCCCTTTTCCGTCCGCTGAATCCCCATCACAGGCAGTTGATTTTTTTCTAAATATTGAAGGTATAGGTGATAGCCTGGCTGTTCGACTAGTATGGTCTGTTTGCCATTCGGAAAAGGGATGGTGCTTAAAATAGATAACGCCAGTTGAATACCAGAAGTCATAACGATCTGTTCTGGATTTGCAAACACTTGATAATCCATTAATCGCTGAGAAATGACTGGTAGCAGCGAGGGTAATCCGTTGGCTGTGCCGTATATAAACAAGTCATTTTGATACAAATCGATCGCTTGGTTAATGCAGTGCTGGAAATCAACATATGGAAACACGACGGGATCAGGTGCAGATGAAGCAAAATCAATCCATGTGCTATCCTGTTTCCCCGCTGACTGCTTCGTTTTCACGACATAATAGCCGCTTCTTTCTACAGAATAAAGCAGATGTTCATGTTCCAATGTGTCTAGTGCTTTGATGACAGTGCTTTTACTCACTGCATATTGAGCCGCCAAACGGCGAATGGAAGGGATCTTCATGCCAGCATTGTATTCACCAGACGTCATCTTCTCTTTTAAGCTGAGAACAAGCTGATCATATTTCCTCACACCACTTCCTCCTTGTACCGGTACAGATATCATGTTCTCTTATTGTACACCTTAGATGATCCGATTACGATAGAAGAACAGAACCGGTCAATTCATCCGAAGCATGCATGCTCGTATAAGGAGTCAAATTGTGGACATTTCAAAACAGAAAGCGTATGCTGCCGCGATAGGCTACGCCACGATCATTGGTTTTTCATTTTTGTTTGTCAAAATTGCATTAGAATCAGCAAACCCGATCGATTTATTGGCACACCGCTTTACAGTTTCTTTTGCAGCCGCACTATTGCTGTATCCATTTTTACGAAAGAAAATCCGCCTCTCCATTCAATGGCGAGATCTTCTCTACATCGTACCGTTTTCCTTGCTTTATCCTGTGTTGTTTTTTGCTTTTCAAGTATGGGGGCTGATGTATACCTCTTCGTCAGAGGCTGGTATTATTCAGGCAACGATTCCTATTCTGACAATGGTGCTTGCCGCGTGGTTTTTAAAGGAACGCGCGACATGGATACAAGTGCTGTTTACCATTCTTTCTGTGTGCGGGGTGATGCTTCTCTTTGTCATGAAGGGAATTGATGTGAAGCATTCACACATGATCGGCTATGGACTGATATTGCTTTCTGCCTTATCATCCAGTGCATACAGTGTATTTGCCCGGGTGATTACACGGCGCTTCCATGTGATTGAACTCACCTTCGTGATGACATTCTTTGGATTTGTCTTCTTCAATGCCACTGCGCTCATCCGGCATTCAGTAAACGGGACAATGCCGCAATTTTTCAGCCCATTTACACAACCATCCTTTGTATGGTCAATGCTCTTTTTAGGCATTCTTTCTTCACTTCTCACGGCATATTTATCAAACTATGCCCTCTCTCAGCTTGAAGCGGCAAAGGTCAGCATCTTTAACAATTTATCTGCGTTTATTACAGTCGCCGCTGGGGTCCTCATTTTACATGAAACAATCGATTGGTATCATCTCATCGGAGGTGTACTGGTCATTGGCGGAGTGATTGGCGGGAATGTGGTGAAAAAGCGGAATTCATAAGAAAAAGCGGTCCCTTTAAGGAGGACCGCTTTCTTTTAAAGTTTCATTAATTGTTGTTTAGCTGCAAGGTCGATCACATGTCTCATCTGTTCTGCGAAGGGCTCGAGGTGTGTGTTGATATACATGTGCCCTCCTTCGAAATTGGTGCGTTCGATGGTTTTTGCCCATGGCAGCCAGCCGTTTGCATCTTGCATGCATTTTTCATCTTGTGTTCCATTGAATAAATAAACAGGTGTTTCGATGATGGATTGATCTTTGTGTTGGAAGGTTTCCAGCGCCTGATAGTCTGCACGTAAGGACGGCGTAAAGTAATCCATCATTGGTTTGTTCTCTAATAATTCCTTTGGAATCCCGCCCATTTCGGCAATATGCTGAACAAATGCTTCATTCGATAAATGGGTCAGGATCTGTCGTTTTGTTTGCGGCGGCTGAATGGCTGAGATCACGACTGCTGCAGGATCAATTCCTTCCTTTTCTAACAGCTGCGTCAGTCTATACACAACGAGTCCTCCCATAGAATGTCCGAACAGGATAAACGGGCGGTTCAAGTTGCCCGAGAGCCCTTCTTTGTATAGCTCAGCCAATCGGTCAATGCTCGTTTCGAGCGGCATGAGATTGGTTCCATGCCCTGGGGGCTCTGCTGCTGTTACTTCGGCAGTGCCTTTTAGCTGTTCAAAAAGCGGGCGGTACGAGGCGGAATAACCGCCTGCAAAAGGAAAACAAATAAGTTGAATAAGATCTGATTTTTTTTCAAAGGTTTTAAATAAATGATTCATACGTTCTTACCCCTTTATCATCGTTTGAAGAATTCGTGCCAGTTCATCCGCCTGCGGCCTTTTCATCATGGTGACATGGTCTCCTTTGATGTGATAATACGAGCACGGTCCTTTCGTATAAGCCTCCCAGTCTGAGAACTTCTTCTGGAAATCAATGGCGTGATCACTGCTTTTTACAATATAAAACGGCACACCGAATGGTTCTTTTTCTAATTCAATGGCTTGTGACATGATTGTATTGTGCGTTTGCATTTGCAAATATTTATCTAAATACTGATCATTCATAAATTGATGAACCACTTCATCCTTTTCTGCCTCTTTGAGTATTTTTTGCTTCACTTCTTGGAAGCTCAGCCCTTGTAATGCTTCTGGCTGAATGCCGACGAGATTCCCCATTCCAAGGACAAGCGCAAGCATTTTCACTTCTTCTTCGTTCATATCCGCATGGAGCGCCTGATCTGCCTCATCTCTTAACACCGGGACCGTATCTAAAATGATGAGTCCTTTCGGCGCTTTTCCTGCATGGCAGAGCCGCTGATTCATTCCGTAGGCAAGGTGCCCGCCCATTGAATGCCCTGCTAGATAGTCAACACCAGGTCGATAGAAGGTCTCAATGGCTTCAACAAATATGGACACAAGCTCTGTGTAATGGAGGAATTGCGGTTCTTCATCCTCATATAAGCCAGGAGACTGCAAGGCGTACACAGCGCCTTGATGTGTCATCAGCTTAGCCACATCGATATAGCCCATTACCGTTCCACCGGCAGGCGGTGCAAAGAAAATCCTCGGCTCGGCTGGATCGCCTTTTTTCAGCTCAATCACGTAGTCCTTTGGAGACCTTTCGACGTGCTCCCCGGCCTCTGGCATTGCATCCACATGTGCGGCTAGCTGAGCCGGTGCTGGATGCATGAAAATCCATTTCGGATCCACACGAATCCCCTGTTCTTTTAATTTGGCAACGGCTTGGATACTCATAATTGAATCACCGCCTAAATCAAAAAATGAGTCATGTATGCCTACTTGTTTGACACCAAGCACGTCCTTGAAAGCTGTGACAATCAACTGCTGTGTTTCGGTGACTGGTTTGTCATCTCCTTGAGAAAGAGAGATCGTTTCTGCCGGGTCTGGCAGTGCTTTTTGATCAACCTTTCCGTTTGTTGTAACTGGCATTTCGTCCAGAACGATAAAGTAACTTGGAATCATGTAGCCTGGCAGGCTTTCCTGTAAAAATGCTTTCCAGCCTGGAACAGGATTCGCTCCGTCTGTGACAAGGTAGGCCGCCAGCCGTTTTGAGCTGCCATACGTTTTGGCGATGACTGTACATTCTTTTACTTGTGGATGCTTGAGGAGAGCTGTCTCTATTTCTCCACATTCAATCCGGTAGCCTCTAATTTTCACGAGGTTGTCTTTTCGGCCGAGATATTCAATGGTGCCATCTGAACGCCATGTACCAAGATCACCTGAACGATATAGCCTGTCTCCCCCTAGTTCAGGGAATGGATTGTCTATAAACCGTTCATGCGTCCGCTCTGGATCATGAAGGTAGCCTTTTGCGAGCCCTGTGCCGCCGATATAAATTTCTCCTTTGACGCCTGCTGGCACTGGGTTAAGCGCATCATCTAGTATGACGACAGTTGAATTCGATACTGGGACACCAATCGGAACTGACCTTGCTCCCTCTGGCATGTGCGTGACTTGATGTGTTGTGGCTAAGGTCGTGTTTTCTGTTGGGCCGTAAGCATTGATGAGTACACCCTCCATATGCGGCAGTGCCTTTCGTGCATGCTCACTAGACATTGCTTCTCCGCCAACGAGTAATGTGCGGTAGCCTGCTACACTTTTTGGATCGTGCTCCACCAGCCGATTGAATAAAGCAGTTGGCAGACAGTTGGCTGTCACTTGATGCACTTTGATCAGCCGTGATAATTCTTCCATATTCAGTGCGGCATATTTCGGAATCAGAATGAGCTGACCGCCATTCAGCAGCATTCCCCACAACTCAAATGTAAAGGCATCAAAAGCATAGTTTGAGAGCTGAAGCATCTTATCATCTGGACCTAGTTTCATATAGTTTGTTTCTCGAACCAGACGGACAACTCCTGCATGGGGGAGCATGACGCCTTTTGGTGTACCTGTTGAGCCTGATGTGTAGTTGACATAGGCTAACTGGTCTTCTCCAATGATTGATTGTTCTCTTTGATACACTGCATCTGTTACTGGTAATGGCTTGTCCATCTCAATCTTTGTACCTGTAAAGTCTACTAGACGCTCTATTAAATGAGACTGAGTGATGATCACATCACTTTGCGTATCGCGAACAATGAGGCGGATTCGCGCATCTGGATATTCTGGTGACATTGGAACATATGCAGCACCAGATTTGACGATGCCTAGCACTGAGACAATCATGTCAAAGGAACGATCAAAAAGCATCGGTACAAGTGAACCTGGTCCAACTCCTTTTGACTGCAAGTAAGCAGCAAGCTGTGTTGCCTTCTCATCCAACTCTTGATACGTCATGTGCTCTTCCAAATAAGACAAGGCAATGCGGTGCGGATCACGCTGCACCTGTTCTTCAAACAGCTCTTGAATGGTCCGTTTTGGATATGGCGTAGCCGTTTGGTTTTTCCCTATGATCATCGCAGCCTGTTCCGCTTTGTCCATTAAGCAATAATCAGAAAATGTACGTTCAGGCTGAGCTGTCATACCATCTAGCAGATGAAGATAATAATTCATATAACGATGAATGGTCTCTTGATCAAATAAATCTGTATTGTATTCCACATGGATCGACAGCTGATCCCCCTGTTCAAATACATGTAGGGTGAGATCAAATTTAGACACTGTATGATGAACCATCACATGTTCACTTGTCAGCCCTTTGAGATTGACATGGAGCGAATCTGTTACATAACCCATGGCCACTTGGAAAATAGGCGATCGACTTAAATCTCTATCTAATGAAAGATCATCGACAAGCTTATCAAATGGATAACGCTGATGCTCGAAGGCTTTTAATGTCATCTCCTTCACGTTTTCCATGACATCAGCAAACGTATCTGCTGTGGAGATATCCTGTCTCAGCGCGAGTGTATTCACAAACATTCCAACAAGCTTCTCTGATTGCTTGGCACCTCGCCCTGCGATCGGCGAACCAATGATGATATCTGTCTGTCCTGACAGCTTGTGAAGCAGGACGTAGTACGCCGACAGCATCGTCATAAACAGCGTTGTGCCCTGCTGCTTGGACAAAGCCTGCAAACGGCGGATAAGCGTATCTTCCAAGACAATTTGCTCTGTAGCGCCGTTAAATGTTTGAACTGGCGGACGAGGACGGTCAAACGGCAGCTCTAACACCGGAAGATCACCTTGTAAATGATCGAGCCAATAGGCTTGGTCTACTTGATGATGCATTACTTGCTCATTTTCCCAATGAACATAATCTGTCCACTCAATTTCCAGCGCTGGGAGCTGCGGCGCTTCATCTGCAAGAAGCCCGTCATATGCCACTTCTAACTCCTGAATGAGCAGACTGAGCGACCATGCATCTGAAATGATATGGTGCTGCGCGCAAAGAAGATAAAATTCTTCATTGCCCATATCCACAATCGTCCACTGCGCAAGAGGCCCTCTTTCTAAATCATAAATGCGGTTCGCTTCTTGCTGAATAAGTTGCTTAAGTCTTCTCGTTCTTGTTTTTTCATTAAATAATGAGAAGTTCGCAACAGTGACGGATGGCGGAAGGTCTTCACGTATCAGTTGAACCGGCTTGCCGCCAAGCGATTGAAAGGTTGCACGCAGTGCTTCATGACGTTTCGTCAAGAGGCCAATCGCTTTTGTTAACGCTTGAATGTGCAGTTGTCCTGTCAACTTCCAAGCACCTAATATATTGTAATGATGGCTCTTTTCTAATGTGGATAAGAACCAAATACGCTTCTGAGCATGTGACAGCTCATAGCTTGTTCGCTTTTCCAGCTTTGGAATATTGGCTTCCTGAACAGCCGGTGCCTCTTTGATGTCATCCACCATTTGCGCCAAATGTGCCAGATGCTTGCTTTCAAATAATATTTTTAAAGGCGCCTTGATTGAAAACTCATGATTGATCCGAGAAATGGTTTGAGTCGCCTTTAATGAATGTCCGCCAAGGTCAAAGAATTGATCCTCTTTGTACACACGATCAACGTCTAAAATGTCCTCCCATATGGCAGCAAGCATTTGCTCTGTTTTCGTTTCAGGCAATTGTTTTTCAAGGGGTTGTCCATTTTTGTGATGATTCAGCTTAAGGGCTTCATGATCAATAGAGCCATCTAGTTTTTTCGGTATTTCCTGTACTTGCTGAATATCCCAGTCACCTTTTGTTCCACCTGCCATATCTTCAACATGCACTTCTTTGCCAGACTGAACCGTGTAAAAAAGCTTTTTCTCAAAAGTCGGTATTGGCGCTGGCTGAAGATACGCTGCGATTTCTGGATTGGCTCCGTCTAGGCCGATAAATAGATGCGCTTCATTCAGCCTAGCACCTAGACAGAATGAATGGAGACCTTGCTTCTTTCCAATCAATTGAAATCCCTTGCGAACGGTAAGGGCTGCGCTGGTATGTCCCTTAGACAAACCAAGATTATCCCACATGCTAAAGTTTAAAGAGATCGCCCGTCTTCCTTCATGAAAGGTGAGCGTGTGCGCAAGTCCATCTAAAAAGCTGTTGGCCGCAGAGTAAGCCCCGAATGTTGTACCGCCAAAAAAGCCATTTACTGATCCAAAGAAGACGAGTGGTACTGCCGGGTCATGCTTGAAGGCTTCCTGCAGGACAAACGCTCCGTCCGCTTTCCCTGACAGTTCCTTTGTAAAATCCTCTTCTGACGTATGCGCCAATGTATACTTATCTGTATGCTGAAAATGCTCAGACACATTGCCAGCACCGGCTAAATGCAGCACACCCCGGATGGTTTGACCAAAATGTTTTTCTGCTTTGTAAATCGCCCGCTCTACATCAGCTAAATCGGTCACATCCGCTTGTACATAGATGACGTCACCAAGGTCTTTTAGCTGTGAGAACGCTTCTTTCTTTTCCAAACTGTCTTCCAAAGAAGTCCTTCCAATCAATACAAGCTTTAGGCCAAATTGAAGCATCTGCTTAGATAGTTCAAACCCAATACCGCCGAGTCCTCCGGTCAGCAAATAAAGACCTTCATATTCTAAAAACCCTTCTGTTTGAGGTGCTTTCATCACATCGACTTTTTCCAACTTTGGTACGAGCCTGTGCCCTTTTCGGTATGCCACCTCTGCTTTTATATGAATCACCGACAGCTCATCAGCAATGTGCTTTGCATCCTGTTCCACTTGCTCCGCTTCAATATCAATATGGGACACCTCTGCTCCTTCCCATTCTTGCGGGATGGTTTTTAATAAGCCAACGAGCGACGTTTTCTCCACATGGAGATCGTCTTCAGGGCTTACATATTGACCACCCTTTGTCACTACAACAAGCCGGACAGACTCTTTGTTCTCTTGCCTCCACGCTTGATACAAGTACAAAATCGATTGATTGGACCTCGCATGCATTTCTGTGAACTGCGCAGGCTCAACAATGGCTTCTTTGTCTGTCACATTCCACAAATGGAGTATGCACCCTGTCTTTAATTCATCTGCTTCAAGAGCTGCAACGAGCCTGACATAATCCCCCTTGATTCTCGGGTTCATCTGGTACATCCCTTTGGACAGACGCAAAAATTCATGTCCTTTTTTCACAGAAACATAGGGCTGATTTCTTTGTTCGAATTGGGCGTAAAGTGATTGGTAAAGCCCTTTTTCATCCTCGAAAACGAGTACATGATCAGCAGCAGGCTGAGACGGACCAATATGTTCCTTTGCCCAAGTGCGTTTGAAAAACCAATCTGGTAGTGTTTGTTCATTGTCAGAAGCAAGATCCAGTGCCCTTTCAATGTCACGGAATACCCCTTCTTTTAGCGCCGCGCCTAACTGAGCACGTTGGATCTTTCCACTTTCTGTTTTCGGAAATTGGTCTTTTTTCACTGGAATGATGTGATCGGGCTCTATGCCAATTTTACGAATGATGGCCTCTCTAATCTGCTGAATCATCGTGATTTGTTCCTCTATCGATTCCTTTTGTGTGACAAAGAAGACGGCAAGCGTGTCGTTGCTTGATTCGGGATTGTAGATGCCGTACGCAGCGGCAAAGGTGACTTCCACCCCGTCTACCTCTTCCACAACTGCTTCAATTTCGTAATTCAAATAGTTGGCTCCGTTGATGACGATGATGTCCTTTTCCCGGCCTGTCAGAACAAGACGCCCTTCGTGGATAAATCCTAAATCCCCCGTGTGAAACCAGCCATTTTCCGCAAATACCTCTTGATTGGCTTCCTCATTTTGATGATACCCCATCATAATCGTCGGACTCTTCACCTGCAAACGGCCGACCTGATCTTCTGGGAGCACATGATGATGCTCGTCTACAATCCGAATCCATACAGACGGAATCGGTACACCGACTTCTGTAAACGTCATTTTGTGCGGATGATCTTGCGCCACGTATTGAATGTCACCTGTTAACGAGGTCTGATCAATCGTCAGTTGTCCATCCTGATCACCATGCCGCATGAATTTCTTTGATTGAACAATGGCTGAGGATGTTTCAGACATGCCGTACGCCGGCACCATCGCATGATGGCTTAATCCGTGCTGGCCCATCATATGCATGAAGCGCTGCGTCACTTTTGGCACAACCGCTTCGGCTGCATTCATGATATAAATCAGTGTGGAGAGATCCCAGCTCCCCTTGCGAATGTCGTCCTCATATTCATTCATCATCGCAAAAGCAAAATTCGGTGCCCATGTCCTTGTGACGCCGTATGTTTCTACCCAATCCAGCCACACCATCGGCCGCTCGATAAATTGATCGATGGATGGACTAATCTGCTGGCAGCCAAGGTAGACGTCATGCACATGAAACATGACAATGCCTCCTACATGATCAAGCGGCATCCAGTTAAGCGACACATCCTCATGCGTAAAGCCATTTGTCTGCTCAAAGGAGATGATTCGAGATAAAATACTTTGATGGTTGTGACGAATACACTTAGGCACACCCGTACTTCCTGAAGAGAGCAGCTGAAGAACAGGCTCATCCGGCTCTGGCTCATAATGCTGTTCATCCGGTTCACACGCAAGCAATGTTTCTACTGTTAAAATAGGTATTTCTTTTGCCTCAAATGTCTCACGCAGCCCAGCAATGTCCTCAGCACTTGCTTCGTTTGTAATAATGAACGGTTCATTTTGCAGCTGAAACACGCCCTTGAGCTTGTTCACTCCTTGATTCATCTCATCATAAACAGGCGGCACAGAGACTGGAGTCGGAATGATGCCACCGAGAATACAGCCCCAAAACACAGTGATGAAATCGTGATGATCTTTCAATTGAAGTAACACTTGATCGCCGTTTGTCAGCCCTGCTTTCCTTAAACCAGACAGAACCCGTTCTGCGTTTGTGAGTAACTCAGGATAGGTTTGGGTCAACGTGCGCCCGCCTTCTGTGATATATGTCACCCCGCGGTCAGGTGACATAAAGGCTGATCGAATCAACACCTCTGTCAGTGTGACAGGTGTGCCTGGTTTTTTGATGACATCCCCGCCATACACAAGTGCAGGCGGCTTTTCATGAGCGGATGCTTGCTTTGTTTCACCCTCTTCATCCTTCGAGATCGATACGTTCCCTTGCACACGCTGCCGATTAGGAAACAGATCATCTAGGTGATAAGGCGTTTGTTTTTCTGTCTGACTTTCAATGAGAGCAGCCGCTTCCTCTACTCCATCTATAGCTTTCGTACGATCTTCTATCTTTCTCAAACTCTCTTCATCAATGATGTCAATCGAAAGCAGTGCTTCTGTATCGACAGCTCCACTTTCTGCCCTTGGCAAGGAAGGCAATAAGACGAGAGCGGCTGGCACTTCATCAGGGTGAAGCGCGCCTGTCATCAGATCCTCTCTTGTTAGCGAAGGGGCCTTCGCCTGTGCAAATAGCACAAGCGAGAGGCTTCCTTCTTCATTTTTCTTCGGGATGAGTACACATTCCTTTAGCGGAAAATGCAGCATCATGACCTGTTCTAATGCTTTGAGATCGATTCGTTTTCCGTTGATTCTGACGATATGATTTGCTGCATGTCCTTTTCTTCTGCTCATTAACATCGTTCTTCTCCTCCTACACCCAATCCAAAATTTGAATCTTGTTTTTTTCAGTCCAAACGCCGACATCACCTGTCGGATAGAGGTATTCGCCTGTTTGATGTTTGAATGGATGCGGAATTTTATGCGTCTCCATCCAATCGGCAAGCTCTCCGCAAAGTGCCTTGATATCCTCTGCACCGATAAAAATATCTCCAGGAAACCCTACCGGCATGAGCTGATGCTCTTCGCTCAGGACATAGATTTCTGTCTCACACGAAGGATCATGCACACCTGAGTAGACCTCTTCTTGATCTGGGTACAGCACGCTGACTTGTGCGTTTTTCGCCCAATCGGTGATCATCCACTCTTTTTCTTTATTTGTCACGATCGTGAAGGAAGAGAGTGGTGTCTCCACTTGTTCTGTCATGGCTTCAAGTGTGTGGACCAGCTGCTGCATCAGCGATTGTATTTGTTTTTCTTTATATTGATTGAAGCGGTATGTGACCCGAAGCTCCAGCGTATCTCCCGGGACAGCCACAAGGGTCAGGTCATAGTTTGTTTCTTCATGACTGGCTATGTCTAAGATCCGTACACCATACGGCTCTACAGTTTCAATCGGGTAGTTTTCAAACACGACAATGCTGTTAAACAATGATTCTCCATTCGGAATTTGGGTCATCTGCTGAATATCTGGCAGTACGGTATACTCGAATTCTCGCATGTGAAAAACCGTTTCCTGCGTCTGCGTAAGCAGCTCGGCAATGGTCCTATCTGGTGTGATCGGCAAACGGAGCGGCAAGGTGTTAATAAAGAGACCTGTCATGCTTTCAACCTCTGGTAAGTCCGCCGGCCGGCCAGATACTGTGACACCGAACACAACATCCTCTGAGCCTGAATGAAGGTGCAAGAGCAGACCCCATGCCGCCTGAATCAGTGTGCTCATCGTGACCTTCTGTGTCCCTGTCATTTTCTCCAGCTTTTCCTGCATTTCAGGCGTCAGTTTGATACTAATTTGATCAATACCTGCTCCTTCATCCGAAGCTTGCTCTCCGTCTCCTGGAAGTGGTGTGACTTCCTCTACTCCTGACATATAATGTTTCCAGAACTCTTGCGCCTTCTCTTGATCCTGCTTTTGCAGCCACTCGATAAAATCTTTATATGGACGCACAGCAGGAAGGTTCATCTCTCGTTCATCCACAAGCGAGCGATATATTGAAAAGGATTCCTCAATCAAGCCGAACAGGCTCCAGCCATCAATTAAAATATGATGAAAGCTAAAAACAAACGTGCAAGTTTTCTCATCACGATGGAATAAAGCAATTCGAATGAGCGGTTCAGCCGCATCTTCTAATTCAAAATCCTTTGAGCGATCGGTTTGTAAATACTGCTCAATGGTTTCCTTCTGATCCATTTCACTCAGGTGGCGCACATCGTGCTGAGTGAGGTGAATGCTTCCTTCTGATTGAATCAATTGGACAGGCTCCTTTAGCCCCTCCCAAGCAAATCTTGTCCGTAAAATCGAATGACGTTCCACAAGCAGATTCCATGCTTTTTCATAGGCTTCGCCGTCCGTTAAGCCTTCGAGTGTCATATGCACCTGGCCAAAATACGCCTGTGATGCTTGATCTAACAGTGCATGAAACAGCATCCCTTGCTGCATCGGAGATAACGGATACACATCTACCACATTGTCTGGAAGCTCATCTATTTGCTTTTGCGTAAGCTGAACCATTGGAAAATCAGATGGCGTAAAGCCACCTTTTGCCTCTACACAATGCGTCAAAATGTCCTCCATTTTTTCTTTAAATCGGTCAGGTAACTGACGCACCTCTTCCTCCTGAAGCAGTTCACGATTGATCATAAAATTCATCTGAAGCTGACCACTGACAACGTATCCGTACACATCGATCAAATGCTGTCTTTCTGCTTTTGGGTCATGTACATGTCCATTTCGCTCATCTGCTATATACAGATTTGCCTCACCATCTATTTGATCTAACTGTCCAAGGTAATTAAAGCTCATCTGCGGCGCTGCCGTTTTAAGGAAACGAGATGCTGTCATGTATTGAAGTAAGCCATAGCCGATGCCCTTTTGCGGCACAGCTCTTAAGGTTTCTTTGACATCTTTAATTTGTCTCTCAACATCGGTTTGAATAAAAGGAATAAAAATAGGATAAGAGCTTGTAAACCAGCCGACTGTCCGTGACAAATCCATCTGTTCAAATAAATCCTCGCGTCCGTGCCCTTCTAACGTAATCAGTATTGGCTTTCCAACAGCTTGCGCAAGTGCTGACAGGAGTAAATCGTTGACCTCTGTTCGGTACGCTTGTGATGCGTGCCTTAGTAAAATGTCTGTTTGATCCTTCGTCAATTGAACAGTCAGGATCTCTGCATGTTCTTCTATATTGAAAAGCGCAGGTCGTTGAAAAGGAGAACCTTCTTCCTCTTGATTCATGATCTTTTCCCAAAAAGGAACCTGCTCTTGTAATTGATCAGTTTGTGCATATTCATAGAGTGCCTCTGCCCACTGCTGATAGGAAGCGGTTTTCTTTGCAAGCGTGATCTCCTGCCCTGCCGCAGCCTGCTTCAAACCATTTAATACATCTTCCTGTATAATGCGCCACGATATTCCATCCATCACAAGATGGTGGGCTGCGATAAAGAGTTCAGACGTACGATCACTTGTCTGAAAAAGAATGGCTTTGATCACTTCTCCCCGCTCTAATGACAGTGTTCCTTGACAAGCGCTTGTCTCCAAGCGGATTTGATCCAGCGCTTCCTCATGAGAAACATTCGTCAAATCAAAGAATGTGACACAAGGGGTGATGCCAGGCGCACGAATGGTTTGAATCCATGTTCCGTCTGCTGCTTTTGTATAAATCGCTCTCAGCATATCGTGATGATCGACAAGCTTTGAAAGAACTTGTGATAACTGCTCGGGTTGTATAGATTGCTTGAATTCAATATGAGCTGATAGATTCCAATAATCTTGGTTTGTCATCGATTGCTCAAGGAACCAAGATTGGATTGGAAGCAGACGAACATCTCCTGTAACAGGTGATTGATCATAAGACACAGATACATCTGCTTTTTTCATAGCGCGTGCCAGCTGTGAAATGGTCTGTTTTTCAAATACATCTCTCGGCTGTATGATGTAGCCTTCCTGTGATAGGCGTGCCACCATTTGTATGACAATAATAGAATCTCCGCCAAGCTCAAAGTAGTTATCATGAACACCAATTGAAGGAGTGCCAAGAAGCTGAGTCCACACTTTTTCCAGCACTCGTTCTTCCTCACTGAGTGCCTGATCTGTTGGTTTGTCTGCTTCTTCCTGTCCCCACACTGGCGGCGGGAGACGCTTTTGATCTACCTTGCCGTTTTGCGTGAGCGGCAGTTCCTCGAGCTCTATGAATAGGCTCGGTACCATATAATCTGGCAGTCTATCATTTAATTTGCGGCGAAGGTCTTGCTGGGTCCATGCACCTTTTTGGACAAAGTAACCGATGAGGCGCTTATGACCACTCCCGTGCTGATGCGGAATGACCGCACATTCTATGATGTCTTCAACACTCAGCATAGCGACTTCAATTTCTCCACATTCGACGCGATGTCCGCGGATTTTCACTTGATGATCGATTCTTCCAAGGCAGTCGATGATGCCATTTGGGAGCCAGCGGCCCATATCACCTGTTTTATATAAACGCTCTCCTTTATGGAAAGGATGCGGGATAAATGATTGCGATGTTTTTTCTTCATCTCCAAGGTAACCTAGTGCCAGCCCTGTTCCCCCAACATAAATCTCTCCAATGACACCTTGCGGAACCGGCTGCAACTGGTCATCTAATACATAGGATTGTGAATAAGCAATTGGCTGACCGATAGGGACGGTCGTCTGCCCTTCGTCTAATGAGTGAATGTGATGCACACAAGAGAACGTCGTGTTTTCAGTTGGTCCATAGCCGTTTAAAAGCCCTTCAGGTAAATACGGTAGTGCCTTACGAATATGAGCAGCTGAGAGCGCATCACCACCAACCAATAATGCATCGAATCCAGATAAAGCTTCTGGATGTTCCTCTGTCAATCGGTTGAACAGCGGCACTGTCAGAAATCCTGTTGTGATCTTGTATGATGTCAGCGTGTCAGCCAGTGTATCCATTGATAAAACCGTATTTCGATCGGTGAGAATCAGTCTTCCCCCGTTTAGAAGAGCTCCCCATATTTCATACGTAAAGGCATCAAAGGAGAAGCTGGCGATTTGTAAAATACGCGTATGTTCATCAAGGGTGACATAATCTGTTTCACAGACAAGCCTGATGACTGCTTGATGCGGGATCAATACCCCTTTTGGCTGTCCAGTTGATCCTGAAGTGTAATTGATATAAGCGAGTCCATCAGGTTTTAAGGCAGCAGGTATGAGTTCTGCTTCTGATAAAAATTCTTCATATCCCTCATCAAGACAAATGAGTTCGGTTTGACTGATGGACACTTTTTTCAGCCATTTATTTTTTGTCAGTAACAGCTGAATACCTGTATCCCTCAGCATATAATCAATGCGTGCATCTGGATATTCAGGATCAATTGGCACATAGGCGCCTCCTGCTTTCACAATCGCCAGCACCCCAAGAATCATTTCAGGCGACCTATCGATGAGCAGCCCTACTGGTTCATGCGGTGTGACACCTCGCTGCTGCAGAGAAGCCGCAAGCCGGTCGACTTTCTCTTGTAACACACGATACGTCCACTGCTCTTCCCCGAATTCGAGAGCGATGGCATCGGGTGACTTTCTCACCTGGGCTTCAAACCGGTCCGTGATGAGAAGCGGGCCTGCTGGCTGATCTGTTTTGCCGCTCCATTCATAGAGCAGCTGATGCTTCTCTTTTTCTGGCAGGTAATTCATTTGTCTAATCGGCTGTGCTGGATTTTCACAAATACGCTCAAGCAGATGCTCGTAGTATCGAAGGAACCGGTCCATCGTATCGTCAGAAAATAAGTCCACATCATACTCCAGTTTTAATTGAAGACCCTCCGCTCCTTCAAAAACAAACAGAGATAGATCGAATTTGGCGGTATTGTTATCTTCAATGGCTAAAACAGATGTCGCCTCTCCCATCGGAGAAGCCTCAAGCGGCAGATTTTGCAAAACGAACATGACCTGAAACAGCGGCTGTCTGCCAGCCTCACGTACAATATTCAGCTCATCTACGACCATTTCAAACGGCACATCCTGATGCGCATAGGCGCCCATTGTTGTTTTTTTCACCCGTTCTAATAGGTCAGTGAAAGCAGGATTCCCGCTATGATCGATCCGAAGTGCCAGCGTATTGACGAAAAATCCGATGAGCTGCTCCATCTCCGTCCGATTTCTCCCAGCAATGACTGACCCAATCACAAACTCATCCTGTGAAGACAAACGGTGAAGCAATGTAGAAAAAGCGGTCAGTAGCGTCATATAAAGGGTACTATCTGTTTTTTTAGAAAGCTCAGCCAACTGCTCTGAAAGCGACTTCGACAGGTGGTATTTTTTCGTTTTTCCCTTGTAGGATTGAACGGCTGGCCGCGGGTAGTCATACGGCAAAACCAAATCTTCTACAGGGACTGCAAATTGCTCCTTCCAATAGGAAACCTGCTTTTGCAGCGTCTCTCCAGTCAAATACTCCTTCTGCCATAGGGTGTAATCCGCATATTGAATCGGCAGTGGTGAAAGATCAGGTTCTCGGCGGTCAATCATCGCTGTATACCATTCAGACAGCTCTCTTGCGGCAATCCCAACCGACCAGCCATCTGACACAATGTGGTGAATGGACATTAGCAGCAAATGATCTGTTTCCGACAGACGAATCAGTTTTACCCGAAAGAGCGGATCACGCTCTAAGTGAAAAGGTGTGCTCGCCTCACTTTTTGCCCATTCAGCCGCTTTTTGTTCTTTTTCTTCCTGTGACGTCAGATCTGATAGATCCACCACTTCAAGCTCTGGAAGGGTCATATGCTCATGGATGATCTGCACCGGTTCATCGCCGCTCATGGTAAAGGAAGTTCTAAGCGACTCATGCCTTTGCACCATTTGCTGAAGACTGCGCTGAAGCACCTTCACATCTAAAGGGCCATTCATCCGAAAGGAAATTGTATTATTGTAAAAAGGCAGATCAGGCTGTAATTGATAGAGAAACCACTGTCTTTGCTGGGCATAAGACATCGGAATCTCCTGACCCTTTGCCATTTTCCGCACCTGTACCGCTTCATCCACTTTTGCATGCGAATCGATCCATGCCGCTAATTCCCCAAGTCTCGTATGCTCAAAAAGAACAGCGAGCGGCACGTCAAATCCCATTCTTTGTCTCACCGCAGACAGCATTTGCGTTGCCTTGAGCGAATGACCCCCGAGTAGAAAGAAATGATCACCACAGCTGACATTTGAGACATCAAGCAACTCGGACCAAATGCTTGCCAACAGTTTCTCCGTCTCCGTTTGAGGCGCTCTGTCCTCGGCTTCCTGGCCACTTTCCTCAATGAGTGCTTTGAAATGCGCTTCATCCGGCATGCCATCCTCTGATTCTTTCCAGTATTCCTCAGGAAATAGATGGACGGAATATTCACCAGATAGATGAGTCTGCAAACACGTATAAATGGACTGATACAGCCGTTCTTCAATGGCTTTTGTTTTGTCGGTTTTGTAAAAGACATACACGGCTTTCTCTGTTCGGCTCTCCGCATGAAGCATCTCTTGAATGTCCTGCTTCGACCGATCTAATCCCATATAAATGAGAGGTGCATCTGTCATCAAACATGCCAGCATCGTCTGCAAGCCCGCCCGCTTCGGAATCGGAAGATAGCCTCTTTCTTTTAAGATGCCTTTGATCATCGAACCCTCGCTCATGCCGATCTCATCCCACATGCTAAAGCTAAAGCAGTACGGCTTCACGGTAGATGTCAGCCTCTGATAATGAGCGAATTGTTCAACGAACTCATTGGCAGCGCAATAAGCGCCTACGGTCATCCCGCCCTTTAACGTTCGTGCTGATGAGCTAGAAAGAAATAAGACGTTCTCCCGTTTAGAAGCCGCTTCATGAAGCGCAATCGTGCCATATACCTTTGCTTCGTACATCGCATGTAAGGACACAGACGTCATGTCAGCAAGCAGCTCTTCTTGAATGATGCCAGCGAAATGAATCACGCCATGCAGCCTTTTGCCCCGAGCCACCTCTTGTCTTGAGATGAGCGCTTCAATACCTTTTGCGTCCGTCAAGTCCACTTCTTCATAATGAACAGTGCCGCCGCGTTTTTCCGCTTGTTTCTCAAGTGAGGTCAATACGTCTTGCTGCTCCGCAGATAAAGCTTCTCGTGCCTTTCTTCCAAGCAGCACAAGATGCGCTTGATAGGATGTTAGAAGATGCTCACTTAGCATCCGTCCTATTCCGCCAAGCCCGCCTGTCATCACGTAAAGCCCCGATGATTCAAATGGCGGTTTTTTCCTCTTTTGTTCCCTTTCCAGATGAAGCGGCGCTATAAGAGGAATATAACGAACACCTTCGCGATAAGCAGCGACATGATGACTTGTGCCATGTATGAGCTCTGTCATGATCGCCGATACATGAGAATGACCAACCGATTCTGTTAGAGAAAAATCAAGACATCGCACCTTGATAAACGGCCATTCATGCTGAACAGCTGTCATCAATCCCGCTGTTGTTGCTTTTTCCACATGATGTACTTTGTCTTCTGGCAAATTCATCGCATGAGCGGAGACAAAGGTCATCTCTACAGGTTCCTCATAGGCGGCGATCGCTTTTGTTACATACAATGCACTCATGCTGCCAGCTTTCTGTGCTTCCTTCGCTATTTCCGCTTGTAATGTGTCTTTTTTGTTTGTGTAGTTCCAAAGGTGAATGATTTGTTTCACCGAAACGCCATACGAACGGAGCGCCTCAAAGAGTTGTTCGTAGTCTGACGGCCGATTCGGGTGGATGATGAAGTGAGTGGGTGTGAGTTGTGTGAATGCTTGACCCGGCTCAACCGTGATATAGGTTTGTTCATGGTTTGAGAGGAATTTCAATTGATCTGCAAGCCCTAACTCATCTGCAAAGATCACCATGTCCCCTGCTGTTTGCTTTTCGGTTTCATGAAGCGGAGCGGGTGTCCACTTCTTTTGATAACTCCAATCAGGCAAGGTGTGTTCATTTTCAAGTCTGATGTCCAGTTCCTTGATGATTTCGTCGAATTCACCTTCCTGCCACCTTGTCTTGAGCTGTGCCCTTTCTATTTTTCCAGAGCTTGTTTTCGGAAAGGCATGCTTCTGGACCGGAATAATCCTTGATGCATAAAGACCCATTTTTGTTGCAATATGGGTTTTGATATGCTGGCTAGCCCTCATGATATAAGCAGGCTCATACAGCTTCGGTGTAAAAAAGAGAATCAGTTCATCGGATGCAGATGCCTCCATCCGAACGGAGCAAGCTGCCACAAAGCTTGTTTCTACGCCGGGTACTTCTTCTGCCATGGCTTCAATTTCATAGTTGTGATAATTTTTCCCGTTGATGATGATCATGTCTTTTTCTCTACCGGTTAATGTCAGCCTTCCTTCATGCAGAAATCCTAAATCACCCGTGTGGAACCAGCCTTCTGTTTGAAATACCTCTTGATTCGCTTCGTCATTCTTGTAATAGCCCTTCATTGTCGTCGGCCCTTTGATTTGCACGCTGCCAATATGATCTTCGGGAAGAAGCTCATGCTCATGGTTGACGATACGAATCGTGATACCCGGAATCGGTTTCCCGAGCTCTGTAAAGCTGACGGTTCCTGTCTCGCGTGCCTTCGCTGGTCTTAGCTGCTCTGTCAGCGATGTTTCTTCAAAGGTCAGCACCCCGCTGTTTTCATCTCCCCGCTCAATCGCAAAAGAGAAAACAACAGCTGATGAGATTTCTGACATGCCGAATGCCGGTCTGATGACGTCTCCTTTTAAGCCGTGCGGAGCGAGCAGGTGTAAAAACCGGTGGATCGTCTTCGGTACGACCGCTTCTGCCCCATTGATCATACAAGTCATAGCAGAAAGATCCCAAGACCCTGAAGAGATTTCTTTCTCATAATCATTGATCATCGCAAATGCGAAGTTAGGTGCCCATGTCTTCGTTGCACGATAGCGGTCCATCCAGTCAAGCCAGCACAGCGGCTGAGCGATGAAGTCATCTGTTCTTGCTCGAATTTGCTCACAGCCTGTGTACACATTGACAAGATGGAACATGACAATGCCGCCAATATGATCTAATGGCATCCAGTCTAATGAGACATCTTCTTGTGTAAACCCATTGGCTGCCACTGTTCCTTTGACATTTGCCAGCACACTTCTATGAGAATGCTCTACGCATTTGGGCATCCCTGTACTTCCAGACGTTAAGATAAAAAAGACGGAATCATCGGGCGTGACTGGGTGTGCTTCTAGATCTCTTTCTAAAGTAAGCATTGGTTCAACGGCTGCAACACGTAATTGATCTGTATGCCACAGTAAAGCTAATCCTTGCACCTCATCAATCAGCGAGTCATCTGTGAGAATGAGCGGATGCTCCAGCAGGTTCCAAGCGTGATGAAGCTTCTTCACTGAGGCGTTCATTTCCCGATAGGTCGGGGCTGCTGATACAAGTGTTGGGACAAATCCGCCTAATACACATGCCCAAAAGGCCGTGACCATCGCATGATTCGATGAAAATTGAAAGAACACAGGATCTCCTGGCTCAAGCCCTAGTGCCCTTAAACCCGTCAACACCCGCTCGGCATCCTCCTTTAACTGCGCGTAGGATTGCGTGAGCTCGTTTTCACTATTGATGATATAAGTCAGCCCATTTGTTGTT
Organism: Bacillus sp. FSL K6-3312; assembly: GCF_038007485.1. Taxonomy (NCBI): domain Bacteria; kingdom Bacillati; phylum Bacillota; class Bacilli; order Caryophanales; family Bacillaceae; genus Bacillus; species Bacillus sp. FSL K6-3312. The sequence continues at coordinate 402,413 of NZ_JBBOXI010000001.1, read as the reverse complement.
TTGGCTGCCTCAGTTAGAGCGTCCTGCAAGGTTTGAGCTCCTGCACGAACATCTATATCCCCTCCATAGGAAATGGCTGGGGGCATGTCCGCTAAAGCAGGTGAAGCCATTTGCGTTTGTATCCATTCAACTGCGGCCTCCTGCTCCATGTGATGGTCTAGAAATAAATGAGAGAGGTGATATGGCCGAGGTCGAATGGTTTTTTCACGAGAAAAAACAGCGAAGCGTTCGATTTCGTTGGTTTGTAAAATGGTATTCTGTACATCTTGTAAAATCGTATCCATTGATTCATGTACATTCGATTGATTAATGATTGATGGTTTCATATGAGTTCCTTCCCTTTTTTGTCAGGCAGGGCTGCCAGTGTGCACCCCTGCCTCATCTAAAGTTTACAAGACTATTTCTTTATTTTTATGATGGACTATTTCTTTAATTAGCTGTGCATTTCGGGCGGCACATTCTTTGTTTTTGAACATGTCAGCGTGCTGACCATAGCCTTGATATTGTCGATAAGCGCCGGTCGTCGCAGCTTCCCAATGTTCCATCCATTCTGGTATCGCAATGTGCTCTTCGGATTGGATAAAGTCAATGTCTGCTTGTATCTCTCCTTGGTTCACCCCCTTAACAAAAGTTTCATAGTAAGCCCTCGTTTTTTGAGCAAGCGCGTCTTGAATGAGCTCCGCTTGGGCAAGTTCACTTTGCTTCGACTGATGGACGATCGCTGCGATATCGTCATCAATGGATCGTCCTTCTAAATCACTTTCTCCTATTTTCTTATAGGAATCGATCATGATGACTTTTTCGACGGTACGCCCTGCTTGTTCGAGCGATTGAACAAGCTCAAAGGCTAGGTAGCACCCGCCAGAGTAACCCATCAAAGTCAGCGGCCCTTCAGGCTGAAGGTGCTCGATATGCTGAACGTATTGCGTGATTCGGTGATCAGCTTCAATAAAGTCAAAGGCGATCAAACGAACACCATCGAGCGTTTTTGCGGCTTCCTGATAGATAAAGCCATAGCCTGGTAATGGCGGTAGAGCAAAGACTGTTGGCGTTTGAGATTCATTGAATACAAGATAGCCGGCGGCTTCCTGATCCTGCTGTTGAATATAACGGCTGATTGCTTCAATGGTAGGCGTCTCAAACAGCAAGTGAATAGGCATCTGAACATCGAATTCCTTCGACATCTTGGATAAAAGCGACATCGCTTTTAATGAATGTCCGCCAAGCTCAAAGAAATGGTCATCTGTGCTGATATCTTCTCGTTCAAGCACTTCCCGCCACATCACAAGTAACTTTTGTTCTACCTCATTTACCGGAAGCTTCACATGACGGTTTCCTTGAGGCACCTCTGGCTTTGGCAGCTGACGTTTATCAACCTTTCCATTTGGCGTAAGTGGCATTTTCTCAAGTCTGATCAGCTCATGAGGCTGCATGTAAGCCGGAAGTTTTTCCTTCAGCCCTGATTTGATCACATCCAGTTTATCCTTCCACTCCTCCTCACACGTCATATAGGCGAGCAGCCTTGTATGCTGCGTGTTATGCTGATCAGCTATAAGGGCCACTTGTTTTACACCTGGATGCATGAGAAGGTGGGCTTCAATTTCTGTCAGCTCAATTCGGTGACCGCGAATTTTCACCTGATCATCCACTCTGCCTGCATACTCAATCAAACCGTCCGTTCGAAAATAAGCCAAGTCTCCTGTACGATACAGCCTTTCTCCCGCAGCGAATGGATGCGCGATAAAGGCTTGTTTTGTCAGATCAGGACGATTCAAATACCCCTTCGCAAGCCCTTTGCCGCTCAGACAAAGCTCTCCGACCATTCCAATCGGCTGAAGCTGCCTGTGCTGACTCAATATATAAGCACCCGTCTGGTTGAGCGGCTTTCCGATTGGAATCGAACGGGCTTCCATCGGCAGAGCCTCATCGACTGGATAATAAGTGGCGAATACTGTTGATTCGGTTGGGCCATAGACATTGATGAGTCTGCCTTTCCCCATGACAGCAAAAGCTTTCCTCACATGCTGTACCGATGCCCGCTCTCCGCCGAATAGCACCTTGCGCACACTGCGCATCCAGTCGGTTTCTTCATCAACAAGGAGATTAAATAATGCCGTTGGAACAAACATGACAGAAATGTTTTCCCTTTTAATCAATCCCGTCAGCTCGCCCATGTTTAAAATGGTCTCTTTTTTCGGCAAGACAAGCTTCGCTCCGTTTAAAAGTGCGCCATACACATCAAATGTAAAGCCATCAAATACGCTGTTGGATAATGACAGCAGTGTATCTGTTTCTGAAATGGTTAAGTAGTTTGTATTTTTGACCACCCGGGCAATATTCGAATGGGTCGTCATGATGCCTTTTGGCTGACCTGTTGTACCAGACGTATACATGATGTAAGCCGTATCGTGTAAACCTGCTTCAAGCGGCAGATTCTCTGAGCTCATCAGTGAAATTTCTTGATCATCTGCAAACAGATACTTTCCATCAAACGCAAGTCCCTTCACTTGACCGATAAAGGATGAGTGAGTCAGTAGATGCGTTGCCCCGCTGTCTTTAAGCATGTATTGAATGCGGCTTTCTGGATAATCGGGATCACTTGGCACATAGATTGCACCTGCTTTTAAGACAGCCAGCAGGCTGACAATTAGTTCAGGCGTGCGGCCGGCTAAAATGGCGATGACCGTTTGATGCGTGACCCCATTTTTTTGCAAATGTCTTGCCAATCGGTTAGCTTGTTCATTCAGCTCCGCATATGTCATCGTGTGCTCACCTGCTGATAATGCGACCGCATTCGGCTGTTTGCGGACATTATGCTCAAACCATTTCGACAAATATAGCTGGTCATGCTCAAGCTCGGGCGCATTCCATTCCTCAAGAATCAGCTGCTTTTCCTGTTTCGTGACAAGTGTAAATGTATGAACCGATTGATCAGGATGCTTGATCGCCTCGCTCATCAATAGACTCAGCTGCTCCTTTAACCGTTGAACAAATTGAGGATCAAATGCTTTTTTGTTAAAGGCCAGCTTCAATTGCAATTGTTCTCCTGGTGATGCCAGCAAATTGAGATCATAGTTCGATTTTTCATACACATTCATGTTTTCCACAGTAAATCCTAACCGCGCCTCTTGCTCGTCCTTCTTTGCGGCTGGGACATTTTCAAACACGACAATATGATCAATGAGTGGCTGATGACCTGTCTTTGCCTGAATATCATAAATCGGAATATATTGATGCGGCTCAGCCGCAAGAGACTGCTGCTGCGTTTCTGACAGAAGAGAACGGAATGTCATGTCATCTGTCAGCTGAATTCTTCTTGGGATGACATTGATGAACAAGCCAACCATTCTGTCAACACCAGCCAAATCTGCCGGACGCCCCGACACAACCGTGCCAAACAGCACATCATTTGAACGCTGATACCTGCTCAGCAGAATTGACCAAACCGATTGCAGCACACTGCTTAACGTCGCATTTTGCTGGAACGCTAACTCTGATAAAGCAGCCGTTTCTGCCTTACTCATCGACCATTCCAATTCGCCTAATTCATGTTCATTCGTTTGCTTTCTCTGTTCTTTAAAGGTAGATTGTCCATCAAATCCGGCTAATGATTGCTGCCAATATTGAAGTGATGCTTGTTTATCTTGTTTTTCAAGCCATTGAATATATTCTTTGTACGGTTTAACCGGTTCCAGCTTGTAAGGGATGTCATGTAAAAGGGCATGATAAATCGCAAATAACTCCTGCACCACAAGCCCAAAGCACCAGCCATCAAGAAGGATATGATGATAGCTCCATATCCAGCGATAGCTGGCAGGGCCCGTTTGGAAAACAGTTGCCCGCATGAGAGCATCCTTCGAAAGGTCAAATCCTCTCAGGCGATCCTGTTGTTTAAATGTCTCAAGACGTACAAGCTGTTCGTCTTCAGAAAGATTCTGCATGTCCACCACATCAAGCGTAAAAGGACGTTTCTTCAGTACCACTTGGACAGGGCGCTTCACTTTTTCGTGGAGAAATACGGTACGAAAAATATCGTATCGCTCCACGATGACATTCATGCTTTTCTCAAGTAAGTCATGACGCAGTGTGCCCTTTACGTTCATATCCATTTGCTCTACATAAAAGCCCTTTTCTTGGTGATGGAGGGTATGAAACAGCATGCCTTCTTGCATCGGTGACAGATAATACATATCTTGAACTTGATCCCTTTTAAATGAACTCATCTATTTCATCCTCCCTTCCCGTTTTTATGACTGATCTCATGTTGTTAGGTCAATTTCTCCTCAAGCATGTCAAATATATCGTCCATTTCATCCATATCAAGGTCACCAGCAGAGAAATCACTTGGCGTAAATTCTCGTTCGTGCTGCGCTAAACAATGAGTCATGATGGATTGTATTTTTTCTTTTAGCAATGCCATGAACCGCTGTATCGTCTGTTCATCATATTCATCTGAGCAATATGAACAAGACAACATGAATCGATTGTGTTGAACAAGACCACTGAGGTTCAGCTTATAGACAGCTTCTGAATCAGGGCTTGCTTGTCGTCCCATATCATAGGCGGATGGTCCAAAGAGTTCTGTCGTCACTTCCTGATCAATCTGCCCAAGATAGTTCAAGCTGATTTCAGGTTGTACATGTTTTCCTGACGATTCAGTGGCTGTGAGGTATTTTAAAATCCCGTAGCCAATCCCTTTATTCGGGACACGCCGCAGCATCTCTTTCGTTCCTTTAATCTCCTCAGCTATGGTCTGATCCGGCTTTGCTTTCAGTACGACTGGATACATACTCGTAAACCATCCAACCGTGCGGGAGACATCCAGTCCTGATAAAATATCCTCTCTTCCATGACCTTCAAGCTGCACATGTACATGGGACTCACCTGTCCACTCCTGAATGGCAAGACCGAGCGCACATAGAAGAATATCGTTCATTTCCGTTGTGTACGGTAGATGAATGTCGGTCAAAAGATGCTCGGTTTCAGACTCTGAAAGCTGCATCTGTACTGCTTTTGTTTGAGCAACTTTTCTTTTCGTTACTTCATGATCAACAGGTAAAGTGGTGATTGGGGTCCTGTCAATCTCATTCCAGTACTCACTTTGGCTTTTTAACGGCTTGGACTGTGCGTATCGTTCGATCGCCTCTGCCCATTCTTTAAAGGAGTGGGTTTTAGGCGGTAGGACGAGTGTTTGTCCTTGAACTGCCTGTTGATAAAGAGACATAAAGTCCTCTAGTAAAATTCGGCATGAGACACCATCAATCACAAGATGGTGTGTCACGATAAGTAAGTGATCGCCATCTTTTGCACAGAAACAGATCACTTTCATCAATGGACCTGTTTCGAGGTTCAGCTGACGCTGATACTCGTTGGCATAGGTGGAAATGGCTTTTTTCACGTCGTGCTCTTTAGAGACATCATGAGAAATAACCGCAATTGGTTCAGTGAGCTCGCGCTGATTGTATTGCAGGATGCTGCCATCCTCTTGCCTGTATACCATGCGCAGTGCATCATGATGTGAAAGTAATTTCTGCATCACTTGTTCTGTCATCAAAAGGTCAAATCCATTTGGCGCATGAAGCATCATCGAGAGATTCCAATGATGCTGGTCAGTGAATGTTCGTTCAAAGAACCAGCGTTGAATTGGAGTCAACATGACTTCCCCTTCAACCGTTGATTGGTCAGCTGTCAGTTGATCAGCTTCTTCGATATATGGGCGTAGCTCCGCAATCGTTGGGTACTGGAATAGTAGTTTCATATCAAGCTTCCAGCCCGCTTGTGTGAGCCTGCTTGCCATTTGAATGCCTTTAATCGAGTCTCCGCCAAGGAAAAAGAAATGGTCGTGAATGCCGACTTGGCTGACGCCAAGCACATCTTCCCAAATGCCGCATAGAAGCGTTTCGACTTCGTCTCTTGGCGCTTCGTATGCCATTTTGTTGGCTTCCATATTTGGTGCTGGCAATGCTTTCAGATCGACTTTTCCATTTGCCGTCATCGGCAGGTGGTCTAGCTTGATGATCCATGAAGGGACCATATAGTCTGGCAACGTGCGTTTTAAGCTTTCTTTCATGTCGGCCGTTTCTTCAGCTGTGATGACGTAAGCGACAAGCGCATCTTGTTCGCTGGTATCTTTCACCGTTGTCACAACTGCTTCTTTGACTGAATTCAGTTCAAGAAGCTGAGCTTCAATTTCTGATAGCTCAATCCGGAAGCCACGGATGTTGACCTGATGGTCTTTTCTGCCGAGGTAGATCAGCTCGCCATCCTCTGTCCATTTCACCAAATCACCTGTCAGGTACATGCGCTCATCTGGATAAAATGGATCTGGGACAAAGCTTTTCTCTGTTTCCTCCGGAAGATTCCAGTACCCTCTTGCCAGTCCTTTTCCTGCGATCACAAGCTCACCCGGTACGCCTGGCGGCGAGAGGTCATATAACGAACCCATAATGTAAAAACGAGTATTGGCAATCGCTGTTCCAATCGGAAGCGTGCCTTGATCTGGATTGATGATCCCGCTTGTCGCCACGACGGTGTTTTCTGTCGGACCGTAGTTATTAACGAGTTTATACGGAACAGGCTTCACCTGTTTCAGCTTGTCTCCGCCTGTCAATAAGTAACGCAGAGAATGGTTCTCCATAGACATAAACTGCTCGCATAGCTGAGTTGGCAGGAATGCAATGGTGATATTTTCATCATTGAAATACGCATTGAGCTTGATCATATCGAGACGAATCGCTTCATCAATGATGTGCAGCTCTGCACCGGCAATCCATGTCGGGAACATTTCCCAAATAGAGGCGTCAAAGCCAAAGCCGGCATATTTGGCGGTTCGGTCCGCATTGGTCACTTGGAAGGCATCATTGTGCCAAAACGCTAGATTCACAAGAGACTGGTGCTCGACCATGACACCTTTCGGCTGTCCTGTCGTTCCAGACGTGTAAATCATATAGGCGAGATCTGTTGGTTTGACATGAACCTGAACATCGTGAGCTTCACCTTCTACGGCATCTTCTATGAACAGGACATGACCTCTGAATGAAGATGGTGCAGTCAGTCCTTTTTGCATGAGAAGAACCTCTGCCCCGCAGTCTTCCAGCATATAAGCAATGCGCTGATCAGGATAATCCGTATCAATTGGAACGAATGCCGCACCTGCCTTGAGGACGCCAAGGACGGCTGCCGCCATATCAAGCGATGGGCGAGTCAGAATACCGACACGATCTCCTCGTTTTATGCCGTTTGAAATGAGTCTTGAAGCGACTGTATTCGCCCCGCTGTTCAGTTCCTCATACGTCCAGCTTGTTCCGCAGAAGGTCGCCGCTTTTTGTTTCGGTGCTTCAAATGCTTTAGCCTCAATCAGTGCATGAACGGTTTGATCTGACGGAACGTTTAGGACAGGACCTGACCATTCATTGATCAGCTCTTGTTTTTCCTCTTCTGTTAAGATCGAAAGCGATGAAATTGGTTCATTTAGCTTCACCAGCATCTCGTCTATAATTTGTTCATAATATCGACTCCAACGCTGAATGGTCTTATTTTTAAACAGCGCTGTTGCATACTCAAAGCGTAAGCCCACTTGGTCCTTTTCTTCGAATACACCGAGCGTTACATCAAATTTTGCATGAACTGTCTCTTGCTGTTTTTGCGAAAGCTTGAGTCCATTTAGATTCGGTAACGTCATATCACGGTCATCCGTTGTCAGCATGACACTAAACAATGGGTTGCGGCTCGTGTCTTTCGGCAGATCTAACTGTGCCACCAATTCCTCAAACGGAAATTCTTGATGTTCATAGGCTGATAGACTTCGATCTTTCATTTTTTCAAGTAATTGTGCTGTCGTTTCCTCGAGCTGCACTTCATGTCGAAGAGCCAGTGTATTCACAAACATGCCTGGAACCCGTTCGATTGAAGCATGTGTACGTCCTGCTGTGACAGCGCCTATCACGATATCTGTCTGCCCAGTTAATTTGGAAAGGAAAATAGCAAATGCCGTTTGCATGACCATGTTCATGCTCACACCTTTTTCAGCCATGAGCGCTTTAATGGTCTGCACCTTTTCAGAAGATAACCATCTATCGACTCGGTCTCCTTCAAATGACTGTACATGAGGGCGCGGAAAATCAAGTGGCAGTGCCAAATCTTCAGGTGGCTCTGCGTATTGCTCCAGCCAATACTGACGCTGTTTCTGGAGCAGCGCTTGCTGCTTTTCTTCCTGCTGCCATACTGCATAATCCTTGTAGTGCAGCTGAACTGGCGGTAACGTCTTTTTCTCATACAGCTCTGCCAATTCTTGAATGAGCAGACTGCGTGTGACACCATCTGCGATGATATGGTGCATATCCATCATGAACACATATTTTTCTTCAGAAAGCTTCGCCACCTTTGCCCTCATTAATGGTGCTTGATGTAATGAGAATGGGGTGATGAATGCGTCTATAACAGGTTGCTCATGACCTTTCTCTACTTCAACAACCTCTAACGTAAACGGCACTCGGCGATACACTTTTTGAACGGGTACGCCATCAATTTCTACAAAGGCTGTCCGCAATGATTCATGTCGTTCGATCAAGGCTTGCAGCACTTCTTCTAGCTGCTTTACATCTAGAATGCCTTCCATCATCAATACGGCAGGCATATGGTAAGTCACTGCTTCTGGATGCAGCTGCTGCAACACATACATCCGCTTTTGAGCAGAAGAGACAGGATAGAAATCTTGCTTCTCCGCCGGCTGAATGGATGTCATGTCCGAGGAACCCACTTCTTCTAAATAAGCTGCCATCGCGCGTATCGTTGGCTTTTCAAAAAGGACTTTGAGCGGCACATGCTTGTTCAGCTTGGCTTGCATTTTTGAAATGAGCACCATGCCTTTTAGGGAATGACCTCCCAATTCAAAGAAGTGATCATGCACACCTATTTGTTCAACCGCAAGTACTTCTGACCAAATATCGCAAAGCGTCTGCTCAAGTGCCGTTTTTGGTGCTACATGCACCGCGCGATTCATATGCACCTCGTGCGGAAGCGGCAGAGACTTCGCATCTACCTTTCCGTTTTGCGTGAGCGGGATGTGGTCGACTTTGACAAAGTACGTTGGGATCATATAATCCGGCAGTGTCTCCGCAAGCTTTTCTCTAAACGTCAGTGTTCCAATCGGTTCAGGCGACGTGTAATAAAGTGCAAGCTCTGGTAAACGGGACATATGAAGTACTTTGACATACACCTCTTGAATGGATAATCGTGCACGTGCGGCATGCTCAATTTCCTGCTTCTCAATACGATAGCCGCGGATTTTCACTTGATCATCTATTCTTCCAAGAAACTCAATCTCTCCATTTGCATGCTGTCTGACCAAATCTCCTGTACGATACATCCGCTCTTCAGGAAAATACGGATTTTCTAGAAAACGCTCTGCCGTTAATTCAGGCTGATTCAAATACCCTCTCGATACGCCTTCCCCTGATATATAAAGCTCTCCAGGTGCGCCATACGGGACGAGGCGCTGCTGACGATTGAGTGCGAGCGCTCTTGTGTGAGCAATTGGCTGTCCGATCACAGAGCGATCCTTCGATTCGCCTAGCTCTTGCTTTGTGATCAGCTTGGTCACAGTTCCAATGGTTGTCTCTGTCGGGCCGTAGTGGTTCATCACAGCCACACATGGATGCTGTTCCATAAATATCTCAACGTCTTCAGAGACAATCGGTTCTCCTCCAAGTATGACAAGGCGTAAAGCGTTAAATGCATGATCTTTCGAATCTGCCATCATATGAAATAAGGATGGTGTCATTTTGATATAAGTCAGCTCTTGTTCATCAATTAAACGCATGAGTCGTACCGGGTCTGTATACACATCTTCACGAGGCACATACAGGGTTCCTCCTGCCTTTAAGACAGGGAAAATGCTTGTGTAACCAAGATCGTATGCATAAGAAGAAAGAAGTGCCGTCCGATCGCATTCTTGCAATGTCACCTCATTTGTCAGCCAGTTAACGTAGTGTGATAGATTACGATGCGTGAGCTGAACACCCTTCGGTTTTCCTGTTGTCCCAGATGTGTAAATCACATACGCAAGTTGATCGGCTGATGCTTCCGGCAAATCTAGCGTGCGGCTTTGTAGTACTGCTTTTTCAACCTGCACGACCTGAATCGACTTGTGATGTTGATAGGACCCTGCAAGAGACTCATTTGTTACGATCACTTGTGCACCTGAATCTTCTAATGTGTAATTGATACGTTTCTCAGGAAAGGCCGGATCAATTGGCACAAATGCACCTCCTGCTTTCATCACACCAAGCATTGAAACGATGACATAGACAGAGCGATCAAGAATCAGCGCTACAGTCTTTTCTTTCTCGACGCCTCGTATCTTCAGTTCACTGCCAATTGCATTTGACATGTCTTCCAGCTCGCGGTAAGTGAGCTTCCGTTGATCATCCATCACCGCAATGGCATCTGGTGTTTCCTTTGCCTGACGTGAAAGTTGGACGTGGAAAGGCTCATGATGATTTGTTTGCACTTCGTCTTTTTTCTCCAACCGCTCTATTTGCTCATGCTGTTCAAGAATAGGGAGCAAGCCGATCTGTTCCTCCGGGTGTTGGACCGCTTCATGAATAATCGCAAGAAGATGAGTTCCGAATCTGCGGACCGTCTCTTCTTTAAATAACGCCGCTGCATAGTCAAAGCTCAGCTTTAATGCTCCTTCTCGTTCGAATGCTTCTAGAGACAAGTCAAATTTGACTGAGTGATGCTGTATGGCATAAGGCGAAATGTGCAGGTCACCGAGCTTTAGCGCGGGAACCTCCATGTTCTGCATGTTAAATGACACGCTAAAGAGCGGGCTTCGGGTTGTATCACGATCTAACGGAAGACGTGCAATTAACTCTTCAAGCGGATAGCTTTGATGAGCAAAAGCATCAACACTCGTTTCTTTTATTTCTTCAAGCAGCTGTAAAAATGTCTTTGTTTGCTCTGGTTTTCCGCGCATCGCAACGGTGTTGATAAACATCCCCGGCATGTCCTGTATATCAGGATGTGTCCGTCCTGCAACAGGGGAACCAACGATGATATCTTCTTGGCCGCTATAGGTGGCAAGTAGCACCTGAAAAGCAGATAACAAGAACATGTACATGGTCGTATCTGTTTTCTGAAGCAGGTCATGAATCCGCTGAGTCGTCGCTTGATCACAGCCAAACATGAATCGTTCTCCTGAAAAATCACGTTCCGCTGGACGCGAATAATCCGTTGGCAGCTCTAATACTGGCAAGTCTCCTTCGAATTGCTTCAGCCAATAGGCTTCATGCTCCTTCTGTTTCTCCGTCTCTTCTTCACTTAACTGCCAGACAGCGTAATCTTTATAATGAATGGCTCTTTCTGCAAGAGCTTCGCCATCATAGGCCTTCGCCAAATCTTGTATGAACGTCTTCATGGAGCTGCCATCTGTAATGAGATGATGTGCTTCCAAGACGAGAAGATGACGGTTTTCACTGACCTTCAATAGCTGAGCTCGTAATAAAGGCGCAGCTGTTAAATCAAATGGTGTCTGACGTTCAGAAAGAAATGCTTCCGCCTCTTCTTCCTTGATGTCATGGACGGGAAGATCAAATGACGTCCAATCATTCACTCTTTGAACAATGTCTTCTCCATTTATATGAAAACTCGTTCTTAGAATTTCATGCGTTTGGATCAACTGATCGAACGCTGATTTGAGCCGCTGATATTGGAGTGTTCCTTCAAGCATTAAGACGATTGGAATATGATAATTCGTGCTGTCTGGTTCGAGTGTCTGCAAAATGTATAAACGACGCTGAGCTGGTGATACCGGATATTCATCCGCCTGCTCTGCTGGTAAAATCGGATGCCCCATTTCTTCTTGACCATCCTGATCGATATATGCCGCTAATGAACGAATCGTCGGCTTCTCAAAAATCACTTGAATCGGCACTTCCTTTTGTAGCAACTCTTGAATCTTCGCAGACATCATCATCGCTTTGAGAGAGTGCCCGCCAGCCATGAAGAAATGTTCATCTACTCCGACCGTTTTTCCAAGGAGCTCCTCCCAAATTTGAGCGAGTGCCTTTTCTATCTCCGTCTCAGGCGGAATGATTTCCTTTTTCTCCTGATGCGCTTCGTCCGGCTTTGGTAAAGCTTTTCGATCTACCTTTCCGTTCGATGTGAGCGTAAAAGCATCCAGCTTCATCACATGGTGCGGCACCATATAAGCCGGGAGCTCTTGATTAAATAAATCTCGCACTTCTTCTTCTGTTATTGTCCCTGTGAAGTAAGCGGTGATTTCCTTCTCATCTGTGGAAAACGAATGGACAAGCACAACCGCATCCTCTATGCCCACGTTTTGCTGAAGCACTGATTCAATTTCACCAAGCTCAATACGGAAGCCTCGAATTTTCACCTGATCATCTGTCCGGCCGAGGAATTCGATCTGGCCATCTGCACCATACCGTGCCAAATCCCCTGTTCGATACAAACGGCCTGACGGCTTAAAAGGATCTGCCATGAATACTTGATTGGTCAAATCTGGACGATGGAGATACCCTCTTGCGACACCATCCCCGCCAACATACAGCTCTCCTGGCGCTCCAATTGGCTGCAATCGTTGATCACCATCTAAAATATAAGCCGACGAATGGTTAATCGGCTGGCCAATTGGAATTGGACCCGTTTCATCTCCTCTTACTTCGTAAATGGTCGAGATGGTTGTATTTTCTGTTGGACCATAGGCATTCAGCAAGACAAGTGCTGGATGATGCTGTTTCACAAGCTCCGCACTCTTCACATTGATCACGTCACCGCCTGTAATTAATGTGGTTAATCCTTTGAACATTTGCGGCCGCTGCTGAGCGAGCTGATTAAATAATCCAGTCGTTAAAAAGAGCGTCGTGATCTGATGTGTTTGGATAAATTGTTCAAATCGATGAATATCCAATAAAGTATCGCGGTCAACAGGATACAGCGTCGCCCCACCCAGCAGCGTGGTAAAGATTTCAAAGGTAATGGCGTCAAAGCTGACCGCTCCTGTATGCGCCATACGATCCGACTTATTCAAGCCTAATTTCTCCTGAGAACAAGCCAATCTCACAATGTGCTGATGCTCAATTTGCACCCCTTTGGGCTGTCCAGTTGATCCCGATGTATACATGATATACGCCAAGTGAGATGGAGACGTCCTGACTGATACATCTATGTGTGAGTGATGAGGCTTACTCGTCACATGTACAGCCTTGATCTGTTCATCAACTGGCGGCTGACTGTCAGCATGAAGCAAAATGGATGCGCCACTGTCCTCAAGCATAAATCGGATTCTTTCTTCAGGCTGCGAAGGATCAATCGGCACATAAGCTGCCCCTGCGTGTAGAACTGCTAAGATGGCGATCACCGCATCAGCTGATCGGTTCATATACACCGCCACAGCATCCCCGGGCTGTACGCCTTTCTCAATAAGACTGCCAGCCAAACGACGGATTTCTTGTCCAAGCTCCTCGTACGTGAATGTTCGGTCGCCTTCAACTAATGCCAGATGGTCAGGCTGCGCCTTCATACGTTCTTTGAGCAGCTCAGGAATAGACAGATGCTTCGGATAATCTCGCTCCGTCTGATTCCACGCTTTGATCTGCTGCTTCTCTTCTTCCGTGATACATGTCACGTCATGAAGGCGTACATCAGGGTTATGGATGATTTGCTTCATGAGATTGGTTAGATGTTTCGATATGTTTTCAATGACCTTTTCTTCAAAAGCTATGGCGTTGTATTTGATTTTCAATGTCCACGTTTCACCGGGATACACAAGGACATTTAGGTCAAAATTCGTTTGTTCAAATCCGTCCTTTACATCAATGGAAAAACCAAGACGCGCAGACATGGTGTCACCAGACAGCTCCTGATCTAAAGGATAATTCTCAAACCCAACCAAATGATCAAAGAGCTGCCCTCCAGCAGCTGTTTTCTGCTGAATGTCATAAAGCGGCATAAAATCATAGTTTTCCGCTTCCAATGCATGCTGCTGTACCTTTTGAAACAACTGTTTGAACGTCTGCTTCTGATCCAATGTCACTCGAACGGGTATCGTATTGATAAACAGCCCTGCCATGCGCTCAATTCCAGATACACTTGGAGGTCTGCCCGATACAACGGTGCCGAATGTGACATCATCAGCTGCATGATAGGTGCCTAAAAGAACAGACCAGACAGCCTGAAACAGGTTCGGGGCTGTTACTTGGCATTGTCTTGCTACATTTTGAATGGCTTGTACCGTTTGAGCATCCCATGTAAATGTCCATTCCTGATGGTCGTATTGTCCATTCGCTTCTTTTTGCTCTAGCAGCCCTTGATGCTGAACCGCCCCATCTAGACGCTTTTGCCAATAGCTTTCCGCTTCTTGTTTGTTTTGCTTTCCAAGCCACTGGATATAATCTGCATAAGGCTTACCCTGTGAGCGATCCGGCGTTCGACCGTTCCGAAAAGATTCATAGTAATGAAACAGTTTTTTCATTAAAACACCCATGGACCAGCCATCCATGATGATGTGATGGTTGCTCCAAATCAGATGCCAGTTTGTTTCATTTAGTTGAAAAACAGCGACTTTCAATAACAGATCATTTGTTAAGTGAAATCCTTGCTTTCTCACTTGTTTTTTATATTGATCCAATACCATTTGCTGCTCTTGATGATTCAGATGAGATAGATCCTCTCGATACACATCGAGATGACGTTCAGCAAGTACAACCTGACGAGGCTTTTGTAATTGTTGATAAACAAAGGCTGTACGGAGAATGTCATATGTCCGTATGAGCTCATTGAGACTTTTTTCAAAAAGAGCGTGATCAAACTCTCCGCTTATTCCAAGCTCAAGCTGTGTGAAATAAGAGGAGGAATTAGGGTCTAGCATGGCATGATAAAGCATGCCCTCCTGCATGGGTGTTAAAGGATATACCTTTTGAATCTTCTGCTTGCTCATATGTCCACCTCTTCGTTTGCTTAAAATATATCCATTAGCTTTTCAAGTTCATCCATCGTGAGATCTTCATCCCCCACATCACTAGGTGTCATCTGGGTTTCCTCCTGTGATACGCAATGTGAGATCAGCGCCTTCACATTCTTTTCAAGAAGGTCCTTGAATTGTTCCATCGTACGTTCTTCAAATTCAAGATGATGATAAGAAATCGTCACATGGAGCATGGCTTGTTCGACGAAACCAACAATATCAAGTGCATGAGGTTTCTCTGATTCAGGACTCAGCGATTGGCCTGCATCCCACGTTGAGCGGCTTAACTCACCGATGATCTGTTCATCAAACTGACCAAGATAGTTAAAGCTGATATGTGGCACGAGATCAAATGAGATATCGTCCTTCATCTTGTCAGGGGTTAAATATTTTAATATGCCATAGCCGATTCCCTTGTTCGGGATGTGCCTGAGCTCCTCTTTTAAATGCTTGATCTGATAAGAAAGATCGTCTGCATGCGACATATCCAGTAACACAGGATACATACTTGTAAACCAGCCAATCGTCCGTGATACATTGACCGCAGGGAGGATGTTCTCTCTCCCGTGTCCTTCAAGATGTATAAAGTGTCTGTCTTCACCAGTCCACTCTTTCATGGACAATCCGAGTGCTGTCAGCAAAATATCATTGATGTCTGTTTGATATGCTTCATGTACATCTGTCAGCAGACTGCGCGTTTCCTCCTCAGACAATGTAAAACGAATGGTCTGTGTATGAAGCATCCGCTGATCCTCCGTCACATGATCCTTTTGAAGCGGTGTAACAGAATGCGCAAGTACCTTTTTCCAATAAGCTCTTTCCAACAGCAACTCATCTGACATCGCGTATTCCGTCAGCTTCTGGGCATATTCTTGGAAAGAGTGTGTTTTTTCAGGAAGTGTCAGGATTTCCCCGCGCTTCGACTGTTCATAAAGAGCCATAAAATCTTCAAGGAAAATACGCCATGACACACCATCGATGACAAGATGATGTACAGCGAGCAGTAAATGATCCCCTTGATCCGTTCGGAAAATGGCTGGCTTTACTAAAGGTCCTTCCGCTAGCGATATACTCGCCTGCACTTCATTTGCCAGCTTTTCTACCTGCTGGATTTGCTGCGACAGTTCCCCTTGTACTTCTACCACATCAACAGCCACCAAGTTTTCTTCGATTTTTCGATGACGCTGGATCACGCGTCCTTCTTCAAGCGGATACACCATTCGCAAGGCATCGTGATGGATCATGAGCTGCTCCAACACTTGCTGAACGATGGTTTCATCCAAGCCATTTGGCGCTTGGAGCATAACTGATTGGTTCCAATGGTGCTGACTCGTAAAGTTTCGTTCAAAGAACCAGCGCTGAATCGGTGTGAAAATGACTTCTCCTTCGACAGGTGATTGGTCGGCTGTCAGTTGATCGGCTTCTTCGATATATGGGCGTAGCTCCGCAATCGTTGGGTACTGGAATAGTAGTTTCATATCAAGCTTCCAGCCCGCTTGTGTGAGCCTGCTTGCCATTTGAATGCCTTTAATCGAGTCTCCACCAAGGAAGAAGAAGTGATCATGAATGCCGACTTGGCTGACGCCAAGCACGTCTTCCCAAGTGCCACATAGAAGCGTTTCAACTTCGTCTCTTGGGGATTCGTAAGCTGTTTGATTGGCTTCCTTATCAGGTGCTGGCAATGCTTTTAGATCCACTTTGCCATTTGCCGTCATCGGCAGTTGGTCTAACTTGATAATCCATGAAGGCACCATATAGTCTGGCAACGTGCGTTTTAAGCTTTCTTTTAAGTCTTCTGTTTCATTCTCCGTGATGACATAAGCGGCAAGCGCGTCTTGATCGCTGGCATCTTTGACCGTTGTCACGACTGCTTCTTTGACTTCCGAAAGTGCAAGAAGTTGCGCTTCAATTTCTGACAGCTCAATCCGGAAGCCGCGGATGTTGACCTGATGGTCTTTTCTGCCGAGATAGATCAGCTCGCCATTCTCTGTCCATTTCACTAAGTCGCCTGTCAGGTACATACGCTCACCTGGATAAAATGGATCTGGGACAAAGCTTTTCTCTGTTTCCTCTGGAAGATTCCAGTACCCTCTTGCCAGTCCTTTTCCTGCGATCACAAGCTCACCCGTTACGCCTGGCGGCGAGAGGTCATATAACGAACCCATAATGTAAAAACGAGTATTGGCAATCGCTGTTCCAATCGGAAGCGTACCTTGATCTGGATCGATGATCCCGCTTGTCGCCACGACGGTGTTTTCTGTCGGACCGTAGTTATTAACGAGTTTATACGGAACAGGCTTCACCTGTTTCAGCTTGTCTCCGCCTGTCAATAAGTAACGCAGAGAATGGTTCTCCATAGACATAAACTGCTCGCATAGCTGAGTTGGCAGGAATGCAATGGTGATATTTTCGTCATTGAAATACGCATTGAGCTTGATCATATCGAGACGAATTACTTCATCAATGATGTGCAGCTCTGCGCCGGCGATCCATGTCGGGAACATTTCCCAAATAGAGGCGTCAAAGCCAAAGCCGGCATATTTGGCGGTTCGGTCCGCGTTTGTCACTTGGAAGGCATCATTGTGCCAGAACGCAAGATTCACAAGAGAATGGTGCTCGACCATGACACCTTTCGGCTGTCCTGTCGTTCCAGACGTGTAAATCATATAGGCGAGATCTGTTGGTTTGACATGAACCTGAATTTCTTGTGCTTCGCCTTCTACGGCATCTTCTATATGCAGAACATGACCTGTGAATGAAGATGGTGCAGTCAGTCCTTTTTGCATGAGAAGCACCTCTGCCCCGCAGTCTTCCAGCATGTAGGCAATACGCTGATCCGGATAATCCGCATCAATTGGAACGAATGCCGCACCTGCCTTGAGAACGCCAAGGACGGCTGCCGTCATGTCAAGGGATGGACGGGTGAGAATACCAACGCGATCTCCTCGTTTTATGCCGTTTGATCTGAGTCTTAAAGCGACTCTATTTGCCCGATTGTTCAGCTCTTCATACGTCCAGCTCGTTCCGCAGAAGGTCGCCGCTTTTTGATGAGGTGTCTGGTATGCCTTAGCCTCAATCAGTGCATGAATCGTTTGATCTGACGGAACGTCTAGGACAGGACCTGACCATTCGTTGAGCATTTTTTGCTGCTGCTTCGGTGATAATAGCTGCATTTGATCTAGCGTTTGACCTGGCGCTGATACCATTTGTTCCAATAAATGAAGGAAAAACTCCTTCCACTTTTCAATCGACGACTGTTGAAAGATAGAAGTATTAAAATCGAACACAAGCTCAATGTGATCAGCCGATTCGTTTCCCGTTAAGGTCAAATCAAATTTGGCGATATTCTCTTCGAATGGCTCCGGAACAATATGAAGTCCATCCATCGTTAAATCACGAATATCCGCATTTTCCATCGAGAACACCACATCAAAGATTGGATGACGGCTAGTGTCTCGAACCGCTTGTACTCGGTCTACCAATTCTTCAAATGGGTACAACTGATGCTCATTTGCCTCTAACACAAGCTGATGAACATTTGACGCAAATTCTGCGGCTGTCAGATGTCCTGCTGGCTTTGTTCTAAGTGCCAGCGTGTTCACAAACATACCAATGACAGATTGAATATCCGGATGAGTTCTGCCCACAATCGGCGAACCGATGATGATATCTTCTTGTCTTGATAGCTTGCTTAAAAGGGTACTGTAGCAAGTGAGCAGCACTGTATACGTCGTACTGTTGAGCGCTCTGACCAGCTCATCCAATTTCGCTTTAAGCGGCCCATTGATTGTAAATAAGACACGATCTCCTGCGAATGTTTGCACTTTTGGTCTTGGCAAATCTTCTGGCAGTGCCAGTACAGGCAGTTCTCCTTCTAATTGCTTCAGCCAAAACGCCTCTTCAGCTCTTTTTTGTGCAGCAAACGTCTCGCTTTTTGACCAAACCGCATAATCCTTATATTGAACAGGTAATTCCTCTAGTTTGTCTCCTCGATACAAGGCTGAAAGCTCTTCAATTAAAATGCCCACAGATGCACCATCTGAAATGATATGGTGCATATCAATCAGTAAATAATGGACATTTACGGAAGCAGAAACTAGACCTACTCTGAGTAGAGGCGCCTTTTCTATATTAAATGGACGGATAAAGTCATTCATCAATTCCTGTATGTCTCTTCCGTTCCCTTCGATTGTCTCAATGTCTACGGAGATGTTTGGTTCAATCCGTTGAACAGGTTCATTCTGAACAAAATCAAAGCTCGTTCGGAATGCTTCATGACGATGGACAAGCTGTTCAATCGCTTTTTTAAATCGTTTTTCATCAAAAGCACCTTCTAGTTTTAAAGCAGCCGGCATATGATAGCTTTGCTCCGCATCGGTCATTTTCTCCAATACAAACAGCCTTTTCTGAGCAGATGTCACTGGATAATAGGCCGCTTCTTCTGCAACCTCCACCCGCTTGATCTCCGTTTGATCCGCTTGATCAACCGCAAAGGCAAACGCCTCTAATATTGGGGATTCAAATAAAGACTTTAAAGTGAGCTCCACATGCATCTCTTCATACAGCTTGTTCAGCATTTTCATGCCGCGCAGCGAATGACCACCGCATTCAAAGAAATGATCGTGCCTGCCGATTCGCGGCACTTCAAGAACTTCTTCCCAAATGCGCGCCACGAGACGCTCCGTTTCTGTTTGAGGAGGGATGTACTCATTTACCCCTTGCTCACTTAGGTCAGGCACCGGTAGCGCGCGCCTATCTATCTTGCCGTTATTCGTCAGCGGAAGCTCGTCTAATTGCATGAAGAATGACGGCATCATATACACAGGCAGTTCACGCCCTGCTTGCTCGCGCAAATCAGTTAATGAGACAGACCCTTCGGCTGTAAAATACGCACATAATGTGTCATTTGGAGCTGCAATGACGACGGCTTCCTTTAATTGCGGATGGCGCAGCAACTGATGCTCAATTTCTCCAAGTTCAATACGCTGACCTCGAATCTTCACTTGATGATCGATTCGTCCAATGAATTCAATCTCTCCATTTGACAGCCAGCGGGCAAGATCACCTGTTTTATACATCGCCTCACCAGAGCGGAAAGGATTTTTCACAAATTTTTCGCTTGTGAGTTCTGGCTGCCCATAATATCCTTTTACCAGTCCATCACCAGCGACACATAGCTCTCCCGCTACACCTGGCGGCTGCAGCTGTCCAAATTCATCTACAATATAAACAGCCGTTTGACTCACTGGCTTTCCGATTGGAATGGATAACGCCTGCTCCTCAATGTGATTCACTGGATAATACGTAGTGAAAATCGTACTTTCAGAAGGACCGTACATATGAACAAGTTTGCCTTCCCCTACCGTTTCAAGTGCAGTCATGACATGAGGCACGGAAGCACGTTCTCCGCCAAATAGAACTTTTCTAACGTTCTTCAGGCTGTCTTTTTTCATATCGATAAGTAAGTGAAAAAGAGCTGTCGTGATCATTAAAATACTGACTTTCTCCTTCTCAATCGCTCCAGAAAGCTCATTCATGTTTAAGATATGATCCTTTGGCAGAACAATCAGTTTCGCACCGTTTAATAAAGCACCAAACACATCGAACATAAAAGCATCAAATACATAGTTTGATAAACTCATCACCGTATCTTCCTGATAAATGGCAAGATAATTTGATTGCTTCACTGTTCTCAAAATGTTCCGGTGTGTCACCATATTTCCTTTAGGTTTTCCAGTTGTACCAGATGTATAGGTCAAATTCGCCAAGTCCTCTGGTAAAATACCAACATCTATAGGGCTGTCTGATTGCTGGTCAATTGCCTGATCTTCTGTTTCGATGATGTTTCCCTCGAAAGAAGCGAGTACCGAGCGATGGCGCAGCACTTGATGTGTCAATAAGAATCGCGCACCGCTATCTGTTAAAAAGTGCTTCACGCGTTCATCAGGGAAATCAGGATCAATTGGTACATAGACGCCGCCCGCCTTAAGTACAGCTAGAACAGAGAGTACCATCTCATTAGACCGTTCAAAGAATAAGGCTGCTTTCATCCCTCTTTCAAACCCATGTTCACTTAAATAATGAGCCAGCTGATTCACACGGCCATTTAGTTCTTGGTAAGAAAGAATCACACCTTCACATTGGAGGGCAGACTTATGACCGTGCGCCTTCACCTGTGCTTCAAACTGCGTCACAATGGTTTCTTCTGACGGATAAGGCGTCGGTAACGGATTCCACAGATTCAGTTGAGCTTCTGCTTCTTGTTCAGAGAGTAATCGATAAGATCGAATCGCCTCCTCCGGCGCTTGAACCATCTGCTTCAGCAAATACATATAATGATGCAGCATCTGCTCGGCTGTACTTCGTTTAAATAGCGCCGTACTGTAATCGAGGACAAAGGATAACCCTTGATCTGACTCCATCGCTTGCAGCGTTAAATCAAACTTTGCAATATGGAAATTGGTTTCTTCGATTTCAACTTGCATTTCTCCTATATGCTGGGCTGATCCATGATCTGGCATGAGTGTAAAAACGGTATCGAATAATGGATGACGGCTAAAATCCCTTGGCACATTCAGTTTTTCAAGCAGTCGTTCAAATGGATATTGCTGATGCTCAAATGCATGCATCGTCTTTTCCTTCACTTGCTCGATCAACTGCGACATGGTTCCATTCGGATCAACCTCGGATCGCAAAGCAAGTGTCTGGACAAACATGCCAATCATGTCATCCAAGTCTGCATGCACTCGCCCCGCCGCCGGTGTTCCAACCACGAATTCCTTTTGACCCGTGTACTTCGCAAGCAATGTATAGTAAGCAGAAAGCAGAACCGTATACAGTGTCGTATGGTGTTTTGCCGCTAGCTCCTGTAATTGTCCCTTTAACGTTTCATTGATTTCTTTGATCACACGATCACCCGAAAACGATTGGACCGCTGGGCGCTGATAATCGGTCAGCAGCTGTAAAGCAGGAAGATCACCCGAAAATTCCTGCAGCCAGAATGCCTCTTCTTTTTGAAAATCTTGTTGTTCTTGCCAAACAGCATAGTCCTGATATTGAAGCTTCAATGGGGCTTTGACCGATCCTTTGTAAGCGTCTGATAGCTCACGCAGCATCAAATCAATCGAAAGACCATCTGAGATCAGGTGATGCATATCGAAAAAGAGCAGGTGCTCCTGGTCATGTAATGACTTCAAGCCAATACGAAGAAGTGGTGCACACTCAAGGTCAAAGGGTCTGACAAATTGCTGCATATTTTCTTCCATCGTGCCGCCTGTTAGCTGTTCGATTTGAAATGACACGGATGGAGCTACCCGCTGACGAGGAACACCTTTCAACGTATGAAAAGACGTACGCAGCATATCATGACGTATGATGAGTTTTTCAAAGGCTTCCATCAGCTTCTCTTGCTGCAGCGTTCCTTTTAACTTCACAACAGCCGGCATATGATATGCAGTGCTTTGCTCCAATTGACTCACCATATAAACGCGCTGCTGTGGAGGTGACAATGGATAATGGTCTAAGGCAGGTGCTTTAGGTATCACCGTTTCAGAAGATGTTTCCGCTTGCTCAATGTAGGCAGCCAAAGCGGCAATAGTCTGCTGTTCAAATAAAATGGACAGCGGCACCTCTACCTGAAAATCTCGCTGCACATGTGTGAGTACAGTCATTGCTTTCAGCGAATGCCCCCCTCGTTCGAAGAAGGAATCATATATACCAATCTTCTCTTGACCAAGGATTTCTTTCCACAAACGCACAAGCTTCGTTTCGAGCTCGTTTCTAGGCGCAGCATAAACAGCTTGAACGGCTTTATCACCTTTTAAGGCAGCAAGTGCACGACGATCGACTTTGCCACTGACTGTGAGTGGAAATAAATCGAGCTCTTTGAAATAGAGCGGCATCATGTAAGCTGGTAGCTGATGTTTGATAGCGGCTTGAAGTATGTCAACTAACACATTTTCATGACGAGCTTGATAGTAAGCACTTAACGCCTTTTCCCCGTCCGCTTCTTCGACAACAAGTACGACAGCTTGATCCACTCCATCTACCTGCTCCATCACTGCTTCAATTTCGCCTGTTTCTATGCGGTAACCCCTTATTTTCACTTGATCATCCATTCTGCCAAGATAATCAATTGTGCCATCCGGAAGCCATCTGACTAGATCCCCTGTTCGATACATCCGCTCATCTGGAGAAAATGGATCTGCCGTAAATACTTTCTCCGTCAATTCAGGCTGATTCACATAGCCTCGTCCAACACCTATCCCTGCAACGCACAGTTCTCCAGCAGCCCCCTGTACCTGTAATTGATCATGGTCATTTAAAATGTAAAGACGGTGATGACCGAGCGGCTTTCCGATCGACACATAACGCTGCTGTTCGGATGATTCGCGCAGCTCACTTAGTTCCAGACGATGAACCGCCGCATCGACACACGTCTCAGTCGGACCATACACATTCCACAAAGTAAAATCAGGCTCACTCATCCGAACCGCTTCGATAAGAGAATATGCTGCTTTCGCAGGCAATGCTTCTCCCCCAACTAACATATGCAAGAGTGACAGCCCATCTAATTCCGCTGCAAGTAAAAGCTGCACATGCGCCGGTGTTCCGTCCGCTGCTTCAATTTGATGTTTTCTATAATAAGCCGCTAATTGAACACCATTTCTCGTTGTTTCTCGCGGGATGATATGAAGCGTATGCCCAAATAATAGTGCAGCAAAGATTTGTTTCACCGATGCATCAAAATGGAATGGTGCAAGAAGCGCCATTTGAAGCTCACTCGCCTCTTCATAAACCTCATGATGCAAGGCATGGACCAAATGATGCAGCTGAAGATGCTCAATCATGACGCCCTTCGGCTTTCCAGTCGTCCCCGATGTATAAATCATATAAGCCAAATCCTCTGGTAACGACTGATCTACAAGCTGAGGCAACAGTTCATCATCTAATGCGATTTGCTGCTGCACGACCATTTTTTCCGAGAGGACACGGTATGTTGAAACGAACGATTCCTCAGTTAACACAATGGAAGCACCAGAATCCTCCACAATATATTGAATACGCTCCTCAGGTAATGCCGGATCAATCGGTACATACGCCCCGCCAGCCTTTAATATGCCGAAGATCGCCACCATAGCCTCTGCCTTCCGATCCATTAGGACAGCAACAGGCACATCACGCGAGACACCTTTCATTTGTAAAAAACGCGCCAGCTTTTCTGCCTTTTGAAACAGCTCTCCATAAGTAAATGCTCCATTTTCTGCTACAACAGCTGTCCGCTCTGCATACTTATTGGCTGTCTCATCAAACAAGTGGTGAACCGGCTTTTCAGCTGGCTTTTCAAACGGTTTTCTCTCAGATAATTGAAGCAGTTCCTTTTGTTCATCTGGTGGAAGTAAAGGGAGTTTCCCGATCAGCTGGTCAGGCTGAGAGACCGCCGCTTCTAGTATGATCAAGAATCGATCAAACATCTGACTGATTTCTTCTTCGGTGAATACATCTGTACGGTAGTCCAAATCAATGGTCAATGTATCTGTATCCCAGCGGTCCTTTACATGAATGGAAATATCATTCATTCCGCTCCCGCTAAAGATCGGTTCAGTAATAAAAGACAGATTCTCTTTTTTCTGCCACTGCATGACTTGGTATTCTAAAGAAATATCAAAAAGGCGTCCTGTAAACCCTTCTCTTTCACGTAAATCATTCATGAGGAGATTGTAAGGGTACTTTTGGTGACGCAAAATCTTCATTTGATCCGCCATGACCTGTTTGACGAAATCAAGAAATGATTGCGACCCTTGAACAGATGCACGCATCGGAATGGTGGAAACAAACATACCAATCATCTTTTTTTCTTTGGCATTCGTTCGGTTGCCCATAAAGGTTCCAAGGACAACATCCTCCATACCGCTAAAACGATGCAAATACATATAAACAGTAGACATGAACATCGAGAGCATACTGACTTTCTGCTCTTCACAAAACGTACGAAGTTTCTCCTTCAAAGAATCTGGAATATCCCCTGAAAATCGCTCCGCATGTAAACTCATCTCATATCCCTTATGCGGTTTTAAAGAAGCGAAATCTGGAATATTGGCAAATTGTTCATTCCAAAAAGCTTGGTCTTTTTGAAATCGTTTAGAAGTTTCATAGCTTTGCTCACTCATGATGTGGTCAACGAAGGAAATCTCCTCAACCGGTGAGATGTCTACCCCCTGCAGCATGTCCTGGTACAAGTCGATAATGCGATTTCCCATCAAGATAATGGAGATACCATCCGCCACAATATGATGTGCTTTACAAAACAGCCAGCACTCTTGATCACTGATTTGAAAGACCGTAAATTCAATCAAGGGGCTGTCAATCAACGGCATCGGCTCACGGATTTGTTCATTCGCCCAAGCCCTCACTTCTTCTTCACTCCAGCCCTTCTCCATCCGAATCGGCTGTTCTTCATAAGGCTTGATATATTGAACAGGCTCCTCCTGCTCATGCCGATACACCAGCCTCAACCGAAGGGAGTCAGTTTGGCGAATGTACGCTTGAAGCACGTCAACGACCAAAGATGGATCTAAACCTGATACCGATCTCAATCTGGCGAATCCACCCAAATTAGAAATACTTGTACCTGGATAAAATCTTTCCGTGTAGAATACTCGCTTTTGCGCATGTGTTAAGGGGTAATAAACTGTATTCATTTTCATCCTCCGCCTCTTCTGTGTTTTCTCCACCAATGTGACAACCCTGCACCCTCTATATCAAAAGAACCAAGTCTATTCCATTAAAATAGACAGAATACGGAAAGAAGCCCACCCCGAATAAAACGGAGGGACTCCCATTTTGATTCGGTAACCTGCCGACCATAGTAAAAAAGCAACATTTACCTTAGGACATGGCTTTGCGTCTCTACGTTTCCATAGATTTGCCTTTTTCTTCTTTTCTTTTTAAATATTTTCTATATTACGTCCACTTTATATGAAATTATTGTTTTTTTCACCGAAAAATGGGTGTAAAGATTCATGCGTTATGCCGAATGAATCACATAATAATTTACGATATTTACCGAAAATAACTAATAATAGTTGCGTTCAACCGAAAATAATCGACTAAATACCGCAAAAATTTCATGTTTTTCCTTAAATTTTGCAAATATGACCGAAAATGTAGGATAGAGGTCTCCTCCCATCCTCCACATTTTCTTAAATCTTAAGAACTATATTCCCTAAAAAATTGAAAATATTTACCGTAAAAACAACACAAAAAGAGCTGCCATTTCAAATGACAGCTCCCTTGTTTCTTCATTATATTTACATCACCTTAGACAGGCCAATTGTTTTTTCAATAATGAGCAACGCAATGATAGAAATGATAATAAATATGACAGATATCGCATTGACACTCGGATCAAAGGTTTGCTCAATGTAATTAAACGTCCTGACGGGAATCGTAATCGTTTGAGGAGAGGAAACGAACAAACTAATCGATATTTCCCCAAATGACGTCACAGCTGAAAACACCCCGCCTGCAATAATTCCTGGCTTTATCAAAGGCAGCGTCACTCGAAAGAATGTGCGAATGGGTCCTGCGCCAAGATTCATTGAAGCTAGCTCAAGCCGTGGGTCCAAATTCGATACACTGACGCCTACTGTTCGAACCACATAGGGAAAGCCAATAATGACGTGACCTATAACAAGCGCCCACAAAGATCCCGTAAACCCCATAGCCGTAAACAAATAAAGCATGGCAATCCCTAACACTACTTGAGGAATCATAAGAGGTGACAAAATGAAGGCTTGAATGGCCTCCTTTCCCTTAAAGGAAAGCCTTGCTAAAGCATACGAAGCCATCGTGCCTAAAAGAACCGTGAGAGGCGTTACGATGAATAGCAAAATCACACTGATACGCAGAGACTCCATCCATTCTGGATTCGACACGACCTCTTGAAACCAACGAACAGAGAACGAAGTCGGCGGAAATTCAGGAAAGGCATTTGGACTAAAAGCAGATAAGACGATGACAAGAACAGGTATGGTCAAAAAGAGATAAACCAATGACCCAGCAGTCCAAACCAGGATTGAAAGCAAGCGATCACCAAATGATTTTTTACGCATGCATCCTCGCCTCCCAACGCTTCAATAGATAGCTTAATAAACTGACCACCACAAGCACACAAACCAATAACGTAAAGGACATCGCTGCAGCAAGAGGCAAGTTATACACCTGCATGACCTGCTGATAAATAGACAGAGGCAGCAGCGGCTGCATTCTTCCGCCGACTAAGAGCGGAGTGATATAGCTCCCAGCCGCCAGCGAAAAGACAATAATAGCCCCAGTCACCATCCCTGGAATGGTCAATGGAAAGGTCACATGAAAGAAGGTTCGAATTCGTCCAGCTCCTAGACTCATAGAAGCCGATCGTAAATGACGATCCATATCAGTTAAGCTCGTCGCAATAGGCAGCACTGCAAAAGGCAGCATGACCTGAACATAAGCAATAATCACCGCATTCATATTCCACAGCATAGAGAGCGGCTTCTCAATCACATGTAAATCTAATAACATGCCATTGATCAGACCATTTTGTGAAAGAAGGACAATCCATGCAAACGTCCGAATCACTACGCTTGTCAAAAGCGGGGAGACAAGTAAGATATAGAAAAATGCCCGCAGACGTGGATGAGGTGCCTTGACGAGCACGTATGCTGCAGGGTATGCCATCAATAAACAAATCACCGTTGTCTGTAAGGCTACCCACACTGTACTTCCAATCGCCTTCACATACGCATCTGTCGTGAACACATGTATATATTGAGAAAAACTATACGTTTGTAATGTGTTCATCATTGAATCCACATCGCGAAAACTGAGGACGAACATCATCACTAGCGGCGCTAGAAGAAATACAACAAGGAACAAACACGCCGGCAGCAGCATGAACCAATGAAATCGCTGATTCTTTTTCTTGATACGCATCACGTATGCACCTTCGAATCTAGGAAAACGATATCTTCAGGCTGCCAATTGATATGAATAGCTTCTCCAGCTTTCGGCAGTTCAGGAAATGCTGCATCGGAAGCATGGACAATCATTTCACCGCTATCGAGCTCTACCACCAAACGTAATGAGTGACCAATATAACTGACATCTGCCAGCACGCCTGATACATAGTTGGACTGAACGTCTTCCCGCTCAGAAGATATGTTGATTCTTTCTGGACGGAGCATGAGTAAATGCTTCTCCTTCTTCTCTTGGTGTGCCGCTGCCTTTAACTGAACTTCCTGCCCGTTTGACTGGATTAAATGAGGAACGATAAATATAGCTTTCGCTTCATCATAGACTGCCTCGAATAGGTTCACTTGTCCGATAAATTCAGCAACAAATCGATTGTTTGGCTGGCGGTACACCTCTAAAGGCGTTCCAATCTGCTGGATTTTCCCCTCTCCTAAAATCCCAACCCGATCAGAAAGACTTAATGCTTCCTCTTGATCATGGGTCACGAGAATGGTGGTAATTCCGACATTCCTTTGAATATTTCGAAGCTCCGTCTGCATATTTTTTCTTAGTTTTGCATCTAGATTGCTGAGCGGTTCATCAAGAAGAAGAACAGATGGCTGAATCGCAAGCGCCCTTGCAATCGCTACCCGCTGCTGCTGTCCACCACTTAATTGATGCGGCATACGTTTAGCAAACGCTTCTAATTGCACAAGAGATAAACTCTCCATTACCTTCTCTTTGATTTCAGCCTTCTTTTTCTTTTGAACCTTTAACCCATACGCCACATTATCAAATACGGTCAGATGCGGAAAGAGTGCATAGCTTTGAAAAACCATACCCGTTTTTCTTTGATAAGGCGGTAAATTCGTCACATTCTGATCACCAATATAGACTACACCTTTTGTTGGTTCTAAAAAACCGCCAATGATGTTTAATAACGTTGATTTCCCGCAGCCGCTAGGACCAAGAAGGGAGAAAAACTCTCCCTCATTCACCGTAAGACTGACATCGTTAAGAGCAATCTGCTCGCCGAAATGCTGGCTGATATGTTCTAAATGGATTCCACTCATACGATCACCTATTTTCCTCCGCCTAATACTTCGTTCCATCGATTTGTCCAATTTCCCAGCTCCGAAGTTGCTGTTTCGTAATCTACCCAAGTCAGCTTGCTATAATAATTCTCTCCAACCTTGACCTTCCCCTTAATCTTGTCACCGTATTTCACATCAGAATTCGACATACCATAATAAGATTTTTCCGAGAAAGCTTCCTGAGCTTCTTTTCCACTTAAATAGTTTAATAGTTTGTAAGCCGCTTCCTCATGCTGACTTCCCTTCGTTAAAGCCCAGCTCGCAACTGCTGCAACAGCGCCTTCTTTCGGATATGAAAAACCAATACTCATTCCTTCTTCTTCAAGTGCAAATGCTCGTCCATCCCAATATGGAACTGCTACGACGTCACCACGTTCTAACAAGGTTTGAATAGACCCTGGATTATCTGGAAAAGCAGCAACATGCCCTTTTAATTGCGAAAGGCTTTTAAAGGCTTTATCAATATCCTTAGGATTTGATTCTGTCCCCCCTTGAGCATGGACAAGCGCAGAGAAAAATTGCAGCCCGGCTGAATAAGTCGGAGATGAAATGGCTACCTTCCCTTTTAGCTGACTGCTCCATAGGTCTGTCCAGCTGTTTGGTTCCTGCTTTACGAGGTCTTTTCGATAAGCAATTCCAAGCTGACCCATACTAAAGCCTGCTGCATATTGTTTTCCATCAACAGTGAGCTTCTTTTGGACAGAACGGTAAAGTTTTTTGACATTCGGTGCTTGATCTTCATCGATAGGTGCAAGAACGTTTGCTGCAATGCCTCTTTGAATCGTATCAGGCTGTAAAATAAGCAGGTCATACGGTGGATTTTTACCATTTGACGCTTTTAATTTTGTAAACCATTCAGAATCCGCACCAGAGACGGTTTGGACTTTAATTCCCGTATCTTTTTCAAACTTTTCAAGGATCGGTTTGATATTCTTTTCCCAATCGCCCCCGTATACGCCAACGATCACAGTCTGCTGCTGTTTACCTTGATCCTGTCCATTCCCACCGCAAGCTGTCAGCAGTAAAATCATTGACAGAACACCTGCAAAAATAGTGATTAATCTTCTTTTCATGATTCATTTCCCCCTTTTTGTCCATCCATATGACGAAGTGCTTGAATAATATCTTTCTTTGTTAACGGCTCATTTCTATGACTGAAATATTGATGAACTGCATGTTTATAATGTGTACGTTCATTGGCTGGGTAGGAACGCAGCCGCACAGCAAGCTCGCTACTGGCTTCATCCGTCCATACTTTCTCATAAGCTTCTCTGTGTTCTCCGACATCCCACATGATATTAGCAGGATGATTACCCTTTTCACGAAACTGATTCGTTTGCTCCTCATCAATCTTCCATTCATTTTGGTCTAGATACACTTTAACGCCATATTGCTGCAGCGCTCTTTCTTCACTTAATAAACCTGCTTCCACTTCATGAAGGACTTTTTCTTTCTCTCTTGCAAATGGATTTCCCCAACCGCCTCCACTTGGTGATATCAATTGCACAATATCGCCTTTTTCAAGACGTAGAACATCTATTTTCGGTTGGTCTTGTTTTTCATCTTTTGCTGTGACTAGCTTGACCTCACCGATAGCTCCCGCTCGTCCGCCCATTAGCCCCCAAGGCTGAAACTTCATACGTTCCATACCTCGTGCGGTCACCATGGATTCAGGCTTGATCATTTCAAATTCCAAACCAATCGCATGTCCGCCTCTGTTTTCTCCTGCCCCGCCTGTGTTCGGCAAAAGCTCATATCGGTGAACATGAATATCAATATGCTGTTCTAAACTCTCAATAGGTGTATTCTTCAAAAAGCCAGACGAATGATCAATACCATCTACTCCGTCCGTTCCATTTTGAGCACCACCGCCTCCGCCTAATGGTTCGACAACAGACATTTTCCTGCCGCCTGTTTGATTATCAGGAACAGAGAGAACAACAATAGCTGATTGACCTGCACCTGCTGCCGGCACTGCTTCAGGTAACAGCTTACCAATGGCGCCTAGCACGACATTGAACAGCCGCATCGTAATTGAATGCCGAATACCAACAGAAGCCGGGTATTCTGGATGCACTAGCGTCCCTTTAGGTGAAATCACTTCAATCGGATATGTGATTCCGCCATTAATCGGTATAAAGGGATCTTTACTAATAATGTAATTAATCAATCCTTGATATAGGAAGGAATGCTTCTGACCATTGGTGACAAGGTTAAAAGCTGTTTTCACTTGCGGGTCACACTCAGAAAAATCAAGCGTTAGCCGCTTTCCTTTGACCGTTAACTTAATTTTCAACCGTATCGGCACATCCGAGATCATATCATCATCTAAATAATCAGCAAATTCACTCGTTCCATCCGGAATGGCTTCAATGACCTTTCCTGCACGAACCTCAGATTGTTTCAGGAGGTCCATCATTCCTTGTTTCACTTCATTTATTCCAAATTTCCCGATCATTTCTTTTAACCGAATTTCTGCTGTATTTACTGCAGCAATCATTGCATTGATATCCCCATCATTTAAATGACTGGCTCGGCTGTTGGCTCTTAAAAAAGTACGTACAACCTGATTCTCTTTTCCGCCTTCATAAATTTTCACTGGCGGTATTCTTAATCCTTCTTGATGAACATCGGTCGCTGTCGGTGAAATACTCGAGGGTACAAGTCCGCCCACATCACTTACATGAACAAAAGACCAAGCATAGCTGACAATTTCACCATCTACGAAAATCGGCTTAATGATATGAACATCCG
Organism: Bacillus sp. FSL K6-3312; assembly: GCF_038007485.1. Lineage (NCBI taxonomy): Bacteria > Bacillati > Bacillota > Bacilli > Caryophanales > Bacillaceae > Bacillus > Bacillus sp. FSL K6-3312. The sequence goes on along the minus strand of NZ_JBBOXI010000001.1, from coordinate 370,583 downwards.
GCAGGTGAGTCGCTAAACCATCTGTCGTATAAGGGTCATTTGTGATGATAATATCTCCTGGCTGCATCGGTCCGCTCTCTTCAATCGCTTTTTTAAGACTCAGCCCTAAAAAGATCGTGACACCCACTGTCTTCGGATAAACAAAGAAATCTCCAGAAGGCGTGGCTAACGCTGTCGCAAAGTCAGCTGATTCTTTAACGAAAGTCGTAAAAGACGTCCGCTCAATGACATGTCCCATGCCAGATGCAATTGCATTAAAATAACTGCGCATCATCTCAAGCTTTGCTGGATCAGTTCTCATATAAAGCCGCCTCCCTTGAAATCACCAAGTTCCCTGATTGATCAATGCCTCCTGCCCAATTTGGCAGAATCAATATTGTTGTATCATCCTGCTCAATGATGGCAGGTCCATTAATGACAGAGCCTACTGACAAAGTATCTCTGTAATAAATAGCTGCTTCATATTCTTTTTCTTCTATAAAGATTCGCCTGTATTCATGTGGCTTCAAAGATTGTCCGCTGCTTTCATGAACAGGTGTGAAAGGCAGTGGCGGCGTCTCGCCTATGACTCGAACTCGTAAATGAGTAAACTCGATGTTCGCCTGATCATCTCTATGCCCATATTGACGCTGATGTAGCTTGTGAAAGGCTTCAATGAGTTGATGGATATCTTGTTCTTGCGTCAGCCATTCAGCTGATAATGGTAATTCAATCTCAAAGGCTTGTCCTTGATAACGTGCATCTGCCAATAATAGTATGGATGTCTGTTTAATATGCTGAATGTTCTGCTGACTGAACCAATCAGTCGCTTTTCGAGAAAGCACCTCATAATCTTGTTTTAGTTGATCTATCGAGTAGTCTTGTAAGCATATTTTCTTCGACAGTACTGCATCATGAATAAAATCAGCGTTCAAGGCACCTAATGCACATAATGTTCCTGGACTTGGAGGAACGACCACGTTTTTCGCATGAATTTCTCTCACAAGGAAATTCGCTACAACCGGTCCTGCTCCGCCAAACGCTAGTAAACTAAAATCTCTTGGGTCAAACCCTTGCTGCTCCATGACATTGCTTAATTCTGTGTACATATTGGCGACAGCTACTTGAATCAGCTGGTCAGCCGCTTCTTCTACCGTTTTGTTGAGCTGGTCAGCAATTGGCTGAAAGGCCTTTTCCGCCGCGGACAGCTGTAGTTGTAAATGTCCTCCGGCAAAACGCTCTTGATTGAGATAACCACATATGAGGAACGCGTCAGTTAAGGCGGCTTTCATTCCCTTTCCATACGAAGCTGGTCCCGGCTGTGAGCCAACTGATTCTGGTCCTGCTTTGAGAAGCCCGCCCTGATCAATCCATGCAACAGAACCCCCGCCTGCCCCTATTGAATACATCGCAACAGATGGAAGAATGATCGGAAAACCTGAAAGCTGATTTGACTGAGCCATTGTAGGCTGTCCATTTTGAATAATGGAGATATCTGCACTCGTCCCCCCAACATCAAACGTGATCAGATTGGATTCGTTTGCAGCGGCTGCAATTCTTGCCGCACCAATGACACCAGCTGCCGGACCAGAAAAAAGTGTTTTAACAGGTGAAGTTGCTGCACTTTCTGCATCCATTAAACCACCATTTGATTGTGTAATGTATGGAGAAATTGGTACACCTTCTTCTTTCAAACGGCTTTTCAATGTTTGTAAATACTGTTTCACCTTTGGTTGGATATACAAATTGACAACAGACATCACAGTACGCTCGTATTCTCTCATTTGGGGCCATAATTCAGATGAAGTAAGGACTTCTAATTGCGGATAATGGTGTTTGATATAGGCTTTTGCCTGTAATTCATGAACTTGATTTTGATAGCTATGTAAAAAAGAAATGACAATACCTGCTAGTCCTTTAGACATGACCTGCTGGACAGCATGATCTAATTGCTGCAGATGGAGAGGTTTTTTGATCGTACCATCGTGTATCAACCTTTCAGAGATTGGATATACATGCTTTCGTGGTATCAATGGTTCTGGCAAACGAGAATTGAAGTCATAAGGAATGGGTAATCGTAAACGCTGTAGTGACAATATGTCTTGAAAGCCTTCGGTCACAAAAAGGGCCAAATCTGCTCCTTTTCTCTGCAATAATGTATTAAGACCGATTGTCATGCCATGTACGAGATATTGGATTTTAGATAAATCAACACCTCTGTCTTTTAGAAGTTTTAGCCCATTGATAATTCCCTGAGCTGGGTCGTCAGTCACTGTGGGTGTTTTGAGTTCAGTTAGCGCCCCTGTTGCTTCATTCATCAGCGATAAGTCAGTAAATGTTCCGCCTATGTCTATGCCAAGCCGATAAGAGACATCCGCCATTTGTACTTCCCTCCTACAATGTAAATAGAATGATATTTTGATAAATTACGACATTTTTTGATATTTGACTCCATATTATTAAAGCATATCGGTCTAGTCAATTTTATTTTTTTAAAATTTCTGTGTGTTAAATTCTTGAAATTAGCCCAAAAAGCAGTGATAAAGCCATTTTGATAAAGCATAATCTTTTTATGAACTGAAAAATTAAAATTTTTATGAATTTTTACAAATGTGAAAAGCAAGAAAATGGATAAAAACCGTTTTTCGAACTTTAAAAGGCGTTTTTTCAAAACCAGGAGAAATTGGTAAGTAATTCTGCTATACTTCTGTTTACAAAATACGCAAACAAGAAAGAGAGCTAGCATCTATGAAACTTCTTAAAATCATTCTCTTGCTTTTACTGGTCGTCGTTAGTGTAGCAACAGGCTATATTCAGCTGGAGCAAAGTAAACAAGAGACGACGAATTCATCTTATGACAAAACGATTCACTTCCCATCAGATCGTTACCCCGAAACCGCTAAGCACATAGAAGAGGCCATTGATGAAGGCCATTCATCCGTATGTACGATTGACCGTAAACATAGCGATGAACAAAGAGAACAATCACTTCATGGCATCCCAACAAAGCGCGGGTATGATCGGGACGAATGGCCGATGGCGATGTGTAAGGAAGGAGGAACAGGAGCTTCAGTCAAATATATTAATCCTTCAGATAATAGAGGAGCAGGCTCATGGGTCGGTCATCAATTATCGGATGATCCTGACGGCACAAGAATACAATTTATCATCGATTAATGCCATTTCCCTTTTTTATCTAAAAAAATTTCCTCGTAACTGCATTGAGGTATTTCAAACATTTTTTTCATGCCGATAATCCTTAAGGAGGTTTACCCTACCTTATACCTAAAGGAGTCAAAAAGCATGAAGAACAAGGGGAAACTGAGGCTTGGTGCCAAAATTTTGCTGATCTTTTTAAGTGTCATCATCATCTTTTCAGCAATTGTTGGTTATATGGTGAATCGTGAAATGACAGAAAACATCAAGCACATGGCCACTGAAAAAACAAAAGGTGATGTAAAGCTAGGCTATGCCTACTTGCTCAAAACGCAGCAATTGAAGCAGCACGAGCAGGCGAGCATGGGAAAGGATTTGCGGTTGTCGCAGACGAAGTGAGAAAGCTCGCTGAGGAATCACAAGCATCATCAAATTTGATTTCCCATCTCATTTCTGAAATCCAAAAAGAGATGACTCATTCAACAAATGCGATCAAACGAGTAAGAGAGGAAGCGGCTCTAGGGACTGTACTTATTTCTCATACAGAAGAATCATTTATTGATATTCAACAGTCAATGAGAGAAGTGGCAGATGGCATCAAGCATTTATCTAGTGCATCACAAAAAATCGCAGCTTATACAAACGATGCGAAACGATCCTTTGCCACTATTACAGAAGGGGTTAAACTAACGAGTGAACATTCACAGCAAGTAGCCGGTTTAACAGAAGAACAATTTGCCGCAATGGAAGAAGTAACTGCTTCATCAGAAGCTCTTGCTCATTTAGCAGGAGATTTAAAAGCAATGGTTTCACAATTTCACATCTAGATTCCTCATATAGAAGCGCAAGACGGCGACAATCGTCTTGCTGCCTAACATTCTCTTCAAGAATCATTCTTTCAACCATTCACATTCCAATGAAAATCTTTGTATAAAGGAGTTTTTTAAATGAATAACTTAAACCAAGCCTATTCCCTATCTATCTCCTATAACCAAATCACCGTATACACCGGAAGCAAAACACCACCTGTGATTGACTGGTCAGATGATGACATTCTTCAAGGATTCGCCATAGGAGATCACGGTGTATCCTTTGAAGGGGTCAACAACGGAAAAGCATCTGTTACCGTAACTTTAAATAGCAATATGCCCCCAGCTTCGGCTGACAGAACGGTCACAGTGCCTTTTACGCATGCAAGCGATCAAGTTTATATCACAAGCGTCATGGCTCAGGTGCTGTCTTTCCCTATTCCAAAGGGAGACTATCAGCTCACCTGCTATACTTCTCAGCAGCCTGATCAAGACCTTTATCATATGAATTTCCAAACGGTGTAGGTCACGACTGATCGTACAAATCAAGCCACTTTTCCGCAAAGTCTACCGATTCTCTCACCGGTAATAAATATGAACTGGCAAGCCCGATTTGACCGTGATGATGAGTGCCTCCTGATAGAAGAAAGTCACGGCCGATCTGCTCAAATAGTTCTTCTCTTGTGATAATATCTTGGTACTCTTTCCATACCCTCCATCCATTTTCTAAGATGGGAGCTCCTCTTGTCATGAGGTCTTGCTGAGGAATGCGATATTCAGCCAGATGGAAAGCTGTCAGACTTTCAAAAGACGTACCAATCAGCAACACCTGAGCCTGAAGATCATACATGCGGGCTAGAGGCGAATGTTCCCCTAATCCAAAAGAAAGTGCGTGGTGTTTCAGAAGCTCATGTTTCTTTTTCCCCCAGGCCGTGAATGAAAAATGAGGATGATTGCTTCTCGCCACGCCCGGGTATTTCCAAAACGTTTCCGCTACCTTTCCCATTGCTGTTGGCATCGAGTAAGCTGGATCAAATGCAGGCATCGTGTCTTTGATCGATTTCCACCATGAAAAAGGAACAGGCGGATCGATCCAATCAGCGGGATCAGAAATCTCTAACGTTTGTGCCGGCATGATCAGTGTCCCCTCTTCTGTTAAGGTTTCCATCAATGCTTGTATGAGGGCAACAGCGCCTCCGTTTACCCAGCCGATAGATGATAAGGATGAGTGAACACATAAAATCATGCCTTTTTTCACACCAAGTTGAACCAAGTCTGCTTTGATTTTTTCCTTTGTCACCGGTTCAGCTTGATTTTCGATTAATTTTTTCATCGTTCTTTTTCCTCCTGCGTCTCTTTTCTTACTGATGAATGAGACGCTTAACCGCAATAGACAGTTTATAATTTGCGTAATTTGTCAGCTCCGTTAAAAACAGATCCAGTTCATCATGACTGAAGAAATGGCCTTCAGCCATATAGCAGCCTTCACCACTTATTTTAAATAAATTCTTGATCTCTTCCTGTCGGTCGAGAAAGGACAGAAGCGGTTCGTGATGATGACTGCGGGTATAGAGCTGCATAAATGTTTGGATGGTGTTTTGCGTCCGCCAGTCAATCGAAATGGTATATGCTTCAATCACACCCTCTTCTTCAAGCTTTAACACACGATTTGCAACAGCTTGACCCGTTAAATGAACTTTTTCACCTAGCGCTTTCATAGTTAATCGACTGTTTTTTGAGAGCTCTTTTAAAATATCCATATCGGTTTGGTCTAACATTGGCTCACCTCTTTCAAAAATCAAGTCCTTCTGATGAAAGACTTTCACAACCCTCTGTCACATGGAACTCTTTTAATATACTGTAAACTTAATCAGAAAAAAAGGAGGCCTTTTCATGAAAATCACGCTCATTCGGAATGCTACTTTCTACCTTGAATATGGTCAGGCAACTTTCTTCATTGATCCCTTTTTAGCAGCAAAAGGAACATATCCACCGTTTCCTCATACAGCCAATCAACATTTGAACAATCCGATTGTTGATCTGCCTGTAAACATTGACTTAGACAACATGCTACACCCAGATGCTGTCTTACTCACTCATTTGCACGTGGATCACTTTGATGACGAGGCGAAACAAAAATTAGCCCAAGACCAACCCATTTATACGCAATCGGATAATGACAAAAAAGAAGTTGAAGAGGCCGGTTTCCAGCATGTCACATGCATTGAAGATGAAATAGACATTTATGGTGTTCATATTCAGCGGACAGGTGGACAGCATGGGACAGGAGAAATTGCAAAGCGGATGGGACAGGTCAGCGGTTTTGTTTTCTTTCACCCTGATGAACCTACCCTTTACATTGCAGGTGATACCATTTGGTGTGATGAGCCGAAGGAGGTTATCAATACTTGCAAGCCAGATGTCATTGTGGTCAATAGCGGAGCTGCTCAATTTTTAGAAGGCGATCCAATTACGATGACGAAGGAAGACATTTTAGACGTTCACCGTTCTCATCCAACAGCACAAATTGTCGCTACTCACCTTGAGGCAGTGAATCATTGCTTACTAACAAGAGCCTCTTTACAAGCTTACATTCAAGAGCATCAAGCAGCACAAGCCATTTTTGTCCCTAAAGATGGTGAAAGTCTCTCCTTCTGAATAGATTGATAAACAATAAAAAACCGGCACCTCGCTGCCGGTTTCATCCTTATGGTCAATGGTGCTGTGGTTTTTTCAGCAATGGCACAAATCCGTTGTTTTTCAAATGATTGTAATGTTCATCCATTCGTTTCGTAATATGTGTACCTTGTTCCTTTGTTAACACACCATATTGGACGTACTTCTCAATCACTTCTTTTCGTTTAGAAAGAATTTGCTGCTCAAGCGTTTCAATTTGTTTTTGTTGTTCTGTCGTTAGTTTTACTTGATGCGTTACTGGACGCTTTTCCATTTGGGGTGTTTCTCCATGAGCTGTTTCCATATAAAAACCAGACAACAGCATCACCGATAATATGATCAAGCCACTTATTTTTTTCATCATTTTCTTCCCTCCTTTATTCGCATTTATTTTGTACGCACTTTCCTTTTTTATACATTATCTCACGTTGCAAATTGCACATAATATTCTTACTTTTTCGCTTTTCTTCTGAAAACGTTGTCCTAACAGAAAAAGCGTGCTATGTTTTGTTTTGTATAAAAAATAGAGGAGGATTCTTAAATGAGTCGTTTTTATCATAGAAAATCGATCTGGGTAATGCTTGTTGTGTCTGCTTTCATACTTGTCTTGTCTGCTTGCAGTCAATCAGGCTCTTCTCAGTCTGGAGATTCAAAGTGGGATGAGATTCAAAAGAAAGGGAAAATCGTGGTTGCTACTTCAGGGACCCTTTATCCAACGTCATATCATGATACCGCTAATGGCAAGGATCAATTGACTGGTTATGAAGTGGAAGTGGTCAAAGAAGCATTTAAACGCCTGGATGTGAAAGTAGAATTTAAAGAAATGGGCTATGATGGCATGCTGAGCGCCATTAATTCTGGTCAAGTTGATGCCGCTGCAAATGACATTGACATCACAGATGACAGAAAAGATAAGTTCGCCTTTTCAACTCCTTATAAATATTCTTATGGCACAGCGATCGTAAGAAAAGATGATTTGTCTGGCATTAAAACGTTAAAAGATTTAAAAGGAAAGAAAGCAGCTGGTGCTGCCACAACGATTTACATGGATGTCGCTCGCAAGTATGGTGCGAAGGAAGTCATTTATGATAATGCGACAAACGAGCAATACTTAAAGGATGTCGCTAACGGTCGTACAGATGTCATTCTAAATGATTATTACTTGCAGACACTAGCTCTAGCTGCATTCCCGAAATTAAATATTACGATTCACCCTGACTTAAAATACATGCCAAACGAACAAGGTTTTGTGATGAAGAAGGACAACACAGAGCTTCAAAAAGAATTAAATCGTGTCTTAAAAGAAATGAAAAAAGACGGAACCATGAAAAAGATTTCCGAAAAATTCTTTAATCATGCAGACGTCTCAAAGAAAATAGATGCTGATGTCGAAGATGTCGACATTTCTAAATAAGGAGCCGCAAGCGTGGCAGATATTCATTTAGAATATATATTTAATCCTGCACTGGCAAAGGCGTCATTTCCATTTGTCATGAAAGGCATCTGGCTGACGCTGCTCATTTCCTTTGTGAGCATGTTTTTTGGCACCATTCTTGGCTTTTTTATTGCGCTTGCCAGAATGGCGAATACGTGGGTGCTTTGGCTGCCTGCACGGCTGTATATCTCATTCATGCGTGGCGTGCCCATTCTGGTGATTTTGTTTATTCTTTATTTTGGATTTCCTTATATCGGCATTGAGTTTACAGCGGTCACTGCTGCCATTATTGGATTCAGCTTCAATAGCGCTGCCTATATTGCAGAAATCAATCGGGCGGCCCTCTCATCTGTTCCAAGTGGACAGGTGGAAGCTGCCAAGTCACTAGGTCTCAGCTATTGGCAAACGATGCGCGGTGTCATTTTGCCTCAATCCGTCCGCATCGCACTGCCGCCATTGACCAATGTCATGCTCGATTTAATCAAAGCCTCCTCACTGGCTGCAATGATTACTGTCCCCGAACTATTCCAGCAAGCAAAGATCGTAGGTGGGCGCGAATTCGATTATATGACCATGTATATTTTGGTCGCCCTCATTTACTGGGGCATTTGCAGCGTAGTCTCATTACTTCAGGACTTTTTAGAAAAACGCTATGCAAAATATCTGTAACAAAAAAGAGCAGATCCAAGCGACCTGCTCTTTTTTATATTCAGCTTTAATGTATGAGCCATAACCACGCATATAACCCCAATAAAGTAAGGATCAAGGTTGGGATGGTCAGGATGATTCCGGCTTTCATGTATGCACCCCAAGAGATATGGACGCCCTTTTTCTTAAGAACATGAAGCCACAGCAATGTCGCCAATGAGCCGATAGGGGTCATTTTCGGACCAAGGTTAGAGCCGATGACATTGGCATATATCAATCCGTCTCTCATGACGCCTGCTGTATCTGTATGACCGATCGCAATCGCATCAATTAACACAGTAGGCAGATTGTTCATGACAGAGGACAGCACTGCGGCAAGCACACCCATAAACATCGTTCCCGCAAGCAAGCCATGCGATGCTCCTTGTTCGATCCATGCCGCCAATATTTCTGTGAGACCGACATTCTTCAGTCCATATACGACGACATACATGCCGATTGAGAAAAAGACAATGGACCACGGTGCTTCTTTTACGACACGTTTTGTCGCCACTTGGGGACTTCTTCTTGCCAGCCACAAGAAGACAAGAGCAATACCGCCCACAATGATGGAGACCGGAACCCCAATGAGTTCCCCTGCAAAATAACCGACAAGCAGACAGCCAAGCACGTACCAAGACAAGCGGAACATGCGGATATCCCGGATCGCTGATGCCGGTTCCTTCGCCTGTGATACATCGTATGTTTTTGGGATAAGCTTTCGGTAAAACACATAAAGCACTAACATGCTTGCTCCAAGTGACACAAGGTTTGGCACGAACATGTTTGCTGTATATTCTAGAAACCCAATATGAAAATAGTCGGCTGATACGATATTGACCAAGTTACTAATGACAAATGGCAAGGAGGTTGTATCTGCAATAAAGCCGCTCGCCATCACAAAAGGCAGGATCATCCGCTCATCCAGCTTTAACGCTCTCACTACAGACAAGACGATCGGGGTCAAAATCAGTGCCGCTCCATCGTTCGCAAAAAAAGCAGCCACGACAGCGCCGAGCAATGTTAAATAAATAAACATGCGGACACCGTTCCCTTTTGCGGCTTTTGCCATATGCAGTGCAGCCCATTCGAAAAAACCGATTTCATCTAAAATTAACGAAATAATAATGATGCCAATAAACGCAAATGTTGCGTTCCATACTATTTGCGTCACTTCCCACACATCGCCCAGATGAACGACACCAAAGGCAAGTGCAAGAATGGCGCCTCCACATGCTGACCATCCAATGGTTAAACGTCCTGGCTGCCAAATGACAAGGACGAGGGTCAGGATGAAAATCAAAATGGCCAAGGTGACTGCTCCCAAAGGTGGCCCCCCTTTCATAAAATCCTTATCTATCATACAACGAAACACGGCCGTTGTATGCCATTTTCACATGAAAACCCGCAGGTGATCCCGGGCACCTGCGGATTCGATGACTATTGATCTTTTTTCATCAGCATCAATTCAATAAATAACTCACATCGCTGGCTGAAGTGACTTAAATCGATTGAGGTCATATCAAAGATTTGTTTCATTCGATAGTTTAATGTATTTTGATGAATAAACAACTGCTCTGCGGCTGGCTTTAGCTTGCAGTTATTCAATAAATAGACTTCAAGCGTTTTTAAAAATGAGGTTTGGCTGTCTCGGTCTTTTTCCTTCAAACGTAATAAATCTGGATTGAAGTCATTTTTCTTTTTTTGATGGCTGTAAATCGAGTCTAAGAAGCGGAAAACCCCAAGATTCTCGTAATCATATGGAATCAGCTCTTGTCCCCCCACAATTTTCACAGCCTTCACGACCTCTATCGCTTCAAATCGACTTGTGCTCATTTTCATGACATCTCGATACTCTCTTCCCATCCCAATATAAAATGGAGAAGGATGGGCATGCGCTTTCGATTGCAGATGAGCGATGACGTCAGCCGCAGTGGCTTTCGGTGAGTGCCGGTCTGACAAGCTGCCCAATATGACGACAATGTCGGCTTGAACGGAGTATACGTGATTCACCTTGTCTTCTAGCTGCAAATACGTCCGAATGACGTCCTTTACATCTTCTGCCGTCTCACTTTTGTTATCGGCAGCGTGTACGACCATGACAGTAAATACGGCTGGCAGCGGGATGCTTAAATTCTCAGCCTCCCACTTCAGTTCTTCTTCTGTATAAAAATGATCATCCATGACCTTTTTAAAAAATTCTTCAATCTTGCCTTCCTTTTTCTCCAGCTGTTTCTTATTCTTATAAATCACTTTTCCCACTTGAAAGGAAGCTTCATGCAAAAATTGCAGCTCCTCCTGAGAGAGAGAATCTTCAATGTCCTGCACCCAAATAAAGCCGACAACCTCTTGTTTATGCTTGGCGCTCACAGCCACCCGCCGATTAAACCCGAGCTCGTCATGACCGCTCACATAAAAAGGCTTTGACTCCTTGTGAAGCCGCTCGATGACCCCTGTTTTCTTTAACCAATCGACTACAGACCCCGGACATTCTTTTGAGAAAATCGTTTGCTGATTGACTGGGTCAAACTGCTGAATGCTGTAAGAATTATAAGCAAGGAGCTGACACTCTGTGCTTTCTAAAATGACTGGTTTTTTTAAATACCCGCTAATAAATGCAATTAACTTATCGACATCAAAAAATGTATGAAGCTTTTCTAATATCTCTTCCATCCCGATTGCTCCCTGATTAAGTAATACATTTATCATACTTCTTTCCGGACAGATTTGCATAGAAACAAGTCGTAGACAAGCAAAAAAAAGCATGAACCCGTGTGCACAGGTTCATGCTTTTCCAACTTAAAACATTTCACTAATCGTTTTTGCCTGCATGTGTAGAGCTAGGTAATCTGGACCGCCTGCTTTTGAATCGGTTCCTGACATTTTGAATCCGCCGAATGGGTGATATCCTACGATGGCTCCTGTGCAGTTACGGTTAAAGTAGAGGTTCCCTACATGGAACTCCTGCTTCGCACGGTTGATATGATCACGATTATTGGTAATGACAGCACCTGTCAAACCATATTCCGTGTTGTTGGCTACTTCAAGTGCCTCATCAAAGCTAGATACTTTCGAGAAGGCCAAGACAGGTCCAAAGATTTCTTCTTGCATCAAGCGAGATGTTGGCTCAAGATCTGCAAAAATGGTTGGGTGAATGAAGTATCCTTCTGAATCATCACTCGTTCCGCCAGTGACTAAGCGGCCTTCCTGTTTGCCCACCTCGATATAATCCGTGATCTTGTCAAAGGACGCTTGATCAATGACAGGTCCCATGTAGACATCCGCAGAAAGAGGGTTCGCTGTTGTTTTCGTTTCTGTGATTTCCTTCACTCGCTCGATCACTTGGTCATACAGCTTCTCGTGGACGACAGCCCGAGATCCAGCTGAACATTTCTGACCTGAAAAACCGAAGGCTGATGTGAAAATGGCATTAGCCGCTAATTCGACGTCTGCATCCTCATCTACAACCACTGTATCCTTACCACCCATTTCAGCAATGACACGCTTTAAATGCTGCTGACCTGGCTGTACAATTGCCGCGCGTTCAAAGATACGTGTCCCTACTTCTCTTGAGCCAGTGAATGTAATCAGGCTTGTTTTCGGGTGATCGACTAAGTAATCTCCAACCTCTGCTCCGCTTCCTGGTACAAAGTTCACCACACCCTTTGGAAGACCTGCTTGCTCAAGCTCTTCCACAAAACGTGCCGCAATGACAGGAGTTGCACTTGCAGGTTTTAAGACAACTGTGTTCCCTGTAACGATTGGTGCTACTGTTGTTCCTGCCATAATGGCAAACAAGAAGTTCCACGGCGGAATGACGAGCGTCACGCCAGTTGGTGTGTATACGTATTGATTGTGTTCCCCTTCGCGGCTGTTCACTGGTTTGCCTTTCGCCAGCTCCAGCATTTGACGAGCATAATATTCAAGGAAGTCGATCGCTTCTGCTGTATCTGCGTCCGCTTCATTCCAAGGCTTACCTGCTTCTTTGACAAGAAGGGCTGAATACTCATGCTTTTTACGGCGAATGCTTGCCGCAGCACGGAAGATGACGCTGGCTCTTTCTTCTGGAGACGTATAGCGCCAAGTTTCAAATGCTTTCGCCGCAGCCTGAACTGCTTGTTCTGCCTCTTCTTTTCCGGCCTTTGATACGGTTCCAACAACTTCATCCTTTTTCGCTGGATTGATCGAGACAATTTGATCTTTCGTTTCGATTCTTTCTCCATTAATCACGAGCGGATAGGTTTGACCCAGTGATTCTGTTACCTTTGCTAATGCTTGTTCAAACGCTTTGAGATTTTCTTCCTGGCTAAAATCCGTGAATGGTTCATGTTTGTAAGGTGTTGTCATTTTTGTCACGCTCCCGTTTCAAATTATTTTCTCGTCATTCCTTTTAAAGCAAAGGCAATGTTTGCCGGCCGTTCTGCAAGACGTCTCATGTAGTAGCCATACCACTCTCGTCCATATGGGGTATAGACCCTCATTTGATAGCCCTCTTTCACAAGTGCCTGCTGCGTTTCTGACCTCATGCCATACAGCATTTGAAATTCGAACTGACTTGTCGGTATATTGTGTTTTTTCACAATATTTTTCGTAAACTCGATCATTTGATCGTCATGTGTCGCAATGGCTGTATAGTTCCCTGTGAGTAATTGCTTTTCGATCAGTTTCTTGTAATTCTGATCAACGTCTTTTTTGTTTGGATACGCCACTTCGGCGGATTCCTTATAGGCACCCTTTACAAGTCGTAAAAATGGTTGCAGCTCATTGAGGTCATCAAGATCCTTTTCTGTTCTGTACAAATACGCCTGCAGGACCGTACTGACATACTCATATTGAGATTTCATCTCTTTAAAAATGTCCAGCGTTTTTTGACAGCGCTGTTCATCCTCCATATCGATTGTCACCATGATACGGTGTTTTTCTGCCGTATCTAAAATACGTTTCATATTGCGATACACAAGGTCATCGTCAATATCCAGGCCGAGTGATGTCATTTTGAGTGACACGTGGGAATTGAGTCCCGCCTCAGCAATCCGCTGAATGGTTTGAATACACTCATCCGTCCGTTCATTTGCAATCTCTGCCTTTGTGACAAACTCACCAAGGTGATCGACTGTTACAGCCATTCCTTGATCATTTAATCGTTTAATGACAGAGATAGCGCTCTCAAAATCTTTCCCACCGATGATTTTCTTAGATGCAACAGCACTTCCCCAATTACGAGCAATATGGTTCAAGAGACTGCTTTTTGACAAAAACAAGAAGAAATTTCTTGTGACCGACTCCATAAAGGGCACCTCCCACTCTTTGTAAGCTATGTCTTTATTGTAAGGCTCATAAGCTGTCCGCTACAATATTTGAAGATGACAAAAATTCTGACTTTTTTTGTGGTTTTATCACAATAAGAGAAAAAAAAGAGCCTGCCGCTATTCGGCTGGCTCTTCCCTCCTACACCCACACCTCATCAAGGGTAGACTGCAGCAGCTCATTTAATTTTTGTATCAGTTGTCTTTCGGCTGATTGTAGCTTTTCACCAATTCATCAAAACGCGCCAGCTCTTTATCAATAAATGGATGGACATGAGCGAGACGGTTCTCTACATCCATTTCTTCTCCATCGATTTTACGTTTGAGCAGTTCGTGAATTTCTGCTAAAAGCGGGCCTTCCTCCACTAGCTCCTTGAGCAATTCATGAAAGTCCATTGGTGGAACTGTTCGGTAACGTTCAATCCACTGACAGGCAAGAAGCGGCCGAAGCACATAGAAATACTTCTTGATTCGCACCTGCTCTCCTCGTAAATGCCGACTCTCATTCCGCTTCGCCATATTGAGGTAATGATACATCAAAGCCGCAGGGTAAAACGCTCGATCCTTTAATTCTCTTAGCTGCTTTGCCAAAGAGAAAGATTCAGCATAGATGATATCAGAAGACAGCCATTCCATAATGGACGGATTTGATTTATTGAATAAGCGAAGTGCCTTTCTAAGCTCCCAGCCGCTGATATCAAGCACGTCATCAATCGGTCGTTCAATGACATCACGATGCTCTTCCATCGCCCAATACCATTCTTTCCGGGGAACATATAAAAAACGAACATCATAATCACTATCGGTCGAGGGAAATCCCCATGCCCTACTGCCTGATTCGACGGCAAGACAAATCTTTACGTCATACGTTTCTTCGATGATTTTCAGCTCTTCCTTAATTCTCTCTCTCAAGCGTTCATCAACTCTTTCTATAGAATTCTGCATGACTTCTTCACGTTTTGGGAAAATACGAATAAGACATATATGAAAAAGGAGTTGGATCTGATGTCTATATCTCGCATTATGAAATGGATCACTGGGATTTTTGAAGCTTGCCTTGCCATCCCTGTGATCGGAGGTCTATTCGTTATCAGCAATGGATATTCACCGCTTATGGTCATGCTTATTCTGCATATTATCACACTCGTCTTATCGAGGCGAGACCAGGGACCAATGATTGGAAGTATCATCGGAATTGTCACATCCTGCCTTGCATGGATCCCGATTCTCGGATTCATTCTTCATATCATCACTGCCCTTGCCCTCATTATCACCGCGTTAGTGCCTGATGAAAAAACGAGACAGAATACGAGCTATTAAAAAAGAGGCCCTCCTAGAGAGGCCTCTTCAGCATATAGACAAACCCTCGCATTCGTTGTCAGGTCTGCGCGCTGGTGCTCACGAATGTTCAATTCGCTCCGCGCCAGTGCTCGCCCTTCCTAGACTTCAAAGGTTTTCTATCACGCTGAAAAAAGAAGACAAAGTGCTAAAATAAACATCATTTTAGCACTTTGTCAACAATCTAAAGAGGCCCTCCTAGAGAGGCCTCTTTGTTCTGTTAATTCGTTAAATGCTTTTGTAAGAAGGCAAGCTTCTCTGTTTGAAAAGCCGGGATGTACTCGTGTCCAAAGTAGCGATACACCTTTAAATCTTTATCTGTTTCTAAATGGTTATATACCGCAAACACAGTAGATGGTGGGGTGATTTGGTCAATCAGACCGATCGCCATCAATGTGGGCTGTTTCACCCATCCGGCTAAATTGATCAAATCAAAATAGCTTAACGTCTCAAATACCTTTTCTTCCGCTTCTGGATCGCTGTTTCTGCGAAAGTATGAATTGATTTCTAAATAAGGCTGCTCCAATGCCACATCTACTGCACGTTCAAAATTCGATAAGTACGGATAATCTGCCACGACGACCTTCGGAATGTCTGAAAGTGCTGCAGCTGCAACCGCTAATGCACCACCCTGGCTCCCGCCCACCACGCCGACCCGGTGTTCATCCACTTCCGGGAAGGACTGAATCACGGCGAGCGCTCGAACCGCATCTAAATAAACACCCCGATAATAGTAGGTCTCTTTCGATAAAATGCCTTTTGTCATCCACCCCAAAGCCTGTGCGCCTGGTGTCACTGTCTTATCTTCACTGCCGCCTTGACCGCGGACGAGCATACCAAATGTCGCATAGCCATGCAGTGCCCAGTTGACGATGTCATGAATGCCGCCGTCATAGCTAGCATTATAGCCATGAAAATGTACGAGTGCTGGATGTGGACCTGTTTGATCTGGTACTGCATACCAGCCTTCAATTCGAGAATGACCAAAGCTTTGATACGTCAGGCGGTACACCTTCACTCCCTTTACTGGATAATCATAAGGTTCAAGTGCTGGCTCTGCCTCCACTTGGTTCAGTTCTTCAAGCGATGCCTTCCAAAAGTCTGAGAAATCAGGACGTGCTGTTTTCTTCGGTTTATACTTTTTTAGCTCTTCTAATGGTAAATCAAACAATTGCATATCCTACTATCCCCCTTTGTTTTATTAGTTGTGTGTATCATATCACTGTTTTCTTGACGAAGAAAGCCATTTTCTATACAAAAGACAAAACCTTCTGACATTTCTATTGGCAAAGAAGTTTGAAACCTTTATGATAAAGAAACTGGCTTGAAAACTAGAGATTCTCAGACAAAAAAATCGATCGATCCATTCATGGATTTCATATTTGCAATCATCGAATAAAGGAGGAACCTGTATGAAAATCGCCCTTGTCCAAATGGACGTACAAATTGGAGAACCTGATGTGAACTTTCAAAAAGCAGAAGCATTTTTAGAAGAAGCGATCCGCGAGCAGCCTGATCTGATCATTTTACCCGAAATGTGGAATACCGGTTACGCTCTTGAACAAGCCGATCAGCTTGCGGATGTAAACGGTGAACGCACAAAACAGCTTTTCTCTTCCTTTGCCCGTAAACACCAAGTAGTTCTCATTGCAGGAAGTGTATTGAACAAGCGCTCAGAAAGTGACAACATCACCAACACGATGTATGTCTTTAACCGCCAAGGTGAGCTTTTAGTCGATTATGATAAAATTCATTTATTCCGCTTAATGGATGAGCACAACTATTTAACCGCTGGTGATCAGCTTGGTTTATTTGACTATGAGGAGGATGTGAAGATTGGGGCCATGATCTGCTACGACCTTCGCTTTCCGCAGCTTTCCAGAACACTTGTCAACAAAGGGGCGAAGGTGCTTATCAATACGGCGCAATGGCCTTCAGCAAGAGTGGATCATTGGCGCAGCTTGCTCATCGCAAGAGCAATTGAAAATCAGTCATTTATGATTGCTGTTAACAGAACAGGCACAAGTAGAGACACTGAATTCCCTGGCCACTCCATGGTGATTGATCCACTTGGCCGTATTTTACTTGAAACAAACCATGAGGAAGATATATATTATGCGGACATTGATCTTGAGCTAGTGGATGAAGTGAGACAGCAGATTCCTGTGATGACAGATCAGCGGCTGGATGTCTATTAAAAAGCGAAATATTCGTGTTTAATTAAACGTTTGTTTAACCCACTTCTATATAGAAAAAAGTCTACTATAACGGGACTGACCCCCGTTTTTGAGACAGGGATCAAAACACCTTTATACAGCCAATTGCCGATAGTTTATCGGTGATTGGTTGTTTAGTTTCGTTTGAATACGAATGTTGTTATAATAATAAATGTATTCTTTGACAGTGCGTTCTACGATGCTGGTCGTAGTGCGGTCAATCCTGTTAAGATAGAACGTTTCAGACTTTAGTGAGGAATGAAACGATTCGATGGAGGCATTATCAGCGGGCGTCCCTTTACGGGACATGCTCATGGTAATGCCTTTTATATGAACAGCTTTCTGATACTCGTAAGATGTATACACAGAACCTTGATCGCTATGTAACACGCAATTCTCAGGCAGTGCTGGGAGCTGATTAAGTGTGTTTAAGATAAAGTCTGTGTCCTGCTTATCACCAATCGTAAAAGCAATCACTTCTCCATTATATAAATCCAAGATACTGGAAAGGTACAATTGTTTCTGTCCATAAGGCAAATACGTGATGTCCGTTACTAGTTTTTCAAGAGGGCGATCAGACTGAAAGTTCCGATCCAATATATTACCGGCCACGGCATAGGGCTGCCCATTCTTCTTACGCTTTTTCATTTTAACCCGGCATTGCCACTGGTTTTTCTGCATGATACGTTGAACAGTTTTATGGTTAATACGCATTCTTCTTTTTAGTATGGCTGTGATTTTTCGATAACCATATCGATATTTGTGCTTTCGGCACAACGTGCCGACCTGTTTCTCTATTTGTCTTTTAGAATGATTCTGAGTCAAATCCTTTTTCCATCTATAATACGAAGTACGTAAGATGCCTAAATGGACACAGATGTCCTGTACTGTCATCGTTTTGCACAATTCTTCTACCAGTTTGATTGACGTTTCCTTATCAACTTCCTTTCCAATTCGTTGTACTTTTTTAAAACTTCATTCTGTTGACTCAAATAGCGATTTTCTGCCTGCAGTCTCTCTAATTCGGAAGAGTACTCGGGACCCTTTCCATAGGTATATTGTTTTCCAACAGGCTGTTCGAACCGGTGTGTATCCCCAGCCTTATGCCACCTCACCCATGTCTGAACCTGCGTCTTATTCTTGATATTCAATTTCTGCATGATCTCTTTCATAGGTACGCCTGCCAATCTCATTTCTACAGCCTTCTGTTTGACTTCAACCGGATAACTCACTCTTGTCCCCATAGAAAAAACACCTCCATGTTTTATTTCGGATCACAACGATCCATTTTCAAACTTGAAGGTGTTTTTTATTTGTCTCATCTTATGGGGTCAGTCCCTAACAAGTAGACTTTTTTATTTTGAGCATAAATCCCAGCCAAGCCTGAGTTTTCTCAGCTTCCGGATCTGTTTCGAGTCTTGAGTTATGAAGGGCTATATTTCCCGGCGCTCTTCAATCAAGCCTAAACTTTTATTGAATCACGGTGCAATATCCTCTAATACTTTCTCGCGCGTTTCGATCATTTTAAAAGCAAGAATTGCTCCCACTACAGTCACACTTGCAAAAAGAATAAAAATAGTTGAAACACCGCTTACCTCTAAAATAAAGCCTATCATAATAGGAGCGATCGCTGAGGCCAGCCTAAGCCATGCTGTAGCAAATGCCGTTCCAATCACCCTCATACGTGTTGGATAAATTTCAGGTGTATATAGATAGAGAAGAACTGTAATCGTCCCCATCATTCCGTAAGCAGCGGACCCTAAATATATCACACTTTCTGGAGAACTCGCTCCGCTGATCCATAAAGCAGTTAATAAAGCACCTGTTACGATAAATGCAATGGTTGCCCAGCGCTTTCGTCCTACTTTATCAATTAAAAATGCACAAGCGAATACCCCTATGGTCTGTAAAATATTTGTGAGAGAGGCTGCCCTTAATGAATCTCCAACTGGCAAATTGTAAACCGTATTATAAAGACTTGGTAACCAGTTATTTAAACCATTTGATACAAAGTAGGCAGAAAACCATAGTCCCCATACGATCAATGTTCTTTTACGGTAAAAAGTTGAAAAAAGCTCTTTCCAGTCGCCCTTTTCAGTACTGCTAAATACTTGCTTTGCTACAGGCATTCGTTTGTCAGTACTAGCTTCAATTTCTTCAATAATTCTTTCGGCCTCATCTAACTTGCCTTTCGAAATAAGCCACCTTGGAGATTCACGTAACATAAAAAAGAATACAAAGACGATTAAACCTCCAATACCTCCAATCAAAAACATCCACTTCCACCCAAAGCTAGGTACAACAAATGCGCCGATTTGAGCTGAGATCATTAACCCTAAAGGAAAAATCATCTCATAAAGCATAAAAAATCTGCCTCTCCCTTGAGCCCGGGACAGCTCATTGATATATGAAGCCGCTACCGGCACCTCTCCTCCTACCCCAATCCCTTGTATAAAACGAAAAATAAACAGTGCCATAAAATTACCTGAAAACACACATGCAATACTCATGACGGACATGAGGAGTACAGTCCACTTTGCACTAAATACACGGCCACGCCTTTCTGCTAACCATCCAAAGAAAATGGCACCAATCGCTTGTCCTATATAACCAGACCCAATAAGAAGACCAATTTGAGCAGGTGATAAACTCCACATGCCGATGAGAACTGGGAGAACAAACGCTAAAGACAGAGCATCAAAAGCATCAAAAAAGGTGGCAGATCCCATAATGATACGAGGTTTTAAATGCCATCTAGAAAAAGGTACACTTTCCATTCTCGTCAATAGTTGCGAAGCTCTATCAACAACTTGTCCATCATGAGAATTTGAATTTCCGCTGACTTCTAACGTCATGATATCTCCTCCTTATTAGAGGAAATGATGCAAAAGTACATGCCGAAGAGCGCTAAAGAAATCGCTTACATTTTAAATCAAGAGACATTCTAAAGCGTTCATAGGAGTTTTCAGCATCTATCATTTCTTTTTTGGCGTTCCCGTGGTGCCCCGATCTATGTAGTACATAGGGAAGATATGTTCCATCGCTTCTAACTGTTCTCCTTCTAATACCTGTGTTAATAAAGAAACAGCTTTTCTCCCCATTCCAACTAAATCAACATGAACTGAAGATAAAGAAGGGGTTAGAAAACTTGCAATGGGCACATCATCGGCACCAACGACAGACAAGTCATGAGGTATAGACACATTTGCGTGTTCTGCAGCTTTCATGACCCCCATCGCCAAAAAATCTGAAGAGCAAACAACTCCAGTCATGTGCTGGTTTCCTTGGAGAAATTGAGAAACCACTTCTACTACTTTTCCCCCATCAAATTCATCTAACTCAAACACAAGTTCTTTGTTCATTGTTAACCCTAAATTTTTAAGTGTGCGCTCATATCCCTTGTAATACCTCACACTATGCATCGAACTCATTGGACCATTGACCAGCCCAATGGTTCGATGGCCTTTCTCAAATAAGGCCGTTACGGATTGACACACACCTTCTTCATCATCTGGCCTGACACATGGGAAAGGAGAATCCTCTAAGTAACTTCCAACAACAATAATGGGTATAGCTAAACTTTTTAACCAATCCATGCTCAATTCTTCATTTCTTGGAGAAAATAAAATGGCACCATCTACAGCTTGCGTTTCAAGTAATCGCTGCTGCTGTATAGATGTAAATGACATCAACATATTGAATTCAGTCTCATCTAATTCCTTCGCTATACCATCTAAAATCGTCGAAAAAAATGGATTATTCAAAATATATGAACCACGCGGAACCACGACAGCTATATTCCCAGTCTTTCTTTTAACGAGCCCTCTAGCTCCTAAATTAGGACGATAGCCTAACTCATCAATCACTTGTTTGATTCTTTCAGCCGTTTGAGCACCTACTCCTGGTTTACCACTTAATACTCGGGAAACAGAGGCGATAGACACTCCAGCTTTCAATGCGACATCT
The DNA here is from genome assembly GCF_038007485.1 of Bacillus sp. FSL K6-3312. Classification (NCBI taxonomy): domain Bacteria; kingdom Bacillati; phylum Bacillota; class Bacilli; order Caryophanales; family Bacillaceae; genus Bacillus; species Bacillus sp. FSL K6-3312. The sequence goes on along the minus strand of NZ_JBBOXI010000001.1, from coordinate 349,015 downwards.
TTAATACTTACTGACACATTTCATACCTCCGGGAGTCTGTTGTTTTATACACTATTATAACCTGACTCACCTTCATCATGAAATCAATGGTCTGTTATCTACCGACGTTTTCCTTAAGCAAACCAACACTTTGAAGTCCCTGACGAATTTCTTCTTTTTCCTCATCAGTTAAAGGTAGTACCGGCTTCCTAGCAAGCGAACTACTGATCAAACCTCGCTGATACATCGCTTCCTTCATGCGCAGATGAGAAGTAGATGAAGGTTCATCCATTTTATACACAGCATGCTTTAATTCGAATATTCTATCGTAAACTTTATTAGCCGCTATAAGGTCTTTTTCTTCCACACATTTCACAAGTTCAGCGATCAAATCTGGCACGAAACAGCCGAAACCTACAAGTGCTCCATCAATCCCTTGAACCAATGTTGGCAATAAATATTCATCGTGACATGTGAGTAACGATACATCTGGTGCATGTTTTTTCAATGCCCGCACATCGACCTCGTATTGTGCCATGTCTCTTTGACCAATTTTAAACGAAACAACATTCTCAATTTCCGACATTTCTAGTAATTGACTGGTTGTATATGAGGTTTTTGTCCATGTTGGATATTGATGAACGATGATTGAAATATCAATCGCTTCTGCAACATCTTTAAAGAATTGGACAGGTGACTCAGGCTGCATACCGAATCTTAGCCATGAATGTGGCGGCATGAGAAGTATACCTTCACCACCAGCTTCTTCAACGGCTTTTGCATGCTGGATCGCTTCAATTGTCCCTTCAGCAGAAACCCCAGAAATGACAGGTACTTCCCCTTTTAATTCGTCGGCTGCAATGCGCACAGCCTCAGCTCGTTCATGTGGCAGTAAGGTCATAATCTCGCCAGTATGTCCATTGACAACGATCCCGTTAATCCCTTTGTGATCCGCCACCCATCGGACAAGCTTACGAAAAGCAGGTTCATCAATTGAATAGTCATCTTTAAAAGGAATTAAGACAGCCGGGAATACACCGCTCCATTTTTCTTTATTTTTCATAAACAAATTCCTCCCCATTCGGTTATAGTAAACGTTTACGGTAAGCGTTTACGTAAACAATCATAGAATGATATTGTGAATGATGTCAATATTATTTTTTAATAATTACAATAATTCAAAAAACTATTGTTGAATTTTAGATACTATTTTATTTTTCCAAAAAAGAAAATGAGGGATATATTTTGTTTACCACATCGACCAAAAAACCTCATCTTCGTTAACTGGTTGAAGTATGATACCTCTTTTTCCAAACGGCAACATACCAAAAAAGGATAAATAAATTTTACTGTCAAAACATCATCATATCTACGAAGGAAAAGGCATCAATAAAAAAAAGTCTACCCTAAACGGTAGACTTAGATTGTTGACAAAGTGCTAAAATGATGTTTATTTTAGCACTTTGTCTTCTTTTCATCGTGATAGAAAACCTTTGAAGTCTAGGAAGGGCAGCTACTTTTGCGGAGCGAATTGAACATTCGTGAGCACCAACGCGCAGACCTGCGGGCGAATGCGAGGGTTTGTCTACACGCTGAGTCTACCCTAAACGGTAGACTTTTTTATTTCGAATATAAATCCCAGCCAAGCTTGAGTGTGTCCACAATATAATTGGCGACTTCCTCAGCCTCTAAATGATCTGTTTCCACTCTGGAGTTATGAAGAGAATAAATCTCCCGGCGTTCTTCAAACAGCTCTTTCATTTCATCAAGCGACCGGTTGTGAAGAACAGGACGGTTTTCAATTAAAATATCAAGTCGCTGCTTCCAATTCTCCCAAGATAGGTCAAGGAAAAGAACCGTACAATGCTTCAAGCAGGCACGTTTGATTTCTTCCTGTTTGAAAGCACCGCCTCCAAGTGAGACGATCTTGAGCTGTGTATGTTCACATAAATCGACGATATAATCCTTTTCAGCCTGCCTGAAGAATGCTTCTCCTTTATGCTGAAACATCTCTGGAATCGTCATGTTGTATTTTTTCTCAATCTCCTGATCGACATCAATAAAATCTCGATATAGCTTTTTGGCAACCAGCTGCCCAATGGTTGTTTTCCCAACACCCATAAAGCCAATGAGAACAATATTCCGCTGTCTTACAGGGATTTCTCTATTGATTTTCATGATCGTGACACGTCCTCCTTACGACAAGGAATGCTACATAATGTTTCTATTATATGATAAATGGAGCGCGAAAAGATAGGCAATCTTAAAAATTGTGTTTGACGACGTAGCCGAGCTGTTCAGAAAGCCTCTGTGCCTGTTCTTTCACTTTTTGCTGCAGCTGGGGAATGACTTCTTCAGTAAACCGGTGGGTTGGACCAGATATGGATAAACAAGCCTTCACTTCCCCATGAATGTTAAAGACTGGTGCCGCTACTGCCGCAGATCCTACCTCTCGTTCATCGATGCTGCAAGAAGTATACGTGTCAAGAATATGTTTACATTCCTTTTGCCAGTCATCTCTCATCACATGATCAGCCTCAGACGCTAATACTTTTTGTTGAAATTCTTCACTTTGAAATGCCAATAATACCTTTCCGCCTGCACCTGCGTATAACGGCAGCTTCTCACCAACCTTGACAAGATGTCGAATCGATTGCAGCCCTTCCGCCTGTTCAATACAAACCCTGCTTGTTGCATCCATTACATACAGGTTGACGGTTTCTTTTGTTTCATCACGAAGTGCGTACATGAGTGGTTTAGCCAGTTCTCTCAATTTAATGGACTTCCCTGCAATGTATCCAAGGAGATAAAGTCTTTGACCCAATCGATATTTCATTGTATCTGGATTCTTTTCCACAAAATGATTCATTTCAAGTGCCTTGAGCAGTCTCGTTGTAGTAGACATTGCTAAATTCATCTCTTTTGAAATATCCGTTAGCGTCAGCTCTTGACGTTCTTCACTAAAACAATAAAGAATATCTAAAGCGCGCTGAACCGTACGCAGCCCTGATTCTTCTTTTGACTTCTTATCAGCCATGTTCACTTTCTCCTTTTCCCCTTTGATTTCTTATCGACATAAACGATCGATTTTGCTATAATCCATTTTAAACGTTCCACTAAAAGAAAACAAATTCCACCAGTCGGAATAAAATCGATTGGAGATGTTTGATGGAGGAGATATTTGAATGTACCTGCTTGTTTTTACACTTCTTATTAGCCTATATATTGTTCATCAACTATTTCCCGCTCCCATACTCTCCTATTTTGTTGGTCTGCTGGCCGCTGCTTCGCTCATCATTTCTTTTAAGAAAGCAAGTGGCCTTTATTTGAAAACAGGTGGTATGTTTCTCATGATTGGCTTGATCTTATTCTTCTTATCCGACGAGCCATTGCACACGTTGTTTCTTCACTTTCATTCCATGCTAGGCTTGCTTTCTCTATTTTTCATGCTGCCTTTTATTCATTCTCTCATACATGTTGGACATTTCGATACACAATTAAATAAACTGCTCACACTGCATACAACGAGCACAAACCAGCTTTATCGCAAGAGTTCATTTGTCACTCATATTCTTGGCATGTTTTTAAATATCGCAACGATTCCCTTACTATATACATCGCTCAAACCGTCGCTGGATTCCCTAAAAGAACAAGTGAAACAACATCTTTATACACGCAACCTTTTAAGGTCATATGCATTATGTTTAAGCTGGAGTCCTGTTGAAGTGCTCGTAAGCGTCACCATTGATGCAACCAAACTCAAATATTATCAAATCGCACCCGTTACTTTTGGTTTAATGGTCATCGTGCTGGCGACAGATTGGATGCTCTTTTCTCGTCAAAGCAAACGACACCCAAACATCATTCAGTCCACAGAAACAAACTCCAATCCTCGTCGAATTAAGCGAAAAACCCTTCAGCTTGCTTTCATGCTGCTGAGTTTTATGACAGCCGTCTCACTTGTCGATGCATGGATTGGGAAAGGCTATTTATTCGCTGTTGTGCTAACCATTATTCCATTTGCTCTATTATTCTCTTCTGTCATCAAGAAAAGAAAACAATATATAGCCGTTTCTGTCCCTCATTGGAAAGAAAGAACCCGTCAGCTCTCCAACTATATGTGTCTATTTTTAAGTGCTGGCTTCTTTGTCGATATGCTGCTTGCCACAAACAGTATGCAGCCGATTCAAGCATTTATTGTCAGTATATCAGAGCATGCCATTTTGGTTTATTGTGTCATTGGGTTATATTTTCTGATCACCGCTCTTTGCGGTTTTCACCCGCTCGTCTCGCTTGCTTTGTTAGTTAGCATGATGGCACCTGTCATCCAAGAACTTCCTGCTCTTCCCATTGCAATCATGCTTATCGTTGCTGGAACATCAACTGTCATGTTTAGTCCTTTTAATGTTTCTGTCTCCCTGTTAGCTGATTTGATGAAGGTCAACCCTTACCGTATCACTCGCTGGAATATATGGTTTGCTGGCTTTTATATCAGCATAGGTATCGCATGTGCAACGATCATCACCGTTATCTTTTATTCATAAAAAAGAGAACTCATCTTGGTTTGAGTTCTCTTTTGCTTCGCTTTCTCACTCTGGTTTTAATTGAATACGTTCAATTTTCCCTACGATAAAAATGTACGACAATGCCCCGCCTAATGCGACTAAACTGACGAACAAAATCCCCCCGTTGTAAGAGCCTGTCGCCGACACGATGAATCCGATAATAAGCGGAGTGATGATCCCAGCTAAATTAGCAAAAAAGTTAAATACACCGCCAGCCAGCCCAACCATTTCCCTTGGTGCCACTTCAGACAGCATCGTCCAAGAGATATTAGACAGTCCTTGTGCAAATGAAGCGATGGATAAAATGGTCAGCACAAGCGGAATATTCGTTGTAAAGTTCGCTAAAACAATGGTACTCGTCAGAAGCAAGCCAACCACTACCGGCAGCTTCCTCGCTACATTAACGGATACGCCCTTTTTAAGCAGCCAATCAGACACATAACCTCCAAACAATACCCCAAAGAATGCAGCAATATAAGGAAGAGAAGCCGCAAAACCCACTTTAAGAAACGCCATATTTTTCGCCTCTGCCAAATAGGTCGGAAACCATGTTAAAAAGAAAAAAAGTGTAGACGCAACAGAGAATTGGCCAATATAGAGCCCGATCAATTTACGGTATTTTAGAAGGGCGGCAAAGTCTGCCCATTTCAGCTTCCCCTGTGATGCTACTGTCAGTCCATCGCCTTGCCGAATCAATTCTAACTCCTCTTCATTCATCTTCGGATGCTCTTTCGGTTCGTGATAATACTTGTACCAAAAGAAAGCAAATATGATACCGAGCGCACCTGCTGTAATAAAGACGGTTCTCCAATCGAAAGTCGTCATGATCCAAAAAAGAAGAGGTGTCGCAAATGCAAGACCCACATACTCTCCAGCAGTATAAACACCTGTTGCAAAAGCCCGTTCCCGTCTTGGAAACCATGTGGTGACAATGCGGTTATTCGCAGGAAATGCGGGAGATTCTGTAATCCCAATAAACAAACGACAGCCGAATAAAAAAGCAAAGCTGTTCGCAAACGCCTGCAGGCCTGTGAAAATAGACCAGGTAATGAGTGATATCCCATACGTTACCTTTGAGCCAAATTTATCGAGAATAAAACCGCCTGGTATTTGCATCGCTGTATATGTCCAGCTAAATGCTGAAAAAATGAGGCCTAATAAGGCAGGATTTAATTGCAATGAAGATTGAATAGCAGGTGCAACAATAGATACACTGGCTCGATCAATATAATTAATGGCGGTAATAAAAAACAACAGAATCAATATGCCAAAACGGGCTTTCGTTGGCTTCATATAACCGGGCCGCAATTCATTCCCCTTCAGTTCTGAATGCACTTTCATAACCATCCTCCTTTGTTTCCGCAGCGTGCGATTCGGTTGAGCGTCTTAAATAACCCCTTTTTCTTCCAATTGTTTGCACTCTTCTTCTGTTAACCCAAGCATATTTGTTAAAATCTCATAATTATGTTCGCCTAAATCAGGTGCAATGTGACGGATATTTCCGGGTGTTTTTTCAAATTTCGGAATGATCCCGGGCACCTTTACTTTTCCAAGACGGGGGTGATGTACCTCGACGATATTCTCTCGTGCTTTAAATTGCGGATGCTCAAAAATATCCTGAATACTTAAAATTGGACTCACAGGAACGCCATGAGTATCTAGAATTTCTAATACGTCATCCCTTGTTTTCGACGCGATCCATTGAGAGACGATCGCATCCATCTCTTTGTTATGCTTCAGCCTAGATGCATTGACCGCGAATTTTTCATTCTCTAATAAATCTAAGCGATTCATCGCCTCTGCCAATCGATTGAAGGTCGAATCCGTACTCGTCACAAGAACCAAATAATGCCCATCCTTTGTCTCATAGGTGCCGGCAGGGCTTGAATGACCGCTTAACCCCGGTGAACGCTCACGCACCTTCCCAAGCTTGTCATATTCAGCAACCAAAAATTCTAACATACGAAAGACAGATTCATAGAGGCCCAAATCCACCATTTGCCCAGTTCCTTCTGGATGTGTATCTCTGTAATACATCGCTGTCACAGTAGCAAACGCCACATATATGCCTGCAATATAATCAGTTAAAGAAAAGGAAGGACTGACTGGGTGCCGGTCTGGAAACCCTTGAATATATGTAAAGCCGCTAAACGCTGTCGCAGGTGTTCCAAATCCGGCCTTGTCCTTAAACGGACCCGTTTGTCCATAACCCGATACACGAATCATAATTAATTGAGGGTTGATTTCTTTTAATACGTCGTACCCTACGCCCCATTTTTCGAGTGTTCCAGGACGGAAATTTTCAATTAACACATCGACCTGACCTGCAAGCTTTTTAAAAATGTCTGATGCTTCGTCTTTGTGCAGATCCAGTGTTAGAGATTTCTTATTCCGTGAGAGACCTGACCATCTAAGTGGTTCACCTTCTGCAAAAGGGCCAACATGCCGCAGCGTATCGCCTTTACCAGGAATCTCGACTTTGATGACCTCTGCACCAAAATCCCCTAGAAGCACCGCGCCATAGGGGGCAGCGATCATCGTAGAGACGTCTAATATTTTCATTCCTTCGAGCGGTGTATTCATATTCATTGCTTGACTCCCTTTCATTCAAGTGATGAAGGGCTAAATAACTTTCTATTTTAGCCCTTGTCATCTTTCTGATTGACCCGGAAGACCCTGATGATTCAAAAGGAGGGCTTACCGGAGCAGTTTGTTAATCCTTCGGAAGCTGCCCTTGCGGTGTGTAAAGCCAAATCAGCCATAAAGGTTCATCTCCTGTATTTACATGCTGGTGCGAGACACCGTCTGGAATGAACATGAAATCATTTTGTTTAAAGGACTGCCTTTCTCCATCACAAATGACTTCGCCAGATCCTTTAATCACATAATCAAATTCCTCTGAACCTGGGTGATTGTGCACTGAACTTGCTTCTCCCGGTTCAAAAATGGTGAGACCTGCCATCATATGCTCTGACCCAACAGTATCTGGTGTAATGGTTTGAAATACCTTTCGAATCATTTGCTCCTCTGGATGATCTAAACCTAACCATAATGGGTTCCCATCTTGAAACGGATTCAATACTTTAATTTTCATTGTTACTTCCTCCTCGTTATGTTTAATTCACGCTGACATGTGAGCGCTTTGAATTTGGTGAATAAATATCATTAATATTCCAATGTCCATCCGTAGGGACAGGATCATTTTTCATTGCTACATCGATGACGCAAGGCTCCTCAGATGCAATTGCTTCAGCTAAAGCTTCTTTGAATTCAGAAGCAGAGGTGATTTTAATCCCCTTCATCCCATAACCTCTTGCAATGGCAGCAAAATCCGGAGAATAGCTTTCTCCACCTTTTCTGAAAACAGTACCGTACGTCGTTTCATAGTGCGCCATTTGCAAGCCAGCTATTGTTCCAAACGCACTGTTATTCATCACAATCCACACAACAGGAATGTTCTCTTCAACGGCTGTTGCGAGAACGGATGGATTTTGACCGAATCCGCCGTCCCCAACGAGTGACACAACGACACGGTCAGGCTGGGCAATCTTTGCCCCAAGTGCAGCAGGGGCTCCAAATCCCATCGTTGCAAAGCCGCCTGGTGTTAGAATGGTCCCTGGCGTGAGCACAGGAAATTGCTGTCCGACCCCATTTTTATTCCAGCCAACATCCGTTGTAATAAAGGCATCTGGCGGTAATATTTCCCGCACTTCCTGCAAAATACGCTGCGGCTTCATTGGGAAGGATTCATCTTGAATGTTCGTCAGATTGCTCGCCTGAAAATCCTTACGATATGCCGCAATTTCCTTTTTCAATTCAGGTCGATTCAGCCCTTCTGGCAGTCTTTCTCTCGCCACTCGATTGAGCACAGTCAAGGCCTGCTTCAGATCGGCTACTGCTCCTATGTCAACAGGATAGTTACGTCCAATTTCATTCGGATCAATGTCAATATGAATGAGCTTGGTTGACGGGAAACGGAACGTATAATTTGATTCCCACGAACTCGCATCAGCTTCAGCAAAACGGGTGCCTAAAGCCAATATATAGTCCGCCGCTTTGCACTAATCATTGATAAATTTTGTCCCCCAAAATCCTGTCATTCCAAGGGTCATTGGGTGATCATCTGGCATGGCTCCTTTCCCCATCAAAGAATGGGCGACAGGGATACTTAGATGATCAGAGAATGCCTTTAATTCTTCAGCTGCATCAGCTAGTAAAATGCCTCCCCCTACATATAAAAGCGGCCTTTCTGCCTGCAGCAATCGATCTAATATCCGATTGGCCGTTTGATCATCAATTGAAGGTTTTTCAATGGTCTGTGTATGATGGTTGATTTGTTCAAACAAGGACACATCTAGGTCTTTTGAGAACACATCCATTGGAACAGATATCAACACTGGACCAGGACGGCCGCTTTCAGCTAACTGAAATGCTTTTGATAAAATCTCTGGAAATAATTCTGGAATATCGACTCGCCATGCTCTCTTCACAAACGGCCGATAAATTTCGTATTGAGAGGCATCGGAATGAAGATTGATCTCTTGATGTGGGTGCTTTCCGTAGTAATGACTCGGGACATCTCCTGCAATGACAACCATTGGAATGGAATCAAGTGCTGCATTCGCTACCCCTGTTGCCGCATTGATGAGTCCTGGACCTAGATGACTGAGAACAACAGCTGTCTGTTTCTTTGCTCGCGCATAACCATCTGCTGCATGTGCCGCTATCTGTTCATGTCTGACATTTACAAATTGAATCGAGCTTTTTTCAAGCGCTGATAAAAAAGCAATATTCGTATGACCGCAGAGACCAAAAATATGCTCGACTCCCCGATTCTCTAAATACTGAATAACCTGTGTAGAAATATTCTTCTTCATGTTTCTCTCCTCTCACGGTGCAGCTATGAATCTGCTACTCACTTATTCTTTGAAAAACAATCGATAGAACGCTGTTCAAATCCTGTATCGCCACTTGCCCGGGAGCTGAGCTTTCTTTCCCTACAGCAAAGGTCATGACAGATCCAAAAAGTCCACCAACCATTCTTGTAAAAGCCCCATATTCCCCCATTGCCATCGAAATAACGGGAATCGACAGCTGCTTGTTCGCATGGCTGGTCGCCGAGAGCAGTGTTAATGCATCCTCATAGGAATGCGGCATCACTGCAATCTTTGCGATGTCGGCGCCGACTGATTCTGCATTGACGAAGAGCTGCACGAGACGATCCAACTCAGGGGTGCGCTGGAAATCGTGATACGACACAATCAAGGTGACCCCATTACTTTTAGCCGCCTGACTGACTTGCTGTAAATGTGTCACATCATGCATCAATTCATAATCAACGGCGTCCACAAGCTGTGTGGAACAAAGCTCGACAAGCAGAGAAACCTTCTCATTTTCTGAGAGTGATATACTTTCGCCGCCCTCCTTTTCAGAGCGGATTGTGAATAAAAATGGTATGCCCTTTGCCTTTTCTACCATTCCCTTAAGGGTTTCTATAACTTGTTCCTTGTCATGAAGGTGATGAAAAAAATCCGCCCGCCACTCTATCACATCAGGCTTCTTCTCAGTTAATACCTCGACCTCATGAAACAATTCTTCCTTTGTTTGCCCGATGAGCGGCGTACAAATCATTGGCTGACCGCCAGTCTGCACACTTTTTACCTTTTGCTGAAATGCATTCACATTCATACGCCCCTTTCACAGACCATTTGGAAGCACGATCATTTTGGTTTCGGTCATCTCCTCAATAGCGAAACGCGGACCTTCTCTTCCAAGACCACTTCGCTTAATTCCTCCATAAGGCCAATGATCCAGTCTAAAATTTGATGTCCCATTGATGACAACACCGCCAGTTTCAAGCTCTTTTGCTGCGTGTAACGCAACATCCAGCTGATTCGTAAAGATCCCTGCCTGCAATCCATATCGACTATCATTTGCTTCTTTAATTGCCTCCTCCAGCTCCGCATAAGGGAGAATGCTGACAACTGGGCCGAATACTTCCTCACAGACGACCTTAGCCTGTTTCGGAGGGTTCAGCAAAATAGCCGGTGTGATGCTCGCTCCATTTCTTTTTCCCCCACATAAAAGCTGTGCCCCCATACTCTCTGCCTCTTGTATCCATGTCTCAACTCGCTGCGCGGCCTGTACATCGACCATACAGCCGATATCACTCTCACTGGACAGCGGATCTCCAACGACAAGCTGCTCTACTTTTTGTTTTAATACCTCAGTAAACGACGGCATAATTTCCTGGTGGACATAAATTCTTTGGACAGAAATACAGCTTTGACCAGAATTACTAAAGCCTGTCTTGGCACAGAGGGATGCGGCTTGTTCAATATCAGCATCGTGATGAACAATCGTCGCGCCATTCCCTCCGAGTTCGAGCAATACTTTTTTTAATCCCGCAGAAGTTGTAATATGCTCTCCTCCGGCAGCCCCGCCGGTAAAAGAGATGAGATTCGTTCTTTCATCAGTGACTAACTGTTTCCCAGCGTCGACCCCGCCAATCACAAGCTGCAAACTTGCCTCAGGAAACCCTGCTTCGAGAAGGAGTTTGACAAACGCTGAGGCAACAGCTGATGTTTGCGGTGCAGGCTTCAAAATAATGACATTCCCTCCCGCAAAAGCTGGACCAACTTTGTGACAAATTAAGTTGAGCGGTGCATTAAAAGGGGTAATCGCCAGCACAACTCCGACTGGTACTTTAAATGTCATGGCCATTGCTCCCTGCCCACGCGATGATACATTGCCTGGAATGGTCTCACCTACTAATCGATTCGCTTCTTCCGCTGACTGCGCCAGCGTCTCGATTGATCGTGAGACTTCATCTCTTGTATTTTTAAGTGGTTTGCCTAATTCTAACGAAATCAGTTTTGCGAAATGGTCTTTTTGTTCTTCAAGCAAGGCGGCTGCTTTTGTTAGAATCTTTGAGCGTTCAATTGCCGATATTCCCGCTATTTGTTTTTTAGCATGCTGCGCAATAGAAAGTGCCTGTTCTATGTCTTCTGGTGAGGCGAGATATGATGTACCGATCCTTTCTCCTGAGTAAGGATTTGTGATATCTGTTTTCACACGATCGGAATCCATCCACTCGCCGTCTATATATGATAACGCTTTCAAACTACTCAAATTTTCTCTCCCTCCTTTAGGTGCCGCGTTCCATGTCCTGCATAACGAACCAATCTTTCTTCGTTCGGACAAGGTCCCTTCACGAGGGCTCCCTTTGTCAGCTCCTCATATGCATGCGCCACGATGCCCATTCCTCTGGATAAGGAAAAAATGCCTTTTGCTGCTTCTGCTGGAATGTTTAATTCACATTGGATTGCAGCAGATACACCGTCTATATTCATCGTGATTTTCTTCCCTTTCAGGTGTTCAAGCTCATGTCTAATCGCTTCGGCTAACCGTAAATATATCCCACTGATAAGGCCTTGCTGGACATATGTGTGACTCAGCTCATATAGACGTCTAACCCTCGGATCATCATCATGAAGCTGATGGCCGATCCCCGGGATTTTTTCCTTGCGAGTTAACCATGTGTGACATACTTGCTTGGCCGCAGACTGTATATCCTTTTGATCATCGTAGATCGCTTTGGCTTCGTATAACATACGCATGGCCTTCTCTCCGGCTCCGCCATGAATATCACCTAATAAATTCACCCCTGTTGCAACAGAGGAATTAAACGAAATACCGCAAGTCACCGCCATTCTGGCTGCTGCAATAGATGGCGCTCTTGGTCCATGGTCCGCACCTGCGACAAGAACACTTTCAAAAAGAGCTGCTTTTGAATCATCCAATAATTCACCAACAAGCAGTAAATAAAGCATTTGTGGATACGACAGTTCGCCAATAAGTTCTTCAATCGGATAACCTCGAAGTTCAATTGAATTTTTTTGAATATGACTAATCTCAGTTTCCCACCAAGCGCCTCCCTCTTTGTAAATTTCCAGTGCACTTCGATTTTTCATTGTGTCAATCATTCCTTTAGCTTCTTATTTGGAGGTGAACCACCCCTTTATTCCATCCAGTGGAATCTAATTTCACTTTTCGGAATGTGATTTCATTGTAAGCGCATTCTTTTTCTTCGTCAATCATTTTTTCTGAAAATACTGTAAATAGAAGTAAAATTAAGTGAATCGAACTAATTATACTTGCTTTTTTTGATCAAAAAAATCTTTATTTAGTTAAATGGACTTAAGTAGATCGTTCTACTAATTTAATGATTTTTTGGTTATTTTGTCAAACCCACTTGAAATTCGACATAAAAAAACCTCTCCGTCTACTGGAGAGGTCTCTGATTGTTGACAAAGGGCTAAAATGAACATCATTTTAGCCCTTTGTCTTTTTTTCAGCGTGATAGAAAACCTTTGCAGTCTAGGAAGGGCGAGCACCGGAGCGGAGCGAATTTGACATTCGTGAGCACTGGAGCGCAGACCTGACAACGAATGCGAGGGTTTGTCTACACGCTGAAACCTCTCCATCTTCTGGAGAGGTCGCTTTTTTATTTCCACCAGTCATCAAACATGGAAGCGGGTACTTGGCGTTTATGCTCTGATTGAACATAGCGCTTTTCAATCGCTTCTGCTGCTTGTTCTGACACGGGCTTACCTTCTAAGTAATCATCAATTTCATTGTACGTAATGCCTAGTTCTGTTTCATCCGTTTGCTGAGGTTTGTCATCAAGCAAATCAGCTGTCGGTTTCTTTAAGTATAGGCGCTCTGGTGCTTGCAGCGCTTCTAGCAGTGTCCGGCCTTGGCGTTTCGTCAGACCTGTGAGCGGGAGAACGTCTGCACCGCCGTCACCATACTTCGTGAAGAACCCAGTGACTGCTTCGGCTGCATGATCTGTACCAATGACAAGTAATCCTTCTTCTCCTCCGACAGCATATTGCGCGATCATTCTCATACGTGCTTTGACATTCCCTTTATTAAAGTCAGACAACGGTCCGCCTGTGTCTTTTTGATATTGTTCACTGAATGCCGTCACGGCAGGCGCAATATCATATTTCCACGACTTGTCCGGCTGAATAAATGATAAAGCGAGCTGGGCATCATCTTCATCCTGCTGCACGCCATGCGGGAGACGCACCGCAATAAAGACTGCCTCTTCTTTTCCTTCTTGACGCAGTTCAGATGCAGCGAGCTGTGCAAGACGTCCAGCGAGCGTTGAATCCTGTCCGCCGCTAATGCCGAGAACGAATCCTTTCGCGCCGGTTTTTTTCAAGTAGTCCTTTAAAAATCCAACCCGTTTTTCAATCTCCTGCTTCGGGTCAATTGAGGGCTGCACATGCAACTCTTGGCTGATCTTTTTTTGCAAACTCATACACTTTTCCTCCTAAGCATCCTCTACATGAAGAGAACAGGTTTTACTCTAAATTCATTGATTTGACAACGTTTTTTGAATCTTCATTATACCATGTTTTCAGTAAGAACATTTTGTAAGACGTTCCCCTATTTCATCAATGATCAAACATTCACAAATGAAAAAGACCCTGTCTATAAGGACTGGCCCTTTTTTTTCAATCAATTTCTACCCGTATAGATGTACAGCTTGCGCCATTACACTTCCCAATATCAGCAGGGCATGCGGATACGGCCACAATGAGATCCATTTCGGCTCGCAGACGAATGTAATCACCAGGAAGCGATTTTGGCTGCTCCACAGACAGCTTTCCTTTTTCATCAATGACTGTATTCATAAAGGCATTAAAAGGATAGTACATATCCTCCTTCGGAATCCCAAATGGTTCGAAGCCAGTCCTTAAATTATCGTAGCATGTATGCATGACCTCTAAATGCGTCCGTCCGTATAAAAGCTGGTACATTTCTTGCCGGCAGGCGGGCATATATAAATCATGGCACTCGACTGTATCTTCAATGACCGTAAACATCGGTTTGTATAAATTAGAATAGAGCTTATCGCCTTTTTTCACTTTGGACGAAAATAGGCTGTCCATTGTCGCGCCTTGGTCAAATTTTTCATAAAAATCCTTTTCGTGATAGGCCATGACATCTGCTACTTGCTGGCCTTCAACATCAACCACCCGCATACATTGGCCTTTTCCTAAACGAAAGCCATGTCCATCCTTTGGTAAAATCACGTATTCTCCGTTCAACACATGCACTCCTTTCCTTAACAGTATGCCCAAAACGTCCCCTTGATCATGTATAAAAAAAGGAGCCAGTCACAAGCTAATGTCATTGAAACAGAAAGGTGTTGCACATGCATTGAAAGAAGAACAATCTTTATCTTGGTGGCAGCTTTCTCTCATCGGAGTAGGCTGTACAATTGGTACCGGTTTCTTCCTTGGTTCCAGCATCGCCATTACAAAGTCCGGTTATTCCGTCTGCATTTCTTTTTTGCTTGCTGCGGTTGGAACCTATCTCGTCTTTAAACATTTGGCTGCGATGACGGCTGATAACCCTGATAAAGGGTCGTTTTGCTCCTATGCTCGTAAAGCATATGGACGCTGGGCAGGGTTTAGCAATGGCTGGGTGTATTGGTTCGCAGAAATGCTGATTACAGGAAGTCAGTTAACAGCGATTTCTCTTTTTACCCGCCACTGGTTTCCATCTGTGCCGCTCTGGGTGTTTTCTGCAATTTATTCCGCTCTTGCCCTGCTCGTGATTATCATAGGGCTTTCTTCTTTTCAAAAGACAGAAAATGTCCTTGCGGTACTGAAGACAGCGGCGATTTTTCTATTTATGATCCTTGCTGTGCTTGTGTTATTCGGTATTCTGACAGATCATAAACCAACCCTTCACCTCCCAAACAAGGATCACGAATGGATGCCGCTCGGTCCGCTTGGTCTTTGGAATGGATTGATTTATGCGTTTTATGCATTTGGGGGAATAGAAGTCATGGGGCTGATGGCGGTTCATTTAAAGGACCCGAAGGATGCAGCAAAGTCTGGACGCGTCATGCTGATGATTCTAGCGGTCATCTATATCGTCTCAATTGGTCTTGCTCTCTTGCTTGTCCCGGTGACAGCCTTTAATGAGAACAGTAGTCCCTTTATTACATCATTAGAGCCATTTCATTTATCAATCTTTCTTCATATCTTTAATGGCATTTTCATTATTGCCGGCTTTTCGACATTGGTTGCCTCACTCTATGCAGTCACGACGCTGCTTGGCACGATGTCGGAGCATCAAGATGCACCTGCTTGTTTTAAACAAAAAGACCCATCTCATGTCGGATGGCCTTCGATTATTTTAACTGCTGCTGGATTAATTGTCTCGATTTTGCTTGCACTCTTTTTGTCCAAACACATCTACGAGCATCTCACAACAGCAGCCGGTCTTACCCTTCTGTACACGTGGGTCTTCATTCTGTTCTCAAGTAAAAAGCTATCAAAGCCATCCACTCGCCAAACGTGCGAAATGTTTCTTGCGCTGCTCCTGATTGGAGCCGCCATTTCAGGCACTTTAACAGAGGCAAGCGGACGACCTGGCTTTTTTATCAGCCTTGGGATCATTGCAGTGATTGCCATCATGGTGCTATTTATGAGAAAAAAGTGGAAGCAGCAGGATCAGACCGCATCATAATTTCATCATGTTTCTTAATGCAGTAAAAGGACATTTGGCGGAGGCTGGTTTCTCCGCCTCATCATCTGAGAGGAAATATTGTTTCCATTCCAGATTTTTCTGATCACCATACCACTTTAACGCTGGATGAACATCTACTTGATCATATGCCTTGAGCCTTTTCCGAACAAGTTTGCTCATTTTTTGACCGAATGTGGTAGATCCGTTCATCTTCTCAAATACCCATCTTGGTTGAAATGCCCACATCACATAAGGAAAGTGACGACTTTTTCTAAGCTTGTGAGCTGGTGTTGCGCATAAAATAAAATAGGGTTCACCATGAAAACAAAATTCCCATTCATGATTTTCTGGATCTGTCGGAATGTCCTCGGGCCACTTCATTTCATCCTTTTGATGCAATTGCTGAACGAGCGACCAAAACTGTTCCTCATACTCTTCGAGCGAATATTCCCTCAAATCCTGCGGTGTCTCAAAAAAGCAAACAAATGAGGCATATTGACCCGTTTCTTTCGAACAACTTTGATATTCTCTCAAGAGCTGGGCCAATTCATCAACCGCATCCTCTTCCCTCGGGTCACCAACAAACCCATACCGTAAATGATCAAGAAAAAACCCCTGTCTTCCGGGTACACAAGGGAATGTATCTGCCTCATCTCCTACCATCTCTCCAAATAGCGTAAAAGCATCCTGCTTCCATTCTTCTAGTGATCGTAGATTTTGATCAAGGCAACTTTTTGCATACAACTGGGCCATTTCCTTCCACCTCGTTTTAGCGTCTTCTCCATAGCCTATGAGAAAAAAAGGCTGTGGTGACTGTCCCTAAGCGACTTTCCTTGCGCATTCCAGAGGTGGATGTTCTCGTTCAAATTCAGCATGTATGTGCGTCTTTCACTCCATGCTGCTTCTTTTAATAGAGCGCTTTTGTATCTTCCCTATGATCGGTTCTTCATCAAAAAGACAGAATCGAGCACCCAATAAATGAGGGCTGAGCAAAAGCTAAACAGATAGACTTTGTAGCTAATGAACACAACCAGTCCATAATCAATCCATAACGCTAACGCAGAGCAAATCACCCACGCCGCAAGAAAATAAACAAGTAAGTCACGGCCTCGAAACCTTCTAGGATGCCTGTGTAAAACAAGCTGAATCGGTGCAGCAAACACTACATAAGCGATCAAAATCAGCAGACTTGTCATCTCCACATAACCAAAGCCTGATTCAGTCGGGATAAATAGCATGGTATATACGAATGTTGCTGTGATGACTGATAAGATCAGCATGCACAAATAGTTGAATACTGGAAGAAAAATACGCATGGCAAAGCTCCTTGAATCCATTTTATATCTCAACATTATTCAAGAATGTGTTATATCTGTCAATCCTTACAAAAAAGCAGACTGACATGAGTCTGCTTTTCTACCCAATCAACGCCATGATCCCTTGATACCCAAAATAAGCGCCGAAACCAAGTAAAGATAAGCCTGCAAGCACGGATAAGCCATGTAAGACACGTTCACTTAAATAGCGCCTAAACGAACTAGCAAGCAGTGCCATGCTGAAATCCCAGATCAACATGCCGATAAAAATAGCCATGCTGTACATCAGCAATTGAGATGCCCCATACTTTTCGATCGTATTGGCCAAAATACTGCCGTAGATACCAAGCCAAAATAAAATACTGAGCGGATTGGAAAGAGAAATAAAAAATCCCGTCATGAACGACTGATTAATTGAAGTGTTTCCCCCATCCTTTTTTGGGCTCTCCTGCAAATTGATTTTACGTAGGCTCTCAATGCCGGTATAGGTCAAAACAAAAAAGCCGAATAGCCACAAAAAGGTTTTCACAAGAGGTGCGGTCAAAAGCTGGGCGACACCAAAATAGATGAGGAGCATATAGACAATATCCGCAGCCATTGCCCCCACACCAAAAATCCACGCGTGCCAAAATCCACTTTTAATCCCTCTGTCGATTTGAGCTGCATTGACTGGCCCAACAGGCGCTGAAAGTGACAACCCTAAAAAGATATAACCAAAAAACACCGCCACATAGACGTCCTCCTTTTGATGCTGACTTGTACATATTATTCAAACGTTCTATGGTTTAGTACAAGTCCTTTGTCATCTTTTCAGGCGGACTCAGGGGAAATAGCGGGTATCGCTTACCGATCCGCTTTCAGTACCGACTGCTGTGGGAGAACGGTTTCTTTTTTCTTCACACGTTTCATTTGAATCGCAGCTGCAAACAGAAGAACAGCTAAGAAGGCGAAAACAAAGACGGCACTTGCTGCTCCTGCCCATTCAAGACTAAAGCCGATCAAGAAGGACAAGCAGGCTCCGCCTAAACTTGCGGCTGCAATAAAGTAGCTTGTGGCCTCGTCGATGGCATTTTCAATCATTAATGCAGATGCAGTCAGTGCGATTGGGAACATACCAGCTGCGCACAGGCCGATGAAAAAGATGAGAAGCAGCTGGGCGGCAATGTGGGTTGTCATGGCAAAAACCACGAGCAGCAGAATCATGAGTGCTGCGCTTAGCTTTAAAAAACGCAGCGGGTGCAGCTGATCTGCTTTTCTCGCAATCACGGTTCTGCCGATGACAATTGCTGTCCAGAAAGTGGAGACTGCAAAGAGACCCCAATTGTCTCCCCCCTTCTCCAGCATGATCGACGGCAAAAAGTTCGCAAAGTTCGTTTCAATCCCTGCGTAGAAAAAGGCAAAGCAAATCATGATCACCACAATGATTCGATTGTTTCGATCAACAAGTAAGGACGGTTTTCTCACCCCATTGGAGGAAGAAGTCATCTGTCCACGAGGCAATTTGTTCATAAAGGCAAGCCAGAGCATCAGGAAGAAAGTCAGTGCACCGACTTGAAATAAAAACACATAGTGCCACGTCTGTTCATTGACAGTCAGTAAAATCACAAGTGGAAACAGCAGCGCTCCTAACCCAAAGAAGACCTCCATGATACTGATTCGCTTCGCACTGTTTGCCATCGAAATCACATACGCTCCGGCTGTTGTCTCAAGACTGCCCGCCCCGCTCCCAAGAAAAAAACCTGCCAGCACAAGTGTTGACCAGCCAGGAACCAAAAGCCCAAGCAGAAGTGATCCGATCATCAGCAAAAGACCCATGGTCAGAACAGCGCCATAGCCTTTTTTCCTCACAAGGATGGGGGATAACAGAACCCCTGTCAAAAAACCAATAAACTGAAAAAAGATTAAAGAAGATAATTCCCCAGGACCCTTATCGTAACTAGACAGTAAATAAGGAGTTAAGCTGCCAAAAAACACATGAATGGTCCCAATAAAAAAATAAAAGACACAGCCAAAATAAAATATTTTTTTCATCTTTTCACTTCCTCTAAAAAGGAGCGGAGTTTTGACATCCTCCGCTCCACCTCTTTAATATGCCCGGGAAGACTCGACAGCCTCTTCCCTCTCGAAGCATGTATTAAGCGCAGCCTGTGCGCGATACCCGTCTACAAAATCAGCAACTTTCATATGAGATGGATATGGATCTGTATTCACCCAGTGCATCAGCTGATCACGGAACGTATCAGACCATCCGTAAAATTCATTTGGCGGATCTGTCAGCAAGGTTTGCGGCATTTGATGACGCTCCACACACAAGCCATCGCTGATCTCATATTCGTTTTGCATGTTCGTATGGTATTTGAATACCTTGTCATGACCAACGACTTCCACACTAAATCCGCATTCCTCAGGCTGCGTGCTTTTGGATGTGACCAAGTGAAAGAACACTTGATTCTCCATCTGACCGAAAATTTCGGTATGATCATCCACCTGTACCTTTTTCTCTTCCTTTTCCTTTACATGCGTCAGCATCTTGGTATTAAGTGATTCTTTCTTCATTTCACTGCCAAATAAGTACCACAGCATATCAATTAAATGAATGCCCAGATCCCCTAATGCACCGCTCGTACGCAGACTCTCACCGCTGTCTCTCCATGAAAATGTCTTTCTTCTGAGGGCACTGTTTTTCTTAAAATGAGTCCTGACAGTCAAAATCCGGCCTAATTCACCATTGGCAATCAAGTTCTTCAAAATATTCACAAAGGATAAGTAACGATAGTTAAAGCCCATACTGGCTTGAACCTGGAACTGTTTGGCTGTCTCCACCATTTCCTCCGCTTCCTTCAGCGACACAGCCATCGGCTTTTCACATAAAATGGGCTGTCCTGCTCTTAGTGCCTGAAGGGCATGGTCTTTGTGACAAAAATTAGGGGAGGCAATGATCAACCCGTCAGATGCATCTGCTAAAGTTTCGATACTTGAATACACACGTCCGCCATACTGTTTAATGAATCCCTGTGCAACTGACTCGTGTAAATCATAGACACCGGATAACTCTGCACCTTTGATCGTTGATAATGCTCTTGCATGTGCTTTTGCAATATTCCCTGCTCCAACAATTCCAATTTTCTTCATGAATGTGCCTCCTCATGTTTATACATCACTGTTTTCAGTGTTTCATAGATTCCTTTTGCATAACCATGATGACAAATTTGATGATGGTGCCGCTTGGCTTCGGCCGTCGCATTTTGGACGAGGAAACCGTGCGTGACGGATTGAAGCATCCGCAAATCGTTCCCACTATCTCCAAAGGCAAAGCCTTGATCTTTCGATAAATCATATTGGTTCAGCATAAAGCGGACAATTTCATCCTTCCCTGTGCCGACTGGTAAAAAATCAACATCATAGCAATCAGCAGGGTCTCCTGCAAGCGGATTGCATTTGTTGATGTTGACCGCCACCCCGCGCTCTTTGGCAAGTGTTTGGATAAATGATAGATGATGAAGATCAGTCCGTTCATCCTGCTCCTGATAATAGAAATTCTTCTTATACCCTGAGCTGCCCAGCTGCGTTTGCGGTCTGAGATGAATTCCCTTTTCACGTATAGTTTCGAGGATGTCTTCAATTTTTTCATCTGAGAAGCCCTGCGCATCCAGCCGCTTCATCCACTCCGCATCTGGCTGTCCAAAATGAGCATCGGATGTATACACAATCTCAGTCCCTAAATTCGACGCAATGAAATGCGGGAATTGATGAAAACTGCCTGTTTCCATTTTACTTGTCACAGAATCGAGGCTGCTTCCCGTGACCCAGCCAAGCATGAGCTGTCCTGCTTCACTCTTTTCTGCCACAAAGGCTTCCAGCCGCTTTACATCCTCTCTCAGCTCATCGGTCATTCCGTGAGAATAATAGGTTTCATCAAAGTCACAGAAGACGATCCACTTCGGATTTTTCGGCTGATTCAGCAGCTTTTTATTGAATGGAAGACTTGATAACATGATGAACCCCCTCGATGACCTTCTCCTGATCTTGCAGCGGCATGCCTGGATACAGCGGCAAGTGAAGTAATTCCTGTGCTGCTTTTTCCGTTTGTGGAAGTGTCGTTTGTTTATACTTTTGAGAAACAAGATTTGTTTGATGCTGATGCGATAGAATCGGGTAATAAACATCTGTTTCTATGCCCATTTTCAGCAATTTCGTTGCAAGCTTATCTCGTTCTCCCTTCAGCACTCTGATCGGGAACAGATGCCAGACATGATCATCCGTCAGCTTCGGAAGCTTCAAGTATCCTTCATCCTCAAGCGTTTGCAGCTGGTCAATGTATCGCTTTGCTAAGTAAAAGCGTTTAAAGTTTTGTAATCCTAAATACTTCATGCGTTCGAGTCCGATCGCTGCCTGCAAATTATCAATTTTCGAATTAAAGCCGTAGTCACTGCGTTTGACATTTTTCTTTCCTACTTCAAAGCCGTGATAGCTGATCTCCATGCATTTTTCTGCTAAGGCTTCATCATTTGTCGCAATGGCTCCTGCCTTGCCGCAGACACCAAGATTTTTGTATGGATTAAAGCTGAGAACAAGCCCATCTCCATATGCTCCAAGGTCGGTGCTGCCGATCGCCTGACAGCCATCTTCAATGATTTTCAGCCCATGCTTTTTCGCAATCGCCGAAATGGCCTTCATATCCGCTTGTTTTCCATATAAATGAACCGGAAGAATGCATGCCGTTTGATCTGTGATATGCTTCTCTATTTCACTTGGTGCCAAGCAGTAAGTATCTGGATCAATATCGGCATAGACTGGAACAGCCCCAATCGCAAGCACTGCATTTTCTGTTGCAGCAAAGCTATTCGCTGGCAAAATGACCTCATCTCCTGGAGTGACGCCTGCTGATATAAGGCTGATCATTAGGGCATCTGTTCCACTTGACGTGGCAATGACATATTTCTTCCCTAAGTACTCAGCGAGCTGCTTTTCAAACGCCGGGATATATGGCCCTGAAGTAAAACGGCCAGAACTCAATACTTCTTTCAACACCTGCATAATGTCATCGATTTCATCCTCTGAAATCAGTTTATCAACTGGCAGAAACGGTATCTTTTTTTCCTTATTTTGTTTATAATGGAAGAGAATTTTTTCCAATCCTGTGTGCCCTATATCTTGCTCGAGGAACGTCACCAGCTTTTCATTTGCTAGGTGCTTCTCAACTGAATCAGACTTTACTTGAACACCTTGATTGATCATATCCAGCAAAGGAAGATAATCCTTGCTTTTACCTGATATCTTCGTCAATATTTGCATTCCATTCCCTCCAATTAATCAATTCCATTTGTTAATATTTAACTTGTTTCACATTGTAAATGATGTTATCGATTTCAGAACAATAACTTTGTGTAAAGGATTTGTTAATATGTGTACAATTTATGAAATTGCCAAACGCTGCGGGGTTTCAACCACCACCGTTTCCAGAGTGCTGAATCATCATCCATATGTGTCAGAGGAAAAGCGCCAGCTCATTTTACAGGTGATGAAAGAAATGGAATATACACCGAGTTCAGCGGCTCGCACCCTTCGTTCACATCAGACAAAAACCATTGCTGTATCTGTCCCGGCTGTGGACCATCCTTTTTTTGCACAATTCATTAAAGGAATTTCAAAAGAAGCACTGGATCAAGGCTATAAAGCCATCGTGCTTCAGACGTTTTATCAGGAATCATTAGAGCTTGAAGGGCTTCAATTATTAAAAAGAAGAGAAGTAGATGGGGTCATATTAGGGGCATTAGAAAATCCGTGGGAAAAGATCGAGCCATTTTTAACGAACGGCCCTATTGTCATGGCGAATGAATATCATCAAACAGCAGACATCCCGATTATTGGATACGACGAGCGGGAAGCTGCCTATAAAGCAGTTGACTACTTGATTCAGTCGGGGCGGAAATCGATCGGGTTTTGCTTTGATACAGAAAGCAGTGAAGCACAGAAACAAAGGAAACAGGGCTATCTCGATGCTCTTTCTGCACACGGCTTGCCGCTGCATGACGATTGGCTGTTCGGCGAGGCCTTCACCATTGAAGACGGTTTTCGCTTAATGGATGTCATCCATGACATGAAGAATGCACCTGATGCCATTTTCACCGGTAATGACCAAGTCGCAGCAGGGCTCATTAAACAGGCCATTTCATATGGTTATCAAATTCCTAAGGATCTAGCGGTGATTGGCTATGACAATCAAGACATTTGCGAGGTGACGGCTCCAACAATCACCACAATCGACATCCCGATCGTAGAGCTTGGCCAGCGGTCTGTGCAGCAAATAATCGAGATCCTGCAAGACCAAAAACCATTACAGCGTGAACATATCCAGCTGCCTACCCGGCTTGTAACAAGGGAATCGACATAAACAAAAAAAGACTGAGAGCTGTCCAGTCTTTTTTTAAACCTATATAAATTGAGCAAGAATGAATGTCCATACACACACTATGCCGAGCAGGATGAAGCTGTACTTCACAGTCTTTTGGAAGAGCTCAGATTCTTTACCTGTTTCTCCAACTGCTGCTGTAGCAATGGCGATAGATTGTGGAGAAATTAATTTCGCCATGACCCCGCCTGTTGTATTTGCTCCGATTAACAAACCTGCTTGTGAGCCGATTTGAGAAGCAGTGACCGCTTGAAGGTTACCGAATAAGGCGTTGTTACTCACGACAGATCCTGTAATAAACACCCCGATCCAGCCAAGCACTGGGCTGACAAGCGGGAACAAATCGCCTGTTTTGGCAAGTGCAAGCCCAATGGCTGAACTTAGTCCAGCGAAGTTCGCCAAGTTGGCAAAGCCCATGACAAAACAAATGGTGAGAACTGGTACCCAAAGCTCTTTCACTGATGCTTTTAAGCAGGCAGCGCCTTCTGTTAATGTAATATGTCTGCTAAACAAACCTGTCAGCATCACCGCAATCAGAATGGCAGTACCCGTTGCACTGATCACATCAATTTTAAAGATCGCATCAATAGGTGTTGCTGTTTGTGCAATTGGTGGTAATTTCACAATTTGCTGATGCAAAAATGGCATTTTCACTAAAATGGTTGTCCAGTTGAGCGGGCCTCCTACAGCAAACAATGCTTTAAATGCTGGCAGACTCCATACCGTAATCACGGCAGTTAAAATATAGAACGGAGACCATGCTTTCAGCACTTCAACGCCGCGATACGTTTGTTTCTGTTCAATGGCTGGTGCTCCTTCTTCACGATAAATATGTTTCGGCTGCCATTTTCGAAGAAATAAAGCCAAAATCCCCATACTTGCTAAAGCTGAAATAATATTGGCAAGCTCAGGACCCATTGTCACCATTGTGACAGCTTGCAAAATGGCATAGCTTCCACTCACAACAAGCAAGGCAGGGAGCGTTTCTTTAATCCCTTTCAATCCGTCCACAATGAGAATGAGTAGGAACGGAATACAGAATGAAATAAATGGAATCGTAAACACAAGGGTTTGAGATAATGCAAGCGGCGTCATATTGCCCATTTGCGCCCCTGTAATGACTGGGATACCCACAGCACCAAATGCGCCAGACGCAGCATTGGCAATTAAGCAGAGCATCGCAGCTTTCAGCGGTTTAAACCCAAGCTCTGTTAAGAGAGCGGCACTAATCGCAATCGGTACACCAAACCCAGCGGCTCCCTCTAAAAATGCGTTAAAACTAAAACCAATTAATAAGAGCTGAAGACGTTGATCTTGAGAGATTCCTGCAATACTAGAACGAATAACATCGAATTTACCAGATTTCACAGCAATTTTATAGAGCCACACCGCCATGATGACGATATATCCAATCGGCCACAGCCCATTAGATATACCGAGCAGCACAGCAGATAATGCTTTTTCAATTGGCATATGAAAGAAGAAAACTGCTGTTACAAAGCTGACGATTAAGGTAAAACAAGCGGCTAAAACACCTTTTAACTTAAATACGGTTAATGCAAGTAGGAAAAACAAAATTGGAAGCATTGCTACCAATGCACTCACGAACTCATTGCCAAACGGATTATATATTTGCTGCCACATAGTGATTCATCCTTTTCTGCTCAGATAGGTTGCTTTTGATTAAAAATGAGGAGCCAAAATCTTTTTTAACACATTCACACTGTGCGCGAATTGTTCTTTTTCTGTATCATTCAGTGCAAGCTCTATCACTTCTGTTGCGCCATTTCGATTCACAAGTGCAGGTACACCAATGTAGACATCTTCTGCTCCGTACTCTCCATCTAAGTAAGTGCTGACAGTCAAAATACTGTTTTCATTGTGCAGAATCGCTCTTGTTATGCGGGCCAAACTCATCGCTACGCCGTAGTAAGTAGCGCCTTTTTTCTCAATGATTTGATAAGCGGCATGACGGACATTTTCCATCATCTCATCTAAATCTTCTTGTTTGTATTGATCATTTTTCTTCATTAATTCTGTAATCGGTACACTTCCGATATTCGCATGACTCCAAACAGCAAGCTCTGTATCGCCATGCTCTCCAATGATGTACGCATGCACATTGTGTGCCGCTGCGTCAAAGTACTCACTAAGCATGTATCTAAACCTTGCAGTATCAAGTGTAGTTCCGCTGCCGATCACTCGTTCTTTTGGCAGTCCACTGAATTTCCAAGTCGCATATGTTAAAATATCAACAGGGTTTGTGGCGACTAAGAATATACCATCGAATCCACTTTTCATCACATTGTCTACAATGCCTTTAAATATATTTAAGTTTTTTTCAACAAGGTCAAGTCTCGTTTCACCTGGCTTTTGGTTCGCTCCAGCACAGATACACACAATGTCCGCATCCTTACAATCCTCATAATCTCCATACCATGTGTTCACCGGATGCGGAGCAAATGCTTTCCCGTGGTTTAAATCCATGACGTCACCCATTGCTTTATCTTGATTCAAATCGATGACAACCAATTCATCTGTGATCACTTGATTTATTAATGTAAAGGCATAACTGCTACCTACAAAACCTGCTCCAATAAGTGCTACTTTGTTTACTTTTTCGTTTGTCATTTAACTCATCCTCCTGAGTAAAACTAGGTTGCTTTTCATATGTGAAGTATTTCACATACTTATTGTGCAATATTTCACAAACTTTTGCAAGGGGGTTTCTGAAAAAAAATATGTAGCGAATTTGTGAACACACTTATTGTGCTTTCAAAGAGCTGTATCCATGCATATTTCCACAAGAAAAAAGCTGCCAAACCATTGTCAGCAGCTTTATACATGTTAATAAGGTCCCCAATTGATCATCACGCCGATACAAATAAAGACAAGGCCAATGACAAACCAAATGAGCGCAAGCGGCACCATAAAACGAAGCCACTTCACATAAGGAATACCACTTGCAGCAAGCACAGCCATGAGCACACCTGAAGTCGGATTGATACAGTTAACCACCCCTTCGCCAAGCATCACCGCTTCTACTGCGACCTGTCTTGTGATGCCCATTAAATCAGCCAGCGGCGCAAGAATCGGAATAAAGACAACCGCTTCTCCTGATCCTGATGAAATCAAAAAGTGAAGAAGTGCACTCGCAATATACATCCCGATCGCACCAGCAATTGGACTAAATCCTGTCAGCATACTCGCCAAGCCATTAACCACGGTATCAAGCAGCTTACCATTTTCCAAAATGACAGAAATACAGCGTGCCATTCCAACAATGAGTGCGCCGTAAACAAGGCTTTGACAGCCGACAATAAACGTTTTCGCAATATCATTGGCTGCTAATCCGCCAAGCAATCCAGCAGCAATCGCCATGAAAATGAAGACTCCTGCCATTTCCTTATCGGTCCAGCCAAGCTGAAGCGCGCCATATAAGAAGCCCCCAAGAGACAATCCACACACTGCTAAAATCAGCTTATGCCTGCCCGTAAATGCAGGCTTGTCCACAGATTCTGCATCAGATCCGCCAAGCCCCTTCGCAGGAAACCATTGATCACCAAGAAGACTTCCCTTTTCTTTATTCTTTAGGCGTCTTGTATATAAATAGATGTACACAATACTAGATATAAGAAAACAAAGATAAATAATGACACGCAGGCCAATGCCAGAAAAAATCGGCAGCTCTGCAATCGTCTGAGATAACCCCAGTGGAGATGGAGACAATATGGTTGCGTTAAACCCGGCATAACAGCCGATGTAAATGACCGCCGCTCCTGCCACAGCATCCCATTTCAAGGATCTTGCCACAATGATCCCGATTGGAATAAATCCTATAACAGAGTTCACGACAATTCCGGTCGTTCCAAGCACTGAAAATAATCCTCCAACAATACAAATAAACAATAATTGCTTTGTTTGAAACCTGCTGATGACATGGTGAATCATTCCGTTAATGGCACCTGTTTTCTCCAAAATGGCTATGGTTCCACCAGTAAATAGAATGAGAAAAATAATAGAAGAAGACCCTACCATCCCTTCCTGAATGGCTGTAAAAAAGCCCACTGGACTTACGGGTGATTGATCAATGCGGTGATAGCTGCCAGGAACAGCTGTTGTAATTTCCCCTGACGTTTTTCGGTCAAATTCACCTGCTGGCACAAAATACGTTGCAACGGTACAAATGAGCGCAATGATAAATAAGAGAACATAAGCATCTGGCATTTGAAGTTTTCTTTTTTGTTTCTCTGGTGGTAATACTGCTGCTGTTTTCATGTGTCAAAACCCCTTTGTCCCGATCAGAATTTAACTTAATTTTCTGAATAATCAAATGATGTGTTATATTATAAACACTGATGATATTTAAGATCAATATTATTTCACTAAAAGAATATTTTGACAGATTTTCTGTCAGCAAGGAGGCTATTCATGACAACTTTGACAAACGACATGCAGCAAACGGTGAAAGACATTTTTGATCACCTGCACGCCCACCCTGAAATCAGCTGGGAAGAAACCAATACGACGGCTTATCTTGAGGACTTATTAAAGAAAATGGGCTGTCAGACTCGAACATTTGACGACTGTACAGGAGTAATCGGTGAAATTGGAGAAGGTGCACCAGTGGTCGCTGTGAGAGCCGATATTGATGCACTTTGGCAGGAAGTAGATGGTGAGTTTCAAGCCAATCATTCATGTGGTCACGATGCACACATGACAATGGCTCTCGGCACCTTCATGGCATTAAAAGAAAAGGAACTCCCAAACGGCACCATCCGGTTCATTTTTCAGCCTGCTGAGGAAAAAGGCGGCGGTGCGCTGAAAATGATTGAAAAAGATGTGCTAGCAGACGTTGATTACTTATACGGAGTGCATGTGCGCCCAATTCAAGAAACATTAAACGGACGCTGCGCACCTGCGATCTTGCATGGATCGAGTAATCATTACATTGGCACAATTATTGGTGAGGAAGCCCACGGTGCACGCCCGCACCTAGGGGTCAACGTCATTGAAGTGGCTTCTACCCTCGTGCAAAGACTCGCGCATATTCATGTCGACCCAAGAGTTGCACATTCTGTGAAAATGACCAACCTGCATGCTGGCGGAGGCAGTTCAAACATCATCCCTGGCAAAGCTTCTTTTACATTAGATGTCAGAGCACAAACAAATGAAGTGATGGATGAACTAGAAAAAGAAATTGAAAGAGCCGTACATGCTGTAGCGGATGCCTTTGGTGCTTCCATTACCCTTTCAACAGATCATCGTCTGCCTGCCGCCACCTTAAATGAGGAAGCCGTTCAGATGATGTCTCAAGCCATTGAAAAGGTTTTAGGCAAAGAGCAGCTCGATCCTCCGCTTGTAACGACAGGTGGAGAGGATTTTCACTTTTATGCAGCAAAGCTTCCGCATATCAAATCGACGATGCTTGGTTTAGGCTGTGATCTAAAGCCCGGTCTACATCATCCATATATGACATTCGACCGCTCTGCTATTTTTACCGGCATTGAGATTTTGACTGAAGCTGTTTATCAAACCCTTCAGCAGCATTCATCATAAAATCAAAAAACCACCCGTTTTTTCTTTAAACGGGTGGTCTGATTGTATTACGCATTCAAATCTGTCATTGCTGGGACGTTGATTTCTTTTACACAGGATACCCTTGATAAATGAATCACACATCTCGCAAGTTCTACTATATCCTGTACAGGAATTCTCGTTTCATCATATAGAGCGATGGCTTTTTCGGCACCATCTTCATATGGTACCTCCGCTGCCAGCTCTCCTGGATTGATACAGGTGACAGATATTTTATCTTTTCTCACATGCTCTCTTAGTGCATTCACAATTCCGCGCAGGCCAAATTTAGATGCGACAAAAGAAACTTGCGGTAGGTTTGTATGATCGAGTCCCGCCGTTGAACCAATCACGATGATTTTTCCATTCTCCGATTTTCTTACGTGCGGAAGCAGTGCTTGGATGTAAGTAATCGTAGACGTGACATTCACATTGATTAAATGAGCGATATCCTCTGGCTGATCGTGATCAAATGAATAATCATCTTCAAAGCCTCGTTTTTCCCATAAGCCGACGTTATAGATGAGGACATCAATGGTTTTGTCCCCCAATGCTTCGATCATGTATGGGATATGAGATTGGCTTGATAAATCAATTTTCAGCCAAATTCTATGTACACCGTCATCTAATTTCAAACTGCTCGGTTCACTTCGAGACACAATCCAAACTGTATCTCCGCTTGTCGGAAGACCTTTAACAAACGCATCCCCTAATCCTTGACTTGCACCGAATATGATATAGTTTTTACTCATAGCTCCTCCTTCTACGTCTCATGAGCTTTCAGTCAGACAGTAGCTCATCTGTAAGCGTTTTATACCTCTATCATATAGGTTCTAAGATTTGGCTGCCTCTTTTATGCCTGTCTTTACTTTCAGTTACTTGATTTCCTTTAATTCCACTGGTAATGTGCGTTCCTCTATAAAGCATTGAACCATATCCATAAACAGTTCTTTCTTTTCAAACGTAAATGTATGTCCAATAGCGGGAACGACGACACCTGCTGCCTGCGGATGTGAATTCGTTATTTTCTTTGCTGACCGTTTCATGATGCCTTTTTCCTTTTCCCCCACTGTGACAAGAATTCGTGCCTTCGCTTGTTGAAACGTGTCTGGGAGCTTGTAATGGAGATTTTCTTGAAACATCGTCAGAAGGGTTTTCTTCTGCAAATTCTTCGAATCCGCCACATAGTGATTGAGTACATCGTTTGGAAGCCCCATTTTTTCAGCTTGGAGCTCGATAAACCAATCTTTCTTTAATAATGGATACGTAAGAGGTAAAAGAGGTCTCACCATCAAGTAAAGCCATGGCAGTGGCATTACAAGAGCGCTATTGATGACGGCTATGTCTACGATGTCAGGCTCTTTTGATAACACCTCAACGGCAACCTGTGCACCTAGAGAGAAGCCAACGAGTATTACTTTATGTCCGTGCGCATGCTGCTTGATCCATGAGATGACTTCAAGAGCACTTTCTCGCATGGAAAAGGACTGTTCATCTGCTCTAGTCCCGTGACCAATGAGGTCAGGCGTATAGCATTCATACGCTTCCTTGAATGTTTTTATCTGCTCCTGCCACATCCAGCTACTTACTCCTCCACCATGCAGGAAAATCATGATTGGCTTAACCATCATCGACAACTCGTCCACCTTCCTTATATATAAGAAAAAAGCAGCCGCTTTTTGAGCAGACTGCTTTTTCATATGCTCCCTTCTATTATAAGGGAATCTCATCATAATTAGCTATTTTTTCAAATCCTCAATCGAGTTGATGTTCTTCATATATGTCGGAACAACTAGACCCATGCGAAGACCTTTCATACTTGTGCCTAGATCATCATATTTCCCTTTAAACTTCGCTGCATACGTTTTATGCGTATTTGGCAGCCAAGCAGATAACGAGGCATCCGCACTTCCAGTTGCAATTGCTGTCCACATTGGACCTGCTTCCACCTGAGTCAAGGCCACTTTAAATCCGAGCTCACGCAGTACTTCTGCAGCAACATTGGTACTTGCAATCTCACTATCCCACGCAACGTAGGCAAGATTGACTTTGTCACCATTCGACTTTTTCACGCCTTTTGTCCATTTCGCTACTTGGTCTTTATGTTTCTTCACATATTTAACGGCGGCATCCTTTGGATTGATACCATCTTGGATATCTATCATGACTTCGCCCATGTCATCTTGAGACCATTTAAACTGGCCAAGCATTTTGGCTGCATCCGGCTGATCCTTTGCAAACCCTTTACGTGAAATCGTATGAATCTCTTCCGCTTCACCGTAAGATTTCTTTGGATCCTCTAAATATTTTAAATCATAGCGAGAAAACATCCAGTGTGGATTCCAGCCAGTGATGATGATTGGCTTTTTACGGTCGTAAGATTTTTTGAGCGTTGCAGTCATAGCTGCACTTGATGCAGACACAACCGTCCAATCCTCTAAGCCGTAATCCTTTTTCGCTTGATCAGTTAGCGCCATAATCCCTGAACCGGGATCAATGCCGATAATGGTTTTATTCACCTGCTGTGCTGCACTCGCATTAGAATCTGGCTTTGCACCACAAGCGGCTAGTAAAAAGACAAGCAGGGCGGTCATCCCAATGTAGAGAGACTTTTTCCACATTAAGCATTCCCCCTGGTTTTTTTCGTTTTAATGTTTTGTGTAATACGGTCAAGTGTAATTGCCACAATGACAATGGCAATACCTGCTTCAAATCCAATTCCTGTTTTCAGCTGCGTTACCGCACTATATACTTCTGAACCAAGTCCTGGTGCACCTACCATTGCCGCAATGACGACCATTGATAGAGCAAGCATGATACTTTGGTTAATACCAGCTAGGATAGTTTTTGTTGCAAGTGGAAGTTGAACTTTGAACAAACGCTGGAATGTCGTTGAACCAAATGCTTCTGTTGCTTCAATTAAATCAGCTGGTACTTGTTTAATACCGAGAATCGTCATACGAATCGTTGGCGGCATAGAGAAAATAACCGATGCCACAACTCCAGGCACAACGCCAATGTTAAAGAAGAAGATTGCTGGTAATAGATAAACGAATGCAGGCATTGTCTGCATTAAATCTAAGATAGGTGTCACAATTTTACGCACAGTTTCCTTCTGTGATGCCCAAATACCGATCGGAACCCCGATTACGATGGAAATGACCACAGCTGTTAAAACGAGCGCAAGTGTTTGAAGCATTGGATGCCAGTAGCCTAAATAGTCAATCAGCAAGAATCCAATAAGTGTGAAAAGAGCAATTCCTCTTGTACTGATCCACCAAGCAATGCCGGCAAAAATAAGGGTTAAAATAATGGATGGAATCACACCAAGTACTGCCACAATTCCATTTACTGTACCTGCTAATCCATTTGTGATCCCATCAAAGAAACCACCAAACGTTAATGTTAACCAGTCAACAAATCGATCGATATAATCCGCGAACGGAATTCTAGGTAAATCACTCATACTAAACATCTTATTCTACCTCCTGTGCAGAAGGCTCTTGTGTTTTAATTTCCTCAAGCTTGTTAGAAGACATGTTGATATACTCATCATTACCTGATAACGCACCAATTAATGCACCTCTGACCACAATACCCTTCATTCTGTTTTTCTCATCGACAACGGCAATTGGAATGTTTGCCGCATCAGACACCGCATCAAAGATTTCTGTCAAATACGTCGATTCCAATACTGTCGTGAATTCTTTATCAAGAACAGTTTCAAGCGATGCTCCCATTTCTGCCGCCTTTTTCGCTGCTTGTGCAGAAATAACACCTAATAAATGCTTTTTCTTATCGACTGCATAGATTGACGAAATTCCAAGGTTTTTCATGAGCGTAAGTGCAACACGAGCCCCTTTGTCGATCTGAACTGTTTCTGCACGTTTCATAATATGACCAGCGGTTAATACTTTAGAAAGGTCGACATCTTCAACGAAACGTTCAACATATTCATTCGATGGGTTCATCAAAATTTCTTCTGGTGTTCCGATTTGGACGATATTCCCGTCCTTCATGAGCACAATGCGGTCGCCAATCCGAAGCGCCTCATCTAAATCATGGGTAATGAAAATGATCGTTTTTCCTACAGATGTGTGAAGCTCAAGCAATTCATCCTGCATGTCTTTACGAATTAATGGATCGAGTGCGCTGAATGCTTCATCCATTAATAAGATGTCAGGGTCATTTGCTAATGCACGTGCCAATCCAACACGCTGCTGCATCCCACCACTTAATTGGTTTGGATATTGCTCTTCAAAGCCTTCAAGTCCAACAAGCTTTAAAGATTCAAGCGCTTTTGAGTGGCGCTCTTCTTTGTCTACACCTTGTAATTCAAGACCATACTCTGTGTTCTCAAGAATGGTGCGGTGCGGGAACAATGCGAAGTTTTGGAAGACCATGCTGATCTTTTTCCGTCTGACTTCACGCAATTGATCCTTTGACATATTTGTTATCATATCCCCATCAATATATATTTCGCCGGAGGTTGGTTCGATTAACCTGTTTAGCAGCCGCACAAGTGTGGACTTTCCGCTCCCTGATAGCCCCATGATGACAAATATCTCGCCGTCATACACATCAAAATTTGCTCGATTGACACCAACTGTTGCGCCGGTCTCTTTTAGGATCTCTCTTTTTGTTTTCCCTTTTTCAAGCATTTGAGTTGCTTTTTTAGCATTTTTACCGAAAATTTTAGATACATTATTTATCTTGATTTTGATATTTCTCTCTTCAGAATTCATATTTTCCCTCCAAATTAGCATCTTTATAACCGTAACATAAGCGTTATGATGCGAACAATCTTTAGAATTCGCTTATTTCTGCACAATATGTATGAATTCCCTATAAGAGGTCTGGTGATTAGAGTTTATACGCCGTATTACTCGTAAATCCTATAGAATGCTTCATAAACAACATAATTTACGGGGTATTTCCTCTCATCAGACAATATTTTACTGGAAATTCCTAATTGTGCTGAAAAATAACTCAAATCCTCACCATAGCGAACTTTTTCAAACATGGGTGAACCATTCCTCTGAACAGGATTTACCCGAAAATGGTCACATAGAAACCTTTTTCATTCAAATTTTAATTAAAATATTAAAAAACTGCCTGCAACTTTAGTTACAGACAGCTTATTTTTTTAGGACTCTAGGGCAGCTCGCTTAATATTATCTTGTAATTCAAGCATACGCTTTGTTCCATCTTCGCGTAATCGTTTGTTTTCTTCTTCGATCTGTTTCGTCTCTTTCATCCCTTGTACAATCGTATTAAAGGAGGATTCGATCGTTTCAATGTCGATACTTGGACGTCCAGACAATTTGGCAATCTCCACACTTTGGCTTGAGATGTTTTCAGCATTTCGTTTCAGCATTTCATTTGTTCTTCTATCCAACTCACTCATTGAATCAGCCACAAGCTTTTGTCTTTTCGCTGTCACAGCTTGAATGATGCCATTTTTAAAGATCGGAATCGTGATAATGAACGCTGAGTTGATTTTACCGATTAGTTTCGTATTCCCACGCTGCAGCAAACGAATTTGCGGTGCTGTTTGAAGAGCCACCATCCGTGCCATATCAAGGTCATATACACGCTCTTCCAACGCTTGAATGCCGTTACGAAGTGTATCGAGCTCCATTTGTGCGAGCTGGTTTCCACTAGCTGCTTTTTCTTCATAAGAAGGAACCAATTGCTTTAATTCCTCGATTTTCATTTGACCTGCAACGACATACTTTTCAAGCTCCATATAGTATTGAATGTTATGCTCATACATTTCTTCAAGCGTCACAGTCGATTTGGTCATTTCGTCTTTATATTTACTGATTTCCACATTAATTTTTTCAATCTCTGCACCGAGCGTTTGATATTTACTGAAAATCTTTTCAATCATGCTGCCGCCGCGTTTAAAGATTTTTGACAGTAAACCACCCTTTGGCTCGTCAAAATCATTTTTATCAAAACGATCCATAATTTTTCCAAGCTGCGTCAGCATCGTTCCTGAGTCAGTGACACTAGTTGAACGCATCATCGAAAGAATACGATCAGAAAACTTAGAGATTTCAACGGCCGGCTGTTTTCCGTATTCAAGCAGATCCAGCTGATTTTTCGCATCGATCTGTCTTGCAATATTTTGCACTTCTGGTTCATTTCGAAGCTGAACGCGAATATCGTCTGCCTTCTCAATGGAGATTTCCTCTTTATCAATTGAAATGATGTCATTTCCGTTTGTATTTGTCATAAGCTTTGATCTCCTTATCGGTTTTTAATGGATTGAAATAATTTTCTTACGATGGACGGCTCTTTAAACTCCTGGTTCATAACCATCTCATCAAGCCAATTGGTATCAAATAATTGGTCATCTATATACCGCTCGATACACTGGTATCCCGCCGGATGATACACGAAGAGATCCACACCCATTTCATTTAGGAAAATGAGGACAGCCGCATCAGAACGAGTTAGCTCACCATTATATTCCGTATGATATAAAATCACTTTCGGTACAGTTTGTGCATAATCAAAGGTTTGAATGAGTTCAATGAGCTCCTGGCCGATATGCAGTACCTGTTTGAATAAATAAATACGGACATCTAATTCAGTCTCATTGCCTTCTTTTATTAGCTTCGGATGCTGACAGATTCGAGATATCGCCTCTGCTATCGCACGCTGCGTCCCCTCATATAGATGAGAAAACTGCCATACGTTGCTTTTCATTAATAATTCAGGATCAATCTCTCCAGCAGAAGAAAGGGCATGCTGATAATGAAATTGATAATTCGAAGACACTTCTTTCGTAAAAGGAAAATGGCGAATGGTCTTCGTCTCTTTCCATTCCATTAACGTGTGGATACGATCCCAGTATTCACGCTTGTCTCGAGTGACCCCCATCATTTTCGCAAAGAGATTCGGGATCTGTATCGTGTCGCGGTCTGCTTGAAAATTAGGGCGGATAAAGGAACGTTCCTTTGCAATTAAAAACAACTCATCATACGTTGTCTTCAGCGTAATAGAATGAGGAGTATGATCTCTGAATTGCCAAGGCTTATACAGCATTGAATCTTCCGTGTGGAGCACCTCTTCAAGCTCTCTTGTCGAGCGGTACGCCACCGTTGACTTCCTCTCAGGCTTTTCAGTAGGGAACGGTTCCAGCTTTGAAGTCCCCGGATACTGATCAATAAAAGTCAGCTTTTCTTCTGGATCTAGTTCGCGGAACGAATCCTCGCCCTCTGGATGAAATAGCACAACATCACAGCCAATCAGCATGACATAGTAAAGAAAATAAAGCTGACTTTTATTCGCCTCTCCATACCAAATGACAGCCGGCATTTTTTCTTCTATATTGACTTCCTTCAGCCATGGACCTAGATGATTATTTGAGAACTTTACTACATCCAGCAAAACCCGTCGGAAATCGGGATGCTGAAATCCCCCTTCATGCAGCTGTTTGAAATGCTCAAACACCTTGATCAATGAAAGGCGGATATGCCGGTTCATCACAGGGTTTGGATGGCGTACAATCAGCTGTTCACCATCTAAGAAAGCCACAAAGCGATTCACAGATAATCCTTTTTCTTCTTGGTTAATCAAATGAATGCGTTGAAGCGCTTGAAAATGCTCCGGCTCAATATGACGATTGAGCGTTTCACTTAAAATATGAATGCCATCTGTTTCATATAATTCATGTAAATAAATAAAATAATCGGTTGCATCATGCGGAGTTCCAAGGACCCGGGCGGCGAGACGCGGGAAGGACA
Organism: Bacillus sp. FSL K6-3312; assembly: GCF_038007485.1. Lineage (NCBI taxonomy): Bacteria > Bacillati > Bacillota > Bacilli > Caryophanales > Bacillaceae > Bacillus > Bacillus sp. FSL K6-3312. The sequence goes on along the minus strand of NZ_JBBOXI010000001.1, from coordinate 311,856 downwards.
ATGTATGCTCGTCCTTTACATAACCGTCTCTTTCAGGGAGCGGCTTTTTCAGCACGTTTTTCCAGGCTTCCTGCTCCGCCCGTGTTTGGTTAACATTGATTTCTTTATAACTCACGCCGCTCCTTCCTTTCTCCTATATTTTCTCGAAAGCTACTACTATCATATCATTCACCCTTCTACTTCTGCTATCGAATCGAAGGCTTTTTTGCGGTCGTCATCTGCTTCATGACACAAGCGGTGATTTCATCTGCTGCTGCCATGCCAGATGCTGCTGTCGGCTCAAGTAAAGGATCAAAGTCGAGCACTTCTCCATGCCTTGGGGCAAAGCCCATATCTGCCTGACGAATGAGACCTGCATCTAAGAGGGAATCACCCGCACCGTATACATATTCAAGCTCCAGCCGCTCCTTTAGAAAAGCAACAGCATCCCACTTATTGAGCGGTTCCGGAATAAAATAAAGCTTCCGTCCTTGTAGAGACACCTGCCAGCCTCTCTCCTCGCCCCACTGCTTCAATTCAGCAAGTGGAATGCGAGACAGATACTCATCTTTCATAATCAAATAAAGAAATCTTCCCTCTGCTGTCCGGGTACGCTTCACCCATGCCGCAACTGGAAGTTCGGAGATGGCTCTTAGCATCTCTCTGACTGACATACACACTTTGAGCCTCTCATCAACGATGACCTGCCAATCCTCAAGCGGCTTGCCGTGTTGAAGGATACAGCCCCCATTTGTCGTGATAGCATACTCCGGTTTGAGCTCTTGCTGAAAGAAGGTGATCCGTTCATACTGAGCGGTCGTTCTTGTCGTCACTGGAATGAACCAGCCCAATTGATGAATCGTCTGCAAAGACTTCTTCGTTTCAACCGACATATAGGAAAGCGGACGTTCATCCAGCATTTCAACTAAAGCATAATCTCCTTCATACACATACTGATCCAGCACTCGATGTGAGTAAATCAGTGTCCGGTCTAAATCACTGGCAAACGCACTTGTCTTCATGACGTCTGCTCCAGCGGACGAATGAGTCCACAGCACGTATAGGACATATTGGCATATTCAATGACAGGAACGCCTCTGTCCTCTGCCAGAAGCAAAATATGCTTTAGCTTCTCCTGAGACCCAGGCTGTATCAAGATTTTCCAAGGGATTCTTCTCAGCAGCACACGGGTCGTCTCACCAACACCCGGCTTAATCAAATGGGTATTTTCAATTTGAAACTCCTGACCGATCGCTTCAATGGACGCCATTCCCCGCCAATCCGCAGGCATTCCTTGCGCGAGGATGGTCTCTGCTTTCTCTCCTACATTTGGTTCGAGGCTAGAAAATGCTTCTTCGATTGTATCCACATACAGATTGGACACATCCTCTTCAAGTAGCTCTTCATAATATTTTGCCCCATGGAAATCATCGGCATTGATCCAGCGGTTGTTTAGTACCGTACGACTAACAAGTCCAGATACAGTCGAATTCAGGCAAGCACTTGGAATGAGAAAGTCCTCTCTCGTTCCGTAGACATGTGTACAATAGCCAGGATCAGCGAGTACAGCTAGTTCACTAGAAAGACGAATACCATACTTTTTTTCAAAATCAATCACCGCTTTTTGGAGCTCTCTCGAAATCGCACCTTTTCCGGTCCATCCATCAATAAAGGCAATCTCATAGCCCGGATGTTCCTTGAGCATATAATGTAGCGCATTCTCATCTATTCCTCGATCACGAATAATCGAGATGCTGTAATGAGGCAGTTCAAGACCATATGTCTTTCGAATATATCGTTTGATGAGTACCCCGATCGGCGTTCCCGCTCTAGCCAAACTGCAAAGCACCGTTTGGAAGCCTCGCTTTTTCACAATCTGTTCTGCTACAACAGCTACCGCTTCTGCTACCTTCTCCTTACTTTCTTTCAGAGATTCATAGAATAAATCCATATAAGATTCCGTTGGTTTATATTCAATCGGCAGCATTTCTGAATAATGCGCACCACTCTGAATCGAACGTTCCCGCTCCTCTGTACTTTTCTCCATCTCAATGGATGATAAATCTTTGAGTAAGAAGGTTACATCCTGCTCTGGATAGCTTCCCATCTTTGTATACACATTAGCCATTCACCTTCACCTCGTCTGATAAAGTCACAATCTGCACATGCTTCACATGCCGCTCGGCAAATAAATGAACAAGCGGAAGCAATGCCTCCTGAGAGACCTTTTTCTCAAAGAAGAGAAATACATCATCGTATTGACCTTTTGGTATGTTGTACACGTAGTGCTGAATTCGAGCATCCTCTGGACTCACAAAGGTGAACCCATTTTGAACAGCGTATCCATCCTTTTCAACGGGATGAATAGGGCTTCTCGTCGTTGAATGAAAGAGAACACCTTCTCCCATATGTGCAGCCACTCTCATCGGCACATACATCAGCTCACCAGTTCCTAAACAAAGTGTCTGCTTTCCTTTGCGTTCCTTCTTCAGTTTCAGTCCAGCCGCTGCAGCTGCTTGGTCGATGGCTGCTGTATCTGCTGCGTTTAAACCAAAACGACCCGTTTCATGTATATATGGCGAATGACCAGCCGAATTGGTTGCATGAGAACGTGCATACGGCTCTTGCTGAAAGAAGGATTGAAGGGAGTGAACAGAGAGACTTGGCAGATCCTTTTGCTCAGCAATCTCATACGAATAAGCTGGTTCATCCAGCGTTTTGCCGCGAAAGACCATTTGCCCTTTTAATAAAGACAATGAGGTGATATGAATACCAAGCTCCTCTTCAAGCTCACACATGGCTTTCTCGTGCTCCTCTGTCCGCCAGTCTAAAATAGAAAGAATCGTGTAAGAATGCCGCGGGTGCTTTGCATGAAGGTCCCGAATGATATTGATATTCGTACGGCCTGTCGTGACTTCATCATCTACTAGCACGACGGGACGGTCTGTGCGAAGTAATGCTTCGTCTGCATAACAAAGCTGATCCGTTGCATGCGAATGCTCTTCTTCAAATACCAATGAAGGATCAAGATCCAGCAGCTGTTCACGTGTCGTATGAATGTAAGATGCTCCTTCTAATACGTCATACACACCGTGACCAAGAGCTGTGGCTGTTTCTGCAAAGCCGATCACGATCGGCTGTTTTCCTATTGAAAGCTTCTCTTTTTTGAGCGCTTCGTAGGCTTTAGTTAATACCGTGTGGTCATCCGTCTTGAGTGCTTCTACTAAAAGCTCTTGATGCGGAGACGTCTTGCCTGTTTGCTCTTTGGCATACGCCATGGCTAAAAGACCCGAGACAAGGAGCGGCTTTACTGGATGAACAGGAATGTGCTTACCGAGCACCTTACTAACGAATAAAAAGGCTCTTTTTTTGTTCACCCTTGCTGCCATGTCAAAGAGATGCTCTTTTTCTAGCTGAAGCGCACCTTCTTTGAGAACAAGCTCAACTTCCATATGTTCCAAGATGCTCAGCGTATGCGGCTTCTGCTTCTGTGAGTATGTCGATATAGCTTCTATTTTCATGAAACACCCCGTAAATATCTGACTTCATTATAATGTGCTCTGCCCATCTGTAATGGGGCTTCGTTTCATTCATTTTATTAGAGAAGGTACTCTTCATTACGCCAACTGTGCCGTCTGCATGTTCAAGAATGCTTAATGCATCCATATACTCTTCCTTCGTTACAACATACATGCTTTGAACCGGCTTGAGATGTGTTGGATGAATGACCGTCTTTCCATGAATGCCGTTAGCCACATCGAGTTTTGTCTCCTTGAGTAAACCTTGTACGTCATCAAATTCAGATGAAGACGATTCACCACTCTTATGAGAAAGTGCCCGGATGAATGGCTTTTGTTCCTTTCGTGCAGGGCCAAAATGCTCCCACACAGCACCTGATACCACAAAGGAACGGCCAAAATAATTGGTGATATCTGTGATCAAATCAGCAATCAAATTAATCTCATAAATGGTCGTGTTACGATCACGGCGAATTCCGTACAAACCGCAAAGATCCGTTGCCCCAATGCGAATATTCAAAATATATTCCTCGTCATTCAGCAAGATCTGCTTTAACTCTGACAACACCGTATATCTTGTTTCTTTTTCTAGTAAATCGGGTGTTTCCAAAATGGGCATCCCATAAAGGGTTGTCTGCGTTTGGGACGATGCCTGTTTCAGACTGTCCAAATAATCCTTCGCATTATGAACCGAGCACTTCGGGAACACAAAACCGGTAAGTAATTGAAGAGAGGAACCGAGCAAGTCTGCCATTTTGAGCAGCTGTTTCGGCGAACGAACGCGAATAAATATAAGAGGCAAATGTTCAGCCGTTTCAGGCGCATGCGTGACTTTCTCTTTGAGACTGGCCAATTGTGCCACTAGATTCTGTTCAGCCATGTCCACTTCTTGATCACCGATGGCATCCTCCAAGCAAAATACAACAGAGCAAAGCGCTTCATATTTCTGCGACAGCAGCATATCTGCTATATCTTGTCTTGTCGCAGGCATATACAAAGTAGCACCTAATGCATGCGCAAGTACATGCCTCGGTGTCAGTGAATGCATCGCCCCCGGCCGCTTGAAAAAAAGATCGTGCTGCATCGCCTCTGATAAAAATCGAAAATACCGCATGCTGTGCCACCTCCTGTTGTTTAGAGAAAATAAATAAATGACCTGATGATTCAAAAAAGGATGGAGCCGCTAGTCAACTCCATTCCTTTTTGATCGTCCTATTCTTCTTTTGAAGCCGCAGCTTCGTTTGTCACATCTTGATGTTTCTTCTTATTGATTTTATGGACAATAAACGTCCCGATAAATGCTAGGATAATAATCGCAAAGAATGCGACATGCGGAATTTCAATATGAGCAGCACTTAAGCCCATTTTGATGGCAATAATTCCAATGAGAATAAACGCTGTATTCTCAAGCTCTGGAACACGGTCAATGAGGACAAGGAATAACTGTGCCACTGTACGCATCATGAGAATGCCAAGCATTCCGCCTAATAGCAGAATCCATACTTCCTCAGATACAGCGAATGCCGCAAGAATACTGTCCACCGAGAAGGCAAGGTCCATAATTTCCACAGAAATAACGGTTGCCCAGAACACGCCAAATACGCGAATCATCCAGCCTTCTTTTTTCAATTCCTTCGCTTCGTCATCGCCGTCACCTAACCAGAAATGCTTAATGACAAGCCATGCTAAATATGCAGCTCCGAGAACCTTAATCCACCAAAACTTAATAAGCAGCATCCCTACGCCAATGAATAGAAAACGGAAGAAATAAGCGCCAATTAATCCGTAGGTTAATGCCTTTTTACGCTGCTTTTCTGGTAAATGTTTCACCATGACAGCTAATACAAGTGCGTTATCTGCTGATAACAATCCTTCAAGCACAACAAGGGTCCCAATGAGCCCCCAAGAGACAGGGTTTGTTAATACCTCTGCCCACATATGCCAATCAAAAAACGAGGCATACGTGTCCAACATATGTTTCAAAATATCCAACTGGTTTTCCTCCTATAAGTGTAGAAGCATCAGCAGGCTTTCGCCTGCTGTTATTCTTGATCGCTGTTTCTTTCTCACTTTGGAAAAGGCCCTCATATGAGTCATTGGCAGCGCCTCTTGAATTTTGTTTCTCTCGTTTATACTTCTAACCCATAATTTTGACAAAGAGCTGCAAGTCCGCCAGAGAATCCGCTTCCGATCGCGTTAAACTTCCAATCGCTTTCGTGTCGGTACAATTCACACACTACGACAGCCGTTTCAATTGAGAAGTCTTCCCCTAAATCAAAGCGAATCAATTCTTCCCCGCCCTCTTCATTTACAACACGAACAAATGCATTCGAGACTTGTCCAAAATTCTGGCTGCGCGTCTCTGCATCATGAATCGTCACTGTAATTCCGATACGATCAATGTTAGCAGGAATTTTTGAGAAATCAACGAGAATTTGCTCGTCATCTCCATCTCCTTCACCTGTCCGGTTATCACCTGTATGAGTGACACTGCCGCTTGGGTGCTGAAGGTTATTATAGAAAACAAAATCTGTGTCTTGCTGACAACGATTGTTTGCATCCACTAAGAATGCCGAAGCGTCCAAATCAAATTCGGCTCCGCCAGAATATTTATTCGTATCCCAGCCAAGACCAATCATCACTTTCGTCAGCCCTGGGTTGGTTTTTGTTAAATCGACACGTTGTCCTTTTGAAAGCTGAATCGCCATATTCGTCCCTCTCCTGTCTCCTGAAAATATAAAAATAGCCGTTACCCGATATCTAAACCGAAGTCCGTTGCAATGCGGGCAAGTCCGCCTTGATAACCCGATCCGACAGCTGAGAATTTCCATTCCCCGCCATGACGGTATAATTCACCTACAATAATCGCTGTCTCGATGGAGAAGTCCTCTGCCAAATCGTAGCGAATCAGTTCTTCATTTGATGCCGCATTTAAAATACGCACATATGCGTTCGTGACTTGTCCGAAATTTTGACTGCGCGCTTCCGCATCATGAATCGTAATGACAAATGAAATCTTCTCAATACTCGCTGGTACAGCTGATAAGTCGATATTGACCTGCTCGTCATCTCCGTCGCCTTCACCAGTGCGGTTATCGCCTGTATGTACGACACTGCCGCCTCCGCCAGTTGTTTGATTGTAAAAGACAAAATCCGATGGAGAGCTTGCCTTACCTGCCGCATCTAAAAGAAATACACTTGCGTCTAGATCAAAGTCATGTCCGCCGTCATACTTATTGACGTCCCAGCCAAGACCTACGACCACTTTCGTTAAACCTGGATTCGTTTTTGTTAAATCAATTTTTTGACCTTTCGCTAAAGAAATTCCCACTAGGAACCTCTCCCTTCTAATTAAATGTAGTTTCTCGTAATATCGGCAAGCTTCGCATCATTTGTACCGTCCCCAACAGCCGCAAACTTCCACTCATTCTCGTGACGATAAAGCTCTCCGACGATTAATGATGTTTTCCCTGCATACTCATCTTTTAAATTATACTTCACTAATTCTTGATTGTTTGAACGATCAACGATGCGAATGTACGCATTTTGAATCATACCAAAATGCTGATTTCTTCTAAGTGCATCATAGATGTTCACAACAAACACCAATTTATTCACATTGCCTGGCACCTTGCTCAAGTTGACGAGAACTTGTTCATCATCTCCGTCTCCTTCACCAGTCAGGTTGTCACCTGTATGCTCGACACTGCCGCATTTGCTTTTCAAGTTGCCAAAATAAATCAAATCTTTATTTTCCGTAAATTTATCATTTTTCAGCATGAGCACTGAAGCATCACAATCAATATCAGCGCCGCCTCCGCCGCCAAACAGCTTTCCTAAAAATCCGCCGCCTTGTGATACAGGGTCCCAGCCAAGTCCAACAAGAATATTCGTTAGCCCTGCTTTGCCTTTTGTTAAATCAATACGTTGACCTTTTTCTAATGTAATCGCCAAATCAATCACTCCTCCAGCATAATAAAAATCTATTTATTAAGCGATGGACCCTATTAAAATCATCATACATGAAAATTCGACAAAATTCATGAAATGACATTGGAGCCTCTTACTCTTTTTTCTATTTACTAGTATATACGATCTACGTTCAAGATAGGTTTCAAACAAATGATATTTTTTTAACGAAAGATCCATGTAGAAAATGGTTCATGTCGTAAATGAAGTGTTTCATGTGAAACATTGTCGAAAATTCTCGTCCACAGAACTTGCTGATAAATAACGTATTGATGTGTTTTCGTATGTTGATATAGAAAAGATAAAGCATGAAATCAAAGGATAAACCCTTTCGTTTCCTTCTATTCAAGGATTTCTTTATACTGAAATGAAGAACATTGACCGTGTAAATGAAAGGATGTTGATGATGCCATCACTTCACATATTAGATCAAGTCGCTATTCCTAAAGGTCAGACAGCGCAAGAGACATTGATTCACACAACACAGCTAGCTCAGCTTGCGGAAACTCTTGGATATGAGCGTTATTGGTTTGCTGAACACCACAGCACAAGAGGGCTCGCTAGTACAGCACCTGAAATATTAATGGCACATATCGCCGCTCATACATCGACCTTACGTACCGGGTCTGGCGGCATTTTACTTCCGCAGTACAGCCCCTTTAAAGTAGCAGAGGTCACGCGGCAGCTTGAGGCTCTGTATCCTGGACGAATTGAAATCGGTGTCGGCAAATCTCCGGGCGGGATTGAAAGGACGAGACTTGCTTTGACAGACGGCGTGCATAAAGATCTATCTCAGTTTGACCGACAGCTGAAGGATCTTCTATTTTACTTATCAGACAGCCTGCCTTCTAGGCACCCGCATGCAGGAGTCAAAGCTTCTCCGCTTGTTGATGCTCATCCGCCAGTTTGGCTACTTGGTCTCGGAGAAAATAGTGCCGTGCAGGCAGCGGAACTTGGGATCAACTATATTTTTGGTCACTTTATCCACCCTGCACGCGGCAAACAAGCATTTGAGACGTATCGGTCTCACTTTTCTCTATCTGTCTTTGCCACGCAGCCGCACGCTATGTTTGCCGTGTTTGTCATTTGTGGTGAAACCGATGAAGAGGCCGAACGGATCGCCAGCAGTACAGATTTATGGCTGCTGCGTGTTGAAAAAGGACTGGACAGCCGCGTCCCTTCTATAGAAGAAGCCAGTACCTATCACTACACCTCGCAGGAAAAGAAAAAAGTGTTACAAAACCGCCAGCGGATGATCGTCGGCTCAAAGGCAACGGTGAAAGAGCAATTACTTAGCTTGATGGAACGCTATCAAACGGATGACATCATGATTCTAAACAATTCATTTGATCCGATAGAAAAACAGCGCTCCTTCAAACGAATCGCCGAATTATTTTGAAGCCAAAGGGCTGAAATGGGAAATGTAACATCAAGATGTCAAAATCCTTCCGCCTGTCATCTGATCGCAAATGTGTCTTCTAATCGTTAGCGAACTGTAAACGCATAAGGGGTGTACCTTTTATATAGTAGAGGTACATATAAAAGAACCGTTTACGACGCTAGAAGGAAGGAGATGACAGGCCATGAATAAGAGACTCGAATGGGTCGATGCGGCTAAAGGGATCGGGATTCTGCTCGTGGTTATGGCGCATGTGCCCATTCCAGATCCGCTCAAGCAATTCATTTACTCTTTTCATATGCCGCTTTTCTTTTTACTATCCGGCATGATGTTTCGATCATCCTCACGCCCTGCTCTGTCATTTATTCAGAAGAAAGCCAAGAGCTTACTCTTGCCCTATCTCTATTTCTCCATCATTACGTATGTTTTTTGGTTCACCGTTACTCGTTTTTTTGCCTTTAAGGGACAAACGGATATTGACCCTTTCGTTCCGTTTACAGGTATTTTTATATCCAATGCAGATGAAGCTAGACTCACGCATAACCCAGCCATCTGGTTTTTAACGACACTCTTTTTAGTGGAAATGATCTTTTTCTTTATGCACCGTCTGACAAAAAGGAAACCTGCTGTCTTGATCTTACTGACCGTCCTTTGCGGAGGTGCTGGATATGCCTCTACCTTGCTTTTAGACCAAAGTCTACCGTGGAATGCCAATGTCGCCTTGACGGCTGTTGTGTTTTATTCAATTGGCTTTTTGGCAAAGCAATGGTTTGTGGAATTAAAGACAGACCCAACCCTTCTTCTATGTACTGGTCTGCTTGTACTGACGGCTTACATGCAAAGCTTTAATTCACGTGTCGATATGCGCGTGAACGACTATGGTGATCTTTTTCTTTTTTATGCATGTGCACTGCTCGGTTCAGCTGCCGTGATTTATTTAAGTTTTAAATTCAAAACGTCCCCTATTTTGACGTATCTCGGTCGAAATTCCATTGTGATTCTCGTCTTACAGTTTGCCGGCATCGATATCATGAAAGCATTTGTTTATTATGGACTTGGCATCAATATTGCAGATACAGCGCAGCTCTCTTGGACTCTCTTTTACACGATCGGAACATTGCTGCTCATGGTGCCATGTATCTCCTTCCTAAGCAAATACCCGATGCTACTCGGCAAACCAGCCAAAGCCGCACACCGTTACGAACAAAAAACATCCGCCAGCTGATTGGGCGGATGTTTTTTGGATTAATCATTGATTTGAGAAGGGTAAAGCGTCATTCCTCCATCTACAAATAAAGTGGTGCCTGTGATATACGAAGCTTCCTTAGATACGAGGAATGCAGCGGCTGACCCAATCTCCTTCGGTTTACCAAATGCTCTCATCGGAATCTTTTCAAGCTGCTTTTGTTTTTTCTGTTCATCCTGCAAATCATCATTCGATTCGGTCGCCATTGTACCTGGTGCAATCGCATTGATCCGAATACCTGCTTCCGCATAATCAAGAGCCAGCGTTTTTGTCATCATGTTCATTCCGCCTTTGGAAGTGGAATAGTGAACATTGAACGGGCGCGGTATTTCCTGATGGACACTGGATATATTTAAAATCGACCCTTTGATGTCATGCTCCATCATATAGGCGATTGCAGCCTTTGCGCCTAAAAAAGTGCCTGTGATATTGACATCAATGACTTTTTGCCATTGCTTGAGCGTCATCTCATGCGGCATCGCTTCTTCGCCATTAAAGCCTGAATTATTGACGAATACATCGACTGTTCCGAAATGCTCCAGTGCTGTCTCCATGATGGATTGAATTCCTTCCTCTTCGGAGACATCTGCGTGTACTTTCACCGCTTGCCCTCCGCTCTGCTGAATGGCTTGGACCGTTTCTTCAGCACCCTCTTCATCACCTTTATAGTTCACAACCACATTCATCTGCTCTTCTCCAAATCGTAATGCGATGGTTTGTCCGATTCCTTTTGAAGAACCTGTGACAATGGCTGTTTTTCCTTTTAAATCTTGATACATCTTTATTTCCTCCTATCACGTGCTTCATCTTGTTGATACACAATGGTTACCCATTTTGAAAAAAAGAAAAGCACAATCCTCTGCAATCGTTGACTAAGAGGATTGTGCTGTTCATCAAACTAAAAGGTGTTATAGACATTTTCACAAGTTTCAGCGGTTGGCTGATAAAAGCAATGAGACTTATACCTTGCCACAAACGGCTGATTGTACCATGTCGGTGGACAATTACCAGGCGGCTTAAAATACCAAAGGCTGAATTTTGCTGGCCAAAATCGTTCTCCGTTAATATTCCTCCGTGCAAGTGTTTTTTCTGTTTCTCGTGCTCGTTGATAAAAATAACCATGCGTGACTGCTTCAAATGCATGCTCCTGATAAATCATTTGTGGAATCGTACGCAGCCCTTTAAAGTCAGAGCAGTTGGCACGCAACCGGTTGATGCCCACATTTCCTACAAGCAGCATCCCTTGCTTCCCTTCACCTTCTGCCTCCGCTCTCAGCAGTCTGGCCATGAGGTCAATATCAGAGCTTGTCGCTCTTACCACTGCCATACATCCACCTCCATTCGTTTCTCTTTTATTTTATGTAGGGTTTCTGTGTAGATGACTGCCATTTTGAAGGGAAAAGACACATTCCGTGTCGAGAGCCTGTCTAAACACCTCAACATTTTGCTGGACATGTGTCTCTCTGCCAACAACACACAAACCTAGTGATCATGCACATTACAGGAAAAAATATTCATTACTATAGACTCACTTACAAGTCATAAAAATCCTTCTAATTGCTACACCATCATCAAAAACAGTCATTTGAACCTATTCAACAATCCGACTCAAAACCTTAAAATATAAAATATTGAGTTTTTACAGGAGACATCAAATCATATTTTACAGTTTCTCCTTTCAACTTAGTGTCATTTTTACTACTTGAAGCTGTACAACCTTAGAAACGCACTGAAGTATTGACAGTACTTTCGCTTCATTCTACAGTAAAAAACATACAGTATTTTTCTTTTTGTGCAAAAAGAATGATATGAACTAAAGCTTTCCAATGAAATTCATCATAAACCCGAGGAGGAAAACACGTCATGTTTAAAAAGAAATTATCCCTGTTTCTTCTGATCTTATGTGTCACTGTTGTCGCTGCTGCTTGTAGTGGTGGAAAAGAAAAGTCAGCTGCAAAGGAAAAAGATACAAAATCTCTTGATGCAGCAGAGGTAAAGGTAGAAAGTGCTGAGTACACATTACCACCTCAATACGATACATCTGTACAGGATGATCAGTATGTACTAAAAGTGAACGTATCTGTAAAAAATATCAGCAAAGAGCCTCTAAATGTTGATAAAAGCAACTTTACGCTTTACCAAGATGACTCACAGGTGTCTACGATCTCTCCAGATGACTACAATGAAGTATTATCTTCAAGCTCTCTAAATGCAGACAAAGTATCAAAAGGCGGTCTTTTCTTTGTTGTTGATAAAGACAAAGACTATCAGCTTGTGTACAATGAGCCAGGTAGTGGTTCTAAAAAAGATGACAAAACACTAGAATTCGATATTAAAGGTAAAGACTTAATGAAAAAAGCAGATACACTTCAAGCATCTGCAAAAGCTCTTTCTTCTTATATTGATGTCATGATTTTCGGTAAGAATAACGACGAGTTTGAAAAACTAACAGGTGATAACAAATCAACCGTTGTCAACCAATTTGATAAATCATTCAAACAAGGCTACATCACGTCATCAGGTATTTCTTCTAGCTCAGCGAAGGACGAAAACCTTGATAAGCTTCTAAAAGCTGTAAAAGAAACATTAGCTGAAAAATCAAAAGTATCAACAAAAACAAAAGCGATCAGTGGTGATAAAGCTGTTGTGACTGTCACTCTTACACCAATTGATGCAAGCCCGCTTGTCGATCGTCTAAAAGAAAAAGCGACTGAGTTCTACAGCAAAAACCGTTCAGCTTCTTACGATGAAGCTCAAAAATACCTACTCTCGATCTACCCAGAAGAGTTCAAAAAATTAGGACCATCATCTTCTGAAGAAACAGTAGAAGTCAACATGAAGAAAAATGACATCGACCAATGGAAACTTGATTTGAACGATTACAAAACAAGCTCATTGGTTGAAAAGTTCATCAAGAACTAATGAAAAACCCCCGATGCCGGGGGTTTTTTCTTATCGTTTTTTGTTTGATCCCTATATTTAATTCCGAATTACAGCCAAGAAAGTAAGATACGGTCTATTATGAAGGAGTTTCTTTTACAGCTTCATACTCTTTTATCACCTCAACCGGATCAACCGCATCCTCCTCTTGTGCGTATTCCTCTACATAAGGATCCATTAATTTTTTAAACTTTTGTTCGTCGTCTACTAAAGCAACATACGTTTCATATCCTTCAAAATCAGATGGATATAAATGTGCAACGGAACTACCCGTTTCTAATGCCTCATCTATCGCTTTTCTTAATTCCAATAACCCTTTCCTGTTTCCCAAAATAAACGCTTCAAAATGGTGTGTTTGTTGAGCATATATATTACATAGCTCTAGCACATCATCGTCTACTGCTTGATAAGACATACACGAATCACCTCATTAATCGAATTGGGATAATAATGTAATTCCTCCCTTCCATTATGCCATTCCTTTCACTCGATAGTGAATCTCTTTTATATAAATCTCTGGATATAAAAAAACTTGCAGATAAAATCTACAAGTTTTTAGCTTTTTTATTTCGCAAGCATTCACTTTTCTTTCATAAACAAACTTCTCACGCTGCCAAACATCAATTACTTACATAGTAAGTGAATATTAAGAATGGGATAGCAAAGTAATACGTATCTAGCTGCGTAGCTCCTGCTCTCATGGTATTATTATCACTGGCATCCCTATAAAAGGACTCCAAAAGCTCATTCATTCTACGGAGGTCCTGTTAAATAGTTAATAGAGGTGAATCATGTATAATTACGAAAAGCTATATAAACAGTATTTATATAAAAAAGATCAATTGATTTTTACTAAAGAACAAGTCGTTGAAATGATAACGTCTAAATTTAAAGCTAGAGAATTTTCAAAAACAAAGATTTTAGATTTAGTAAATGATGATCACTTTGAATATACTAAGATATATAAATGTTTTGTCATTGATGATCCGAGTATATTGATTCAATTGTTTTCGAATGAGGAAAGAAAGGATCACCGTGAAGAAGTACTTTATAATCGTCTTCATCCTTTAAATCCTAAAAGAGTCGAAGATTGGGAGTATAATCACTTATTGCGTGATGAACAAGAAGGTAGAAGAATTGATATCATTTTAGAGAGTAAAGATGGGTTATATATTTCAGAATTTAAAGTAAGATCTAGTTGCGAAAAGCTTGATAGGTATATAAATGCTTTAATTGTAGGTGCTCTTATCGAAAATGGGTTAGAAGAATATCCTGATGGTATTCATGACGAGTATCTTCAATTTTATTTAGAGAACTTGGATCAATTCGGTTTCTTAAACTGAAACATACGGTGATCGGTATTCACTTGAAAACGCCCTCTATCATAGAGGGCGTTTCTTTATTTTGCAAGCATCCATTTTTCTTTCATAAACAAGCTTCTCACGATGACAAACAAGATGACGACTGCGAGGGCTGAGGAGCCGAGTGTCAGAGTGACGGCCATCGGATCGATGATGCCAAACATCAATTGCTTACAGAGCGCATGAATATTGAGGAATGGGACAGCAAAGTAATACGTATCTAGCTGCGTAGCACCTGCTCTCATGGTAAAGAACATTGGGATCACACCTAATGTAATGATCATGGACATGTACGATTGCGCTTCTTTCACTGAGCTTGAAACGACACTGAGTAGCAGTTCAATCATGGATACCATGAAGGAGAAGATGATAAGCGCCGCAAACATGACGGCGATAATGCTCCACATTTGATCACCAAAGTTCAGTGCTTGTTTTAGCTTTTCTGTAAAGAGCAGCGTGGATAAAAGCAGCATGCCGATCGCCACAATTCCACTTAAAATCCCGAACATGGAGACAGCCAGCCATTTTCCGATGAGAATTTGGAGTCTGCTGGCAGGTGTCAGGAACAACGCTTCAATGGATTTTCGGTCTTTTTCACCCGCTACAATATCAAGCGCAGCTGGCAAAGCACCTGAGATGACGGAGGTCACCAAAATCATTGGAAGAAGAATCGACAAAAGCATAGAGGTCATGCCATTTTCTCCTTCTTCGCCCTCTTCTACATCAACAGCCTGCACCTGAAATGGGTGAACAACAGATGTATTGATTTGATCAGCTGCTAAACGCTTTTCTACGACTTGGTTTTGATACTGCTCCAATAAGGATTGCAGCATTTGAACCGCGATGACCGAATCATCATCTGTTGTATACCCATGAATTTTAATTGCAAATGATTGTTGATGCTGAAGCATGTCGTCTGCCTCTTTCGGCATTTCCAGGTAAGCATTCGCCTTTCCATCTTTGACAGCTTGCTGCGGGTCATCAAAAGTTTCAAGTGTGAGGTTTTTGACCTCTTTGATCATTTGATTCATTTCAGTTGGAAGCTGTTCATTCACTGCGACCGTATAGGTTTCATCTCCTGGATCTGCAATCATGCTTTCATAAAAGAACACCAATCCAAGCATCGTCAAAAGAGGAATCAGCACTGTTAAGAGTAGCGTTTTTCGGTCTCTTAGCGCATCTGTCATTTCTTTTAAAAATACGGTTTTCCACATTATGAAATCCCCCTAGCGAGCTTCGACATAAAGATATAGTTCAAGTCATCACTTTGTTCCTGTGTATATAATTCTGGAAGTGTCCCTTTATACACAAGCTCTCCTTGATGAATCATCATGACACTGTCACAAAGCTGGCTGACTTCTTCCATGATGTGGCTTGAAAAAAGGATGGTTTTATTTTGCTGCTTGAGCTGATGAATAAAGTCTCTGAAAATATTACTTGATGTGATATCCAAGCCTGTTGTCGGCTCATCAAATAAAATAATGTCAGGATCATGAATCAAGGTTCTGGCAATCGCCACCTTTTGTTTCATTCCTCTTGAGAATCCTTTCACCTTGCGATCCATGTATTGTCTCATCCCAAAACGCTTTGCCAAATCCTCTATTCTTGCTTTGATTTCATGCTGATCTAAGCCATACAATTTGCCAAAGTATTCAAGGTTTTCTCGTGCCGTCAAACGATCGTAAAGCCCCGTCTCACCGCCAAACAAGACACCAATTCGCTTTTTCACTTCTGTTGATTCTTTCACCGTATCAAAGCCTGCGACAGTGACTGTTCCGTGCGTAGGTTCTAACAATGTGGCGACGGCGCGTAATAATGTGGTTTTCCCTGCACCATTTTCTCCTAGGATGCCAACGACTTCCCCTTCCTTCACGGAAAACGTCATATGTTTCATCGCTTTTACAACCTTTTTCTTATCTTTAAACCAGCAGCTGCAATCGCTGAGAGTAATCATGTGGTTCGCCCCTTTCAACTTTCTAAGTCTATGATAGAAAAAATGACGCTTCCTTGACATAGAAATGTCGCGAAACGTCCTTTTTCTGTCTTGAAATGATCTATTTTAAAAAACAAATGGTAAAATAGACAAATAATAAGAAGAGTCATAGGTGATTTTTATGATAAAAGTAGGTCTCGTTGATGATTACCGAGTAGATTTAGAAAAGCTGCATGCCATTGTAGGCAGAATGGAGGCTGTAGAGATTGTCTTTGTCACGCAGTCAGCAGAGGATGCCTATGAGAAGGTCAAACAAGGAGACATTGATCTGTTGTTTGCAGACATTGAAATGCCCGGAATGTCCGGTTATGAACTAGCGGACCTCATTCACTCTCATGCACTGAATGTCGATGTTGTCTTTGTGACAGGAAATAGCGGATATGCGGTTCATGCGTTTGATTTGAATGTACATGATTATATTATGAAGCCCTACCATGCCGATCGAATCGCCAAATCCTTAGAGCGCTACAAGTCCACCAAGCAGGAGAAAAGCATTCATGGACGGCTTCTCATTAAGCAGCAGTCAGATATTCATGTGCTGCAAAAGAAGGATGTCATTTTTGTTGAGCGAACAGGCAGGTCAACCACCATTGTCACAACAACAGGAGATATCCAGACATATCAGACATTAAACGAGTTAAAGGGCGATCTAGCTGAAAAAGATTTTATCCGCTCTCACCGATCGTTTATCATCAATATTCATTACATTAAGAACTTCTCGGCGTATGCTAAAAATTCATTTATCGTATCTTTTGAAGGTACAGATAAAAAAGCCATGATAACCAAGCAGCAATTAGAATACTTTAAGAAATATTATTTTTAAGGAGAACGAACGTGAACGCTTTCTATCTTGGATTCCGCATGTATGCTTTCATATGGCTAGGTCTTGCGTTTCATGCAGCTGCTGAAGCTATTCTGCCGCTATCATCAGGAGTGCTGTGGCTCCTCACTTTTTGTCTGATTTGTCTTTATACATTTTTCATATACAAAAGGTTTTTGCCTCATGTGAGTGGTTATGTGATGTTGGGCGCTTTTGTGCTCTTTACCTGTGCAGGTCTTTCCCTTTTTCTGACGCAAGGAAATGGATGGAGCTCTCTTTTGGCTTTTGTGATCATCATGACAACAGATATCCTTTCATTGAAGATGATGCGGACGGAGAGACGATTAAATGGGCGGCTTCAAGAGCTGATCAACGCAGAATCAAGAACCAATGAACTGCTGCTTGAGCTGCGCAGTAAACATCATGAAACAGCTAGACATTTAAATGCCTTTTCCGCGTCAAACGAAGAGCATGAGATCAAGGATTTGATTCAGCAATACGTGAAACATTTCCCTTGGATGAAAGGAGAAAATGCTTATTTGGCCTCAACCCTGCATTCCTTTTTCCAACGGGCTGAAAAAGAGAACATTGCCCTTTCTCTAGACCTTCAAGCACCTTTTTCATCGCTTCCCTTTTCTAAGGCGGATCAGGTTAGTTTCACTGGCAACCTGCTTGATAATGCCCTAGACGCAGCGATTGAAGCGAAGCAAGTCGGAAAAGAGGGCAGCATCTCGATTGCGACCTCTATTCGGAGCGGGCTCTTTTTAATCCATTGTGAAAACAGCACAAAAGGAATGGAAAAACACGTGTTATACCATTTGTTCAAAAACTTTGGCCGCTCGACAAAAGGCGGAGATCATCAAGGAATGGGGACGTATATCATTCATCAGCTTGTTGAAAAGGCAGACGGTACTCTTGATTTCACATACCGTTCTCCACATTTGCGGCTTGTCATCAAAATCCCCCTCACGATGTCATAAAAAAAAGGTGCAGCTAAGCACCTTTTTTTATTAAGAGAAAATGTGGTCAATTTGATTGATTTCCTCTTTTGTTAATTGAACTTCGTTTGTTTTTAAGTTTTGCTGAACTTGCTCAGCTCGTTTTGCACCTGGAATGATGGCGTCGATGCCGTCCTGTGCTAAAAGCCAAGCGAGTGCGACGTGTGCCGTTTCGGCGTTCTTTGATTGTGCAATTGCCTTTAGCTTGTCTACTTTTTCGAGGTTTTGAAGGAACGCCTCGCCTTGGAAAAGTGGATCTTTTGCTCGAATATCATCAAATGTCGCATCCTTCGTAAATTTCCCAGTCAACAAGCCTGATGCCAATGGGAAATACGGAATAAAGGAAATACGATGCTCGACGCAGTATGGGAGAAGATCCTGCTCTGCCTCACGTTTCAGCAAAGAATACTCCGACTGAAGCACATCTAAGTAGCCATCTCGATTAAAGGCTTGAAGCTGTTCAAAATCAAGGTTAGATGCACCAATGGCCCTGATTTTCCCTTCATCCTTCAATTCCTTTAATGTGCCTGCTACTTCTTCCAGCGGCGTCCGGCCGTCTGGGAAATGCATATAGTATAAATCAATATAATCTGTTTGCAGTCGTTTCAGGCTATGTTCGACCTGCTCTCTTAAAAAGTCCCGGCTGTTATCCAGCTCAATTTGTCCGTTTACTTCTTTATGAGCCCCCTTTGTCGCAAGGACGAGGTTCTCTCTACCGCCTCTTTTGGCAATAATCTCACCGATCAATTCCTCTGAACGGCCCAGCCCATAAATAAAAGCAGAATCTAAGAAATTGACACCTTGATCAAGAGCTGTCTCCACAAGCTCTCGTCCGGCATCTTCACTCAGGTTGGGGAACAAATTATGTCCACCTACCGCATTCGTACCAAGCCCTATCGGATTCACCTGTAAATTAGTTCGTCCAAGCGTTACCTTTTTCAAAAGCTCATCTCCCTTATCTGCTTAATCATCCTTATTTTCCCATGAATCCTTTTCAACATTCAAGTATCCTGCTCTCTGAAGCACAAACACCCTCACTTCAAGATTTTTACGTAAAAAACATTTAAAACCGATAATAAATCTACAAATTAATTCTTATTGACCGGTATATTAGACTCACAAATTTCCTTTTATTATTGATTTTAGTGTAAATTTCTTTCAAAGATAGGGACTAAAACCTATTCCTCATCATGATCGAATTTCGATAGAATGAAAAGTACAAATCGTCATAAGGAGATTTTCCCCTGCAACACCCGAATATACCATTCTATCTGTTTCTTTTTTCATAGTCAGATAGCGGGAATGAAATGACGAAAGAAAAGCAAAGGAGCATCAACTGTGAATCTTAAAAAAATAAGCGCACTCCTCATGATTTCATTCGTGATGATCATCTCTACAGCTTGCCAGAGCTCAGCCAAATCAAGCAACGCTGATCAAAAATCAACAAAAACAGCAGAGGTAAAAGTCGATAGCTACGAATATACGTTACCAGAAGACTCAACAACTACGCTTAGAGACAATGAATTGGTGCTAAAAGTCAACCTGACGATTACAAATAAAGGTGACAAAGCTCTATCATTATATAGCTCTGACTTCTCCCTTTATCAGGATGATGCCAAAGTATCTGATTTAAAATTTTACGGCAGTAAAGACCGTCTTGACCTCGGTTCATTGAACAAAGGCAAATCTCAATCAGGTGCTCTTTATTTCCTTGTAGACAAAGGGAAAAAATATCAGTTCGTGTACCAAGACAGCATCAAGAAAAACAGTGATTCGATCGAAATCGACCTAGATGGAAACAAAATACTTGATACAGCGAAAAAGCTGGATAACCCTGCAAAGGCGCTTTCCGCTTATACTGATATCATTGTCTTTGACAAAAAGAACGATCAATTTGCAGATTTAACAGGTGACAACCAATCCGATGTCGTGAATAAATACCACGACATGTTCGTAAAAGACTTCAAAAGAAGCGCCGGAATGTACGGCAATGAAGTAAGTGACCGTGATATTCTGTCTATGTACAAACGGATTCAAGACACCATGAAGGATAAAACCAAAGTAGAAACAAGTGTAAAAACCATCTCTAATGACGAGGCGAAGGTTGTCGCTCAAGTAACAGGCATTGATGCTTCTAACTTAAAAGACAAGCTAGACAAGCAAAGAGATGAGTTTTACAACGGCAAGATCCGCTCTAAAGAAGAATTGTATAAGAAAAGCTTAAACTTGTACGCATCTGAATTCGAGAAGCTTCCTCCAGTCTCCATCCCGGCTGAATACGAAGTGAAAATGAAACGTAATGGGGATGGTCAGTGGAAAATTGACCTTAACGATTACAATACATCGCAGTACATGAGTGGTTTTATTAAAACAAGATAATCATGAACTAAAAAAGACGCTGGCCCAATGAAGGTGCCGCGTCTTTTCTTATGCTATACAGTCGCCTCTTGCTCTTCTTTCACCGCTTTTTCAATATCTTTAAAACGGCTCGATACAGTAGACGCACTAATGCCATACTTTTTCGCTATTTGCGCTTGAGAAAGCGGGGCATCGCTTGCAAGTGAATGAATGTAATATTCGATTCCCGCAGCAAATGATGCTGCTTTACGGATCACAGGTGATTTCTGATCACAATAGGCTTTCCACACAGTTAAAGCGCCATCAGTCAGGCTTTGGTCCCCGTGTTCCTTCATTCCGTCTTCAATCAGCTTAGCTGTTTCCAGTTGAACGTCACTTGCCCAGTCCATTCGATCTGCTGTTAGGCCTGTATCGCCTTCTGTTTGAGCAGATGTTTCTGATTCTTCTACTTCTTGCTTCGCAAACATGCACTTCAACACGTCAGGGAATGATTCTCTCATAAATGTGCTGCGCGTTCCTCCATTTGCCTCATATGCTTCAACAAGCTGACGAACTTGAAGAAGAAGCGTATCTGTAAACTCCTTCGCAAACATCGTATATTGAATGAAAAACTCTGCTTTTTCTTCAAATTGAACAGGGAATCCAAGTACGAGACTTCCCTTTTCAGGCAGCACTGTTTGATCCGGTTTTACATCTACTTCAACCTTTTCAGCTGTCACCATATTCTCAAAGTAAAGAGACTCGTCCGTTTTTTCATTTAATAAAAGCAAAGAAGGCTCCATGTCTGTCCATGATTGAACCACTTGTTTTGTTTTCGGACGGGTAATATCCTCCGCTTTCTTTGTCAGGAATTCTTGGAAGATGGTTTCTTTCTGATCCGTTAATGGACGGAAGAAGATGCCCCATACACTCAAATGAAAGACTGAGATTTGTTGCGTTTCTTTATCCATATCTGCAAGAAAAGAAAACTCATTAATGAATTGATTGATGGCTCTCTGATGTTTAGAGAATGCGTAATTCATTAAATCCTTTTGAACTTGTACAGCTTCCTTAAACACAAGCTCAGACGTTTGTTCTCCGCCTGACTTTTGACCACAGCAATGTTTATATTTTTTTCCGCTCCCACAAGGGCAGAGCGCATTTCGTTTAATTTTTCCCAAAATAAAACCTCCGACATTCTAGTCTAACCTCACTATTTTAACAAACGATTGCACAAGAGAGTTTTATTTTCAAGAAAAAAGAAAAATCAGAATGATCAGTTAAATAATAAAGATACTTGAAGATCACGACAGATCATAGGAATAGCGGTCTTTTTCTGTTTATTTTCTCCAATCATTCCAATAGATTTTCTTTAGCTCATTCCCTCAAATAACTGCTTTGCCTCAAAATAAAAGATTTGAACAAACTTCTTCGTATTGACTCTGCCCGTTGATCCTGCGGATGATGAGGTCTTCTGCATTTCTTTCATTCTTTGGCTGACATCGGTAAAGTCAAAAAACTTCGACGCATAGTGCTCAAACTTAGGATTCGAGAAATCTGTTAATCCTAGTGAAGCAAAATGATTCAAGGAATGATGAATAGCGCGTCTAATCCGCTGTTCTGCCGCTTTCACTTCCCTCATCACTTCGACATCGGTTGCCCCATGATCCAGCTTCCTCTCCGCTGTTTTGATAAAGAGCTGCTTTAGCGGCGGGAAATTAACCTCATGAGAATTGGCTGACTGTGTTTCATGTAAGTAGATCAGTATCTCAAGTAAATCCTTAGAACCGCTCTCTCCGACAATTCCTAGTTCGGATAAGAGAAATTCCCCCGCCTCTTTCATCGTCCTTTTCTTCAATCCATTGCCCGTTGTATTATGAGAAATCACAGGCTCTAACGGCAGCACATGGCGAAGGGAAGCTTGAATATCGTAAATCGATTTCTCGAGTTTGATCCGCTCCATGACTTTTCGAATCACACTGACGATCTCAATTCGATTGACAGGTTTATGAATATAATATTCGATCCCTAATTCATAGGCTTCTGCCATCATCTCTTTCGCCTCTACTTGGGAAATCATCATGATTTTACCTTTGAATTCAGGGTGAATATGACGAATGGTTTGAATGCCATCTCTAGCAGGCATCAAAAGGTCAATCAGAAGGATGTCTATTTTTTTCAGATTCAATGAATGGGCTTCTAATCCAACACCGTCATCGGCTTCATCCACGACCTCTCCCAAATCTTCATCCTCAATGATTTGTCCTAAAATCGAGCGTATTGCACGATCATCATCTGCAATGAAAAATCGCATACACTCACCCTCTCTGTATTAAATTTTGTATAGGAAGGAGTAGCTGAAAAGCTGTTCCCTTTGTTTCTCTTTGTTCGATTTTAATTGTACCGCCAAGCTCTTTAACCAGCTCTTTCACATAGGATAAGCCAATCCCAGTTGATGGTGTTCCATATGCATCAAATTTAGAAGTATAGCCTGGATCAAATACTATTTCTCTCATTTTTTCAGGAATCCCCGGGCCATCATCTTCAATCCGAATCTCTATTTTATCATGACTTACTTTCAATACGAGTGAGATCATTCCGTTATCCTTTATGGCTTCAACCGCATTTGCCATTAAATTATTAATGAGCGATAAAAAAATGAACACATGATAATCATGCAAATGAATGCCCCTTATATCAGATATAAAGGAGATGTTTTTCCCTAGAGAGAGCGCATACTTTTCTTGAATGCGGAGTACAATTTGAACGAGTTCTTCTGCCTTCATATAGTCTTGCATATTTTCCTTAGAAATTAGCTTCGAAAGCCCAGCATATATACGCTGATTATCCTTTTTCACTTCATGGATTTCTCCTGCAAGCTTTAATAGCTCCTGACTCACTTTCTTCCCTGCTTCGTGTTCATGCAAGAGACGATAAAGCCTGTATGATTCTTGCGTAATGTGCTCTGTATGTTTTAACGTTTTCTTTAAATGAACCGTTTCTTCGTATAAATTTGAAATGACCATCATCATATGCTCATTTTGTTTCATGATTTGCTTCTCTCTTGATTGTGCCTCATATAGCTTCATCATATTAAAAAAGCTGATTACGACAAAGCTGTGAGCAAACGCAATGAGAAACATATCACTCAGCTTTGATAGCGTCATCGTCGTATCAAACACTAAAAATTGTACAAAGAGCTCAACAAAATCAGCCACTAATTCAATCATGAGACCAATGATGCCAATAAAAATAGAGCGCTGTTTAAAACGTCCCGTACGGACGGCAAAGAACAGGAATGCATATGTAAAATAGAAAAAGAAACTTGGGAATTGCTGATAAAATGATGCAGCGAGATCAGCATGATACTGCATCAGATCTAAACCTACTCGAAAAAGCACAATGGCTGCGCCTGTTAAAAACCCGGGCAAGAACGGTCTAGATTTCCTTAAGAGTAATAAACAAAAGAAAAACGCAGGTGCCCCAAAGCTGATCCGGAACGTCTCATTCACAGGATAAAACTTCAGTTCTCCTGCAAGCGGCACAATCACCACCATAAAAATTAATATGAATGCGTCTTTTTTAACAAGCTGGTTTAAACTCAAATGACTGACATCCCTTCCCCTTTTTGCATAGCCACAGTATACAAGGAGACTCTTTTCTTCACAACATACAAAAAAATAATTTTCACAGCTCCTTCTTTCCTCAAAATCCTTTTTTATGACTATTCACCGAGACGGCATGGTGACCTTTCAGCTATTCAGCATTTTGGATATTGTCTACAATAATGGGAATTGTTTAGACAATGATCGACAAACCGATTTTTATTTGTAAGTTTTTCTGTAGATTTTCGTCAGATTGTGTAGTTTCCAAGATAAATTGAATGAACAATTTTAGTGAAACTATATGTAAGCGTTTTCTGATTTTTCACTAAAAACCCTTTTTGTTTTTTCGCCGCCAAAGCCTTCATTTGAACATATATTTAGGTGTAAAGGAGTGGTACAAGCAGCGCATGACAAGTTCTTTGAAGATGTGTAACATGTTTTCGTGCCTATTTGATCGCATTTTTTGTCATCCGCCAATTCAATAGGGTACTTTTTGATTTTTGATTGGAGGAATCGTATGAAAACAGCAATTTCTAATAATACACAACACGCATGCCAGTCTTCTGTTGATCAATGGGCAGAAGAAATTCGTCCGTATTACAAAAATGGACAAAACGCTGGCTATATTCCAGCACTCGGAAAAGTGAATTCCTCTCAACTTGGTATCAACGTGATAGGCCCAGATGGATCATCTGTACGATATGGTGATTGGGACGTTCCCTTTACCCTGCAAAGTATCTCAAAAGTCATCAGCTTTATAGCTGCCTGTTTAGGAAGAGGCGTTCCTTACGTCTTGGACCGGGTAGATGTAGAGCCAACTGGTGATGCATTTAATTCCATCTATCGTCTTGAGATGCATAAACCAGGGAAGCCCTTTAATCCAATGATTAATGCTGGAGCTATTACCGTATCCTCCATCCTTCCCGGAAAGACTTCTACAGAAAAGCTAGCATATATTTTCGATTTAATCGAAAACTTAATAGGAAAGCGTCCATCTGTCAATGAAGAGGTTTATCAATCAGAATGGGCAACTGCGCACCGCAACCGTGCTCTTGCTTATTACTTAAAAGAAACCAATTATTTAGAATCAGATGTCGAGGACACATTAGAAGTGTACTTAAAGCAATGTTCCATCGAAGTTACAACAGAGGACATCGCCTTGATTGGGCTGATTATATCAAGTGATGGCTATCATCCCTTTAAACAGGTTCAAGTCATTCCAAAAGATATCGCAAGACTAACAAAGGCATTGATGCTGACATGCGGCATGTATAATGCGTCTGGTAATTTTGCTGCTTTCGTAGGCGTTCCAGCCAAAAGTGGTGTGTCTGGAGGAATTATGGCTTGCGTTCCGCCAAGCGCAAGAAGAGAATTTCCATTTCAGACAGGCTGCGGAATCGGTATTTATGGTCCCGCCATTGACGATTGCGGAAATAGTATTACCGGTGTCATGATGCTGAAAAAGCTCGCAAAAGAGTGGGATCTCAGTATTTTTTAAAATGAACAGTCATGAATTCGAAGAGGTGATGTTATGAACGAAAAAGCTTTGCTATCTTATTTAACACATACAAATGATTTTATTTGGACTTATATTGTCATTGCTCTGTTACTTGGAGTTGGTGTCTACTTCACATATAGAACACGCTTCCTGCAAGTGAGAATGATTAAAGAAATGGTGCGTGTCCTGAAAGAAGGAAGAAAAGAAAAAGAAGGGATATCACCGTTCCAAGCATTTGCCATCAGTATGGCGGCACGTGTAGGAACAGGGAATATTACAGGGATTGCCATCGCCATTGCAATTGGTGGACCTGGGGCAATCTTTTGGATGTGGATCGTAGCGATTATCGGTTCTGCCTCAAGCTTTGTTGAAAGTACGTTAGCCCAAGTGTATAAAGTGAAAGATAAAACAGGATTCCGCGGTGGACCTGCTTATTACATGGAAAAAGGGTTAAACAAGCGCTGGATGGGAATTTTATTTGCGATTCTGATTACAATTTCTTTTGGAATCGTCTTTAATGCGGTGCAATCAAATACAATCACTGTCGCTTTTGAAAACTCCTTTGGATTAGACCGTTTAACAGTCGGTATTGTGATGGCTGTTATTTTTGCAGCAATTATTTTCAAGGGAATCCAAGCCATTGCAAAAGCTTCTGAATACATTGTCGTTGTGCTGGCTCTAGCTTATATCGGAATTGCATTCTTTGTTATTGTGACAAATATCACTGAACTTCCTGGTGTCATCAGTACGATTGTGAAACACGCCTTCGGGTTTGAACAGTTCGCTGGTGGAACATTAGGCGGCGCATTATTACAAGGGATTAAACGCGGTCTTTTCTCGAATGAGGCTGGTATGGGTAGTGCACCTAACGCAGCAGCAACAGCTGTGACAAGTCACCCTGTAAAACAAGGATTAATCCAGGCGTTTGGCGTGTTAACAGATACATTAATTATTTGTACAAGCACAGCCTTCCTTGTCCTGTTCTCTGATGCATACAAAACAACGAACCTGCAAGGAATTGAATTAACACAGGCTTCACTCAGTCAGCACATTGGACCATGGGCCTCTGGATTCCTTGCTATCATGATTTTCCTATTCGCCTTTAGTACATTAATCGGTAACTATTACTACGGTGAAACGAACATTGAATTCCTTGGAGCCAACAAAGTTTGGCTTAACATCTATCGAATTGCCGTTATTGGAATGGTTCTTTTCGGTGCAGTTGCTACCGTTCCTCTCGTGTGGGGTCTAGCCGATCTCTTCATGGGACTCATGGTCATCGTCAACCTCATCGCCATTACCATGCTGTCTAAAGTCGCCTTTGAAGCATTGAAGGATTATACGAGACAGAAAAAAGAGGGGAAAGATCCAGTCTTTTATAAAAATGCCGTTCCAAACAATGAGAACATTGAATGCTGGGACGATGAATCTGCTTCGTTGAAAAAGAATCATATTGGGTAAATCACAAAAGCTCTGGTCCTCTGACCAGAGCTTTTTTCTTTAGTTCAAAAATTCGAGTATAAGTTTGTTCACCACTTCTGGTTTTTCATGATTGATCCAATGAGAGGCATCATCGACAAAAATCAGCTGACCATTTGGGCAAATCTTCATCGTTTCCTTCGCCAGCTTTCTGCTTAAAAACTTATCCTCCATCCCCCAGATCATGCGAACAGGTACTAGAATGCGCTTTGATATCGGCTTTTCAAAGCCACCCTTTTTGATGGCGCGGTACCAATTCAGCATTGAGGTCATGGCCCCTGGCTGCGTCCAAGCCAGCTTATAGCTTGATATATCTTCCTTCGTGAACAAATGGGGTCTTGCAGTCAGCCCAATGGCTTCATCCAGCTTTTGAAAGTGATTTTCCTGGAGAGCTGCCTCTGGCACATTCGGGAGCTGAAAGAATGCGATATAGGAGCTCTTCTTCCACTGCGGGGGATAAAATGGAAGAACCTTCATCATCACCCGCGGATGCGGCATGTTGACAATGATTAGTTTCTCTACATATTGAGAACGTGTGGATGCCAAATGCCATGCAACTGCCCCGCCCCAATCATGACCACCCACAATCGCCTTTTGATTCGGACTAAGCGTCTTAATCAGCCCTACGATATCATCTCTCAGTTGATCTAATACATAGGATTCGATTCCTTCTGGCTTATCACTTAGATGGTAGCCTCTTTGATCAGGAACGACGACACGATAGCCTGCCTCAGCCAGGGGCATAATTTGGTTCTTCCAGCCGTACCAGAACTCAGGAAATCCATGCAGCAGTATAAGTAGCGGGCCATCCTCAGGTCCAGCCATTGCTGTGTGAAGTGTTACACCATTTGTTTGGATTGATTGAAATTCAATTTGCTCCATCCCTTTGCCACCTTTCTCCTTGTTCTTTTATTCTTCCAACATAGCATATTTTCCATTTTTCAGAAAATAAAAGCACTCCCAAAAAAACCTTCACAATGGTGAAGGTCTTCGTCTATTTCATATAATTCAGCACCCAGATCAACCCATTTTTGCGGTCCTGTACTTGTCCGTGAAGTGCCCCAAAGAACGTATCCTGTAATTCGACCAGTACATCTCCATCAGCTTCTAGCGCTTCATATACAGCCTTTAGTTCTTCTTCATTGTCAAACTGCATAATCAATCTGAGATGTTCAGGCTTTGGTGTGTGGTCAAACGTATCTGAAAAGTGAAGCAGCGATTCTCCAAGGTGCAGTTCTGCATGCAGCACACGGTCTTGATGTTCATTTAAAATATGAATATCACCGCCAAAAATCCCTTGATAATATTGAAGAGATTCCTTCACATCGTCTACCACAATATAAGGACTAACACTAATCATACCCCTCATCCTCCTCTTATTCCGTCCATCTTCTCTTTTATAGCTTATCCCAAATCGTATGAAAAAAGGCACAAACCGTCAACGGATTTGCACCTTTTTCTCATGAAGATTTCGCTAATTCACTATGTTTGTTTGAATACGCTGCGTACATGACAACACCGATTAACAGCCAAACGCCAAAGTAAAGCCACGTCCGGCCTGGTAAGTTGAGCATAAGGAACAAGCAGCAGCCCATTGAAATAATAGGTAAGACCGGCACAAATGGAACCCGGAATCCTCTCTCAAGCTGCTGATGTGTCTTTCTCAAAATGAGCACAGATAAACTCACCATTGCAAACGTCAATAAAGCACCGATATTCGCTAAATTGGACAAGTCCTTTAAATCAATAAACCCTGAAATAACAGCTGTCATGCCGCCAATCATCCATATGCTTGCAACAGGCGTATCGCTTTTGTTTGTTTTCGAAAATACTTTCGGCAAAAGACCATCTCGTCCCATCGCATAGGCAATTCGAGTTGCTGCATAATTATTGGCGAAAATCACAGCCATCAATCCAATGACCGCACCGACAGAAATAATACCGGCTACGCTATTTTGATGTACACTTTGCAAGACATAGGACATAGCCTCTGTGACATTCAGTTTTGTATAGTGCACCATACCTGTCATAATCAAACAAACGACAATGTAAATGATCGTGCAAATGAGTAATGAGCCAATAATGCCAATTGGCAGGTTCCGCTGCGGATTTTTCACCTCTTCTGCAGAAGCAGAAATCGCATCAAATCCTAAGAAGGCAAAAAACACAGCAGCAGCACCGGCAATGACGCCTTCTGCACCAAACGGCATGAACGGCTGCCAATTGGATGGCTGTACATAAAACCCGCCTACTACAATGAAAAGAACAATAATACCGAGTTTCACAAACACCATGATATTATTGAATTTTTTACTTTCTTTCGTTCCTCTTGATAAGATCCACGCAATCAGTAAGGCAATGATAATAGCTGGCAGATTCATATATCCGCCTTGTTCCGGTCCCGCTAAAAATTGATGGGGGATTGAAATCCCAAACCCCTCAAGCAAGCTGTTGAAATAGCTCGACCAGCCACTGGCGACAGCTGAAGCAGTCAGCATATAAACGGACAATAACGTCCATCCCATTAGATGCCCGACAAGCTCACCCATCGTTGTATATGAATAAATGTACGCACTGCCGAATACAGGCAGCGCTGAAGCCATTTCTGCATAGCAAAGTGCTGCCAAACTGCACACAATCGCTGCGATAGCAAAGGAAAAAATGACAGCCGGCCCTGCATCCTTAGCCGCTGTAATTCCGGTTAACACCATGACCCCCGTGCCGATCACTGCCCCTATACCAAGGAGCGTGAGATCGAGCCCGCCTAGCGTTTTCTTTACCTTTTGCTGCCTGCTCTGTTCTAACAAATCGTGAATGTGTTTCTTACGTAGAATATGTCGCAAACCCTTTCCCTCCAAAACGTTAGAAAAACAAAAAATCATTCAAATTTCATTATAGCAGAATAGGCACTACGCATTCACAACCAATTCACGTAAATCTTTCTTCATAATTTTACCAAGCTTATTTTTTGGCAGCTCCTGTGTGAAATGAATGGAGGGCACTTTGTAATCTGCCAAACGGTCCTGGCAATAGTTCACCACATCTTCTTCGCAAAAATCGACGGTATCGTCTTTTACGATATACGCACTTGGCACTTCACCATATAATTCGTCCGGTACCCCAATGACAGCTGATTCAATCACACCTGGAATTTGATCAATGACTTCTTCTACTTGGTCAGGATAGATATTATCCCCGCCGTACAGAATCACATCTTTGTATCTCCCTGTGATGAAAAGAAAACCGTCTTCATCTAGATACCCTGCATCCCCCATATGGAACCAGCCATCTTTCAGCACCTTCTCTGTAGCGTCAGGCTGATGATAGTAGCCTAGGAAATAAAATGGGCTTCTCATAACGACTTCGCCAATTTCTCCAGCTGGCAATGTCTCCTCTGTCTCAGGGTGCATGATTTTCACTTCTACATCCGGATCCACTTTACCTGCAGAGCCCATTTTATCCTCGCCCATCGCTGGATGCCACGCACTCACAACCCATGCTTCGGTACTTCCATAGCCATGCATCATCTGAATGCCTGCTTCTTTGTAATCTTTAATTAAGCGTACCGGCACCTTCGTACCGCCAGAAATCGCAATTTCAAAAGATGAGAGATCGTACGAACATCGTTTCATTTCTTCTAGCATGTACGTGTAAGCTGATGGGAAAGCCATCATGAACGTAATTCTTTCTTTCTCAATCGTTTCTAAAATGCGCTTCGGTGTTGCATCATGTAAGAAGACAAGCGTATATCCTTCAATCGCAGCTGCGATCAGGTGATTAATCGAACTCATATGATACAGAGGGTGACTCGCCAAGTACCGTTTTCCTTTCAGATCGAATCCTCGATTCCCATGTCTTGTTAAAAATTGATAGATTCGTCCATGTCCGACCATACAGCCCTTTGGATTCCCCGTTGTCCCAGAGGTGAATAAAATCATCGCTAGATCCTCTTCTGATACCTCTTCAGCAAGGTTACTTCCATCATTTGAAGCCAAAATGTCTTCAAACAGCTGTGTTGTTTTCGCATTGACACCGGATTCCACCATCAGGCAATCTTCTAAAGACACATTCACTGCCGCAATGATGTCACGGAATTCACGGTCAAAAAATAAAGCCTTTGGCTCTGCTTTTTTCAAAATACCTTCCAGCTCAAAGGAAGTAAGCTGCCAGCTAAGCGGAACAGCGACTGCACCTGCTTTAATGGTTGCCAGCATAATCGTTGAAAAGTGATGATGGTTTTGACAAATAAAGCAAACACGGTCCCCTTTTCGAATCCCCTTTTGATGTAAGTAATGAGCGAGCTGGTCAATGCGTTTTGCATATTCTTCAAATGTATAAGACACACCCCCGCCAGTTACCGCTTCAATTTGTGAAGAGCGTTCCATTCTGTCGTTAAGTAATGCCTGTAATGTATTCAATATCTTCATCTCCAAACGTTTGATTTACAAAAGCCAATTTCCAGTGAATGGGTTGGCAGATTTTATCTCATTCACATTCTAAAATAAAACCAGCTGAAAGTAAAATCATTTCATTTTGGAATTGTTCTTTATATTAATTGATAATATAGGTAATTTTATAGCCGTCTTCCATTTTGGTTTAAATGATGATAACTATTATGATAAGATAGACCTAGTAATTGATCGGAAAATGCGAATGCAATAGGAAAAGAGGTATGGAGAATGCAACATTTCGAGCTAGAGGCAAGTTTATTAGACCATGCGCTGACAAAGTATTTAAAGGCGACGAAACAAATAGATGAAAAGAACATCCCGAAAAACGTCACGAATGTGAAAGGGTTTATTTTACGCATTATTTATCGTCATCAATCATGTACTGTGAAAAATATTCTGCAGGAAGTTTCATTATCTCCCTCTGCAACAACAACCGCTCTCAATCACTTAGAAGATGAAGGGCTGATTATCCGCTCTCGAAATAATAATGACCGCCGTACTGTATGGATTGAACTCTCTGAATCTGGTGAACAAATTGCAAAACAAATGATCGACAACCGCCAGCTGCTTGTCAATCAGCTGTTCGACCACCTTTCAGAAGAAGATAAAAAAACATTTTTTGAATTAATCGAAAAAATGATGGACGAGCACACATTAAAGGCTTAGGGATAAACCTAAGCCTTCTTTTTTATGGCTTTAAAATGACCTTTATACAATCATCCTTCTTATCATTAAATATGTGATACGCATGAGCGGCATCATCTAACGGCAATTGATGTGTGATGATTGCTCTAGGATCAATTTCACCGGTTGTCACTTTTTGATAGAGCTTTGACATGTAGCCTCTTGCTGGGGCCTGTCCCATTTTCAGTGTGACGTTTCTTGCGAAAAAGGCACCTAATGGGAACATATTATATAGGCCGCCGTACACACCCGTCATCTGAACCGTTCCACATTTACGGACGGCTTTTGTGGCAATTTGAATCGGTCCAATTGTTCCGCCTTGCAGCTTGAGCTTCTGCTCAATTTTTTCAAGCGGCGACTTCTTCCCGTCCATTCCGACACAATCGATCACAACGTCCGCTCCGCCCTTGGTGAGCTCCTTCAATGTTTCTCCCATGTCGGGATCTTCTGTAAAATCAAATACTTCTACGCCACTCATCCGCTTTGCATGTCGCAGACGGTAATCAATATAATCGACCGCAATCACACGTTCTGCCCCTTTTTGCCATGCAAATTGCTGTGCCATTAACCCAACAGGTCCACAGCCTAACACAATGACCGTATCACCTTTTTTCACACCGGCGTGCTCCACGCTCCAATAGGCAGTTGGAAGAACATCCGATAAGAACAGCAATTGTTCATCCTCCAGCTCACAATCATCAGGGATCTTAAACGGGGTGTAATTGCCAAAAGGCACACGTAAATACTCTGCCTGTCCTCCTGGGTAGTTCCCATATTTCTCACTATATCCAAAGAGTCCACCCGAATCGTAGTGCGGGTTTGAGTTGTCGCATTGGCTTTCTAAGTGGTGATGACAATATTGGCATTGACCACATGCAACGGTAAATGGAATAACGACACGGTCTCCCTTTTTCACTGCCGTGACATTCGGTCCAACTTCCTCCACAATCCCCATTGGCTCATGCCCAATCACATAGCCGATTGGAAGTGGGAAATTACCCTGATACAAATGTAAATCAGATCCACAAATTGCTGTTGATGTCATTCGGATAATCACATCTTCCCGATCTTAAATAGATGGCGCATCTACTTTCTTCACTGCAATGCTATTTTTCCCCTGATAAGTAACAGCTCTCACATGCATTTCCTCCTTTAGCGAAAATCATCTGTACATAGCTTCACCTTGAATGGATGGTTCATGCATCAGATCAGGATTATTAAAAAACAAAAAAGCCCGTCGATCGGTTCGACAGGCGCTTATTCAATCATGTGTAACGCGTTACATATTTATCCTTTTTCGATAAAGACCAAATCATATTGAGAGGAATTCTCTCGATCAATCATCAAGTTCCCTTCTTGAATAAAATAAGGACATATACTCGGGCTTTGTGATTCTTCAAATTGCTCATACAACTGCTCAATCTTTCCAGGGAGCAGTAAAAGCAAAAATTTATTAGAATGGGACACGAATTCATAAGAGTGAATTGTATCCGGCGGTATATAGGCAAAGTCACCCGGCATCAGGCATATATCCTCTCCGTTCAATTGAAGATTCATTTTTCCCTCAACGCAATAAAGTGCTTCTGTATGTACTTGATGATAATGCGGAGGAAAATACTTTCCCTTCGCGCCTTCAATCACAAAATGACTGAATCCGCCTCCAGTTGTTTCTGTTGTTGCGATCAGCTCATGAAGCTGACCATCAATAATGTATTGCTTCCCTTCACCAGCCTCTAATACGTAGGGCTGCACCGCCTGAGGGAGCTGACTATGAAATAATACGGAGGGCTTAGTTGTATTTGACAGCTGCCTGATACCATGCATCAATATGAGATCGCTTTCTTTTTCAGCTTGTTCAAAGCTGTCTGCATCGAAAGCATGATCGGTCATCGGCCATTCGTTCCGCTGAAGCCTTTTCCCAATTTGCTGATAGACATCTGTCATTTGTCCGCCCAACGTATATGAAATAAATCTTGTTTTGTGACTATGCATTCTGTAGCCATGGATCGTTTTGGGTGGGATATGAATATAATCGAAGGCTGTGACCATATATTTTTTACCGTCCAAGATCACTTCAAGCTTTCCTTCCAGCACAAAAATGGTTTCAAATAAGTGCTCATGACAGTGAAGTGGAAAATAAGCTCCTTTCCCACCTGTGATTAAGACAAGCTCAAACAGCTGATTCGTTTGATTTACTTCTGCCAGCACATGAACAAGCTGATTTTCCAGCCCATACAGTTTCCCTGAACCAGACACGGTATAAAAAGAGGTTCCTTCGGATTGCTTGATCGATTGCGGTTGCTCCGACATCCCATCACTCCTCATGACTAATTGACTATCTTTATTATATAGACCAATTGATATAATAGATAGACAATATGCGAGAGATTTTACTCTTCTCGCATAAATAAGTGTCTAAGGTAACATTTCACATGTTCTAACGGGGTCGTTTGTTTGAGTGCGGTGGTCATCGATAGACCCCCAATCACCATTGAATGAAGGAGAGAAGCCAGCTCATCCGCTTTGTTTTCTTCATATCCGCTGTTCATGAGCTTTTCTTTCACAAGCTTTTGCCAGCGGATCATTTCTTGTTTACATGCAGTATGAAGCTGCGTATGTTCTGGCTTGGATTCTGCCGCCAGCAAGACAATCGGAATCCCTCTTTCATTTTCTTGCTCCGTAAATCCCCGGATGATGTTTGTCATAAAGCGGTCGATGGCGATATAAGGATCATCCGAATAGGCAAAGCTTTCTTCAATTCGATTGATGACCTTTTGACTAATATATTCAACGGCTGCTATGGCTAGCTCTTCTTTTCCGTTTGGAAAATAATAATAAAGAGATCCTTTAGGCGTGCCGCTCTCTCTAATGATTTGATTCAATCCTGTCGCATGATACCCCTGTTTGCGTAAAAGAAGTGCGGCCGTTTGAATAATTCTATCCTTCGTACTCACGTGTGACACTCCTTTCCCTCCATAGACCAATGTCGTTTCAACGTATGAGTTGATTTGTTCCTTTCCAAATCGAGGATGTCTCCATCTCTGCTGCAAGCCGAAGCAGCCAATCCTCTTTCCCCTTAGGTGCTGTTACCTGTACCCCTAAAGGCATGCCCGCCTTAGTGAGATGAACAGGAACGCTCATAGAAGGCTGACCCGTTAAGTTGGCAAGCTGTGTAAATGGTGTGTAGGTCAGACTCTTTAAGAACATGTCATAAATGAGATCCTGCTGCGCTTGCATTGAGAGAGATGACACACGTAAAAGTTCAGTGATTTCTTCTTTCGAATGCATCAACTCACCAACCTTAGGAGCAGAATAGGCAGTCGCTGGTGTCACAAAGAGATCATAGGTTTGATGAAATGACGCCATTTGTGCAGCTGCCATATCCCATGCATCAAGACTTTCTGTGTAAGCAGCTGCGGTTACATTTTTGCCAGCCTCCGCCAACACCCATGCCACGATGTCTGTTTCCTCCGGATTGACTGGACGTCCTAATGAACGATTCAAGGACATGAATAGTGCAGACATTTCTCCGCTGTTCATGACGTAGTATTGCTGCATGAGATGAATCCCATCGATTGCAGGCCCTGCTTCTTCTACTTGGTGCCCTTGATCACTCAGCCATTTCACTGTTTGCTGCACCGCCTGCTTCGCTTCCTCACTGACCTTCGTACCAACTGGAGATTCTACACTGTAAGCAATTCGCATAGAAGATGTACGTTTCACTAGATCTTCTTGATAGCTGCCGTCGTATAATGGCGTTTGGAAAGCTGCTTCAGGCTGAATGACTTGAAGCAGATCAAGAAGAGCTGCACTGTCCCGCACTGTTTTTGTAAGTGTAAAGTCAATGGATGCCCCTTGCCACTGCCTTCCTACGCCTGGTCCTACCGGCGTTCTTCCTCTTGTTGGCTTGAGACCGAACAAACCTGTAAAGGATGCTGGAATCCGAATGGAACCTCCACCATCACTTGCTCCACCAGCAGGTACGATGCCGCTTGCAACAGCTGCTGCCGTCCCGCCGCTTGAACCGCCAGGGGAATAGTCAGGATGCCAAGGGTTCCTCGTTGGACCATGTAAAGCAGGTTCTGTTACATTCCTTAATCCAAATTCTGGTGTGTTTGTATGTCCCATCATGAGAAATCCAGCCTGCTTCAATCGCTGGACAAAGTGGGAGTCCGTTTTTGCCTTTACATCCTTTAACAAAGCAGCACCAGCTGTCAGCGGTTCATTTTCCAGTCCTTGCGATATATTTTTCAGTACAAGTGGAACGCCTGCAAACGGCTGATTCGTATGTAATGTCTTGATTTCTTTTAATACTTGATCTTGTCTTGTCTGAATCAACGCATTTAGTTCAGGATTGACCTCATTCAATCTAGCAAATGCAGCTTGTACAAGCTCATCTGGTGTTACCTGCTTATTCCGTACAAGTGCTGCCAAGCCTGTCGCATCATACGTCATATACTCTTTTACGTTCATCAGCATATCCTACTTTCTCTTATTATGATCTCTCTATTGTCTACTAGATTTGTATGAATTTCAATTTCAGGTTACTTGTAAAAAAACTTTCTGACAAACAATATGATTCTTCTAACCATCCTTCTCATTTCTCCGATATAATAGAGAAAAAAAGACGGAGGTCATCGTATGCAAGGGGCTATCGCCTTGAAAAAGAAAATCGTCGTAGTCATCGCGTTTCTTCTTGCGTTGACAACTGCCTTGCCTTACCATTCGCAGGCAGCTGCACCGCCAAAAGAAACAGATGTCATCATCGTCTATAAAAACCAAAAAGGAAAGCAAACAGCTATTGAAGAAAGTGAAAAAGTGAACGCACAGTACATACATCTTCCCGCTGTCGCTGTGATAGCAGATGAACAAGCGGTCACGTCACTCAAAAAAGATCCCAACATCGCGTATGTCTCAAAAAACATAAAGGTCAAACTCGCTTCTTCTAAGATTAAAAAAACCGCTGCCTCTACGAATCAGGATGCATTGGTTCAAAAATCTTACAACCTGCAAAAGCTGAATGTAAAGCAAGCGATAAAAGAAGGCGTCACGGGGAAAAATGTGAAGGTAGCCGTTTTAGATACTGGAATTTCTCCACATGAGGATTTAAAGATATCCGGCGGTAAATCATTTGTGAAGTACACAACTTCCTATAAAGATGATCAAGGGCATGGCACACATGTAGCAGGCACGATTGGTGCGCTCAATAACGATTATGGCACAGTCGGCGTCGCTTCTGGTGCGAAGCTATATGCTGTAAAAGTGTTAGATAAAAAGGGAGAAGGCGACTTGTACAGCCTGCTTCGAGGAATCGATTGGGCCATTAGCAACAAGATGGATATTATGAATTTAAGTCTAGGTTTTGAAGACAATATCCCTATTTTGCGTTCAGCAGTGGATGAAGCATACAAAAGAGGACTGCTTGTGGTCGCTGCAAGCGGGAATGATGGGAAGAAGAATCATATCAGCTACCCTGCCGCGTACAATAGCGTCATTGCCGTTTCTGCCACGACGGACAAAGACAAACTCGCATCTATCTCAAATACAGGGAAAGGTATTGAATTTTCTGCCCCTGGTCAGAACGTCATCAGCACTTATTTAAAAAATGAATATTGGTATGCAACAGGTACATCACAAGCTGCACCGCATGTCACAGGCATGCTGGCACTGTTGAAGCAGCTTCACCCGAAGAAAACAAATGTTCAGCTTCGCACCTTATTACGCAGCTATACAGTGGATCTTGGCGCAAAAGGAAAGGATCCACAATTCGGCTATGGCCGCGTGCAATATATAGCACAATCAAGCTTTTTGAAGGCTGCGACTAGCGCTGTCAAAACAGCCGAAACTTCTAAAAAGCAGGCAGATGTCAATCAAGCCAAAACGAGAATTGGCCGACTCACTGCAAGTAAACAAAAAACAGCACTCACTGAACGGGTGAAAAAGGTACAAGGAACCATTGATATCCGCTTGGCACGTGCAAAGGTTCAAACAGCCGAAAAAAGCAAAACACAAGGCGCCATTAAAAGCGCACAAGCGGCCATCAAAAAGTTAAACAAAGGCAAAGAAAAAACAAGCCTGCAAAATCGGCTCGACAAAGTCAAAAAACAGGTCGCCTATCAAAAGAAAGTGACAGATGCCAAACAAAAGGTCAAAAAAGCGGAAACCAAACGAACGAAGAAAACAAAAGCAGCAGCGCAAACCGCTGTCAAACAGCTAAAAGCTTCTAAAACGAAAACCAGTTTACAAAAACGATTAAACCGTATCAAGGTGTAACAGAAAAAACGATTCCTCGCTGAAAGGAATCGTTTTTTTATTTCAACAGCGGCGCAAACAAGCTGTGATGATATTTCCCTTCGACATCTGCCCTCACTTGATCGAGTATGCTTTCTAACGAAGCCATCACACCCTCTAATGCCCGGCGCACTGAACCTTGTTCAAAATCCGCCAAACTCTCCGGCAACTCATCTTCATCCAATACAAAAAAATCACCATTCGGAAGAACGAGAAGATCAACAATGAGGTCTTCAAACATGACCAGCTGGCCGTTGAACCATGTATTCCCTACAATATTAAAATAAGACCCAAGTTCCTTCCCTTGATCATCCCTCCAGAAGTAAATATTGTAAGGTCGATCCTTCCAATAATAGGCGGTCGTATAGCTCCCTTTTGGAATGGTCAGACTACCATCGCCTGCCCTCATCGTAAACGTGTCTTCAATCTTGTGAAAAAGTACAGCCTGCTGTTCCTGAACATCTAACAGCTGACACGTATGTTCCACAACCTTCTGATCGTATTTGATTTTTCTCTCGATTACTTCATCCCACCGATCCGCATGTAGCGAAAACACCATGTCACAACTCCCTCTTGCATCTAGTTTCTCTCTTTCCAGTATACACCGATTTTTTTTTGAAAAAATAAAGGGTTGCTGCATTCACATATGGAAGACCTATGATGAGGTGAAATAAATGAACGGAATCTCGATTCTTGAGAACCTTACACAGCTTGGACAAATCATCCTCATTTTTTGTGGCTATGCCCTTTATTGGCGGCTGGTGAAAACAAAGAGAGAACGAAAGCTATCTCCTTATGAGCACATGTTAAAATTCTTTGTTATGTTCGGTTTAATCTCGTGGTTGGTATCATATTGGGCGCTTGTACTGTGGGCGTAAATTGAAAAAAGGAAGAGCTGTCCATTGGGGACGTGCTCTTCCTTTTATTACGCGTGATGTGATGAACCAGCCGGCTGTTCTTTTTGGATGACATATTGATAGCTTTTGACATGCGTCCCATTTTGATTCACAAATTCTTTATCTAGTGCACGCTCAAAGCCCATTCTTTCATATAGACGAATGGCAGCCTGCATTTTATCAGATGTATGAAGGTACAGAACATTTTCGCCCCATGATTGCGTGAGTTCAATACTTTTACGTAACAATGACTCTGCAATTCCTTTTCCCCTGACATCGGGATCTACTCCTAAAAACCGGACGATGGCTGATGTAATGCCCATTTCGGGTTTGTCATACGCTTGCTCTGATGACCGGAACATTTGAAGCGTCCCCACGACCTTACCTTCAAGCTCCGCCACAAGCATCAGCTCCATGTTCGGATTATCTACAGCTGCTGCAAGCGCAGCAGAATAATTTTGCCAGCCTTCCTCTGTAAATTGAGGTTCATATTGTGAATAGGACTTGATTAGTACTTGTCTGATCGCTTCATGATCTTCTTTGACTGCTTGACGAATGATCAGCTCTTGCTGCTCCATGTCAGCACCTCCTGCTCTCTATTGCTAGATATACGTATCATGCAAATACTGCATGTCGATGACCTTGTTCTTTTCTCTACTCATTCAATGTAAAGAGTCTCATTCGAAAGATCAATCATTTTGCACGGAATCCTCTTTGAAAATTTCCATTGAAAAGGAGCGCTTGATTCATTATGCTGTTTTGAGGAAGTATACGAGGAGTGTAATGATCATATGAGTTCTTTATCTTATCCCCAAGAATCGAAAAAAAACCGATTTCTCCTTGCTGCATTGCTTGGGTCTTTAACAGCCCTTGCACCGCTTGCAATGGATATGTATTTACCTGCTTTACCTAATATTGCACGTGATTTTGAAGCGAGCACGGCTTTGTCCCAATTAAGTCTGATGGCTTGTCTGATTGGACTGGCGCTTGGACAGCTGATTGCAGGTCCGATCAGTGATACGATCGGCAGAAGAAAACCACTGATGATCGGCTTAATCATTTTTATCGCCGCATCCCTTTTATGTACGGTGGTCACGTCGATTTGGACGTTCATCCTCTTAAGATTGATTCAAGGGCTCGCTGGTTCAGCAGGCATTGTCATTGCACGAGCCATTGTGCGTGATCATTATGAAGGCTCAGAAATGACGAAATTCTTTGCACTGCTCATGTTGGTCAACGGGGTTGCTCCGGCAGCGGCACCTATCGTGGGCGGACAGATGTTACGCTTTACCACATGGCAGGGTGTATTTGTTCTATTAGGAATTCTCGGGGCCTTGATGCTGCTGAGATCCATTTTTTCACTTCAAGAAAGTTTACCTGCGGAGCGCAGACAGACAGGAGGCTTTCAACAGATTGTTGGTGCCATGAAAATTTTAGCGAGTGATCGTCTCTTTGTTGGGTATGCCCTCTCCCAAGGTCTTGTATTCGCAGCGATGTTTGCTTATATTTCTGGCTCACCGTTTGTGCTTCAGGAGCTTTTTCACCTTTCTCCACAAGGATTCAGTGCTGCCTTTGCGGTGAATAGTCTCGGGATCATCACGGCTGGACAAGTATTTGCCCGCGTCGCTGCTAAAATCGGCGAAGAGAAGGTTCTTCGCATTGGATTGCTGATAGCTGCCTTAGGCGGCGTCACCTTATTTTTGATGATCTCCATTGATGCAGGGTTGTATGGTATTCTCATTCCGCTCTTTTTTGTGGTCTCAAGCGTTGGAATTGTCGGCACCTCTGCCCCGTCTCTTGCGATGCAGCATCACGGCGCACATGCAGGAAGTGCAGCCGCACTCATCGGTGTGGCACAAATGCTGCTAGGCGCCTGCATGACGCCTCTTGTCGGACTAGCCGGAAGCCAAACGGCCTTTCCAATGGGCCTGATTATTATGCTTTGTGAACTAGGTGCACTTTGCTGTTATTTCTTCTTTGTGATTCGAGCAAAAAAAAGACCCGCATAAGCGGGTCTCAGATTGTTGACAAAGGGCTAAAATGATCTTGATTTTAGCCCTTTGTCTTCTTTTTATGGCTTGCTCCAATTGATGGTGCGGAACACATTGTTCTGGTCATTGTTGTGATATGCATCTAGGTCAAAGCCTGATAGTCCAAAACCAATTACCATTACAGTTCCCCCGACAACAGTGAAGATGATCCCCCATTTGATGCATTGCTTTTTTAAATCATTCACATTCATATTCTCACGACCTTCTTTTTAAACATTCCCATGAATGCCTTAGTGGTTTGAACAGTCATTTGAACAAATAGCTTTGTCAAATACACCGTGGCCATGCCGCATAATAATCCGACACCTAATAGAAGAATACCAACGCCAATCTGCGTCACCACCACATGCAAACCGTCCTGAAAGATAAATGGAGAACCAATGATGCTCCAAAAACCTCCGAGCAGACCAACTAGCGTCATTGTACCTGTCACGAGCGGAATGCACCAAATCACCATGTACACAGAAAGAATCAGCAGGAAGACTGTTGCTAGAATACTACCCCATAACGGAAAGCCTAAAATGAGGATGGAGAGCCTTGTGGCTTTTTCTCCAAACGTCGGCACCTGAACGGTTTTGATTCCTTGTTCCTTCAAAATCCCTTCAGCGATGATGGCAGGCTGCCCGACTTGATCGACCGCTTCCTGTTCACTGTATCCATCTTCCTGATAATCCTCGATCATTTCATCGTAATATTCGATGAACCGATCACTTTCTTTTTCGCCTAGACGATGCAGGTGCTTCTCTAAGCTGGCTAAAAATTCTTTTTTATTCATTGCCCTGTCCTCCAGAAATAAAGTCGTAAATCGCCATCACTTGATCCCATTCCGCTAAAAACTGCGCCATATGCTCACGGCCGCTTTTTGTCATCCGGTAGTATTTTCTTAATCGACTATTGTGTTCTTGAGAATAGGTCTCTACATAATTGTTTTGCTCTAACCGTTTTAATATCGGATATAATGTCGATTCTGAAATCTCAATACAATGGGACATATCTTTAATCATTTGATAACCATAGGAATCGCCTTTCTTTAATACCGCCAGTACACAGAATTCCAGCAACCCTTTTTTTAATTGTGCATTCATGATTACAACTCCTAACCATTTATACTATACATTACATAGTATCATGTGACAAGAGGTATCAAGTATAAAAAAAAGACCCTAATGGAATGGGGTCTTCTCGTTTTTATATATTCACAAATCCTTCTCCGAACACATCACGCACGTCATGGACAACAACGAATGCATCCCGATCAATTTTCTTGATGATTTTCTTTAGGCGCATAAGCTCTTGCTTTTGAATGACTGCATAGAGAATTTCCTTCGATTCCTTTGAATAATGACCGCGGCCGTTTAAAATCGTCACGCCTCGATCCAAGGTGTGATTGATTTCTTCGGCAATATCA
Organism: Bacillus sp. FSL K6-3312; assembly: GCF_038007485.1. NCBI lineage: Bacteria > Bacillati > Bacillota > Bacilli > Caryophanales > Bacillaceae > Bacillus > Bacillus sp. FSL K6-3312. Next base: position 268,933 of record NZ_JBBOXI010000001.1, on the reverse strand, counting down.
TCTTTGCATGAAGAAATAATCGTTACTGCCTTTTTCGTGTTAAGCCCTTCTATCACGAAGTCCATCACCTTTGTTGCCACGTACAGCATCACAATCGTGAACATTAATTTTTCCGCACCAATAATAAAGTAGGAAGCAAATACGACGATCAGATCAAAGAACAAGATGGCGTAGCTCACGTTCCAGTCTAAATACTTGTTGGCAATTCTCCCGAGTATGGCAGAACCCGCCGTTGTACCGCCTGCTCTTAGCACAAGACCAATCCCAATTCCGATAATGATTCCTGCGAAAATGGCTCCAATGATCAATTCGTGAACATTCACGACCCATGTTGTGGTCAGGTGTAAAAATAGGGAGTTACTCGCGACGGCAACCACAGTATAAATCGTCGTCTTCTTGTCCAAATATTTATACCCCACAAGCAGCAGGATGGCATTAAACACTAGGTTCGTCAGCCATGGTGCAATTTCAAACAAATAATAGAAAATGATGGACAGCCCCGTTACACCGCCTTCACCAAATTCAAGCGGAATGACAAACATGTTCACTGCGGCGGCAAATAAAAAAGAACCAATTAGAATCATTGCGATATCTTTTACACATTTTTTCAATTTCTTCTTTCCTCCTTTTTTAAGCATATAAAAAACCCTCTTTCTGCACGAAAGAAGACAGTCGTTGAACAAAAAAAATCAAAAGACAGCGCCTTTTGACGAAGCTTTCTGAAATGAACCTTTCCATAATATATATCTCTTTTTAGAGGCTGTCAATGACTTGGTTTTCTATTATTTTGACTGCATGTTTATGCATGTAAACCCGCATGTTTTCAGGGTTTTTCCGCGGTCACATGCTTTTTCCTCTCCTTGACAAAAACAATTTAGTCATTTAAACTACTGCCTCATATCATATCCATCATTTCCGACTAAAAAGGAGGGTGTTCAATTCGATGAATCCTATTCAAAGCCGTTTACAGGCTCACGCACCTTTAATTTTAGACGGTGCACTTGCAACAGAGCTTGAACGAAAGGGCTGCAATTTAAACGACAGTTTATGGTCAGCCAAAATACTTATTGAACAGCCAGAATTGATTCAGCAAGTACACTTGGATTACTTCCAAGCCGGAGCTGACTGTGCCACAACAGCGAGCTACCAAACAACGATTGATGGCTTCGCTGAAAAAGGCTATTCAAAAGAAGAAGCCATCGAACTAATGAAACGATCTGTCACTTTAGCAAAAGAGGCACGCGATCTTTTTTGGCAGGATGAAGCGCGTCGTAAAGGGCGGACAAAACCACTTGTCGCAGGATCTGTGGGGCCATTCGGCGCTTATTTGTCTGATGGTTCAGAATATAAAGGAAATTACGGACTCACAGAGCAGGCACTCATTGATTTTCATAGACCAAGGATTCAGGCATTAGTAGAAGCTGGTGCAGATATTCTTGCGTGTGAAACGATCCCTTGTCTCATTGAAGCAACGGCCATTGCAAAGCTGCTGCAAGATGAATTCAGTGGTGTATCTGCTTGGATTACATTCAGCGCGAAGGACGACCTTCATATTAGTGAAGGAGATTTGCTTAGAGAATGTGTACAAGCACTGGAACCTTATGAACAGATCGCTGCTGTTGGTGTAAACTGTACGCCGCCGCAATTTATCTCTTCTCTCATTCAAGAGATGAAAAAGGGGACGAGCAAGCCGATTGTCGTGTATCCAAACTCAGGAGAATTATATGATCCTGAAGAAAAGGTATGGAGCGGAGATACGCCTCAGCATACATTTGGTGAATGTGCGCATCAATGGTATCAAGACGGCGCGCATATCATCGGCGGCTGCTGCAGGACAACTCCAGAAGATATTACGGACATCTTAAAACTAACCACATCATAGCATCATGAATCATCACACATACTTCTAAGCAAAAGGGCGGGAAGACATGGAACAAGCAAAAGATGAGTCACAACAATATCAACGAAAAATGACGAGCCGCCACCTGTTCATGCTTTCTTTAGGCGGCGTCATTGGAACAGGGCTCTTTTTAAGCTCTGGGTATACCATCAGTCAGGCCGGGCCTGCGGGAACGATTCTTGCCTATCTTGTCGGGGCATTAATTGTGTACCTCGTGATGCTCTGTTTAGGTGAGCTGTCTGTTGCAATGCCAGTTACAGGGGCATTTCATACGTATGCAACAAAATATATTGGACCCGGCACAGGCTACACAATTGCTTGGCTGTACTGGCTGACATGGACAGTCGCACTCGGATCGGAATTTACAGCGGCAGGGCTTTTAATGCAGCGCTGGTTCCCGGACACATCGGTTTGGATGTGGAGCGGCGTCTTTGCTCTTCTTATCTTTTTACTCAATGCGTTTACAGTTAAGTTTTTTGCAGAATCAGAGTTTTGGTTTTCCAGCATTAAAGTAATGGCTATTATTCTCTTTATTATTCTTGGCGGAGCTGCGATGTTTGGCTTGATTCCGTTAAAAGGCGGTGAGGCCGCTCCATTCTTTTCTAACTTCACCGGGGAAGGTGGACTTTTCCCAAACGGCTTTTTACCAATTTTAATGACGATGCTGGCCGTCAATTTCGCTTTTTCAGGTACGGAGTTAATTGGGATTGCTGCGGGTGAAAGCGTCAATCCTGACGAGACCATTCCAAGAGCGATTCGCACAACCGTACTGCGTCTTGTCTTGTTTTTCGTTGGAACAATCGTGGTCTTAGCCGGCTTGATCCCAGTGGAAGAAGCCGGGGTGATCAAAAGTCCATTTGTTGTGGTGTTTGATCGCATCGGGATCCCATATGCCGCAGATTTCATGAATTTTGTCATTTTGACAGCGATCTTATCTGCCGCAAACTCTGGACTATACGCTTCATCCCGTATGCTCTGGTCACTTTCTGAGGAACGGACACTGCCTAAAAAATTGGCGAAGCTGACATCAAAAGGAATTCCTTTGAATGCACTGATTTTAAGTATGATCGGCGGGATTCTTTCTTTGTTATCAAGTGTCATCGCACCAGAAACGGTATACCTTGTCCTTGTTTCGATCTCAGGACTTGCCGTTGTGATCGTGTGGATGGGGATTGCTGCCTCACAATTTATGTTTCGGAAACGTTTTTTACAAGAAGGCGGACAGCTCCATGATCTTTCCTTTCGAACCCCGCTCTATCCAGTGGTTCCGATTGCTGCCTTCTTCCTGTGTCTTGCCTCTGTGATCGGCATTGCCTTTGATCCAAATCAGCGGATTGCCCTTATCTGCGGCATCCCTTTCATCGCGCTCTGCTATGCTGCCTATTATGTGACAACTTGGATTCAGAAAAAACGTGAAGAACCTGGTGTATAACGCCAGGTTTTTTTCTATCAAAAACAATTTGACAAAAAAGGATATCGCTAGTAAAAGAAACACACTTTGGTATATGATAGGAATCTATGATTTTCAGGATGAACCAAGGGAGTTGTCACTAATATGGAAATGACCATTACAAGAGCATTAAGTGAACTGAAAATGTTAGACAAGAGAATCAACCGAACCGTTGATGAAGCCGTACTTGGTGGATTGATGATCGGGAAACATATACAGCACGGGTTTCAACATCAAGAAGACATCGAAAAGAAGGCGAAGGCTGATGACCAATCGATTCAAGCATTAATCAAACGCCGGAATGCCATCAAATCAGCCATCGTTGTGTCGAATGCGACGACAACGATTGATGTTGCGGGTGTCAGCATGACGGTGGCAGAAGCAATTGAACGGAAGACGTCGATAGAATACGATATTCGTTATTTACGGAAATTGAAAAAGGTGTACACAGAGCTAGTAGACAAAGCAGAACAAACCAATGAAGATGTGAAGAAGAGGCTCGACCAGCATTTAGAAACCCTATTTGGAAAAGACGGAAAAACACAAGCGGCTGCCAACCAAGAGATCGTCAAGTCGTTCCTCGCTGAAAATGAGGCGACGATCATCGATCCGCTTCGTCTTCGAGTGAAGATTGAAAAGCTTTCGACCGAGATTGAGGATTTTCAAATGGAAGTTGATTTTTCCTTGTCAGAAAGCAATACACTAACGAAAATACAGATCAATTAATAGATTTTGTTAGTGAGCCGAAAATCGATAGAACTAAACACCTCCGAGGGAAAGGTCATTCCCTCCTCATCTGATCATCTCTGGATGATCCTTGATAAAAGCTCAAAGCTGAAGGTTCAAGGATCAACGTTCAAGTGTAAAAGTTCTTATCCATCAAAGCTCAAAACTAAAAGGTAAACGCTCGATCGAATCTGGGAGTCACGGCTCATGAGTGTTTGTTTATCGACTCTTTTGGTTGCCGCCCAGCAGGTTTGCTAACAAAAAGAAAAGGATGTCACATGATGACATCCTTTTTTCTATGAAAAAAACGACAAGGCTTCAGCCAAGTCGTGTCCCCCAGCAGATTAGTTACGTAATGTATATGCCAAATGGTAAACACTTGTGACATTTGATGATAGCTTGATGTCATTTGAAGTGAACGTCACTGGAACGATATCATAGTAATGTGTAGACCAGCCTGCATTATTGTATGTAAGGTAGCCTGCACCTGAAGGAACTTGAATCGTTAGTGAAAATTGTCCATTTACGTCTGTTGTGCCTGTCGCTGTTTGAGCATATGATTTAATTGCTGCTTCAAAATAAAGCTGGATCGGCTGATTGGGCATGAGATTTCCACTTGTATCTTTTAGTGTTCCTTTAAAAGTAGCTGGATAATAAGAACCCACGCGATATTTACTTCCATAGCCGTAATTCACTAATCCACTATCGGCTGCTGTGACACTTGTTACTTGAACGGAAGCTGGTACTGCCCCTGTTTCCTCTGCATGTGCAAATGTTGGGAATACGAGAAGCAATGATAGAAAGAAAGCAAACATGATTTTTTTCATCGATAAATCCTCCTTTTTTTTCCTGCTATATTACTATCGACATTAATTGGTATTTTTCCAGTAACAAGAAAAAAAACTTCCCTTCTTTAGAAAGGGAAGCTCTCCTCTTACTTTTTCACAACAACGACCTTCACCGCTTTGCTTTCTCTTTTTCTCACATCAGAAGCGGTCACATACAAGACTGTTTTGGCTTTTTGCGGTTTTATTTGGGCAGTAAATGCGCCCTTGTTATTTGTTTTTACCGTTTTGATGACTTTCTTTGATTTGTTTTTCACTTTAATGGTCAATCCTGCACCCGCAGTCCCTTTGACCGTTTTACTTTTGACCGTTACTTTGCCCACTTTCGGCTTAGCTGGTGCTTTGCCTTTTTTGACGACTGTTTTGAGCGTTGTAGCGGCCTTTCCTTTTGAAATCTTAATGTGAAGGACTTTGTTTTTGTTCTGATGCTTGATCTTCACGCTAAAGGTTCCATTTTTGCCTGCTGTGCCTTTTCCAAGCAGGGTTTTGCCTCTATACACAGAAATAGCAGCGCCTGCCTTTGCTTTACCTGTCACCTTTTGATGCTGATCCTCCACTTTGCTGACAGATGCATTCAGTTCGACAGCACTTAAAGCAGCAAATGCATTCAGTCTGCCATGTCCTGTCATCCAATCGATCCCTGGAATTTTCGGATCGACAATTGGCTCATCGTTTTCATCATAGAAAACGTCATCTGTACCATCAACAGACGTAAAGGAGATATTATCTGATGTGCTTTGCAAGATATTCCTTACTTGATTCGGCTTTAAGGTTGGATTTTTAGAAAGCAGTAATCCTGCTGCTGCTGCCACATATGGTGTCGCCATTGATGTCCCGCTCAGGTATGAGACATTCCCATCTGGCATTAAGCTTGGAATATCAGATCCTGGTGCAGACATGCTCAGTCCTTTACCATAGCTTGAGAATTCAGCGGCAATATCCATACGGTTGCTTGCACCAATGGCCATTGCGTACTTTGATGTCGCAGGATAGCCCATTTCTGGAACGCCATCATTTCCACTCGCCACGACCACTAGTACATTTCTTTGAGCCGCGTAGTTCATTGCATATTCAATCACCCGGCTGTAGTAGCCACCAAGACTCATGTTGATGACCTTTGCGCCTTTATCCACTGCATGCTTGATTCCAAGTGCAATATGCTCTGTATCTCCAAAACCATAGGCATCCAGCACCTTCACCGGAATGATGCCCGTATGTTGGTTGAGACCTGCCATCGAGTAATAATTATCGGCTTTTGCGGCAATGATGCCAGCTACGTGCGTACCATGTCCATTGTCATCAATCGCATCTTTGTTTCGTCCAATGAGATTCGCACCTAAGTCCGTACGAACAGTCCCGCTTAAATCAGTCAAACGACTGTCTACACCTGTATCCACAACAGCAATCAATGTTTGCTTCATTTTGCTTGTACCAATCAGTGTGTTCATTTGTTCAAACTTCACATCAGCGCCTTTTTTCCCGCTGTTTTGCGCACTGTTTTTCAGGGGCCACTGGTATCCATACTGCACATCATTGCTCAGTGCACGATAGGTTTGAACAGGCTCCGCGAATTCAACATTCGGCATGCTGGACAGCTTTCTCGCAGTGCTTTTGATCACAGCTTTACCTGCTTTTAAAGTCTTTCCAGCTGATTCTTGCCCTGCTGGCACATCATAGACATACATTCCTTTAAACAAAGGACTTACTGACTGCGATGTCACACGGTTTTCTTGGATTCCATAGCTTTTCATCTTCTTTTTCGCAGATTGAAGCGTTTGGCCATCCTTTAATTTAAAAATGATCTTATTCGTCTTCACTTTCTCTTCTTTTACAAGCTTTTGCTTCTCTAATACATAACCGATCGATTTTCCTTCAAGCTGATCGATTCCAATCTGTTGACTCACTGCTTCTAATTCCTTTTTTAAATAGGCAGGACTTGCCCCTTTGAGCATATCAAAAAGGGAACGGATCGCCTGTTGTTCTTTCTTTGTTACAATATGACCGCTAAATGCACCATTTTTCTCTACGTCATTTAGCAGTGACTTTAATGTCAGCAGATGATTGTATACCTTTTGCTGCTCATTTTTTTGTTTGATGAGTTTCGATTTGAGAAATGGCTTTGTTTTTTGAAGCACACGGCTCAGCTTCTGACCATTTGGTGTTTCATTAAAACGTTTATCTTCGATTGTACGAATCGATTGGAGAATTTCACGCCCGTACTTCTTCTCAATAATAATGATACCAGGCTCATCGTCTTCAGGGAAAACGGGTTCAGAAGGCGGAAGGTTAGCTCCTTTATACCCGATTGTATAGGCCGCATCCTCTTCCTCATCACGGCTGTCTTCCTCCGACCCTAAGTAGAGCACTTTGACAAAGTAAGGACCTGACCATGCATGCGGGAAATCTACCTCTGTCTCTCCCCTTGCAGTGTCCACACGATATCTGGAATAAGTGTCATCCTTCATCGCTCTGTCTTTACTTGGATAGACCGATACGGATAACATTTGTTTACTTTTGACAGAAATTTTCATATGCGTATGTTTTGCCACCTCTTGTGCTGATGGCGTGATTTGGTACCATGACTCTTCCATTTCATTCTGTAATGTACCTGAGATGACTTCACCATTTTTTAACCCAATGGCTTCATTGACATTAGTTCCTTTACTGGCAGCTGCTGCCTCGTATCCAGGTAATGCCGCCATACAGAGAATGACGGCCATGAGTACGACCACACAAGATTTGACCTGCTTTTTGAACATGAAAAGACCCCCTTATCTTTTGTAATACCTTGGAAGAATATCACAGAAATGCATCTAGTAGAATCTGTTTTTTACATAATTAAACTCGTTTTAAGCTAGGATTTGAGATATACAGACAGCAAGATGAATAGCTTCATAAACTTTTTGCCATTTCAAACGGAAAATGATGCTATTTAACCATGTCGAAAAGTACATTACAATCAATTTGTAAGCGCTTAACAAACAAGAGAGAAGGGATCAGCTTGTTCCAAAAAGATCATGTTTTCACACAAGTAAACGGACGATCAAAGAATGAGATTTTACAATACATTGCCGAGAGAGCTGAAGACCTTCAGATTACAAACGATCAGGCGGGGTTATTATCAGATTTGTTGACTCGCGAAGACGAAGTCTCAACAGGACTTCAGCAAGGCTTCGCCATTCCTCATACAAAAAGCTCCGCTGTACAAACGGCTTCACTTCTTTTTTTAGAGCTAGAACAACCGATTGAATGGGGCAGCTTTGACGATTTGCCCACAAGCTATTTATTTACACTGCTCGTTCCACTAGAAGAAGCCAATATCACACACCTGAAGTTACTGTCAGGGATTGCGACCAGCCTCATGGAACCGGCTTTCATCGAAAAAATACAACCAGGTCAAACCACTGACTACTATTACGAAGTCATTGAACAACAATTGAAAGAGGGGATTACACAATGAAAATTGTCGGTGTCACTTCATGTCCAGCAGGGTTAGCTCATACACCAATGGCAGCAAAGGCGTTAGAAAATGCGGGTAAACAGCTCGGTCACGAGATCAAAATCGAGCAGCAAGGGATTATGGGACAGGTAAATGGCATTACCGCAGAGGAAGCAAAGCAGGCAGACCTCTGCATCATTGCCTCCAACCAGCACATCAACGATGCGGAACGTTTCTCAGGCATTCCCACAGTACGTGTCGAGATTGGACGCGCCTTAAAAAATGCCGAGCAAATCATCACAAAAGCTGTAGCACTTGTTGAAAAGAAAAAATCTGAATCTCAATAAACGTGAGCAATGCCATATAGAAAGGAGCAAAGCAAAATGAAAGCAAAATTAAAAGTCATTGAAGGCCATCTCATGACCGGTATTTCTTATATTCTTCCTGTAATCATTGGCGCCTCCCTTATCGTTGGTTTAGCCAAACTAGTCGGATTAGGATTTGGTGTTTCAGATTTAAACGCCTATAAGGATGCTGGCGGCATTTTACACAGCGCCTATTTAATGGAGCAGGTTGGCTGGACAGGTATTGGCTTAATGAACGTCCTGCTCGCTGGATTTATCGCCTATTCGATTGCGGATAAATCAGGGCTTGCAGCCGGCTTCATCGGCGGTGCCCTTGCCAGCTCAACGAATGCTGGATTTATCGGTGCCGTTATTGCAGGCTTCTTCGCAGGATATGTCGCTCTTTTTGTAAAACGAAAAATTCAAATTCAAGGCTCCGCAGCCGGACTTGTTCCTCTGCTCATCTTACCGCTTATTACCGTTGGCTTAACTGGACTTCTCATGTCCGTTCTGCTGGGCGGGCCATTAGGCGCTTTGAACACGGCATTAATTGAATGGATCAAAGGTATGGTCGCTGACGGGACAAGCACACTCGCACTCGCTCTCATTCTAGGTGCGATGATTGGCTTTGACCTTGGCGGACCAGTGAATAAATCTGCTTGGATGGCCGGTAACGCGCTCTTCCTATCAGGCGTCTACCTCCCTGCCATTCTCGTCAATATTGCGATCGTCATTCCGCCGCTTGGATACGGGCTTGCGACACTGATTCGAAAACGTAACTTCTCCCCAACCTTTAGAGAAGCCGGACGAGGCGGCCTTGTCATGGGGATTATCGGTATTACAGAAGGAGCAATTCCTTTTACCCTCGTCAATCCTTTGAAATTGATTCCACTGAATGTCGTCGCTTGTGCTGCTGGAAGTGGGGTCGCTGCATTATTAGGTGTTCATGACATCATGCCGCCAATTGGTGGACTATACGGCTTCTTCTCAGTCGGAAACTGGTGGGCCTATTTAATCGGAGCCCTCACTGGCGCACTCGTCATCGGTATTGGCGCCAACCTGCTTGTCAATTTCTCTGAGAAAAAAGAGCCAAAAACGCCTGAGCATGATCAGAAGCAGAAAGAAGAAGACGATTTTGACCTTGTACTAGAAGGATAATTTGCACATAGAAAGGTGTCGTTGATCAATGACTGTCAATGTACATGTGATTCCACATACTCACTGGGACCGGGAATGGTATTTCACCACCTCCCGCTCCCGTATCTACTTAATGAAAAGCGTAATGGACATTTTAGACACCCTTGAAACAGATGAAAGGTTCCATTACTTTATGCTCGATGCTCAGGCATCCTTATTGGATGATTACTTGAAATGGCGTCCTGAGGATGAGAGTCGAATCAAAAAGCTCGTCACAGCCAAACGTCTCATCATCGGCCCATGGTATACCCAAACCGACCAGCTCGTCATTTCAGGTGAATCGATTGTACGGAACCTGCAATATGGGATTGAACGCTGTCAGCAGTTCGGTCATGTGATGAAAGTCGGCTATGTCCCTGATTCCTTCGGACAATCCGCGCAAATGCCTCAAATTTACCGCGGATTCGGCATTGTGGATACAGCTTTTTGGCGCGGTGTTTCAGACCATATGACGAATCACACTGAATTCAATTGGCAAGGTGCTGACGGCAGTGAAGTCTTTGCGGTTAACCTGCCATTTGGCTACTACTACGGTGGTAATATTCCTGAAAAGGATGAGGACTTACAAGCCTTTTTATCTGAAAAAATCGGTGCGCTGCAAGCAAAGGCAACCACAAAAAATATCTATTTCCCAAATGGCTTTGACCAGGCACCGATCCGCAAAAACCTGCCTGACTTATTAGAAAAAGCCAATGAACTGGACGAGCACCACTATCAAATTAGCAGTTTAGAAGATTACATTGCAGCAGTGAAAAAAGAGCGGACGTCTTTTGAGACGTTACAAGGAGAGCTTATTCACGCGAAGCATATGCGGATTCACAAATCGATCTTTTCAACACGAGCTGATTTAAAAATCTTAAACAATCAAATTGAAAACTATCTCGTCAATGTGATGGAGCCAATCCTAACGATCAGCTATTCACTCGGACATGACTATCCTCATGACACGGTGCGTGATATTTGGTACCTCATGTTTGAAAATGCAGCGCATGACAGCATTGGCGGCTGTAATAGTGATACGACGAATCAAGACGTCTTCTTCCGCTACAAGCAGGCAAAGGAAATCGCCGGAAATCTGGTGGACTTACACATGCGTCTCATCGCTATTCGACTGCAAACTGAGCAAGACATCACACTTACGTTATTTAATACATTGCCTTCAAAGCGCTCTGAAGTCATTGAAGTCGAAACGTTTATCACAGAGCGTCCATTTACGCTGAAGGATGCAAATGGAAAAACGCTTCACTACACAGTGAAAAGCAAAACCGATGTCACAGATTATGTGCTGGCACAGCAAATTTCTCTTAACCCAAGTAAAGATGTGTACATGCCAAAACAAGTATGGAAAGCCGTTCTGCTAATTGAAGCCAGCGACTTACCGTCAGTTGGTTATACACAAGTCAGCATGGTTTTCGATGAATCAAGCGAATCTGCATGGGAACAAACAGAAGGACGCGCGATTGAAAATACGTATTACCGCATTGCGGCAAATGACAACGGATCACTGGAGATCACAGATAAACAAACAGGCCGGACATTCTCTGAGCAAATGATCTTTGAAGACAATGGAGACGACGGGGATTCCTACAACTATTCCCCGCCGCGTGAGGATCTGTATGTGTCATCCAAGGATCTTTCTTCGGCAGACATCACAGTGTCTAAAAGCGGCTTGCAGGAAGAGCTCACCGTCCAGCTTACTCTTACTGTCCCTTATGACTTAGAAGAGCGCTCTCAGCAATCAGTCACGACTTCACTCCCAATCACAGCGAAGGTAGCATTAAACAAAGATGAGCCTGTCATCCGTTTTCATGTCGATGTCGACAATCCTGCGTTAGACCATCGTCTGCGTGTCCTCTTTGATACAGGCATCGCATCAAAGGTATCACTGAGCGATCAGCAGTTTGGAACCATCGAACGCCCAACAGAGCTCACGCAAGAGCTTGAATGGTGGAGCAATGAACATTGGGAAGAAAAACCGATCACCATTGAACCGATGCAATCCTTTACTGCACTTCGTGATGAAGCATACGGTGTCGCTCTGTTGACGGACTGCGTGAGAGAATATCAGATCACAGGAGAAGGCTACACAACGATTGCGTATACGCTTTTCCGTTGTTTCGGAAAAATGGGGAAAGAAAATCTTCTTTACCGTCCAGGACGCGCATCTGGGGAAAAAATTGTTGAGACACCTGACGCTCAGCTACAAGGTGCACTGTCGTTCTCATTTGGCATGCACTATAGCAAGGATGCTGTCAGCGAGGGGCACTTAGCGCAGCTTGCCAAGCGGTATACAACCCCAGTTCAATGCTACGAACGGGCAGACTTTTTAAACGGTCGTTTAATTTTCTCTTTCCGAGATGAAAAAGAAGACTTACAATCTACTTATAGCCTGCTTGACATTGAGACAGACGGAGCCATTCTAAGCGCTCTGAAAAAAGAAGAGCATGGAACAGGCATTGTCATCCGTCTCTTCAATCCATATTTAACGCGTCAAACAGCCGCTTCAATCAATAGTTCATCTCTACAGCACGGAGAAACAGCGAATTTAGGCGAAACACCTGAAGGACATATACTCAAAGCACAACATGGATCATTACACATTGAACCGCTCACACCTTGTCAGGTACAAACCTACATTGTAAAGAAAAAATGAACATGTAGGGGCGGGATCCATTTGGATTCCGCCCCTCTTTAATGGAGGGCATTGATCATGCGAATTGGAGGCATTGAAGCAGGCGGAACAAAATTTGTCTGCGGCTACGGAACAACAGATGGAACGATTGAACACATGACTTCCTTTGCAACAGGAAACCCAATTGAAACATGCCGGCAAGTGATCGATTACTTTACAAAGCATCCTGTCGATGCCATTGGCATTGGGGCATTCGGGCCTGTGGATGTAAAAGAACAAAGTCCAAGCTATGGGACGATTTTAGAGACACCCAAAACAGCCTGGCGCCAATTCCCTTTACTTTCTACTTTAAAACAAGCCCTTGGGCTTCCGATGAAGCTTGATACCGATGTGAACTGTGCAGCACTCGGAGAAGCCCGCTTTTCGGTCGAAGCACAAAAGCCTGCTTCTTTGGTTTACATCACAGTTGGAACAGGAATAGGCGGCGGTGCCTATATTGAACACCGCCTCATTCACGGGTTGCTGCATCCAGAAATGGGTCATATCACAGTGCAGCGGCACCCTCATGATTCCTTTGGTGGCTGCTGCCCTATACATCATGATTGTTTAGAGGGACTGGCATCTGGACCTGCCATAGAAGGACGCTATCATACACTGGCACCCATGCTGCCAGAGGATCATCCTGCCTGGTCACTTCATGCCTACTATCTCGGGCAGATGACCGCCAATTTATTACTCACCCTTTCGCCAGAGCGCATCATTCTCGGCGGAGGTGTGATGAAACAGCCCGCTATGCTGCCGCTCATTCTTGATGAAACAGAAAAACGGCTTCATGGGTATTTGCAACTGCCAAAGCCTTTAAATGAAATTATCACCAAGCCATCCTTTGATGGATTATCAGGTTTAATGGGCGCTATCGCTCTTGGTAATGATGCCTTACAGGCGCAAGGAGCCGCGCAATGATGATGACGGCAGATCCTCGAACCTATCAGCTGATTCAGCGGCTATTTGAAACGAAAGGGTTCGTGAAGCTGGAGGAGCTTACTGCCTCTTTTCGCTTATCTGACCGCTCCATCCGCAATTTAATTAAAGAAGCAAATGAGCAGTTAAAGGAAGCTGGAGCCAAGATTAAAACGATCCGCGGAAAGGGCTACACCCTATTAACGAGTGATCAAGACGCCTTCCTGCTTTGGCTTCATCAACAAAAGCTTCCTGCCCGCTCTCTCGTTCCCGTCATGCCAGAAGAGCGTGTACGATTTATGATGAGAAAGCTATTGCTTCAACCGGATTACTTAAAAATTGACCAGCTGGCTGAAGAACTGTTCATCAGCCGCATGACGGTCAGCAGTGATTTAAAAAAAGGACGAGAGCTGTTAGCCCGTTACGGTATGACCCTTGTGTCAAAGCCTGGATTTGGTTTGAAAATTGAAGGGGAAGAGTTGCAAAAAAGAACATGCTATGCAGACTTACTCCTTGAAGAAGAGCCTGCACTTTCTCATATCACAGAGCGGGAGCAGCTCCATTTTCCCGATATTTCTCTTGAAACCATTCGATCGATTGTCCTGACGAATCTGCATCAAGAGTCATTGCTCATTAAAGACATTGCCTTAAAAAACTTAGTCATTCATTTAGCGATTGCGATTCAGCAGACACGAAAAAACCAGCGGATACCTGCCAGTACCACTCGTACACAACGATCACCCGTCTTGATGAGAATTGCCCAAAAGATCATACAGCAGGTGAGTGACACCTTTCATGTCACCTTATCAGAGGATGAAACAGATTACTTAGTCATGCATCTATTGGCAAATCAAACGTGGAAAGAAACCGCCCAGCATCAGACGACAGTGGAAGTTCAGCAGGCGGTTGCGGTCTTTCTACAGCACATTGAGAAAATGAGCGGTCAGCGCTTTGCAGAGGACAACATCCTGCAGCAAGACTTGATGCTTCATATGAAGCCATTATTAAATCGAATCCAATATGGCGTATCCTTACAAAATCCGCTTTTGCATGAGATCAAAGCGTCCTATCCATACCCGTTTGATTTGGCTGTCAGCGGGCTGAATGCCTTACAGCTGGTGCGGACGCCAAATGAAGATGAGGCAGCATATGTTGCCCTGCATATCGCTGCTTCATTTGAAAGAAGTCAGCTCGATACCTCGCAAAAAAAGAAAGCCATTATCGTGTGCGGGTCTGGATTAGGGACGGCAAGACTACTTGAAATTAAATTAAAGGCAGCCTTTCAGCACGAGCTGGACATCGTCGAGCTGTATTCCTATCAGGATTATCTCATGAGCACCATCCTGCCCTGTGATGTCATCATTACAACCGTCCCACTCGCATCAAAGGGAAAACCAGTGATACAGGTCAGCGCCTTTTTTGAACATCATGATGTACAGCGGGTGAATGAAGTCATTCATTTATTAAATGGACACGGGACTCCCTCGAAAGAACTGATGGCGTTTTTTCAAGAACGATTGACCTTATTGAATGCTGACCTATCCAGTAAGGACGAGGTATTAGACACACTATGCAGCCGTTTAGAAACGTATCAGCTAGTATCGTCATCTTTTCGATCCTCGGTGCTTGAGCGGGAGCAAATGTCGTCTACCTATCTTGGAAGAGGAATTGCCATGCCGCACCCGCTCATCACAAATGAAGGCACATCCTGCGTAGCCATCGCACACTTAAAACAGCCAATTGACTGGCAGGGAAACCAAGTATCAATTGTCTTTTTATTAGCCATTCATAAAGATGACGCAGCCTGCATGAATCAATTCTTTGAACAGGCCGTCGATTTACTGGACAATCCAAACCGCATTCACTCCCTGAATCAATCGAAAACATATGATGAGCTGATGGATGCGTTGTTTCAATAAGATCAAACAAAAGGCCGCCCAGCTATTGATGAGGCGGCCTTCGTGTGATTGAGAATCATCAATCGTATATGACATTTTTTCCTTCTTCACTTAACTTCTTTAAAGAGCTCAGCATATGATCGATTTCTTCATCGGAATGTCTTTCCCATGAACCTAATTCTGCGACGATTTTCAAAGGGGATTTCGACCGATAAGAACGTGTGGGATTACCCGATTTTTTGTCAGTCAAATTCGGATCATTTTCAAACTCGCCTAACGGTTCTACAAGATAAATTCTCTCTTTCGCATCAGATCTTGCTAATTCAGCACCCCATTTGGCTGCGTTTAATGTTCCGGTGAAATAGATATGATTTGATTTTTGATCTTGATAATTCGATAAATACTGCGGTTCAAGCAGATCTCCAATCTTCAATTCCGCTTTCGTCCCATGAAAAAACGGGCCAGGATCTAAAACTTGTTGCTTGTCATTTATACAGCCGCACCCCTTATCGTTTTTGACTTGCGTATAACAGTATACGGCCTGATCTGGGCGGAAAACAGTCTATAAATGAGATGACATTCGGGGTATAATGATAGTAGAGAGTAAGAAGTGATTTGTAAACTCCAGCAAGTTGAAAAAACAGCAAGAATACATACAAAGAAGTCTTATTAAAAGAGATAAAAAGCTATTAGAAGCCATAAGAGAAACAAGAAACTAAAAAATTAATTGCGACAACGGACCAGAAGGAAAAAAGGGCAAAAAAATGTTGGTGACAGTTTTGGAAATAGCGTATTGATGCCTAGGAAGAATCTCTGAGCAGGATTGAAGAAGATGAGGATAAAGTAGCCAATGAGACGTTTGAGGTCTTGGCATGTTGGCATCAATAATTATATAATTAACTAAATTTTACTTTGGAGGTGCTTTTTGTATGTCTATTCAAGTGGATGATGATGATGTTTTAGAGATGTGTAATATATATGCTCAAGAAACTCATCATAGAGAAGCATTGATTTTAGGAAACAGGAAAGGTCTATTGGAATTAAAAAATGCGATAGATCAGGCTTTAAAAACTGGTAGTGCTGTTGCAAATTTATACCCATCTGATTTTGAAGGATATGAAACTTGTATTGCTTTAGTAGATGATGAAAATAAGTTTGAGAAGTTGATGACTCCTTATGTAGAGCAATATGTACAAGATGATGATGCAATTGATCCAATTGAAATTATTAAAGATTACGATGCTAAAAAAGAAAAGCCCTCCTAATAGGGCTTTTCAGATTGTAGAGAAACTCATGTTTTTCTACAATCTTTTTTATTTTCATCGTAATGATGATGGATGAGATTAAAGAAAAAGGCCTCCCACACACCTAGCCTAGCTTCGCTAGGTGTGTGGCAATCTTCTTCATGTTCTGACAGGCAGCTGTGAGAAGCACTTGCTCACTCACATTTTGTTTTCCCCTCAACCGGCAGTAGCGAAGCCCATGCAGTTGTTTTGAATCTGCAAAGCTTCGCTCTATTTTTTCTTTTCTTTTTTTATATAGCTCTTTTCCAGAAGCAGACAGACGATTTTGTCTGATCTTTTCTTTATGTTCTTCCCATACATGTCTTGAGATCACTTTTTGATGATTTTTCGACCTTGTACAGCTCTCTAGGAAAGGACACGATACGCATTTTTTAGGGTCTGATTTGTAGAATCGATAACCTTTTCGATCAGTTGTTGTATATAATAGCTTCTCGCCATTTGGGCATATGTAGTGATCATGTTCAGAATCATACTGAAATTTCCATTTCTCAAATAATCCTCTTGTTGGATGAAAGCGTCTATGTGCGATGACACCAAAAATACGGCGATCGGATAAACCTTTACAGATTGGGGTTGTCAAATAACCAGAATCAAGGGCAACAGCTTCTACTTGAAAACCAAATCGGGCGATTTGGTGATCCAATCGATCAAGATACGGAACAGAGTCATGGATATTGCCGGGCGTGACATGGGCATCCGTGATGATATTGTACTTCATATCCGTTGTACGGTGGTCTAGGTAGAAAAAGCCTTCTGGCTTGTTTTCACGATAAAGATAGCCACTTTCAGGGTCAGTCGTACTTTGACGAATGTCTTTTTCCGTTTTCACCTCCTCTTTTACCTTTAAGGGCTTTTTTCCGTGTACCTCTCGATCTTCTTGGATCGCTTCTTCTAAATCATTTATATAGTTCTGAGTATCTTGTTCAATCGTTTTTCTCGTATATTTATGTTTATTGGCATTGGCTTTAAGATGAGTCGAATCAGTAAAAAGAACGCGGCCTCCTACCATATCATGATTGATGGCTTGAAGCACAATTTCATCAAAAATGTCTTGAAAAATCGTTGTATCTTTGAATCGAGTACGACGATTCCAGCTAATGGTCGAGTGGTGGGGAACGGGGTCATTGATGTTCAAACCTAAAAACCATCTATACGCCATGTTATAGTAAATTTCTTTTTCAAGTTGTCTTTCAGAACGGATACCGTACAGGTATCCGATAAACATCATTTTGAACAAAATAAGTGGATCAAGAGAAGGACGACCTTTATTCTCACTATAATAGGGTTTGACTTTATCTACGATAAATGAAAAATCAATGTACTGATCAATTTTACGAAGCAGGTGATCCTCTTCGACCAGTTGATCTAGCAATACAAATTCGGCTTCGTGCTGAGAAGAATTTCTAGTGTGGAACATGAGAAAAACACCTTCCTTTAGTATGCCTTTCTCTATTATAAAACGGGGGAATGGAAACTTTAAGGGAAAAAATAAAGCTGTCGAGATTTTCTCGACAGCCTGAAAAGCCCTCCTAATAGGGCTTTTCTTTTTTAGTGGAGTATTGTTCTACCTTTTACAGCTTTGTGTTTACTTGGTACTGATGCTCTCAGAGCATGGTGTATATTAATTTTTGGAGCTACGTGAAAATGCCAGTACCAGTTTGATGATCCTGGTTTTAGTGGTATGACTCCGTTATCAACTGCAAATACTCGTATTTTCTTTTTTCCTTTTTTATGGAACACTTTTACAAGACTCTCGACTTTTCCTTTTCTATTTTTTACATACCAATCGATATGATAGTTCTTCCCAAAACCTTTTATTCTGTTTTTCAAATACTTCAGTGCAACTTTTGCGCCTTTTGATCTTATGGCCCATAAAGCAACTCTTCCTACGGTCATTGCAATTGGTACGAAGAATATTGGTAGTGCTTGTGTTGTGATTTCACTCTGACTACTTTTGGAGTCAAGTTGTTTCATTCGGTTTTCTAAAGCTAAAATTCTTCATTGTTGAAATATTGTTCGATCACTTTATTTTGTTCTGACTCTGTCATGTTTTCAAATTCTTTTTCTGTAAATGGAAGGTTTTCTATGTATTCCCCCATTTTCATTTCAAGTTCGTCTAATTCTTTGTTAGCTTGTTCATTTTGTAGAACCGTCGGTGTTACTAACGCTTTTAATTCTTGTGAATTAATAGAGTATGTTTCTGCTGATGCTTCTGATGAAAATGGACACCATATTGATATGACAAGAGCTAGAGTAATTAGGGTTAAGAGCGTTTTTTTGAACATTTTGTTTATATTCCTCCTTTTGTATTAAATTCCAAAATCAAGGTTATCAAATCAAAATGAGTGTATCAATGGATTTAAGATAGATTTAAGAAAATTACTTTTTTGGTTGCGGTGTCCGCAATCATTTTTTTATTTTTTAGAACTTCGTTTTGATGAAAATTTCTGTGGTAGACAAATGACACAAGCCGAATTGCATATGGTCCTAAACAATGGTGCAAGATATTCCCACCACAATCTAAAGAAGCCCAAACTAAAAATATCGTCACTTCAATAGCAAAAAAACTTGCTGTTCAGGCTCTTCGCAAGTCAGGCACATATTTAGAAAAAACCTTATCGAAAGTAATAGGCAAGAAATATGCAAAGAAAGCTAAATCAGGTTTTTACAAAGTAGCGCAATTTTATACAAGCTGGCCTACCACCTGATGTAGCATTCTAAACAGCAAAATGGATTGTGATATTCTTCGGATTATAAAAGAAAGCAGTTTATTAGGCTGTTAAAATCAGACTATCATTCTAGAACAACTCGAACAATATAATCTTGCCAATAGAGTGAACGAAAAAAAGCCAACCGGCCGCATAAGGTGATTGGCTTTTTTATTTGTTACTCCCCGATGTTCTCTCCATTTTGCTGAATTAATGTTTCATACCAGTAAGAGCTCTTTTTACGAATTCTCTTCAGGTCTTTTAGGTCAAATTCATCGCGGTTGACGTAGATGAATCCGTAGCGCTTGGAGCACCCTTGGTGTGTGCTGATTAAGTCGATAGCGGACCACGGGCAGTATCCGAAGACCTCGACGCCGTCTGTGATCGCCCATTTGATTTGTTCGATATGCTTTTCTAAATAATCAATTCGATAATCATCTTGGATTGAACCATCTTCTTCTAACTTGTCGAAAGCACCCAGTCCGTTTTCCGTGATAATAAGCGGCAGCTGATAGCGGTCATAAATCTCGCGCATCGTTGAACGGAAACCGACAGGGTCAATCTCCCAGCCAAACGCATTTTTGCTTAAGAATGGGTTGTTGCCGCCTTTGTAAACGCCATCTTCACCTGATTTCAAATGCTGATCTCCGCCGCGTGCAAATTCGTCGTTGCCATCTCCTTTACTCGCTTCAACCGTTTGAGAGGTGTAGTAGTTAAAGGCAATGAAGTCTGGCTTCGCGCTTTTCAAAATATCCATATCTCCCTCTTCGATGACAGGAAGAATGTCTTTTTCTTTCATGTACGCCCAAGCAAGGTTGTTATAACGCCCGAACACAGCCATATCAAGATAAAGCCAGTTGCGGATCGCATTGTAATTCGCCGCAGCAAGCACATCCTCAGGCTTTGGAGAAGCCGGATAAATGAGCGCGATGTTTGGCGCTGGTCCAATTTTCGCTTCGGGCAACATTTGATGACAAAGCGTCATGGCTTTTGCCTGAGCGACGAGCATATGATGGTTCTGCTGATACAGTTCTTTTTTCGGATTTTCTAAATTTGGATCAAGTGTACCGAGCGCTGATCCATGTAAGATCATCATGTTTTGTTCATTAATGGTCAGCCAATATTTCACCTTCTGACCATACTCCTGAAATAGAACCTTTGCATACCGTTCAAACGCATCTACTGTCGCACGATTTGACCAACCGCCTTTTACTTGAAGTGCATGAGGCAGATCAAAATGATACATCGTCACGATTGGTTCAATATCATAGCGGCGCAGTTCATCGATGAGAGAATGATAGAATTCAATCCCCTTTTGATTGATCTCCCCATCTCCATTTGGAATGATCCGTGTCCATGCAATAGAGAAGCGATAAGCCTTCAAACCCATTTCTGCAAACATTTTCACATCCTCTTTATAGCGGTGATAGTGATCGCTTGCGACTTTAAAATCTGTTGTTCCTTCAGGGTAACTTGCTCTCATATCAATGACAGAAGGCCCTTTGCCATCCTCGTTCCACGCACCTTCTACTTGATAGGCGGAAGTAGATCCGCCCCAGAAAAAGTCCTTTGGAAATGGTGCTAGTGTTGAATATCTCATAATTTTTTCCTCCTCTTGATTAAACGAGATGTAAAAATGATTGTCCTGGTGTGATTTGTTTTTCTTCTGTTTCTATGATATCGCTAAACTCACCTGAATTGGTAATAATCACTGGTGTTGTGACGGACAGGCCGGAAGCTTGGATGGCTTCAATATCAAACTCCGCAAGCAATTCGCCCTCTGTGATGGTTTGCCCCTGTACGACCTTCGGGGTAAAATGCTGACCGCCTAATTGTACGGTATCAAGTCCAATGTGAATGAGCACTTCTGCTCCGCTTTCAGAAGTAAGACCGTACGCATGGCCTGTTGGGAACACCGTTGTCACAACTCCTGATACTGGTGCAAACAGCTTGCCTTCTGATGGAATGATGGCTGCGCCCTTTCCTAGTGCACCAGATGAGAATGCCTTATCCTGTACTTCCTCTAGCTTGATCACCTCACCCTTTAAAGGACTTTTCACATGAGCTGCTTTGACCCCATGTTCGTTTTCCATTGTTGGTGCGGCAACCGGTGCTGGCGTTTCATCTTCATCTACTGGATCCTTAAATCCAATCAAGTAAGTCAAGACGATGGATAGAACAAACGATACCGAGATTCCGATGATGAACCCTGTAAACCCTTGTCCGTAGAAAATCGGAAGTGTCAGTAAACTTGGAAGTCCTGACGCAATCGCAATACTTTGTGAATAACCGATGATCGCACCGCCGACTCCAGCAGAGATAACGGCTGCAATAAATGGTTTTTTCAAACGAAGTGTGACCCCGTATACAGCTGGCTCTGTGATCCCAAACACGGCAGAAACCGCTGTTGATCCAGCCAATGATTTCAGCTTTTTATTCTTTGTTTTCAGCATAACACCGATGGAAGCACCGGCTTGTGAAAATACAGCTGGCGCAGTCGCCGGCTTGATATGATCTTTTCCATGGACGGCAATATTATTTAAAATCACTGGCACTAGACCCCAGTGGATACCGAAGATCACAAGAACCTGCCATGCCATCGCAATTAAAGCACCTGCAAGTGTAGGACTAAAGGAGAATACTTTCAGCAAGACAGCGGCAATGCCGTTCCCTGCATACACACCAAATGGTCCGAATACAATGAGTGTCAGTGGAACAACCGTGACAAGTAAAATCAGTGGAGTAATAAAGTTTTTGACACTTTCATGAATGACTTTGTTAAAGAAACGTTCGATATATCCCATGACAAACACTGCCAAAATGATTGGAATAACCGTTGATGTATAAGACATTAAGACGACCGGAATACCGAAGAAGGTCACATCTCCGCCGCCTTTTGACAACTCTTGAATGGTTGGGTAAATGAGTGCACCAGCAATCGTCACAGCGACAAATGGATTCGCTTTAAACTTCCTCGCCGAAGTGAATGCGAGCAGTAATGGCAGGAAGTAGAACAAGCTGTCAGATGCAGCAAATAAAATTTGATACGACGTATCTTCAGGTGATAACCATTTTGCATTGATACAGATCCCTAATAGACCTTTTAAAATACCAGCACCTGCCATGACACCGAGAAGTGGTGTGAAAATACCAGAGACAATGTCGACGAATTTTCCGAAAAGACTCGTGCTCTCTCCCCCTGATTTTGCAGATGAAGAAGTGGAATCCTCTAATAGATTTGTAAACTCCCCAATCTCTCGATAAACCTCTGGTACAGTATTGCCAATGACTACTTGAAATTGGCCGCCGCTTTCCATAACAGTTACAACGCCATTTAATTTTTCAATGGCTGCTTTGTCTGCTTTTGATCGGTCATTTAATGTGAAGCGAAGTCTTGTAGCGCAATGGACCAGTGAATGAACGTTTTTCTCTGTGCCAATGTGTTTGATAATGTCTTCTGCTAATTGACGATAACTCATACAAAAACCCCCTTTTTTTCAAAAAAATACGTTTTTGGGCAAAATAAAAACCTAAACGGGCACCAAAAATAGTCGCAACTGCTATTGCGCTTTTTTCAGTGAACGTTTAGGTTTTGCCTGCCGAACAGTCACAATCCTCTAAGACGATCATTGTGAAACCGTATTCTTTTATGTTTATGAGCAAATAGTACCACTCTGCTTTTCTTATGTCAACGCTTTCTTTTAAAAACTATCTTTATTTTTCTCGTTTGATCAATCGATTCAAATGAATAGATAGATACAGCATCTCCTCTGATGTGAGATCTCGGTGATAGGTTTGATAGACATATTCTGCGATTTTCTTTGCACATTCGTATGCCTTCGGATATTTTACCTTGATTAGCTGATACAAGTCATGATCTTCGCTGACAAGCATTGTTTCGTTCATCAGACGCTGGACGAAAAAGCGTAAATGCGTGAGAAAACGATAAAAGTTGAGCGAATCTTCATCAAATTCCATATTGAGATGATATTTCACAATGGTGAGAATGGCGTTTACTTCTTTTGTGATATTGACCGTTGTATTCATGTCCTCATTGAGCTCTGCATTAATAATATGCATAGCAATAAAGCCTGCTTCATCCTCAGGCAATTCAATATGTAGACGCTCTTCAATCATCTCAAGGCAGTCCTTTGCCACAAGAAATTCATCTTTGTATAAGCGTTTAATCTCCCAAATGAGCGAATTCTCAATGAGGTGATTTTTCTTCAATCGTTCGATGGCGTAATGAATATGGTCTGCGAGTGATACATGCAGACTTTCGTTTAATCTTCGGTTCAGCTTTGTATGTGCATATTGAATCATTTCTTCGGTCACCTTGACCACATCATACGGAACTTCCAGAAGCAGCATTTTCATCCGCTCATGAACGGAATGATCCTCTAGTCGAAAGACTTTATCGATTAACGATTCGTCTACCGGGTCCCCGGGTCGCCGCTGGAACGCGATACCTCTCCCCATGACGACGATTTCTTTTCCTTGTTCATCTATCACACTAATGACATTATTGTTTAGAACTTTTTGTATCTGCAACCCCAAACACCTCCGTCTATGAACCACAATCTTCACTCAAAATATGCTCTCATCTTAACACAACTGTCAAATCACTTGGTGTTTTTATCTGACTTTTGCAATAGATTTCACCATAATTCTCCCCCGTCATAGCTGGTCTGATCCTTCAATTGCCTGCATACAATACTCCGAGGAGGTGACCTTCAGTGAAGGCTTTTTTCTGGTCTGCATCATTTTTATTCGTGCTTCTATTCACACTCGTCTTTCTAGGAATCGTGTTTTGGCTTAGTGGACAAGGCATGAATCAGCTTTGGAAGTATATGCTCATCTCATTTGTCACAGCAGCCGTTTTGCGCGGTGTCACCACTTGGCTGAGGCAGCATGTGATGCATCATTTATCAAAATAAAACGGCTGCCCGTAATATTCAGGCAGCCGTTCCTTTATTCTTTGGATGATGCGGCTTCTTGCGAAGAAGTACGCAGCTCATCATTGATTTTTTTCGCATCCTCTAGAAATTCTGTTTCAAATCCACTTTTGAGTGCCCACATATAAAATAGCAGAGCAACCACTGTAATAAGAGCCATGTCCCAGCCATAATGAATGACGTTATAGCCGCCGAATTTGTCACTGCCAAGGCAGGAAATCGTCATCATCACAAGTAAGTACACGACCATCCAAGCACCCGCCTTGAAGTTGCGGCCGAAGCCTTTCCACTTCGCTTTTGCTTGATAGTAAGAATAGATCGGAAGACCGATGAGAATAATGAATAGCACCTGACCTGTTAACGGCCATCTCGCCCAATACAGCGTCAATGACGCAAAGACAAAACCGAGAGGAGCAATAATGCTGAGTCCTTTTATTCGAAGGGGACGATATAAATCTGTCCCTGTCTTTCTCAGTGTCATGACAGTTACTGGGCCTGTCAAATAAGAAATAAGTGTCGCAACAGAAATGATTTCCGCAAGTACACCCCAGCCTCTAAATAAAAACAGAAAGATAAACGATACGGCTAAGTTAAAAAACATCGCTGAACGAGGCACGCCATAAATAGGGTGCAGACGACCAAGTACACTTGGCATGTATTTGTTTTTTTCCATTCCATAAATCATACGGGATGTCGTCGCCGTATACGTAATGCCTGTACCAGAAGGTGATACAAACGCATCTGCATATAAAATCAGAACCAGCCAGTTAATCCCAAGCGCAATGGCAAGGTCAGCAAATGGCGAGTTAAAATTCAAATGTCCCCATCCATTCACAATCATGGACGGATCGACAGCACCGATAAAGGCGATTTGTAAAAGAACATAAATCACAGTCGCAATCAAAATGGATCCAACAATAGCAATCGGAATTGATCGGCCTGGATTTTTCGCCTCACCCGCCATATTAATCGGGCTTTGGAAGCCATTGAAGGCAAACACAATTCCTGATGTCGCAACAGCTGTCAGCACACTCGCCCAGCCGTTAGGGGCAATACTTGTTCCAGAAGTAAAATTCTCACTATGAAAACCTACGAATAAGAGCGCACCAATTGTTAATCCTGGAATGACAATTTTAAACACGGTAATGAATGTATTGGCTTTTGAAAATAACCCTACTGTCCAATAATTGAGCATAAAGTAAATCACAAGAAGCACACTGGCGACCATGAGCCCTTCTGTCGTCAACACCCCTTTTGTGACCAAATGGCTTGTCCACTTTGCCCATTCCCAAGGCCATGAACTCATATACTGGACAGAAGCCACCGCCTCAACCGGAATGACGGAGACAATGGCGATCCAGTTTGCCCAAGCGGCAATAAACCCGATAAAAGAGCCGTGTGAATATTGCGTATATTTCACCATTCCCCCTGCCTCTGGAAACATCGATCCGAGTTCACTATAAGACAAAGCGATAAATAAAATCACAACCATCCCAATCAACCAGGATAAAATAGCAGCAGGACCTGCAATTTGAGCGGCACGCCAAGCACCGAATAGCCAACCTGAACCAATGATTGAGCCAAGACCTACCATCATTAAAGCGAAAGTTCCCATTCTACGATGTAAATGATTCATGTTCATAACACCTTTCGATTAAATTACAAAGCATGTGCCTAAGTAAGCACCTTTCTTTCATTGCAGCTCACTTTTCATTCAATTAACAAATATTTCTTCAACTAAATCTTTACTCTTGTTCATTTTTTCGCCTGTTTTATTATCTCTCAATTCTCCATTTTCTGAAATAGTCGAACATGCTTATTTCTTAAGAAAGCGCTTTTTCAATGATTCAATCTATTAGACTGAATAACTACCTTTACCCTTATTTTGAAAAAAACTAAACAAAAAAGAAAGAGGAAATGAATCCCTCTTCCTTCTGAGCCCTATCATGAATAAAAAAAAGGATAAAGGGGGGTTCCCTCTATCCTTGTGAGATCGCTTGTTCTTGTTCAATCACAGCTAGTCTTTCTTGCACTTCTTCTTCAGACAGATTGTGCTGTTTCACATAAAGGTTACGTTCACTCGTACGACATTCATGGCTGCAGCTGCGCATATATTTATGCTCGCTTTCTTCTGTTGCAATCATTTTGCGGTTACATGCAGGGTTTGCACAGTTCACATAACGCTCGCAAGGCTCACCAGTGAAGAAATCTTTTCCGACAACCACATGCTCTGTTTGATTCACGGGCACTGTTAAGCGAGTATCAAACACATAGCATTGACCATCCCAAAGCTTCCCTTGAACTTCTGGATCTTTTCCATACGTGACTATTCCGCCGTCAAGCTGAGAGACATCTTCAAAGCCTTCACGCTTTAACCAGCCAGAGAATTTTTCACAGCGTACGCCGCCTGTGCAATACGTCAGGATTTTTTTCCCTTCAAGAATCTCTTTATTGTCACGAATCCACTCCGGTAATTCGCGGAATGTCTCAATATCAGGACGAACTGCCCCTCTAAAGTGGCCGACATCAAACTCGTAATCATTACGTGCATCTATCACAACGGTATCAGGTGATTGCATTTGCTCGTAAAACTCAACCGGGCTAAGATGTTTACCTGTTAATTCTAACGGGTTCACATCATCTTCAAGGCTCAGATTCACTAGTTCATTTCGATGGCGGACGTGCATTTTTTTAAACGCATGACCATCTGTTTCATCAATTTTGATCGGCATAGACGCAAAGCGCCGATCTTCTTTTAATGCTTGCATGTACTTATCCGTTTGCTCAAGAGTTCCTGAAACCGTCCCGTTTATACCTTCTGATGAAACAAGGATACGGCCTAACAAACCAAGCTCCTTACAGAATGCTAGATGCTCTGCTGTAAACGTCTCTGGGTCCTCAATGGGGACATATTGATAGTAAAGTAAGACACGATATTGTTTTTCCATATATATAAACACCTCTTAAATTTAATGAGAACATACCGTTCTTTATCATACAGGAAATACATACCTAAAGGCAATGACAGCGGCTCAATTCCATAAAACGGAAGGGTCTTTCCTCTCATATTTGACAGAACTTTCTGTGAAATGAGATGATTTATCAAATATGATGTTGTAAAGGAGCAGAACGCAATGATCCAGCCAGAAGATATCGTCAGAAGCGGTCCAAACCAATTTATTTCTCAAAAAGGCATTTATCATGAACTCGATTCACTTGTTTCTCCATCCTTCCAGTCGCCCGCTGTCGTGACGGGATATGATTCATTTCATGCTTTTTCACAGTACACAAAGCTTCCGCCATATTGGCCTGTTGTTCAGCACAAAGGATACAGTTCACCCAATGCAATCACTCGAATTGCAGAAGAACTGAAAGAGGCAGATGTGGTGATTGGGATTGGAGGCGGCACGATTTTAGACACCGCCAAGTCAGTAGCAGAGGCTCTTCAAATTGAAGTCATCATGGTTCCAACTATCCCGGGGACATGTGCTGCATCTACACCTCTTAGCGTCATTTATGATGACAAGGGGAATTTCATGAGAGTCGATTACCATAAACGGTCCAGCTACCTCACGCTCATTGATCATACATTTTTGCTCTCGTCTCCTCTTTCCTACCTTCAAAGTGGGATTGGAGATACGCTGGCCAAATGGTATGAAGCGGAAGCCATTATTCGAAATGCAAAGGATTCCTTGCCGCTCATGGTGCATGCAGCACTAAAACAGGCGGTATACGTGAGGGATATTCTTGTTTCCCATAGCGAAGAAGCTATCCACAGCTTGCAAACGGGTCAGCTTTCGCAAGCATTTGCAGATGTAACGGATACCATTATTACATTAGCTGGCACGGTCGGCGGCTACGGAGGACGCTACGGAAGAATGGCAGGAGCCCACGCCATCCATAACGGATTGACGTTTATTGAGGAAACGCACCATATGTTACATGGTCAAAAAGTGGCCTATGGCATTCTTGTTCAGCTTGCCGCAGAAAATCGAATGAGCGAAGTAGAAGAATTACTTGAGCTTTATGAAACACTCGGATTACCTAGAAATATGCGTGAGCTTGGCATCACAGCTCAGCTGGAAGAAGCCGCAGAAACAGTGGCAAGCCATGCTGCACGTATAGACGAAACCTTTTGCTTGATTGGAGACTATTCCAAAGAGCAAATTGTCGACGCCATTCAAGTCATTGAAAACGTATCAGCCTCATAAAATCGTTCAATAAGAAAAGCACAGGCATCCCACCTGTGCTTTCCTTTCGATTAAAAATCAAAGTTATCTGGATCTGGACCTGTGCGCTCATCTTCATTGAGCTGATCGATGACGCCCATCTCATGTGCGGACAGCTCGAAATCGAAGACTTGTGTGTTTTCGATGATTCGACTCTTCGTCACAGATTTTGGAATGGTGATAATACCATGCTGCAAGTCCCAGCGAAGAATGACTTGAGCCACGGATTTGTCATGTTTTTTCGCAATATCCTGAAGAACAGGATGGTTCAGCAGCTTCCCGCTGCCTAATGGTGACCACGCTTCTACATGAATCCCTTTCTCCTTGCAGTAGTCTCGTAAAGGCTCCTGCGTCAGCTTAGGATGCAGCTCGATTTGATTAACCATTGGCACAACTTCTGCTTCTTCTAATAAATCATCTAGATGGTGCTGATGGAAGTTACACACACCGATGGCTCGAACGCGTCCATCCTTATACAGCTTCTCTAGTGCTTTCCAAGTATCTTTATATTTACCTTCAACTGGCCAATGAATTAAATAAAGGTCTAATACATCTAACCCTAGCTTGTTCATACTTGTTTCAAAGGCTTCAAGTGTTGATTCATAGCCTTGATCACGATTCCACACCTTTGTCGTAATAAACAGCTCATCGCGAGAGATGCCTGATTGCTGAATGGCTTTGCCTACCCCTTCTTCATTTTGATAGGCAGCTGCTGTATCAATGCTGCGGTAGCCCGCTTCAAGAGCGTCTGTGACTGCATTTACAGCCTCATCCCCATCTTTTACTTGCCATACACCGAAGCCTAGCTTCGGCATTTTTACTCCGTTTGCTAATGTGACTGTATCTGTTAATCCACTCATCAAACAAACCTCCGCTTCATTTTTGCTTACCAAGGACTATACCCAAATTTTTGATTGATCATGCATGAATTTTCGCTGGTGTTATTTGATATATTGTCCTATATCGACTTGATTGGCGTCAACGATTTGGTATTCGCTTGTTTGATCTTTCTTTTTAGAAAAATCATATGTCTCTAAATATGCCTGATCATAGAATGTCAGACCGTATGTTTCCTTCTTATTCTCATAAACCCTGATCCAATAAGACTCTTTTGTGGCTTTTTTGGCTTTTTTGGCTTCATTGGTTTTCTTTAATGTCACATCTGAAAGTTCCTTCAACAGCTTTTGAATGTCTTCTTT
Source organism: Bacillus sp. FSL K6-3312 (assembly GCF_038007485.1). Taxonomy (NCBI): domain Bacteria; kingdom Bacillati; phylum Bacillota; class Bacilli; order Caryophanales; family Bacillaceae; genus Bacillus; species Bacillus sp. FSL K6-3312. The sequence goes on along the minus strand of NZ_JBBOXI010000001.1, from coordinate 239,147 downwards.
CTTGTCTAAAACAACACGTTTATGATCATGCTCAATTTGAATCGAAGTCACCTTATTTTGATCAATCGAGACCACATCATTAAATGAGTACGTTTTGGCATTGATCATAAAATATATACCAATTCCTATTAAAATGACTACAACTACACCAATGATCCACTTTTTCAGCCTAACTCCTCCTTCTATTCGCCACACCTATTGAAACAACGACATCCAATCATCCTCCTCAGAGAACACTTCAATCCCGTGCTGTTTCAGCAAAGCTGACGTCACACCATCTCCCGCTTTTGTCTTACCGTTAAACTCTCCCTGATAAATCATCCGGCTCCCGCAAGAAGGGCTGTACTCTTTTAGCACAACCGCTGTTGCTTTCAGAGACTGAACCTGTTCCAGCGCCGCTTTCGCACCTTTGACATACATCTTTGTGACATCAGTTCCATGCACATCAACAACAGCAGCCTGCCCCCGTAAAACATCATGTCCATCTCCGTCAATGATTTCTGCGGGAGGTCTAGGCGTAGAGAAGCCGCCAAGCAGTTCAGGACAAACTGCCACAGCCTTTCCTTCCTGCACAAGCTCTTCGATTCGCTGATCTAATCGATGGCTACCATTATACCGGACCTTCAACCCAGCAAGACAAGAGCTGACCACAATCATGAATGTTCCTCACTATTTTTTCTGACTTTAAAATAAATACATAATGGCAAAAAACATATCGTGTTCACCAAAAAGGGCAGAGCACAATACAAAGCAGCAGCCCAAATCGGTTCTCCAGCTCCTGCAATACCAAAAAAATAAACAAATAATATCAAGCTGACAAACAATCCCACGAATGGCATAATGAATACGTACTTTTTAAAATTTTCCATCATTTCTTTCCCCAAAGAAACTCCCTCCCTTTTAACATGATCACGAATAACGTCAATATATGTTAATTTTACCATATAAAAAACCGAAATCATCTCATTTTCTACGATGGTTTCGGTTTTTGTAATCTATATCTTTTCTTTCCAAGCCTTCAAAAAGCGCTCAATCACTTGTAATTCATCTTCATGAAACTGCTGGAGAAATTCTAAGTAGGACGCGACAGCTTTCTCATGTAATTCATCATGCAGCGCCGCCAATTGCGTGCCTTTCTCTGTCAATGAATAGTAGACAGATTTTTTATCCCCTTGCCGGTGGCAATAGTCCACCATGCCTTTATCAATTAGTTTTTTCACAGCTTTTGTAATAGCGGGCTTTGATAGTTTCAGTTGTTGAGAAAGAAATGTATTATTTGATTCGTTTGAATTTGCTTGAATCATTGATAAAATGTGAAGCTGTGTGAGTGTCCAATCTTGCTTGAGTGTATCAGTCGTGGTAATCAGTGGATCTGTTGGATCATTCCTTCTCTTTTCTCTATGAATAATCAGATCTTGAATCGCTTTTAATACAATCTGCTCTTTAGTCTCCATCTGAACCTCCACTCTTAACTGGTTAATAAAATGGTACTAATAATTAAGATAGGAGTCAAAAGAAATGTCAGTGTGATAAAAAGAACAGGCCATCAGACCTGAAAATGGTGTATGTACTTTTCTACTAGATGACCTATGATGTCACATCTCCTCTTTCTTTTATTTGCTATCATTCATAGGGGATGTCATCCAATTTTTGATGAAAAAGGTGAGCTAATGAAAACCGAACAAAAAATCGCCATTCGTCAGTTAGAAGAAAAGATCCACCTGTTTTCTTCAGCTGTGAACGGAACCTTCCTCGCAACGGACGATTTCGTACTATCCAATACTCACATATCGACAGACACATTCAATTTGCTATTACCGACATCAGCGCAAATCAAAGATCCGCAAAAAGTGAAAACGACCATCGAACACTTGCAGTCACAGAAACAATCATTCAGTACGTGGGTGGATCACCGCTTACTTCATCCTGATTGGACTGATTTACTAAAGGAATATCAGCTTGAAGAGGTTGAACGTAATACCATCATGATGCTTGAGCAGACAGAAGACATGGATACATTCACACCTTCGTCGCTTACAATCAAAGAAGTACTTGATGAGCAGACACTGCTTGATTACAAAAATATCTTTATCGAGCTATTCAAAGAGTCACCGGAGGCCATCGCCTTAGATAACTATTTCCAGCGTTTTTCGCTTGAAGCTATACACTCACGCGCTCGCATGTTCGTCGGATATGCAGACCACAAGCCGGTCACAACAGGCTTATTACTCGAAGCAACCGATAGCTACGGTATTTATGATGTCATCACAAGGGCAGAGCACCGCGGAAAGGGACTTGGCAGTGACATGTTTCATTATCTTCTGACACAGACAGAGAACAAACAAAAGTGCGTCCTGTTACAAGCATCAGCTGACGGCAAAAATATTTACCAACGTGCCGGCTTTCAACCAATCGGCGAAATGGTTGTTTTTGAATAGAAAGTTTTTTTGTGTGAAGTGAAAGAAAAACATAAAAAAGGCTGCCTATCATAGGCAGCTACAGATTGTTGACAAAGGGCTAAAATGTTCTTTATTTTAGCCCTTTGTCTTCTTTTCAGCGTGATAGAAAACCTTTGCAGTCTAGGAAGGACGAGTACTGGCGCGGAGCGAATTTGACATTCGTGAGCACCAGCACGCAGGACTGACACCGAATGCGAGGGTTTGTCTACACGCTGAAGCTGCCTATCATTAGGCAGCTATTCAGCACGATGCTGACGATCCATATAAAGTGGTGGTCTTTTCAACGAAATCACCGCACAGCTAAACGCAATCAGCACAAACACTGCACCGAACTTCGCCAGATCAACAGATGAACCGGTCATCGTAAATAGGACACCGCCAACCGCTGATCCAATTGAGATACCAATTTGCAAGGCCGATGTATTTAAGCTTTGCTGAATATCAGAAGTGACAGGATCTGTTTGAATCAAATAGCTCTGCAAGGCAGGCGTTAATGCCCAGCTAAGCGCTCCCCATAGGACAACCATGATCATAAAGAGGACAAACACACCCGCTGTATAAGGAATGATAAACAACACAACCGCAAACGCGATTGTCACCAGCAAAATGGCTTTCCCTGAACCCAGCTTGTCACTAAGCCAGCCGCCTAACCCATTCCCGCCAATAGATGCAAGCCCGAAGACCAAATAACAAATACTAATCCAGAACGGGGTCATATGCAGCACTTCCATTAAAAACGGAGTGAAATAAGAATAAAGCATATAATGACCTGCAAGCATAAACAAACTGATCAAATGTGCACTAAAAATTTTCGGATGCCCTAAAGAACGTATTTGCTCTCTAAGAGGTGTCACTTTTTCAACAGGCATTTTCTCCAATAGGAAATAAATTAGCACCATCGATATCGCTGATAAAATACTGATTCCTAAAAACATCACTCTCCAGCCAAAGCTCTCTGTAATAAAAATACCGATCGGTACACCGAGAACAAGTGAAGAACTAATCCCAATAAAAATCAGCCCTAATGCCTTCGCACGATGCGCTGGTTCCACCAACTTAGCAGTGATCGTCAGTGACAACACCACCACTAGCGCTGTACTCATTGCGATCAATACCCTAGAGATCATGACAAGGGCAAAGGTCGAACTAAAATATGTGAATACATTCCCTATTGTAAACACCAATAACGCGATTAAATAAAGACGCTTTCGTTCAATTTTAGCTGTGGCAGTCAGCAGCACAGGTGCTGAAATGGCATACACAATGGCAAATACGGTGATAAGCTGCCCAGCTGTCGCAAGAGATACATTCAAATCCTCTGCAAGGCTTGGCAAAATGCCTCCGACCACAAGCTCAACTAATCCAACCGCAAAAGTAGAAACGGCTAATAAATATACTCTCCAGTTCATGTCTAACATCCCTTCTCTATATCATCGCTTTCACTTTTGATACAGGGTGAAGACAAACAAAAAAACCCTGATTACAAAAAAGGAAAGCACGCTTTTGTAATCAGGATTTATCGGATCCTGGTAGAAACCCTCAAACCATATTATTGAGGTTATACAAGTCTATTTTTTCTTCAAATATAGTAGCATATGCTTACATAACTGGCAAGCTATAAAAATAGGAAATGACTGCAAATTCACGATCAAACAAAGCACTCAGAACAGCATGAAAAGAAACCCCAGTACAACTTGCTTTCTCCTGCATTTACAGGTAAACTGATGAAAAATCAACGAACATTGATCAACGTAGATCTGGAATAGTAGCTTGAATTGACCTTTAACAGAGAGGGAACGGTGCTGAGAAGTTCCTACTGACATCTTCAAGTGAACCTGCCGATTTAGTTCTGTTTCATACAGCGGTTCATACCGTTATCATGATCGAGTGTAAAGCTGTGCTTTAAATTAGGGTGGTACCACCAGGAATGGTCCCTAACTTAAAGCACAGCTTTTTTGCATTTTAAAAGGAGGAATATGCAATGTCAAAGAAACAATTTGTTGAAAAAATCACAAGCATGGAAGACGACTTTGCCCAGTGGTATACAGATGTTGTCACAAAGGCGCGCCTCGTCGATTATTCAAGCGTCAGAGGCAGTATGATCATTCAGCCATACGGCTTTAAAATTTGGGAGAATATTCGTGACGAACTGGACCGCCAAATCAAAGAAACAGGGCATGAGAATGTGTATATGCCGCTCTTTATCCCAGAAAGTCTGCTGCAGCAGGAAAAAGACCATATCGAAGGCTTCGCTCCTGAAGTGGCGTGGGTCACACATGGCGGTGAATCCGAATTACAGGAAAGGCTCTGCGTCAGACCGACCTCTGAAGTACTGTTCGCTGAGCATTACAAAAATATCATTCATTCCTACCGTGATTTACCGAAGCTTTATAACCAATGGGCGAATGTCGTCCGCTGGGAAAAGACCACACGTCCATTCCTTAGAACGCTTGAATTCCTATGGCAGGAAGGACACACATGCCATGAGACGGAGCAAGAAGCGATTGAGGAGACAGAAAGAATGCTTCACATCTACGCTTCTCTTTGCGAAGAGCTCCTTGCCATTCCTGTCATTAAAGGGAGAAAAACAGAGAAGGAAAAATTCGCTGGTGCCCGCTTCACCTATACGGTTGAAAGCCTGATGCATGATGGAAAAGCGCTGCAAACGGCCACTTCTCACTTCTTCGGCAACGGCTTTGCCAAAGCATTTGGCATTGAGTTCTTAAACCGCGAAGGAAAGCTAGAGCATGTCCAGCAAACCTCTTGGGGCTTCACCACAAGAATCATCGGTGCCATGATCATGGTGCACGGCGATGACAGAGGACTCGTCCTTCCGCCAAACATTGCGCCAACCCAAGTGCGAATCGTGCCAATCGCCTCTCATAAAGAAGGTGTACTCGATCATGCCTACGAATTGAAAGATCGACTCACCCGCATCGTACGTGCTGACATTGATGCAAGCGATAAACAGCCAGGCTGGAAGTTCAACGAATGTGAAATGCAGGGCATCCCTCTACGTGTCGAAGTAGGACCAAAGGACATCGAAAAAGGACAGGTGATGCTCGCAAGACGAGACACTGGTGAAAAGCAAGCTGTCACATTAGATGCACTTGAACAAACCATCACATCCACGCTTGAAGATATTCAACGGACGATGTACGAAAAGGCGAAAGAACGATTACATGAAAAAACATCAAAAGCTCACACCATCGAAGACATTGAGCACATTCTTTCAGAAGAAAACCGATTGATTAAAGCCATGTGGTGTGGTGACGAAGCCTGTGAGAACGACATTAAAGAAAGAACAGGGGCGACCTCACGCTGTATCCCATTTGAACAGGAATCTGTTTCAGACACATGTGTCTGCTGCGGAAAACCTGCATCTGATATGGTGTTCTGGGCAAAAGCCTACTAATAATATGGACAAAAGAGAAGCATCCTGGAAATGCTTCTCTTTTGTTAAAAAGATCCAAACACCCATTGACCTCACCTACACGATCCCCTATAATTCATATTAATATAATCGGTTTTTAAGACTTTAACTGGAGTGGTGATGTATGAAGCGCTGGCCCTCACTGTTTGCCGAACGCTGCCCTAAATGTAAAACAGCATTAAAAGTCTCTAAGTCCAATGCCCTGCAAGGCAAAGTCGTGAAAACATGCCCCAACCTTCATTATCAAAAAGAGTACCACCCAGCACTTGAAACGTATATCGAGCACGATGACGTCAAATAAAAAAGACCAACACGTGTGAAGCAGCTGCTGCTTTCTCTGTTGGTTTTTTCTTCAAAATAGATCCAGCCAAATTTTTATCGCTGTCGCTGTAATCATCACGGCAAGTAGCCATTGCAAGTAGACGGCATTGATTTTCTGACCGACCTTTGCACCAATCGGAGCGGCAATCAAACTTGCCGCCATTAACACAACAGCAGGAAGGAGCATGACTTGACCCGTCAATACCTTTCCAGTAGATGCACCGATGGCAGAAAGAAACGTAATCGCAAGTGACGACGCAATGGTCATCCGTACAGGAATTTTTAAAATAGACAGCATCACCGGCACCAAGATAAATGCTCCTCCTGCGCCTAAAACCCCTGAAACACTGCCGATCACAAAGGCAATACCAGCGGCCAGCCCTTTATGAAAAGTCACTTCTCCCTCTGCGTCTGCACGCTGCCCTTTTTTCGGAATCAGCATGAGGATAACGGCTACAATGGCGAGCAATCCATAGACGAGATTCATCCCTTTCTCCGGCATGAAGTGTGATATATAACTGCCTAATAAGCTGCCTGCCAATATACTGCTTCCCATATATAAAATCAACGAGCGATGTAAATACCCGCTTTTTCGGTAGGCCAATACCCCACCGAGCGTCGAAAAAAGCACTTGAATGGCGCCAATTCCTGATACCTCATGTGCCGATAGTGCCATCACACCGACCAGTGGCGGGATATAAAGCAGCATAGGATAGTTGATCACAGATCCCCCGATCCCCACCATTCCTGATAAGAAGGAACCAATACATCCGATGATAAAAAGTGTAATCAAAAACGCAAAATCCACGCTGGTCTCCTCCTTTGCAAAAGGAAAAGGGGATCTTCAGCAGATACCCCTACATCCTTTAGGACCCTTTTCTCACCCAGAACTTCAGCACATCTCCTTCATCCGTCTGCGTGATCAATTCATGTCCGCTTGACTTCGCCCATGCTGCTAAGTCAGCTTTAGCCCCTTTATCTGTTGCATGTATTTCTAACACTTGACCCTCCGTCAAGTCATTCATTTTTTTCTTCGTCCGAATAATCGGCATTGGGCATGCAAGCCCTGTGACGTCTAATATTTGATCTGATGTCATTTGATTGTTCCTCTCTTCTTATTTTATTGGACATTACCGAATCGCACAACGGTTTGGACCAATTTCCATTTCACGCTTCGCTTCATCATCTGGACTCAGCTTCCCCATATTGGTTTGACGAATGTCTTGATAGGCGTTTGGCTGTGCAGGCAGATTCTTCGTGACCATTTGTCTAAATACGTCATCATCTTCAATATTCAGTCCATGATTTTCTTCAAATAGGACGCCTAGCTCCTTCCAAACGCTTCCGTCTTCATTGACTTCATCCATGATCATGAAATGCGCTGGTAGCACAATCAATTCTTTCGAAAGTGCTCTATATCGGTCATAAAGTGTTTCTCTCAAATCACCTACCCAGTCCTCCGCCATTCCAGCGAGGTCAGGTCTTCCAATCGAATCCACGAACAAAATATCACCTGAAAGAAGATATTGCCGATCCACGATAAAAGATGTTGAACCAATCGTATGCCCCGGCGAGTAAAGGGGGTGAATATCAATTGAAGCCGCTCCAATCGTTATGCGCTGCCCTTCTTCAAGTCGGTTATACTCAAAGATCACTTCTTCTGCATCTTTTGGCGGCAGCCAGTAGTTGGCACCAGTCTGTTCAGCCAGTTTTTTCCCGCCAGAAATATGATCTGCATGAAGATGAGTATCTAACACTTGCGTTATAGAGACATGATGCTTTTTAGCAAAACGAATATAAACATCCGTCATTCTAGCTGCATCTACAATTGCGGCTTCTCCATTCGACATGATCATATAAGACAGACATCCCTTGCCCATTCGCACAAATTGATACAGCTCTCCACCGCCGCTTAAATCACCGATCTTCACTGGCTCTAGATGCTCACTCCACGCCTTCATGCCGCCTTCTAAATAATGGACCGTTCTACCCACCTCTGACAGCATCTCCGCGACCATGATAGAGGAGCCTTCCTTGGCACAAACCACCAACACTTCACGATCATGAGGAATGTCATGCAAAATGCCCTCTACTCCTTCAAGGAGATCAAAATAAGGCACATTCATATGAACGATTGCTTCCCCTTCGATCTTCCAATCCTGAACATCCGCTTGATTTCGCACATCTAGCAAAAAGAGCGGTTCCTTGTTCACGATCTTTTTTGTTAACTGCTCTGCGTTCATCGCTGTTACCGTCATGTTTCATTCAGCTCCTATTTTTCAATCGCTCCTGTCCAGCTATTCATGCCTGGCACGATATTCATCAATTGATGAAATCCTTTTTCTTTTAACTTTTGCGCAGCTAATTCACTTCTTCTGCCTGAATGACAGATCAAGTAAATGTCCGTCTCCCGGCTCAATTCCTCCGCACGTTGTTCAACCTCACCAAGAGGAATATGAACAGCTCTTGGAATATGCCCCGCCTCGTATTCATCAAGCTCTCGCACATCTAAAATAAACAAAGATGGATCTTCTTTTACTTTCTGTTGAAAAGTCTCCAAAGACATTTCCGAAATCATGGACTTCCCTTCTTTCTCTTGTTCTCCGCCCTTACGAATCAAATGATGAAGCACCTGGCCTTCTACTGTTGTTCCTAAAAATTCGTGGCCTGCACTTTTTGACCATGCCGCTAGATCCGCTGCTGACCCTTTATCCGTAGCTTGTACTTCAAGTACATCTCCTGGCAAAAGCTCATTCATTTGTTTTTTTGTTTTCACAATCGGCATCGGGCATGCCAATCCTTTTGCATCTAAAATGACAGTTGGTTGCTGCATGTCTTATCCTCCTCCATATAGGGGTGGGGGTATATTTTATTGCGCATTTAATGCCAAGCATTCATGCCACCCTTGATGTTTGTAATCTGAGTAAATCCTTGCTTCTTCAATATTTTCGCCGCCTGCATACTTCTCATCCCGCTTTGACATATCACATAGACCTCTTCTTTTTTCTCAAGCTGAGAAGCTCGTTTCTTCAAATGAGACAACGGGATGTTTTGAAAGCCTTTGATATGATTTGTTTGAAATTCACTGGGAGAGCGTACATCAATGAGCTGTTGACCTCTGCTTTTCAGCTTCTTTTTCATATGAGCTGCATCCATTTGCTTCACACCTCGAACCGGCAGAAAGCGGCTCACGAGTAATCCAATTACGATGATGAGTAAAATCGTCTGCACCATCCTGCTTCACCTCACTAGATAAATAAATTCACACGTCCGATTTCAGCCTCTGCTAAATATGCCGCTACACCAGCATATTGAATGTCATCTAATAATTCTTTCTCCTGTAATCCTAAAAGATCCATCGTCATTGTACATGCGACAAGATTGATATCCTGTTCCTTCGCCATCTCAATGAGCTGCGGCAAGGTCATGGCATTGTGCTTTTTGATCACATGCTTAATCATCTTCGGCCCCATTCCTGCAAAGTTCATCTTGGACAGCCCCATACGATCAGCCCCGCGCGGCATCATTTTGCCGAACATTTTTTCTAAAAATCCTTTTTTCATCGGTACCATCTCATCCTTACGTAAGGCGTTCAGCCCCCAAAACGTATGGAAAATGGTCACCTCATGATCATAGGCTGCTGCACCATTGGCAATAATGTAAGCAGCCATCGCTTTATCATAATCTCCACTAAATAACACAATCGTCGTGCGTTTTTTCTGTTCTTCCATTCTGCTCCTCCTTCAAATATTACCTATGGGGGTATATAAAAATAAAAAATATATACATATACCGGTAAGGGTATATTACATCAAGTAAAAAAATCCGTCAACCTCCAAAGGCTGAGGAATTTCTTACCGGCTTTTCACCAATAGCTCAACTGCCTCTTTCACAAGCCCTTCCGTATCCTTGCCTTCTTCAAGACTTTCACGGACACATTGCTCAAGATTTGTACTCACAATCACACCCATTGCCCGATCAATCGCATTACGTGATGCAGACAGCTGCGTGACCACCTCACGGCAATCCTTGCCCTGCTCCATCATCGCAAGAACCCCTTTAATCTGCCCTTCAATCCGGCGAAGACGGTTCTTCATCTGCTGATTATATTCCATGAATAAGCACTCCTTTCTATTCTTTCTATGACAGATAGTATACCCTAAGAGGTATTTAGTCAAACGACTTGCCCTTTTCTTTTGTAGAAAACGAATGTGAAAAGAATTGCACATTCCACCATTTATTGATAAAAAGTAAATAATCAACGAACAAGAAATCATTGAAGAAAAGAGGGCAACCCATGACTTTACAGCATTATATTGGATCAAACAAAGAACTGCCGCTTGGGACCATTGGTCAAAATCCTACCTATAAACCACTCTCTGAACTCAATATCAAATTGTTTGATCAAAAACAAAAAAAGCACAAAACCTATCAAAAAGAAGATCCTTTGATAGAAGTATTCGAAACAGAAGAGGATTTCGAAGGCATTCACATTGATTATTTAGATCCTGTCTATGAAATGGTAAGAAACAAATTCACGCATCCTTTTGTTTATGAATTGGACATCATTCATTCTCTTCGTGCACTTTTTCAATTCATTGAAAAAGAGCTGTCAACAGGAGAAACCATCGAAATCTATTCTTGTCTAAATGAACTCGAAACGAAAGAAAAGGATGATCAATTGGATGTAGAAATTGACCTAAGCAAAAAACAGTTTGGGAAACATATCAATTTTAAAGGGATCGATGAACTGATTGATATGTTTGAATTAGAAAACCTACAATATGTGTTGGTGAAGAAGTGAAAATGATAAATTCCTTCCAAATGAGGGATCTTAAAAAAAGAAAAAAGCAGGTGACCCATGCCAAACAACCAAACACCCAACCCACTCATCACTGAAAAATCGCCATACCTCCTTCAGCACGCCCACAACCCAGTTCACTGGTACCCGTGGGGGCAAGAAGCCTTTGACAAAGCCAAGCGTGAAAATAAACCAGTGCTTGTCAGCATCGGTTATGCCACTTATCACTGGTGCCATCATATGACTAATTAAACTAACAATAGTAATCCAAAATACAAATTCCCCATTTTGTAAATAAACCTTTTTTTGTTAAAAACAAAGATCTAATTACCGATATTCATTAAGAGTTAGTTATAAACAAAGGGGGAATTATTCTTGTCAAGAAGAGCAATTTTAACAGGAAACGGTTTATCAGTAGCTTTAAATTCTGATTTTGGATTAGGATCAATAACCAAAAGGTTTTTTGATAGATTGGATGACAATCATCGAGAATTTATAAAACATCATATGAGAGACAACTATTCACAACTAGATTTTGAAGAAGCAATCGCTACAATTGAACAAGTCTACGATTCATTATCTCACTATAATGAATTTTTAACTGGAGAAAACGGAAAGAATTTTTTAAATTCTTATAGACTGAATAACAATGAATTAGCTGACCATATTGAAGCAGTACAAATAGTAATTCATCAATATACATCTTCAATCCTTGATTTAATAATTAACAATGTTCGGCAAAAAGATATCTCTGATAAATTACAGCCCTTTGTGGATTGGTTAACAAAGATCATTGATTCTTCCGAACATGTTGATTTGTTTACATTAAACTTTGATTTACTACTAGAAACAATACTATTAACTTACTATAGAAAAGAGCAATTCGCAGACTTTCATTATAGAGGAAAAAAATGGCCTGTTATAAATAATGATTATCAATATTACTTTGATCCAGATAGAAGTAAACAGATACATCCTGAAAATTATGAAAAGAATATAAGACTGCATCATTTACATGGTTCTTTATCGTCCTTTAAAGATATCAAAACTGGACGTATTTTTAAAATAACTACAGAATCTTTAAGAAACAGTGATCTTTATGAAAACATATTTGAAAAAGGTGTAGTTCCTTCTATAGTTACCGGAGGTGGGAAGAGTTTCAAAGTCCAACAAAACCCATTCCATTTTTATTACAATGAGTTCAAAAAATGCATGGTAATTGAAGATAACCTTTGTGATGAATTATATATAATAGGTTATAGCTTTAGGGATAATCATATAAATAAAGCTATTTCAGAAAGGTTAAAATTTTCAAGAAGGAAAGAAAACCCAATTCCATTTAAAATTATAATTGTAGATTACGCTAAAGATGAGGCATCCAAGCACAGTTTTATCAATAGGGTAAATACTAATTTGCAAATACCTAAAAAACATGCTTTCAAAATTGAAGACGATAATATATTATTCGGAGGAGCTAACAGTATAAAAGATGTTTAATTTTTTTGATTCTATTTGTAACTAACTCTAATAGAATGGGAGTGTATTATTCTGCAAGATTTTGCTACATACTCGCCTTTATTTGTCGCTATACTAACTATATTTGGTGGTTTTTTTACATGGTATTTAAATGAGAGAAGCAAAAGGAATCAGGAAGTATTCATCAGAAAAGAGGAGCGTTATGCTGTGCTGGTAAAAAGTCTAAAAGGCTTTTATGTTGAGTCTGAAAATTCAGAGCTAAAATCCGTTTTTATAGATCAAGTTAACTTATGTTGGTTGTATTGTCCAGATCAAGTCATAAATAAACTATACAACTTTTTAGAAAGTGTTAAAAATAGCTCAACTCATGAACACAAACATAAAGCTCTTGGAGAATTACTTGTTGAAATAAGGAAAGACTTAATTAAAGATTCAAAACTCAAATCTGATTTAAAGCCAAATGATTTTAAAATATATTCCTCAACTAATTCTGAAAATTCCTCTCGGACTTCAGAATTTACACAAAATCAGTCCAATTAAATTATCGAATAAGCATAGACTAAGTCTCTTTAAAGGTAAAGTACAGTGCAATAAACTAACAACGGAAGTAGGTGATCCCATGCCAAACAAAAAAATACCCAACCGATTAATCGCTGAAAAGTCTCCCTACTTACTTCAACACGCCTACAATCCAGTTAAATGGTACACATGGTCAGACGAAGCATTCAAAAAAGCGAAACGCGAAAACAAACCTGTTTTCGTATCGATTGGGTATGGTTAACCAAAGGAACATGTCACTGGTGCCATGTCATGGCACACGAAAGCTTTGAAGATCAACAAGTCGCTGACATCTTAAATGAGCATTTCATTTCGATTAAAGTCGATCGTGAGGAGCGCCCAGATATCGACTCGATGTATATGTCTGTTTGTCAGATGATGACGGGGCAAGGCGGCTGGCCGTTGAACGTGTTTGTCACACCTGATCAAAAGCCTTTTTATGCGGGAACGTATTTTCCAAAAAGAAATGCTTACGGACGCCCTGGCTTTATCGAGGCACTGACACAACTCTTGGACGCATATCACAACGATCGCGATCATATCGAATCATTGGCAGAGAAGGCGACAAATAATCTGCGGATCAAAGCAGCAGGGCAGACAGAGAATACGCTCACCCAAGAGGCGATCCACAAAGCCTATTATCAGCTCATGAGCAGTTTTGATACGCTGCACGGCGGATTCGGCTCTGCGCCAAAATTCCCTGCACCTCATATGCTTTCATTCTTGATGCGCTATTACGAATGGACTGGGCAGGAAAATGCGCTATATGCAGTCATGAAAACGTTAGATGGAATGGCAAATGGCGGTATATACGACCATGTCGGTTCAGGTTTTTCTCGTTATTCAACAGACGAAAAATGGCTTGTGCCTCATTTTGAAAAAATGCTGTATGATAACGCCTTGCTGATGGAAGCTTACACAGAAGCGTATCAGCTCACTCAACAACCTGAATATGAAAAGCTTGTCCACCGCCTGATCCACTTTATCAAGCGAGATATGATGAATCCGGGCAGCTCCTTTTATTCAGCGATAGATGCAGATTCTGAAGGGAAAGAAGGACAATATTACGTTTGGTCAAAAGATGAGATCATGACTCATTTAGGCGAGGACCTCGGCGCATTATTCTGCGCTATCTATCACATCACAGAAGAGGGGAACTTTGAAGGGACGAACATCCCTCATACCATTTCCACCTCTTTTGATGACATCAAAGCCTCTTTTTCGATTGATGACCATGCGCTTCAATCTAAGCTGCAAGAGGCCCGGCACATTTTACAATCTGTCAGACAGCAGCGACCCGCACCGCTTGTCGATGACAAGGTACTCACATCATGGAATGCACTGATGATCTCATCTCTCGCCAAAGCAGGAAGGGTATTTGGTGCAGAGGAAGCGATCCGTATGGCGAAACAGGCGATGTCTTTTCTAGAAACACACCTCGTCCAACATGATCGTCTCATGGTCCGATATAGAGAAGGTGACGTAAAGCATCTCGGCTTTATCGAGGATTATGCTCATATGCTAAAAGCGTATATGTCTTTATACGAAGCGACCTTTGAATTAGCATGGCTGGAAAAAGCGACAGCTATTGCCGAGAACATGTTTGAGCTGTTTTGGGACAAGGAAAAAGGGGGCTTTTTCTTCTCAGGATCAGATGCGGAAGCGCTCATCGTTCGAGAAAAAGAAGTGTACGACGGCGCCATGCCTTCTGGTAACAGCACCGCACTCAAGCAGCTTCTCATGCTAAGCAGACTGACCGGACGTCAGGATTGGCTGGACACATTAGAGCAGATGTTCAAAGCCTTTTATGTCGATGTCTCTTCCTATCCAAGCGGGCACACAGCGTTTCTGCAAGGACTCCTCGCTCAATATGCAACGAAAAGAGAAATCATCATTCTCGGAAAAAACGGCGACCCTCAAAAAGAACAGCTTTTACAGGCGCTTCAAAAACGCTTCATGCCATTTGATATCATATTGACTGCCGAAACAGGGGAGGAATTAGCAAAACTCGCGCCCTTTACAAAAGATTACAAAACGATCGATGGCAAAACCACCGTGTATATTTGTGAAAACTACAGCTGCCGCCAGCCAATCACCAATATCGACGAAGCGATGGAACAATTATTCCACGATTGAGTCTGTCATAAGATGACTATGAGAAGACAAAATGAGGACAAACAGATAAAAAACATGTCAATCCGCTAACAAATTGTCTGTACGGTTTTATTTTTCCTAAAAAACGGTTAGAATGCGCACTAGATGTTCTCATACCGAAGGGAGAGAAAATGATGAAAAAGGTATCATACACACTCATCGCTTGTTTGTTATCTGTTGGGCTTGCAGCCTGCTCGTCAAACGATGCCAAACAAGATAAGCAAAACGACTCAGCCAAAAACAAGGAAACAACACAGGCTGACCAAAAAGAACAGCAAAAGCAAATGGAAGAGATGCAAAAGAAATTAGACGAACAAAAAATTGATGATCAAAAGGTCGTTGCGACCGTCAACCAAGACAAAATCACAGGTAATGAATATAATAGCGCTCTATCAACCATTCAGGGACAGCTTCAGCAATCCGGGCAAGACCCAACATCTAAAGAAGGCGCAAAAGCAGTCAAGAAACAAACCATTGATGCGCTCGTAGGTCAAGAGCTCATCCTGCAAGATGCTGAGAAGAAGGGCATCAAAGCCTCTGACAAGCAGGTAGATAAACAGTTAAAAGAAGAAAAGAAACAATTCAAAGACAACGCTCAATTTGAAGAAGCCCTTAAGAAAAGCGGACTCACAATGGATCAGCTGAAAAGTGACATTGCCGACAGCATCAAATATAGCCAGTATGTCGACAAAGAAATCAAATCAGCGTCCGTCTCTGAAAAGGACGTCAAAGCGTACTATGATCAATACGCTGATGAAATGAAAAAACAAAAGCAAAAAGCACCAGAGTACAAAGAGGTTAAATCACAAATTAAAAAACAGCTAGAATCTCAAGAAAAGCAGAAAGAAGTACAAAAAGAAATTGAAAAACTAAAGAAATCTGCGAAAATTAATGTGTCTCTGTAACAGCTAAGAAAAAATCCGCCATTGTGCGGATTTTTTTTCGTTACTTGATGAACTGTTTTTCCAAAATTATGACAAAAGCCTCATCATAAACGTCTCTTCCATCCGATATGATGGGAGTACAAAAGAAAGCGTTATCAATTCTTTTGTCTCTTAAAAAGTACAAGATCAAACGCTGATCTCGTACTTTTGCTTCAGTCAATCGGACAACGACAAGAGGAGGATCTTTATGTTCAAATGGTTTAAACCCGCTCCGCATATCGACAGGCTCGATGATGCCAAGACAGATGAGACGTATAAGCGGCTGCGGCTGCAAGTCTTTTTAGGCATCTTTATCGGGTATGCGGGCTACTATTTGCTACGAAAAAATTTCGCTTTTGCTATTCCGTATCTACAGGAAGAAGGGTTCACGAAAAGTGAATTAGGCTTTGTACTCGCAGCTGTCTCCATCGCTTATGGCTTTAGTAAATTCATCATGGGGATGATCTCAGACCGCTGTAACCCAAGATACTTTTTAGCCACCGGACTCTTTCTATCAGCCCTTATCAATATCCTATTTGTCTCATTTCCATGGGTGACGTCAAGTGTATGGATCATGTTCTTATTCATGTTTTTAAACGGCTGGTTCCAGGGCATGGGGTGGCCGCCATGCGGACGGACGATGGCGCATTGGTTTTCGGTTAGTGAACGTGGAACGAAAATGTCCATTTGGAACGTCGCTCACAATATTGGCGGGGGAATTCTTGCACCGCTCATCACCTTAGGGATCGTGCTGTTTGCGACGTGGAAAAGCATCTTTTTCTTCCCTGCCATCATTGCCATTATCGTCTCCTTCGTGATCATTCTTCTCGTCCGGGATACCCCGCAATCCGCTGGTCTTCCGCCAATCGAGGAATATCGCAATGACTATCCGTCACAGCAGTATGAAGATCAAGAAAAAGAATTAACAGTGAAAGAGATTTTATTTAAGTATGTACTCAACAATAAATTCCTTTGGTATATCGCCATTGCCAACGTCTTTGTGTACTTCGTCCGTTACGGTGTCGTGGACTGGGCGCCGACCTACTTAACAGAAGCAAAGGGCTTTTCACCAGAGCATTCACGCTGGTCATATTTTCTTTATGAATATGCAGGCATTCCCGGCACATTATTGTGCGGCTGGATCAGCGACCGCTTCTTTAGAAGCCGCCGTGCACCAGCAGGCGTCCTCTTTATGGCTGGGGTGTTAATTGCGGTGCTTGTTTACTGGTTAAACCCTGCTGGCAATCCAATGGTCGATAACATTGCCCTCATCAGCATCGGCTTTTTAATTTACGGACCTGTCATGCTCATTGGACTTCAAGCCATTGACCTCGCTCCGAAAAAAGCGGCTGGCACTGCGGCTGGACTCACAGGCTTCTTCGGTTATATTGGCGGCTCTGCCTTCGCCAATGCGATGATGGGCGTCGTCGTGGATCATTACGACTGGACAGGAGGCTTCATTTTATTGGTTGGTTCTTGTGTGCTTGCAATTGTCTTCCTAGCGATGACTTGGAATACAGGGAAGCGCGTAGAGCAAGCTTAATGAAAATCACATAAAAGATTCATATCCGCCCAACATGCCCTTTACATCTATTTCTTATGATGGAGGCAGTTACCGTAAAAGGAGGATAAAATATGAAGAAAAGTAGATTACTTGCTTTCGTGTTGCTCTCTTTTGCTTTACTGTCTATTGCTTGGGTGCCGACCACCGTATCAGCACATGAACATCTTTTATCTCCAGATCGTATTCTAACTGTTGCACATCGCGGAGCATCAGGGTATGCACCAGAGCATACCCTGGCTTCTTACAAACTCGCCACAAAGATGAATGCGGATTACCTCGAACTCGACCTTCAAATGACAAAGGATGGACATCTCATCGTCATGCACGATGAAACCGTTGACCGCACCACAAACGGAACGGGCTGGATCAAAGACCTCACACTTGCCGAAATCAAACAGCTTGATGCTGGTACTTGGTTTAATGAAGTCAATCCCGACAGACAAAACGCCAACTATATCGGACAACGAGTCCTCACATTAGATGAAGTGCTGCGCTATTTCGGTAAACGAGAAAATTATTATATTGAAACAAAAAAACCAGACATCTATCCGCAAATGGAAGAAAAACTATTGGCGACCCTAAAAAAACATCATCTTCTCGGGAAACACACAAGAAAAGGGCAGGTCATTATCCAATCCTTTAGTCAAGACAGCCTGCTAAAACTACAGAAATTAAATCCACGCCTTCCCAAAGTACAGCTTTTAGACAGAACCCAAATGACGTCCATCACAGATGATCAGCTCGATTTCATCAAATCTTATGCAGTGGGTGTCGGACCGAATTTTAGAGCATTAACACTTGAAAACGTACAGCAGGTCAGAAGCCACGGACTCCTCCTCCACCCATATACGGTAAATAGCGAAGCAGATATGACCCGTCTACTGCAATACGGCGTCACCGGTCTTTTCACCAACTTTCCAGATGTCTTTCAACGTGTGAAAGCATCGTTATAGTTTCATCTTATTTGTTAACAAAGCAGTCCATTAGTAACAAAACTAATGGACTGCTTTGTTATTTTTTATGCATTTCACCTTTGTCTTCATACATACCTCTTTCTTCATATTGCATGATTAATCAACCTATGATAAATTGGATTTATACGATAATTGAAAACAAAATCCGTTTATCGTATTAAAATGAAAGCGTTTTAAGGAGGAGTTCATATGAACAAGGCGTTAGAAGGTATTACTGTTTTAGACCTTGGTCAAATTTATAACGGCCCCTACTGCTCGCTAATGTTAGCATTTCAAGGAGCAAAAGTAATTAAAGTAGAGCCTTTAAAGGGAGAGAACTTAAGGGTTAGGCGAAAAGGGGACTGCCACGAATTACTTATGTTGAATTCAAATAAATACGGCGTATCAATCGATTTAAAAACCGATCAAGGTAAAGAAATTTTCTTAGATTTAGTGCAGAAATCTGATGTATTGGTTGAGAACTTTTCACTCGGCGCCATGGATCGATTAGGACTTGGCTATGATGTTTTAAAAGAAGTAAACCCTCGTCTTATCTATGCTTCTGGAAAAGGATATGGGCTTAGCGGTCCTTATGCAAAAAGACCGGCGATGGATTTGACCGTGCAAGCAATGGCAGGAGTTATGGCGACAACTGGCTTTGCTGATAAACCTCCTGTTAAGGCAGGACCAGCCATTTGCGATTTCCTAGGGGGAATTCATCTATTTGGAGGGATAACGACCGCACTTTATCAAAGAACAATAACCGGAAAAGGTCAGCTTGTGGAAGTCTCGATGCATGATTCAGTCTATCCGACACTCGCCTCTGCTTTAGGTGCATATTACAGCCAAGGGGAGAAATTTTCCGAAAGAACAGGCAATCAGCATAGTGGAATGGCGACAGCTCCCTACAATGTGTATGAAACGAAAGATGGCTATATCGCTATCCTATGTGTCGCTGACAGACAATGGAGATCACTTTTAACCGTGATAGATAGAGAAGATCTTTTAGATGACAAACGATTCGAGACAAATATTGATCGATCTGCACACACACTTATCGTCGATGAGATCGTCAGTAGCTGGACAACAAAACGTAATAAAAATGAGATTGCGGAGCTCTTTATTGAAGCGAACATACCTCATTCCCCTGTACAGACAATTGATGAAGTAGCAAACGATCCGCATCTAATAGAGCGCGAAATGATAAGAGAAGTTTCTCATGCTGTGGAAGGAAACATTAAGGTACCAGGCTCCCCGATTAGACTATCCGATTCACCTTTAGAAAAAGTTTTCCCAGCACCTATTATCGGTGAGCATACAGAAGAGGTTTTAAAAGACTTATTAGGCTACTCGGATGAACAATTAGAAACGTTCAACCATGAAGGTATTATTCGTTCAAAAAATCACGAGTTACAAAATAAGTAACTAAAGGAGGCCATTATGACTTCAACCATCTTAACAAATATAAAAAACCACGTATTAACGATCACCCTGAATCGGCCTGATAAAAAGAACGCATTTAATGCAGAAATGATTGGCGAATGGGTTCATGCACTTGAAGAAGCAAAACATAATGACGATGTTCATGTCATTGTAGTCACTGGAGCCGGCAATGCTTTTTGTTCAGGCGGGGATGTTGGCGGGATGAAACAAAATCAAACTCCTTTAGATAACAAAAATAAGCTATGGGAAAATATCCATCGTATCCCATTAACCCTTAAACATATTGATAAACCTGTTATCGCAGCGATTAATGGTCCCGCTGTAGGTGCAGGACTGGACATGGCGTTAATGTGTGATATGCGGGTGATGATTCAAGACTCGAAAGTCAGTGAAGGGTATGTCAAGGTTGGCCTTGTTCCTGGAGATGGAGGTGCTTATTTTTTACCGAGAATTGTCGGGAAAGCGAAAGCTTTAGAACTATTATGGACGGGGAACTTTATTTCATCTGATGAAGCACTAGCAATTGGCCTCGTGAATCACGTTTATTCACAAGACCAATTCGAAGAGAAAACAAAAGAATTAGCAGAGCACATCGCTTCTGGTCCACAAATCGCCATTCGAATGACCAAACGCGCTGTACAATATGCGGAGTCATTGGAATTAGAGGCAGCTTTAGACCTTATTTCCTCTCATTATGCTGTTATCAAAGAAACTTCGGATCACAAGGAAGGCGTACAGGCATTTAAAGAGAAAAGAAAAGCCGTTTTTCAGGGCAATTAGTTTAAAGGAGAGTGTTCACGTATGGACGTTATTCACTATGAAAAAAAGGGGCAGATTGCTTACCTATACATCAATAAACCAGACAAGATGAATGCCATCGATTCAAAAATGCCTGATCTATTTTTGGAATTTTTAGAAGAGTATAAAAATGATAAAGACGCCAGGGTTTTAATCATAACAGGTGTCGGAGAAAGAGCTTTTTGCAGTGGCAGAGATTTAAGTGAAGCAAAATCAAATCCAGAGGCATTTAAAAAGAAGCCACTTAGAGGCCGGTTATTTAATGCCATCATCGAAACGTATAAGCCTGTCATATCTGCGATTAATGGCGTTGCTGTAGGAGCAGGCTTTGAAATCACATTGGCAAGTGATATTCGACTAGCTGTTTCAAATGTCAAACTAGGTTTACCTGAAGCAAAAAGAGGAATGGGGGCTACTTTTGGAGCAACGATCTTACCTAAGCTTATTTCTCCCAGTATAGCAGCAAAACTTCTTTTTACAGGAGCCTTAATAAAATCAGATGAAGCCTACAATCTACAACTGATAGATGAAGTCTTACCAACTGTCGAAGACCTAATGAAAAGAGCTGAGGAATTAGCTGAGGAAATTTGCCTTTGTGCTCCTTTATCTGTACAGCGTATAAAAGAAACGATATGGAAATCAATGGACGTCCCCCTCTTCCATGCACTACAAATGGATATTGGGCCTAATGTATATGAAAGCGAAGATAGATTAGAAGGAACACAAGCCTTTTTAGAAAAACGCCAGCCAATTTGGAAAGGTAAATAGACAACTATTTTGAAAAGAGGTTGATTGGATGTTTAAACATATACTTGTTGATGTTCAAGAACAGGTAGGAACGATAACAATTCATCGTCCAGAAGTAAGAAATGCACTAAATTATGCAACGCTTCAGGAGCTCGAACAAGCCGTAGATATGCTTAATGCACAAGAGGAAATCAGAATAATCGTGATTACCGGCTCTGGAGAGAAAGCATTTGTCTCCGGCGCAGATCTCAACGAGTTGAATGATAGAAAAGCGTTAGATTGTTTAAAACCAGGGATGCAAGGGGTTTATAAGCAAATTGAAGACTCAGATAAAGTGACTTTAGCTGTTATAAATGGTCATGCTTTAGGCGGAGGGTGTGAACTTGCACTTGCGTGTGATCTTAGAATAGCCGTTGACCATGCAAAAATTGGACTGCCTGAATTGAATTTAGCCATTATTCCGGGAGCTGGGGGAACACAGCGGCTAAGCAGAATGATCGGGAAAAGTCGAGCTCTTGAAATGATTCTTCTCGGAAAATTAATCACAGGAGCAGAAGCAAAAGCCATTGGTTTAGTTGCTCAATCATGTCCTCTCTCTCAATTAAATAAAGAAAAAGAAGACATGATCCAAACCCTCTTATCAAAAGGTCCTCTCGCCCTAAAATTAGCGAAGATGATCGTTCATCGAGGCTACGATTCAGATATAGATACTGCGTTTATGTTAGAAAAACTTGCACAATCAGTAGCCTTTTCTACGGAAGATAAAACCGAGGGAATCAATGCCTTTCTAGAAAAAAGAACACCTGCTTATGATCGAGATGTCAATACGCAGAATGAGAGTGAGGTTTAATATGAATAAAAGTGTCATTATCGATGCAATCAGAACACCTATTGGGAAATTAGGCGGTGGTTTAAAGGACGTTTTAGTAGATGAGCTTGCAGCCAAAGTCATGACTGGATTATTTGAAAGAACTTCACTTCCAAAAGAATTAGTAGACGAGGTGATCCTAGGTCAAGCAAAGCAAAGTGCCGATTCATCAAACCTGGCTAGGCTCTCTTTACTTCGAGCAAAATTTCCAATTGAGACCTCTGGCTATACCATTCACCGACAATGCGGTTCTGGCTTACAGGCCATTAACAGTGCTGACTTACAAATACAACATGGTCTGAACGAGGTCATTGTAGCTGGGGGCGCTGAAAGCATGAGTACAGCTCCTTATTATTTGAGACACGCTCGGTTTGGCTATCGTTCAGGAAACGGGGTGCTTTTAGATCCTAACACAGAAAGTCAGCCCTACTCTCAGCCTATTGAAGACTATGGATACTTAACAATGGGGGAAACTGCTGAAAACTTGGCAGAACAATATCATATTGAAAGATCCGAACAAGATGAATTTTCTTTACGAAGTCAAGAGTTAGCAAATAAAGCCATAAATGATGGACGTTTTGACAGCCAGCTCATTCCATATGAAGTCATCTCAAAAAAGAATACCACTCTATTTCAGAAGGATGAGCACCCTAGAAATACCTCTCTTGAACAACTATCTCATCTAAAACCAGTGTTCAAAAAAGATGGTACTGTTACCGCCGGTAATGCAAGTGGTCGTAATGACGCCGCTTCTGTTTTATTAATGACGAGTGAGTCAATTGCTCAAAAATATGAACTAACACCTAAATCTCGCATTATTGCACAAGCTTCTGTAGGGGTTTCACCTGAATATATGGGGATCGGGCCTGTGTACTCGACTAAGAAAGCATTAGCTCAATGCGGCCTTTCTATCAATGATATAGGTCTTATTGAACTCAATGAAGCTTTCGCCGCTCAGTCGATCGCTGTCATTAGAGAATTAGCATTAGATATAAACAAAATAAATGTGAACGGTGGAGCAATTGCATTAGGGCACCCAATAGGGGCTACAGGAGCCATTCTTGCGACAAAGCTAATCCATGAAATGGAGCGACAAGGAACGAAGTATGGCATTGTCACACTTTGTACAGCTGGCGGGCAAGGAATCACAACGATATTTGAAAATCTACAAGTATAGGAGTGTATAAAATGACTCAAATCTCTATTATTGGGGCTGGTACGATGGGAAGAGGAATTGCTTATTCAGCTGCTTCCAATGGATTTACCGTCTCCTTATACGATATCGAAGCATCTTCTCTATCAAAAGCAAAATCTTCTATTCAATTAGAACTAGAAAAAAGCGCAAAGAGAAATTTTATCAAAACAGAAGATATTCATCCAACCCTACAAAGGATTTCCTATTCAGATAGTCTTGAGGAATCTGTTCGCTCCGCTGACTTAGTGATTGAAGCGGTTGTTGAAAACATGGCTGTCAAATTAGATGTATTCAAAGAACTTGACCAACTGACGAAGCCTGAGACAATTCTCGCTACCAATACGTCTACAATGAGCCCTACTGAAATTGGCGCGATCACCTCTCGACCAGAGAAAGTTGTAGCAATGCACTTTTTTAATCCTGTACACAAAATGAAACTTGTTGAAATTATACGAGGACTTGATACCTCAGACGAAACAGTAAACCTTGTAAAAGAAGTGACGACACAATTAAAGAAGGAATATGTCGAAGTAAATGAATTTCCAGGATTCGTTACAAGCAGAATGAACTGCTTAATTGGGAATGAAGCAATGAATATGTTAATGGAAGGCGTTGCATCTGCCGAGGATATTGATAAAGCCTGTAAATTAGGCCTAAACCACCCGATGGGGCCACTAGCTCTTGCTGATCTGGTCGGCTTAGATTCTAGACTTCGAAATATGGAATATTTGTATCAAACTTTGGGAGAAAAATATAGACCTAGTCCATTACTCACTAAATATGTAAAGGCAGGAAAGTTAGGTGTAAAATCAGGTGAAGGATTCTTTCACTATCAACACAAATAAACGTGATCTTTTCCATAAAGCGTTTAGGCTCTATGGAAAGATCATGCTACTCATCATAATTATTCATTAGAGAAGAGATATCTTGAGCAGCTTCTTTTACAAGCATTGTGAATTTTTTTACCGTATCTTCTTTTTTTCGATAGGCAGGACAATGAATAGCAATACTAGCCAAAATCAAACCCTCTTTGGTCAAAATTGGAGATGATACATTTAAGGCACCTGCTGTAACTTCCCCTTCGGAGTAGCAATAGCCATTTTTCTTAATTAGTTGTAATTCTTTTTTCAATTTCTCAACCTGTTGAAACCCTTGTTTTTCCGCTTCATCTATAACTAATTCTTGCTGTGAAGGAGTCAGGTAAGCCAAAATGGTCTTCCTTGATGCACCCTTATATAACGGTCTACTAAGCCCTACCGGTGAGGAAAATTTGATATTGTCTTTACTCTCTACTGAGGCAATACAAACTCCTTCCATTTTTACAGGATCAAATACATTTATACTAACGGTTTCATTCGTCTCGGAAGAAATTTTCTCTAAAAATGGGTGCGATTTTTCAACCAACTTTGGATTTGGATTAGCGAATATACCCAATCGATAGGAGGACATACCCAATCGATACTTTCCATTTGAAACGTTTCTTGTTAAGTATCCCATTCCAACAAGTGTATTCACCAATCTAAAACCGATGGTTGGCGAGAATTTCAATATGTCAGAAATTTCTTTAACACTATATTCAGATTCACTTTTAGTGTACAAATCTAATATCATGAGTCCCCTTTGAAGGGTTTGTGATAATGATTTATTGGCCGTCATAGATAGACATCTCCTTAAACAATAGTAATCCAATTCCATTGTAACATCTTCATAACCAATATGATGATCATTCAGCATGATTTAAAATGAATGATTCATTAATAAACTGAATTTTAAGATTTTGTTGTCTTGATTATTTTTTGATGTTATATTACAAATATCGGATTTAAAAACCGAATATCGATATAAATATAGAAATGAAAGCGTTTTACCATATAACCTGTGTATAGGGGGAAAAACATGAAAAAAATGATGATGTTGATTAGTTTTATCAGTGTAGTGACACTTTTAATTTCGTGTCAGAATCAGCAAGGGTCGAATTACACGTTTCCAACTGGTGGCACTTCTGGTGTACTCTATTCAATCGGTGCTGCGTTTTCGCAAACAATGAATGAAAGCGATGTCCCAATCAACCTCACAAATCAAGTTTCAGGCGGGGCAATAGAAAATATACGTCTCATGGATAAAAAAGAAGCAGACTTCTCTTTATTTGGTGGAGATGTCGCATTAGAAGCCTATGAAGGAAAAGGAGTATTTAAAGGGAATCCACAAAAAGATTCTTTAAGAAGTGTTTTTACGATCTATTCGCAGCCACTTGGAATCGTCGCTTTAGAATCCTCAGATATCCAATCAATAGATGACTTAAAAGGGAAGAAAATTGCTGTAGGCACACCTGGAAGTGGGAATGAAGTGCGGACAAAGCAAGTACTAAATGCTCTAGACCTTTATTACGATAAAGACTTTAAGCCACAATTCCTTTCGATTTCAGAAAGTGTAGATGGATTAAAAGACGGTCAGCTTGATGCTATCTTTGTTTGGACTGGATTACCAACCCCGGGGATTATGGATCTGGCAAATATTCGAGATATAAAAATGATACCGCTTACAGATGATGAAGTGAATACGATTTACAGCGCCTATCCCTCTCTTTATCCTTTTGAAATTCCAGCTAAAACTTATAAAGGTGTAGACAACGACATTCAAACCATATCAGTCGATGTCAGCTTATTTGTTCATAAAGATGTCCCTGAAGATGATGTGTACCAATTAACCAAGACCGTTTTTGATCACTTAGATGATCTGCAAGGCACCGTCTCTACACTACGACAGTTAAATAAAGAGACTGCGTCAAAAACAATAATTGAGCTTCATCCAGGAGCAAAAAAATATTTTAAAGAAGCAGATGTAAACAATTAATAGAGGAGAAATGGGGGGATTTTTATGGAGAATATTCAATCAAAAGGCCAGTCAGAAAACGCTAAACGTATTACCGTAAGAGTTATTCTATTGATCTCAATCATGCTATCGCTGTTTCATTTATTCACAGGGGGATTCGGTGTTCTAACAGCCATGATTCAACGTAATGTTCATTTAACCGTTGTTCTACTGCTAGTATTCTTAACAAAACCGCTGCCAAACAAAAAATTACGTTGGCTTGATACCCTTTGTATCATTGTCAGTATCAGCTCTGGAATCTATATTTTTTATACGTACGATCAGCTGCTTTTAAGAGTAGGAGCACCAAATGCATATGACATGTTTTTTGGCATCACTTTAATCATCGTTATACTAGAAGCAGCAAGAAGAGTGACTGGCTTTATTTTACCGCTAATAGGTTTACTGTTCTTACTCTATGCTTACTTTGGACATTACTTCCCTTCTATTTTAAAGACATCGGATATCTCACTAGAGAGAATCATTTCTTTAATGTATTTATCCACTGAAGGGTTATGGGGAACATCGTTAGGAATCGCTGCCACATTCATCGCTCTCTTTATTATTTTTGGGGCCTTTCTTAATACAACTGGGGCAGGGAAAGTCTTTATAGACTTAGCTTTTATCATTGGCGGTAGATTTAAAGGCGGTCCCGCCAAAGTATCCGTCATATCGAGTGCATTGATGGCCACGGTTTCTGGAAGTGCCGTCGCCAATGTCTCCTCAACAGGACAATTCACCATTCCGTTAATGAAGAAGGTAGGGTTCAAGCCTCGTATGGCCGCTTCTATTGAGGCAGTTGCTTCTGCTGGAGGAAGTATTATGCCTCCCGTGATGGGCGCAGGTGCTTTTATCATGGCTGAACTAACAGGGATTTCATATGGTGAGATCATTCTTGCTGCACTTATCCCTGGCATACTATACTTTTTATCAGTTTTTCTTTTTGTCGATTTTGATGCAGGTAGGGCTAAAATGAAAGGGATAGCGAAAAAAGAGTTGCCTGTTTTCAAAGAAGTGTTTTGGAAGGGTTTTCATTTATATATCGGCTTAGGGACACTCATTTATCTGTTAGTTGTCTTAAATGCATCACCGATGTTTGCGGCTTTTTGGTCCGTTGTTGCCTTAGTTATCTCTTATATCGCCATCTATTTTAAAAAGATCGATTGGAAATTTTTCCTTGAGGCTTTAGAGCAAGGTGCAAAAGGGATGTTGCTCATCTCAATGGCATGTGCCATTGCAGGGATTGTTGTTGGGGTAATTAACTTAACAGGTACTGCCGTAACATTAACATCTCTGCTAATGAACCTCGGTCAGAACAGCATTTTTCTCACTCTTTTCTTAACGATGATCGCTTGTGTAATTATGGGGATGGGTTTACCTTCTACAGCTGCTTATATCATTGTAGGTGTTCTTACTGCACCGGCTTTAATTGATTTAGGTATTGATCCTCTACTAGCACACATGTTTATCTATTATTTTGCAAGTCTCGCTCCAATAATACCGCCTGTCGCACTTGCATCGTATACAGCTGCAGGAATTGCTGGAAGTGATCCATTAAGAACTTCTTTTACGTCTGCACGAGTAGGTTTAGTTTCATTTATTATTCCTTACATGTTTGTGTTCGGGCCAGAACTATTAGGACAGGGTAGTGCAGTAGAAATAGCATTGGCTGTAACAGGCGCTTGTATTGGTGTCATTTTTTTCGCTGCTGCTTTAACAGGCTGGCTCAAAAGAGACCTGTTCTTTTATGAGAGAATTCTCAGCTTCGGAGGAGCATTACTTTTAGTTCATACAGGTTTGTTAACAGATCTAATAGGCATCGGTATCATTGCAGTTTTATTAACATCCATACTGATTCGAAGCCAATTCAATGAAAAACCGCAAGATACGTACGAAGTGAATCAGTAAAATAAAAGTATTTTAATGAAGCTGTTTTAGCATTCTCATAAAAGCTAAGCAGCTTTTTTATGTAAAAATAAAATGTTCTATCTTTCTCGGTGTGCCCATTATGAAAATTCAATCATACAAAAAATACCCCAATCATTAGGTTTTTCTAACTTTTGGGGTATTTTGCTAAGTGATAAGACTGTTAGTTACTTTGAATTTGTATCAATTGAAGCATCTTGGATCAGTTTCCGTTTCCCGATCCCAAAGACATAGAAGCTAAGCGCTACTACAATCAAGAACCCAATTGCCACAATCAGAGAAATACGCGTATCCTGATTAATGAGCATAAATACAAGCACCATCAATAAGAAACCGATTGTAAGATAATTAGAAAACGGCGCTAGCGGCATTTTGAATGGATGCTGATCAAGCGCAGCTCCCTTCGCCTTTCTAAAGCCGATATGACTAATCAAAATCACAAACCATGGCACCATACCAGGAAGTACACTCGCACTATACACATAGACGAAAATGTTTGGTGGCGCAACATAATTGAGGACAACTCCTACCGCTAGACCAATCAGCACAGCGAATGTCCCAAAATACGGCACACCATTCTTTGAAATTTTGGTGAAGAAAGCAGGCGCCTGTCCATTCACACCTAATGTATAAAGCATACGTCCCGCACTGAAAATCCCACTATTACAGCCGGACATCGCTGCTGTAATGACGACAAAGTTAATAATACCAGCGGCTGCTGTAATCCCAATTTTCGCAAACGTCGCCACAAATGGACTGCCAAGGGTATTCAGCTGATCCCAAGGATACACTGTCACAATGACAAAGATCGCACCGATATAGAAAATCAAAATACGCCAGATGATACTTTTGATGGCATTGGTCAGCGTCTTTTCTGGATTTTGCGCTTCACCTGCTGTAATCCCAATCAGCTCTACACCCTGATAGGCAGCAATGACGAGCGACAACGCAAACAAGAATCCGGTAAATCCACCTGTAAACAACCCGCCGTGCGCCCACAGATTAGACAAGCCAATAGGCGTCCCGCCATTTCCAAATCCAAAGAAAATAATGCCTAGACCTGCAATGATCATTAAAATAATCGTCACAATCTTGATCATTGCAAACCAAAATTCGAACTCACCGAACGATTTAACCGAAATCAAGTTGGCCGCTCCCAAAATAATCATCGCAATTAATCCTGGAATCCACGCTGGCAGCTCCGGAAACCAATATTTCATATAAGCGCCTACGGCAATAATTTCCGACATCCCGACAATGACCCACTGGAACCAGTTACTCCAAGCTGTCATATACCCCGCAAGCGGATGAATATATTGATGACCAAATGTAGCAAATGAACCTGTACTCGGTTCAACGTATAACATTTCTCCCATCGCACGCATAATAAAAAAGATAAAGATACCACATACTGCGTACGCGAGAAGA
The DNA here is from genome assembly GCF_038007485.1 of Bacillus sp. FSL K6-3312. Taxonomy (NCBI): domain Bacteria; kingdom Bacillati; phylum Bacillota; class Bacilli; order Caryophanales; family Bacillaceae; genus Bacillus; species Bacillus sp. FSL K6-3312. The sequence goes on along the minus strand of NZ_JBBOXI010000001.1, from coordinate 209,229 downwards.
ACCGATGGACCTGTCCATTGAATGGCCTTGGCTGACCCCATAAATAAGCCAACACCAATCGTGCCGCCAAGTGCGATCATTTGAATATGGCGGGCACTTAACCCTCTCTTTAATTCCTTTTGAGCCACTTTTCTTCCCCCTCATCAACAAACAACATAAAAAATAAAAATCAGAATGTTCATTCTGATTGAGAAACATCAATCTTTCGATGTATATTATCATAATAAATCTACCCTTAAAATACAATTGTTTTTTTGAGGGAAACACTATTATCAAAATATTCCGACATAAAGAGATGCTCAAATTGTTTTATATTGATATATTGAACCAAGGGGTGAAAGTCACTTCAAAGCTGATGACTTAATAAGAACTGACCGCCTCTTATATCAACCTCAAAGAATCGCAGTCCATTTTTATGCACCATTTTGTCCTTCTCTCGATGACAAGAAAAGTCATTCCGGAAAGCGCCGGATCTTTTCTTTACATAACAAGTAAACCCATCATTTTCCGGTATCGTCACTTTGACATTTGCTCCAGTTGAAGTAGATTTAAGTGAATTTAGCATGTTTGTAGAATGAATCTGCATCCTTCTACCTGTTACATTCAGATCAACGTCCGAAAAGGCACCCGTCAACTCAACTTTTGACGATGTGGCGTGCAGTAATAATCTTTGTGTGGTCAGTTGCCGACTAGAAATAAGCCCACCTACTGTCTCTAAATGGAGATGCTTGATGTCACCTGATAGCATCGTCTTCCCGGAAGTTAAATGACAAGAGGCATTTTCCGCCTTCAGTCTCTCTGCCTGAAGATTTGCTCCTTTACAACGAATGGAAATGGACTGTAATTGTCGTTTAGGGAGAAAAATAGCGACATCAGTTTTATAAAGTTGAAGCCCTAAGCTGAGTATTTTTTTCCGTCTATCTTTAATGAACAATCGCCCATCCTTTACCTGATGACTCATCAAATAACGATTTGGAAACACTTGATTGGCCGTTTGACGAATGATGAGATAAGGATGATCATGGTGTTGAATACACACCTCTCCGAGCAACCAATCCAACGATAATTCTACGACCGATTCTTCAATTTGAATCGTATGCTCCATATGTCTCCCTCCTTGTATACTCGCTTATCTCGCTTGAAGCCGGGGCATGCGGCCACATAATTCCAAGATCACAATGAGGACAGCGAGCAGCATGACTCCTGACAAAATGAAATTCATTTGATCATTACCATAAACAGCGATTAATACGTTTCCTAAAACAGCACATAGAACAATCGCAGTCAGAATGGTCATGAAAGTAGACCTCTTCATTACCCCCACTCTCATCGCAATCATGCCAATACCATTGATACAACAAGTAAACACTAGGTACGTTTTGATCACAGTGAACATCACATCAGCTGTCAGTGCATCTTGAACAATAGGGAAGAATGTTTCAGTGACACTAAACACAAAAAATGAAGGAATGATACTACACAGCATGACAATTGTAGAAAAGCAAAGCATCCAAACCATTCTCGGAAGGAGGGATGACTTCATACTGGGTGAATGAGGTTCATGTTCTTTCAATGCAGTCACTATTACTCGACAATACATCATGGCTGTGACGATCGAAAAAAAGATCATCCATACTATACTGGTCAACAAATAGATATTCTGATATTGCTGAAAACCTATTTCCTGTTCAACCTGTGCAACAAACGCGACAAAATAAATAAACACCAGCAGTACAATACTGACAATCATACTAGCTTGAATATAATGTTTCATATGGCTTTTTCTTAGCTCAAGTTTTACGAAGTGAAGCATAAGGCATCCTCCTATGAAATGAATTTTGCTTTTGACTCTTTTCTGACCATTTAGGTTCCAGGCTGATCATAACCACCAATCCCAGCATAATGCGCTGTGACCTTTTGAATAAATAGATCACTCACCACATCCACTCCGAGACCTTTCATCATCTGTTGTAAAAACAGTAAACGCTGGCTAGTTTCCTGCTCATCACGAGCAAATAGCGTTGGGTTCAGCCATATATTGACGAGAAGCATAAACACTTCTGCCACTTCACCAGGAAAAGCAGTCTTCATCGAACCATCCTCAATTCCTTCAAGAATAAGATGTTTGATTTTTAGCGCATCCTGATTTACGCCTGCCTTCATTCCCTCAACCACAAATTGCGGATTTTTGATCTGGTCAACCAAGATCCCATCAATCGAATGAGATTTTGGATCTGCCACTAGCTGCTCTAAAATACGTTGCAACTTCTCTTTCGCATGCGCTGCCTCTGTATGCTTAATCAGATCTTCAAGTTTCTCAGTCGCATGACGAAATTGCCTCTCCATCACGGCACGTAATATTTCTTCCTTCGATTTAAAATGATGATAAATAGCCCCTTTAGACATGTTCAATTCATGGATGATATCCTGCAAACTCGTCTTTTCAAATCCTTTTTCCTGAAACAGCTTCGTCGACACATCTAAAATTTGCTTGATTGTCTTTTCTGGATATTTATTTCTGGCCAAATAAAATGCCTCCTTTTTACATACCGACCGTTGGTATGTATTTTAATCTACTTCATGATAAACTGTCAATATAGGTTCTTTATATAAAACAAAAAAGACCGCTCACACGGTCTCTTTTTTTTAACACGAGAAAATGAAAATATTGTTCAATAAGCTTGGGTCACTAGATGAAGCGCGGAAGGTATATGACTAACGATGACTCTCGTTGTTAGATAGAAATTCTCTAAAATCAGCTGCAATTTCCTTTGATTTCGTATGATGCAAATAATGGCCGCCTTTGAAAGTAACTACTTTGCCGTGATCTACATTTTTCAATAGCTCTTCATGCATTGGTTTCCAGTTTGGTGTTTCTTTCTCCGTTTGATCTGCTAAATAGAAAACAACAGGGAGCTTCATAGGGAAATGTAGACGTTGAGCATTTTTAAAATTGGTTCTAAAGTTATCTGCCTCACTAGCTTGGCTTTCATCCATGAAATTTCGGAAAGTCAGCATTTTAATTTGAGCTTTCGTTTGATCATCTACTTTAGGCATCACCAATTGATCTGGATTCATTTTCACTATCAATCTGTAAAAGCCGGATTGATGAAGCAGCTGTAAGCTGGAGACTGGCAATTCATCTGCATCCTCCTGCTTAGGAACACTGCTGTCAATTCCAACAAATGCTTGGACTTCTTTTTCATATTGATTCACATATTCTAATCCATAAATGCCAGAGATCGAATGACCCATCAACGTATACTTTTTAATGTTGAGCTTCTGCAAACATTCATGAATCTCATCTACAATGTTTTGACTTGTCCGTACTTTATCTGTATCGTCACTTAAACCATATCCAAATGGTTCAATCACTACGACTCTATAATAAGGTGATAATTCATCTACTAGCGGCTTGAAATCTAGCACTGGTGAAGCAGTTCCATAGCCTGGGAGAAGGACAATCGTTTCTTTCCCATCGCCTTGAATGAGCACATTCATTTGCTTCCCATCCACCAAGACCTTTTGCCCATAAGTTTCTATTTTCCCCTTCTCTCGTTCATTACTAATGAGGTTTACAAAATAAACAGTAGCTAGAAAAACAACCATGACCGTGATAATGGTGCCTATGGAGATCAGCATGATTCTCAATAATTTTTTCATTGGTTTTCTCTTCCCTTCATGATGAAGAACTCTAGCCTACATCCCTCGATGAAAATTAATATTTTCTTTCACAATAGATGATGCCAATTGTATTTGCGCAAACACTTGATACATACATAAAAGTAATCGCTATATAAAACCACTCTGTTGGAGATGAGAATTGATGGACCATAGATTGAACGACAGCAACCAATATATATGCTAAAGCCACACCTACAATAGAAAAACTTCCTGCTTTCGCTAAAATAAATTGTCCTCGTTCATCATGTTTATATTCACGGTTCTTCTTAAATTGAAAAACTGTGCTTAAAATAGAAAGGATAATCAAAGAATAAAGAATGATCGTCGTCATCATTGTTGTTCCTCCTTGTCGACCTCTTGAAATACATCATACAAATCAACTTCAAATGTCCTAGCAATTTGAAAGGCTAATTTTAAAGACAAAGAATATTTACCATTTTCAATCGCTGCCACAGTTTGACGAGTCACACCTAACTTCTCTGCCAAATCCTTTTGTGTCCAGTCTCTTTCTGCCCGTAATACCTTAATTCGATTTTTAATCTCCATTTGAAATCCCTTTCTTAAAGGATGATTTATTTAACAATATGTTAAAAATTATTAACATTATGTTAATTAATAATAACCTCTTTTCTTCTGTATGTCAATTTCACCAGATGCAAAAAAATAAGAATCATCCATTTTGAAAGTCTTACCTCAAAATGAATGATTCTCTAAAAATGATGTGATCATCTGAATTAGAACACTTTCCTCTGGTAAATCGCAGTAGAAAGTCCCCAAGACAGCAAGTAGATGAGCATAATCAGCACAGTTGATCCCGTATATAAAATAGGGATCGATAAATTCATCATAAAATCAGTAATCCCACTAAATTGCTCTGCTAAATAGACAACAACTGGCGGTCCCATAGCAGATAATAGGATAAAGCCAATGAGCACTGCCGTTGTGATATAACCAGGCTTTAAGATATAAAACAATGGAAACGTACACGCCGCGAACAATAAAAACAACCCGCTGCCAAGAGCAATATCCGTCATCGAAAACAGCTTCCCAAAACTAAATAAAGCAACACTTGTCAACCCGATCGCAATGACCATATAAAAAACGGCACCAAGATAACGAGATGCAATAATTTCATTCCGTGTATAAGGCAAAGAATTTAATAGAATATTCGTTTCCGCCTTCTCATCGTACGCATATGTGTTAAATGGAATGAAGACACTAGCGACTAGAAACGTCAATACTGGATGGACATCCATGAAAATAAAAAATAAGATAAACGGAATAAAAATAAGTAACTGCTTCTTTTGCAAAATCACATCACGCTTAATTAAATGATACATGCGCAACCCCGCCTTTCAAATAAAACATGATATCCTCAAGCGACGCCGGTTCAATCACAACAGCATCCCCAAAAATAAGTTTCACCTCATCAATCCGATCTGTTAATGCTTCAAATCCGGCTGCCGTACGCTGAATATAGATAAACGCCTTTTCTGTGTCTCGATCCAACAAATCCAGGCTCCCCTTCACCAGCGCATAATTCTCCGCTACCTCATGTATCGACTGTTGAAAGACCAATCTTCCATTTTGTATAAACGCAATATAATCCGCAATGCGATCTAAATCAGTCGTCATATGCGTCGAGAAAAAAATCGTTCGATTTCCATCAATCATCAATTCTTGTAACGTGCCGAGTAGCTCTCTTCTAAAGACCGGATCCAACCCAGCAGTTGGTTCATCCATGATAATCAGCTCGGCATGATGTGACAGCGCAATCGCAAGTGACGCCTTCATCTGCATCCCTTTTGAAAATGTTTTGATCGCTTTATTCAGCGGCAGACCAAACTGTTCAATATATTGATAAAAAAGCTGGTCATCCCAGCGTTTATAGGCAGGTGCCACAATTCGTTTAATGTCCTTTAAATTCAATCCTGGGAAAAAAACGTTAGCATCGTAAACAAAGCCGATTCGTTCCTTAATCTCTTTTTCATGGGTGCGGTAATCTAATCCGAAGATTTTAATCTCACCCGAATCTGGTTTTAATAAATTCATAATCATTTTAATCGTGGTCGACTTACCAGCGCCATTTTCTCCAATAAACCCTGTAACAAAGCCTTTTTTGACCTGTAAATCAAGATTCTGAACAGAAAAGTCCTTGAATCGTTTTGATACTCCTTTGAATTCAATCACGTGCTCCACTCTTCTCACTCCTCATACAAGAACTTTAATAACTGCTGCAATTCATCAAAAGATAAGCCTAATTCCTTGCCGTTTGTAACAACCGCTCCAAGCTGTTCCTCAATCACCTTCAATTTTTTCTCTCTCATGACCTCTAGGTTTTGCTCCGCAACAAATGATCCCTTACCGACAATCGAATAAATAAATCCTGCCTTCTCTAACTCTTCATATGCTCGCTTTGTTGTGATGACGCTGATTTGTAAATCCTTCGCCAGCTTTCGAATAGACGGTAGTGCCGCGCCTTCCGCCAGCTCACCCGTTAAAATCATCGATTTAATTTGATTCGTAATTTGCTCATAGATGGGCTCCTTAGAGTGATTTGAAATCGTAATTTGCATATAAAAACCTCTTTTTTTCTGTACTGGTGTTTGGAACGAAATATTGTATATACACTATATATACATTATATACACACTGAAAGAATAATCAACCATTTTTTGATTGCAACTCAACTAAAAAACCGCACAGCTTTTCAGCTATGCGGCCTTCCCCAACAAAATTTATCTCCAATACACCCATTTTCCCATCATCCACTCCACCGGACCTCTTCTCCATTTTTTCAAATAGAGATAGCTGATGAACAGCTGTGCTGTATACAGTCCGACAGCGAGCAGCAGTCCAAATATTGATCCCATTTGTCCAAATAGACCAAGTCCATAAGAATAGAAAATCGTTGTACAAATGATCGACTGCGCCAAATAATTTGAAAGGGACAAACGGCCAAGCCCTGCAAGCAAACGTTTGAGGCCTTCGGCTGCCTTCGAATAGTAAAAAACAATAAAAGCTTGAATATACCCGATCGCCAGCACATATCCACCGAGAACCATAACGAATTCACTCCAAGGCGCATCAATGAACGTCGCACATTTTAGTGCAAGGCCGACGACAATGACCCAGACCCAGCCTTTGCGATAGGCCATCCCTCGATCTTCTTCTGTGAGATGCCCTCGTTTACCAATCACCATGCCTAGCAAGGCGAACGGCCCCACCGTCATCGTACCGAAAAGAAACCCTAGTATCGGCATAAGCGTAATGCTCACGATCGCCAAAATAATGGTCACAATCATCATATCGTCTTCAACCGTAATCCGGCTGAGCAAAATATCAGTATAATCACCCTTCGCATACACATCGGTTAATAATTCATCAGTCCCATGAACAAGTTTCATCATGTATGGCGAAACGACTAATGACAATGCACCTAACACACCCGACCAAATCAGCATTGTTTTGATCCGGCTGCTCATAAACATCATCAAGAAAAGCATACAAGCTCCATAATAAAGAAGAATGTCACCATTCCAAATAAAGATGTAATGCAGCATTCCAAGCACAATCAGACCAAAACCACGGCGGACGACAATGGCATTCGTATTTAGTCCCTTAGCTTTCGTAGATTCAATCAGCTTGATAAAAGAATACCCAAACAAAAAGGAGAAAATCGGATAAAACGACCCCTGGAACAAAATTTCCGTTACATAAACGCCAAATTCCTGCCCCCAAAAACTCGAATCAAACATTTTCTCAAAATCATAATCATATTGAAAATTTAGCATATTCACGATCAAAATACCTAATAAACTAAAACCACGCAAACTATCAATTAACTCAACCCTAGACCCCTTCAACTCGACAGCTCCTTCGGAAAATATAAAAGCATATTTATCCTACCACACTTTTAAAAAATTGGTCTCTACACCCATGTAAAAACATGCGTTTTAAGGTAAATTTAATAAAAAAACCTAGAATATACATTCTAGGTTTCATACGAATGAATTGATGAATGATGACTTTCTTCTTTCCGCGTCACACGTTTCAAATAAAACAAAATCCCCAATCCCCAAAAAATCAACGTCAGCTCCCAGTCTGCAGAAATCGAAAACCATTTCAATATCATTAAAATCAACAAAACCGCTCCAATCCCTGCGAAAAAAATGACGTTTCTTTTTAATTCTTTGTTTGATTGAAACAACACTATCTCCTCTCCTCCCTGATACTTGCTAACTAATTGAATGTTTTTCTAACTTTTTCAATATTTTTTCCAAGCCGCTATCTCCCATTTTCCGATCTATTAAATTTCCCTCTTCATCTATAAGGCAAAAGCTAGGTAACCCTTGAATCTTATACTTTGCAACAATCTCATAATCCTGATCCAACACAATAGGAGCGGTCATATTTTTTTCCTCTGCATATTCTGAAACAACATCTGCCGACTTTTCATCTTCTGTATATGGAACATGGACACAGGTTAAATGAATACCCAACTGATTTACACGATGTAGAATGTGGTCGGTTAATTCTTCACAATGCGGACAGTTGACTGACCAAAAGTATAGAAGTTGCTGTCCCTCAGATAAACTCCTTTGATCTGAAGGAAAAATCCAAGGGAGGTGCTCAGGCCAATTGAGTTTTTGCGTTTCCACTATTCATCCCCCTTTTCCTTTAGCTGAAAAGCAATAATCTTCCCTAATGCTTCCTCTGCAGCAAAAGGAGTGACGCTGCCTGTTGGATTTTCTTGTTCTTGTTTTAAGCACTCGTACATGTTTTTTTCAATTTTTGATGGATCAATCCAAGAGATACACCATGATGCCCAGAAACAAGTAGGTCCCTCATAACGTTTAGCCAGTGCCAGAAGGAATGGCAAGCTAGGCTGTCCAATCCTCATGAGTGACATGGCAGCGGCCATTCTTGTATCCTCTTCTTCACTTTCTAATAGCTGTGCTAGTGGCTCAGCTGCTTCTCCCGCATCTGCTCCAAATTCACCAAGTACAGCTGCTGCAATGTTCCGCAGAGATCCTTTTTCTTTTAAAGCCTCAACAAGGACGGGCACTGCATCTTTTCCGAACTTTCTCAATTCCCCTATTGCTTGAACGATCGTTACTTCATTTGTATTTGCCAATTGTTGAACTGATTGAGACAGCTTATTTTCTGGTTTCATTGACAATCAACTCCTCTTTTTAATGAACCGCACGGTATCGATAACAAAGCACATAAAATCCTGCTCCAGCCACTAGGGATACAATTGTTGTCAACAAGCCATCAGTGATTAGATGAATGCTAATCATAACCATAGCACTGATCACAGACGCAAATAGCAATGATCGATAATAGGCGGCCAAAGCAAAACTCCTTTCTCTTCTCAGAGGCTGCATAAAGGCAAAGAGCCGTATGGCCAAAAACCATATATAAACTCCTCCACCAAATAAGGTCCAATACAATACATCCTGAATCTCAATTAAATAAAGAGAAATCAAGTAGAACGCATACAGCCAAAAGGTTTGAAACACTTCTAACAGAATGATTTTTTGATATAAAGCACCTGGAAAAAGATAGAGCACTCCTGTTTGTGCATGTCTTACAATCCCAGCATAATATGAACTAAAAAGAACGGATGAAGCGATGACGATTAAGAATAGATTCAGCCAATCAGAAAAATAAGTAAGGACGACATAGTAAGTACCAATTAACAGCATGGTAGATAACAAATGAAAGGCAGCATACTTTTTTACCAGCAATAATTCAATCCAAAGAAAAGCCCAGCTACCCGTTAATGACGAAAGCCCCCACCACGTCTTGACCTTTTTTTGAACAATTGGACTTGATTGAATATGTTTCCCTTCAAATTCCTCCCAGAATACTGCCTCTTTGACTAAAGACTCCTTCATCTCTAAACGATGACTAGCCCTATACATCATGATGAAAGATAGGAACATTACTCCAATAAAGATGAAGAAAGAAAGAATGGAGAACTCTTCGATCATACGTCCAGCTTGAAACATCAAAGAATCAGCAATGTTCATCAAGAAGGGCTGTTTCATCATGAATTGATTCAAAACCAGCAGTGCAAAGAAGCCAAACATCAATACAAAACCGAGTATGAGCAGGCGCTTATATACTCGAATGGTTCTAGCACAAGACATCGCAATCATCCAAGTTTCAGCCAAACATAACAGCCCTGTCAGGATGAGTGATTTTCCAAGCAGAAACGGGTACTGCTGCGTCATAAAAAACAGAAGTAGATCCGCAGCCACAGCAGAAACAATGAGAAGAGCCCCTCGCCAAAAAATGTGATACAACCATACACTGATGACAACTGTCCATAGAGAAGCACCATTTCCATATAACCAAATGATATCGTTCATTTGACTAGGCAGCCGATTTGTAAACAAGCCAAACCCCGTATAGAGAACAAACAAACAGACAATGATCCACCCAGCTGCAACCGCATTCCAATCACCCATACTTGAAACTGCGCTTAGCTGAAAACCAATTGCCGCAATGAAAAGAAGTAAGATCAGAAAAGGCATTTTCTTTTCTTGATTTTTACTGATCAAGCGTCTTTGAGATTTCATCCATAAAAGGGAGAGTGTGTTATTCACTTGACCACTCCCCCAGAAGTTGAATGACTTCTGCCCTCCACTCACTCTGTTCTTCCTTTAATTGAGGAACATCCATATTCTTCATGATGGTACCGTCTCGAATCAATATCACCCTGCTGGCCGTATCAAGAACAAACTCCAGACTATGTGTCGACACAAAGACCGACCCACCTTGACTGCTTTTTTGTCTCAGCCAATCCGCCAGCCACTGTTTTGACGGAATATCTAACCCTACAGTCGGTTCATCTAATATAAAAAGGGAGGCATCTTGAACAATGGCCCCTGCTAAGACGACACGCTGCTTTTGGCCTCTTGACAGCCTTCCGCACAGTTCATTCATCTTTTTTTCCATATGTACTTCTTTCAACGCTCCATATACCTTTTCCTTGATCTGTTTTAAGCCTTTATGATATCCACGAGCACGGAATTGAACATGTTCAGCAGCCGTTAAGTCTGGATACAAATACGGCTGATCAGGAATAAGAGCTACTTGTTTTTGGACATAGGAATGACCAGGCGGGAAACCCTCAATGAGAATTTCCCCTCCATCTGGTTTATATTGCCCCGTTAAACACCGAATCGTTGTCGTCTTCCCGGCACCATTAGGTCCGAGTAGCGCCACAACCTCACCTGCTTCGATGGAAAACGACAGACCCTCTATCCCATCACCATTGCTATATCGTTTGCTTATATTCTGAACCTCCATGAATGGCATCAAATCTCTCCCTTACTATTAGAGTGATGTATGCTGAGGCTTCTTAGTATGTATATATCTCTGAAATTTAAATTGCCACAAGGGCATACACACAAGCACCAAATTGTGAATGAAATGTGCCACAAGTACACAAATAAATCCATAATTCACAAAAAGATAACCAAGGAAACATCCAAAAGTGAAAAGGTGCGCCCAGCGGACCCATCTTGGATCATACCCTGTAACTTGATGCATGATTGCCCATAAAAAAGATGATAGTAAAATTGACAGCACCGTATTATTACTTAACCATAAAAATAAAGAAATCATTAAAAGTCGGTATATGACTTCTTCTCCTATAGAACTTTGCAGACTCATATTTAGCCCTTGTCTTAAGGTAAATCCAGACAAGAACATACTTCTATTTGATAATTCTGGAGATATACGCAATCGATTTATTTTCTCTAATAGATAAAAAATAAATGAAGTGATGCCTAGACTAATAAGTCCACCGCTAAGACCAATAAAAATCTGTTCATTAATTCGATCTAAAAATGCTAAACCTAATTTATTCGCAAGAGCCCCCCCTCCCAATGAACATATAAATACTACAAATCCTGTCAATAATCCTGCAAACATCGTGGAGAGTATTCCAAGTAATTTAACCGTATGAACACTCATCCTAGCATCATAAGCATTTACAATTGTTAACTGTATATCTTCTTTAACCGTGAGTGATTGTACTAAAACAATGATTAAACCTAGTATAAGACTAAGTATGATTTGAGTTTGAACATCCATTAAGACTAAAACTAAAATAGCCACAACCATCGCAGCAGCTGATGCTAACATACCTGATATCCCAAAAGTAGATTCGACTTGTTCATCTCGTATTACTTTATTCATCTGATCTGTTAGAATCTCTGTATCTGTACCAATATAAGTAATGACACCAGATTGCATTTCAACTGTTATCTTAAGTCGAACATCTTCCTTTTCAGCAATATACCAATATGTTTTGACTTCACGAAAATCCTCCTCCTTTGAACCCGAACCAGTAGGCTGTGTCTTAGCCCATAGTCCTGATTAAGAATAAGTTAGTTGATCCTTTAACCCTTCTGGTGATATTTTATTAGCTTTATTAGATAATGATGCTTGCCTAACATCTGCATAAAAAAATGTTACTTCATGCTTTGCGTTTACTCCTATCACAAAAGATTGATGTTCATGAACAAAGCGAACACGCCAAGACTCTACCAAGCCCATTTCGTGAAGTACACGTCGATTTTTATTCAGTAAACCTAGGTGATGTAGTTTATTCACTGTATCGTGGTCATACCAATAGACTGAATATACATCCCATTCTTCTACATCTACGCCTACAAATTCTTTAATAAAATTGATACTGACTTTTCTTGCCTCACTTTTATCTAAAAGATTTGATTCTATAGTTGATACTCTATACTTCATGAATAGGACAAGTCCTATCACTCCTAGAGCTGTCCATAAAATGAAAGTAATACTATTCATATGCAGCTCCTGCTTTCATCTCATTTTCAAATGGAAGGTCTGGTTCTGAAAGTTCAATTTTCCCAATACATTTACAGTTTTTCACTTCACATTTCAATTTCATTAGCCGTGCTGGTGAGCCAATATCAAAAAAAGAATCTGTTAGAATATGACCTAAAGAGATATCCTCTAATTGACAAGGTGTCACATACCCGTCTGCTCTGATATACCAAGCCAGGTAACCAGGTGTACAAAAATCAGTTGTAAAAGTACTTTCTTCGTGTTCCCAATCGATTATATTCAGGTGATGTTCCCATCTATGACGTGCCTGCTGTAATTGACTCTGAACACGCTGTTCAAATGACGTCTCTAGTGCTTTAAAGTTCTTTGCAGCTCGCCCAACAGATAAGGTCTTACCAGCACGAAAAATGGAGGCATTTGCTCTTGCACAATGATCAATAACCTCTGTTACTTGATCAGCGTTTATTTCATTGATCGTCATTGCAACAATTACAGGAACATTCATCTCTGCAAAATGTTTGATGGTTTCCATACTCTCTTGAAAAGCACCTTTTCTTCCTCTTAAGGAATCGTGAGTTTCGCTCGTACCGTCAATACTAATTTGTACAGTTACATTGCCCAAATGACTAAGAAGTTCTACTTCTTCATGTCTCCAGTTTAGTCCATTGCTAAACACATTTACATTCGTAAATAATGAACTGGCTGCCATTACAATCTCTTTAAAACCTTTGATTAACTTTGCTTCCCCCCCAGTTAAAGTAACATCAGCTACTCCCTGGGCTGCTAACTTTTGCATCACTTCGATCCATTGAGAACATGTTAACTCATCGGGATAAGGCTTCCCAGAACTGGCATAACAGAATGAACAACCTAAGTTACAGGCATTGGTTAATTGCAGGGTACAGCTAATAGGTAAATAAGACTGTAGCGATCCAGAAAATTGAATGGGCTGATCCAATAACCCCTGTGTCCAAGCCTCTGTAAAAGGGTGGGCACTCAACTCTTCACGCAACTGATCAGCTGTCAGCTCTTCTTTTTTAACGATCTCCCAAATACGAGCAGTTTTGCTTAAATCTTTATTCTTAGATAATAAAAATGCAAGTTGAGCGCCTCTTCCGCTCAATCTAAAATAATACATTGATTTTCTATCTATCATGACGGCCCCATGAGGCTGTAAATGGATGGATAATTCAGGTAACTCATATTTTGCAATTTGATTATTCGACATAAAAACACCCCTTTTTATAGAATAAGGAGTTAGCAATGTATGCATAACTCCCTATGTTACTCATTAAAGAGCTCGCATTGCAGGATGTGGAAGTGCACAAACACGTGTCATCGGTATACTCTTTGAGGCCCAGCACCCCATACATCCAGCAGCCTTTACAATTGACGTACCACCTGGACGTTTAAGGTCTTTTTTACTCACAGATTCCCATTCTTTTTGGTTTCGTTTCATAAGTAAAACCTCCTCTTAATTGTTGCATAGTGTCAATAGACCCATCTGCTATGCACCCTGATATTACCATATGAAAAATGTCGAAGTAAGGGGAATTGTGTAAATAATTCTAAAAATAAACTTAAAAGGTATTTATAGTATATTAATTAGATGCTCAATAAAAAAGATTGGCTGCGATACTCCAATCTTTTAGACAAACTTTGTCGTTTTTGAACTAATGTGAACAAATTTTTTTGCACTATTTTAACTTAACAAGCTCCGTCACCAAAAACCATCTCCTGACACGCCCAAGCATCAACCTCTACCTTAAGAGCAGGAGAAGCCAATGCCACCACATAAATCATCGTCATACAAGGCAGATGATCACCTAAAAACTGCCCCATGATTCGTTTTCTGCTCTCCGCATCGAACTCTCCTACGAGATAAAATACTAGTTTCGTGATGTCCTCTACCGCCATGTCTGCCGCTTCTACGTTTCGTTTCACATTTTCTAATGCTAATTCGAGCTGCTCCAACGGACTCTCTGGGATGGTTCCATCAGCCTCCATCCCCACTTGACCTGATAGGGTTAACCACCGCTGTGGTCCTGTTGTTTCTATTTGATGAGCATAGGGTGCAACTGGCGGGTGAATGGTCTCAGGATTTCGTGATGTTCTCATGAATAAAACCCCTTTTCTGAAAATACAGTCAATTTTTATTATCATATCAAAATTTCAACCGTATTCAGATTTTTATGCTCATAGTAAACCTGAAGAAACAATCGCAACCGCCTGCTATAATTCTTGTTTTCTAAAAAGAAACCATCCGATGAGAAAAAAGAAACCAATCAATACCGATACACCTAGAAAACTTGTAAGTGCCTGATCCGAATAAGTCCCTCTATGAATCATCTCCTCGGCCGCACTTGTCACGCCTTTAGGCGCAAACTTCCCTAATGTATCCTCATAAAATGAAGGAACGGTAAATAGAATAAGGTTGATCAAAAGCGATACACCGCCAGCTGTGACGGAACGTGTAAAGAATGCCGAAGCACAAATGGTCGATACCACAATCAGCAATAAATTGGGGTAATAAAGAAGCGTTCCTTTTACCACATTGACCCAATCCAGATGCCCAAATTGGATGTCCACATAATAAACGGAGGCAAGCACCGCCACTACCAAACTAAACAAGGTCAAACAAGCATAGGCGCATATTTTCGAGACATAGTAACTCATTCGACTGATCGGTTTCACCATAATCATCGCCGTCACCCCAGAGGCACGCTCTCCTGCGATCGTCCCCATCACGATCATAATGAGAATAAAAACGCCAAGCGAATCAAATTTACTCAACGCACTCGCTAAAGCCTCTCCAGCGCTAGGCTCTGGTATATAAAATGTGGACCCTTCAGGTAGATTCGCTGATTTCGACAAAAGATCTGGCAGCATTTTGAGTGTAATAGGCTGTGTGATCATTAAAATCGTAAAAATGATTGGCACAAACAACAATTTATAACTAGTGAATAACTCCCTAAATTCCTTTTTCAACATCATCATGCCGTCACAACCTTCATGAAAATATCTTCAAGCGTCAGCTTAGATAGTTGATAATGGAGGAGAACACCGCCAGTTTCAGTGATGAGACGAGGCAGCTCTTTCAATGCCATTTGTTGATCGTTGACTCGCACCTGATAAGCGTCTCCTGTTTCAATGCATTCCTCCACCCAATCCCGCTCCTTTAACAAAGCCACTAGTTTCGTATTCTGTTGTTCTAATTGAAATTCAATCACTGGCTGGATATAGTCTGCTTTGATCTGTTTCATCGAAGAGGACATCTCAATTTTGCCGCTGTTGATCATAATAATATGATCCGCCACCCTTTCAATGTCGTCTAAAATATGGGTCGACATAAAGATCAACATCTCATGCTTTAGTCGCTCAATCAAAGTCAGGACATCTTTTCTTCCCATTGGATCAAGTGCAGACACAGGCTCATCCAAAATAAGAACCTTCGGGCTATTGATAAGCGCCTGTGCAATGGCAAGCCTCTGCTTCATCCCTCCGCTATAGCTTCCAATGGCACGATCCTTCGCCTCATATATGCGGCAAAGCTTCAACAGCTTCTCTGTTTTGGATCGAATGATGTTTTTCTCTAATTGAAATAACCCGCCAACCCAATGCATCCACTCCTGCCCCGTCATATCCTGATAAAATGCAGGCTGCTGCGGACAATAGCCAATCACATGACTAATGTCATCCATGTCCTTTGTCACATCCATACCCGCCACCTTCACGACACCAGTCGTAGGACGAGCAAGCCCCGTCAGAATCCGAATCGTCGTTGTTTTCCCCGCTCCATTGGCCCCTAAAAAGCCAACACATCCAACCTCCCCAACAGAAAACGAAACATTTTTTAAAATTTCATGCCGACCATACGATTTCGTCAGCCCATGACACTCCAGCATATTCAAGCAAATCCCCCCTACTAAGATTGTTTACGACCAAAAATGAAATACGCAATAGGACCGGCACTCGCCACAAACACAATCACCAAAGCCCAAACCCACTTCACTTCTCCTCTGATCCTTGATGGATCTCTTTTCAGCAAATCAAACAAACCAATTACCATTAAAATGGCTTGCAGCAAAATAAGAGGTAAAATCACCTTCATGTCCATCACGCCACTCCCTTTTCAAACGCCAATTTGTTTTGATATCACTTCTTTTGACGACATCAAGAGTGATTTCGTTCAAATGGGTTTTATTTTTATTGGTCAAATGGTCTATATAAAAAAAGCCCAGTGAAGGTTATTCACTGGACTTGCTTGTTATGGTCATGAAGAACACCGCAAAATCTTTTCCATTGCCTTTCCTTTTGCTAACTCATCAATCAGCTTATCTAGATATCGAATGTTTTTCATGGTTTCTTCCTCAATGTCCTCTACTCGAACACCACAGATGACGCCTTTGATTAAGCTGCGGGAAGGATGCAGCTCAGGAGCCTCGGCAAAGAAGTTTTCAATATCTATCTGTTTTTCTACCCGTTCCTGCAACTCTTCCGGACTGTACCCCGTCAACCAACAAATGATCGTATCAACTTCAGCTTTCGTTCGTCCTTTTCTCTCTGCCTTTGCGATATAGAGAGGATAGACTTTTGCAAAGCTCATTGTATAGATTTTAGGTTTGGTCATGTGTTTTTCTCTCTTTTTTTTTAAAATATTCAAGCTGTATGGCCTTCTCTATATGCTGCTCTCTTAGTATGCCTATTCTCTTTTTATTACCTGCATCTTTTTTGAAAGATCTATATTTATGAAATTGAACGAAACAGAATCCTAGAAATACACAAATCGGTCCTTCGACGGTAGCAGGACCGCCAATCAACACATAAGAGCTTATAAACAATGCGATATAAACGATGAAGAAAAAAATAATTCCCCTTTTCTCCTTTTTTAAATATTCACTCATAATGATTCCGCTCCCTTAAACATGTACGATCTTATCGAATCTATCTTTCATTTTATTTAGTTCTTTAGACACAAAAATACCCCTTTAGACAATTATATCTAAAGGGGTATAAAAAATCCGATTTTATTTAACTCTACTCCACCGTCACACTCTTCGCAAGGTTACGTGGTTTATCCACATCACACCCGCGGTGAAGGGCTGCGTAGTAAGCGATTAGCTGTAATGGGACAACAGATGCAAGTGGTGCAAGTGCTGGGTGTACAGCTGGAAGGACGAAACGGTCGCCTTCGTCTTCTAGGCCTTTTAGTGAGATGACACATGGGTTTGCGCCACGTGCAACGACTTCTTTGACGTTACCGCGAATGCTGAGGTTCACGTGCTCTTGCGTTGCAAGGGCAATGACCGGTGTGCCTTCTTCAATTAAAGCAATCGTGCCGTGTTTGAGTTCTCCGCCAGCAAAGCCTTCTGCTTGAATGTAAGAGATCTCTTTTAGTTTTAGTGAACCTTCAAGGCACACATAGTAGTCAAGTCCTCTTCCGATAAAGAATGCGTTACGTGTCACTGTGAAGAAGTCACGAGCGATTTGTTCCATTTCATCCTTTTGATCGACAAGGGCTTCCATTGCGTTTGCTACAATCCCAAGCTCTTTCACAAGATCAAAGTCAAGAGATTGACCATTTAATTCAGCTGCAACGGATGCAAGGATCGCAAGAACAGCGATTTGTGCTGTGTAGGCTTTTGTCGAAGCCACTGCGATTTCTGGTCCTGCATGAAGAAGCAATGTGAAGTCCGCTTCACGAGAAAGCGTAGATCCTGGTACGTTTGTGATCGTTAATGCTTTATGACCAAGCTCTTTGACTTGAACAAGTACAGCACGGCTGTCCGCAGTCTCCCCAGATTGAGAAAGGAAGATGAACAACGGTTTTTTCGATAGAAGCGGCATGTTGTAAGAGAATTCACTCGCTACATGGACTTCTACAGGTACTTTCGCCCAGTCTTCAATGTATTGTTTACCGACAAGTCCAGCATGGTAGCTCGTTCCACAAGCCACAATGTAAATGCGGTCTGCTTCTGCTACTGCGCTTGCGATATCGCCAGCGACTGACAGCTTGCCGTTTTCGTCTTGATATTCTTGGATGATTTTGCGCATGACAAGCGGCTGCTCATCCGTTTCTTTTAACATGTAGTGAGGATATGTGCCTTTCTCGATGTCGCTTGCATCTAGCTCAGCGATATAAGAAGGACGTGTCATGATATCACCGTCAAGGTTTTTGATGATCACCTCGTCTTTTGTGACAATGACCATTTCTTTATCCATTAATTCCGCATATTCGTTTGTTACTTGAAGCATCGCCATTGCGTCAGAAGCTACAACGTTGAAATCTTCTCCGAAACCAACCAATAATGGGCTTTTGTTTTTCGCCACATAGATTGTTTCTTTGTTTTCGTTATCGAAAAGGGCAATTGCGTAAGAGCCTTTTAGTTGAAGAAGCGTTTGACGGAAAGCTTCCTCTGTATCAAGACCTCTGCTTACAAATTGTTCGATGACTTGAACAACAACCTCTGTATCTGTGTCGCTTTTTAGTGGGACGTCTTGTAAATATTCGCGTGTCAATTGTACATAGTTCTCGATGACACCGTTATGAACAAGCGTAAAACGGCCAGAAGCACTTTGATGCGGATGCGCATTTAGATGGCTTGGTACACCGTGTGTTGCCCAGCGTGTATGTCCGATTCCAGCTGAAGATGCAACGTTTGCATCAACGACTTCACGAAGCTCAGCGATACGTCCTTTTTCTTTGAACACATGCACGCCTTCTTCGTTTGCCACAGCGATACCTGCTGAGTCATACCCACGGTACTCAAGCTTCTCTAAACCTTTTAATAAGATTTCCTTCGCATCATTCTGACCAATATAACCTACGATTCCACACATAAATATTCTTCCTCCCGATCATGTGAAAGGGACAAAGAAAGCCTACTAAAATAGAAGGGACATTTCTTCGTCCCTCTCTACATGTTTAATTTGGGAGATCATGTGTATTCCCTTTGTACAAAGAGTCACCTCTTTGCTTTAAAGAAACACTTACGGCTGTGATCTCTTTTTTGATCAGCCGGGAGGCATCCGCCGAAAATTCGATAACCTCCATCCTCGTCAACTAAGCATCTTTCGTCCGATCGCTTAGTTCGGGCGCTATAATTATAAGAGAGTTGCTGAACATCTACCCTGCCTTTCCTGATAGAATAAAAATCCAGTAACACAAGGATGATTGTACTATAAGGTCTGACCTCCGTCAATCACAATTTAGCAGGTGACCCCTTCCTTTAAGTAAGGGAGACCTCCATACACTATATGCGATGTGGCTTGTCACGTTCTACCTTTGATGTGCTCTCCTATGTATGAAGACAACAGGAAATTGCCCTCGCCTATAAGATTCGTACAAATCCATCCATTTATGACGTTTATTCGAAAAAAAAGCAAACCGCTACTAGCGATTTGCTTTCATCTATTACTCAATACCCATTTCCTCTTTCACAACAGCGGTAATTCGAGTCACATATTCATCACATAGCTCTTTTGTTTTCGCCTCTGCCATGACACGTACAAGCGGCTCTGTTCCAGATGGACGAACAAGAATGCGGCCGTCACCGTTCATCTCTTTTTCAACCTCTTGAATCACTGCTTTTACTTTTTCATTTTCTTCTACTTTATATTTATCAGACACTTTCACATTCACTAGAAGCTGCGGGAATTTTTCCATTTCAGCGGCAAGCTCTGACAATGTTTTTCCTGTTGCTTTGAGTGTATTGACAAGCATGATTGCAGAAAGCATGCCATCACCTGTCGTATTGTAATCAAGGAAAATCAAGTGGCCTGATTGCTCACCGCCGACATTATACCCATCCTTTTTCATCGCTTCAACCACATAGCGGTCACCAACAGCGGTTTGGATGCTCTTAATGCCTTGTTTCTCGAGCGCTTTATAGAAACCTAGGTTACTCATGACCGTGGAGACGACCGTGTCATCCTTTAATCGACCTTCGCCCTTCAAATAACGTGCACATATGTACATAATTTGATCGCCGTCTACAATATCACCTTTTTCATCGACAGCAATCAGACGGTCACCGTCACCATCAAACGCAAGACCAATATCTGCACCCTTCTCCTTCATAAAAGCAGAAAGTGCCTCTGGATGAGTTGAGCCTACACCATCATTGATATTCAATCCGTTTGGTGATGTTCCCATTGTGGACACATCCGCATCTAAATCTGCAAATAAATGTGTCGCTAGAGAAGAGGTTGCACCGTGTGCACAGTCAAGCGCCACGTGAATACCTGTGAAATCCTCGTCTGCTGTCTGCTTCAAGAATTGCAAGTATTTCTGACCGCCTTCAAAGTAGTCATTGACCGTTCCAAGATCCGCTCCAACTGGGCGTGGCAATTGGTCGACCGGCTGATCCATCAGCTGCTCAATTTCATTCTCCTGTTCATCAGACAGCTTAAAGCCGTCACCGCCGAAGAATTTAATTCCGTTATCTTGAACTGGGTTGTGAGAAGCAGAGATCATGACACCCGCTTCTGCGTCCATTGCCTTCGTTAAATAAGACACTCCAGGTGTTGAAATCACACCTAAACGCATCACTTCAGCCCCAATTGAAAGTAAGCCTGCTACGAGCGCCCCTTCTAACATATGACCGGATACACGTGTGTCTCGCCCAACGAGTACCTTTGGACGTTCTTTATCCTTCGTGAGCACATAGCCGCCAAATCTCCCAATTTTAAATGCGAGCTCTGGCGTTAATTCGCTATTCGCCACACCCCTTACACCATCAGTTCCAAAGTACTTGCCCATGTTTCAATCGCTCCTTTTTTACCATTCAAGAGGACGCTTCGTCCTCTTTTTTATCTTCTTTGATCCGCTGTCTTTGACTTGATTCTTTCTTTGCTTTATCTTGCGTGGATTCTTCTTTACTCTTCTCTTCCTGATCATCGTCATCAGAAGATGGCTTCTTCTGATCATTTGTAGACGCTGGCTGATCTTCTGTCTCAGTAGAAGTCAGTTTCACTTTGACCTTTGATCTCGATAATGTCCACGTCACATTTTGAGGACCGTTCACTTGAACTGTGACCTCATGAGTTCCTTCGTTCAAGTCCCCAACATTGATATAGGCTTCAACATCTGAAGCCTTTAGTTTATCAATTGCACTTTTTGATCCCTTTGCTGTTAACGTAAGTCGTCCAGAAGATGGGCTCACAAAATCAGAGGTGAGATCCTTGCTCAGACCTACGACAGAAATTGGTACATTATCGATCTTTTTTTCTTGCGCTGTTGCAACCTTCACTTTGATCTTCACCGTTTCGGGCGATACCTTTTTCACACCATCTGGCAGGGGAATGTCGGCATCAATCTCCGTATCATCTTTGATCTTGCTTAGGTCCAACTTGACACCATCAATAAAATCAAGCGAATCCAGCACTTTTTGAGAACCGTACACTGTGACCTCACTCGGGCTTGTCTCAATGCTTGAGATACTGATCCCATCCGGCAAACTGCCAGTCCGCTCTATTTTAAACGGAACCTTTTTGCTTGGACTTGAGATGGGAACTGTAATATTCACCACAGACGGACTCAATTCGACTGGCAGCTCATTCCCGCTGCTATCATATACAGTGAGCTTCGCTTCCTTTTCAATTTGCTGATCGACATCCTCTAGGTTCACAAATGCTTTAATGACAGAAATTTTGTCGATCACGTCCTTAGAACCTGTGACTGTGACTTTTTTCGGATTCACAATAGGCTGTTCAGGTGAATAGCCGTCTTTGATTTTATTTTGATTATAAAATTCGGTTTCCACAGGAAATTCTGCTGTTGTTTTTTCTTGTATCGTCACCGTCGTCACAGATGGATTGATCGATAGTGTGAGTCCTTTTGATACATCTCTTGCCTTCAGCTCCACTTTATGAGTACCTGTGGATAAATTCTGCATATCTGCATATATTTCAAAGTTCTTTGTTTGTCTTGCTGTTTTCACAGCACTCGTTGACCCTTTAATCGTCACATTAACTGTTTGCGGCACACCAGTAACGACGTACTTCTCGTCATCATAATACGCTTTAACAGGAATGTCAGTTAGGGTTGCTTCATCTGTCGTCGATGTTGGGAAAAAGGATTCACCGATTTTTTTCGGCGTGGGCGCTTGCGCTGAATTGACTGCACCATACAGCAATAAAGCGAAGACCAATGCAAAAAGCTTTACGGCCCAGCGATTATTCAAAATCTTATCCATTTTTCTTGCCCCTCCAATACCATTTGGTCGAGGAAGCATCTTTGCTGTTCTTACTAAATTCAGCAATCAGCATTTCTTCAAGCGCTTCTTCTGTCAATTCTCGGTGGAGATCACCATTTCTCGCGACAGAAATGCCGCCTGTCTCCTCAGAAACGATGACGGTCAAGCTGTCTGTCACTTCGCTAATTCCGACTGCCGCCCGGTGACGCGTCCCAAGTTCCTTAGAGATAAAAGGACTTTCTGACAGCGGTAAATAACAAGCGGCAGCTGCAATTTCATCACGCTTCATAATGACAGCACCGTCATGAAGCGGTGTATTTGGAATGAAAATATTAATGAGCAGCTCTGAACTCACCTTTGCATTCAAAGGAATTCCAGTCTCTATGTAATCATTCATCCCAGTATCACGCTCTATTGTCAGCAGCGCGCCGATTCTGCGTTTTGCCATATAGTTAATTGCTTTTGTAATTGCCTCGATCGTTTTCTGCTGCTGTTCCTCTACAGGTGTCCCGCTTCTTGAGAAGAAACGGCCGCGCCCAAGCTGCTCAAGCGCCCTCCTTAGCTCTGGCTGAAAAATAATAATGATCGCAAGGAATCCCCACGTAATCGCTTGATCCATCAGCCATTGAAGTGTGTTAAGACCGAGATACGCACTTCCCATCCTGACGAGAACAATGACCACAATTCCCTTTAAAAGCTGAACCGCTTTTGTTCCGCGGATGACCATCATTAATTTATATATCACATACCAAACAACGAGAATATCAACAGCATTACCGAGGTACTGCAAAATAGGAATATCCCCTAAAGCCATTTCCTCGTCCTCCAGAATTTTCAGTTATTCTTCGTTTGATGCATTTTTGATAAAAAAAGAGCCTATGTGTAAATACATAGCGTGGCTATTATATCACATTTTGTTTCAGCAAGGAAAACAGTTGCCATATATGGCTAGCGTGCTAGCTCGCATACATTCTGACCTATAATATAGAAAAAGAGCAGCCCCTAAAGAGACTGCTCTCGACCCGTATAATTACTTTTGCTCCTCTGGTCCAATGACCCGCATCACATTTTGTGCTGTAGATTTCATTTTGTACCAAATCCAATCAAACACTTCATTAATTTCATTAATTTGACCAGTGACTTGTCCGGCAGAAGCAGTCAGCTGTTCCCCATTGACGACGGTGACATTTCCATCAACCTTGCCTTCTACAATCAGCTTGCCATTTTTGACAGTGACATCACCTTTTACGGTTTCCCCTTTAGGTACGGTCACTGTATCATTTACAACGACGAGATTCGGCTGCTTCGACACACTGAAATTATGATCCGTATTCCAGCTTGTAAACAGACTGCCTCCCATCAAAATGAGAAAGAGGGCAGCGGCCACCATCAGCGGATGAGCTTTGATCCATCTTTGAACCGACACACGCTTTTTTTCCTTTGGAAGACCTGCCATCACCTTTGCAGTGAAATCAGTCGGTGCTTCTATATGAGATGTACTCTGCACAAGCGCGATGGATTTCTCAATTTGTTGAAAATGAGTACGGCACTCCTCACACGATTGCAGATGGCTTTTTAATTCTTTTTCGTCTTGGGGCTCAATGTCCCCGTCTAAATACTGATGCATAAGCAGGACGATTTTTTCCTGACAGCTCATCAAAATCACCTCACTCAAAGGTCTCTCAACTGTTTCCGGAGAGCCTCTCTACCCCTGTGTATTCTCGTTTTCACCGTACCAACAGGTATATTTAGAATCTCACTAATTTCTTTTAACGAGAGTTCATCAATATACTTTAATACGATGACCGAACGATATTTATCGGGTAATCTTAGAATTTTTTGCTGAATGGTACTCGATAATTCAAGAGACACCACCTCTTCCTCTGGCAAAATGCCATCAGCAGCAATTTGAGAATACATATTCAATCCTTCTGTTCCTGCCACCTCTGCATCTAAATAATAATCCGGCTTTTTTTTGCGAATACGATCGATGGTCAGGTTGGTTGCAATGCGGTACAGCCACGTAGAAAACTTACGATTCACATCAAAGCTTTCAATATTCACATAGGCACGAATAAACGCCTCCTGTGCAATATCCTCTGCTTCGTGTGCATTCCCAAGCATACGGTAGCACAGCTGATAAATTTTGTCTTTATACAGGTCTACGATGTCTGCAAATGCGTTCTGGTCGCCTTTTTTCAATTGCTTAATTCTCTTTTTAATCATTGTGTCCATAGTATATTCAACCTCTGCCTTCACCGGTCTTTATGTATACGAACCTCTTTCCAAAAGGTTTCATTCTCCTCTAAAAAATAGTGTAACAAATTTTTGACAGCGTGTTACGTATATCCACCAGTAAAAACCTTAATATATCCTTAAATTTATCCAAAACAAAAAAGAACGGGAACAAGTCCCGCTCTACAATAGCTTTTCGCCCATTAATGATCCAATCAAAGCAACAGCTGCCTCGGCTGTTTTATTTTTTTCATCCAAAACCGGATTCACCTCAACAAATTCAGCTGAAGTCAAAATACCCGCTTCCTCTAAAAGCTCCATGGCTAGATGACTCTCACGGTAACTGATGCCGCCTGCCACAGGAGTTCCTACACCTGGACACTCAGCTGGATCTAATCCATCTAAATCAAGCGACAGGTGGACACCATCCGTTCTTTCCTTTAAATAAGAAATGGCTTCCTCCATCACCCTTGTCATCCCTAAACGATCTATTTCATGCATCGTATACACTTTAATGCCTTTCTCTCTAATTAATGCCCGCTCTCCTTCATCTAGGGATCGAGCACCAATTAAAACAACATTCTCAGGCTTCAATTTTGGAGAATAACCACCAATGTTCGTCAAATCAGCATGCCCAAGGCCAAGACTGACTGCAAGCGGCATACCATGTATATTTCCAGAAGGAGAGGTTTCCTCTGTATTTAAATCACCGTGAGCATCATACCAAATGACACCTAAGTTTTCATAATGCTTGGATACACCAGCAAGTGTGCCAATGGCAATGCTGTGATCACCGCCTAAAATGAGCGGGAATGAGCCTGATTGAACAATACTGTCAACCTTCTCAGCCAGCAGCTGATTCGCACCAGCATTCTCCGTTAAATTTTTTAGCTTTTCACTTGTATATAAACCTTTTTCATCATCTCTTTGTTCAACCGGAATATCCCCGAGATCCTCCACATCAAATGAAAGCGATTCCAATTTTTCTTTTACGCCTGCACACCGAATCGCACTCGGTCCCATATCGACGCCCCTTCTCATTTGACCCAAATCCATCGGAACCCCGACAAGCGTGACCTTCTTTTGATCTCCCATATGTACATCCCCTTTCCGTTCATGCTTATATTTTACTTTCTCGATGCCTTCTGACTCAACTCAACAATATTTTGAATAGTTATACATTCCGCCTGCCAACATAAAAAAAAGACACCTTTTTGAAAAAGGTGTCTTAACTGGGCTAGCTGGATTCGAACCAACGCATGACGGAGTCAAAGTCCGTTGCCTTACCGCTTGGCTATAGCCCAAAAATGGTGGAGGGGGGCGGATTCGAACCGCCGAACCCGGAGGGAGCGGATTTACAGTCCGCCGCGTTTAGCCACTT
Source organism: Bacillus sp. FSL K6-3312 (assembly GCF_038007485.1). Taxonomy (NCBI): domain Bacteria; kingdom Bacillati; phylum Bacillota; class Bacilli; order Caryophanales; family Bacillaceae; genus Bacillus; species Bacillus sp. FSL K6-3312. The sequence goes on along the minus strand of NZ_JBBOXI010000001.1, from coordinate 182,892 downwards.
CGCTACCCCTCCACATATGGAATTGATAAAGAAAAAACAGTGCCGGCAAGAGGACTTGAACCCCCAACCTACTGATTACAAGTCAGTTGCTCTACCAGTTGAGCTACACCGGCATATGGTGGAGGATGACGGGCTCGAACCGCCGACCCTCTGCTTGTAAGGCAGATGCTCTCCCAGCTGAGCTAATCCTCCACATCAATGGTGACCCGTACGGGATTCGAACCCGTGTTACCGCCGTGAAAGGGCGGTGTCTTAACCGCTTGACCAACGGGCCAATTTGTCAAGTTTGACTGTTTCCGTGAAGCTGACAAAAGTTATTATATACAGGTTGTCCCCCTTTTGTAAAGGGGATTTTTATTTTTTTTATTTTCTAACTATTCACCTTCAATTAGCACCACTTTTTGATTAAAATATAATTTCAGTATTTAAATATAATGTTGAAATTTCATATCATACTGAATATACTGAAAATGAAGAAATAAGGAGGAATGTCGCATGCAGCCATCTCAATTGCGTTCTTTGACAACAGAATCAAGAAATCCTAACACAATGGGAATATCACAAGCAGATCCACTCGAAATGCTCCAAATGATTAATGAAGAAGATATGAAGGTCGCTCAAGCAGTCAACCGTGTCCTACCACATGTCAAAACAGCAAGTGACTTCGCCTATGAATCCATCTCAAATGGGGGCAGACTCGTTTATTTAGGAGCCGGGACAAGCGGCAGACTTGGCGTGATGGATGCTGTCGAATGTCCCCCTACCTATAGCGTCTCACCTGATGTGATTGTCGGCATCATGGCAGGCGGAGACTCTGCTTTTTCACATGCTGCCGAAGATGTGGAAGACAGTGAAGAAGCCGGCAAACAGGATTTAGTACACATTCACCTGACATCAAAAGATACAGTCGTCGGTATCGCCGCCAGCGGTAGGACACCCTACATCATCGGCGCTTTAAACTACGCTAAATCCATCGGCGCAAAAACAGTAGCCCTCAGCTGTAATGAACAAGCAAAAATTAGCGAACTGGCAGACTGCGCCATTGAAGTCATTGTAGGACCAGAAGCCATCACAGGGTCAACACGAATGAAAGCCGCATCCGCTCATAAAATGATTTTAAATATGCTTTCCACCTCTGTCATGATCAGACAAGGAAAAGTATATGAAAACCTGATGGTTGATGTAAAAGTCAGCAATCATAAATTAAAAGAACGCGCCATCACCATCATTCAACATGTGACAAACGCTTCCTACGAACAAGCCGTGAAAACGCTTGAAGCGGCAGACTTAGAAATCAAAACCGCCATCGTCATGCTTCAAACAAACACAGACAAGAAAACAGCCAAGGATTTACTCAACAAAACGAATGGTCATATCGACAAAGCCATCGCACATCATCAATCCTAAAGGAGGCAGTGCTCATGTCAGCAGGTGGACTCACCCTACTACACACAATGAAAGCAAAGCTCCCCCAATCTGAAAAAATCATTGCAGACTATATCCTTGCCCATCCTGACAAAGTCATTAAGAGCACAGTACACGAGATCAGTCAGGCAGCCGGTGCAAGCAGCTCTGCAGTCATCCGCCTTTGTAAATCTCTCGGGCTAGATGGCTATCACGATTTAAAAATGCGAATCGCTGGGGACTTGATGCATAGCGATAAACAAGGCTACCGTGATATCGAACAAGATGAACCGCTTCAATCCATTATTCAAAAAACAGCAGGAAACTCGATTCAATCGATTAAGGACACCGCTTCTATTTTAAATGCAGAGGCATTAGAAAAGGCTGTTCAATTACTGCTGCGTGCAAATCAAATCCATTTCATCGGCGTCGGTGCATCTGGCATCGTCGCAGCGGATGCCCAGCAGAAATTTCTCAGAATCAATTATGCAGCGACTGCCTTCACTGACATGCACATCGCATCAACGGTCATCGCAAATGCCGGAAAGAATGACATCGTGTTCGGTATATCCTTTTCAGGAGAAACGTTAGACATCATTCAAGCCCTTCAGCTCGCAAAAGACAATGGAGTGAAAACCATTGCCTTGACACATCCAGGTCAAACAAGCGTTTCTGCCTTATGTGACGTTCACCTATCGACGTCCGGTTCCAATGAAGCACCTTTTCGCAGTGCAGCCACTTCCTCTAGAATGGCACAGCTCTACTTAATTGATGTCTTGTTCCTCAGCTTAGCTTCCCGTCAATATCAAGAGACGGCGCAATATATTGACAAAACAAGACATGCCATCCGCTCCATGAAACGAAAATCAAAGGGGGATTCAACATGAGTCATCAAACGAAATATCAGCAGTTGGCGAAAGACATTCTTTCTCTCTGTGGTGGTTCTGAAAACATCTCTTCCCATACACATTGTATGACGCGTCTCCGAATTACACCGATTGACAATGAACAAGTTCAGATCAATGCAATCAAAGAACTCGATGGCGTCATTGGAGTCGTTGAGGCAGAAACGCTACAAATTATCTTAGGTACTGGTGTTGTCAACCAAGTATCAAGTGCGTTTGAACAACTGCTAAATGACTCTGGCTCCTATGATTTAAACAACGAAGCACAAAAAAACAAGCAAGCCATTTCACAAAAGAACCGCACACCGTTCAAGCTGTTCTTACGACGGATTGCCAGCATTTTTATTCCTATCATTCCAGCACTCGTTGCATCAGGTCTTATTACAGGGATTACAAAAGCAATCGTGCAAGCGGGTTGGCTTGATGGAAAGTCTCAAGCAGCGATCATTTTAACCGTTATTGGTTCAGGCTTGTTCGCATATCTCGGTATATTAGTCGGAACAAATGCCGCAAAGGAGTTTGGGGGCTCTCCTGCATTAGGCGCATTAGCTGGTATCCTCATTATTAACCCAGCCTCCGCAGACATTATGCTATTTGGCACAAATATTCTACCGGGCAGAGGCGGACTTATCGGTGTTCTTCTAGCCGCCATCTTTATGGCACTTGTGGAAACAAGAATCAGACGCTTCGTCCCGCAATCACTTGATATCATCGTCACACCAACCATCACACTACTCATTACAGGCATTTTTACGTACGTTGTCTTCATGCCAGTCGGCGGATTTATATCGGATGCCATTACCTCAGGATTAACTTATCTATTAAATATGGGCGGAATCTTCGCTGGATTTATTCTTGGTGCGACCTTCCTTCCACTTGTTGTAACAGGACTTCACCAAGGACTGACACCGATTCATATGGAACTCATTAATTCCATAGGAGATGACCCGCTTTTGCCGATTCTCGCTATGGGCGGTGCAGGACAGGTAGGTGCGGCATTCGCCATTTATATGAAAACAAAAAAGAAAAAACTCAAAAGAGCCATCGCGGGTGGACTTCCTTCAGGGATGCTTGGCATTGGTGAACCACTCATTTTCGGTGTCACACTCCCGCTGGGACGACCATTTCTCACCGCTTGTCTTGGCGCTGGAATCGGCGGTGCATTTCAAGCCTACTTCCAAATTGCAACGAAGGCGATTGGTGTATCAGGTCTCCCATTAACCTTTATTGTTCACGCACATCAAATGCTTCTTTACTTAATCGGACTCTTTATTGCATATGTCGCTGGATTTATTTTCACATACTTATTTGGTTTTCATGATGATATGGCTGTTGAATTTGAGGAAAAATAAGCAATAGGAGGGCTAACTCTTGAAGAAATACTTTCTCTTAATGACAAGTCTGCTCATGCTCCTTGGATTACCAGCACAAACATTTGCAACTAGCTCCCATCCTGTATCGTCTTTGTCTAAAACAGCACCTGAAGAATACCCCGTCTTAAAAAAGGCAAAACGACCGGAACAAGTTGGTTTTTCTTCTAGGCAGCTTAGGAAGGTTGATCACATGATTCAAAACGATATCAAAGCAGGATTTCCAGGAGCCGCACTCATCATTATCAAAGACGGAAAAATCGTCCATCAAAAAGCCTATGGCTACAGGCAAAAATACGAAGGCACAACGGAACTCAAATCATATAAGAAAATGAAAAAGAATACTCTGTTCGACTTAGCATCCAATACCAAAATGTATGCGACCAACTATGCACTGCAAAAGCTTGTCTACGAGAAAAAACTGAATGTGAATGAAAAAATACAAGCCATCCTGCCAGATTTTAAAGATGAACCAGATGCAAAGGTAACCGGCAAAGATCAGCTCCGTGTAAAAGATCTTCTGACCCATTCTGCCGGACTCCCTTCCAGTGTTTTATTTTATAGCAAAGAAGCAGCCGCCACCTTTTTCTCTCAAGATAGAAAGACAACGATGAAATGGCTGCCGAAGGTGCCTCTGCAATACAAACCAGGCACCCAGCACATTTATAGTGACATTGATTACATGCTGTTAGGCATGATCATTGAGAAAAAAACAGGCATGCCTCTTGATCAATATGTAGAGTCGACGATCTATCGGCCGCTAGGTCTCAAGCACACAATGTTCAATCCACTGCAAAAAGGATTTAAGCCGAAGCATTTTGCAGCAACCGAACGTTTAGGTAATTCGCGAGATGGTGTCATTGATTTTGAAAACATTCGCAGGTACACCCTGCTAGGCGAAGTCCATGATGAAAAAGCATTCTACTCAATGGCAGGTATCTCTGGTCATGCTGGACTTTTCTCTAACATATCAGACATGGCCGTGCTGCTCCAGCTCATGCTGAACAAAGGAGGCTATGGAAAAACAACCATCTTTGATCAAGCTTCTATCGATCTCTTTACAGCCTCTTCTGATACAAACCCAACATACGGGCTAGGCTGGCGAAAAAACGGTCATACTGACATGGAATGGATGTTTGGAAAATATGCAAGTAACGAAGCCTATGGACATACTGGCTGGACCGGAACGATGACATTGATTGATCCAAAACATAATCTAGGTATCGTCTTGCTGACAAATAAGAAACATTCGCCTGTCGTTTCACCTGAAACCAACCCAAATCAATTTGAAGGTGACCTTTTCCCAACTGGCACTTATGGAAGCATCATGACCGCCATCTACGAACCTTTTAAGTAAAAGGAGGAATTCGATGTTAAAAGCACTTTTCCCCGCTGCTTTGGTTTTAGCTCTGCTAACCTCTTCCATTCCAACGGAAAAGGTTAGCTCTGCCCCTCTTCCAACCGCAAAACAAATGGTACAAAACATGTCTTTGGATGAAAAGATAGGTCAAATGCTTATGCCAGACTTTCGTAATTGGCAAACAAAAGATGAATCCGCACCTACAGGCTTAACAAAGATGAATAAAGAAGTATCCCATCTTGTAGAAAAATATCATCTAGGTGGTGTCATCTTATTTGCGGAGAATGTCGTTGATACGAAACAAACCGTCAAACTCACCCATGAATTTCAAAAAGCATCACCAAAGATTCCATTACTCATTTCAATTGATCAAGAAGGTGGAATCGTCACAAGATTACAAAAGGGAACACATTTCCCAGGAAATATGTCGATTGGTGCCTCTAGAAGCAAGAAAAATGCATACGACACAGGCAAAATCATCGGCAAAGAATTAAACGCACTGGGGATCAATACAAACTTCTCTCCTGTGCTAGATGTGAATAATAACCCAAACAACCCCGTCATTGGTGTCCGTTCCTTTAGCTCTGATCCTGCTCTTGTCACTAGGCTTGGCCTTCAAACCATGAAGGGACTTCAAAAGGAGAAGACTATTTCGACACTCAAGCATTTCCCGGGACATGGTGATACAGCCGTCGATAGTCACTACGGCTTGCCGCTCGTAGAACATGACCTAGATCGTCTTAAAAAGGTGGAGCTGTATCCGTTTCAACAAGCGATCAACGCTGGTGCGGATATGGTCATGACCGCTCATGTTCAATTTCCTGCCATTGATGATACAACATATAAAAGCAAAAAAGATGGCGAGGACATTATGGTTCCAGCAACCTTATCGAAAAAAGTCATCACACACTTATTAAAAGAAGAGATGGGCTTTCAAGGAGTTGTCGTAACAGACGCCCTAAATATGAAAGCGATTGCAGATAACTTCGGACAGGAAGAAGCCGTAGTGATGGCCATTAAGGCTGGCGTCGACATCGCCCTCATGCCAGCACCAGTCACCTCTCTTAAAACTGAGAAAAACCTTGAGAATGTGTTCAATGCTGTAAAACAGGCAATTGTAAAGAAAGAAATTCCGATGTCTCAAATCAACGAATCTGTTGAAAAAATTCTTCAATTGAAGATCAAACGAGGCATCATTTCTTCCAAAAAACCTATCACCCTTGAGAAAAAAATCAAAAAAGCCACTCAAGTCGTTGGGAAAAAATCGCACCGGAAAGCAGAACAAAAAATGGCGCGTGAAGGGATCACCCTGCTTAAAAACAACGATAAGACCCTACCCTTCAAGCCTAAAAAGAATGATAAAATCTTGGTCATGGCACCTTACGAAGATCAAACAAAAGCCATGTCTGTCACAATTGACTCTCTGATCAAACAAAAAAAGATCAAACCTGTACGTATCCAATCATATGCTTTTGCGGAAAAGACTTTCAACAAAGAAACAGCCAGACTCATACAAGATGCTGACTATGTGATTACTGGCTCATACGTTGTCCAAAATGACCCAGCTGTGAATGATGGTGTGATTGATGACAATGTACAGGACCCGAAAAAATGGGCTACTACTTTCCCACGTGCTGTCATGAAAGAAGCTGCAGCACAAAACAAAAAAATGGTCATCATGAGCCTAAGAAACCCTTACGATGCTGCAAATTTTGAGGAGGCGGATGCCTTACTAGCTGTTTACGGTTTTAAGGGCTACTCAAACGGACAATTCAACCAGCCAAATATTCCTGCTGGGTTAGAAGTCATATTTGGCACTGCATCACCTAAAGGCAAACTGCCTGTAGATATCCCATCTGTCACTCATCCAAATCAAACCCTGTATCCATTCGGCTATGGACTCAACTTGAAAGGGAAACAGATCAAATAGGAGGGATTCTCTTGAAAAAAACAGCAAGCTTCATACTCGCAAGCATTCTCATGATGAGCACATTGACCGCCGCCTCCCCCGCAAGCCAAGAACGAACAGATACAAAAGGAAAAAAAGCAACAGTCAAAACTGGGATCGAAACACTACTCTCAGGCAATCTTTCATGGTTAAAAGGGAAAAGGGTCGGCCTCATTACCAACCCAACTGGTATTGATGCAAATATGAAAAGCAGTGTCGATCTCCTATTTGAGCATCCAAATATCAAGCTTACTGCTCTATATGGACCTGAACATGGTGTGCGCGGCGATGCACAGGCAGGAGAAGGCGTCGAATCCTATACCGATGAAAAAACGGGTCTTCCTGTTTACTCTCTCTATGGAAAAACAAGAAAACCAACGCCTGACATGCTTAAAAATGTAGATGTCCTGTTGTTTGATATTCAAGATGTTGGCGCTCGTTATTACACCTATATTTACACGATGGCCTATGCGATGGAGGCTGCGAAAGAAAACAACATTCCCTTTGTTGTCCTAGACCGTCCAAACCCCATTGGCGGACTAAAAGTAGAAGGCCCTGTCTTAGAACCTGAGCACGCTTCATTTGTAGGGCTCTATCCAATACCATTAAGACATGGGATGACCACTGGTGAACTAGCAACATTCTTTAACAAAGAGTTTCATATCAATGCTGATGTCACAGTCATCAAAATGAAAAATTGGAAGCGTTCCATGACGTTTGATGACACGAAGCTGCCGTTCGTCCTTCCTTCACCTAACATGCCAACAGTGGATAGTACCTTTGTATATCCCGCCACAGGATTAATTGAAGGCACAAATGTCTCTGAAGGCAGAGGAACAACAAAACCGTTCGAGCTCATTGGCGCTCCGTATATCAATAGCAATGAGCTAGCAGATTATTTAAATCAATTAAAACTAAAGGGTGTGAAATTTAGACCCGTATCATTCACCCCCACTTTTTCTAAACATACAGGGAAGCTATCACACGGTGTGCAGCTATACGTCACAGACCGCTCTTCATTCGAAGCGGTAAAAACAGGGTTATCCATCATCAAAGCCATACATGATTTATATCCAAAAGACTTTCAGTTCCTTCAAACAGGTAGCTTTGATAAACTCATCGGAAATGGTTGGATCAAAGAAGAAATCAATCAAGGTACTTCCGTCAAACACATCATGAAGCGCTATCATCACGACCTCAAATCATTCGAAAAGAAACGGAAGAAATATCTCATCTATTAATTCGCAAAAAGACCTCCATCTCATAAAATGGAGGTCTTTTCATGATAAAGATTTAGTCACAGCAGGCGCTTTCAGCTCAAAACGATTGAGTAAGAAACCAAACAAGGCAGCAAGTACTTGCTGAAACAGCATACCAATCACAACAGGGACAGCAACAGCAGGCGGAAAAAAACTAATGGCAAGCACAGCTCCGGCACTAATATTTCTCATGCCGCCCGTATACACAATGGCCACAATCTCCCCTTGAGTACATTTCATTACCTTTCCAATCAACCATGCAAAAGCATACCCACTCATCGCAATGAAAAAGACAGTCGCTGCTTTGCTAAAAAATGCAGCATCCAGTTCACGCAAATATGGGGCGACAACAGAACTGTTAATCGATACGACAACAAACAAGCCTAATTTTGAAAAAGGAGCCAGGGTCTGACTAATTGTTTTCGTCACAGATGGCTTTGCATACTGACGAACGAGCATCCCTAAAATAGAGGGCAGCACCACCATACCAAACAGCCCTTTCATGATCGCAACCATGTCCATATGGACCTGTGTACCGACGAAGAGTGACAAGCTTACTGGCACAATCAATGGCGAAAGCAATGTATCAATTAAAATGATAGATAACGTTAACCCGACATTCCCTTTATACATCGCAGCCCATATTAAACTAGACACACCTGTTGGAATCACCATCGCAAGAGTCAAACCGGTGATCGTCATAGAATCGCCCGCAAATATCAAATGCCCCGCTGACCAAGCATAAAGAGGCATCAGCACATGCAAAATCATAAACGATAAAATCAAAGGCAATGGATGCATCACCGTATGCTTTAAAGCTGAAAAAGTAGATGACAAGCTCCCTGAAAATGTCATAATGGCAAATACCCAAGGCACCATAAACGTAAAATCTTTTAAATAGGCCGCCAATAAAACACCAAGTAGCACACTAATAGGCGTAATAAGCGGCATCATCCGGCCGAGCACTTGGTTCAAACGCACAAGCATGCCGGCCACCTCCATCCTTCACTTTTTACCCTTTCTATTGTAACAAACAGAAAAAACTTATGAAGAACCATTCACCTGTTTCACAAGATTTCGACTTGATGTATCCATTCCAACTACGTCTACTTGTACGCCAGCTGCTTGATACTTTTCCTTTACACGTTCTATCGCTGCCACACCCGATTCATCCCATATACGCGCTTCAGATAGATCAATCACAATGGCTTGGAGATCTTTTCCCTGATGGAACGCTTGGATGAAATCAGTCACAGAAGCAAAGAAAATTTGCCCTTTAATTCGATAAATCCAAGTACCTGCTTGGCTTTCTGTAGAAGAAATATGGAGCTTCGATATTTTTGCTACAAAGAATACCGCACTTAGCAGCACACCTGCAAAAACACCTTTTGATAAATCATGAGTTAACACTACCGTCACGACCGTGACAATCATCACAATAGAATCTGTTATCGGATTCTTTCGTAACTGCTGAAAGGAACTCCAATCAAATGTCCCAACGGAGACCATAATCATGACAGCTACAAGAGCAGCCATCGGAATCTGAACAACAACATCACCAAGTACAAAAATGAGAACCATTAAAAAGGCACCCGCTACAAAGGTAGAAAGACGGCCACGCCCGCCTGCCTTCGTATTAATCACTGATTGACCAATCATCGCACAACCAGCCATACCACCAAAGAACCCTGCAACCACATTGGCAATCCCTTGACCTCTCGCTTCCTTGTTCTTACGACTAGACGTCTCCGTCATATCATCAACAATCTGTGCAGTTAAAAGAGACTCAAGTAAACCAACCATCGCTAGCGCTAAAGAATAAGGAAAAATAATAGCAAGTGTCTCCCAGCTAAACGGTACTTGAGGAATCAGAAAAGCAGGCAAAGTACTAGGAAGCTCTCCCATGTCTCCAACTGTTCTCACATCAATATGTCCAAATACAGCAATGATCGTCATGACAATAATCGCAATGAGAGGGGATGGTATCACCTTTACCACCATCGGCAATAAATAAATGATCAGCAAAGCGCCGCCTGTCATTGTATACATGGCCAACGATTCCCCTACGAAATGTGGAAGCTGAGCCATGAAGATCATAATAGCCAACGCATTCACAAAACCAACCATTACGGATTTCGGAATAAACTTCATCAGACGAGACACTCGGCAAAGTCCAAACACAATTTGAATCAGACCTGTTAAAATCGTAGCCGCAAACAAGTACTGCAATCCATGATCGGCTACCAAATTAACCATAACCAGAGCCATAGCCCCTGTAGCAGCCGAAATCATACCTGGCCGTCCACCAACAAACGAAATGACAATGGCAATACAAAACGAAGCATACAACCCAATCTTCGGATCAACGCCCGCAATAATCGAAAATGCAATCGCCTCAGGAATTAAAGCCAGAGCCACTAAAATACCCGCCAGCACATCCTGACGCACATGTCCAAACCATTCTTGCTTTACAAATAAATCTTTCAAACCATCTACTCCTTTTTATACACATACCGCACACAGAAAAGAAGATCAATCAAACCTGGAGATGAAGAAAGGAAAATAAACAATGCTTCACTTTCGGGGAAAAAGAGGAACGTACAGAGTCTTTTGTTAGAGAGGATATTGTCTCTTTCGTAGGCATAAAAGGTACTGAAGAATCAAGAACGAAAAAAGGCATAAGTAGAAATCTGATACAAAGCTTCCAAGCAAATTGATTCATTCGTATAGCAAGCTTACTTGTGATCCAACGTGAATTAGTTCGAATATATATGAGAACAAACAAAAAAAGCCTTCTCATCATCGAGAAACCTTACACATTAATCATTATAATTTAGAGGAAAGCTTCCAAGCGGGCTCGAACCGCTGACCTCTTCCTTACCATGGAAGTGCTCTACCTACTGAGCTATGGAAGCATGGCTCCGCAGGTAGGACTCGAACCTACGACCGATCGGTTAACAGCCGATAGCTCTACCACTGAGCTACTGCGGAATGATAAAGTAACTTCTTCCATTGGAAGGATATAAACAAAAAGCTTGGCGGCGTCCTACTCTCACAGGGGGAGACCCCCAACTACCATCGGCGCTGAAGAGCTTAACTTCCGTGTTCGGTATGGGAACGGGTGTGACCTCTTCGCTATCGCCACCAAACCTGATGGAGAGAATGTTCTCTCAAAACTAGATAACAATGTTCAAGCTTCACATTAGAATATAGGTTAAGTCCTCGATCTATTAGTATCTGTCAGCTCCACGTGTCACCACGCTTCCACCTCAGACCTATCAACCTGATCATCTTTCAGGGATCTTACTTCCTTGCGGAATGGGAAATCTCATCTTGAGGGGGGCTTCATGCTTAGATGCTTTCAGCACTTATCCCGTCCGCACATAGCTACCCAGCGATGCCCTTGGCAGAACAACTGGTACACCAGCGGTGCGTCCATCCCGGTCCTCTCGTACTAAGGACAGCTCCTCTCAAATTTCCTGCGCCCGCGACGGATAGGGACCGAACTGTCTCACGACGTTCTGAACCCAGCTCGCGTACCGCTTTAATGGGCGAACAGCCCAACCCTTGGGACCGACTACAGCCCCAGGATGCGATGAGCCGACATCGAGGTGCCAAACCTCCCCGTCGATGTGGACTCTTGGGGGAGATAAGCCTGTTATCCCCGGGGTAGCTTTTATCCGTTGAGCGATGGCCCTTCCATGCGGAACCACCGGATCACTAAGCCCGACTTTCGTCCCTGCTCGACTTGTAGGTCTCGCAGTCAAGCTCCCTTGTGCCTTTACACTCTGCGAATGATTTCCAACCATTCTGAGGGAACCTTTGGGCGCCTCCGTTACATTTTAGGAGGCGACCGCCCCAGTCAAACTGCCCACCTGACACTGTCTCCCTGCCCGATAAGGGCAGCGGGTTAGAAGGTCAATACAGCCAGGGTAGTATCCCACCGATGCCTCCACCGAAGCTAGCGCTCCGGTTTCCAAGGCTCCTACCTATCCTGTACAAGCTGTACCAACATTCAATATCAGGCTGCAGTAAAGCTCCACGGGGTCTTTCCGTCCTGTCGCGGGTAACCTGCATCTTCACAGGTACTATAATTTCACCGAGTCTCTCGTTGAGACAGTGCCCAGATCGTTGCGCCTTTCGTGCGGGTCGGAACTTACCCGACAAGGAATTTCGCTACCTTAGGACCGTTATAGTTACGGCCGCCGTTTACTGGGGCTTCAATTCGCACCTTCGCTTACGCTAAGCGCTCCTCTTAACCTTCCAGCACCGGGCAGGCGTCAGCCCCTATACTTCGCCTTACGGCTTCGCAGAGACCTGTGTTTTTGCTAAACAGTCGCCTGGGCCTATTCACTGCGGCTTCTCGGGGCTTTAACACCCTAAGAAGCACCCCTTCTCCCGAAGTTACGGGGTCATTTTGCCGAGTTCCTTAACGAGAGTTCTCTCGATCACCTTAGGATTCTCTCCTCGCCTACCTGTGTCGGTTTGCGGTACGGGCACCTCTCACCTCGCTAGAGGCTTTTCTTGGCAGTGTGGAATCAGGAACTTCGCTACTAAATTTCGCTCGCCATCACAGCTCAGCCTTCACGGGAAACGGATTTGCCTATTTCCCAGCCTAACTGCTTGGACGCGGATATCCAATACCGCGCTTACCCTATCCTCCTGCGTCCCCCCATTGCTCAAATGGTGAGGAGGTGGTACAGGAATATCAACCTGTTGTCCATCGCCTACGCCTTTCGGCCTCGGCTTAGGTCCCGACTAACCCTGAGCGGACGAGCCTTCCTCAGGAAACCTTAGGCATTCGGTGGACGGGATTCTCACCCGTCTTTCGCTACTCATACCGGCATTCTCACTTCTAAGCGCTCCACCAGTCCTTCCGGTCTGACTTCACAGCACTTAGAACGCTCTCCTACCACTGTTCGTAAGAACAGTCCGCAGCTTCGGTGATACGTTTAGCCCCGGTACATTTTCGGCGCAGAGTCACTCGACCAGTGAGCTATTACGCACTCTTTAAATGGTGGCTGCTTCTAAGCCAACATCCTGGTTGTCTAAGCAACTCCACATCCTTTTCCACTTAACGTATACTTTGGGACCTTAGCTGGCGGTCTGGGCTGTTTCCCTTTCGACTACGGATCTTATCACTCGCAGTCTGACTCCCAAGGATAAGTCATCGGCATTCGGAGTTTGACTGAATTCGGTAACCCGGTAGGGGCCCCTAGTCCAATCAGTGCTCTACCTCCGAGACTCTTACCTTGAGGCTAGCCCTAAAGCTATTTCGGAGAGAACCAGCTATCTCCAGGTTCGATTGGCATTTCACCCCTACCCACACCTCATCCCCGCACTTTTCAACGTGCGTGGGTTCGGGCCTCCATTCAGTGTTACCTGAACTTCACCCTGGACATGGGTAGATCACCTGGTTTCGGGTCTACGACCACGTACTCATGCGCCCTATTCAGACTCGCTTTCGCTGCGGCTCCGCATCTTCTGCTTAACCTTGCACGGGATCGTAACTCGCCGGTTCATTCTACAAAAGGCACGCCATCACCCTTTAACGGGCTCTGACTACTTGTAGGCACACGGTTTCAGGATCTATTTCACTCCCCTTCCGGGGTGCTTTTCACCTTTCCCTCACGGTACTGGTTCACTATCGGTCACTAGGGAGTATTTAGCCTTGGGAGATGGTCCTCCCGGATTCCGACGGAATTTCACGTGTTCCGCCGTACTCAGGATCCACTCTGGAGAGAACAACATTTCAGTTACAGGGCTGTTACCTTCTTTGGCGGGCCTTTCCAGACCTCTTCGCTTATATCGTTCCTTTGTAACTCCGTATAGAGTGTCCTACAACCCCAAGAGGCAAGCCTCTTGGTTTGGGCTGTTCCCGTTTCGCTCGCCGCTACTCAGGGAATCGCATTTGCTTTCTCTTCCTCCGGGTACTTAGATGTTTCAGTTCCCCGGGTATGCCTTCTCATACTCTATGTATTCAAGTATGGATACTACTCCATTACGAGCAGTGGGTTTCCCCATTCGGAAATCTCCGGATCAAAGCTTGCTTACAGCTCCCCGAAGCATATCGGTGTTCGTCCCGTCCTTCATCGGCTCCTAGTGCCAAGGCATCCACCGTGCGCCCTTTCTAACTTAACCATTTCTTACTTTAGAAAGAATCACTATGTGTGATGAACTTTGCATTGCATTCAATGTGAATGTATTACTTATTGTTATCTAGTTTTCAAAGAACAATCCTGTCTCGCTAGAGACATGTCTTGAAGGAATGATCCTTCAAAACTAAACAAGACGAAAACGCACACTGCTCCATATATCCTTAGAAAGGAGGTGATCCAGCCGCACCTTCCGATACGGCTACCTTGTTACGACTTCACCCCAATCATCTGTCCCACCTTCGGCGGCTGGCTCCATAAAGGTTACCTCACCGACTTCGGGTGTTACAAACTCTCGTGGTGTGACGGGCGGTGTGTACAAGGCCCGGGAACGTATTCACCGCGGCATGCTGATCCGCGATTACTAGCGATTCCAGCTTCACGCAGTCGAGTTGCAGACTGCGATCCGAACTGAGAACAGATTTATGGGATTGGCTAAACCTTGCGGTCTCGCAGCCCTTTGTTCTGTCCATTGTAGCACGTGTGTAGCCCAGGTCATAAGGGGCATGATGATTTGACGTCATCCCCACCTTCCTCCGGTTTGTCACCGGCAGTCACCTTAGAGTGCCCAACTAAATGCTGGCAACTAAGATCAAGGGTTGCGCTCGTTGCGGGACTTAACCCAACATCTCACGACACGAGCTGACGACAACCATGCACCACCTGTCACTCTGTCCCCGAAGGGAAAGCCCTATCTCTAGGGTTGTCAGAGGATGTCAAGACCTGGTAAGGTTCTTCGCGTTGCTTCGAATTAAACCACATGCTCCACCGCTTGTGCGGGCCCCCGTCAATTCCTTTGAGTTTCAGTCTTGCGACCGTACTCCCCAGGCGGAGTGCTTAATGCGTTAGCTGCAGCACTAAGGGGCGGAAACCCCCTAACACTTAGCACTCATCGTTTACGGCGTGGACTACCAGGGTATCTAATCCTGTTCGCTCCCCACGCTTTCGCTCCTCAGCGTCAGTTACAGACCAGAGAGTCGCCTTCGCCACTGGTGTTCCTCCACATCTCTACGCATTTCACCGCTACACGTGGAATTCCACTCTCCTCTTCTGCACTCAAGTTTCCCAGTTTCCAATGACCCTCCCCGGTTGAGCCGGGGGCTTTCACATCAGACTTAAGAAACCGCCTGCGAGCCCTTTACGCCCAATAATTCCGGACAACGCTTGCCACCTACGTATTACCGCGGCTGCTGGCACGTAGTTAGCCGTGGCTTTCTGGTTAGGTACCGTCAAGGTGCGAGCAGTTACTCTCGCACTTGTTCTTCCCTAACAACAGAGCTTTACGATCCGAAAACCTTCATCACTCACGCGGCGTTGCTCCGTCAGACTTTCGTCCATTGCGGAAGATTCCCTACTGCTGCCTCCCGTAGGAGTCTGGGCCGTGTCTCAGTCCCAGTGTGGCCGATCACCCTCTCAGGTCGGCTACGCATCGTCGCCTTGGTGAGCCATTACCCCACCAACTAGCTAATGCGCCGCGGGTCCATCTGTAAGTGACAGCCGAAACCGTCTTTCATCCTTGAACCATGCGGTTCAAGGAACTATCCGGTATTAGCTCCGGTTTCCCGGAGTTATCCCAGTCTTACAGGCAGGTTACCCACGTGTTACTCACCCGTCCGCCGCTAACATCCGGGAGCAAGCTCCCTTCTGTTCGCTCGACTTGCATGTATTAGGCACGCCGCCAGCGTTCGTCCTGAGCCAGGATCAAACTCTCCGAGGTATGCAGGATGCATATCACACATGCGTTGCTACACGATGTAGCGAACTTAGCATGTGATCATTTCCTGCCTCGTCAGCGTTTGACTGACTACCTATGATGTTTCATAGGATTTTTTTATAAAACTCGAATTAACAGGTACGTTTTGTCTTGTTTAGTTTTCAAAGATCATCTTCGCCGTTCTTAGCGGCTTTAATAATGTAACATTTCGCTTCATCTTATGTCAACAACTTTTTTTAAAGTTTATTTCCCGAAGCGTTTTGTCTTTGTCACCGTGTGTCAGCGACGATTAATAATATATCACGAAAACTTTCTATTGGTCAACGCCTTTTCAAAACTTTTTTTGAAATAGTTTTATTGTGCATCTCAAACCCTTGTCCTGCATACAATCAAGTAACAATCTTGGACAAGGCAGGAGTGTTTGAATTGAGTCGATTATATGTGTTGCCTATTAAACGGCTGAAGCAAGTTGTCATTATTCTTGTAGCAGCCCTTGCAGCTGCAACGTTTTTTTATGTACAAAAGGCACCGCCGCTGTCGGTATTTAAAACAGAACACGGACCACGAGCTATTTATAAAGGCGAGACTTCCTCAAAACATGTCTCCCTCACATTTAATATCGGCTGGGGAGATGAGAAGGCTGTTCCTATTTTAAATGTCCTTCAAGAGTACGATATAAAGAACGCTACTTTCTTTCTGTCTGCTTCTTGGGCTGAGCGTCATCCTGATATCGTCAAACAAATTAGAGAGGACGGTCACCAAATCGGCAGCCTTGGCTATGCTTATAAAAATTATAGCCAGCTTGAAGATAGTGAAATCAAGCAAGATCTTGTCCGGGCACAAAATTCATTTCAAAAGCTTGGGCTAGATGACATTCAACTATTAAGACCGCCAACTGGGCAATTTAACGAAAAAGCATTGAAAATTGCCACACAGTACGGTTATACCGTTGTACATTACAGCGTCAATTCACAGGATTGGCTGAATCCGGGCGTCGATCAGATTGTTCAGAATGTAAATGATCGAATGAAAAGCGGAGACATTGTTCTCCTCCATGCCTCAGATTCAGCAACCCAAACCGCTCAAGCCTTACCAGCTATTTTGAAACAAATTAAAGAAAAGAATTTAAAAAATGTGACGGTTGGCGAACTGATCTCCAATACCAAAACAAAGTCATCGGAAGTTAAGTAGCTTTCGCCTTTGAAAACCGCGGCATAGCTAATAACTGAAACGCATTACAGCCTAATAGCGGGAATAGCATTAAATACAGCCAGTCCTCTTCATTGACTCTGAGCGCCGGGAACCATTCTAGCGACGTGATGACGACCATGAGAAACATTGCGGAAACAAATGTTTTCTTAGAGGACTGCTGTTGTTTAAAGTAAGCCACGATCAATGCGAACACACCGATAAAGACAGGCAGCCATAGGTATGGAAAAAATGATTCATTCTCCCCGAAAAACAAAAATCGCAAGTAAGCTAAATCAAACAGCACAAAGATCACCAGGAACAGCTGAATGGTATTCCATAAAGAATGTGACCGGAATATCTCTAACGCAAACCGGTGCACCGTCAAAAAGACAACAAACCCCATCTGACTAATGACACTAAAGATCATCCCCACACCAATGAACCAAAACAATACAGATGCGATCTCTAGAATTTCAAACGATATAAAAAGCTTCTGATATTTCCCCCACTCCAGCGCAAAGCCTACCACGCTTGTAATGACCGCTCCAACAGCTAGCACAGAGAAGAAAAAACGAACTAAATCCCGACTTTTCATTGAATTGACCCAACCCCTATTATTGTTATGTATAAATTTACGTGAAACATTCATATTAAAAGTAAGACATGTAACGAAAGGAGCCACAGTATGTCAAAAGGCATCTTGCGTATAATGAGCTGTTTTCTCCTTTTATCTCTAACAGCTTGTGCTCCCAAAACCCAATCCTCATCTAATATGGACTATGACGAAACAAAGAAAATGGTCGTCGATATATTGAAGACAGATGACGGTAAAAAGGCCATTCAACAGTTATTAAATGACGAGGCAATGAATGAAGCTTTGGTAATGGATGAACAAACTGTGAAAAAAACGATAGAGAAAACACTGACTTCTGATAAAGGCAAAGAGTTCTGGAAGAAGGTCTTTGAGGATTCTAAATTTGCCGAGACTTTCGCAAAATCCATGCAGCAACAGCATGAAAAGATGTTAAAACAGTTAATGAAAGACCCTGACTATCAGCAATTGATGATGGATATTCTCAAGGATCCTGAAATGGAAAAGAAATACGGTGAACTGGTGAAAAGCAAAGAGTTCAGAAAGCACTTAGAAAAAGTTATTACGGAAACATTAAGCAGTCCTCTTTATAAGAAGAAATTCGAAGATGAGCTTAAAAAAGCAGCATCTGAAAGCAGTGATTCCGGATCAAAAGGCAGCGAAGAAAGCGGCAGTTAAACATCACCCGAGTGGACATACATCCACTCGGGCTTTCATTATGCTTTTACTGCTAATTGTTCAATGACTTTATTCGCAATGTGTTGATACACTTCTCCCGTCGGATGACTCGCATCATAGACAGATGGAGCAAAATCATCTTCATTCCAATCAGGCTGCCTTAAAGGAATTTGGCCAAGGACCGATACTCGCAGCTCTTCTGCCAGCTTGTCCCCGCCCCCTTTTCCAAAGACGTATTCTTTCTCACCTGTTTTTTTGCTTTCATAATAGCTCATATTCTCAACGACCCCTAGCACCTCGTGATCTGTTTGCAGTGCCATTGCGCCTGCTCTAGCAGCAACGAAGGCAGCTGTAGGATGCGGTGTTGTGACAATGATTTCTTTACAGCTTGGAAGCATTGTATGAATATCAAGCGCCACATCTCCCGTTCCAGGCGGAAGGTCTAATAGTAAGTAATCTAATTCTCCCCACTCGACTTCGTGGAAGAAGTTATTTAGCATTTTACCAAGCATCGGTCCTCTCCATATGACCGGTGCATTTTCTTCAACAAAAAAGCCCATTGAAATCACTTTGACACCAAAGCGTTCCACAGGTATGATTTTTTCCCCTTTAACCGTTGGTCTGACGGTGATTCCCATCATATCCGGTACACTAAAGCCATAAATATCTGCATCAATCAGTCCGACTTTTTTTCCTAGACGAGCCAGTGCTACAGCAAGGTTCACAGACACGGTGGATTTCCCAACGCCTCCCTTTCCACTCGCAATCGCAAGGAACTCAGGAGGATTTTTAGAGTTGAGCAGGTTTTCTTCCTCATCTTGCGAAGGCATAAACCTTTCAAGTGTTTCCTGAGGCAGTTCTTCAAAACGAAGTCCTACTGTGTTAGCACCCTCTGCTTTCAAGGCTTTTACGATGTCTTGCTGAAGCTTCATCTGCTCAGCAGTGCCCGTTTTGGCAATAGCCACCTTTAAGCTCACATGTTCTTTTTCAGGCTTTAGGCTGATTTCCTTGATGGCATCCAGCTCACCAAGCGGTATATGAAGGAAAGGTTCGTCCATCTTCCCAACTAGTTTTCTCACATCATCTTGTCCGATCATAGCAGAACCTCACCCTTTATTGAATTCGTTTACAATCCAAGTATATCATACATATCCTTACAATGTCTGTCCTGTTTGCCTGTGTTCAAAAGGAAAAAGCCCCTTATTCAGGCGGCTCTTTTTGCTCTGTTAAATATCTTAAAATGCCTTTATAAATGGATGCGGCTATTTGATCTTGATATTTAGGTGTTGCCAGCTGACCGGCCTCTTTCGGATTGGAGAGAAACCCAATCTCCACAAGAGCTCCTGGCTTTGTCACATTTTGCATTAAATAAATACCATTGATCCGCTTTGCCTTTCGATCTGTGTTTTCAAGATTATTGCGTAATTCATCTTGTATGAACTTCGCTGCCTTTTCATTCTCTTCATACTTTCCGTAAAAAAACGTCTGCGCTCCGCTCCATTTGTTCGATGGGATCGCATTTAAATGAATACTTAAATAGAGATCCGCTTCAGACTCATTGATGACTTTTACACGGTTCCTTAAATCCTCCGCTTTCTTCCGGGCATATCCCCTTGTGTTCTTTGATGATAAATCAGAATCATCCTCGCGGGTCATAAGAACAAGCGCTCCCTGCTCCTGTAAATAGTCACGTATCTTCATGGATACATCCAGTGCAATCTCTTTTTCAAGCAGCTCTCCTCCTACAGCCCCGCCATCTGGACCGCCATGACCCGGATCTAAATAGATGATCTTGCCGCTCAGAGGCAAGTTCCACGATTTCCACGAATCATCATTTAGAAATTGAAACCTGAATAAGAATAAGAGGACAATAAACCCGATTAAAAACCCTGTCCATTTCAGCTTTCTTTTCATCCCTGTCCCTCCCATACACCATTATTTTATAGATATGGGACAAGGGCTGGAAATATGCTTAGTGCAGTCGAAGCTTATGCCTTTTTTCTGATTCTCGAAAGCCTTCCTGCCACCACATGCTTAAAAACTCCTTCGCAAATGGATACAGACACGACATCTCCCGCTCCATTCGGAACATATTCCCCCACGATTGCAAACACCCTGCTAGCTCCTCAACCAGCTCATCTTCTTCATGAACTGACCGCTTCTTTATATCATCGAACGATTCAACGTACTTGCTCGACTCACCGTATCTCCCACCTGCTAAAAAAGCTTCAATGGCGAAATCGATGCAGCCATCACTCATAATCCCAGCTGGATCGTCTGCAAATGGGAACAGCTTCTTCGTGAATTTCTCGGAAGCAACCGTCACCTGTTGAAGAGACAATGTACGCAACAGCTTCTTTTCAAGCGTGACATCTCGTTTTGTTTTCAATTGATAAAATGAAAGAACTTCTGCCATGGACTGAACTCCTTTTTTTCTTTGTATTGTTCGTTGGTTTGAACAAAACATGCAGTTCAGTAAATGGAAATCAATGAGCTAATGGATTGGAAAATTGTGATAAGATGAACATTTATATATAGAAAGAATGGAAAAGAGGCAAAATCAATGAAGAAATGGATGTATATCCTGCTGCTACTAACAGTCGTCTTATCTGGATGCAGCAGTCACGCGACCGAGCAGAAGAGCGACATAAAAGGAATAGAAGACATATCCTTAAAACAGCTTTCTAAGCACAAAAATTCTTATATTGGAGACAACGGAGCAATCGGCGCTATTTTATCAGATCTTCCAGGTAACGTGATTCGCGAGTATGAAATCGTAGATGAAAAAGCGCTAAAAGTGACATACGGCGTGAAAGAAAATGCCAATGATACAGAAGAACAATTTGATACATTTTGGTTTGATAAGAAGGATACCATTGAAAAAAACTACTTATATAATGCATTGGCACTTTTTATTCTTATCGATAACGTAAAGCAAGTAACACTTAATATGAGCTCTAAAGACGAGCCGTCCGTCACGTTTAAAAGAAAACAGCTAGAAAAACAGCTCCCTCACTCTTTTAAAGTTTACAAAGACGATACAGCACTTTGGCAAAAGGAATTGGTTGATGGAGTTGTGAAGTCAAAAGAGAAACGCCAAGATGTATACAAAGTGTTTCCAATGCAGAAATAATAAAACAGAGGGGTATCTCCCTCTGTTTTTTTGATGATTATGTAGTAAAAGCCTTAATTAAACGTTGTCTAAAGTTTTGATCCACTGCTGTAGTAAGCATAAATTCATTGAATACTCCCTCAATCCAGTGAGAATTGTTCGCTTTCGGATCATTGATAAAAAGAGAGATGGATATAGAGGATGTATCTGTTCTTCGATATAAAGCAGCTGTGAAAACAAACAATGTTGCTCCGCCTTTATACCAAAGATATTGATCTGTTTCCTTTTTGAATGTTTCTCCCAGTACGATTTGGCTAAAAAGACTTTTTTCTTCTGTTGTTAACAGCTCATCCTGCAGACGTTTCATAAGATGTGCATATTGATTCGTTGTAGACTTTGTCATCTTTTGCGTCAGTAATGATTGAATACGCAAGCTTAACAAGTTCTTTTTCATCAATTTTTCTTCTAACGCCTTTTTTTGCTCTGGGTTATTTTTCATGATATTAAAAATCTCAATCATCAGAGATTTGTATTGCTCATCAGTTACACCGCTCATTTTCTTTAATGCATCCCGCCGATGATTAGATACATAGGATGACCACAACAGCTTGGGTGTCAGCGGCATGAGTTCATCATGTTCTGTAAGACCTGCTTGTTTCATCTGATCATTGATCTTATCTAAGCCGAACCGATCAATCAAATAATCAGTACAAGCATTCGAACTGACTTGCATCATCCCTTTGGCAACATCTAATAAAGTTGCATGCTCAGAAAAATCGTTGACCTCCAGCCAGTATGTGTGAGCACCGCCATCTGTTCTACCAATATAAAACCGCTCTATGTCCGCCAATGCCACTTTTTCATCTAGCTTGATGTCACCACTAGAGACGGTTTTAACAAAATGAAACAAAACCATTAATTTCACCGTACTTGCAAGTGGTGTTTTTTGATTACCATT
Organism: Bacillus sp. FSL K6-3312; assembly: GCF_038007485.1. Lineage (NCBI taxonomy): Bacteria > Bacillati > Bacillota > Bacilli > Caryophanales > Bacillaceae > Bacillus > Bacillus sp. FSL K6-3312. The sequence continues at coordinate 160,246 of NZ_JBBOXI010000001.1, read as the reverse complement.
CCAATCTAATACCACATCTTCATTTTCAATGATTGTCACTGATACGTCCTTTTTGTTTTTTGTGACAAATGTCAAAAGATCTTCCTTCGTTTTCTTCATATCTCTTTTATACAACAGGACATCAACCACCAAGTAAAGTATGACCACACCTAAGACAACTAGACCGATTTTGAGTAACATGTTTCTCCTTTCCAAATAACCAAGGATTTATATATTTAATATAACAAATATTTCAAATAAAGACACAAAAAAGCAAAGTGAACCCTTCGCTTCTTGGTGTTCTTATTCATGGGGAGAGATGCAGCTTCATTCCTTCATGTGTGGCTTCAAACCCTAATTTTTCATAAAAACGGCGTGCATCCGGTCTCTGTTTGTCTGTTGTTAGCTGAATCATATGACAGCCGCGGTCGCTTGCTTGTTGAATAGCCTTTTTTATCAACATCGTGCCAATTCCTTTTCCTCTATGAGTCGAGGCCGTACGAACTCCTTCTATTGAAGCTCTCCATCCTCCTTGATGTGTAGGAAATGGCGTCATGGTTAATTGGAGAACACCAACAGCTTCTTCCTGTTCACACGCAACAATGAGTTCAATATTTGGATCAGCATCTATTGAATGAAAGGCTTCGATATAGCTTTCTAACAATGGTTGCGTGTAACGCTCTCTTTTTTGACCTAACATATCATCCGCGAGCATAAAGACGATTTTATCGAGATCATCCAGCTTGGGTTCTCTGAACGTCAGTTGACTAAACCCCATTGAACACACCTCCTATGAACTGAAGTGGAACTTATTGACCAAAATACCATTGATACGCGTTCTTATATAAGATGTGGTCAGCTGCTTTTTCCTCAAATAGCTGTTGAATCAACTCAACATCACCGTATTCAAATGAGCGCTTTGCTCTTGTGGATGGAAGGTCTGTACCAAACATCAGTGCATCAGGATTCGTTTGATAAATTGATGTCAATGCATGTTCAACGTTTAAATCGACTCGTCCAAAACCAGTTGCTTTTACCCGAACTCCTTTATCAACCAGCTTGAGCAAATGCGTCAAGCCTTCTTCCGATAAGCCTAAATGATCAATCGAAACGGCCGGCAGCTGTTCAAGCGTAGATGAGATGTCAGGGAGATGCTTAGCGTCTATGTAGAGCTCACTATGCCAGCCCGCCAGCTCATACACCCTTCTCGCAAAATAATCGAGCTTCGAAATATCCTCCGAACCGCCCCGCTTCACATTAAAACGTAATGCCTTTACCCCATGTTGACCCAAATGAACAATTTCATCATCAGTTGCTGTAAAAGGTAATTGAGTCACACCGCAAAAAGCTGAGCCCAGTTCATCTAGCGCTTTCAACAAATAGCCTTGATCAAAGCCTTGAAATGACCCTGAGACGATTGCTCCACCTAAAATCCCTAGATCAGCCGTCTCTCTCTTATAATCATCCACCACATAACTAGGCGGTGTATACCCTTGGTTTTCCTGAATGGGAAAATTAAAATCAATGATATGAAAATGTGCATCAAAGATCCTCATGCGCGCGCCCCTCTTCTGCTTATTTGATCTGATTATATCAATAGCGAAAGCCAAGGGATATTTGGAATGACGAATTACTTCATATCATGAAAACTTATCAAGTTTTCCATTCCTCTCGTAAGATGGCATAATAAAACTCATCCCACCACTCACTTTCCTGTGGTATACACTTTTTAAAATAACCCTCTTTTCTCATCCCCATTTTCTCCATCACTCTCCACGATGGCACATTTTCAGGCTGACAAGTGGCAATGATCCGATGTAAATTCATTGTGTGAAAGCCATGATGCAGTACAGCATACGCCGTTTCAGAAGCATAGCCTTTGTTTTGATATGCAGGATTGAAGACCCAGCCAATTTCATACGTGTGATCACCAAAGTAAGGATAAAATGCGATATGCCCGATGCATGTTTGATCTTCTTTTAATAGGACAGCGACATACTTAGCATCTTCATGACGATTATTTTTGACAAATTCCTTCGCATCTTCTCTAGAAAATACATCTTCCGGAATATACTTCATCACTACCGGATCAGATGTATATGCATAGACATCCTGCCAATCATCATCCGTAAATGGTCGAATGAGACATCTTTCTGTCGTTAGATTCATAGGACAACCTCCATCTTTTTTAACAGAAAACTTCTATACTCATATTTTATACGTATTCAAGAGGAAGAGACCAGTCATGATCTATCACATAAAAAGCACAAAAAAAAGCACCAGCACGAAGCTGATGCTTTTTTTATAAGGTTTGTTTGTAACAAACCTTTGTAAAACGTCCATACAATATAAAATTGATTAACGTTTTGAGAACTGAGGAGCTCTACGTGCGCCTTTAAGACCGTATTTCTTACGCTCTTTCATACGAGGGTCACGAGTAAGAAGTCCAGCACGTTTAAGTGATGTACGGTACTCAGGATCTACTTCTAGAAGAGCACGAGAGATACCGTGACGAATTGCTCCAGCTTGACCAGAGAATCCACCACCGTGAACAGTTACAAGAACATCGTAGCTGTTAGCTGTTTCTGTGATGTTCAAAGGCTGTTTCACGTCTTCGATTAAAGCAGCGAATGGAATGTATTCAGTAATTTCACGATTATTAACGACGATACGGCCTTCACCTGGAACTAAGCGAACGCGCGCTACAGAACTTTTACGACGACCTGTACCGTAATATTGAACCTGTGCCAAATTGTTAACCTCCCTTATAATTAACCGCGAAGTTCGTAAACTTCAGGTTGTTGTGCTTGATGTGGATGCTCAGAACCACGGTACACATTTAATTTTTTGAACATTTGACGGCCTAATGGACCCTTTGGAAGCATACCTTTGATAGCAAGCTCCAACATTTTTTCAGGGTAGTTTGTACGCATCTCAAGAGCAGTTCTTTGTTTCAAACCACCTGGGTGCATAGTGTGACGGTAGTAAATTTTGTCCGTCAATTTCTTACCTGTTAATTCGATTTTCTCAGCATTGATGATGATGACGTGATCACCTGTATCAACGTGTGGTGTATAAGTTGGTTTGTGCTTACCGCGCAAAAGTGATGCTACTTCAGTAGAAAGACGACCTAGAGTCTTGCCTGCCGCATCAACAACTAGCCATTTGCGCTCAATTGTGCTTGCGTTCGCCATTGGTGTTGTACGCATGAGTTTCCCTCCTAAATAAATCAATAATTTTTCCTTGAATCAAATGCTACGTTCTATTTCAAAACACAAGATAAGTCTTCCGGGGCTTATTTGTGGGGTTGAAATACATACCATATGATATCTTATAACTTTCTGCTTCCTGTGTCAAGAACATGTTACACCTGGTTTAGTTGTCATAGAAAACTTCCCATAAATACAGTCCGTGACTAGGCGCAGTCTTGCCTGCCGCTTCGCGATTTCGGGCGGCAAGCATGGCTTTTATCTCATCAGGGCGAAATTTACCAGATCCGATTTCAAGTAACGTTCCAGCGATAATTCGCACCATGTTGTATAAAAAGCCATTTCCTTTCACACGCATTTCAAGCCCGTCTGAGACGTTTTTCCACTCGAGGGTGTAAATCTCCCTCACCTTGTCCTGAACCTCTGTATTGGCCGCACAAAAGCTTGTGAAGTCGTGTGTGCCAATGAGGTGTCCAGCAGCTTCTCTCATTTTGTCTGCATCCAGCCGGTAAGGGAAGTGGCAGGCATACTGTCTCGTGAACACATTTTGGTGCGTTTCCGTTGAGACCTTATAACGGTACTCCTTCGAAACGACACTAAAACGTGCATGAAACGACTCATCCACTTCCTCAGCCTTTAGAACTCTGATGTCATCCGGCAGGAGACTATTGAGGGCAAAAGGCCATCTTTCCATCGGAATCGAAAGCGGCGTGTCGAAATGGATGACCTGCCCCTTCGCATGGACGCCGCTGTCCGTCCGGCCAGAAGCCACAATCGGAATCAGTTCATCCTGTTTGTGCATTCTTGCAAGAGCCGACTCGATCTCCATCTGAACAGTTCGCTGCCCAGGTTGCACCTGATAGCCTTTAAAATGTGTTCCATCGTAGGATACGGTACATTTGACCTTCATCTAGGAATCACCTAATTTCTCAGAAGCACAAGGAGTGCTGTTAACAGGATAAATAGGAGCAGTGTGAACGTGTCTTTCATGCCCCAGACAAGCTGACGGTATTTCGTCCGTCCTTCTCCTCCGCGGTAGCCTCTCGCTTCCATAGCGGTCGCCAGTTCCTCTGCACGCTTAAACGCACTGACGAAAAGCGGGACAAGTAAAGGAACGATGGCTTTCATGCGATCTTTAAGAGGTCCGCTTGTAAAATCAACACCTCTTGCCATTTGCGCCTTCATGATTTTGTCCGTCTCTTCTAGTAAAGTTGGAATAAACCGAAGAGAGATGGACATCATGAGAGCAAGCTCATGAACGGGCAGTTTGATTTTACGGAATGGGTGAAGCAGCTTTTCCATACCGTCTGTCACTTCTATAGGCGTTGTGGTTAACGTCAGAAGTGTCGTCATCATGATGAGATAGACAAAACGGAGAGAAATGAAAATCCCCTGCTTTAGACCTTCTTCATAAATATTTAAAAAACCAAAGTGAAATAGCAAGGCGCCATCCTTTGTCATAAAAATATGCAGAATGAAGGTAAACAGGACAATCCATAGGATCGGCTTCATTCCTTTGAGAATAAAGTATAGCGGCACCTGAGAAACCATCACCACAAGAAGGGTAAAGACACCTAAAAGCCCGTAAGTGATGTAATTATTAGCAAAAAAGACAATAAAGACAAAAAAGAAAATTGATAACAGCTTTGTCCTTGGATCAAGACGATGGACAAAGGATGAACCTGGCACATATTTGCCGATAATCATACTATCCATCATGATGTCGTGTCCTCCTGATAAAGAGCTGTTAAGGCTTCTGCCATTTCATCCATGGTCAGAAGCGGCCTTGGAAACGTAATGCCCAACTTTTCTTCTACAGTCTGCTGGAATTTAATCGTTTCTGGGAGGTCGAGACCAAACGAAGACATATCTGTACGATTGGCAAACAATTCTCTCGGCGTACCTGTCGCCTTCACCGTTCCTTTATGCATCACAATCATTTGATCCGCATAATGAGCGGCGTCCTCCATACTGTGTGTAACCAGAATCGTGGTGAGGTTTGCCTTTTGATGAAGCTCATAGAACATGTCCATGATTTCCTTTCGTCCGCGTGGATCTAACCCTGCAGTCGGCTCATCCAGCACAAGCACTTCTGGCTCCATCGCTAGAACACCTGCAATCGCCACACGTCTCATTTGACCGCCGCTTAGTTCAAAGGGAGATCGAGATAATAGGGATTCAGGAAGACCAACTAGCTTCAGCATTTCCTTCGCCTTTGCTTCTGCCTTTTCCTGAGGAACACCGAAATTCATCGGACCAAAGCAGATATCCTTAAGAATCGTTTCTTCAAAGAGCTGATGCTCAGGAAACTGAAACACGATGCCTACTTTTTTCCGGAGGGACTTTAAATCCTTCTGCTTTTTATTGGCTTGTAAGACGGTATCTCCAAGCGCAATGCTCCCCTTCGTTGGTTTGAGCAAGCCATTTAAATGCTGCAACAACGTGGACTTGCCAGAGCCCGTATGACCAATGACAGCGACATAGCTGCCCTCTTGGATGGAAGCATTGACATCATACAAAGCGAGACGCTCAAACGGCGTTTTCATTTGATAACGATGCTCTAATTCTTTGATCGTAATGTCCATAGCTCTTTCACCAATCCTTCTTGTGTCAAATGGGCATTTGCAAGCGGTACACCTTGCTGCTTCAATTGTTTGCTCAGCCGATAGGAAAATGGCAGATCAAGTCCAATTTGAACTAGCTGTTCGTCTAGTTCAAATACTTCCTCTGGGGTTCCCTCGGCAAATTTTTTCCCGTCATTCATGACAATGACCCGGTCTGCCTTGGCGGCCTCGTCTAAATCATGTGTGATGGAAATGACTGTGACCGTCCCTTGTTCCTTCAATAGTCTAACAGTCTCTAACACTTCTTCACGGCCAATCGGATCAAGCATCGATGTTGCTTCATCCAAGATCATGATGTCAGGGCTTGCGGCAAGTACACCTGCAATGGCGACTCTCTGCTTTTGCCCGCCTGATAGATGGTGCGGCTCTTGATCAAGAAACTCCTGCATATTGACCTGTTTGACAGCCCAATCTACACGTTCTATCATCAATTCCCGCTCAACCCCGTTATTTTCTAAACCAAAAGCCACATCATCACGAACCGTTGAGCCAACGAATTGGTTATCTGGGTTTTGAAAGACCATTCCGACCTTTTTGCGAATATCCCAGACACTCTCTTCTTTCAGCTCAATCTCTCCAACCTTGACCGTTCCAGCATCCGGTAAAATGAGCCCATTCAGTACACGGGCAAGTGTGGATTTACCTGAACCGTTATGACCAACAATGGCGAGCCATTCATTTTGATTCACATGCAATGACACTTGATCTAAAGCGGGCTTGTCCGCATCCTTGTGATAACGAAATACAATGTCCTTTACGTCAATTAATGTCTTCCCCATCTCTACCGGACCTCCTCTCAGCTCAACCTCTTCTTTGCTTATTGTTAAAAAGCCGTAGTATCTAAAAAAGGGCATAGATCCAGTTATGAACTGTCCCGCCCTTTCTTAGATACACGCTATGTGATTAAACTAATTCAATGACAGCCATTGGTGCGCCATCGCCGCGACGAGGTCCAAGCTTCATGATACGAGTGTATCCACCTTGGCGATCTTCGTAGCGAGTTGCAACGTCAGCGAATAATTTTTGAAGTGCATCTTGGTTTGTTTCAGCATTAGCTACTTCATTACGAATGTAAGCTGCAGCTTGACGGCGAGCATGAAGATCTCCGCGTTTGCCAAGAGTGATCATTTTTTCAACTACAGAGCGAAGTTCTTTCGCACGTGTTTCAGTTGTTTCGATGCGTTCGTTGATGATCAAATCAGTCGTTAGGTCACGAAGCATTGCTTTACGTTGTGCACTAGTGCGTCCTAGCTTTCTGTATGCCATGTGATGTCCCCTCCTTAGTTAGAGAATGCTGTATGAATAAAAAACACACGAAAATCCTAGTTCACAATGAAACTAGTCAATCGTCTTTACGAAGACCCAGTCCAAGTTCTTCTAGTTTCGCTTTCACTTCTTCAAGAGATTTACGTCCAAGGTTACGAACTTTCATCATATCCTCTTCTGTCTTGTTAGCAAGCTCTTGAACAGTGTTAATACCCGCACGCTTCAAACAGTTGTAAGAACGAACAGAAAGATCAAGCTCTTCAATTGTCATTTCAAGCACTTTTTCTTTTTGGTCTTCTTCTTTCTCAACCATGATTTCAGCATGCTGAGCTTCGTCAGTTAACCCAACGAAAATATTCAGGTGTTCAGTTAAAATCTTAGAACCTAGAGCGATCGCTTCTTTCGGTCCTGTGCTTCCATCAGTCCATACATCTAGTGTTAATTTATCATAGTTTGTGATTTGCCCAACACGGGTGTTCTCCACTTGATAAGTCACACGAGATACAGGTGTATAGATTGAGTCGATCGGAATCACACCGATTGGCTGATCGTCTCTTTTGTTTGCATCAGCAGGATTATACCCGCGACCTCTTTGTGCAGTTAAGCGAACACGGAAGCTCGCATTCTTGCCAAGAGTTGCGATGTGGAGATCTGGATTTAAGATTTCAATATCGCTGTCGTGTGTAATATCAGCAGCTGTTACAGTACCTTCATCTTGTACATCAATTTCAAGCGTCTTCTCTTCTTCAGAGTAGATTTTGAGTGCAAGCTTTTTAATGTTTAAGATAATCGTTGTAACATCTTCAACCACGCCTTCGATCGTTGAGAATTCGTGTAAGACACCATCTATCTGGATCGATGTTACAGCTGCACCAGGAAGTGAGGATAAAAGGATACGACGAAGGGAGTTCCCTAAAGTGGTACCATATCCACGCTCAAGTGGCTCTACGACAAACTTGCCATACTTGGCATCGTCGCTGATTTCAACCGTTTCGATTTTTGGTTTTTCAATTTCGATCATCTAATAAAACCCTCCTTCAAAACGTCGAAACCTCGAATAGAATCATATGAGATTCCATCCGAAATTCCTCATTGTTTAGTCCCGTATGTGCTCAGGCAACGAGTCGTGTATTCGTCTCATAAATAACTGTATCATAACCCATTATTGACAGGGACACAAAATCTATACAAACAAATTACACGCGGCGACGTTTTGGTGGACGGCATCCGTTATGAGGAACTGGAGTTACGTCTCTAATTGCAGTAACTTCAAGACCTGCAGCTTGAAGTGCACGAATTGCAGCTTCACGACCAGAACCAGGACCTTTAACAGTTACTTCAAGTGTTTTAAGACCATGTTCGATAGAACCTTTAGCAGCAGTTTCAGCAGCCATTTGTGCAGCGAAAGGAGTAGATTTACGAGAACCTCTGAATCCTAATGCACCAGCACTTGACCAAGAAATTGCGTTTCCATGAACATCAGTAATCGTTACAATCGTGTTGTTGAAAGTGGAACGAATATGAGCGATTCCAGCTTCAATATTCTTTTTCACGCGACGTTTACGCGTATTTTGTTTACGAGCAGCAGCCATTCTTTAACTACCTCCTTTACTTATTTTTTCTTGTTAGCTACAGTACGACGCGGACCTTTACGAGTACGCGCGTTGTTTTTTGTGTTTTGTCCACGAACAGGAAGTCCTCTACGATGACGGATTCCGCGGTAGCTTCCGATTTCAATTAGACGCTTAATGTTAAGTGAAACTTCACGACGAAGGTCACCTTCTACTTTAAGTTTGTCAATGATATCACGGATTTTACCAAGTTCGTCTTCAGTTAGATCGCGAACGCGAGTGTCTTCAGAAACACCTGCTTCTTTAAGGACTTGTTGCGCAGTCGTACGACCAATTCCAAAAACATATGTTAAAGAAATGACAACACGTTTATCACGTGGAATATCTACACCAGCAATACGAGCCATGATTTGGGCACCTCCTTGTTATTAGCCTTGTTTTTGTTTATGTTTTGGGTTTTCACAGATCACCATTACTTTTCCTTTTCTGCGAATAACTTTACATTTTTCACAGATAGGTTTAACAGATGGTCTCACTTTCATGTGTTTCCAACCTCCTTCTTCCGGAGTTGCTTTATTTGTAACGGTACGTAATTCTACCACGAGTTAAGTCATATGGAGATAATTCTACCGTAACTTTGTCTCCAGGTAAAATGCGAATGAAGTGCATACGGATTTTTCCTGATACATGAGCCAAAACTGTATGACCATTCTCTAGTTCAACTTTGAACATTGCATTTGGCAAAGTTTCTGCTACAGTACCTTCCACTTCAATTACATCGTCTTTCGCCATTCAAGTGTTCTCCCTTCTTCAAATCAGTAACTTGCTCTCTGACAAATGTCCAAATGAGTTCATCTCAATTGGCCATCTATCACCCGACCTGTTTTGAATATACTGTTCTGAACTTCCGGAGATACGCAACCATAAAAGGTTATATGATTGATATTTTTTCTTAGGAGAATGAAATTTACGCTTTTCTCCGTCTGCGATTAGTACATGGCAGCCACCGAACATGCCGATGACACCTGTATACTGATCTTGTTCTTTCCTTTGGACTATACAGACAACCTGCCCGATTTGGGCCTGAAAGGCTTCAGTGAAGACCTAAATCTTAGTCAGTATATCAAAACCTGTATCTGTAATCGCAATCGTATGCTCAAAGTGAGCACACTTTTTCCCATCAACCGTTACAACCGTCCAGTTATCAGCCAATGTTTTCACATATCGGCTGCCTGCGTTCACCATCGGTTCGATGGCCAACACCATTCCAGGTTTTAGCCGCGGGCCTTTGTTGGGCGGACCATAATGAGGAATTTGAGGGTCCTCATGAAGATCCTGTCCGACCCCATGTCCAACATATTCTCTAACAACTGAGAAATTCTCGTTTTCTACATACGTTTGTATGGCATGGGAAATGTTCGACAGACGTTCGCCTGGCTTTGCTTCCTGTAAGCCTTTATATAGAGATTCCTCTGTGACTTCCAGTAGTTTGCGGTCTTCATCACTGATTACCCCAAGTGGATAAGTCCAAGCAGAGTCACCATGATAGCCATTTAACTTTGCGCCAATATCGATACTAATGATGTCACCATCACGTAAAACCCGTTTACCAGGAATACCGTGAACGAGTTCTTCATTCACCGAAACGCAAATGCTCCCGCGAAAACCATTATACCCTTTAAAAGATGGGATTGCACCCTGCTTTGTAATAAAACGTTCGGCAATTTGATCCAATTCTTTTGTCGAAATACCTGGTTTTATATGTTTCTTCAGCTCTTCATGAGTCAGTGCGACAATGCGTCCAGCTTCTCTCATAATCTCAAGCTCGCGAGGAGTTTTACAGATAATCATTTATTTAATCCCCCAAGCAGGTCCTTGATATCTGCATATACATCGTTAATGTGTTTTGCACCATCAATGTTTGCAAGATATCCTTTTTCTGAATAGAAGTTCAGTAAAGGTTCAGTCTGCTTTAAGTTTACTTCAAGTCTAGTCGAAACGGTTTCTGCATTATCATCTGCACGTTGATAAAGCTCGCCTCCACACTTATCGCAAACATTTTCTTTCGCAGGTGGATTGAATACTAAATGATAGGTTGCTCCGCAATTTTTGCAAATTCTTCGGCCAGTCAGACGCTCCATCAAAGCATCTTTATCGACTTTAATATTAATGACATAATCAATCGTTCTGCCAAGGTCCTTTAGAATGTCTTCTAAAGCTTCAGCCTGAGCGACTGTTCGCGGAAATCCGTCCAGAAGAAAACCTTGTTCACAATCATTTTTGCCAAGTCTTTCTCTAACAATACCGATTGTGACCTCATCAGGAACAAGCTCTCCTTTATCGATAAAGGATTTTGCTTCGAGCCCAAGTTGTGTCTCCTCTTTCATAGCAGCGCGGAACATATCTCCTGTTGAGATATGAGGGATCCCATAATCATCAACAATTCGTTCTGCCTGAGTGCCTTTACCAGCACCCGGAAGCCCCATTAAGACTAAGTTCATTTCGGATTTCCCCTTCCTTACTTAGAGAGGTTGGGCAGGAGCCCAGCCCTCTGTTTTATTTCATAAATCCACGGTAGTTTCGTTTCACTAACTGGCTTTCAAGCTGTTTCATTGTTTCAAGTGCAACACCTACAACAATGAGAAGACTTGTGCCACCAATTTGTGCAGCGGAAGGTAATCCAGCGAATTGAATGAAAAAGATAGGAAGTATTGAAATCACGGCTAAGAAAATGGCGCCCACGAACGTGAGTCGGTACAAAATGCTCGTAATTCTATCTTGAGTCATTTTCCCTGGACGAACTCCCGGGATATAGCCACCCTGCTTTTGCAGATTTTCAGCCATTTGTTCAGGATTCACTTGGACAAAGGCATAAAAATATGTGAAAGCAACAATCAGTGCTACATAAATCGTCATACCGATTGGCTTAGTATAGTCAAAGTTGTTGGTTATCCAAGTTGTCACATTATTGGTTCCGAAGAACGATGCGACCGTCTGCGGAGTAATAATGAAAGAAACGGCAAAGATGACTGGAATCACCCCTGCTGGATTCACTTTCAATGGAAGGTGCGTTGCTTGACTAGCAGACATTTGTGCACGGCCAGTTCCTTTTGAATATTGAATCGCAATCTTTCTCACTGCCATTTGAATGTAAATCACACCGACAACAATGACAAGAATAGCAATGACAATAAGGGCAATTTTCAGGATTTGCATGAACAGCTGTCCATCTCCACCTACAAATTGCTGAGCGTACACTTGTTTTAATGTTTGAGGGATACCTGCGATGATACCGGCAAAGATAATAATCGAAATACCGTTACCAACACCGTGAGCAGTAATCTGCTCTCCCAGCCACATCAAAAATGCTGTTCCCGCAGTGAGTACGACCGCAATTAAGAGGTACGTTGAAACACCTGGGTTTTCAATCAGCATGCCTCCTGCCATATTGTTGAATCCATATGACATTCCTAACGCCTGGATAAAACCTAGAACAATTGTAAAATACCTTGTGAATTGTGCTAATTTTCGGCGGCCAACCTCTCCTTGCTTTGACCACTCAGTGAACTTCGGAACAACATCCATCTGCAAGAGCTGAATGATGATCGAAGCAGTGATATACGGCATAATCCCCATTGCAAGAATGGAGAATTGGAAAAGTGCCCCGCCCCCAAACGTGTTGAGGATCCCGAAAACACTCATTTGATCCTGTGCCTGGAGAACTTCGGCGTTCACATTAGGCACAGGGATGAAAGCACCTATACGAAAGACGATTAACATTAAAAGAGTGAATATAATCTTATTCCGTATATCTTTCACGCGCATAAAATTGGAGATTGTCTTAAACAAGTTAGATCACCTCGGCTGTACCGCCAGCAGCTTCAATCGCTTCTTTAGCAGAAGCAGAGAATTTATTGGCTTTTACAGTTAATTTTTTTTCTAATTTACCGTTGCCAAGAATTTTTACTCCTGCTTTTAACTTGCTTATTGCACCAGTCTCTAGAAGAAGTTCAGGAGTTACTTCCGTTCCTTCGTCAAAACTGTTTAATCTGTCTAAGTTGATTACCGCATAATCTTTACGGTTGATGTTTGTAAAACCACGTTTTGGAAGACGTTGGAATAAAGGCATCTGACCACCTTCGAAACCAGGGCGTACACCGCCGCCAGAACGAGCGTTTTGACCTTTATGACCTTTACCAGAAGTTTTACCGTTACCTGATCCAATACCACGACCAACACGGTTGCGTACTTTACGTGAACCTTCTGAAGGCTTCAATTCATGAAGTTTCATTTGGGCACCTCCTTATCGATTAAAAATGTTTTATTGTTCTTTAACAGAAACTAAATGAGACACCTTGTTAATCATGCCGCGGATCGCTGCATTGTCTTCATGTACGACTGTTTGGTTTGTTTTCTTAAGACCAAGAGTACGAACAGTGACACGCTGATCTTCTGGGCGACCGATTACACTGCGTTTGAGGGTAATTTCTAATTTATTTGCCATTAATGTTCCCTCCTTATCCTAACAGGTCTTCTACAGATTTTCCACGAAGCTTCGCAACGTCTTCAGCACGTTTAAGTTCACTTAAACCCTGAAGTGTTGCGCGGATCATGTTGATCGGTGTATTAGAACCTAGAGATTTAGAAAGGATATCAGCTAGACCAGCAAGCTCAAGAACCGCACGCACTGGGCCTCCAGCGATAACTCCTGTACCTTCTGAAGCAGGCTTCAATAGAACGTTTCCTGCACCGAATCGACCGATGATTTCATGTGGAATTGTAGTTCCAACCATTGGTACTTCAATTAAATTCTTTTTCGCATCTTCAACAGCTTTGCGGATCGCTTCTGGTACTTCTTGTGCTTTACCAGTACCGAAACCTACATGACCGTTTTTGTCACCGACAACAACTAAAGCTGCAAAACGGAAACGACGTCCACCTTTAACAACTTTCGCTACGCGGTTAACCGTAACTAAGCGTTCTTCTAACTCTAATTTGCTTTGGTCAATACGACTCATTCGGATGTGTCCCTCCTTCTTTTATTAAAATTTAAGTCCAGCCTCACGAGCAGCTTCAGCTAGAGCTTTTACACGTCCATGATATAAGTATCCTCCGCGGTCAAATACCACGTTAGAGATTCCTTTTTCAACAGCACGTTTTGCAACAAGTTCGCCAACTTTAGTAGCAGCTGCAGCGTCAGAACTATTCTCGATCTTTAAATCTTTATCAAGAGTAGAAGCACTTACAAGTGTTACACCGTTAACATCATCAATTACTTGAGCGTAGATGTTCTTGTTAGAACGGAAAACGTTAAGGCGAGGTCTTTCAGCAGTACCTGAAAGTTTCGCACGAACACGAGCGTGTCTTTTAAGACGAGTAGCGTTTTTACTAGTTTTCGTAATCATCCGAGTCACTCCTTTCTTCACATTAAGCGATCTTACTTACCAGTTTTTCCTTCTTTACGGCGAACGAATTCACCTTCGTAACGAATTCCTTTACCTTTGTAAGGCTCTGGAGAACGGACAGCGCGGATGTTAGAAGCTAGAGCTCCCACACGCTCTTTATCGATACCTTTAATGACTACTTTCGTTTGAGATGGAACTTCGACTTCAACTCCAGCCTCAGGAACGATTTCAACTGGATGAGAGTATCCAACGTTAAGAACAAGTTTGTTTCCAGATTTAGCTGCACGGTAACCGACACCGATAAGTTCTAAACCTCTTTCGAAACCTTTAGATACACCTTCAACCATGTTTGCAATTAAGCTACGTGTTGTACCATGTAATGCACGGTGTTCTTTATGATCAGACGGACGGCTTACAGTTAAGACGCTGTCCTCAATTTTAATTTCCATATCAGGGTGAAATGTACGAGTTAGTTCACCTTTTGGTCCCTTTACTGTCACTGTGTTATCGTTGTTTGTCACAGTAACTCCTGAAGGGATCTCGATTAGTTTTTTACCTATACGAGACATACCAAGCACCTCCATTCATCTTAAACTTTTTTTACCATACGTAAGCAAGTACTTCTCCACCAGCTTGTTTAGCACGGGCTTCTTTGTCCGATAAAACACCTTGTGATGTAGAAATAATTGCGATTCCAAGTCCGTTAAGTACACGTGGTACTTCATTTGATTTCGCATATACACGTAAACCAGGTTTACTGATTCTTTTTAGACCAGTGATAACACGTTCGTTGTTTTGGCCATATTTAAGGAACATACGAATAATTCCTTGTTTGCTGTCTTCAACATATTCAACGTCACGGATAAAACCTTCACGCTTTAAGATTTCAGCAATTTCTCTTTTGATTTTGGAAGCCGGTACTTCTAGCTTCTCATGACGTACCATGTTCGCATTGCGAATACGAGTCAGCAAATCTGCAATCGGATCTGTCATAACCATTATTTAATAACCTCCTTCCCATTTATGGGGATTACCAGCTGGCTTTTTTAACGCCAGGAATTTGTCCTTTATATGCAAGTTCGCGGAAACAAATACGGCAAAGTTTAAACTTGCGAATTACTGAATGTGGACGTCCACAACGTTCGCAGCGCGTATACTCTTGAACTTTAAACTTTTGTTTGCGTTGTTGTTTCGCAATCATAGACTTTTTAGCCACGATTTCGCCTCCCTTTCATTGATTATTTCTGGAACGGCATACCTACTTGAGTTAATAACTCACGTGCTTCTTCGTCCGTATTGGCAGTCGTAACGATAACGATATCCATACCGCGGACTTTTGTTACTTTATCGTAATCAATTTCTGGGAAGATTAACTGTTCTTTAATACCAAGCGTGTAGTTTCCACGACCGTCGAAAGATTTCTTAGAAATCCCGCGGAAGTCACGTACACGTGGTAAAGACACAGAAATAAGTTTATCAAGGAAATCGTACATACGCTCTCCGCGAAGTGTTACTTTCGCACCGATTGGCATTCCTTCACGTAGACGGAATCCAGCAATAGACTTCTTCGCACGAGTAACGACAGGTTTTTGACCAGCGATAAACGTTAATTCTTCAACAGCAGTATCGATTGCTTTAGCGTTTTGAACGGCGTCACCAACACCCATGTTGATCACGATTTTTTCGATTTTTGGCACTTGCATTACTGATTTGTATTCAAACTTAGAAACTAATGCAGGTGTAATTTCTTTTACATACTTTTCTTTAAGGCGGTTCATGAGAAAGACCTCCCTTCCTTATTTACTATTTATCTAGAACTTGCCCAGATTTTTTCGCTACACGGACTTTCTTTCCGTCCTCAACTTTATACCCAACACGTGTCACTTCACCCGTTTTAGGATCAAGCGGCATTACGTTTGATACGTGGATCGGCGCTTCTTGTTCAGAAATTCCGCCCTGAGGGTTAGCTTGGGTTGGTTTAGAGTGTTTTTTCACAAGGTTAATACCTTCTACTAAAACACGGTCATTCTTAGGGAAAGCAGCAAGGATGACTCCTTGTTTACCTTTATCTTTACCAGAGATAACCACTACTTTATCGCCCTTTTTAACATGCATTTAATCGCACCTCCTTGAGTCGCGGATTGTATTCATTAAAGTACTTCTGGTGCTAGAGAAACAATTTTCATATAGTTGTTTTCACGAAGTTCACGTGCTACTGGTCCGAAGATACGAGTTCCACGTGGGCTCTTGTCGTCACGGATAATGACACATGCATTTTCATCGAAGCTGATGTAAGATCCATCGTTTCTGCGAGCTCCGCTCTTTGTACGAACGATAACTGCTTTCACAACTTCACCTTTTTTGACAACGCCTCCTGGTGTTGCTTGTTTAACCGTACAAACAATGACATCACCGATGTTAGCCGTCTTACGTCCAGAGCCACCAAGAACTTTAATCGTTAGTACTTCGCGTGCGCCAGAGTTGTCAGCTACTTTTAAACGAGTCTCCTGTTGAATCATTAATGTTACCTCCTTTCGGAAAAAGAAATCCGAACTTTATTAGATAATAACGGCTTCTTCGACAACTTCAACTAGACGAAAGCGTTTAGTCGCAGATAAAGGACGAGTTTCCATGACCTTTACGATGTCTCCGATTTTTGCTTGGTTGTTTTCATCATGTGCTTTGAACTTCTTAGAGTATCTTACACGTTTGCCATAAAGTGAATGCTTTTTGTATGTTTCAACTACAACAGTGATGGTTTTATCCATTTTGTCAGAAACAACACGACCTTGATACACTTTACGTTGGTTACGTTCGCTCATGTTTGCGGGGCCTCCCCTCTAATTATTATTTATTAGCAGCGATTTCTCTTTGACGAATCACAGTTTTCATGCGTGCGATTGATTTACGCACTTCACGAATGCGAGCAGTGTTTTCAAGCTGCCCAGTCGCTAATTGGAAACGAAGATTGAAAAGTTCTTCTTTAAGAGACTTTACTTTTTGTTCAATTTCAGCAGTGGTAAGGTCACGAATTTCATTAGCTTTCATTTGATTCACCACCAATTTCTTCACGTTTTACGAACTTCGTTTTAATTGGCAATTTATGAGATGCAAGACGAAGAGCTTCACGAGCAACTTCTTCAGACACACCAGAAATTTCAAATAAAACTTTGCCTGGTTTTACTACAGCTACCCATCCTTCTGGAGCACCTTTACCGGAACCCATGCGGACCTCTAGAGGTTTAGCTGTGTATGGCTTAGAAGGGAAAATTTTAATCCAAACTTTACCGCCACGTTTCATGTAACGAGTCATAGCAATACGAGCAGCTTCGATTTGGCGGTTCGTGATCCAAGAAGCTTCTTGAGCTTGGATACCGTACTCACCGAAATGTACTTCAGTACCACCTTTTGCACGACCACGCATTTTTCCACGATGTTCTCTGCGATACTTCACGCGTTTTGGCAATAACATATTATTTTCCTCCTTCCGCAGTATTCTTCTTAGTTGGAAGGACTTCTCCACGATAGATCCATACTTTTACGCCAAGCTTACCATAAGTAGTGTCAGCTTCAGCAGTAGCATAGTCGATGTCAGCACGAAGTGTGTGCAACGGAACAGTACCTTCACTGTAATATTCAGAACGAGCAATATCTGCACCGCCAAGACGACCAGAAACCATTGTTTTGATTCCTTGTGCTCCAGCACGCATTGTGCGTTGGATTGTTTGTTTTTGTGCACGACGGAATGAAATACGATTTTCAAGTTGACGAGCGATGTTTTCAGCAACTAGCTGAGCATCAAGATCTGCTCTTTTGATTTCAAGGATGTTGATGTGTACACGTTTGCCAGTTAGGCTGTTAAGAGCTTTACGAAGTGCTTCAACTTCAGATCCGCCTTTACCAATTACCATACCTGGTTTAGCCGTGTGGATTGTGATATTTACGCGGTTTGCAGCACGTTCGATTTCTACTTTAGAAACAGACGCGTCAGACAAACGCTTGCTGATGAATTCACGGATTTTCAAGTCTTCATGTAAGAAGTCAGCGTAATCTTTTCCTGCGAACCATTTAGATTCCCAATCACGAATGACGCCAATACGAAGACCTACTGGATTTACCTTTTGACCCACGGATTATCCCTCCTTCTTTTCTGATACAACGATTGTAATGTGGCTAGTACGTTTGTTAATTGCGCTCGCACGACCCATAGCACGTGGACGGAATCTCTTAAGTGTTGGACCTTCGTCAACGAATGCTTGAGTAATCACTAGGCTGTTAGCGTCCAACTCGTAGTTGTGCTCAGCATTTGCGATAGCAGATTTTAATACTTTTTCAATAATTGGTGAAGCAGCCTTAGGTGTAAGGTTTAAGATAGAAACTGCTTCTCCTACTTGCTTACCTCGGATCAGGTCCATTACTAGACGTGCTTTACGAGGAGCAATACGGACTGTTCTTGCGACAGCTTTAGCTTGCATTTAAAAGCCTCCTCTCATTAGCGTCTTGTTTTTTTATCGTCACTAGCATGACCTTTGTAAGTACGGCTTGGTGCGAATTCGCCCAATTTGTGACCTACCATATCTTCAGAAATGAAAACAGGTACATGTTTGCGTCCGTCATAGACAGCGATTGTGTGACCGATGAATTGTGGGAAAATTGTAGAACGACGAGACCAAGTTTTTACGACTTGCTTTTTGTCAGTTTCATTCAATTTCTCGACTTTAGCCATCAAATGATCATCAACAAATGGTCCTTTTTTTAAGCTGCGAGCCATTGTGGAACCTCCCTTCGTGATTGAACTACGGTCCTAAATGAACCGTAGACAACCCCGTTACTTGTTTTTACGACGACGTACAATGAATTTATCAGACTTGTTGGTTTTCTTACGAGTCTTGAATCCAAGAGTCGGTTTGCCCCATGGAGACATTGGTGATTTACGTCCGATTGGAGCGCGTCCTTCACCACCACCGTGTGGGTGATCGTTAGGGTTCATTACAGAACCACGAACTGTTGGGCGTACGCCTTTCCAGCGTGAACGTCCAGCTTTACCGATGTTAATTAATTCGTGTTGCTCGTTTCCAACTTGACCGATAGTCGCACGGCAAGCAGAAAGAATCATACGAACTTCTCCTGAGTTCAAACGTACAAGAACGTATTTACCTTCTTTACCAAGAACTTGAGCAGAAGTACCAGCAGAACGAACTAATTGTCCACCTTTACCTGGTTTTAATTCAATGTTATGCACAACTGTACCAACTGGGATGTTGATAAGTGGAAGAGCATTACCTGGTTTGATGTCAGATTCTGGTCCAGAAGTAACTTCAGTACCAACTTGGATTCCTTTAGGAGCAAGAATGTAACGTTTCTCACCATCTGCATAGTTTACAAGAGCGATGTTCGCTGAACGGTTTGGATCATACTCGATTGTAGCAACGCGTCCAGGTATACCGTCTTTATCACGTTTAAAGTCAATGATACGGTATTGACGTTTATGACCGCCACCTTGATGACGAACAGTCATTCTACCTTGGTTGTTACGTCCGCCTTTTCTGTGAAGCGGCGCAAGCAACGATTTTTCTGGTTTGTCAGTCGTGATTTCAGCAAAATCTGAAGTAGTCATGCCACGACGACCATTACTGGTTGGTTTATACTTTTTAATCGCCATTTTGAATTTCCCTCCTTCTTTTTAAGATTTACGCTTCAAAAATTTCGATTTCTTTGCTGTCAGCAGTTAATTTCACGATCGCTTTTCTGCGACGGCTAGTCATACCAGTGTAGCGTCCAACGCGTTTAGATTTTCCTTTGTAATTTTGAACGTTGACTTTCTCAACTTTCACTCCAAAGATTTCTTCAACAGCGTCTTTCACTTCTGTTTTGTTAGCTCTGACATCAACTTCGAACGTATACTTCTTCTCTGTCATTAGATCAGCAGAACGTTCAGTAATGATAGGGCGCTTTAGAACATCACGAGGATCTTTCATTATGCAAGTCCCTCCTCTACTTTTTCAACCGCTGCTTTAGTGATCAGAAGTTTCTCGTGGTTGACAACGTCAAGAACGTTGATACCGTTAGCTTCAACAACTGTTACTCCAGGGATGTTACGAGCAGATAAAGCAACTGTTTCGTTTGCATCCGCAGTGACGATCAACGCTTTCTTCTCGACAGATAATCCTTTAAGGATGCCTGCGAATTCTTTCGTTTTCACTGCATCAAGAGTCAGATCTTCAAGAACGATGATGTTGTTGTCGATTACTTTAGAAGACAATACTGACTTGATAGCCAAGCGGCGAACTTTTTTAGGTAATTTATAAGAATAGCTGCGTGGTGTTGGACCGAATACGATACCGCCTCCGCGCCATTGTGGTGAACGGATAGAACCTTGACGAGCACGACCAGTACCCTTCTGTCTCCAAGGCTTACGACCTCCGCCACGTACTTCAGAACGAGTTTTTACTTTGTGAGTTCCTTGACGTAAGGAAGCTCTTTGCATAAGAATAGCATCGAATACTACGCTTTCGTTTGGCTCAATCCCAAACACAGAAGCGTTTAATTCGATTTCACCGTTAGTAGAACCGTTTTGGTTAAATAATGCTACTTTTGGCATGACTTGTTTCCTCCTTTCCTAAGAGAGTTATTTAGATTTAACTGCACTCTTTACAGTTACTAGAGATTTTTTAGCTCCTGGTACATTTCCTTTGATCAATAGAAGATTGCGTTCCGCATCAACTTTAACGATCTCAAGGTTTTGGACAGTGATTTGTTCTCCGCCCATACGACCTGGAAGAAGTTTACCTTTGAATACTCGGTTTGGATCAACAGGTCCCATTGAACCAGGACGACGGTGGTAACGTGAACCGTGAGTCATTGGTCCGCGTGATTGTCCGTGGCGCTTGATAGCCCCTTGGAATCCTTTACCTTTTGATGTTCCTGTTACATCTACGATATCTCCATTTGCGAAAATATCAACTTTGACTTCCTGACCAACTTCATACGCATCTAGCTCCGCACCGCGTAATTCTTTTACGAAGCGCTTAGGAGCAGTTTCCGCTTTAGCAACGTGGCCCTTCTCTGGTTTGTTAGAAAGCTTTTCACGTTTGTCGTCAAAACCGATTTGGATTGCTTCATAGCCATCCGTGTCAGCAGTCTTCTTTTGAAGAACAACGTTAGCAGCAGCCTCAACAACAGTTACAGGGATAAGATCACCGTTTTCTGCGAATACTTGCGTCATACCAATTTTTCTACCTAAGATTCCTTTGGTCATTAGTCACACCTCCTATAATATGTGTTTTCTATTTGAATTAAAGTTTGATTTCGATATCTACACCAGATGGTAAATCTAAACGCATAAGTGCATCAACTGTTTGTGGAGTTGGATTCACGATGTCGATTAGACGTTTGTGAGTACGCATCTCAAATTGCTCACGAGAATCTTTGTACTTATGCACCGCACGAAGGATTGTGTAAACTGATTTTTCAGTTGGAAGCGGGATTGGACCAGATACACTAGCACCAGAACGCTTAGCCGTTTCAACAATCTTCTCAGCAGATTGATCAAGAATTCTATGATCATATGCTTTTAAACGAATACGAATTTTTTGTTTTGCCATTATTTTCCCTCCTTTTCGCCTACTTACGTTAGACAGTTCTCCGTGAGAAAAACCTGATCACCTTGCCATGGCAAAGCGGCCGGGTGTGTCAGCAACCTCTCACTTCATCGCAGTCAAAGACCAACATGCACTATTGTACCAAATTGGCCTGCGTGTTGCAATAATAAATCGGATAAATTTATGATTTGCACACTTTTCATATTATACAGGGGTTCAGCCTATAAATCAAGCTTTCCCTGAAGATGATGTACAGCCGTCTTTTTTATGGTACGGATAAATTCTTCTGGCTCTTCTAGATGCGGGGAATGTGCAGATTCTTTAAAGGTGAACCATTCTTTGACTGGTGCTGTTAATTGCTCAACATAAGGTTTTGATACAGCAGCTGGTGTAATCATGTCATATTCACCAATGATAAAGTAACAAGGTATTAATATAGTAGAAACTCGGTATTCAATGCTCTCATTCATCAATTCATCCCATAGAATGTCCTGACTAAGCATCTGTCCTTTAAGGAAATTCCACTTATCTTTGAGCTGATATTCCTTACTAAAAAGAAACCCGCGCAGCATTTGAATAAGCGGCTTCCACCTATGTGTGAGACCTACGCTTCCGAGCTCTTTATATAGAGAGAACAGAGCATGAGCTGATATTCGTTTCCACGGAGGAGGCGTCAGTAATCGCAGGCACCAAGTAAACAACCGATTTCTTTCGTATTTCTCCAAAAGAAGCTCGTACGACACACTATCTTCTTTTATTACATCTACTACCTGACTAATTCCATAATAAGCATGATATAGATCTGGGCGCTTATGTACTGCTTGTATGGCGATTAATGACCCCCACGAATATCCGG
Organism: Bacillus sp. FSL K6-3312; assembly: GCF_038007485.1. NCBI lineage: Bacteria > Bacillati > Bacillota > Bacilli > Caryophanales > Bacillaceae > Bacillus > Bacillus sp. FSL K6-3312. The sequence continues at coordinate 137,735 of NZ_JBBOXI010000001.1, read as the reverse complement.
CGATGTACAATTTTGATTGACCTAGATATGAAAGGACTTTCTCTGTCAGTTCAATCGTATCTTCAATAAATTGCCGAATGGTCATGGAAGTATCGGAGGGATTCTTTTGATAGGAGAGTCCCGCGCCACGCTGATCCCAATGAACAACTGTAAAATCGTGATTAAGTTCCTCATGAAATGAGTCGATATAGCTGATTTGAGCGGAGCCGGGCCCACCGTGTAAAAATAAAAGAACAGGCTTCGCTTCACTAGTGTGATCTTCTTTGATCATAATCCATTGGTCAACCCCGCCGATTAACCATTTCTTCAAATATGTCTTCGCCATTCCAGTGATCCTCTCGGTTCCATTTAGATTCTATAGCTTATAGTAGCCGTTCTGATCTGGAAAAGCAAAAAAAGAGACCCTTTTGCAAAGAGTCTCTTTTATATGTTTATTACTTAATGATATTTGAAACGACGCCAGAACCTACAGTACGTCCACCCTCACGGATAGAGAAACGAGTTCCTTCTTCGATAGCGATAGTAGAGATAAGTTCAACTTCCATCTCAGTGTTATCGCCAGGCATTACCATTTCAGTACCTTCTGGAAGATGTACGATACCAGTTACGTCAGTTGTACGGAAGTAGAACTGCGGACGGTAGTTAGCGAAGAATGGAGTATGACGTCCACCCTCTTCTTTAGAAAGTACATAAACTTCAGCTTTGAAACGGCTATGTGGAGTGATTGTACCTGGTTTAGCAAGTACTTGACCACGTTGGATATCTTCACGAGATACACCACGAAGTAGTGCACCGATGTTGTCACCAGCTTCAGCATAGTCAAGAAGCTTACGGAACATTTCAACACCTGTAACAGTTGTTTTACCATTGTCTTCTTGAAGACCGATGATTTCAACTTCGTCACCGACTTTAACTTGTCCACGCTCAACACGACCAGTAGCAACAGTTCCACGACCAGTGATTGAGAATACATCCTCAACTGGCATCATGAATGGCTTCTCAGTGTCACGCTCTGGAGTTGGGATGTACTCATCAACCGCATCCATAAGTTCAAAGATTTTTGCTTCGTAATCAGCATCTCCTTCAAGAGCTTTAAGAGCAGAACCTTTGATAACTGGTACATCATCACCAGGGAAGTCATAGTCAGAAAGAAGGTCACGAACTTCCATTTCAACAAGTTCAAGTAACTCTTCATCGTCAACCATGTCACATTTGTTAAGGAATACTACGATGTATGGAACACCTACGTTACGAGAAAGTAGGATGTGCTCACGTGTTTGTGGCATTGGACCATCAGCAGCAGATACTACTAAGATCGCGCCGTCCATTTGAGCAGCACCAGTGATCATGTTTTTAACGTAGTCAGCGTGTCCTGGGCAGTCTACGTGTGCATAGTGACGAGTGTCTGTTTCATACTCGACGTGTGAAGTTGAGATTGTGATTCCACGCTCGCGCTCTTCTGGAGCACCATCGATTTGGTCATATCCCATAGCTGATCCTTTACCAGACTTCTTATGAAGAACTGTTGAGATAGCAGCAGTTAGAGTTGTTTTACCATGGTCAACGTGTCCAATTGTACCAATGTTAGCATGCGATTTGGAACGGTCGAATTTTTCTTTAGCCATTCTAAAAATCCTCCTTAAAGGTTCATTGTATTTGGTATAGAGTGATAGAAAGTGAAGAGTTATCTCTCACTTTCTGATCTTCAATAGTAGTTATACTTTAGTTTAAAGGCAAAATCAATTATTCACCTTTATTTTTTTTGATGATTTCTTCACTGATGCTCTTAGGCACTTCTTCGTAGTGATCCATATGCATAGTGAAAGTACCGCGTCCTTGTGTGTTAGAACGGAGTGAAGTTGCATATCCGAACATTTCAGAAAGTGGAACCATTGCGCGAACAACTTGAGCGTTACCGCGAGCTTCCATACCTTCTACACGTCCACGACGAGATGTGATATCACCCATGATGTCTCCCATGTATTCTTCAGGGATAACGACTTCCACTTTCATCATTGGCTCAAGTAGAACTGGGTTACATTTGCTGACAGCATTTTTCAATGCCATAGATGCAGCAATTTTAAACGCCATTTCGTTCGAGTCAACATCGTGGTAAGATCCATCAAATAATTTTGCTTTGATGTCGATTAATGGGAATCCAGCTAATACACCATTTTCAAGTGAATCTTCAAGACCTGCTTGAATTGCTGGAATGTATTCACGTGGAACAACCCCACCGACGATTGCATTTTGGAATTCGAAGCCTGCGCCTTCTTCGTTTGGTTCGAATTCGATCCAAACGTGTCCGAACTGACCACGTCCACCAGACTGACGAACGAATTTACCTTCAACTTTTGCACCAGAACGGAATGTTTCACGGTACGCAACTTGAGGAGCACCTACGTTAGCTTCCACCTTGAACTCACGCTTCATACGGTCAACAATGATATCAAGGTGAAGCTCACCCATACCAGAGATGATCGTTTGACCAGTTTCAGGGTTTGTTTGTGTACGGAATGTTGGATCCTCTTCAGCTAGTTTAGCTAAAGCGATACCCATTTTATCTTGGTCAGCCTTTGATTTAGGCTCGATGGCTACATCGATAACTGGCTCTGGGAATTCCATAGACTCAAGGATAACAGTATCTTTCTCGTCACAAAGAGTGTCACCAGTAGATGTATCTTTAAGACCAACAGCTGCTGCGATATCCCCTGCATATACAGTAGAGATTTCTTCACGGCTGTTTGCGTGCATTTGAAGGATACGTCCAACACGCTCACGCTTGTTCTTAGAAGAGTTCTTCACGTATGAACCTGAAGCAAGTGTTCCAGAGTATACGCGGAAGAAAGTTAGTTTCCCAACATAAGGATCAGTCATAACTTTAAATGCAAGAGCTGAGAATGGTGCGTCATCAGTAGACTCACGAACAACCTCTTCATTTGAATCTGGCAGGATACCTTTGATTGCAGCAACATCAGTTGGTGCAGGTAGGTAATCAAGCACAGCATCAAGTACAAGCTGAACACCTTTGTTTTTGAAAGCAGATCCAACAAGAACTGGGTAGAATTCAACATTCAACGTTCCTTTACGGATTGCAGCTTTCAATTCAGGAATTGTAATTTCTTCACCCTCAAGGTATTTTTCCATAAGCTCTTCATCAAGCTCAGCGACAGCTTCAATAAGGCTGTTGCGAAGCTCTTCAGCTTTGTCTTTATACTCAGCAGGGATTTCTTGTGCATCAGAGCGAGTTCCAAGGTCATCTTCGTAGAAGTATGCTACGTTATCTACAAGGTCGATGATTCCTTCGAATTGATCTTCAGCGCCGATCGGCAATTGAATTGCATGAGCGTTCGCTTGAAGACGATCTCTTAATGTGCTTACAGAGTAAAGGAAGTCCGCACCGGTTTTATCCATTTTGTTAACGAATACGATACGAGGTACTCCGTAAGTTGTTGCTTGGCGCCAAACTGTTTCAGTTTGTGGCTCTACACCTGATTGTGCATCAAGAACTGCTACCGCACCGTCAAGTACACGTAAAGAACGTTCAACTTCAACAGTGAAGTCTACGTGTCCTGGTGTATCGATGATGTTTACACGGTAACCTTTCCATTGTGCTGTAGTAGCAGCAGAAGTGATTGTAATACCACGTTCTTGCTCCTGCTCCATCCAGTCCATTTGGGAAGCTCCTTCGTGAGTTTCACCAATTTTATGGATACGACCAGTGTAGTATAAGATACGCTCAGTCGTTGTCGTTTTACCAGCATCGATGTGAGCCATGATACCAATATTACGAGTTTTGTCTAAGGAGAACTCTCTTGCCATTGGGTAATTTCTCCTTCCTTATTAGGGAATAGTTTTTTTAGTTTGGTATAAATCCTACCAGCGGTAGTGAGCGAATGCTTTGTTCGCTTCTGCCATTTTGTGTGTATCTTCACGTTTCTTAACAGCAGCACCAGTGTTGTTAGCTGCGTCAAGGATTTCGTTAGCAAGACGCTCTTCCATCGTTTTTTCTCCACGAAGACGAGCGTAGTTTACTAACCAGCGAAGACCTAAAGTAGTACGACGGTCTGGGCGAACTTCTACAGGAACTTGGTAGTTAGCTCCACCTACACGACGTGCTTTAACTTCAAGAACTGGCATGATGTTTTTCAAGGCTTGTTCGAAAACCTCCATCGCTTCATTACCAGTACGTTCTTTGATGATATCAAATGACTTGTAGAGAATTGTTTGTGACTTTCCTCTTTTACCGTCGATCATCATTTTGTTGATCAAACGAGATACAAGTTTAGAATTGTAAATTGGATCTGGCAATACGTCTCTTTTTGCTACAGGACCTTTACGTGGCATCTGATAGCCTCCCTTCTCATTTAAAAGGATTTCTATCTGTCTCTCATCTCAATATCATTGTCAGTTGCCTGACTCCATTGATCTGATATCAACTTCTAAAAACCCTTATGTTTGTTTGTATTATTTGCTTTGTTTAGGGCGTTTTGTTCCGTATTTAGAACGTCCTTGCATACGACCGTCAACTCCGGCAGTATCAAGCGCACCACGAACGATGTGGTAACGTACACCCGGTAAGTCTTTTACACGTCCGCCACGGATAAGTACTACACTGTGCTCTTGTAGATTATGTCCGATACCAGGAATGTAAGCTGTTACCTCAATCAGGTTAGACAAACGTACACGAGCATATTTACGTAGTGCTGAGTTTGGTTTTTTCGGTGTCATTGTGCCGACACGAGTACAAACCCCGCGCTTCTGTGGAGATGTTACGTTAGTGTGCTCTTTTTTGAAACTGTTGTATCCTTTGTTAAGTGCAGGAGACTTTGAGTTTTCAACTTTACTCACGCGTCCTTTGCGTATTAGCTGATTAATTGTAGGCATGTTGTTATTCCTCCCTTCGTTGCTTTTTTTATAACCCACATACCCAGGTGGTTCATTAAAAGGCAAAAAACAATGCTTTTGCATTTACACATGCAAAAACAAAACAAGTACGCTATAACATAATGGCAACAGCTGCTGCCCCAACTTCAATTCCGCAGGCTTTGCCGAGCTTTTTCATGGAATCTACCACTAAAATGTCTACACCCTTCTCTTGAGCTAGTTTTGTTACACTAGCTGTTAAAGCAGGATCAGCATCTTTCGCTACGACGATTTCCTTTACTGAATCTCGTTTCAGAGCTTTTACTGTTTGCTTCGTACCAATAATAATGGATTGGGCCTGTGATACTTTATCATAAGACATCGAATATCCTCCAAAGTAACAGGTTTTATTTTGAGCACCTTGGTTATATTATCATCATGGCAGAAGGATGTCAATATCATATGACAGATTATCTTGACATCCTTCACCATTTTTTGATGATTTTATAGGAATCTCACGAGAAAGATTACTCTACAGGAACCATATCGTCAGACGGCTGCACTTGTGAAACCGGCTTAACTTTACGGTAGTTTGGCATTCCTGTTCCAGCTGGAACAAGTTTCCCGATGATAACATTCTCTTTCAAGCCAAGCAGTTCATCACGTTTTCCTTTGATCGCCGCATCTGTTAGGACACGAGTCGTTTCTTGGAAGGATGCCGCAGACAAGAATGAGTCTGTTTCAAGCGATGCTTTTGTAATACCAAGAAGAACTGGGCGGCCTGTTGCAGGACGCTTGCCTTCGAATAGTACTTTTTTGTTCGCTTCAGTGAATTGATGTACATCAAGAAGTGTGCCTGGTAATACATCTGTATCCCCTGCATCAGCGACACGCACTTTACGAAGCATTTGGCGAACCATTACCTCAACGTGCTTATCTCCGATCTCTACCCCTTGCATACGGTATACTTTTTGTACTTCATGAAGCAGATATTCTTGAACAGCTGTCATATCAGTCACTTTAAGAAGTTCTTTCGGATCGATCGAACCTTCTGTCAGTACTTGACCACGAGTGACTTTGTCACCTTCAACAACTTTCAGACGTGCATTGTAAGGAGCTGTGTAAGAACGAGTTTCAACGTCGCCTTGAACCACAATTTCCTGCTGCTTGTCACGAACATCGTTAATTTCAGCAACAACACCATCAATTTCAGAAATGGTCGCTTGCCCTTTCGGATTACGCGCTTCAAATAGCTCTTGGATACGAGGTAAACCTTGTGTGATATCGTCTCCTGCTACCCCACCGGTGTGGAACGTACGCATTGTAAGCTGTGTTCCTGGCTCACCGATTGATTGAGCAGCGATGATTCCAACTGCTTCACCGACTTCAACGTCAGTGCCAGTTGCAAGGTTACGGCCGTAGCATCGTTTACATACACCATGGGGCGTGTTACATGTAAATGCAGAACGGATCCATACTTCCTCAACCCCTGCTTCAACTACTTCAAGTGCTTTATCTTCATCAATTAGCTCGTTTTCGTCGACCATGACTTCGCCCGTTTCAGGATGAACAATTGGTTTTCTTGCAAAACGTCCGATAAGACGTTCTTCAAGTTTCTCAATAATTTCATTTCCTTCTCTAATGGACTTCGCCAAGATTCCACGGTCTGTACCGCAATCTGTTTCACGGATGATGACATCCTGTGCAACGTCAACGAGACGACGCGTGAGGTAACCTGAGTCAGCTGTTTTAAGAGCTGTATCGGCAAGACCTTTACGCGCTCCGTGAGTGGAAATAAAGTATTCTAATACGGTTAAACCTTCACGGAAACTAGATTTGATCGGAAGTTCAATGATACGTCCAGCCGGGTTGGCCATCAGACCACGCATACCAGCCAGCTGAGTGAAGTTAGATGCGTTACCACGCGCTCCAGAGTCACTCATCATGTAGATTGGGTTGACTTCATCAAGGGACTTCATCAGTTTACCTTGGATGACATCTTTAGAAGAACTCCAGATCGAAATGACTCTCTCGTAACGCTCTTCTTCAGTAATCAAACCACGTCTGAATTGCTTCATAACGTTATCTACTTTTGCTTGCGCTTCTTCGAGGATCTTCTGTTTATCATCTAATACGACGATATCAGACACCCCAACCGTAATACCCGCTTTAGTAGAGTATTTGAAACCAAGATTTTTCATGCGATCAAGCATTTTAGATGTCTCAGTGATATGGAATCTCTTAAAGATTTCCGCAATGATTTTACCTAAAATACCTTTTTTGAACGGCGCATTGATTTCTTGTTTCTCAATCGCAGCTTTGACATCTTCACCTTTTTCAAGGAAGAAGCGGTCAGGCGTTTTTTCTTCAATATTGCTCTTTGTCGGCTCATTCATGTAAGGGAATGATTCCGGTAAGATTTCGTTAAAGATTAGTTTTCCAACTGTTGTAATCAACAATTTAGAACGCTGTTCATCAGTGAATGTCACATTCTTCAACGAGTTAGCTGCAACAGCTACACGTGTATGAAGATGCACATACCCATTTTGATAAGCTATAAGGGCTTCGTTAGTATCTTTGAAGACCATACCTTCTCCGATAGCACCTTTACGCTCAAGTGTAAGGTAGTAGTTACCAAGCACCATATCCTGAGATGGCGTAACAACAGGTTTTCCATCTTTCGGGTTCAAAATGTTTTGAGCAGCAAGCATTAAGATACGAGCTTCAGCTTGAGCCTCAGCAGATAATGGTACGTGAACCGCCATTTGGTCACCGTCAAAGTCAGCGTTGTAGGCTGTACATACAAGTGGATGCAGACGAATTGCGCGTCCTTCCACAAGTGTAGGTTCAAACGCTTGAATACCAAGTCTGTGAAGAGTCGGTGCACGGTTTAGTAAGACTGGGTGCTCGCGAATCACTGATTCTAAAACATCCCATACTTCCGGCTGCACGCGCTCAATTTTACGCTTCGCACTCTTGATGTTGTGAGCTAAACCTTTTTCAACAAGTTCCTTCATCACGAATGGTTTGAATAATTCAAGAGCCATTTCTTTCGGAAGTCCACACTGATACATTTTCAAATGTGGTCCTACGACGATAACGGAACGTCCAGAATAGTCAACACGTTTACCAAGCAAGTTTTGACGGAAACGCCCTTGTTTCCCTTTCAGCATATGAGAAAGAGATTTCAATGGTCTGTTTCCTGGTCCTGTTACTGGTCGGCCTCTACGTCCATTATCAATCAAGGCATCGACAGCTTCTTGAAGCATACGCTTCTCGTTCTGAACGATGATGCTTGGCGCGCCAAGATCTAATAAACGTTTCAGACGATTGTTACGGTTGATGACACGACGATAAAGGTCGTTTAAGTCAGAAGTAGCAAAACGTCCACCATCAAGCTGAACCATTGGACGTAATTCTGGCGGAATAACCGGAAGTACATCAAGAATCATCCATGATGGTTTGTTTCCTGAGTTACGGAAGGCTTCTAGCACTTCAAGGCGTTTAATCGCACGTGTACGACGCTGTCCTTGAGCAGTTTTCAGCTCTTCTTTCAGTGCATCTACTTCTTTTACAAGATCGATATCTTGAAGAAGTTTATTGATTGCTTCTGCACCCATAGCTGCTTGGAATGTATTACCGTATTTATCTAAATAAGCACGGAATTCCTTCTCAGAAAGAAGTTGTTTCTTCTCAAGCGGTGTGTTGCCCGGATCTGTCACAACGTATGAAGCGAAGTAAATCACTTCTTCTAACGCACGTGGTGACATATCAAGGACAAGACCCATACGGCTTGGGATACCTTTGAAATACCAAATGTGGGAAACTGGGGCAGCCAGTTCGATATGCCCCATTCTCTCACGACGGACTTTTGCCCGTGTTACTTCTACACCACAACGGTCACATACAACACCCTTATAACGAACGCGTTTATACTTTCCACAATGACATTCCCAGTCTTTTTGCGGTCCGAAGATACGTTCACAAAAGAGACCATCTTTTTCAGGTTTCAGTGTACGATAGTTAATCGTTTCAGGCTTTTTCACTTCACCAAAAGACCAAGAACGGATTTTATCAGGTGATGCGAGACCGATGTTCATATACTCAAAATTGTTCACATCTAGCAAGGGGCCTACCTCCCTTTTAATCTTCGGGTTATACCCTAGTCACTTGCTCTAATCGTTTCTGCTATTCTTTTGTGACTGCGTCACGTTCAAGATCGACAGGTGCGAGGTCTGCAGCATCTTCGTCATTAGATAACGCTAATCCGTCTGCTTTCTTCGTTTCCTCATCGTCTTCTAAATCTCTCATTTCTATCTCTTTTTCATCGCCAGATAAGATTTTGACATCCATACCTAAACTTTGAAGTTCTTTGATTAACACTTTGAATGATTCAGGGACACCTGGTTCAGGGACGTTATCCCCTTTGACGATGGCTTCGTATGTTTTCACACGACCCACCACGTCATCCGATTTAACTGTTAAGATCTCTTGAAGTGTGTATGCTGCACCGTAAGCTTCAAGTGCCCATACTTCCATCTCTCCGAATCGCTGACCACCAAACTGTGCTTTACCGCCAAGTGGCTGCTGCGTAACAAGTGAGTATGGTCCAGTTGAACGAGCGTGAAGTTTGTCGTCAACCATGTGAGCCAGTTTGATCATGTACATGATTCCGACTGATACACGGTTATCGAATGGTTCACCAGTTCGACCGTCATAAAGGACTGTTTTCGCATCACGGGACATACCTGCTTCTTCAAGCGTTTCCCAAACATCTTCCTCACGCGCACCATCAAATACTGGTGACGCAATGTGGATGCCAAGGTAACGTGCAGCCATACCCATATGAAGCTCAAGTACCTGACCGATGTTCATACGAGATGGTACCCCTAGAGGGTTTAACATGATATCAATCGGTGTTCCATCTGGAAGATACGGCATATCTTCTTCTGGAAGGATTTTAGAGATAACCCCTTTGTTACCATGTCGTCCAGCCATTTTGTCACCTTCAGAAATTTTACGCTTCTGAACGATGTATACGCGGACTAACTGGTTAACACCTGGAGGTAATTCATCTCCATCTTCACGGTTAAAGACTTTGACGTCGTGGATAATTCCGCCGCCGCCGTGTGGAACACGTAGAGATGTATCACGTACTTCACGAGCCTTTTCACCGAAGATTGCATGTAATAGACGCTCTTCAGCTGTTAGTTCTGTTACACCTTTAGGCGTTACTTTCCCTACAAGAAGGTCTCCGTCTTTTACTTCTGCACCAATACGGATGATTCCACGCTCGTCAAGGTTGCGCAAAGCATCTTCCCCAACGTTTGGAATATCACGAGTGATTTCTTCCGGTCCAAGCTTTGTATCACGAGCTTCTGATTCATATTCTTCAATATGAATAGATGTGTAGACGTCATCTTTTACAAGGCGCTCACTCATGATGATTGCATCCTCGTAGTTATAACCGTCCCAAGTCATGAAGCCGACCATAACGTTACGTCCTAGAGCCAATTCACCTTTTTCCATTGAAGGACCGTCTGCAAGGATTTCTCCTTTTACGACTTCATCTCCAACACTTACGATTGGACGCTGGTTGTAGCAAGTCCCTTGGTTAGAGCGGACAAATTTCAGCAAGCTGTATTTGTCTAGGTTTCCTTTGACTTGTTGTCCGTCGACATCTTCATAGCGGCGAACCCAAATATTTTTTGCTTCAACACGTTCTACAACACCTGGGTAACGGCAGATGACAGCAGCACCAGAGTCTTTACCTGATACATACTCCATACCTGTACCAACAATCGGTGATTCCGGCTGCATCAAAGGCACAGCCTGACGTTGCATGTTCGCTCCCATTAGAGCACGGTTAGAGTCATCGTTTTCTAGGAATGGGATACATGCTGTCGCTGCAGAAACAACCTGCTTTGGCGAAACGTCCATGTAGTCAACACGGTTTCGAGGAACAACGGTGTTTTCCCCTCTGAAACGAGCAATGATATTATCATCGATAAACGAACCATCTTCACCTAATATAGCATTCGCTTGTGCTACAACGTAGTTATCCTCTTCATCAGCAGTTAAGTAATCGATTCTCGGTGTCACTTTACCTGTTTCAGGATCAACCCGGCGGTAAGGTGTTTCAATAAAGCCGAAACGATTCACTTTTGCAAATGAAGATAGAGAGTTGATCAAACCAATGTTTGGACCCTCTGGTGTTTCAATCGGACACATACGGCCATAGTGAGAGTAGTGAACGTCACGAACTTCCATTCCTGCACGCTCACGTGTCAAACCACCAGGCCCAAGCGCTGACAGACGACGTTTGTGCGTCAATTCAGCAAGCGGGTTTGTTTGATCCATGAACTGAGAAAGCTGAGAGCTACCAAAGAACTCTTTGATAGAAGCGATCACAGGACGGATGTTGATCAGTTGCTGAGGTGTGATCGTGTTTGTGTCTTGGATCGACATTCTTTCACGAACAACACGCTCCATTCTGCTTAAACCAATACGGAATTGGTTTTGCAGAAGTTCACCTACAGAACGCAGGCGACGGTTACCAAGGTGATCGATATCATCTGTGTCACCTACACCATGAAGAAGGTTGAAGAAGTAACTGATCGATGCAATGATGTCAGAAGGCGTGATGTTTTTCACAGCTTCCTCTACGTATGCATTCCCGATCACGTTGATCACTTGCTCGCCTTCTTGATCAGACGGTGCATAAATCTTAATAGATTGAAGTTCTACTTCATCTTCTACTACGCCACCATTTGGATAAAGCTTTCTAAATCCGATGCCGTTTTCTAAGTATGGAAGAACTTTATCAAGAACTCTTCTGTCTAAAATTTGACCTTTTTCTGCTAGAATTTCACCTGTTTCAGGGTCAACTAACGTTTCAGCCAATTTTTGATTGAACAGTCTATTTTTAATATGAAGCTTTTTATTAATCTTGTAGCGTCCAACATTTGCTAGGTCATATCTCTTCGGATCGAAGAAGCGAGAGTCTAGCAGGCTTTTCGCATTTTCAACAGTTGGCGGCTCTCCAGGACGGAGGCGCTCGTAGATTTCGAGAAGTGCTTTATCCGCATTCTCTGTATTGTCTTTTTCCAGCGTGTTGCGTAAGTATTCATTCTCGCCAATGAGGTCAAGAATCTCTTGATCAGAGCTGAAGCCGAGAGCACGCAAAAGAACCGTAACCGGCAACTTACGTGTGCGATCGATGCGTACATAGACTACATCCTTCGCATCAGTTTCGTATTCTAACCATGCGCCACGGTTTGGAATGACAGTCGCAGTAAAACCTTTTTTACCGTTTTTGTCTACTTTACCACTGAAATATACACTTGGAGAACGTACTAACTGAGAAACGATTACACGTTCCGCACCGTTAATGATAAAAGTACCTGTGTCTGTCATGATTGGGAAATCACCCATGAACACATCTTGGTCTTTTACTTCTCCAGTTTCTTTGTTAATTAAACGAACTTTCACTCTTAGTGGAGCAGAGTAAGTTACATCACGTTCTTTTGATTCTGCTACAGGATACTTAGGATCCCCTAGGCTGTAATCAATGAATTCAAGAGAAAGGTTACCAGTAAAATCCTCAATTGGGGATATATCTTGAAACATCTCTCTAAGACCCTCATCAAGAAACCACTGATAAGAAGAGGTTTGAATTTCAATGAGATTTGGTAATTCTAACACTTCGCTTATGCGTGCGTAGCTTCTGCGCTGGCGGTGTCGTCCATACTGAACTAGTTGACCTGTCAACTGATTCACCCCTCAAATCATGCGTATTATATGTGTAAAAAGTATTTCAGCCTTTCAAATGTCAGTAAAGAAATACTTTTACAAGACAAAAGAAAAAAGGGTTTCTAAAATAAGAAAACCACATCCAAAAACAAATACCGATTTTATTAGTTTTCCCAAATATGCATAATTTATACAAAATAGTTGTTTTTTAAGCCTATCAAGCAAAATATACACATTGGCATTTTATAATGTTAACACAGCTAGGAAACTGCGTCAAACTTTTTTAGCTTTGATAATATAGTAGCCCTTTTTTTTCAATACAACTTCGACTTCTCCAAAGAGCTGTTCTAATTTCTCAATCGCAGATGGTCCGCCCTGCTTTTTCTGAATAACCACCCACAACTCACTTTCCGGCAATAAATGATCAGCACTTTTTTCAAAGATCGCATGTACAACTTTCTTCCCTGCCCGTATTGGGGGATTGGTCAGTATAGAGGCAAAAGCAGCTGATGAATGAACATTCGAGAACAAATCACTTTGATAGATGCGGACATTATCAATGCGATTATGTTTAGCGTTTTCCTTTGAAAGTTCGACTGCTCTTTCGTTCACATCAATCATATGAATGGTGCGGCTCGTCATTTCGTTTGCTAACGATAAGCCAATCGGTCCATAACCGCAACCGACATCTAAGACATCGCCATCCACGTCAGGTTCTTCAAAAGCTTCAATTAAAAGCCTCGAACCAAAGTCGACTTCTTTCTTAGAAAACACTCCACTGTCACTTGTAAAAGTAAAGGTACGGTTTCTCAAGGTGAAGTCCCATGTCTGTTTATTGCTTTTCACTGATGGCTTTTCCGTATAATAGTGGTCACTCATGGTGAATGGACCTCCTCTGGATTCAATCGTTTCAGGAGAATAGAAAAGAAAAAGCTCGCCAGTAAAAGCGAGCTTTCCCAAAAGATTAGGCGAAGATTACTTAACTTCTACAGAAGCGCCAACTTCTTCAAGCTTAGCTTTAAGTTCTTCAGCTTCTTCTTTAGCAATACCTTCTTTAAGTGGTTTTGGAGTGTTGTCAACAAGTTCTTTAGCTTCTTTCAAGCCAAGACCAGTGATTTCACGAACCACTTTGATAACTTTGATTTTTTGGTCTCCAGCACCAGCAAGTACTAGATCAAAATCAGTTTTCTCTTCAGCAGCGGCACCACCAGCTGCAGCTACAGCTACAGGAGCAGCAGCAGTTACGCCAAATTCTTCTTCGATTGCTTTTACTAAGTCGTTTAACTCAAGTACAGTTGCTTCTTTAACTGAAGCAATGATTTCTTCGATATTTAAAGCCATTTGTAATTCCTCCATTTTAAGTTTTTTACGTTAAGTACGCATTAAGCGCCTTGTTCTTCTTTTTGATCTGCAACTGCTTTAGTAGCAAGAGCAAGGTTACGAACTGGAGCTTGAAGAACGCTAAGCAACATAGATAGTAAGCCTTCGCGAGACGGAAGTTCCGCAAGAGCCTTCACTTCTTCTACAGTCGCTACGTTTCCTTCGATGACACCAGCTTTGATTTCTAAAGCTTCGTGGCTTTTCGCAAATTCGTTGATGATTTTCGCTGGTGCGATAACATCTTCGTTACTGAATGCGATAGCGTTTGGACCTGTTAAGAAATCGTTTAAACCTGTTAGTTCAACTTGTTCAACTGCACGGCGAGTCAAAGTGTTTTTGTAAACTTTGAATTCTACGCCAGCGTCACGAAGCTGTTTACGAAGTTCAGTCACTTCAGAAACTGAAAGACCGCGGTAATCTACAATTACAGTAGACATACTATCTTTAAATTTAGAAGTAATTTCATCAACGACAACTTTTTTTGTATCGATTGCATTGCTCATGGTTACACCTCCTGTACATTGTTTGTGTAACACTTATACCGATCAGGCCATCACGTTCCTAACGAACGGTTCTCCATATAAAAAGCCTCCATTAAGACATGGAGGCTGTATATACAAGCATACGTTAACGTAAGACTGTGACATATACACCTCGGCGGGTTAATTAAGCCATAAGGCCCCTGCTGTCTACGGTATAAATGGACATATTCTATTTTACAACATTTTGATATTATCAAAATGATTGTGATAAGTCAAGATTTATTTTGCAGAGAAAGAAGATGGATCCACTTTCACGCCAGGGCCCATAGTAGATGTAACAGAAACGTTTTTCACGTATACACCTTTAGCCGCTGCAGGTTTTGCTTTAAGGATTGTGTCATAGATTGTTGCAAAGTTCTCAACAAGCTTTTCGTCCTCGAAAGAAACCTTTCCGATTGGCGCGTGGATGTTACCAGCTTTATCAACGCGGTATTCTACTTTACCAGCTTTGATTTCATTGATTGCTTTTTCTACTTCGAATGTAACAGTTCCTGTTTTAGGGTTTGGCATAAGACCTTTTGGTCCAAGTACACGACCGATCTTACCAACTTCACCCATCATGTCAGGTGTTGCAACGATTACATCGAAATCGAACCAGCCTTGTTGGATTTTAGTGATGTAATCAGAATCTCCAACGTAGTCTGCTCCAGCAGCTTCTGCTTCTTTTGCTTTTTCGCCTTTAGCGAACACAAGAACGCGTTGAGTTTTACCAGTTCCGTTTGGAAGTACAACTGCACCGCGGATTTGTTGGTCGTTTTTACGAGGGTCTACGCCCAAACGAAAAGCAACTTCTACAGTCGCATCAAATTTCGCTGTATTTGCTTTTTTTGTAAGAGAAACAGCTTCAGCTACATCATACGCTTTAGTACGTTCGATTAGCTTAGCAGCTTCTACATACTTTTTACCTTTTTTAGCCATTATAAAAATCCTCCTTATGTGGTTTTAGCGGAATAACCTCCCACGAATAAGGGTTGCGAACTTGTCAAAACCAAACTCGCAACCCAACAAGACAATAAATTAATCTTCGATGACAATACCCATACTGCGTGCAGTACCTTCAACCATGCGCATAGCTGATTCAACGCTAGCAGCGTTTAAGTCAGGCATTTTTGTTTCCGCGATTTCGCGTACTTTATCACGCTTAACAGTTGCCACTTTATTACGGTTAGGTTCACCAGAACCAGACTCAATACCAGCTGCTTTTTTAAGTAAAACTGCAGCAGGTGGAGTTTTAGTAATAAATGTAAATGAACGGTCTTCAAAAACCGAAATTTCAACAGGAATGATAAGACCAGCTTGGTCAGCTGTACGAGCATTAAACTCCTTACAGAATCCCATGATATTAACACCGGCTTGACCTAGTGCAGGTCCAACTGGTGGAGCTGGGTTAGCTTTTCCAGCAGGAATTTGCAATTTAACAACTTTAACTACTTTTTTAGCCACGAGACACACCTCCTTAAAGTCCGTGATGTGGTAATAGGGGAATCCCCCTCCCACTCAACAACTTCATTCTTTATATGAATGACGAAATAACTAGCTAGCGATCTTGAGCGAACTCAAGACGTACCTTTGCTATATTACCACTTCTATACACTCATTTCAAGCTCTTTTGAATTACAATTTATCGATCTGCGTGAACTCAAGTTCCACGGGTGTTTCTCTACCAAACATATTAACGAATACTTTGACTTTGCTTTTATCGTAATCAATCTCTTCGATAGAGCCTGTGAAGTTCGCAAATGGACCGTCGATGACCTTTACTGTTTCTTTCAATTCAAAGTCGATTTCTGTTTTGCGTTCTTCAAGACCCATTCTCTTCAGAATGGTTTCAGCTTCGCCTGGCAAAAGCGCAGTCGGCTTTGAGCCTGATCCAGCTGATCCAACGAATCCTGTAACACCTGGTGTATTACGAACAACATACCAAGAGTCGTCTGTCATCACGATTTCCACTAGGACATAGCCAGGGAATACTTTCTTTTTGACAACTTTTTTCTTACCATTTTTAATATCTGTTTCTTCTTCTTCTGGTACGACGACGCGGAAGATCTTATCTTGCATGCCCATTGATTCAACACGCTTTTCCAAGTTCGCTTTTACTTTGTTTTCATAGCCAGAGTACGTATGCACAACATACCAATTCTTTTCCATTTCGTTCAGGACTATTTAGTCCTTCCCTCCCCACATTTCGTAATGTCTATTTGACGAATCTCGAGTACCGGTAAATATTTTCAAGCAATTGAAAAAACCCGTAAAACGGGTTTTTTGGCAAGTCATATTATGATCTATTATAGCACGTTCAGCAGACCATTATTCAAGTATTAATGAATTAATTCGATTAATTGTGAGATTCCTATATCAAGAAAAGAGAAAAAGATTGCAAAGAATACGACTGTTAAAATAACAGTGATTGTGTAACGAATCATTTCGTTTTTCTTTGGCCAGCTGACCTTCTTCATTTCTTTCCCGACACTTTTTAAGAAACTGATAATACGCATTGTAAAAGACCTCCACAGATTAAAGAACGCAAATCTTACTTCGTTTCTAAATGTGTTTTATGTGAATTACAAGTCTTGCAATATTTCTTAACTTCTAATCTTTCAGCTGCTGAAGCATCACTTTTCATTGTCGTATAATTGCGGCTTCCGCAGTCTTTACAGGCTAGAGTAATCTTTTTCCTCATATTTACACCTATTTTCTCGACATCATTTCCTTAGTACCTTATCACAGTGTCGAAAAAGCTGTCAATATAGGTTTGATTAGAGACTAATCTCGCGAAGCTCTAAATATTTCTCTAATTTTCTCTTTACTCTTTGGAGTGCGTTATCAATTGATTTCACATGACGGTTTAAATCTTCAGAAATCTCTTGATAGGATCTACCATCAAGGTAAAGCACAAGAACCTTTCTTTCCAGCTCGCTTAGTAGTTCACCCATCTTCATTTCGATATCATCAAATTCTTCTTTGCTAATGATTAAATCTTCTGGGTTAAGCGCTTTAGCACCGGAAATGACGTCCAACAATGTTCTGTCTGATTCTTCATCATATATTGGCTTATCTAATGATACATAGGAATTTAACGGGATATGTTTTTGGCGAGTAGCTGTTTTAATTGCGGTGATAATTTGGCGGGTAATACATAATTCTGCAAAAGCCTTAAATGAAGTAAGCTTGTCCTCTCTGAAATCGCGGATAGACTTATAAAGTCCGATCATCCCCTCTTGGACAATGTCCTCTCGATCCGCTCCAATCAAGAAATAAGATCTTGCTTTTGCACGTACAAAATTGCGGTATTTTGTTATTAAGTAATCTAGCGCATCACTATCTCCGACATGAACCCTTTCAATGACTTGTTCATCTTCCAACTGGCAAAATTGCTCTCTGATGGATTTATCCTTGCTGTTGTTTAGATTCACTTCGATCCCCCCGACCGCACCTAGATAGAAATATTATACATTAATGGTTGAAATATCGTCAAGCTATTCTAGATTCCCACGCCGCCATTTTTCAAACGTTTTCAATACATCTTCTGACAATTCAATCTTAGATGCTGGTTTATCAGAAGTAATCTTTTTGACTCTCGTTTCAATCTTTCGTTCGATCACTTCAATCTCTCTTAAAAGCTCTCGAGCCGACTTTCGAAGAGCTCCTTGTCCAAAGATTGCCCATTGTTCTGTAAAGTCTGAGGTCGCCACATGAATCTGCGTCCGAATATTATTCAAATCCTGGGCCAGCTTTTCAATCCGCTCATCAGCTGTTTCATTCTCTCTTGTAAAGATGACCTCTACTCGGTGATTGATCCGCTTTTTTTCGATTCCTTTGACCATATGGGCATCGAATACGACAATGACTCGATACCCTGTGTATGCTTGATATTCTGCTAAATGTTGAATCAGTATGTCTCTGGCTTCTTCAAAGCTGTTTTCCTTTAAGTGCTGCAGCCGTGGCCAAGCACCTATCATGTTGTATCCATCGACTAAGAGGATGTCCATCTCTATTCTCCTAACGGATAACGTTTTCGATACACTTCATACATCAATAGACTAGCTGCAACTGATGCGTTTAACGAAGTGACCTTTCCGGCCATAGGCAGCTTAATTAGAAAATCACACTTTTCTTTGATCAATCGGCCTATCCCTTTTCCTTCACTGCCAATCACGAGAGCAAGTGGCATCGTGCCATCAAATTGTCTGTAATCCTGTTTGGCAGACGCATCTGTTCCCGCGACCCAGATTCCTCTTTCTTTCATCTCATCAAGAGCTCTTGAAAGATTGGTGACTTTGGCAACAGGAATATGTTCAATTGCCCCAGTGGATGCTTTGGCAACGGTTGTCGTTAAGCCGACCGCTCTCCTTTTCGGAATCACAATCCCGTGTGCACCTACAGCATCTGCTGTACGCATAATGGAACCTAAATTATGCGGGTCTTCAATTTCATCTAAGATAAGAAAAAATGGCTGTTCATTCCGTTGTTCAGCGATTTGATATAGATCGTCCAATTCTGCATATTCATATGCTGCTACTTGTGCAACGATTCCCTGGTGCTGACCTGTGACCATTTGATCAAGCTTTTTCCTCGGAACATACTGAATGGTGATATTTTGTTTTTTTGCGAGTTCAATGACCTGCTGGGCTTGTCCTTTTACAGTGTTTTCTGCCATCCAGAGCTTGTATAACTCCCGATCTGACTTCAGTGTTTCAATCACTGCATTTTTCCCAATCACATAATCATGTTGCTGACTCATTTGTCTTCCTCCCTGACGTTCCGATTTCAATCGCCTGACTAATCAGTTCTTCTAAGCGTTCGTCCTGCTTTTCAATAAATAAATAACCCATGAGCGCTTCAAACGCCGTACTATAACGATACGTTTGAACGTCTGTGTTTTTAGGCACTGTGCCTGATTTTGCATTTCTTCCTCTTTTCAGCACCGCTTCTTCTGCTTCAGTGAAAAAGCCTTGCTGCTGAAGCGTAAATAAAATAGCTGCCTGAGATTTAGCTGAAACAATTTTGCTTGCTCGTTTGTGCAACTCATTTGGTTTTGTCGCCCCCGTTTGGAGGAGGTGATGCCTCACGTAGACTTCAAAAATGGCATCACCCATATAAGCAAGCGCAAGTCCGTTTAACTGTTTACCGTCTTTCAGCTTTTCAAAATTCAACATGACCTATTCTCCTCTTTTCCAGCGAGTACCTTGAGGAGTGTCCTCCAATACAATATTCATGCTCTTTAACTGGTCACGAATTTGATCAGATAGCGCAAAATCACGATTTCTTCTAGCCTCATTGCGTTTTTCAATTAACGCTTCTACTTCTTCGTCAAGCGTATGCTTTTCTTCTAATGAGAAGCCAAGAACAGACGTGATTTCTTGGAACAAGCCGATAAATGCCTTGATCACTTCCTCCGAAGTATGATCATTTTCCATATAATAATTCGCCTGTTTCGCAAGTTCGAATAAAACAGAGATCGCATTTGCCGTATTGAAGTCATCATTCATTTCAGAAATAAATGTCGCTCGCTGCTCTTCCACCTTCGCCAGCCATTCAGCATTGTCTTCTGTGATATTCGTGCTGCTCTCGAGGCGATGATGTAAATTGGCATACGACGTTTTGAGTCGGTTAAACGCACTCTTTGTGCTCTCTAGTAAGTCCATTGAATAGTTAATTGGATGACGGTAGTGAACCGACAACATAAAGAATCGAAGTACATCAGGATCTTGTTCTTTCACAATATCGTGCACGAGCACAAAGTTGCCAAGTGATTTTGACATTTTTTCATTCTCAATATTAATATATCCGTTATGCATCCAATACTTTGCAAAAGGTTTCCCTGTCAAAGCCTCAGATTGAGCGATTTCATTTTCATGGTGAGGGAAGGTTAAATCCTGTCCGCCTGCATGAATATCGATCGTATCACCTAAATATTTTTTAACCATGGCCGAGCATTCGATGTGCCAGCCTGGGCGTCCTTGGCCCCACGGGCTATCCCATGAGATTTCTTGGTCCTTTGCAGCCTTCCATAAAGCAAAGTCAAGCGCATCTCGTTTCTTCTCACCTACACGAATACGGGCACCTGTCTTCAGTTCATCAATCGACTGGTGAGAAAGCTTTCCGTAGCCTTCAAATGAGCGTGTGCTGTAATACACGTCACCTTCTGCTTCATATGCGTAGCCTTTTTCAATCAATGTCGCAATAAATGCAATGATATCATCCATATTTTCCGTCACTCGCGGGTGAAGGTCAGCTTTTTTGCAGCCTAGTGCACTGACGTCTTCAAAGTAGGCTTGAATAAAACGGTCAGCAATCGTCGGGACATCTTCCCCGAGTTCATTGGCTGCTTTGATGAGTTTATCATCCACATCTGTAAAGTTTGAGACAAAGTTCACATCATAGCCGCTGTATTCTAAATACTTACGTACAGTGTCATAAACAATAGCAGGCCTTGCATTCCCGATATGAATGTAGTTATAAACGGTTGGTCCGCACACATACATCTTGACCTTTCCTGGCTCAAGCGGGACAAATTCTTCCTTCTTACGTGTCAATGTATTATAAATATTGATTGTCATGATTGTTCTTCCTTTCTGCTCAATGAAGCCAGCTCACCTTTTAGCTTTTCCATTTCTCGTTCCAATTCTTTAAAACGATCGGAAATTGGATCTGGCAAATCTTGATGATTGAGATCACGATTGATTTTCTTACCATTTTGAACGACGACTCGCCCAGGTATACCGACAACAGTGGAATGGTCGGGTACGTCCTTTAACACGACCGATCCCGCTCCAACCTTGGCTCCTTTTCCGACTGTAATGGAACCAAGCACCTTTGCACCTGTCGCAATGAGCGCATCGTCTAAAATGGTCGGGTGCCGCTTTCCCTTTTCTTTTCCTGTTCCCCCTAATGTCACGCCTTGGAAAACAGTGACGTTGTCTCCAATTTCACATGTTTCCCCAATCACCACTCCCATGCCGTGGTCAATGAAGAAGCGCCTGCCAATGGTTGCCGCAGGGTGAATTTCCACCCCTGTGAAAAACCGGCTGACCTGAGAAATGATCCGCGCAAGAAAGTACAGCTTCCGCTTATAAAATGCATGCGCGATACGATGAGCCCAAATCGCATGAAGCCCTGAATAGGTTAGCACTACTTCAATATAGCTTCTAGCAGCAGGATCTTGATCAAACACAGTATCAATATCTTCTTTCAGCATTTTGAAAAACACATGCTCCCCCCGTTCTTCCCCATCAATCTCTCTTCGGACTTGCTCTCTTTTTTGGACAAATAAAAAACGCCTCTGTCATATGACAGAGACGTTTTGAAAACGCGGTTCCACTCTGTTTAGAAAGCCCTCATTTCGCAGCCTTCTCAACTTAATCCCATAACGGAGGGTACCGCCCTTGCATACTAACGTACTCGTGTTCCTCAAGGGTCTTGAGGGTGCATTTCCAACATCTGCCCATAAGTCTCTTTCAGCCAGTGAAGACTCTTTCTGTGATGGACGAAAACATTGTACTTCTCCCTCGCAACGATTTCCTTATATTTGTTTAATGCGGTTTAATACCGTTTCTTTACCTAGTAGTTCAATACTTTGCGGAAGTTCTGGGCCATGCGTTTGTCCTGTGACAGCCACACGAATTGGCATGAATAGTTTCTTGCCTTTATGCCCTGTTTCTTTTTGTACCGCTTTAATAGCAGCCTTGATTTCATCAGGTGTGAAAGATTCAAGTCGTTCAAGCTGACCAGCAAAAGATGCCATGACTTCTGGTACTTGCTCCTCTGCTAGAACTTCCTTTGCCTCTTGATTATACTCAATTTGCTCCTTAAAGAACAACTCTGTTAACTCAACAATTTCTGCTCCATAGCTTAATTGTTCGTGATACAGAGCAATCAGCTTGCGCACCCACGTGTTTTCTTCATCTGATAGCTGCTCGCTTACCTTGCCTGCCTTTTGAAGATGCGGAAGTGTTAACGCAACAACCTGATCAAGATCAAGTGCTTTCACGTATTGGTTATTCACCCATTTTAGTTTATGCATATCGAATAGAGCTGGTGACTTAGAAAGTCGGTTTACATCGAAAATGTCGATGAATTGCTCTTTTGTAAACAGTTCTTCTTCGCCCACTGGAGACCATCCAAGTAGTGCAATGAAGTTGAACAGGGCTTCTGGTAAATAGCCCAAGTTTTTATATTGCTCGATGAATTGAATAATGGATTCATCACGCTTGCTTAATTTCTTGCGGTTCTCGTTCACAATCAGCGTCATATGTCCGAATAGCGGAACATCCCAGCCAAATGCATTGAAGATCATGATTTGTTTAGGCGTATTCGAAATGTGATCCTCTCCGCGGAGAATGTGAGTCATTTTCATCAAATAATCATCCACTGCTACAGCGAAGTTATAAGTTGGCGTACCATCTTTCTTCACAATGACAAAGTCACCGATGCCGTCTGTCTCAAATGAAATATCGCCTTTGACCATGTCGTCAAATTTAATGATTTCTCCTTTTGGCACTCGGAAGCGGATGCTTGGCTCTCTTCCTTCAGCAATCAGCTTGTCCTCTTCTTCTTTTGATAAATGACTGCATTTACCAGAATATCGAGGCATTTCACTGAGGGCGATTTGTGCTTCACGCTCTTCCTCTAGCTCTTCAGCCGTACAATAGCACTTATACGCCAAGTCCTTCTCTAGCAGCTCGTCATAATACTTTTTATAAATATCATTACGCTCTGATTGTCTGTAAGGGCCGTAGCCTCCATCTTTATCAATGCTCTCATCCCACTCAATACCGAGCCATTGCAGGTGGCGAAGCTGGCTTTCTTCTCCGCCTTCTACATTACGCTTTTGATCCGTATCTTCGATTCGAATAATAAATTTGCCGCCTTGACTGCGTGCGAACAAATAGTTGAAAAGAGCCGTTCTAGCATTCCCAATATGTAAATGACCAGTTGGACTCGGTGCATAACGAACACGCACTTCATTTCCCATGAGTTTAACTTCCTTTCATCTGCATCATGTTGTCTGACACCAATTTTTTATAAACGTATTTTATCATCAAATCCCATTCTCATCAAAATGAGTTTTACCTTTTCTGAAGAAGCACCGTTGCCTGAGAGGCAATTCCTTCGCCTCTTCCTGTAAATCCGAGTTTCTCTGTCGTTGTTGCTTTCACATTCACCTGTGTGACATCTGCCTCAAGCGCTTCAGCAATCTTCTCACACATTGGTTGAATGTAAGGTGCCATTTTGGGCTTTTGCGCCATGATGGTGCAATCAATATTCACAAGTGTGTAGCCTTTTTCCTTTACTAGTGCCCACACATGCTGCAGTAATTTAAAAGAATCCGCATCCTTAAACTCAGGATCTGTGTCTGGGAAATGTCTGCCGATATCTCCTTCAGCAATCGCACCTAGGCAGGCATCTGCCACTGTGTGAAGCAGTACATCAGCGTCTGAATGCCCAAGCAGCCCCTTTTCATAAGGGATGGTGACCCCGCCGATAATCAAAGGTCTCCCCTCTGTTAATTGATGTACATCAAAGCCTTGTCCTATTCTCAACATGATCTAGTACCCTCTTTCCGCATCCATAATTGCCTTGGCAACCAATAAATCATCCGGTGTCGTCAGCTTAATATTGGTGTAATCTCCTTGGACAATATACACGTTTTCACCATGTAATTGTTCCACAAGACTGGCGTCGTCTGTTCCAAGGAAACCGGTCCGCTCTGCATATTCATGCGCCTCTTTTAAAATAGAATGACGAAAAGCTTGTGGGGTCTGGACTGCCCACAAGCTCTGACGTTCAATGGTTTGTTCCACTTTGCCTTCTTGAACGCGTTTGATTGTGTCTTTCACTGGTACCGCTACAACTGCGGAGCCTTTTTCAATCGCTGCTTTAACGAGCAAGTCAATCTGTGTATGCTTAATAAAAGGCCTTGCCCCATCATGAACAAGCACGATGTCCGCATCTTTCACAGCCTTTAATCCTTCGTATACACTTTGCTGACGTTCTTCACCGCCAGTGACAAGTGAAACAGGCGTTTGAAAAGCGTGTACCTTGAGTAGCCTTTCAAAGTCTTGACGCTCCTCTTCATTGATCGCTAGGATCATGCGTTTGCATTGCGAATGAGCGTCAAATACCTTTAGTGTATGAATAATGACCGGCATTCTTTTCAGCTCAATAAAAAGCTTATTGCGGCCGGCCTTCATTCGTTTCCCCTGCCCCGCAGCCGGAATAACTACTTCATAATACATGTTCGTTCTCCCTTTAGAGCGCCTTCTCCAGAAGTTTTGGCTTCGCAAAAATCATTCTTCCAGCAGCAGTCTGCAGCACACTTGTGACGAGCACATCGATGTCTTTTCCAATGTAATTGCGTCCTTCTTCGACCACAATCATCGTACCGTCATCTAAGTAAGCAACACCTTGGTTATGCTCTTTCCCATCTTTAATGACCTGTACCTTCATTTCTTCCCCAGGCAGCACAACCGGTTTCACCGCATTGGCTAGATCATTGATGTTTAACACTGCTACTTTTTGAAGTTCGCATACTTTATTTAAATTAAAATCATTTGTCACAACAACACCTGAAGTTAATTTAGCGAGCTTCACAAGCTTGCTATCAACCTCTTGAATGTCTTCAAAGTCACCTTCGTAAATTTCAACTTTGATATCTAATTCTTTTTGAATACGATTTAAAATATCAAGACCTCTTCGGCCTCTATTTCTCTTTAATACATCAGAAGAGTCTGCAATATGCTGTAATTCCTCGAGCACAAATTGAGGAATGACCATGACACCTTCTAAGAATCCAGTTTGACAAATATCTGCGATTCTTCCATCAATGATAACACTTGTGTCTAAAATTTTCAGCTTTTTATCTTCTATTTCAGGTTCATCATCGGCTGCTCCTTTTTTCTTGGTGACCTTTGCAGATCGGGAGAACAGCCCCATCATTTCATCCTTCTTTTTAAACCCTACCTGAAATCCAAGGTATCCTAAAAAGAAAGCCAGGAAAATCGGAATAATAGTACCAAAAATATGATATGGGATATTGTTTAGCGGGATCACGTTTACAATAAGATATGCTAGAATAAGTCCAAATACTAATCCGAAACTTCCAGAAATAAGATCAGGAAGAGGCGCCTTTAATAGAGAATCCTCGATCCATTTCACCCAATTAACCACATAGCCTGTGCACCATTTACCGATGATAAAGAACACAGCGGCTCCTATTAGTGCTGAAGAGTAAGCATTTGTTATAAAAGGTATGTCCTTTACATTTAACAGCAGAAATAACTCTGGAATGATAAAAATCCCTACAACTGCACCAAAAATGATAAAAAACGCCTGAACGATTCTTTTTAACATACCTTCACCTCCTTTATTTTTCATCTGTCAATCCACCCTCACCTGACATTGATATATGTTTAAGTTTCCTATCATGATCAATAGAAAACAAAAGCATCATTAATATACCCATATTCATCCATTTTTAACCGTGTTTAGAGAAAATTTCTCTTCTTACAGCTGTCGGTCGATATAATGTTTTTCTTGCAGCCTCTTTAATCCTTTTTTTATCTTTTTCGCTCTTACTTCTCCAATTCCTTCTACTTCATCCAAATCTTGTACATCCGCTTCCATAATTCGATCTAACACACCGAACGCTTCAACCACGTTTTCGACGATTGGCATAGGCAGTCTAGGGATTTTGTGAAGCAATCTATAGCCTCTTGTGTACACATATTCGTCAATATTTGTAGAAGCTGGATAGCCAAGTAACTTGTACAGAATGGAGTCATCTAAAAGCTCAAAGCTAGACATATCTTGGAGCTGTTTAAGCAGAACATACGGGTCTTTAATTTTTTCTTTCACGTAATCTTTAATAAATAAAGCCGCTTCCTGCTCCATATCTGTAATCAATTCATTGACTTGCAGACGGATCAAATGTCCTTCTGTTCCGAGCTCTTTGATATACATATTGATTTCATTTTTGATTCTAAGCACCATCTCGTAACGATGCAGCACGGATAATACATCACCAAAGGTCACAAGCTCTTCAAATTCTAGGGCGCTTAGCGCAGAAATGGCGTGATCTAAAATGGTTTTATATTTCTCAAGTGTTTGTATGGCTTGGTTGGCCTTCGTTAAAATAAAGCCAATATCTTTCAGCGTGTAACGACGATTCCCTTGGTATAAGGTAATGACATTCCTCCGTTCAGAAATCGCAATGATTAAGCAACCTGTCTGCTTCGCTACACGTTCAGCAGTACGGTGCCTCATGCCCGTTTCCGATGAATGGATGGTTGCATCTGGCATGAGCTGTGTATTCGCATACAAGATCTTTTGACCAGAATCGCTTAAAATAATGGCCCCATCCATTTTCGCCAATTCATATAAGTGTGCTGGAGAGAAGGCAGAATTAATGTGAAATCCTCCATCGACAACACTCTTTACTTTGTCATTATAACCAACAACAATAAGCCCGCCAGTATTGGCCCTCAGGACATTTTCGATCCCAGCCCGAAGAGGTGTCCCTGGTGCCACAAACTGTACGATATCTAAGAGATCGAGTTCTTTCGCTCCTTTTTTCTCTTTTTCCATTTCTATGATCCCCCTAGTGAAATTCGAAGTGCCTCCGCTACATTTTCTACACCGACTAACTCAATCCCTCTCGGCTTTTTCCATCCATCTATATTCGCCTGAGGAATAAACATTCGCTTAAATCCTAGTTTCGCAGCTTCCTGCACACGCTGTTCAATTCTTGATACTCTTCTGACTTCTCCCGTCAGACCGACCTCTCCTATAAAGCAATCCGCTTGATGCGGCGCTGCGTCTTTAAAGCTCGATGCAATGCTGACCGCAATGGCCAAGTCAATTGCTGGTTCATCAAGCTTCACACCGCCTGCGACCTTTAAATACGCATCCTGGTTTTGCAGCAGTAGTCCAACACGTTTTTCTAAAACCGCCATGAGTAGTGACACTCGATTATGATCAAGACCAGTGGCCATTCTACGTGGATTTCCGAAGCTTGTCGGTGAAATTAATGCTTGTATCTCGACAAGAACAGGTCTTGTTCCTTCCATTGAGGCAACAACACACGAACCAGATACACCTGCCGAACGTTCTTCTAAGAAAATTTCGGATGGGTTTAATACTTCCGTGAGCCCTTCCTCTCTCATTTCAAAAATCCCTAGTTCATTCGTCGAACCAAATCGGTTTTTCACCGCACGCAAGATACGAAACGTATGGTGACGCTCGCCTTCAAAATAAAGAACCGTGTCCACCATATGCTCTAAAAGGCGTGGACCTGCGATCGAGCCTTCTTTGGTCACGTGACCAACGATAAATATTGGAATACCATTTGTCTTGGCAATCTTCATCAGCTGTGCTGTACATTCTCTCACTTGAGATACAGACCCAGGAGCTGACGTAATATCGCTTTGATAAACGGTTTGAATTGAATCCACCACGACAAAAGCGGGTTTCATCTCTTGTATAGCAGACGTTATATACTCCATATCGGTTTCAGCCAAAACATGTAAAGAGGTGCTTTTTATGCCAAGGCGGTCCGCTCTTAGCTTCGTTTGTTTAATGGACTCCTCACCAGATATGTATAATACATTCTGATTTTTGTCTGAGAGCTGTGCTGATACTTGTAATAATAATGTGGACTTCCCAATCCCAGGATCTCCGCCAATGAGAACAAGAGAGCCTTTGACAATTCCACTTCCTAATACTCGGTTAAATTCTTCTAAATTCGTTTTGATTCGGGGTTCATCAGATGTTTCAATTGCAGATATAGGTGAAGGTTTTTGAATGGTTTGAACAGAATGATTAAAAGCACTCCGACGGTTTGCCGGCTCTTTGCGAACGACCTCTTCTGTCATACTGTTCCACGTGCCGCAGCCTGGACATTTCCCCATCCATTTGGCTGACTCATAACCGCACGATTGGCATATAAATTTTGATTTTGTCTTAGCCATAGATTGAAGAATACAACTCCTTATACTGGTCAGAAAATAAGTAAAGGGAGGCATACACCTGACTGGTATGCCTCACACTTTTTTCTTACTATATTAGTTCGTAGCAGCCGTCGTTTTTACGACAATTTCTCCATCTTCCACATCTAATACGATATGTTGACCTTTTTCAATATTACCCTTCAGAAGCTCCTCAGAAAGTCGATCCTCCACATGCTTTTGAATCGCTCTTCTTAACGGACGCGCACCGTACTCAAGGTCTACACCTTCGTCGGCAATCTTCGCTTTTGCTGCTTCTGTCAATTCAATTGAAAGGTCTTGTTCTTTTAATCGTTTCGTCAATTGATCAGACATGAGAGAAACGATCTCTTTTAAATGTTTCTTTTCAAGTGAATGGAAGACAATGATTTCATCAATACGGTTGATGAATTCTGGTCTAAACGCACGTTTCAACTCGCCCATCACTTTGCCTTTCATATCTTTGTAATTTTGACCTTCATCCTGCACGTTAAAGCCAACATATTTATTTCGCTTCAGTTCACTAGCTCCAACGTTGGATGTCATGATCAAAATCGTATTTCTAAAGTCAACGGTACGCCCTTTAGAATCAGTGAGACGACCATCCTCTAACACTTGCAGTAAGATGTTGAATACATCTGGATGCGCCTTTTCAATCTCGTCTAAAAGCACAACAGAATAAGGTTTTCTTCTCACTTTTTCAGTCAGTTGTCCGCCTTCTTCATAGCCAACATACCCTGGAGGTGACCCAACAAGTCTAGATGTAGAGTGTTTCTCCATGTATTCAGACATATCGATACGGATCATCGCTTCTTCATCACCGAAAATAGACTCTGCGAGTGCTCTTGCAAGCTCCGTTTTACCAACCCCTGTTGGGCCTAAGAAGATAAATGAGCCGATTGGACGTTTTGGATCTTTTAGACCAGCACGCGCACGTCTCACAGCTTTTGCTACAGCGACAACCGCTTCATCCTGCCCGATTACACGAGAATGGAGTAATTGTTCCATATTCAGAAGCTTATCTGTTTCTGTTTGGGCAATTTTTGAAACAGGCACTCCCGTCCAGCTAGAGACAACCATTGCGATATCATCAACTGATACCTCTGAATTCTCCTGTCCTTGCTTTTCTTTCCAAGATTTCTTGGTGACTTCTACTTTTTCACGTAAACGCTGCTCTGTATCGCGAAGAGAAGCTGCTTTTTCAAATTCTTGACTTTGAACAGCCGCATCCTTTTCTTTGCGTACTTCATCTAGCTTTTGCTCTAGTTCTTTTAGGTTAGGCGGTGTTGTGAAAGAACGTAAGCGGACTTTCGAACCTGCCTCATCAATTAAATCAATCGCCTTATCTGGAAGGAAACGATCAGATATATAACGGTCAGACAGCTTCACCGCCGCCTCAATCGCTTCATCTGTGATGGACACACGGTGATGTGCCTCATAACGATCTCTAAGTCCTCTTAAGATTTGAATACTTTCATCAACAGATGGCTGATCTACTTGAATTGGCTGGAAACGTCGTTCAAGCGCAGCATCCTTTTCAATATATTTACGGTACTCATCTAACGTTGTCGCCCCAATACATTGAAGCTCTCCACGTGCTAAGGATGGTTTGAGAATGTTAGATGCGTCAATCGCACCCTCTGCTCCACCAGCACCAATCAGTGTATGAAGCTCATCAATGAAGAGAATGATATTTCCTGCCTGACGAATTTCGTCCATGACTTTTTTCAAACGATCCTCAAATTCACCACGATATTTCGTACCCGCTACAACGGTTCCCATATCAAGTGTCATCACTCGTTTATCGCGCAGGATTTCAGGCACTTCATTATGAATAATTTGCTGTGCAAGACCTTCAGCGATGGCTGTTTTACCAACACCAGGCTCACCAATCAGCACAGGGTTATTTTTTGTTCTTCTGCTTAGTACCTCAATGACACGCTGAATTTCTTTGCTTCGTCCAATGACTGGGTCCAAGCTGTCTTCTTTCGCAATAGCTGTTAAATCTCTTGCCAAGCTATCTAATGTTGGTGTATTTGCATTGCTGTTAGAGCCAGCGGCAGATGCACCTGTTTCATTGCTGCCAAGCAGCTGCAGGACTTGCTGACGTGCTTTATTTAAGCTCACTCCGAGGTTATTTAACACGCGGGCAGCTACACCCTCTCCCTCGCGAATAAGACCTAATAGAATATGTTCTGTCCCTACATAGGAATGACCTAGCTTTCTTGCTTCATCCATTGAAAGCTCAGTGACCTTCTTCGCTCTAGGCGTATAATGAGGAATAGCTTGAGACACCTCTTGCCCTCTTCCAATCAAGCTTTCGACTTCTTTTTGGATTTTATCTGAAACAAGGCCCAGTGCTTCTAACGCTTTTGCGGCAATGCCCTCACCCTCACGTACTAGACCAAGTAAAATGTGTTCAGTACCAATGTTCTTATGGCCTAGGCGAATGGCTTCTTCTTGTGCAAGTGCTAATACCTTTTGAGCTCTTTCAGTGAATCTTCCAAACATCATATCGTTTCATCCTCCTGTCCATTCCTATGCATTTCTAAACGCAGCCTTTCTCTAATAATCGCTGCTCGTTTTATATCTCGTTCATTTGGCTCCAAAGCTCCTCCAGAATATTGTTGAAGAAAGCCAGGCTGTGTCAAAATCATGAGTTCATTCAGTATATTACTAGAAAGCCCCTTAATGATACCTAAATCAATTCCAAGGCGCACATCTGACAAACACTTAGCTGTTTCCTTTGATTCAATCATGCGACAATTGGACAAAATCCCTAACGAACGGTACACTCTGTCCTCAAGTTCAATTTTAGATGTTTGATATAACGCTTTTCTTGCAGATCGCTCTTGTTCAATGAGCTGAGCGGTCACACTATTTAAATCATCTACAATATCCTCTTCTGATTGACCAAGTGTCATTTGATTTGAAATTTGAAAGATGTTTCCTATTGCTTCGCTGCCTTCACCATAAATTCCTCTGACGACAAGACCTAATTGATTAATCGCCGGAATTATTCGGTTCATTTGTCTTGTGAGGGCTAAAGCTGGTAAATGCATCATGACCGAAGCCCTAATACCTGTACCTACATTGGTTGGACAGCTTGTTAAGTATCCTCGTTTTTCAGAAAACGCATAATCCACTTGCTCTTCAATCCAGTCATCTACCTGGTTAGCCGCTTTCAGTGCATTGGCTAGTTGGAATCCTGGGAATAAGCATTGGATCCGAATATGGTCTTCTTCATTCAGCATCACACTGATTTCTTCATTTTCAGAAAGCAAACAACCACCAAATCTTGATTCTGCTAAGTTTGGGCTGATCAAATGCTTTTCAACAAGTACTCTCTTTGCTAAAGGCTGCGTTTCATTCATTCGAATCAGAACAAAGTTTCCGATGTCCTTCACTTTCTGGCTAGCAAACTTTTGCTCGAATTGCTTGAGAACAGCTT
This sequence comes from Bacillus sp. FSL K6-3312, assembly GCF_038007485.1. NCBI lineage: Bacteria > Bacillati > Bacillota > Bacilli > Caryophanales > Bacillaceae > Bacillus > Bacillus sp. FSL K6-3312. The sequence continues at coordinate 105,762 of NZ_JBBOXI010000001.1, read as the reverse complement.
CAGCCTCTTCCTGAGAAAACTGAGTTGGGAAACGAACATGCTCTAGGTTTCGTGCTAGCCTGATTCGACTGCTTAGAACAATGTCACTTTCTGGTCCTTTTTGTTTCATCCATTGACTTAAAGCGTCTTGAATAAAATGCTGGAGCGACATGTTGTTAATCTCCCTCCCTCTGCTGAGATTGCTCATGCTCTAATGCACGAATTTGATCTCGAACTTCCGCTGCTTTTTCAAACTCTTCTTGTTCAATTAACTGCTTCAGTTCTTGCTGCATCAACTCAAGTTTCCGGCGCACATGAAGACTGCCGGCAATCCGTTTAGGCACTTTTCCATGATGGACTGTATTTCCACTATGGACTTTCCTTAAAACAGGGTTCAGATACTGATCAAATGATCGGTAGCATTCTGCACAGCCAAAACGGCCTGTTTTTCTGAATTGTTGAAAGGTTAAGCCACACTTAGGACATTGATCCACTTCTCTTGCTTCTTGAAAAATAGATGATCCCTTATTCGCACTTGTGGTAAAGCTAGGATCAATATTCAATAAACCCGATAATAAGTTGTGAATCGAGAAACCTTGGTTTCCACTCATAGCATATGAATCACTGTTTTCTTTTGCACATTGTTCACATATGTGCATTTCCTGTTTTTCTCCATTTATAACTTTCGTAAAGTGAAAAGTGGCTGGTCTCTCATTGCATTCTTGACAAATCAATCTTTTCACCCGCTTTACTTTAATTTCAAAGCATTTAACATCGCTTTCATCATACGAGCCCGCAATTCATCCCGTTCAGGTAAATTAATGTGCAAAACAGAACGGTCCATGACACTGATCATCATCTTTGCTTCTCTTTCAGATAAAATGTTATTTTCGACAAGACGCATGATGATATGATCAGAGGCAGCCTGTGATAAACGATGATATATTTGGGAAATAATGTTGTTCAATAAGTCGACTTCATCATTCATTTTGACTTTAATGATGCGGATATAGCCACCGCCGCCACGCTTACTTTCAACGATATAGCCTCTCTCGCTCGTAAAGCGTGTATTGATAACATAGTTAATTTGTGAAGGTACGCATTGAAACTTATCTGCAATTTCATTGCGCTTAATTTCTAATATTTCTCGACCATTCTGATCCAAGACTTCTTTCAAATACTGCTCGATGATATCAGAAATATTTTGTGCCACTCCGCCTCCTCCTCCATTGACTTTGACTATATTTGACTTTAATCTTACTATAAATTTTTTCGGTCGATTTTTCAAGATAATCGCTCAACTAAGAATATTATTTCCACATTTATATGGTGTCAAACCTCTCAAAAACACAAAAAAGACCAGTTCCTTATGGAACTGATCCTTAGAAAAGCTTGGCGGCGTCCTACTCTCACAGGGGGAGACCCCCAACTACCATCGGCGCTGAAGAGCTTAACTTCCGTGTTCGGTATGGGAACGGGTGTGACCTCTTCGCTATCGCCACCAAACCTGATGGAGAGAATGTTCTCTCAAAACTAGATAACAATGTTCAAGCTTCACATTAGAATATAGGTTAAGTCCTCGATCTATTAGTATCTGTCAGCTCCACGTGTCACCACGCTTCCACCTCAGACCTATCAACCTGATCATCTTTCAGGGATCTTACTTCCTTGCGGAATGGGAAATCTCATCTTGAGGGGGGCTTCATGCTTAGATGCTTTCAGCACTTATCCCGTCCGCACATAGCTACCCAGCGATGCCCTTGGCAGAACAACTGGTACACCAGCGGTGCGTCCATCCCGGTCCTCTCGTACTAAGGACAGCTCCTCTCAAATTTCCTGCGCCCGCGACGGATAGGGACCGAACTGTCTCACGACGTTCTGAACCCAGCTCGCGTACCGCTTTAATGGGCGAACAGCCCAACCCTTGGGACCGACTACAGCCCCAGGATGCGATGAGCCGACATCGAGGTGCCAAACCTCCCCGTCGATGTGGACTCTTGGGGGAGATAAGCCTGTTATCCCCGGGGTAGCTTTTATCCGTTGAGCGATGGCCCTTCCATGCGGAACCACCGGATCACTAAGCCCGACTTTCGTCCCTGCTCGACTTGTAGGTCTCGCAGTCAAGCTCCCTTGTGCCTTTACACTCTGCGAATGATTTCCAACCATTCTGAGGGAACCTTTGGGCGCCTCCGTTACATTTTAGGAGGCGACCGCCCCAGTCAAACTGCCCACCTGACACTGTCTCCCTGCCCGATAAGGGCAGCGGGTTAGAAGGTCAATACAGCCAGGGTAGTATCCCACCGATGCCTCCACCGAAGCTAGCGCTCCGGTTTCCAAGGCTCCTACCTATCCTGTACAAGCTGTACCAACATTCAATATCAGGCTGCAGTAAAGCTCCACGGGGTCTTTCCGTCCTGTCGCGGGTAACCTGCATCTTCACAGGTACTATAATTTCACCGAGTCTCTCGTTGAGACAGTGCCCAGATCGTTGCGCCTTTCGTGCGGGTCGGAACTTACCCGACAAGGAATTTCGCTACCTTAGGACCGTTATAGTTACGGCCGCCGTTTACTGGGGCTTCAATTCGCACCTTCGCTTACGCTAAGCGCTCCTCTTAACCTTCCAGCACCGGGCAGGCGTCAGCCCCTATACTTCGCCTTACGGCTTCGCAGAGACCTGTGTTTTTGCTAAACAGTCGCCTGGGCCTATTCACTGCGGCTTCTCGGGGCTTTAACACCCTAAGAAGCACCCCTTCTCCCGAAGTTACGGGGTCATTTTGCCGAGTTCCTTAACGAGAGTTCTCTCGATCACCTTAGGATTCTCTCCTCGCCTACCTGTGTCGGTTTGCGGTACGGGCACCTCTCACCTCGCTAGAGGCTTTTCTTGGCAGTGTGGAATCAGGAACTTCGCTACTAAATTTCGCTCGCCATCACAGCTCAGCCTTTACGGGAAACGGATTTGCCTATTTCCCAGCCTAACTGCTTGGACGCGGATATCCAATACCGCGCTTACCCTATCCTCCTGCGTCCCCCCATTGCTCAAATGGTGAGGAGGTGGTACAGGAATATCAACCTGTTGTCCATCGCCTACGCCTTTCGGCCTCGGCTTAGGTCCCGACTAACCCTGAGCGGACGAGCCTTCCTCAGGAAACCTTAGGCATTCGGTGGACGGGATTCTCACCCGTCTTTCGCTACTCATACCGGCATTCTCACTTCTAAGCGCTCCACCAGTCCTTCCGGTCTGACTTCACAGCACTTAGAACGCTCTCCTACCACTGTTCGTAAGAACAGTCCGCAGCTTCGGTGATACGTTTAGCCCCGGTACATTTTCGGCGCAGAGTCACTCGACCAGTGAGCTATTACGCACTCTTTAAATGGTGGCTGCTTCTAAGCCAACATCCTGGTTGTCTAAGCAACTCCACATCCTTTTCCACTTAACGTATACTTTGGGACCTTAGCTGGCGGTCTGGGCTGTTTCCCTTTCGACTACGGATCTTATCACTCGCAGTCTGACTCCCAAGGATAAGTCATCGGCATTCGGAGTTTGACTGAATTCGGTAACCCGGTAGGGGCCCCTAGTCCAATCAGTGCTCTACCTCCGAGACTCTTACCTTGAGGCTAGCCCTAAAGCTATTTCGGAGAGAACCAGCTATCTCCAGGTTCGATTGGCATTTCACCCCTACCCACACCTCATCCCCGCACTTTTCAACGTGCGTGGGTTCGGGCCTCCATTCAGTGTTACCTGAACTTCACCCTGGACATGGGTAGATCACCTGGTTTCGGGTCTACGACCACGTACTCATGCGCCCTATTCAGACTCGCTTTCGCTGCGGCTCCGCATCTTCTGCTTAACCTTGCACGGGATCGTAACTCGCCGGTTCATTCTACAAAAGGCACGCCATCACCCTTTAACGGGCTCTGACTACTTGTAGGCACACGGTTTCAGGATCTATTTCACTCCCCTTCCGGGGTGCTTTTCACCTTTCCCTCACGGTACTGGTTCACTATCGGTCACTAGGGAGTATTTAGCCTTGGGAGATGGTCCTCCCGGATTCCGACGGAATTTCACGTGTTCCGCCGTACTCAGGATCCACTCTGGAGAGAACAACATTTCAGTTACAGGGCTGTTACCTTCTTTGGCGGGCCTTTCCAGACCTCTTCGCTTATATCGTTCCTTTGTAACTCCGTATAGAGTGTCCTACAACCCCAAGAGGCAAGCCTCTTGGTTTGGGCTGTTCCCGTTTCGCTCGCCGCTACTCAGGGAATCGCATTTGCTTTCTCTTCCTCCGGGTACTTAGATGTTTCAGTTCCCCGGGTATGCCTTCTCATACTCTATGTATTCAAGTATGGATACTACTCCATTACGAGCAGTGGGTTTCCCCATTCGGAAATCTCCGGATCAAAGCTTGCTTACAGCTCCCCGAAGCATATCGGTGTTCGTCCCGTCCTTCATCGGCTCCTAGTGCCAAGGCATCCACCGTGCGCCCTTTCTAACTTAACCATTTCTTACTTTAGAAAGAATCACTATGTGTGATGAACTTTGCATTGCATTCAATGTGAATGTATTACTTATTGTTATCTAGTTTTCAAAGAACAATCCTGTCTCGCTAGAGACATGTCTTGAAGGAATGATCCTTCAAAACTAAACAAGACGAAAACGCACACTGCTCCATATATCCTTAGAAAGGAGGTGATCCAGCCGCACCTTCCGATACGGCTACCTTGTTACGACTTCACCCCAATCATCTGTCCCACCTTCGGCGGCTGGCTCCATAAAGGTTACCTCACCGACTTCGGGTGTTACAAACTCTCGTGGTGTGACGGGCGGTGTGTACAAGGCCCGGGAACGTATTCACCGCGGCATGCTGATCCGCGATTACTAGCGATTCCAGCTTCACGCAGTCGAGTTGCAGACTGCGATCCGAACTGAGAACAGATTTATGGGATTGGCTAAACCTTGCGGTCTCGCAGCCCTTTGTTCTGTCCATTGTAGCACGTGTGTAGCCCAGGTCATAAGGGGCATGATGATTTGACGTCATCCCCACCTTCCTCCGGTTTGTCACCGGCAGTCACCTTAGAGTGCCCAACTAAATGCTGGCAACTAAGATCAAGGGTTGCGCTCGTTGCGGGACTTAACCCAACATCTCACGACACGAGCTGACGACAACCATGCACCACCTGTCACTCTGTCCCCGAAGGGAAAGCCCTATCTCTAGGGTTGTCAGAGGATGTCAAGACCTGGTAAGGTTCTTCGCGTTGCTTCGAATTAAACCACATGCTCCACCGCTTGTGCGGGCCCCCGTCAATTCCTTTGAGTTTCAGTCTTGCGACCGTACTCCCCAGGCGGAGTGCTTAATGCGTTAGCTGCAGCACTAAGGGGCGGAAACCCCCTAACACTTAGCACTCATCGTTTACGGCGTGGACTACCAGGGTATCTAATCCTGTTCGCTCCCCACGCTTTCGCTCCTCAGCGTCAGTTACAGACCAGAGAGTCGCCTTCGCCACTGGTGTTCCTCCACATCTCTACGCATTTCACCGCTACACGTGGAATTCCACTCTCCTCTTCTGCACTCAAGTTTCCCAGTTTCCAATGACCCTCCCCGGTTGAGCCGGGGGCTTTCACATCAGACTTAAGAAACCGCCTGCGAGCCCTTTACGCCCAATAATTCCGGACAACGCTTGCCACCTACGTATTACCGCGGCTGCTGGCACGTAGTTAGCCGTGGCTTTCTGGTTAGGTACCGTCAAGGTGCGAGCAGTTACTCTCGCACTTGTTCTTCCCTAACAACAGAGCTTTACGATCCGAAAACCTTCATCACTCACGCGGCGTTGCTCCGTCAGACTTTCGTCCATTGCGGAAGATTCCCTACTGCTGCCTCCCGTAGGAGTCTGGGCCGTGTCTCAGTCCCAGTGTGGCCGATCACCCTCTCAGGTCGGCTACGCATCGTCGCCTTGGTGAGCCATTACCCCACCAACTAGCTAATGCGCCGCGGGTCCATCTGTAAGTGACAGCCGAAACCGTCTTTCATCCTTGAACCATGCGGTTCAAGGAACTATCCGGTATTAGCTCCGGTTTCCCGGAGTTATCCCAGTCTTACAGGCAGGTTACCCACGTGTTACTCACCCGTCCGCCGCTAACATCCGGGAGCAAGCTCCCTTCTGTTCGCTCGACTTGCATGTATTAGGCACGCCGCCAGCGTTCGTCCTGAGCCAGGATCAAACTCTCCGAAAAAGTACAAAACCGAAGTTTTGTTTTTCGTCAGCGTTTGACTGACTACCTATGATGTTTCATAGGATTTTTTTATAAAAACTCGAATTAACAGGTACGTTTTGTCTTGTTTAGTTTTCAAAGATCATATTGGTGGAGCCTAGCGGGATCGAACCGCTGACCTCCTGCGTGCAAGGCAGGCGCTCTCCCAGCTGAGCTAAGGCCCCATAAAAGATGGTCGGGAAGACAGGATTCGAACCTGCGACCCCTTGGTCCCAAACCAAGTGCTCTACCAAGCTGAGCTACTTCCCGATCTTAATGGCGCGCCCGAGAGGAGTCGAACCCCTAACCTTTTGATCCGTAGTCAAACGCTCTATCCAATTGAGCTACGGGCGCTTATTGTATAATGCCGAGGGCCGGACTTGAACCGGCACGGTAGTCACCTACCGCAGGATTTTAAGTCCTGTGTGTCTGCCAATTCCACCACCCCGGCGTGGATGGTATAAGCGGAAGACGGGATTCGAACCCGCGACCCCCACCTTGGCAAGGTGGTGTTCTACCACTGAACTACTTCCGCATTACAGGATTTCTTTATTTTGTTTGGCTATGCGGGTGAAGGGACTTGAACCCCCACGTCATAAAGACACTAGATCCTAAGTCTAGCGCGTCTGCCAATTCCGCCACACCCGCATGAAAATGGTGAGCCATGAAGGACTCGAACCTTCGACCCTCTGATTAAAAGTCAGATGCTCTACCAACTGAGCTAATGGCTCGCTTTAAAAGCGACTTGTCTATCTTACCATATGAAAGTGGTGCCGGCAAGAGGACTTGAACCCCCAACCTACTGATTACAAGTCAGTTGCTCTACCAGTTGAGCTACACCGGCTTTATCTATCCTAACATTATGTAAGAATAAATATGGTGGAGGATGACGGGCTCGAACCGCCGACCCTCTGCTTGTAAGGCAGATGCTCTCCCAGCTGAGCTAATCCTCCATATTGTGTTGTCATTTCGAATGTCTCTCGATCCGACAAGTAGTATTATATAATGATAAGATATTGTTTGTAAAGACTTTTTTAAAATAATTTTCGAATTTATTTTAACGTTGTTTTTTTCATCTTTTCATTAAGGCACCTAAAGAAGTCTACCACTTGTCTCATCATTTTAAAAGCCTTTTTTTCATTTTTTTATGTTTTTTTGTTAAAAACCGCTCTAATAAAGCTTTATTGGTGTGAAATGACCCTTTTCATGCTTTTTATATGCTTGTTTTATTCAATATATCTTCTCATACAAATCATCTAGAGAAGGGAATCTTTTATTATTTTATTTTTCTGAGAAATCATTTTCGTGTAAAAATATCCGTAAATGATGCTGTTCTTTACTATCTTCAATATTAAAGTGTTACTGGGGCAACAAGTTGTTGTTGATTCTTTCTTGTTCTTATACTTAGAGCGGGTGAAAAAAATTAACTGAAGGTGCTATATGTTCTTTGGCAATACTCAGTTATCTAGTGTGTCTCTAAACAGCCCTCTGTATCTGGATGCCAAAGAAAATTCTTATTGGCTGCTTTCTATGTTTTGATCTTCATCTTAAACGAATTGAACGACCGATCCACACAACAGCTGCATTGTTCAATGAGAATACATGAAAGTGAGACGAACGGAAGGATTAATTGATCGATGAGGCTTACTACATCATCACTTCTCACTTTACAAAGTGATTTAATAGAAGTAATTTTTTCAAAAACACAAAAAAGATCAGTTCCTTATGGAACTGATCCTTAGAAAAGCTTGGCGGCGTCCTACTCTCACAGGGGGAGACCCCCAACTACCATCGGCGCTGAAGAGCTTAACTTCCGTGTTCGGTATGGGAACGGGTGTGACCTCTTCGCTATCGCCACCAAACCTGATGGAGAGAATGTTCTCTCAAAACTAGATAACAATGTTCAAGCTTCACATTAGAATATAGGTTAAGTCCTCGATCTATTAGTATCTGTCAGCTCCACGTGTCACCACGCTTCCACCTCAGACCTATCAACCTGATCATCTTTCAGGGATCTTACTTCCTTGCGGAATGGGAAATCTCATCTTGAGGGGGGCTTCATGCTTAGATGCTTTCAGCACTTATCCCGTCCGCACATAGCTACCCAGCGATGCCCTTGGCAGAACAACTGGTACACCAGCGGTGCGTCCATCCCGGTCCTCTCGTACTAAGGACAGCTCCTCTCAAATTTCCTGCGCCCGCGACGGATAGGGACCGAACTGTCTCACGACGTTCTGAACCCAGCTCGCGTACCGCTTTAATGGGCGAACAGCCCAACCCTTGGGACCGACTACAGCCCCAGGATGCGATGAGCCGACATCGAGGTGCCAAACCTCCCCGTCGATGTGGACTCTTGGGGGAGATAAGCCTGTTATCCCCGGGGTAGCTTTTATCCGTTGAGCGATGGCCCTTCCATGCGGAACCACCGGATCACTAAGCCCGACTTTCGTCCCTGCTCGACTTGTAGGTCTCGCAGTCAAGCTCCCTTGTGCCTTTACACTCTGCGAATGATTTCCAACCATTCTGAGGGAACCTTTGGGCGCCTCCGTTACATTTTAGGAGGCGACCGCCCCAGTCAAACTGCCCACCTGACACTGTCTCCCTGCCCGATAAGGGCAGCGGGTTAGAAGGTCAATACAGCCAGGGTAGTATCCCACCGATGCCTCCACCGAAGCTAGCGCTCCGGTTTCCAAGGCTCCTACCTATCCTGTACAAGCTGTACCAACATTCAATATCAGGCTGCAGTAAAGCTCCACGGGGTCTTTCCGTCCTGTCGCGGGTAACCTGCATCTTCACAGGTACTATAATTTCACCGAGTCTCTCGTTGAGACAGTGCCCAGATCGTTGCGCCTTTCGTGCGGGTCGGAACTTACCCGACAAGGAATTTCGCTACCTTAGGACCGTTATAGTTACGGCCGCCGTTTACTGGGGCTTCAATTCGCACCTTCGCTTACGCTAAGCGCTCCTCTTAACCTTCCAGCACCGGGCAGGCGTCAGCCCCTATACTTCGCCTTACGGCTTCGCAGAGACCTGTGTTTTTGCTAAACAGTCGCCTGGGCCTATTCACTGCGGCTTCTCGGGGCTTTAACACCCTAAGAAGCACCCCTTCTCCCGAAGTTACGGGGTCATTTTGCCGAGTTCCTTAACGAGAGTTCTCTCGATCACCTTAGGATTCTCTCCTCGCCTACCTGTGTCGGTTTGCGGTACGGGCACCTCTCACCTCGCTAGAGGCTTTTCTTGGCAGTGTGGAATCAGGAACTTCGCTACTAAATTTCGCTCGCCATCACAGCTCAGCCTTTACGGGAAACGGATTTGCCTATTTCCCAGCCTAACTGCTTGGACGCGGATATCCAATACCGCGCTTACCCTATCCTCCTGCGTCCCCCCATTGCTCAAATGGTGAGGAGGTGGTACAGGAATATCAACCTGTTGTCCATCGCCTACGCCTTTCGGCCTCGGCTTAGGTCCCGACTAACCCTGAGCGGACGAGCCTTCCTCAGGAAACCTTAGGCATTCGGTGGACGGGATTCTCACCCGTCTTTCGCTACTCATACCGGCATTCTCACTTCTAAGCGCTCCACCAGTCCTTCCGGTCTGACTTCACAGCACTTAGAACGCTCTCCTACCACTGTTCGTAAGAACAGTCCGCAGCTTCGGTGATACGTTTAGCCCCGGTACATTTTCGGCGCAGAGTCACTCGACCAGTGAGCTATTACGCACTCTTTAAATGGTGGCTGCTTCTAAGCCAACATCCTGGTTGTCTAAGCAACTCCACATCCTTTTCCACTTAACGTATACTTTGGGACCTTAGCTGGCGGTCTGGGCTGTTTCCCTTTCGACTACGGATCTTATCACTCGCAGTCTGACTCCCAAGGATAAGTCATCGGCATTCGGAGTTTGACTGAATTCGGTAACCCGGTAGGGGCCCCTAGTCCAATCAGTGCTCTACCTCCGAGACTCTTACCTTGAGGCTAGCCCTAAAGCTATTTCGGAGAGAACCAGCTATCTCCAGGTTCGATTGGCATTTCACCCCTACCCACACCTCATCCCCGCACTTTTCAACGTGCGTGGGTTCGGGCCTCCATTCAGTGTTACCTGAACTTCACCCTGGACATGGGTAGATCACCTGGTTTCGGGTCTACGACCACGTACTCATGCGCCCTATTCAGACTCGCTTTCGCTGCGGCTCCGCATCTTCTGCTTAACCTTGCACGGGATCGTAACTCGCCGGTTCATTCTACAAAAGGCACGCCATCACCCTTTAACGGGCTCTGACTACTTGTAGGCACACGGTTTCAGGATCTATTTCACTCCCCTTCCGGGGTGCTTTTCACCTTTCCCTCACGGTACTGGTTCACTATCGGTCACTAGGGAGTATTTAGCCTTGGGAGATGGTCCTCCCGGATTCCGACGGAATTTCACGTGTTCCGCCGTACTCAGGATCCACTCTGGAGAGAACAACATTTCAGTTACAGGGCTGTTACCTTCTTTGGCGGGCCTTTCCAGACCTCTTCGCTTATATCGTTCCTTTGTAACTCCGTATAGAGTGTCCTACAACCCCAAGAGGCAAGCCTCTTGGTTTGGGCTGTTCCCGTTTCGCTCGCCGCTACTCAGGGAATCGCATTTGCTTTCTCTTCCTCCGGGTACTTAGATGTTTCAGTTCCCCGGGTATGCCTTCTCATACTCTATGTATTCAAGTATGGATACTACTCCATTACGAGCAGTGGGTTTCCCCATTCGGAAATCTCCGGATCAAAGCTTGCTTACAGCTCCCCGAAGCATATCGGTGTTCGTCCCGTCCTTCATCGGCTCCTAGTGCCAAGGCATCCACCGTGCGCCCTTTCTAACTTAACCATTTCTTACTTTAGAAAGAATCACTATGTGTGATGAACTTTGCATTGCATTCAATGTGAATGTATTACTTATTGTTATCTAGTTTTCAAAGAACAATCCTGTCTCGCTAGAGACATGTCTTGAAGGAATGATCCTTCAAAACTAAACAAGACGAAAACGCACACTGCTCCATATATCCTTAGAAAGGAGGTGATCCAGCCGCACCTTCCGATACGGCTACCTTGTTACGACTTCACCCCAATCATCTGTCCCACCTTCGGCGGCTGGCTCCATAAAGGTTACCTCACCGACTTCGGGTGTTACAAACTCTCGTGGTGTGACGGGCGGTGTGTACAAGGCCCGGGAACGTATTCACCGCGGCATGCTGATCCGCGATTACTAGCGATTCCAGCTTCACGCAGTCGAGTTGCAGACTGCGATCCGAACTGAGAACAGATTTATGGGATTGGCTAAACCTTGCGGTCTCGCAGCCCTTTGTTCTGTCCATTGTAGCACGTGTGTAGCCCAGGTCATAAGGGGCATGATGATTTGACGTCATCCCCACCTTCCTCCGGTTTGTCACCGGCAGTCACCTTAGAGTGCCCAACTAAATGCTGGCAACTAAGATCAAGGGTTGCGCTCGTTGCGGGACTTAACCCAACATCTCACGACACGAGCTGACGACAACCATGCACCACCTGTCACTCTGTCCCCGAAGGGAAAGCCCTATCTCTAGGGTTGTCAGAGGATGTCAAGACCTGGTAAGGTTCTTCGCGTTGCTTCGAATTAAACCACATGCTCCACCGCTTGTGCGGGCCCCCGTCAATTCCTTTGAGTTTCAGTCTTGCGACCGTACTCCCCAGGCGGAGTGCTTAATGCGTTAGCTGCAGCACTAAGGGGCGGAAACCCCCTAACACTTAGCACTCATCGTTTACGGCGTGGACTACCAGGGTATCTAATCCTGTTCGCTCCCCACGCTTTCGCTCCTCAGCGTCAGTTACAGACCAGAGAGTCGCCTTCGCCACTGGTGTTCCTCCACATCTCTACGCATTTCACCGCTACACGTGGAATTCCACTCTCCTCTTCTGCACTCAAGTTTCCCAGTTTCCAATGACCCTCCCCGGTTGAGCCGGGGGCTTTCACATCAGACTTAAGAAACCGCCTGCGAGCCCTTTACGCCCAATAATTCCGGACAACGCTTGCCACCTACGTATTACCGCGGCTGCTGGCACGTAGTTAGCCGTGGCTTTCTGGTTAGGTACCGTCAAGGTGCGAGCAGTTACTCTCGCACTTGTTCTTCCCTAACAACAGAGCTTTACGATCCGAAAACCTTCATCACTCACGCGGCGTTGCTCCGTCAGACTTTCGTCCATTGCGGAAGATTCCCTACTGCTGCCTCCCGTAGGAGTCTGGGCCGTGTCTCAGTCCCAGTGTGGCCGATCACCCTCTCAGGTCGGCTACGCATCGTCGCCTTGGTGAGCCATTACCCCACCAACTAGCTAATGCGCCGCGGGTCCATCTGTAAGTGACAGCCGAAACCGTCTTTCATCCTTGAACCATGCGGTTCAAGGAACTATCCGGTATTAGCTCCGGTTTCCCGGAGTTATCCCAGTCTTACAGGCAGGTTACCCACGTGTTACTCACCCGTCCGCCGCTAACATCCGGGAGCAAGCTCCCTTCTGTTCGCTCGACTTGCATGTATTAGGCACGCCGCCAGCGTTCGTCCTGAGCCAGGATCAAACTCTCCGAAAAAGTACAAAACCGAAGTTTTGTTTTTCGTCAGCGTTTGACTGACTACCTATGATGTTTCATAGGATTTTTTTATAAAAACTCGAATTAACAGGTACGTTTTGTCTTGTTTAGTTTTCAAAGATCATTTTCGTTATCGCTCGTAAGCGACTTTAATATCTTAACATTTCGTATTGGTTAAAGTCAAGAAGTTTTTTCAATTTCTTTTTTTAACCTCGTTGCTGTTTTGCGGCAACGAATAATAATATACCATCTTGATTCTTTCCTTGCAATAGTTTTTTTAAAAAAAGTTTCATTTTATGAAAAATAAAAAGCGCCATAGTTAAAATGGCGCTTTAATTGATGTATTAGCGGTTTCTCATTTGTGGGAAAAGCAGTACATCTCTGATTGATGGAGAATTTGTTAATAGCATGATTAACCGGTCGATACCGATTCCTAGTCCGCCTGTTGGAGGCATACCATATTCTAATGCTTCAACAAAATCGTCATCCATTAGATGCGCTTCGTCATTTCCTTCTTCACGTTCTTTTAATTGAGCTTCAAATCGTTCTCTTTGATCGATTGGATCGTTTAGCTCTGTGAATGCATTAGCATGTTCACGACGTACGATAAATAGCTCAAAGCGATCAGTGAAGCGAGGGTCTTCAGGATTTTTCTTAGCTAATGGAGAAATCTCCACTGGGTGTCCGTAAATAAATGTAGGCTGTACCAATGTTTCCTCCACTTTTTGCTCGAAGAACTCATTGATGATATGACCTACTGTCATGTTTTTCGTAATTTCAATTCCGTGATCAGCTGCATGCTGTTTCGCTTCTTCTACAGACATCTCCTGCCAGAAGTCTACACCAGTTGCTTCTTTGACCGCTTCAACCATATGGAGTCTCTTCCATTCAGGCTTGAGATCAATTTCATCTTCTCCATATTGAATCGTGGTTGTTCCTAGTACCTCTTCGGCAATATGAGCAATCAGGTTTTCAGTTAGGTTCATGATGTCTTTGTAATCTGCGTAAGCTTCGTACAGCTCGATCATAGTGAATTCTGGGTTATGACGAGTTGATACACCTTCGTTACGGAATACACGGCCAATCTCGTATACTTTCTCTAGACCACCGACAATGAGGCGTTTTAAGTGCAATTCAATCGCAATACGCATATAGAGCGGCATATCCAGTGCATTATGATGAGTAATGAAAGGACGTGCTGATGCACCACCAGGTATGCTGTGCATAGTTGGTGTTTCAACTTCTAGGTATCCTTTAGAATCTAAGTATCTTCTCATAGATTGAATGATCTTGCTTCGCATGATGAACGTCTGCTTGCTTTCTGGATTTACAATCAGGTCAAGGTAACGCTGACGATAACGTTGTTCAACATCTTTAAGTCCATGATATTTATCAGGAAGTGGGCGAAGTGCTTTTGTGAGAACCTCAAAGCTAGTCGCTTTAATAGAAAGTTCTCCTACATTCGTTTTAAATACCGCTCCTGTTACACCGATAATATCGCCTAGGTCTGAGCTTTTGAATAATTCGTAAGCTTCTTCTCCTACACTATCTTTGCGAACGTAGATTTGAATTTGTCCTTCTAAGTCTTGTATATGCGCAAAGCCAGCTTTCCCTTTTCCACGCTTTGTCATCATACGTCCAGCGATTGTCACTTGGGCAGACTTTTCTTCTAAGTCTTCTTTAGAAAACTCATCGTATTCAGCAATAATTTGTGCAGATTGATGAGAACGGTCATATCGTTCACCGAATGGATCGATACCCTCTACTCTCATTTTATTCATTTTGTCACGTCTGACCTGGAATTGGTCATTTAATTCTTCGTTATTAAGCCCTTCATTACTCATTTATATCACTCCAATAATGTATTTTGCAGAGAAAAGCAGAAAAACTGCCAGTACATGCACTAGCAGTGAGCTACAAAAAGAAAGATAGTCTTATCCTACTTTTATACTTTGAAGCTCTTTTGCCTCGGCTTCGACCGTAAAGTCATCAAGAACTTGTACAAGCTCCGCTCTCGTTTCACTTTGATTGATTTGATTTCTCACGTCCGCATTGCCTCGGACACCTTTTAAGTACCATGCTGCGTGCTTTCTCATTTCTCTGACAGCCACATGCTCGCCTTTTAGATCAATGAGTCTGTCTAAGTGAAGCTTACACACTGACATCTTCTCACGTACATTTGGCTCTTCTTTCAGTTCACCCGTTTCTAAATAATGAACCGTTCGATAGATCATCCACGGGTTTCCTAGTGCGGCTCTTCCGATCATGACAGCATCTACACCCGTTTCATCAAGCATACGTTTTGCATCTTGAGGGGTTTTGACATCTCCATTGCCGATGACAGGAATGGAAACAGATTGTTTGACCTCTTTTATAATATCCCAATTCGCTGTTCCTTCGTACATCTGCACACGTGTCCGTCCGTGAAGCGCAACCGCTTGGCCACCTGCTCGTTCAACAGCACGGGCATTGTCGATAGCGAAGATATGATCTTCGTCCCAGCCCATTCTCATTTTCACCGTAACAGGTTTATCTACAGCATCTACAACAGCAGAGACCATTTCATAAATCTTGTTTGGATCAAGCAACCATTTCGCTCCTGCATCACATTTCGTAATCTTCGGTACAGGACAGCCCATGTTGATATCAATAATGTCCGCTGTGGTATTCTGATCTACAAACTTTGCCGCTTCAACGAGAGTGTCTTTTTCTCCTCCAAATATCTGAAGGCTCAAAGGCTTTTCCCGTTCATCAATGTATAGCATACCCATTGTTCTTGCATTGTTGATCAGGATCGCCTTGTCACTGACCATTTCAGCGCAGACTAAACCTGCTCCAAACTCTTTCACTGTCAGTCTGAAGGCAGAGTTACACACACCAGCCATAGGTGCGAGCACCACTTTGTTTTTAATGTCGATATCTCCGATTTTAAACATCATTTCCCCTCCTTCCTTCTTCAAGAATTGGCGAAAGTTCTTCCACCGTTATATTTAAAGCATTTGCTATTTGACCAACCAATTGGTTTGTTGGTAATCGATTGCCTCGCTCAATTTCTCCTAAGACAGAGACAGAGATGCCCAGTCTTTTCGCGAACCCTTCCTGAGTATACCCTTTTAGCTTTCGGTATGCACGAATTCTTCTACCCCACATGTCTTTTTCCATATGCTTACACCTTCTTGGTCTGTTACGGCATTTATTTGCACTTCCCCGATTTCTGGGCAAATCTCACTCATCGGAACGAGAACGAATAAACGTTCGTACATTCTAGGATGTGGCACTACAAGCTGTTCTGTTTCAATATTTTCACGATTATAAAGTAAAATGTCAAGGTCAGCCGTTCGCGGTCCCCATCTCACTTCTCTTGTTCTGCCTAACTCTTGCTCGATTTTCTGAGTAAGTGTCAGTAGTTCATTTGGACGAAGCGAGGTGGTAATTTTCACAGCCATATTTAAAAAGTCATCTTGGTTTGCGTAACCTACAGGTGTTGTTTCATATATAGATGAGATTGATTCTACTTGAACCTCTGGATGTTCGTGCAGTTTTTTGACGGCTTCTTTTAAATAGGTTTCCTTTTTCCCTATGTTCGAACCTAAAGCGATGTATGCGGTATTGTTCATGCGCGCGATCTCGTCATTTCAATGGCAACAGACTGATAGTGTCCTGGAATTGGCGGATCTGGTTTGATCACCTTCACTGTACATTCCTGAACTGTCGGGAAGTCCTTTAACACTTGGATTGCAATTCTTTCTGTCAGTGTTTCAACAAGGTTGACGGATTCACCCTCTACAATGCTTTTGCAGATTTGGTAGAGCTCCGCATAATTGATGGTCTCATTGAGGTCATCCGTTTGTCCGGCTTTACTTAAATCAAGTGAAGCTGTTAAATCCACACGGAACCGCTGTCCTAATTTATTTTCTTCTGCAAATACGCCATGGTAGCCGTAAAATTCCATTCCATTTACATATACTTTATCGATGATAAGCGCCTCCCTTATTCAACATGGCATCCATCATTTTTGCCATTCTTGCGATTTCTTTTACATCATGTACGCGAACCATCGCACTGCCTTTTTGAATCCCAAGGCAGACCGTAGCCCCCGTTCCTTCAGTACGTTCTTCCGGTGGCAGGTCTAAGACAGCTCCGATGAATCGTTTTCGAGATGTAGCTAAGAGCAGTGGATACCCAAGGTGACAAAAATGTTCGAGCTCATTCATGACCATCAAGTTGTCCTCTTTATTTTTCGCAAACCCTACACCTGGGTCCAATATGATCATGTCATCACGGACACCGGCTTGTTTCGCAATTTGAACACTTTCTTTCAAATCTGCGATCATATCTGAAATTAGATGTGTGTAGTTTCGCTCTGGCCGATTGTGCATTAAAATAATCGGCACATTGTGCTTCGCTGCCACATGCGCCATTTGAGGATCTGCCTTCGCTCCCCATACATCATTAATGATGGAAGCTCCGGCTTTCACTGCTTCATCTGCCACATGGGCTTTATACGTATCAATGGAAATCGGTACATCCAATTCTTTTGTGATCTTTTCAATGACGGGAATGACTCTTGAAAGCTCCTCTTGTTCTGAGACAAATGCCGCTCCTGGGCGAGTCGATTCTCCGCCAATATCAATGATATGTGCCCCGTCCTCTATCAGCTGTGCTGCATGAGCCAGCGCTTTATCCACTTGATTAAACTTTCCTCCATCTGAAAAAGAGTCAGGTGTGACATTTAAAATGCCCATAACCAATGTCTTTTCTTCATAACTAAGGGTGTGGTGCTTGGCTTGTATGATTTTAGGCTGTTTTATCACTTGTTGTGTCATTGTGTCCACCTACTCTTTATGATCTAGACGTTCTTTTGTATATTGTGTTCGCAATTTTGTTGAGAATATCCGGCTGTTTTGGGAAAAGGAGATTTCCCCTATACTTCTGAAAGGCACAATCCCTTGAACAGAATTGGTCATCCATGCCTCATCAGCTGATAGCAAGTGGGAGACCGGGTATCGCCCTACTTTTAGTGAAGCCTCCATCGCTTGGAGTGTTTCGATACAATATCGACGAGTGACCCCATTTAAAATGCCTGTATCAAGTGACGGTGTATAAATCACATCGTCTTTTCGCCAAAATACATTGGAGGTAATTCCTTCTGCCACATCATTTTCTTTTGTTAAAAAGATGCCTTCTAACGACGGATCATTTCCCACTTCTCTTTTTGCGAGCATGTTGTTCATATAATGATGAGACTTGAGGCGCCTTGGACCTTCTGGCGTATTTCTCCTCGTTTGAAGAATGACTCCCTGTTTCTCATCTAAAACAGATTCGGGCCGGAATGGAGAGATCATGACAAACACGACAGGCTCTTCATAAGGATCTGCAGAAAATCCATTGCCTCTGCCCGCAGATACATTGAAGCGAATTCTCGCATGACCACCGGCTATGTCGTTTTTATTCAGTAAGGTATGAATGATGTCGAGTACAAATGGTTTCTCTATTGTGGATTCGATGCAAAGGTCACGCAATGATTGATTGAGCCTTTCAAGGTGCCAATCTAACAGAAAGACTTGTCCTGCCAGGCTGGTAAATGTTTCGAATACACCGATGCCATATAGAAAACCATGATCAAAAGGAGAAAGAGTCGCGTCTTTCTCCTCTATATACTGACCGTTCAGATAAATGATCATGCGTTTACTTCATGCCCCTTTTTACGATAGGTTTCAATGAAATTTTTCAGCATTTCTTTTCCGAAGGACGTCATAATCGATTCAGGATGAAACTGTACACTTTCAATCGGCAGCTCTTTATGGCGAATGGCCATGAGCTCGCCTTCCTTTGTGCTGGCTGTTGCGTCAAAGCACTCCGGCAGCGTCTCGTTTTTGACAATTAATGAATGATATCTCGTTGCGACAAGCGGATTTTGGAGTCCAGTGAAGACACCTTTTCCGTCATGAGCAATCTCTGACGTTTTACCATGCATTAAGCGTTCTGCACGAATGACATCCCCGCCAAAAACTTGTGCGATGGATTGATGACCTAGACACACACCGAAGATCGGAATACTTCCCGCAAAGTGCTTGATCGCCTCCATACTAATTCCCGCTTCATCTGGACTGCATGGCCCCGGGGAAATCATGAGAAAATCCGGCTTGAGTTCTTCGATTTCTTGAATGGTTACTTGATCATTCCGTTTCACGATCAATTCTTCTCCAAGCTCACCTAAATACTGGACCAAGTTGTACGTAAATGAATCATAATTATCAATCATTAATATCATGCTCTGCTCACCTCTAACTCAAAATAGTCTCTTCTTTGCTCAACTGTAATGCTTTTTTCACTGCATAGGCTTTTTTAATCGATTCTTTGTATTCGTGCTTTGGTACAGAATCGATGACGATCCCAGCACCCGACTGCATAAAGGCTTTGCCTACAGTGCAGTACGCCGTACGAATGACGATGTTAAAGTGCATATCTTGATTGAATCCAAACCAGCCTATAGATCCAGTATAAAGCCCACGCCTTGTCGGCTCAAGCTCTTCTATGATTTCCATTGTTCTCACCTTTGGAGCACCTGTAATTGTGCCGCCTGGGAATACAGCTCTCATGACATCTACTGCATCACAATCATCACGCAGTTCCCCTTGTACGTTGGAAACAATGTGCATCACGTGTGAATATTTCTCAATCGCCATAAATTCGTTCACTCTTACTGAGCCATAAGTGGACACGCGTCCAAGGTCATTCCGCTCAAGATCCACGAGCATCACATGCTCCGCGCGTTCTTTTTCATTTTCAATGAGCTCTTTTGCCAGCGCTTGATCATCAGCATCGTCTTTGCCTCTTGATCTTGTACCCGCAATTGGTCTTGTTTCTAATTGAGTCCCCTTTTTCTTAATAAGCAGCTCTGGAGATCCACAAACGATTTGGAAATCAGGCGTGTGCAGATAAGACATATAAGGAGATGGATTGACTTGACGTAACGTTTTGTATAAATCATAAGGGTGGGTGTGGAGCTGTTCATCTTGTCTGATGGACAAATTCACTTGGAACACATCACCGCTTGCGATATATTGCTTAATCTTCTCTACTGCTTCTCCAAAGGTTTCTTCGGTAAAAGGCGCTGCTGGTACAAATTCTGCAGAAGATTCATGAACAGGTGATTGCGCTGATTCTTTTGCAGAGCTTGTCCACTTTTGCTTCAAATCTTCGAGTCTTTGATGAGTGTCACTCACGGGTTCCGCTCCCTCTGTGTGAGTAATCAGCCACAGCACGTTTTCTTCATGATCAAAGACCGCAACATCATTAAACACGAGAAAATAAAGATCTGGTGTTTTCAGGTCATCAATGGACAACATCTTAAAATGTTCAATATATCTAGCATAATCATAGCTTAAAAATCCAATCGCTCCGCCTTGAAAATCAGGGTATTCCTCATTCGTTTCGGTTTGAAGGGTTTGGAACCAATCCGTAAACGCTCTGAATGGATCACCTTCTTTGAACAGCACCTCATCTTGATAATGGATGGTTGTCATCCCGTCTTTACCCTTCGCTTTAGCGATTGGGTGAATGCCAGCAATGCTGTAGGAACCACCGCGAGCACTTTCAAGTAGAACATGGTGTGTTTCGCCAGCAGTTAATTGTTCGTATCTTTTCAAGAATGCATCTTTCGTAAAAGGAATTTTGATGCCCATCGGCCTGCGTTGTGTCATGTTATCATCCTTTTTCATTTTCATTAATCTTATTGTAATGCAATCCAATTTATTTAGAAAATAGTATTTGCTTTCCATCTACAGATTTCATAAAAAAACCCCAGCAAATGCTGGGGTAATTGGTTTAATCGAATTGATAAAGAGGTGTGCTGAGGTAACGCTCCCCATTACTTGGGATAATTGCCAGAACCTTTTTCCCTTTACCAAGCTTCTTCGCTGTTTGAAGTGCTGCGTAAATAGCTGCTCCTGAAGAAATACCGCCGAGGATCCCTTCCTCTTTCGCTGCTCTTCTTGCAAGCTCAAATGCATCTTCGTTTTTCACTTGGATAATGCCGTCATATACTTCCGTGTTCAAGATGGAAGGGATAAATCCTGCTCCAATCCCTTGGATTTTATGCGGGCCTGGCTTTCCGCCTGATAATACAGGAGAATCTGTCGGCTCTACCGCATAAAGCTGAATCGATGGGATGGCTTCTTTTAGGACTTCACCAGCACCCGTAATTGTGCCGCCCGTACCAACACCTGCAATAAATGCATCAAGCTCGCCGTCAAACTGTTCAAGAATTTCTTTTCCTGTAGTACGGCGGTGAATCTCCGCATTGGCTTCGTTGCTAAATTGCTGAGGCATGAAGTAACCGTGCTCTTCTGCCAATTCTTCTGCCTTTTTGATGGCACCTTTCATTCCTTCTGCACCTGGTGTTAATACAAGCTCTGCACCATAAGCGCGTAAAAGGTTGCGGCGCTCCTGACTCATTGTGTCTGGCATCACTAGAATTGCGTTAATTCCTTTAGCTGCCGCTACCATTGCAAGACCGATCCCTGTGTTTCCGCTTGTTGGTTCGATGAGCGTGTCGCCGGCTTTTAAAGTACCTTTCGCTTCAGCATCTTCGATCATCGCTAACGCAATACGATCTTTTACACTGCTGCCCGGGTTCATATATTCAAGTTTCAAGTAGACATCCGCACTGTCTTCATCTACTAAACGGTTTAATTTAACGACTGGTGTATTTCCTATTAGTTCAAAAACTGAATTTGCAATACGAGCCATCACTAACACCTCTATCTCCGAGTAATTTTATTGTATTAATATTAAATTATCAATTTCGAAAAATTTTGTCAATGCTTTTAGTCCTGCTCGCCATCGTAAAACCATGTGACTTTTGCTTCTTTCCACAGGGTTTTGACATTCGCCTTTTCACCTAGATCTTCCATGGCAATCTGCCTTTTGATCTGATTTTTGACTTCTTCATAAGAGAAGGAGCGGCCATTTAATTTTTCTTTTAGTTGAATAATGGCATACCCATTTTTGGTCTCGATCGGTTCTTTAGTCCATTCATCTGGCTGAAGCTTTTGAGCTTCCTGTATGTATAGGGCTGGGATACTTTCTTGTTCTTCTGTCACAAACCCAAGATCTCCGCCATATGGAGAGGTGTAGCGGTCAATGGAGCGTTCAGCTGCCACCGCCTCGAAGCTAGATCCGCCTTTCAGATCCTTCAATACATTTTCAGCTTCGCCTTTTGTCTTCACGACGATATGACGAATACGGTATGAATCATCATATTGATATAAGTCCTTGTTTTTTTCATAAAAGGATTTCGCTTCTTTTTCGGAAACGACAGCATCTCTCGTTAAAAGCTGCTCTAATAAAATTTGATAACGAATCTGTTCTGTCCAGTCCTTTTCACTCGTATGTCCATCTTCGTAGAAATTATTAGATACCGCTTTAAGCATCAGCAATTCACGATTGATTTCTTTTGAGGACACCTCAAGCTTGTTTTCTTTCGCAAGCTGATCGACCACCTTCTGATTAATCATTTGCTCAAGTGTTGCCTTTCCATAGCGGTCTTCCATCTTCTTTAACCATTCTTGACGTGTCACCTTCTCTTTTCCAATCGACGCAATTTCTTCACCGCTCTTCCCGTTTGAAGAAGCCTGTGACATTTGCGACTTTGTTAATACATATGCAATAACACCGGCATTGATCATAAGCAACACAAGGATAAATGTCCATACTACTCTTGCTTTCAGTCTCATCATTCGGCTCCTTTCCATTCAAAAAAGAAAACCCGCTGCTTAGAGCTTAGCGGGTTATTTCTTCACGTAGCTCTTCTAGCTCTTCTTTTGTAAATACATACGTTTCGTTACAAAAATGGCATTGAGCTTCTGCTTGTCCCTCTTGTTCAATCATGTCTTCAATTTCGGCTTTTCCTAGGCTGATAATGCCATTAGCAAAACGTTCTTTTGAGCAGTTACAAGAGAATTCGACAGGTACAGTATCTAAAATTTGAGGTTTTTCTCCGAGTACTTCTTCTAAAATTTCTTCTGGTGTCATCCCTTTTTCAATGAGTTTAGAAATGGGTTCAATGGTTGAGAGCCGCTTTTCTAGTCTTTCGATGACAGCATCTTCTGTTCCAGGTAGCAATTGAATGATGAAACCGCCAGCTGCGAGAATCGAGTTATCTGGATTGACGAGAACCCCTACACCAACAGAGGAAGGCACTTGCTCAGAAGAGACAAGATAATAAGTGAAGTCATCTCCAATTTCACCTGAGACGATCTCCGTTTGTCCTGTGAAGTGATCTTTCAGTCCGATATCTTTGACAACACTTAACGTTCCAGATGTCCCGACTGCACGTCTAACATCTAGCTTGCCATGTTCATTTAAGTCAAAGTGGACTTGTGGGTTTGAGACATATCCGCGCACCTGGCCCTTTGCGTTTCCATCAGCAATGATGGCACCGATTGGTCCACCGCCTTCAATTTTGACCGTTAGCTTATTTTCGCCTTTCAGCATAGCACCCATCATGACTGTAGCTGTCATTGTTCTGCCAATCGCTGCTGATGCTGTTGGCCATGTATGGTGTCTTCTTTGTGCTTCGTTGATTGTATCTGTTGTGTTTGCAGCATATGCTCGGACTTTTCCGTCATATGCTAACGCTTTAACTAAGTAGTCCATTCGATTTTAAACCTCCTATAGTACACCGACACGATTACGTTCATAAATGAGTTGAAGTCCTTTTAATGTTAAGAACGGATCGACAATATCAATGCAGTCTGATTCATTTCCAATCAATGTCGACAAACCGCCTGTTGCAATGACTTTCGGTGTTTGTTTCGCTTGCTGCTTCATCCGTTTCACTATTCCCTCGACTTGCCCAACATATCCATAAAGGATGCCGGATTGCATTGCACTGATGGTGTTTTTTCCAACAATGTGATCTGGACGGACAATTTCAATTCTTGGCAGTTTCGCCGCTCTTGTATATAAAGCCTCTGTTGAGATGGTAATACCAGGTGCAATTGCCCCACCCATGTATTGTTTTTGTTCATTGATATAGCAGTAGGTTGTCGCTGTGCCAAAGTCTACGACAATGAGAGGTGCCCCATATAGATGAATCGCCGCTACTGCATTCACAATTCGATCAGCCCCGACTTCCTTTGGATTGTCACACATAATGTTTAATCCAGTTTTCATTCCAGGCCCTACAATTTGGGGAGTTATGTGAAAGTACTTCTCGCACATTCTTTCTAATGCAAACATCATTGGCGGGACAACAGACGAAATGATAATTCCTTCTATTTGGTCAAACATCAGCCCGACATAATCAAATAAAGACCTGATAGCCATACCAAATTCATCTTCTGTTTTATGACGGCTTGTTTCAATTCGCCAATGGTAGTTTAGATCGCCATTATGATAAACACCTAAAACGGTATTTGTGTTCCCTACATCTATCACGAGTAACAACTTCATCACCACTTTGAATAGTTTCTCAAAAAGAGCATTTTTCGACTTTCTATCATACCATACACGAATTGAGTTCCATTTGTAAACAATTCGAAACCGATCCATTCAGGAATCGAAATAAAAAAAGCTGCCGGTGATCCCGGCAGCTTTCACAGAAGGAGATTAGATCTCCTCATCTTCTTCTTTTTTCTTGATGTTCACTTTCACATCATCGTTTTTCTCTTCGTCATCTGCGTATACACGCTCTGGAAGCTTTCCAGTTTCGTAAAGAGATTTAATTTGCTCAGCATCTAATGTTTCAACTTCTAGAAGGGCTTGTGCGATGATTTCTAGCTTATCTTTATTCTCAGTGAGAATTTGTTTCGCACGTTCGTAGCTGTCCTTGATGAAACGCTGAATTTCTTGGTCAATTTCGTAAGCGATCGCTTCACTATAATTCGGCTCGTTGTTAAAGTCACGGCCAAGGAATACTTGACCTCCTTGTGCTTGACCGAATTGAAGTGGACCAAGTTTATCAGACATACCGAACTCTGTAACCATTTTTCTTGCAATGCCAGTTGCACGCTGGAAGTCGTTGTGAGCACCTGTACTTACTTCACCAAACGTAATTTCCTCTGCAACACGACCGCCGAGCAAGCCGACAATTTTATCAAGAAGCTCTGGTTTCGTTTGGAAATAACGGTCTTCTCTTGGAAGCATGACCGCATATCCGCCTGCCTGACCACGAGGAACGATCGTTACTTTATGCACCATGTCCGCTTCGTCTAGGATAAGACCAATAACGGTATGACCCGCTTCATGGTAAGCCACGATATTACGTTCTTTCTTCGAAATGACGCGGCTTTTCTTAGCCGGCCCAGCGATGACACGGTCAGTCGCTTCGTCGATATCACGCATATCAATTTTCTTTTTGTTATGACGGGCAGCAACAAGTGCTGCTTCGTTTAGTAAGTTCTCAAGATCTGCTCCAGAGAACCCAGGTGTTCTGCTTGCAATGGCTTTCAAATTCACTGCATCATCAAGCGGTTTGTTTTTCGCATGAACCTTCAGCACTTCTTCACGGCCAATGACATCTGGGCGGTCAACCGTAATTTGACGGTCAAAACGTCCCGGACGCAGCAATGCAGGATCTAGGATATCTGCACGGTTCGTCGCAGCGATGATAATAATACCTTCGTTCGCACTAAAACCATCCATTTCAACAAGAAGCTGGTTAAGCGTTTGTTCACGCTCGTCATGACCACCGCCAAGACCGGCTCCACGCTGACGACCCACTGCATCAATCTCATCAATAAAGATTAAGCATGGTGCATTCTTTTTCGCATTTTCGAATAAATCACGTACACGTGATGCACCGACACCGACGAACATCTCGACGAAGTCAGAACCACTGATGCTGAAGAAAGGAACGCCTGCTTCTCCTGCAGATGCTCTCGCAAGCAATGTTTTACCTGTACCTGGAGGTCCTACTAGTAAAACCCCTTTAGGAATTCTTGCGCCAAGCTCCGCAAATTTACGTGGGTCCTTCAGGAATTCAACCACTTCTACAAGTTCTTGCTTTTCTTCATCTGCACCGGCAACATCTTTAAATTTCACACGTTTCTTCTCTTCTGTGTAAAGCTTCGCCTTACTCTTACCAAAGTTCATAACACGGCTTCCACCGCCCTGAGCTTGGTTCAATAAGAAGAAGAACAGGATAAAGATGATGATGAACGGAATGATGGTTGTCAGGACTTGCAGCCATCCATTTGTTTCAGGTGCTGGTTCTACTTTTACATCTGTATTCTTAAGTGCACTGTAAATCTGGTCAACACCTTGACCATCTGGAACATGGGTAATGAAGTATTGATCTTTCTTCGCGCCATCTAATTGACCACGAATTTCATAAACCCCTCTTACAGGCTGAATGGAGATACTCTCCACTTTTCCCGCACTTAGATTTTGCGAAAATTTGCTGTAAGACATGTTCTCAGGCTTTTGATTAGGGGATCCTAACCAACTGACTACCCCTATCACAAGTAATAAAATAAGTATATAAAAAATCGTATTACGAAAAACCCGATTCATTCCTTACCTCCTCCCACAGTAAGCACAACTATGGTCAATAGTATCATAGAAAATCATTCCAATACAACCAATAACCTCATGTATACGTATGCTGATTAGCCTTCGTAAACAGATGGTTTTAACACTCCAATATACGGGAGGTTTCGGTAACGTTCAGCGAAATCCAATCCATAGCCGACAACAAATGCATCTGGAACTTCAAATCCAACATAATCTGCTTTGATGTCTGCTTTACGACCGCTTGGTTTATCAAGCAATGTCACAATTTTTATGGAGTTTGCTTTACGGTATCGGAAAAGCTCTACCAGATAGCTCAAAGTTAACCCACTGTCGATGATATCTTCCATAATTAAAATATCTCTTCCTTCAACAGAAGTATCTAGATCTTTAATGATCTTTACTTCTCCTGAAGATACGGTAGATTTTCCGTAGCTAGATACATCCATAAAATCAAGTTCTAAATATGTATCAATGTGTTTGATCAGGTCTGCCATGAATGGAAGAGCCCCTTTCAAAACACCAATAGCCAGAGGAAATTTACCATCATAATCGCTGGTTAATGTTGCACCCAGTTCCTTCACTTTTTGCTGGATCTCTTCTTCTGAGATCAAAACCTTTTCAATATCTTGTTTCATGCTTTTGCTTGCCCCCTACAAATTTTCATGCTGTCTATATTGTAATACAATGAGATCGCTGTTTGTCATATCAATTTCTTCAAAAACGGATTTTTTCAGAGCTGGGATCCAGATGATTTGATTCTCCGAGTCAGTGACGATCGGCCAGCTGTCTCTTTCTGCAAGAGGCACTTTTTTATCAATAAATATATCCTTCACCTTTTTTGATCCATTCATCCCTTTAAGTTTGATTCGATCACCATTTTTTCGTGAGCGAATGATCAAAGGGAAACGAACATGATCTTTTTGAAGCAAGAAAAAATGGTTTCCGTTCCGTGCATCCTTCGGAACATGATTTGATACCACGATAGACTGCCCATTTGGAAGGAAAAGCTTCTCTCCAAGCTCACCCTTTAAGTGAAGAGCATAAGACTGGTCTAGCACAAGCGATCGTTCAAAGGTAAACATACAGTAATCATAAGACTTGACAGCTTGTAAACCTTTTGGCAAATCTAATGATCCAGACGGTTGTTCAGTATGAGATAACCAGTCCAAAGTCCCTAGAATATGCTGGTTTGAAAACGCTGATTGAGTGTTTTCATAAAGATAGTTTAATATTAGTTGAATGCCTCTTCTTTGTAAAGGCAAAGGCAGGTCAAGCAAAGGCTTCGTTTTGATCTTAATTTGCTTAGGCGATTGATTCGTTATCACTTGGTTCATTTGTTCCTTTGTTAATGCCTGCAAGTATTGCTCATCTTCAGTCAGCATGTCACTTACAAACTGAAAGCTTTCATGTACATGAGGTGCCTCTTCTTTTAACACGGGAAGAATGTGTCTTCTTATCCTGTTTCTCAAGTAGTCATCTGTATGATTGCTTTGATCAATGACATAGGGAATATGTTCTTTTTCACAAGCGGTCAGCACGTCATCCTTGGAATATCCAATGAGCGGCCGAATCAGCCATCCATCTTGATAAGGACGTTTTGCTTGGATACCTGCGAGTCCTATTCCAACAGTCCCTCTCACAAGCCTCATCATCATTGTTTCTACTTGGTCGTCTCCATGATGTGCAAGCGCTAGAAATTGAGCGTTGTATTGCTCCATCAATTGACGAAAGAAAGCATATCTGCACTCTCTTGCAGCTGCCTGTTTGTTTAAGTGGTTTTCTTTTGCATATTGGGTAACTTGTATGCGGGCCGATTCAAAAGGAATTCCTTGCTCCTTGCAGTACGCCTCAACAAATGCCAAATCAGCAAAGGATTCTTCTCCTCTGAACATGTGATCTACATGGGCTGCAATCAGCTGATAGGAACCTTTTTGACGTTTGTTTAGTTCGTGCAGTAAAAGCATGGAATCTGGTCCGCCAGAAACCCCGACAATGACTGTCGTATTTTCAAGGTAAACATCATGTTTTTTCAAAAATGATTCAATTCTATTCACAACTTCCTCCTCACAAAGAGCAGGTAATTTAAAGATATACATATCCTATCACTTTCAGTAGCTCCAAGCAAAGATGAAGCCTGCTTTTTTACAGGGTCTATAGCAGGAACAAAACTACATATGCACAGTAAAGAGCAAGTACACTGCACACGATAAGAACAGTTTCAAAAAGCCCACCTGATTTTTTGCGTACTGGCGTTCTTTTTGCTGCTGCAACTCTCGATCGTGAAGTCACCTGTTGATTTTGTTGAACAGCGGGCTTTTGCCCGTTTTTTTGCTGCTGCTTCTTTTGACTCGCTTTTCTTGAAGCGATCAGCTGTCCTTCTTTCAGCATCGCACTCTTCATAGCCGCCGCTGATTGATATTTACCTTGTAGAGCAGCCTTTAACACCCTTTCATATCGCTTTAATAAAGGATGTCCTTCAATGGCTCTATAAAGCTGCTTTTCCGGTTCTGCTTCTTTTTTGAATTCTTTCTTATACGCACAGTTCACCATCACCATGCTTAAGGCAAACAGATCATAAGATGGCTCTGCCTTTCTTGTGCCAAATCCCCAATAGCCTCGATCAAAAAACTCGGTATATTCCTTGATTGCCCTGCCTGCTTTTGTCGTTCCTCCTACATCAATGCACCGAATCGCGGCCGGTGGACCTGACACGATGAGATTATCTGGCTTCAAGTCACCAAAAATCCAGCCTTCTTGATGTAAATGAGCCAGGTTAGATAAAAGCTGAACCATTAAAACAACAATCCACTCATCACCTTTTTGTTTTACAAATTCAAGCAGTAATGGGCCTCTGACATACTCCATCACATAAAAGGAACGCTTTTGAAGCATGCCGGGATAAATCGCATCATCCATATCATAAAAAGAAGGCCCCATGGTTTTCACAGGAGCCTTAGAAAAGGATTTTAATACATTGACTTCAGATGCAATGAGCATACTGTCATCACTCACTTTAAGGGCTACTTGACCATTTGGCGATTCGGCTAGATAGACAATACCGTTCGCCCCTTTTCCTAGCTCTTTTACAATGCGGTAATGATGGTGATGCCATTTCCCTTGAATCACCGTGCCTAACGGAATGTTAGAAGCCGAATTCATCATGCTCTTCCTTTGCTTCAAGCAGCCCTTTACGTGAACGAACTGATTTGAAATGCTGGAGTGCTTCTCGAAGCGCTGGTCCAGTTGGAGTAATTCCTCCCGTGGTCAGTTTCGGGAAAATAGATGACAGTGAATCGAATCGAGGCGTCCAATTCAACACAATTTCAGCATCTGAGTTTTTCCCGGGAAATATACACATCCCAAACTGATTTTCACCAATTCTTGAATTTAAACTAATGGAGAGGTCAATGAGTGCTTCTTTAACGGTAGGCAGCTTCGGTTTCATACTTGCACTTGTATCAACAAGCACAAGTACTTGAAGGTGAACCGTCTCTCCTAACTCATCGACTACTTCCATCACTTCCCCACGCTTATCAGGCGGAAGCTCTTCAATTTCAGTATCTTTGCCAAGTATTTGCTGCAATTCTTTATTCACAACACCTTGTAAAGTTTGTGTCATCGCTTTTTTTGTAACCATTTGTACTGTTTGAGATAACTGCTGGACGTAGACAACTTGATGAATGCCCCCACCTGCAAGAGCAATCCCCTCGACTTCTTTCATTGCTTCATGATCGTGTCTGTTTTCCTCCATAATGCCAATGACATTGACTGTAATCCCTTGTTCCTTTGCCAATGAGGCAATCGCAAGTGGATCTTCCCCGTGATTTGAGCAGCCATCTGTAATCAATAAGATTTGGTTTACGTGACCTTTTCGCATCTTCATTCCTCCTGGGATCGTAACTGAATGCTTTATATCTCCATCATCGCCAGAAGAAATTCATATTATACGATATTTCAAGAAATCTCTTGTTTCTCAAGATAGAATGTACCCGTCGGAATGGATGCCCATTTTGGTGTATTGTGATCAAGCCTGATGACAACAACCGTCATATCGTCGTCAATTTGACCCGATCTTGTTCGAATGACCTCTTCCATTAATAGATCAGCAATCTCTTGCGGATCTTCTGTTTTAAAGCTTTTCATTTTGCGCTTCACCCAGAGATCATGATTTTCAATATGCTTTGGTCCTTCGAAAATACCATCACTCATCATAATCAGCAGATCTCCTGCCTTCATCTGTTCACTCACAACCTCCACTTCAAATTCATCAATAATCCCAATCGGCAAGTTGCTCGCTTGTACCTTCATCACCTGATCACCCCGTTTAATAAAGCTGGGTGTTGAACCGATCTTAAGGAACTTGCAGCTCGCATCCTGTAAATCAATAATGGATAAATCTAATGTTGAATAGATTTCATCTGTCGTTCGTAAAGATAAAATACTATTAATGGTTTTGATCGCCACTTTTTCATTGATACCTGATGCTAATATTTTTTCTAACAGCTTAATCGTTTCATTGCTTTCAAAATGAGCCCTTGCTCCATTGCCCATTCCATCACTAATAGCCGCGGCATATTTGCCCGCACCCAGCTCCATCATGCTGTAGCTGTCTCCAGACACTAATCCTCCGCCTTTTGCTGCATGCGCTACGCCTGTAGCCACTCGATATGATTTTGCAGAGCCAAATACAACGTGGCAATAGCCTGTTGGGTGCTCTGCACACTGCTCTGCTTTGACTAAAATCTGTTCTTCTAAAATATCTGAGAGCATAGGGGCGATGATTTTTTCACATTCACCATGTCCTTGGCAATATGGGATTCTCATTTCAATATCGACATTTCCCTGCTCCAAGCTATAAATTTCTACTTGCTGAATTTCAATTCCAAAGTGCTGAAGTGCTTCTATCATCTGCTCTTCTTGAATAAAATGCTGTTCTCTTTCCCGTTTTATTTCCCGGGAAAAATCCTCCATCACTTGTGAGACACCCATCAGTTGTTCAGCTACCAGTCGTCTGCTGTCTTGGACTTTTTTCTTCAGGGTCTGGTTGGCTTTATAGTAAGCGATCTCCTCTTCAATCAATTCCTCGACATGTTTTGATTTTGAGCAGTGCTGGCTAAATTTCTTCTTCAATTTCCGGTTTTGCTCGTAGGTTTTTTCATCAGATTCATGCATAACTTGTTTCATCAGTTCATAGGTTGTATCAAAGTTCTGCACCCAGCATTTATTTTTCTTATAGCACGTTTGACAGGATCGTTCTGTGATCGTACTTAAAAAAAGATCTACATCCTCTTCCTGTTTCTTTTCTTCAGGAATGGAATCGTAAAATGTCGCAAAACTCTCAGACAGCGCATGAAATACGTTAGAAAATTGGTCTACCTTTTTTGCTGTCACATCTCGTACTTTCCGGGCGTATTGCTGCTGTTCCTGTACATGCTCTACCGTACCAGGAATATATTTCGCTACCTTAGAGGTCACTGATTGTGGCGTGAGCAAGAAGAGCGCAACCGCAATCAGTGATTCATATAGCGTGGTTATGAGTCCTGCTGATCCTTCTCCGTACAAGGAAATAAGTAAGGAACCTACAATTAAGCCAATGGCTGCGCCTGCTTTCTTCCCCTCTTTCAGCAATCCCCCTAATAAACCTGAAAAGGCAAGAAGACTCATCTGATAAAGGTTTCCGATGTTAGCGAGACCGAGAATTAATCCAGTCACGACACCCACTGTACAACCAATACTCGCTCCTCCAATAAAGGCAAAGCTCAGCACTACATATCGTGACAAAATATGCTCTGCCTGCATTCCTTGAAATGTGATCCCAGCCAGACCTGTTAAAACTGAGGCAATTAATATCATAAAGCAAATAATTTCTTCAACCTTTAAGGAGTGTTTGATTTTCCTGACTGTAAAAATCGGCAGGCTTTGAAGGAAAATCAGTGTCAAAATGAAGGCAAGTCCTGCTTCAACACCCGCCATGACGTAATCGTAGCTTTGCACAGCGCCTTGCTCTAGGTAAACAAATGCTCCTCTGGTGATCAGCATTGACAGCACAATGACAACCGGCAATGTTTTCACTGGGTCTTTGATGATGAAAGAAACCACCTTGGACATAAGAAGGAATACGATCAGCGACGCAAACACAAACAATGCATTTTGAGGTGATATCGTCATGGCTCCAGCAAGTAAAGCGAGACAAGCAAGCATGGACTTATCTCTTTTGATAAGCAGCATGGAGCCAAAGAAAGGCAGAGCAAACGGCATAATTTCAGATAATATAAAGGCTCGTCCTAATAAAAAACCAAGAACGACATAAATAAACCCTCTATAGAAAAAAAGAGAATGCGTATGATGAAGAAACAGGTTTTTCATCTTTTTTAACCCTGCACTGATTCTTTCAAACCCCGCTCCTGTTAAATCAGTTCTTCTTTCTAGTTTTTCCATCTTTTCATCCCCCACCTGATATTCGTTGCTTGTCATTATAGCGAAGGTGAAAAAGAAATTTTGTCAAAAGAAGTTGTCGTTTCCATAAAACGTTCGACGCTTTATTCGTCAAAGAGGCATACTTTCTTGAAAGTCGATGTCTTTCATCAGAATTTTACGAAGACACAAAAAAAAACAGCTTTCCTAAAGAAAGCTGTTTTCGAAGATGACCCGTACGGGATTCGAACCCGTGTTACCGCCGTGAAAGGGCGGTGTCTTAACCGCTTGACCAACGGGCCTTGCTTTTATGTTCTAATAAAAAGGATAGCGGCGGAGGGGATCGAACCCCCGACCTCACGGGTATGAACCGTACGCTCTAGCCAGCTGAGCTACACCGCCATAATAAAAATGCGCTAAGAAGCACAAGATCTATAATACAAAGGAATCGCTTGTCCGTCAATAGGAAGTTTTAAATTAAATGACGAAACCTCAAAAAATGTCGTATGGATCAAGAAAAAAAGCACCTGCGGACAGCAGGTGCTTTGTTGTGAAAGATATATAGAAAGCAGCAACAAGTTAACCTCTTCTTGCTCCGCGTCCCCCACGTTTTGATTCCGTGTTACGTTTTAAAGATGTTAAGCGGTCTTCACTATCTTTTAAGAATTTGTTCATTTTTTGCTCAAACGATTCCTTTGGACGGAAATCATTTCTGACCGGTCTTGATTGTTGTTGAGGACGATCTTTTGCTTTTTTAATGGACAAGCCGATTTTACCGTCTTTTTCAACGTTAATCACTTTCACTTCAACTTGTTCACCGACTTTTAAATGCTCATTAATATCTTTTACATAGTTATCGGCTACCTCACTGATATGAACGAGACCAGTTGAACCGCCTGGCAACTCCACAAAAGCTCCAAAATTTGTAATGCCCGTAACTTTCCCTTGTAACTTGCTGCCAACTTCAATCGACATAAAAAAAGTGCTCCTCCTTAGACTTATAAAAAAATCTCATTTGTTCAATTATACATAAACTGAATTTTAAGTGTCAACAAGGCTAATCGCTCTTATTGCCCACATCAAAGATTTTTTCGCCTTTTTTGGACATATAATAGTCCCGTCGTGCCAGTTCGAGTACGTATTCCTTGCTTTTCAGCTTTTTAATTTCATCAGAAATATCTTCCTGCTTTGTTTGTAATTGCTTTAATTCTTTTTCGAGCGCAACCTTCTTCTCTTCTTTTTCCTTTAATGAGGACGATTGCGACCAGAGGGCACTTGTCACCAAGACAGCAAACATGAGCACGATCACACCAAACACGGTAAGCCTTCTAAGGAGTCCTCGGCGTTTGCGTTTTAAGCGCTGTGCTTGCTGTTCCATTTGTTTTTGGTAATCATTTTGAATTTGTGCGATATTTCTTTTTCTCTTGTTCAAGGTTGAAGGCCTCCTCTCTTACTTTGTCCAGAATTGTTTCCATTTCGTTTTGATGGTACCAGATAATTTCTTGGTCCCTTGTAAAATTCCTGCTCCTTTAGAGAAAACCAATCTCATTGATGTTCGCCATTTTTCGGGAATCCGATGAATAATGGTCACATTAAGTAACCAGATGAGCGGATAACAAACAATGGACAGCACTTTCCACACGAGCCGAAACGTAAAACGAACAAGACGTAAGAGCGAGTGGAACAAGAATAGTATAACACTTATGACCATTGTGACAATCCAACGGATCGGCTGGAAGACGATCGACATGACCAGCCTTTTAAGGATGAGAACGGTTTGATAAATACACATCGTGATAAACTTGAGAATATTCATATACAGCTGTTTCATCAATGCCTGATACATCGAGAAACCTAGTGCAACGGCTAGAAAGATATAAAGCCTGAATTCTCCCTCATTTGTCAGCAGCAGAACATAAAAGAATAAGAGACCCTGTACCAGCCAAAAAAGGAGATCATGTATAATCAAAAGCCATTTTGCTGTCTTTTCCCGATTCACAAACAGCTTGTACGTATCAAGCGATGCGCCCAGCCAGATGCCCATCGCTACCATCGAAAGCATCGTATAAAACTGGACTGTCAGCGTCATTTAAACAGCTTGCTAAAAAACCCTTTAGCTTTCTCCCCGTGCTGCTCATCTACATAAATTAAGTCAAAGACACGTCCTTTAATCGACACAACGCCTTTTTCGACGTCTAGGTTTTTCATTTGCAGATTTTCTCCGCGGATAGCTAGAATTCCCATGACCGTCTCAAGCAGAAATTCTTCATTATCAAAGCTTTCCACCTGTTTGACGCCGGTAATATCTAAATGCTTTCTGTTTCGCATTGTGATATTGTGTTCCGCTTCTGATGACAGCTTCGTGCCTTGAGGTTGATTATAATATTGATTCATTTATACATCCCCCATATCTCATACTTGCATTGTTACTGCATTGTATGTGACAGGAGGATCATTTAGAACAAGCCCTATTCTGCTGTTTTTTCTTCTTTTAGCACAGTATACATGCCAGCGGATTCTTCTTTTTTCGTCGTGTCCTTTAACTCATTGACTTGAACCGTCACAAGTTTTTGACCAAAACGGATTTTAAGCTCGTCTCCTTCTTTCACGTCAGAGCTGGCTTTCGCCTGTGTGCCGTTAATAGAAATTCTGCCTTGATCAGCTACTTCTTTTGCCAATGTTCTTCTTTTGATTAAACGGGACACTTTTAAAAATTTATCTAATCTCATGTATGCTCACCTCTTTCTATACGTTTGGCTTCGTTCCATAGATCGTCCATTTCCTCTAGCGTTAAGTCCTCTAATGAACGTCCCATGTCCTTTGCTTTTTGTTCAATATGCTGAAAGCGTCGCATGAATTTTGTGTTGGCGGAAGCGAGCGCCGTTTCAGGCTCTAGCTGATAGAACCTTCCAATGTTGACGAGAACAAACAAAAGATCTCCAAATTCGTCTTTCATCTGCTTCGTTGCACTTTCGTCCGACTTCTCTGCCACTTCAACGAGAAATTCCTGCTTTTCTTCTTCGTATTTGTTCCAAATATCTTTCACATCTGTCCAATCAAAGCCTACTTTGGCGGCTTTCTTTTGGAGCTTATATGCCTTTGTTAATGCTGGAAGCGTCGCCGGGATGGATTGCAACATGGAGGCTGCCCGCTCCGGTTTCTCCTGCTGCTTGATTTTTTCCCAGTTGACGACCACTTCTTCTGCTTCAGACACATTTGTATCGCCAAACACATGGGGATGTCTACGAATCATTTTTTCTGTGACTTGCTGGATGACGTCATCAATTGAGAAAAAGCCGTCATCTTCACCAATTTGAGCATGAAGTAACACCTGCAGCATCACATCTCCGAGCTCTTCCACCATATGGTCTGGATCATCTTCATCTATCGCTTCAAGCAGTTCATAGCATTCTTCAATTAAATAGGGTTTGAGTGACTCATTGGTTTGTTTTTGATCCCATGGACAGCCGCCCGGACCTCTTAATGTACGGATGACGTCACGGAAGGTGTCAAATTGTTGATAAAGCAGCTTTTCATCTTGAATCGGAGGCACATAAACACTCGTTAAGTTATTTATCGACACATCTCGATCAAGTTCAAATAAAGGAACGGCAGTAATCTGTTCCAGGCTGCTTCCAGCCGCCGTCACAATATAGACTTCATAATCGTCTGGAAGCTTTTCCATCAGCGTGAGTTTCACATTCGAAGCGGTGATCTGATCATATACCTGACAAATGAGGACATGCTGGGTCAATTTCAGATCTTCCGCTCTCATATCTCCTGCATCAACGAATTGGAATCCCTCGATTGGGTCGATCTGCAAGGAGTTAAACGTCGCATCCAAAAAGCTTTGTCCACCAGCAACAGACACCTCAATCCCGCGCTCTTGCTGTTGAGAAACTAATAGCTGGACGGTCTTTTCTGCGACAAATGGGTGACCTGGTACTGCGTACACAATCTCCTTTTCCGCAGCCTCTGCAAATAAAATTTCCGTGATTTCCTGATAGACCGAATCAAACTGATCGTGCTTTTCATAAATTTCATCAAAAAAGGTCAGCGATGGGACCTCCTGCATCAACTCTGCGGTAAGCGGATGGTCCTGCGTTCTCATAAATACTTCTTTCGCCTGCGTCAGCTGCTTGTATACACCGAGCGTCAGCTGATCCATGTCGCCTGCCCCAAGACCGACGACGGTAATCTTACCTGCCATTTTGATTCCCTCTCATCTGTTTAAAATATAAAATCTTTTCTCCTAATGGAATGAGTCTCCATTCCTCGTCCGTAAATACTTCTAGCTTAAGAATACTATATAAAAAGGCGAAACCACCAATAAAAACTGACGTCAGGCTCTCTAAAACGGAAAAAGGACGTTTTTCAAAGGGAATGACCCAAGAAAACAGTGCCTGATACCCTATTAAGACGATGGCCATGAAAGCGGCCGATAAAAGAATTTTCACTGGAAACAGCTCTCTCAACGAAATCCATCCTTTATATCTCAAATAAACGGCATTGAGCAGAGCGGCAGCGAGGAAACCGCACACGGTTGACCATGCGGCACCATAGATGCCAAATAGCGGAACAAGTGCAAGCGTGAGTATCCATTTCACCAGCACACTGAGAATCACCACAACAGCCGGATACACAGTATGCCCGAGACCTTGAAGTAAAGCTGCTTGCGTAATCGCTATCGATGTAAATGCGATGGAAATACAGAATATTTGCAGCGCATCGGTACCTAAATCATTACGAAAAAGCATGGTATTGACTGGCGAAAGAATACAAATCAGCCCAACTGCTGAACCAATCCCTAAAACCGACGTGGTTTTAAACGATGTACATACTTTTTGCCTGATCGCTTCATGCTCTCCATTCCTCATGGCCGCTGATAAAAATGGCACAAGAGAGGTCCCGATGCTAATGGCAAACACTGTCCCTAGCTGTAAAAACGGCTGCCCTCGGTCATACACACCTTTTGCCGCCTTTGCCGCGGCTTCACTCAGTCCCTCACTGCGCAGCAACGCATACAGATGAAAGGCATCAATCATTTGCATCCATAAAATGAGCAGTCCGCTGACACAAATCGTGAATGTATACAGCACCAAACTCTTCAAAACATCCTTTTTCCGAAGTGTCGCCTGCTTGACTGTCATAGGTGCAGAAGACTGTTTTCGGTAAGTCAGCCAAAGAAAAAGAAGTAGTACAAGCGAGGACGCGCTTCCCGCTATGGAGGAGAAGACCGCACCCGCACCCGTTTCATAAAGCGAATAACCGTGCCTGACGAAATAGAAGGATAAAACAAGCAGGACGCCTGCCCTGATGAGCTGCTCAACCAATTGAGAAACAGCCGTTGGAAGCATCATACCGTCACTCTGAAAAACGCCTCTCAGCATCACGGTAAGCGGCAGGAATAAAAACACGAAAGCACTCATTTGGATGAGCAGGATTAATTGACTGTCCGCCATAAGGCTCGCAATTCTACCTGCTCCTATGTAAAGACAAAGAAATAAGACCAGGCTCAGTAAAGTGATATAAACCAAAGATACCCTTGTGATGATCCTTCGATTTTCTTCCCCATGCTCACTCAGAAGCTTGGACATCATGACAGGAAACCCTGTGGTGCCGAGCATGATCGCAATACCAAGGAAGGGGTACACTTGCTGATAAATATAAAACCCTGTGTCTCCTACGATGTTCTGGAACGGAACACGATAAACGGCACTTAGTACCTTTGATAACAAGCCTGCGATGGTCAAAATCACCGCACCTTGGAAAAGCCAATGCGGCTGATTCACAGCATTTTTCATGGATGACTCCTTTAAAAATAGATCTACAGTTAAACGCACTCATTATATCATACGTGAATGAAAAGCCGTTTCTTTCTAAGGAGTAGACGGCATATTCCCCGTTTTGTTTCATTCCATATAAAAAACGCCGACAAAATCAAATGATTTCATCGGCATTCTTTCGTTTCATCAAAATGATATAGAATTATTAGACCTAGTGTTCCATTTGACGGGCTAAGAAGCCAGCTGCTGTTTCTGCCGCTTTATGCTCCACTTCCCCCATTGAACGCTCTTTAGAAAATAAGACGACGGCGCCAATCGGATCTCCGTTTGCAACAATAGGTGCAATGGTATAAGCAGATACGTCATCATCAATACCATCGACAAGTTGAATTTCTTTTTTGCTTTCTTCTAATACAGAATTACGCTGGTCCATTGTTCGTTCAAGTAAATCACTGATGGATTTGTTTAAGTACTCTTTTTTCGAACTGCCGGATACAGCAATATACGTATCTCGATCACAAATCAGGATGGAATGACCCAAACTGTCGAATAATGCATCAGCATATTCCTTCGCAAAGTCTCCTAGCTCACTAATCGGCGAATATTTCTTCAAAATGACTTCTCCATCGCGGTCGACGAAAATCTCAAGCGGATCTCCTTCCCGGATGCGCAATGTTCTGCGAATCTCCTTCGGAATAACCACTCTACCTAGATCATCGATGCGGCGTACAATTCCAGTTGCTTTCATTCACTGCTGCCTCTCTTTCGTTAGATGATGTGTTGGGTGAATGGAGCAAAAGCGTCCACTTTATGCAACATTCACCACTTGACCCTGAGATTAGTATCCGTCACATCAACCGTAATATACACGAGAGACAAACAAATTTTTATGAAGATGGAATGGTTTCTTTTTTCACATCTTGAAGACCTCGAAGCATATTCAGAACAATATCTAGCCATTCTTCCGTCTTCTTGCCTTTCGTTTGGACAGAAATAATTAGCTTGCTGCCTTCCATTCCTAGGCCAATATCACGGCCATATTTACTGCCGAGGGCAAATAATTTTTGACCGTCGATTTCACTGCTTGCTTGCTCTTCAAGGGTGAGTCTGACAATCCCTTTCTCCATCTTGATCAATTCGACACGTTCCTGCACTGCGTATACTTTCATCGTCGCAATTGTGAACAAGTCCGCCACTTCTTGCGGATATTCACCGAATCGGTCGATCATTTCATCTTGAAGCTCTTTTCTCTCTTCAATTGATCCAATCGCTCTGAATTGTTTATACATCTCGATCTTTTGCTTCCCATCCGAAATGTATGTGTCCGGGATGTAAGCATCGATTTGCAGATCGATTTCCGGTTCGAATTTATCTTGAGCCGTTGTATCGCCTCTTCTTTCTTCAATGGCTTCTTTCAGCATTTGAGAATAGAGGTCGAATCCAACAGAATCAATGAATCCATGCTGCTGTGCACCAAGTAAATTTCCTGCTCCTCGAATCGTTAAATCACGCATCGCAATTTTAAATCCTGATCCGAGCTCTGTGAATTCTTTAATAGCTTGAAGTCTCTTCTCTGCTACTTCAGAAAGAACTTTATCTTTTCGATACGTGAAATAAGCATATGCGACCCGATTCGAGCGCCCTACTCGTCCTCTTAGCTGGTACAGCTGAGAGAGCCCCATTTTATCCGCATCGTGGACGATGAGCGTGTTCACATTTGGAATGTCGACTCCCGTTTCAATGATGGTGGTA
Source organism: Bacillus sp. FSL K6-3312 (assembly GCF_038007485.1). Lineage (NCBI taxonomy): Bacteria > Bacillati > Bacillota > Bacilli > Caryophanales > Bacillaceae > Bacillus > Bacillus sp. FSL K6-3312. The sequence goes on along the minus strand of NZ_JBBOXI010000001.1, from coordinate 65,478 downwards.
CTGACCAATACATCTGATTCACCTTCAAGGAAATTGATCATCACTGATTCCAGCTCGTTCTCACTCATTTTCCCATGTGCATAGCTGACTTTCGCATCTGGAACTAGCATAGAGATTTCATCTGCTTTGCGTTCAATATCCTCGACACGGTTGTACAGGAAGTACACTTGACCACCGCGTGCTAGTTCTCGCTCAATCGCTTCTCTGACTAAAGCGCCATTGTACTCGACCACATAGGTTTGAACAGGGAAACGGTTTTCAGGCGGTGTTTCAATAACCGATAAATCCCGTACGCCAAGCATAGACATATGCAGCGTACGCGGAATTGGCGTAGCCGTTAATGTCAGTACATCGATATTGGCTTTCATCTGTTTAATTTTCTCTTTATGGGTCACACCAAAACGCTGCTCTTCATCAATAATCAACAGACCTAAGTCCTTATAGACAATATCTTTAGAAAGCAAACGATGTGTACCGATAACCATATCTATCGTTCCATTTTTCAACCCTTTTAACGTTTCGGTTGTTTCTTTTCTTGTACGGAAACGGCTCAGCTGAGCAATTTTGACCGGATAGTCTTGGAATCGGTCCATAATCGTGTCAAAATGCTGCTGCGCTAAGATGGTTGTTGGCACAAGCAGAGCAACCTGCTTCCCGTCAGCAATCGCTTTGAAGGCGGCTCGAATCGCCACTTCTGTTTTTCCGTATCCCACATCTCCACAAAGCAGGCGGTCCATTGGACGCTCCCGCTCCATGTCTTGTTTGATTTCATGAATCGAACGGATTTGATCATCTGTTTCCTGGTAAGGGAACGCTGATTCAAACTGGCGCTGCATCTCATGATCAGGTGAGAAGGCATACCCTTTGCTTGCCTCACGTTCTGCATACAGCTTAATGAGATCATCTGCAATGTCCTGAACAGAAGTTTCTACTTTTTTCTTCACGCGTTTCCAGTCACTACCGCCTAGTTTGTACAGCTTTGGTTCTTTTCCTTCTGATCCTACGTATTTCTGCACCTGATCAATTTGTTCAACCGGTACATAAAGCTTGTCGCTTCCTTGATAATGAATATTTAAATAATCTTTATGAATGCCGCCGATTTCAAGCGTTTCAATTCCTAAATACTTACCGATCCCGTGGTTAATGTGCACCACGTAATCGCCGACTTGAAGCTCTGAATAGCTCTTAATTCGCTCTGCATTGGTCAGCTTTTGCTTACGCGCCTGCTTCTTCACACGTTTCTTGAAGAGCTCGCCTTCTGTGATCACGGCAATTTTCGATAACGGCAGTTCAAAGCCTGTTTGCAGCTCACCTTGTAAAATATACACCTGCCCGCTTACAAGCTCTGCGTCCGGCTTGGCAAGAGCGGCTTCAATGTCGTAATCATGTAAGACAGAAGACAGTTTGTCTGTCCGCTCTTCATCCGCACCTAAGAAAACAACTGTGTATTGTTGTTTTTTGTAGCGTTCAATTTCACTTGCAAGCACATTCATCTGACCGTGGAAATTCTGCATTTGCTTACTAGATACATTGACGATATTTTGCGGATTTGTCTGCTGGACATGTCTCAGGAACAAGGAGTAGTACAGAATCGACCGCGATTGCTGATTGATCAGTTGTTGGAACGGGAAAGAAAGGGATAAATCATGAAGAATATTGCCTTCTTCAAGCAGGCTAATTGTCCAATCGGCTTCTTCCTGCTCAAGCTGTTCTTCCATCTCCTGAATCCTGCTAATTTCATCTAAAATAATAATCGTATCCTGTGAAGTGTAATCTAGCAAACTAGCAGGTTTTTCATAGAAATAGGACAGGTACTTCGTCATTTCCTGTGTCACGATACCCTCTAGCAGCTTCTCTCGATCAGCAGAAATATGTTGATGCAGCAATTCTTTTTGCTGGTCCGAGTTGAATTTCTTTAAGCTCTTCGCAAGTCCTTGATCAAGCTGTTCAATGGCTCTCACTCGTTCAGGCCCTCTCACAATCAGCTCTTTTGCGGGACCGATTTTAATTTCTTGAAGTGTTTCTAATGAACGCTGTGTATCCGAGTGGAACGTTCGAATTGAGTCTACTTCTGTATCAAACAGCTCAATACGAATTGGATGATCTTCCGTTAACGAATAAATATCAATGATTCCTCCGCGCACACTAAAATCTCCGGGCGCAGCAACCATCGACGTCCGGTCATAACCGATTTGTACAAGTTGTTTTGAAAACGCCTCCAAATCAATTTCTTCACCAAGCTTTAAATGGATCTGACTCTCCTTCCAGAGCTCAACTGGCGGAAGCATTCTACGCACCGCAGCAGCTGGGGTGACGATAATGGGGTTTTCTCCATTCGCCAGCCGGTTCAGAACATCTAGACGCTGTGCTCTGAGCTCAGGGCTCGCAACGGCAATTTCTGAAGCAATGAGTTCATTCACAGGATAAAGAAGGACCGAGCGATCTGACAGCACACTGGCAAGATCATCTGTTACCTTCTGCGCTTGATACAAGTTATGAGTCACAATAAACATCGGCCGCTTAAGTTCGTCTGATATAGCGGCTGTAAATAAAGATCTGACGGAGCCTGATAGTCCGGCGAGCAGTTGTGCTTTTAACCCTTCCTTTAGCCCATTAAAAATGGACTGAAAATCATCACTTTGTTTGATAAATGATTGTATATTTTTCATTTGGCTCCTCCTCCCTGCTTGTTTAAAACAGAAAAACGCTTTGGTCTATTATCTACACCAAAGCTTTTTATTGAATAAAGGTATGATACTGATGGTAATCAGGATTTCTTTCGAGCGCCTCTTGGCAATCCTCACAAATGGTTTGTACATGTAAATCACCATTTTCCCTATAAGAAATCATATCGTTTCTTTCCTCATTTGTTAAGTGATGAAATCCAAGTGCTTCACTTTGAACAGCGGATTCATCTAGACTGCCAACCTTTACACCACAGTGCCGGCAGTAATAATGCAAAGCCATACGTGATCCTCCCATGCTGAGATTTTATGATCAGTATGTGCTTTGCTTATCATTCTTATACCTTTTTGTTAAAATCATTCATCACTTCCAAAAATGGCTTAGTTAAAGCCGCCTCACAAGCTTCGACAGACGCCTGAATGGCTGATGCAATGTCAGGCTGCTCCTCTTCTGAAAAGCGTCCTAGCACGTAATCGACGACCTTCATGCCATTTTGAGGGCGTCCAATGCCGATACGGAATCGATCAAACTCAGGTGACCCTAAATGCTGAATCAACGATTTGATTCCATTATGTCCGCCAGCACTTCCTTTTGTACGCAAACGAATCCGGCCAGTTGGCAAATCAAGATCATCATAGATGACTTTCAAATGTTCAAGAGGAATATCATAGTAATCCATTAGCGGACGCACGCATTCTCCTGATAAGTTCATATATGTAAGCGGCTTTACAAGTAGAACCTTTTGCCCTGAAACAAACCCTGTTCCAAACAGTCCATGGAATTTTGATTGATTTAAAGGGATGTCCCATTTTTTCGATAATTCATCTATTGTCATAAACCCGACGTTATGTCTTGTTTTTTCATATTCTTTTCCTGGATTACCTAATCCAACGAATGCAATCATGAAACCAATAACCTCCTTTGTCACAAAGCACACGCCTAAAAAATGAGCCAATAGGATTGCCTCATGTAAAACGTATGAATTCTTTTCATTCTAGCACAAAAGACGCAACCGCGGGAGGGTTACGTCTCTAAATGCCCAGTTATTCTCCATCGTTATCCTTTTCTTTAATGGCCTCAGGTTCTTTTGGTTCCTCTGCGCTATCTGGTTCAGGAACCTCTGATTGCTGAGGTGGTAAAATGGATGCCACGACTTCTTCTGGATCGTTATTCACTTGATATGATGACTGAACAGACAAATCAGCGACTGTTAGGACATCATTCACTTCTAAGTTTGTAATATCTGCTTCAATATGCTGAGGGATATCTTTTGGTTTCGCTGTAATGGATAGTTCAAATAGTGGCTGCTGAAGCACACCGCCATCTTTAACTCCTTTAGATTCGCCAATCAGCTGTACAGGTACATCTGCTTCAATTTCACGCTGTAAGTCGACTACTTGGAAATCTGCATGGACAAGCTCATTTTTTAGCGGATCTGTTTGTAATTCTGTGACCATCACGGATTTTGTTTCACCGTTCACGTCTAATGTGATGATTGTATTCTTCCCTTCATCACGTAAGGTCTTTAATAAATCGATGCTGTCTAGTGAAACAGCCATGCTTTCTGTATTTTTTCCGTATATGACACCAGGAACGTGTCCTGAATGACGGATTTTTTGCAGTGTGGAACGTTTGAAATCAGTTCTTTTATTTGCTTTTAAAGTTGCCATATTCAGCACCATCCTATTTCATTTTTGTCACTACTCTCATAATTACCCATAACCGAATCATTTTAAACCTATTTGCTGTGAATGATGATAGCAAAAAGACCCCAAGCGGATGCCTAGGGCCTTTTTAAATCAGAAAATTAACTGAAAAGGTAGCTCACAGATTCTTCTTCATGTACACGGATGATGGCTTCTGCAAGCAAAGGCCCAACTGAAAGTGGAATGAATTTTCCAACTTTCTTGTCATCTGTTAAGTGAATACTGTTTGTCACAACTAATTCTTTAATTTTAGAATTTGTGATACGTTCTACTGCTGGTCCAGACAATACTGGGTGAGTACAGCAAGCATATACTTCAGCCGCTCCATTTTCCACAAGTGCATTTGCAGCAAGTGTAATGGTACCAGCTGTATCAATGATATCATCGATGAGAATCGCCGTTTTGCCTTCAATGTTACCAATGATGTTCATCACTTCAGCAACGTTTGGCTTTGGACGACGTTTGTCGATAATTGCGATTGGCGCTTTCAGGCGATCTGCCATTTTACGCGCACGTGTTACACCACCGTGGTCAGGAGACACAACGACGATATCATTCAAGTTTTTCTGTTCGAAATAGTTTGTTAAGATTGGCACAGCCATTAAGTTATCGATTGGAATATCAAAGAAACCTTGGATTTGCGGCGCATGAAGATCAAGTGCAATGACACGTGTAGCACCCGCTGTTTCAAGTAAGTTCGCAAAAAGCTTCGCAGTGATTGGCTCACGAGGTTTTGCCTTACGATCTTGACGTGCATATCCGTAATAAGGGATCACAATATTGACCGTTTTCGCAGAAGCGCGTTTTAGTGCATCTACCATAATGAGCAGCTCCATGATGTGCTCATTCACTGGCGCACTAGTAGATTGAATGACATAACAATCACAGCCACGAATACTTTCTTCAATATTGATTTGGACTTCACCGTCACTAAAGCGTTTAACAGAGCTCTTTCCTACATCAACTCCGATACGATCGGCAATTTCTTTCGCAAGTTCAGGGTTTGAATTCAAAGAGAATATCTTTAAATTCGCATCAGCATAACGATTAGACATGGTAAACCTCCGGGTATTTGGATTATTTTTTATGAATATTTTTCACATAATCTTCTTTATTGACTTGTCTTGCTCTAGCAATAGACAATGCATCCTGCGGTACATCTTCTGTAACCGTTGAACCAGCTGCAACATATGCCCCTTTTCCGACAGTGACTGGTGCGACGAGATTAGAATTACAGCCAATAAAAGCGCCATCTTCAATCTTCGTTAAGAATTTGTTCTTCCCATCATAGTTGACTGTAATAGATCCACAGCCAAGGTTTACATCAGTTCCGACCTCTGCATCTCCAATATAGCTTAGATGAGATGCTTTGCTGCGGTCACCGAAAACCGTTTTCTTGATTTCGACAAAATTCCCGATCTTCACTTCATCGCCAATTTTCGACAACGGGCGAATATGAGCAAACGGCCCAATTGTCACATCGACTCCAACCTCACTATCGCAGACGACAGATTGCTTAATCACTGTGCGGTCTCCGACGATGCTGTCAACAATTTCAGTGTTTGGTCCAATAGTTGCGTCTGCACCGATTTTCACATTCCCTTTGATGACCGTCCCAGGATAAATCATTGTATCTTCACCGATAACTGCATCAGGTGAAATATACGTGTTCTCAGGATCAATCAAGGTCACACCATTCTTCATATGCTGATTATTAATACGTCGCTTCATGAATTGCTCTGCTTGTGATAGAGCGATACGATCATTGACTCCAAGTGTTTCTTCAAAATGCGGTGTTTGATATGCAGCTACTGTTTGCCCTTCATTCTTTAAGATTTCAATGACGTCTGGCAAATAGTATTCGCCCTGTGCATTTTCATTCGACACTTGCTCAATCACACGGAAGAGATCTTCATTTGAAAAACAATAAGTCCCTGTATTAATTTCATTCACTTGACGTTCCGCATCATTCGCATCTTTATGCTCCACAATTTTCACGACAGCACCGGTTTCGTCACGAATAATACGACCATAACCTGTCGGGTCATCCGCATGTGCTGTTAAAATAGTGACTTTCGCTTGATGTTTTTGATGCTCGCTCAACATAGCTTCCATTGTCTCCGCTGTCAATAATGGCGTATCACCACAAATGACAATGGTTGTTCCCTTTTCCTGCGCAAGGAACGACTTTGCTTGTTTGACGGCATGTGCTGTTCCCAGCTGTTCTTCTTGAAGTGCATACTCACTTCTGTCTCCAAGCTGCTCTTTAACGTTCTCTGCTCCATGACCGACAATCGTCACTAGCTTGGCTAAAGAAAGCTTTAACGCTTCATCTGCCACATGCTCGACCATTGGCTTTCCGCAAACTGGATGAAGTACTTTGTATAGCTTTGACTTCATTCTCGTTCCTTTTCCCGCTGCTAAAATCACTGCGAACCGCTTATCCATTGATTGGCCTCCAATATCCCTATTATCCATAGAAAAATATATCCTAAATAAGGACTGATTTCAAGGATACATGAGGAAGTACAATATTTTTCTAACGGATGAAACATATAAGACACATGAAAGACACATGAGGAAAAACGCAAAAAAGACAGCATTTAAAAGAAAACATTCCATTTTCTCTTAAAGCTGCCTTTTTAGGTTAACGTATCATTAAGAAGCTCCAGCTTCTTCATATTCAATTGTCTCTTCCTCTTCGCCTAAGCGATGATATTCATTTAATACAGCATCTTGGATTTTTCCCCGAGTACCTGAATTAATTGGATGTGCAATGTCGCGAAACTCTCCATCAGGCGTGCGTTTGCTAGGCATTGCAACAAACAAGCCATTGTTTCCATCAATCACACGAATATCATGAACAACAAATTCGTGGTCCAGCGTGATGGATGCAATCGCCCTCATGCGACCATCGGTATTCACGCGGCGTAATCTTACGTCAGTAACTTCCACAGTAGTTCACCACCTTTTCCCAATATAAAAGCATTACTTAGGTATTCAACGATTGTGGTGATTCTCCTGCTCTTTTTTTAAACTTTTTTTGAAATATCGGGATATTTATACATTTTTTGTCATTTTAGTGACGGCGCTTACATTCTTTTCGTGAAAAAAAGACATCATGATGATGTCTTTTCCTGCATATGATGAAACCAAACGGCTTTCGTTAAGATTGCCTGTTTACTTTACTAATGCAATCACTTCAATTTCTACGAGTGCATCCTTAGGAAGTCTTGCCACTTCCACACAAGAACGAGCTGGCTTATGTGTATGGAAATACTCACCGTACACTTCATTTACTTCTGCGAATTGTTCCATATCTTTGATAAAAACTGTTGCTTTCACAACTGTCTCAAAGGAAGCACCTGCTGCTTCAAGTACGGCCTTAAGATTACGGAACACTTGATGAGTTTGTTCTTTAATATCTCCATTTACAAAGTCTCCAGCTGCTGTTAATGGAATCTGCCCGGAGCTGTAAAACATGTTATTGACAATAATCCCTTGAGAGTAAGGTCCAATGGCTGCTGGTGCATGTTTGGTTTGAACAACTTTTGTCATATCAATCTCTCCCATTCAACTACATGTTTATCAACGCTTAAGCTTTCGAATGAAAAAACTCGTGGAAATTGCCTTCATTGATCTCAATGATCTTTTGCTTCATATCAATGGTTGAAAGCTTTAAAAGCGATACATATTCATCAACGAGACGTTCATCTACGCCTTCATCTTCTAAAAGAACACCGATCCCTGCAACATTTGCATTAAATTCCTCAAGCAAATTCACCATGCCGTTAATGGTTCCGCCCGCTTTCATAAAGTCATCAATGATCAGGACATTGGATCCTTTATCTAAGCTTCGCTTTGCAAGTGACATGGTTTGAATTCGATTAGACGAACCTGACGCGTAGTTAATACTTACAGTTGATCCCTCAGTTACTTTATTATCTTTTCTAACGATCACAACCGGCACATTTAAATAACCAGCAACAGAATAGGCAATAGGAATACCCTTTGTCGCAACAGTCATGACGACATCAATCGCACGGTCTGCAAAGATGGTCGCAAATAGCTTACCGATTTTCGCAAGGATTGATGGATTCCCTAAAACATCGGTTAAATATAAATAACCGCCAGGAAGTACACGTTCAGGAGTCGATAGAGCTTCTCCGATATCGTTTACCACGTCGTCTGCTTCTTTTAGGTGAATCTTCGGAATATATTTCACTCCGCCAGCAGCACCAGGTACAGTAAGCAATGTGCCTATTCCCTGCTGTTCGAAGGTCTGTTTGATAATCGTTAAGTCTTCACTAATGGAGGACTTCGCAGATTGATATCTTTCTGCAAAAAAAGTTAACGGTACTAGTACGTGCGGGTGGGCTAACAAATAATTTGTTAAGTCCACCAATCTGCCGCTTCGACGAAACTTCATGAACTTACCCCCAGAACCCGAATAATTTATGATAAATATAACTTAATATACGGATTTAATCAAGGGCATTTTGTTCGCCGATCATGCGGACAGCGTATACTTGATCACAAAATCCTCTCAGTCCGTTATATATTCTTTGTACCTTCGATTCATATTGAATCAAGCCAAATACTGTAGGGCCGCTTCCACTCATTAAAACAGCGTCAGCACCGAAACGCTTCATCTGCCTTTTGATCATATCTACTTCTGGATACATCTTTAATGTCACAGACTCTAGAACGTTTCCGAGTGAGCCGCACATCTCTTTATAATCTTTCGCTTCAATCGCTTCAATCATACGCTTCACATTCGGGTGTTCTACTTTGCTTGCGTCATATTGTCTATAGACTTCTGCTGTAGATACCCCAATCACCGGCTTCGCTAATATCACCCAGCAATGCGGCGGTGCCGCAATATGCTTCAGCTTTTCTCCACGTCCTGTCGCTAGTGCTGTGCCTCCGTGTACACAAAAGGACACATCTGAGCCGATCTCCGCTCCAAGCTCAGCTAGTTCATCTAACGTGAGGTTTAACTTCCACAAACGATTTAAGCCGCGAAGTGCTGCTGCTGCATCACTGCTGCCTCCAGCTAACCCTGCTGCGACTGGAATTGTTTTTGTGATGACAATGGATACACCTTTTTGAATACCGAACCTTGTTTTAAGTAATTTAGCCGCCTGATAAGCCAAATTACGCTGATCATCTGGCACGAATCGATTATGAGATGATACACGAATTTCATCCTTGTCCAGCTCCGTCAGCTCTAGTCGATCTGCAAGGTCTATTGTTGTCATCACCATCTCCACTTCGTGATATCCATCCGGTCTTTTTCCATGAACATCAAGTGAGAGATTAATTTTCGCCGGTGCTTTTTCTAAAATACGCAAACATTTCACCTACTTCTCCATCTAAACATAAGTATCAATATTGTATCACATTTGATGGATCTGATGAATATAGGCTTTTACGCCGAGCACACTGACTTTTTCATCAAAAAAAGCCAGAGACACCCGAGGTATCCCTGACCGTTTTTCTATCGTTGATTCTCATCCTGAGCCATGTGCTGTTGAGCTAATTCAATGGCACGTTTGACCATATTACCTGCGTCACGCGCACGAATCTCTCCCCAGCCTCCATTTTTGACGGTATCATAAAATCCAAGATCCTTCGCCAGCTCGTATTTGAACTCATCTGACATAATGCCTCGGCGTCTACCCAAACGAAACAGCCCCTTTAGTCGAGAATTCGAATCAGTGCCACTGCTTGTGTGGCTATCTTATTTTGTATCGAATCCTTTCTTTTACCCCTTTCAAAAAATGGACAGACTCCCATTCAGAAAAAAAGGCAAAACAAAAAGCAGTAAACATAAAGTTCACTGCCCATTAATAGGCGACTGAGCTAGCGGTATCATCGAACGTTAATTCGACCGTCTCAGTCAGTATATCTGCATAACTATAAGAAACTCTTTCAAACGAATTCTCATCTTGATCTAATTGAATCACAAATACAGAAGGGTACGTTTCAGCTAAAATGCCCGAACGCTCAATTGTTTTACGGCGGCCCCCGTTAGCCTTTAACGTCAAACGTTTACCTAAGTTACCATCAAGCGATCTTTTGATGTCGGACAAAGTCTTCGCCATTGCATCCACCTCACTGAGATAATTATACAACAACGGCCCGTTTTTGTCAAATAAAAATTAAATTATATCAACGAACACGAGCCATTGTCAACAAAATAATTTTGACAAACTTCTACCTTTTCTCCTCCCTATTTTTCTCAATTTCCGGTGAATTATGTATCCTTTTGCAATTTCTTTTTGAACATAAAAAAAACCAGACTGAAATCAGTCGGGTTATGTCGATTCATGATCTCTTTTATATGGCATACCTACCCTTAGAACACCCTTCGTCTCGATGCCTCCGAGCCCTTTTTCTCTTGTTAATGTATTTCGGAGCACATCCCACACGTTGATTCGATCTACAAATGGAGTGAAGCTGATCTTCGCAACGATATAGACGGGGTCGAGCGCATGGATATTCACACGGGAAGGCGAGCTCGCAAAATTGGCACCTGCTTGGATCAATGATTCGAAATGAGATTGACAGGCACCAGCAAAGATCACAAGCTGATCTAAATGAGGGATTTTCCGTCTGGCTTTTTGAACCGTTTCAACGAAATGCCGAGAATGACGATAGGCACTGATATCATGTACGCCGCCCTTTTGCTTGGAATACGCATCATGTCCTGTGATAACCAATATATCTGGTCGATATTGATCAATTAACGAGTCAATCATGCTTGGCATTTTCTTCTCATGGCAATGCACCCCATACACAGGTACACCAATTCGTTCATATACATCTAAGCATTTCTTTAAGTATGAAGCATCTCCATCTAAATGAAGGACCTTTCCAGGCATGTGAAAATACTGCTCCTGATGCTGATATTGTCCAGAAGTATAATACTCTTGTTTTTCCCGCAGCAGCTGATAATCCTGTCTTAGTAAGTCGAGCGATTCATTGATTTTTCGTTCGTCATTTTTCTCTCTAGTCAGCTGTTCCTCTTTTTGAACCTTGACGAGATCTGACAACTTGGCATCAGCAATCAGCCTCACTTCATTCCCATGCAATATGGCGGTGGCTTCGTGCTGATCGGTCTCATCAATTCGAATGATTCGAAACAAAATATCCATTTGATAGGATGCCCTTGTCACCATATCTCCTATTTGAAATTGCATGCTTTTCACTCCACAATCAGGCTCATATCCTGTTGGTATCGTCTTGCACTAAATATGTTCGTCTTTCATGGTGCTGTTCTTTCTAGCCTATGCCCGAACAAACGAAGTGGTGAAAAACAAAAGAAAAAAGCCCTTAAGACAGGGCTTTTTGTAAAACATTCGACAAACGGGCAAATTCCTCAATGGATAATGACTCGCCGCGGCGCTTTCCATCAATGTCTGCTATTTGAAGTGCTTCTTCAATGATCGCTTTATGTTGCTTTCCATCAGGTAAGTTGTTCATGAGATTATTCATCAATGTTTTTCGGCGCTGACCAAAGCTCGCACGGATCAATTGAAAGAAAAACTCATTATTTTCTACTGAGACAGCAGGCGTTTCACGAACAGTTAGCTTGATCACAGCCGAATCGACATTTGGCTGTGGAACGAAAACCGTTTTAGGCACAACCATCACCGTTTTCGCTTCCGTATAGTATTGAACTGCGATAGACAGCGAATTGTATTCCTTTGATGAAGGGACAGCGGCCATACGATCTGCTACTTCTTTTTGCAGCATAACCACAATCCCTTTCAATGGAAGGTATTCTTCAAGCAGTTTCATAATAATCGGTGTCGTCACGTAATATGGAAGGTTCGCGACCACCATCACTTCTTTACAGTCAGCAAAATTTTCCTCGATGACCTTCCTCACATCCGCCTTTAATACGTCTTGATGAATGATCGTAACATTATCATACGGAGAAAGCGTATCGTTTAAAATGGGCAATAAACGCTGATCGATTTCAAACGCGGTGACTTTCTTTGCACGCTTAGCGAGCTGCTCGGTCAATGCACCGATACCAGGCCCAATCTCAATCACGCCGGTCTCATCCGTCACCTCTGCGTGATCGACAATACGATCGAGTATATTTGTATCAATTAAAAAGTTCTGCCCTAAGCTCTTTTTAAAAGAGAAACCGTATTTCTTCAGTATTTCCTTCGTTCTGATGGGTGTCGCTATATCTTTATTCATCGGCTTCCTCCTGCATGACGGTCTTTAAGGCCGCAATAAAATCATGTTTGGTTATTTGGAACATGTGAAGGCGCTTATGCAGCTGCTTCGCATTGGTATATCCTATATTTAATAGCACACCTAGTCGTTCTCGGCGGCGTTTCGATGATTCGCCTCCAATTAGGCCTGCGTCAAATAAGTCATCTAATGTAATGTCACTTTCCGTTACTTCCATTTCCTCATGGACATGGGCAAGGCATTCCCGAATACTGTCCAAGGAAGCATGCTCGACACCAATTCCTTTGTCCCGCTTCGCCTTCGCAAGATGTTTTGGCAAAAATGCGTGCTTACAGCCAGGAACCGCTTCTGCGATGGTTTTCCGGATCTTCTCCCCAGGGAAATCAGGATCAGTTAAAATAATGACCCCTCTCGTCTCCTGAGCAAGACGCACTTGTTGAATAACTGTATCGCCAATGGCTGATCCGTTTGTTTCGATCGTATCTGCATCAACTGCCATCTTCACTCTCGCAGTGTCGTCACGACCTTCCACCACAATGATTTCTTTGATTTTCATGTATTCCTCCGCTTGCAAAAACAATAAACAATTTTTGGTTAAAAAAACGAAACCTTTTATGCTGTTTTTGCGTCTAATTAATTAGAAAACAGTGCTTCTATTATAACCAAAAAAACAGAGGGTGCGCAAAGCCCTCTGTTCATATAAATGATTTGATGTGTTTATTTGAGTACTCTAATTTTCACTCGTTTATTTCCCCATTGATAAGCTGCCGACTTATTTGGGACGAACACATCAATTTTATTCCCTTTTATAGCAGATCCAGTGTCTGATGCAACGGCATATCCATAGCCTTCCACATACACTTTAGAGCCTAGCGGAATGACACTCGGATCAACTGCTATGACCTTTGCACCTGGATTTGATTTTAAATTATAGCCTGTTGACGTTCTGCCCGTACATCCAGCACAGCTCGCTGTATAGGCTGTCGACGCCACATAAAATTCTTTTCCTGACGATTCATTGCTTCTTGAAACGGCAGGTGTCGCTTTAGGCTCTTTTTGGGACTCTTGTGTACCAATGGCCACTAAACGATCCTTGCTATCTTTTTCAGTCACTTCTTTAATCAATTCTTTAGACACCACTTTGCCGTTTTCTTTCACAATGGCATAGTGCTTCTTCAATTTACCTTCTTCACCTTTTTTAAGCACCTTCTCTTTACCTTTTTCAAGAGAACGATCCTTTTTATGTTTGGTATCAAAAGCAATTTTCTCTTCCACTACATCGGTGACTTTTTCCACCCGAGTGATCTGGATATCTGCGCTTTTTTTAGAAATATGACTATGTAACGCAGGTTTGATCTTATCGTGCTTCTTGAGCTTCAGCTCTTGTTGCTTTAAAAAGTCAGCGACCGTAGTCGAAGTGGTCCACACTTTTTTCTCTTTTCCTCCATCATTTACGCTGACCTGGAAGGCCTGCTCAACCACAAGATCCATATCCTTTTTAATCTTGTCATTCTTTCCTGGAGTTACTTGATCGTGCTTCCCAATATCTATCTTCTCATTCTTCAATAATGCTCCTACCGTCTGATCTGTTGTCCATATCGTTTTCTCTTTCCCATCTAGGGTCAGATGAACCGGTATAGCCGCATCATACACAATGTTCATGTTGTCTTCAATCTTTGTATTTAGACTTGGAGAGATATGATCCTCCACCTTGGTCTTTATTCCAAGGTCTGAAAGCAGCTGTGCTACTGTCTCTTCATGTGTACGAATTGTCTTCTCTTTACCATTGATTGAAATGGTAATAGACTGCTTAGTGAGCTCATGCGCACCGTAAGCCGTCCCAGTTCCAGCTAAAAGCAAGCAAACAACTAGTAATAAAACCTTGCCTTTTCCTAGCTTAACAGAAAACAGATTTTTCATTTTTTGTACGATGAAAAACGCCTCCTTCTCCTCGGAGAGATTATATAGAGTATCTCAAAACCTGTCAACCCTTCCACCCACTGTACAAAAATGCTCGATTGTACCCCTATTATGGGAGTTTAATGGAAGGAAGGGAAGAAAGACTTATCGACAACTTATCCTATGAAGAGGCGTAAACGTGTAGAACATTTTCGTTATGTTTCACAAATGGACAAGCTTAAACAAGGATTGACATCATATACTGTCAGTTTATACCGAAAACTTTTTTCGCATTTTTTGTGGTCACTTCAGCAAGCTCTTCAAAGCTTATATCTCGTAACTCTGCAATCTGTTCTGCGATATATTTCACATAACTCGGCTCGTTGCGTTTTCCTCTAAATGGCGCTGGCGTTAAGTATGGGCAGTCTGTTTCAATTAAAAGTCGGTCACTTGGTATGTCCTTGACAACTTCCTTCGGTTTTTTGGCATTTTTAAATGTCACGGGTCCACCGAATGAAATATAAAAGTTCATATCCATACACGCTTTTGCGATTTCTAGGCTGCCAGTAAAGCAATGCATAATCCCTCCAACTTCAGCCGCTCCCTCTTCCTTTAAGATCGTCACGACATCTTCCGTTGCGTCACGATTATGAATAATGATTGGAAGATTCACTTCTTTCGCAAGAGCAATTTGACGTCTAAAGACTTCTTTTTGTACATCTTTTGGCGACTTGTCCCAATAGTAATCCAGACCCATTTCTCCAATCGCAACGACTTTTTCATGTTGAGATAATTCTTTGATCCACAGCAAATCCTCATCTGTCATATCGATGGCGTCGACTGGGTGCCAGCCAATGGCTGCATAGATGAAATCATACTCTTCAATTAATTCCATTGCTCTCGTAATTGTCGAGCGGTCAAACCCTACCACCACGATTTTTTCGACTTTTTCACTCTTCGCTCTTTCGATCACCTGCTCTAAGTCTTCATTATATTGTTCCGCATTTAAGTGGGCATGTGTATCAAATAACATCGTTGATTGCTCCTTTCGACAATTCTTCTAAAAAACAAAAGGTGTTCGACGAAATGTTACACGTGGAACACCTTTGTTGATTTATAAAATTTTTGTTCCATTCGCTAGAGATTGATCCACTTCAAGAACCTGCAATTTCCCGCTAGTTTCTCCAGTTAAAATCATTCCCTGGGAAATTTCCCCTCTGAGTTTAACTGGTGTGAGATTCGCTACACAGACGAGCTTCTTCCCTACTAATTCCTCAGGTTGATAATGCTTGGCTATCCCTGAAACAATTTGTCTCTTTTCAAATCCAAAATCAAGCTGTAGCTTTAAGAGACGATCTGCTTTTTTCACTGGGGCTGCTTCCAGTACCTGTGCGACTCGAAGATCAACTTTTGAGAAATCATCAAAAGCAATTTCTGCTCCCAGCTCAGGTAATTCCGTTTCTTCTATTTCCACTTTCTCTTCTTCTACCTTAGGTGCACTTCCCTGCATTTTTTCTTTAATGTAGGCTACTTCTTCTTCAACCTCTAAACGCGGGAACAAAGGCTCGCCTTTTTGTACCGTCGCTTGTTGAATCGCACCGAAAGATAGAATGCTATCCCAGCTTTTAAGCTTCTCTTCTTCAATGCCAAGCTGGAAGAAGATTTTCTCAGGTGTTTTCGTTAGGAATGGCGTTAAGAGCACTGCTGTGATGCGCAATGATTCTGCTAAATGATACATGACAGAATGCAGCTCTTTTCGTTTTGTTTCATCCTTTGCCAGCACCCAAGGAGCTGTCTGGTCAATATACTTATTGGTTCTGCTGATTAATGTCCAAACATTTGAAAGAGCCACCGAGAATTCAAGATTTCTCATCGCTTCTTCATAGGCTTTGACTGTTTGCTCAGCTACTGCTTTAAGTTCCTCATCAAACTCATTAACTGGACCCTTATAGCTGCTTAATGTCCCGTCAAAATATTTTTGTACCATCGCAACTGTACGGTTAAGCAAGTTACCTAAATCATTGGCAAGATCATAGTTTACACGTTCCACGAATCCTTCTGGTGTAAACACACCATCCGCACCAAATGGTACTTCACGAAGGAGGTAATAACGAAGGGCATCAAGACCGTAGCGATCAATTAATGTGACCGGATCTACTACGTTCCCTTTTGATTTAGACATCTTACCATCTTTCATCAGCAGCCAGCCGTGTGCGAAAATTTGTTTCGGCAGCGGCAGATCGAGTGCCATCAGCATAATTGGCCAATAAATCGTATGGAAACGAACAATTTCTTTCCCTACGAGATGCACGTTGGCAGGCCAATATTTTTTATATTTTTCATCCTGATCAGTTCCGTAACCAATCGCAGTTAAATAGTTGAACAACGCATCAATCCATACATAGATGACGTGCTTTGGATTGTTTGGAACTTTAATTCCCCAGTCAAAGGTTGTTCTTGATACAGCTAGATCCTCTAAACCTGGTTTGATGAAGTTATTGATCATTTCATTCTTTCTTGATTCAGGCTGAATGAACGTTGGATTCTTTTCGTAATAGTCTAGTAAACGATCCGCATACTTACTCATACGGAAGAAATATGATTCCTCTTTAATTAATTCGACAGGATGTCCGCTGTCAGGGCTTTTCCCGCCAGTGACTTCTCCTTTTTCATTCCGCTCAACATCCACAAGCTGTGTTTCCGTATAGAATGTCTCATCAGGAATACTGTACCAGCCTTCATATTGATCTAAATAAATATCACCTTGATCAAGTAGCTTTTGAAACACTTGCTCAATGATTTTCGTGTGTCTTTTTTCTGTTGTACGGATGAAATCATCATTGGAAATGTCGAGTTTCTTCCATAGTGATTGAATGTCTGCTACGACCGGATCTAAATACTCGATCGGTGTGATGTTTTGTTCTTCAGCTTTTTGCTGAATTTTTTGTCCGTGCTCATCTGTACCCGTTAAATACATCACATCATAGCCTTGAAGACGTTTATAACGAGCCATAGCATCCCCTGCTACTGTCGTATAAGCATGTCCAATATGTAATTTTCCGCTCGGATAGTAAATAGGTGTTGTCAGATAGAACGTTTTTTTCTTTTCCGGCATGTTGGAACCTCCTGCGTGTGTGTAAAAGTCAAAAACTCCCGCCCAATGGACGAGAGCGGTTATCATCATTACATGAAAATGTGTTAGATCCATTTATTAAATTTTGCACTTGTGCTTTCTCTATGATACCATCTTAGCCTTTAAGATCAAGCATATATACATAGAACAAGATGAAATGATCGAAAAAGATGAGTTTTTCAAAAAAACGACAAACCCGTCGACATTTTGTCGAATATTGTCGTATGAAATCTATCTCCAGATTTACAATTGTCTAATTTAGGGCAAAAGTCTTGTTAATCTGAACTCGTTATTTCTCATATTTTCATAGAAAAAACCCGCAAAATCCTTATAAATCAGTAGTTTCAAGGTCTTTTGACTTTAAGAGTCATATTTTACAAACAATAGTAAACAAAATGATTGACGATTTATGGAAACCTTGTTATGCTATGAATGTAAGGAATTTGTCGAATAATGACGAAGATAATATTATATTAAGAATAAGAACTCTTTGGGAGGAGAATGAAGATGAAATCTACAGGTATTGTACGTAAAGTTGACGAATTAGGGCGCGTGGTGATTCCAATCGAACTTCGCCGTACTCTAGGAATCGCTGAAAAAGACGCTTTGGAAATTTATGTTGATGATGAAAAAATTATCCTAAAAAAATATAAACCAAACATGACTTGCCAAGTTACAGGTGAAGTATCAGACGATAACCTTAAACTTGCTAATGGTAAATTAGTTCTTAGCCGTGAAGGTGCAGAGCAAATCATTAACGAAATCCAAAACCAACTTCAATCACAAAAATAAGTTTGATATAAAAAAGGTTCTTGCACCGTTTGCAAGAACCTTTCTTTATTGTTCAATATGATAGGCATCGTATATGGTGCGCTTTGGTACACCGCGTTCGACGGCTGCATGTTTAATGGCTTCCTTCGACGTTAATCCTTCCTCTATGTAATGGATTACGTGTTCCTTTTCAGATAAGGACTTCCACCAGGCTTCTTCATTTAGCTCTTCTTCATCTTGATCGTTACCTTGTACGACAAGACAGAATTCACCTCGGATTTGATTCTCTACCGCCCATGTCAGCACAGACTCTAAATCTCCACGAATAAACTCTTCAAATTTTTTCGTTAGTTCTCTCGTAATGGCGATATTCCGGTTGCCCCATACTTCCTTCATCAAAGTCAGCGTTTCTTTTAACCGATGAGGCGCTTCATAGAAAATGATTGTTTCTTGACGCTTCTTCAATGCTTCGAGCTGTTTTTTCTTTTCCTTTTTTTGTCGGTCGAGAAATCCATAAAAGAAAAATGGCTGCGGCGTGATCCCTGAGGCAATGAGTGCTGTAAGTGCAGCATTTGCTCCAGGTAACGGAACGACATAACCGCCGATATTCGTAAAGTCTCGGACCACTTCAGCACCTGGATCAGAAATTGTCGGTAAACCAGCATCGCTCACGAGTGCGACGTTTTTTCCTTCTTTTAACCATTCGATCAACTTGTGGCCGCTACTGTCTTTGTTATGCTCATGATAACTCGTTAATGGTGTATCAATTTCATAGACATGACAAAGTTTTTTCGTTTGTCTTGTATCCTCTGCGGCAATATAGTCTACAGCTTTTAATGTTTGTATGGCTCGAAACGTCATATCTTCTAAATTGCCAATTGGGGTTGGGACGAGATATAGAATGCCCATATCTGATTGACCATCAAAGCTTTTCTGTGTTTTCATGTGCCGCCTCCTTTTCAATACGCATTTCTTCTATATAAAGATCTTTCTTTTTCCGTGTCCACGTTTTAAAACGATATTCTTGCTGCATGGCTTCTCTTTTGGTTGCAAAACATTCATGATAATACAGTTCAACTGGCCGTCTGGCTCTTGTATACTTTGCTCCCTTTCCACTATTGTGGGTCGTCAGTCTTTTTTGCAAATCATTTGTATAACCTGCATATAGGCTGCCGTCTGCACATTTCAATACATAGAAATAATGATTATGCTTCTCCATACAGTATCGTCCTGATTTCCTCAGTATACTCTTGATCATCTCCATAAACAAAAAGAGGCGGGAGAATTTTCAGATCTGGTTTTCCATCTTTTATCCCCTCTACTAAGATGGTATTGGCTTCCTTACCCTGTTTTGGATAAACAAATTGAATTCGTTTTGGCTCAATTCGGTACTTCTTCATCAATTCCACAATCTCAAGTAGCCGGCCAGGCCGATGAACCATCGCCAGTTTCCCTCCTTGCTTCAGCAGCGTGGAAGAAACGCGAATGACATCTTCTAATGTACAATGAATTTCATGCCGAGCAATGGCCAAGTATTCATTTTCATTGATTTCTTCCTTAGAAGGTGTCTTAAAATATGGTGGATTACATGTGATGACATCTACTTTGTGATTGCCGTAGCGTGCTGGCATATCATTCAGATCGCCATGAATCAGTTCTATCTGCTTTTCAAGTTGATTATACGCCACACTTCTTTTTGCCATATCAAACAGCCGTTCTTGAATTTCGACCCCAGTAATGGAAGCCTTAGATCGAGTCGAAAGCAGCAATGGCACAATGCCATTTCCCGTGCAAAGATCAATGATCTCTCCTTTTTGGATGGGCACATACGCAAATTTTGCTAATAAGACTGCGTCCAATGAAAAGGCGAAAACCGTTTTACTTTGAATAATCTTCATATCTTCGGCGAGCAAATAATCTAATCGTTCATCTTCTCTTAACGAAACCATGATGTATCCTTTCTTTTCCTGTGAAAAAGGCTTCCGATTCAGCGGAAGCCTTTTCTCATTTTTTATTTAAAAATGACAGACAGAACAAACAGTCTCCCTCTTTACGTATGCTCCCATAATGTACATTGCAAATATGGAAGCCCTCCTGATATAACCGAGCCAGGTTATCATGACCTTCTCCTATATCAGAATGACCTGGTTTCTGAGCAGAATCATTCTCTGTCTCAGACGATTTGTCCCGATCGGACTGATCCAGACGTTCACGCAAGTGCTGATTCTCCATCTGCAGCTGATGATTTTCTTCAATCACTTCACCGATATGATTTTTCAAATCACCTAACTGGCGATAAAGAGAACCGATTTGTTCTTCTAAATTAATTACCGTATCAAATAGTTCCTTTTTATCCAAGGTGGCACACCTCGTTACTCAGTTGTTTGTGCAGATACAACGCCTTCTTGTAATAATTCTTCCCAAGTATATTCTACCACTTTTTCTTGCCCGGTTAATTCAACTTGCAAAATTCGTTCTAAAATGTTGAGCCCTACTACCTTTGCAGAGCCACTAGATGTTTGAATCGTTTCACCGATATCAGGCAATTGTTCTTTCGCTGTTTCATACTCATCATTCTCATACTTCAAGCAGCACATCAAACGACCGCAAAGCCCTGAAATTTTTGTGGGATTTAGCGACAAGTTTTGATCTTTTGCCATCTTAATGGATACTGGTTCAAAGTCTCCTAAGAATGTCGAACAGCAAAGCATTCGCCCGCAAGGTCCTATGCCACCCAGCATTTTCGCCTCGTCTCTTACACCAATCTGGCGAAGTTCAATTCTCGTTTTGAAGATCGATGCAAGATCCTTCACTAGCTCGCGGAAATCTACTCTGCCATCCGCTGTGAAGTAGAAGATGACCTTGTTTCGGTCAAATGTAAATTCAACATCAACCAGCTTCATTTCAAGGCCATGTTCACTTACCTTCTGAAGACATGTATCAAAGGCTGTCATCGCTGCATCTTTGTTTTCCTCAACGATGAGCCGGTCTCGTTCATCTGCTACACGAATCACCTTACGCAGAGGAAGAACGACATCGTGTTCATCTACTTTTTTATTAGCGATGACCACTTGTCCGTACTCAACACCTCTGACCGTCTCTACAATGACACAACTATCATTTTCTATATGAAATCCATTAGGATCGAAATAATAGATTTTGCCCGCTTTTTTAAAGCGAACACCAATTACGTTGTACAAGCTTATCCCTCCTGCAACATCAACACCAATTGCTCCATCAGCCCTTGGGCATTCACGTTGGATTGAAGTCTCTTTTTCGCTTCTAATACAGCAAGGATCTGGTTCGTCACCATCTGCTGTGTGGAATGCAGCGCGTGCTGCTTCATTGTCTGGAATAAGTCTTGATAAATGACTTTATCTTCATTTCCTATTTGAATCGACAATACATCACGATATATAAATAAAAGCATATCCAGACCTGTTTCTTGAAGGTCTTTCTCTTTGAAAAAAGGCATCCATTGATCTTGTATATAAAAAAATGCATGTTCTTTTCGCTGGTGTAAGACTTCATACAATTTTATCACTTTCGCTCTAGACTCTGCAAACTGATCATTTCGACTTAATTCGAGTGCTTCTGCTAAATTGTTGGTTAAATTCGACAAAAGCCTTGCAAGATGTTGAGATACGCCTTCTTGTAATAGCTGCTGCTCCAAGGATTGTGGCTGCAGCGGCTGAAAGCTGAGCATCTGACATCTTGAAATAATCGTATCCAATATTTTATGCGATTGCTCAGTGATTAAAATTGCCATCGTTTCCCGGTTAGGCTCCTCTAGGAACTTTAATAAACTGTTCGCGGCATTGACCGTCATTTTGTCCGCATGAAGAATGATATACATTTTTCGGTGAGATTCCACACCTGCTTTTGTAAATTCCTCTTGCAATGCCTGTACTTGCGCTTTCTTAATTGATTGACCATCAGGCTGCACGAGATGTAAATCGGGATGGTTTCCTGACTCAATCCTTTTGCAGTTTTGACAGGATTCACACGGTTTCACTCCTGATTCCAAGCAAAAAAAGCTCTTAGCCAAAAGCATCGCAGCATCCCGCTTACCAGTCCCTTTTTTTCCTTCAAATAAGTAGGCATGCGCAAGTCGGTCTTTATCAATACTATTAAAAATCAGCCGCATGACGCGCGGCTGCAAATCATTCATGTCATCCCAGCTAATCGCCATGTTATCACTCTCTATGTGTAAAGGTTAATCAATAAACCTTTTATTTCTCCAATACGTTCAAGCAAATCAATAGATGGCTTCTCTTGGTCCATCATATCCTCTGTTAATTCAATCAGCTTTTCATCTAATGCTTTGACTAAAGCGAGTGTACGCGTGTTGCCATAAATGTCAAAGCTTCTTGATGTTTCTATATTTAACCCATTATCGACTGTCTCTTTCACAAAGCGCTTCACAAGACCTTTAAACCTAGCCAAGTCCTTTAAGTTTCGTGACTTTGTCAGCTTTTTACCGAACACTTCGATATCACTCAGCATAACCGTCAGCTGCTCTAAGCGCATTTTGCCGCTTTGCGTCTCCATCGATGCTTTAAAGGAGGCAGATGTCTGGCTTCCTTTCATGCCTTGGAGTTCACGCTTTTCTAAAAGCAGCCGCATATCTTGATTAATTTTCACAGCAACCCATCCTTAGAATTGATGAAATTGTTCAACTGGCAGAATAAAGACAGTAGCTCCACCAACTTCAACCTCAACAGGGTATGGTACATATGAATCTGCGTTACCACCCATTGGAGATACAGGTGCAATCATTTGATCACGTTTGCGGCAATTTTCTTTTATAAGCTGCAATGCTTTATCCACTCGGACATCATCACAACCAATGATAAAAGTCGTATTCCCAGACTTTAAAAACCCACCAGTTGAAGCTAATTTTGTCACGCCGAATTGATGTTCAGTCAATATTTTCAACAACTTGCTGCTATCTTGGTCCTGTACAACGGCAACAATTAATTTCATTTGATTGGCCTCCTTTGTTTTAGGCACAGGTGACATGCCGATGTCTTCCTCTATATTATAACAACGATTGGGAATGAGGTCATTTTTGATTTTTCTTTAATGTGTCCTGAATCACTCGAAGTACTTCTTCATAGACATTTTGCATTGGCTGAGAAGCATCCACTACATGGAATCGTTCTGGTGATTGCGCAATAAGTAGTTCATAGCCTTCTCTGACCAACTGGTGGAAATTCAGCGTCTCCATGTCTAATCGATTCTTTTCTCTTCCTTGATTGGCGTGAATTCGCTTTAGCCCTTCCTCAGGTGTAATGGAAAAGTAAATCGTCATTTGCGGCATCGTGCCATCAATAGCAAAGTCGTTAATTGATCTGACTTGGTCAATTCCAAGCCCTCTCGCATAGCCTTGATAAGCAAGAGAGCTATCAACAAAACGATCACACAAGACTGTCTCTCCGCGCTGCAATGCCGGTTCTACCTTTTCAGCCAAATGCTGCCTTCTTGCTGCTGCATACAGCAATGCCTCTGTTTTCGCGTCCATTTTTGTATTTTTTTCATTTAAAATGACTTCACGGATCTGCTCAGCAATGTCAATGCCGCCCGGCTCGCGTGTCGCCATCACTGCATATCCTTGACGTTCCATTTCTTCGTACACTTTTCGTATCACTGTCGTTTTTCCGGCACCCTCTGGCCCTTCAAACGTAATAAACATACCGCTCATAGTGTCTCCTCTTCTATATAAACATATAATTTTCTCAGATGAATGACCTGACTTGCTTGAATATGAACCTCGTGACCAAGCAAACGGCTTAACGCTTCAATTTGTTCTTTTTCAATACGCTCTCCCTTAATCATCAAAGGAATTCCAGGTGGATAGGGAATAATGGATTCTGCACTCATCCGGCCTGCTGCATGTTCAAATGGGACAGCCTCTATATCTTGATTTTGTTCATCAGTCTCAATAGATACCGTCTCATTTTGGGTATATTTTTTTCCTTTGAGCAATGAATCACTTTGCTTAAGAGCCTGCTCGATCCGCTTGAAAGGGACGTCCTTCCTCTGTTCTAAGCTAAGTACAAGTAAAACCTGATGTTCGTCCGCAAGCTCTGGATGAACATCCACTGATTCAAGCACCTGCTTTAGTTCGTAACCAGTCAGTCCTTTTGTTGATCGAATGACGCATTTTAAAGGATCGGAATGTAGCGAGTCAGGTTCAACCACTTCAAGATGGGTCAGACGGTTGAACTGATCTTTCAGCTCTGTCAGTTCTTTCATGATTACATCCAATGTCCCTTTTCCTTTGATCTCCTCGACATAAGCTCTTGCTACATCTAATGAGGCCATAATTGGATAAGAGGGCGAACTACTTTGAAGCATCGTGAGCAAGGTTTTCAAACGCTTCGCATCGATTCGGTCCCCTTGAAGATGAAGATAGGAACCCATCGTCATTGCCGGAAGGGTTTTATGTGCTGATTGTACCACCACGTCCGCTCCATAGGAAAGAGCAGATAGAGGAAAGGCACCGCCTAATACAAAATGCGCCCCATGTGCCTCATCAACCAAAACAACCATACCTGCTTCATGACACATGTGAATCAGCTTTGATAAATCAGCTGCATGTCCGTAGTAGTTCGGATAAGTCAAAACGATTGCCCGGCAATGAGGATGTCTTGCTATGGCTTTTCTCACTGTATCATCCGTCACATGTGTTGGAACGTGCAAGTGTGCGTCTATCTCAGCGTCTATCAGAATAGGCGTTGCCCCTGCAAGCTCGATCGCATGAAAGACAGACTTATGGCAATTACGCTGAACAAAAATCTCGTCTCCCGTGCGGCATGCTGTCATCACCATCGCCAAATTTCCAACTGTTGTGCCATTCACAAGGAAGAAGCTTTGATCTGAACCATATAGCTTAGTCAATAAATGTTCTGCCTCTTGGATGACCCCAGTCGGGTGATGAAGATCATCTAGGCCTTCAAGCTCCGTCACATCCAATTGAAGGATTGAAGCATAGTGAGACCGTGCCTCATCAAAAAAGACATCTCCATTGTGATGTCCTGGAACGTGAAAAGAATAAGGCTTCTTTTCCGCATGCTGTGCTAATGCTGTATATAAAGGTGTTCTCAAACAAATCGACCCTTTTCACTTTAACGATATCTTAAGTCTATTATAACGTCCAAACAAGTGAACCGAAAGATGGTTTCTCATTCCTTTATTGGATTCGCCAACTGCTGCTCTGCCTCATACATACTGCTTTTCAATTGAGCTCGCTCTTGGCTTCCATGCTCTTTCACCTGTAACGTTTCCTGTAATGTTTCAGCTAATTGACGTTGAACCTTTTTCAAGGTATCTATAGGGGCTAAAGATACCTCTTCAAGAATCTGCCCCTGCTGTTTCGATACATTTTCATATGTTTTTTGGATTCGGTCCTCAAGAGCTGAATTGGCCCGCTGCTGAATATGCGTTAATGCAATCGACATTTGGTTGATCCATAGAGGAATAGATGCTGAAACAGTTGATTGAATGTGATTGGCCAATGTATGATTCGTATGCTGGATCATCCGAATTTGAGCATTACATTGCAATGCAATTTGCCGGCTTAACAGCAAATCATACTTTCGTTCCTTTAGTCTCTCCACATACTCTTCTTCATTGACTTCTTGACTCATCAATTGCTCCTCTAACGTCCGTTCAACAGAAAGTTGCGTTTCTGAAAGAGGCTGTTGCTCTAACGTTGTCATTTTCGCTTCAACTGCGGCAACCTGCATCGTCATCTCTTGAAAATATGTTTGATTTTCTTCAAATAAACGCTCTAGTAACATATGGTCCGAGATTAATACGCCTCTTGCATAACGAAGCCTTGCTGACAATCTCTCGATCTGTGATTTTGCATGTTGAAAACGTGATATGATCTCCTGAGTAGATCGCTTATCCCGTTGAAACCATTTCAAAAAAAAGCCCTGTTTCTTTGGCACTAAATCCTCAGGCTCCACTACATGTAGCTGCTGCAAAAAAGCCTCCAGCACGTCTCCTATTTGATCAATATCTTTTTTCTCAACATATTTCATCATCTGTTGTGATTGTTCCAATAGTCGTTCCTGCACACGTGTACCATAGAAAAGGAGCTTTTGCGTATTTTCAGGGATCTGCTGAGCTCGCTGCACAGCTTCGTTTTTCTCTTCATCAGATAAGGTATCAAACACCCGAAACTGAAGATCTGTATTGGGGATAGGCGGTGTTGTGGCGTGATCTTCCGGTTTCATCGAGTTTGACTCCTTTCATCTATTTCTTCATCATTTTATCAGCTACTTCAAGCTCAATATGAAGAGCTTCTATATCTCTTCCTAACACTTGCTGCAAATCATTCGTCAATTGCTTTTGCAGCTCTGTCAATGTCACTCGGGTTTGGCTCAATGTCATTTCCAGCTCATGACTACGATTGGGCTGATTATACAATAGTGCATATTTCTCAGTTAGTTCAACGACAGAATCCAAGCTTTCAAAATAAAAACGCTGTGCATCATAAAAGCGATTAGGCTCTTTTTTTGTTATTGTATGGATTCGTCGTGCAAGCCGAAAAATTTCATAATTATGTTTGATCGTTTGTACGTTTTTCACAGCAAATAAAGCTTTTTTTAAACGCACAAGCTTTTGTCCTGCTTCTTTTAAATGCTGTTTGATATATACATAATCACTCCGAGACAGTCCGTGTTTCTTTAAAAACAATTGGAAAGCAGTCCATCTGCTCCCTACAAACATCACGCCCCACCCAATCATCGCATACAGTATCGATAATCCAGCATGATGATGGAAAACCCCTATACTGACGGTTAAAATCACAAGCGAAAAAAAAGTAGAGAGGATGGCCCATATAAATGTATAAAAGATTGATTTCATGTTCATCGACTCCTATGAATAATCAGGCTCTCTGTTTATCTTATTATGAATTACGGATGATGTCCAAACTAAGTTCCAAAAAACAAGCCCAATCCTTCATAGCTCATAAAAAAAGACCATCTAGTGGTCTATGAATACAAAGGCGGCGTATGAAGATTTTTAAGCTTTCTTACATAATCGGAATAGCTAGGATCCGAGGTCGATGTAGAAATTAACTTTCGCTCACAGTCGCGGCACAAAAACTGATGATATAAATAAATTCCCTTTGTCTTTTTCTCTTCACAAATCAAACAAATCGCTTCTCGCTCTTTTATGCTCATTGTGACACCTCCACTTATAGCTTCAGTATGCCCTAGCGCTTTCAATTGTATACAAAATTAAGAATGTTTTAGATGGTAGTTTAGTATATGTATCCATGTCAGATCGGGTGTTTGTTCCTTTTCTTAAAAAACAAAAAAGACCAGTTCCAAATGGAACTGATCCTTAGAAAAGCTTGGCGGCGTCCTACTCTCACAGGGGGAGACCCCCAACTACCATCGGCGCTGAAGAGCTTAACTTCCGTGTTCGGTATGGGAACGGGTGTGACCTCTTCGCTATCGCCACCAAACCTGATGGAGAGAATGTTCTCTCAAAACTAGATAACAATGTTCAAACTTCACATTAGAATATAG
Organism: Bacillus sp. FSL K6-3312; assembly: GCF_038007485.1. Lineage (NCBI taxonomy): Bacteria > Bacillati > Bacillota > Bacilli > Caryophanales > Bacillaceae > Bacillus > Bacillus sp. FSL K6-3312. The sequence goes on along the minus strand of NZ_JBBOXI010000001.1, from coordinate 37,519 downwards.
GTTAAGTCCTCGATCTATTAGTATCTGTCAGCTCCACGTGTCACCACGCTTCCACCTCAGACCTATCAACCTGATCATCTTTCAGGGATCTTACTTCCTTGCGGAATGGGAAATCTCATCTTGAGGGGGGCTTCATGCTTAGATGCTTTCAGCACTTATCCCGTCCGCACATAGCTACCCAGCGATGCCCTTGGCAGAACAACTGGTACACCAGCGGTGCGTCCATCCCGGTCCTCTCGTACTAAGGACAGCTCCTCTCAAATTTCCTGCGCCCGCGACGGATAGGGACCGAACTGTCTCACGACGTTCTGAACCCAGCTCGCGTACCGCTTTAATGGGCGAACAGCCCAACCCTTGGGACCGACTACAGCCCCAGGATGCGATGAGCCGACATCGAGGTGCCAAACCTCCCCGTCGATGTGGACTCTTGGGGGAGATAAGCCTGTTATCCCCGGGGTAGCTTTTATCCGTTGAGCGATGGCCCTTCCATGCGGAACCACCGGATCACTAAGCCCGACTTTCGTCCCTGCTCGACTTGTAGGTCTCGCAGTCAAGCTCCCTTGTGCCTTTACACTCTGCGAATGATTTCCAACCATTCTGAGGGAACCTTTGGGCGCCTCCGTTACATTTTAGGAGGCGACCGCCCCAGTCAAACTGCCCACCTGACACTGTCTCCCTGCCCGATAAGGGCAGCGGGTTAGAAGGTCAATACAGCCAGGGTAGTATCCCACCGATGCCTCCACCGAAGCTAGCGCTCCGGTTTCCAAGGCTCCTACCTATCCTGTACAAGCTGTACCAACATTCAATATCAGGCTGCAGTAAAGCTCCACGGGGTCTTTCCGTCCTGTCGCGGGTAACCTGCATCTTCACAGGTACTATAATTTCACCGAGTCTCTCGTTGAGACAGTGCCCAGATCGTTGCGCCTTTCGTGCGGGTCGGAACTTACCCGACAAGGAATTTCGCTACCTTAGGACCGTTATAGTTACGGCCGCCGTTTACTGGGGCTTCAATTCGCACCTTCGCTTACGCTAAGCGCTCCTCTTAACCTTCCAGCACCGGGCAGGCGTCAGCCCCTATACTTCGCCTTACGGCTTCGCAGAGACCTGTGTTTTTGCTAAACAGTCGCCTGGGCCTATTCACTGCGGCTTCTCGGGGCTTTAACACCCTAAGAAGCACCCCTTCTCCCGAAGTTACGGGGTCATTTTGCCGAGTTCCTTAACGAGAGTTCTCTCGATCACCTTAGGATTCTCTCCTCGCCTACCTGTGTCGGTTTGCGGTACGGGCACCTCTCACCTCGCTAGAGGCTTTTCTTGGCAGTGTGGAATCAGGAACTTCGCTACTAAATTTCGCTCGCCATCACAGCTCAGCCTTCACGGGAAACGGATTTGCCTATTTCCCAGCCTAACTGCTTGGACGCGGATATCCAATACCGCGCTTACCCTATCCTCCTGCGTCCCCCCATTGCTCAAATGGTGAGGAGGTGGTACAGGAATATCAACCTGTTGTCCATCGCCTACGCCTTTCGGCCTCGGCTTAGGTCCCGACTAACCCTGAGCGGACGAGCCTTCCTCAGGAAACCTTAGGCATTCGGTGGACGGGATTCTCACCCGTCTTTCGCTACTCATACCGGCATTCTCACTTCTAAGCGCTCCACCAGTCCTTCCGGTCTGACTTCACAGCACTTAGAACGCTCTCCTACCACTGTTCGTAAGAACAGTCCGCAGCTTCGGTGATACGTTTAGCCCCGGTACATTTTCGGCGCAGAGTCACTCGACCAGTGAGCTATTACGCACTCTTTAAATGGTGGCTGCTTCTAAGCCAACATCCTGGTTGTCTAAGCAACTCCACATCCTTTTCCACTTAACGTATACTTTGGGACCTTAGCTGGCGGTCTGGGCTGTTTCCCTTTCGACTACGGATCTTATCACTCGCAGTCTGACTCCCAAGGATAAGTCATCGGCATTCGGAGTTTGACTGAATTCGGTAACCCGGTAGGGGCCCCTAGTCCAATCAGTGCTCTACCTCCGAGACTCTTACCTTGAGGCTAGCCCTAAAGCTATTTCGGAGAGAACCAGCTATCTCCAGGTTCGATTGGCATTTCACCCCTACCCACACCTCATCCCCGCACTTTTCAACGTGCGTGGGTTCGGGCCTCCATTCAGTGTTACCTGAACTTCACCCTGGACATGGGTAGATCACCTGGTTTCGGGTCTACGACCACGTACTCATGCGCCCTATTCAGACTCGCTTTCGCTGCGGCTCCGCATCTTCTGCTTAACCTTGCACGGGATCGTAACTCGCCGGTTCATTCTACAAAAGGCACGCCATCACCCTTTAACGGGCTCTGACTACTTGTAGGCACACGGTTTCAGGATCTATTTCACTCCCCTTCCGGGGTGCTTTTCACCTTTCCCTCACGGTACTGGTTCACTATCGGTCACTAGGGAGTATTTAGCCTTGGGAGATGGTCCTCCCGGATTCCGACGGAATTTCACGTGTTCCGCCGTACTCAGGATCCACTCTGGAGAGAACAACATTTCAGTTACAGGGCTGTTACCTTCTTTGGCGGGCCTTTCCAGACCTCTTCGCTTATATCGTTCCTTTGTAACTCCGTATAGAGTGTCCTACAACCCCAAGAGGCAAGCCTCTTGGTTTGGGCTGTTCCCGTTTCGCTCGCCGCTACTCAGGGAATCGCATTTGCTTTCTCTTCCTCCGGGTACTTAGATGTTTCAGTTCCCCGGGTATGCCTTCTCATACTCTATGTATTCAAGTATGGATACTACTCCATTACGAGCAGTGGGTTTCCCCATTCGGAAATCTCCGGATCAAAGCTTGCTTACAGCTCCCCGAAGCATATCGGTGTTCGTCCCGTCCTTCATCGGCTCCTAGTGCCAAGGCATCCACCGTGCGCCCTTTCTAACTTAACCATTTCTTACTTTAGAAAGAATCACTATGTGTGATGAACTTTGCATTGCATTCAATGTGAATGTATTACTTATTGTTATCTAGTTTTCAAAGAACACGTTGGTGGAGCCTAGCGGGATCGAACCGCTGACCTCCTGCGTGCAAGGCAGGCGCTCTCCCAGCTGAGCTAAGGCCCCGATTTAATAGAAGATGGTGGGCCTGAGTGGACTCGAACCACCGACCTCACGCTTATCAGGCGTGCGCTCTAACCAGCTGAGCTACAGGCCCATCTTTCATATCGAAGATATGATGTTGTAGGATCTTTTGCAAGTTCCTTCAAAACTAAACAAGACGAAAACGCACGCTGCTCCATATATCCTTAGAAAGGAGGTGATCCAGCCGCACCTTCCGATACGGCTACCTTGTTACGACTTCACCCCAATCATCTGTCCCACCTTCGGCGGCTGGCTCCATAAAGGTTACCTCACCGACTTCGGGTGTTACAAACTCTCGTGGTGTGACGGGCGGTGTGTACAAGGCCCGGGAACGTATTCACCGCGGCATGCTGATCCGCGATTACTAGCGATTCCAGCTTCACGCAGTCGAGTTGCAGACTGCGATCCGAACTGAGAACAGATTTATGGGATTGGCTAAACCTTGCGGTCTCGCAGCCCTTTGTTCTGTCCATTGTAGCACGTGTGTAGCCCAGGTCATAAGGGGCATGATGATTTGACGTCATCCCCACCTTCCTCCGGTTTGTCACCGGCAGTCACCTTAGAGTGCCCAACTAAATGCTGGCAACTAAGATCAAGGGTTGCGCTCGTTGCGGGACTTAACCCAACATCTCACGACACGAGCTGACGACAACCATGCACCACCTGTCACTCTGTCCCCGAAGGGAAAGCCCTATCTCTAGGGTTGTCAGAGGATGTCAAGACCTGGTAAGGTTCTTCGCGTTGCTTCGAATTAAACCACATGCTCCACCGCTTGTGCGGGCCCCCGTCAATTCCTTTGAGTTTCAGTCTTGCGACCGTACTCCCCAGGCGGAGTGCTTAATGCGTTAGCTGCAGCACTAAGGGGCGGAAACCCCCTAACACTTAGCACTCATCGTTTACGGCGTGGACTACCAGGGTATCTAATCCTGTTCGCTCCCCACGCTTTCGCTCCTCAGCGTCAGTTACAGACCAGAGAGTCGCCTTCGCCACTGGTGTTCCTCCACATCTCTACGCATTTCACCGCTACACGTGGAATTCCACTCTCCTCTTCTGCACTCAAGTTTCCCAGTTTCCAATGACCCTCCCCGGTTGAGCCGGGGGCTTTCACATCAGACTTAAGAAACCGCCTGCGAGCCCTTTACGCCCAATAATTCCGGACAACGCTTGCCACCTACGTATTACCGCGGCTGCTGGCACGTAGTTAGCCGTGGCTTTCTGGTTAGGTACCGTCAAGGTGCGAGCAGTTACTCTCGCACTTGTTCTTCCCTAACAACAGAGCTTTACGATCCGAAAACCTTCATCACTCACGCGGCGTTGCTCCGTCAGACTTTCGTCCATTGCGGAAGATTCCCTACTGCTGCCTCCCGTAGGAGTCTGGGCCGTGTCTCAGTCCCAGTGTGGCCGATCACCCTCTCAGGTCGGCTACGCATCGTCGCCTTGGTGAGCCATTACCCCACCAACTAGCTAATGCGCCGCGGGTCCATCTGTAAGTGACAGCCGAAACCGTCTTTCATCCTTGAACCATGCGGTTCAAGGAACTATCCGGTATTAGCTCCGGTTTCCCGGAGTTATCCCAGTCTTACAGGCAGGTTACCCACGTGTTACTCACCCGTCCGCCGCTAACATCCGGGAGCAAGCTCCCTTCTGTTCGCTCGACTTGCATGTATTAGGCACGCCGCCAGCGTTCGTCCTGAGCCAGGATCAAACTCTCCGAAAAAGTACAAAACCGAAGTTTTGTTTTTCGTCAGCGTTTGACTGACTACCTATGATGTTTCATAGGATTTTTTTATAAAAACTCGAATTAACAGGTACGTTTTGTCTTGTTTAGTTTTCAAAGAACTTGTTTACCGCTTCAGAAGCGACTAGAACATCATACCACATTTAAATTGTTAATGTCAACAACTTTTTTGTTATCATGTTTTTTCGTTTCTTCGTCATCAGCGACGTATATTAATTTACCACCATACAGAATCAAAGTCAACAATATTTTTCATTAAATAATAAATTTTTCAATTACGACTAAAGCTGCTACGCCTGGGATGCCCAATAAACCACTGATTCCACTTGTTACAGGGTTAATAGAGACATGTAATCCTAGACTCTCACCAAATAGATTGAGGCAAAATAAAAAAAGAGCACCTGCCACAAACTTTATTCCGATCAGCCCTAACCATTTGATGGGGTTCGCTTGAACACCTGACATAAACAACAATAGTACAGCAAGCAAAATTGACCCGATCACAATAACAGGTTCCATAATCCTCTCATCTCCTCTTCATATGAATAGTACAAGCATATGAGAGGACTATGTAAAATAGACCTGCTATCTCCAGCTGTTTAAACGTAAATTCCTCTTTTTCGCTTCTCTTAGATAGAAAAAGTACTTCGCTTGAGCAAGCTTTAATTCGAATAGAATGTCCGGTGAAGGCTCAACGCTATTTGCGACAAGCTTTTTTTGTCTGTTCCATTCTTCCTTTTGCTTAAAAAGCTGTTGAATTAATTTCTCATCGAATTCTTTTCGAATTGATTTTCTGCGAAGAAAACCCATGTACCGTACTTCTCCTTCCTACATCTCACGTCTGCCCTCTAGAGCTTTAGACAGTGTGACTTCATCCGCATACTCTAAGTCTCCACCTACTGGTAGTCCGTGAGCAATACGAGAGAGTTTAATTCCTGATGGTTTCAACAATCTAGAGATATACATGGCTGTAGCCTCTCCTTCAATGTTTGGATTCGTTGCAAGGATTACCTCTGTCACTTGATCGTCTTGCAATCTTTTTAACAGGTCAGGAATTTTAATGTCCTCTGGGCCAATGCCATCCATTGGCGAAATGGCACCATGAAGCACATGATATAAGCCGTTGTATTCTTTCATCTTTTCCATTGCAATCACATCTTTTGGATCTTGTACTACACAGATAACAGATTGATCTCTTCTTGTATCTTCACAAATATAGCAAGGATCTTGATCTGTGATATGGCCGCATACCGAGCAATAAGTTAAATTACGCTTTGCGTTAACAAGCGCCTTCGCGAAATCTAGTACGACATCTTCCTGCATACTAAGAACAAAAAAAGCCAGACGGACCGCGGTTTTCGGTCCGATTCCTGGCAATTTCATAAAGCTATCAATCAGCTTTGATATTGGTTCAGGATATTGCATCTTCAGTTATTCCTCCTAGAATAAACCTGGCATGTTCATTCCTTTTGTGAATTGACCCATTGTTTCATTTGTTAACTCATCAACTTTTTTCAATGCATCGTTTGTCGCTGCAAGTACAAGATCTTGAAGCATATCGATATCTTCTGGATCAACAACTTCTTCATTGATTGCTACATCGACAACTTCTTTTTGTCCATTTACTTTTACAGTGACCATACCGCCACCAGCTGTACCTTCAAGGACTTTTTCTGCAAGCTCTTCTTGAGCCTTAGCCATATCCTTTTGCATTTTTTGCATTTGTTTCATCATTTTTTGCATATTTCCCATTCCACCGCGCATATGAACACCACTCTCTTTCATTTTTATTAATCTTTAATTTCAATTAAATCGGTTCCTACTAACTTCTTTGCTTCTGCAATCAATGGATCCTCTTCAGCAGGAGTCCCCTGACCATCTGCCTGTTCATCTGGCTGATGATCTCTTAAAAATTCTTCTCTTATTTTACCCCATTGAGCGTCAGGAACGCCAACTAATTCCACTCTTTTCCCTAACATAGACTCTAGTAGCTGCTCAAGGTTGGTTCGAACACCACTTTTATCTTCAGCAACCATTTTACAATGTATTTCAAACTTGAATTTTAAAACAAAGGCATGAGTAGCAGCAGCAACTGGTTCACTATCCGTTAATAGTGCAGCGTGAGACACCTTATTCTGCTGTTTCAAGTGGGCAAGGAGTTCTCCCCATTTACCTTTAATTTTTTCTAGCTCTGGACGTTTTGCCTCTTTTAGAATCTCGTGAATTCGACCGACAGGTGCACGGTATCCATTTTTGTTACTCGTTTGTGGTCGAGGTGCTTCCTTTTTTTCTTGAGGATGATGAGAATGAGACATTGGCACACCCTCAGCTTTTATCCTAGATAGCTCCTGTTCCAACCTGTCTATTTTATCCGTTAGCGCCGTTAAATCAGCGTTAGCATGAGCTTGTGGTATTCCAGCCGTTGACTGACATAGCTTGACAACAGCTACCTCAAAGAAAATCCTTGGATGATTCGTCCATTTCATTTCTTGGTGACTTTTATTCAGCACTTCAATTGTTTCATATAGAAATTGAGGTGTCACACGATCCGAAAGCGTCACGAAATTTTCATCGACCTTTACCTTTTCAAGGACCCCTTCCAGATCTGGTGCTGTTTTATAAAGCAGCATATCTCTAAAATAAAAAATCATGTCCTCTATTAATTTAGCAGCATCTTTCCCCTGCTGAAGTAATTCATTTAAGGTATCTAACGCCACAGCAATATTTTGATCAAAAATTGCTTCGGCTAGCTGACTAATGAATTGCTGAGAAACAGCTCCTGTAATGAGCAGCGCATCATCAATTGTCAGTTGCTCACCACTAAATGAAATTGCTTGATCTAAGAGGCTTAGTGCATCACGCATACCGCCATCAGCTGCACTAGCGATAATCTCGAGCGAGCCCTCTTGTACATTTAGGCTTTCTGCATCTACAATTTTCTGCATTCTTCCAACAATATCTTTTGTTGTGATTCGTTTAAAATCAAATCTCTGGCAACGAGATATGATGGTAAGAGGAATCTTATGAGGCTCTGTGGTAGCCAAAATAAAGATACAATGAGCGGGCGGCTCCTCTAACGTTTTAAGGAGGGCATTAAACGCCCCGATAGAGAGCATATGTACTTCATCTATAATATAAACCTTATATGTAACCGCCGAAGGAGCAAATTTCACTTTATCACGTATATCACGGATTTCATCTACCCCGTTGTTTGAGGCAGCATCTATTTCGATCACATCTGAAATCGAGCCGTTAGTAATCCCTTTACAGGCATCACATTCATTACAAGGTTCACTCACAGGTGACTTTTCACAGTTCACTGCCTTCGCAAAGATTTTAGCAGCACTTGTTTTACCTGTTCCTCTAGGACCTGAAAATAAGTAAGCATGAGAAAACTTCTTCTGCAAAAGGGCATTTTGCAACGTTTTTGTGATGTGTTCTTGTCCAACAACATCCTCAAAAACTTGAGGTCTGAACACTCGATACAAAGCTTGATAACTCACAAATACGCCCTCCTCCATTTATCATCTTTTTTATTATACATGATGCACCGATCAATTCAAAAGCACACCTTTATTTTCTAATAAACGAAAATGATGATTTCAACTATAGATTTTCTACTTTCTATGAATCAAAAACCTTTTTTCTAGATTTTCGAATTGATCTGCCACACCATAAAGAACACTAGTTCTCATCATAATTAATGAAAAAACAAAAGACTCTAAAAAGATTTTTTGGCTATTTGTATAAACAAAGCAGCTGAGCTATTCTTTAAACAGCAACAAAAAACTCACCTAGATTAACTAGATGAGTTACATTTAATATTGATTTACCGTGCACCTTCTGTCGATTCGCTACCCCAAGCGTTACTTAAACAGTTAGCTCGGCCCAGGCAACCCTGCGGCACATGAGAGGTTTCACTTAATGCTGCTTCCTTCCGGACCTGACATGGTTCATGAATTCCCATTGCGCAGGACCCAGACGTCAACACCACTTATTTAAGGCAGACCTTGAAGTAAACGAACCTTGAGAAGGGATTCGGCCTCGCTAGAGCGGATTGCGAGTACAGGGCACCGCTACCTCCCCGCTTAGCACGGCAAAATGAATATTAAATTGTTAGTGACGCAGACATAAGTATACCTTCTTATAGCCGAAATTGCAAACAACATCCATTCATTTACTTTTGGCTTGTTTCTTTCGCTGACGGAGATTTCGGAAGAACTGACTTAACAGCTCACCACACTCATTTTCAAGTACACCACCAATGACTTCAGACTGATGATTGAACCGTTCATCATCCAGTAAATTCATTAAAGTACCTGCACATCCACCTTTTGGATCGCATGCACCGAAAACGACCTTTTTCACTCTAGAAAGGACAATCGCTCCCGCACACATAGGACATGGTTCAAGCGTCACATAAAGTACAGCATCCTCTAAACGCCAGCTTCCAGCCGTTTTACACGCTTCATCAATGGCAAGTAATTCTGCATGTGCAATTGAACGCTGCTCTGTTTCCCTTAAATTATGAGCTCGGCTCACAATTTGGTCATCAACAACGATGATGGCACCGATTGGTACTTCTCCTATTTGTTCTGCTTTTAAGGCTTCAGAAATAGCTTCTTGCATAAACTGTTCATCTCTCGTCATAGCACGGCTCTCTTTTCATGTTTTTTAAAAGGATATTGAGGTTAACATATTAGCACAATCTTTTAAAGGGGGTCTTACTTTGTCAAAGCACCAAAAGGCACTGCTTATTATCGACATGATTAATAATTTTGATTTTGAAATGGGACATGTGCTCGCTGATAAAACAGAGCAAATGACCAATAAGATTTTAGCTCTTAAAGATCATGCTTTCAAGGAAAATTGGCCGATTATCTATATCAACGACCACTATGGTCTCTGGAAGGCTGATATTCAAGCTGTGATGGAAACATGTGAAAATGAAAGAAGCGCCCCTATTTTAGAGAAAATGGCACCATCTAAAGATGATTACTTCTTAATTAAACCGAAGCATTCTGCCTTCTATGGAACTGCATTAGAGACACTCTTAAATGAATTAGGTGTACAAGACATCATTTTGACCGGAATTGCAGGAAACATTTGCGTTCTGTTCACTGCAAATGACGCATACATGCGAGAATACAACTTAATTGTACCTAAAGATTGTATCGCATCAAATGACGACAGAGACAACGAATATGCTTTAACGATGATGGAGAACGTTCTACTAGCAAAAATCACCACTGCTAAAGAGATCACGAATGAAAATCAAACATGATTTATCCATAACCCTCATAAATTGTTAGCAATAACAAAGGGGGCGTTGACTATTCAAATTTATGTTGTCAAAAGAGGAGATACTTTAAACGAAATTGCCATGCGTTTTAAAACAACAGTCAATGAAATCATCCGTACCAACGATATTGAAACACCAAATCAACTCGTCATTGGACAAACAATTGTCATTCCAATTAGAGGACAATTTTATGAGGTCAAACAAAATGACACACTTTATCAAATTGGAAGACGATTTCGAATTTCAGTGGAAGAGTTGGCACGTGTGAATAGAATACGGCCTGAAGCGATACTTCCTATTCGCTTCTTGCTCTATATTCCTCAAAGACCTAAGAGGAACATTAATTCGAATGCTTACATTGAACCACGGGGAAATCAAGTCAGTGAAAACTTAAAACAAGCAGCTAGAGAGGCCTCTCCATATTTAACGCATTTAGGCGCCTTTAGTTTTCAAGCGCAAAGAGATGGAACACTGAAAGAACCACCGTTAGATCAGCTACCTCAAATAGCCGCTCAGAGCAGAACCGTTTTATCAATGGTGGTGACTAACCTAGAGAATGATAAATTCAGTGATGAACTTGGGCGAATTCTTTTGAATAACCAATCTGTCAAAGCCACATTTTTAAATGAAATCGTTCGTGTTGCAAAAAAGTATCAATTAAAAGAAATCCATTTTGATTTTGAATATTTACGTCCCGCTGATAAAGATGCTTACATTCAATTTTTAAGAGAGGCAACAACCCGCTTCCATCAAGAAGGATGGACAATATCTGTTGCGCTTGCCCCTAAAACAAGTAGTCAGCAAAAGGGAAAATGGTATGAAGCTCATGACTATGAAGCCATTGGGAAGATCGTCGATCATGTTGTATTAATGACCTACGAATGGGATACAGCGGCGGCCCTGCGCAAGCAGTCTCTCCCATTGGACCTGTCCGCCAAGTCATTGAATATGCACTGACCGTTATGCCAGCCAATAAAATTGTTATGGGCCAGAACTTATACGGCTATGATTGGACGCTACCTTACGTTCAAGGCGGCCCTATTGCTAAAGCTGTCAGTCCCCAACAAGCGATTGCAATTGCTAGAAATAATAATGCCTCCATTCTATATGACGAAACAGCACAAGCACCTTATTTTCGTTATAAAGATGCCAATAATAAAGAGCACGAGGTATGGTTCGAAGACGCTAGATCAATTCAAGCAAAGTTCAACCTCATCAAAGAGTTAAACTTGAACGGAATTGCTTATTGGAAATTAGGTCTATCCTTCCCTCAAAATTGGCTCTTATTATCCGATCAATTTAATATTGAAAAAAGAACGACATCGTAATCCGTTCGCTCTATCTCTCGGAAGGGGTATGGTACAATATACATTGGTTTGACAACTTTATAGATAGAGGAGAACGCCTATGTATCCTGCCCCTTTTATTGCAGTGGAAGGCCCAATTGGAGCCGGAAAAACAACTTTGGCTACAATGCTTGCGAAGGAATTTCAATTTCCTTTAGTAAAAGAGATTGTAGAAGAAAATCCATTCTTAGATAAATTTTATGAAGATATGGAACAATGGAGCTTTCAGCTTGAGATGTTCTTTTTATGCAATCGGTTCAAACAATTAGAATCTATTCAAGAAAACTATGTGAATCAACAGCAGCCGATTGTCACTGATTATCATGTCTATAAAAATATGATATTTGCAGAAAGAACATTATCAAAAAAGCACATGGACAAATACAGAAAGATCTATCACCTGCTAACAGATGATCTTCCTAAACCAAATGCCATCATCTATATAAAAGCCAGCCTTCCTACCTTACTTGAAAGAATACAGATGAGAGGACGCTCTTTTGAAGAAGACATTGATCCGGCTTATTTAAAAACACTCATTGAAGATTATGAGCTGGCCATTGAGCATTTAAAGCAGACTGACCCAGGGCTTCCTATCATTACAATTGAAGGAGATCATACAGACTTCGTTTCCTCACAGCAAGATTACCAGCAAATTGTACAGAACATAAAGGAGCAAGTGCTATGAACAATATCGAAATACCAAAGGATGCAGTGATCACAATCGCCGGGACTGTTGGTGTCGGAAAATCAACTATGACTAAAACAATAGCGGACAAGCTTGGCTTTCAAACCTCTCTTGAAAAAGTAGATGATAACCCATACTTAGAGCCCTTTTATTCAGATTTCCAAAGATGGAGCTTCCATTTACAGGTCTATTTCCTAGCTGAGCGTTTTAAGGAGCAAAAACGGATTTTTGAATCTGGTGGAGGATATGTGCAAGATCGTTCAATTTATGAGGACACAGGCATTTTCGCAAAAATGCATGCGGACAAAGGTACGATGTCTGAAGTAGATTATGAAACGTATACGAGTCTATTCGAGGCGATGGTGATGACACCTTACTTCCCTCACCCTGATGTTCTCATCTATTTACACGGGGATTTAGATCATATTTTACATCGTATTGAGGAACGCGGCAGAGAGATGGAAACTCAAACGGACCGAGCCTATTGGGAAGAAATGTACATGCGATACACGGAATGGATCGAACAATTCGATTTATGTCCAGTGATTATAATTAACATTGAAGATTATGACTTACTTCATGATGAAAGCTCACTTGATCCCATTCTTCATGAAATAGCTTCTGTTATTCAAAAAAATCTCTCTAAAACAAAATAAAAAAAACCGCTGCATTTCGCGAATGCAGCGGTTTGACAATTCCAATTTTTATGCTTGCGTTTCAATTCAACTAAGGTAAAAAATCAATATGGCGGAGGAAGAGGGATTCGAACCCCCGCGGGCTTTGACACCCCTGTCGGTTTTCAAGACCGATCCCTTCAGCCGGACTTGGGTATTCCTCCGTATCGACAAGAATTAATATACCATATCGTTTTATTTCAAGTCAACATCTTTTCGAAAAAAATTTCAATAAGTTATTTTGGTATGAGAATCTGCCCATAAAAAAGCAGCCATCGACGGCTGCTCTTGATCTATTTTGTATCCTGTCTAATCTCTTCAATAAAATGATTCATCTCTTCTTTAAACTCATTTAATGATTCAATAATTTTCGTAAAATCTGTCACTTGTTTTGCTTGTTCATTTGTTGAACTGCTGATTTGTGAGATGTTTTCAGACAAAGTGCCAATGCTGTCTTGGATCTCTTTTAAGAAGGTATTAATGGTTTCAGCCGCTTCCTTTGATCCATCTGATAATTTACGAACTTCATCAGCCACGACAGCAAACCCTTTTCCATTCTCTCCTGCTCTTGCTGCTTCAATTGCAGCATTTAGCCCTAGCAAGTTGGTTTGTCTAGCAATCCCGCCAATGGTTTTGACGACTTCTTCAATATTTGCAGATTTCTCTTCCGCTCTTCCTGCCTGTTCGCTTATTTCTAAACTTGTGGCAGCCAGCTCTTGTGAATGCGCAGCGATTTGCTCAATTCCACTTTGAAGTTCTTTCGCTACATCATTGATATGCTCCATATAACCGCTTAATTTCTTTTCACGATGATGTGAAAAAGCCACTAAAAAAGAGCCAATTACTTTTCTATTTTCATCAAAAATCGGGTAACCTTTTACTGCAATTTCATAACCATATAAAGACTCTGGTAAATGACCGTCATATTCTTGTCCTCTTAATGTCGTCGCCACGTTTTGGTCTTCTGGGTTCAATGGGTCCCCAACCTTCATGCCAAAATCTATTGTTTTAGACGGATAGTAACAAAGCACCTTCTCTGTATCAGTGATGCCAAAAAGGATACTTTCATCTAGAACTTTTCTAATTAATTGAGCCATTTCAACATAATAGTCAAGCCTATTCAAGGTTATTCCTTCTTTCCTAGAAGCTTTTAGTATTTCTATCGGCTAAATTTAGGAAAACTGTAGGACTTTTGGGAAAAAGAAAAAAGATGCCATAGCGGCATCTTATTTCATAACTTCTTTATTTCCCATATAAGGACGCAGTACTTCAGGAATGATCACAGTGCCGTCCTCTTGTTGATAGTTTTCTAAAATGGCCGCCACGGTTCTTCCTACTGCTAAACCAGATCCATTTAATGTGTGCACATGCTCTGGCTTGGCTTTAGGCTCTGGACGGAATCGAATGTTTGCACGTCTTGCTTGGAATGCTTCAAAGTTACTGCAAGAAGAAATTTCACGATACGTATCTTGGCTCGGAATCCATACTTCGATGTCGTATTTTTTCGCAGCCGTGAATCCTAAATCTCCCGTACACATGCTCATGACACGGTATGGCAGATTTAATAACTGAAGGACTTTTTCTGCTTGATTTGTTAGTTTCTCTAATTCTTCATAAGAATCTTCAGGTCTAACAAATTTCACAAGCTCTACCTTATTAAATTGATGCTGACGGATGAGTCCGCGTGTATCTCTGCCGGCAGATCCAGCCTCTGATCTAAAGCAAGCACTGAATGCTGCATAATTGATTGGCAGCTGTTCCCCTTCAAGGATTTCGTCACGGTGCATGTTGGTGATTGGCACTTCAGCCGTTGGAATGAGGAAGTAATCTTCTTCTCGAATTTTAAAGGCATCCTCTTCGAACTTTGGAAGCTGACCAGTTCCTGTCATGCTTGCTCTGTTAACCATATAAGGTGGAATCACTTCAGTAAAACCAAACTCATCCACATGTAAATCGAGCATGAAGTTATACAGTGCGCGCTCTAAGCGTGCGCCAAGCCCTTTATAAAAAACGAAACGGCTTCCTGTCACTTTTCCTGCACGTTCAAAATCTAGAATATCTAACTCATCCGCTACGTCCCAATGTGGCTTTGGCTCAAATGAGAATGCCGGCTGTTCGCCCCATTTTCTCACTTCCACGTTGTCATCTTCTGTTTCCCCAACGGGTACAGTGTCATGAGGGATATTCGGAATAGAGAATAGGATATGCTGCAAGCTTTCTTCTACTGTTCGTAGCTCATCATCCAGCTTCTTAATCTCATCTCCTACCTCACGCATTTCTTGAATAATGTGATCGGCGTCTTTCTTTTCTCTTTTTAGAACAGCCACTTGCTGTGATACTTCATTTCTTCGGCTCTTTAATTCTTCTGTTTTTCCGATTAATTCTCTTCTTTTTTGATCCAGCTCACCAAACTTATCAAAATCTGCTAAATCTTCGCCTCGGTGTGCTAATTTTTCTTTGATTTGATCAAAGTCCGTGCGCAGTTGTTTAATATCCAGCATGTGTAACACTCCTTTTTTTATCGAAAAATAAAAAGAGCCCTCATCCCATGAAAGGGACGAGAGCTCTCGCGTTGCCACCCTGATTGAAAACATGCAGAAGCATGCTTTCCTCTTTCCTCTGTAACGGTATCACCGTAAATGCTTACTTCTCGTGTTTCAGCATTTCGCTCAAGGATGGATTCAGACTGCATCTTTCACCGATTCGCACCAACCATCGGCTCTCTGAGAAAGAGGGGCTTCTTACTATTTCCCGTCAACGCTTTTTCGATCTTTGATTGTGATTTTAATGTACTATAAGTTTTATCTCTTTTCAACCGTTTTATACAGCGAGCTTCGTTTTATAGGATTTCACCATTTCAACAAACAGTTGTGTTAACCGGTGGTCGTCTGTCAGCTCTGGATGAAAAGAACAGCCTAAGATATTGTTTTCCTTCGCCATCACAATCCTGCCATCATATTCAGCCATGATGTCTACACTCTCATCTGCGCTGATGATATGAGGCGCACGGATGAACACTCCTGTAAACGGCGCATCCAGTCCTTTTACTTCTAAATCTGCTTCAAAGCTGTCTACCTGTCTGCCAAATGAATTCCGTGCAACAGATACATTTAACAGTCCAAGATGAGCATCGTCTCGATCTTCTATATGCTTTGCCAGCATAATCAAACCGGCACATGTCCCGAAAATCGGTTTCCCTTCTGCAGCGAACGCTTTGATCGGTTCAATGAATTGGTACGTATCCATGAGTCTTCTCATCGTCGTGCTTTCTCCACCAGGGATAATAAGACCGTCAACAGATGCTAGCTCTTCTGCTCGTTTGATGATCTTCCCTTCTGCAGCGCAGGCTTCAATCGATTGAATATGCTCTCTCACGGCTCCTTGAAGCCCTAGTACACCAATTGTTAGCATGTTCGTTTGCCGCTCCCTTAATTACCAGCCACGCTCTTGCATACGCTCTTCTGGCAGTAGATTTGAGATTTCAATTCCTTTCATGGCTGTTCCAAGCTCTTTTGAAAGCTCTGCAATGAGACGGTAATCTGTGAAGTGAGTCGTTGCTTCAACAATTGCTTTTGCAAATTTCGCTGGATTGTCTGATTTAAAAATACCAGATCCAACAAATACACCGTCTGCTCCAAGCTGCATCATTAACGCAGCATCTGCTGGTGTCGCAACGCCTCCCGCTGCAAAGTTAACAACTGGGAGCTTGCCGTCTTTTTTGATTTGAAGCAATAAATCATACGGTGCTCCCAGGTTCTTCGCTTCTGTCATCAGTTCATCTTCACTCATTGCTGCTACTTTACGAATCTGAGCATTGACCTTTCTCATATGACGGACAGCTTCTACAATGTTGCCTGTCCCAGGCTCCCCTTTTGTGCGAAGCATAGAAGCACCTTCTGCGATACGGCGGGTTGCTTCACCTAAGTCACGGCAACCACAGACAAAAGGTACTGTGTATTCATTTTTATTTAAATGGAATTCCTCATCTGCGGGCGTCAGCACTTCACTCTCATCGATATAATCAACACCAAGTGCTTCAAGAACACGAGCCTCGACGATATGGCCGATACGTGCTTTTGCCATGACTGGAATCGTTACTGCATTTTGTACTTCCTCTACGATTCTTGGGTCTGCCATACGGGCAACACCGCCGGCTGCACGGATATCAGCTGGTACGCGTTCTAGTGCCATAACTGCCACCGCACCTGCTTCTTCTGCGATCTTTGCCTGTTCAGCATTGACGACATCCATAATGACGCCACCCTTTTGCATTTCTGCCATTCCACGTTTCACTCGTTCAGTTCCCTTATTGCTCACAATAGTTTCCTCCCATTTGTCAATTCGATTGATTTACCCCTTTATCATACAAGTGAGGTAGTATAACAATAAAGAGAATAGTATAACAATTCAATCCGCCGACAAATAAGCTTAAACCCTTGTATATAAACGATTACCTGCTAAAAATATGTCATTCTTTCTTTGAGGTGTCATTTACATGCTATAATGTAACTATAACAATTCAAATTCATGTATAACAATTTTGCACTCAATGGAGGTTTCTCATGCATATTGATATCCATCGACATTCTGATACATCGCTTTCAAATCAGATTTACTTTTCAATCATTGATCATATCCAATCGGGTTTGCTTCAGCAGGGAGATAAGCTGCCAACTGTACGTGATTTAGCAAAGCAGCTGAATGTGAGTCTTGTCACGGCAGCAAAGGCATACACCCGGCTGAAGGACGACGGATATTTAACGACTGTGCAAGGAAAAGGAACGTTTGTGGATGAATTGCAAAAGCAGTCAGAGATTCCGGTTCCATCATCTACCTCTTTTGATTGGCAGTTATCCATTCCGGATTATTTACCACGGTCTCAATTTGCTCAGTACCACTATGTCGAAGAAGCGATCAACCTTTCTTCCTCTATGATCGATCCAGGGCTTTTGCCAAACCGTTATTTAGAAAAAGAAATGCAGCATGTCCTAGCGAGACATCCTCAAATCATGTCAAAGTATGGGGAAATTCAAGGGGATCTTCAGCTTCGGCAGGTCATTCAGTCTTTTTTAGAAAAGCTAGATGTGCCTTCTACTCCTGAGAATATCCTTGTAACTAGTGGTTCTCAGCAAGGGCTTGATCTGGTCGCACGTGCGTTTATCGGTCCTGATGATGTAGTTGTCATGGAAGCACCGACCTATCCAGGCGCCATTGATGTCTTTATGGGGAGAGGGGCAAGAATTATTACAGTCCCGGTTGATCATGAAGGAATGAACATGAAGCAGCTTCAAAGCATTTGTGATAAATATAAACCAAAGCTCATCTACACGATTCCTACTTTTCACAGTCCAACAGGCGCCAGTATGTCAATGAAACGCAGAAAACAACTTCTCTTACTGGCTCAAAGTATTGATTGTCTTATTGTAGAGGATGATCCTTATCGTGAGCTTTATTTCGAAAAGAAGCCGCCAGCACCTATCAAAAGTCTGGATCATGATGGACACGTCATTTATTTACGAGGTTTAAGTAAAACACTTGCTCCAGGATGCAGAATTGGGATTATTACTGCTTCAGGCTCGATATTTAATCGTTTATTAGCTGCAAAGGCCAATAATGATTTAGGCAGCCCTCTTCTCACACAAAAAGCCATTCTGCCATTTCTGACTTCAAAGAAAATGATTGATCATACGAAAAAGTTGAGAACCGCCTTGATGGTGAGACGTGATTTAATGATAAATGTATTAACGAAGCATGCACCAAAAGATGTGACGTGGCAAATTCCTCAGGGTGGGCTCAATTTGTGGCTTAGCTTTCCTTCCTGGGTCGATACACGTGCACTTCTGCATGAGGCACGTAAGCAGCAAATCACCTTTCTGCCTGGCTCTGTGTGCTATCCTGGAGAGCCGAAGCAAAACTATATCCGCCTCAGCTTTTCTTATGTGAATGAAAAGGCACTGACCGAGGGAGTGGAAAAGTTATGTGGTATTTTTCAGCAAGCCTTGTCCACTCCTCAAAATCACAAACAATCGCTTTTCTTTTAATAAAAAAACTGCTCTCATGCATAGAGAGCAGTTTTTTATTAGAACCAACCTTTAACTGTGTCAACGATTCCGCCCCAAATGCCAGCGAAGAATCCACCTACACTACGCATTGCAAGGATGAACCAGTTTGCTTTTTCATCGCCTGTTTTCGTTATAAGCTCAACACCTGATTGATCTTTATTCAAATAGCCGTAGTCCTTCTCATCACCTGAATAAGAAGTCGTCAGCATGCCAACCTTCGTTCCTTTTTTAATAGGAGCTTCTAGTTTCGTTTTCTCGATATTTACTTTTGCTTTAAAGCTCTTTTCGTCACCATTTTTTACTGGCACAGAGAAAGCTTCTTTCGTAACGACAGGTACTTCTTTGTCTTTACCTTTGTCGACTTCGATGTTTTCATGTCCTTTGATCTGTTGACCTTTTTTGTACATTTCTTTCATCGTGAAGTTTTTAAACGCATAATCGAACAGTTTTTTCGCCACGTCAAAACGTGCTGTATGAAGATTACCTTTTGCATTCAAGATCACTGCGATGACACGCATGTCACCTTGTTTAGCGGTACCTGTGAAGCTAGAACCAGCTGAATCTGTAGAACCTGTTTTCAGACCGTCTACACCTTTATATTCCTTCACAAGTCCTTTAAGCATGAAGTTCCAGTTAGGCATGTCCATTTCATCATCTGTGCCTTCTCTGAACTTTGTTTTCGCAATACTTGATGTTTCAAGAATTTCTGGGTGGTCTTTGATGAGATGCTGTGCAAGCAATGCCATATCTTTCGCAGATACTTCACTTTCTTCATCAGGACCTGTACCTTTTGGCTGTTTGCCATGTAAGTCTTTATTTTCTAGTCCAGTTGCATTCACGAATTTGTAGTTTGTTAAACCTAATTCTTTCGCTTTTGCGTTCATTTTTTCAACGAACTTCGATTCTGATCCAGCAATCACTTCTGCTAAGCCAATTGCTGCTGCATTTGCGGAATAAATAGCCGTTGCTTGATAAAGTTCTTTCACTGTATACGAGCCATCTTTTCTCAAAGGAACGTTTGATAAACTGCGGTCCTGAGAAATTTCGTATACATAATCATCTGGCGTATACGTTTGATCCCATTTCACTTTGCCTTCAGCAATCGCCTCTAGTAATAGATACTCTGTCATCATCTTTGCCATACTTGCAATAGGCAGTCTTTGCTCTGCGTTTTTACTATAAAGAATCTTACCTGTAGAAGCTTCAATTAGGATCGCTGCTTTCGCATTCACATTGAATGGATCTTCAGTTGCTTTTGCTTTGGACATTGGTGTAAATGCTGTCACAATCAATGCCAGTGCAAGGATAGAGACCATAAGCTGTTTCAATATCTTGCTGTTCAATCGTCATACCTCCGTTATCATCTTTTTTCGACATATTTCATATATATTTAATCCACAAGGGCTTATTTCAACACAACAGTATAAATTTTATCACAATAAAGACAAAAAAAATAGACAGAGTCATAGACCCTGTCAAATGTAATTTGATTGTCACAATTTATCAAGAAATTGTGTAGTTTGGTGATTCTTTTGTAATTTGTACATCATGTGGATGACTCTCACGAAGTCCTGCACCAGTCATGCGAATGAACTGTGCATCTTCTCTAAGTGAGCGTAAGTCCTGCGTTCCACAATAGCCCATACCAGAACGGATACCGCCAACGAGTTGATACACTGTATCAACGACTGGTCCTTTGTATGGTGTACGGCCTTCAATACCTTCTGGAACGAATTTTTTATTATCTTCTTGGAAGTAACGATCTTTACTTCCTTTTTCCATTGCAGCGACTGAACCCATACCGCGATAAACTTTGAAGCGTCTACCTTGGAAAATTTCTGTGTCCCCTGGGCTTTCAGATGTACCAGCTAGAAGGCTTCCAAGCATTACAGCATGTCCACCAGATGCTAGAGCTTTTACGATATCACCTGAATATTTAATTCCACCATCTGCAATAATAGCTTTACCATGTTTTCTTGCTTCTGTTGCACAGTCATAGATCGCTGTGATTTGTGGTACACCAACACCTGCAACAACACGTGTTGTACAAATAGATCCTGGTCCGATACCGACTTTCACAATATCTGCTCCTGCTTCAAACAATGCTTTTGTTGCTTCGGCTGTTGCAACATTACCAGCAATGATATTAAGAGAAGGATACGTTTCACGGATTTTCGATACAGTGTTTAGAACACCTTGTGAATGACCATGAGCGGTATCAATGACAACGACATCCACATTGGCTTCGACTAATTTTCTCACACGAGTCATTGTATCGCCAGTGACACCAACAGCGGCGCCAACAATTAAACGGCCATGTGCATCTTTAGAGGAGTTAGGGAATTCGATCACTTTTTCAATATCTTTGATGGTGATGAGACCTTTTAACGTTCCTTCGTCATCTAAAAGAGGTAATTTTTCAATTTTATATTGCTGTAGAATTTTTTCAGCTTCTTCTAACGTCGTACCTACTGAAGCTGTCACAAGTTCCTCTTTTGTCATCACATCGCTAATCTTCATTGAATAATCCGAAATAAAACGAAGGTCACGGTTCGTAATAATACCAACAAGCTTTTGATCTTCTATGTTATTTACAATTGGTACACCTGAAATACGGTACTTACCCATTAGGTGCTCTGCATCAAATACTTGATGCTCAGGTGTTAAGAAGAATGGATTTGTAATAACGCCGCGCTCTGAACGTTTTACTTTATCCACTTGTTCTGCTTGTTGCTCTATAGACATGTTCTTATGAATGATACCAAGACCACCTTGACGTGCCATTGCAATCGCCATTTGTGATTCAGTCACCGTGTCCATTCCTGCACTGATAATTGGAATGTTTAGTTTTAATGTGCTTGTTAACTCAACTGATAAATCGACATCTCGCGGAAGTACTTCAGACTTAGCTGGAACAAGCAAAACATCGTCAAACGTCAAACCTTCTTTTGAAAATTTACTTTCCCACATTAGTAAATCCCCCTCTTTTCGGCAAAATATTATATGTAGATTATCAACTAGCAAACAGCATGTCAAGGAAGCAACAAACAGTTGCAATTTTTAGAAAATATAAAGAGAGTTGAGGAAGAAGATGAAAAGTTCAGGATGGAAGGATTTAAAACGTTTTTACTCACTTGAAACTTCCCAAAAGTTTCTATATCAACAATATGAGAAACGGAACATTCAAGATGCAAACCAGCAAGCCTATAAAAACTGTGAACGGTTTATTTATTTTTTAAAGCATGGCCATACGTTCTACGAACAGGCAGCTATCGCCCCACTAGAACTGAAGCCCATTTTATTGTTTTATGGAATGGCTCAGTTGCTAAAGGCATGTTTACTGACAGTTGATCCTCACTATCCTTCTCAAACCTCTGTTTTGGCCCATGGCGTAACATCGAGAAAGAGAAAGAAGCAGCACTACCGTTTTAGTGAAGATGAAGTAAAAATTCAGCGAAATGGACTATGCATGCATGTGTTAAAGCATTTATTTCATTTAAATGGCCTTGAAGATGAGCGATTTACGATGATTCATCTCCTTTCAAAGATACCTGAAATGAGTCATATTCTGGAGTTTCAAAAGCAGCCCTCGACATTAGTTAAAGTGGAAAAGGCCAATGGGATGATGATTCAAGATCATATTCCATTGCTATATAACATGTCTGCTGAACGTTTTATTGAATACTTTGAGTTTCATACAAGTTGGAAACTCAAACAGAGAGAAGCCAAAAAGCTGACGTTTGATGTATCTCTAGAAGAAAACCCAGCGCTCGCTACTCATCTTCATTATGATTTAGAAATGGATCAATGGTATATTCCGTCAACGCGTGATTCATTTTTAGGGATTCCTGAAATTATCAGCCATTACTTATTAATGTATAATCTCAGTATGATTGCCCGCTACGAAACTGAATGGTGGTACGAGCTGCTGTCTCAATACATTAGTGATGATTATGTCATGATTGAGCGCTACATGGAGATTGCCGAAGAGAAGTTCCCAGCTTATATCATGATGCTGTTAGAAAAATAAACAAAAAAGACCAGTTCCTTATGGAACTGATCCTTAGAAAAGCTTGGCGGCGTCCTACTCTCACAGGGGGAGACCCCCAACTACCATCGGCGCTGAAGAGCTTAACTTCCGTGTTCGGTATGGGAACGGGTGTGACCTCTTCGCTATCGCCACCAAACCTGATGGAGAGAATGTTCTCTCAAAACTAGATAACAATGTTCAAGCTTCACATTAGAATATAGGTTAAGTCCTCGATCTATTAGTATCTGTCAGCTCCACGTGTCACCACGCTTCCACCTCAGACCTATCAACCTGATCATCTTTCAGGGATCTTACTTCCTTGCGGAATGGGAAATCTCATCTTGAGGGGGGCTTCATGCTTAGATGCTTTCAGCACTTATCCCGTCCGCACATAGCTACCCAGCGATGCCCTTGGCAGAACAACTGGTACACCAGCGGTGCGTCCATCCCGGTCCTCTCGTACTAAGGACAGCTCCTCTCAAATTTCCTGCGCCCGCGACGGATAGGGACCGAACTGTCTCACGACGTTCTGAACCCAGCTCGCGTACCGCTTTAATGGGCGAACAGCCCAACCCTTGGGACCGACTACAGCCCCAGGATGCGATGAGCCGACATCGAGGTGCCAAACCTCCCCGTCGATGTGGACTCTTGGGGGAGATAAGCCTGTTATCCCCGGGGTAGCTTTTATCCGTTGAGCGATGGCCCTTCCATGCGGAACCACCGGATCACTAAGCCCGACTTTCGTCCCTGCTCGACTTGTAGGTCTCGCAGTCAAGCTCCCTTGTGCCTTTACACTCTGCGAATGATTTCCAACCATTCTGAGGGAACCTTTGGGCGCCTCCGTTACATTTTAGGAGGCGACCGCCCCAGTCAAACTGCCCACCTGACACTGTCTCCCTGCCCGATAAGGGCAGCGGGTTAGAAGGTCAATACAGCCAGGGTAGTATCCCACCGATGCCTCCACCGAAGCTAGCGCTCCGGTTTCCAAGGCTCCTACCTATCCTGTACAAGCTGTACCAACATTCAATATCAGGCTGCAGTAAAGCTCCACGGGGTCTTTCCGTCCTGTCGCGGGTAACCTGCATCTTCACAGGTACTATAATTTCACCGAGTCTCTCGTTGAGACAGTGCCCAGATCGTTGCGCCTTTCGTGCGGGTCGGAACTTACCCGACAAGGAATTTCGCTACCTTAGGACCGTTATAGTTACGGCCGCCGTTTACTGGGGCTTCAATTCGCACCTTCGCTTACGCTAAGCGCTCCTCTTAACCTTCCAGCACCGGGCAGGCGTCAGCCCCTATACTTCGCCTTACGGCTTCGCAGAGACCTGTGTTTTTGCTAAACAGTCGCCTGGGCCTATTCACTGCGGCTTCTCGGGGCTTTAACACCCTAAGAAGCACCCCTTCTCCCGAAGTTACGGGGTCATTTTGCCGAGTTCCTTAACGAGAGTTCTCTCGATCACCTTAGGATTCTCTCCTCGCCTACCTGTGTCGGTTTGCGGTACGGGCACCTCTCACCTCGCTAGAGGCTTTTCTTGGCAGTGTGGAATCAGGAACTTCGCTACTAAATTTCGCTCGCCATCACAGCTCAGCCTTTACGGGAAACGGATTTGCCTATTTCCCAGCCTAACTGCTTGGACGCGGATATCCAATACCGCGCTTACCCTATCCTCCTGCGTCCCCCCATTGCTCAAATGGTGAGGAGGTGGTACAGGAATATCAACCTGTTGTCCATCGCCTACGCCTTTCGGCCTCGGCTTAGGTCCCGACTAACCCTGAGCGGACGAGCCTTCCTCAGGAAACCTTAGGCATTCGGTGGACGGGATTCTCACCCGTCTTTCGCTACTCATACCGGCATTCTCACTTCTAAGCGCTCCACCAGTCCTTCCGGTCTGACTTCACAGCACTTAGAACGCTCTCCTACCACTGTTCGTAAGAACAGTCCGCAGCTTCGGTGATACGTTTAGCCCCGGTACATTTTCGGCGCAGAGTCACTCGACCAGTGAGCTATTACGCACTCTTTAAATGGTGGCTGCTTCTAAGCCAACATCCTGGTTGTCTAAGCAACTCCACATCCTTTTCCACTTAACGTATACTTTGGGACCTTAGCTGGCGGTCTGGGCTGTTTCCCTTTCGACTACGGATCTTATCACTCGCAGTCTGACTCCCAAGGATAAGTCATCGGCATTCGGAGTTTGACTGAATTCGGTAACCCGGTAGGGGCCCCTAGTCCAATCAGTGCTCTACCTCCGAGACTCTTACCTTGAGGCTAGCCCTAAAGCTATTTCGGAGAGAACCAGCTATCTCCAGGTTCGATTGGCATTTCACCCCTACCCACACCTCATCCCCGCACTTTTCAACGTGCGTGGGTTCGGGCCTCCATTCAGTGTTACCTGAACTTCACCCTGGACATGGGTAGATCACCTGGTTTCGGGTCTACGACCACGTACTCATGCGCCCTATTCAGACTCGCTTTCGCTGCGGCTCCGCATCTTCTGCTTAACCTTGCACGGGATCGTAACTCGCCGGTTCATTCTACAAAAGGCACGCCATCACCCTTTAACGGGCTCTGACTACTTGTAGGCACACGGTTTCAGGATCTATTTCACTCCCCTTCCGGGGTGCTTTTCACCTTTCCCTCACGGTACTGGTTCACTATCGGTCACTAGGGAGTATTTAGCCTTGGGAGATGGTCCTCCCGGATTCCGACGGAATTTCACGTGTTCCGCCGTACTCAGGATCCACTCTGGAGAGAACAACATTTCAGTTACAGGGCTGTTACCTTCTTTGGCGGGCCTTTCCAGACCTCTTCGCTTATATCGTTCCTTTGTAACTCCGTATAGAGTGTCCTACAACCCCAAGAGGCAAGCCTCTTGGTTTGGGCTGTTCCCGTTTCGCTCGCCGCTACTCAGGGAATCGCATTTGCTTTCTCTTCCTCCGGGTACTTAGATGTTTCAGTTCCCCGGGTATGCCTTCTCATACTCTATGTATTCAAGTATGGATACTACTCCATTACGAGCAGTGGGTTTCCCCATTCGGAAATCTCCGGATCAAAGCTTGCTTACAGCTCCCCGAAGCATATCGGTGTTCGTCCCGTCCTTCATCGGCTCCTAGTGCCAAGGCATCCACCGTGCGCCCTTTCTAACTTAACCATTTCTTACTTTAGAAAGAATCACTATGTGTGATGAACTTTGCATTGCATTCAATGTGAATGTATTACTTATTGTTATCTAGTTTTCAAAGAACACGTTGGTGGAGCCTAGCGGGATCGAACCGCTGACCTCCTGCGTGCAAGGCAGGCGCTCTCCCAGCTGAGCTAAGGCCCCGATTTAATAGAAGATGGTGGGCCTGAGTGGACTCGAACCACCGACCTCACGCTTATCAGGCGTGCGCTCTAACCAGCTGAGCTACAGGCCCATCTTTCATATCGAAGATATGATGTTGTAGGATCTTTTGCAAGTTCCTTCAAAACTAAACAAGACGAAAACGCACGCTGCTCCATATATCCTTAGAAAGGAGGTGATCCAGCCGCACCTTCCGATACGGCTACCTTGTTACGACTTCACCCCAATCATCTGTCCCACCTTCGGCGGCTGGCTCCATAAAGGTTACCTCACCGACTTCGGGTGTTACAAACTCTCGTGGTGTGACGGGCGGTGTGTACAAGGCCCGGGAACGTATTCACCGCGGCATGCTGATCCGCGATTACTAGCGATTCCAGCTTCACGCAGTCGAGTTGCAGACTGCGATCCGAACTGAGAACAGATTTATGGGATTGGCTAAACCTTGCGGTCTCGCAGCCCTTTGTTCTGTCCATTGTAGCACGTGTGTAGCCCAGGTCATAAGGGGCATGATGATTTGACGTCATCCCCACCTTCCTCCGGTTTGTCACCGGCAGTCACCTTAGAGTGCCCAACTAAATGCTGGCAACTAAGATCAAGGGTTGCGCTCGTTGCGGGACTTAACCCAACATCTCACGACACGAGCTGACGACAACCATGCACCACCTGTCACTCTGTCCCCGAAGGGAAAGCCCTATCTCTAGGGTTGTCAGAGGATGTCAAGACCTGGTAAGGTTCTTCGCGTTGCTTCGAATTAAACCACATGCTCCACCGCTTGTGCGGGCCCCCGTCAATTCCTTTGAGTTTCAGTCTTGCGACCGTACTCCCCAGGCGGAGTGCTTAATGCGTTAGCTGCAGCACTAAGGGGCGGAAACCCCCTAACACTTAGCACTCATCGTTTACGGCGTGGACTACCAGGGTATCTAATCCTGTTCGCTCCCCACGCTTTCGCTCCTCAGCGTCAGTTACAGACCAGAGAGTCGCCTTCGCCACTGGTGTTCCTCCACATCTCTACGCATTTCACCGCTACACGTGGAATTCCACTCTCCTCTTCTGCACTCAAGTTTCCCAGTTTCCAATGACCCTCCCCGGTTGAGCCGGGGGCTTTCACATCAGACTTAAGAAACCGCCTGCGAGCCCTTTACGCCCAATAATTCCGGACAACGCTTGCCACCTACGTATTACCGCGGCTGCTGGCACGTAGTTAGCCGTGGCTTTCTGGTTAGGTACCGTCAAGGTGCGAGCAGTTACTCTCGCACTTGTTCTTCCCTAACAACAGAGCTTTACGATCCGAAAACCTTCATCACTCACGCGGCGTTGCTCCGTCAGACTTTCGTCCATTGCGGAAGATTCCCTACTGCTGCCTCCCGTAGGAGTCTGGGCCGTGTCTCAGTCCCAGTGTGGCCGATCACCCTCTCAGGTCGGCTACGCATCGTCGCCTTGGTGAGCCATTACCCCACCAACTAGCTAATGCGCCGCGGGTCCATCTGTAAGTGACAGCCGAAACCGTCTTTCATCCTTGAACCATGCGGTTCAAGGAACTATCCGGTATTAGCTCCGGTTTCCCGGAGTTATCCCAGTCTTACAGGCAGGTTACCCACGTGTTACTCACCCGTCCGCCGCTAACATCCGGGAGCAAGCTCCCTTCTGTTCGCTCGACTTGCATGTATTAGGCACGCCGCCAGCGTTCGTCCTGAGCCAGGATCAAACTCTCCGAAAAAGTACAAAACCGAAGTTTTGTTTTTCGTCAGCGTTTGACTGACTACCTATGATGTTTCATAGGATTTTTTTATAAAACTCGAATTAACAGGTACGTTTTGTCTTGTTTAGTTTTCAAAGAACTTGTGTGTCACTCTCTTAAAGCGACCACTTAAATATATCATATATCTCTATCAACAGTCAACATTTTTCTTAAAAAACATTTTGTTTTTCTAAGAAGTTTTTACTGGGGAATGAGATAAAAAAATAGAGCCTCTTTTTGCTCCTTTGAAAGATTAACACATATCTATGAAAAAAGCATTATAAATTTCAAAAAAAGTGATGTTTTTTCAAAAAAAATAAAGCCGGTGAAGAACCGGCTTTATTTTTACTCAGATTGCTCTTGATCTGACTCTATATTTTCTACGTTCTCTTCATTATCTTCATCGTCTTCTTGTGATTGTTCAACTAATGCCACTGTTGCGACATGTTCCTCATCACCAAGACGGATTAGGCGGACACCTTGAGTGACACGGCCTGTTGTCGAAATGTCTGAAACGGCCATACGAATGATGACACCGCTCCCTGTAATAATCATCAAGTCTTCTTCAGCTTCAGCATTGGTCGCCTTCACTGTGATAAGCGGACCATTGTTGTCAGTGATCTTGCATGTTTTAAGACCTTTACCGCCTCGAGTTTGAACACGATATTCTTTTTCAGGCGTTAATTTACCATAACCTCTTTCAGTTACGATCAATACGTTTGCATCTGGCTCAAGGATTTCCATTCCAACGACGATGTCATCCTCAGAAAGTGTGATCCCTTTGACCCCAGCTGCCGTACGTCCCATTTCACGAACATCTGTCTCGGCGAAACGAATCAGCATCCCCTTTTTCGTCCCAATGATGATTTGTTTTTCTCCATTGGTTAAACGAACGGCCATCAGTTCATCTTCGTCACGCAGGCTCAGAGCAATAAGACCATTGTTTCGAATGTTTGCAAACTGAGACAATGTTGTTCGTTTCGATACACCGTGTCTTGTTGTAAAGAAGAGGTACGAATCTTCATCAAATTCGCTTACTGGGATAATGGCGTTAATCCACTCTCCTTTTTCTACTTCAAGAAGGTTAATAATCGGAATCCCTTTCGCTGTCCGTCCGAATTCAGGAATCTCATACCCTTTCGCACGATAGACCTTCCCTTTATTGGAGAAGAAGAGGATTGTATCGTGGGTCGATGTTGAGATCAGTTGTTCAACGAAATCATCCTCGTTGGTCCCCATTCCTTGGACACCTTTACCGCCTCTTTTTTGACTGCGGTATGTTGATGCAGGGAGACGCTTAATGTAACCATTATGAGTCAGTGTAATCACGATGTTCTCAACAGGAATCAAATCTTCGTCTTCAATTGTTTCAATACCCGCTGTCACAATTTCAGTACGTCGAGTATCATTGAAGCGCTCTTTGATTTCTATTAATTCTTCTCTAATGATTTCAAGTACTTTCTCATTGTCTGCTAGGATGGCTTTTAATTCAGCAATCAAATCAACAAGTCCTTTATATTCATCTTCTATCTTTTCTCGTTCTAGACCAGTCAAACGCTGAAGTCGCATATCAAGAATGGCCTGTGCCTGTTTTTCAGACAAGCTATAGTTTTCCATCAAACCATTTCTCGCAATTTCTGCAGTTTGAGAGCCTCTAATTAAAGCAATGACTTCATCTAAGTGATCAAGTGCAATTCTCAGACCTTCTAAAATATGTGCTCTTGCTTCTGCTTTACGCAGCTCATACGCTGTTCTTCTGCGAATGATCACTTTTTGATGCTCTAGATAATACTCAAGACATTGTTTGAGGGACAAGACTTTCGGCTGTCCATCAACAAGTGCTAATAAGTTGATACCAAAAGACGTTTGAAGTGTCGTTTGTTTATAAAGATTGTTTAATAGAACATGAACGTTTGCATCTCTACGCAGTTCAATGACAATACGCATACCATTACGATCTGATTCATCGCGCAAATCTGTAATGCCATCAATCTTTTTATCACGCACAAGATCAGCAATTTTTTCAATTAAACGGGCTTTGTTGACTTGGTAAGGGATCTCATTGATAACAATGCGCTGTTTACCACTAGATGTTTCCTCAATATCCGATTTTGCTCTTAATGTGATAGAGCCGCGCCCTGTCTCATACGCCTTCCGAATACCACTTCGGCCAATGATTTGACCTGCTGTTGGGAAATCTGGGCCTGGGATGATATCCATAAGTTCCTGTGTGGTCATTTCAGGGTTTTGACTGATAGCCAATACCCCATCAATCACTTCACCTAATTGGTGTGGCGGAATATTGGTCGCCATTCCTACAGCAATTCCTGTCGCTCCGTTGACCAATAAGTTCGGGAATCTTGCAGGCATCACCATTGGCTCTCTTTCACTGCCGTCATAGTTATCTTGATAATCAATGGTATCCTTAGTGATATCACGGAGGATTTCCATAGAAATCTTCGATAGACGCGCCTCGGTATAACGCATCGCCGCTGCTCCGTCTCCATCGACTGAACCAAAGTTTCCATGACCATCTACTAACATATAACGATAGTTGAAGTCTTGCGCCATACGAACCATCGCTTCGTATACAGCGCTGTCACCGTGAGGGTGATACTTACCGATAACTTCCCCGACGATACGTGCAGATTTCTTAAATGGTTTATCACTTGTCATACCTAGGTCATTCATCGCATACAAAATTCTTCGATGCACGGGCTTTAATCCGTCACGCACATCTGGTAATGCACGCGACACAATCACACTCATTGCATAATCTAAAAAGGACGTACGCATTTCTTGGCTGATATTCACTTCGCGTACATTTGGTGTATGTTGTTCACTCACTATAAGAACCTCCCTTTACGTATCACATGAAATAAATTATGTGGGAGTAAAATATGTATTTATCTTCACAAGACTATTCTTCATTATATCAATAATCTCTGCTTTATACACATTAATTTA
Organism: Bacillus sp. FSL K6-3312; assembly: GCF_038007485.1. Lineage (NCBI taxonomy): Bacteria > Bacillati > Bacillota > Bacilli > Caryophanales > Bacillaceae > Bacillus > Bacillus sp. FSL K6-3312. Next base: position 6,516 of record NZ_JBBOXI010000001.1, on the reverse strand, counting down.
CTAGAAAATCAACGAAACATAGAAAACCAGGACATTCGTTTCACAGGCCTAAATCTTGAAAAACAACCTTATTCCAAACAAGAAATAAGGTTGTTCTCAAGGGGACCTATCTAAATATCAAGATTTTTCACGTATTGTGCATTTTCTTCGATAAAGTTTCGTCTCGGTTCTACTTTATCTCCCATCAACATTTCAAATGTCTCATCAGCATCAATCGCATCTTCAAGCGTCACTTGAAGAAGTGTTCTCGCATCAGGATCCATTGTTGTTTCCCAAAGCTGAGTTGCGTTCATTTCTCCAAGACCTTTATAGCGCTGAAGTCCAGGTTTTGGTGTTTGAGGCAATGTCTTTAGCAGCTCATCTAGCTGTTTATCGTTATACACATACTCAACACGTTTACCTTGCTGCACTTTAAATAAAGGTGGCTGCGCAATATACACATAACCGTTTTCTATGATTTCACGCATGTAGCGATAGAAGAACGTTAAGAGCAGCGTGCGAATATGGGCACCATCGACATCCGCATCCGTCATGATCACAACTTTGTGATAGCGAGCTTTCTCTAAAGTGAAGTCTTCACCGATTCCAGTTCCTAACGCTGTAATCATAGAACGAACTTCGTTGTTCGATAGAATTTTATCTAGTCGCGCTTTTTCAACGTTTAAGATCTTCCCTCTTAACGGTAAGATCGCTTGGAAGTGACGATCACGGCCTTGCTTAGCAGATCCGCCCGCTGAATCTCCCTCTACGATATAAAGTTCAGAGATGGAAGGGTCTTTAGAAGAACAGTCCGCCAGTTTCCCTGGTAAGCTGGAGACTTCCAGTGCACTTTTACGTCTTGTCAGCTCACGTGCCTTTTTGGCAGCCATTCTTGCACGAGCTGCCATCACGCCTTTCTCCACAATTTTCTTTGCAGCATCAGGGTTCTCTAAGAGGAATTTCTCAAGTGCTTCAGAGAAAAGGGAGTCGGTAATGGTTCTTGCTTCTGAGTTCCCAAGCTTTGTCTTCGTTTGTCCTTCGAATTGAGGATTTGGATGTTTGATGGAGATAATGGCTGTTAAGCCTTCTCGCACATCTTCACCGCTCAAATTCGAGTCTCCATCTTTGAATACGCCATTTTTACGAGCATAATCATTGATGACACGCGTCAGCCCTGTTTTAAAGCCTGCTTCGTGTGTTCCGCCTTCATACGTGTTGATATTGTTGGCGAAGGAATAGATGTTGCTTGTATAGGAATCGTTATATTGTAATGCCACTTCAACCGTGATTCCATCTTTTTCACCTTCAATGTAAACGGGTTCTTCATGAACGACTTCTTTTGAGCGATTTAAATGTTCTACATAGCTCTTAATACCGCCTTCATAGCAGTATTCATTTCGTCGTTCTTTCCCCTCACGTAAATCTTCAATAACGATGTTGACACCTTTTGTTAAGAAAGCTAACTCACGTACACGGTTGGCAAGTGTGTCGTAATCAAATTCAATGGTTTCAGTAAAAATTTCTGTATCTGGCACAAAATGAGTGGTTGTCCCTGTAACATCTGTTTCACCAATGATCTCTAAATCTCCAACTGGAACACCGCGTTTGAATTGTTGATAATGAATTTTCCCATCACGATATACGGTCACGTCTAAGGTCGTAGATAACGCATTAACAACAGATGCCCCTACGCCATGCAGACCGCCAGATACTTTATAACCGCTGCCGTCAAATTTACCGCCAGCGTGAAGAACAGTCATAATAACCTCTACAGCAGGACGTCCCATTTTCTCATGAATCCCAACAGGAATTCCGCGGCCATTATCTTTCACTGTAATGCTATTATCCTTTTCAATTTGCACCGTAATATCTGTGCAATATCCAGCTAAAGCCTCATCAATACTGTTGTCGACAATTTCCCATACAAGATGGTGAAGTCCTTTTGCACTGGTTGACCCAATGTACATTCCTGGACGTTTTCTAACAGCTTCTAGTCCTTCAAGCACCTGTATCTGATTTTCATCATAACTATTATGTTGCTGTTCCATTGCCACGTACATTCACCTACACTTTTCTTAAACGATATATTTATATGAATTGAGCTTTTAGACTTCAATTTCAATCACAAATGAAGCACGTTTTTTGAGCGTGCTTGAGGAAAGAGGAGAGTAATAAACAGATTTAGTTGTGACGACGATGGATTTGGGTGTCCCTTGTGATAACGAAATGATTTGTCCTTCTTGTTTTTGGAGAAACTCTTCTACAACAGAAGACGACCTCATTTTATAATCAACAATTGCGACAATCTCTCGTGTAGAAACAACACAATCATCACCTAAATGAATATACAAGACCCACACCTCATTTATCAGTCAATTACTTTTCCACTGGCTACTCTGAAAATTTCCGCTTCTTTCAAGGTGGCGTGATCGATGCCTTCAACACTTGTTGTGGTGACGAAGGTCTGTACACGTCCCTGAATGGTATGGAGCAAATGAGACTGTCTGTAATCATCAAGTTCAGATAAAACATCATCGAGTAGAAGAATGGGATATTCTCCAATCTCTTCGTGTATCAAGTCGATTTCTGCCAGCTTTAGTGAAAGAGCTGTTGTTCTTTGCTGCCCTTGAGAGCCATATGTCTGAACATCCCGACCATTCACAAAGAAAAGAAGGTCATCTCTGTGAGGTCCCCACAGCGTCACTCCTCGGTCTATTTCTCTGTCTCTTAGTTTCTGAAACGATTCTTCATAGCTATTCTTTATTTTCGACAAGTCTGACGCTTCTGATACCTCTATCGACGTGTGGTATTGGAGCGTGAGTGTTTCTAGCTCTCTAGAAATGCCAAAATGCAACGGCTGCGCCCATTTCTCGAGCTGTTTCGTAAAAGTCAGTCGTCTTTTGACAACTTTCGCTGCCGCATCAATCAACTGCTCTGTTAAAACCTCCAGCATCGCTTGATCTTTTTGCTTTCTTGTCTGCAATTGTTTCAAGTAATGATTCCGCTGAGAGAGAATTTTTTGATAGAGCGATAAATCATGCAAGTAGACAGCAGAAACTTGTCCAATCTCCATATCGAGAAATCTTCTGCGGATTTGCGGGCTGCCCTTTACAAGACTTAAGTCCTCTGGTGCAAACATGATGGTGTTTAACGCACCAACATAATGACTGAGCTTCTGTTGTTCAATGTGATTGACCTTGCCCCTTTTCCCTTTTTTTGAAATCACGAGCTGCATAGGGAGTGGACCATTTTTTTTGATGACTCTACCTTCTATTTTAGCATAGTCTTGGTCCCATCGGATAAGTTCTTTATCATTTGACGTACGATGCGACTTTGCCATCGACAATACATAGATCGCTTCCATCAAGTTCGTTTTACCTTGGGCATTCTCACCGATCATGACATTCACCTTGTTGTCGAATTGAAGCTCGGTGTGTTCATAGTTTCGGTATGAAGTTAACGCCAGACTTTGAATGTACATGTATTGTCACCCGTTTCTAATTCACAACTTGAAATGTGCCATAACCTTCTATCTCGACAACATCTCCTGGGTATAGTTTGCGTCCCCGTCTATTATCTGGCTCTTGATTAATGAACACCTCATGTTCACTTAAAAACCATTTCGCCATTCCGCCAGATTGGATGACTTCGGCTAATTTCAAAAATTGCCCTAATGTAATCATTTCTTTCTCAATGGTTATAAGATTAGGCATTGTATCGACCTCTTTCAATATCACTAATAACTAATTGTACTAAAAAACAAGACAAGAAGGAAAGGGGGAAAGCGAACTGGGATGAAAGAAAGCATGGTAAACGAGAAGAAAAGCTGCTGTGCACTCTCACAGCAGCTATTTTAGGTTGAATTAATATGTTCTGACTGGAAGAATCAACTGCAAGATTGAATCATCATTTGGCGTGCGCAATAGGAACGGTCTCATGGCTCCAGTGAAGCTTACATGAATTTCAGTTCCCTCTAATACTTTTAACGCATCTAGCATATATTTTGGACTGAAGGAGATTTTGAGGTCCTCCCCTTTAATGTCATCTGCTTGAACCGTTTCGACTACTTTACCAATTTCAGGTGAATTAGAAGAAATCTCAAGGCTTTGTTCAGGATCAGCTGACAGCTTTACGACGTTATTGCGCCCTTCTCTTGCCAAAAGTGATGCACGATCAATGGCTTGAAGGAATTCCTTCGTGTTGACTACGACATCCGTTTTACTTTCCTGCGGGATCAGGCGAGCTGTATCTGGATAATTACCATCCAGCAATCTTGAGAAGAACAACACGTTTTGTGCTTTAAAGAGAACTTGCGTTTCTGTAATTACGATGCTCACAAGATCTTGTCCGTCATCAAGGATTCTACTTAACTCTGTTAAACTTTTCCCTGGAATCACGACATTGTATGAACTTTCCTCGTCAATATCCAACTTTGCTTTTCTTAAAGCAAGACGGTGGCTATCCGTCGCTGTGCATATTAATTCACCTTTTTCTACCCTCCAGTTTACACCTGTCAAGATAGGTCGTGTTTCTGAGGTGGACACTGCAAAAACGGTTTGACGAATTAAGTTTTTAAGCAAGTCTGTCGGGATTTGAAATGCATGATGCTCTTCAATTTGCGGAAGATGCGGATATTCCTCAGCATCTAAGCCGTTTAAGTTAAATTCCGCTGAACCAGAACGGATGATGGTGAGGTGATTTTGTTCTACTTCAATTTCGACAGTAGCCATTGGCAGTTTCTTCACAATTTCACTAAAGAAGCGGGCCTGAAGCACAATACTCCCTGGACGATCAATCGTGATCACTTCTAAATCTCCATCTCTTAGAGAGATAAAGGATTCAATTGAGATATCGGAGTCACTTCCTGTGAGAGAAACCCCCTCATCAGATGCAACAATTTTTATCCCTGTCAAAATAGGTATCGTTGTTCTAGAGGATACGGCCTTTAATACATCTTGGACACTTTCGACAAGACGATCTTTTTGAATCGTGAATTTCATAGTGGTCCTCCTAAATTTTCTTAATGACATGTATATATATTTTATTAATAAAAATCGTAGAAGTAATAGTAGGGCTTGTGAATATGTGGATAAGTCGGTAAAAAGAAAGGAAAGACAGCCTATCCACATGTGGACAGACTGTGTATGACTATGCTCTAGTTATTCACATTTCCCCGTACTTATTATATCAGCTAGGTTATTTCAATTGTTCTTTTATTTCTTTCACATGCTGCTGAAGCTGTTCATCTTCAACGATTAATTTCGAAATTTTCTCATGAGCATGAATGACAGTCGTATGATCACGACCTCCAAATTCTTCTCCTATTTTAGGCAGAGAGGAATCGGTCATTTCTCTAGAGAGATACATGGCAATTTGTCTTGGATAAGCAACTGACTTCGTACGTTTCTTCGCTTTGAAATCCTCTAAACGAATATTAAATTGCTGCCCTACAATTCTTTGAATATCTTTAATTGTAATGATCCTTGGCTTCGACGAAGGAATGATGTCCTTTAGCGCCTCAGCTGCTAGATCCGCATTGATGTCTTTATTAATTAAAGAAGAGTAAGCAACGACACGAATCAAAGCACCCTCCAGTTCACGAATATTGCTGTCGATTTGATTGGCAATATAAAGCATGACTTCATTCGGAATGTCTAAGCCTTCTGCTTTTGCCTTTTTTCGTAAAATTGCAATACGTGTTTCTAAATCTGGCGGGGTAATGTCTGTGATTAAGCCCCATTCGAATCGAGAGCGTAATCTGTCTTCAAGTGTCGGAATTTCTTTCGGCGGCCGATCACTAGAAATGACGATTTGCTTACTTTCTTCGTGAAGTGTGTTGAATGTATGGAAAAACTCTTCTTGTGTTTGTTCTTTTCCTGCTAAAAATTGAATATCATCTATCAAAAGCACATCGACATTCCGATAGCGATTACGGAAATCGACAGCTTTGTTGTCTCGGATTGAGTTGATAAATTCATTTGTAAATTTTTCAGATGATAGATAGACCACTTTGGCTGATGGATTATGGTCGATGACATAATGACCAATCGCATGCATCAAGTGAGTCTTTCCTAAACCAACGCCCCCATAAATAAAGAGCGGATTATATGCTTTTGCTGGTGCTTCCGCAACTGCAAGTGAAGCGGCATGCGCAAATCGGTTGCCTGAACCAATAACAAAAGTGTCAAATGTATATTTTGGATTCAGCATATTTTGTGGAATATCGACGGGATCTTCTTTAGACATTTTTTTAATTGGAGACTTTGGCATAGCTTCCACTTCATCTTGATTTTGAGGAATGATAAATTTAATGCTGAGCTCTTCACCTGTCAGTTCGTAGATGGTATCAGCAATTAAGTGAAGATATCTTGATTCCAGCCAGTCTCTAGCAAATTCATTAGGTGCCGTAATTGTGAGCGTATCACCTTGAAGAGAATGGGCTTTTGTCGATTTCATCCATGTCTCAAAACTGGGTTTGCTCAACTTTGTCTCTATTTTTTGAAGTGCTTTATTCCAGAGATCCAAAATATTTTCCAT